>NZ_FQUQ01000003.1:0-203925 GCF_900129215.1 Pedobacter caeni | reverse complement strand
TTTAAAGCCTTCTTTTTAATATAAGAAGTAGCCAGATTATGTGCGTTTTTAACTGTTCCCTGAGCTTCCAGGTCAAAACTGACACTGATAAATTCTCTGATGGACTTCACCAGACGCATCGTTACCGACATCTCCTGGCGGTTGGCCAGCTGGTTGATGCTTGGTTTACCCGGATCGCCTATCGTACGACAAACGTGTTGTCCGTTTAGCACATAAAATACCAGGTTATGTAATTTTCCGTTTAAGGTCCCTAATGGACCATTTGCTGCTTTCGCCATATTTAAAGAGTTAATTGTTTAATCACAAAAGTTAATAGTCTTATACTCAACAACACTAATATAAGTAATAAATTTTATTAAAGTCAATACACCAGCCGTACACTGGCTTCATTTACTTCTAATTTAGAATTAATTTTCATCAGACAACAATAGGGCTTGGCAGGGCTCCAGGCCCTACAGGGCCCTACCAACCTCCTCGCAAGAAAGCAGCAAATAAGCAGCAAATAAAGACTTGGTACAGACCGATCCCAAACCCTGTTGCCAGTTAAAGCAAAGAGAACATGAGCTAAGAAGGAGGAGGAGCCAGCCCGTTTACTGACAAAAGAAAATGGCTGAATTAAATCATTTGCTTCGCAAACCATTCATTCAGCCATTTAAGAGGAGCATAAGCCCATCCGGATATTTCCCGGACACGCGCTCCGATGATGTTTAAATAAGAATTTTTCGAATTAAAACGGAAGACTATTTAGATTGTCCTGCGCCTAAAACTTCTGCTAATTTTTTCTGCAATTCTTCACCTCTGATATTTTTGGCAATAATTTTACCAGTTGGGTCGATCAGGTAGTTTGCAGGAATAGACTGGATGCCATATGCTTTTGCAGCAGCATTGTCCCAGAATTGTAAGTCAGAAACATGTGTCCATGTTAATCCGTCTTTTTCTATCGCCTGTAACCAATCTGCTTTTTTACCCGGACGGTCTAAAGAAACACCAAGTACAGTGAAGTTTTTGTCTTTAAAGTTTTTATAAGCGGTCACTACGTTAGGATTTTCCTGACGACAAGGTCCACACCATGATGCCCAGAAATCAAGCAATACATATTTACCTTTGAAATCAGATAATTTTACTGGTTTGTCGTTCACATCATTTTGTGTGAAATCCATAGCCATTTGTCCAACCTGAGTTTTCTTCGCGGAAGCAATCATGTTTGCGATATTTTTACCCAAATCTGTTGCTTTAACTTCTGCGGAAAATTTATTGAATTGTGGCTCTACCACATTCACATCAATCTCGCTTAAAGAGCCTCTGAAAGCCACTAAACTCACATAAGAATTTGGATTCGCATCAATGAATGTTTTATTGATGGCTTCCAGTTCTTTCTGGTTTTCGTCATCACGGCTCATCACCGTTTTCATGTAAGCCTCATCTTTACGCTCTGCCTCTGTTTTGCTACGGTATTCGCGCATTAAAGCTGCCCCTTTTTCGTTGACAGATTTAGTCAGCAATTTATACTTTTCGTTATCGTCGTTTAATTTAGAGCCTTTAATCGCTGCATATTTAATAGAATCCTTAGCTGCAACCAATTCTATTGATTTATTAGGCTCAAGGTAAAAATTGATCACATCAGCAGGAACACGTTTTGCAGGATCTACTACAGCATTGTCATGTTTTATTCTGATCTGAGCTTGTGCAATCCCACTAATAGGTCCCTGGAAAGTGAATTTTCCGGCTACAATTGCTGCAGAATCGGTAACCTGGTTCTGGCCCACTCTGTAAGCAATAAAAGCTTTTGCCGGTGCATTTAGGCTTCCTACTTTGCCCTGAACAGTAAATTTGCCCTGAGACATGGCTGCAATCGGTAATAAGCAGATTGCAGTGATTAACGTTTTTTTCATTGAATATTGTTTTTTGTTAGTTTATGATCTTCTATGCTAGTGCCAAATCTTATAGCCGGCATTTAGACTTAATTAAAGACAAAGAAGCCTGTCCCTCTTACCTTTAACGTTATAATTCGATTAAAATTACAATAGTTTTTGATAGGTTCTCCACCACAGGTCGGGCATTTCTCCATTTACAGCCATCGTATAATCATCGTAGCGGCAGGGTACCAAATGAAAACGTTCATTTTTAGTAATTCCTGAAGGATAAGGTACCTGCATCCACCACCTATCGGACTTTTTACTCTTTACAAAGAGCATCTCACCGGAACCATCGTTTAAACTTGCACGGTACACCAGATACTGAGATTTTGGAGTCAGTGGAAAATCTTTCTTACGGTTATAATAACCATCAATAAAATA
The DNA here is from genome assembly GCF_900129215.1 of Pedobacter caeni. GTDB lineage: Bacteria > Bacteroidota > Bacteroidia > Sphingobacteriales > Sphingobacteriaceae > Pedobacter > Pedobacter caeni. The sequence goes on along the minus strand of NZ_FQUQ01000003.1, from coordinate 201,628 downwards.
CCAGACCATCTGAGCGAGTAACATTGCCGTCTGTCCATTGCTATCGAAAGCAGGATTGAATTCATAAAATCCAATCGAGCTGAGCTTATCACTCATTCCCGCATAGCGGGTGATCCTGCAAGCCTGTTCTCCATAAAAACCGTTTGGTCCGGCATTGGCATTCGCCTTTGCATCAGAAGAGCGGATGGCACCAATGTCAAAGCTGATCATGTTCGCATTGCGTACAATCGGCTCAGTGAGTGTAATGTCTTCTGCAAATTCGCCTAAACGGTGCACATCAAAATACAGCTTACTCATCACCTTCAGGCTTTCCTGATTTACAAAATAGGTTTGATAACCGATATTGCTGAAGTTAAACAGGTAATTGGGCTGATGCAACAGGATTTTATTCAGATAGGTATCAGACTTTGCCGCCAGCCCTTCCTGATCTTCTTCATCCAGGTCAAATTTATTGTCGACCACCACCAGATCCACTTTTTGATCCAGGTTCTCATAAGCCAGGTATTGGGCATAAGTCAGGTCTTGTCCGCCACCAATGATGACCGGTACAATATGTAACCTGATCAGCTCAGACACCACCATCTTAACAGCTACATAAGTATCCGAGATAGAGGACCCGGCTTTAATATTTCCCAAATCTATGATCCTGCTGTTATAAGCACCCTCATTTAAGGTGTAAAATTGCGATCTGAAATAGTCCGGAGCAAGCGCACAACCTTCATTATTCACTGCTGCACGGTCGTCAAGTACGCCAAAAATGGCAATATCATATTGATTTCCCTCCAATTCCGGAAATTTATCCGTGTAAAAAGCAGCCTTTAAACCCAACTGACTGGTATAGAAACCATGTTTTGGGGCAAATTTGTCGGGGCTGATGGGAGAAAAAAAATCTGATAAAGACATATTGTACTATAAATGTATCTGTCAAATATCTATTTTTGAGAGCATATTTTAATGAACATCCTAAAAAAAATGAAATGATATTGGTTACCGGTGCTACTGGATTTTTAGGGGCAGAATTAATACATCAGCTAACCGGACAGGGAACAAAGCTCAGAGCCTTAAAGCGTGAGCATTCCGTCATTCCGGATTTAATAAAGGACAATCCCCTGATCGAATGGGCGGTTGCAGACCTCAACGACTTTTCCTCACTGGATACCGCTTTTGAAGGTATTGATCAGGTGTACCATTGTGCGGCGATGATTTCTTTTGACCCCAGGGACAAATCGAAATTACTGAAAGTAAACATCGAAGGGACGAGCAATGTGGTAAACCTCTGTGTTGAACACCAGGCCAGGTTACTTCATGTCAGCTCTGTTGCCGCTTTGGGAAATGCAAAAAAAGGACAACTCATTACAGAAAAGGATTTTTGGGAATACGATTCAAAAGCCCATTCCTATGCCATCTCCAAATATGAAGGAGAGATGGAAGTCTGGCGGGGAATAGCAGAAGGTTTGGAAGCGGTAATTGTAAATCCCTCGGTCATTATTGGTGGAAACGCCGGATTTGAAGGAAGCGGAGCAATTTTTAAGCTGGTAAAAAACGGCCTTTCTTATTATACCAGGGGAGCTACAGGAATTGTCGATGTCCAGGACGTGGCCAAAAGCATGATTGCCCTGATGAACAGCAAGATTACAGAAGAGCGTTTTACCATCAGTGCAGAAAACTACAATTACCAGCGCTTTTTCGGAGAAATTGCCAAAGGTTTTGGGGTTAAAGCCCCCGCTAAAGAAGCAAAACCATGGATGCTTGGCATTGCATGGAGGGCAGCAAAATTTGCTTCCCTATTTACCGGAAAACCCGCCGCATTAACCAGTGACGCTGCCAGAAGCAGCCTGAATGAAAGTTTATACAGCAATAAAAAGATAATTGATACCATCGGAATAACATTTAAGCCGCTTGATCAGACGGTCGCAGAAACCTGCCAGGCCCTGAAACAGCTCCCACTCAATTAAAATTATGAACCAGAAGAATATTTACATCATTGATTTCGACAGCACCTTTACCCAGGTAGAGGCATTGGATGAGCTGGCCCGTATTTCCCTGAAAAAACACCCTGAAAAAGAGGCCATCTTCAAAAAAATCGAAGATTATACCAACCTGGCTATGGAAGGTAAACTGTCTTTCGGGGAGAGCCTTGCCCAAAGGGTTAAACTTTTAGAAGCTTCAGAAGATCATTTGAAACAATTGATTACGCGCTTAAAGAAAAAAGTATCAGCTTCCTTCTCCCGCAATGCGGAGTTTTTTAAGAAACATGCAGATGAAGTATTGATCGTTTCCGGTGGATTTAAAGAGTTTATCACCCCTGTGGTAAGCCAGTATCACATCAAAAAAGAAAACATTTACGCCAACACCTTTGTCACCACCGGCGATGGCAAAATTATAGATTACGACCATGCCAACCCTTTAAGTGAAGAAGGTGGTAAAGTGAAATTAATGCAGCAGCTGAACCTAGAAGGAAACCTGTATGGTATCGGCGATGGCTACTCAGATTTTCAATTGAGAGAAAGCGGACTGATCAAAAAGTTCTATGCTTTTACAGAAAACATTTCCAGAGAAAGCATTGTAAAAAAAGCAGATCACATCACTCCCAGTTTTGATGAGTTCCTGTATGTGAACAACCTGCCAAGAGCCATCTCCTACCCCAAAAACAGGATTCTTTGCCTCGTGATTGGAGAGGTAGATCCTCAAAGCATCGCCTTACTGAAGAAAGATGGTTTTTCTATCCGTCATAAGGATTCCTTTGAGGAAAAATATGTAGCAGATGTACACATGATGCTGCTGGCTGATGGTGAGAAGATAGAACTTGAAAAATTAAAGAGAGCGGTAAAATTAAAAACGCTGGGTTACCTCGGACAGGCGAAGAACAAGGTTGATCTTGCCACTTGTACCGCACAAGGCGTGGTGGTATTTGACGATTTAAAATCCAATCCCCGTAACCTGACTTTCATTCCAAAAAGAATGATTGATTTTATGAACACAGGAACTACCCACCTGAGCAATAATTTCCCGAACTTACAATTGCCAAGAATTGATAAATCACACCGTCTGATCCATATTCACCAGAATGTTCCGGGGATTATGGCCAAGGTCAATACTATTTTTGCCAAGCATGACATCAATATCGTGGCGCAGTTCCTGATGACCAATCAGAACATCGGATATGTGATTACCGATATCAATGCCCAGTACGACAAACAACTCTTTAAATCCTTAAAAAAGATTGAGCATACCATCAAATTCAGGGTGCTATACTAGTGATTAAACCATGGAACTAACCCCACAAATAAAAGACAAACTGGACAAGCTGCAGGAAAAATATGCAGCAATGGGACAGGACATGTCGGCCTATCTGGATGGCTTGTTGTATGCCGATTTCTTAACTTACTGGGATTATATCCATCTGGATACCCTGTTGAGCTTACAGGCGCCAAAAACATCCTTCCCTGATGAAGAAATCTTTATCATGTACCATCAGATTACAGAGCTGTACTTTAAGCTTTCCTTACATGAGTTTAACCAGATTGCCGCAGCAAAAGAAACACTGACTTCCGCTTTCTTTACGGATCGCGTGAAAAGGATCAATGCGTATTTTAACGCTCTGGTTTCTTCTTTTGAAGTGATGGTAAACGGAATGGAAAAAGAACAGTTCCTGAAATTCAGGATGTCCTTATTACCTGCCAGTGGATTTCAGTCCGGACAATACCGGATGATTGAGATCAGTGCCACAGATTTCGGCCGCCTGGTGGATAAAGATAAAAGAGAAGCGCTTGCCAATGCAACTATCGAAGAGCAGTTTGAGCACATTTACTGGAAATCAGGTGCAACAGAACTGGCAACCGGCAAACAGACACTTACTTTGAAACAGTTCATCAATAAATACGCAGCCCAGTTTTTACAATTGGTAAAAGACAGACAAGACAGTAATTTTTCTGCGCTTTACCACAAAGTAAAAGAAGAAGGACAGGACGTAACCGCATTAACAGAAGAGTTGAGGAAACTGGATTTATTTGTCAATGTAGAATGGCCGCTTTCTCATTATAAATCTGCGGTGAGGTATCTGGAAAGGGATCCGGTTGACATTGCTGCTACAGGTGGCACCAACTGGCAGAAATACCTGCCTCCGCGTTTTCAGAAAAGAATTTTCTACCCCTTCCTCTGGACAGCAGAACAAATGGAAGAATGGGGAAAAGGCTGGGTATTGAGTGTACTTAAAGACCTGAAAAGCTAAATCAAATCATACACAATGGGAACCGCACAGAAAGCTGGTTCCCATTGTTTTTTGAGGGTCTTTCCCTTTATCGATTATTTGGGACCCTTCATCGATTATTTGCCACAGCAGACAAGGCTATATTTTAAATTCGGTTAATCAACCAACGAAAAATATGGCTACCATAAGAGCAGTATCACCAACCGAACTTACAGATCCTAATTACAGGTCTATCGCAGAAGATGTTTCGGACAAAGTAATACTTGCAGCACAACGGGTGCTGTTAAGTACAAGTAACCGTGGCATCAGGATGCCTGCGGCGAACAATTCCATCGAGCATTTCTTTACGGGATTTTACAAGGGCATCCCCGCAGAAGATATCCGTCTTGCCAGCCAGTCGCTCTCAGAAACTTTCAAAAGGACTGGAACTTTCACAGGCATATCCACTAAAAATGCTACTTTATTTAAGAAAGTGGATTTGGTCAGTGCAAGCTCTGTTGCGGCTCAGCTATCTGGTCTTTCTCCCAACTTCAAAGTCTTTGGACAGGAAGGGCAGGCCGGGCAGCAACCTTTAAATGCAAACTGGCCTGGCTTTGGCACTTCCAGCCTCCGATGGCGGGTAACCAGATTGGATTGCCTGGAAGAAACCGGCCTTACCGCCTTTGGAAGTGACCATGTTAGTATGCAGGGGGTAATGATTGATGCCTATGGCAACTCGACCCCAACAGCCATTTCAGATCTGGAAGGCGGCTGGGACACCGGGAACCACAAAGACTGGCCGGACAGGACCTTCAGTATTGCAAATTTAGACTATGGTGTGGGCTGGCCCCGGCCCTGCACGCTCGTTGTAGCCATAGCTGTATCCGCTACCAGCGAGCTGATACAACTGATGGATAAAATCGTAATTGAAGTAAAAGAACAAGTCCAGAAATATGCGAAAGAAACCGGCCTTGCCCTTGGCACAAAAATAGGAGGTCCTATTGGTGGCCTGATCGGCGCTGGCCTGGGTATCATTGTTGGCAAGATCATGGCCTATGTAATCGATAAATTATGGGGATGGCTGAAGTCCATATTTACCAAAGCCAGGTTATTTCCACCCTTCACGATGGCACTTGATGTTCCATATCAGGGAGGGAAATTTGGCAGCAGCCTGGAGTCGGGGGCTTATCAGATTACCTGGACAGGACACGGCGGCAAATACAGAGCAACCATGGATGCTGTGCTGAACTGGGGTCCGGCGAGTGTACTTTCTGCTCTTTCTATGTATAAAGGAGGAATCTCTTTATTCAAAGTAAACCGGGAAAACAATATTGTAGGCCGTGAATGGAAAGTAAATACCTGGACTGCCTGGTCTGGGGTTGCCGGTGGGCAGGCCAGTGCCGATTCGCCAGTAACTGCGGTTAAATTATTCAACAGCAACAAAATATGTTTACTGGTGGTTGGTCTGGATGGTAAGGCCTGGACCTATACCACCTTCGTGACAATTCCCGGAGGTCCGCCACCGATCAATATCAAGCGGCCATGGAAGTCTATTTTGAATGGGATATTTACATTGGGTACGGTAGTCGCCGGGATATCCAGAAATGCTGGTTTCGTAGATGTATTTGCCACAGGTCAGGATGGGCACATCTGGTCGGCAGGTAGTGGTGCAAATGGCGAATGGAACGGGTGGTGGCAACTTGGTCAGTTAAAAGTACCTGTAGGCTCACCTGTTGGAGCAACCTCACGCTCAAAAGACATACTCGATATTTTTGTGACCGGAAATGATGGTCTGGTATATACCAATAGCTGGGGAGCCCATACCGGCAATGTATGGACAGATTGGTTTTATTTCAACAACCATAAGTTCATCCCGGGTATTGCCATCACTTCCATCAGCCGTAAGGAAAATCAATTGGATTTATTTGGGGTGGACACAGATGGGCTGCCTTGCGTTGCAAGCTGGAGTCCGGCTACCGGCTGGCAAGGCTGGACGGTCATACCAGGAGCAACATTTACGCCAGGCAGCACCATTTCTGTGGCGAACCATACTCCTGAACATATAGACATCTTTGCGGTGGGCAAAGACGGGCGGATCTGGACTGCGGCATGTGGTCCGCATACCAAGGGCAAATGGGCCGGATGGTGGGCTATTGGGGATAAAACGTTTGCAGTAGGGTCAAGCGTGGCCGCAACTTCCGTACAGCCAGGCGCATTGAATCTGTTTATTGACGGCGCAGATGGGAATACCTGGTCTGCCGCCCATGACGGAAATGTATGGACCTGGTATGGCAACTGGTAAATTTTAAAATCAGGAGAAGATCAGCTCAGCAGTAGTACCTTCCGGGGTACTACATATGTTGAGCTGAGCCCCGATCATTGTACTGAGGTCTTTAACAATCAGCAAGCCGTAACCAGACGACTTGCTGTTAATATCCACATCATTGATCAATTTCTCCAGCCGTTCTGCCGGGATCATTTCGCCATGATTGATGATGGAAAGATAGGGCTGCTGTTGTGCATTGAGCTTTGCACAGATCGAGATCACCGTTTCGGAAAAGGCATGCCTGACTGCATTTTGCAATAAGTTCCGAAGGATGGTAAATAACAGGTTATAATCACTGTACACAAACTGATAATCCGGTTTTTCAATCTCTAATTTCAATTTTTTACCCTTTACCTCTGCTTGCTGCAGTCTCATCAGCTCTGCCAGTAAATGTGTGATATCTACGTCCTCATTATTCAGGGTAAAATGATCCATTTGGCTTTTGGACCACAAGAGCAGGTCTTCCATAGCAACCAGTAAATTAGAGGAAGACAGCAACAATTCCTGCTGACATTGGTCTTTACAAGCTTCAGACAATACTTCCGGATGGTTCTGTTGTAACCTCAGAAAGGTAAACAACTGACTCACCGGACTTCTCAGGTCATGGGAAATGATGCCGAATAATTTAGCTTTGGCTTGGTTCGCGGCCATCAGCTGTTCGTTCAGCATGTCCAGCTGCCGGTTTTTTTTATTCAGTAATAAATTGGCTTTTTGTTTATTTATAAAGTTCAGGTAAATCAACGAAATCGCGATCAGCAATACCGATATGAAAGTAATCAGAAGTCGTCTGGGAATAACCAGGTCGATCTTCAGCGCCTGTTCATCTGCCTGTTCAAAATGATCTTTTGCCTGTTTAAAAGTTGGCCTGTAAAAATACCCTGTTCCAACTGACTGGTTAAAGAGGAATTTACAGGCATGATCCTGCGGTGTAAAAATCGCTGAACAAGAGCGCGAAGACCAGAACAAGAGCAGAAATATGGTTAAAGTCCTGGAATACATTTCTTTTTTATTTAAACCTTTGTTTGGCTGCTTTCAGATAGGTTTTCCCGATGGGCAATACACTGGCACCAACCTCCATGTTTTTTACATTCAGCCGTTTTACCTGATGAACGGCAACGACATAACTCCGGTGAATGCGCATAAACTTCCCCTCGGGCAGAGCGTTGAGGAAATGTGATAGTGTAGCCAGCGTCAGGTACATCTTTTTTTCCGTTACGATTTTGGTATAATCGCCAAAAGCCTCCAGGTAGATCACGTCCTTGCTATTGAGTTTCATCGTATTCAACCCTTCTTTAAAGATGATCTCCTCCTGCTGAAAAAGCACATCGTAGGCAGTTGCTTTTTGCTTCAGCAGGGTAAAATCTTCCAGCCTTTGTATGCTGAGCTGGAAACGCTCGCTTTCCAGGGGTTTTAAGATATAGTCGAAGATTTTTAATTCAAAGCCCAGAGCTGCATATTCAGGGTGAGCGCTGATGATGATGCAGGCAGGAGAATAGCTGTCAATTTTATCAAATAATTGCAAGCCGCTTACTTCTGGCATATCCACATCAAGAAATAAGACATCGGGCTGCCTGGCCCTGATCATTTCCATTGCGGCCATTGCATTGGAAAAACTCCCCAATAATTTCAGGTGGTTAAAGTTTTCCAGTTCCGTTTGGACTGTTGCCCTATCTAAATAACTATCGTCAACGATAATGCAGCTCAAAGTATTTAACACGACAATTCTTTTTTATACCAAGATAGCGTCCTGCGTTATTCCTGCATAGTAAAAATCGACGGGAGGTCTGCTGATGTAGGGCATATTAAACGGGAGCCGGCTTTGGCCTGGCTCCCATTATTCATTAGAGGAATTATTCTTTGAGTTTTGCTTTATGCTGAAGCGCTACAGCTTTCGCATAGGCCAGGTACTGAGTCCGGATTTCTTTGTTTTCCTGCACAAAGAAAATGCGGTTACAGGTATCATCAGAGCCCGGATTAAAATATATGGTCACACATTTATATCTTTCATTCACATCATCCATCCCCGTTACATCCGCCCATTTTACCTGGAGCGTCTTTCCTCCCCCATACGTAAATGTCATTTCATCTGCGCCCACAGTTGTCGATGAGGAGATAAAATTCAGGCGGTTACATTGATTGATCATCGTCAGATCGGTTTTTTCATTGAGCCATGCCACCATTTTTTCAGCAGATTGTGCGGAGGACAAGAAGGCCCAGCAGCACAACACAGCAATTAAGTTTAGTCTAAGCATATTTGCAGGATTATTTCTTTTCTACAGCCAGAGCAATGATATCCGTTGCATAAGTGATCGCGACAAAATCAAGTTTATCCATATTAAAAATAGGTTTATCATTTTCGAAGTCCAGGAAACCCTTATATACAACCCGGCATTGCCGTGTTCCATCTGCACTGGTCCATAGATTGGCGTAATTGGCAGGAAAACCACCCATATATTGCATCTTCTGAGTAAGCTTATATCCATTACTCTTCAGGGCAGCTTCCATTGCAAGAACATCCGGCTTCGTCAACTCCGAACAGATCAGGCCAACCACTTTATCTTCCAGGCAATACAGGGTTAAATCATAGGTTTCGTATTCGTAATAGCGCATCAGAAAGGGTCCCTTCTGTTCATCCAGCTCTTTGTCATAAACAAAAGGCCCTCCTTTCTTCATTGCTTTTTTGAGGTCTGAGGTTTTATGACCGAGGTAATAATTAAACTCCCCAATTGTTTTGGGCCAGCTTTGCGCCTGTACTACAATGCCGCTAAGCACAAAAAAGCAGAGTAAGGCAATGGTTTTTGTTTTCATGATCTGATTTTTTAAAATGGAAGAAGAGGATGATGATCAAATTTAGGGAAAGGCCTTCCGGCGGGAAATACCCACTAAGGAGTATTTTGAGGGATTTCAAATAAAGCGGAACAAAGGGGATCTTAGTGTATCTAAGACACTTAACAATACTGTTCAAAAGCAAAATAAAAAGAAATAAGAAGGGCAATTTTATTAAATTTGCAGGAAGAAATACGAATAGAAATGAACGAGACACTGGATATAACCATCACGAAAGTTGAGCAAAGCAGACTAACAGTAACAGACTTTTCTCAACTTCCCTTCGGAAAGGTATTTTCCGATCACATGTTTATTGCCGAATACGAAAATGGCGCCTGGACAAATTTACAGGTATTACCTTACGGGCCGATTTTGATGAGCCCTGCAATTTCCGCTTTACATTACGGACAGGCAATTTTTGAGGGTATGAAAGCATACCGTCAGCCAAATGATACTGTAAGTGTATTCAGAGCAAACAAGAATTTTGAACGTTTTAACAAATCTGCACAACGCATGGCGATGCCAGCAATCCCTGAAGATATTTTTATGCAGGGAATTGCAGCACTGATTGACATTGATAAAAACTGGGTACCTAATCAGGATGGTTACTCTTTATACATTCGTCCGGTGATGTTTGCTACAGATCCTTACCTGGGTGTGAAAGCATCTGATAAATATACTTTTGCTTTACTAACGACTCCTACAGGACCGTATTACAGCAAAGCATTAAAAGTGAAAATTGAAACTGAATTTACACGTGCAGATGAAGGTGGTGTTGGCTATGCTAAAACCGCCGGAAATTATGCCCGTTCCTTACACCCTTTTGCAGAAGCCTTAAAAGAAGGTTTTGACCAGCTGATCTGGACTGATGCCGTTTCGCATGAGTTTATTGAAGAAGCAGGTACTGCAAACTTAATCTTTGTGATCGATGGAAAACTGGTTACTCCTTCTGTAAGAAGTACTGTTTTAGATGGCGTAACAAGAGATACCATTATTCAACTGGCTAAAAAAGCAGGCATTGAAGTGGAAGAAAGACGCGTAAGTGTAAAAGAAGTGATCGAAGGTATCGAGAACGGAAGATTAACTGATGCATTCGCAGCAGGTACTGCCGCTACGGTAACCCCGATTGGAGAAATCAGCTATGAAGGCAAGTTATATACCTTAACAGACCCTTCTACACGTACGGTTTCTGCAAGTATTGCGAAAACATTAAATGACATCCGCTACGGACTTGCTCCGGATGAGTTCGGATGGAACTGGATCGTATAGATTTACAGCAATACTGTAAATAATTTTTGTTAGGCGCCTTTGAACCAGGGCGCCTTTTTTATACCTTCATTGCCTCAGACCACAATTAACGAATGAAACAAACCGTACTTCTCAGTTTAGCAGCCTCAGTATGCCTCAGCTTAACTGTACAGGCACAGCTAAAGACGCTGAGCCAGCAGCAAACACTTGGAAACCAGCTTTCCATTACCAAACCACTTCCATACCTCGCAGGCTGGAGTGACGACAATCATTATATTGAAACGGATCCTGCGGATCGCCAATTATATGCGGTAGACCTGAAATCCGGCCAGAGAACACCTTACAGCCCTCCGCCGAAAAGCGATGTGAATGTGTTCCTGCAAAACAACGACATCTTTATCCAATACGGAAAAGAAGCGGCAAAACAACTCAGCAGCACGAAAGAAGAAGAAAAGAACCCGACACTTTCGCCGGATGGCAAATACATCGCCTTTACCCGGGATAATGATCTTTATGCATTGGAGGTCGCCACTGGAAAAGAAACCAGATATACCAATGACGGCACCGATGTGATCTACAATGGCTGGTCATCCTGGGTATACTATGAGGAAATCCTGGGCCGCCCGACAAATTACAAAGCATTCTGGTGGGCACCGGATAGCAAACGCATTGCCTTTATGCGCTTTGATGACACTAAAGTTCCCATGTTCCCGATAAACGGATCTACAGGGCAACATGGTTATACCGAAAAAACACGTTACCCTAAGGCTGGCGACCCTAACCCTGAAGTAAGGGTCGGTTTTGTACCCGTAACCGGAGGCACCGTTACCTGGGCAGATTTTAACGAGAAAGACGATCAGTATTTCGGCGAGCCTTACTGGAGTTATGACAGCAAAAGTTTAACTGTACAATGGATGAACCGTGGTCAGGATAACTTAAAATTTTATGCCGTAGACCCGGCTACAGGAAGTAAAAAAGAAACTTACGATGAAAAACAACCGTCCTGGATCAGCCTGGACTTTGATGGCCGGGTGGAGTATCTTCAGGATAAAAAGCACTATATCCTAAAAAGCGACAAGACCGGATGGGCGCACTTTTATCTGTATACGTTAGACGGAAAACTGGTCAACGCCATCACCAGTGGAAAATGGCAGATCGTGAACCTCGTTTACGTAGATGAGAAGAACAAAGTGGTTTATTTCAACGCCCGTAAAGAAGCTTCTACCCGTACAGATTTTTACCGGGTGGACTATAGCGGTAAAAACATGAAACGCCTTACTTTTGGCGATTATTCACACCAGGTACAGTTATCTCCAAATGGCAGGTATTTTATTACGACTTACTCCAATGTAACTACTCCTCAAAAGAGAACTCTACTGGACAATACCGGCAAGGTGATCAAAGAACTGGGAGACAGCAAATCTGCTGATTTCGCTCAGTATAATTTTGGTAAAACAGAGATGATCACCATCCCTACAGATGATGGTTATCAATTACCTGCAGTCATTACCTACCCTACGAACTTCGACCAGAACAAAAAATATCCGGTCATCATGAGCATCTATGGAGGTCCCGCTGCCGGTACAGTGACCAATACCTGGAAAGGAACAGGCAACCAATGGTGGGCAAACGAAGGGATCATTCAGATTGCCGTAGATCACCGCGCTTCAGGACAGTTTGGAAAAGAAGGTGTTGCCCTGATGCACCGTAATCTTGGGAAATGGGAAATGAAAGATTATACGACTGCAGCAAAGTGGTTAAAAGCAAAACCATGGGTAGATAACAAGAAATTATTGATCACAGGACACAGTTATGGTGGTTATATGACCTGTATGGCTTTGACCATGGGAGCTGATGTTTTTGATTTCGGAATTGCAGGTGCTCCGGTAACGAGCTGGGAATTGTACGATAGTCATTATACCGAACGTTACATGGATACGCCAAAGGAAAACCCTGAGGGCTATAAAAACGGCTCAGTACTTACCTATGTGGACAATTACAAAGGTTTACTCCGCATCATGCATGGCGACATGGATGATAATGTGCATATGCAAAATACGATCCAGTTGGTGGACAAATTACAAAATGCGAACAAGCACTTTGAACTGATGATCTACCCCGGAGGAAGACATGGATGGGGTGGTGTAAAAACCCCGCATGATAAAGCAGAACGCATCCGTTTTTATTATGATCACCTGTTGAATAAACCGGTTCCAAAAGAGCTGTTAAACTAATCTGTTTTTCTTCTTCTTTTAAAGAAGGAACATCTTTTATAAGGCCCTGGAAGTATAATCTTTCAGGGTCTTTTTTTGTTGAATTGTTCTATAATTCCAGCCTCTTATCGTCCCCTCTGCTTGTCTACCTGCCTGTCTGTTTAGATTGTAATCACAATCTTTCCAACCATATCTCCATTTTCTATTCTTTTATAGGCTTCCTGTACCTGGTCCAACTCATAAACCCGATCAATAACAGGATGGATATCATTGATTTCAATGGCGCGGTTGAGTGCGGTAAAACTTTCTGCACTTCCAACGGCAAGTCCCTGTATGCGTAAAAAAGACATATTGATCTTATGCTCATGGATATTCAAAGGCAGGTCTGCTCCGGAGATAAATCCTGTAGTTCCCACAAAACCATTTTCTTTGACAGACAGTAAAGATTGCGCTATGGTCTTTGTTCCGGCAATATCGAGTGTAATATCTACCCCTTCCCCACCTGTTAAGGCTAAAACTTTTTCCTGCCATTGGGGGTGTTCATTGTAATTGATCACCGCATCAGCGCCCAGCGCTTTTAGCCTTTCTGCTTTTTCGTTGTTGCTGGTGGTGGCAATAACTCTTGCTCCGGCAGCTTTTGCAATTTGCAAGGCAAAGAGGGAAACGCCACCTGTTCCCTGTACCAATACGGTTTGCCCCAATTGTAAGTTGGCCTGATTGATCAGCGCATGCCAGGCAGTAAGGGCTGCAACAGGAAGCGTAGCCGTTTCTTCAAAACTAAGGTTTTCAGGTGCTTTTACCAGCCCATGTTCCGGCAGACAAACATACTCTGCCATCACACCAGGGCTTTGCCAGCCCACTCTGATCAGGTTACTTTCCCGGTCGATTTTTCCTTTCGTCCAGTTTTGCACATACTGTACAGCCACCCGATCGCCCACCTTCCAGCGCGTAACTTCTTCTCCAATAGCTTCTACCAGACCACTCCCATCGGATGCCGGTGTATATGGAAAAACAAGGTTTTTGTTAAAAGTTCCGTTCGCCATGATCAGGTCAAGGTAATTGAGTGATACTGCTTTGATTCGGACCAACACTTCCCCTCTTTTGGGATTTGGTTTTGGGATTTCTTTTGCTATTAAATGTGCTAAGCCGAATTGCTCTAATTGTATTGCTTTCATATATTTTATCTGTTAATTTTTGTCGCCCAAAGTGATGCGAAGGCGGTTAAGTGCGTTCATCAGTGAAATACTTGCCGTGAGCTCAACCAATTCCTTCTCAGTAAAACGGGATTCCAGTTCAGGTTTAATCTCCTCTGTTTCATCGGAAAGAAAAGTGATGGCATCTGTCCAGCGCAAGACCAGCAGTTGTTTTTCATCAAAGGCATCTGAATGTTTATAGCCAGGTATCTGGTCAATCAGGCTTTGCGGAATCCCCATTTCCCGTAGCTCATTGGAATGGAAGCTGCAGCAATAGGCACATCCGTTCATTTGCGAAGTCCTTAACTCTGCCAACGCAATAAGTCTATTGTCCAGGTCCGACTGTCGGATACTGGCATGTGACTGATATAAATAGCCTATTGTCTTTTTTGATATTTCTTTGTAATCCATATTCAACTTTATGATTTAAATGATGGAAACAAAGGTAGTCTGAGCGGTTTTCATCTGCCCGTAAGCAAAGGGGATAAAACGGCATCCTAATTGGAAAGCAGGTATTCAGATCCGGAAAACATTATCTTTGTCGCATGGAACAGATACACGACACCTTTGCTATAGAAATTGCAGAATATAGCGAATGGAGGGAAAGAAACCGAAAAAACAATTTTTTCGAGCTCGTTTATGTCCTGGATGGAGAAGGGCAGCACAGCGCCAATTACATCAAACACAAATACAGCAAAAACGGTATTTTTCTGCTACCGGCAGCACGATGCCATATGTATATCATCGAGAAAAAAACACAGTTTCTTTTTCTTCGTTTTACCGGGAGCTACTTTATCCCCGGCACGAATGATACCGTGGATTATAGCAATTGGTTCAACCGTCTGAATTTCATCATGGGAAACCATGATTATCTTTCGGGGGAGCTGATCGATGATCCGGATGATAAAAAGCAATTGAAAAGGTTATTGGATGTGATCCTTTATGAATATGAGCATAAAGGGATTTGCAGTGCTTTCGTAATTCAGAATACCCTGGTTTCTGTTCTGGCAATTATTAGCCGGAATATCCAGGCAAAGGCCTTGGGTGGCCGGATATTTACAGATAAAAAATTTGTTGAATTGCTGAATTTCATCAGCTTCAATATCCTCGACACCGAGAAATTATCCGTCAGCTATCTATCCCGGAAATTCCATATTTCTGAAAATTACTTTAGTGAATATTTCAAACGCAATGCTGCTGAAAAGTTTCAGGACTTTATATTGAACTCCAAACTTCGGATTGCAGGGTCAAGAGCAAAGTTTACAGATGCTCCTTTTCAGGAAATTGCTATGGAACTTGGCTTCACAGACAGTAGCCACCTCAACAGAATGATGAAAAAATATACAGGCAAGGGAATGAGAGAAACAAGGAAAGAAATACAGGGTTAAATCTCATTTAATTATGACGATCAATCCCCAGGATAAACTAATAAAAATCTGGCTCAAACAGGGCACAAAATATAGAAAAACATCTAAAAGGAGTAAAAATACAAATCGACGGTCTAATTAGGATATCGAACAAAACACTAAAGATATTAGCAATACCAATAAAGAACTTAACTATTAAAATAAATTAATTACCAAAGGGCCATCTGACACAAAAACATTTGAGGGATAAAAAAATTCACAAAAATATGACATTATAGTTATATTGGAATAATATTAACTAAATAACTAATCAAATTCATCCCAAATGAAAAAACTCATCCCTAGTTTAATGGCCTTGCTATGCCTTTTCGGGTCGGCAGTTGCTCAAAACCGGACGATTACCGGAACAGTAACAGGAAAAGAAGACGGCCTCCCAATCCCCGGAGTTACCGTAAAAATTATGGGGGCCAAAGGCGGCACCTTAACCAACCAGCAGGGAAAGTACTCCCTCGATGTTTCCCCCGGAATAAAATCACTAACCTTTTCTTCACTCGGCTTTGTTAGTCAAACCCAAACGCTCCCCCTCAACAATATTCTTAATGTCATTTTAACCGGCGATGATCAGGCGCTCTCGGAAGTTGTCATTACCGCATTGGGCATCCAACGTAAAAAGAATGAGTTGCCTTATGCCGCTCAGGAAGTTAAAGGTGAAGAACTGACCAAAACCAGGGACAACAACTTTGTCAACAGTTTATCCGGTAAAGTAGCTGGCCTGGACATCAAACAGTCGAACATGATGGGCGGCTCCACAAATGTGGTCATGAGGGGTTTTAAATCACTCACGGGTAATAACCAGGCTCTGTTCGTAGTAGACGGAATTCCGGTCAGCAATGCCAACACCAACACGGACGACCAGACGAAAGGTAAGCGCGGTTATGACTATGGAAATGCCGCAGCCGATATCAATCCGGACGACATTGCTTCGATAAACGTCCTTAAAGGAGCAGCAGCTACGGCCTTATATGGCTCAAGGGCGACCAATGGCGTGATTATGATCACCACAAAAAAAGGTAAGAAAAATTCCCTTGGCATTACAGTAAACAGCGGGGTTACTTTTGGAAAAATTGACAGAACCACGTTTACCAAATACCAGAATGAATATGGAGCGGGATATGTCAATCAATACAGTAAAAAAGGATACGATTCGCCCGACGGAAATTTTTGGTATTTAGATGTTTTCGGCAAAGGCCCCAGTCTGATCACTCCATTTACACAGGATGCCTCCTATGGAGGAGCCTTTAATCCGGACCTTAAGGTTTTCCAATGGAACGCCTTTGACCCTACCTCACCAACATATGGAAAAGCAACCTCTTGGGTTGCTGCAAAAAATGACCCATCTTCTTTTTACAAAACAGCGGTCAACTCTTCACAAAGTATTACATTGGATGGTGGAGGCGACAAAACTACCTTCAAATTCGGATACCTCAGAACTGACGAAACCGGAGTACTTCCAAACAGTAAAATCAAAAAGAACAGTTTTAACTTTTCCGGCGACCACGAAGTGACCAGCACAATTAAAATCAGTGCATCGGCCAATTACACCAATGTAAACGGATTGGGCCGCTATGGAACCGGATATGATGGGGCCAACCCAAATCAGCAATTCCGGCAATGGTGGCAAACCAATGTTGACATCAAAGAACAGGAGGCTGCTTTTAACAGAGAAAAGAAAAATATCACCTGGAACTGGTCAGATGAAACAGCCAGCGGCGCAATCTATTCCAACAACCCTTATTGGTCAAGGTATAAGAACTATGAGACTGACAACAGAGACCGATATTTCGGAAATGTGGCCATGACATGGAAACCATTAGAGTGGCTGGATTTTTTAGGAAGAGTGACTTATGATGGTTCAAATGAGCTTCAGGAAGACCGATTGGCAATAGGTGGTGCGGATGTCTCTGAATACGCCAGGTACAACCGGTCTGCAAACGAGGTGAATTTTGATTTAATGGCAAATTTCAACAAACAAATTACACCAAACCTCAACATAAGAGGATTGGTAGGAAGTAATTTACGCAGAACCAAAGTCTCTTCAATTTTCGCAAAAACGAACGGAGGCCTCGGTACTGAGAATTTATACTCCCTTTCGAACTCCGTAAATGCAATTAACGCACCACTGGAAAGGTACGAACGTGTAGCAGTGGATGGGCTGTTTGCCAATACCACCATTGGCTATAAGGAACTCGTTTTCTTAGATGCCAGTATCCGCAGAGATCAGTCAAGTACCCTTCCTGCTGATCATAATTCCTATTGGTATCCTTCTGTTGCAGGTAGTTTTTTGTTCTCTAACCTGATGAAAGAATCCACCTGGTTGAGTCATGGTAAATTCCGGATCAACTATGCTGAAGTAGGCAATGATGCTCCCCCCTTAAGCTTATACGATGTTTACAAAATCAACCCTGTATTCGGCGGAAATGTTTTGACCTCCATTACCACCGACAAAAAGAATCCTTTCCTCAGACCCGAGCGTACAAAAAGCATCGAGGCAGGTCTGGAAATGAATTTCCTGGCGGGTCGTATTGGTTTTGACTTCAGCTATTACCGGACCAACTCGGTTGACCAGATCATGGCAGTAGATGTATCCACCACAACTGGTTTTAGCACCAGGTTTGTCAATGCAGGAACTGTAAGAAACCAGGGTATTGAGGTTTCTGCTTTTGTTGTTCCTATAAAAACGACAGACTTCTCCTGGACTTTAAACCTGAACTTTACCAGAAACCGCAACCAGGTGATTGAGCTTTATGAAGGAAACAATAACCTGCAGCTTGCAGATTACAGAGGAGGGGTAACACTGAACGCAACCGTAGGAGAGCCATTCGGAACCCTCAGGAGCACCGATTTTCAGTATATTAATGGACAGAAAGTCGTGAATGATGCGGGCTATTATGCCCAATCAGCACCAAATCAGGTGATTGCCGATGTCAACCCAAAATGGGCAGGAGGCATCCAGAATAACATCAAATACAAAGACCTTTCCCTTAGCTTCTTAATCGACATCAAACAAGGAGGAAGCGTATTTTCCCTTGATCAGTACTATGGACAGGCTACAGGTATTTATAGAGAATCTGCCGGATTAAATGACCTTGGGAACCCGCAACGTTTGCCGATTAGTCAGGGAGGTGGAGTAATCCTTCCGGGAGTAGATAAAAATGGCAATCCAAATACCAAAAGAGTGGAGGCATATGATAATGATGTGACTCCATATGGGTATATCAATAACCCACCAGCGGGCTATATTTATGACGCCAGCTTTGTTAAACTACGTGAAGCAGCATTGACTTATGCTTTACCTAAAAAATGGATAGGAGACAAAGCGCTTAAAGGTGTAGATGTATCTCTTGTTGGGCGTAACCTATGGATTATTCACAAGAACACCCCTTATACGGATCCCGAGGCCGGCCTGAGTTCAGGCAACCTGCAAGGGTATCAAAGTGGCGCCTATCCTTCTGTAAGGACTATTGGTTTCAATTTTAGGTTCAAGTTTTAATCTGACTATTTATAAAAAACGATCATGAAAAAATTATTAATATATCTATTACCAGTAGTCCTTCTTGCCTCATGTGCCAAGAACTTAGACGACTATAACGTTGACCAGAAAAACCCCGATAAAGTAACTGCAAGCTCTTTGTTTGCCAATGCCCTTAAAGAACTCACCGACAACATCACCACACCAGATGTAAACATCAACGTATTCCGGTTTTGGGTGCAGCAATGGACGGCAACTACCTATCAGGATGAACCCCGGTATGACATGATTACCCGAAGTATTCCTATAAAATACTGGACACCAATGTATGTTGAAGTATTACATGATTTTAAAGAGAGTAAAAGAATCACCGAGGCAGATCCCCTGCTCAGTGCAAAAGTAAAAGCCAACAGGATAGCTGCCACAGAGATTGCGTCTGTATACGCCTGGTCCGTAGTGGTCAACTGCTGGGGAGATGTTCCTTACACAGAAGCTTTAGGTACCATAGGCAAACCTAAATATGATAAAGCAGCCGACATCTATACCGATTTGTTTAAGCGCCTGGATGCAGCCATTACCTCAATCGATCCGGGAGCAGATAGTTTTGGCTCTTCCGACCTTCTTTACGACGGTAATGCCGCCGCATGGCTGAAGTTTGCCCATAGCTTAAAACTAAAATTAGCCCTTAACATTGCTGATGTCAATGACGCTACTGCCAGAAGCATCATCCTTGCTTCAGCCGACAAAGCGTTTACCAGTAATGCAGACAATGCCAGTTTCAGGTACCTGAGCTCCACTCCCAATAACAATCCAGTTTCTAACAGTCTTAACTCTACGTATACCAGCAGGAAGGATTATGTGGCTTCGGAAGCCATTATCAAAATGATGAATGAAACTGAGGATCCAAGGAGACCATTCTTTTTCACCAGCGTCAAGGGTATTTATATCGGTGGTGAAGCCGGTCTCAATAATACCTTTGCTGCTTTTTCACAAGCTAGTAAAAAAGTGATCGCTCCGGACTTTGAAGCGCTTTTGTTAGATTATGCAGAAGTAGAATTCATCCTTGCAGAAGCCGCTGAAAGATGGGGCATTTCGGGAAGTCCGGCAGACCACTACAATAAAGGCATAACGGCATCTATATTGTACTGGGGTGGAACACAAGCCCAGGCAGATACGTATCTGGCCCTTCCAAATGTCGCCTACGCCACTGCAACAGGAAATTTTAAACAAAAAATAGGAGAGCAGAAATACCTTGCCCTCTACAACCGGGGATACGATGCATGGACAGAATGGAGGCGTCTAGATTATCCCGTTCTTAAAAAAGCAAGTCAGGCGACTTTAGATATGCCTCTGAGGTTATTTTACCCGACCAGTGAACGCACACTCAACCAGGAAAATGTGGAAAAAGCATCCGCATCCATGGGTGGAGATGTAGTTACCACTAAATTGTTCTGGGATAAATTTTAATTCTTTTTAATCCATTTTCAAGAGCCGTTTCTATTGATTTAGAAACGGCTTTTTTCTGGGTTAAGCAATTCCATTGATTTAACAATTTGTTAATACTAAGCCCTGTAATTTTAAAGGGTGAAAAAAGTAAATCCCAGCCGGAGCTTCCAGATGCTGCTCCTTTTGTTGTTGTCCTGCAATCTGTGTCCCTTTAAGACCTTTGCCCAGGACAACCTCAAACCCAATTCCCCTGTAATAGACAACATCCTCCATAACGCTCCTGACACGGCTTTTCTAAAGATCAAACGCAGTTTAAAAGAAGCTTTAAAAAAAGAGGATTTTATTGCGGCGGCCTTGTGTTACCAGCAAATCGGGGAACTCTTTTATTATCAGGCCGCGTACTCACAGGCCATCAGTTATTACTATAAAGCCGATCAGATCTTCAGGCAACAGAATGACCGGGACAACCTGGCAAAAAACCTGCATAAGATTGGGGAAACCTATTATTATGCCCGTCAGTACCGGGTTTGCCTCGAGAAATTTCAGGAAGCCTTAAGGCTTTATCAGCAATCCGGAGACCGTAAGGGCATTGCCAGGTCTTATGGCCTCATCGGGCAGACGTACGAGAAAAGTCTGGATTACCAGAATGCCATGAAGTACCAGCAATTGGCCCTAAACGTCTATAAAAAGGAAAAAGACCAGACCGGGATTGAAAAGATCTATGAAAATATAGGCAGCATTTACGAAGACAAACCGCACCTGGATTCTGCCCTGAAATACTATACCCTGGCACTGGAAGGCAACTCCCGGTTAAAAAACAACCGTGCCCAGATAGAGATCATCAACAACATCGGGGATGTTTACCGGAAGACAGGCCGGTATGCCGAAGCCCTTGGTTATACCAGAAAAGCAGAAGTCCTGGCCAGGCAGATGAACGACCAATACCAGCTCAGCAGTGCCTACAGGGATCTTTCCAAAAATTTCGACCTGATGAAAAGGTACGACAGTGCCTATCATTACAGTGAACTGGGCAGAAACATCTTCCTGAAAATCTTTACTGAAGACAACAATAAACAGCTCGCCCTGCTGCAAACCTTGTTCGAAATCCAGCAAAAAGACGATGCTATCCTTCAGTTTGAAAATGAAAAAGAGGCCAACCGCATTATGCTTATTGCTTCCGTCCTCATTGTGGTGCTCCTGATCTCCCTTGCCGCAAGTACCATCAGCCGGCAAAGGTTGAAGATCAAAAATGAGCAAAAGGTAAACGAGCAGAACAACCATTTACACGAAACCCAGAAAGCAGCCATTAAAGATGCCCTGGAGCTAAAAAGCAAAGAACTCACCAGCAATACCCTCCACATTATTCAAAGCAATCAGTTTCTGGAGAGCCTCAGGACAGAGATTGAAGAAATGGTGAAAGAGGATAAACGGGATCAGAAAAGGCAATTGCAGCAGCTGGTACAAAGGATCAACCAGAGCATCAGCCACGATCAGCACTGGAAGGATTTTACCGGAATGTTTGAACAGATTCACCAGACTTTTTTCGATCACCTGAAAGCACATTGTGATGAACTTACGGCAAATGATATCCGCCTGGTTGCCCTGATCAAAATGAATTTAAGCTCCAAGGATATGGCTGTTCTGTTTGGCATTTCGCAGGATAGCCTGAGGGTCGCACGCTACAGATTAAGGAAGAAACTCAACCTTCCACAAGGAGAAAACCTCAGCACATTTATACAGACTTTATAGGCCTTTTTTTGAAATTCCGGACACTTAACAATTGCATAACATTACGCTAATCAAATGATAATGGAGTTTTATGTTACCAGCAATCAGCTAATTATCAATTAATTAAACAAACCATGTTCACACTGTATGCGTTTTGTATACCCTTCATGTAACGCTGTATACATTTTGTTCACGGCAATAATTTCCAGGGCCAGTGCACAGTTCCCACATTTGGTCAACGTTAGCAAACACAAAACAGCAACAACAAATTAATCAAGAAAATGAAGACACTATTACCCGTTCTTTTTTGCTTATTATTCAGCATCACCGCAGCCCGGGCCACCAGCCTGAAGGGTTATGTTTACGACCAGAAAACAGGTGAGGCGTTGGTAGGCGCATCTGTTCTTCTGGAAAAGACAGACCGTGCGGTATTAACCGGTCTTGACGGATCATTTGAAATCAAACATCCACCGGCAGGAGCATTTACGATAAAGGTTTCCTACCTGATGTACAAGACCTTTAGCAAACAGATCGTCATCCTCAAAGAAGACAATCCTGTAATTAAGGTTTTCTTATCCGAAACCAAGGATGCCGAGCTACATGAGGTGATGATTTCTGCCAAACAGGACGGATCGGCAGAGAAAACAGCCCGAAGGATTGAGCAGAGATCCCCACAGCTGGTTAATGTCGTTTCCGGCAGGGCCATGGAAATATCACCTGACCTGACGGTTGCCAATGTCATTCAGCGGGTATCGGGTGTATCGGTAGAAAGAAACAGCAGTGGTGATGGCCAGTATGCCATTCTTCGTGGAATGGACAAAAGGTATAACTACACTCTGGTAAATGGGGTAAAGATTCCCAGCCCGGACAACAAAAACCGTTATGTACCCCTTGACATTTTTCCTTCCGAGTTACTGGAAAGGCTGGAGGTTTACAAAACACTCAATTCGAATATGGAAGCCGATGCGGTTGGTGGCGCCATCAATATGGTCATGAAGGATGCTCCCGATAAATTGCAGCTAAAGGTAAACCTGGCCACAAGCTATAGTCAGCTATTAATAGACAGGAAATTTAGCAGCTTTAACACCAATGGCATCAACTTCAGATCTCCCACTGAGATCAATGGAAAGGATTACAAAGCCACACAGCTGGACTTTCCAAAAGGAACGATAGATTACAGTTCCAAACATCCGGCACCTGGTCTGGTAGGCGGATTATCTATAGGCAGACGTTTTCTGGACAATAAACTAGGGGTGCTCCTTGCCGGAAGTTATCAAAATACTTATCGTGGAAGCAACAGTACCTTTTTCAACTCGTCCAATGACAATACAAATCCTTTTGCCACCATTACTTCAAGGGAAGACCGTCAGTATTCTGAGCAGCAACAACGCTATGGAACACATGCAAAGCTCGATTACACCATCAATCCGCAACACAAATTAAGTTTATACAATGCTTATGTGAACCTGCAAAGCACGCAGCTCCGCGATACAAAAGAAACGGACTTTTCTTCCGAGTATAGTCAGCAGCTGGGGAAAGCGAAGTTAATTTATGAAACCCGCTCCCGCTTTACAGAACAACAGATCTTCAACACCACCCTTCATGGGGATCATCAGCTTCTTCCGGAACAACTGAAGCTCAGCTGGTCGGCGGTGTATTCTTCTGCGAAGAACGATGTCCCTGATCAGAGTACCATCAATATTCTTGGAATCAAAGAAAATTTTATAGACCGGAAGACAGTGGTGCCATCGATCGGAGAAGCATATACCCGTCGCTGGGAACGAAATACGGAAGAGGATAAAGCAGGTTACCTGGACCTGACTTATACCGCCTCAATTGCGGGAGCTAAAGTAGATTTCAGCGCAGGAGGTCTTTACCGCGACAAACAACGGAGCAGTTTTTACAACAACTATACCCTTACTGCAGCAACCCCGAACCTGGAGTATGGTAAAAACTTCAACAATTACACTGAAATCCCCTGGACGGTAAAAAACGAAACAGGAGCGGTAAACAATCCATTGACTTATGATGCATCGGAGAAAATCAGTGCAGGCTACGGAATGTTTAAACTAAATACGGAATCGCTTGAAGTGATTGGCGGTTTACGTGTAGAACATACAAACCAGGGTTACCACATGTTATTCCCCGCAGGTGAGCTCCGCCCTACGGGAAACCAGGTCTACACGGATTACCTTCCCAGCATGAATTTAAAGTACAAGCTCAGTAAAAAGGAACAGCTTCGTGCCTCTTATTTCAGGTCTTTAAACCGTCCCGGATTTTATGAGCTGATTCCTGGTGGAAGCAACAGGGAAGAATATAAAGAAAGAGGAAATCCTGATTTGAAAAGAGCTTTGGCTGACAATTTTGACCTTCGTTATGAACTGTTTCCAAACGGGACAGATCAGCTGATGGCTGGTGTATTCTATAAAAACATACAAAATCCAATAGAATATACCTTCCAGGCAGATGCTACACGCGGGCAAGACACCTTTTATGTACCCGGAAACTTTGGAACAGCAAAAAACTATGGATTGGAATTGGATTATGTGAAGTTTTTCCATGAATTTGGCATTAAGGCCAACTATACCTATACGCACTCCCGTATTACCACACCAAAAACCTATAGAATACTGGATGAAAAAGGAGATCCCAAACCAATGGTCACTGATCAAACCCGTCCTTTATTTGGACAATCCGCACATATTGCCAATATTTCGTTACTCTATAAGGACAGCAAAAAAGGTTGGGACGCCCAATTGGCAGCTTCTTATACCGGAGAAAGAATCAATACCATTTCTCAGTTCCTGAACAACGACTTATGGCAAAAGGGTTTTATTCAGATGGATGTGTCAGCAGAAAAGAAATTCAAAAACAACCTGAGTGTATTTGTGAAAGCCGGGAACCTCTTGAATACCCCTTTAAAACTATTCATTAAAGGTATAAATCCAATCAACAGGGACACAAGTGCTGAGGAATTCGATGGCAATACCCTTATCCGCAACGATTACTACAAACAGAATTATTTACTAGGTCTTCGCTATAAATTATAAAAGACATGAAAGCAACACAATTATTGATCTGCCTGACTTTAACCGCAGCACTTTTTGCCGGATGTAAGAAAGCCAACAGTGATGTAGATCCGGATACAGGTAATGGAACCATCTCCGGAGAAGCATCTGGTATATGGAAAAAAGGAAGCACCCAATTGATTAAAGGAGACATCATCATTCCTGAAGGGCAATCCCTGACCATTGAAGAAGGGGTTACCGTGCTCATGGACACCATTACCAAACCGGAAATCATCGTCAGAGGGAATCTTTATGCACAGGGAACAGCAGAATTTCCGATTCGTTTTACCGTAGCTGAAGCCGCCCGGACCAAAGAATTTGGCCGTTTATGGGGAGGGATTCTTGCCGCTCCAAGCTGCCAGGAGCTCCTGCTGGACCATACCATTATTGAGTATGCCGGAGCAACTACCTCTGATGCGTCGACCTCTGTAAAACAAAACCTGTACAAAGGGGTAAGTGGAGAGAACCTTCCGGCACTTTGGTTTGCCAATGTAAATGGGAAACTCGTGGTCACCAATAGCATATTTAGAAACCTTCAGGAAGACTGCACTTATATTGATGGCGGGAAAATCATTTTTGCCAACAATAAGTTCTACACTACAGGTGTTTCTGGTGGTGAAGCCATCAACCTGAAATCAGGTTGTGTGGCAGATGTGGCCTTTAACCTGATCTATAGCGCAAATACCAATGCGTTAAAACTTTCCAACAGTGGAGACCGTGTGCCCCAGGCCTATGTGATGGTTTACAACAATACGATGCTGAATACCGGATGGCGCAGGCCTACTGCAAAAGGAGGTTCTATTTGGGTAGAAGCCACCGTACGTGTGGAGGCTTATAACAACCTGTTTGCAAATACCCGTTTTGGCATCAAAAGGGATACTAAAAAAACGGAAGATAAAAGATCTCTGTTCGGAAATAACTATTATTATGGGGACAGTCAGGCCACTGTAGACCAGTTTCAGCCTTCTTCGGACATCATTGCCGGTGTAAATGACATCATCGGTAAAACCGCCGGACAGAACGATCCTAAATTTGTAAATTACCCTTTAAACACTCCTGTTAACAATGCAACGTTTAATACAGGCTGGGACTTTCACCTTCAGTCTGGATCCGCTGCACTGGGTAAAGGAAAAACAGACATCAAGCCTCATTACGCTGTTAATGGTTTAGTGATGAATGGCGTCAGTTATACCTCTCCGGCAGCAGCCAGTTACATTGGTGCTTTTGGAACCAACTAATCATTTTTTTGAAATAAAATAAAGATCATTTTTAATGAATAAACTAAACTTAACCCTTAGCCTTTCTGTTTTATTACTTAGTCTGAACATCTCCTGCTCTAACGTGCAGAAAGACCCTTTAGCCGTAAAACCCCTATACACTTCAGATCCTGTGCAGTTTGATTCCGACGATCCTGCAATCTGGGTAAACCCTGCTGATCCTGCCCGGTCTTTAGTGATTGGTACAGATAAAGATGAAAACGGTGGACTATATGTCTATGACCTTAAAGGAAAAGCCATCAAAGAAAAGACCGTTAAAGGTTTAAAGAGACCCAACAATGTAGACATCGCTTACGGTTTACTGCTGGGTGGCAAAAAGGTAGACATTGCTGTAGCTACAGAACGCATGACACATCAGCTCCGCATCTTTTCCTTACCGGATATGAAACCTATAGACAACGGGGGAATTCCGGTGTTCGAAGGGGAAACAAAAGAAATGTACAGAGACCTGATGGGCATTGCCCTTTACACCAGTCCAACAGGAGAGATTTATGCTATTGTTGGGCGTAAGACAGGCCCTGCAGATGGCTACTTATGGCAGTACCTGCTGGAAGATGATGGAACAGGTAAGTTGAAGGCCAGTCTGAAAAGGAAATTTGGCAAATACAGTGGCAAGAAAGAAATTGAGTCCATTGCAGTAGACAATGAGCTGGGTTATGTTTACTATTCTGACGAGCAGTTTGGGGTTAGAAAGTATTACGCAGACCCTGCCAAAGGAAATGAAGAGCTGGCTTTATTTGCGAAGACCGGCTTTAAAGAAGACAATGAAGGCATCAGTATTTATAAAACTTCTCCCACTACAGGTTATATCCTCGTTTCGGATCAGGCGGCCAATCACTTTCAGGTTTTTAACCGGGAAGGAAAATCGGGCCCTCATGACCATGTTTTATTAACCAGTATTCCTGTTTCTACCAATAACAGTGACGGCTCAGACATTTACTCAGGTCCATTGAACAATGATTTTAAACATGGGCTGTTTGTGGCCATGAGTGATGATAAGACCTTTCAGTTTTACCGTTGGGAAGACCTTGCAGGCAAGACCTTATCTATCAATAAATAGTTAATTCTTTTTACGGGCTTCTGCTTTTTCACGCAGAAGCCTTCTTTTTTCTCTCCTGGCCTGTCTGGCTTCACGATCGATCTTCATCTGTCCGAAACGGGCAATCTGTGTTTTGATCTTTTGTTGTTTTGCTTCCGTTACCCCCACACTATGTTTGATCCCTTGTAAAAGTGTCCTCCAGATGAAATGAAAGAAGGAACCATTTTTTTTCCGGACTTCCTGAATTGGTGCGGTAATCATGATTCCGCTTTTATCAGGATTATTGGGATTGAGGACAATGGCATTGGCCAGAAAAGACATCCATCCCTGCCGCACCAAACGGTCTTCCCCTTCTTCTCTTTTGAGCAGGTTTACAGAAAGGTCATTGTACTGAAATTTCATAAGCCCTTTTGCGATGCTGTCGTTAGCCTCAATATTAAATTCCAGCTTCTTTACTTCTCCGCTTTTTATCTCTACCATTCCCAGTGGTCTGGTGATCCGGTTGAGGCTGCGGCCTTCTAAATGGCCCAACACTCCTGCGTAAGAAAAGGCACCATCTTTTGCATTCAGGTCAAACTTAAAATTCACATCCAGTTTTCCCTTTCCCATCATGTAACTCGTTAAACTGGCGGTCATGAAAGGATTTTTTTCTTTGTACTTCGGCATATTCGTCACATTGCTGAAACCACCCGAAGTGTTTTCAAAGCTGATTGTTCCTTTCTGCCTGCTGTCCCGGTCAAACACGGAATAACTGATGTTTACATTGTTCAGGTTGAGCTGGCTGATGTGCATTTTTCCTTTTACCTTTTGCAGCAACTGATGAGGGTATCTTCCTATTTTTTCGGTTTCCTTTTTAGGAAGGGCGTTGTTGTTGAACACCGCTACAGATCCATTGGCAATATTCATTTCCTTTGCAAAAAGTTCTTGTTTAAGGATGTACAAGGGGAGGTTGATTCCTTCCAGACTAATGTCGCTCATCAGAATCTCATACCTGTCTTTGGAATAACCCAGAACCTGGCCAAACCTCATTTCGTCGAGTCTGGGGATCAGGCTGAAACGCTTGATGTTCAGCTTCCCGGAAGCAGCAGAAAAGTCCAGCTGATGCAGGTTGAGGTGGTACAGACTATCTGGCGTAGCGAAGGTATAATTGTTTAAATTGATCTGTACGTCCTTCAATAGGTAAAGGCGGCTTTTATCGGTTGCAGAATGAGGATCAATCAGGTAATCTTTCAGGGTGATGTTGAGATTTTTCACCGAATCCACTTCCGGCTTCGTCTTGTTATTATTGATGTATTTAAACCTGATGTTGTTAAAATCTATGGTATGAATGCTGAATTCTTTGAGGTAGGCGGAGATATAATCATACGGAGATTGATTGGGTTGCGGGAGTTTGTCTTCATTAAAATCAAACTGTTTATTGATCATCACTACATTTGGATTGTCGAGCCGCAGCTGACTGATGTTGAGTTTACGTTCCTGAAGCAACCTGAACAGGTGAAAATTTCTGATCCCTAGTTTCTCCAGTTGCACATAATAGATGTTGTTTGGTGCTTTTTTTAAAGCGATCAGCTTTTTAAAAATCTGGGTATCGGGAACAACTTTCACATCTGTTAAGGAGGCATTTGCCGTGAGCAGATTAATCCTGATGGAAGAAAATTCTATATGGTACAGGCTATCCGTAGACCTTAAGACCAATTCTTTGATCTGTTCTTTGATTAAGGGTTTGAATTTATTGGCAAAATACCTTGAGGTCAGGCTAATGCCCAACACCAATATCAATATAATGCCCCCAGTCCATATCAGTATCTTCTTTCTTTTTAGGGATTTTTCAATCATAGGCCTTACACAGATATCCTAAGATAGTTTTTTTCTCTCTACTTTTCCTTTCGTTCCCTACTTTTCTCCTGTCGCTCCTTTTTCTTATCCTTAATAGCTTCCATCGCCTTTTCGGGAGTTTTTACAGGCACAATCCCAAGGCCGGCTGTTTCACGCATGCCTATAAACAGTCCTTTCCAGAGCAAGTTAAAGAAGGAGGCTGCCGGGGAGCGTTGAAAAGTAACATTTGCTGTTCTTACCGCCTCCCCTTTTGAAGGATTCGCATCTATAATGAGCAGGTTATTGGCCAGAAAAGAGAGCAATCCTTTTTTCTTCGGGGCTTCACCATTTTCTCCTTCTTTGAGCAATTTGAGTTTTAAGCCGGTATAATAAAAATGCACCTTTCCGGCAGATCCGCTTCTGTTTGCGCTGAAATTGAAATCTGCTTTCTGCATCCTGCCCTCTTCAATTTCTATCAGCCCCAATGGTTTGGACACCGTATTAAGCTCCGTTAAATCCATTGGCCCGACATTACCGGAGTAATTGAAGCTCCCATCCCTGCTGCTCAGGTTAAAGTCTATCCGGAGGTCAATCTTCGCTTTTTTCATTACCATGGCATTGATCCTGGCAATGGCATGGTTGTTTTTAATCAGGCTGAGAGAGTCGTTAGTCAGGTTGCTGATTTTTCCGTTCAGGTTTTGAAAATAAATGGTCCCTTTCTTCTGACTAATGGGGTTGTATTCGGTGTAGGCGAGGTCAATGTTATCCAGTTTAACCTCATCTATAGTTGATGGTATCGGTGCTCTTTTCAGGGCCATATGGGGGAAATTCTTTGCTTTATCCAGGTTTGGGACCGGGGGCATTTCACGGTTTAAGAAGATATTTACTTTGGCAGGTCCGATTTTCAGTGTTTTGGCATGAAACTCTTCCTCTTCATTTAAGCGGAGGAAATCTACTCCGGAAAAGCTGATCTGACTAAAATTAAGGTCGTACCGGTCTTTCCCATATTTGCTCATCCGGCTAAACTCAAGTTCAGGATACAAAGGGATCATTTTAAGGCCCTGAATCCGGATTGTTTTTCCGGTAGCAGAACCAGAAATGGTATCAGCCTTTATCTGGTACATTTTGTCTTTAGATTGATATCCGGTAAGTTCAAACCCAATATCTTTGGTATAATAGAACCGGGTAGTATCAAATTGAGATAAGGAATCAATCAACAAATCTTTCACATTCAGATTCAGGTTCTTTATTCTGTTTAACGGTTTTGATGTCTCTCCATTTATATAGTCGAAGTCTGCGTTTACAATTCTGATGGCATTGACCCGAATGGATTTTACCTTTTTAGATATCAGCTGGAACAGGCTCACATCTGGTTTAAGGCTATCTTTTCTTTTGCGTATGGTATAATGGACCATATTGATGGATGGCTGATCCAGTACAATACTGCTGATGTTGATTTTTTTCCTGAAGTAAGCATTTAGCAGACCAATATGATTGATCTGGAGCTTTTTCACTTTCACCTGAAAAACATGAGCAGGGGCGGTTCCGAGTTTTTTCAGTTTAAAAAATACAGCGGTATCCGGGTTCAACTCTGCCTCGTCAATAGAAGCAGTACCCGTCAGTAAATTCAAATGGATGTCTTTAAAGTTAAGCCGGTAAAGCCCATATGAGCCATCACTTATCCCATTTTGTATTTTCTCTGAAAGAATGGGTTTCCATTTATTTAACAAATAATATCCGGCTCCTGTTCCGATTAAAAGAAGGGCAGTTACAATTCCCGCAACCCATTTCCACCATTTCTTTTTAACTGATTTGTCCTGTTCCATAAGCTCCTGATTAACCGAAGAACCTGCAATATCAGGGCCAGAATCAAGATTTACAATGCGCCGGCAGTGTAGGTCCTTAAATCCACATCAATCGCATAAAAATATCCCTGTGCATTTCCGGATATATTGCCCGTTGCATTTACAGGGACACTGGAGAAAAGTCCGCTCCAGTCTGTTTCCATAAATGCATCGTACAGGTATTTGGCATAACGTTCAGAAAGTGAGATTTTAAAAATCCTTATATTTTCGTTTTTATTCAGTGTAAAAGTTCGTTTCAGGTTATTGAGTGGATAAAGGGAATTCGGGGAACCCAGAGAATGGGTATAACTATAGTATTTAGACTGGTCGAATTTACCAGGATTCCATAAAGGGATATCCCGATAACAGATCATCCATTTATTGGGATTCAGGTAACCGAATGTATGTTTTGGAATCGTCCCGTTATATGTTCCATCAGAATTCACTTTCATCGATAAAGGCAGAAAATCATCCACAATGTTAACCACTTGTCTGAGGGTATCCACTGCGGTATAAGTTTTATCGCCCACCTTGATGGTTAAGGTATAGGCTCCATTATAATTGGGTTCATTTTTAGCAGCCCCTGTATAAATACCCTTCGTTGCAGACTCCGTAAACAAGATGTTTGATTTCCCGTCATTCACGATGACCTGCGCTTTCGAGATGGGTGCCGGATCCTCATCCGGACTTAATGCCGGTTTGGAAATGCGGATGTATTGGGTAGGCATCCTGGTATTGAAGCCCCCCTCCACAGACAGGTCATACTGACGTTTTGGATTCAGAAACTTGTCATCCAGTGATTTCTTGCATCCCAGGGAGCAGACCAGCAACAGCACCATAAATAAGCGATAGTCTTTCATACTAAATCTTAAAACTGTAAGCAATCCATGGATAAAAACCGAAACCATATTCAATACTACTCTTTTTCGTTTCAAAAGAAGAAGAATTAAGGTGGTAATACAAGGCATTCTTTCGGTTATACAGGTTGTAAGTACCCACAGAAATGGTACTGAAAACCTTTCGTTTTCCAAAAAAACGGTGCTGGAACTGGTATTGTGCAGAAAGGTCAAGTCTGCTGAAGTCAGGGAATCTGGAGGTATTTCTCTCTTCAAAAATGGGAACATTCAGCCCGTCATGCTGGTAATATCCCACAGGAAGTGTGAGTGGCCTTCCGGTGGAATAGATAAAGAAGCCCTGAAAAGACAAATGTTTATTCCAGTCGTACCTTGCCGTTATTTTAAGCTCATGGGGAATGTCGTAGTTCGCTACAAACTCACTCCCGAAGTTGATGTCATCAATCCTGCGAAAAACCCTGGAATAGCTATACGCCAGGGTTCCGGAGAATTTCCCTTCAGTTTTACTGACCTCTGCTTCCAGCCCGTAGGCATTAGACCTGCCTGCCCTTAGCTGATTCCTCACTCCGGGGTTTTTGATGATCTGCGCATGGTCAGTTAGCTCCAGCTGGTGATTTAAACGCTTATAATAGGCATTTACCGAAAAGATATAATTTGCCGGGGAATAGCGGTAACCCAGCGAAAAGTAATCAGAATGTTGCGGCTTAATATGCTTAGAGGCAGGAATCCAGGGTTCAAGAGAAGAAAATGCAAGTGTGCTGTTCTGAACCAGTTGCAGGTACTGATAATTGCGGTTATAAGTTAGGAAAATCCGCATCGAAGCATTCGGAAGATAACTCAGGTTAAGCCTTGGCTCCGGATTTATAAAAACCTTTACTTCATTCGCATTGATCCGGTTTCCCTGAGGATCGAAGACATTATTGCGTTCCTGAGTATTTTTAAACAGGCTGAGACGGAGTCCATAATTTAACTCAAAAGATCTGTTTAATGTGATCTGTTGTGAGTAATATGCTGCAGCTTCTACGGACTTATCCCTGGGAATATTTAGCTCATCCATCGGTGACTTTTGGATTTCACCTGGATTAAACTGATGGTAGATCGTGGAAACACCAAACTTAATTTGATTTTCCGGACTATGGTAATAGGTATAATCGGCTTTCAGGGTAAGGTCCCTCACCCTGGTTATCCACTGTGTTTTCTGAGAGAGGGTATCTGCATTCAGGTCCAGCAGATTATTATAATTACTGTAAATCAGAGAAACGTTCTGAAAGATTTTCGAGTTAAAGATATGGTTCCAACGCAAGGTAGAGGTAAGATTTCCCCAATTGTTGGTATATGAATTTTCGGACAATAACCTGTCCTCTCCCATATAAACGGAATAAAAGACGCTGTTATTCTTATTCAGCTTGTAGTTTGCCTTGGCATTGATGTCGAAATAGACAGAATTAGGGCTGAACAATTTAAATTTATTGGGGAAAACATCCAGCAAACTTCTTCTGAAAGCAACGATAAAAGACCCTTTCTCTTTGACAATAGGTCCTTCTGCGGCCAGGCGGGCCGACATCAGGCTTAGTCCGCCACTAAGGTGATATTCTTTACTACTTCCTTCAGCCATTCTATTCACGACCACCGAGGAAAGCCTTCCACCAAAATTGGCCGGCATATAGTCTCTGTAAACCTGAACATTGTTCACCACATCCGGATTAAAGACGGAAATCAAGCCATATAAATGGGAAGGATTGTAGACAATTGCCTCATCTAACATGATCAGATTCTGATCCGTATTGCCCCCTCTTACGAATAAACCGGAGCTTCCTTCCGACATTGATTTGATCCCGTTCTGCATTTGTAAGCGCTTTACAACGTCCGTTTCTCCCGCATAATAGGAGGTATTGTTGAGCTGCCTGACTCCGAAGTTCTGTTCGTTTAGCAAAATGGGATTGGGTGCTATGGCAGATTGTTTGATCTCCACTTCTTCCAGCCGGTTTGTTTTTGGGCGGATTTCAATTTCCAGCTCGATGTCCGTATTCAGGAAGGTACTTTCCGATTTTGTTTGATACCCGGTATTGGAGATCAACAGCTGATATTGTCCTTCAGGAATAGAAATCGCATAAAATCCATATTGATTCGTATTGATCCCCACTCCCAGTTCCGGAATATGAACCGTAGCACCAATGAGTTCCTCTCCGTTAGATTCATCACGCACGTGACCACGAATGGTCCATACCTTAGGTTTTATGGGAGTGATGACAATGTCGTTTCCCACCAGTTTAAAACCGAGTCCGGATCCAAAGAGTACGTACTCTAAAATCCCGCTTAAAGTGTTTCTGGAGAAATGAAATGCTTGAGACCTTTTATGCTTTAGCTGATCCGGATCGTAGGCAAAACTACATTTAGCTTTTGATTCCAGCAGGTTCAGCACCTGGATCAATGCCCCCGCGGGGATATTTACGGTCAGCTCCTGGTCCAGAACGGTTTTAGTCTGGGCCTTTACACTACTGATACCTGTAAAAAATAAGAGCATACAAAGGCAGTAAAGCCGCCTAAGAGAAATCATCAATTGTCATATAAAATAAACGTGTCTTCAGACTTTTTAACTTTACACTGCAAAGATGCAGAGATCACTGCAAGTGCACTATCCAGTGTCTGATATTTCAGTCTGGCAGTGAGTTTTCTGTTTTTTAAACGATCTCCTTCAATGTCTATTTTGAAGTTATATACTTTTTGCAATTGCCCCGCCACTTCACCTACAGCCACCGCTTTGAATACAAAACTTTTATCGATCCATGCTTTATAATTGAGGTCCTGATTGTCTTCAGCGATCAATGCCCCGGTCATGGGATTATAAAGACCAATCTTACCTGGTGTCAGACGGAGTTCTTTAGCTGTACTGTTCTGGCGCAATGCGACCTCTCCTTCTTCTACAATGACAGTGGTCTTATGTTCCGTTTTACTGATGTTAAAGCGGGTTCCAATATCTTTGGCCTCCAATTCTCCCAGGTCTACCCTAAACTGAGAGCTGCTGCCTTTTGCTACGTGTATAAAGGCTTCGCCTTTGAGCAGTTCCAGTTTTCTATCCGTTTTAAAGGTGTTTTTATGATAGCTGATGCTGGTTGCTGCATTGAGCTTGACCTCAGTCCCATCCGGAAGCACAATATTGGTGAGGGCTGTGTTCTGATCGGTATGGATCACCACATCCTGGTTTCTCCAGACGAAGTAAAATCCCACTGAGGATACCAGCAATATAGCCGCAGCGATTTTCAGCCAGTAATGGTTTTGTTTTTCTTCTTTAAGAAATACCAGTTCCTCCAGATCGGGTTGATCGTTAATTTTTTTATCGAGCGATTCCCAGGACTGTTGTGCATCAATCTCGAGTCGTCCAACCAATTTGTCCAGATTCACCTGAACATTCAGAAATTCCTGGTAGGTTATTTCATTGGCAGGATCTGCTTCACGCCATTGATTCAGGAGTTCTTTATTGGCAGGCGTGATGGTATTGTCCAGATCATCGATGATCAGTCCAAAAATTAGTTCTTCGTTTGTTTCAAAATTTTTCATTTGAATGGATTTTTTTAAACGTTAGGGATGAATTAGCGTATCATTATTTTAAACAACAGGATCAAAGAAATAAAGGCCTTTTTGTTTTTTTCGAGATGTTCTCTCAATTTCTGAAAGCCATAAGTCAAATGGTTTTTAACAGTTTTTAAGGAGATCCCCATTTGATCTGCGATCTCCTGCTGTTTGAGTTTTCCAAAGCGGCTCAGGTACATCACCTCTTTGCATTTGGCAGGTAGCAGAACCAGGGCATCGTCCAGGTTTTTCAGCAACGCTTCCTCCTGCTCGGTATCGTCGGCTGAGGGTTCGTCAGCAGGAACTGTTGCCAGCCATACCAATTTTTTCTCTGCATCCATCTTTTCTTTTTTAATGAAATTCAGTGAGGAGTTGACGATTGCTCTGAACAAATAGCTTTTCATTGAATACTGAATATTTAACTGGTCTGCTCTATTCCATATCGTGATAAACAAATCATGCACAATTTCTTCTGCTGCTTCAGCCTGCCCGACATATCCGTAGGCTGTACTAAACAACTGTTTATAATATTTTTTATAAAAGGCTTCAAATACCTTTTTTTCTTTTTTTCTGATGGCAGTGATGAGCGTAAAATCTTCATCAGATAAACTATGTATCGGCTCTTTGCTCATGTTACCGGCCTAATTTTGTTTCAGCGTCAATACCCCTGAAATCTCAGGAGATTTTGCCAATGTATTAATCGCTACAAACCACAATCCCTTTAACAGGTTTCTTTCCTGTAAAGGGGTCAGAGTAAACGTTCCAGATAAGGGCAAAGGAACAATCACTCCTGAGTTTTTATAAAGAACTGCTGTTAAGGTTCCTTTTGAACCTTTTGTCCCGTTTCTAAGGCTGATTTCTTCTGGTATCAACTTCTCATACGTTAGCTCGTAGCTTAATAATTTTGTTCCTTCATCGTATTTACCTTTTAAAGTCGCGGTCCCCTCAGAGTTGGTGTTCGTTCCTTTCTTATCTATTCTCGCAACAACGAGGTAAGACCTTACCGGAGGTTTAATTTTCTGATCTGCTACCGGCGTTTTTTTACATGCCCAAAGGCAGACCATTAAGATACCTATTACCGCTATTTTAAAAAATATAAGCCCCTGACCTTTAACCCTTCCCATATAGTAATTTTAGTCAGGGCCAAAAATACTAACTTTTTAATCACTAAGTAACATCCTTTTTATCAACCGGAAAAATAGCTCAGGCGCTTAATAAAGAAAGCTATATTGAAAAGAACGTTTTGTATAGAAATGTTTATAATATCCTCTGATAGAAAACAAGAGGTTTCTGCCAAGCACCTTTTTCACCCATTCCAATTCGTTGTTGGTCTGATAAGGGATAATTCCGCCTACATTTTTATTGACCAGTTCCTCTGCTGCCGAAAGTGCTTTCACATAAGGTTTATAAATATGTTTGATTTGATTTCTATTTAATTTATAGCCTTTACTCGTTAGCATATAGCTGCCATTGAGCGAATAGCTAAAGGCATGATAATGGTAAAACACCAAATCGAAATTCTGCTTTCCGGAGACTTCCGTTCCTATGCATTTACCGGACTTGATGTTAAAGTCATACTGCTGTACATTCCAGGGTGCGACTCCACCACCAGGATGTTTGAGCACATGCACACAGGAGAAGCGTTCTGCCCAGTCGTCCAGGTATTTCTGATCTCCGAATTTGTTGTCTTCACATCTGCTGAAACACCAATCCAGACAGGCATTCACCCACCAGTTCAGCACCTCCATTCCTTCGGCGTTGTTTTTAAAGGTTAAAAACTGCACACAATAGACGCCGCTTGCGATGGTTTGATCATATTCAGGTGTATACCTATGCGGGGTAATCAGTACCGATTTATCCTGCATTTCATCGATCAGCACCTGTGGATTTTTAAAGAATAGCAAGTCAGCATCCACATAAGTACAATGATCAAGGTTAAAATTTTCTATACAAAACTTAATGGTAGAAGATGCACAGGTCCAGCAATATTCCTGAGCAGTCCGCCCTGGTTTTACTGCAAGCAGGGCTTCGTTCTCAAACTCTTTCAGGTTTACAATACTAACCTGTGTCAGCTTTAGTTTAGTCAGCGCTTCAAAACAATGCTGATCAAAAGCAAAGATATACAGGTGAAAACCTGTCCCACATTGTTGTTTAAGAGACTGATACATGGCCAGTCCGCGGGAAAGGTAAGTGGTATTAAATAAGGTGCAGAAGTTAAGCATGTTTTGATAGATTAATTAAGTAAAAGCCTTTATCATAGCCTGATTGAATTCCATCAATCAGCGTATTTTCTTCTCCTTTGACGTAAGAAGCAAATTCTGCCACCATCTGATACTGCGAAGAAAAATGGCTTAGAAAATTGGTTTGGTTAAAGAACCAGGATGGATAGCTGGCCGGATAAATTTCCGGAGGAACCTTTTGCAGGGTCAGCCGGTCTTTCTCTCCATAATGGAAAGCAGTCCGGTCAAACAGCAAAAACTGAAAATTATATTCCGCGAGTTTCTGTAAGAAATCATGTGGTTTTTCCAGGTATTGGACACTTCCCGACAAAATGACCAGATCGACGGTTTTCTCCTTCAGGCAGGCATCCATACTTTCATAGAATTTCAATACTCCGTCTTCAAAGTGTGATTTTCCACATTCCACATAATGGCTTTGCTCCACTACATTCCAGCTGCCACAAATTTCCGGAGTTAAAAACTCTTTCACCTGATAATAGGTACTTCCTAATGAACCGCCAAAATCAATGACATGAAGTGGTTTCTTATTTAGTGTTGCACTGTGCAACAAAAAAGTGATCAACGGGAAGGGATATTCCTTTTTATCGAATACGACGGAGTCACGTTCATACACTGCTTCTCCGTTTTTGACTTTTAATATTGCATTTTTTGTTCTTTCCAGAATCACGTCTGCATCATAACCATCCGTTTCCCTGCTCAGTTCTGCCCAGGAGGAATAGTTACCGAACCAGCCGTATTGGTTCTTTTGATGTTTTTTAAACAGATTTTTAAACATGCGCCTGATTAATTTGCCTGATTTTGTCATTAAAGACAATGACTTTTTAAAAAGGTCCTATATGTTTCATCTATTTATTTTCGGACTTAAAAATTCTGCCACTTTGTCATTTATAAATATAAATGTGTATTTTTGAAGCCCAGAAAAAGGTTAACCATTTATGATTGATTTACAGCTAACAGATAAGACACACGATGAAGAGCGCCAGGGCGAGGCTTTAGTTATTGATGCACCAGAGGTACTCAATGGACGGAAGCTTTATATTGAAAGCTATGGTTGTCAGATGAATTTTGCAGATAGTGAGATCGTTGCCTCGATACTAAAAGATCAGGGATTTGAAACTACAGGTGATTATCATGAAGCTGATGTGGTATTTATCAACACCTGCTCCATTCGCGAAAACGCGGAACAGAGGGTACGTAACCGCCTGTCTCAATTCGGTGCTGAAAAACGCAGGAATCCGAAATTGGTAGTTGGCGTTTTAGGTTGTATGGCAGAGCGTTTGAAATCTAAATTCCTGGAAGAAGAGAAATTGGTGGACATGGTGGTTGGCCCTGATGCTTACCGCGACCTTCCTCAACTGATCAGTCAGGTGGAAGACGGACATAAAGCCATCAACGTTTTACTCTCCCGTGAGGAGACTTATGCAGACATCAGTCCGGTAAGGTTGAACGGAAATGGAATCACGGCTTTTATTTCAATTATGCGTGGTTGTGATAACATGTGTTCTTTTTGTGTTGTTCCTTTTACAAGGGGACGTGAAAGAAGCAGGGATCCACATTCTATTCTTGCCGAAGCTCAGGACTTATTCGACAAGGGCTATAAAGAGGTTACTTTACTGGGACAAAATGTAGATTCTTACAAATGGAAAGGCCCGGATGCAGAAGAAACTGCTGAGATCGAGGTCAACTTTGCCCAGCTTCTGGAAAAAGTGGCACTGATCAGCCCTGATTTAAGGATCCGTTTTTCAACCTCACACCCTAAAGACATTACTGACGAGGTATTGTATGCCATCGCCAAATACGATAACATCTGTAATTATATCCACCTGCCTGTTCAGTCCGGCAGCAGCAGGGTTCTGGAATTGATGAACAGAACTTATACCCGCGAATGGTACATCAACAGGATTGATGCCATCAGACGCATTATTCCGGGTTGTGCAATTTCATCTGATATCATTGCCGGTTTCTGTACAGAAACAGAAGAAGAGCATCAGGAGACACTGACGATGATGGATTATGTGGGCTATGATTTTGCATTTACGTTCAGCTATTCGGAAAGACCCGGAACACTTGCAGCAAGAAAGCTGGAAGATGATGTTCCGGAAGAGGTAAAAAAACGCAGGCTAGCAGAAATATTACTTAAACAACAGGAAACTTCTTTGTTCCGCCTACAACAATTCGTAGGAAAAACTGTTAGGATTTTAGTGGAGGGTACTTCCAAAAAATCCGACAAGGACCTTTGTGGAAGAAATGATCAGAATGCTATGGTTGTTTTTCCTGCAACAGCAGGAGTTAAGGCCGGTCAGTATGTGAATGTTCACATTGACCGTTGTACATCGGCAACTTTATTAGGAACGATTGCAGTTGAAGTACCCGAAATTGTTTAATTAAAAAACAAATTACTTTGGACATACAAGACATTAAAAACCGGTTCGGGATCATAGGTGGTTCTCCGCTACTGAACCGGGCTATAGATATCGCCAGACAAGTTGCACCTACAGACATGTCGGTTTTAATTACCGGAGAAAGTGGAAGTGGCAAGGAGGTTTTTTCTCATATCATTCATCAGATGAGTACCCGCAAGCACGGCGCCTTTATTGCCGTAAACTGTGGTGCCATTCCGGAAGGAACAATAGATTCGGAATTGTTCGGGCATGAAAAAGGCTCTTTTACCGGAGCACATGAGGCCCGCAAAGGTTATTTCGAAGTGGCCAATGGAGGAACGATCTTTTTAGATGAGGTGGCAGAATTGCCATTAGGTACCCAGGCCCGTTTATTACGGATTTTAGAGAGCGGCGAATATTTACGTGTAGGATCTTCCAAAGTACAAAAAACTGATGTCCGGATTATTGCGGCAACAAACGTAGATGTATACAACCGTGTGAAATCGGGCAAATTCCGTGAAGATCTATATTACAGACTGAATACTGTTCCATTGCGTATTCCGGCTTTACACGAACGGAAGGAAGACATTTACCTGTTGTTCAGAAAATTTTCCGCCGACTTCAGTGATAAATACAGAAGTCCGGGAATTCAACTGGAGCCGGAAGCGATTCAGCTACTGAGCAATTATAGCTGGCCTGGAAACGTCAGACAGCTGAAAAACATCGCAGAACAGATCTGCGTATTGGAAAAAGAACGCAATGTAAGTCCTGCGGCATTACTCAATTATATTCCAAACGAGAGTGCCACCAATTTACCTATGGCCATCAACGGCAGCAACAAGGAAGATTATACGGAAAGGGACATTCTTTATAAGGTGCTGTTCGATATGAAGAAGGACATGATGGAGCTGAAAAAGCTGGTCGCAGAGATCATACAGAGCGGAGGCAATACTTCACATATCATTGCCGATAACCCTCATTACATCAATCAACTTTACCAGGAGGTAGACCAGACGATTAATGAACCTACGTTTACGATCAAAAAACCGGTTCAGAATGCACCGGTAGATTATAACTATACCCAGGAAGCCGAAGAGGTAGAAGAGTCTTTATCTTTGATTGACAAAGAATCCGACCTGATCAAAAAAGCATTGAAGAAACACAAAGGAAAGCGGAAATTTGCCGCACAGGAGCTCGGCATTTCTGAACGTACTTTATACAGAAAGATTAAGGAGCTCAATTTAAATTAGCCGAAACCATCTTTTGATCGTTTCATGGCCTTTAAACCGGGTTTACAAGCTCTTGAAAACTGCTAAGCTGAGCTTGCGAACTCCTTAGAGCCATTGAATAGCAATAAAAAGGGCGAAAAACTCAATATAAAACGCAAAAAAACAAGATAAAACCAATGAAAAAATTATATTTCCTTTTAGTCATTGCAGTCTTCAGTTCCTGTTCCATTAAACTTAGCGGAGATTCTATTCCTCCGGAAATGAAAACGGTGAACATTACCTTTTTTGAAAACAATGCTCCCTTAGTCGTTCCCTATATGTCAAATGACTTTACGGAGAACCTTCGGAACAGGATTCGTAGCCAGACCAAGCTGAACCTGACGACCAATGATGCACATGGTATTTTTTCAGGAACGATTACCGGTTATGACATCAGGCCAACCAATATTTCGGATGCCAATAACCGTGGACAGGTTCAGAGTGGAACCAACAGGATGACCATTAGGGTAACCGTGAAGTATACCAATAACCTGGATCCTAAACAGAGTTTTGAAGAGGCTTTTGAACGTTTTAAAGATTTTCCAACTGCAGGACAGAACTTCCAGGCTCAGGAAAAAGGATTAATAAACGAAGTACTTACCCTACTTACGGAAGATATTTTTAACCGTGCATTTGCAAATTGGTAGAAATTGAAAATTCAATTGTTAACTTAGCGACGTGGAGCAGGACATAGACATTAGACAAGAACTGGCGGTATTATTAGCGGAACCTGAAAAGGTAAGGCCCGGCCATAGCCCAATGCTGAAAGATCTGGTATCATCGTATCCTTATTTCCAGCCATTGCATCTTTTGCTGGCTAAGGCAACTGCAGAAAGCCCTGAAAATAATGGTCATCTGGCTACAGCTGCCTTATATACCAATGGGCAGTTACTTCACAATTTCCTTTATGAGCCTGATGCTTTAGTAAAGACGGCTTTCAATATTGTTTTTTCACCTGCTTTTGACCAGCTTAACAGTCAGCCTGAGGCATTGGATGAAGTGGTGCTGGATGAAGTTCCTGCAGCATCAGAGTCTGATGAGGATTATACGACCGATATCGTGGAAACGGAAGCGCTTCCCAATGAAGAAAAGCTTTCAGATCAGGAAAAGGTAGCCGATGATTTTGTACTGGAGAACATTGTATCTACAGACTTTTTCGCTTTCCAGGAAAACTTTAGCCCTGAACCGGCACCTGAGGAATTGCCTGAAGAAAACACGACAGTAGCAGAGACAGAAGATGGCCTCCCAAAGGAAGATCCTGTGGTGCTGAGCAAATATGACGATGACCAGTTGCCCTACACTTTTCTCTGGTGGTTACATAAAACAAGAAAAGAATATCAGCAGATCTTCCAGCCTTATGTAACGACTGTTAAAAAAGAGCCTGTAACACCGGGCGAAAGACCAAACGAATTACAGCAACAATACGTAGAGCACATCTTCCATTTACAAAGCCCGTTTACAGAGGCTGGAGAAAGCGATTACAGCCCTTCGAATTTACGCAATACCCACAAAGGAGTCGACATTATAGATAGCTTCCTGAAGAATGACCCTCAGATCAGTCCGCCAAACGCAGAGCAGATCAATACAGAAAACAAGGCTAAAAAGAGTGCTGAGGATCACAATGACCTGGTATCTGAAACACTGGCAAAGATCTATATAGAACAAATGCTTTACGACAAGGCCATAGAGACTTATGAAAAATTAAGTTTGAAGTTTCCAGAAAAAAGCCGTTACTTTGCCGACCTTATCCAATCCATAGAAAAGAAAATTTAACCATATAACCTATTATGCTTTTTTTAATTATTTTATTAATCATTGTCTGCATTGCCTTAGCGCTATTTGTTTTGATACAAAACCCTAAAGGTGGTGGCCTTGCAACAGGTGGATCAGGCAGCAACATGTTTGGCGTTCAACGTACTGGTGATGTTCTTGAAAAAGGTACATGGGTATTATTGGCATTGATCGTAGTGCTTACGTTATCGATTACAACGATTGCAAAATCCGGTGGTTCTGCAGCAGC
Organism: Pedobacter caeni; assembly: GCF_900129215.1. Taxonomy (GTDB): domain Bacteria; phylum Bacteroidota; class Bacteroidia; order Sphingobacteriales; family Sphingobacteriaceae; genus Pedobacter; species Pedobacter caeni. The sequence goes on along the minus strand of NZ_FQUQ01000003.1, from coordinate 158,187 downwards.
AGTAGATTCTAAAATTCAGGAACACCTGGATAAGATCCCTACTCCATCACCGCTTGGAAATTCAGCACCAGCTGGTCAGGCACCTGCAACTCCTGCTCCTGCAGCCGGAGATACCACAAAAAAATAAGTTTTAAACGAAACTCATAAAAGAGCCTTCCTGAATTTCAGGAAGGTTTTTTTTATGGCCAACAATTCTGCCACTCTGACACAAAAACGGTTTACTCTAATCTATTAGCTGACAATGCAGTGTAAATTTGTCAATGAACCTCCCTTGGCATAAAAACTGATATACAAGGAGCACGAATACTTTTACATTAATTTTAAAATTAAAACAACCAATAAGTTATGGCTTTAAACATTAAACCCATTGCAGATAGAGTAGTCATTGAAGCTGCTCCTGCCGAAGAAAAAACAGCTTCGGGTCTTTATATCCCTGATACAGCTAAAGAAAAACCTCAGCAAGGAACAGTAGTTGCAGTAGGACCTGGCAAATTTGCAGAGGCTACAGGTAATCTAATTCCACTGAGCGTTAAAACAGGCGATCAGGTATTATATGGTAAATACGGTGGTACAGAAATTACCTTTGAAGGTAAAGAGTATCTTATCATGCGTGAGTCTGATCTTTACGCAGTTCTTTAATCGTTGAATTCAACCATTCAACTTTACAACAATCAATCATTAATAACAATATTTTAAAATGGCAAAGCAAGTAAAATATAATGTAGAAGCCCGTGACGCCCTGAAAAGAGGAGTGGATATTTTGGCTAATGCAGTAAAAGTAACTCTAGGTCCTAAAGGACGTAATGTAATTATTGACAAGAAATTTGGTTCACCTGCAATCACCAAAGATGGTGTTACAGTAGCTAAAGAAATTGAATTAAAAGACCCAATTGAAAATATGGGTGCTCAAATGGTTAAAGAAGTAGCTTCTAAAACTGCAGATATTGCAGGTGACGGAACTACAACTGCAACTGTATTGGCACAGGCAATTGTAACTGCAGGTATTAAAAACGTTGCTGCCGGTGCAAATCCAATGGATTTGAAACGCGGTATCGACAAAGCAGTTACTGCAATTGTTGCGAACTTAAAATCTCAGTCTCAGACTGTAGGTGAAGACAATAACAAAATCAAACAAGTTGCTTCTATCTCAGCAAACAATGATGAAGTTATCGGTTCTCTTATCGCTGAAGCAATGGCTAAAGTAGGTAAAGATGGTGTAATTACTGTTGAAGAAGCAAAAGGTACTGAAACTGAAGTAAAAACAGTAGAAGGTATGCAATTTGACCGTGGTTACTTATCTCCATACTTCGTAACTAATGCAGATAAAATGGAAGCGGAATTAGAAAACCCTTACATTTTAATCTATGACAAAAAGATCAGCAACATGAAAGAATTGTTGCCGGTTTTAGAGAAACAAGTACAAACAGGAAAACCACTATTGATCATTGCTGAAGACTTAGATGGCGAAGCATTGGCTACATTGGTAGTGAACAAGATCCGTGGATCCCTGAAAGTTGTTGCGGTTAAAGCTCCAGGTTTCGGTGACCGTAGAAAAGCAATGTTAGAAGACATCGCGATCTTAACTGGTGGTACTGTAATTTCTGAAGAAAGAGGTTATAAATTAGAGAATGCTGACCTTACTTATTTAGGTACTGCTGAGAAAGTACTTGTTGACAAAGACAATACTACGATCATCAATGGTGCAGGTAAATCTGAAGACATCAAAGCCCGCGTTAACCAGATCAAAGCTCAAATCGAGACCACTACATCTGATTATGACAAAGAGAAATTACAAGAGCGTCTGGCTAAATTAGCTGGCGGTGTTGCCGTTCTTTACGTTGGTGCAGCTTCTGAAGTTGAAATGAAAGAGAAAAAAGACCGTGTAGATGATGCATTACATGCAACACGTGCAGCGGTTGAAGAAGGTATTGTTGCCGGTGGTGGTGTTGCTTTCATCCGTGCTATTGAGGCATTAGAAGGAATGAAAGGTAGCAACGATGATGAAACTACCGGTATTGCTATTGTAAAACGTGCGATCGAAGAGCCATTACGTCAAATCTGCCAGAATGCAGGTATTGAAGGTTCTATCGTAGTACAAAAAGTTAAAGAAGGTAAAGCTGACTTTGGCTACAATGCACGTACTGATGTATATGAAAACTTAATTGCTGCCGGTGTAATCGATCCAACTAAAGTTGGTCGTGTAGCACTAGAAAACGCAGCTTCTATCGCAGCGATGTTGTTAACAACAGAGGTGGTATTGGCTGATGATCCTGAAGATGCTCCTGCTGGTGCAGGTATGCCTCCAATGGGTGGTGGTGGTATGGGTGGAATGATGTAATCATTTCCCTTTCACAAAACAGAAAAACCCGCAATCTGCGGGTTTTTCTGTTTTAGGGACAATCTCCGATATCTTTGTTATATTTAGTTCTGTAACACTATGGAGAACATCTTAGAAAACAACCATTTCCTTACGCAGACTGAGGTCTATAAATTCCTGCTGGCTACGCTGCTTTGCGGTCTGATTGGTACCGAGCGTGAATTCAGGAGTAAACAGGCCGGCTTGAAAACCATGATCATGATTGGACTGGGCTCTACCCTCTTTACCATTTTATCCATAAAGATCGGGTTGACAAGTCATGACAGGATTGCCTCCAATATCGTTACCGGAATTGGATTCCTTGGTGCAGGGGTGATTTTCAAAGAAGACAATCAGGTGAAAGGTTTAACCACCGCCTGCGTGATCTGGATCGTTGCAGCAATCGGGATGGCTATCGGCGCCGGATATTTTGAACAGGCTGTTGGCGTAACACTGGTGGTGCTCCTTGCTTTGCTGACCTTCCCTTTTATCGAAAACATGGTAGAACAGCGTTTCACAAAACGGGTTTACCGGATCGTAAAGAAGTACGAGAATGAAAGCCTGGAGAAATACGAAGAAGACATAAAAACCTCCGGACTAAAACTAAGCAGGGGAAAACAGGAACTGGCCAATGGAACCATCAGCGGAACCTGGGTGGCCATCGGAAGCCCAAAGAACCACAAACGGTTTGTGGACCGGATGCTGCAGGACAAAAAAATCATTGCCTTCGATTTTTAGCCCTGATTCTTTCAATTATATCCTTTTTGAACAGGATCAAAAGCCCAAAATGTCCCAAAACTATCTTAGCTTTGTAATATGCAAAGGGAACAAATCTCAGTTTTTGATATTTTTAAGATAGGCGTTGGACCATCAAGCTCACATACTTTAGGTCCCTGGAGGGCCGCCCAACAATTTACCGCATCCTTAAAAGAAAAAGACCTGCTAGAGCAGGTTGATCAGATTAAGATCTTGTTATACGGCTCTTTAGCTAAAACCGGCAAAGGACACGGAACAGATGTGGCCATTCTATTGGGATTAAGCGGTGCTGATCCGGTAACCTTTGATGTGAACGCCATTGACTCTACAGTCGAAGAGATCAAAACCTACCAGTTATTAAACCTGAACGGAGAAAGAAACATCACTTTCAATTACGAAGAGGACCTTGTGTTTTTATTCTTTGAAAGCCTTCCTTTTCATCCTAATGCCGTGACTTTTCAGGCCTTTTTAAACACTGGCAAAGCAATCTCAGAAACTTATTACTCCATTGGAGGAGGTTTTGTACTGAAAGAAGGCGAAAGCGGCAGTGATAAGGAACAGGTAGACCTTCCATTCCCTGTAGAGAAAGCAGCGGACCTGCTACACTGGTGTTTAACCACAGGCTTAAAGGTTTCTGAGGTCGTTATGGAAAATGAACTGGCCTGGCGCACAGAGACCGAAACCAGGAAAGGCATCATGCAGCACTTCAATGTGATGAAGGATTGTACTTACCGGGGTTGCCATACTGCGGGATTTTTACCCGGTGGACTGAATGTTGGAAGAAGGGCTTGTGCCTTGAATAAACGCCTGATTGGCAACAGTACCTATACAAATTATGAAAGCTGGATCATGGCCATCAGAAATGGCGGAAATGGTTTTAATTATATCCTGGATTGGGTAAGCTGTTTTGCCCTTGCCGTAAATGAAGAAAATGCTTCATTTGGCCGCGTGGTTACTGCGCCTACGAATGGGGCTGCCGGAGTAATTCCGGCAGTACTTCAATATTACATTGCTTTTTGTGATGGCTATACAGATGAAAAGATCAGTCAGTTTATCGCCTGTGCCTCAGAAATAGGCAGCATCTTTAAAAAGGGAGCCACCATCTCTGCTGCCATGGGTGGATGTCAGGCCGAAATAGGGGTTTCTTCGGCAATGGCCGCAGCAGCGTTGACCGAATGTTTAGGTGGTTCACAGCGTCAGGTTTTAATGGCGGCAGAAATTGCCATGGAACATCATTTGGGTTTAACCTGTGATCCAATCGGGGGTCTGGTACAAATTCCATGTATTGAAAGAAATACGATGGGCGCCATTAAAGCGATTACTGCCAGTCAACTGGCCTTACAAAGCAATCCTGACAAAGCGAAGGTTAGCCTGGATGCAGTGGTGAATACCATGTGGGAAACCGCATTAGACATGAATTCTAAATATAAAGAGACTTCCGACGGAGGTCTGGCTACCAATATTCCGATCAGCTTACCGGAATGTTAAGCATTTAGGTTCTCTGCTGGGATTTCAAGGCCAGATAACGGTTAACAACATTGATGGTTAAATTTTCCGGTGGGGTAAGGATGCTCAGGATCCCATGTTTGGCCAGCTCTTTAACCATGAGTTTTTTTTCATGGGCAAATTTCGCTGCAATGGTTTTAATATAGATTCCTTCCACATCTTTAGCCGGCTCATCACTCAGTGTTTTGAGTTCTGTATTTTCAAAGAAGACAATCAGCAACAGATGGAACCTGGCCATTCTCTTTAAAAAGGGAAGTTGTCTGTTTAAGGCCGACATGCTTTCAAAATTGGTAAAAAAGACCACCAGACTCCGTTGTTTCAGGACCTGACGGATGCTCAGGTACAAAGCCTCCATATTGGTTTCCAGGTAACGTGTCTTTTCTTTGTACAGGACTTCCATTATTTTCCCCAGCTGGGCAGGTCTTCTTTCTGCGGGAACGACACTTCCGATCTTTTCAGAAACGGTAATCAGTCCGGCTTTATCTTCCTTTACCAAAGCCACATTGGAAAGCACCAGACTTGCATTAATGGCATAATCCAATAAGCTCAACCCTCCGAAGGGCATTTTCATCGTTCTGGATTTATCAATTACACAATAGACATGTTGGGCTTTCTCATCAGTAAAAGAGTTCACCATTAAATCACCTCTTCTGGCCGTTGCCTTCCAGTTGATCGTTCGGTAATCATCCCCCTTGACATAACTCTTCACCTGATCAAACTCAATGCTATGGCCAATTCTCCGGATCTTCTTAATGCCAATTTCGCTGAGCCTGTTGGAAATGGCCATCAGCTCGTATTTGCGCAATTGCAAAAAAGAAGGGTATACCGCAACCATGGTCTCTTCTCCAAAATTGTACCTCCTGGAAATCAGTGCCAGAGGAGATCGTACATACAAGCGCGTCCTGCCAAATAAATATTCCCCTCTCTTTGTCGGACGCAGGGTATAAGTGATCGTTTTGTTTTCCCTGGACTTTAGCTTACTGCTGAACCAAAGGTCCCTTTTCTGAAATTGGAAAGGGATTTCATCGATGATCCCGACATGAATACCAAAGGAATAGAAATTCTCAATATGCAGGCGAAGTTCATTATCATCCCCATTACTTAGCCTTTCAGGAAGGTCCCTGCGCAGGAAAACACCTTTATCCGTTTTGAACAATAAAATCAGATCTGTAACGCATAACAAGACCAGCACCCAAAAGCAAAGGTAAGGCAATGCGCCAAGCCAGGGCAGAAAGAAAGAGAACAGAAACAGGGATACACAAGCCCCGATACCGATAAAAAGTCTTTTACCAAGGAACAGGTCAGTGTAATATTTAGTAATGAAGCTTTTCAATATGCTGATATTATCTTGGGATTTCTATTTTCTGAATGATCTGGGCAATAACATCGTTTGTGGTTAATCCCTCCATTTCCTTGTCCGGTGTCAGCATGATGCGGTGTGTCAGCACTGGTGTTGCCACCTTGATGATGTCTTCCGGAGTAACGAAATCACGTCCCTGCATGGCGGCAAAAGCTTTGGCAGCGTTTACCATTGCTAAAGAAGCCCGGGGGGAAGCCCCCAGATACAAGGATTTATTATTCCTGGTTTCATGAGTAATCTTTGCCACATATTCAATCAGCTTAGGCTCTACATGCAATCCTTTAATGATTGCCCTGCAGGACTTCACCTGATCTATGCTCAGCACCGGCTGTACCGCTTTAAGCGAATCATCCAGGCGATGTTGGTGTTGGTTGAGCAGGATTGCAGTTTCTTCCTCCAGGCTGGGGTATTTCACTTCAATTTTGAACAGGAAACGGTCCAGCTGTGCTTCCGGCAAACGGTAAGTTCCTTCCTGTTCAATCGGGTTCTGTGTAGCCAGAACCATAAAAGGTTCGTCCATCAGGTAAGTATGCCCATCAACAGTGATCTGGCGTTCTTCCATCACTTCAAATAAAGCAGACTGTGTTTTTGCCGGAGCCCGGTTGATTTCATCCACCAGGATGATATGGCCAAAGATGGGTCCCTTCCTGTATTCAAAAGCCGCATTCCTGGGATCAAAAACCGATGTACCCAATACATCAGAAGGCATTAGATCAGGTGTGAACTGGATCCTTGAAAATGAAGCATCGATACTTTTGGCGACCAGTTTAGCACTTAATGTTTTCGCCACTCCCGGTACACCTTCGAGCAGGATGTGCCCGTCGGCCAGTAATCCTGCGATCAGGAAATCAATCGTATCTTTTTGACCGACAATGATCTTACCCAGTGTTTCCCTGATTTGTTCCACTGCAGTATTCAGCTGCGTCAGGTCGGTTCTTTTGTTAAACATTTCCGCTTCCATTTTTATTGGGCTTGTTTATAAAATTTTTCTATTAGTTTGTTCAATGTGATCAACTGATGATCAGTCACCCTGCCGGGTTTATTCATTTCTTCAATTGTGGCAAATAAATGCCGGATATCCTGTTCATTCCCATTGGATTTGAGCAAGACCCCATTAACCAGCTCTTCGCCTATTTCGCTGGTCTTTAAGCGGTAGGACGCTCTGATAAATTCAAGCAGATAGCTGATCTTTTTCAAAGCAATGTCCCTGTTATCGCGTTGCTGGTAATAAACTTTACCCACAACCCGGACAAAGTCGACTGAAGAATTTGCCAATTGAGGAATGATGGGAATGATTCTTTGCCTGCGTTTCCTCTCAAAAATCACAAAAACAAGTAAGCCGATGATGGAAAGGTAATAAGCCCAGCGCAACTGTCCATGTTTAAAAAGTACCCTCAGCAAACTTTCATCTCCCTGATTCCCTTTGGTGTTCTTCTCATCCCAGATTGTTGTCGCAGCCTGGGGCAGATAGGACAGTGCCTTTGCCGCATACTCTGCACCTTTAGGGCTCAGCAAGGCATAATTACTGAACAATTGTGGATTTGGTAAGAGGTATAAAGCTCCCTTTCCGAAGTTATATCTGACAAAATTGACCTCTCCTTTCTCATTTCTCCCAAGTACAATCGCCCTGGAAGTATCCAGTTTGCTGAAATAGAGATCGCCAAGCCCCTTATCAAAGACATAAGCATGCTTCGCCTTTAGGGCAGGGTTGACAAAATTAATTGGTATATCTTTTTTTTTACGGTAGCTCAAGGCCGAACTGACGTCCAGGCTTAAGGTATCTTTCAGGTAATCACCGATATCAAAAGCTGCGATAAAAACGTGATTTCCATCTTTCATGAATTTAACCAGTTCCTGATAATCCAGTTCATCGATATTTACCGCACCGGCAACCATGAGGTAATTGCTGGTTTTTCGTTTTTTATCTTTCAGGGTATTGTATGCCGGAAGCCTTGAAGTTTCAATTCTCGTTTCCGGGAACAGGCTTTGGTACTCCTTATTCAGGACATACAATCCAAATGGAATCTTATCTTCCTTCAGATAGCTTGGCCTCCAATCGGTAGGTTTAGGCTTGTAATATTCTGCAGCGAGGTATAAGATGAGCAGGATACCCGTTCCGATAAGGTACAGTTTCATGCCTTTCATGTGCGCCTCCCGTTAAACGTGTCAAAATCCTTTTTTACTTCGGCAAAACTTTCTTTGTTAATGAAAAACTCTCCGTACCAGATGTATTCAAACTGGGTAGTCAGTTCTCCGAAATGTTTTCTTTTTACGGGATCTGTAAGTTCCTCTATATAAATCTGATTGGTTTTCTCCGGCTGCCAGTTGATCAGCTGATGGTCATTCATTACTTTTAGCGCATGCAGGTACAAGAGTCGTACCCCCAATCTGTAATTTCCTGTAGCAATGGCCTTATCCAATTCCCCGCTGAAATTAATTTCATGAATATTCTCCAGGCTTTCTGAATAAGGAATCTCCACCATTTTAGATTTGCCGGTAAAGATTTTCAGGTCGAGTCCCATCGCCTTTATAATGATATAGGCCACCAGTGCTGCCAGGGCAACGATGATCCCATACTTGATAAAAGTACCCGATGTTTTGTTCTCCAAAACTCCCGTAAACCAGTTCCAGAACCAGCGCCAGAATCTGGCCCATAAACTGTCCTGATCGGGTGGCGTTTCTTTATAACTAAATTCGGTCTGCTCTGTATACGCTTTAATCTTTTCTGCATCAAAGTTACGCAGGATCAGCTTACTGCTGTCCATACGGAGCTGCTTTTGAACAGGTTTTTGTACCGCAGGAGCAGTAAAGCCACTGATGGTCCAAAGCATGAGCATAAAGATTAAAACCAGTCTGCGCATATCAATATTCTTCCGGCGTATTGAAGGCATCTTTTGAACTCCCCATCTGTTCTATGCGATCCATTAGTCCGGTACTATCCAGACGTTCTGCAAGGTTAAAATAACAAAAGGAGATCCCCACCAAAGGAATGATGATAAACACCTGACACAAATACTGTACGGTAGTAGAGATGATAATAACCGTATTACTTAAGCCTTTTGCTCCTTCTGTGAATGCGCTGAAAAAAGTAAGAATCAGGGCAGGAAGGGAAGCCAGAGACTGACAGGCGGTGGCAATAAAGTAAATGAGCAGTATGGTTCCAAAAGTAACCCACCACTGTCCTTTGAGCAGTTTAAAGGCGCGGTCAAAAGAGTAGCTAAAACCGGCATTCTCATAAATCATTACCGGAAGGAACAGCATCATGGCAGGCATTACATATATCCCTGGGATCAAAAGGCAAACAAAGCACAGCCCAACGAATATGCTGATTAAAATCCCGCTGCCCAGTACCCTGAAGAAATAGAATTTAAAATAAGCCCAGACTTCTTCCAGCTCAGGGGTTTCATTTCCTTTTTTTACATATACGGCAATGAAACTCAGAATAGACACATTCATTGCGGTGTAACTCACCATGTTGAAAATCAACACCAGCAAATAGTTGAGGTTAAATATCTTTCCCATCATAGAAGCGAAATCATCTGCGGTTTTCAGGCTTTTTTGCATCTCTATTTGTTGGTATATACCTGAGATCATTGATCCCAGTATGAAAATTCCACAGAAATAAACAAACACTTTTAATAAGGCTTTGAAGTTCTGTTTAATGAATAAGAAAAGATCATTGATGATCTCTCCGAATTCTCGGACTTTTTTGAATTCCAGTTTTTCAGACATTTTCTATAGTTTGATGGCGTTTATGAAGTTTTGATGGATATAGGATGACATACCAGATGATAAATAGCAGAGAGCCTGCCAGGATACTGATGCTGAGCGCAACCGGCATTTCTGTATGGCGTGTGATGAACCCCTCAAAGAAAGCGGCAAGCAGGATGATGGGAATCAGCCCCAAAGCAATTTTAGTCCCATCCTTAGCGCTGTTTTTAAAAGCCTGAAAGCGGGTATATGTTTTAGGAAAGAGCAGGCCATGCCCCAGTACCAGCCCCGCAGCACCAGCGATAATGATGGCGGAGATCTCCAGTGTCCCATGAATCCAGATGGTTAGTATGGATGCTGCGCCCAAACCTTTACTAAAAAAATAATATTCAAAAGCACCGATCATGACTCCATTTTTCAGCATAAAAAAGACAGGGCCAACGGAGACGAATATTCCGCTGACAAACATGATCAGCGCAACATAAGAGTTGTTTGCGGCAATCATCAGGAACATTTCCACTTCTCCCTGCCGTTTATACACCCCGAACGGATCTCCTTTTGCGATATTCTCATTCGTCATGTTCACATAACTGTCTCCAAGAATAAGTCTGACAAAAGAATCATCATATTTAGCCGAGAGTGCTCCTATTGAGGCAGAAAGCAGGAAGAAAAACAGGGAATACAGCAATTGTTTGCGGTAAGTATAGAATAGTACCGGTAGTTCTGTTTTCCAGAAGGTGATGAAGCGGTTCCGGTCTTCTTTTTTATTCTTGTAAATTGACTGGTGTAAAACAGACGCTAAACCATTAAGATAAGCCGTGGTATTTGATTTTGGATAAAAGGTATTTGCATAAGCCAGATCATTGGTAATGTCAATGAAACGCTCCGCAAGCTCATCTGGGTTCTCAGAATGCATTTGCTGATAACGCTTCCACTTCTCCGAATTCTGTTTAACAAACAAGGCTTCTTTCATAAATCCCGATGAAGATCAAATTTTCTGTAAAATAGCGACAAAAAACAATTTTACAATAATAAATTGAACATCAATATTATATTTGATCTTATGGAAACAATTAAGGTAAGTACCAGTCAGCATGTAGACATCAATTATCCGGTAGCCGGATTAGGGGAGAGGATTGCTGCAAGGCTGATAGACCTGGCTGCTTTTTTAGGTTTATACCTCTTATTTATTGTTTTGGGAGCGCTAACTGGTATGGGGACTACTTTTATAGTCTTAATGATCATCCTTGGTGTCCTTTATATTTTTTACAATCTCATTTGTGAAATCTTCATGAATGGGCAGAGTGTGGGCAAAAGGCTGATGAAAATAAAAGTCATCAGCATTGACGGAAGTCAGGCCAGCATCGGGCAATATTTTATCCGTTGGTTGTTCCGCCTGGTAGATTTTGTGCTGACCGGACAAATTGGGGGTTTGATTGCAGTAGCAGTATCAGAGAATAAGCAAAGGATCGGAGATATGGTAGCCGGAACGACATTGATCAAAACTGTTCCCAGAACACATATTGACCAGATTGCCTTTCATCCGGCACAGGAAGAATACCAGCCTGTTTTCGGTAATGCCGACCTGTTGAGCGATCGTGATGTAGAGCTCATACATGAAGTTGTCCGCACCTATTATAAAACATTCAATACAGATCTGGTTTATGCCATGTCAGCAAAAGTAGCTGCACATTTAGCGGTCAGCCTTCCTCAGGGAATGAATGAGCTGAACTTCCTAACCACCGTGATCAAAGACTATAACCATTTAACTTCCCGCGCTGAATAGTTATTTGATTTTCTTAATCACAACAGGAGCCAGTTGAACCACCCAGTCAAGATACATTTTAGAAGAGGGATGCAGGCCATCCGCAGCGACCAGTTCCGGATCTGATACCACCAGGCGGGATGCAGCAGTAATGTCAGTATAGCTGATTCCTTCGGCCAGGCTTTCTTGTTTATTAATGGCATTAAAGGCATCGATATCTGCACTGACGGCCAAAGTTTCCCTCCCACTTCCCATTCCGTAAGGAGTAAGCCCCCAATCCGGAATAGAAACGACAAAGACATGGGCTTTATTTCCATCAGCGAAAGTAATGGCGGCTTGCAGAAGTTCCTTAAACTCTTTACGGTATTTTTCTTTTGACTCTCCGCGGTACTGATTGTTTACCCCGATCAGCAAAGTAACCATGCTAAACTTCTGTCTCAGATTTGCATGGTTGATCCCTTCCTGCAACTCACTTGTAGTCCATCCGGTTTTAGCAATAATATGTGGTTTGGAAAGCTGCATATCTGTCTTTTGCAATTCTTTTACCAACTGATATGGAAAACTGCTTTCTAATGGAACAGCTTCGCCAATGGTATAAGAATCACCAATGGCTAAATAAGAGATTTCATCTTCAGGTTTTACAACCGGAATTGGGTTGGGAGTTGTTGTCATTTTAAAACTATTCTTTTGGCAAGCCAATAATACTATAAATGGCAGAATTAAAATAACGTTTTTGATCATAAATACATTTACGGATGCAAAGGCATTTCAGATTCAGGAATGGGTATGGGCGGTGAAAATTTTGAAGAAATAACTGATGGTGATGATCGAGCCTGTGATCAGATACAAGACTTTAATCAGTTTATCACTATTTCCCTTGCTCAAATAATTTGCGGGAATGGCTACCATGAAGGTGATTAAGAGAGGGACAGTAGGTGGGTACAGCTGAAAACTTTCCTTCCATTCGCCCTGGAACAAGGCAATTAAAGACCGTTGAAAGCCACATCCCGGGCAATCTATTCCGGTGAGGTACTTAAACGGGCAGGTCAGAAAAAAATTATCCGCCTGATCTAAAAAAGAAGACCAGGCGGATAACAGGTATATCATCAACACCAGCAATTATGCCTGAGGTGTGGTTGGCGGCTTATTGAAAGGGTCATTTGTACCAAACGGGTTGTTGGTGCCAAATGGGTTGTTGGGATTTCCGTTGAAGCCTGGTTGTGCTTCAGCAGCAGAAGGACCTAAATACCTTGCATCTCCAAATCCCAACAGAGGATAGAATACGAATGGTAACAGGATCAGTCCTGCGGTAAAGCCTTCGCTTTTTCCGAAACTTTTGCTTAACAGGTTCATTGCCCAGATTCCGAAGTAAATGTTTACACAAGGAATGATCATCCAAAGAATCCAGATGGTTGGTTTACCAATGATTTCAAGAAGGATAATAATGTTATAGATAGGAATTAGTGATGCCCAGCCTGGTTTCCCGGCTTTCACAAAAACCTTCCATAAAGATGCGATCATGAGCACAACGAGAGCGAGATAAATTATCCCACCAACGGCTCCGATTCCAGCCACTGCGGCCGATTGTTCTGAAGAGTAATCCATAATAGTAGTTTGTTTTTCGAGTAAAGATAATCTTTACAATAAAAAAACAAAGAGATTATTCGTCTTTTTTTAGCAAAATTAGTAAAGCTCCATTTGGAACAAGCTGGAAATGTGACCTTTTAATACCGATTTCACCTCTTCCATATTCAGCTCATGCCCCAACTCTCTTTGCATTGAAGTCACATCTTTATCGTCTATCCCACAGGGAACAATATTTTTAAAATAATCAAGATCAGTATTCACATTAAAAGCAAAGCCATGCATGGTTACCCATCGGCTACACCTCACTCCCATTGCGCAGATTTTGCGCGCCCGGTCGTTGTCGGCATCCAGCCAGACCCCTGTAAATCCGGGATATCTCCCTGAAGGGATCCCATAATCTTTCAGCGTCAGCATAATTGCATCTTCCAATGTTCTCAGGTAAAGGTGAATGTCGGTAAAGAAATTATCAAGGTCAAGAATCGGGTACCCTACGATCTGCCCGGGACCGTGATAGGTAATATCTCCCCCGCGGTTGATTTTATGGTAAGTCGCATTTTTTTCCTTTAAACCTTTTTCATCCAATAACAGATTCTCCGGATGACCACTTTTACCCAGTGTATATACGTGTGGGTGTTCAACAAAGATCAGTTGATTGGGTGTTTCCAATAAGGTATTGTTATTTCTGTTATCGGTTTTGACCGCAATTGTCTGATTAAAGATCAGTTCCTGCCGATCCCATGCTTCCTGGTAATCTGTCAGGCCCCAATCTGTGAATTGCACTTTCTTATTCATCATTTGAAAATTAAGCCACTACATAGCCCAGCATATACCCATCGCTGGTTTTAAAATAGCTGACAGTCAGTTCACGGGTACCTTCAGGTAATTCCACCAGGGCATTCAGGCTACCCTCTGCTTTCAGTTTAAATGGTTTGATGTGGATGTCCTGCTTAAATTCCAGTCCTTTCCTTCCATTCCATTTATAGATTGCTTCTTTAGCGCACCAGCAGACATACAAGCCGTTGATGTTATCGCCGATCTGTTTTTGTGCCAGTTCGATATCAGAAAGGAACTTATGCCTGATGCTTTTGATTTTGTGTTTGATGAGCTCTATATCCACGCCAACTTTCCTGTCTTTACCGATGATCACCGCAGCATAATCGTAAGAATGGCTCAGTGAAATGTGATAATCCAGGTTAGGAAGAAAGGGTTTCCCATGTTCGTCCATCTGACAGTCGATATATTCGGAGGTATTGAGCATGGTCCTGAGCAGCACACGGGTGCTTAACCAGTGCAGCAGACGTTTCCCGTTACTTAAAGAGGAAATAAAGTCCAGCTCATGCTGTTTCAGTTGCAGGCCGGAAAGCAGCTGCTCTTCAGTCTCTTCGATTTTCCACACTGCAAGTATGGTATTCTCGTCAATATTTTTATTAAAAACTACGGGCATCTCTATTTTAGAAAACTATGCAAAAGTATCTTAAATTAATCATAATTTAGCCCAATACTTGATAAAATGATACTTTCCGACAAACGAATTCTGGAAGAAATAGAGAAGGGCACCATCATTATTGAACCTTTTAAGGCGGAATGTCTTGGTACAAACTCTTATGACGTCCATTTAGGCAAATACCTGGCCACTTATAAAGATAGAATACTCGATGCAAAAGTGCACAATAAAATAGAGCATTTTGAAATCCCAAAAGATGGATATGTTTTACAACCAGGCACACTTTACCTGGGGGTGACCTTAGAATATACAGAAACGCATGCACATGTTCCCTTTCTGGAGGGCAAATCCAGTACAGGACGTCTGGGCATAGACATCCATGCTACTGCCGGAAAAGGTGATGTTGGCTTCTGCAATACCTGGACACTGGAGATTTCCTGTGCACAACCAGTAAGAATTTATGCAGGAATGCCTATTGGTCAGCTGATCTATTTTAAAGTAGAGGGCGAAATTGAAACCATGTACAACAGCAAAGACAACGCGAAATACAGCAACAAGACCACTAAACCGGTCGAAAGTATGATGTGGAAAAACAAATTCTAACTTCGATAGCTCTTATCTTTTAAATTTACTTTAAGCCTCAATATTTGTATATTGAGGCTTTATTATTTGTTAAGGTTGTTAAATATGAAACGTAAATTGTTTTACCCGGTTTTATTGATTGCAGGCATCTGCCTCAGCTTTGTATCCCGCATGGATGGAGACCCTTTTGAGGCGCTTCTGGCCAGGATGAAGGATTTCAATAAAAAATATGCGCAGGAGAAGGTTTACCTTCACCTTGACAAACCTTATTATGCCGTTGGCGACAATATCTGGTTTAAAGCCTATATCCTCAATACGGAGACTTTACAACCCTCAGACATCAGCAAGATCCTATATGTAGAATTGATCAATGAGAGGGATTCACTGAAGAAGCAGTTGGTACTACCTGCCGGAGGGGGCATCAGCTGGGGTGACTTTAAGCTTTCGGATTCCCTGGCAGAGGGAAATTACCGGATCAGGGCTTATACGCAATGGATGAGAAATGCAGGGCCTGAGTTTTTCTTCGATAAAACGATCAAAATCGGCAATTCATGGGCGAACACCGTTTTCACCAGGACGAACTATACATTTAGCAAAGACAAGGCCGCTGAGAAGGTCGAGGCTAAAATTATATTTACAGACAAAGAGGGAAACCCATATCAGGAGAAAGAGGTCAGATATGAGGTACAACTTAATTTCAGAAGCTTATTTAAAGGTAAAGCCATGACCAATGCCCAGGGGGAAGTGTCACTGGATTTCGTAAATACACAGCCTTCCTTATATAAATCAGGGAAAATCCTGGCCACCATTACCCTGGCAGATCAGAAGAAAGTGACCAAAGAAATCCCGATAAAGGCCACATCAAAAGATGTTGATGTTCAATTCTTTCCCGAAAGCGGAAACTTTGTGGAGGGTCTTCCCAATAAGATTGGGATAAAGGCCGTAAATGCTTCAGGCCTTGGTGAACAGGTTAGCGGCACTATTGTCGATCAGAACGGAATTGAAATCAACCACTTCGAAACCAGACAGCTGGGGATGGGAAATTTTGTGCTTAACCCTCAGTCTGGAAATACTTATCAGGCAAAAATCAAATTTTCAGATGGTTCTGAGAAAAACTTCAACCTACCATTAGTCCGTCCCAGTGGTTACGTGATCAGTGTAAACAACCAAAATAAAGATAAGGACAAACTGAGTTTAAAAATCATGAGGTCCGAAGACCTTAATGGCCAGAAGGAACTGAACCTTGTGGGTCAGCACAGTGGGATCATACAATTCACGACCAAGGTTAAAGCAGATAAACAGATCATCAATATTTCTATTCCTAAAAAAGAGCTCACGGAAGGGATCCTTCAACTCACGCTGTTTTCCGGAGAAAATGTCCCTATTGCGGAAAGGCTGGTATTTATACGCAACCTTGAGGACCGCATCCAGACCACTCTACAGACAGAAAAAACGACTTATGGGAAAAGAGAAAAAGTAACACTCAACCTGAACAGTACGTATTCCGGACAGCCCACTTCCGGATCGTTCTCTGTTGCGGTAACCAATACTTCAGCTGTTAAACCTGATCCTGAAAATGAAAGCAATATTTTCAGCACCATGCTGTTGACTTCAGACCTTATTGGCTATATTGAAAAACCCAATTATTATTTCATCAATGAGAACCCCGAAACCTTACAGGACCTGGACAATCTGATGCTTACACAGGGATGGAGAAGAATTTTATGGAAAAATGTGATCAACAATACGCCTCCGATCACACGCTTTGCAGCAGAAAAGGGACAAACGATCAGTGGCACCATCACCAATTATAGCGGAAAGCCATCTCCAAACAGTAAGGTCTCTTTGTTTTCTTCTTCAGGTGGTTTTTTTGCACTGGATACCCTTACCGATGCCCAGGGAAAGTTTAACTTTGACCGGCTGATTTTCCCTGAAGATACCAGATTCATTGTGCAGGCCCGTACCGCAAAAGACAAAAAGCGGGTTGACATTCATATGGACGTGGTTCCGGGACAGATCATTACAAAAAGTAAAAACACAGGCGACATAGAGGTCAATGTGAATGAAGCCTTATCCGCTTATCTGCAACGAAGCAGCAGTTATTTTGATGAACTGAACAAGCGTGGGTTATTGGAGAAAACCATGCTCCTGAAAGAAGTACAGATTACGGAAAAGAAACAACAGGCTAAAAACTCCTCCAACTTAAATGGAGCGGGAAGAGCGGATGCGATAATTACAGCAGAACAACTCAGCACCTGTACCACCTTGTCTCAATGTTTGCAGGGTCGCGTTGCAGGCTTGATGGTTATGAATGGCCAGGCCTATCTGGGAAGAAATGGCGGAAGAACACCTATGGCAGTTGTATTGGATGGAATGAGTATGGGTCCTGACTTTCTGGATCAGATTAATGTGATGGATGTAGAGACCATTGAAGTATTGAAATCCGGAGCAAATACAGCCATTTATGGAATGAATGGAGGTGGTGGTGTTCTTGTCATCACTACAAAACGTGGGGGCAGCGGTGGCTACACGAATACCTTTACACCTGGCATCACGACATACAATCCTAAAGGATTTTATATCCCAAGAGAATTCTATGCTCCTAAATATGATCCATCTGTTCCGGACCGGAAGCCAGACCTGAGAACAACCGTTTACTGGGCTCCACAGGTTCCTACCGATGAGCAGGGAAAATCATCCTTCAATTTCTTTAATACAGATGAACCCGGCACTTACAGGGTCGTATTGGAAGGAATAGACAACATGGGACGCCTTGGAAGAACCGTTTATACCTATGAAGTAAAATAAACTGATATATATGAATACCATTAAAGTCACCATAAAAGACCATTTAGCCCTGATTACTTTAGACCGGGGAAGATCTAATGCTTTAAACCGTGAAATGATTACGGAGTTGAACGACATGTTGAACAGCATTGCTTCGGATCAGAATATTGCAGGGGCGATCATCACTGGTAAAGAGAATTTCTTTTCTGCCGGACTCGACCTGATTGAACTCTACAATTATTCAGAAGCAGAGGCAGAATCTTTCTGGCATTTGTTCCTGGATTTCATTGCAAATATTACTGCTTTCAGAAAACCACTGGTTGCGGCCATAAACGGACATAGTCCGGCTGGAGGCTGTGTCATTGCTTTAGCTTGTGATTATAGAATCATGGCAGAAGGAAAGGCCATCATCGGCCTGAATGAAGTCCCTGTAGGCATCATTGTTCCAAATTCAATTTTCCACCTTTACTCTTTCTGGATTGGGAATGCCCATGCTTCGAGAAGTCTGCTGGAAGGCAAGCTGTTTACTCCTGAAGAGGCATTACAGGTTGGTCTGGTAGATGAACTGGTAAATCCGGAAAGCATTCTTACCGCAGCTGAGCGCAGGATCAGGAAATATATGGGGATGGAGCGCAATACCTGGGAACAAAGCAAACTGAACATCAGGAAAGACCTGATTGCCGCTACACGTGCAAATCAGGACGAGGCACTGGCGCTCATGCTCAAACAATGGTGGGCACCAAGTACAAGAAGTATTTTAAAAACAATTATTGATAACCTGCAAAAGAAATAGCCCATGTACAATCAACCAATGTTAAGGGATGACGCCTTAAAAGGAAAAACAATCGTAGTTACCGGTGGAGGAACTGGTCTGGGTAAAGCAATGGGCACATATTTCCTGAAACTGGGTGCAAACCTGGTGATCACGAGCCGTAAGGTCGATGTATTGGAAAAGACCGCTGCCGAGATGGAGAAAGAAACGGGTGGAAGAGTACTGGCAGTTGCCTGTGATGTACGTGAGTATGAACAGGTAGAAAATGTCCTTGCCGAAACCATCAAAACCTTTGGGAAGGTAGATGGCTTACTCAACAATGCAGCGGGCAATTTCATCTCTCCTACGGAGCGCCTGTCTGCCAATGCGTTCTCGACCGTGATCGATATTGTATTAAAAGGATCGGTAAACTGTACCCTTGCTTTTGGGAAACACTGGATTAAAGAAAAACAAAGCGCAAGCATTTTAAATATTGTGACCACCTATGCGTTCACCGGTTCTGCCTATGTCGTTCCCTCGGCATGTGCCAAAGGAGGTGTTTTGGCAATGACCCGCTCTTTAGCGGTAGAATGGGGAAAATATGGCATCAGAACAAATGCCATCGCACCAGGACCTTTCCCTACAAAAGGGGCATGGGACCGGTTACTTCCGGGAGATCTGGCAGAGAAGTTCGACTTCAAAAACCGGGTTCCTTTAAAACGTGTTGGTGATCACCAGGAGCTGGCCAATCTGGCGGCATTTCTGATCAGCGATTTCGCGGGATATATCAATGGGGAAGTCATCAGTATTGATGGTGGCGAATGGTTGCAAGGTGCCGGTCAGTTTAACGGACTGGAGGCCATTCCGAACGAAATGTGGGACATGTTTGCCCAAATGACAAAATCAGCTAAAGGCAGTTAAGCCTTTAGCTGATTTTATAGTTACCATCTGATTAAAGCACTGGCCCAGGTAAATCCTGATCCAAAGGCGGCCAGGCATACCAGGTCGCCTTCTTTAATTTTTCCCGCTTCCCATGCTTCACATAATGCGATTGGCACGGAGGCAGCAGTTGTATTTCCATATTTCTGGATATTGTTAAACACTTTATCATCGGGTAAACCCAACAATTGCTGTACATACTGACTGATCCTCAGATTGGCCTGATGTGGAACCAGCATGTCGATATCTTCCGGCTGCAGGTTGTTTGCAGTTAAGGCTTCTCTGATCACTTCCGGGAATTTTACCACCGCTTTTTTAAACACTGCAGGTCCATCCATATAAGGAAGGGCTGCACCGCTTTCCAGCTGCTCGGTGGTCATGAACAGACCGCCCAATTCCTGATCAGGATATCCTGGTTTATCTTTCAGCCATTTGTTCGCACTGGCTCCAGGGTAATACATCGCCAGGATTTCAGCATCAGCACCATCACTATGCAAATGGGTACTCATGATCCCCTGTCCTTCTTTTTCGGAAGGCTGCAGGACTACGGCTCCTGCCCCATCACCAAAGATGACAGAAACATTGCGGCTCCGGGTTTCGAAGTCCATGGCAAAGGAATGTTTTTCACTTCCTACCACCAATATATTCTTATACATACCGGTTTTAATAAACTGATCGGCAACAGACAGGGCATATACAAATCCGGAACACTGGTTTCTGATGTCCAGTGCACCAATTTCTTTCATTTTCATTTCACGCTGAAGCAATACGCCACATCCTGGAAAATAATAATCAGGGCTTAGTGTTGCAAAAATCACGAAGTCAATATCCTGAGCTGTGGTTCCGGCTCTTTCTATTGCGATTTTCGCTGCTTCTACCCCCATAGTGGTGGTCGTTTCTTCTAAACGGTCAGCGAATCTGCGTTCTTTAATGCCGGTACGTTCCTGAATCCACGCATCATTTGTATCCATAAAACGGGACAGATCATCATTGGTATAGACATTTTCAGGCACATAATAGCCTATTCCGGCAATTTTTGATCGATGCATCATATTTAGGTTTATTACAAATTTTAGGCAAAAATAACTTTAACTGCAACATTATTTTGAAATTAGCTTATTTTTGTACCATGTCAACAGAAACTAAAGAAGAAACTTTTACATTAGAAGAAATCCTGACCTCCTTAAAAACGGTTCATCGGTTGATCTTATGGAACGATGATGTAAACACGTTTGACCACGTCATCCACTGTATGATGAAATACCTTGATTATTCAGAAAGCCAGGCCGAGAAAATTGCATGGGAAGTTCACAATAAGGGGAAATGTGCCGTACTGGAAGGTTCTTTTACCGAGATGGAAGTTTACCGTAAGATCTTACAACAGGAAGGACTAACTGTTTCTGTCGACTAACAATTTACGGACCATCGTATTCAACTCTTCCTGTGTAGTCTGCGTTTTATCTTTGGCATACCATCCGTGAAGTCTTTCTGCGATCAGCATCATATCCGTACTTTCTTTTTTCCAGTCGGCCAGCAGTGATTGCAGGATTTGTGGTCTCGGCCCCCATTTGCAAAGTACTTTTCCTTCTTCATCAAGGATCAGCAGTACAGGAATTGCCCTTCCTCCATTCGTCAGGTGTGCATCGATCAGCGGTAGATTCTGATCTCTCAACACGAATTTAAGGCTTATTTTATCTGGAAAAGTGCTGGCCATTTTATCAAAAACAGGCACAATCTGAGCGGCATCACCACACCATCCTTCAGAAATCACCAGAAAACGATACTTTCCGGTTAAACCAGTTAAGGCCTCCAGCAGCTCAGCGTTGAGTTGTACGGTTTTATCCACACGGTTCATTCGCTGTACATTCATTTTCGTATAATGAAGCATGGCTTCACTATCATCTTCCCCGGTAGTTTTTTTCCTGAGCAGCAGCTCGTTTATCAAATTACGATAGGTTGAATAACTCATTCCTTCGTTAACAAAAATATTACTGTATTCGATCATAATAAGCTGTAATAAAATAGTTACGCCTGTTCTTTTTAAACCTCCGACATGTTTCTTTGTCCCTCTTATATAAAAAGCACCAAAACCTAAACACACCAATGAAGAACCTGTTATACAAAGTTGTATTTTTAACTTTTGCCATTTGTACTACAACTGTAAAACTTAATGCACAAACTACCGGAGATGGTAAGATTACAGCCAAAGTTGTAGATGGCCAGAACAGTGAAACGATACCATTTGCTACGGCAGTCATTCTTGACAGAAAAACCAAAGCCCTGGTAAAGGGAGTACAGACGGATGTGAACGGAAATTTATCAATGGCTGGTCTTCCCAAAGGTGTTTTTACTTTTAAGTTGAGTTATGTAGGTTATCAGACGATGGTCCGCGATTCGGTGTCGATTTCAGGAATGGTTAAAGAAATCAATCTGGGCACTATAAAAATGAAGACTGCAAAAGGAACCGTCCTGAACGAAGTTGCCATTACCGCACCTAAAAGCACCATTCAACTGGGTGTAGACAAAAAAGTATTTTCCGTAGACCAGAGTCTGGTGAGTGAAGGTGGTTCGGCCGCTGATCTTTTACAAAATGTACCCTCTGTACAATCGGACATTGACGGAAATGTGAGTTTAAGAGGTTCTACCGGGGTTAAAGTCCTTATTGATGGTAAACCCTCATTGATTGCGGGAGGTAATGTTGCCCAGATCTTACAGTCTATTCCGGCAAGTTCCATTGAAAGTGTAGAGCTGATTACCAACCCTTCGGCCAAATACGATGCAGAAGGACAGTCGGGAATCATCAACATCGTATTAAAAAAGAATAAGAAACTGGGGCTGAACGGAAGTGTAGCCCTGACTGCAGGAAACAGGGATAATTACAATGCCAACGCCAGTTTGAGTTTTCAGAACAGTAAAGTGAACCTCTATGGTAATTACAGTTACCGCTATGGAAACCGTCTTGGTGGTGGCTATAACAATATTGACTATAAAGATTCAACTTCCCGGTTTGCCTTTGCAAATCAGAATACAGATTCCAGATCTTTAGATAAAGGGCACAATGTGAAGGGAGGACTGGATTACTACCTGAGCGACAAAGACGTTTTAAGCTTCGCTGCCGGCTTTAACATCCGGGACAATGACAGAAATGAGTTTCTGACTATCGATCAGTTAAACAAGCTGAAAGCCCCTCTGGAGCTCAGCAGAAGGAACAACTCCAACCTGGGATCTGGTGGCAGCTACGATCTAAACCTTGATTTCAGTCATAAATTTAAAAAACCAAAAGAGGAAATTACCTTTAATGCCAGCTTCTCTGAAGGAAACAACGACAACAACCAGGTCTACAATACGGATATTTATAACCTTAATGGTGTTCCTGTATTCCAACTCCCGGAAATCATCAGAAACGATGGAACAGGGATCAACAGGAATTACAATATCCAGGCCGATTATACCATCCCTGTAGGAAAATCCGGAAAACTGGAAGCCGGCTACCGCAGTCAGGTCCGTATTGCTGAGAACAATACCTATTCTGATCGGTTGAATAACATCACCGGGATTTATGAGACCAACCTGGCGCTTACCAATGATTTCAACAGCAAAGATCAGGTCCATGCCTTATATGCGAACTATCAGAACCAGGTTAAAAACTTTGGTTATCAGGTTGGGTTAAGGGCAGAAGATGCGACTCTTGACACCCGTTTAGGAATGTTTGGCGCGAATGGTCAAATCAATTCAGTTCCGGGGAAAGTCGCTTATACCAGGTTATACCCAAGTGTCTTTTTAACACAGAAACTCAAATCTGAGCAACAGTTGCAATTGAGCTATAGCAGAAGGGTAAACCGGCCGAGGGGCTGGGATACCAATCCTTTTGTTGATGTTTCTGATCCTCTGAACCACCGTCAGGGAAATCCAAACCTTAAACCGGAAGATGTGCATGCCTTTGAATTAAGCTATAGCAAGTTCTGGCCAAAGGTTACGTTTATTTCCACAGCTTACATGCGTCAGACCAACGATGCGATTCAAAGAATCAGGACAGAAACGGATCAGGATGGCATTACGCTCTCCACTCCTCAGAACTTAACAAGCGAGTTGTCCAGCGGATTAGAGCTGATCGGTCGCGTTGATGTAGCCAAAGCCTGGAACTTTACCGCCAATGCCAACTTGTATCAAAGTAAAATAAATGGCGGCCCTGCTTTGGGTTCTGGTATTGTAGACAACTCCGGATTTACCTGGAATGCCAACTTAACGAATAATTTTGTCCTGCCTTATAACATTACCTTACAGATCAAAGGAGATTACCGTGCCCGTCAGGTAATGGCGCAGGGAACAAGAAATGCCATGTATGGGATAGATGCAGGAGCGAAGTATGATTTTAAAGACAAAAAATCAACACTAAGCCTCAATGTCCGTGATATTTTCAATACCCGAGCCTGGAGTATGACCACTACTACCCAAAATTCTACCGTAGATTTCAAACGTTACATGCAGGGAACGATGGGCAGTCTGACTTATTCTTACCGTTTTGGAAAGACCAGCTTCAGTGCCAAGAAAGGCAAAAAACCGGATCAGCAGGAAATGCGTTCCGATGAAGAGTCATTTTAGTATATTTGCGTCCATGGAAGAACGCAATCCCTGGACCACTATTGAGAGCCATAAGATCTACGACAACAACTGGATTGGGCTCACAGAACATCAGGTGATCAACCCATCCGGAGGTAAAGGAATATATGGAGAAGTACATTTTAAAAACTTAGCCATTGGAATTTTACCTTTAGACGAGGAGTTGAACACCTGGTTGATAGGACAATACCGCTTTCCTATAAAAGCTTACAGCTGGGAAATTCCTGAAGGCGGAGGCCCTTTAGGGGAAGATCCCTTAGCTAGTGCCAAACGCGAGCTCATGGAAGAAACCGGCCTCTCTGCTACAGAATGGACAGAGATTCAACGCATGCATTTATCCAATTCCGTGAGCAATGAACTGGCTATTATTTATATTGCAAGGGGTTTGAGTATGGGCATCGCTTCGCCCGAAGAAACCGAAGAACTTCAGCTGCGCAAGCTCCCTTTTGAAGAAGCCTATAAAATGGTCTTAAACGGAGAGATCACCGACAGCATGAGTGTTGCTGCCATTTTAAAAACCAAAATCATCCTTCAGGAATTCTCGCTTTAACGAACAATTATGAATAAATTTTTAGGATATATTTTCAGTCCGCTGTTTTATCTCTTCTTTGGGTTGACTTTATTGATTTTCCAACCCATTCAATGGGTCTGTTACCGTTTGTTCGGCTATCAGGCGCATAAAGCTTCGGTAGATGCACTCAACTTCTTTCTAACATACTGTGATCTTTTCATTGGTTCTTCCGTTACATTTATCAATGATCAGGAGCTCCCTGTTGATCAGCCTAAAATATTTATTGCCAATCACCAGAGCATGTACGACATTCCCGGTCTCATCTGGTTTCTAAGAAAACACCATGTCAAATTTATCTCCAAGATCGAATTGACCAAAGGGATTCCTTCAATTTCATTTAACCTTAAATATGGTGGTGGTGCAAACATCGACCGTAAGGACAGCAAACAGGCCGTTGGGGAGATCATTCAGCTTGGCAACAGGATGAAAGAAAACAACTGGTCTGCCATGATTTTTCCTGAAGGCACCCGTTCCAAAGACGGAAACCTTAAACCTTTTCATGTTGGTGGGATTGCAACTTTGCTTAAAAAAGTACCCAATGCCCTAATCGTTCCCATTGCTATTGAAAACTCATGGAAAATGGTACAATATGGTACATTCCCGCTCAGCTTTGGTGAAAAGATCCGCTGGACGGTATTAAAGCCAATAGATTCGACAGGCAAAAATCCCGAGGAAATTACCCAGGAAGCAGAAAAAGCAATCCGTTTGAAATTAGGTCAATAACCGATCCCAGATGTTCTTATTCAGTTCTAGATATTCTTATTATCGATGTGCCTGAAGAATTCGTCCCGGTAAGTATCTCCGATAGGGATGACTTTACCAAAGATGCTGATCCTGCTGCGTTCGATACTTTCAATCTTATCTAAAGCAATGATATAGGATTTATGCACCCTTATAAATTGTCCTTTAGGCAGGGTTTCTTCCATTTTCTTCATGTTCTGAAGCGTGATGATTCTTTCTGTTTTGGTATATATGGAAATATAATCTTTTAAACCTTCTATATAAAGAATGTCGTCCAGTTGAATTTTCTGAATCTTATGTTCAGTTTTCACAAAGATGAAATCCTGAACAGGGTGTGCAGCCACCGGAGCAGACATCAGCGGGGTAATTGCCGGTGGAGCAGCAGGTACTGGTTCCGCAGCTTTTTGCTGTTGATTATGTACCTTTTCTACGGCTTTATAAAAACGGTCGAATGCGATAGGCTTCAGGAGGTAGTCAGAAACGTTCAGGTCATAACTTTCCAGTGCATATTGTGAATAGGCAGTGGTCAGGATATAATTTGATTTCCCATTCGCAATTTTCAGGAACTGGATTCCGGTAAGTTCAGGCATCTGAATGTCCAGAAAGACCAGGTCAATCCCTCCTGCCTGTACCAGCTGCAGGGCTTCAATTGCGTTTTCTGTTCTTTTCACCAGCTCTAAGAACGGTACCTTTGACACATAATCCTCTATAATATCAAGAGCCAATGGTTCATCATCGACCGCAATACATTTTAACTTTGTCATAAATCTAGCATTAATTCACTGGTGTAATGGGTAGCCGAATTTACAATATTTAATTTATATCTTTCAGGATATAACAATTGCAGTCGTCGTTCTACATTATTGAGACCTACTCCCCCTACTTCATCTTTATTGTGTTTATTCTTTTTGTTCGTTACGCTGAAATGCAGGATTTTCTGATTGGCGATGATATTGATCTTGATGGGATCTTTAGGATCATTGGCTACCCCATGTTTAAAGGCGTTCTCTACAAAAGAAATCAGGATCAGCGGCACGATCTGCTGGTTATCGATTTCCCCGTTCAGGCTCAGTTCTACCGCAGCCCCATCCCTGAACCTTAGTTTCTGAAGCTCGATATAACTCTGCACATATTCTATTTCTTTGCTGAGTGAAACCCAGCTATCATTACTTTCATAAATCATATAGCGCATGATTTCAGAAAGTTTCAGGATGGCATCTGCTGTTTTATCAGACTTCTGATAGGCCAGTGAGTAAATATTATTCAGGGAATTGAACAGGAAATGCGGGTTTAACTGTGACTTGAGGAATTGCAGTTCCATCTCTTTCTTTTCACTTTCCAGATTTCTCTGGATCCGTTCATTGCCAAACCAATCTACTGCAAACTTAGTTAAGGAACTCACCACGGTAAAGAAACCGCAACTGAACACCGCCATTATTGCGTATTTACCGATAGGAATGTACGACCGGACGTTTCCCTCCCAGGTCACCAATAATTCCTCAGGGTTCAGGCTTGCAATGACCGTCTTAATGGCACTCATCACCACAATCAATAACAGAATGGCTCCCATGTATAAGCCATATTTCTTCTGCTCTTTGATCAGCATTGGAATCAACAGGGTATAATTGATATAAAAAATGGAAATATTGGTTAAACCGGAATATCCATACCTGATTGCAATCGAAGATAAAGTTCGTGGCTCCTTAGAAAATATGGTGTCCAGGACAACAAGAGAGTATACCAACACCCAGAAAACAATATGTACAACCAGAGGGCCTTTATTTTTCATTTAAACTTTGTTATTGACAAAAACTCGATAGGTCTAAAGTAAATTTTTCCTGCTGTTATGAGCAATGGCTTTCGACGAACGGGCATTTTTTTTCTACCAAATTGGCAAATAAACCAATCAATTGCAAAACTACTATAAATAGGCGTTTATCTAGGATAATATGGCCTTGGTCTAAAAGATTTTAGCAGCATTTTTTTAATCATTCTATTTGTTTCATCAAATCGCAACGAATATGAAAACTGCATCTCTAAATATCAATATTATGAAAAGGTTAGCCAATGTATCGCCCTTCTTACTTTTATTAGTTCCTGTGTTTATGATGATGGTATTGACCATTGCCAACAATATCGGTACCACACAAAATGAAGAAGTTGCTGCAAAAACAAACACTTCAGTAAAAGGAATTGCCAAAGTGAGCGTATTTTCTTTCAAATAGGAATGAAGGACCTCATCATTGAAACCCGTGGTCTTAACTATTACTTTGGAAATCAAAAAGTAGTTGATGACTTGTCGTTAAAAGTAGAGAAAGGGAGTATTTATGGTTTTCTGGGCCCAAATGGTGCCGGCAAAACCACCTCTATTAAAATCCTTTTAAATCTTTTAAAATCACCGGCAGACACTGTGTTTCTTTTTGGTAAGGAAATCAACTCCAACCGCATTGCCAGTTTAAAACGCCTTGGCTCACTGGTAGAGCAACCCGCTATTTACGCCCACCTTTCCGGTGAGGAAAATTTATACAACAGGTGTATCCTGCTGGGCATTAACCGGACTAAAGCGAAAGAGATGCTTCGTCTTGTGGGCCTGGAAGATGCTGCAGGAAAAAAGGCAGGAAAATATTCATTAGGGATGAAACAACGTCTGGGTATTGCACTGGCTTTGTTATCAGATCCTGAGCTGCTGTTACTTGATGAACCCACCAATGGCCTGGATCCGAACGGGATCATAGAGATCAGAAATCTGATGATTGAGCTGGCTACAAAACATCAGAAAACAATCCTCGTATCCAGTCACCTGCTGAGCGAGATCGAGCGTATTGCCACTCATGTAGGCATCATCAATAAAGGGAAATTACTTTTTCAGGGAACGATCAACGAGCTGCATGATTTGAGCAAGCCCATGATCGAACTGGAAATCAACGATATGGCCAGAGGTCAGGACTTCCTGGAAAAAAACGGGTATCAGATCCTTGGCATTAAAGATAAAAAAATCACCCTTCCTTTTGTTTCTACCGCAGAATGTGGAAAACTGAATACCCTTCTTATTCAACATGGATTAACTGTTTACAGCATTTATCAGATTAGGAAAGATCTGGAGCACTTATTTCTTGACATCACTAAAAACAATTAAGTATGCGCTCTTTAATCATCTCCTTGCAGTCTGAATTTTATAAATCGAGAAAGACACTTGCCTTTTGGGCTTCGATCCTGCTGCCCCTTGTGATTTGCGGGCTCATTGCCTTTGGCTTTTTTAGCAATGCCGATAAGATCATCAAAATGCATTATCCCCCTCAAGTCTTATGGATGACCTTTAGTGGGAGCGCCCTGGGGGTAATGGGTATGTTGATCCTTCCTTTTTATGTGATCTTCATGGCATTTTCTGTTAATAATATTGAACATAAGAATGATACCTGGAAGAGCCTGTTTGCACAACCCCTGAATAAGCTTTCCATTTATACCGCAAAATATTTATATGCCGTTATTCTGATCTTTATCTGTTTGTTTTTATTTGCGCTGCTGACCTTCTTATCCGGTCATCTTTTACAGGCACTGAACAGTGGATTTAGCTTCAAGGGCTTTTCGCCGGTGGAGATCTTATCCAAAACATACTTTAAGATGTTTCTTTCTTCCCTGGGGATCCTGTCCTTACAATTCATCATTAGCCTGGTCTGGTCAGATTTTCTGAAACCTATGGGTATTGGCTTTGTCGGGGTTATTGCAGGAATCATTGCAGCGACAAAAGGATGGGAGCATGCTTACCTTATTCCTTACAGCCAGCCTACCCTGGCCTTATCCATGACCAAGTCAAAAAACATGGATCAAATATTCACCCAGGAAATATACACCAGTCTCATTTACGCTCTGCTCTTCTTTATTGCCGGTTATTTTATCGTTTCCAGGAAGAGCATCAAATAGTTTTTAGTTTTAGTTAATAGTCAGAATTGGCGGTCTTTGTACCGCCATTTCTTGTTTAATCTCTCTTTATAAATCACGGTTATATTTAACTAATGATGTAAAAATATGATTAGGGAGATACAAGCAATTATCTTTTCCTGTAAATTCAGGTATTAATGAAGAATTCCAAGGAAAAAGTACATATGAAAACACTTACAATAACCGGACTAGCACTATGCTTCAGTCTCTCTTTATCTGCTCAGGAGCAGATCAATACGGCCGCGGTACAGAAAATACGTCAGGAAGGCCTTGAAAACTCCAAGGTAATGGATATTGCGTTTCAAATCACTGATGTTGCAGGCCCGCGCCTGTCCAATTCTCCGGGATTAAAACGTGCGCAGGATTGGGCGGTACGTCAATTCACCTCCTGGGGACTAAAAAACGTACACCTGGAAGCATGGGGTCAATTTGGGAAAGGATGGCAGATCGACAAATACTATGCAGCAACGACTCTTCCTTATTATCATGCGATGATTGGTGCGCCTAAAGCCTGGACCCCCGGAACTAAAGGCGCGATAAAATCTGAAGTCATTCTGATCAAAGCGGATACCATTACAGACCTTTTACCTTATAAAGGAAAACTTGCCGGGAAGATAGTCGTGTTTGATCAGATTACGATACAACCCTTACAAAACAGCTATAAACCTGATGCAGTCAGATATACCGATGCTGAGCTGGCCAAAATGGCTGAAGCAACAGCACAGCCACAGGGACAGCGTCCGCGTGCCGGAGCGGCCAACAATATGATGGCTCAAATGATGAAGATGAGAGAAGTACGCGCTGCTATGGCCGGTTTTATGCAGGAAGAGCAAGTCGGTCTGATCCTTAGTTATGGACGGGGAAACCATGGTACATTCTTCACCAGCAATGGTGCTTCTTATGCCCTGGATGCAAAACCTGTTGCTCCTGAACTGGAAATTTCTGCAGAAGACTACCTTCACATCCTTCGTTTGCTTCGTGCAGGAGAGAAAGTGGAAGTAGAGGCCGATATCAGAACTTCTTTCTATGATCAGGATCCACAGGGGTATAATGTGATTGCAGAAATTCCCGGAACAGATAGAAAATTAAAAGATGAAGTGGTGATGATTGGCGGACATTACGATTCCTGGCATTCGGCTACAGGGGCTACCGATAATGCTGCAGGAGCAGCGGTGATGATGGAAACGATGAGGATCCTTAAAGCCATTAATTTTAAGCCTAAACGGACCATCAGAGTGGCACTATGGAGTTCTGAAGAACAGGGCCTACATGGTTCCAGAGGTTATGTAGCCAAACATTTTGGAGATCCGAAAACAATGGTCCTGACCAAGGATCATAAAAAGATCAGCGCATATTATAACCTCGATAACGGAACAGGTGCGATCAGGGGGATTTATTTACAAGGGAATACCGCTGCCGGCCCGATCTTCCAGGATTGGCTGAACCCTTTCCAGGATTTAGGAGCAAAAACAGTTACCGCTGCCAATACCGGAGGAACAGATCACCAGGCATTTGATGCTGTCGGGATTCCAGGATTCCAGTTCATCCAGGATCCAATGGATTACAATACCCGTACCCATCATACCAATCAGGATACTTTCGACCGCTTAGCGGAAGAAGATTTAAAAAGAGCAGCAACCATTGTAGCTTCTTTTGTATACCACACTTCTGAACGGGAAGCACAGATTCCAAGAAAAGAATTGCCGAAGGCTCCTGAAGCCCCAAAGCAGTAAAAAAGCGTTTAAACAAAGAAACCTCTGGAAACCCAGGGGTTTCTTTGTTTAAAATAAAATATTTTTATAAAAACTCTTTGAAAACTAAAATATTAGTTTTAAGTTTATACTAAGGTTTTAGTTATAATACTATTGACGAGTAGTTATGATCCTGAAACCAATTAAAAAAACCGGTTAATACAATAAAAAGATGGACATTAAAGATCTAACAAAAGCAGAAGAACAATTGATGCAGATTCTATGGCAGATAGAAAAAGGATTTGTAAAAGACGTGATGGATTTTTTACCAGAGCCTAAACCCGCTTATAATACCGTATCCACGATCATCAGGATACTGGAAGTTAAAGGTTTTATCGGGCATGAGGCTTTTGGAAAATCCCATCAGTACTTTCCGCTCATCAGCAGGGAAGATTACAAACGACATGCTACCGAAAAGTTGCTAGGCAGCTATTTTGAGAATTCTGTAGAAAGTATGTTTTCCTTTTTTGTTAAGGAAGAGAAGCTTGATTTGAGCGATGTAGATGAAATTTTAAAAATGATTAACAAAATTAAAAACAGACCGAGATGAGTTGGGCACATTATATCCTGCAGGCCAATATATACCTGGTATTATTCTATGGCTTTTATAAGTTGTTTTTGGCAAAGGAGACTTATTTCATCCTCAACAGGATCTATCTGATCTCAGCGGGGATAGGTTCCCTGTCCATTCCGTTCTTAAGGTTTGAATGGTTTGGCAAGCAACCTGTGGCAACACCGATCTATGCAGGCGTGGGACAGTTAAATGAGCTCATGACACAGGTTAGTGTGGCATCGGATGCCCCGGAAAAGCTAAGTGCAGGCAATGTAATCGTGGTCATATATTTGATTGGTCTAACCGTTTTTACGCTTCTTTTTATCTACAAATTATTAAAAGTACAACGCTTGCTTCAACAGGAACATGCCGGAAATGCCTTCTCCTTTTTCAGAAAGAAAAGAATAGATACCAACCTGCCGGAAGTTCAGACCATCGACAGGCATGAGGAGATTCACATCCGCCAGTTACATACCCTGGATGTATTGTTCTTTGAGCTGTTAGGCATTTTCACCTGGTTCAACCCCATCATTTATTTTTATAAGCATACCATTAAAAACATTCATGAATACCTGGCAGATGAGGAAGCTGCCAAATTTCAGGGCGACAAAGAGCAGTATGCATTGCTGTTGCTGAGCAGGGCATTTAACATTGCACCGAGTAGCCTCACTAATACTTTCTTTAATAAGTCATTGATAAAAAAGAGAATATTTATGCTACATAAACAAAGATCAAAAAAGACCGCCATCTTAAAATATGGCCTGTTTTTACCTCTTTTTGCCATCACGCTGATCATGTCGTCTGCCACTATCCGCAGTAACGAAAACATCATTGCTGTAACAGAAGAGATTCCCTTAAACAGCCCTTTGAACGTTGTAAAAGAAGTGATATCTGCACCTATAGAAATTGCGGTATCAAATATGAAGACAAGCGAGGTTAGCCCACAAAATGTAACTGACCCGGCCTGGCAGAACTTTTACGTACACCTTAAACGCCACATCAGATACCCTACAGAAGCTTACGATGCTGAACTTCAGGGAAACAGCCAGGTTAAGTTTAGTCTGAAAGACGGACAAATCGGGGCGATCAGTGTGGTAAACAAACTAGGTGCAGGGATTGAGGCCGAAATCATGAGGGTCATACTGAGCTATAAGGGTTTCAAAACCAGTCAGAATGGCAATTATTCACTGCCTGTTTCCCTGATCATTTCCGGGGCCAGCAGCACCAAAAAGAATCCAAAATTAAGTGTCGTGAAAGGGTATAAAGCCTTGAATACAGTGACCCTTATGAGTTATAAAGCGGAGGCTAAAAATGCGGCTAATACTTACCCAACAGATCCAAACGATGTTAAAGTCTATGATTTCGTCTCTATAGATAAGCAACCTGAGTTTGTCGGAGGAATGGATAAGTTTTACAAATATTTAAGTAAGGCGGTCAGATATCCGGTGGAAGCGCAGGAAAAAAACCTGCAGGGCAAAGTGTTCCTGTCTTTTATTGTGGAAAAAACCGGTGAGCTTACAGAAGTTAAAGTAGAAAGAAAGCTAGGCCTGGGAACAGATGAAGAAGCAGTAAGGGTATTAAAGGAATCACCTAAATGGAATCCGGGAATTTATGGAGGCCAGGCCGTAAGGGTAAAATATAATATCCCGATCAACTTTACGCTGAATGATGACAGCAGCCCTTCCGGAAACAAAGTGGGCAAAGTAACTGGATTAGGCCTTACGCAAGATGCAGGAACAAAAATAAAACTTACCGGCATTTCAGATGGAAAAGAGCCATTAATCCTGCTAAACGGTAAAAAGTTCATGTCTGAGATCAATGAGATCGACCCAAATACGATTGCTACAATTTCCATCTTAAAAGATGCTGCAGCAACTTCACGTTATGGCCCGGCAGCAGTTAACGGCGTCGTTTTAATAGAGACGAAAGTTGCCATAAAACCCGGCAAGACTGAAGACAAAAAGAACTAAAGACAATACCCCCCAACCCCCTAATGCACGAAAGCCCAGCTATATAGCCGGGCTTTCGTGTTAAATATCCTTGTCTCGTTAGCTAAATTTATTAAATATCTTCCTCAGATACAAATTTTGCGGACAAATAATCTCTATTCATGCGTGCAATGTTCTCTAAAGAAATTCCTTTAGGGCATTCTGCTTCACAAGCACCGGTATTGGTACAATTTCCAAAACCTTCTGCATCCATCTGCGCAACCATAGTCTGAACCCTGCGGTAACGTTCCGGCTGTCCCTGAGGCAATTGTGCCAGCTGAGATACTTTTGCAGAAACAAATAGCATTGCAGAAGCATTTTTACAAGTGGCCACACAAGCACCACAACCGATACAAGCAGCAGCTTCGAAAGCTGAATCGGCCTGTACTTTTGGAATAGGCAGGTTGTTGGCATCCTGTGCATTTCCAGTATTCACTGATATAAAGCCTCCAGCCGCAATAACTCTGTCAAACGCAGACCTATCTACTGTTAAATCTTTAACTACCGGAAAAGCCTTCGCTCTCCATGGCTCCACAACGATGGTATCTCCATCTTTAAATGAACGCATGTGTAACTGGCAGGTGGTCACTCCTTCTTTTGGTCCGTGAGGTCTGCCATTGATAAACATCGAACAGGCTCCACAAATCCCCTCTCTGCAGTCGTGATCAAACACAACCGGCTCGTCACCCTTAGAAATCAGCTCTTCGTTCAAAACATCAAACATTTCTAAGAAGGACATATCAGGAGAAATGTCTGATAGTTTATAATCCACCAAACCACCTTTGGCTTTTGTATTTTTTTGACGCCAGATTTTCAGCGTTAAATTCATATTTCCTGTACTCATGATATTGAGATTTTAGTACTTAGCTATTATTTATAACTTCTTTGTGCAACCTTGATGTTTTCAAATTTCAGCTCTTCTTTATGCAGCTCAAATTTAACACCTTCTTTGAACTCCCATGCTGCAACGTAAGCATAGTTTTCATCATCACGCATGGCTTCACCTTCTTCCGTCTGATATTCTTCCCTGAAGTGACCACCACAAGATTCGTTTCTGTTCAAGGCATCGATACACATCAATTCTCCCAGCTCAATAAAGTCGGCTACACGGCCTGCTTTTTCCAGCTCAGGATTGAACTCATTGGCTTCTCCCGGTACACGAACATCGCTCCAGAAATCTTTACGCAATTGCTGAATTTCCGCAATCGCTTCTGTTAAGCCTTTGGCGTTACGTGCCATTCCACATTTTTCCCACATGATCTTTCCTAATTTCTTATGGAAATAATCAACGGTTTTGGTTCCTTTAATTGCAAAGAATTTATCGATAATTCCTCTTGCACTAGCCTCTGCTTCTACAAACGCCGGGTGATCCTGAGGAATTGGTTTTGTGGCCAGTTCTTTAGATAAGTAAGCACCAATAGTATAAGGAATTACAAAGTAACCATCCGCTAATCCCTGCATTAAAGCAGAAGCCCCTAAACGGTTCGCACCGTGATCAGAGAAGTTAGCTTCTCCCAGAGCATATAATCCCGGAACGGTTGTCATTAAGTTATAATCTACCCATAGGCCACCCATAGTATAGTGAACCGCAGGATAAATACGCATTGGCAATTCATAAGGATCTTCTCCTGTGATCTGCGCATACATATCAAAAAGGTTACCATATTTTTCCTTAATTACCTCACGGCCAAGGCGCATGCAGGTTTCTTTATCAGGGTTATGGATATTCTGTACGTTGGCTTCAATACGGCCATAACGCTCAGTATTGGCTTTAAAATCAAGATAAACAGCTAGTTTAGATTTACCTACACCATAACCTGCATCACAACGTTCCTTAGCAGCTCTGGAAGCCACATCACGTGGTACAAGGTTACCGAAAGCAGGATACCTGCGCTCTAAATAATAATCTCTTTCATCTTCAGGAATCTCCGAAGCTTTACGTGGATCATCCTTCTTTTTAGGTACCCAGATTCTGCCGTCATTACGTAATGACTCAGACATCAGGGTTAATTTACTCTGGTGATCACCTGAAACAGGGATACAGGTAGGGTGAATCTGCGTATAGCAAGGATTACCAAAGAAAGCGCCTTTTTTATGTGCTTTCCATGCTGCAGTTACGTTACTGCCCATTGCATTTGTAGAAAGGTAGAATACGTTACCGTAACCGCCACTACACAACAATACCGCATGTCCTGAATGACGCTCCAATTCACCTGTAAGCAGATTACGGGCAATAATTCCGCGGGCTTTGCCATCTACTACGACTACTTCAAGCATTTCATGGCGGGTAAACATTTCTACCTTACCCATTCCTACCTGACGCTCCAAAGCGCTGTATGCGCCTAAAAGCAATTGCTGACCCGTTTGACCGGCAGCATAAAAAGTTCTTTGAACCTGTGTACCACCAAAAGAACGGTTGTCTAACAGACCACCATATTCCCTTGCCAGAGGCACACCTTGTGCCACACACTGATCTATAATATTTGCACTTACTTCTGCTAAACGGTGAACGTTAGCTTCACGTGCACGGTAATCACCACCTTTTATGGTATCATAGAATAGACGGTAAGTACTGTCCCCATCATTCTGATAGTTTTTCGCTGCATTAATCCCACCCTGAGCTGCGATAGAGTGCGCTCTTCTCGGGGAATCCTGAAAGCAAAAACATTTAACTTTATAGCCCATCTCTGCCAGGGTTGCTGCTGCCGAAGCACCTGCCAATCCCGAACCCACTACAATAATTTCGATGCTTCTTTTATTTGCCGGGTTAACTAATGGCATAGAAGACCTCAATTTGGTCCATTTATCCGTTAATTCGCCTTCCGGTATATTTGCATTTAATTCAGCCATTTTATTTAAGCTTTATACGTTCAAAAATTATTTAATAAGACCTGCATAAATTGCTACAGGCATAGCTGCAAATAGTATTGCGATGATAATTGAATACCAGATACCAAATGCTTTGATGAGTGGAGTATATTTTTTGTGATTCCATCCCAGCGTCTGGAATGCAGAAGCAAAACCATGTAATAAGTGGTAAGCCAGAGAAACCATTGCCAAAACATATAAAATCACTACCCAAAGGGTTTGAAATCTTGCCACCATCACTGCAAAAAGATTTTCGTGTCCTGCTGAATCAACGGTAGGAATTCCTGTAAAACGGGAAACTACCCAGAAATCAGATAAGTGTACGATTAAGAAAATCAATAAGATCGTTCCTAATAATCCCATTGACCTGGAGTACCATTTGCTGTTTGCAGCACCATTATTTACCGCATACTTTACCGGACGTGCAGCCTGATTTTGAAAAACCAAACGTAAACCCTGGATAATGTGTGCCAGTAAGCCCGCCATCAAGACCACTTCCATTGCCCTGATCAGCCAGTTGGTAGCCATAAAGTGAGCCCCTACATTGAAGGTTAAACCACCGTCATTCACGAAGATCAAAGCATTTATAAAGCAATGAACCGCAAGAAATGAAATAAGAAACAGGCCGGTGATACCCATTATTAGTTTTTTTCCTATAGACGAGGAAAAAGCGTTTCCGAAACTAGCCATTTGATTGTATTTTAGTTCTATTCCTGCAAAAGTATTTAATAAAAGAATTAATTTGTTAATCATTGTCATAAAATAACGACAATAAAGCTATTTAGAAACGTTCTAAATTTTACAGAGCCATGACAAGTGAGAATTCAAATCCAGACCACCCTGAATGCAAAAAGGGAGGCAGTTTTTGCTGCCTCCCTTTTTAAAGGATCAATTAAATTATTCGTTTAGAAAGTAAAAGTATAGTTTCCATTCGGGCCAACGCCGGAGATGGTGGTCATTCCACTTTTTGAAGTAGGCAATGCCGCTTCCACGTCTTTTGCGCTATTTACAGTTTTACCATTAACAGTAGTGATCAACAACCCTTTAGGAAGGTCCATTGCATCGAATACTTTTCCTGGCTCAACACTGCTTACTACGACTCCATTTTTCACTCCATATTTGGCTTTCACCTGTGCAGGAGCCGGAGCAAAAGCTGCACCTAACTTACTGATGGTGGTACCTGTTGATTTTCCAGCTGGTGCTGCTTTAGCAAGATTCACACTTGCATCCCCTTTAAGGGTTACATTTAAGTCTTTTAAAGCACCATTTCTCAATACCGTCAGCTGTACTTTATCACCAGGACTCATACGACCGATTTTTTCCTGTAAATCAGGAGAATCGTAGATCGTTACGCCATCTACTTTTTTAATGATATCTCCTTTTTGGATTCCTGCAGCAGCGCCACCACCATTAGGCAGTACATCACTCACATACAATCCGTTGATGTCCTTAATTTTCAATTCTTCTGCATAATCCGCATCAAGAGGTCTGAAATTTACACCAATATAGCCACGTTTCACCGCTCCATATTTTCGGAAATCTTCCAGGATCTTTTTCGCCAGGTTTACGGGAATGGCAAAACCATAACCTTCATTGGTACCTGTCTGAGATGCGATTGCTGCATTAATTCCGATCAACTCACCGTTTGCATTTACCAATGCTCCACCGCTGTTTCCAGGGTTAATTGCCGCATCAGTCTGAATGAAAGCTTCAATACTGTTATTGGTACGCTCAGGTGCTTTTCCAGTTCTGCGGTATTCATCATACTCTTCTTCTGTCAGCTGACCTTGTTGTCTCGCTAAGATACCGATGCTTCTTGCTTTCGCACTCACAATTCCTGCGGTTACCGTAGTCTGAAGGTCAAGCGGGAAGCCCACTGCCAATACCCATTCCCCGATCTGTACATTGTCTGAGTTTCCCATTTTCACAATCGGAAGATTGGTTTCTTCTACCTTGATCAGGGCAAGATCTGTGTTTGGGTCTTTTCCAATTACTTTAGCCATCACCTTACGACGGTCAGACAAGATCACCTCGATCTTATCAGCATTATCCACCACGTGGTTATTCGTTACGATATAACCATCAGGCGTAAGTATTACACCAGACCCTGAGGCTGCTCTCGGCGCACGTGATCTGCCACGGCCACCGCCGCCACCAAAAAACTCTTCGAACATGTCCATTGGTGAGCCACCTCCAGCTCTTTCGCTGCCGGAGCTACTGCCATAAGAAGTTTTAATGTGCACCACTGCCGGTGATACTACTGAGGCAGCCTGGACAAAATCTACAGCTCCTGTAGAGGATATTTTTACGGGATTGTTAGCAAAAAGCACATTTTGTTTCTCCGCTAATGTCATCCCATCATTGTTGCGCTCTAACAGTTTGTAAGCGCCAATCGCAGCCGCACCACCTATAAATGCGGCTAACACTATCAATCCGATTCTTTTCATTTGTATTTTTTGTTTTTTTTAATTGTTTCAAAAGCAATCCGATGGAGCTTAAATTCCTAAAGCAAAGCTGGCATGGATTGTGATTTATTCGTTTTACTCGTTAAGAACTAATTCTTTTGTTTCAATTACTCAAATTTAATACCATATAAACGATATTTGCATAAGTAACAGGCCGTGAATACTGTTAAAAAATGTTAAATGACAAGCACCAACATCTCATGAAGATCCACTTTTTCAAATACCAGGGCGCAGGCAACGATTTTATCTTAATAGACAATCGTGATCAATCCTTTAAATATACAGGTAATAATACGGTTCTGCAACTCTGTAACAGACGTTTTGGGATTGGTGCAGATGGATTGATGCTCCTTCAGAATCATGAAGATTACGACTTTGAGATGCTTTATTTCAATGCCGATGGCAACCTGGGGAGTATGTGCGGAAACGGAGGCAGGTGTATCGTTGCCTTTGCCAAACATTTAGGAATAATTGACACGGAAACTAATTTTTTGGCAGTTGATGGACCACATTATGCCAAAATTTCAGAAAAAGGCGACTGGGTTGATCTGCAAATGATTGATATTGATCATATTGGGAATGATGGAACCGCGTATGTATTAAATACCGGGTCGCCACATTATGTGCAACAGGTAAGCAGATTAGAAGCCTTGGACGTATATAAAGAAGGCAAAGCGATCCGCAACAATTCGACCTATAAAGCCGAAGGGATCAACGTAAATTTTGTGGAAGATCAGGGAGACCATCTTTTTGTCCGCACTTTTGAACGCGGCGTAGAAGATGAGACCTATGCCTGTGGTACCGGGGTAACGGCTGTAGCCTTATCAATGGCCCAGCATAAACATCAGCAAGGACATATCAAAACGCCTGTTAAAGTATTAGGCGGAGATCTGCGGATTGAATTTGACTATGATGGTACTCAGTTTAGAAATGTATTTCTATGTGGTCCTGCAGCACAGGTTTTTCAGGGGGATACTGAGGTCTGATTAATCTCCTTCTGCCAGATATGCAGCCAATCCGATTTTGATCTCTCCAAAACTATAGTCTCTGCCCAGATGTTCCCGGATCGGGTTCATCTGCATCGTTTTCAGTTCCCTGATGGTCTTCAGAATCTTATCCAGCTTTTTTGAACCGATAATGTCTTTGGCCGCAATCTCCTGTTTGGCCACGTAATGTGCCAGGTGACCTTCAATCGTACCAATCACCATTTTCCGGTCTCTTGCGATTTCAGCAATTGTTTTCCCTTCTTTATGCAGCTCCAGTGAAACCTCTTTGGTATCCACTTTAGGTGCTTTCTCCTTAACTGCTGCCGTTTTAGCCTTACTGGATTTTGTCTTTTTGGCCGTAAAGTCCAGCTTACCGGGAACTGCAAAAACTTTTTCCATTACTGCTGCCCGTTCTGCCTGACTCAACAAAGCATTCACATCTTTTTTAGTAAACTCACTTCCATTAATCGTAGCATTCAGCAAGGCTGTAGCTTTACGTATTTTCTTAAACTGATCGTAAAACAAGGCTTCCATTTCCAGCAATTCCGTGAGATAAGCAGTCACTTGTTTATCCAGTTTCACCAGTTCCATACGTTCAAAGATGCGTTTGGAAAATCCCACCAGCAAAGGATTAAAATAGTTCTCTGCGGCAATGGTGCGTTCCAGCAATGCAGCCATTCCTGCTTCCGTTTTTACCTCATACATCCGTTGTATCTGAGTTAAAAACTTACTTGCGTTTACTTTCACCTCGGTCAGGTCCTTCAGCAACTGCCCGGCCCATTTTACATGTTTTTGTTTTGCCGATTTATTGATGTCTTTGGTATAGGAATGCACATGTTCGTATACATAATTATCCAGTGGAGCGAGGTCAAAACACTGCAACAGGTAAGACCTCAGAAAAACATCACTTTCTGTTCTGATTTGTGTAGCCAGATTCTGCTGGTTTTCTTTAGTTTTAGAGAAGAAAGAAACATTCTGGTCCTGACGGATACCCGATCCTGAGATCTGGGAAGTTAAGATCAGTCCATCCAGGGAGCGCAAACGGGAAAGTGCCACATAGAT
Source organism: Pedobacter caeni (assembly GCF_900129215.1). Lineage (GTDB taxonomy): Bacteria > Bacteroidota > Bacteroidia > Sphingobacteriales > Sphingobacteriaceae > Pedobacter > Pedobacter caeni. The sequence continues at coordinate 117,099 of NZ_FQUQ01000003.1, read as the reverse complement.
CTGTCCCGGTGCAAAAGCATTTCCAATATCAATAATTGCACGGTCAAAGGTGAGGCCCTGACTTTTATGAACCGTAATGGCCCAGGCCAGCTTTAAAGGATATTGGGTAAAGGTTCCTACCAATTCCTCTTCAATTTCACCGGTCACTTTATCTGTAGTATACTTGATGTTCTTCCAGGTATACTTTTCAAGTACAATCTTTTCTCTTGTACCTTCCGTCTCTACCTCAATTGTATCTGTTCTCAGCGAAGTGACCACCGCAATCTTTCCATTAAAGAAACGCTGCTCACCGGTAGGGTCATTTTTAATGAACATGACCTGTGCCCCCACTTTAAGTTCCAGAATGTGCTCTGCAGGGTAGGCATATTCACTAAAATCATCTTCAATTTTAGCCACATATAAAAAAGAAGGGGCTTTCAGCTCTTCCAGACTTTGCTTATTTAACGAATCTGCTTTATTGTTATGTGTGGTGAGGGTGATGTATTTATCATCAATAGAAGGCTTAAAATCGGCCTTATAATATTTATCCAGCAGTGCCACATCCTGCGGGGTCACCTCATTATTTCTCAGGTTATTCAGTAGGTTGATGAATACTTCATCTGCCTGTCTGTAGATCTTTTCCAGTTCGATATAAATGGGCGGATTGTTCTGAAGCGCCAGGGCATCAAAGAAATAGGCACTGTTATAAAATTGCCCTAACAAGTTCCATTCGGTAGATTTCACTACCGGGGGTAACTGATGCAAATCGCCGATAAACAAGACCTGTACTCCACCAAAGCTGGCTGTATTGTTTCTTCGGATATAGCGTAAGACCATATCAATGGCATCCAGCAGATCCGCACGGAGCATACTGACCTCATCAATGATCAGCAATTCCATATCCGTCAGCACCTTTCTTTTCGTCGCCGTCATGTTCAAATGGCGGACAATAGATTTTGGGGTATTGTATTGCTGGTTATAATGATCTCCTTCCGCAGCCGGAGCTTTAGGCAGGTAAGTACCGAAAGGAAGCTGGAACAGGGAATGGATGGTTACTCCCGCAGCATTTATGGCTGCAATGCCTGTAGGCGCTGCAATAACCGCCTTTTTATGTGTCAGTTCAATTAAATTCCGTAAGAATGTGGTCTTCCCTGTACCGGCCTTTCCCGTCAGAAAGATGTGTTTAGAAGTATAATTTACGAATTTAGCGGCAAGCTCAGCAGGGTTTTGTTCAGACATATTGTAGGCATCAATTAAAAATAACCATCTCAAATTGGTGTTTACAAAGATACTAAGAATGCTGACAATTAATAAACCCTAATCATAATTAAAAAACAATCGTAAAAGGAAATACGTAATATTACAGATTAACACAACAAATGTCACCAAACCGGAATGTCGGAAAAGGACTTTATTTTCTGCTAATTCCTGATTTTCTGTTTTGATAACAGCATCCGGAATTAGCAGAATTGGAGATCAGATGTTTTATTTCTTCTGCTTGATTTGTTCCAGCAAATCAGAAAGCTCTTTTACTTTCTCCGGATGTTTTTCCGCAAGGTTATTCTTTTCGCCAAGATCTTCTGTCAGATGATACAACTGAGGACTAGGCAGGTTTCCCGATTCAATCCCCACATCTTTCATAAAAGGTGCTCCGCCGCTGGGACTAATGTATTTCCAGCCTTCTTTGATCACAGAAAGTGGCCCTCCCTGTTCTACAAAAGAAGTCCTTCCTTTTATAGATTTACCCAATAAGGCCTGGATCAGGTTTTCGCTGTCCGGCGCATCTCCTTTAGGAACAGGCATGCCGATCAAATCAGAAAACGAGGCAATTAAGTCCATCTGGCTTACTAAAGCCGGCGATACCTGAGCCTTGATCTGTCCCGGCCAGCTGACAATAAAAGGCACTCTTGTACCACCTTCCAGCGCACTGTATTTGCCACCACGCAGTACACCTGCAGGCTGATGCCCATTTTGTTTGGTTACGGCTTCGTCCTGATAACCATCGTCCAGTACCGGACCGTTATCACTCGTGAAGATGACCATTGTATTTTTATCAATCCCCAGCAATTTCAGTTGCTTCATGATCTCTCCTACCGTCCAGTCGAGCTGTAAGATCGCATCTCCCCGTAAACCTAAGCCACTTTTACCCTTAAATCTTGTTGCCGGCATACGGGGTACATGAGGTTCCGTTAAGGCGAAATAAAGGAAGAAGGGTTGTTTATGATTTTTTTCGATAAAGCTTTGGGCAGTACTCAGAAAAGTGGTAGAAACCTCTTCATCCACCCATCGTGCCATTTTGCCTCCGCTCATATAACCGATCCGGCCAATGCCATTTACAATCGTCTGGTTGTGGCCTTGGCCCGGCGAAGACTGCATTTTCAACAATTCAGGGTGGTCCTTTCCTGTTGGATCGTCACCCACTTTTTTTGCGTAATCAACAGCAATCGGATCATTGGCTTCCAGGGCAACTACTTTATGGTTTTCCAGGAAAACTGTAGGTACGCGGTCTGCTGTTGCCGGAAAAATAAAAGAATAATTAAAGCCAACCTCATTTGGTCCGGGTTTCAGTTCTCCATTCCAGTCTTTCGTTACCGTTTCTCCAATACCCAGGTGCCATTTTCCTACGATTCCCGTCTGGTATCCTGCTTTTTGAAACAAGTTTGGTAAAGTAGTTTTATCTGTAGGAATGATGAGTGCTGCATCACCAGGCAAAATACCGGTTCCTTTTCTGCGCCACGGATATTCGCCGGTCATCAATGCATAACGCGAAGGTGTACAGGTAGCTGAAGTGGCATGCCCGTCTGTAAAACGAATCCCATTGGCAGCCAGACGGTCCAGGTTTGGGGTTTGAATTTTCGTGGCACCATAACAGCTCAGGTCTCCGTAGCCCAGGTCGTCCGCAATAATGTAAATGACATTCGGCGCCTTGACTTTTGTCTTCTTAACAGACTGGGCCCCGGCAGCACAGGCCATGGCAATAAAAAAAGCGGACAACAGGTTCTTCTTCATGTGTATGAGTTTAAGCAGCGCTAAAGATAGAAAACACCACAGGGATATTTGGGATAGATGAATAAAAAATGATCGGCTTTGCAACATATCAAAACAATTACGTCTAATGTCTAAGACTTATCCATGCAATGACTGTCTTAATAGCAGGTCGACAAGAAATACCTTTTAACATAATTTAACAGTTTTTAAGGATTATTTAACACTGTTACTAAAGCTTTAGTTATACCTTAGATTAACCAACATTTCCCCGAATGAAACATAAAATTTTAGCCCTTATCTTATTCTGTATGAGCTCAGTCTCTTTATTTGCTCAAAGCCAGTATGAGGTCAGAGGTTTAGTAACAGATACTGCCGCGAGTTACAAAATGGTCAATTCGACCATTACCCTTTTAAAAGCCAAAGATTCTACGCTCGTTACATTTACCAGGGCTACTGCCGATGGTTCTTTTAGCCTGAGTAATCTTTCTCCCGGCAAATTTATCCTATTGCTGAGCTATCCCGGTTACGCAGATTATGTAGAAGGCTTCCAACTGGATTCCGCAAAGAAAATACGGGATTTTGGACAGATGAATATGACCCTGAAAGCAACAATCCTGAAAGGAGTAATTATTCAGGGAAATATTGCCGCTATAAAAATAAAGGGTGATACTACAGAATTCAATGCTGCAGCCTATAAGATCCAGCCAAATTCAAAAGTAGAGGACCTGTTAAAGCAGCTTCCGGGTATTACAGTAGATAAAAACGGAAAAATTACCGCACAGGGAAAGACCGTAAATAAAGTACTTGTTGACGGAGAAGAGTTTTTTGGTGATGACCCGACCCTTGTGACTAAAAACTTACGGGGTGACATGGTGGACAAGGTTCAGTTGTATGACAAGAAAAGTGATCAGGCTGCTTTTACCGGTATAGACGACGGGCAAAAAAATAAAACGATTAATATTCAGCTCAAAGAAGATAAAAAGAATGGTTATTTCGGTAAGGTAGACGCAGGAGCAGGAACGGAAAAATTTTACCAGGGACAAGGCATGTTTAACGCCTTCAAAGGTAAGAAGAAGCTCTCTGCCTATGGTACAATTGGCAATACAGGAAAAACGGGTTTGGGCTGGGAGGACAATGACAAATATGCTGGCTCTCAAATGGAAATGACTGAGGATGGCGGTATGATGTTTTTTACTGGTGGAGGTGATGATGGTCTGGATTCTTTTAGTGGCAGGTATGATGGACGGGGAATTCCTCTGACGAGAAGTGGTGGCGTTCATTTCGACAATAAATGGAATAAGGACAAAGAAACCATTAACACCAATTATAAAATTGGCTCGATGGATGTGGATGGAACCAACACGACTTTAACCCAGAACAATATCCCCAAACAGACTTATAACACCACAGCTAACGGGAGCTTCAACAACCGGATGTTCAGGCAAAAACTGGATGCAGCCTATTCCATTAACCTTGACTCCAATTCTACCCTGAAAGTTTCCGTTGACGGAACCTTAAAAGATAGCAACAAAGAGGATAAATCATTCGCGTCGAGTACCAGAGATGACCTAACCCAGTTAAACACGAGCGATAACAGATCCAGCAATGACGGAAATCAGAGGATTTTAAATGCCAGCGCGTTCTATACTCATAAATTAAAGAAAAAAGGACGTACTTTCTCTTTGAGACTCAGTCAGGCAGTCAATGACAATAAAAGCACTGGCTTTTTGTATTCTGACAACCAGTTCTTTGACGAAAAAGGAATTTTTTCCCACAAGGAAACCGTGGATCAATACAAAACGAACAACAGCACCAGCAGTGTTTTCAACAGTAACCTAACCTATACTGAACCCCTCAGCAAAGTACTTTCCCTGATCGTAAATTATGGATTGGGGATCAACAAAGGTGTTTCAGACCGAAAGTCCTTTAACAAGGCCACCGATGGCAGTTACAGCATTCTGGATCAGGAATACAGCAACAGTTTTGAGCTGAATCAGCTTTCGAATCAGGGTGGAGCCATATTCAATTTTAAAAAGGGAAAATCGGTCATCGACTTTGGAACTAAAATCAGTGATGTGAAATTTGAGCAATTCAACAAGTATACGAACACCACCTACAAAAGAAATTTCACCAACTGGAACCCTCAGGCTAGTTTCAGGTATAACTTCTCGCAAATGGCTTCTTTCAGTCTCAGTTATAACGGAAGCACAAGGCAACCTGGCATAGATCAGCTTCAGCCGCTGAAGGTAAATACAGACCCCTTGAATATCATAGAAGGGAATCCGAACCTGCGGCCTTCTTTCAACAGCAGTATCAATGCCGGCTATAACTCCTATAAAGTAATGAGTGGTCAGTCTATCTATGTAGGTGCTAATTATGGTTTCAACTCCAATGCCATCACCAACAGCGTCATCACTGATAAGGCTGGAAAAAGCACCTCTCAGTCGATCAATTTATCAGAAAAAACCCCAATTAATTATGGAGTCTATGTTTACCTTGACCGGAAAATTAAACTTTTTGACATGAACATCGGATTGAATGGAAATATGAACGGGAGTACGAACTACAATTTGGTCGATCAGGAGCTCAATAACACAAAATCCAATTCTTACGGCGGACAACTGCGTTTATCAAAGTATAAAGAGAAAGGATATGCGCTCTCTATATCCGCTGGTCCTACTTACAATACCAGCGAATCCTCTTTGCAGAAACAACTCAGTAACAACGGATGGGGTACTAAAGCTGAAGCAAGTTTCAGTTTCCATCTCCCTGGAAAATTAGAGATTGGAACAGATGGGGATTACGAGTACAGGGCCAAAACCCAAACCTTCAACCAGGAGTTTGAGCGTTTCATCTGGAATGCTTCCATCAGTAAAAAATTCTTTAAAGAAGAGAACCTTAAACTGACGGCATCTGCAAATGACTTACTCAATCAGAATGTTGGCTTTGACCGCAACTCCAGCAATAACAGAATCACGCAAAGCAACTATACCACTATAAAAAGATATTTCATGTTATCCCTGATCTGGGATTTTAATAAAATGGGCGGATCAGCCCCTAAACCTTAAGCACAATGAAAAAGCCACTGATTTTATTTTTTTTACTATTTGGATATACCCTTACACAGGCTCAGAATGTACGGTTTACTACCGATGGGCTGATTGAATTTGAAAGGAAAACCAATATGTATGCGCTGATTAAAAAAAGCATGAACAAAGACAATGCTTCTTATATGCAGGAAGCTTTTGATGCCTATAAAAAAAGCAACCCTCAATTCAAAGTTTCGAAAAGCACCCTTGCTTTTTCAAAAGATAAGACCCTGTTTACCCCTGTTAAAGAGGAAATGTCGAGAGGTTTTTTTGGAGATGACCCCACTTCCACGCAAAACAACACCATTTTTACAGATCTCGGCAAATCGAGTTTTATTGCTCAGAAAAACATATATGAAGAAATTTACCTCGTAAAGGACAGCACCAGAAAGATCAACTGGAAAATAACAGAAGAAACCAGGGAAATTGCCGGGTATGAATGCAGGAGGGCTAATGCAATTGTGCTTGATTCTGTCTATGTAGTGGCCTTCTATACAGACAAGATTCCTGTTTCCGGTGGCCCGGAATCATTCAGAGGACTACCAGGTATGATTTTGGGTGTTGCTTTGCCGCACGAGAATGTATCCTGGTTTGCCACAAGTATCAAAGACAGACCGGTAACCGATGCGGAGCTAAAAGCTCCGGTAAAAGGAAAGCAGATGAACAATAAAGGATTGATGGATACCATTCATGCTGCACTGAAAGACTGGGGTGAATATGCTCAGGTTGCACTAAAGGCTTTCAGCCTTTAGTTTACCAATAGCTTATATCCTTTACCATGAACATTCAGGATTTCCACCTTAGGGTCTTCTCTAAGGTATTTCCTCAGTTTACTTAAAAACACATCCATGCTGCGTCCGTTAAAATAATTGTCATCATGCCAGATGCTCAGCAGCGCTTCTTCACGGGTAAGCACTGCATTCTTCTTTAAACACAGCAATTGTAACAGCTCTGCTTCTTTGGTACTGAGTTTCTGCTGTTGTCCGTTAAAGTGAATCAGTTGGGTCGTATAATCAAAAGTATAATCACCAATCTGGAATTGAGTTTCCACCGGGCTTACTTCTACCCCTTCTTTTGCAGATACCCGTTTCAATAAGGCATTAATTCTTAAAAGTAATTCCTCAATCCTGAAGGGTTTGGTAATGTAATCATCCCCACCAAGATCATAAGCAGAGGCTTTGTCTTCCATCATCGCTTTTGCCGTTGCAAAAATGATAGGGATATGCTGGTTGATTTTCCTGATCTCTTTACCCAGCGTAAATCCATCTTTCTTAGGCATCATGACATCGAGGATGCACATGTCAAATTCCTGCTTTCCAAAAGCCCTGAGGCCCTCCTCCCCATCTACACACAGGATGACATCAAATTTGCCTTTAAGTTGCAGGTAATCTTGCAAAAGTAAACCCAGATTCGGATCATCTTCTACCAATAGAATTCTTTTCATTAGTTATGGTTTAGCGGTAATATTATTTCAAATACAGTCCCTTTATCTTTTTCACTATGCACTTTGATTACACCGTTCATCTGATCGATGATATCCTGTACATAGTTCAGTCCGAGCCCGAATCCTTTTACATCATGTAAATTTCCTGTTGGCACCCTGTAGAATTGGTCAAAAACCCGTTTTGTTTGTTCCTTGGTCATCCCAATCCCTTCATCAGCGATTTCTATGACCAGGTTTCTGCCTGCGTTTTTAGTGCTAAGTGTAATCTGAGGTGCATTTACACTATACTTGTTGGCATTGTCAATCAGGTTATAAATGACATTGGAAAGGTGCAATTCATCGGCATAAATGAGCGGCTGACTGGCATCCAGATGCAATTTAATAACCGCATCTTTCTTTTGTAACTGAAGGCTCATGCTATCCACCACGACCAGAATCAGGTCATTGATGTTCAATTCCGTCTGTTCAAGTTTCAATTCTTTCTTTTCCAGTCTGGCGATACTCAGGACCCGTTCAATATGGTTTCCAAGACGTACATTTTCATCATAGATGATTCCTGCCAATCGTTTCACCCTACTCTTATCTTCCGTAATTTCCGGATCTTTCAGGGCCTCACTTGCAATCATAATCGTTGCCACAGGAGTTTTAAATTCGTGGGTCATATTATTGATGAAGTCGGTCTTCATTTCAGAGATTTTCTTTTGTTTTAAGATGGCATAAATGGTATAAGCAAAAATGAAGATCAGCACCAGTAGTAATCCTGCAGATGAGGCCATAGTGACACTCAGGTTTCCCAGGATCAATGAATTTTCATTTGGGAAGTTTACGTATAACATCCCCGGATCACGGAAAATATCATTGCTAAACAAGGCTGCTTTATGAACGTCAGCAGGAATCGGTTCTACATAAGAATTAGAAATCCTGCGGTATAAAAGGGAATCTTTATTCGCCAGTTTTACCCAAAAATCATAATTCAGCTTGATGTTCCTGTTCAACAGCTCATTCCTGATGAGTGTGTCGAGCACATCACGAGGCACCCGTTCATCGATAGGCACATTTTCCTGTTGCATTTCTTTAGCCACATCTTCCAGGTAATACAAGCTATTCGCTTTAATAATGACCGTATCTGTGAGTAACTCTTTAAAAGCCCGTTTGAACTTTTGTTCTTCAATCTCATCTTCGCTTTTAAATTTCGCTACCATTTCCGGAGACACCCTTGGAAGTGTAATCAGCAGGGGTTTATGGCTAAATGCGTTAAAGGCCAGGTATCGGATACTATCAGGCAAACGGTCGGCAGTGACTTTAAAAGTTACTATTTTTTCAGGGATATAGGTCTGGTTGACATTTGCGGTAATCACGTTTCCGGCTTTATCCACGCCCAGGTTCATATCTACCTGTAATGGAGATCTTTTATCATTGTCGAGACTGGATAATGATACAAACTCTTTTTCAGTGATGATCATTGGACGGACATAGTTGTTCCTGATCACACTATCCTGCATATTTAAATCTGCAATGATCTTTTTTTGCTGTTCTAATTTCCGGAGCTCTTCTTTTTCTTTATGCTGTTCCTTAAAATTTACCAGCAACTGAGCTTTATCCTGTAGCTCAGCCTCCCTTTGTTCCCTAAGCTGACCGTCCTTTTTACTGAGGTGACTTGCAGCATATCTTTTCTGAACTTTATTAACAACAGCTGTTAAAGCCTGGGTAACGTCCTGTTCGAAAAGCTGTGATTTTAGGTTATAGGCCTCCCTTATGTAATACAATTGCATTACAAAAACACCAAGCAAGGCTATGGTCATTAAGGCGGTGATTAACCAAAGGCTTCTTTTCTTCATTACAGGATATTCAAAAATAAATAAGGATTAACAGAAAAGTGCTTATTTAACACTTTTTAACACCGGATTTTGCTGTAGAGAAAAACAATTTAACACAAATACCTGGGAAAACGATATTAAAACCATCCGATCCGGAGCCTTAATGTAAAGCCAGAGCAGACAGTCCTATGTCGAAGAAAATCCAGTATAAGATGTATTACTGAAAAAACCACTATTTTTAAAATGTAAAGTCAAATCACCAGACCCTCCTCTAAAAATAAGCCCAGTACAAGAAAAGCACCCTGGGACACATAGCCGATATCGACTCAGACTGAGTCTGCCCTAAGTCCAGGTTAAGTCCACAGTGAGTCCACGTTTTTGCAGGAAAAAGGTGGGCTCACTGTGGAGGTAAAATGCAGCTAGCCTGAATTCACTACGGCTTTATCCCGGAGGCTAATCCTACAAAAAATAAAGGCTATCCGAAATGATCGGATAGCCTCGTGGTCAATTTGTTTATTTAAAAAAGATCTTTAGAAAGGAAGATCATCTTCCTCGCCCGGAGCACTATTTAAATCAGCTGGTGGTGCATACGCCGGGGTTGCTGCTGCAGCTCCAGGAGTAAGGGCATTGATACGCCATACCACTAAACTGTTAAAATAAGATGTTTTTCCGGCTTTGTCTGTCCATGGACGACCACGTAAGTTAAATGAAACTTCAACGTCGTCACCAGTTTTCAAGCTATCAAATAAAGCTGTTTTATCTTGTAGAGCCTCAAACCTGATGTATTCAGGATAAGTAGGGTTTTCTGCATATTCTATAATCAGGTCACGTTTCTTAAAAGTCTCACTCACCTGTTGTAATGCACCAATTTCATGCACTTTTCCTTTTATTTCCATAACAATTACTGTTTTATTCTCGTACGAAGTTCAAATCTCTATATTTTTATTGATAACTTCGCACAATAAATTATGCAAGTTTTCCACACAAAAAGCAAGGTTATCTTAACCTGCAACAAGCGGCTATCGCCATATCTACAGGAAGAGGTTAAAGCCCTGGGCTATACTATTGTCAGGGATTTTCCTACAGGAGTAGAGTTGAATATTACCCTCTCTGAATGCATTAAGTTAAATTTGAACTTAAGGTGTGCCAGTCAGATCTTATATTGCTTAAAGAGCTTTAAAGCCAATAATCCGGAAGAATTGTACCGGGAACTGCTCGATATGGAATGGGAAGAACTGATTGATTTCTCGGGATATTTCTCGGTGACTTCAAATGTGGATAACCCTACGATCACCACTCCGCTCTTTGCCAACTTAAAGGTAAAAGATGCAATTGTTGACCGCATTAAAGATAAAAAAGGAATCCGCCCTAACTCAGGCTCTGATGCCAATAAAGCAGTGGTTCATTTGTACTGGAAAGACAGTGAAGCGGATATATTTATAGACACTTCAGGAGAAACGCTGGCAAAACACGGCTACCGTAAAATCCCGGGAAAGGCACCAATGCTGGAAGCCCTGGCCTCAGGAGTGATCATGAGCAGCCAATGGGACCAGAAATCGCCATTCGTAAACCCAATGTGTGGTTCCGGAACATTAGCGATTGAAGCCGCACTTATTGCCACCAACCGCAGACCCGGCTTATTCCGTATGAATTATGGTTTTATGCATATCCTAGGATATGATGAAGAAGTATTTTTCGCGGAACGCAGGATTCTGAAAGAGCAGGTGATTAAAAATATAGACCTTCAGATCATTGCCACTGATATTTCCGAAGATGCGGTAGATGTGAGCCGTAAAAATGCAAAAACTGCCGGTGTAGACACACTGATTACGTTTGAAGTTTGCGATTTTGCGGAAACGGTAGTACCGGAAGGTGGTAAAGGAGTCGTGTTGTTTAATCCTGAATATGGAGAGCGTTTAGGGGTACATTCCAAACTGGAAGCCACTTATAAGCGGATGGGCGATTTCATGAAGCAGGAGTGCAAAGGTTATTTCGGCTATATCTTTACCGGAAACCCTGATCTGGCTAAAAAAATCGGCCTTAAAGCCACCAGAAAATTAGAATTTTACAACGGCAAACTGGATTGCCGGATGCTGGAATATGAGCTGTATGACGGTACCAGAAGACCGGAACCAAAAGAGGTTGTGTAACTAATTCATATAGAATAAGATTTTTTGTCTTTTTCGAAATCCGTTCTTGTTTAGTTTTCGTTTATACTAGTGGATAAATGAAAACTAAACTTCCCAAATATGAAAGAGCGCCTCGAAATTAACGTCAGGGACATTCCCGGCAACATCAAGAAAGTCAGAAAGATCAAAGCCCTAACCCAGGATTACCTCGCGGCAAAGCTGAACATTTCCCAGAATGCCTATAGCAAAATTGAATTAGGGCATAGTAAACTGACCGTAGAGCGGTTATACCAGATTTCAGTGATACTGGAGGTACAGATGAACCAGCTCATTAATTTTAAGGTGGCCGACTTTACGAAGGCACAACTCGTCCCCGGATAATTCTCCACATCATCTATTTTTACCATCAATTCAGATACATTTGCCTCAAATGCAAAATCTGATGAACCCTATTATAGACAAAACCATACAGTTTGTAAAAGAAACACTGGCTGGTGCAGAAGCCGGACACGACTGGTTTCACATTGAACGCGTTTTCCGTAACGCCCAACATCTGAATGAAACTGAAAAAGGCGATGAACTGGTCGTTGCCCTGGCCGCGTTGTTACATGACATTGCCGATTCGAAATTCAACGATGGAGATGAAGAAATCGGTCCAAGGATAGCCGGGGATTTTATGAACAGCCTTGAGCTTGCCCCTTCGGTGATTGAGCATGTCCGGCAGATCATTAAAAACCTGAGCTATAAAGCCAGCCTGGGGGAAATCAGTTTCCAATCCAGGGAGCTCAATATCGTACAGGATGCCGACCGTCTGGACGCGATAGGTGCAATAGGGATCGCGAGGGCATTTACTTATGGTGGCTATAAAAACCGGGTCTTGTATGATCCTGAGATCACACCGAATCTGCACATGAGCAAAGAAGAGTATAAAAATTCGACCACTCCTACCATCAATCATTTTTATGAAAAGCTCTTAAAGCTGAAAGATTTGATGAAAACAGCATCCGGAAAGAAGATGGCTGCTGAACGTCATGATTTTATGCTGCTTTACCTGGATCATTTTTATCAGGAATGGCAAGGGAAAATTTAACCTTGAATTTAAATCTAAATTGTAAATTGCCTGCATGAAGTTAAGCGTCCTCGTCCTCATAGCTGCTTTTGCAGTAGGCCTGTCCATTGGCCTGGTAAATTTCTACTTTCAACAGAGCTGGTATTTTATGCTGGTTTCTTTTGCTGTGGCCTTTATTACCAGTTTTATTGTTTTTTATTACCTGCTGGAAAAGTACATCTATTCCAAGATTGTACTCATCTATAAGCTAATCCATAATCTTAAACTGGGAAAAGACCTGAAAGATGCTTTAGGAGAATATGTTTCTTCCGATCCCATCAATGATGTGGAACATGAAGTGAAAGAATGGGCGGGAGCAAAAAAACGGGAGATTGATATCCTGAAAAAACAGGAGCAATTCAGAAGAGAGTTTTTATCTAATGTTTCCCACGAATTTAAAACGCCGTTGTTTGCCATACAAGGTTATATAGAGACTTTACAGGATTGCCTGACGGATGACCCGGAAATGGCAACTAAATTCCTTAAAAAGGCGGAAAACAATGTAGAACGCCTCAGCTATCTGATCAATGACCTGGATTCTATTTCCAAACTGGAAACCGGAGAAATTCCGATCAATTATGAGAAGTTTGACTTTGTCCTCCTGGCAAAGGAGGTGATGGAAGGCCTGGAAGATAAAGCAAAAACAAAGGAGATCAAGATCTCTTTCAAAGATAAATATACGCACCCAGCTTATGTGAAAGCCGACCGGGAGAAGATCAGACAGGTGATGATCAACCTGATTCAGAATTCCATAAAATATGGCAAGGATCAGGGTTCAACGGCCATTAAAATCTTTGAATTGCATGACCAGTACCTGGTGGAGGTCACCGACGACGGAATTGGAATTGAGGAGAAACACCTGCCCCGTTTATTTGAACGTTTTTACCGGATAGACTCTCACCGTTCCAGACAGGAAGGTGGTACGGGATTGGGCCTTGCCATCGTGAAACATATCCTGGAAGCACATCAACAGATCATCTCGGTAAGAAGTACCCAGCAGATCGGAACCACTTTTGCTTTTACACTCGAAAAGATTGGTTAACAGAAACAAAGCTTTTTCAAAATAACTTAACACTTAACATTAACTTAACATTACACTCATACTTTTGTAGCATATTTTATAAGTAGGATGGGCTAGGCGCCATGCGGGTTTCATCTGACAATTAAAACAAAATATAATATAACAGATGAATAGCATTTTTAAGTTCTTCACTCCAAGAGACAAAAAATTCCAGCCCTTGTTCGAACAGGCAGGCAGCAATGTATTGAAAATTTCTGAAGCCTTATTGCTTGCCCTAAGCGCAACTGACCTGGAAAAAAGAAAAGAATACATCAAAGAAGTGGAGCGTCTTGAGCACGTTGGTGATGACATTACCCATTCAATTTTCTTAGAACTAAGTAAGAATTTTATCACTCCTTTTGACAGGGAAGACATTCATGCACTGGCAAGTGCGGTAGATGATATTGCAGATTATATTCATGCTTCTGCAAGCAACATCGAACTGTACAACATTGTTAACATTGGTGATGCAATGATCAAACTTGCAGAACTTTTGGTAGAAATGTGTACAGATTTAGACAAGGCAATCAAAGAATTAAGAAGCTTCAAAAATATCCGCGTTATCGCTGATGCCTGTGTAAGGATCAACAGCGGCGAAAATCAGGCTGATTATGTGACAAACCTGGCCATTGCCCGTTTGTTTGAATTTGAAACCAACGCAATTGAACTAATTAAACAAAAAGAAGTGCTGCAGACCTTAGAAATGGCTACAGACAAATGTGAAGATGCAGCAAATGTGTTGGAATCTATTTTGGTAAAGAACGCTTAAACCTTCAAAAAATGGTAACTACCTTATTGGTTGTTGTAATTGTCCTGGCAATTGCCTTCGATTATATTAATGGCTTTCATGATGCCGCAAACTCTATTGCAACAATTGTATCAACGAAAGTATTATCCCCATTCCAGGCAGTGTTATGGGCAGCGCTCTTCAATTTTGCTGCATATTTTTATTTTACAGATCATAAAGTGGCCAACACCATTGCTAAAACGGTTGTGGAGAATTTCATTACCCTTGAAGTAATCCTTGCCGGTCTTTTAGCCGCCATCACCTGGAACTTATTTACCTGGTGGTTTGGTATTCCTTCCAGTTCATCGCATACCCTGATTGGTGGTTTTGCGGGTGCAGGTATGGCTAAAGCAGCAACAGTTGGTGCCGGCGTAATGTCGGCAATTAACCTTGCCCCGATCCTTAAAGTGGTGGCCTTCATTGTGCTTGCCCCGGTAATCGGGATGGTGATCTCCGTGATTATATCTATTATTATCCTTCATATTTCCAAAAATGCAAGGCCTTCGGTTGCGGAGAAATGGTTCAAAAGGCTACAATTGATCTCTTCTGCGGCCTTAAGTTTCACGCATGGTGGTAATGATGCCCAGAAAGTAATGGGAATCATCTACGTATCCATGGTGGCGGCAAACGTACTTAAGACAGGTGATACGATGCCGGAGTGGATTCCAATCTCCTGTTATGCTGCAATTGCATTAGGAACGATGAGCGGTGGTTGGAAAATCGTTAAAACAATGGGTTCAAAAATTACTAAAGTAAATGCTTTTGAAGGGGTAGCTGCAGAAACTGCAGGTGCGGTAACCTTAGGGATCACAGAACACTTTGGTATTCCCGTTTCTACCACCCATACGATCACAGGATCTATTGTTGGGGTAGGTTTGTTGAAAAGGGTATCCGCTGTACGCTGGGGAGTAACGGTAAGTTTGTTATGGGCATGGGTATTGACCATTCCTGTTTCAGCAACACTTGCCGCTCTTGTTTACGCCGTGATTCACTTGTTCTTTTAGAAGCAGGCTCACAAAAAATATCATATAAAAAAACGGGATCATCAATTGATGATCCCGTTTTTTTATATGATCACTTTTCTAAAAGATAATATTGAGGATGATCTTCTCAGTTGGATTGGCCGGGATTTTCCATTTGGGACCATTCAGAACTAACCTTTTTGCTTCCTGGTCGTGTGCCTCATCAATACCATTCAGGACCTGAACATCTGCCGGCCTTCCATCTGTACCGATCACGAAACTGAGTTCAACTCCACGGTCAAGAAAAGGCTCGTTACTCAGTTTATTGTTTCTTCGGATATACCGGGCCCATTTGTCCCAGCCTCCCTCAGGAATTGAGGCCATATCCCTATCTCCTACCTGTTGATTCTTTCGTTCCCTGCGTACATCAGGTTTTTCCTTTTTAGCGGAGCTCATGCCTGTTACCACGACTTCAGACAATGCTGAATGTTCTTCAGCTAAACGGATACTCATTGCTTCATTCCATTTTGCAGGAACTACTTTTGAGCTGTAACCCAAATAATTCAGGACTAGTTTATCTCCTTTAACACTGCTGTCTGCCGGAATCCGGAACCTTCCTTCTGCATCAGTAATTGCAGATAGTTTGGTCCCTTCGACCTTTACCAGGACACCTGGTATTGGCCCGCCATCTTTTTCCGAGGTCACTTTACCGCTCAACTCTGAGGTACTAATCCCTTTTACAGGAGCAGCCATTCTGGCAGAAGCTACCGCAGCATTCCCATATGGCTTTTCTTCCGAAACGATGGCCGTAGCACTCGCGGTCACAGCTTGCTTTCTCATGACAGGGTAACCAACAACAACAACCTCCTTGAGTGTTTCCGGAACAGCATCTGCAACGGGTACAGGACTTGCTTTTGCACGATTTGCGGCATAAGCATTTGTTTTAGCCTTAAGCAAGGCCCGATCCACTTCATCATTGCGAAGGGTTGCCGGACTCTTCTCTACTTCAACAGCATCCTTCTTAGGAGCGGTTTTCAACTGAGCAAGCGCATCTGCAGAAACAGGAGGTGCAGGCTCCGGGACCACAGGTGCAATATCTACGTCTACCGACTTCGGCTGTTTGGCCAACTGGTTCTGATGTGCGGTTTCTTTCATCCAGAAAATAATACTCACAGAGATAAACAATACTGCAGCTGTTGCCGCAATACTCAATCGCTGCCAGGTAATTACCTTTGTTTTCTTGGACTCCTGCTGACCGGCAATCCGCTCCTGCAATTGTTTCTGAAGCAAAGAGATGGATTGCAAAGCACGTTTAGGAGAAGCACTCAAACCGGCCAATGCTTCGGCCACGAAAGGATCTTCAAGCGCTTCACGCTCCACCCTGTTCATGGTTTTAGCATCCAGCTTACCATCAAGATAATCTTCTAAAACTCCTATATCTAACCAATCGTTATTCACTGCTGTTTTTTTCTATACAAATTTTCAAGTTCCTTTTTCCATTCTGGATATAACTCTTCACTTTTACCATTTCATAGCCGGTAATATCCGCCACTTCTTTATAACACTTCTCCTGCAAATAGAACAAATCTACGCTAAGCCGCTGTTCTTCAGAAAGGGTTTCCATACACCTCTCCATAACGGTAAGCTTCGTTTCTTTTGTATCATCCATATCAAGATGCACAAATTCTGTGTTTTCCACAAAAGTATCTTCCAGAGAGACGGTTGTATTCTTAGAATTTTTACGGATGGCCATTAAACAATGGTTCCTCGACAAGACATGGAGCCAGCTTTTGAAGTTCTGTACTTCATGAACTTTCAGTTTGCTGACCAGCTCTTCAAAGATCTGCATGACGGCATCTTTGCTTTGCTCTTCGTCCTTCAGATAGTTCAGGCAAACCCCAAATACCAGGTGCATGTACTTGTTGTACAGCTGGCCCAATACTTCCAGGTCGCCGCTGATTTTGTATCGGGCAATCAAAGCAGCATCGTCCTGCTCCTGGATTCTGGTATTATTTTTAATAAACTTCAATAGCTGTCCGGGACATAATTCGCTCAAGTATAAAAATATTTTCTGATACTGGTATGGAAATTCTTTAAAGCTTACATCATTCCTAAAAAAAGGAAATTATGAAAAAGCTATTACTCCCGATCTTTGTTGTCTTATTTCTATTCGGATTTAAAGCCACAACCGTAAAAACAATTCAGGGAATTGTGATTGATAAAAGTGATGGATTGCCCCTACCAGGCGTACAGGTCAGCATTTCCAAAACCAAAAAAAGAACCACTACAGATCCCCAGGGAAAGTACACCATCGTATTGAATGACAATGAACAAGAGCTTCAATTTTCTTATATAGGCTATAAAACACAGACCATAAAAGTTGGGAATAAAACCCTGATTAACATTTCCATGGAAGCAGATAACCAGACCTTAAATGAAGTAGTGGTTACCGGATACCAGATCCAGGCAAAAAAATCGATAACCTCCAGTGTGGCGACAATCAGATCATACAGTCCCACTCCGGCCTATGGCAACATGGTCGTGATGTCTCCTCCCGCATCCGATACAGAAAGCTATGCAAACATTCAGGAAAATGTTTTCCACAACCCTGACAAGACACCATTATCTACCTTTTCCATTGATGTAGATGCGGCTTCTTACAGCAATGTGCGCCGCTACCTGAACAATGGCGGATTACCACCCAAAGATGCGGTAAGGATTGAGGAAATGATCAATTACTTTGACTATGATTATCCTCAGCCAACAGGAAATGATCCAGTCAACATCATCACCGAGATCTCTACTGCACCATGGAACAACAAACATAAACTGGTACAAATCGGCCTTCAGGGAAAATCCATGAAAACAGACCAGCTTCCGGCATCAAATCTGGTTTTTCTGATTGATGTATCGGGCTCAATGGCTCAGCCCAACAAACTGCCCTTACTGGTTTCATCTTTTAAACTCTTAACAAATCAGCTTCGCGAAAAAGATAAAGTAGCCATCGTGGTATATGCAGGTAATTCAGGACTTGTGCTTCCATCCACACCTGGGAATATGAAAACAACGATCAAGGAAGCGTTAAACAAACTGACAGCGGGTGGTTCTACTGCAGGTGGGCAAGGAATTGAGCTCGCTTATAAAGTCGCCGGTCAGCATTTCATTAAAGGAGGCAATAACCGGGTAATCCTTGCCACAGATGGGGACTTTAATGTTGGTGCATCCAGCGATAAGGAAATGGAACAGCTGATAGAAGAAAAAAGAAAATCAGGGGTTTTCTTAACCGTTCTCGGTTACGGAATGGGCAATACCAAAGACAGCAAAATGGAAACACTGGCAGATAAAGGGAACGGTAATTACGCTTATATCGATAACATCACGGAAGCCAGAAAGGTATTGGTAAATGAATTTGGAGGGACACTTTTTACGATTGCCAAAGACGTAAAATTACAGGTAGAATTTAATCCTGCAAAAGTACAGGCTTATCGTTTAATCGGCTATGAAAACAGATTGCTGGAGGATAAAGACTTTAATGATGACCGTAAAGATGCCGGAGATCTGGGTTCAGGACATACCGTAACGGCACTATATGAGATCATCCCTACAGGTGTTCAAAGCAGCTTTACCCCCTCTGTTGACCCTTTGAAATACCAGGAAAACAAAAAGAACAACAGCAGTAACGGCAGCCCGGAAATGCTGACCGTGAAATTACGCTACAAAGAACCGGATGGAAACCACAGTAAACTGCTCCAAAAATCAGTCATAGATGCTTCTAACCTCTTTGAGGGCAGCAGCAACAATTTCAGATTCGCAGCTGCTGTTGCAGAATTTGGTATGTTATTAAGACAATCCGACTTTAAACAAAAGTCTTCTTATGGACACGTAATCAGCCTTGTGGAGCAATCAATGGGTAAAGATAAAGAAGGGTATCGCTCCGAGTTTCTGAAATTAGTAAAGTCTTCACAGTTATTGGCCAAAGATTTGCTTACTATTGAAGACACAAAAGACCATAATGAAAAAAATTAGCATTTATCTGATCGCTACCTGTTTCATCAGTTTGAGCAGTACTGCGGCACACAGCCAGTCGAAGTTAGAAAAGATATTAAAGAAAGTAACGACAAAGCCTGCTGCTTCAAAAAGCACGGCTACTTCGGCAACCGGAACGCC
The DNA here is from genome assembly GCF_900129215.1 of Pedobacter caeni. Classification (GTDB taxonomy): domain Bacteria; phylum Bacteroidota; class Bacteroidia; order Sphingobacteriales; family Sphingobacteriaceae; genus Pedobacter; species Pedobacter caeni. The sequence continues at coordinate 97,569 of NZ_FQUQ01000003.1, read as the reverse complement.
AACGACCTCAGAAATGGGATTTGGAATTAAAGAGGCCCTGGAAATTGGCATCTCAAGAGGTACAGATCTGCTTTCTGCAAAAGATGGCTTTTTAGGCAATGCAGCAGTAAAAATTCTGTTCCCTCCTGAAGCACAAAAAGTAGAAAGGACATTGCGCAGCATTGGCATGGGTTCATTGGCAGACAACGTAATCCTGAGCCTGAACAGAGCAGCAGAAGATGCAGCAAAAGAAGCGAAGCCAATATTTGTCTCTGCGATCAAACAAATGACCATCACTGATGTGACGAATATTTTACTGGGACAACAAGATGCAGCAACCTCCTATTTTAAAAGGGTAACGACTTCGCAGCTGATGGAAAAATTCCAACCGGTAATTACCACAAGTCTGAACAAAGTAGGTGCAGCAAAATACTGGGGTGATGCAGCGGGACAATACAATAAAATCCCTCTTGTAAAACCGGTATCTACAGATCTTTCCAGCTATGTGGCACAAAAAGCAATTGATGGAATGTTTATCCAGGTTGCTCAGGAAGAACTTAAAATCAGGGGTAGCCTTGGTGCAAGGTCTACTCCTCTTTTGCAAAAGGTATTCGGATACGCCGATCAGAAAAAATAAGGCCTGCATGGGCTTATAATTTAATAATCAAGCCCATGCAAGTAAAAAACTTTATATAAGTAATGAAATAAAAGGTTACTTTTATAGGGTAATACTAACAACATAGAAGTATATTGGATTTCAAAGATTTTAATTTTAACCCGGATTTATTAGAGGGTTTATTAGCGATGGGTTTTCGCAACGCTACGCCCATCCAGCAAGAGGCTATTCCGCTGATTCTAGATAAAAAAGATTTAATTGCCTGTGCACAAACAGGTACCGGAAAAACAGGGGCTTACCTGCTGCCGATCATGAACATGATCAGTCAGACAGAAGACCGTCATAACAATACCCTTATCTTAGCACCAACCCGGGAACTTGCCCAGCAAATTGATTTGCAGGTAGAGGCACTTTCCTATTTCACAAACATCAGCTCTTTAACGGTATATGGTGGTGGTGATGGCATCGCTTATGAGCAGCAAAAACGCTCTATGCGGGAAGGGGTAGACATTATTATTGCAACTCCGGGACGTTTAATCTCACACCTTTCTTCCGGCCTGTTGAAACTGGACCAATTGCAACATCTGGTACTGGACGAAGCAGACAGGATGTTAGACATGGGTTTTTATGATGACATTATGCGCATCGTAAGCTTCCTTCCACAGAAAAGACAAACGGTATTGTTTTCTGCAACAATGCCACCTAAAATAAGAACCCTTGCAGGCAGATTGCTACAGCATCCGGAAGAAATCAGCATTGCGATTTCTAAGCCTGCAGCAGGGATCAACCAACAAGCCTACCTTGTACATGATGCCCAGAAAGTAAAATTGCTGACGGAGCTGATGAAAAATGTAGATTTTCCAAGTATCCTGATCTTTGCTTCTACGAAAGAAAAAGTAAAAAATCTGGGGAAAGTGTTCCGTGGGTTAGGATTTAAAGCAGAAGCTTTCCACTCTGACCTGGGTCAGAAAGAACGTGAGGCCATTTTATCTGAGTTCAAGAACAAAAGAGTTCCTGTCCTGATCGGAACAGATGTACTGTCGAGAGGAATAGATGTGGAAGGAATCAGCCTGGTGATCAATTTTGATGTTCCCCATGATCCTGAAGATTATATCCACAGAATTGGAAGAACAGCCAGAGCAGCAACTACAGGTACCGCCATCACCCTGGTAAACGATAAAGACAAACGTAAATTTGCGAATATTGAAAAGCTGATCGATAAAAAGATCGACAGGATGCCGCTTCCGGAACACCTTGGAGAAGCACCAGCCGACACCCCTGCCAGCCCATCGACAGAAAAAAGATACGATAAGAAAAAACCGCAGCGTAAATTCTGGAAGAAAAAACCAAAAGCTGCAGGAGCCGCAGGCCCCGCCACAGAATAAACGCTAAAAATAATAGCAATCAGGGAGGGGATTTGCGATTAAGGTATTATCTTTACCTATATGCAAAACCTACCTCCTTTAGCAGAACGCATGCGTCCACAAAATCTGGATGAATATGTTGGTCAGAAGCACTTAGTAGGTCCTGATGCCGTATTACGTAAAGCAATTCAAAGCGGACAGCTCCCTTCTATGATCTTTTGGGGCCCGCCCGGTGTGGGGAAAACTACATTGGCCTATATCATATCACAAACACTAGACCGTCCTTTTTTTAACCTGAGTGCCATCAATTCCGGGGTTAAAGACATCAGGGATGTGATCGACCGGGCTGCCTTGCTCAAAGACAGCCTGTTGGGCCTTCCGATTCTTTTTATAGATGAGATTCACCGTTTCAGCAAATCCCAGCAAGACAGCTTACTCGGTGCCGTGGAAAGAGGCCTGGTTACTTTAATCGGTGCCACTACAGAAAATCCATCCTTTGAAGTTATTTCCGCCTTACTTTCCCGTTCTCAAGTTTATATTTTAAAGTCACTTGATGAAGAAGAGCTATCCGGATTGTTGCAAACTGCAATTAAAGAGGATGTAGTCCTGAAGGAAAAGAAAATCACGATTAAGGAACACGAAGCCCTCATCCGTTTATCCGGTGGAGATGCCAGAAAATTATTAAACGTACTGGAGATTGCCGTCAATGGTATTGGCGGGGATAAAATCGTACTGACAAACGAAAATGTGCTGGAACATGCGCAGCAAAACCTCGCTTTATACGACAAAGCAGGAGAACAACATTATGACATCATTTCTGCATTTATCAAATCCATCAGGGGTAGCGACCCCAATGCCGCTGTATATTGGCTGGCAAGAATGATTGAAGGGGGAGAAGATCCGTTGTTCATTGCACGCCGGTTGTTAATTCTGGCTTCTGAAGATATTGGGAATGCGAATCCGAATGCTTTATTACTGGCCAACAATTGCTTCCAGGCAGTCAATGTGATTGGCTATCCTGAGGCAAGGATCATTCTTTCCCAGGCGGTAACTTATATGGCCTCTTCAGTAAAAAGTAATGCTTCCTATGAAGCAATTAATAAAGCTCAGGCCCTGGTGAAGCAAACCGGAAATTTACCCGTACCCTTGCATATCAGGAATGCCCCGACTAAACTGATGAAAAACATCGGCTATGGTAAGGATTACCAATACTCACATGGTTATGAAGGAAACTTTTCTGCACAGGAATATTTCCCGGAAATTCTGAGTGGGACAAAACTATATGATCCGGGAAAAAATCCCGCAGAGGATAAACTGAGGGAGAAGTTAAAACACAACTGGAAAAACAAATACGATTATTAATATGCTGGGAACTTTTCTCGATCATCAATGGAAGGCCTTTTGGCGCTCAAAAAATAAGGGAGGAACCATTGCTACCCAAATATTTATAGGGTTAGTTGTGCTCTACCTTCTGGCGGTGGCCATTTTTCTGGGGGTTGGCATGGAGATCTTTATTGAACAGCTGTTTCCCGGGAAAGATGTGTTTATCGTATTCAATGGGGTTATTCTTTATTATTTTGCGGTCGACTTCCTGATGCGGATCCAATTACAGGATCTACCCACCTTAAGCGTTGTTCCTTACCTGCATCTGAAAATCCCGAAAAAGAAGATTGTAAACTTTTTAAATACCAGAGCCTTATTTTCTGCATTTAACCTCTTGCCACTGTTTTTATTTCTTCCTTTTTGCGCAACGGCGATTTATAGCGTATATGATTTTTTTACGGCTTTAATGTATGTCGTTTCCATTCTTTCGCTAACCGTTTTCAACAATTATGCAGCATTATATATCAAAAGAAAAAGTATACAGAATTTAAAGATCGTTCCATTGGTACTTTTGCTGATTATCGCTTTAGGGCTGATGGAATACTTTAAGGTCTTTTCTATTGCGGAAATTTCTAACCAGGTCTTTAGTTGGGTAACCATCTATCCTTCTGCCGGATTTGGCTTCACCCTCCTTGCCATATCAATCTACGTACTCAATGCAAGGTATCTTAGAAATAACCTGTACGCAGAGGAACTGAGTAAAAATGAAGAAAAAAAAACCAGTACAGATTATCCTTTCCTGGACCGCTTTGGAGAGGTGGGTACATTGGTCGCACTGGAACTGAAACTGATCCTTAGAAATAAAAGGAGCCGTTCAGTCATCACGATGAGCATGCTGTTTCTATTTTACGGTTTTCTGTTTTACAAGAAGGAGTTGCTGGATCAGGACAGACTCGAAACCATGTTGTTTGCTGCGATATTTATGACCGGAAATTCCATTTGTGTATACGGCCAGTTTATGTTCGGATGGCAATCTTCACATTTTGATGGCCTGATGGCCAACAAAATAAACATCAGAAATTTTATAGGTGCAAAGTTCCTGTTGTTTACCTTGTTTTCCACCTTTACCACATTAGTAGCTTGCTTATATGGGTTTATCAGCTGGAAACTTCTGCTGATTCAGTTTGCAGCTTATTTGTATAATATTGGAATAGGAACGGTGATCGTTTTATATTTTGCCACCAGAAATTATAAATCGATGGACCTGAGTAAAGGATCAACATTTAACTTCCAGGGCGTAGGTGCCAGTCAGTGGGTATTGGGATTACCGTACTTCTTATCACCTTACGTTATTCTTTTACCTTTCTCTTTATCCGGATTCCCTTACTGGGGTTTTGTTGCTTTAGGAGGTTCCGGGCTGGCCGCTTTCTTAACACGTGAGTTCTGGCTGAGTTTTATCGTAAATGAGTTCCATAAAAGAAAACACAAAATTACCGAAGGCTTTAGAGAGAAATCATGATTTTAGAAATTTCAAAGTTACAAAAGACATACGGTAACAGAACCGTTGTAAACATTACAGACTTACAAATTAATGCGGGAGAAACCGTTGGAATCGTAGGTAACAATGGTGCCGGAAAGACGACTTTTTTCAGAATGCTGCTGGACCTGATCCGTCCGGATCAGGGAGAGATCCTATCCAAAGGAGAACAGGTGGTAAACGATAACCGCTGGAAAGATTATACGGCTTCTTACCTTGATGAAGGTTACCTGATCGATTACCTGACCTCAGAAGAATATTTTGTGTTTATCGGGAGCCTGCATAAAATGAGTGTGGCACACGTGATGGATTACCTACAGCAATTCGAGGAGTTTTTTAACGGGGAGATTCTGGGTAAAGGAAAGTACATCAGGGATTTTTCCAAAGGCAACCAGAATAAGGTAGGGATTGCAGCAGCACTGATGCAAGCACCGGAGTTACTGGTACTGGATGAACCCTTTGCCAATCTGGATCCGACCACACAAATCAGGTTAAAGACTTTGATCAAATCCCTGAAACAGGAGCGAAACATGACCACCCTGATCTCCAGTCATGACCTGAATCATGTGACCGATGTTTGCGACCGTATCATTTTGATGGAAAAAGGCCTGATCATAAAAGACCTCCGGACCAATGAAAACACTTTGAAAGAACTGGAAGAATATTTTTCAGGATAAAAAGAGACCTTCTTAGGTCTGTAGTTGTACAGAATTGTAGTCAGTATTTTGCCAAAGCAGCTTCAATAATGACCTTTTGGCGGACATATGGGTGTTAAAATATTCACATGACACAATAATTTTACAAAAGAATAAGATTGGCATCAGGTTTGATTAATGCTCTGAGTAAAACAAATAATAAAATTATGATTACTTCAAAATTTAAAATAGCAACATTTAGTATCGCTTTAGCCATGGGTGCAATGACATTCCAGGGTTGCGATAGTTTAACTAAAACCCAAAAAGGAGCCGGTATCGGTGCTGCTGCAGGTGGTGTTCTAGGTGCTATTATAGGCAAAAAAGCAGGTAATACTGCCGTTGGAGCTATCATTGGTGCTGCTGTTGGTGGTACTGCGGGTGGATTTATTGGAAAAAGAATGGATAAACAAGCTGCAGAGATTCAAAATGCAATCCCTAATGCTGAAGTAATCCGTGAAGGTGAAGGTATCATTGTAAAATTTGATAGTGGTATTTTATTTGGTTTTGACAAATCTGACCTTACAGCTGCTGCGAAAACAAACATCCAATCTTTAGCCGGTTCGATCAACCAATATCCGGGAACAGACATTAAAGTAATTGGTCATACAGATAATAAAGGTACAGAGACTTATAACATGAGCCTTTCTGAAAGAAGAGCTGCAGCGGTTAAAGCTTATGCAGTTTCTCAAGGAGTTCCATCTTCACGTTTAATTACTGTAGGAAAAGGATTCTCAGAGCCGATTGCTGACAATACAACTGATGCAGGAAGAGCTGCTAACCGTAGGGTTGAGGTGGTTATCGTTGCAAACGATCAATTGAAAAAAGAAGCCAAACAACAAGGCAAATAATCAAGCACATTTACATCTACCTATAAAAACGAAAAACCCGTCGTACTATGTACTTCGGGTTTTTTTATGGAATCACCATCTGAGGGATTTCTGAATTTCCGGATTCTTAAGAATAGATATCTTCAAAATAGTGGATCGCCAGAGACTTCAGTAATAACTCCTGCTCCATCATTGCAAATGAAGGAACGGGTTTTACGAGTTTCCAATGTGGCCAGCCATCCTGATCTAATCCTTCCAGTTCATAGAATCCCATTTCACTTAACAAACGGCATGTTGCAATGTGCATCAACTCTTCCTTTTGTCGTTTACTGTACTTGCCAGGTCCTTTGCCCAATTCCTGCACACCGATTAAAAATAGCATGACCTTTAAATCGGGGATATCAGAATCGAACTCCTGAGCTATCTTTTGTTGCAAAATTTTCCATTTCGCGTGTATTTCTGCAGGTTTCATACCGCAAAGATACAAATTAGCTTTTGCGCTTTATTACAATAAGATTAAGCGTTTAGTAAAGCGTTTTGCTATTTTTAGCCTATTAAACACCGCAGCTTAAAAGAGATTTTTACTTATGGAAAAAGAAATAATAACGGGTCTGATGGCCTATGGAATGTCAGGAAAAGTTTTTCATGCTCCATTTGTGCATGCCCACCCTGGTTTTAAATTACATGCAGTAACAGAAAGAAACCATAAGAATGCAGCGAACGACTATCCCGGGATCATCAGCTATGATAGTATTGATGAATTAATCGGGGATGAAAAGATAGAGCTGATCATCATCAACACCCCGAACAATACACATTACGATTACGCAAAGAAAGCATTGACAGCAGGGAAACACATCCTTGTAGAAAAGCCTTTTGCAGCCAGCTCTGCCGAAGCAAAAGAGATTTTTGCCCTGGCTAAAGAACTGGGTAAAAAAGTACTCTTCTATCAGAACAGAAGATGGGACAGTGATTTCACCGCAGTACGTCAGGTGATCGAAAGCGGAAAACTGGGCAAACTAAGTGAAGTGCATTTCCGTTATGACCGATATCGCTCTACAATTGGTGTAAAAAGCTTTAAAGAAGAACCAGTAGCAGCCAGTGGCCTGCTGTATGACCTGGGTCCTCATTTACTGGATCAGGCGATCAGTATTTTCGGCAAACCAGATTCTTTTCATAAAATCTTAGGAAAGAACCGTGTAGATACTAAAGTAGACGATTACTTTTCTATTCACCTGAGCTACCCGGACAGCGTTAACGTTTTTGTGCATTCAAATATGATGGTAGTAGATGCCTTGCCAGCATTTGTGATCAATGGAACAAATGGTTCTTTGCATAAAGTACGAGCCGATGCCCAGGAAGAACAGTTGCTGAAGGGAATGAAAGTTTCAGATCCTGTTTATGGGATTGAAGCAGCAGGTACTGAAGGAAAGCTGACTTTAATCGATGAGCAGGGTAACAAAACGAAACAGGATATTCCATCTTTAAGAGGGAGCTATGTACCCCTGTTTGAAGCGGTATATCAAAGTATCATCAATCAACGACCTTATCCGGTAACAGAGGAACAGGTAATTACACAACTGGAAATACTCGAAGCTTAACCTATGCAGGCCTTTTTTATCCTTATCCCGATCCTGCTGCTGGTGATCTATTTTATCTTTAGAAAAGATAACCACAAGAACTATGTAAGCCTTAGTGAAGCCGATAAACAGCTATTGTTTCAGCATGTGACCTATTACCAGCACCTGACTGTAGATGACCGGATCAGGTTTGAACAGAAAATCTCCGGCTTTTTAAGCGGGATACACGTAGAGGGAGTAGGCACCCCTGTCACGGTTCTGGATAAGCTTTTGATTGCTTCAAGTGCGGTAATTCCGGTTTTTGGTTTTGACGACTGGAGGTATGATAACCTGACCAATGTTTTGTTATACCCGGACACCTTTAACAAGGATTTCCAGTTCGAAGGTGGAGACAGGAATATCCTGGGTATGGTAGGAAGTGGTTACATGAACGGACAAATGATCTTATCCAGGGCCGCATTACAACAGGGATTTTCCAATGCGGCAGACAAAGAGAATACGGCCATACATGAGTTCGTACACCTGCTGGATAAATCTGACGGAGCAACAGACGGGGTTCCGGAAAACCTGATGAAACATGAATACACCATCCCATGGATCAAAATGATCCATGAGGAGATGCATAAAATTGAACAGGGAAAATCAGACATTAACCCTTATGCGATTACCAATGAGGCAGAGTTTTTTGCCGTGGTATCAGAATATTTCTTTGAAAAACCAGATCAGTTTAAGTCAAAACATCCAGAGCTTTATGAAAGCCTCTCTGAGATCTTTTTACAGGACCTGGCAAAGAAAGAGTTATAAACTGCCCAATAAGGCAACATTGAATTCTGTGGGTATTTCTATATGAGGGATGTGCCCACAGCCTTCAAATTCAACGATCTTGGCACCAGGAATTTTAGCTGCGGTTTGTTTTCCAAGAAAACGATATTGACCATGTAACGCCTGTTGATCAGGACTGAGCAGGCCTTTACCTACAATGGTCTTATCTTCTTTACCGATAAACAGTACGGTAGGAACACGGACATTGATAAATTCGTGTACTACAGGTTGTTCATAGATCATGGTAAAAGTCATTGCAGCAACCCTGGCCCAGCGTGGAAAATCAGCGCTGCTCGTTACTCCGCCAGCAATACGGACCAATTCATCATATTCTGGCTTCCAAACGGTAAAATAAGAACTCTGGTAATACTTTTTAGTGCTTTCGGCTGTAGCTTTCAACTCTGTTTTATATTGTTCATCGGTACTTATGTAAGGAATAAAGCTCCTATAGTCTTCCAGTCCGATTGGATTTTCCAATAATAATTTCTCTGTGCTCTCCGGGTAAAGCAGCGCAAAGCGGGTAGCCAGCATCCCTCCCATAGAATGGCCAAGGATATTTGCCTTTTGAATTCCCAAAGTGTCCAGCAAAGCTTTGTTCCAACGGGCCATTTGGTGGAAACTGTAATGAATAAAGGCTTTTGAAGATTTTCCAAAACCGATCTGATCGGGAACGATCACCCTGAATCCCCGGTCTCTTAAGGCCTTAATGGTATTGCTCCAATAATAACCCCCAAAATTCTTTCCATGAAAGAGGACCACTGTTTTTCCATTTGGGGTATTGATTGGTGCGATGTCCATATAGGCCATCCGAAGATCCTGTCCCTCGGTATGGATAGGGAAATATTTTACGGGATAATTGTATTTAACGTTTTCTAAAGTGATGGACAAGGTATCCGTTTGCTGGGCTCTCGCTCCTGTAGCAGCGAAAAGTAAAAAAAGGTAAACTGAAACTTTTTTGTAAAACATAGATGAGATTTTAGGAACAAACAATAAAAGGGATCTAAAGTTCTAAACTTAAGCATTATTTATAATTTTGCAGAAATATAAAAAGTATGAGCACTTACCAAATAGGTTTGGAAAGGTTATCTATTGCAAATGTTGCAGAGATCATCTCAAAAAAACAAACCCTACAATTATCCGATGCGGCCCTTGCTAAAATAGAAAAATGCAGAAACTATCTGGACGATAAACTAAAACGTCATGATGGCCCTATATATGGAATCAATACCGGATTTGGTTATTTACAAAATGTAGAGATCGAATCTGAGAAACTTTCTCAACTACAGCACAACCTGCTGTTATCACATGCGTGTGGAACGGGAGAAGAAGTATCCCCGGAGATTGTACGTTTGATGTTATTGTTAAAAATACAATCTCTGAGCTATGGACATTCTGCCATCGCACTGACTACCGTTCAGCGTCTCGTAGATTTTTACAACCACGATATCCTTCCGGTAATTTATACCCAGGGTTCTTTAGGCGCTTCGGGCGACCTGGCTCCACTGGCCCACCTGGCGTTGCCATTAATCGGTGAAGGCGTAGTGCTTTATAAAGGTGTAAAAACCACTACAAAAGATCTGTACCAGACTTTAGGATGGGAAGCTTTAAAACTTCAGTCTAAAGAAGGGCTGGCACTAATCAATGGCACTCAGTTTATGAGTTCTTATGGGGTGTTCTGCCTGCTTAAAGCACAAAGTCTGGCCAAATGGGCAGATGCCATTGCTGCGATATCTATTGACGGATTTGACTGCCGGATTGACCCTTTTGATACGTTCAGTCATATCATCAGACCTCATGCCGGACAAGTACATACCGCTCAAAATATCAGCAAATGGTTAAGCGGAAGTGAGCTGATCAAACGCGAAGGAAAACAAACTCAGGATCCTTATTCTTTCCGTTGTGTACCTCAGGTTCATGGTGCGAGCAAAGACAGCATCAATTATATACAATCTGTTTTTGAAACAGAAATCAACTCGGTAACGGATAATCCAAATGTATTTCCTGACGAAGACCGCATCATCTCTGCCGGTAATTTCCACGGACAACCTTTGGCCTTAACACTGGACTTCCTGTGTATCGCCCTTGCAGAGTTCGGTTCTATTTCTGAAAGAAGAACCTTCCAGCTGATTTCCGGACAAAGAGGATTGCCTCCTTTCCTGGTAAAAAATGCAGGATTAAACTCTGGCTTGATGATTACTCAATATACCGCAGCTTCCATCGCCAGCGAAAACAAACAATTGTGTACTCCAGCATCCGTAGACAGCATTGTTTCCAGCAACGGACAGGAAGATCATGTGAGTATGGGGGCTAATGCGGCAACGAAATGTTTGAGGGTGGTAAACAACCTGGAAAGAATCTTAGCCATTGAATTGTTAACCGCAGCACAGGCATTAGACCTGAGAAAACCTCTGACTTCTTCTGAAGCCATTGAAACATTGGTAGCGAATTACAGAAAAGTGGTTTCTTTTAATGATGCAGACCGTTTACTGGCAACAGATATTGCTGCTTCTGTAAACTTCCTGAGAACAGAAAAGATCTAGTTTTATGTTGTAAATATTTGTTGCAAATAAAAAACAGACCTCAAAAAAACAGCCGGTATCCATAAAAGATACCGGCTGTTTTTATGTTTTAAGAAGATGCTGATCTACATAAAAGGCACATTGATCCCGAAGGTCACATTGCGTCCCGGATTATAAATACCGGCAGGTTTATACCTGCTCAGGTGGTTATAATATTTTTTGTCAAGCAGGTTCTGGCCTGTCACCCAAAGGTTCAGTTTACCGTTTTTAGTTTTGATAGAGGTTCCGATTCCGGCATCCAGCAGGGTGTACCCATCTGTTTGTGTTTCGAAGCTATCAAAACGCGCCTGTTTTAAGACGTTGCTTACCCCAACTTTAATATAGGTCTCTCCAAGGCCTTTTATACTTGGCTCAAAACGCAACTCATTATTAATGGTCGCAGCAGGAATAAATGGCAATGGAGCATCATCAGCACGGTTAATTCCTCTTACATATGCAAAAGAGTTTTCGAAATGCAGTGACTTCACAAGGTGGAAGTCCATAGAAGCCTCACCACCGATCAAATCTGCTTTCGTCTGTACAAAACGATAAACCGGCAGGGTTTCTATTTCTCCTGCTTCATTGGTCAGTTCTTTGGTTTCTTTGTTAAAGTTCCCCGGATAGATGTAGTTAAAGATTCTGTTGGCATAAGCATTCAGTCCGAAAGTAACCGATTTGGCAGTATATTCTAAACCAAGGTCAAATTGTAAGCTGGTTTCCTGTTTTAATTTGCTGTTTCCGATTTCGTACCTGAAAGTTCCTTCGTGACGGCCATTGGCCGCAAGTTCTGCAATGTTAGGAGCCCTGAACCCAGATCCTGCATTTCCTTTTAATACCAGGTTTTTTGCCACTTCGTAAGCAAAACCAATGGAACCGGAAACGTTTGAGAATTTATTGTTAAAGCTACTGAACACCTGCTCCCCATCAACAGACAGGTCCTGACCGTTTATTTTTTTATAGTCGTAGCGGGCACCGATGTTCACTGCCCCTTTTTCAAAATTGCGTTTCAGGTAAAAGAAAGCACCAATATTGTTACTGTTATAATCCGGAATCAGGAACTCGTCGCCTTTATTCACATTCTTCTGGTACATTCCCTGAACGCCAATTGCCGGCTCCCATTTACCAGCGTTTGGAAAGTAATATTTTACATCATAGGTATAGGAGTTCAGGTTTAAATTCAATCCAGGCTCGGTTGCACTTTCTTCAAATTCTTTCCTCATGTTCCGCTGAAAAGCAAAAGTTGTTTTCAACTGTCCTTTACCCAGGATAAAATTACTGTTTAAGGCAGTGCGGTAATGAGTGATGTTCTGAAAAGGAAGTCCTAACCTTCTTTGTTGTGCTTCAGCTTTGCTGATCACCTCTCCATCTTCATTAACAAAGTTTCCCTGCTCATTTGGTCCATCCTCTACAAGGCCAATATTGGTATGGAAACGGGAAAAGGTCAGGTGGGAATATCCCCAGCTTTTATTTAATCCAACCATTCCATTCAGGTTAAATTCATTAAATCCGGAGTTCGGAACGGTTGTGTTTTTATAACCAAAGCCGTAGGCGTTTTTATAGGATACACGACCACGGTATACAAATCCGTTATCGTTGCCCTGCAACATTAGTGAAGAAGCGCTGAGGCCATTATTTGTACCATAGGAAGTGGTAAAATCCCCATTGAATACTCCAGGAGGAGGAACGAGGTCGTCAATAATATTGATCACCCCGCCCAAAGCGTCTGATCCGTATAGCAAACTGGCAGGTCCTTTTAAGATCTCGACCCTTGCTGCCGAAAACTGATCGACCTCAATCCCATGTTCATCTCCCCATTGCTGGGCTTCTTCCCTTGCACCATCTACCATGGTGAGTACACGGTTATAGCCAAGACCACGGATGGTAGGCTTAGAAATCGCCCCTCCGGTGCTCACCTGGGAAACCCCTGGAATCCTGGAGATCGCATCTACCAAGTTTGTTCCGCCAGCCTGAGCCAGCTTATCTTTCCCAACGGTAACGACAGACAAACTGTTCGTCTTGTTGTTGGAACTAAAAGGTGAACCTGTAATGACCACTTCTGCACTTTCGACTACAGAAGGCTCCATAGAAATGTTTAAAGTATTAATGGTTGCAAGGTCTACCATTTGAGAATGGGTTTTATAACCTACAAAACGGACCTCCATCAGGAACCTTCCTTTTAAAGGGATATTTTTTAACGTAAACTCTCCCAAACTATTGGTAGTGGTTACGGCTTTTAAATCACTAATGTATATGGTAGCCCCAATAAGAGGTTCCTGGGTACTGGCATCCGTAATCTTACCTTTAACTTCAGACAGTTCTGCAGCAAAACTGTTTGCAGAAAAAAAGGTATATAGCAGGACAACTAATACAAGATGTATCTTTTTCATGTGTGTTTTTATAGATTGGCCTGAGCCAATGATTTGATGTGTTTATAGCGCAAAACGGCTGAATAAATCAGCTCCGGGGCAAATGCCATGCAGCGATCAGTGTGCACAGATTTATATCCCCGGGAGAACAATAAAAGAAAAATTAATTACGCTATAGGGGGGCCACGCAGCGAAGAGCCAATGAGTTCTGTATAAGAACCAGTCAGTATCGCATAGAGTTCGGATACGGGCCCGATTTCCAGGTAAACCTGAAAATGAGTGTATTCATGAAGGTAGTTTTTTTCGAAATGCGCCGCACAAACCAGACAGGTATCAGTGTGACTGCGAACGTGTAATTTATGGCTACATGTTTTTTCGTGTTTCAGACACCGGGGTTCATCATCATGATGATGTAAGGCACTAAAAGGAGTCAATGCAATCGCAAACACCCATAGCAAAGCAATGGATAAAATCTGGTTGATATGTTGGCGACTCTTTTTCAATTTTAAAGGCTAAAAATACTCAATTTCGTATAAATACATACATTTGTTTTATAACATTGCCCTTATATGACTGCAAATATGGATTTTAGTTTAGACTTAAGTAAAAAACAAACCCCAACCGGAAACACCTTAACGTGTAAAGGCTGGGTACAGGAAGCAGCGTTACGCATGCTCCTGAATAATCTTGACCCTGAAGTAGCCGAACGTCCGGAAGACCTGATCGTTTATGGCGGTCGTGGTAAAGCTGCCAGAAATAAAGAAGCCTTAGCACTGATCGTAAAAGCATTACAAAATCTAGAAGATACAGAAACTTTACTCATCCAATCGGGAAAACCGGTGGGTGTATTGCCAACACATAAAGACGCACCAAGAGTATTGATCTCCAACTCTCAACTGGTACCAAAATGGGCCACTCAACAACATTTCGATGAGCTGGAAGATAAGGGACTGATGATGTATGGCCAGATGACCGCTGGATCATGGATCTATATCGGTTCTCAGGGAATTGTACAGGGAACTTATGAAACTTATGCGGCCCTGGCACGTAAACATTTTGACAGCAACCTGAAAGGAACTTTAAATGTAACTGCCGGATTAGGCGGGATGGGTGGTGCACAGCCACTTGCCATTACCATGAACCAGGGAGTTTGTCTGGCAGCTGATGTAGAAGAATGGCGCATTCAGAAACGTCTGGAGACCCGTTACATCGACGAAATTGAGCATGACATCGATACGGCTATTGATAAAGCCTTACAATATAAAAAAGAGGGAAAAGCGATCTCTATTGGAGTGGTATGTAATGCAGTAGAACTGTTGCAACGGTTAATTGACCGCAACATTACTCCGGATACCTTAACCGATCAGACTTCTGCACATGATCCGCTGATCGGCTATTTCCCTGAAGGACTCAGCGTTGCCGAAGCGGCTAAATTGCGTACTGAAAATGCTGAAGAATATGTAAAACAGTCTTATGCCGCCATGGCGAAACATGTGGAGCGGATGCTGGAGCTTCAAAAACGTGGTGCCATCACTTTCGATTACGGAAATAACCTTCGTGGAAGGGCACTGGAGGCAGGAGTTAAAAATGCTTTTGACTTCCCCGGTTTTGTTCCTGCTTATATCCGTCCGTTATTTTGTGAAGGAAAAGGTCCTTTCCGCTGGGCTGCATTAAGTGGAGATCCTCAGGATATCTATGAAACAGATAAACTGATTCTGGAACTCTTCCCTGAAAATGAAAGCCTGAAACAATGGATCACCATGGCACAGGAGCGCATTGCATTCCAGGGTTTACCGGCACGTATTTGCTGGCTTGGACAGGGAGAAAGAGAAAAGGCAGGTTTAGCTTTCAATAAACTCGTAGCTGATGGTAAAGTAAAAGCACCCTTGGTAATTGGCAGAGATCACCTGGATACAGGTTCTGTAGCTTCTCCAAACCGCGAAACTGAAGCGATGCTGGATGGCTCTGATGCGGTTGCCGACTGGCCAATTTTAAATGCCCTGATCAATACTGCAGGTGGTGCCAGCTGGGTTTCCTTACATCACGGTGGTGGCGTTGGAATCGGCTATTCCATCCATGCCGGAATGGTCATTGTGGCCGATGGAACTGAAGATGCAGCAATCAGGATCAAACGTGTATTACATAACGATCCTGCCATGGGTGTGATCAGACATGCCGATGCCGGATATGACATTGCAAAAGATACCTTACGCAAACACAGACTAGGTCTTTAAGCCCTTTTTACATCATTGTTTTTTATTACAAAACGATGATGAAATAATGAACTAAATTGAGCGGTCTGCGAAACTAAGCAGACCGCTTTAACGTTTATTAAAATAAAAAGAAATGGCAACGGCTCAGCAAATTAAGAATGCGTACATCGATTATGTACTCATCAATGATGAAAAACCAAAATCAGTATACAGTTTCGTAAAGAAACTAAAAATTACAGAGGCTGATTTCTATGAATTCTATGCTTCTTTTGAAAGTATTGAAAAGAACATCTGGGTAGAACTGACTCTGGAAACGATCAATGCGATTGAGGAGCAGGAAGTCTGGAGCCAATATTCATCACGCGAGAGAATCCTTGCCTTCTTCTACAGCTATGTGGAAGTTTTAAAGAAACAAAGAAGTTTCATCATCTATACCCTAAAATCTCATGTCAGCAAATTCAGCACCCCGGATGCTTTATCAGGAGTGAAGCCCATCTTTGAGAATTTTGCGGAAGAAATCATTAACGAAGGTCTGGAAAGTGGCGAATTGGCCAACCGTAAATTCTTAAGTAAAAAATATAAAGATGCCGTATGGCTGCAGTTCGGCTTTATTCTGAATTTCTGGATCAATGACAACAGTGCCGGCTTTGAGAAAACTGATGAGGCAATTGAAAAGGGCATCAATGTAACATTTGATCTTTTTGAGCGCTCTCCATTGGACAACCTACTGGAATATGGAAAATTTCTTTCCAGAAATGGCAAATTCAAAGAAAAGATGGGACTATAAGCTCATGAAAGAACAAGAAAGTATTCCGGTAACGAAGGGACAAAGATCTGCAAAATTTGTAAAAACAGGGATTCAGATCGGTGGCAATTACATCAAGCATTATTCAAAAAAACTATTCAACCCCAACCTGAGCAGGGATGAACTGAATGAAGATAATGCGACAGATATTTATAAATCACTCAGTGAACTCAAAGGAAGTGCCTTAAAGATTGCACAGATGTTGAGCATGGATAAGAATATCCTGCCTAAATCTTATGTGGACAAGTTTACCCAATCTCAATACAATGCACCTCCCCTTTCCGGTCCGCTGATTGTCCGCACTTTTAGTAAGAATTTCGGGAAAACACCAGATCAGATCTATGATAAGTTTAACCTTCATTCCAGTAACGCGGCCTCTATCGGGCAGGTACACCAGGCAGAACTGGATGGGAACGCACTGGCTGTTAAAATCCAGTATCCGGGAGTGGGCGACAGCATCTCCTCTGACCTGAAGCTGGTCAAGCCTTTTGCTTTCCGTTTATTGGGAATGAGCGAAAAAGACCTCAATATCTATATCAAAGAGGTAGAAGAAAGATTGCTCGAAGAGACAGACTATGAACTGGAGGTCAGAAGATCCATTGAATTTTCTGAGGCTTGCAAACACCTGAACAATGTGGTCTTTCCAAAGTATTACCCTGCCTTGTCGGGTAAACGGATCATCACGATGGACTGGATTGAAGGTTTACATCTGAAAGAATTCTTAAAGACAAATCCTTCGCAGGAACTCCGTAATAAAATTGGGCAGGCGCTATGGGATTTCTATAATTTTCAGCAGCACGAGCTCAGGGCAGTACATGCAGATCCGCATCCGGGTAATTTTATGATCACTCCCGACGAAAAGCTTGGAGTCATTGATTTTGGATGCATCAAAGAAATGCCGGATGATTTTTACTATCCTTTTTTCTCCCTGATTTCCACAGATGTGATTAAAGATAAAACGAAGACCATTGCTGCTTTCCGCCAGCTGGACATGATCCATAAAGATGATACAGAAAGTCAGGTGGAATTTTACTACAATGCTTACCGGGAAATGATTGAATTGTTTGCCCGCCCTTACACCAGTAAAACATTTGATTTCAGTAAACCTGAATTCTTTGAACAATTGTATACCTATGCGGAAAAAGTAGCTACTATGCCTGAATTTAAGCAGGCCAGAGGCGTTAAACACTTCATCTATGTAAATCGCACCAACTTCGGGTTATACACGATCCTGCAAGAGTTAAAATCGGTTGTCAACACAGATACTTTCCAGCCGCATCTCCAATGAAAATATTACTGACCGGTGCCAATGGTTATATTGGCACCCGATTACTGCCTGTCCTTTTAGAACAGGGACATGAGGTGGTTTGCATGGTCAGGGATAAAAGACGTTTTGCTACAGAATCAGACTTTGGAGATCAGGTAAAAATCATTACCGGAGATCTGCTAAAGCCGGAAACGCTGGAAGAAATCCCAGCAGATATCCAGGCGGCTTATTATCTTGTCCACTCCATGTCTGTCAGCGAAAGTGGATTTTCGGAGCTGGAACTCCAATCTGCACGAAATTTTACAACCGCACTTGGAACAACAAACTGCCAGCAATTGATCTACCTGACCGGAATTGTTAATGATACCGGCTTATCCAAACATTTGAGCTCAAGGCTGGCGGTAGAACAAGAATTAAAAAAATCAGGTATTCCTTATACCATCTTGAGAGCTGCGGTCATCATTGGTTCCGGAAGTGCTTCTTTTGAAGTGATCAGAGACCTCACGGAGAAATTACCCGTCATGGTTGCCCCAAAATGGATTCAAACAAAATGTCAGCCCATTGGAATACGTGATGTGCTCCGCTATTTAAGCGGGGTATTGTCAAATGAAAAAGCATTGGGACAGGTATTTGACATCGGCGGGCCGGACATTCTGAGTTATCAGGAAATGATGATGCAGTATGCAAACGTCCGCCAGTTGAAAAGGATCATTATCCCACTCCCCTTATTAACACCCCGCTTATCCTCTTTATGGCTCAACATGGTGACTTCTGTTCCTTACACATTGGCAAGAAGCCTGATAGACAGCATGAAGAATGAAGTCATTTGTAAAGAACATAAAATTTCAGAGATTGTGCCCGGACCTTGTTTCAGTTATCAGAAAACATTGGAGCTGGCTTTTGAAAAGATAGAACAGAACTCCATTGTTTCCAGCTGGAAGGATGCCTTAAACAGAGGTTAT
Organism: Pedobacter caeni; assembly: GCF_900129215.1. Lineage (GTDB taxonomy): Bacteria > Bacteroidota > Bacteroidia > Sphingobacteriales > Sphingobacteriaceae > Pedobacter > Pedobacter caeni. The sequence continues at coordinate 78,655 of NZ_FQUQ01000003.1, read as the reverse complement.
CTGGATACGAGCTTTATGGATCAGGTAAAAGTTCCACAGAACGGCACCCTGGAATATAAGGTCAAAATGCCTTTTGAAAGGAAAACAGAGGAAGTATTTGAAAATATCTGGAGTATAGGAGGAAACAGGGGATGGTATTATGTAAACTGGCTTTGGAACTTAAGAGGTTTTCTGGATAAGCTTTTTGGCGGTGTTGGTACCCGCAGGGGAAGAACAAATAATATGACGTTACAAGCGGGTGATGTGATAGATTTCTGGCGGGTTTTACTGGCAGATAAGCATCACAAGCGTCTATTGCTGTTTGCAGAAATGAAAGTACCGGGAGAGGCCTGGCTGGAATTTAAAATCGTAGAATATCACGGACAGACTTTTCTCTCTCAGGTTGCGACATTCAGACCATCAGGCCTATGGGGCCGTGCTTACTGGTACGCGATGTTTCCATTTCACCTCTTTCTTTTTAAAGGAATGGCCAGACAGATTACGGTTTTCAAAGCACAATAAAAAAGGCACAATCGCCACAATTGCACCTTTTCTCTAACCTAAAACTTATATATAAGACCCTCCAAAGAACAAAAGGTTTCATTTTAACTTATATTTTTTTCAATTGTTTCTTCATTGCATCTATAGCAAGGTCTTTACATAAATCTGTTTATAAAAAATAAATAATATATAAACAAATCAATCTTGTTAAATATATTTGTAGTCATAAAAACATCCTGATTTTGGCAAAAAGCTCTAAAATTTACAAAAACATACTTGTCATTGAAGACAATCATGCCATCCTTGATGTCATCACCCTGATCTTACAGAGTGAGGCTTACAAGGTAACAGGCTTGAATAAAAGTGCAGACATGATGGTGCACATTGAGCAGCTCAGACCCGATCTGGTGATCATGGACATCATGCTTCCTGATGGTGATGGCAGGGAATTGCTCACTCAACTCAGATCTGAAACCAGTACAGCAGATATTCCGGTACTCATGATCTCCGCAAGGTATACGGAAGAGAACATCCAGCATGGTGCTTTTAAGCCTAATGGATTTCTTGCCAAACCTTTTGACATTGATGATCTTCTGGATAGAATTGAGGGGATTCTTGCCGGGAAGGTTTATTAATCTGGAAAGCTGTTCCCCGGAAATTCGTATCTTAACTCAAATTAATAAAACGATATGAATGCCAACGAAGCGCTCATCACCAAATTCTATACTGCTTTTCAGAACAAAGACGTGGCCACCATGCAGGAATGCTATAGCGACCAGGCAACATTCAGCGACGAAGCATTTGTAAATCTCAATGCAAAAGAAGTACGTGCCATGTGGGCCATGCTGATAAAAGGTGGAAAAGATATGCGCGTAGAGTTTAAGGACATCAGTGCCGATGAACTTGGAGGAAAAGCACACTGGGATGCTTATTATACTTTTTCCGCTACAGGCAGAAAAGTGTTAAATCAAATAGATGCCAGTTTCATCATTGAAAATGGCAAAATTGTAAAACATACTGATCATTTCGATTTTTACACCTGGTCAAAACAATCACTTGGTTTGACAGGGCTTTTATTGGGATGGACTTCCTTCCTGAAAAATAAGGTAAGAAAGCAGGCCAGCGCGAAACTGGCTGCTTATATGGCAAAGGAATAACCCTGAGATTAATCCTTTATTTTTTCAATAATGGCTTCCAGGGAAAGTTTATCCTGTTGTCCGCTGTGCATGTCTTTTAAGGTCAACTCCCCGCTCTGCATTTCGTCGCTACCGATCAGAATTACAAAAGGGATGTTCTTGGCATCCGCATAGCTCATCTGTTTCTTCAGCTTCGCCGCACTTGGGTATAATTCGGCTGCAATATTTGCATTCCTCAATTGCTGAACAATTGGCAAGGCATATAATTCGGCTGCTTCATCAAAATTACTGATCAGAACTTTCGTTCCCGCAGCAACTGATTCCGGGAAAAGGTTCAGCTCCAGCAAAACGTCGTAGATGCGGTCTGCACCAAAAGAGATGCCCACACCAGTTAAACCTTTTAAGCCGAACATTCCGGTCAGGTCATCATAACGACCACCACCACCAATACTTCCCATTGCAGCTTCATTGGTTTTTACCTCGAAGATGCAACCGGTATAATAATTTAAACCACGTGCAAGGGTAATGTCCAGCTCTAAATCCGGATTAAGCTCCGGGTTAGATTGCAGTAACCCTTTTATATATCTGAAAACGGTTTCGATTTCCGCAATACCATTCATTCCGGTCGCAGATTCTGCAAGAACGGCACGAAGGCTATTTAATTTCTCGTCATTACTTCCCTGTAATAAAATAACCGGTTTTAATTTCTCCAGGTCTGCTGCTGTAAATCCACGCTCAAGGAGTTCTTTACTTACGCCGTCCAGACCAATTTTATCCAGTTTATCAATCGCAACAGTCATGTCAATGATCAACTCCGGCTTACCAATGATTTCGGCAATTCCCGATAATATCTTACGGTTATTCAGCTTGATGGTAAAGTCTTTCAGGCCAAGGTTACTCAGGGCTTCCTGATAGATCAAAACAAATTCTGCTTCATTCAATAGGCTATCTGACCCTACGACGTCCACATCACACTGATAGAACTCTCTGTAGCGACCTTTCTGTGGTCTGTCAGCTCTCCACACCGGTTGAACCTGGAAGCGCTTAAAAGGCAGGGAAATGTCATTCTGGTGCATCACCACGTAACGGGCAAAAGGCACTGTTAAATCATATCTTAATGCTTTCTCACTAATTGATGAAATCAATTTTTGAGAGTTGGCATTGGCCAGCAGTTCCGGATTCGCTTTAGAGAGGAAATCCCCGCTGTTTAAAATCTTAAAGATCAGTTTATCTCCTTCATCTCCGTATTTACCTGTTAAAGTACTCAGGTTTTCCATCGTTGGGGTTTGTATTTCCGCATATCCGTATTTTTTAAATACCGTTTTGATGGTATCAAAAATATGATTGCGTTTGACCATTTCCTGAGGTGAAAAATCACGGGTTCCTTTAACTAGAGAAGGTTTAATATTCGACATAGCGACAAAAGTACAAAAAGTAACAGGCATAAAAAAAGCTGCCGAAGCAGCTTTTTAGATTATTTAAATATTTTAAACCAATAATCTTACTGGTTCTTCTAACAATGCTTTAAGCGTTTGTAAGAAAGCAGATCCTGTTGCACCATCCACAACGCGGTGATCGCAACTTAAGGTTACCTTCATGACGTTACCAGGAACTACCGCACCATTTTTAACCACAGGAACCTGAGAGATTCCTCCGATTGCAAGGATACAGGCATCTGGTGGGTTAATGATGGCAGTAAACTCATCAATTCCGAACATTCCTAAGTTAGAAATGGTGAATGTTGAACCTTCCCAATCTGCAGGTTGTAATTTTTTCGCTTTAGCACGTTGTGCAAAATCTTTCACTTCCGCAGAGATATGAGACAATGATTTACCGTCTGCAAAACGAACTACAGGAACCAACAAACCATCTTCTACAGCTACAGCTACACCAATGTTTACATGCTCATTGTAACGGATTTTATCGCCCAACCATGAAGAGTTCACATTAGGATGTTGTTTTAAAGCAATCGCCACTGCTTTTAACACCATATCATTGAAAGAGATTTTAACAGGCGCATATTCATTGATTTTAGTACGTGCAGCAATTGCACCATCCATATCAATTGACATCGTTAAATAGAAATGCGGTGCTGTGAATAAGCTTTCAGATAGACGTTTAGCAATCACTTTACGCATCTGAGTAACCGGCTTCTCTGTATATTTTTCTTCGCCGATAAACTGAGGAATACTTACCTGAGCTTGTTTTTCTGCAGGAGCTGCAGAAGTTGTAGCTGCCGGTGCTTGCGCTGCTGCTGGCTTGAAGTTTTCAATGTCTTTTTTGATGATACGTCCGCCATCAGCACTACCTGCTACCTGAGCAAGGTCGATACCTTTGTCTTTCGCAATTCTCTTCGCTAAAGGAGATGCTTTTACGCGATCTGAACTTTCAGTCGAGGCTTCTGCTGTTGCAGATGGAGCACTTTCTGCTACCGGAGCATCTGCTTTTTTATCTGCTGCAGGTTTTACCGGAGCATCGCCTTGTGCAAGGATACCACTGATATCAGTCCCTTCAGGACCAACAATAGCAATAATTCCATTTACTTTAGCTGCTGCACCTTTTTCTACACCAATATGTAATAATGTTCCGTCTGCATATCCCATCACTTCCATAGTTGCCTTATCGGTCTCTACATCAGCAAGGATATCGTCGTTTTTAATTTTATCACCAACTTTTTTATGCCATTCAGCAATTACGCCTTCAGTCATGGTATCACTTAGCAAAGGCATTCTTACTACAGTAACGCCCATTTTTTCTAAATCTGCATCTGTGATTCCTGCCGCAGCAGTTGCTTCTTTTTTATCTTCAGCAGGTTTTTCAGCCGGAGCAGCATCTGCTGCCGGTTTAGCTTCTGCTTTCGGAGCCGCAGCGCCTTCAGCGTCTAAAGCTGCTTTATAATCTTCACCTTCTTTACCTATGACAGCAATAACCGCATCAACAGGAACAGCTTGACCTTCTTCTACACCAATGTACAATACGGTACCATCCCAGTATGACTCCAAATCCATGGTTGCCTTATCGGTTTCCACTTCGGCCATTACATCGCCACTTTTAACTTTATCGCCAACTTTTTTATGCCACTTCGCCATTACACCTTCAGTCATGGTGTCGCTCATTTTGGGCATTCTAACTATTTCAGCCATTCTATATTATTAAATGAAATGCGTTCTAAATTAATCTAATACGTAAGGATAATCCTGTTGTACATAAACATCCTTGTATAATTCTGATTCTTCCGGCCAAGGTGACTCTTCCGCAAATTTAACAGCATCATCGACAATTTGTTTCACTTTAGCTTCAATCTCTTCAATCCATGCCTGATCAGCATATTTTTCCTGAAGGATCGTTTCTCTAACCGCTTCAATAGGATCTTTGGTTTTGTAAGATTCCAATTCGTCTTTAGAACGATATTTTGCAGGATCAGACATCGAGTGACCGCGGTAACGGTAAGTTCTGATCTCTAAGAAGGTAGGTCCGTCGCCGTTTCTTGCACGTTGAGCAGCTTCATCCATTGCAGTATGAACTGCAACAGGATCCATTCCGTCTACCGGTGCACATGGCATATCAAAACCTAAACCTATTTTATATATATCAGTCATGTTTGTGGTACGCTCTACCGAGGTTCCCATTGCATAACCGTTGTTTTCACAAACAAAGATGACAGGTAATTTCCATAACATCGCCATGTTAAAGGCTTCGTTTAAAGCACCCTGACGAACAGCTCCGTCACCCATGTAACAAACGTTTACATTTTTAGTGCCTTTATATTTCTCAGCGAAAGCGATACCTGCTCCTAATGGGATTTGTCCACCAACGATACCGTGTCCGCCGTAAAAGTTATGTTCTTTGCTAAACATGTGCATAGAACCACCTTTTCCTTTAGAACATCCGGTAGCTTTACCGTACATCTCTGCCATAATGCTGTTTGCACTCACACCTTTTGCTAAAGCATGTGCATGATCGCGGTAGGCAGTGATCATAGAATCCTCTGGTTGTAGTGCCGAAATAGCTCCTGCTACCACAGCTTCCTGACCTATGTATAGGTGACAAAAACCACGGATTTTCTGTTGTCCGTACAATTGACCTGTTTTTTCTTCGAACTTGCGCATCAGCAACATCGACTCAAACCACTTCAGATAGGTATCTTTATTAATTTCTACTGCACTCATTTTTGGGTATTGGTTTTTATTTACAAGAGCAAATCTACTTTTTTATTGCAACATATAGAAGAAATACATGTAAAATGAACACTAAGGTTACATAAAATGTGGATAACTTTTAGATTTAAACATTTTACATTTGGATAACATTTGTAAAATACATAGTTTTGGCACCGGACAATAAGCCCCAGTGGTGTACGTTTAAGTGTAAGTGTCTATTACCCAAACTTAATAGTATGATAAAAAAATTTTTGTTTTCTACCCTCATTGTCTCGTGCAGCCTCTCAGCCGTTCACGCACAGACAAAAACAAAAGAAACCAATAAATTAGAAGACCCTGATAATTTAGCTTCCCAATATTTTTCTCAGGTAATGGGCGTTGCGGTAGATGCAACCTCTAACATCAAACTCTACAAATTCATTTATGAATGGATTGGAACTCCTTACCGTTTCGGAGGAAATACCAAGAGAGGCATTGATTGTTCCGCTTTCACAAAAGCCATTTACGATAAAGTTTTCAACACCACTATACTCCGTAATTCCCGTGACATTTTTAGCATGGTCGATCCATTGCCAAAAGATGAACTGAAAGAAGGAGATCTGGTTTTTTTCAAGATCAAAAGCCGCAGCATTACGCATATTGGCATTTATCTCGGAGATAACCGCTTCGCTCATGCATCCTCCAGTCGCGGAGTGGTGATCAGCAACTTAAACGAACCTTATTATTCCAGGTATTTTTACAAAGGTGGCAGAATTTTAGATCCTGTAAAAAATGACCTGATTGAGGAATAACCTCAGCATACAAAAAATATATAGAGTCCTCCTAAATCTCTGGGAGGACTTTTTTTATGACAAAGTACTACCTCTGAATAAATGAAATTCTCAAACACCATTGCCCTGACCCTCTCATCGGTCGTATTTATGTTTAGCTGCCAGGGAAATAGCGCACATATTCCTCAGCAGATTAAAAAAGACAGTACCCAGCTCAGCATAAAAAGAGATACACTTTCCATTACAGACACCATTTCTATTACTGCTGTTGGCGATATGATGCTGGGATCAGCCTTCCCTGACAAAGCGAACCTGCCTTCAGACGACGCCATCAACAGTTTCAAAGAAGTGGATTCTTTTCTAAAAGGAGACATCATTTTTGGGAATCTGGAAGGTTGTTTGCTGGACAATGGGAAGTCTACCAAGTGCAGCGATCCCAATAGCAACAGCTGTTTTGCCTTCAGGATGCCGGAGCGATATGCAGGCATTTTCAAAAAAGCAGGTTTTAACCTATTCAGCATAGCCAACAACCATGTGGGCGATTTTGGCAAAAAAGGCAGGACAAGAACTACAGAAATTCTGGATTCCCTTCAGATTAATTACGCAGGCCTTCAATCCCATCCCTTTAAAATTTTTGAAAAAGACAGTGTAAAATATGCATTCTGTGCTTTTGCACCTAATGAGAATACGGTTTCTATCAATAAGCTCGATAGTGCAAAAGCATTGGTAGCCAGGTTAAAGAAACAGGTAGATATCGTTATTGTCTCTTTTCATGGTGGTGGCGAAGGTGCCAGATTTGAACATGTTCCCCGGAAAAATGAGATCTTTTATAAGGAAAACAGAGGAAATGTGTATCAGTTTGCCCATGGTGTGATTGATGCAGGAGCAGATATTGTGATCGGACATGGCCCTCACGTAACCAGAGCAGTTGAAGTGTATAAAAATAAATTTATCGCCTATAGCCTGGGTAACTTCTGCACGTATGGGATGTTTAGCTTAAAGGGGCCCAACGGAATTGCTCCGCTGATGCAGATTAAGCTCAATGGCAAAGGAGATTTTCTGTATGCTGATGTGACTTCGGTAAAACAGGATAAAGTAAACCGCCTGACTTTAGATGAAAACCATGGCGCTTTTAACAAAATAAAATTCCTTACAGATACAGATTTTCCAGGTCATCAGCTTGATTTCACCGATAACGGACATATCCAGTTGAAAAACAACTAAGACTCATCTTTGGTATTTTTTAGCAGGCCAATTCCTGAAGTACAGAAAAAACCCATGTTCTGATCTGTTGTCCATAATAAAGAATTCCCGCCCTGGCTGGAAGGCAGAAATTCTTCGTATCTTGAAGACATTATGTTAATCAAAAAAAGAGATACCTATGGACTATACATCTTACATTTTCGTATTCATTGCACTGGTTATTCTGATCAGTTCTTTTGTTACGGTAAAACAGGGCACCATCGCTGTAATCACCATCTTTGGCAAGTACCGCCGCCTGCTAAGACCAGGGCTTAGCCTAAAAATTCCCCTAGTTGAAAATATTCATTCCAGAATTTCGATTCAGAACCGCTCTGTTGAGCTTTCTTTCCAGGCGGTAACACAGGATCAGGCAAACGTTTATTTCAAGGCCATGCTTCTTTATTCGGTGCTTAACCATGATGAAGAAACCATCAAAAACGTAGCCTTTAAGTTTGTGGATTCAACCAACCTGATGCAGGCCCTGATCCGTACGATTGAAGGATCTATCCGTGCATATGTAGCCACTCAGCGCCAGGCAAATGTTTTGGCTCAGCGGAATGAAATCGTAGACCATGTTAAGCATCAGATTGATCAGGTATTGGAAAGCTGGGGTTACCATCTTCAGGATTTGCAACTAAACGACATCACCTTTGATGAGGAAATTATGCGTTCGATGAGCAGAGTCGTTGCTTCAAATAATTTAAAGGCAGCAGCGGAGAATGAAGGACAGGCTTTATTAATTACCAAGACAAAAGGAGCAGAAGCTGATGGTAATGCCATTAAAATTGCTGCTGCTGCAGAAAGAGAAGCCGCACAATTAAGAGGTCAGGGAATTGCTTTATTCCGCGCAGAAGTTGCGCATGGTATGACCAAGGCAGCACAGGAAATGGAAGAAGCGAACCTGGATATTTCGGTTATCCTCTTTACCATGTGGACAGAATCAATTAAACACTTTGCGGAGAATAGTGATGGCAATGTGGTGTTTCTTGATGGTTCTACAGAAGGGATGAACAAGACCATGAAAGAAATGATGGCCATGCAAATCCAAAAGAACCGGGATGATAAGACCACGAAATAATCAGACATCGGGTTATAAAAAAAAGAGGGCATCGTGTAGATGCCCTCTTTTTTTTATAAGTATATTCCTCTTCAGGACTTATTTTCTTTAGTTAAATCCTGCTTTTACTTTTACCAGCTCAGCTTTATTCGGATTGGTAAATCTCATCAAATCAGCCATGATCTGTAAGCTTTCATCTTCTATGAAATCGAACGTTTCTTCTTTCTTGATCTTGTCTCCTTTTTTAACCGGAGCCAAACCTTTAGCAACCCTTAGCTGATTAATTCTGGCAAGAGATTTTGCCTCCAGACTATCGCGTTCTGCTTTCAGCTTGGTTTCATTTAAAGTTACGGATACTTCTCCTTCACGTTTTTTAACATCAGCAATATCCTGCTCCAATGTTTTATAATCCAGGGAATTTGCCATCCTTGCCTCATGAAGTTTCAGTAATTCCGGTTTCAATGGATTAAGGTCCGCAACAGGTTTAAAGTCAGACTTCTGTACCTCATCCCAAGGCAGGGCCGAAGGCTCTGTATCTTCACCTATTTTGTTCATAGGATAAAGGGACGGGAATTGAATATCAGGCATTACTCCTTTATGCTGTGTGCTACTTCCATTTACACGGTAAAATTTAGCCATGGTTAAGTTGATCTGGCCCAATTGAACAGGAGCACCACCTTTACCCTCAACGGTCTTGATGGTTGTCTTTGCATCCTTGCTTACTAAAGCAGCGATTCTTTGCAAAATAGAAGGATTTACCAGTCTGTTCAAGTCTATTGAGGACTGTACAGTGCCTTTACCATAGGTTTGTGTTCCCATTACAATCCCTCTTCCATAATCCTGAATTGCACCTGCAAAGATCTCAGAAGCAGAAGCACTCAACCGATCCACCATCACTCCGAAAGGACCACTCCAGGCCACCCCTGCATTGGTATCCTCACTTACTTCGATGTTATTTTTAATGTCTTTTACCTGTACTACGGGGCCTTTGTCAATAAACAATCCGGTCAGGTCGATCGCTTCTACGAGTGAACCACCACCATTTGCACGCAAATCCATTACAATAGCGTCGACCTTATCTTTATTTTTCAAAGTATCGATCAGCAACCTCACATCACGAGTCGTACTTTTATAATTCGGGTCACCTGCATTTGCAGCTTTAAAGTCTGCATAAAAAGCAGGAACTCTGATGATTCCAATCTTATACGGTTGTCCGTTCGACTGAATTGTTTTTACCGTTTTCTTGGCCGATTGATCTTCCATCACAATCCGCTCCCTGGTCAGTTCAATAATGACAGGTTTTGAAGACAACTCACGTCCTACCGGAATAATTTTCAACCTTACTTTGGTTCCTTTAGGTCCTTTGATTTTAGAAACTGAATTGTCTATTCTCCATCCTATAATGTCTTCAAACTCACCGGCACCTTGCGCTACTCCAACAATCCTGTCGCCAGAACTGAGAAGTTTACTTTTGAATGCGGGGCCACCCGGAATGATTTCATCGATTTTAAGGATATCATTTTCCAGTTTCAGTCTTGCTCCAATCCCCTCAAATGAACGCGCCATGTCTTCATTAAACTGTTGCGCATTTACCGGGTTAAAATAGTTCGTATGAGGATCAATTGTTTCTGTGAAAGCATCCATAATGGTTTGGAACACATCCTGGTTATTCACCTTTGAAGCTTGTGATTTTAGATTCTCATATCTTTTAGTCAGGGTTTCCACATTTTTTGCCGGGGTAGTTCCTGCTATTTTCAGGTTAACAAGGTCATATTTCACCTTCTTTTTCCAGACCTCATTAAGTTCAGGAACAGAGGTGATCCATGGCATTTTCTCCCTGTCAAATACATAAGTATCATCCTGATTAAAATCGTACTTGCCTTTTACCTGTGAAAGTGTATAGGCAAGCCATTCATTATATCGTTTTAGGTATACATTGAAGATATAGAAGGGAGCACTTAAATCCCCATTTCTAAAATCATCATCCAATGAGTTCCTAAACTGCTCAAAATCTTTAATATCAGAGGCCAGGAAATAGTATTTATAAGGATCCAGATCCTTTATATACTTATCCAGGATCAATGACGAAATAGAGTCATTGAGCTTTATTTTTTTATAATTGTAATTTTCAATCAGTCCAACAACCTCTTTAACTACCAGAGATTGTCTTTCGTCCGGCACAATATTGCTGATCCCCTTCACTAATTGTTGTGGCTTAGGGGCGGCAGCCTGGCACGCAAGTACAGCCCCAGTAAAGGCCACTAGTAACGTTCTTTTTAACATCTCTTTGAATAATTTAAAATCCATTTTGTAATGCACAACTAATATGATACCAATATCATTAATAAACAGAAAAGAGACAGTAATATTACCGTCTCTTTTCTGTAAACTTATCAAAAGTAATTAAAAATTCTATACAAAAAACAAGAGGCACAGGATAATTTCACATTGCTAATCAGGACTTCTTAGCTCCTATCTTAGAAGGAATTAGCGCTCTTACTTCTTTAATCTTATTTTTGAACTGATTGTTATTTGAAGACTTGGCCAATAATTCGGCTCTGTTGATATCCCTTAAGGCAAGGGTATATTCTTTCTTCCTGATTTTTACCTGCGCAATACCAAGCACAGATTCAATATAGGAATTATTGTTATTTACCTGTTTCGCAAGAATCCCTTGCTGGGTATAAAACCATAAGGATTGGGTCAGTTTATTGGCAGCGAAATAAATCCTTCCCAATTGGTAATAAGACTCCATTTGTCCGGTTTTACTTCCTATTCTGGAATAATTCTTTAAGGCAACATTAAGAATTACCTGCTCCGCTTCTCCGTAATGGTTCATCAAAAAATGAACATTTCCCAATCTTAAGAGGGCTTCTCCATAACGAACAAAAAGTTTAGAGCTGTTGTATTCGAAGGCTGCTTTACCGAATAAAGTAAGGGCATCATTCAAATCGCCTCTTTTTTCGTTCTTTACGGCCTCAGCGAAATAGGTATTTCCATCTGCTTCTTCCAGACTGGAAGTCACAATATTTATGGCTCCGCTGGTCACCGGAGGCTCTTGTGGTAGAAAAGTATTGGTTTGTGTCATTGCCCTCCCTGAAAATAACAGGCAAATGATTACTAAACAAATTTTGTTCATCCGATAAAGATATAACAAATTTAGTTAAACACCTGTAAACTACCGTCAAAAGCAGCCCAGACCATATAAGGATGAGAGTCAGTATGATAAACCTCTCCTTTAGAAGAGATTCCAATTACCCCTGCAAAACCATCAAAAGATTTCAATTCTGCAAATGATTTATCACTGGCATCTTTTAAGCTGAAACCATCAGTAACACGGGTTACAATCTTCGCAGCGAGCGCTGTGCTCACAATGTCTTCACCAACACCGGTACAGGAAATACCAGCATATTCATTTGCAAAATTCCCCGCAACAGTAGCCGAATCACTTACACGACATGGGATTTCAAATCCTTTACCTCCTGTGGAAGTTGCCGCAGCAAGGTCTCCATTGGCATCCAAAGCGACACAGCCAACAGTACCAATCCGGCTGGACTGAGCCATTTTCTGCTCATATTCCTGTTGTCTTTGTGGAATAATGGGATCAAAAAAGCCGAAGCCCTGGTCACGTGCAAAATTTAAAGCACCTTCCCCACTCAGAACCCTATCGTCGTAATCCAATAGCTTTTCTGATACCTGAATCGGGTTCTTTACATTTTCAATATTGATCACGCCACTAAATTTCTGGCTTTTACCATCCATCAGTGAAGCACTTAACCGTACCTTTCCATCACTTTGAATCTGAGATCCAAGTCCGGCATTAAAAAGGTCGTTGTCTTCCAGCAGGCTAACTGCATAAATGACAGTCTCCAATGCAGTATGCGTTTGCAAATAATGATGAGATTCACTTACAATTGCCGACAAGGCATCTTGTTTTGCTTTTTTAGTCTCCTGATTGGTGCCAGACTCACTAAAAAAACCACCATGTATGATTATTTTCATTGAAATATAATTGTTTTTTTTCGTGCTCTTAATTGATTTTCAATGGATCTCAATAACTCGTAAACTCGGTTTAATGGTTATAAAGCGATCATCAGCTACTCACTACCGTTTGCGGGTGGCATGCTGATGATGTTTCCATTGATTTAGTCTATTGGAACAACCTTTGGATGATGAATCGTTAATTTATGGGCCGTAAGATCATAAATATCACCATCACACATCACATGAACAGTCATATTATTAATGGAAACGGGTTGCCCCATATCCACATCGGTAAGGTTCGTATCGGCCATATTTCTACCATCTACGAGGATGACCATTCCGGAACCAATCGCTTCCATAATGTTGCCGTTCGAAATGTATAAACCGGTATCTTCTCCAAGTCCGATCCCAAGTATTCCCGGGTTACTGGCTGTAGCGTATAAAAGTCGTCCTATCCTTCCGCGCTGAACAAAATGGGTATCTACAATCACCCCATCAATAAAGCCCAATCCGCCAGTAATCTTCACTTCGCCTTTCAGCAATGCGTCTTTACTACTGCCCTGATAGATCATGTTCTTAGAACTCGCCGCAGCTCCGGCAGAAGTCCCGGCAATCACCACTGGTTCATCCTGATATTTATCTAAAAGGATTTGATGAATAGCAGTCCCGCCAAATATGGAAGACAAACGCAATTGGTCTCCGCCAGTAAAGATGATCACATCTGCCGCTTTTACACGGGCGCAATTTTCTTCTGAATTTGCCTGTTCACGACTGTTGATGTTTAAAACACCCACGTCCTGAACATCCAGCTGTGCGAAGGCCTTGATATATTCTTCTCCAACCCTTTCCGGAACCAGGGATGCGGTAGTAATGATCTCAAAACGAGATGTAGTCCCCTTTAATGATTCCGTCGTAATTTTCTTTAAAATACCTCTTTCAAAAAAGTTCATATTCTGGGGCAATCCGAAAGTTGTCTCTGTGAAACTTCCCGTATTAATCGCACCACCTATAATTATTAGTTTACCCTTTGGAGTCATTTTAAATCTTTACATTTCCAATAATTCCAAATATATATGCATTAGCCTAATATTAAGGAATTATTTATCAATAATACACCCTTATTAACATTTTTTTGAAGAGTTAGAATCCCTGCAATTTCCTGTCTAAAATATATTGCTAACATTTAACGGGCCAATAGTGGAACTTTCGAAAAATATTTATACTTTAATCTCTCCATTGACCTTATAAGATTAGCGGCTAACAATTCCCATAATATGGTCACTACCAACACAAAATAACCAATCTAGAATGAAAATATTAGGCATACAGGTGCTACGCGGACCAAATATATGGTCTATAAACAGAAAAAAATTAATTCAAATGCGCCTTGACCTGGAGGAGATGGAGCAAAATCCAACCAATGTGATTGATGGTTTTGCAGAAAGGATTGAAAAATTAATACCTAGTCTATATACACACCGTTGCTCTAAAGGTGCACCTGGAGGATTCCTGATGAGGATCCAGGAAGGCACATGGATGGGACATGTTATCGAGCATATCGCCCTGGAAATTCAAACCCTGGCCGGAATGGATACAGGTTTTGGCAGAACCCGTCAGACTAAAACAGAAGGCATTTACAATGTTGTATTTAGTTACCTCGAAGAAAAAGCAGGCCTCTATGCCGCGGAAGCATCCGTAAGGATCGCAGAAGCGCTGATTAACGGAACAGATTACGACCTGGAGCACGATATTCACCGCATGCGCGAGCTGAGAGAATTGGAACGACTTGGGCCAAGTACAGGTTCCATTGTGGATGAAGCCATCTCCAGACAGATTCCATGGATCAGGTTAAATAAAAGCTCACTGGTACAATTGGGATACGGAAAAAATCAAGTTCGTTTCCGTGCAACCATGACTGAGAAGACAAATTCTATAGCAGTGGATATTGCCTGTAATAAAGATGAAACCAAAAGGCTGTTGCAGGATTCTGCCATCCCGGTAGCGAAAGGCGTAACCATTTCAGATCCCAACGATCTTGCTGATGCCATCAGGAAAGTAGGATATCCACTGGTATTTAAACCCCTTGATGGAAACCATGGCAAAGGAGCTACCATCAATGTAAAAACTGATGATGCAGCAAAGGAAGCCTTTGAATATGCGCAAAATTATTCACGGAAAGTGATCATTGAGCGTTTCATTACGGGGTATGATTTCAGAATCCTGGTGATCGATCATAAAATGGTTGCTGCAGCGCTTCGCGTTCCTGCACATGTAACCGGAAATGGACAATTGACCATCCAGGAGCTCATCGACAAGGAAAACACAGATCCAAGAAGAGGTTACGGTCATGAAAATGTATTAACAGAAATCACCGTCGACCGCGACACACTGGACCTTCTGGCAAAAAAAGAATATACACTGGAAACCGTACCTTCACAAGGAGAGATTGTCTACCTGAAGTCTACCGCAAATTTAAGCACTGGCGGAACCTCTATCGATGTAACCGACCTTGTACACCCTCAGAACGTATTTATCAGTGAACGCATCTCCAGAGTAATTGGATTAGACATCTGTGGCATTGACATCATGGCAGAGAACCTGACTCAACCATTAACAGAAAATGGAGGAGTGGTATTGGAAGTAAATGCAGCTCCGGGTTTCAGAATGCACCTTGCTCCAAGTGAAGGCCTGCCAAGAAATGTGGCTGCCCCGGTAATCGACATGCTTTATCCCCCTGGAAAATCTGCGATCATCCCGATTATCGCCGTGACCGGAACCAATGGAAAAACGACTACAACAAGGTTAATCGCCCATATTGTTAAAAGCAATGGAACCAGAGTTGGCTTTACTACATCAGATGGCATCTATGTACAGAACACCATGCTGATGAAAGGTGATACCACAGGCCCTGTTAGTTCTGAATTTATCCTTAGAGACCCAACTGTAGAATTCGCTGTGCTGGAAACGGCAAGAGGCGGCATCCTTAGAGCCGGATTAGGCTTCAACAGATGTGATATCGGTGTAATTACCAATATTCAGGCAGATCACTTAGGCATCTCTGACATCCATACCCTTGACGACCTTGCCAGGGTAAAAGGAGTAGTAATTGGCGCCGTAAAAAGAAGTGGCTGGGGTGTCTTAAACGCAGATAACAAATACTGTATTAAAATCGCAGCTACAGCCGATTGTAATGTTGCCTACTTCAGTATGGATGAAAATAATCCTGTGATTGTAGAGCATTGCAAAAAAGGAGGAATAGCAGCGATCTATGAAAATGGTTATATCACCATCAAAAAAGGCGACTGGAAAATCAGGGTAGAAAAGGTAACACATGTTCCTTTAACCTTTGGTGGCAGTGTTGACTTTATGATTCAGAATGTGCTGGCAGCAACGCTTGCAACCTTTCTTTGGGGATATAAGATTGAAGACATCCGCATGTCACTGGAAACATTTATCCCTTCCGCAGCACAAACGCCAGGCAGGATGAATACCTTTAAATTCAAAGAATTCCAGATCATGGTTGACTTTGCACATAACCCGGATGGATATAGTGGCATTAAAGCTTATTTAAAAACCATTGAAGCAACAGAACATGTTGGCGTAATATCAGCTACCGGCGACAGAAGAGATTCAGATATTATAGAGACCGCAAAAATTGCTGCTCAGATGTTTGACAAGATCATTATCTGTCAGGAGAAATACTTACGTGGCAGAAACCAACAAGAATTAATTGATTTACAGATTGGAGCTATTCGCGAGATGAAGCCTGATATGGATATCATCATCAACAATAGTGGAGAAGATTGTCTTAAATACATTATTGCGACTGCACGCTCAGGCTCATTTATTACTATTTTGAGTGATACTATTGATGGGGCAATCGTTAAAGTATCCGACTACCTGGATAAAGAATTCGGAATGTAATTTTCTGTTAAAAAAGAAGGCATTACTATTCAAAGGCTGGAACCTTTGCCCTGAAGGGGGCAAAATTCCTGGGCCTTTTCTTAGAACGCCTTCTTTTTTTGAGAAATTAAGGGCTGACAGCAAAAAGTCAAACCAATTGCAGGTTTTAGCTTTCCAAAAGCATCCAATAAAGCAGCAAAGTAAATCACAAGAACGTGATGATTTCGTTAGCAAAAACAAAAAATTCCGCACATTTATACGTCATAAAAGAACAGTACAGATGTGCAGAATTTCAAAAAAGAGGAGTTTCTTTGAAGACATTCGAAGGTTTGCCCTTCAGCAAAGATTCGAATGTCTTCAAAGAAACTCCTCTTTTTTAAGGTCTTATATTTTACTAAATTTCAGATAACCGAGGTTAATTTCATCTTTCGGTTGCCCTTCACTTAGCTCAATTTTTAAATCATATTGAAGCTTAAGCTCTTCAGAAAGGACATCAACAATTTCAAAAGCATCATCTATATCTACCCCATATTTATCGTCTATATGAGAGGTTGCGCCTACAAATCCTGTATGCTTATAGAATGCCGTTTGTTTTGCCTGTTGAATGGCTGAAGCTTTATCCGGAGCAACAATCAGCATTTTATAATGTGGTTCATCAAATTCATCAGGTTTATACCCTCCAAGGTTCATAAAAAACAAGCTGTTAGTTTGATTGGGGGTAGTCCCTTTGGGTACCACCTGTATCTGATAACCATCTACTTCAGTTACTTCCCTCCAGGCATCCACATGGATTTTCTCGCCGGCCTCCGGCCAGAAATCAAGGATTTCCTGTTTTAAATCTTTTAGTGAATCTGCGATAGAGAAAAACATATCGTGCTGCTCTATACGCCTTGGCGGCGGAGTGCAGCCAAGCATCAACATAAATAATTTGGGCGATTGCATGAAATTAGGTGTTTAGTCTTTGTTAATGATTAGCTTTTATTTCTTCGATCAGTTGTTTACAGCGCTCTTCGATTTGTAAAAATACCGGTTCGAAAAGTCGCTCATCAAAATAAGGATCAGCAACCTCAAGATCATCCGGTAGAAACAAAGCAACTTTATCACGATGCTCCTGATCTTTAGCCAGCTTGAGTACGTCCTTTAAATTATTCTGATCCATAACCAGAATCCGGTCAAACTGATTAAAATGCGCGCTGTTGAAATGTCTTGCCCGTTGTTTAGAGATATCATAGCCAAATCGTTGGGCAACAGAAATACTTCTTTTGTCGGCAGGCTCATTCACATGCCAGTCTCCTGTGCCGGCGGAAGCGATTTCCCAGCCTAGCTCTTGTTCGTCGACTAAATGACGCATGATGCCCTCCGCTAAAGGAGAACGGCAGATATTGCCCAAACAAACCATCAAAATTTTCATTTGTATTAGCTATAAATGTCGTTAAGAATATTTGCAAGACATATTCCGCCTTTTAACAATTGGTTATTCAGGAGCTCGATAAAGTCATAATTGTACTTATAACTAAGCTTTTCTTCAGGTTTCGTATTTGCATAGATTTTATTGCAAGCTTCGTAAGAACCATACACGAAATCTTTTAAGGAACTGCTTTTCCATGCAGTCAGCTGATCTTCAGAAGGGTGATTAATAGCAGAAGCATACTCTGTATAGCTTAATTGCTGATAATCAATCAGGCCTTCGTCCCAAACCTTATGGAGGTTAGATTTTGCTCCGAACCAGGTCACATATACTTTATTTCCTCCCAGGTCTTCCTTGCGCGCAGTATGCATTGGCTGGTTTAAATCGCCCACCAGGTGGACAAGCATACGCATGGCCAGTCTTTTCTGATCTGCTGTGCTTTGCGGATTTTTTAGGACCGATACCATTTCAGGGATCTTGTTATAAACATTTGGACCATGCTCGGCATCTAAGAAATTAAAAACACCTTGTTTATCCAGCTCCCCCGGAAGGTTTACAAAATGCCAGTTATACAAATAGTTGTAAGCAGTATCAGATTTGATGAAATCGCCCCAATTGCTGGCCATAGCAAGGCTTTCAGTTCCTAATACGCCTTGTACACCTCTAAGTGCTCTCTTTGTCAGGTGAGATTCGGCAACCTGTCCAACGATTCTGTGGCCAAGCATTCCCCATGCGCTGACATTAAGAGGAAGATATGCCATTACTATAAGAGTTAGGGCAACTTTTAATGATTTATTAATTGATTTCATTTTCACAGGAATATATTTTATATGAATTTATAACGCTTTAGGCTTACAAATAACCTTCTCTTTCAGCACCAGATTGCACTCTCTTTGGTCACTTGCACTTTGAAGGAACAGCTTATTGGGCTCAAAGGACTTGATATAAAAGCTTTTGATATATCTCCCAATCTGGTAACAACCGGAAATCTTTTGTTTATAATTGGCTTTGGTATAAGTCCCTTCCAGAATCAGGCTGTCATTACGGACCTCATAGACTCCTTTCGCATATTCTTTCCAAACGCCATTATTAAAACAAGAATCAGGATAGTAGTTTACCTTGGAATGCGTGGTTAAGTCTACATAGAATGAATCACAGGTAAACTTAAATTTATGCTGGGTATAACTCAGCAATTTCCCAGCACTCGGGATACTATCCTGACTCCAAACACCCTGTAAAAAAGCCTCACCTTTCCCTTGTACATTAGGCAATCTGCTGCAGGATGCGAACAGGCCTGAAATGAGCAAAAGGGAACATATCAATCTCCACATATTAGGGTATTTTTATTTATTATTTTAAACTTCCGACCATATCTTCCGGACGAACCCATTCATCAAACTGCTCACCGGTAAGCAAACCAAGCTCGATAGCTGCAGCACGTAATGTTTTGTTTTCTTTATGTGCTTTTTTAGCAATTTTCGCCGCATTTTCATACCCCACGTGAGGATTCAGAGCGGTCACGAGCATTAGAGAATTCTCTAAATGTTTTTTAATTTCAGGAAGATTAGGTAAGATTCCTTCTGCACATTTATCATTAAATGACACACAAGCATCCCCAATCAGACGGCCAGACTGTAATACGTTAGCAGCAATCACCGGTTTGAAAACATTCAGTTCAAAATGTCCGTTACTTCCACCAATTCCTACGGTAACATCATTTCCCATCACCTGAGCACAAACCATGGTCAATGCTTCCGGTTGTGTCGGGTTAACCTTACCCGGCATAATAGAAGATCCCGGCTCATTATCAGGAATGATGATTTCACCAATCCCACAACGGGGTCCTGAGCTTAACATTCTGATATCATTGGCCACTTTCATCAGAGAAACTGCAGTACGTTTATACGCCGCAGACAATTCCACCATCGCATCATGTGCAGCCAATGCCTCAAATTTATTCGGAGCAGTTACGAAAGGAAGTCCGGTTAGCTCAGCTATTTTTTTAGCGACCAGAACATCGTATCCTTTCGGTGTATTTAGTCCTGTGCCGACAGCTGTACCGCCAAGGGCCAGCTCGCTGATCATGACCAATGCATTTTTGATCGCTCTGATACTATTGTCGATTTGTTGAACATATCCTGAGAACTCCTGTCCTAAAGTCAGGGGCGTTGCATCCATGAAGTGGGTACGTCCTGTTTTTACGATGGAGCTGAATTCTGCGACCTTCTTATCCAAAGTATTGCGCAGTTTTTCTAATCCAGGGATGGTAATTTCAACAGCTTGTTTGTAAGCTGCAATATGCATTGCGGTAGGGTAAGTATCATTGGATGACTGAGATTTGTTGACATCATCATTGGGATGCAACACCTTTTTTTCATCTGCAAGATTACCTCCATTTAAAACATGTGCACGATAAGCAATTACTTCATTCGCGTTCATGTTACTTTGTGTTCCCGAACCGGTCTGCCAGATCACCAAAGGAAATTGTTCGTCCAAAGCACCGGCAATAACCTCATCACAGGCTTTTGCAATTAAATCCGCTTTTTCTGAAGTCAATACTCCTAACTCTGTATTTGCTAAAGCAGCAGCTTTCTTAAGGTAACCAAAAGCATGTATAATCTCCTTTGGCATAGATGCCTCAGGCCCTATTTTAAAATTATTTCGTGAACGTTCAGTCTGAGCCCCCCAATATTTATCGGCAGGTACCTGCACTTCACCCATGGTATCGTGTTCGGTTCTAAAATTCATAGTGTTAAATATTTTATTTCGCAAATTTAGGCTTTTTATACTTTTAAAAGCGCCATTATTGTCAGATGTTTAATACAGTTCAAAAAAAGAGAAAAAACCGCCGGAGCGCCTTAGTTTGAGTTTTTTATCCATCCATAAAAACGGATCTACAGCATTACATGAGCTAAAAAAACAAAACATTCTGAAAACAAAGCTCCTAATCAACAATGTTTAAAACTCTTTTGCGTTTAAAGCCTTAATATTCCTTATTTTTCGGGCGTTTAAAAGTATTTTATTATTCATGAATTATCGTAATATTTTAGCCGTGGCTTCAATGGCCACTTTTTTGTTTTTTGCCTGCTCCAATTCGAAGAAAAATGCAGCCCACACCACACCAAGTAAGGAACGTACAGCAGAGGACGACAAAGCCGACAGTCTCCTACTCGTTTACAATCCTGCCAAAGGAGATAAATTCATTGCTGATTTTGTGGAAAACCTACATAAGAAATATGGATTTAACGGGAACATGCTGGTGGCAAAAGATGGCAAAATTCTTTATGAAAGAGCAATCGGATGGGCAGATTACCTGCACCGCGATAGTCTGAAGATAAATTCAGAATTTGAACTTGCTTCTGTAACCAAAACCTTCACCGGAACCGCAATTATGCAACTGGTAGAACAAGGGAAATTGCACTTAACAGATGATGTAAAGAAATTCTACCCGAACTTCCCTTATGAAGGCATCAACATTAAATTGCTGCTGACCCATCGTAGCGGAATGATGAACTATGTTTATTTTTCGGATGGAATATGGAAAGATAAGAAAAAACCGATGAGCAATAATGATGTGATGAACCTCATTGCGGAGCATAAGCCCAACCGTTATGCAAAGCCTGACACTCGCTTTCATTACAACAATTCCAATTATATGGTATTGGCTGCCATCATTGAAAAGATAACGGGTAAACCTTATGCTGATTATATGATGGAGAACATCTTCAAACCATCAGGTATGAAGCATACCCATGTATACTCTACTACAGTTTATCCTAAGATCCCTGTTGACGTGGTCGGGCATGACCGCACCTGGAGATATTCAGTCGTTCAAAATTTCCTGGATGGCCCTGTTGGTGACAAAGGAATTTACAGTACATTACATGACCTGGTTTTATATGATAAAGCTTTGAAAAATGGCCGTCTCCTGAAAAAAGAAAGTCTGGATTCTGCATACAAAGGACACAACAAACCTATTAACGGTCATTTTAATTACGGTTATGGGTGGAGAATGTTTGATGGAGAAAATGGCAGAAAAGTCGTTTATCATACTGGTTGGTGGCATGGATTCAGACATATCTATGTACGTGATTTTCAAAAGAACATCGTTGTTATATTTCTAGGGAATTTAACCAATGGAAGCCTGATGCACTTAGATGATTTGTATAAGCACCTGGGGATGCCGATTATTAGAAAAGGTGCTTATTCTGGCTCAGGATCACTTCCGGGAAGTGATGAAGATTAAACCTATTTAAGATATTTTATCGAAAGCAATACCTCTGCTTCTTCTGGCGAGGTATGTTTTCAATAAGCTGTTTTCCGGGAGCTCCAGCTTTGGATCTCCCTCAAGAATATTGATGACCGTTGTTCTTGCCTCCTGTAAGATCAGCTGATCCGTAGCCAGATCAGCAAGCTTCAGTTCCAATACCCCACTTTGTTGTGTTCCTGTAATATCTCCAGGCCCTCGTAGCTGCAAGTCTATTTCAGAGATTTCAAAGCCATTATTTGTTTTCACCATGGTATCCAGTCTCAGCCGGCCATCTGCACTTAGCTTATTCCCAGACATCAGGATGCAATACGATTGCTCAGCTCCCCGGCCTACCCGTCCTCTTAGCTGATGTAGCTGAGACAGGCCAAAACGCTCTGCATTTTCAATAATCATGATGGAAGCATTGGGTACGTTCACTCCTACTTCAATCACCGTGGTGGCCACCATAATCTGACTTTTCCCTTCGATGAAACGCTGCATTTCAAACTGTTTATCCGCATTGCTCATCTTTCCATGCACAATGCTAATCTGATAATCGGGTCTCGGGAACTGATAACTCATTTGCTCTACTCCCGCCTCCAGGTGCAGCAGATCCAGTTTCTCACTCTCCTTGATTAAAGGATATACGACATATACCTGCCGTCCCTTAGCAATCTCTTCCTTCATGAATCCAAACATCCGCAGTCGTTGTCCTTCATATAGATGTCTGGTTTCAATGGGTTTTCTTCCAACCGGCAACTCATCAATCACAGAGACATCCAGATCCCCGTACAAAGTCATTGCCAAAGTTCTTGGGATCGGAGTTGCAGTCATCACCAGAATATGGGGAGGAACGACATTCTTCCGCCAAAGTTTAGCCCGCTGTTCTACGCCAAAGCGATGTTGTTCATCAATGACTACTAAAGCAAGATTTTTGAATACCACCTTATCTTCAATCAAAGCATGTGTACCGACCAGGATATCGATCGCTCCAGCCTCCAACTCTTCATGAAGCCTGGTTCGCTGTTTTTTAGTCGTACTTCCTGTCAGAATCGCGACTTTGGCCAAGCGTCCATCTAACAGTGAAGCTATTGATTCATAATGCTGTCTGGCGAGAATTTCAGTAGGCGCCATCATACAAGCCTGATAGCCATTATCAATAGCAAGCAACATGCTCATTAATGCAACTACAGTTTTACCACTCCCCACATCTCCCTGTACCAGTCTATTCATTTGAATTCCCCGTTGGGTATCCATTCTGATTTCCTTAATTACGCGCTTCTGAGCACCAGTGAGCTCAAAGGGAAGTATTTCCTTATAAAAAGTATTTACAGCTTCTCCAACGGCATTAAACTGATGCCCCTTGAACTTCCATTCTCTGATCTGTTTGTTATGCAACAACTGAAGCTGAATAAAGAACAACTCTTCAAATTTCAATCTCCGCTCGGCTCCTTTTAACGCTTTTACATCCCTTGGGAAATGAATACTCAAAAGTGCTTCCTTCTTAGTGACCATCTGGTATTTATCCAGTATATAGGCCGGTATACTTTCTTTTACTTCCGGAAGTAGTTGTTCGATTACCAGGGTTTGTAATTTCTGAATCCCCTTACTGTCAAGAAAGAACTTCTTTAGCTTTTCCGTAGAATTATAGACCGGCTGCAGCCTAAGATTTCCAGTGATCGTGGCTGGTCTTGGATAGCTTTCCAGTTCAGGATGAGAGATACTGAAAGAGCCATTGAAGGCTGTCGGTTTCCCAAAGACGATATACACCTTTCCACGGGAAACATTTTCATCTACCCACTTTAAGCTTTGAAACCAAACGAGCTCAATAGATCCCGTTTCATCTGTGAGGCGGGCAACAATTCTCTTTTTATGTTTTTCTCCGATCTGCTCTTTTCCTGTGATCCGTCCAAGTATCTGAACATAGGGAAGGTCGGTATCCAATTCATTAATTTTATAAAACCTCGTCCTGTCAATATACCGGAAAGGAAAGTAATTCAACAGGTCATCATAGGTATAAATGCGCAACTCTTTTTGTAAAAGTTCAGCGCGTTTAGGCCCTACGCCTTTAAGATATTCGATCGTGGTATCTAAAGTAGCAGCAAACAAGGCTTTAAATGTTTTTTTTCTTAAATGTAAGTATATCTTTTAGTATACTCCAATTAAAGACGATTACAGAGATCAGCAACAACAGGTATGCGAGTAGCTTATTGGAATCCACATGTTCATTGAAGTACAGGATGGCGACTGTAAAAGCGATAATAGGGTTGGTATAAATGATAATCCCCAACGTTGAGGAGGGAATACCAATCAATGCATATAAACTTAAAAACAACGGAATGATGGTAAATAATACAGCAACTACGATAATATTACCCCAAAACCAGGAGCTTGAAGGAACGTCACCATGCTGAAAGAAATAAAAAGGCAACATCAGTAAAACAGCCAGACCGATCTGAACGGCCAATACATTCAGCTTATCAAGGTGTTGCATTTTGCGTTGTATGATCAGATAGAAAGCATATAAAGAAGCAATCACCACAGACCACATTACCTCCACAAAAGAACCTGTAGCCAGTAGAATGATACTAAGCAATGCAATGGCCAGAGAAATTAGCTTTAACCTCGACAAGTGTTCTTTAAGTAGGACAAACCCTCCAAAAGCAGTAATTAAGGGACAAACCATATAGGCAAAAGCTGCCGACTGCAAACTGACATTATTTACTGCATAGATATAGGTATACCAGTTTGAGGTTAATAAAACAGTAGAGGCCAGGAGTTGCAGGCCTACTACACGCTTCTCTTTTCTGCCCAAACCGGACAGATAATCAAGATCTTTTTTGATTTGCTTTTTTCTGAATACCAGGATTGCTATCCACAGAAAGACCATGGAGGTAAAGATCCGGTAATAAAGAATTTCCTGAGAAGGAAAGGATTTGAGGTTTCTCAGCGGTATAGAGAAAAATCCCCAAATGGCAAATGACAAGACTCCTGCAAAGAAGTACCTCAAATTTGATTTCCCCAAAACTTAGCCCTTACACGCTATGATAGAGATTTCAACATTCACTCCTTTTGGCAATCCTTTAACGGCAACGGTTTCGCGTGCAGGAAAATTACTGCTGCTTTCGAAATAGGAGCCATAAACCTCATTCACTTCTGTAAACAATTCCATATCCGTTAGAAAGATAGTGGTCTTTACAATATCATTAAAATTATAGGAAGCCTCTAACAATACCGCTTTAATATTTCTCATTACCTGGTGAGTTTCCTCAGAGATAGAAGATTGAGTAAGTTCTCCTGTTTGTGGATTAATCGCAATCTGGCCTGATAAGAATAAGAAACCATTCGCTTTTACTGCCTGACTGTAAGGACCAATTGGCGCCGGGGCATTGTTGGTGTTAAATATCTGCTTCATCTTTATGTTTTTTATTTCGTCTTAAGTTCAGGGATTGCGGTTGTTCCCGGATATATTTATTTCAGAAAAAGCCAGTCAATTATTTTCCAAAGGATCCCAGCCAAAAAAACTGTAATCGCGATGGCATTGATCACATGCATGATTTTCAAATTGATATTACTGGGCCTGTTTGGGTCTTTTTTTCTGAATAGATACATACCATCACAAATGTAGGAATAAAAAAAAGAGGGCTTCAAATTGAAGCCCTCTTTTTTAATATTTACTTAGAAATAATTAGTTTCTAGCAGATTCAACACGACGGTTTTGGATACGACCTTCTTCAGTATCGTTTGAAGCGATTGGATTAGCTTCACCATGACCTTTAGTTACAACTTGACTAGCGTTAACACCAGAGTTAACTAAGTAAGTTTTAACAGAGTTAGCTCTGTCTTTAGATAATTTCACATTGTATGCAGCAGTACCTTCGCTTGAAGCATAACCGTTTACAGTTACTTTACCACCGTTTTCACGCAATACTGAAGATAATTTATCTAAAGTAGGGTAAGACTCAGTTTTTAAAACTGAACTGTTGAATTCAAACTGGATAGTTTCGAAACCAGTTACATTGCTAGCGTTTGGGGCTACAACAGTCTCTACTTTAGGTAGAGGACATCCTGAACCGTCAACTGCTGTTCCTGCAGGAGTACCTGGACATTTATCGAATTGATCAGCAACACCGTCACCATCAGAATCTTTTTTCAAAGCTTCAACAGATTGTTCAACGTTAGATACACGAGTTTTCAAAGCTTCAACTTCTTGACGTAATGAAGGATCTTTCAATTCATCATACATTAAAGCAAGTGGGTTAACCCAGTCAAGGTTTGGTTTAGATTTAGAACCTAGAGAGAACTCAAGACCAGCATATCCGTAAGAGAATTTATCTTTAGTAGTTGCTTTAGCATATACTCCGTCAAAATTGTCTCCATCGATGAAGTGCATAGTGTAACCTAAGTTAAATGACACACGGTCAGATACTTTAAATTTAACACCAGCTCCAACAGGGATATAAGCTTCTTTTACGAAATCTTTATCTCCTTTTTCACCCCATTTACCTTTTTGATCAACACCGTTAACTTTAGGATTGTAAGCTACTAAACCGTAACCAGCAGTTACGAAGAAGTTTACAGAGTTTTCGCGACGTAAAAAGTCAACTGTTGCTACGTTAACAACACCTCTTAAATCTACTGCATACTGCATTTCAGTTTCAAATTCTTTGATTCCGTTAACAGCACCACCTGGCATATCTTTGTTAGTTCCAGAAACTTTTCCACGGAAAATGTTACCTTCTAAACCGAATGCATGACCTAGTTGTTTTCTCAATGAAATACCATAACCTAAGTTTACATCGAAGTTACTGAAATCATTTGATCCACCGATAGCAACAAATGGAGATAAAACACCACCGTTAACACCGATTGACCATGATCTGTACTGTGCTCTTCCACCAAATACCTTGGCTGAAGAAGAAGTCGCTGGAGCATCTTGTGCACTAGCAAGAGTCGTTGCTCCCATTAATGCTACGAAAGAGACTGCAAGACCCTTTTTTAAAGTAGAATAATTCATAATTTTCTTTTTTAAGGTTAAACAAATTTTAATTGTATAATTTTTTTGTGTAGCAAAATTAAACAAATTTTTAAATTCTCACAATAGCTACACAAACTCCGTTCCAAACTTAAAAAGTGTCACTAATTACCTAACTATGGCGCTTATTCAGGTCAATATTATCTAGCAGGAGAATATACAATGCAGATTTCACATTGGCTTTAAAACAACCAAAACCCACTGAAAACCAATACGATAACAAATAATATTATTGATTACAATTCCTTAACATAAAAACACTATACTTGTGGTGTAAATTATACACTAGTCATTTTCAATCAGGATAATCCGTCATGCCATGTCACCATTTGACAGGAATTGTCCTATTCCTTCAGACAAAAAAGTCCTTTTTAAAAGACAATTATAGACTGCTGCCAGCTCAGAGGAATCAACATCTTCACTTCTTTAAATATCAGCTATGGCAATTTCGAAAATGATACTACAACCATTTCAGACATCGGCTTCCCATCTTAACTCCCAGGAATACATCCATATTAAATAAAGTGGCCCATAAGATTTCTATAAATTTTAGGACGACTAACATGCCGAAAAATTTATTCCTGAAGAATTTGGGGAAGAAGTTTTCAACTATACCAAAAGAATTAACATAGTCGCTCCGAAGATAACCTATCGTGTCTGGCGTCCATTGTTTATTCAAAACGGCAGAAGTGGTTTTGGAGAATATCTGTCAAAACAAGGACCTGCATGAGACGGGCCCAACGGTATATCCACTCGTCATGAGACGACTCCTGGAAGCAATCCCAAAATCTCCCAGATAGATCATTCTGGTGAGAATATGACCACTATCTTAGTATAAGATATAAACTGGTAAGGTTCTTTTCTTTATAAAAAGAAGCCAGAACACTGGAAAAAATTACAATTGACACCAACTGTACTCAAAATGAGTCGGCCTTAAGTTACCGGATTCAAATAATGATCTACGAATTGGTACAAACTAAAATCACCGGCCTTCATCGCTTTAGCTATATGTTGCTGAAGATCTTGTTTTTCTATATCCTTCATCCTCAGGTTTTGAATCAGCCGGTATGCTTTCTCCGTATATAGGTACAAACGACGATGCTGATCACGATGATTTGCTTTAGTGATCCAGTCCAGCAGTTCATCAATTCCCACATTCTTATCTGCAATAGTTTTCAGAACAGGGATATACTCATGCCGGTCGCGCACCATTTTTTTTAAGTTGCTTGCGAAACTATCGGCACCATCACGATCTGATTTATTAACCACAAAAGCATCCCCAACTTCCATCAGCCCGGATTTGATGTGCTGAATTTCATCACCGGCTTCTGGAACCAGCACGACTACTGTAATGTCAGCCAACCCTGCTATTTCTATTTCTGATTGACCCACACCAACGGTTTCCACGATTACATAATCAAAACCAGCAGATTTTAACACGTCCACTAATTCAATAATTTTTGCAGATAGCCCTCCTACTGAGCCCCTGGTGGCAACGGACCGGATAAACACATTTGGCTTATTAAAATGAGCCGACATCCGAACTCTGTCGCCCAAAAGAGAGCCCAGATTAAAAGGAGAGGTCGGATCTACAGCAATTACGGCAATCCTTTTCTCCTGCTTGCTTAACTGCTCGATCATTGCATTTACCAATGTGCTTTTCCCTGCTCCGGGAGGGCCGGTAATCCCAATCACCGGAACAGCCTGATCAATATTAAGTGCTTTTAATAGCTCACTACTCCCTTCCAGATCATTTTCCACCAAGGTGAGGACCCTCGCTAATGCGTTAAAGTTATGCTCATTAATTTTAACAAGAAGAGATAAGTGGGAATTCATTCTTTCGGTATTATTTTTTACAAATAAACGTATTTTATTTGAGCCTCATTCACTCTGTTTAAAGTCAGCTAAAGAGGGAAACATACGGCATTTCTGCGAACAAGCTAACAAATCAGTATCTTTGAAAAATTTCAAACTTTTAATGAAGACCTATTTTAGACTTTTAACATTCGCAAAGCCAATAGAAAAATACGCTATTCCATATATTCTTGTAACGATATTGGCCATATTTTTCAACACTTTTCTTTTTACTTTGTTAGGCCCTCTACTGGAAACGATTTTCACCTCTAAATCCAGCACAATTTCGCTTTTATCAGATAAATCTACGGACTGGGATCCTGTAGGCAAGTTTAATGCCTATGTGAATTATACAATTGTAACCTATGGAAAAGAATATACTTTAAAAATCGTCTGTGCAGTAATCGTAGGCTGTGTTTTCCTGGCCAACTTTTTCCGCTACCTTTCCCAGCGTTTTATGGAGGATTTAAGGGTTCACACTTTACTTAACCTACGTAAAGCCGTATTTAATAATGTCATGGACCTTCATATCGGATATTTCAGTAATGAAAAAAAGGGCGATATTATTTCTAAAGTAGCCTCAGATGTTCAAGTAGTACAAGGAACAGTTACCAGTACTTTACAGGTTGTATTTAAAGAGCCGTTACAATTGATCTTTTATATTGGTGTATTACTCTCAATTTCTGTAAAACTTACTTTGTTTTCATTGCTTGTCATCCCGGTTTCCGGATTCATCATTAGCAAGATTGTTAAAAGATTAAAACAGCAAGCAATGGAGTCGCATGAAAGCTTTGCCAAAATGATCGGATTTTTAGATGAAGCTTTAGGTGGCATCCGTATTATTAAGGCATTTAATGCCACAGAAAGAATAAAAAGCAAGTTTCATAATGAAAACGTCTTTTACTCAAATCTGAACAAAAAAATGGCACGCAGGCAGCAACTTGCTTCACCGGTTTCTCAGACTCTTGGTGTATTGGTTGTAGTTTTTATTGTGTTGTATGGAGGCACTATGATACTTAGGGCCCAGGGAGACCTTACACCCTCCAAGTTCCTCGTGTACATTGCCATGTTTTCCCAGGTGATGCAACCTATTAAAGCTTTAACAGATTCATTTAGTTCAATTCATTCTGGAATTGCCGCTGGGGTAAGGGTCTTAGAGTTGGTCGATACCAAGCCTGAGATGGTAGATAAGAAAGATGCCATTCCATTGAAAGGTTTTAATGAATCCATCCGTTTTGAACACGTTTATTTCAATTATGGAGATCGTGAAATCCTGACAGATCTTTCATTTACAGTAGAGAAGGGGCAGACTGTAGCACTTGTTGGCCCTTCCGGCGGTGGTAAAAGTACAATCATAGACCTTATTCCGAGATTTCATGACCCTAAATCCGGCAATATCTTTATAGACAATCACAATTTAAAAGATGTTACGTTAAACAGCATTAGAGAACAAATGGGAACGGTAAACCAGGAGTCTATTCTATTTAACGATAGCATTTACAACAACATCATTTTCGGAAAACCAGACGCAAGCAGGGATGAAGTAATCATGGCAGCTAAGATTGCCAATGCTCATGATTTCATTGAGAATACCGAAGATGGCTATGAGACCAATATTGGAGACAGGGGCGGCAAATTATCCGGTGGTCAGAAACAGCGGATTTGTATCGCCCGTGCCGTACTGGCCAACCCACCTGTTATGCTTCTGGACGAGGCAACATCAGCACTGGATACAGAATCTGAAAAACTGGTACAGGATGCTCTGAATAAGCTAATGGAAAACAGAACCTCGATTATTATTGCACACAGGCTAAGTACAATCCAACATGCAGACAAGATTCTTGTAATAGAAAATGGAAAAGTGGTGGAATCAGGGAACCATTCTACCCTAATGAACAACGATGGATTATACAGGCGACTGATAGATATGCAAACATTCACCAGCTAGCTCATCTTATGCCCCAAATATCACTGATTATATCTACATACAACTGGCCTGAGGCACTTAAGTTATGTTTGCTTAGTGTTAAGCAACAAACACAGCTTCCCGTTGAAGTCCTGATTGCTGATGACGGTTCAGGACCAGATACCAAGTCTTTAATTGAAGTCATGCGGGTTGATTTTCCTGTTCCACTGGTTCATATCTGGCATAAAGATCTTGGTTTTAGAAAATCTATCATTGTTAACAAAGCAATTAAAGAAGCTTCGGGGGACTATATCGTTCAGATAGACGGAGATGTGATCCTTGAAAAGCACTTCATTAAAGATCATAACCACGTTGCCGAGAAAGACGTTTTTGTAAGAGGAACCCGGGCACATATCCATCAGGACAGACTCCCTGAGCTATACCGGACAACACAGATCGATTTTTGCTTTTTATCCAAAGGTATTATCAATAGATTTAATGCCATTCGTTTCCCCCTACTTTCTTTTCTTTTTGAAAAGAAAAAAAGAAACTCAAATAGTGTCAGAGGAAGTAACCTTGCCTTTTGGAAGTCAGATTATGTCCTGGTTAACGGATACGACAATGACCTTCAGGGATGGGGGCATGAAGATGAAGAGCTCGCAGCAAGATTTATCAATACAGGAAAGTTAAAAAAAGGAATTAAACTCCGGGCAGTTCAATTTCATCTATCACACAAAGAAGCATCCCGGTCAAACGAGGGTAAACATGCTGAAGCAGTCAGAAACACCCTTAAAAATAAACTAAAAACTTGTATAAATGGTTATGCGCAATCCTAGTCTCACACTAATTGTAACGACTTACAACTGGCCTGAAGCTTTGGAATTATGCTTAAAAAGTATTCTTCAGCAAACCATCATGCCAGATGAAATCATTATTGCTGATGACGGGTCCACTGAGACGACCAAAAACATCATCACCCAATATCAGCAACAATTCAAAGTACCACTAATCCATGTATGGCAGGAAGATACAGGTTTTCAGCTGTCTAAAATTCGAAATAAGGCCATTGCTAAAGCGAAAATGGAATATATTGTTCAGATAGATGGCGATCTGGTGTTAGAGAAACACTTCATCGCGGATCACCTGTCATTTAATCGGACAGGAGCTTTTGTTTCGGGAACCAGGGTTCAAATGTCTCCACAACTTTCTACCAAACTGGTAAGTGAAAATAAAATAGAGGTTTCTGTCTTTTCAAAAGGGATTACAAATTTCTCTAACGGACTAAGGATACCAACGCTACGTGAATTTCTTGCGGAACGATATAAATCCAGTAATATAATGTATGTCAGAGGCTGTAATATGGCTTTCTGGAAGGCTGACCTTGTCAAGGTTAATGGCTACAATGAAGCTATTGTTGGATGGGGCAGAGAAGATAGCGAGCTCGCAGTCAGGTTATCTAATTCAGGAATAAAAAAAAGAATATTAAAATTTGGCGCAGTTACTTTTCACATCTATCATCCTGAAGCACAAAGGCAGCAATTAAACACAAATGATGCTATACTTAAAAACGCCATCGCGAATCATACAAAAACATGTAAATTTGGACTCTCTCAATACCTTTAAATAATTATTCTACTAAGAATTCAACGCAATGATAGCTGTCTCTGTTATAATTCCCAATTACAATCATGCTCCTTATTTAAAGCAAAGAATAGACTCTGTTCTAGCCCAGACCTTTCAGGATTTCGAGGTAATCATTTTAGATGATTGCTCTACCGATAATAGTAAAGAGGTGATAGAAAGCTATGCTCAACATCCAAAAATCAGCCATATCGTTTTCAATACAACAAATAGCGGCAGTCCATTTTTACAATGGGAAAAAGGAATTAATCTTGCAAAGGGGAAGTATGTATGGATTGCCGAGAGTGACGATTGGTGTGAACCATCTCTTCTTGAAGATTTGATTGAAGGCATTCAAAAAGATAAGGACTGTGTCATCAGTTATTGTCAGATGTATTACATTAATGGAGAGAACAAGATAAAATGGCAATCGAGTCATAAATATTTATCTGAAGTAGTCGATAGCAATACTTTTATTCAGGATTATCTAGCTGTAAAGGTATCTATTTACAATGCCAGTATGGCCATCTTCAAAAGAGAGACCTTTAAAAAGGTTGCAAGGGACTTCACCACTTTCAAGTTTTCCGGAGACAGGCTTTTCTGGATCGAGGTTGCAAGACAGGGCAAAACCCATATTAGTGGAAAAGTACTCAATTATTTCAGAAAACATGACAAAGATGTAAGCGGCAAAGCCTTCAAAAGTGGACTCAATTTCATCGAGGAAATAAGAATTATCAATTGGATGTATAAGGAGCAGCTCATTAATGATAAGATATATGCACTTGCTTTCAAAAAACAATATAAAGAATTCTGGAAAGTAAGAAAGACCATTGACCCGATAAATAAAGCACTGATCAAACCCTTATTCAGCAATCCTCTCTCCTCCAAAACCAATATATTTAAGTTTCTGCCTTCGGCAATCTGGGCTGCCTATAGGCATAAAAAGTAAGCGATTCAATGAACAAAGGAATAACAATCATCATCTGCACTTTTAATGGTGTGGATCGGTTAAGCGATACCATAGGTCATATTGCAAGGCAGTCAGTCCCTGGCGAAATTGCCTGGGAGGTCATACTTGCCGACAATGCCTCAACAGATGAATCATCTGAATTTTCCGAACAGGAATGGCATAAATACAACCTTCCTGAGGTATCTTTTAAAACCATCAATGAACCCAAACCAGGGAAGTTATATGCTTTACAACATGCCATAAAGGAAGCACGTTATGAATATCTGATTATCTGTGATGACGACAACTGGTTGGCACCGGATTATGTAAAGACAGTCTATCCGCTTTTAGAAACCATGCCTAAGGTTGCTGCTATTGGCGGGCAGGGAATTCCTGTAACAGCTGGAGCAGCACTCCCTGAATGGTTTCAGAATTATCATTCAGCTTATGCAGTTGGCCCACAGGCCAACAAAACCGGGATCCTAAAGTCCCGAAAGCTGCTATGGGGTGCTGGCTTATCTACCAGAAAATCGTTGTACCTCGAAATGTATAAAACCTATCCCTCCTTTCTACCGGAATATAAAGAGAAAAATATCCTTTCTGCAGAAGATACAGAATATTGTATTCGATTAGTGCTTAAAGGCTATGATCTATATTATGACGCTGCTTTAGTTTATCAGCATTTCATTCCGGATTTTAAGCTGACTACCTCTTTCCGAGATGAGAAATTAATGAAAGGTTTTGAAGATGCGTATGTAATACTGAGAAAGTATTACGCTGCAATGAGAGCGACTTTAAAGACGGAAGGGAGACCCGATATCTGGCTGGCATTGCTTTTAATAGCCCCAATCAACTACTTATTCTCTTTTTCAAAGAAAAGAGCTGAGAAAGCACGAGATACGTTATTTTACCTCCTTCCGTTCCGAAAAGGACCAGATTCCATTACCACACGTATCAAAGCATTTATAAAAGAGTGAGTTTTTCAGGTGCAATTGTCCTTACCGGGGATAATTCCATCCAACAAAAATTAAGTGTGTTCATCTGAGTCAGCCTGAACCTGGCATTTTAAAAGCAGGTTATTTTTTCCGTCTATAATACAAATATAGCCTCATTGCCAGAAGGGCATTTCTAAATTCAGCTTTCTTAAGAAACAATGGGATCGTCTTCCTTATTGACTTCCGATGGGGCTGGAAACTCTTATCAAATAATTTCTCTCCAAAATAATTGACAATATTAGTCCATTTTTCTTTCCTAAAGACAGGATCATCGACCAGCGAACTCAGTCCTCCTGCTTTAAAATTGGACAAGATTACAGGAACATATTCCAACTTATATCTTGAGGCACAGAAAAGGTTAAGATCGTAATCTGCACATATCGGGTAATCTGTATTGTATGAACTGCGGGAATTAAAAACTTCTCTTGAATAACAAATAGCCTGATGGCAGATATTGTTTACCAATAGTGTCGTCAACGGAGTTTCTCCTCTATAAATTTCCCCATCTTCTGCCCAGGGGGCACTACCCACAATTTTAACACTCCCATATACCATACCAGCGTCAGTCTTATCCAGATAACCTTTCATTTCTTCAAGAACCTTATTCGTATATAGGGTATCGTCACTTCCTATAAACAACAGCCACTTGCCCGATGCCCTGCCTATTGCTTTATTCATTGCAAAATATACTCCTTTATCAGGCTCTGAAAAGAACTTGATTCGATTGTCATTAAAGCTTTCAACAACCTCCCGTGTCGCGTCCGTGGAAGCTCCGTCGCTAATCAAAATCTCCAGATCCTCACAACTCTGATTCAAGATGCTATGCAGACACTCCTGAATTGTATTCGCCGAATTAAACGTCGGCACGATTATACTATAGGTCATTTCTTTAACGGTTGTGTGAAAATACTCAAAGCCCATGACTTAAACCGCCTGAATACCGAAGGATAATGTGTTTTATTGTATATTCTAATTTGTTTCCATTCATCCCCAGCAGGCAATTCATTTTCACCAATTCTTTCTCCTACAAAACGATCACCTGATCTCTTGGAGGGGAAGGGCTTTTTTTCAAAAAAATCATCATGAACAGTTATGGAGTTCTTGAATTTTGTATATACGTCCTGTAGAAATGCCTGGTCAATTCCATAATAATCATCTTTGTTCATGCAAAACTCCTTTATTGCTTTAGTCATTTCAAAAGCTCCTCCTTTAATCCCCCACATTCCTGCTAGAATAGAAGGTGATGTTGCACCATATGGAATCAAGAGATGAAACGGATGATCCCTCATCAGATGAAGTGTATCTCCATTTTTCATCCATTCATCCACCGCCAGCTTTTCACGTAAAGATAATCGTGAATCTGTATCTCTGAATATATTGTATTTACTATCAGGCAAATCGGCCACAGTAAACCTCCAGAATGCGCCATAGATCCCAGAGCCGGTCATATCCTTCAGAATGACATTCAATTCATTTAAACGCAGAATAACTGGCTTCGGAACCGTATGATCATAATATACAACTACCTTCCAATCTTTGTATATCTCTCCAGCCATTTCTGCATTTCTTATGGCTCCGGCAGTATAAATTTCTTTATCTCCCCACAAGCTAAAGGCGATGTAATTGTTTGTCATACCAATGGAGACGAAAGCTTTCCTTTCTTTTTTGATCTAAAAATATTCTTGACAAATATACGGGCTTTAGCGAAGTATTCGATCTTTTTAAATGCATGTAGTATCAAAGCATGTCGTTTGTAATCAGCGAGGAAATAAGAAAAATGTCTGTTTAAGGCATCTTCTCTTTCCTTTATCGCGATTGGCAAATTTCTTGGATCAGAACTGATTCCACCGTCGATAAATTTTGAAATGAATTTATTTATATACTGATAGGTACAGTTATATTTACAGGTAGCAACCATAAAGAATTCCCAGTCAGACACAATGGCATTTTTTTCATTGTATAATCCTACACGCTTAAATAGCTCTCTTTTGATAAAGGTTGAGGGATGTGGAATTGTCGATGTATAAAAGACCTCAAATGTAAGTTCAGCTGAAGGATACCACTCTTCTCCCTCCGGACGATTTAAACAACGTAAATTTCCATAAATCAGATCCTCCGTAGGTGAAGTTGCTACAACTTCTGATATGATTTCTTTATCAATCAATAGGTCACCGCTATTCAGAAAAAGAAGATATTCTCCCTTAGCTGCCTGAATTCCTTTGTTCATGGCATTATAAATACCTTCATCTGCTTCAGTTACCCAATAGTGAATCCGGTCCTTATGATCCTCAATAATTTCCTTACTGCCATCCGTTGATCCCCCATCGATTATGATATATTCAA
Source organism: Pedobacter caeni (assembly GCF_900129215.1). Lineage (GTDB taxonomy): Bacteria > Bacteroidota > Bacteroidia > Sphingobacteriales > Sphingobacteriaceae > Pedobacter > Pedobacter caeni. Next base: position 41,564 of record NZ_FQUQ01000003.1, on the reverse strand, counting down.
TGTTACCATAGGTTTGATCAACAACCGACTGAATCGTCTCCTTCAATCCTCCGGCATTGTTATAGTTAATTGTTACTATTGAAATTTTCAACTGCTCCACCCCATCTGGCATTTAATAATTAGTATTAATTGTAATGGCTTGCTATATTTACGCCAAAGAGGTATAATGCTAATTTAGCAATACATTCTCATATATATATATTTCACCTGCATCAAAGATAATGATAAAAATACTTCTAGATCCACAAATATTTATTGCTCAGAAATTTGGTGGCATTTCCCGATCTTATACAGAAATATATGATCAACTAGAACAAAATGAAGAAGTTGAGGTAAATTGTCCGATTTTTCACACTGAAAATATTCATTTCAAAGAGAAAATGTTATCTCAAAACTCCTTTCAGGAAAGAAACAGATTCCTGATCAAATATCATAAGCTCTTTCGCAACTATGCGCCAAAAAGATTAAATAAAAGAACGCTGAATACGGTTAAAGAAAAACTAAAGAAAGAACCCGTAGATGTATTTATCCCTACTTATTACGACCCTTACTTTCTGGATCAATTGGGTGATATTCCTTTTGTGCTCACCGTATATGACATGATACACGAACTGTTTCCACAATATTTTGGAGGGGACCTGTTCGTTGCTCCAAATAAAAAGCTGCTAATGGAAAAGGCGACTAAGATAATTGCAATATCTAATAGTACAAAAAACGACATTCTCAAGATCTATCCACATATAAATCCCGACAAAATTGAGGTGGTGTATATTGCTCACGCTTTAATTCCTAAAACTGATGTCCAGGTTGAGCTCCCGGAATATTACATTCTTTTTATAGGAAACAGGTCTTTATATAAAAATTTCAACTTTTTTATAGAAGCAGTAACTCCTCTCTTAAAGAAATCTCCTGAATTATACATCATGTGTGCAGGAGGAAATGCATTTGACGAACAAGAACTCCAGCTTCTGGAGAAACTACAGATCGCCAACCAGGTAATTCAACGGAATTTTGAAGATCCAGAACTTGGAGCCTATTATAAAAATGCAAAGTGTTTTGTTTTTCCTTCTCAATATGAGGGATTTGGAATTCCTGTACTTGAAGCAATGGCCTGCGGATGTCCGGTGGTATTAGCACACCATAGTTCCCTCCCTGAAGTCGCAGGAGAGGCTGGAATCTATTTTAACCTGAATGATGCAAAAGACCTTCAAGCTAAAATAGCACTCCTGTTAGAGGATGAAACAGAAAGGCAATCTTATGTTTCAAAGGGTTTAGAGAGATCAAAGTTGTTTAACTGGAATAAAACAACATTAGCATGTCTTGAGGTTTATAAGAAAGCAATATCGAGTAAAAAAAATTCATAAACCCTGTTCAAAAAAGAAGGCAATACAGACTTTGCAGCAAGCTTATATTTATACCTAAAGTCTAAGCTTGCCTTTGATGGCATCAAAGTCTTTTAAAAGCAAAGATTCTTTAGGGCTCTGAATCTTCCTATCATGCCGGCTTAGTTTTCTCCTCATAGTTCTTATCAGGTAAGGCTCTTTGTCTAATGTAAATGGGTCCTTTCTAAACTCATTCCTGGTGAACAAATGCATACTTTTCCCATCGGAATAAAAATTATATCCCATTTCTTTTGCCATATAACGAAGGGAAGCCAAAGTATATAATGCGATATGTTGCCCTGTTTCAGGAGCAATATACCACCATTCAGGAAGATTATTCTTTAGCTCTTCTGGTTGCAATTCCGTAGTAAAGAACAGATGATCGGAAAAACCTAATACCCTTTGTATTTCCTCTTTTGGGTTCACCAAGTGTTCAAATACTTCAAAAGCAGTAACCAGCTCAAAGCCATTTTTGTCAGGACAGTCTTTAAGATCAAAATATTCAGCAAATATATTCTGACAATAAATATCAGAATGGTAATAATCATATCCTTTATCCCTCATTAAACGGGTAAAAATACCATATCCTCCCGCATAGTCAAGAAAACGCTGGTCGGCATTAAAGTAACCTGAGATCAATTTGATGGTCTGATCACGGAGGTATTCATTCCTGGACAACATCCCAATATCCAACTTGGTGATTGCAGAAGAATAAGCTTCATCTAACCAATAGGGCTCTTCAGTCTGTATAAAACCCGTTTCCAGGCAACGAAAATACTTGACATCATATTTATTTAACACACGAAGCGTAAAAACAAGCTCCAGGGGTCCTCCAGTGATTTTACTTTTCATTACTTTTTATTAATTTCTTTGGGAATCTGAATGTATCTTTTATTTAACAAGCTCTAGTGTTAAGATCTTTTTCAATTCAGATTTTACACCAGGAGCCGAAAAATGTTCATTTGTATACATTTTAACCGCTGCACTGTATTCAAAATAAGTTGTGTCATCCAGTTGCATTGCCTTATTTATAGTCGAATTTAGGCCTTCAACACTGAGGTCTTCGATTTCAAAGATAAAATCTTTTGATTCAAAACCACAATATTTACTCACTATAGGAACCAACCCTGAAGACATAGGTTCAATAGTTCCTCCGGGCAAACCATCAACATAACTCGGGGCCACGCTGTAACTACAACGTTCTATTATTTCTTTCATTTCTGACGAATCCATTCTAAGATTCTGATATAAAAACACATGATCACTCTCCCTTAGAATATCCTGATAGTAAGCCCCAAACTGCTCGCTTAGATGCGGAATAATGATATAAAAATTCAAATCCTTGCGGATCTTTGCAACCTCAAGCAGAAGTGCCAGACCTTTCGTAATCAAATAGCCTCCACTTAAAAACAGAAAGTTTGAATTTCTTGTTTTCTTACTTTCAAACTGGCTAAAAGTACCAATGATGTTATTATTCAGTGAATACAATTTCTTCGAAAACCTAAATTTATAGTCATTGAAGACATGTCCATGTGCCAATATAATTGCACTGTCCGCATCAAAATTACCCATAAAACTGATTTCAGTTGAAATATTCGATTCAGTAATTCCCCATAGACCTGATATTTCCCTAAAATCGTTTAAGCTCTTTAAGGCCATTCTATTGTGAAACTCACCATGTGCACCAGTAACAAAATGGATCCGGGGAATATTTCTATCCTGGATATAAAATGATTGTTCAAAATTGAATCCAAATCCAAAAATCACGGCATATTTAGTGTAATCCAGGAAGAGTTGCCTTTCATTGAAATTTACTACATCAACATTATAACCGATTTCACTAAAGCTTTCAGCAACAATATGAGAAGTAATGTAATTTTGATGTTTGAAGTGATTAGAATCTCGGAAAGGAGCTGTTATATAACTAACCAACACCGTTTTATCATAATTGGTATTGTACAAATTAAGAATTATCGGATCAATTTTATCTTTTTTTATCCTTTTTAATCCACAGATTTTTAAGAGCGGGTCAAGTCTTTTATTTATACTTTGTTTTATATTCATATTTATAAATTACCAGATATAAAAAGCCCTGCTATTTAATACTTCTCACAAAGTAATCATTAGCAGGGCTCTAAATATTTATGAAGTTTTACCTATAACTTTCTCTTCACTTCAACTTGTTCGTAAGCTTCAACGATGTCGCCTACTTCGATGTTGTTAAAGTTATGGATGTTCAATCCACACTCGTAACCTCTTGATACTTCTTTCACATCATCTTTATAACGTTTCAATGAAGCAAGTTCACCAGTGTAAACCACCACACCATCTCTAACGATACGGATTTTGCTGTTACGTGTAATCGTACCATCCAACACCATACATCCTGCAATAGTACCCACTTTAGTGATTTTGAAGGTCTCTCTGATCTCCACATTCGCAGTGATCTTCTCTTCAAATTCAGGAGCTAACATACCTTCCATCGCCGCTTTAATCTCATTGATTGCATCGTAAATGATAGAGTATAGTCTGATGTCAATTTGTTCAGCCTCGGCCAGTTTACGAGCTCCTGAAGAAGGACGAACCTGGAAACCGATGATGATCGCATCAGAAGCAGAAGCTAACAATACATCAGATTCAGAGATCTGACCTACTGCTTTACCAATGATATTGATTTGAATCTCTTCAGTAGACAGTTTCAATAATGAGTCAGATAATGCCTCGATTGAACCATCCACATCACCTTTAACGATCAGGTTCAGTTCTTTAAAGTTACCGATTGCCAAACGACGACCAATCTCATCCAAAGTAATGTGTTTCTGTGTACGAAGGCCTTGTTCGCGCATTAGTTGTAAACGTTTGTTAGCAATTTCTCTTGCCTCAACTTCACTTTCCAATGCATTGAATCGATCACCTGCTGTAGGTGCCCCCTGCATACCCAGTACCTGAACTGGTACTGAAGGTCCTGCTTTATCCACTTTCTGTCCACGTTCGTTAAACAACGCTTTTACACGTCCGCTATAACTACCTGCAAGGATCGGATCTCCGATTTTCAAAGTACCTGCCTGAACAAGAACTGTAGTTACAATACCACGTCCTTTATCCAAGGTTGCTTCGATTACACTACCTGTAGCACGCTTGTTAGGGTTAGCTTTAAGGTCAAGCAATTCTGCTTCCAATAACACTTTCTCTAATAACAAGTCTACGTTTAGTCCGCTCTTACCTGAAATCTCCTGCGACTGGAAGTTACCTCCCCAATCCTCTACCAGGATATTCATGATGGATAATTGCTCGCGTATTTTATCTGAGTTTGCACCCGGTTTATCAATTTTTGTGAAGGCAAATACCAATGGTACGCCCGCTGCCTGTGCATGGTTGATGGCCTCTTTAGTCTGTGGCATCACCGCATCATCCGCAGCAACAACAATAATGGCAATATCCGCTACTTTCGCACCACGGGCACGCATCGCCGTAAAGGCTTCGTGACCCGGCGTATCTAAGAAAGTAACTTTCTTACCTGTAGGTGTGGTTACCATATAAGCACCAATGTGCTGTGTAATACCACCGGCTTCACCAGCCACTACATTTGCTTTACGGATATAATCCAGCAATGAAGTCTTACCATGATCGACGTGACCCATGATGGTCACAACCGGAGCTCTTGGTTCTAAATCTTCATCATTATCTTCTTCTTCAATAACGATATCACTTTCATCATCCGGTTTAACGAATTGAATTTCGTACCCAAATTCATCTGCAACAATCGTTAATGTCTCTGCATCCAAACGTTGGTTAATGGATACGAACATTCCAAGACTCATACAAGTTCCGATAATTTTAGTTACCGGCTCATCCATCATTGTGGCCAACTCATTTGCCGTAACAAATTCTGTCACCCTTAACACTTTGGATTGTAGCTCCTGCTCCATTGCCGCTTCATCTGCCGAAAGAGCAACATCATCACGTTTCTGACGACGTAGTTTGGCACGTTGAGCAAATTTACCCGATTTACCAGCACCACTTAAACGTGCAAGTGTTGCTTTGATCTGGTCTTGTATTTCTTTTTCCGTAGGTTCTTCTTTAGGACCGTTTCCAGGGGCTCCTGGTTTGTTGTTTCTAAAGTTAGGCCTGTTGGCTGTATTGTTAGTATTGTTCCTGAAATCAGGTCTGTTGGTAAAAGTCGGAGCTGGTTTTGGTGCTGTAGTACCTTGTCCTGCTTGCCCGCCTGTCTGCTGATTTCCTGTTGGAGTGTTACCACCCTGTCCTGGATGCTGACCCGGAGTCTTTTTACGCTTACGTTTCCTTTTCGCATCATTGCTGTCAGCCGAAGAGGCTACAGGAGATGATTTACGATCTGGTGTGGTCGGTAAAACAATCTTACCGATGATATTAGGTCCTGAAAGTTTTACAGAACGTGCTTTAATCACTTCAACCTCATCTGTTTTTTCAACTTTAGGGGTTTCCACAACTTTTGGCGTTTCAACTATTTTTGGTGCTTCCACTGGTTTAGGAGTTTCTTTTACTTCGGGCTCTGTTTTTGCAACAGGTTGCTCAACAGGCTTTGGAGTCTCTTCCACCTTAGGTTGTTCTACAGGTTTAACCACTTCTTCCTTTACGGCTTCAACTGGTTTTTCTACTGGTTTCTCTTCTACAGGTGCTTTCTCCACTGGAGCAGGGGCTGGTGTTGGTTCTACCACTTTTGGTGCTTCAGCCACAGGCTGAGGCGCTTCAGGTGCTTCTTCTTTCTTCACCGGACGGGTTTTGGAGTTTAAATCATCAAGATTTATTTTTCCTACTATTTTCACACCCGGCAATGCTCCCTCTTCAGGTTTCTCTTCTGTTTTTTCCACCACTGGAGCTACCGGTTTTGCAGGAGCTTCTTCTTTAGGTTTCTCTACAGGAGGAGTATACGAATGAAGGTTCTTGATAAGAATGCCTTCATTTTCGAATTCTACATTTTTTCTAGGTGCTTCTGCAACTTTCTCAGTCACTTCCGGCTCATCACGACGAATTTTACCAATAACAATCTGATTGGCTTCTTCTTTTACGATCTTATCGCCCTGAAACTCTTTCAACAGCGCATTATACATGTCGCGGGAGAGCTTAGTAGTGGGTTTATTCTCAACAGAAAAGCCTTTCTTTTCTAAAAACTCAACGGCCGTAGCAATGCCTACGTTAAGTTCCTTAACTGCTTTAAATAAAATTATTGGTTTGTCGTCTGACATTGATATCCTATTTTTTCTTTAATTCTTATACAAAAGTAACGTTTATTCTTGTTTATTTCATGGGTATGTGATTTGTTTTTAATTGCCACATAGTTCGCACCTATTCAAGATAACGTTTATTCAAACTCTGATTTTAATATACTCATCACTTCTTTGATGGTTTCTTCTTCAAGATCGGTACGTTTTACCAATTCATCAATTGAAAGTGCAAGTACACTTTTTGCGGTATCACAACCGATCGCTTTCAGCTCATCGATGATCCAGCTATCGATTTCATCCGAGAATTCTTCGATATCCACATCCTCATCTTCTTCGCCTGCTTCGCGATACACATCAATTTCGTAACCGGTTAATTTACCAGCCAGTTTAATGTTGTGTCCACCTCTCCCGATAGCCAATGAAACCTGGTCTGGTTTCAGGTATACTGAAGCGTGTTTTGTTTCATCATCTAACTTAATGGAAGTGATTTTTGCCGGGCTTAATGCTCTGGTAATGTATAATGAGATATTGTTGGTGAAATTGATCACATCAATATTTTCATTTTTAAGTTCTCTAACGATACCATGTATCCTTGAACCTTTCATACCCACACAAGCACCAACCGGATCAATTCTGTCGTCATAAGATTCCACAGCAACTTTTGCTCTTTCTCCTGGCTCACGAACGATTTTCTTAATGGTGATTAAACCATCAAAAATTTCCGGAACCTCAATTTCAAACAAACGTTGCAAGAACTCAGGGGCGATCCTTGAAATGATAATTTTTGGAGTAGCATTCACCATGTCTACCTTTAAAATTACCGCACGGACAGTATCACCTTTTTTGAAGTAATCGGCAGGGATCTGTTCAGTTTTAGGCATCATCAACTCATTGCCTTCATCATCCAGTACCAATGTTTCTTTTTTCCAAACCTGGTAAACTTCTCCCGTTACAATTTCTCCAACCCTATCCTTATATTTTTTAAAGATCTCGTCTTTTTCTAATTCCAATACTTTGGAAACCAGCGTCTGGCGTGCAGCTAATATTGCTCTGCGGCCAAAGCTTTCTAAAGTGATCTGTTCAATGTAATCGTCGCCAACTTCCATATCAGGATCTAAAAGCTTTACTTCAGCAAGTTCGATCTCCAGGTCATCGTCTTCGGAAAAACCATCCTCCATCACTTTTCTTGTACGCCAGATTTCCAAATCTCCATTGTCCGGGTTAACGATTACGTCACAATTCTCATCAGTACCGTATTTTTTACGCAACATACTGCGGAATACCTCTTCCAGCACACTAATCACTGTAGGACGGTCGATGTTCTTGAACTCTTTGAATTCCTGAAATGAATCGATTAAATTAATATTGCTCATTTTTATTTAAATGAAATTAAAACCTTTGTTTCTGTTATATTACTAAAGTCGATACTGGTTTCTACCAGTTGCGCCTTTTTACCTTTTTCTTTCACCTTCGCTTCGATCGTTATGCTTTGATCCTCTACAGAAAGCAGTTTACCCTCTTTAATTTCACCACCGTTCAGTTTTACGCTCAATTCTCTGCCAACATTTTTCACATATTGTCTTTGAAGTTTAAGCGGTTCACCGACACCCGGGGAAGAAACTTCCAGGTTGTACGCTTTTTCAATCGTATTTTCTTCTTCCAGATGGAAGCCTACATGTCTGCTGATTGCGGCACAATCCTGAATACTAATTCCCTCATCGCCATCTACATGAATGATCAGCTTATTGTTTGGAAGCATTTTTACCTCTACCAAAAACAACTCCGGTCTATCCGAAATTTTCTCTTCAACTAACGCTGTAACTCTTTTTTCTACCTGCATAACCAATTTTCCAATAAAAGAAAAGAGGGGACCTCTGCCCCCTCTTGCCCTCTATTACAAGTGCAAAGATAGGAAATATTTTTTCAAAATAAAAATCAGAATCATCTTATGTACAATGTATGTGCAACTTTTTCAACAAGATACAGCACAGGATCAGGATTAAAGCAATCCGGACTTAACGAAACTCCTGATTAGCGGGTTAACATTTTTTGCTGAGGCTTCATGCGATAACTCACTTTACCTTTCACAATTTCCTCCATGCCTCCAAAGCGGATATTCAGGTGGGTAATTACCAGATAATCACGCCCCTTTACAAAGGGATGGAGAGGAATAAACACGATATTACTATCCGTCAACAGCATTTTTCCAGGCACCGGCTCTTCTCTGATCGCAGAATCCTGCTCTGATGGTGTCTGAAGTACCACGACCAATTCATTTAATGCAGAATCAGCTTCTTTACTATTTTTAAGTGACAGAAATCCAGTCTCATCGATATGTGATAGCACAATTTTTGTACTATCTAAAGAAAAATCGATAGAAAGTGGCTTATTATTTGCATTAGAACAGGCAACAAATAAACCAAGGGAGTACAACACTCCTGTCAACTTAACAAAACACTTTAACATATCACTAAATTAAAAATTATGAGACTCATTGTAGAAATTTTATTATTGGGGCTGGCGGTATTCCTGGGCGCGAAACTCATTCCAGGCGTTCATGTAGACAGCTATTGGGCTGCTATTGTTGCCGCAGTGCTGATTTCATTGGCCAATGCAACCATTGGAACCATTTTACGTATTTTCACTTTTCCCATTAACTTTCTTACTCTTGGACTGGTCTCCTTCATCATTACAGTGTTAATGATTTTATTAGTAGACAATATGATGAGCAGTTTTAATACAAGTGGGTTCTGGGCAGCCGCATTTCTTGCCATTGTTGTCGCCCTCATCAAAGCGATATTTGGCTCCATTGCTGGAACAGAGAAAGACTAGATGGTTGTTTAGTCAGAGCAGGACAAGGCAGGTTAAAAAACACTTCGGAAAGCACGCGCATGAAACTGACCTGACCGCTACTCTTTCCGAACCTGCCACAAACAGAATCCATCCTTATCCTAAACAAGATTTTTAAACAAAAAAGCGGGCAGCCCAGAGATGGACTGCCCGCTTTTTTGTTTAATCAAATTATTATTTTAAGATTTCTCTTGAGATCACCATTTTTTGTATTTCTGTAGTCCCCTCATAAATCTGGGTAATCTTTGCATCACGCATCATGCGCTCTACATGGTATTCTTTCACAAAACCGTAACCTCCGTGAATCTGAACAGCCTCTACCGTAACATCCATCGCTACTTTCGAAGCATATAATTTCGCCATAGAACCCGCTAAAGTATAAGGAAGCCCCTGATCTTTTAACCATGCCGCTTTATAAACCAACAAACGCGCTGCTTCAATGGTGGTCGCCATATCCGCCAGTTTAAAGGCAATCGCCTGGTGGTCAGAAATCGCTTTACCAAAAGATTTACGCTGTTTTGAATATTCCAGAGCAAGTTCATAGGCACCTGCTGCAATCCCTAACGCCTGGGCTGCAATTCCTATACGTCCGCCTTCCAGAGTTTTCATTGCGAACTTAAAACCGAACCCATCTTCTCCTATCCTGTTTTCTTTAGGCACTTTCACGTCATTAAACATGAGCGAGTGTGTGTCTGAACCACGGATACCCATTTTATTTTCCTTCGGACCAATGGTAAAACCTTCCATTCCTTTTTCCACAATAAAGGCATTGATGCCCCGATGTTTTAAAGAACGATCGGTTTGTGCAATCACCAAATAGGTCGAAGCCGTATTTCCGTTAGTAATCCAGTTTTTTGTACCGTTCAGCAAATAATAATCGCCTTTATCTTCAGCTGTAGTCTGTTGTGAAGTGGCATCTGATCCGGCCTCAGGCTCTGATAAACAAAAAGCGCCGATCTTTTCACCGGAAGCCAATGGTTTCAGGTATTTTTCTTTTTGAAATTCGGACCCAAATGACTCCAGTCCATAACATACCAATGAATTATTGACAGAGACCACAACAGAAGAGGAAGCATCTACCTTAGACAACTCTTCCATCACCAGGACATAAGATAGTGCATCTAAGCCGCTACCGTTATATTTTTCTGAAACCATCATTCCTAGAAATCCCAGCTCTCCAAGTTTTTTTACTTGCTCAGCAGGAAATTTCTGGTGCTCATCTCTCTCGATAACTCCGGGCTTAAGTTCATTCTGTGCGAAATCCCTTGCAGCCTGTTGGATCATCAATTGTTCTTCACTTAATTGAAATAGCATAATTATATAGATAAAAAAATACGTACGGCCAAATTTAGTATTTCTACCTCATTATTACTATGGCTGCATAGTATTATTTTACATTATACAGATTGTTGCTACTTTAAAAGGTGATTATTGTCATCAGGAAAAACAAGAATAGGGTGGTATTTCTTTGCCTCTTCGATTGGCAGGGAGCCGTATGACATAATGATCAGAATGTCACCAACCTGAACCTTTCTGGCCGTCGCTCCGTTTAAACAAATCGTTCCGGTTCCACGTTCACCTTTGATTACATAGGTTTCAAAACGCTCCCCGTTATTATTGTTTACGATCTGCACCTTTTCATTGGCAATGATCTGGGCAGCATCCATCAGATCTTCATCTATGGTAATGCTTCCAACATAATGTAATTCGGCCTGTGTTACTTTAACACGGTGTATTTTCGATTTTAATATCTCGATAATCATAATACAAAGTTAAAACTTTTGGGTTACTATAATATAGTGGATTGTCAGTTGAGCAGCATATTATCTATCAGCCTTGTCTGACCGACCTTTGCAGCTACCAAAGCCACGAGATCAGATTGATTTTTATTACTTTCCGGATGGAGGGTTTTCCCGTTTGCAATGGTAAAATAGTCGAGCTCAACACCTGCTACCTCCGAAATCATATCTTTCGCTGCCTTAAGAAGATCGGGAATACTTTTTTCTGCAAAATGATCTTTTACATAACTCAATGCCCTGCTCAGCACCAATGCATTCTTCCGGTCTGTCTCACTTAAATGTATATTTCTCGAACTCATCGCCAGGCCATCGGACTCCCGTATAATAGGGCAGGAAATGATTTGTACAGGAAGTTTAAAATAAGCCACCATGGTCTCAATCATCAACACTTGTTGAAAATCTTTTTGTCCAAAAAAGGCAAGATCAGGACTCACGGCATCAAATAATTTTTTTACAATCTGAGTAACCCCCTGATAATGACCTTTCCGAAATTCGCCTTCGAGCAGAAATTCGGCAGGACCAAGATCAATATGCCAGTTTTCGGGCCCTGGATACATCTCATTTACCGATGGCATAAACACCACATCACAACCTGCTTCACGAAGCATTTGCATGTCGTGCTCCAGTGGACGCGGATATTTCTCCAGGTCTTTAGGATCGGTAAATTGTGTCGGGTTTACAAAAATACTGCAAACTACCACATCCGCATATTGCTGGGCAATATTGATCAGTGATACGTGTCCTTTGTGCAATGCACCCATAGTAGGCACTAAAGCAATTTTCTGTTGACCCAATTTTATTGGTTCAAGCAACGACTTTAACGCTGCGATGGTGTTTATAACTTTCAAACTAGCCTATAAAATTTCAAAGGGCAAAGTTGGTTATTTATCTATTCCAAACAAAACATCTTGCCTATATAATTGATAAATGTTATTATTTTGCTTACCTTTGCCCCTTGATAATCTTTTCTTTAACATAAATTTTTATTTACAGAATATGGAGATGGCAAAAACGAAGCTACTGATTGTTACACACGAGATGTCGCCTTTCCTTGAACTCACAAAAATTTCAGAAATTACCCGTCAACTACCTCAGGCAATGCAGGACAAAGGATTTGAAATCCGCATTTTGATGCCGAGATTCGGGAACATTAATGAAAGAAGGAACAGATTGCACGAAGTAATACGCCTTTCAGGAATGAACATTATCATCGATGATAATGACAACCCTTTAATTATTAAAGTTGCTTCTATCCCGGCTGCCCGTATGCAGGTATACTTCCTGGATAATGAAGATTATTTCCAACGCAAATACGTTTTTAGAGACAAGGAAGACAAATTCTACGCGGACAATGACGAAAGAACAATATTCTTTTGCAAAGGCGCATTAGAAACTGTGAAAAAGTTAGGATGGGCACCAGACATCGTGCATTGTCACGGATGGATGACGGCATTAGTCCCGGCTTACATTAAAACTTCTTACAAGAATGATCCTACTTTCAAGAATTCCAAAGTAGTTTATTCGATCTATGAGAATTGTTTCACAGAGAAGCTTCATGCTGACCTTCATAAAAAAGCAGTAATGAATGCCATGACGCCTGAAGACACGAAAGTGTTTGAAAACGCAGACTGTAACACCCTACATATTGGAGCCATAACTTACTCTGATGCAGTAGTATTAGCGAATGAAAACATCGATAGTAATGTGTTAAAATTTGTTAAAGATTCTAATAAACCAACTTTAGCTTATAATTTAACCGACGATTTCGAAAACTTCTACGCTTTGTATGAAGAAATTTCGGACGAAGAATTGGTTTCAATAGCATAAACTCAGGTATTATTAACTTAAATATGAAATTTTCAAAACAAGACTTATTAACCATGTTGATAGGTCTTTTTCTTTTTTCTTCTTGTAAAGATGCCAATACCATAGGTTTGGGACAAGAAGAATCTGCCATTGCCGGAGAGCTTTACGACAATACAATCGTCACTTCCCGAACAGAGCTGGATGATGCACAGTCTGCATCATCACTTACCAGATACCCTGTCGGTGCCATAAAGGACGATATTTTTGGAATCACAACAGCTGGTACAGCAATGACGGTTAATATCCCCGCTGTAAAATACAGGTTTGGTAAAAATGCGGTATTGGACTCCGCAGTATTGATACTGCCTTATTCGGCGATCACACAAGCCGATAACTCAAAAGGCACTCCTTTTTATGGTGACTCCACTCAAACCTATACTTTCACGGTGGGCCAAATGGCTAAGGATTTAACCCGCGAACGTAGTTTCCTCAGTTCAACAAATTGGGGAGAAGGGATAACTGAGGTTCTTGGAACACTGGTTACCAATCAGCCAACCGGGCCTCAAGGTGCTATTTTTATAAAACCTTTAACACCGTTTAAAGTAACCGAGATTGTTGCAGGCAAGCCAGACACGCTAAGAAGCGTACCACCTCAACTGAGAATCCGGTTAAATACGGCATTAATTCAAAACAAGATTATCAATATGGATACGCTTGCTTATGATAGAAATAACCTGTTTATTGAAAAATTTAATGGCTTGTATGTGAGCGCATCAGCCACTAATAAGGGGGGAATGATTTTCTTCAATCTTACAGATACGCTTTCAAAGTTGCAGCTTTTTTATAAAAGAGATGGAAAATCCCCTGCAACCAGAGATACTGCTGTCATTAGCTTCCCAATTAAACAAAGCACGACACCTGTAGTAGCTTACGTGAAACATAACTATGATAATACAGCCATTAAAACTCAGCTGGACGACAACAGCGAGAAACAGTTTGATGAAACCTACATACAAGCACTATCTGGACTAAGGAATAGAATTAGCTTTAATTTCGACGCATTTAAAGCAATGTTGGGAACAGCTAAGGTTGCCATTAACAAAGCTGAGCTGGTGATCGACGTCACTCCAGAACGCGATGCCCACTTTAAGCCGGCACCAAGACTAATGATGTATCGTAGAGATGCCGCAGGAACCCGTAAAAATATCACCGACAATGACCCTCTGTCACAAACGAATCCTTATGGAGATCCAAGAGCTAATCCTCTTGTATTTGGTGGATATTTTGATTCAGTAAATGGCAGGTATATCTTTAGCGTCACGAGCCATGTTCAGGATCTTATTGACGGTACAAAAAAAGATGATGGAACTTTCATCGCTCCAACTCCGGTTTCTGAGCCATCTGTGAGCCCCTGGGCAAGTTCTGCAGAAAGATCAATACTGGTCGGACCAAAGAAAGACGCAGCATCAGGTACAAAAAGGATGAAATTAAACATCTACTATACGAAGCTGAAATAATTTCAGAAGAGACATATTTATATCCCCTGAGATTCATTAATTTCGGGGGATTTATTTTTTAAAACATAATTTTTATGTGTGGAATAGTTGGTTATATTGGCCATAGAGAAGCTTGGCCGATCGTCCTTAAAGGACTAAAAAGATTAGAATACCGTGGTTATGACAGCGCTGGAATTGCCTTGATTAATGATACGGGTCTTAATATTTATAAAAAAGCCGGAAAGGTTCTGGAACTGGAAAACTTTTCTGAAGGTAAAGACCTGTCTGGGACAATAGGTATCGGACATACCAGATGGGCTACTCACGGAGCTCCTTCCGACAGAAATTCCCATCCACATACCTCCAACAATGGCAAGCTAACAATCATTCATAATGGGATTATTGAAAACTATGCGACCTTAAAAGAAGAGCTGATCAGCAGGGGGCATGAGTTTAAAAGTGATACCGATACTGAGGTTCTTGTTCACCTGATTGAAGAGATCTATAAAAATGAAGATACTGATCTTCTGGAAGCGGTAAGGATTGCGCTAAATGAGGTTACCGGAGCTTACGCAATTGTATTGATGGACGAAGATCATCCGGATCAACTGATCGCGGCAAGAAAAGGAAGCCCTTTGGTTATCGGTGTCGGAGCCGGAGAGTATTTTATCGCCTCCGATGCGACTCCAATTGTAGAGTACACAAAAAATGTAATTTATCTGAATGACAATGAAATTGCCTTCCTGAAACGTGATGAGCTACTGATCAAACGTCTTGATAATGTTGTTCAAACCCCTTATATCCAGGCACTGGAATTAAAGCTGGAAATGCTTGAAAAAGGCGGATATGAGCACTTCATGCTGAAAGAGATTTTCGAACAATCACGATCGATCAGAGATTGTATGCGTGGAAGAATCTACCCGAATGAAGGCATCGTTCAACTGGGAGGCATAAAGGAGTATGCAGAAAAGCTGAAAAATGTAGACAGGATCATCATCGTTGCCTGTGGCACTTCATGGCATGCAGGTCTGGTTGCAGAATACCTTATTGAAGAATACGCAAGGATTCCGGTTGAAGTAGAATATGCTTCAGAATTCAGATACAGAAATCCCATAATTACTGAGAAAGACGTCGTAATTGCAATTTCTCAATCGGGCGAGACGGCAGATACAATGGCTGCAATTGAAATGGCCAAAGAAAGAGGTGCAACCATCTTCGGAGTATGTAATGTAGTGGGTTCTTCTATCCCAAGATTGACCCATGCAGGAGTTTATACACACGTTGGACCGGAAATTGGGGTCGCATCAACCAAAGCTTTTACAGGGCAGGTTACAGTACTTACGCTAATGGCGTTTTATATGGCCCAACAAAAAGGAACTGTTAGTCATTCTAAACTGGTAGAATTACTTACCGAATTGGATTGCATTCCTGACAAGATTCAAAAAGCGCTGGAATCGAATGATATGATCCAAGAAATTGCCGCGAAATTCAAGGATTCCAGAAACTGCCTGTTCCTGGGTAGAGGTAGTGGCTTTCCTGTTGCGCTGGAAGGCGCTTTAAAGCTCAAGGAGATCTCTTACATCCATGCGGAAGGATATCCTGCAGCTGAGATGAAACACGGCCCTATCGCCTTAATTGACGAAGAAATGCCTGTTGTAGTGATTGCGACTAAAAATTCTTCTTATGAGAAGGTAATCAGTAACATTCAGGAAGTGAAAGCAAGAAAAGGAATTGTACTTGCAATTGTTACCGAAGGTGACACCGAGGTAAGAAAAATGGCAGATTATTGTATAGAAATTCCGGATTCCAGTGAGGCATTTTTACCATTGCTGGCCACGATACCATTGCAACTCCTATCTTACCACATCGCCTTAATGCGTGGATGTAATGTAGATCAGCCAAGAAACCTCGCCAAATCTGTTACCGTAGAATAGTAACTAAAAATAAATAATGGGCCTGCACCTTGAAATAAACACTTTTCGAAGTCCAGGCCCATTTTATGATTCCACAACTATCTTGTTGGATTATTTAATAAAAGTTTGAATTTTTCTATCTGTCGTCTATGCCTTAGCACATGTACAATTGCATGCTCTGTTAATTGTTCAATATCATAAAGCTGGTTCCATCTGGTCATCATTTTTCGCCCGGCATCGAATTGCTCCAGTTCCTCATTATTCACTTCCAGGAAAACTTTCAGGTTAAATTCAAAAGCATCCTTAAGGTCCCGAACATATTCCATAGCACTGGTATGTAGTCGTTCTTCCGGCCTGATATATAGATTTCCTTTGAGTTCATGGATGTAAACAGCATAACTGTAGGAACTGCTGACTACATGTGTGAGAATCGTTTGAATTGATTTACATTCCTCATCATCAGGCAACAAAACAGCCACCAGATCCTCGTCTGATAAGTCTGCGATGCATTCCTGCAATGCGATGAGCGCATCTTCATAGACATCCAGTAATGCTCCTTTCGCCCCTTTCCTTGTCAGCCCTGGCATCTAAAAAGGCAGATCTCCTGAAACCTCATTAGGATCAAGATATTCTGTCTCACTTTTCGGGGTGGTATTTTCATTACTCACTGGTGTATGTTCAAAATCACTCTTTCTACCCAGAATAGTAAAGTTCTCAGCGACCACCTCAGTTACATATTTCTTAACTTTCTCCCGGTCTTCAAAAGAGCGCGTCCGCAGTTTTCCCTCAATGTATACCAGCTTCCCCTTTTGCAAATACTTGGATGCTACTTCTGCAAGTCCTCTCCACAAAACAATATTATGCCATTCCGTTTGCTCAATACGCTTGCCATCTTTGTTATAAGTCTCTGATGTTGCCAATGGAAAACTAGCTACAGTGACTCCTCCTTCTAAATGTCTGACTTCAGGATCTTTGCCTAAATGTCCTACTAAAATAACTTTGTTAATACCTGACATGAAATATAATTTTACTGTTTAATTGAATTGGAGATCATAAAATTTGTAATCACTTTTGGTTGGGGCAACTCCTCAAACTCAGTCAGAGAAACCCATTTTATTTCTGCATTCATATTAAAGTTAATGATATAATTGTCTAAAGCAAAAAATTGAACATATATAGTTTGGTGAGTCAATAAATGTTTTTGCAAGGTTAAAGGCCTGATTACACAGTTAGCTCCAAAGCTGTATTTCAGTCGTTTAAGGAATTGCTCATGGTCCTCCAGGTAAGGTCCTTCTGTCTCAATCAACGGAAAATCATATAGCTCCTGCCAGACATCCCCGGCAGTTCTCTTATTGACCAACAAATTATCGCCGTCAAAACAAACCATATAATTGAAATACCTCGTTCTTTTTTTTAGCTTCTTTAATTTTAGAGGCAACAGGCCAACCTGATCTTTGTTTTTTGCGTAACATCCGGATTGAACCGGGCAACTGCCACAATCAGGAGACTTGGGTTTGCATTGCAAAGCTCCAAATTCCATGATGGCCTGATTGTATAAAGAAGGTTCCTGCCCTTCGATCAGCTCTTGTGCAAGCTCGTTAAACTGCTTTTTTCCTTCGGTACTATTGATGGCGGTTCCTATGCCAAAATATCTGGACAATACCCGGAAAACGTTTCCGTCCAGAACAGCCCTGGATTCGTTGGCCGAAAAAGAAGAGATTGCTGCAGCAGTATATTCGCCAACTCCTTTCAGCTGAATGAGCTCTTCGTATTTAACAGGAAAAATGCCGGAATGTAAGTCCATAACCTGCCTCGCGGTGAACAGCATGTTCCGTCCACGAGAATAATAACCCAATCCCTGCCACAATTTGAGAATTTGCGTTTCGCTTGCATTGGCAAAATCAACTACTGTCGGATAGTTTTGCAAAAAACTATTAAAATAAGGAAGTCCCTGTTCCACCCTGGTCTGTTGCAAAATGATTTCCGAAAGCCAAATCACATAAGCATCAGTAGTATCCCTCCAGGGAAGTGTTCTTTTATTGATTAAATACCATTTTACGATTTCTGTCTGAAAACTCATAGCCACAAAAATACGCGCTAAATATTTGTTTTTGCTAAAACTTGCAATTCGGTGATACAACCGGCGACAAATAAATCATCTTTTATTTTCCTATCTCATTAAAAAGCAATACTTTTGCAACCCCAAAACACTTATAAAGTATATAACACACTATAAATTAATAACAGAGAATATGACTAAGGCAGATATTATTTCAGAAATATCAACGAAAACAGGAATTGAAAAGGTAGATGTACAAGAAACCGTTGAGGCATTTTTCAAGGTCATCAAAAACAGCATGATTGGCGGCGAAAATGTATATGTTAGGGGTTTTGGTAGTTTTGTTGTTAAAAAAAGAGCACAAAAAACTGCGAGAAATATTTCTAAAAACACTGCAATTATTATCCCGGAGCACTTTGTGCCAAGCTTTAAACCAGCAAAAGTATTTGTTGATAAAGTAAAGAATAATTCAAAAAAAGTTAGCGTAGAAGCTTAATTATCATCATGATAAACAGTATCCGATCTAAACAGGCCATTTTAATAGGAGCAGTAGTTTTGCTCATTGCGTTCTTGTTTACAAGGGATATCAAGGGTTTAGTAAAGCCAAAAGAACAAACCAGCAGTACTCCTGCAGGTGGACAGATGGCTGCACAGGCTCCGGCAACAGCTGAGATCAACCTTAAAGAAGTCTCAACTGCCGCGAAGAACATGATTAAAGCTCCGTTAGCTGCCGAAATCACTGCACTTGAAACTGCATATATGTCTGCTTCTGAAGACAACAAAGCCAAAGAAGCTAAATTGCTTGCAAAAAAGTGGGATGACTTAGAGCAATCGGTTCCCAGTGCACTTTACCTGGAAATCGTAGCCAACAAAGAGCAAACGTTAAACAATTGGTTAGCTGCCGGAGAAACATTTATGAAGGCATTTGACAATACCCAGGACAGTCTGTTGCAACCTGCACTTTTGCAAAAAGCGAATGCTGCTTACAGCAGTGCAATGAAAATAGACTCCAACAGTAATGACGCTAAAACAGGCTTAGGAATTACCATCGTAAACGGTATGGGAGCTCCAATGTCAGGAATAGCGATGTTAATGGACGTTGTCAAGAAAGACCCAAAGAACTTAAAAGCAAATATGAGTTTAGGTACTTTCGCGATGAAGTCAGGTCAGTTTGACAAAGCAATTATCAGGTTCAAAAGCATTATTGCCATGAAGCCTTCTCCGGATGCCTATTTCTATCTGGGAACTTCCTATGAAAACCTTGGAAAGAATACTGAAGCTATCGATGCTTACGAAAAGAGCAAAAAATTAGCAGCAAACGCTACATTATCAAAATTTATTGATGACAAGGTGATTGCGTTAAAGAATAAAAATTAATAAACAGATTTAATAAAAATATTTAAAACCTAAGATTATGCCAAGCGGTAAAAAAAGAAAAAGACATAAAATGGCTACCCACAAACGTAAAAAACGTTTAAGAAAAAACAGACATAAGAAAAAATAGTTTTCTTCATGTTTTGCTCAACAACTAAGGCTAGGATTTGATCGTAGCCTTAATTGTTGGTAGCAACGTTTTTTATTGTCCATGTGTTAATAAGGCTTAAAAGCCTTAAAATCTGTAGCTTTTGGTAAAGGAACTAATTATAGATTCATCTCCCTCGGGAGTAACCATAGCTTTAGTTGAAGACAAACAACTTGTAGAACTTCATAAGGAACACATCAATAACAATTACGCCGTAGGCGATATTTATTTAGGCCGCATAAAGAAAATTATGCCCGGACTAAATGCTGCGTTCGTTGATGTGGGTTACGAAAAGGATGCTTTTTTGCATTATTTCGACCTTGGTCCACAAGTACAATCTTTGATAAAGCTTACTAAAATCAAGCGTAACGGCTCTGTTAGCGGAACTTTATTAGATAATTTCAAGCTAGAAGGAGATATTAACAAAGCCGGGAAGATCTCCGAAGTGGTCAGCAAGAATCTTGTGCTGCCAGTTCAAATCGCCAAAGAACCAATTTCAACAAAGGGACCACGCTTAAGTTCTGACCTATCTATAGCAGGACGCTATATTGTACTGGTTCCCTTCTCTAATGTCATTTCGATTTCCAAAAAGATTAAAAGCAATACCGAACGTAATCGTTTAAAAAAGATTATCGAAAGTATTAAGCCTAAAAACTTTGGGGTCATCATTAGAACGGTTTCTGAAGGCAAGGGTGTAGCCGAACTTCAAAAAGACCTGTTAGACTCTGTTACTAAATGGGAAAACTTTATTAAAAAGTTACCTGATGCAGAGCCTTCCAAGCGTGTTTGGGGAGAAATGGACCGCACCTCTACGCTGATCCGTGATATTTTAAGTACTGACTTCACTAATGTATACGTGAATGACAGTAACCTGTTCGAGGACATCCGTTCTTATGTACATGAAATCTCTCCGGAGATGGAAAAGATCGTTAAGATCTATAAGCATAAAGAGCCTATCTTCGAACATTTCGGAATTGAAAAGCAAATTAAAAATGCTTTCGGAAAAACCGTAAACCTGGCCGGTGGTGCCTACCTGGTCGTAGAACATACGGAAGCTTTGCATGTTGTTGACGTAAATAGCGGAAACAGAACGGCAAGCAAAGAAAATCAGGAAGAAAATGCGCTTCAGGTAAATAAAGAAGCAGCAAAAGAAATTGCAAGACAACTGCGTCTACGTGATATGGGAGGGATTGTAGTCATCGATTTTATCGACATGCACAAACCTGTTAACCGTAAAATGTTATTCGACTACCTAAAGGAATTAATGCTCTTGGACCGTGCCAAGCATACCATTCTTCCTCCAAGTAAGTTTGGCCTTGTTCAGATCACCCGTCAGCGTGTCAGACCGGAGATGAACATCGTCACCAGTGAAAAATGCCCAACCTGTGATGGTACGGGTGAAATTAAGGCCAGCATTGTTTTGATGGATGATATCGAAAACAATCTGAACTATATTTTGCAAGAGCAAAACGAAAAAAATATTACACTTTGTGTACACCCTTATATTGAGGCTTACATCAAAAAAGGGTTCATATCTTTACAATGGAAGTGGTTCTTTAAATTCGGTCAAAGAATCAAAATCAAAGCTGTTCCATCGTATAACCTAACAGAATTCCATTTTATTTCTTCCAAAGACGAAGAGATAAAATTATAATCACGGTTCAAATTTCCTTTAAACAGGCCTGCTCCTTTCGGATCAGGCCTGTTTTATTTTACCTCCGTTTTTTAATCCCCGTTTTTATAGAATTAAGCCTAAATTCGTAACTCATTAAAAACCTCTGTCAATTGGCTAAAACTAAATCAGCATATTTTTGTCAGAGTTGCGGATATGAATCAGCGAAATGGCTGGGAAAATGTCCTTCATGCAACTCATGGAACACCTTCGTAGAAGAGGTGATAGAAAAAGCAGGATCAAAGGTTCCTGCCTGGAAAACCTCCACAGGAACAACCCGTGTAAACAAGCCCAATAAAGTAGATAATATCCCTTCCATTACCGAGGAAAGAATCCTTACTGGTGATCAGGAATTAGACAGAGTTTTGGGCGGCGGACTGGTTGCCGGCTCCGTAATCCTTATCGGTGGAGAGCCCGGAATCGGGAAATCTACATTGATGCTGCAACTGGCACTTAATATATCCGGAAAAAAGATTCTCTACATCTCCGGAGAAGAAAGTGAGCAACAAATCAAAATGAGGGCGGAACGCATTACCTCTGCCCCCACTGCCGATTGTTACATCCTCACAGAAACCTCTACACAAAATATATTTAAGCAAATAGAAGAACTGGAGCCTGATTTATTAATTGTAGATTCCATACAAACCCTTCACTCTGCTCATATTGATTCCACTCCGGGAAGTGTCTCACAAGTAAGGGAATGTACAGCAGAACTTCTGAGATTTGCAAAAGAAACAGACACGCCAGTATTTTTAATTGGTCATATCACCAAAGACGGAACCATTGCAGGACCAAAGATCCTGGAACATATGGTGGACACTGTTTTACAGTTCGAAGGAGACAGACACCATGTTTACCGGATCCTACGCTCTATAAAAAACAGATTTGGAGCAGCTGCTGAACTTGGTATCTATGCCATGCATAGCAGCGGACTAAGACAGGTTTCCAATCCTTCAGAAATTTTGCTCTCACAGCGTGACGAAGAACTTAGTGGCATTGCCATATCGGCCACATTAGAGGGCGCCAGGCCCATGTTAATTGAAACCCAGGCCTTGGTTAGCACAGCCGCCTACGGAACCCCTCAGCGATCAGCAAATGGCTTTGACACAAAGAGGATGAATATGCTCCTCGCAGTGCTCGAAAAAAGATGCGGGTTCAGGCTAAGTACCAGGGATGTTTTCTTAAACATTGCAGGCGGCATTAAAGTAGAAGATCCAGCTATTGACCTGGCGATTTTAGTGGCCATCATCTCTTCTCATGAAGATATCTTTATCTCTTCCAAAATATGTTTTGCTGCAGAAGTAGGACTTTCAGGAGAGATCAGGGCCGTGAACAGAATTGAGCAACGTATCTCCGAAGCAGAAAAACTGGGCTTCGAAAGAATTTTCATCTCTAACTACAATATGAAGGGACTGATCACAGAGCGGTATAAAATTGAACTCAGCCCGGTCAGTAAAATAGAAGACGTTTTTGCCCTGCTTTTTGGATAATTTAAGCGTGCCAAAAATGCTCAATATGTGGAAACAAATGATCTGTTTCCACATATTGAGCATTTTTTTCCCCACATATTTTTTTAATGCAAAATTTACATTTTCTTAAATACGCCTGAATATTAGATAGTTATAAATACAGAATGCTGATTTTCAAATTTGGCCTGTTAGTTGCCATATACCTGGTGTTAATCATTTATGAATTAACAAACAATAGGGATGATTATCCTCGTTATCGTTAGATAACGAGGATTTTTTTTATTCAGCCCCTTCCCTCCTTTGCAGAAAATATTTTATATTTATAAATGCAAAATCCATAAAAAGAAAAATCTCATGATAAAAAAAACGCTGCTAAGCATTACATTCTGTGCTTTATCAATTTGCGCTCTGGCTCAGGAAAGCCCCGCAATTAATGGAAAATCATTCGGAGCCGGTGTTACTGGTGGAAATTTACTTCCTATAGAAAAAATGGAGTCTGTGATGGGTGATAAAAAAGTGGCTGAAATGAAAGTTACCGGAGAGGTCGTCGACGTTTGCAAGAAAAAGGGCTGCTGGATGACTTTAAAAACCCCATCCGGAGAATCGATCCGCATCACCTTTAAAGATTATGCGTTTTTTATGCCGATGGATATCGTAGGAAAAAAAGTAGCACTTGATGGTTTAGCAAAAAAACAAACGATCTCAGTAGAGACGCTGCGTCATTATGCAGAGGATGCACACAAGTCCGCAGAAGAAGTTGCAAAAATTACCGAACCTAAGAAAGAACTGGCATTTGAAGCCAAAGGCGTAGTTATTTTAAACTAAACATCTCCTAAATTTATACATCTAGGAATTATATCATTTTCTTAAACACAAAACTATGATTATAGGCGCCATCATACTAGTCGTTCTGATTTTACTGGGTATTTCTTATTACAATTCTTTGATTGCAAAGAAAAACCAGGTCAATAATGCCTTTTCAGCAATAGATGTCATGCTAAAAAAACGATTTGACCTGTTGCCAAACCTGATTGAAACAGTAAAACAATACATGCAGCACGAGGAGAGTGTACTGACAAAGGTCGTAGAACTGAGAAGCCGTGCCATTACGCCAAATATCAGCAATGAAGAAAAATTAGATATTGATAAACAGCTGAGTTCAGCAGTCAAAGGCTTAATTGTTAATGTAGAGAGCTATCCTGACCTAAAAGCAAACCAGAATTTTTTAAACCTTCAAAGTACCTGGACTGAAAGTGAAGAGCAAATTGCAGCTTCCAGAAGGGCCTATAATGCTTCAGT
The DNA here is from genome assembly GCF_900129215.1 of Pedobacter caeni. Classification (GTDB taxonomy): domain Bacteria; phylum Bacteroidota; class Bacteroidia; order Sphingobacteriales; family Sphingobacteriaceae; genus Pedobacter; species Pedobacter caeni. Next base: position 17,093 of record NZ_FQUQ01000003.1, on the reverse strand, counting down.
TACGGACTATAACAATGCAATAATGATGTTTCCAGGAAGCATTTTTGCAGGGATGTTAAATTATCAGCAAATCGCTGTTCTTGCGAACACTGAAGAAGAACGTAAAAACATCAGCGCCAAAGAGCTCTTCAATAATTAATGGCACCTCCCATTAATGATGCCGCTACCAGGCAGCAGACTTTAACAGAGATGGAGGTTTTGCGTAAAGAAATTTATGGCATAAAAATTAAAAACTACTCCATCATTGGTCTAAGTGTGCTCATTCTTATCCTTAGTATGGTGCTGGGAGGACTGATCCCGGTGATCATCTTAGGTATTGCAGGAATCATTTATGGTATCGTCATGATCAGCAAAGCCGGAGCAAAAGAAGCACAATACCGATATTCCTACAAACATTCTCTGCTGGCTTACGCCTTAAAGAACATAGATGAAAGTCTTCGGATCGATGATGTACAGGCCTTATCTGAGGAAGAGTTTACCTCTTCCCAACTCTTTGCCAAAGAACCCGACCGATACCACAGTGAGGATCAGGTGTCCGGATTCTCCGGAAAAACAAAATTCAGTTTCTCAGAAGTACATGCGGAATATAAAACGGTTACCCAGACAAAGAATGGTCGGCGCGAAGACTGGTATGATATTCTAAAAGGTGTGGTTTTCTTTGCGGATTTTAACAAGAATTTTAATGGAACAACCATTGTCAGGCCTAAAGATTTTGGCACTGCATTTGGCGCCTGGATCGCAACGGCCCTTCCTATATTTGGTTCGGGAGAGGTTGTAAAACTGGAAAATCCAAATTTCGATCAGAATTTCGTTACTTATTCCAACGATCAGGTCGAGGCACGCTATATCTTAACACCTGCCATGATGGAACGTATTTGTGAACTTAACGAACGTTCCAGCGAAACCATTAGCCTGTCATTTACAGGCAGCCTTGTTTACATTGCTTTTCCACTTAGCGGAAACTACTTTGAACCGCCCTTTTCCAGGACTCTGCTCAACGACACTTTACTTCAGAAAGACATTGAACTTGTCCAGTTTATGTATGACATCATTAAAGAACTTGATTTAAATACCAGAATCTGGGGCAAAAATTAAAGAATACAGGTCTCGAATAAACTTTCAAATTGTTCTAAAATAAAAAGGTCCCGAAAAGGGACCTTTTTATTTTACTTCTATATTTTACTTCGATAAGTACATCGATTTGTCTTTGTATAATTTTCTGAAGTAAGGATCTTCCAGATTTTTAATAAATCTGATGGCCTCACCTGTAGACTTCATCTCCGGACCTAATTCCTTTGCTACTTCAGGGAATTTATCAAAAGAGAATACAGGTTCTTTGATTGCATAGCCTTCCAGCTTTCTTACGATGCTGAAGTCTTTCAGTTTATTTACACCCAGCATTACTTTAGCAGCAATATTAATGTAAGGGACATCATAAGCCTTAGCAATGAAAGGAACGGTCCTGGAAGCTCTTGGATTCGCTTCGATTACATACACCTTCTCGTCTTTTACAGCAAATTGTATATTCAGTAATCCAATTACATTTAATGCTTTTGCGATTTTCCTAGAGTAGGCTTCCATGTCGTTCATTACCTTTTCAGATAAGCTGAATGGAGGTAATACGGCACTAGAATCTCCAGAGTGGATACCTGCAGGCTCAATGTGCTCCATTAATCCGATGATATGTACATCTTCACCATCACAGATAGAATCAGATTCCGTTTCTTCTGCCCTGTCTAAGAAATGATCGATCAGCACACGATTTCCCGGAAGATCACCCAATAGCTTAACTACAGCCTTCTCCAGGTCTTCATCATTGATCACAATGCTCATTCCCTGTCCACCCAATACATAACTTGGTCTTACCAATACCGGGTACCCAACTTCATGAGCAACAACGATCGCCTCTTCTGCATTTTCTGCAACACCATATTTTGGATATGGGATCTCTAATTCTTTAAGAAGATCGGAGAAACGCCCCCTGTCTTCGGCAACATCCATATCGTTGTAAGAAGTACCGATGATCTTAATGCCATTTTCATGAAGTTTCTCTGCCATTTTCAAAGCAGTCTGTCCACCTAACTGAACGATTACACCTTCTGGTTTTTCTAATTCGATGATCTCACGAACATGTTCCCAGAATACCGGCTCAAAGTATAACTTATCAGCCATATTGAAATCTGTAGAGACCGTCTCAGGGTTACAGTTGATCATGATCGCCTCATAACCACTTTCTTTTGCAGCCAGTAAACCATGAACACAAGAGTAATCAAACTCAATCCCCTGTCCGATACGGTTAGGGCCTGAACCCAATACAATCACCTTTTTCTTATCAGATGGAGTGGATTCGTTCTCTTCCTCAAATGTTGAGTAGTAATATGGAGTTTGTGCAGCAAATTCAGCAGCACACGTATCCACCATTTTGTACACACGTTTGATGCCTAAAGATTTTCTGCGCTCGTAAACTTCATCTTCCGTTACATTACCCAACAGGTAGGCAATCTGGATATCCGAAAATCCTTTTTGTTTCAACGTGAAGAAGAAATCTTTAGGGATGTTAGTCAGAGAGTATCTTTTTAATTCTGTTTCCAGATGTACAAGCTCCTGAATCTGTGCAAGGAACCATTTATCAATTCTGGTTACTTTGCGGATAGATTCTAAAGGAACACCCATACTCATGGCATCTTTGATTAAAAACAGACGGTTCCAGCTTGGGTGCTCTAATCCGTGCATGATTTCTTCGATGCTTCTGTTATGTTTACCATCAGCACCCAATCCTGCTCTGCCAATTTCTAAACTCTGACAAGCTTTTTGCAAGGCTTCGATGAAACTGCGACCGATGGACATTACCTCTCCTACAGATTTCATCTGCAATCCCAGTTCCATATTGGCACCCTTGAATTTATCAAAGTTCCAGCGTGGCACCTTTACGATCACATAATCTAAAGTAGGCTCGAAGTAAGCTGAAGTTGTTTTTGTAATTTGATTTTCAATTTCATCTAAGTTATAACCGATGGCTAGCTTAGAAGCAATTTTAGCGATAGGATATCCTGTTGCCTTACTTGCTAACGCTGAAGAGCGGGATACCCTCGGATTGATCTCAATCGCGATGATGTCATCATTATCAGGATTTACAGAGAACTGAACGTTACAGCCTCCTGCGAAGTTACCAATAGCACGCATCATTTTAATCGCCTGATTACGCATATCCTGGTAGCAGCGGTCTGATAAAGTCATTGCCGGAGCTACTGTGATCGAGTCTCCGGTATGGATTCCCATTGGATCAAAGTTTTCAATTGAGCAGATGATGATCACGTTGTCATTGCTGTCTCTCAACAATTCCAATTCGTATTCTTTCCATCCCAATACTGCTTTTTCTACCAATACCTCATGCGTTGGAGAAGCTTCAAGCCCGCGTTGTAAAGCGTGGTCAAATTCTTCTTTTTTATGCACAAAGCCTCCGCCTGAACCTCCTAAGGTATAAGAAGGACGGATTACTAACGGATAACCTATTTCCTGAGCTGCTTCTTTACCTTCTAAGAAAGAGTTTGCAATTCTGGAAGGGGCTACACCTACTCCTATATCAATCATTAACTGACGGAAGGCTTCCCTGTTTTCGGTTTTCTCAATCGCGGCAACATCTACCCCGATTACTCTGACTCCGTATTTTTCCCAGACACCACGTTCTTCTGCCTCTTTACAAAGGTTCAAAGCGGTCTGTCCGCCCATAGTAGGCAGAACTGCATCGATTTTACGTTCTATTAAAATCTGCTCAATGGAGTCTACCGTTAAAGGCCACAGGTAAACATGGTCCCCAATCACCTTGTCGGTCATGATGGTTGCAGGATTAGAGTTGATGATCGAAACTTCAATCCCCTCTTCCTTTAAGGATAGGGCAGCTTGAGATCCTGAATAATCAAATTCACAGGCTTGACCAATGATAATAGGTCCCGATCCGATAATTAATACTGAGCGTATGGAGGTGTCTTTAGGCATAAGGCTTTAAAAAGTCTAAAGTTATATAAGTGAAATTGGTAATAAACGCGTTCTAAAAGACCAGAATAGTCTTGAGATTTTCTGTGCTGGTAAGTATGGAAATTCCCGACTCTTCTGTCGGGATGCAAAGTTACGTTTTTGAACATTAAAAATAACGTATTTTTTAAAAAAGCCTTCAAATAAAAAAGGGCCGTCAGAATTAACTGACAGCCCTTTAATTTATCATCATAAATTACTGGAGTAATTTAATCTCTCCAACGTCTGTTGTGGCACTATCAGTAACCGCAACATTTGCGACAGAAGTATCTTTATAAGGCGCAATTGCCTTTACCCAAACCGTATAAGTTCCTGCTTTAACCTTTCCAAACGTAAAGCTGCCATTGGTAATTCCTGTTCTCAAAGTATCTGTACCGGCAACAGCCAATACCTCAGAAGCGCCTTCTGCGGGACTAACCTTTCCCTGTATACCACCCTCCCGGATAGAAGTAAATGCTAATAAACCTAATGAGAGCCCTAACACTGCTATGAAATTTAAACTTGCCTTTTTCATCACCATCAATTTTAGTTTAACCTTAATGTTTATCGATTGTTTCCACCCTCTAATACAAACAGAATCAGAATAAGTTTTAAAATCTTCCTTTATTTTTTAATTCAAATGATGCTACCTCTATTCTGTCTGTTCATATCAAAATGCAAGGAAACTCCTTTTAATAATATTTGGAACAACATTTGCAGATTCTATACCGTTATAAGCTGCATCAGCTTTCATTCAAAATAAAACACAAGATAACAAATGACAACAAAACACATACAAATGAAAAAAATATTTCCTGCATTAATTGCCTTAGTCGTTCTATTAGCTGGTTGTGCCACCGTACAATCTCTAATCAAATCAACTTTTCCTTATACTGCAACAGTAGTGATTCCAGCTTCTTCAAAAAGTAATACGATTATTTCTGCCAACTCTGCCGCAACAAGCTTTGATCAGGTTTTTGGAAACCAAAATGGAACAGACTATGTAAAAGAGATCAGAATTGCCTCCGCGAAACTTGATGCCAGTAACCCATCGAACAAAAGCCTGGGCATGTTCAAGTCAGTTAAACTGTTTGTTGCAAATGATAAAGGCGCGGAGGTCATGGTAGCGTCAAGAAACGACGTTCAGGAAAATATTGGGCCCGGACTGGTACTAGACATAGACAATTCACGTTTTTTAGATAACTATGTTAAAGGCACCAGCCTACGCATAAGAATGGAATACGTGTTGAGAGACAATACCAGTACTGATGTAAGTGTCAGAGTCTCTTTGAGCTTCAGCACTTCTCCGAAAACAGCAAAATAGTATAAAAAACCCTCGTTTAAGAGGATAATCTTCATAAATAGTTTGTTTGGTTTATTATCCGGCAGGAATCATTTCCCTGCCGGATTTTTTTATCCTGTTTTCTTCTGCCTATCAAGAACCTTTACAAAGGTTTATGTTGCAAATAATTTTAGGATAACTACTTTTGGTCCATGTTACTTCTTGAATCCACTTTTTTTCAATTGATAGTCGACCAGTTTAAGCATACTTCATGGCAGGAATGGCTTGGCGTCATTTCGGGATTCATCTGTATCTACCTGGCAACAAAAGAAAGTATACTCAGCTGGCCGATCTCGATCATTAGTGTCGTAGCCTATGCATGGGTATTTTACGATGCAAAAATGTATGGCGACATGGCCCTGCAGTTCTATTTTCTTTGCAGCGCATTCTATGGCTGGTATTTCTGGGTCAATAACAAGCAAAGCGATGATAAGCCAATTACCAATTTATCTGCAAAAGGCTGGTGGATCGCCTCTGCTGCAGTACTAGCCTTATCCATAGCATTAGGTCTTTACCTTGATAGGTATACCGATACCAACGTTCCTTATGAAGATGGCTTTTGTACAGCATTGAGCTTCGTAGCACAGCTGATGCTAACCAGAAAAATCCTGCAGAACTGGATTCTATGGGTTATTGTTGACCTTTGTTATATCCCATTATACATCTATAAAAACCTAAATCTGAGCGCTGTTTTTTACGCTTTCCTGGTGGCCATTGCCATCAAAGGCTATTTAGACTGGAGGAAAACCTACCGTGAACAAACAAATTAAGAAAATTGCCATTGTCGGACCTGAAAGCACAGGAAAATCGACCATAACACAGCAGCTGGCCAGGCACTACAAAACACTTTGGGTTCCCGAATATGCAAGGTATTACTGTGCCGCGCTAACTGAACCCTGTAATTTACAGGACGAAATCAATATGTATCACGGACAGATCGCACTCGAAGAATCAATTCTGGCAATTGCAGAAAAAGACCTGATCTTTTGTGATACGACCTTTATCACAGTGAAGATCTGGAGCGATGAAGTTTTTGGAGAAACACCAAAAGTGGTATTGGATGCCTTACCAAATTATACTTACGACCTCTACCTGCTGATGGATATTGACCTTCCATGGCAGGAAGATCCACTCCGTGATTTTCCACATAAAAGAGAACATTTCATGCAGGTATGGCACCAGGAGTTACAAGGTTTAAATGCGAACTATATCGTCATCAACGGACAGGAAGAGCGGCTAAATAATGCCATTGCAGCAGTCGGCTCCTTCCTCAGCAAGTCATAATCTAAGCCGTTTTTCTTGCTATTCATTTTTTATCAATACCTTTGCCCCATCAAAAAGGGGTGCCTTGTTTTGTAAAAAACACAAAAACAGGCTGAGAGCATACCCATTATATCTGCTGACAGATATATGCACCTGATCCGGATAATGCCGGCGGAGGGATTGGAGTTATGGAGTTTAACTGGGCTGTAAGTGCCCCTTACTTACAGTGGTTTAACTAAAAATCAAAAAATTGAAAAGATTAATGACCATAGCATTGGCTATGTTACTGCTTCCTGTTTTAACAAAGGCACAGTTTAGTATTTCCGGATTAGTATCCGAAAAATCAAATCAGGTATTGCCAGGAGCATCCATCCGCCTGAAAGGAAAATCGTCCGGAGCAACAGCAGATTCACAGGGAAAATATCAATTTACAAACCTTAGTGCGGGTACTTATACCCTGGTTGTAAGTTTTGTTGGTTATCAGACTATCGAAAGGAACCTGAACTTAAATGCAGATCAGGTGGTAAATTTCAGCTTAACTCCTTCTGCATTTCTAGCTGATGAGGTGATTGTAAGAGCTACCCGCGCCAATGAAAAATCTGCGACAACCTATAAAAACTTAACCAAAGAGGAGATCCAGCAAAACAATTTCGGGCAAGATCTTCCTTTTATCTTAAATAATACCCCAGGAGTGGTCGTGACTTCGGATGCAGGAGCTGGTGTGGGTTATACAGGGATCAGAATCAGAGGAAGCGACGCCAGCAGGATTAACGTCACGATCAATGGGATTCCATATAACGATAGTGAGAGCCAGGGCATCTTTTGGGTCAACATGCCTGATTTTGCTTCTTCTACAGAGAACATACAAATTCAACGAGGTGTGGGTACTTCAACAAATGGCGCCGGAGCTTTCGGAGGAAGTTTAAATATCCAGACTTCAGCACCTGCAGAAAAAGCTTATGCGGAACTTAACAATACCTTCGGCTCTTTCAATACCTTAAAAAACACGTTCAAAGTGGGAACAGGTCTGATAGACAATAAGTGGAGCTTTGACGGACGGCTATCTCGCATAAAATCTGACGGATACATTGATCGTGCAGCCTCTAACTTAAAATCTTATTTCCTCTCAGGAGCTTATTATGGAAAAAATGAATTGTTAAGATTGAATGTCTTTAGCGGAACTGAAAAAACTTACCAGGCATGGGGAGGTATTCCGGAATCCAGATTAAAAGGAGATGTCCAGGGAATGAAAGATTATGCTGCTAATGAAGGTCTGGAGCCATCACAACTGGAAAACCTACTCAATTCAGGAAACAGAACATATAATCCATTTACCTATAAAGATCAGACCGACAACTATACCCAAAACCATTATCAGGCAATTTATGCCAAGCAGTTTAGCGAGCAATTCTCATTCAATGGCGCATTACATTATACAGATGGAAAAGGATATTTTGAAGAATCCAAATTACAGGATAAGTATAAAAAGTATAAATTACCAGGAACCGTTGTAGATGGAGAATTAAAAGAAAAAACTGATCTCGTTCGCCGCCGCTGGCTGGATAATAATTTTTATGGGCTTACCTATGCCTTCAACTACCAGCCTCAATCTGACTTAAACTTCACTCTTGGTGGAGCTTATAACCAATACAGAGGTAAACATTTTGGACAGATAATATGGTCCCAGTATCCTATGAGCCTGAGTAATACGGACCATTATTACGATGGTAAAGGAAACAAAAATGATTTCAACACCTATTTCAAAGTAAACTATAGCCTCCTTGAACAACTTAGCCTCTTTGCCGACCTGCAATACAGAAGAGTAAGCTATGACATCAGCGGTATGGATAAAAATGTGGAGCCAATCAATTTCAGCAATACTTATAATTTCTTTAACCCTAAAATTGGAGCAACATACTTCCTGAATCAGCAGAGTAATTTCTATACTTCCTTTAGCATAGGTAATAAAGAACCCAACCGTGATGATTTTACCTCTTTGAAAAAAGGTATTCCTTCGCCAAAATCAGAGCGATTGAATAACCTGGAAGCAGGTTACCGTTTTAACGATAAAAGGCTTAACGTAGGGGTGAATGTGTACGGAATGTTCTATAAAGATCAACTTATCTTTACAGGAGAAGTAAATGAATATGCAGACGCCTACCGTCAGAATGTAGACAAGAGTTACCGGATTGGAATTGAGCTCGACGGTTCGTATGTCATCAGTCCAAAATTTGCAATAAATGCAAATGCAGCCTTTAGCAGGAATAAGATTAAAAATTATGTGGATTACATCGCCAACACTGAAAAAGACGGGACTGCTAATTTAATCGTTACGAACTATTCCAATCCTGACATCTCCTTTTCTCCTGCAGCGGTCGTATCAGGAGAGCTGGTCTTCAAACCATTTAAAGGCTTCGCTGCCGCTCTGCAAAGCAAATATATCAGCAAGCAATATATGGACAATACCCAAAGTGAGCACAAAATGTTAAAAGCATATTGGGTAAACAATGCCAGAATGGGTTATGATTTCCAGATCAAAGGAATTAAAAACATCAATCTTGGGCTTCTGGTTAATAACATTCTGAACAAAAAATATGAAAGCAACGGTTATACTTATAGCTATGCTTACATGGGAGATGTCACCAGACAAAACTTTTATTTCACGCAAGCCGGAACTAATTTTTTACTTTCGTTAAATTTGAAATTTTAACAAACATGAAGAAGTTCATCGAAAAACTACATTTTATAACACACGACATCCATCAACACAGCCATATAGAACAAGCACAAATTGCCTGCGGAGCAGGTGCAAAATGGATACAATACCGCTGTCTGACTAAAAATGATGTGGCGCTTTTGAAAGATATCAATGCAATTGCCGGAATTTGTGACGATTGGGGAGCTACCCTGATCGTTACAGATCATATCCACCTGAACGGTAAAGCCGATATTCAAGGATTTCATATCGAAGATATGGATGCCGATTTTATAAAAATCCGGGAGCAATTAGGTGAAGCAATTACCATTGGAGGCTCCTCAAACACATTGAAGGGATTAATCAGACTGGCAGAAGAAGGAGTAGATTATGCAGGGTTTGGCCCTTTTTACACGACCACAACAAAGCCGAATAATGCACCTCTTCTGGGAGTAGAAGGATACCAGGCAGCCATGCAGGTCCTCAAAGAAAAATCTATTGACCTGCCTGTACTGGCAGTTGGTGGAATTACCTTGAGCGATGTAGATCCTTTAATGAATACCGGTATTTTTGGAATTGCAGTATCAGCATCGATCAATCAGGCAGAAGACATGAGGGAAGCTTATCTGGATTTTTATGATCAGCTAAAATAAAACCCATCCTTTTCATCAGTGACAATTCAACCGGTTAAATGTGAAAGTATACTTTATAAGTGGATTAGGTGCTGATGAAAGGGTTTTCCAGTTTTTAGATTTACCTGGTATCGAGAAAATCTATATCAAATGGATAGATCCCCAGGATCAGGAATCTTTAGCATCCTACGCAAAAAGACTCATCACACAAATTGAGTTAACAGAGGATGTGATCCTTTTAGGGATTTCATTCGGGGGAATTATTGCACAGGAAATAGCCAAAATCATTCCCTGCAAAAAAGTATTGATTGTTTCCAGTATTAAATCTGCTCAGGAGTTTAGCTGGCAATTATCCCTGGTATCTTCCTCCAGGATCTATAAATTATTTCCTGCTAAAATTTTAAAATGGAGTAATCTGCTAACTGCGGATTATTATTTTAGCACGACTTCCAAAGAGGAGTCCCAACTTCTACACCAGATCATCAAAGAAACTGACAATCGGTTTATGTTATGGGCAATAGACAGGCTTATGACCTGGAAAAACGCCAATCCTCAAAAAAACATCATCCATATTCACGGAACCTCTGACCGGATTTTCCCGATCTCTCCAATTAAAAGCGATATAAAAATTCAGGGAGGCGGTCATTTTATGATGGTCAATAAATCTACAGAACTGAGTAAAATAATTATGGAAAACATCTGATTTACATTTCAGAATTGACATCCTAACACCTACATTTGTTCAAAACAATTTTCTCTTGGATAGTCCCGGTACCATAGAAAAACCAGATCCTTACGCTGCCCTCCGATATCCGGAATTCCGGTCTTACCTTGGAATGCGTTTCTTTTTTACGTTTGCTTATCAAATGCAGGCGGTCATTATTGGATTTCATATCTATCACTTAACAAAAGATCCATTAGCATTAGGCTTAGTGGGACTTTGTGAAGCCATTCCCGCGATCTCCATTGCTTTATATGGAGGATATGTTGCCGACAAGTCTGAAAAAAGAGCATTGTTGCTGAAAGTATTTGCAGGGGTATTTCTTTGTTCTCTCATTATGCTGGTGATTACAACCAACCGGATGCATGCTTATGTCCCGGTCAGTTATATTGTCCCCATCATGTATCTGATGGTTTTTGGAATTGGAATCGCCAGGGGCTTTTTTAGTCCGGCAACCTTCTCTTTAATGGCACAGATTGTACCCAAAAAACTATACCCTAACTCCAGTACCTGGAATAGTTCAAGCTGGCAGGCCGCCTCTATCCTTGGCCCGGCTACAGGTGGACTGATTTATGGGTTTTATGGAATAACCGCAACCTATGCTGTAATTCTTGTTTTTATTGCCATTTCCCTGATTTGCATCTTCTTCTTAAAGCCACATCCACCAACTTACATCCCTAAGGAGAGTATTGTAAAAAGTCTGACCGAAGGCGTGCATTTTGTCTTTAAGAATAAAATGATGTTAGGCGCCATGAGCCTGGATCTCTTCTCTGTATTCTTTGGTGGAGCAGTAGCCTTACTTCCTGTATTTGCCAACGACATTCTGAAAGTTGGTTCTGAAGGTCTTGGCTTTATGCGTGCCGCTGCATCCAGCGGAGCGGTAATCACCATGTTGGCCATGACCCGTTTTTCTCCAATGAACAAACCATGGAGAAATCTATTGATTGCCGTTACAGGATTTGGAACCAGCATTATCTGTTACGGGCTATCTAAGAACTTCTACCTGACCTTGTTATTTCTATTTATGGAAGGGGCTTTTGACAGCATCAGTGTCATCATTCGTTCTACCATCATGCAATTACTCACACCCGACGAGATGCGGGGGAGGGTATCTGCAGTAAACAGTATGTTTATCGGCTCTTCCAATGAGATTGGAGCCTTTGAATCAGGACTTACCGCAAAGCTCATGAGGACAGTACCTGCTGTTGTTTTTGGCGGTAGCATGACCATTCTCGTTGCAGGAATCACTTACCTCAAAACAAAAGGATTAATGAAATTAACCCCACAGGAAATCAACGACCAACAAACCTGAGAAATTGAGTTAATTGTCTTTCCGTTCCCCTACCTGTTGTCTCCACATTGCATAATACAAACCATTCTCTGCTAACAGATCTTCATGTTTCCCTTGTTCGATGATGTGTCCCTTCTCTAAAACATATATACGGTCTGCATGGCGAATCGTAGACAGCCTATGGGCAATTAATATGGTAATGTGATTGGTTTGTACTGAAATATCACGGATCGTCGCTGTAATATCTTCTTCAGTCAACGAATCGAGAGAGGAAGTTGCTTCATCAAAAACCAGGATATCAGGCCTGCGCAGTAATGCCCTTGCAATAGAAAGCCTTTGCTTCTCTCCACCGGAAACCTTTACCCCACCTTCTCCAATTACCGTGTCTAAGCCTTTATCAGCTCTCGCCAGGAGATTGTTACAGGCAGCCTGTTGCATTACCCTTAAACACTCTTCATCTGTCGCATCGGGCCGTACAAACTGTAAGTTCTCCCTGATCGTTCCTGAGAACAATTGGGTATCCTGTGTTACAAAGCCAATCTTCTCTCTCAGCAGATCAAGATCTATATCCTTGCTGGAAGTATCGTTATATAATACATCCCCCTCCATTGGCTGATAAAGTCCTACCAAAAGTTTAACCAATGTCGTTTTTCCCGAACCTGAAGGCCCAACAAAAGCAATTGTCTCTCCATTATGAGTTTGGAAACTGATGTCATTTAAAGCATTATGCTTACCTGTAAGGTGTCTGAAATTTACGTCAGCAAATGCCAGTTTGGTAATCTTATCCAGCTTTACAGGATTTAAAGGTTTCTGATCAATGGGTGTACTTAGAATTTTCTTAAAGTTTCCTAAAGAAACTTCAGCTTCACGCCAGGATAAGATCACGTTTCCCAGTTCCTGAAGCGGTCCAAAAAGAAAGAAGGAATAAAATAAAAAGGAAAAGTATTGTCCGGCAGAGATGGTATTTTCAAAAATCAGGATCAATAAGACTACCACCATGGTACTCCGGACAAAATTAACCGTAGTGCCCTGCACAAAACTCATACTTCTTACATATTTAACTTTCCTCAGTTCAAGACCTAAGATTTTATAGGTCGTTTTATTTAGCCTTTCGATCTCCTGATTAGCCAAACCTAAACTTTTTACCAGTTCAATGTTTCTCAGTGATTCTGTCGTAGATCCAGCCAAAGCAGTTGTTTCTGCTACAATTGTTTTCTGGATGGTCTTTATCTTTCGGCTCAGAAACCAGCTTACAAAGCTGATAATCGGAATGGCAGAAAAATAAACCAGTGTCACCTTATAACTTACAGTCACTGAATAAACGATGACAAAAACCATCCCGATCAGGCTGACAAAAAGAATGCTGATAAAGGAGGTGATAAACTTCTCAGAATCCAGACGTACCTTTTGCAGAATACCCAGTGTCTCTCCACTTCTTTGGTCTTCAAAAACCTGATAAGGCAACTCCAGTGAATGTTTCAAACCATCCGCATACATGCTTGCGCCAACTTTCTGAACGATGATACTGGTAAAGTAATCCTGAAAATTCTTGGCGATCCGGGAAACCATTGCCGCACCCACACTAAGGCCGATTAACCCAAGTACTCCCCAAACGAATGCACTTCTGTCTAATACATCTTTCTTTTGTATAAATTCATCTACAATCCTCCCGGTGATATAAGGATCAAGTAAGGAAAAGCCAATGTTTATAGCTGCTAAAAATAGCGCTAATGCAACCACCCATTTATGGTGCTGCAGATATTGAAGTAGTAATTTCATTTAATTAAATCTAGCCAAAAATAAATAAAGGGAATGAAGCATTGCGCTCATTCCCTTTAAATTACAAGTATATTATAAATCGGGTGTTATACCGTCATTACATCTTTTTCTTTTGCTTCTGCATGTTTATCCACCTTAATGATGTATGCATCAGTTATTTTCTGCACTTCTGCCTCTCCGGTTTTGATCTCATCATCGGAAACGCTTTCGCCTTTTAATTTTTTAATCTTCTCGTTGGCATCTTTACGGATGTTACGAACAGTTATTTTACCACGTTCTGCTTCCTCTTTAACTTTTTTAACCAGGTCTTTTCTACGTTCTTCAGTCAATGGGGGAACCACCAGGCGGATGACAATACCATCATTCTGAGGATTGATGCCGATGTTAGCTTCCATGATTGCCCGTTCTATTGGAACCAACATGTTTTTTTCCCAAGGCTGAACGAGTAAAGTACGTGCATCCGGTGTATTGATACTTGCTACCTGGGATAAAGCAGTAGCACTACCATAATAATCTACAAAGATGCCATCTAACATCCCCGCAGAAGCTTTTCCTGCACGGATTTTCGTCAATTCAGCTTCACAATGGTCAATTGCTTTGTCCATGTTTGCCTGAGCATCTTGTAATTGTTTCTTTATGAGGTCATTCATGTTTTGTAAAATTTAACCAAAAATATAAAATTTATTAGAATCAGCCTTTAACAAGGGTACCAATCTCTTCCCCTTTAGCAATTTTCATGAAATTACCTGTTTTATTCATATCAAAAACGATAATAGGAAGTTCATTTTCCTCACATAAAGTAAAGGCTGTCATATCCATTACGTTTAATCCTTTATCGTACACTTCTTTGAAAGAAATTTTGTTGTATTTTGTTGCTGTTGGATCTTTTTCCGGATCAGCGGTATAGATTCCGTCCACACGGGTTCCTTTCAACACCACATCTGCTTTAATTTCGATTGCTCTCAATGCCGCTGCAGAATCTGTTGTGAAATATGGATTACCGGTACCAGCACCAAAAATCACTACACGACCTTTCTCCAGGTGACGTACTGCTCTTCTACGGATAAATGGCTCACAGATTTGCTCCATTTTAATCGCAGTCAACAGACGTGTTTTCAAACCAACTTTTTCCAGCGCATCCTGCAATGCCATACTGTTAATTACGGTAGCCAGCATTCCCATATAATCAGCTTGTGCACGGTCCATACCAGACTTTTCAGCACTCAAGCCTCTAAAAATATTACCACCTCCAATAACTATTGCTATTTCAAGGCCTTCGCTATGTACAGCTTTAATGTCTTCAGCATATTGCCTTACGCGCTCATTATCAATACCATATTGTTTCTCGCCCATTAGCGATTCACCACTTAATTTTAGCAGGATCCGTTTATACTTCATGACTCCAAAAATAACTATTTGTTTTAATTAATCAGGGTTGAAATGTGCAAACCCTTTACAAAAACTTTATTCAGCTTTAGTTCCGGGGATAAAAACACCAAATCAGCATCATTACCAACACTTACAGCTCCCTTTTTATCTGATAAATCCATTAATCTTGCCGGGTTAGCTGAAGCGAGCCTCAGCGCCTGAGACAAGCTGATATCGCAATGCTCAACACAATTCTGAACAGCCTGCAAAAGCGTAATGTTCGAGCCGGAAAGTGTTCCATCAGGCGTTACAAATTTGTTGCCCTTTAATTGATGCTGATATGGACCAATTTGACATTCGGTTACTGCATCTGTAATTAAAAACAAACGGTCTTTCATTATTTTGTAAGTCATCTTTACCATCTCCAGACTAACATGAGTTCCATCGGCAATGATACTCGCCATAGCTGTCGGGTGACTGAACACTGCTACAGGCAAATTGGGAGCCCTGTGATGGATAGAAGGCATCGCATTGAACAAATGGGTAGTCGTTTTAAATCCGCTGTTGTAAGCATCAGTAGCTTCGTTAAAATCGGCATCACTATGTCCGAGCGACAAAACAATTCCCTGGTCCAGCAAATAACGAATCACTTCTTCATCCTGAAGCTCTGCCGCTATTGTCATCATTTTTACCGTACCATCGGCATAATCCAATAAGCGTTTGACCTCTTCAAGTGAAGCTTTATAAATGTATTCCTCAACATGCGCTCCTTTTCTTTTAGCATTAATGTAGGGACCTTCCAGGTGTAGTCCTAAAAAGCCTTTGGCTTCTTTACGATAAGCTTTTGCTGCATCAAGACACTGGTAGACTATTTCAGGACTATTTGTCGCTACGCAAGCTAAAAATCCCGTTGTGCCTTTAGACAACAAGTTTTCATCCATCTGCCTTAAAGTATCTGCTGTAGGATAGGCCGAAAAGAGTGCCCCTCCACTTCCATAAATCTGAAGGTCTATAAAAGCCGGACTGATATAGTCGCCAGCAGCGTCGATGATTTTATAACCAACGGGGACTTCTTCATCTGTAATGCGATTAATCTTTCCATCTTCAATAAAGATGGTCTGGCCACTCAAGAGCAGGTCATCCTTAAAAAACTGACCATTTGTAATTGCAATCATAAGCTAAGTAATTAGGGTATCCAAATATAAGGGAATACTGCGAAAGCTATTGATCATATGCTACAAGCAAAAAAAACGGAGCTGATTAGTCCTGGATATGGTTTCAGGAAGGTTCCTTAACCAGGTTGCACATCCTGTAATGATCAGATAAGCCATAAGCAGCATGCAGCAGCTGAATAAAGTGATACAGGTTTAATAAAAGAAGAGGGGGATGGCGATCTGCTGCCGGGGATATGGAGATCCTGTAAATCAGTGTCTCCGGACAAAAACCTGATAAACAAGAAAAGCCTGTAGTTTCCTACAGGCTTTCTTTTAAGATTTGGCACCGACCTACTCTCCCACGTGTTACCGCAGTACCATCGGCTCTGGTGGGCTTGACTTCTCTGTTCGGAATGGGAAGAGGTAGACACCACCGATATAGGCACCTAAATATTTTTATTGTTTGATTTTTTTACCAGTGTATGATGCTCTCGCATCCCACCATCAAACAGTGACATATTATTGAAAGAAGTTAAGTTAGGAAGAACAAACAACAGTTTATTGCTCTTGAAAGCTTCGGATTATTAGTATTACTCGACTTTGATGTCACCACCTTTACATCTGTAACCTATCAACGTAGTAGTCTTCTACGGTCCTATATGGAATTCTCATCTCGTGGCTAGTTTCGCACTTAGATGCTTTCAGCGCTTATCTATTCCCAACGTAGCTACTCTGCAATGCCCCTGGCGGAACAACAGATTCACTAGAGGTTAGTCCAACCCGGTCCTCTCGTACTAAGGTCAGCCCCACTCAAAATTCCTACGCCCACAACAGATA
>NZ_FQUQ01000019.1 GCF_900129215.1 Pedobacter caeni | reverse complement strand
TGGTAATCGTCAGTCCGGATTTATTGGTCACGTTGGTGGTTACATTCTCTGAAGTTACCGGAGGGTTACCACTTTCTGAAGGAGTAGCTACCGAATTATTGATCAATTGTCCCACATATCCAGGATCAATCGTTCCTTTAATCGTGATGGTCACCTCATTACCTGCACCTGCAGGGATATCAGCGGTAAGGCTGACATTGTTACTATTGGTTCCTGTTCCACCGGCAGTGATGTTTGCTGCTCCGGTTTGTGCAGAAGTCCAGCTAACATTTTTAACATTTGATGGCACCACATCAGTGATGACCGCCTGAACGGCATTACTTGGTCCGGCATTGGCCACAATCACTGTGTAGGTGATTTCAGCACCTGATACGGCATCAGAAGGTCCCATCTTACGAACAGACAAACCTGATTTCGAACTAACCGCTGTAATCACTGAACTGCTGTTGTTCGACATGTTAAAATCGGTCTTACCAGCAGGTAAGGTAATGTTAGCTGTATTGGTAATGTTTTTACCCGCGGTTGCTGCATCTATTGTCCCCTGAACATTGATCAGGATATAATTGCCTGCACCTGCTGCAATGTTTGCAGTAGTGGCAATGGCATTGGTCGTTCCATTTGCTGCTCCGGTTAATGTGGCACTACCAAATAAAGTGCTGCTCCAGGTGACATTTTTGATATCTGCAGGGATGTTATCTGTAATGGTTAAACCGGTAATATCAATTGGGCCGTTATTACCTATTTTCAATTGGTAGGTAATAGCTGATCCGGCAATAGCCGTTTGTGGACCGCTTTTTTCTACATACACATCGGTAGACTGATTTACTGCAGTCGTTACAGAACTTTCGCCAACACCGTTTGCAGTTACCCTTACAGTATTGGTAAAAGTTGCCTGGGCACTGGTATTTACTATTCCCTGAATTCTGATAAAAATTAGCGCAGGCATATTACCAGCTACGGTAGCCGGCATATCTCCGGTAGTGACAATCGAATTTCCTGTACCACTTAACGCATTGGTAGAACCGGCAACTGTCGCCCCATTTGAAGGTGTTACGGTCCAGCTACTTACCGTTACAGAGTTCGGAACAATATCCTCAATTGTAGCATTGGTGATATTACTAAGTCCATTATTTTTAATTTCTATAGTATAATCTATTCTATCTCCGATATCAATGGTAGCAGGTCCGCTTTTTGAAACAAACAAATCCGTTTGCAGAATTATTTTCGTTGGTACTGTACTGGTATTAGAACTAAGATCAGGATCGGTAATCAAGCTGCCTGGAGGGAAATTCGCCGTTGCGGTATTCGTAAATGTACCTGGCGTAGCTGCAGGATCAACAGTTCCCGTAATGACCACGTTCACCTCTCCTGTACCGGCCGGTATGTTTGCGGTAAGGTTTACATTACCTGTTCCGTTTGCCGAACTTATGGTTGCCCCATTGAGAGCGGTAGCTGTCCAGCTTGCATTTGTAATCATTGCATTAAGTGCATCTGCGATGACCACCCCCGGAGCATCACTCGGCCCATCATTAACAATTCTGAGGTTATAAGTAATCGGTGCGCCCGCAATGATATCCGCAGGACCTGATTTGATGATTCTTACATTGGCTACACGGCTAACAGTAGTCGTTACCGTACTTGTGGCCGGTGTAGGATCTGTGATCCCTGCTTCCGGAGTAGCAGTAGCTGTGTTGACCAGTGATGTACCTGTATAATCAGCAGCTACTATTCCCGTCACATTGATGGTTACGGTACCCGCTCCTGAAGGGATCGCAGCCAGAACAGCAATCGTATTGGTTGTTCCTGAAGAAGTCCCATTTACAGCAGCTCCATTCTGAGCAGTTGCAACCCAGTTACTCACCACGATATCCGAAGGAACCACATCCGAAATGCTCAGGTTAGTGGCATTCGAAGGTCCTGCATTATTTACCGTAATGGTATAGTTTATTGCACGGCCTGCAACCACTGTTGAAGGTCCTGTTTTCTGAATCTGAAGGTCTGCTTTTTTACTGATTAAAGTAGTTGTGGTATTAGAGGTTACTTTTGGATTACCAGGTTCCGAAGGGGTCACCTCAAAGGTATTCACCAGTTGTGTTCCTGTAAATGACGGATCTACTTTACCGGTTACCGTTACCAGAATCACATTGCCTGCACCAGCAGGAACATTCGCCCTTAAGCTCAATGCAAGTCCGCTACCTGTACCTCCGGAAACCACTGATGCAGTTCCGGTTGCATTGGTGCTCCAGTTTGCATTGATGATACCCGCTGGCAACTGATC
>NZ_FQUQ01000020.1 GCF_900129215.1 Pedobacter caeni | reverse complement strand
TTCCGAACAGAGAAGTCAAGCCCACCAGAGCCGATGGTACTGCGGTAACACGTGGGAGAGTAGGTCGGTGCCAAATCTTAAAAGAAAGCCTGTAGTGAAAACTGCAGGCTTTTCTTGTTTATCAGCTTTTTGTCCGGAGACACTGATTTACAGGATCTCCATATCCCCCGGCAGCAAATCGCCATCCTTTCTTCTTTTATTAGACCTGAATCCTTTATATCAGCCAACTATTCACCTCTGAAGTCTTTGACACGCTATGCACCTGGTTTACACGATCTCCGGTTCCTCTGCAGCAGATCTGCTATCCCCTCTTCTTGTATTCAGCTCTGAGTCCTTTGCCGTTCTATATATCTGGTTAAGGAAGCTTCCTGAAATCACATAGAGAATTGGTATATTTGTTTATGGATAGATTGATTGTTTACCCCGCAAATGAAGAGCAGATGCTTGCATTGCAAGCTGTGCTGGAAACAATGAAAATTCCTTTCGAACAAAAAGAGGCCGCTCATCCTGGTCATGTAATTGACGGATTGATAAAATCATCCAAAGAAGTGGAAGAAGGAAAGTCAGAACCATATACAGGGATCAGAGATATGCTTGATCCAAAATAAGTTTAAGTACTTTTTATATATTTCCCTTACCTGACCTGAAATCTTCCCAATTCCCTTTCTTTCTTCTGACAGAACCAATAGGGTCGAATTCAACCATTTTCAGTAATGCTATTTATCTGAGGCGGATTCGTCGTTTAACAAATGTTTAAAGATTGCCTGCAACGAATCATTTTTTATGGTGTCTTGTTTTGGATTGTAAATCCAAATTTATGTATAAGAAAATAGTCTTGTTCATTATTTCTCATCTTACGGTTTTATACTGTTCTGCTCAGAATCTCCCTAGCTTACTCCTTGACAGGAACATTAATTCAACTTTTTCTATTATAGCATATGATTCCGCTGCAAAAGAATGGGGGATAGCTGTAGCTACAAATAATATCTATGTTGGTAATTCTACTGTTTATATCCAGCCAGGACTGGGGGCTTTTTCTGTGATCGCTGAAACAGATCCAGATTATGCAATAAATGGTTTCGCAGCATTGAAGAAAGGTAAGTCCGTAAAAGAAGCAATTGAATCTACGAGAGCTAATGATGAAGATGCAAATTTCAGGCAAATTGCCGGTATTGATTCCATTGGAAATGTATATGCTTATACAGGTTCAGCTTTGAAATTTTGGAAAGGTGATGCTACGCATTTAACAGGGAAACATTATGTGGTCCTGGGGAATCAATTGGCGGAGGGAGTGCTATCTTCTATGGCTAAAAGCTATGAACATAGTACGGGGACTTTGGCCGAACGCCTGCTAACAAGTATCCGGGCAGGGCAGGATGCCGGTGGACAAATTACAGGAAAACAATCTGCAGCTTTGATGGTGAAAGGAGCAGGTCAGGAATGGTATAATCAGATCGATTTAAGAGTGGATGATGCTAAATATCCGCTTATAGAATTACAACGCCTTTTGAATTTTCATTATGGACGTATCAAATTGAATCAAGCCATCAAGCTTTTGAAAGATGGAGAAAAGGTACATGGACTTAAGCTTTTGAATGAGGCCGGGAAATTGGTAGAAGGCTGGAATGGAATTTATAGCAAACTAATTATGGGGATGTTGTTGGGAGGAGAGGAAGATGCTGCTGTGAAAATCATTCTGAAAGCAATTAAAGAAAATCCAGATTGGAAGGAAAATTTGCCTTGCTTCTATTTTTTGGCGAATCGCCCTGAATTAAGAAAATTTTATATTAAAGATGTGTTTTCGGAAAAGGACTGGAACCAGGCCATCCAATTTCTGATAGAAATTAATAAGCCTCGGGAAGCATTGAAACTCACGGATAGAGTGATTGGGAAGTTTCCTCGTTCATCTTATCCTTATTATCTGAAAGGGGAGGCATATAGAAAGATAAATGAAAAAAGACCTGCTGTTACTAGTTATGAAATGGCAGTTCTTTTAGATAAAGACAATGAGGAAGCCGTATTGGCGTTGAAGCGATTGAAAAAGGAATAAATAATTCGAGATAAAATGTGGAGAGGGGTAGAGAAGTTCGTACTGATTCGAGTTAAATTCATCATCATTCTTTAATGATCTGCTTCTTTTTTCTTTAACATCAGGGTTGGAAAGTATGTTGTTTGATCTTTTTCGCCGGAGTAATGGGTAGGAAATGATCATATAGGATCGCATGACCTGCGCTCATGAT
>NZ_FQUQ01000002.1 GCF_900129215.1 Pedobacter caeni | reverse complement strand
CACGGAAGAACCATCATAAGTAATCGTGACACCCGATAAACCCAAGGGGTTAGTCGTTGCAATTACTGATTTCCCTGTCCCGTCGTAAGTTTGAGCAAGACCACTTAAAGCAATCGAAGCCGTGCCTTTACCAATTACCAGACTGCCTGTCGCATCAGCTGCAGTATAGTTCGCATTGTTCAAACTTGCAACTACCGCATAAGTTCCCGCAGCTGTAGGTACTATTGAAGCACCATCATAAGTAATTGTAACACCCGATAATCCTGCTGGATTAGTAGTTGCAACTACTGATTTCCCGGTCCCATCGTAAACCTGAGAAAGACCACTTAAAACAATTGAAGCCGTACCCTTACCAATTACCAAACTGCCTGTTACATCACTGGCACTGTAGTTTGCATTATTCAAACTTGCAACTACCGCATAAGTCCCTGCATCTGCAGGCAATACAGAAGAACCATTGTAAGTCACAGAAACGCCCAGCAACCCCAATGGACTAGTGGTTGCAATAACTGATTTTCCGGTCCCATCATAGACCTGAGAAAGACCGCTTAAAGCAATTGAAGCTGTTCCTTTTCCAATCACCAGATCTGCACCGGCATAGGTAATCGCATAATTATTGCCAAGTGTTAGGGTATTCAGCTTAATCGCATAATTCCCCACATCTTCACCTGGATCACGATTAAGGCTTCCGGAAAAATTATCACCGGTTAGCGGTGCAGAACTGGTTGTATAAGTCAGTGTCGGATCAGTAGCACCGAAAACCTTAGTTTGGGCATTTGCAGTAATGGTAATTGCAATACCTGTTATATTTGCACTGGTAGTAAGCGTCGTACCATTCAATTGATAATTAAAGGCTTTCAATCCTGCAATACTAATATTACTCAACGTAACTGTTTTGTTCAGCCCTGCGTTCTCATTGTCAAAAGCTGCCGTATAACTCACCGTCAGATCGTAATTATTGATCCTGTCATCGGTTATATTTACAGTTGCAGTAACATTTTTGTCGTAAATTTTATTAATCCCGGCTGCGGTTATGGTTAACACCCTTGGACTTACTGTACTTGAGACCACAGCTTTGGTCACATCAGCTGTCCCCAGACTCCCCACCACAATATTCCCTGTATAAGTCCCTGCTTCAGCATCTGCTGACAATCTTAAATATATTGTTGTCAAAGCTACTGATCCGCTTGTCTGAGCTAAAGTAACTGTCCTCGAAAAACCAGTCGTAGCAGAGCGGGAAACTTCAAACCCAACAGGAGCATTAACCTTTATATCTGCTGATAAACTGCTGCCTTCAACATTAAAACTGGTATTTACTGATGCCGTCCCATAATCGGTATTTAAGGCCGTAACTGTCCCTGTTACCAAAATTGAGGAGGGTATAGCAACAGCAATATTTACGTTCGTTGCACTGCTGCCACCTTCATTATAGGCCGTCACTGTAAAATCCTTTGCAGCAGAAAGCGTAGTTGGCGTACCGCTGATTTTGCCGGTGGTCTGATCAAAGACCAAACCATCAGGCAGTTCCGGACTAATTGTATAACCTGTAGTAGTAATCTTTTTAAGCTGCGGATTAGTATTGTCCATTTCATATACATTCCCCTTTACATCTACTGCCAGACTAGTGGGACTGTTAAAGCCAGAACCAATCGTACTGATGCTCCCATCTATCGCCGATATTCTTTTAACCGCATTCTCCGTTCTCGCGCTCACATAAATATTTCCGATCGGATCTATCGCAACCCCAACAGGAACACCGAGATTTGCCACAACAGACATAGAACCATCTGAGGCCGAAATCTTTTTAAGCACATTATTTCCACTATCTGACACATACAAATTACCTGTTGCATCAACTGCAACCCCTAAAGGCCGGGAAAATCCAGGGCCAAGGTTAATCATTGCCTCGGAAGTTATTTTGAACACATTGTCAAAACCAGAAGAAAAGTCCGTTACATATACATTTCCCGCGGCATCTGTTGCCACACCCCTCGGGCCATTATAAAGACTGCCATCGCCAACATAAGACATGGCATCATCAAGGGCTCCGACTTTCATCACCTTCCTAAGAAAAGCATCGGCCACAAACACATTTCCGGATGCATCCAGCGCAATTCCCGCCGGTGCATTAAAGCCCGATCCAAAATCTACCCTCACATTCCCCCCCGGTGGAATTCTTGATACCTTACCATAGACCCCGTCGGAAACATATATATTGCCTTTAACATCTACTGCCAGGCCATTAGGACTGCTAAAACCTGAAGCCAGGCTAACCACACTACCATATACCGTTGCAGGTACCGCCCCTCCCGTATTGACCGGCAATACCGGAGTAATTGCCGTCCCTAATGCGAATACCTGTTGACCATAACTAATCACAGGTGTAGCAGGCAGTATATTAACTGCAGCCGGATTTCCTGAAGCAGTGCTGCTCAGATATTTTTCACTTCCCGGCAAACCATCATATTCAAAAACGATGACCTGATAAACATTTGGAGCTTCCAAACCGGTAACATCTACAGTAGTCCCACTCCCCTTATATACACAATACCAATCTGCTCCTAATTGTGATCCGGAGCCAAAAACCGGATTAGCAGTATAACTGACATCAGTTGCAGGATAAACATTACCAAGTGTATTTTTAGCAACAAATACCAGCCTGGACTCCCCATCCCCTTTTGTCCAGCTGATGGTAGCTTTTGTGGAGCTCTTATTGGTAAATACAATTGTTTTTGTCTGTACAGACGGGACCTTAAACACGCTTATCTGAAGATTTGCTGTACTACTTCCTCTGGAATTATAGGCCGAAACCGTGTAGTTTTTTGCCACAGAGAACTCAGTAGGTGTACCGCTGATCACACCTGTTTGCTTGTTAAAATTTAATCCCGCAGGCAAAGCAGCGCTGATCTCATAGCCACTCAGCGCCAATTTGCTGACTTTTTTTACACTTCCCAATGAAGTGATACACAGATTACCGAAAAAATCTATTGCCAGGCCGCCAGGAAGATCTAACCCCGTTACCAATGTACTCAACGTACCATCAACAGCCACCTTCTTCACCGAATTGCTCCCCTGATCACTCACATAGATATAGCCAAGAGCATCCAACGTCAGCCCAAAAGGCTTGTTAAACCCCGCCCCCACTGTACTGATCAAACCATCAGTAACTGAAATCTTTTTAACCAGATTGGCCCCTCTGTCAGCGACATATATATTTCCCTCAGCATCCACCGCAATACCCGTAGGTTCCACAAAATCTGAAGAAACCACCACCCGCGCAGCTCCCGAAACCGGTAATTTTGTAACCGAATGCTTTCCTTGCTCAATCACGTAGATAGTGCCAGATGCATCCAATGCAATGCCCGTCGGTGAATCTAAACCACTCGCAATTATACTCCCATTAAGAGAAGAAGTAATTTTTTGAATGGTACCATTCCCCACGTAAGTCTGATACAGGCTTCCCAATGGATCAATTGCTAATCCTTCTCCACGGGGATACGCAGGCACAAGAGATGAAGGGTTACCATTAGGAGCGATTTTCTTAATGAGATCATCTTTAAGATCCGAAACATATAAATTCCCAAACCCATCGGCTACGATACCCGGTGAGTTAATACCTGATGCAATTGTACTCTGCTCGCCATAATTATAAGCAGGCACAGCACCTCCGGAATTAACAGGAATAAGATTAGTAATGGCTTTCCCCTGCACATATCCC
Organism: Pedobacter caeni; assembly: GCF_900129215.1. Taxonomy (GTDB): domain Bacteria; phylum Bacteroidota; class Bacteroidia; order Sphingobacteriales; family Sphingobacteriaceae; genus Pedobacter; species Pedobacter caeni. The sequence continues at coordinate 1,693,678 of NZ_FQUQ01000002.1, read as the reverse complement.
TGGGGTGTATGATAACTGATCGCCGGAGATTGTTGCGGTATAAATACATAACCAGGATTGCCGGGAGAAGAACCGGATAAATACTGCGGACTTCCGGTATTATTATACTCAATCACCATCACTCCATAGGTATTACCTTCCGTTAAACCACTCACATTTACTGAAGAACCATTTCCATTATAAACACAATACCATCCGCTTGAACCAATCTGATTACCGGATCCAAATACCACATTGCCACTGTAAACCATCCCATCAACAGGTGTTACCGCTTCTACAGCAGGCTTGCACATAAATACGGCCCTTGATGTTCCCAGACCTGAAGTCCAGCTCACCGTAGTTGCCTTATTCGTTGTCCCACTAAACTTAATGTTACCTGCAGAGGGATCCACTACACCAATATTGACAATTGTCTTACTGAGTCCTCCGGTATTATAAGCGGTAATCGTATAATCTGTGGCTGCAGAAACCACCAATGGAGTACCACTAATAATTCCGGTCCTACCATCAAAGCTAAGTCCTGCAGGTAATGCCGGACTAATCGTATATCCATTGGTAGAGACTTTCACAATCGGAACATCAATAAATGGACTGCGATAGACCACATAGAGGTTTCCCGCCCCGTCCATGGCAATTTTTTCCAGAATGTGATATGGCCCGGTTACAGTGCTGACTGAACCATCCAACACAGATATTTTTTTGACAACCCTTGCCGAATAATCACCAACATATACGTTACCAAGCGCATCTGTCGCCAAACTGTTGGCCATTAAAAAATCGTAACCTATAAGCGTTACGTTCCCTTCCGGGCTGATTTTTTTGACCTTATCCTGGTTCAATTCCGTCACATATAAATTTCCTTGTAAATCAATGGCCATACTCAGAACCTTGCTAAGCGGACTATTGACCACAAAATCAGACATCGAACCATCAGCCACAGAAATCTTCTTAATAGCGCCCCCAAACAGTGACAGATAAATATTGCCATCAGTATCGACACATACACCTGTACCATCACTAAATCCTGAAGCAATCACTGACATCGTACCATCCGAAGCCAGAATCTTATAAAGTTTATTATCAAAAATGATATAAACATTTCCTGCCAAATCTGTTTCAATACTTGCTGGCTGACTAATACCTGAACCAATAATTGTGGTACTGCCATCTGACGCATTAATTCTTTTAATCTTACTGTTGTTGCCTCCGATATAAATATTACCCGCAACATCTGCTTTTAAATCCATAAGATATGCGGCATCACACTTGCCAAAAGCATTAGGGGCTCCATAAATTTCGGCCGGCACATTCCCCCCGGTATTATTCGGAACCGCTGTATTTAAATGTTTTGCAAAAAAGGTTTTCGCCCCCCCATAACTGATTGCCGGTAGTTGTGGCAACACCGCGAGATTAGCCCGGTTACCAACACCTGCAGTCGCAAAATAATGTTCGTTTCCAGGCAGCCCGTCATACTCTACGACCATTACCTTATAACTCTGACCGGTAATCAGGCCTGTCACGTTAACAGAAGAACCGGTGCCATTATAAACGCAATACCAACCGCCAGAACCAAGCGCCGTACCTGAACCAAAAACCGAAGCGGCTGTATAACTGCTGCCATTCACAGGGCCGGTATTACCACCAATATTTTTTGTCATAAAGACAAGTCTGGATGATCCATTGCCATTTGTCCAGTTCAGCGTAGCTGAAGTTCCGGTTTTATTGGAAAAAGACACATTACTGGCCTGTACCGGGGGGGTAGTAACACTGATGTTCAATATTGCTGTAGCCTTTGAGCCAGTATTATGATGAGCAGTAATGGTATAATCAGTTGCCGCGCTTGCCACATTTGGCGTCCCGCTAATCACCCCCGTAGAGCTATCAAATACCAAACCCGAAGGCAGCGCCGGACTAATATAATAACCACCATTTTGCTTTGCCTGAGCCAGCCCAATGGTGTAATTCTGCGTAGTCACACATACGTTTCCGGAAGCATCCACAGCAACACAACCAAGTGTCGGATTACCGACGGTACCAATATTTGTTTTAACTCCATCTACGACTCTGTAAATGATGTTATTGTATTGCACTACATACAGATTCCCTAAATTATCAGCTGTCAGGCCAGCGATAGATGTAAAGCCCTGGCTAACGATCGTAAGCCCCGATAAAGGCACCGGAGCACTCCTGTCCAAGGGTATTTTATAAATGATATCTGATCTCCCCTTTCCTGTCGCATATAAATTACCTGCAGGATCCATCGCCAGCATTCCCAGATTCGATACTGCACTGCTGATCAGTGTCACGCTGCCATCCTGTGCAGAGATCTTTTTAATATTATCGACACTGTTTTCAGCCACATAGATATTACCTGCACGATCTGTGACCACACTATATGGATAATAAAACCCGGTACCTACCATTGTTTTCACTCCTGCCGGCGTAATTTTATAAACTGATCCCGGATCTGAAGAATCGAGAATGTAAGTATTACCCAAGGCATCAATATTCAATGATTTGGAATTATAATTATCCGGACTGAACTCAGTATATGAACCACCACCCGGAGGTATCCGAATCAGCTTATTCATCATAATGGTATACATGTTTCCCGAAGGATCAATCGCTATCGGCCCCAACGTATAAGCTAGCGGATCAAATATTTTAGTTTGCACTGCTGCATATCCAAAAGGAGATACATTATTTGCTATAGGTGTAACTGCTGTAATCGCTGTACCGGTCTGGTAAACTTTCGGGCTGTTACCATAACTGATTACAGGTGTTTGCGCGGCTACTGAAAACGGTAGCAGCAGCTTTATCAATAGGATCAATAAAGCTGCCCGGTATTTTACCGTTTTCATTAAAAAAAGAGCGTATTCTAATAAGTAAAGTTTATTCATATCATCATTGGATTCAATTGTTCGATACCACATTTCGAAAATGAGCGCATGGGTTTAAATATTGTTTTCGAAGTAAATAACCGGGACTGCAGGGGCGATTAAACAGTCGGGGAATATTTTGTAAAGGAACAGAAGTCCTGATGAAAAGCTGAAAAACGGGTATCGACAAAGTGTATACATGCCGATTTATTTCACAGGTACAGTAAAGGAGAAATGATTAAAGAATAATGCTGAAATAAAGGAGGTTAGCTCATATTTACTGCAAACTTGTTCATCTTTTTATTTAACCTTGCCTTTGCCTGTCTGACGCTGGCCGGTTCAATATTGAGCAATGTGGCAATTTCCTTTGTAGAGAGATTGATATGGAAGTAAGCATATAACCTCAACTCATTATTGGTCAGGCTTGGATGTTTAACACGAAGGTTTCCGAAAAAATCAGGATGTACCTGTTCAAAATGAAGCTTGAATTTCTCCCATTCTGAATCAAGATACTGACTATCCTTTATGGAGCTCTCTATATTTTTTAAAGCCGGATATTTATCATCAGGATAATGCTTACTAATGTCCTTGATCTGGAGCTTCAGATCGGAAAGCAATTTGTTTTTCTGGTGGATGTATACACTATTACCGACCAGTTCCCGTTCATTCGCTTCCAGTCTTTGCTGCAGGAGGTCGTTCTTATTCTTCTCTTCCCGAATGGCATTAATGATCTGCTGATTTTCTTCCTCAGCAAGCAACCGTTTATATCCTGTTACAGCGATATCTGTTTCCAGTTTTATCGTTTCCTGCTCTTTTAATCTAAGCTCTTCATTAACTATTCTGACCCGTGCAACCAGGGCAACGGCGAAGGTAAGAATCTGAGAAAGTATAGCCAGTTCCGGTAAAACAGAAGTGTTGTTGGTATAGGTTGGGGCCGAATTAATGATGTAATAGCATGCTAAACCAGCCCCAAAAATCAGAGGCAGTGTATTTGCCAGTAAAAAATATTTTGCGGCAATGATCCTTCTTTTGTAAGCCGCCATACTGGTTAAAAAGATGGTAAGAACAATAAGCAACACTAAAATATTGTCCATCATCAGGGTATAATGATCCAGATAATACCACCCTGTGATGGTTACTATTGCCGGAATGAATCCGTAAGCCGCATACACATAAATCATGTATTTCAGTACCCCGTCGTGTACAGGTAACAATTTCTTAGTATTCAGGTAAGTTCTGGTCAATTGGATCATGCCAAAAAAAATCAGAATTATACCGATGTGAAGCAAAAAGGAATTGAGGTTATAATGATAAACAGATCCATCTGTATTTAATCGTAGATTATATCCCGTAAAAGGAATCAATGCATTAAAGAAATGCTTAAATGCAGTAATAAAGATGATTGCCCCGATTTGAATAACCAATCCATAAAGATAAATCTGCTCCTTTAAATGAAAATAGATATATAGATTATAGCAGCTGAAACTAAGTAATACCGCAATACAAATGTACCAGGTAAGCCATGAAATCTTTTCACGGCCATCAAATGAAATCTCTTTATTCAACAGGATAACAGGAGCTATAGCATGTCTATAAGACTTGATGTCAGAGACATCGACTTTAAAATATAATACATTTTTTGTCTGCCCCTTAAAACTAAAAGAGATAACACCTCTTTCCCTTTGCAGATCTGCTACCGCTGGTCCCGAAGTACGACAAATCCATTTTTTATGGAGATCATCAAAAGAGTAAAGAGAATAATTGAGTGGTACAGAAAGAGAGATGCGATAGTGCTCCTGATTAGGATAAGGGTTTTCTATGATCGTTTTTATCCAATAATAATCTGCGCCAGTCCTGTTCAAAGAACTGTTATTCCTAAAAACAAGAGTAGTATCGTTAAGAATTTTATCGAAACTGTAATGCTGGTCAGAAAGCACGCCATAAGTCCTGACCTGCAAAAATTCAGCATTAGTTAATACCTGTATATTTTGTGCTGATGATGCAAAAGAAATACAGAAGAGGAAACAACATAAGTACTTTTTGACAGAAGAAGGCATTGTTGCGGTGTGTACTACATTTAAGGCTAAAGTTAATGTTTTATCTACAAAACCACCAAATATTTATCATGGGTTTATCACCCTTCTTTTTCTCTTTTTGTAAACGACTTTAAATTAGATTTGTAAGATGAGCTATGTTAAACAAATATTCTTCTCCCTTGTGGTTTTACTTGCTTTCTTTTCCTGCAAAGACAAAAGACATGATAAAAGCAAAGAATACCTGCTGGACGCTTATGCTTTTAATCTTGTTGCTGATGTGACCTTCCGCGAACAGAGGTTGGCGGCTTTTATGCGAAAAGCAATTCAGGAGAAAAAGAAAATCATGATAAACCCCAATAGAGTCGATACGGTGTTTGGGAACAAAAAGTATATAGATGATTATGACAAGGGTATCCTCAATGACGGTTTAGATTCCATATTATTAGTTGGCAAAAAAAAGCCTGTTGAACATCTGGATAATCTGACCAGGGAAGAAAGCAGGTATTTGCAGGAAAAAACAACCGATTTGGCAAATGTATTTCATCAGATACAAACGACTTACAAAGCCTTTGATAATTATTACAGAAGCAATAGTTTTAATCTGGACAAGGGAAAAAAGGGATTTGCTTTAATAGATTCTATTCAGCGCTTAGACATGAGGTTTACCGCTATAAGCGACAGTATTATTCTGAAGTCGGATGTGATTTATCGCGATATATACCTCATACCGAAAAACACCAGGCCCTCCGCAAAATGTGCATCAGCAATGAAACAAGCTATAAAAACCAGCAACAAATTCAACGCGTTGCTTGACAGCCTTACTTCAGGAACAAAACCCTACAATAAAGCAACGCAAAAAGATATTGCCAAACTAATGGAATCTATCGAAAAAGCGGCGTACGCAGACCCTACTACAACGTTATTCCCTTTGGCACAGAGCAAATTGTTTTGGGAGTACCATTTATATGCCAGATTTAGAGATTTGCAATCTACAATGACCATATATACCTACAGCTTCCGGCACAACAGGCCCACAAAAGAAGATCTTGATTATTTAAAAGATATTGAGCAGCGCATGAAGCATTGCTATGCGCTTTATATAAAGTTGTAGAAGAAAATAAAGAGTAATAAGACCAACTTCTATCAGAAGTAAATAATCCATCATTTAATACAAATTGTCCATTTTTAAAGATGAGCTCATATCATAGCTTTATTAAGCAATTAAACCTATGAATCTAAAACTAGTAAAACATCCCTTTAATGGTAAGATGGTAATTGGCATCATAAGCCTGATCTTACTATTGTCATCATTTAATAAGGGCTATGCTAAAAATATTGCCACTATAACTTTGGATACGGCTTCTCTGGAAAATAAGTCTGCGGTTGTACCTGCTGGTGCCCGATTTATCGCTGCCCTGAAAAAAGGGAAAAAGATCACTATCGTCACTATGGGCACCAGCCTCACTGGTGGTGAATGGTGCTGGCCTGATGTGATGATGAACAACTGGCTCAAAAAAGCGTTTCCCGGACAAATCACCTTCTTTAACGAGGGGGTCAGTGCCTCCTCTTCCAGCGTGGGTCCCAACAACAACCCCGCCCTTTCCGGCTTAGGTAAGCTTCCTGTTGTTATCGCCCATAAGCCAGACGTGGTATTCATTGAGTTTACTACAAAAGATGCCTACCTGCCCTATAAAATCTCGTTGGAGGACTCAAGGAAAAACCTCAATTTAATCATCGATAAGATCCTTTCTGCTAACCCCAATACCGAGATTATCCTTCAAACGATGAACACAGTAATGGACAAACCCGGCTCAGGATCCCATGCCTCCGATCGCCCTAAGCTTGCTGAGTATACACAAGGTTATAGGAATGTTGCTAAAGCCCGGGGACTACTTATTGTTGACCACTATCCCAATTGGGAGAAGCTGATGAAGGAAAATCCGGGAGTCTTCGATCAACTAGTACCTGACCGCATCCACCCGCAGCTCTCAGGCTATAAGAAAATTCTTCTGCCTGAATTAAAAAAAATACTGGCTCCTACCTCAGCAGCACCAGATAAATGAAGATATTGACCAATTATAAAACAGCTTTCTATAAAGAATCATCAAAGAACTAAAACTAATTTTCTTTTGTTGCTACAACACATGAACTGTTTCTGTAGAGAATACTGCACCCAGTCTGGATTATTCCATTAACCAGCTCAACCTGTCTGATGACTTCACAAATGCTACGATAGATTCTTACGGGCTAATCTGGCTCGGCGAGCAGCTCAAAATAATGAAATAGAGCTAATTATTAAGCAAATCGTATCAATATTTCTACAGATCATATCGATCTTAAAAGGCACGGGTATCTTACATTATAATTGAATTATATTTAATCTAGTGAAGAACACTATCCTCATGTTCAATGACGATAACACGCTTCATTATTTAAAAATAAATTCTCTCATTATGGCAAATAACGGACAAAACCACATCTACCCTGACCATCCTGTTTTCGTTAAACCAACAGCACCTCAGGTTATACTTGTCCCAGATTCCCAAATATGAGCTTATACGAAACCAAACTTACGATTGTCGTTCCATGCTATAATGAGTTTCAAAGATTCCCCACCCCTATTTTTAAAAATTACATTTCCAGCAACCCTGCTATTTTGTTCTGTTTTGTTAACGATGGAAGTACCGATGATACCCTCTCTATTTTAAATGAATTGAAGATCCTGAGCCCCGGAAATGTGCTCATTCTGCCTTTATCCATAAATGTGGGGAAAGCAGAAGCCATAAGATTTGCCGTGAACCATAATAAAGGCGAAAAGAGATCGGAGTACATCGCCTTTCTGGATGCAGATCTGTCTACCCCTATCGGGGAACTCCTGAGGGTTTTCTCTATCATGAAAAAGCAAAACCTCCTGCTCGCTTTTGGTTCCCGTGTATTTGTTTTCGGGAGCAACATCAAAAGAGTAGCCTTACGTCATTACTTCGGACGCGTGGTTGCTACTATGACCAGTTTGATTTTAGATCTCGCCATTTATGATACCCAATGTGGAATCAAAATATTCAAAAGTGACCTGGCCGAGCAACTCTTTTTCAAAAAATTTATAAGCAGGTGGCTTTTTGATGTCGAAATATTTGCAAGAATAAAGATGCTGTACAGCGCAGATCAGCTGACCGGGATTATGAAAGAGGTTCCACTGATCGAATGGATCGAAAAAGGAGATTCCAGGATAAAATTCATTGACGTGATCAAAGTCCCCTACCTGCTCATGAAGATCAAAGTCGCTTACAGAAAGAACGGCCGTCACTGGCTAAAGAGCTGACAAACCTTACGCTTAAAACCAAATATAAATGAAAAATGAGAAAGAATTCACTGCACTGGTAATCGGGGCAGGCCCTGGTGGACTAACAGCTAGTTATGAACTACTCACCAGGACAAATATCAAGGTCATCGTTTTTGAGGGATCAAATCATATTGGAGGTATTTCTAAAACCATTAATTACAAAGGCAACCGGATCGATATCGGAGGGCACCGGTTTTTCTCAAAATCCGAAAGAGTCATGGAATGGTGGAAAATGTTTTTTCCCATACAAGATGTATCGCAAACTGATCCCCAGCCCGTGATTGCTGAGAAGCAGTACCCTGATCAGGCAGCTTTGAAAAAAGCCAACAACGTAATGCTGATCAGAAATCGGCTCTCCAGAATTTTCTATTTGCGCCGCTTCTTTGATTATCCTTTGAGTCTTAGTCCAAAAACATTAAGGAATCTGGGAATTACCAGAATTGTAAAAATTGGATGGGGCTACACTTTAATCAGGTTCTTCCCTATTAAAAATGAAAAGAATCTTGAAGATTTTTTCATTAATCGCTTTGGAAAAGAACTTTATACTACCTTTTTTAAGGATTATACAGAAAAGGTCTGGGGTATCCCATGTGATCAAATACAATCCGATTGGGGCGCCCAGCGCATAAAGGGGTTGTCTGTATCCAAAGCCATTTACCATGCCATAACTATGGCCTTCAAAAAGAATTCATCTATAGAACAAAAGAAAACTGAAACCAGTTTGATCGATAAGTTTATGTATCCTAAGTATGGTCCCGGTCAGCTATGGGAAGAAGTTGCAGAAATTATAAAAGAAAAAGGTGGCCAGGTTATTCGCAATCATACAGTCAACAAAATTGAATGGATCGACAAAGATCACGTTCAGCTCACCGTTTTGGATGTATTAAAAAACGAAAGTAAAGTCTATTCAGGAAATTACCTGTTTTCAACAATGCCGGTAAAGGACCTGATCAACAGTATGGGAAATACGGTTACAGATCACATCAGACGCATAGCCAATGGACTGCCTTACAGGGATTTTATGACAGTTGGACTACTGCTCAAAAAATTAAGGATAAAAAATAACGGAGACTCTGATCAGAAACTGATCCCGGATAATTGGATTTATATCCAGGAAAAAGATGTTGCTATCGGAAGATTACAGATCTTTAACAATTGGAGCCCGTATATGGTTGCAAATCCGGATCATGCATGGGTTGGACTGGAATATTTTTGCAATGAAGGAGATGATTTATGGTCTATGAAAGACGAACAATTTATTAAGTTCGCCATTGACGAACTCGTTAAAATTGAGATTGTATATCATGAAGATGTTTTAGACAGTACATTGCTCCGGGTACCTAAGGCCTACCCTGCCTATTTTGGGACTTATAACGAGATTAATGATGTCATCGAATTCACCAATTCGTATGAGAACATGTTTCTTATCGGCAGAAATGGCATGCATAAATACAATAACCAGGACCACTCGATGTTAACAGCAATGGTTGCGGTAGACAATATTATCGGGAATCAAACAGACAAAAGAAATATGTGGGAGATCAACACAGAAATGGAATACCATGAAAAGGACAAGAAAGCCAAATCCAGCATTTAATCTCCTGAGGGTAGAATCAAAAATATTTTTCATGGCATTAATTGTGTTTTTTATGGCAGCCACATTTGTGCTGCTAAAAAATAAAGCTACATTTTCAAATGCTACAGTAATTGGCCCCAGAGGAATAGTTGAACATATTGGAATACCTTACAGCTCAAACCAGGATGGGGATATAGGCATGTATACCTATAGCGTGACCTTAAAAAACTCCATCCTCTTTTCAGGGACGCTTCACGTTACCCCCGACGATTGTATCACCAGCATCCGCATTAATGGTCAGCTCCAACCTGAACTGCTAAAAGAAACGCAGCATATCTGTGATTGCATCAATGGTCTTTATATCGATCTCAAACCTTACCTCAGTAAAGGCAACAATCAGATTATTATGGAAATCCGGAATACCCATGGATTTTACGGCCTGAAGATGATCGATAAGACTTTCTACGAAAAATATACCATTGGTTTATGCCTCATTTTTATACTCCTGTTTGTTAACCTGAAACAGCTGTTCCTGTACCTTCGCGATCAGTTTTATGTTGTTTTCCAGCAAAATCCATCGTTGAGCTGGCTGCTCAGTGGGCAACTGCTCGTATTCGTCCTCCTCATTCTGGCCGGAATGCGCCATGACCTTGCTGCCCCCTGGTATAAATGGTCAATTATTGCCTTGTTGATCTCTTGCGTATGGGTTCCTTTAAATCTCTCGATTTATAAAAAATTCCTGTACGGGAAAGCCGCATCTTTACTCTTTCTGTTTTCCATATCCATTTCAGTGGCTTATCTGATCGTCTTACCGCACGATGTCTTTTCTTATGACTATGAAGGTCATCTAAGCTATATCCGCTACATTATGGAAAGAGGTCATGTACCAGTTTCTTCAGGTGGATGGTCGTTCTACCACCCATCCTTATACTACCTCAGCATCACCTTACTCTTAAAAATAACGAATGCCGGAGGTTACTTTACACCGGAAGAACTTCCCAAAATCATCCAGGCCTGCTCCCTTCTCTTTTTCATGGTCTACATCTATTTCTCCCTGAAAACTATAGACAAGATATTCAGAAGTTTGCCTGCTTTAGCTGATAAAAAGAAAGACAGGATATTCAAAACTGCCTACCTGCTGACGATTGCTATTTTTCTTTACTGGCCATCGAATGCCATCGTTTCAGTAAGAGTAGGGAACGATATTCTGTTTGATCTTTTTTATGCAATGTCATTTTATTTTATCGTTTGCTGGTGGTTTTCGAAAAAAACAGGCGCATTTGCAGCTGCCTTGATTTTTGCAGCTTTGGATGTCTGGTCCAAGACGAACGGCCTGATGTTGTTTGGGCTGATTGGCTGTTTACTGGTAATCAGATACTTCCTGGACAAAGAAAAGACAAGGGATAGAACAAGGTACTTTTCAAAACTGTGTCTTTTAGGGATCTTCTCCCTTTTTGTTGGTTATTATGCATTCCAGGAAAAATTTGAACGCCTGAAAGCCGACCCCGATATGCCTATAATTGTCGGAAATGCCAATGGCTTAGGTCCGGGTTTTCTGGTGGAAAACAAACCGGCCAATTTTTTCTTCTTAAATCCTGTTAAATTCATCAATATCCCTTTTACAAGTTCGCTTGATCCTACAAAGGGAAGAGAGAATTTTTGGTTCTATTTAACAAAATCAAGCCTGTTTGGTGAATTTAGCCCAGAGGGGGAACATACGGTCTGGTTTGCGAAAATACTAAGTTTCTTTTTCCTGCTTTTCTGGACAATAGGGAGCATGAGTTTCTATTTTGCTTTCAAACAAAAAGAACCTTACACACCTGTCCTGGCCAATATCTGCCTGTTGATTATTGCCATGATCGTATTCAGAATCTATTACCCTTATTCCTGTTCTAATGATTTCAGGTATATCTACCCCGCCGTTCTTCCTTTTGCGATCCTCACGGGAAGCATCCTGTTATTTTTGACAAACAGCAGATGGCTGAGGTATCTGACTATGGGAATTATGCTCTGTTTTTTAATTGCGGCAGTGTCTTTTCAGCTGAATGTCCTGCACGGTTATCCGATCCATTTATAATGAAGAAAGTCGTTAAGAAAACAGACCTGGATGAAAAGTGACAGCAGGTAAAAAAGGATGAGGTAATTTTTAAAGGGATCAGCAAATTTCAGGACCAGCAAAGAACAAAAAAACGTCACATAAAACGTCAAGGGTAAAGTATGCTGATATACACCTGTAAAATAAACACAAAAAATCAGGAGTAGCGCGAGTGCCAGTATCTCGGACTTTTCAGGTTTAAAATTCCTTACCAGCCAAAGGATGTAGATGAGGAAAAAGGGGCTGCAAAAAAGATGTCGGTTTAAACTCCATATATTTGTTGCCCCCTTCACATTGAAAGTGAAGAAAGTATCCAAAAACGTCGTTCCTGCCAGGCAGAGTGCAGAAAAAACAACCGCTTTGGGGAGGTTATGAAATGGATAGAGATCCCGGCGGCGGACCGATAAAAAAATCCATTTCAGGCAATGAAACGCAGCGATTGATCCAATCACAAACGCTGCACCATCTACTCCGATGATCCTTTCCGGATCATAAGTAGTTAATGGGAACTTTGGAAAGATCCAGTGTCTTTTCCAGAACTGTTGGATGTCGAGAAAATAAAACCACCTACCCGTTTGCCGGAATTGTACGCAGGCAGAAATCATTAGTCCTGCAGTGCATGCAGCAATACTATAGAATAGATTTAAAAGCAGTCTCCATTTCGGTTGTTTTTTATCATAAGTCAATATTTCCGTAAGTATTATTGCCGGTATGAACAAAAGAGAAACAGACCTTACGGTAGCTGCCAGCAGAAAACCGGTGATCTTAATCGGGCTGCACTTTAACCGATAGCCCAATAAGATCATTGCCGCAAACATAAAGGACAAGGATTCTGAATAAGGTAATGCAAAAAAAATAAAAGATGGGCTGCCAAGCACGATCAATAAGAAAATTGGGGAGACTTCTTGTTTCCTGATCAGCAAATAAAATGAAGTGACAAAGATGGCCAGATTGAGCAGACAAATGGAAACGGCCGACAACTGGCTTAATTTCCACAGGAATGGGAACAGCGGAAAAAAAGCCATATTACAAACTTGTGAGGGCACAAAAACATAGCCCTTCTCCCTGATATCATGATACCAAAAGGCATCCCAGTTCAATAAATTTTGTTCATCCGGAACCGCATCTATCACTTGAAAATGAAGTAGCAAAAGGTACGCGATGATAAAAATATTGAGGTGCAAAAAAATAATGAAAGGCGTTCTGTTCATTTGAAAGGCATTATCTGATCTGATAAATCAAACCGTTCCTGAGTTAATTTTACATGGTTATTTTTCCGAAAGGTAATGAGGTAATTCGCTCCAAAATTCCATAAGAATACGATGACCGTTGCCAGGCATTTACTGAAATAAAATTCATGATGTAACTGCTGATGGGCCACATAGATAATGATGCTATGAAACAACAAACCTATTGCTGAAACACCAATAAATGTTAAATAAAGATTAAAACTGAGCTTTTTTGCTTTTCGGAATGTCCAGAATGAATTGAGGTAGAAATTGTTCGAAGCAGCGACGAAAAATCCAATGGTATTTGCCACATACAGATTTTGATCCAATATATCCTTCAGAAGAAAAGTTAGGGAAAAGTCAATCGCCGTTCCCAGCAGACCAACCAGTCCGAATTTAAAAACTTTACCGGCGATCTTTTTTAGGTGTATCAGGTCCATATCAAATCATTTAATTAGCCATTGTGCAAAACACAGGTTTACTCTGATTCATATAAAATGAGGTTTGCTTCATTGAGCGTTTGATCATAAAACCTGAGGATTTGCTGTACAAAAGGCCGGAAAGTTTGATATCTGAAATGCATGTGCTCCCTTTCCAGCAGCCTGCCAAGCGCAGGCTTATTTATATTTTCAGCCGGGATCACCAACAGCACTTTACCTTGCTGTTTCTTTCTTTCCAGCCCCTTTAAATCATCCAGATTCCGCAGGGCGAGGAGACTAACGGAACCATGACGATAAAATGTATTTTGTGGGGTAATGTCCTGATAAGGATTAGCTCCTTCCGGATAGATCAACTGAACTTCTTGTTTACCATAATGCCGATAGATGTAGGCAGTCAGTTCAACTTTAGCCAGGCCTGCTCCTCTGCAGCTGATCGCGACCAGTCCGCAAAGGTTATAGCAAAAAATTACAAACAGCCCTACAGCTAATGCCAGTGCATTACTTTTTGGTAATGAGGTACTGACATATTGATAGCCTAAGACGACGAACAATGGCACCAAATTGGCCAGAGGGAACAAAAATCGCAGTTCTTTATGCGGAATCACCGCATGAACCAGCAAAAAAGGGAATAGCGCCCATAAACAGATGTGTCTTGGATTTTTAAGGACAATGATCAGTAAGGAGAGGATGATGAATAACCCAAAAATCCCCGGTGCTTTAAAGATGTAGATAAAATACTGGTACCAGGGTGCAGTACCAAAACTGGAAGCGATATCCTGAAGGATATTGGCTTCAAAATAATTATACAACGTAAACGATGGCGATCCATAAAACCAGCTGTCTACACCTATCCCCAGCAAAAGAACCACTAAGATACATCCGAAAAGGACGAGCATCTCCCGGTAGTTGAGCCTGGCAACAACAATCAGCCAGATCAAAACCCCGAAAACCAGCAAGGCAGATTGAAATCTGAATAATATGGACAGCCCCAGCGCGGCACCTAAAAACAGCAACCAGTTTAATGTCCGCTGATCAGAGACCTTGAATACCTGCGTCAAGGACATTAAAAAGCATAAGCCCGACCAGCTCTCTGAGGAGAAACGCACATTAATGTAAGGTAGAAACCATAAAAAATAAGACAGAAAGATAAAATATGGAAACAGGTTTTTAGAGAGGAAAGGCCTTTGCGTTTCCACAAAGCGGTTAATGACCCAGATGGCGCATCCTGCACTAATTAACCTCAGTAGAAATGCGATGAGATAAGGGCTTTCGATTCCAATAGCATACATCCCCTTAAACAACAGGAAACATAAAGATGGTTGTAAAGCAGACCTTATTTGTGCGTTGTACTCCCATGCCAGTTCTGACACTTGTACCTTTCCGGCTTTGAAACCCGCAAATTCGATGATCTGGAAATGTTCATCCCAATGATGATAACCGGTACTATTCCAGGCCACAATCATATAAACGATCACTACAATAACCAGAAAGTAACCTGAATTTTCTATTTTAAATTTTGTCATTGCGGGAACAGATCATGTTAAACTGATTTATTTGGAGCCAAATTGCCGGGGATAGAACGCAACGCTGAACATAAAAAATTGCTGCAGGTTATTCACTGTTCCTAAACTGATGGTGTTGTTGTCTACGTAACTGATGACATTGGTCCTCTGACGCAACAGGTCATTGGCAGAAAACTTTAACTCCAGCTGCTCCTTTTTTAACATCCTATAATACAGGTTGATGTTCCATATTAAATTTTGTACACTTTTTGCCCCTGTGCTTTCATTTATATTATAGTGCATCTGATTAACGAGCGTGACGCGTTTTGGCCATGACAGATGAAAATCAGAACCAATCGACCTGTAATTAAAACTCAGTTTCTGCGTACCCGATTCACTTTTTATGCGGTTGGTATACCATGAAGTACCCGCATCCAAATCAAGCTGCATACTTTCTGAAAGTACATAGTTGATCTTCCCAAGGACCCTGTAATTTGCATTATCAGACTTACTCAACAATCCGTTCAGATAATATGGGTTTTCTGAGAAGTTGGCATAAGGCATTAATAAAATGCTTAAAGGGGCAGAAAACATCTTAAAAGAACGCATATACTGACCAGAAAAATTGATGTATTTACGCCCATCCAAATTCATCGTATACCCTACTCTCCTCCCCTGGTGATCATAAAAACTACTGTCCGTAAAGCCATCTTTAAAAGCACCAGCTTCTATATCCAGTTTAAACATTCCTTTTCCCGGCCTGTTATTGGAAAAATTTAACCTGACGCTTTGCTGATACTGCTGTTTTAACCCCCTATTGCCTATTTTCATATAAACTTGCTGGGCACTGTCAACAAGCGGGGCTAAATTCTCTATGCCGGGAATTTCGGCAGAGGTGTAATAACCGAGCGAAAAACTTCGCTCATACTTCCCGGCTTTCTGAATGGCATAAGTTAAATTTGCAGAAGGCAGCGCAGTATGATAGGTTCTGCTGATGTTTTGAAAACTTTTCTCCGATTTATTCCTTTGACCAATGACTTGCATTTCCATAAGAACTTCGAATGAAAGCCGCTCATCAGATCGCTGGGCAATATTTTTACCGAAATTGCCATTGAATTTAATTCCCGGCCGCTCTGTTAAGATCTGATAAGTACTTTGATTAGACAAATAGGAATTGAGCGAAGTATACGCTCCACTTTGCGCATCCAGATTATAGACCAAATGATCATTTGACTGCCGGAATTGTGATGCATTGTTGATCAGTTTCGTTTGAATTTTTCTGGCAATTCGTAAAAACTGAGAGACATTTACTTCTCCGTATAAAGACTGACTAATTCCAGTTTGATCAAAAAGGGACCTCCGGTTAAAATCAGTGCTATTCTTCGGACTTCCATTGGAAGAAAATTCACGAAGCATCGTGCTGTATGTATTTTCATTATGATAACGGTTGTTCTCGAACTCATATTTAAGATAAAAATCCTGATATAATTTAGTATCAATACTACTTCTGAAATCGGCATATAACTTCAATCTTTTATTATGATCTGAAAAGTCATTTTTCGTGTTGTATTCGCTGAGTAATGATCCTGTACCATTTAAAGTATTGCTTTTATTTTCGTTTTTATTTCCGGAATTACTTTCTTCGTATTCAGGGGCAAAAAAGAAGGACTTAAATTTCTTATTTACACCAATTGAGCTTCTTAAACTATGCTTATACCGGTAATTACTCCCATTTTCAACATTGTTTCTTTTCAATACATCGTCTGTTAAGGAAACCACTTCATTGACATCTTTTAAAGTTTCATTATTTGACCGGAAACCAAAATACCGGGACTTCGATGTCACTGCTTTGTTTACATCCAGGTCGTAATTAAATCCCCAGGCAGAAAATTTATTCAATCCTTGCTTATAGAAATCAGACTGGTACTTCGAGTTGTCACTTCCTCCGGGTTTGTACACGCTTAGGCGCAACATATCGTCGATGCTGTAAGTTTCTTTATTGGTATTATTTGTAGCAGCCATTAAACTAAGCTGACTCTTAGGAGTAAAAGCATTCAGGGCCACATTACCTTCATATCTCCCCTCAGTTCCTATTCCAGCTCCGATTTTTCCAAACAAGCCCTTCTTTTTACCCTCTTTCAAAGCAATGTTCATCGTTACCGTTGGTGTTCTGATCTCAGAATCGGTATGACTTTGATCATTGTATACCTGAACCTTGTCAATAATGTCTTTAGGAAGGTTTCTCATTGCAATAACGGGATCCGATCCAAAGAAAGGTTTACCTTCAACCAGAAGGCGGCTTACAGCTTTGCCATTCACCGTAATTTTGCCATCGCCCCATACTACGATGCCAGGCACTTTTCTAAGCATATCTTCTACCACCGCATTTTCTTTTGTTTTGAAGGCTTCAGCATTGATTTCCAACGTATCCCCACGCATCACCATTGGCGGACGCTGTGCAACGATCTTTACCTCTTCCAAATTGTTTTCTCTCTTCAACAGAAACAATTCTCCAAGTTCAATTTCGGGGACTTTACTACTGAATCTTATTTTCTTATAAAACGTAGTGTAGTTTACATGGCTCAGACTTAAGGTTAACGTACTGTCCAGGGGGAGCCCTTCCAGTTTAAATGAGCCATTCGCTTTTGTAAACAGATAGGTGAGAATTGCAGAGTCCTTTTGTAAATAGATCGTAACCGTAGCCGCTGAGACAGCAGATTTTGACTCCTTGTCTTTTACTATACCACGTAACAGCCCTTTTACCGGGTTTGAATTTGACTGTCCAAAAGACAAATACCCGAAAAAGCAAATCAGCATCAACACAATAACAGCCGTCTTTTTATTCATATACCGGAACATTTAAATACCTGAATATTTCTTTAAGATATTCTGTGGTCTGGTAAGGCACTTCTTTAAAAGGAACAAATATTTTGGTGGCTTTGAAGTCTGGGGTTAATACAAATAAGAAGGGCAGGTTTTTGTTTTCCAGGGGCAAGCCGAGGTTCGTTCCCGGCAGGCCATAGGTGGCAAAAGCATATTTCTTGTTTCGGGTTTTAATTAAGAAATCTCTTTCCGTGTAGATGTCTGTCAGAATCAGCACTTCCGGAAGCTGATCACGTTTAGTAATCCTGTTGATCTGCGAAACCACTGAATCTACACAAACCTCACAATCAATGTGAGAATACCTCAATATTAACTTAGGTTGATCTCCAACCAGTTCTTTCAAAGAGCGGGCTTGGCCTTCGGGAGTTTTAACCAATGTTTTATTAGAGACCAATTTATTATCGCTGGGAATAACCAGGGTTGGATATAAGTTGTAAAAAGCAGATTTCAGCTTTACAATCGGTCCGTCATCCGCCACTTTCGGAGCAACAATTACCTGCTCCAGTCTGGCTTTAGGTTTCATTAACAGGAACACCAATGTGGTGGTTGTAGCCATCAGCAAGGTCAGTGTCAGATTTAGTAAATTATCTTTGTTCATATTTTATTGCTATAAGTTCATGCCCTGCCAATTGTTGACCAGATTGAAGCTGTAATACGCGATGACGATGATATAGATTGTACAGCACCCGATAATTGCTTTATTGCTGAAGGTCAGCTGCTCAAAACGGATATTTCCTCCAACTGCAACAACGGCCATCATTAAGAGGCCAAAGGATGATAAATACATATACCTGTCGGCCACCACAGCAGCCCTTGCCAATGGAAATACCTGGATAGACAATAATAAATGAGCGAAAAAAATCCCTATACATAAGAGATAAAAATTGAAATTTTTCCCGCCCATAAGTAATCCCCTCAACTGCCATGAAAGTAAACCAAACACTATAGGATAAACATAAAATTTAAGTGGCAAAGCTTCTCCGGCAACATTTGGAAAGGGATAATGATAATGAAGGTTGATAGGGACGAACAGGTTAAATACATAAAAACACAGGCAATAAAAAGTCAACACAATCCGCTGGTAAAAAGGATACCGGGTAATGTCATGGCTCCCATCTCCATAAACAGCCGCATAAACGGTGACCAATCCAAATGCCAACGCCAGTGCCATAAAGGGCAGCATATAAACAATGGTCCGTTTCAGGTCCACCTTATCATACTGCCGGTCGTAGCAATAACGAAATACCAGAAACATAACCGATAACAGAACGGCTTGCTCCTTGGCTAAAAAAGCCAGTGTGAACGCTAAAATACTCAACAAATAATATCCTCTACTCCCATTCACATAAGCCTTTATAAACCACATAAAGGAAAGCAGCCCAAAGAAACTGAACAGCAATATTTTTGAGGCAGAAATCCATACCACTGATTCAACATTGAATGGCAGGATTGCCCATAGCACACTGACCACATATGCCAGCACCATTGCATTATTGATATGAAACAACCTGAATATGGTTTTAGAAATGATATAAATTAATACCGTATTCGCTACATGCACGAAAAAAGAGATTAAATGGTACCAATAGGGATCGTATCCATTGATTTTATAAATCAGATAGTAATACAGCGTATTTAAAGGAGCGTATTGCAATGAATTGATATTCGTAAATACCTTTTTTAAAAATTCAGGATCAAATTTTGCCGGTCTGACCAGGACGTCATCTAATAACATCCATTGATCGTCTACATTTGCAAAGCGCAACTCATTCAGTCCTTTATAAATCAAAGACATCAGAATAACCAGCAGGAATACAAAAGGAAGCTTGTTCTTCATATCAGAATAAGGCCATCTTTAAGGGTCTATCCACTCCTAAAAGATGGCTTGAGATAATGGTTAAAATTGGACCTGTTATTTTGTTCCCGTACCGGTACCTCCTGGTGTTGTACCCGTACCGGTTCCACTTCCCGTTCCGGTTCCGCTACCCGTTCCGGTTCCACTTCCTGTTCCGGTTCCGCTACCCGTTCCGGATCCTCCACCCGTACTTGGTACGAACAGATCCTCACATAAATCACCAATTGGTCCAAGAGGTGGATTCAGGATCACTTCCATACAGGACCGTTGCATATTCTCATCCTTTACGCATGACCTTACAGTTGCCTGAACGCTCATTTTTGCACGTTTATACTTAATGCCAACCTCTTTGCCGTCTATCACAACAGTTGCTGATGCTCCGGTCAAACTACAATAAACACAATCTACGGTCTTCTGTGTGCCATTCACATATCCATACACGGCTGGAAGAACCTGGGCACAATTACCCGTTGGGGCCTGAGCAAACAAATTGAATTGTACGCTTAAGCTAAATAGAAAAGAGGTTGCTATCGTAACGAAGAACCACTTCTTCCTGTTTGTTAATTTATTTTTCATAAAATTTAAATTGAAGGTTATAATTATATTTGGATAGACGTTGAGCCGACTTTTATTGTGATTCTTTCTTCACATATAAAAGTGTCAATACCGGATTCTGAAAATTGGTTCCGGAGAAAAACTTCTTCAAAACAGGAGGCAAACTCTTGTCCCACTGCTCGTTGCCACTCAGGTACAACTTAGCTTTGAATAATGATGAGGAAGCCACTAAAGAAACAAGGGCCTGATCAGGTTCTACCCCATAAATTCTCCCTTCTGTTAAGGGGAGTTTAAAAGAAAGCGAATCAGATACGATTGTTCCTATTGAAAATAATTTTTTGCTGGACAAATTGTACAACAGATAATTGTGCAGATCGAGGCCATTTATTGGCCGAAAAGTAATGTAATTCCCTACCTTATAGAAATCTGCAATCGCATAAACGAATGGTTTATGTTTCTCCAGATACCTGATCCGCTTCCCCTTGTATTCATCACTGATAAGGAAATCAGCGGGTAAGACATCCTTCATTGGCAGTACGAACCGGTAACTATTGAATAATTGTCCGGCACTATCTATCTCGTAAACATTATAGTCATATGGTAAAGTCAAGGTCACTTTTCCGGCATGTCTATTATAGAAATATTGAGATACCCCATAGAGATCATCCGGTCCTAAACCAATGGTATCTATGGGTAAATACCATTTTTTTATTTCCTTTTGGTTGGCAACGACAATCCTGCTGCGTTCGGCCTCTTTATTACGGGCAAAATATTGCGCTGCGGATCTATACAACATCTGGTCCGTCGACCGGTAAAAACAAGTATGGTTTTCAGATAGCGCATAGTATCCCTCTGAGTTGAAATCTTTCTTTACCTTTTTAAGGAATTTGCCATCAAAAGCGTAGTAAAAAATATAGTCCGTATGCTGATCGGCAAAGATGACCTGCAGCTTGCTTTCATTTACGGCGAATTTATCGATCTTTTTATAGCTGTCTTCTACTTTATGGCCCCGATTAGAGATCTTGCTATAAAACCGGCCATTCTTAGTAAACAGCAAAATAGAATTTGTCGTCTCGTCAGCAATAATATAATAGCTTTTGGTGACCTCCAGTTGATTAATATTTGAAAACATACTTTCTCCTGTTGTTTCCAAAGGCAGATATACCACCGAATCCAGTATGGCAGAACCTAAAGGATCTTCTTCAGTTTTTGCGGGATCAATTTTCAGCAACTTTAAACTTGCCGTGTCGGGAAGGTAAGTGGCTTTTAAAGGAGGCCTCTTGCCTCCTGTAGTACAGGAGACAAGCAAAATTGCCATCAATAGAAAAGAGCCAAAGCAATATACTCTATTTAGAGTTTTCTTGCAGGTGTGAGCGTATAACATTCAATAGTTAGTTTATAGTAAGATATTGAGCTATTTTTTCAGGTATAGAAGTGTAAGCACCGGATTTTGCAGTTGATCGCCTTTATAGAAATTCTTTAAATGTTGTGGAAGCTGCTTTTCCCAATTTTTGTCTTTACGCAACTTTTCTTTCGCACTGAAGAGCGTTGAAGCCGATAAAGCGGAAATGAAAGAGTTACTATCTGCAACGCCATAAATCCTACGCTGCACAATCGGGAGTTTAAAACAGGTATGATCTGGCATTATTTCAATCATGGAGATCAATTCTGCCGTCTGTAAGTTGTACAAAAGAAAGTTGTGCAGATCCATGCTGTTGACCAATCTGAAAGTAACCAATTTATTTCCCTGATAAAAGTCCGTAATGGAATATACCGCGTTCTTATTATTATTGAGATAGGATATCCGGTTTCCTTTATAAATTGGATTTTTCATAAAGTCATTGGGGAGGCTGTTCATTGCCGGCAATACAAACCGATAGGTACTGGTCATCTTACCTATGCTGTCAATTTCATAAATATTATAATTGTAAGGAATAGAAAGTGTAATCTTGCCGCTATGGTTATTATAAAAAGTCTGGGCTACCCCATACAAATCATCTAAAGCTACAATTGAGGTATCTAAAGGCAAATATCCATACCTGATTTTTTTCAAACTGTCCACAACCAGAATGCTGTTTGTAGCCTCCTTTGGCTTTGATTCAAAAAATGCTTTATTGGAACGATAAAGCATTTGATTGGCACTCCTTAAATAAATATCCAATCCCGTAGACATGTGATAGAAATCTTCTCCGGAGATGACCTTTGGCGTTTTCCTAAGATACTTACCCTCAAAAGAATAGTAAAACCTATAAAAAGAATGGGGATCCAGAAAGGAGATTTCTTCCTTTTTTTCATCGACCACAAACTTCCCGATCTTTTTGTAGCTGCTCTCCACAGTTTTATCGCTATTAACTATTTTATTATAGAACTTTCCATCTTTAGTAAATAAAAATATCGAGTTTAAAGACTCATCAAGGATGACATAACATTTCCTGGTCACCTCCATTTGGTCAATGCCGGAAAATATACTTTGTTTTATAGTTTGTAAGGGTACATAAACTACAGAATCGAATAGTTCAGCTGTCGGAGTTTCTAAGGTTGCTGATGAGGGATCTATTCTAATCTCTTTTCTGCTCAGGGAATCAGGAAAATTTTGGACGTTTATAGCTAAAGTATGATTTTGCGCCTTTGTTTGTAAAAAGAAAAAAAAGACAAGTACAGATAAACTAAATCTGACAGACCTAACCAGAGAGCTATGGTTTCTCATAATAATAAATTAACTATAATATTTGGTTACTTATTTTTTTAACATTATCACACAATTACCTTGTATTCAATGATAATGTAAAGAAAAGTGTTTAACGCATTGCCAATTAAACAAATCGTATCAATTATTCCACAGATTGTATCTATCTTTTAGTTATACAACAAAATTTTGCTAATTGTAATTTTAACTTGCGCATAATCGGACCTGGAAGCTCCCCAAAAGCTGCTCATTTAAAGGCACAATTCTCGACCAAACGTATCGCCAGTCGATAGAAAAAATTCACTTTAAATGGTCATATAAAAAAGTCAATATTAACGGAGATTCAGATTGCGAAACAATCATTAATGGTTTCAATTCGATTGACTTAGCCAAACGTCTCATCATTTCCCGAGTTGAGTAGATTGTAGCACTAACTGTCAAAAAAGGCTGTAAAATGAAACCGCACAAGAGGAAAATTAGGGTATTAATTTGCTCCCTAAATTGTAATTTTCGTTATTTTCCTCTGCCTAAATATGAGCCCGAATACTATTAACGAATGTTACAATTCGTTAAATAATGCTAAAGGGAGACGGCAAACGACACCATCTCCCCTTGGAAAAAGTTTAATCGTTAGCTTTTACTACAGGTGATGCCGGTACGGTTTCCATAACCGGACTCATCTGCATCCTTGGCATCATAATTCCACCCGCATTGCAATTCTGAAGGTTTGACATCATGTCCGCAGCCATCAAGGTTTGCGGCGTTAAATTCCGGGGCAAGAGCAGGATCAGGTTTTGCGCATCCTTATTGTCGCCAAAAAACACAAATTCCTGAACGTTGTCTTTAGTCCACTTACGCATAAAAACTTCTTCCATAGAAACCGTACGGCCATTAAATTTAGCAGGGCCAATACTTTTGCCAGGCTTCAAATCACTCAGGTCAACCAGAAAGTACCTGCCCAATGGCAACTGTTGTTCCGATTCCATAGTTCTTGCTGTAAAGATCGGAGATTGTTGGGCTGCAAGTCCTGGTACAGTCATCTCAATTTGTTGTGCATATGCTCCAGATCCGAACATCAGCAGACACAACCCTAAAAATTGCTTTTTCATATCGCTTATTTAAATATTGTTAAGCCAAAGATCTGACGAAGAAGTGTTAAGCAAAGTTAAACTATGTTAAGAATCTTAAACTGTGGTGGCTTCCCACCGAATGTTAATTTTTTATTCCGTAATCTTCTTATCTCGTAGTAAAAAAATTGATTGGAGACTCGACGAAAAAATCTCCGGATTTCTTGCTCCAGTCTTTATTGAGGCCAAGCATAATAGTTCGGCCGGATTCCGTTGCATCAGTGAAATCATCCATACTTTCAGGATCTAACGGATTACATCTGTGAAATATCTTATCAAAGTCAATTACAAAGAACTTAGGTTTGATAGCATAGTTTCCTTGATATTGCAGTAGATTGTTGTAAGCAATTTTGCTTAAATCATCGAATTTGTAATCATATATGAACATTGAAAAACCTTTTTTAATATGTTGATCAACGATGTGCCGGATCTTTTCATCTTTTAATGCCAAAAAGAGATATATAAGCAGTATTAATGAACCTAGTTTAGGTGTAAGCAGATCATCAAACAAACCTGTTTTTGAGATATTCAAAATAATGCGGTCAGTAATTTCAGCAGTCCAGCCAAAGCGCTTGAAAGCCATGTAACAACACATATAAAAATGTATGCTTAATATAAAAATGCTGATGAGCCTCGTAAATTCAATGATCTTTCGTAGGCTCTGTGTATCTTCTCCTGCATTCATATAGTTTCGTTTTATAAGGTTAATCCTCTTCTTCTTTTTTTCTCTTGCGCTTAATGTTTGGTAGGTAGTCAGAAAGTGATTTTCCAAGAAGATCATCGGGAAGGTTAGTGTTTGCTGCCGGTTCCAGATAGGTTTTTCCATAAGCTTCCGTTCTGGCGTCTAAATACGTCCCTGGCGTATTTGAGGGCTTCAGAAAGGCTCTTACTCTGTCTTCAGAACCCCTAATCATCATAGATAAGGCGTTAGCGCTGTAGCGCTTATCTAAATCACTACCCTTGAATACCACCTTATTTTTATGATCGACAAAAGTTACCCCATAAATGCGCCCTTCATTATTTTCTCTGGTGACAAGGTTGATTCCTTGTTTTCGCAATTCATCGGTAAGTGTCGCTTTCGTTAACTTTTGATATTTTAACAGCACTTTATCAATGCGGGCATTAGTGCAGTTTTTTTGATTGTCTTTTTCATGATGATGCCCCTTCCGGTAGTTTAACTATATCATCATGCTTGTAACAAAGGAGTCCGCCAATTTTTGAAAAAAGAACTATCCCATTACGTCTAAGAGTGGCTAATGTTCCGGCCGATATACTCAGAAGAGTGCGAACTTCATAGCTTTTAATCCATTCCTTTTGCTCTTCTTTCTTGTTTAGTTTGTAACCTGGCCTTTTTAATTCCGCAAAAAGTTCAATTTTAAACTTCTCCAGATCATCTTTTGTGATTAAATCAAATGCTGACATATAGGTGATTTTAAGTTATGACAGCAAAATTTGGATTATAAAAGTTTTTAAATTGGTGATTATTTAGGTAGTACCCAAAGATATTTTACGATTAAGCTAGATACCCCATTAGTAATAAGAACAACATAAACACAAAACTCCCCTTGTTAATTCTAGTTTAAGAATTATATCCAACCTATTTTTTTCCTCCAGAGATTGTATTCTTCGTCTTGATTATCAATTAGCTGAATTTGATCACAATCAGGAATGAGCTGGATCTGCTTTTCAGACAATTCTGGTAAACCAACTTCTGATCGATAGATGTTTATTTTTAAGGGATTTTCTACAGGGAAAAGTACATCTTTACTGATCATCTGTGTTCCATATTTTTGAGGTTTACTTCTATACACTTGGATTCGGTCATATAAATATGCAATGTTTTTTGTAGCGATATCTTGCTTTTGTTCTAACATTAAAGAATAACATTCTTGCATAAACTCTGGTTCGCCAATAGCATGCTGAACGATAAGCCAAGCAGCGTCACTAGCCTTGTGTCCTACCTTATTTATAGTAGGATACCCTATTTCAGAAATAATTTTTTTTAACACTTTACTATTGGCTTGGTGAACAGCTTCCATTTCTGGATGGTAGCCTTTAGAAAGTTTTCCTTGATTTAGCAATTTCTGTCTTACAGATAAATCATTTTCTGCTAATTGGACTAGCTTAGTTGCTATTTCTTGATATAACATATAATGAGGTTTTTAAAGAGTAATGGCAATTGTAAAATGTTCTCTTGTGGTTACGCCACTTCAAGAAGCTCAAAAAATATGGAGCCTCATTTTTCTTAAATATTGTCAAGTTTGTAAATCTCAATCAAACGTTAGTTAATAATAGTTTTTTATAACTTTTTACGATAATATCGTTTTTCCAAACCTTTTGGAAAATCTGTTTCGGTTCCTATTTTTTCAAATCCAAGTTTTTCATAAAATTCAGGTGCCTGGAATGAAAATGTGTTCAAGCTGATAAACCTGCAATTCCGATTTTTCGCCTCTTTTTCCGCCTCTATTATTAATTTTCGCCCAATTCCTTCGTTTCTGTTTTTGGGTATAACAACACATTTATTAATTTCTAATGTTCCCCAAATTGAGCGTCCATACAGGCCGCCAACTATTTCATTTTGTTCATCTCTTATTATTATCTCAATAGACTTATTAATTTCATTTTGAAACTCTTGTGTTTTACTTAAATTATATTCAAAGAGTAATTCAGCAATTCTGGCATATGATTTTTGATCGATTGTATCTGCTACTTTTATATTCATATCTTCTCAGGCTTTTGTTTTTATGTTTTTTCAAGAATGTACTAATGCTATAAGACACTATTTATCTGTATTTAACGCACTATTTGACTTTTATCGCTACCATATCATACATTGCTGAATTTATGTGAACTTCTACTCTATTGCCCCATACTCTTTTATTTACCTCTAAAAAATCTTACATATTAAAATATATCTTTACAAACTGAACATATTATCGCGTATTCAATACAACCTAAAACACGGGTAAACAGCAAAAAATTCATCGCTATTATTAAATTTTTAAAGCCATATCATTGTGATTTTTGATATGGCTTTAAAGTTTACTGTTTTACATTTATAGGCATTTTTTGGAATAAGTTTATATCGTTATGGTGGCCTAAGCCCAAGTTACCAAACCTATTTCTTCCTGTACCAAAAAAGTCTCCTTGTGTAGTAATTACAATAGTAGAATTAGACTCGACACCTTCAGTGATACCTGAAATGGTATTACCTTGAAGTGTAACATGCTGAAAGGTATTACGGTTTATATTATCACCCAAACCTAGTTGACCGGACTCATTATCACCCGTCACATATAACTGACCTGAGGTGGTCAAGGCTACCGAGTGTCCAAGATAACTGCGAATCAATTTGACCCTAGTCACGGATGTAACCTTTACAAATCCCTTTTTATTAGTATCTCCGTTTGAACCGATTCCAAGCTGCCCTTCTTCATTTTTTCCTGCTGCATAAAGTACTCCAGAGCGTGTTAATATAAAACTACTTTCTCTACCAGCGGTTACTTGCGTTAAATCTGCTGCTGCTACACCTGTTGGCAATTTAATTTCCGTAAACTTAAACTTTTTCCCCTTACCACCCAGCTGCCCATATTGATCAGAACCGCTAGCTAAAAGTTTACCATCTGTAGTGCGCACAAGCGTATGATTTCCTCCGCAAGAGATTTCTGCAATTTGGTACCCATCTAGGCTGCGGACAGCGACAAAATTGATATGATTTTCGTCATCTCCCATACCTAATTGACCATAATCGTTAAAACCTGCTGCAAATACTTTACCCGATGTTGTCAGAATGAAGGCATTGAAATTACCACCAACGATCTCCTTGATTGTACCACCATTAAAATTCACTTTGGTAAAAGCAGTATTGTCTTTAAGTGTTCCTGATCCCAACTGACCATCTCCCCCATCTCCAGCCGCATATAAAGAACCATCATTAGATAGTAGATACGAGCTATTTTTACCCACAGCTATTTTTTTTATGTTAATAGCTAAAGGATCAGTTAGTTTTTTAAAATTATGAGCATAATAATTATTTGTTACTCCCCCTTTGTAAGTTATTTCAAAATCTTTTTGAAATCCAAATCCCATTTCACCATAGCTTAACTCTCCGGTACCATAGACTTCTCCGGAAGCTGTTAGTACAAGACTATGTAGTCCTTCGGTCGAAAATTGTATAGCATGTATTGTTGAGGTTTCGGTGCCTTTCGCTACTAGAGTTGACTGCGCATTAATATTTTCATTAGGCTGCACATCAATATTGTCCTTACTGCAAGAAGATGCAACTGTAACGCAAAGTAGGAGCACTATAAGTGGTCTGATTTTTTTTTTCATTTTTCTGGCAAATTTTGTGTTATTATTTAAGTGGATTTATTATTTTCATTTAAGATTTCTTGTGATTTTCTTAACCTAAAATCACAAGAACAATTCGGTACTTCCATTATATAGTTTTATTCCTTTTTGACCTTCTAAGGCCCCGAATTATGGATTTTAAAACTTCTAAAATTAAATTGGCGGATGCTAATTTTAAGTATGTGCTAACGAATTTATACGCAATTGACCTTCTATAAATGCTAATTGTAATTCATTAGAAACAAAAAGTTGCAAATCATCTTCTTTGTAGTCTCTGGATTGAAATCCTGTTGTTTGTTTCGGGGTAAAATCTAAAACAATCTCTTCAAATGGAAAGTCTGAAAAGCTACCAATAACCTCATCTAATTTCATTTCACTTTCTGAAAAAATTTCAACGATATGTAGAACTTGTCGTTCCAATTGTGCTACAACGACACAATTTAATTCATCAATAAAATAAATGGCATCTTTAAAGCCCATTTGCGGATAGGCATAACAGTAAAAAAAACTCAGGCCTTTGTTTTTAGTTTGAAATTTAGAATTGGTATTGTTTTTTTCTACCAGCAGTTCAAACAGTTTAAAATCTTTTCCATTTTCCAAATTCAACTTCCGCTTTTTGTACTTTTGAATAAAATCAGTATTCCTTTTGATTTGAAAATGCTCGAATTCCGGTACAGGAATAAGTCCGAACTTTGGATAATAATCCAATACAGTTTCATTAGCAAACAAAAAAGTACCTTCTATTTTGTCTTTGAAATCAACCGAAATACGTTCCATTAAAAACCGGTTCAAACCCTGTTTCTGATGATTCTCATCCGTCATCACTGTACCCAGCTGCATCAATGTTTTTTCTGCTTTTTCGAACAAGCTTACTGTGATATGAGACACAATTTTATCGTTAACAAACAAAGAGTATAAAATGCAGTTATCTCCCCAAAAGCCCGATTGATAATAGTTTTCGAAATCAAACTCCCAGAAATGTTGAGTCATTCGATTGAACTCCATTCGAAGTTTTTCATCATGTTGATATTGTATAAATAAGGTGTAATTTTTGTCTTTTATTTTTATGTTTTCTGTTTTCATTTCTTTTCTAGGCTATGAGTATGGCATCCACGTTCCGAATAAAATCCTTTATCGAAAAGACGTCCAATCTGCTATATTTACTCGTGTAAAACTTGATCTGATGACAACAACATTTCGCTTGAAATGATCTCAAACTATTCTTAAGACTGATTGGATAATATGATTTCATTATCTTGAAATTATTGAATTTGACTGCTTGCAAAAATATGCCTATTCAATCAAATTCAATATCCATTACCTTGGGCATTATATACAATTTGTAATATCTCATGATTTGTTGCTAATTTTAAACCTTAATTTTAATAATAGATAATGAAATCATTATTGACCTTAGATGATGTTTACACGCTTTATAAAATTGACCATTCACTAAAATCAGGAGGAATGTTCATTATGCATCACAATAATCATTCGATTCAGGAACTCTTAGGTTTTAGACACCAGTTTGACGGATTATTATTGAGTTTTGTATTGACAGGTACAGTAAGAGCGCGTATCCATTTTTTAGAACATGATGTTAACAAAGGCGATGTCGTTGTAATGCTACCCCAACTGATGATTGACATTCAGAAGTTTAGCAAAAATAGTGAAATGCTTACAATCGGACTTTCCTTAGACTACATAAGTGCCTTCCCAACCTTGAGAGAATTCATCACCAGCGACCAACTCCGCTGGCAGCCTGTGATTCAATTGAAAAAAGAAGAGCTAATTTTGCAACAAGAATTCATTAATTTCATGCGTAAGTATTATCTTAATAGTAAGAGTTCAAAAAAAGATGAAATTTTGCGCTACTTTACATTTGCACTCATTACTTCCATTTCAGAAGAATTTCCCGGCTTATCACAAAGCATGAATTGTTCTATCAGTCGTACGCAAGAAATTATTGATGATTTATATGCACTTTTGTCAAAGCACGCTAGTCAACAACGCACGGTAAAATTTTACGCCCAGAAATTGAATTTAACACCTCAATATCTAACAACTTTAGTAAAGCAAGAAACCGGAAAATCTGTGCTTCAATGGATTGACCATGTATTTACAATACGAGCCAAATCAACATTAAAAATATCAAATTCATCAATTAAGGAAATCAGCAATGAATTTCATTTCACAGATGTAAGTTCGTTTTGCAGATACTTTAAAAGGAATACAGGTCTTTCGCCAAAAAAATTTCGGGATGGTTAGAATTTGACTATACTACTAGTTATGGCCAAACATTTCTTTTTACATACAATTTGTAAAGTAACGTCTCAATAACACTTGCTTGAGATGTGCTTTTTTTCCGACATGTGAATATCGCTCTATTTATAACTTTGGATAATGTCTATAAACTGTACAATCTTGATCCTTCAAAAAAGACGGAAGGGATTATTACATACTTTATTCAGAATTAAAACTAAAAATTGTAGATGATTTATATCCTCTTTTGTCAAAGCATGCTAATCAACAACGCACGGTAAAATTTTACATCTTGAAATTGAATTTAACACCGCAAAATTACAAATTGAATGTAACCCCCCAAAATATGTCAATTTAGAGGAGGTACTACTTCTGTAAATTTGTAATCAACTTTAAAAATTGATTCAATAAGCCCCTCTTTTTTGATAAAGTATTAAAATAGTTGATTCGTTTTCTATAGTTGTTTCCTTCTGAAAAAGAAAATCGTAAAGCACAGGCTAATATTGGCATTTAGAATGGCGGAGATTTTAAATAGAATAGTTTGCTTATTAAATAGATATAAGTTTATCTTAAATATTACATAATGAATAGTTTTAACACAAAGAGTGTATTTATAATTGGAGTTACAGGATATGTTGGTGGATCAATTGCAGTGAAATTATTAGAAAAAGGCTTCAGGGTTTATGGTTTGGTCAGACATGCAGACGATATCGAAAGTGTAAAGAATTTAGGTGTAAAACCCGTACATACAAAGCTTGATGGTAACCCAGAAGGTTATACCATTTTACAAAAAGTAGAGATCGTAATCAACGCTGCCGATTCAGACGACACTTTCCTAATTGCTTTCATCTTAAAAGCTTTAGAGGGAACTGATAAGATGTATATACATACATCGGGAGGGGGGATTGTCGGAGATAAGGCGGAAGGGAAATATCCCGGTACAGAAATCTATGATGACATTCCCCAATTTCCGCTATTAGAACGAATGGGACGAGTGGTTATTGATAAGGAAGTCATTAGCTATAGTAAAAAAGGCGTTTATACCGTCGTTATCTGTCCTACCTTAGTTTATGGCATTGGGAAAGGGATAAAAAAGGACTCTTCTCAAGTTCCAGCACTTATCAAAGCAGCAGAAAAAAATAAAAATGTTGTTCTTATAGGTTCGGGAGCAAACCTTACTTCGAACGTGCATATTGATGATTTAACAGATTTATATGTGCTGGCTATTGAAAAAGCTAATTCGGGAAGTTTCTTCTTTGCTGAAAATGGAACAGTTTCATTCTTGGAAATAGGCTATTCAATTATTTCTCGGTTAGGATATAAACAGGACACTATTCAACAGCTTTCAATAGAGGATGCCATTGCGCTCTGGGGGCCAATAATGGCACATTTTGGATTAGGTTCAAATATTCTCGTCAATTCTGACCGAGCCAGGAAAGAATTGGGATGGCATCCTAAATATGATAACCTGTTGCAAGAAATAGCTTCTAATTGAAAACACATCATTGCACTAAATGCAATAAATCCGGGGCGCTTTTGATCCCATTTCTACGCCTTGCTTTAGTTCATTCCAAAGCAAGGTATAGCTATACGCTTAACAGTATAAGTCAATTTTAGAATTTAATATGGAACAAGATATATTTAAGATCGCATCGGAGACTTTATCGTAACAACGGACTACATGGGCGAAAGTATCGTAAATGATTAAAAAAGGCGGTAAAACAAAAAACTCAAGTAGTCATTTTTACTTTTTTTGAAGGACAATTATAGCTGAAAAAACAGGGTGTAGAATAGGGCATAAAAACCTTAACATTCCTTGTTTTTCTTTGATATGACTAAAACGAAAAAACCCTCTAGACTGTGACATTTAGAGGGTTTTTGATAGAATTTGATATCTATATCGTCGGGGTGGCAGGATGCCGTACCGACGTTTTAAATATCTTATTTTCAACCACTTACATCCTCCTGAAACATCAGGGTGTAGATTAGGGCATAATTCATTTCAAATCAAATCAGCATAAACCATTTTATCAACTTGTATAACTATCGTCCAATAGTAAAGTATAAACAACTGCTTATTTGGTGTCTCAAAGATAGGTTTTTGATGTCGTCCAGCAAAATAAACTTTAAATAAAAATGTCATAATTTGCTAAGTACTTAGGTTTCTCACAGTTCAGTCAACAACTCAATAAGATAGAATGGCCTGAAGACTTAAATCAAATAATCGCATGGAAGAATATCTAAACAAAATACATTCCGTTTCAACACCTTGTTATAAGTACATTTAAAATAACCCTAAAACACTTCTTAGATAAAAAGAAATTACCTCGCTATACATATAGGTGCTGTTCATCCGTATAATATGTCTTTATGCCCAATATAACTTTCATTTTAATAGTCCATCTGGTTGGACTATCCTTTTTATCCGGATTGTGAATCATCAACAAATCAGCCCCTGCTTCAATAAATTTCCAAGAGGTTATCTTTCTTGCTTCTTTGATGGCATCTAATAAAACATACTTAATTGTTTTATGGAGTACTTTTATCCTATCCAAAGGAATTTTACCTGCTATAGAAAAAGGTGAGATTTCTGCATACCAAAGAATTTCATCAGCATAAGCATCTCCGATTCCTCTAATCAATCTCTGATCCGTCAAAACGTATTTAATTTCTTCTGAACGATTAGTAAATAGATCGACTAAGTACTCAACAGTAATATCCTTACTCAACACATCCGGAACGGCCGTATGTATAGGGTTCAAACGAAACTTACACAAATGCTGAATATCTTTAACAGATAGAATTTGCCCTCCACTAAAATAAAAATCCATTAAACCAGCTTTATCTTCCTGATCTAATGCAACCACAAACAATTCTGCAGAAGCCGATAAACACATTTCCAGAACAGCATGATTCCTAAATTGAAAGTACAGAGAAAGACCTTCACGCCATACTTTTTTTAAATCTTTTCCAATCAAACTATCCGTCAGCTCCGTAATCGAAACATTTATATATTTCTTATGCGGAATATCCAGCCTTAGCAGCACCCTATTTTTGAACTTCCGCTCAAACATTTCGGCACAAACTTCTAAATAAGGTAATTCTAACATAATCTGATCAGGTACTTGATGGACATTGAACATAAAGGTACAGCGACCTGGAAGATTCTCTTCCATCTTTGAACAATTCAGTATTGATCTAAATCAATTTTAAGTCAATACCTATCATAACTTATAGAGAACTTCAAAGAGTCTTCAGATTTTAACACCATATTTATATCATGAAGTTTCTAATTGTTGAAGACGAAGAAAGCTTAAGAAAAAGTATTGATCAGTATCTGACGGCTGAAGGAAATATTTGTGATCATGCTGCTACTTATGAGCAAGGTTATCAAAAGTTATCGATTTATGATTATGACTGTATTCTGCTGGACTTAACCCTCCCCGATGGAGAAGGGCTTCAGCTATTAAAGTATCTTAAAAAGATTAATAAAACAGATGGTGTGCTAATCATTTCTGCACGCAATTCTCTGGATCAGAAAATTGAAGGCCTGAGCCTTGGTGCGGATGATTACCTGATCAAACCATTCCACCTGTCTGAGCTTTATGCAAGGATACAATCTATCGTAAGGCGCCGGCATTTCAACGGAAACACCATCATCCATTTCAATGAAATAGAAATTGACACCGCCGCAAAGGAAACTAAGGTAAATGGAAAAACGGTATACCTGACCAGAAAAGAATTTGATTTGCTTTTGTATTTCATAGCCAATAAAAATAAGGTTATTTCTAAAGCAGCTGCAGTAGAGCACATTTGGGGTGATGATGCAGACATGGCCGACAGCTTTGACTTCATCTATACCCACATTAAAAATGTAAGAAAAAAACTAACAGATTCCGGTTGCAAGGACTACTTTCAATCTGTTTACGGAGTTGGTTATAAATTTGCAGATGTATGAAATTATTCAGCAGCTATAACAGGATCTTGTCTATCATTACACTCACAGGACTACTGGTAATAGGATTTCTTTTTTATCAAACGCTCGGACAATACCTCAACAAACAGATTGATGACCATCTTTTCGAGGAACTCCTCGAAGTAGAGGACTTTACGCACGTTAAAAATATTCTTCCATCTCCAGACGGTTTTGATGATGTCATTGTTGAATATAAAAAAATACACCAGGTAACGAATAAACGCAGGTTATTTGCAGACACCAATTTCTATAACCCTAAAAAGAAACACACGGAATCTGCAAGATACCTGAAAACAGAACTCAACTTAAACGGACAGCCCTACCAGGTCATGATCATTGCTTCGAAATTTGAACGGCAAGAACAAATTAAAAGCATTATCCTCATCATTTTACTACCGGTAATTATTTTATTATTGATCTTGTGGCTGGTCAATAGAATACTCATCAAAAGGATGTGGTTACCGTTCCGCGAATTGTTATCCAACATCA
The DNA here is from genome assembly GCF_900129215.1 of Pedobacter caeni. Taxonomy (GTDB): domain Bacteria; phylum Bacteroidota; class Bacteroidia; order Sphingobacteriales; family Sphingobacteriaceae; genus Pedobacter; species Pedobacter caeni. Next base: position 1,658,398 of record NZ_FQUQ01000002.1, on the reverse strand, counting down.
AAGCATTCAACATTAACCAGGAAAAAGTCTTCGAGCCTATTCAAACCAATATTGAAGAATTCAAGGAATTGAACAAAGCCGTTCTGGATGTATCGTTAAAGGTCAAATCAGATTACAGGGAGATCAAACTATTTACCGAAAATGCATCCCATGAGATGATGACACCACTTGCAGTCATCAACTCCAAACTCGACACCATGCTGCAATCCAATACCCTTGGTAAAGAAGAAAGTGAAATTCTGGCCGATCTGTATAAAGCCACTTCGAAACTGACTAAATTAAACCAATCACTCCTGCTCCTGGTGAAGATTGACAACAATCAACTTCAGGATAAGGAAAAGATCGACCTAAAGGCACTAATTGAGGAGAAGCTTAATTATTTCCAGGAATTCATCCAAAAAAGAAGCCTGCAAGTACAAACCAATATGAGCCCCTTTTCCATCTCTGCAAACCGTTCCTTAATGGAAATATTGATTAACAACCTGCTCAGTAATGCGATCAGGCACAATTACGACGGGGGTTCAATTCAGATTACATTAACAAAGGATAACCTTATATTTTCCAACACCAGCGCCCAATCCGCACTACACCCTGGAAAGATCTTTGAAAGGTTTTATAAAGACAATACATCTGAAGGAACAGGGCTTGGGCTGGCCATTTTAAAACAGGTATGCCTCAGACAAAACTATAAACTAAGTTATGGTTATGAGCAGGGCTACCACCAATTTAAGATCAACTTTGACGGTCCTGAAAATGAAATCAGATGACAATCCTTTAACATTTTTTAACGGGTAACTTCATAATGTCTTCAGAATTCGTCTTGATCTTAGACTCATTATTTGATTTGATGAACTAATCGTAGACGAAAAAGTTCATCAGTTATAAAGAACAGGATGAAACTACTACTGATCACATTATTATCCCTACTTCCAGGCAAATTAATCTGGACAAACAACTTTGCGCGGGCGCAGCAAGAAGCGAAAGCTAATCATCAATACATTCTAGTTAATTTCTCCGGCTCGGATTGGTGTGGCCCATGCATCCGTTTAAAAAAGGAAATCCTCGAATCGGAAGTTTTTGAAACTTATGCCAAAGACCATTTGGTATTGGTACGTGCTGATTTTCCTCGTCAAAAGAAAAATCAGCTTCCCTCTGAACAAGTTAAACTGAATGAGGCGCTGGCAGAAAAATATAACCCGAATGGCAAATTTCCCTATACCCTACTGGTAGATGAAAACGGAAAAGTTCTGAAGTCATGGGACGGCTACCCCAATGAAAGTCCTGAAAAATTTGTTCAGCAAATTACCAGTATGGAATCCGGTAAATAATTAAAGGTATGGCAAACACAGCTTACAACCGGGTATTAAAACTTATGGGCAACCGTTTTGAGTTCACCGTCATTGCGGAGAATGAATCTATCGGCGAAAAAGCAATTGACGCAGCCGTAACAGAGGTTAAAAGGATTGAAGACTTGCTCAGCACGTTCAAAGACAGCAGTCAGACCAGCCTGATCAATAAATATGCTGGTATAGAAGCAGTCAAAGTGGATCAGGAAGTGATTGAACTTATCGGGCGTGCAGCAAAGATATCTGACATTACCCAGGGTGCCTTTGACATTAGCTACGGCTCTATTGATAAAAGCCTCTGGAATTTTGATGTGAATATGACTTCCCTTCCTGATTTTGAAACAGCGTTGCAATCCGTAAGCCTCATCAATTATCAGAATGTAATTATAGACCCTGAAAAATCTACTGTAATGCTAAAACATAAGGGTATGCGCATCGGATTCGGTGGTATCGGAAAAGGCTATGCTGCAGATAAGGCCAAACAAGTATTACAAGGTATCGGAATCGAACATGGAATTGTAAATGCCGCAGGAGACCTGGTTACCTGGGGAAACCAATCGGCCGGCAAGCCCTGGACTATTGGTATTGCTGACCCCGACCAAAGCGACCGTCCATTCTCAGCACTCAACATTAGCAATATGGCCATTGCGACATCTGGCAATTATGAAAAATACGCTACAATCAATGGTCGCAGGTACTCACACACTATTGACCCGAAGGCTGGTTTACCCGTTAGTGGAATAAAAAGTGTAAGCATCATTTGCCCAAGTGCCGAGCTCGCCGATGCCCTGGCGACCCCCGTAATCGTTATGGGCGTACAGGTAGGCCTTGACATGATCAACCAACTGCGACAAGTAGCCTGCATCATCATAGATGACCATGACTGCTTGTATACTTCCAACAATATTAATGTAAAACAATGATATGAAAACTTCCATTCCAATATCAGTGCTGCTAGGCACAGGATTTTTTATCCTTAGCCTGCTTAGCGCATGCGCAACAGTCAAACCCTATCAAAAAAACAAACTCAACGATGCTGAAATGGCTTTATCATCGCGAACGGTTCAGAAATTTGAACAGAGTTTCCAACTATACAGGGAAGGTGCTTCCGGGGCCAATGGTGGCAAAAGTGGTGGTGGTTGCGGCTGTAACTAACTGAAATCATGAGAAAGATTTATCTGCATGTACTCATGCTGTTCCTCGGTGTTTTAGGTGCCCATGGACAAATTAAAATTAAAACCAATCCTGCCGATACCAGCAACTACCAAAGCAGAAAGCTTAAGATTGACGAAATTAACCTGGTATCGGCCTATTACCATCAAACTGGTAACAATTCAGCTGTTACTGGCGGTATTGGAACAGAGAAACTATCAGATTTTGCCAATACCATTGATCTGCAATTGTCTAAATACAACAAAGCAGGTAACAAAAACACTTTTTTGTTTGAACTGGGCGTAGACCATTACACTTCGGCTTCGTCGGATAAGATAGATCCAAGTACGATTTCTTCCGCATCCATGGCCGATACGCGCGTGTACCCATCTTTAAACTGGACACATAGTAATGAAAAAACAGGTAATGCTTTCGGATTTACGGGCTCTTTTTCAACTGAATATGACTATCAGTCATTAGGCGCAGGCTTTAACCTCACCCGGTTATCAAAAGATAAAAATACCCAGTTTGATTTTAAACTGCAGGCATTTTTAGATACCTGGAAAGTTATTTTACCTATTGAACTGAGATCCGCAGCAAGTCTTGGTAATGGCCACGAATCCAGAAGTGAAGGCTCCAGCCCACGAAATTCATTCAGCGCGTCATTGGCGCTTTCGCAAGTGATTAATCAAAAACTACAAGCGCAACTTATCATTGAACCTGCTTATCAAAAAGGCTTACTGGCCACCAAATATCAACGTGATTATTTTACAGATGGTTCTTTAAGAGCAGAAACCCTACCTGATCAACGTTACAAATTGCCTATCGCTGCAAGGCTCAACTATTTTGCCACAGATCAGGTGATTGTGCGGACGTACTACCGGTATTTCATGGATAACTGGGGCATCAGGGCACACACAGCGGAAATAGAAGTTCCGGTGAAACTGACCTCGTTTATCTCCCTCAGTCCTTTTTATCGCTACAATAAACAGACCGGAACCAAATATTTTGCACCTTATGGACAGCATGATCCAGCAGCTCAATATTTCACCAGCGATTATGATCTCTCTACATTAAATAGTGATTTCTATGGCGCCGGTATCCGGCTTGCACCACCACATGGTGTATTCGGCTGGCAGCACTTAAATATGTTAGAACTGAGATACGGGCATTACAGCAGATCTACCGGTTTGGTTTCGAACATCATTACTTTAAATCTAAAAGTAAAATAATGGAAATCCTTAACCTCAACAAATAGAAGACATGATCAGGAAAGTACTACTAATTTTCGCCATGCTGATGCTCGTGGTACAGCTCTTCAGACCGGGAAGAAATATCTCTACCTCAGCTTCGCCAAATGCAATTGAAGCAAACTATAAAGTTCCAAAAGAAATTGGGGTGCTTCTTCGAAGAAGCTGTTACGATTGCCATTCCAATAACACGATCTACCCCTGGTATAGTAATATCCAACCGTTTTCATGGTGGCTGCAAAGCCATGTCAATGATGGCAAAGAAGAACTAAACTTTGATCAATTCAACAGTTATAATATTAAAAAGAAAAAGCACAAGCTGGATGAAATAGTTGAAGTGATTGAAAAGGATGAAATGCCTTTAAGTTCCTACACATTAGTTCATAGGAAAGCGGTGCTTTCCGCTCCGGACAAAGACAAAATCATTGCCTGGGCAAAGGGACTTAATAACGCCATTAATTAATGTCATTAGAAAAGCAAAATATCATGGAACTAGAGGAGCATTACACGAATAGAAGCGGTTGGTTAAGGGCTGCAGTTTTAGGTGCAAATGATGGCATTCTTTCTACAACCAGTTTAGCCATTGGCATTGCAGCAGCCAGTACCACGCGTGAGCCTGTAGTTCTTGCTGCGCTAGCCGGGCTGGTAGCAGGGGCACTGTCTATGGCTGCAGGGGAATATGTTTCCGTAAGCTCACAATCTGATATTGAAATTGCCGATCTGACAAGAGAAAAACAGGAATTGGAAAATATGCCTGAAATTGAGCTGAAAGAGCTGGCTAAACTTTACCAGCAAAGAGGCCTTGAAGAAAACCTGGCTATGCAGGTTGCTAAACAGCTCACTGCCCATGATGCTTTGGGGGCACATGCCAAGGATGAATTGGGCATCAACGAAATCACACAGGCAAAACCAATGCAAGCTGCTCTGGCCTCAGCGGGCTCATTTATCACGGGAGGCATGCTCCCAATGCTGGTTTCCATCTTTGCTCCCTTAAACTTAATGGTCATTTACCAATATGGTTTTTCGATTATATTTTTAGCCGTATCCGCGATTGTAGCTGCAAAGGCCGGCGGATCAAATATTGGCAAAGCTGTTGTCAGAATTTGCTTCTGGGGAACCGCAGCCATGTTAATGACTGCTGCTGTGGGCTATTTTTTTGGTATTAAAACAGCGTAGAATTTCTATTCTATCCTTTTTTCTGCTTATAATCTTCGTCATCTAAAATGATGATCTCCATCATGCTTTTAGTCAAATGGATACGCGATTTTTAAGGTATCTATCCTAAACACATGTCTTTAAGCAACTTTAATATTCAGGGATTATCAAAGCAGGAAGTCACCGCGTCAAGATCAAAAGATGGCTACAACCGCTTAACCTACAAAAAAGAAAATGGTCTTTTAGATGCCATTAAAAACCTGGCTAAAGAACCTATGGTCATCTTGCTAATGGTCGCCGCAGTGATCTATACGATTAGTGGTAAACCTGGTGATGCCATTTTTCTGGCATCTGCCGTTGTTTTAGTATCAGCCATCTCACTTTATCAAGACTCCAGAAGCCGGAATGCACTTGAAAAGTTAAAAACGTACAGTCAACCAAATTGTAAAGTGATCAGAGATGGTCAGGTTGAGGAAATTAAAAGTGAAGAAATAGTCATTGGTGACCGCTTAATAGTTGAAGAAGGCACTTCCATCACCGCTGACGGCAGTATCATTCATTCCAATGACTTCTCGGTTGATGAGTCTATACTGACCGGGGAATCTCTTTCTGTATGTAAAGACAAGAACAGCGACGATCACCAGGTTTTCCAGGGTACAACAGTTGCAAGTGGGCTGGCTATCGCAACGATTACTGCGATTGGCAATGAAACCAAATTAGGGAAAATTGGCAAGAGCCTGGAAGCGATCAAAGAAGAAAAAACTCCACTCGAAAAACAGATTAACAATTTCATAAAAAAAATGGTGATTGCAGGTGCAGTCATTTTTTGCATTGTATGGGTCATTAATTACTTCAATTCCTTCAATTTATTAGATAGTCTTTTAAAAGCACTAACCCTTGCAATGAGTATTTTACCTGAAGAAATACCTGTTGCTTTTACCACTTTTATGGCATTGGGCGCATGGAGGATGATGCAAATGGGCGTTGTTGTCAAACAGATGAAAACGGTGGAAACACTCGGTAGCGCAACAGTGATCTGTACAGACAAAACAGGAACAATCACAGAGAACAAGATGAGTCTTGCTAAACTTTACCTCTTATCTTCCGATAAAATAATAGCTCCTGATCACGACCTTGACGATACGGCAAAAGCCCTGATTCGAATGGGCATGTGGGCCAGTGAACCTATACCGTTCGATCCGATGGAAGTCGCCCTCCACGATTCTTATACTAAAACCACCTTTCAGGATGAACGGCAGCAGTATAAAATGATTCATGAGTATCCTTTGGGGGGAAAGCCTCCCATGATGACCCACTTATTCGAGGAAAAAGATGGCCTACGTATCATTGCAGCAAAGGGTGCTCCTGAGGCCTTAATTGCAGTATCAGAACTTGACAATACAGAAAAAGAAAAGATCGTCGCTGCCATCAACCTGCTTGCATCCGCGGGATACCGCCTACTGGCTGTGGGCAACGCTGATTTTAAAGGAGCAGCATTCCCAGATCAGCAGCAAAAATTCAAGTTTAAATTTATTGGCATTGTAGCTTTTTATGATCCGCCAAAGCAACATATTGAGAAAGTATTAAATGATTTCTACCAGGCTGGAATTAATGTTAAAATCGTTACCGGTGATAATGCAGCAACGACCATTGCCATTGCCAGACAAATTGGATTCAGGGGATTTGAAAAAAGCATAACTGGTGAGCAGCTCATGAAACTGTCGGATAAGGAACTTCAGCAAGCTGTATTGGAAACCAATATATTTTCCAGGATGTTCCCGGACGCGAAGTTGAAAATTATTAATGCATTAAAATCAAGGAACGAAATCGTTGCAATGACCGGTGATGGTGTTAACGATGGTCCTGCATTAAAGGCAGCCCATATAGGAATTGCTATGGGGAAAAGAGGAACAGAAATAGCAAAACAAGCAGCTTCACTGATTTTATTGGATGATGACCTCGCCCGAATGGTAGATGCTATAGCAATGGGAAGAAGAATATATGCCAATTTGAAGAAAGCAATTCAATATATTATTTCCATTCACATCCCTATCATATTAACGGTTTTCGTTCCCTTAGCATTGGGTTGGATTTACCCCAATATCTTCTCACCTATTCACATTATTTTTCTTGAACTTGTAATGGGCCCAACCTGTTCTATCATTTATGAGAATGAACCAATAGAAAAAAACACCATGCTTCAAAAACCGCGTCCTTTTTCTACCACATTTTTCAACCGGAAAGAATTAACCACAAGCATCATCCAGGGATTAATGATCACCGCAGGAACCTTGATAACCTATCAATTTGCCGTTCAAAATGGCTATAGTGAACAACTTACAAGGGCCATGGTATTTACCTGTTTAATAGCTGCAAATATATTGCTCACGCTGGTCAACCGATCTTTCTATTACTCACTGTTCACCACTATAAAGTATAAAAACAACCTGGTATTCCTCATTATCATTGCAACTGTTCTTATTTCGGGCGCTATACTCTACGCCAAACCATTAACTGCATTCTTTGGATTTCAGCGGATGAACTTAATGCAGTTGTCTCTTAGTATAGGAATCGGGTTTTTATCCGTAATCTGGTATGAACTTGTAAAATGGAAAAAAAGGCTGATAAATATCACCTCCATCGATGATTTCTTACGGTAAATCACTTTGATTTAGCGAATAGATTTGCATGTGATTAAATTCTATTCCCTTCTTTACTGCCTCATTCCGGACGATCGTCCTTAAAAAGGTCTCTATTAGAACATACTGAATTAGAATACGCCGATAAAAAAGGCAGGAACCATTAGTACAAAATTTAGATAATGAATTTATTAGAAAAAAACTTATTAAAGTTAGGTCCTCTGGGGGAACATGCTCATTATGCACATGGATATTTCGCCTATCCAAAATTAGAAGGTGAGTTAGGCAATCAAATGTTTTTTAATGGCAAACAGAAACTGGTTTGGAGTTTGAATAATTACCTGGGTCTTGCCAACTGTACTGAGGTAAGGAAAGCAGATGAAGAAGGTGCGAGACAATACGGACTTGCTTATCCTATGGGTGCGAGAATGATGACGGGTAATACCATTCTTCATGAAATGTTGGAAGAGAAACTTTCTTCTTTCGTAAATAAAGAGGATACATTTTTACTTAACTACGGATATCAGGGTATGTTATCGATCATTGACAGCTTGCTGGATCGTCAAGATGTTGTTGTATATGATTCAGAATCACATGCCTGTATAATAGACGGTCTAAGGTTGCATATTGGAAAACGTTTCGTTTATAAGCATAATGACATTCAAGATTTTGAGAAACAACTCATCAGGGCTCAAAAACTGACTGATGTGAGTAAAGGAGGGATACTTGTTATTACCGAAGGTGTATTTGGTATGCGCGGAGATACTGGAAAATTAAAAGAAATCAGCGCCTTTAAAAAGCAATATGATTTCACCTTTCTCGTCGATGATGCCCATGGTATTGGTGTTATGGGAGCAACTGGAGCAGGGACTGGCGAAGCTCAGGGTATTCAGGATGAGATTGATCTGTATTTTGCCACTTTTGCAAAATCTTTTGCTGCGATTGGCGCCTTTGTTTCCGGAAAAAAAGAAATTATACAATACTTAAAATATAACATGCGTTCCCAAATTTATGCCAAAGCATTACCGATGCCGCTGGTATTTGGTCTGCACCAACGGCTTAGCTTGATTAAAGGAAAACCAGAACTTAGAAGTCAGCTGTGGGAGATTACCAGACAACTGCAAAAAGGACTTAAAGAAGCAGGCCTTGAAATTGGCAATACTCAATCTCCTGTTACACCAGTTTACTTAAATGGCTCAATTGATCAGGCAACAGCATTGGTAAGGGATCTTAGAGAAACACATGATATATTTTGTTCTTTGGTCGTTTATCCGGTAGTTCCAAAAGGAATGATCATTCTAAGGTTAATTCCGACGGCTAATCATACTAAAGAGGAAGTTGACCGGACTGTGATCGTATTTAAGCAAATCAAGCTTAATCTAACTGCTGGAAAATACGACAATCAACTTCAACTGTCTTAGGAAAACACTCATTTACAACAAATAGATCAGTTTATGATAAATGGAGAAAAACACTCACTAGCGTATTTAGGCATTAAGAGCAACAGAACTGTCCATTGGAATATTTCTACATTTGACTTGATCAGCAATGCGGTCCTTGATCTTCAATGCGAACTCACTTCATCAGGAGCATTGGCCTGCAATACGGGTAAATTTACCGGACGATCACCAAAGGACAAATATATTGTAGCAGATGATCTGACCGAAAAAACCATATGGTGGGGAGAAATAAACCATAAGTTTTCTATACAATCTTTTGACAATCTTTATAAGAAAGTCTCAGTTTATTTATCAAACCGGGAAGTTTATGTTAGGGATGTCTTTGCATGTGCCGCTAAAGACTACAGACTTAAAATAAGGGTTGTAACAGAACATGCCTCTCAAAGCCTTTTTGCTTACAATCTTTTTTTAAGACCGAATACTCAGGAATTATCAAAATTCGCTGAGGATTGGGTAATATTATCTGCACCTGGTTTTAATGCTAGTCCCACAGAGGACGACATCAGATCTGAAAATTTCACGGTTATCAATTTTAAGAAAAAAATCATTCTAATTGGTGGTACTGCCTACAGTGGCGAACTTAAAAAAGCGGTATTTACCGTTCTAAACTACATCTTACCGCAAGAAAGAAATGTATTACCGATGCATTGCAGCGCAAATATCGGTAAACAGGGAGATACAGCCATTTTCTTTGGATTATCAGGGACAGGAAAGACGACACTTTCAGCTGATCCTGCAAGGAGGTTAATTGGCGATGATGAACATGGCTGGGATGCCAATTCTGTTTTTAATTTAGAGGGTGGATGTTATGCAAAGTGCGTCAATTTAAGTCATGAAAAGGAACCACAAATATTTAATGCCATTAAATTTGGAACTTTGCTGGAGAATGTTTGCTTTTACCCACAAGGTCAGATCGTAAATTATGCTGACACCTCAATAACCGAAAATACAAGAGCAGCTTATCCTATCGATTTCATGGAGAATATAGTTGAACCTTCTATTGGAAAACCACCTGAAAATATATTTTTTCTGACTGCAGATGCTTTTGGTGTGCTACCACCAATTTCAAAATTAAATGTTCGTCAGGCGATGTATCATTTCATTTCTGGATATACGTCAAAAGTTGCGGGAACGGAAATTGGGATTCAGGAACCACAGATTACTTTTTCAGCGTGCTTTGGAAAACCATTTTTACCATTGCATCCAGTACGATACGCTTCAATGTTGGGTGAAAAGCTTAAAAGTGCAGCTATAAAAGTATGGTTGATCAACACAGGATGGACTGCCGGGAGTTACGGGACTGGCGAACGTATTAAATTGGAGTATACCAGAGCAATGGTTACTGCTGCCTTAAATGGTCAGTTAGACTACGTCGATTTTCAAAAACACAAGCTATTCGAGGTGGAAATGCCAGTGAGCTGCCCAGGAGTTCCTACAGAGATGCTAAACCCTAAAAATACCTGGGCTGATAAAAAAGAATATGAGATAACAGCTAAAAATTTAGCTGATGAATTTGCGAAAAACTTTAAAAAGTATAAAGAATATTAAACATACAAATGCACATTGATTCCCTTAATCTAGTATACTTTGATAAAGATACCAGCTTCGACTATTTATATCCAAAGCGCATTCAAAACCTTTCAGAAAGACATTGGACTCCCTTAGAAATAGCTAAAAAATCCAGTGAATATCTGTCAGCACCAAATTCAAAAGTTCTAGATATTGGAAGTGGAGTAGGCAAATTTTGCATCACAGCAGGTTTCTTTGAGCCTGAAACTCTGTTTTATGGAGTTGAGCAACGTAAGGATTTATTTAATTTAGCCGAATCGGTAAAAAACACTTTGGATCTGCCAAATGTAAAATTCATACACAATAATATAACGAATCTTGATTTTGAGCTATTTGATTCTTTTTATTTTTTCAATTCCTTTTATGAAAACATCATGCCAGATCTGGGTATTGATCATAAGGTTGCAGCAAATTCAGAATTATATAGCCATTATACAAACTATGTTTATCAACAGTTAGATCAGATGCCATCAGGCACCAGGTTGGTTACGTACCATGGGTCAATAAAACAGATTCCTTCAAGTTATAAGCTTATTGACAATACCCACCATTTCGCACTTAAGATGTGGATGAGGGAATAGAAATTCAAGCTGAATAACCTTACATCGGATAAAGGTAAAATATATTAAATATACCTACTCATAGGTATTTGCGTTACTTTGCTGATCAGCGATTTTTACATCTAATTAAGCAAACTTAAAATGAAAAAAATCCTGACAATTATTGTACTCCTGTTTATGGTGCAGGTAGCCAATGCTCAATCGCATATTTCGAAAAGTGAATACGCCCGTTATAATTGCAGATTTGCACCTAAAGGTTCTAACAATGCAGAGGGAAAGTTGATGTGTCCTGCCTGTGAAAAAGAAAATGACGATGCCAGAAAAAAGAAAATCGCTGATGACAAAGCGGCTGATGAAGCCAGTAAAATAAAAAACGAAAAGCTGAGGGCCGAAAATGCAATTGCCTTTAAAAAGAAACAGGCTGAAAATGCGGCTAAGAATAAGGTAACGGAGGTCTATGTGAACATGGCCAAAACGCCTGTAGCTGACAGCAAGAAGCCAGAACCACCTGTAAAAAAAGGACCAGTTAAACTGGGTAAAGATATACAACTCTACGCCGGTTGGGGAATGGGTATGTTTACCCACAATGGTCGGACAAATTTCTTTTTAAACGAGAATAAGGATACGGTATTAAAAAATAACAACTATTTAGAGGCTTATGCCGTAATGGGCGAAAACAAGAATAATTTTCCTAAGAACATAGGTATAGTGCTTTTAAAGGAAACCAATAAAATATCAAACGGAAGAGAGCAGAATGTTGCCGATATCGTAGACCTTAAAGGGAAAAGGTATTTTAACGACAATACCATTAGTACCATTTTCCACCTGGCAGATGATTATTTTGTCGTGTGCAAGAGCCCAACTCTTCCTGAATGGCGTTCTTATGGAAACAATTATACCGGTTACGAAAATGTTGAAATTTATAACCTGAAAACCAAGAAAAGTATAACATTAAATAAAGATCAAGGACGGTTTGTAAGTATATCCATCTATGTTGGCGGCCGAAAAATGGGCGAACCTGGCCTTGAACCCTTTCTTTCGCGTGTATATATCAATTATGATGAGGATGTGTATTGTCTTAATGCCAATAGAGAAATGGTAGTAAAAAAAATACTAAAAGCAGATAGGTAATTGGGTTAACTTTGTCTATCATCAGTAATAAAAAGAAAAACCATCTCCCCCCCTCCCTCATGTTTAGACTATTTAAAAGAAAGTAAAAGAGTCGGAAACCTTCCAAAACTACGATCAGGAATATGACTTTACCTGGCTTGATATAGGTGCAGAGAATCCGTTTAATAAGCGGATCCTCGATATCAGAAGTTTCACACAACATATGCTTTCTTTCACTAAAGAGGAACACCTGGCTGGGTTATTCAATAAGCAAAGGCACAGCATTGGACGAGAATTGATTGACATTAAAATATCCGGAAGTAAAACTATTAATGTCAACCTCGTTTATCCACATAACGGATCAAAAATCGAAGGGGCTGCTTATAAAGCAAAATGTATGGAAGATAAATGGGATATTTACGGATGGAACAACATTATCTATCTCACCAGAAGTTGGACTGGTGAAGTTGTTTATAAGGCATTTATTAATGTTACCGACACTAGTTTTGAAATCCAAAAAATAGAATACAGCCCCGATGAGATTTCCCTTTTGATCTTTCAGTCCCCACAACCCGTTTTCCTCAAAAATCTCCACATCAGAGGTAGCCTCAGAATGATCAAAAACTCCCCATCCATAATCAAAATCAGGGTGGTTAAGAAACTCCTTAAAATTTTCGAATCCAGGTGCACTATCCCTTGAGAACAACGATAATTTTAAATGCCCGGGATCTGCTGAGTCCATAGCCTTAGTGATTACCAAATTGTTATTCTGAATATCTTCAAGCAAATCTGTTGCCTGTTCATGATGGCTTTCAGTGTTCGTATTGAATACATCCCAGGCATCTAAGTTGAAATAATCCTGATCCAGCTTAACCAAATAGTCGAAAATACGCGCTTTTGCAATTGTGAATTCTTCCGGCCTCTCGATCAGCTCACTCTGGTGTTTTTCAATAAAGTTATAAAACCTTTTAAGATTTTCTATCCCTGTCTCGGCGGGATAAAAAAGACCAGAATTCTTTCCAGGAGTATGGATGTTATAGTTGTTCCCTCCGATCAGCCCTTCCCCTACTAGTAATGGGTGTAAAAAGACAGGAAGCCCATACCCGATCTCGACCATCATCAGATCCTCATCAGCAGCTTCTCCTGGATAGTTAACATGATATAAATAGATTCTATGAGACATCAGCGACGCATTATTTCAAGTCAAAAAAACTTACCTTTTCCAAATATTTAACAGACAATACCCTATATTTTTTCTTAGGTAGTTTAAATACCCCTGTCATCCAAAGACTTTCCACCGTATCCGAACCTGTAGTAACAGGGTAAGGTATTGACACCAGGGAGATGCAAAGCGTATCTTTCCGGACATGCTGCTCGGAAACAATGTCAGAATAGAGCTTATTTGAAGGAGGGTGGGTAACAAGAAATGTAAAGTAATGATTAAAATCAACAGTAGCAGTACTATCCGTACCGCCTCTCTTATCATACGAATATTGCACGATATTTAGCAAGCTGTCTTTACTTAACACAGGAAAAAAAACTACATTATCATAAAGAGGGACTCCATTCTTTGCCACAAGTGAATCCGGATCGACCAGCACCTCCGCACTCTGCAAATGGTTTTTACGCGCAGCATTTATACTGGAATTGTTATACATCTTCAGGAAAGCAGAACCCATGCTTTCTTTATAAGGTGAAATACCACCGACAATGCGAAAAGACAAGGGCACTTCGATTTTTTCTACCTTTTCCTTTTTCGGTTTACAGGAGGTAATCAGAACAACTAAAACTAAGGGGATACAAAACTTGGATACTTTCATGTCTGTGAATCTTATATAAGATTGATTAAAAACTCATGCTATGACTTGGTAAGCCAATAAATGACCAGCGCAATAACGGCAAGAATAAAGAATGCCAGAAGTGCGTCCCGCATGTAAGATTTCCGTTTAAAAACATATTCATTTCGATGAATATAAAACGCACTGAATACACTTGGATTCACACTAAGGTCAGGCCTGAAATGAGCAAGACCTAATAAAAAGGTTGAAATCAATGTGAAACGGTTGAGATAAATGAAATGAAACGAATGTCCTGCGGCGCCAAAACTATCAGATTCTACATCAACTTTTTCATCTTTCATCATCCACCATTGCAACATTTTCACTCTGGATTTATAGCCAAGGACAAAATCATTAACATCATGTAAAGGCTGTCCGGCTTCTTCATTCGGGTTCTTGCAAAAAGCAGTCCAGGGCACCTGTTTTACAATGTGGTTCTTATCCCTGTAGTAATATATAATTCCGGTTTCGTCAATAATGATTCCGGTATGCCCATAAGACTTCTGTAAATAAACAAAAAGGAAAATGATCAGTCCTGCTAAAATCACTGTGATCAGAACGATGCTTATCTTCAGTATTACTGGCTCCTTATCCGGTGTAAAAAGCCAGATTACAGCATAACTTAACATCGAAATTATAACCAAACCAAGCCCACCCAATATAAAGACGAAAAGTACATTAGCCACTACATTGGGTTTGGACTCACAGGGCTTAAAAAGAGGTAGGTTGAGCTTATTTTCCATTTATAATCAAATCAATATCATCTCCTGAGTTTTCGAAATACTCCGGGATATTGTCATCAGGCAAAATGTCATTATAACGGGCTAATTTCCTATTCTTTATAATTCCTTTAGCCGAATAAACGCCCATTAAATAAAGTTGCAGATTTTCTCTATCTCTGGGAACTGGTATATTAGCTTTAGAGGGGGAAAGAGCTGCATACCAATAATACGATTTACGCAATTGCGGATACTTTTTCAATAGGCCTTGGGTATGGCTCGCAGAATCGGTTCCCTCCTCTCTATATAGGTCATCAGCATCAACTGCAGTAATTGTCATAGTAGTTATGTTTTTTTTTAATAATTCATACGCTTTGGTGTAGGTTTCAAAATCATCTTCAGTTGCAATTGGTTTATCTTCAAATGACCATAAGACCAGAGGGACAACTTTCACCAAATCACCATCAATTCTAATCACTCTATGTATCGCATTATAATGATGCGTACGGAAATAGTTGCCCCCGCCTACATCAAGTGTTTCCCCCTTTGAAAAAATGAAGCTGCCCACCTGCAGCTTATGCTCCTTTGAAGCCATTGCTCTTTTCCATAAGAACTGCTTAACCGGCCCCACATAAAAGCAGTAACAGGAAACCAAAACCAGAATAACGATGATTATTTTCTTTCTTTTCACAAATCATTTATTTACCGGACCTAAAGATCGGGATTCCTGTTCCAATCCTACTGTCAATCCAAGCGAAATGAAGTACTTCTCACAGGGATGGTCTATTAAAAATGTTAAGATATACTGCCGGAATTTTAATGATATTGCTCCCGATATGCAGACGGAGTACACTTGATCAAGCTCTTAAACTGACGGTTAAAAGCCCCTTTGGAGTTAAAGCCACAAATCATAGAAAGTTCTTCAAGTGTAGTTTCTGACTGTTGCTGTTGTAGCAGTTCACAGGCATGTGCTACTCTCAGCCCATTGATATACTGATAAAATGTTTGTTTCATTTTAATGCCAAAAACCTGGGTTAAATGATGTTTTGGTATTTTCAGGCGTTCAGCCAACATGCCCAAAGAAAGTGAATTGATCAAAAATAACTCGTCCCTCTTTACTTTTAAAACAAGCTCCTTTTCGTAAGCAATCAACTGCTCATCAGTAAGGGAGGACGATTTATATGACAGGACCTCCTCCACTAAATGGTCAGCAATTCTACTTACACCAGAACCGGAGGAAGCAACAATCTGATTAGAATCCAGTTTCATCCTGGATAAATAATAGGCGAGTATAACTGTCATAAATAAAAATGTAAACAAATAAACCACAAGACGTAAAAAATAAACAGCAATACTCTCTTCAGCCACTGACATCTTAGAAAAAAGCACGACCATATTCATCACCCCAACAATCAGAAACATCACTTCCATAAAAACAAAGATCCAACGCTCCAGTTTTAGCTTGCTGATCAATATCATTCTTTTTGAAAACAATAACCATAAGCTATAAGCCAATAAAGAAAAAGACATCTGCGCATAAAACAAATTATTGAAGATTTCTAATGCTTGTTCCTTGCTTTCCCCCTTGATAAAGAATAAATAAATCAGATTAAAAATAAAACTCAGTATAAATGGAACACAATGTAGGCCTGCTTCTTTTGCTGAAACTTTATGATTGGTTAAAAATTGTGCAGAGAAATATAATAGTGGACCATACAACAGACTGAAAGGAACCATTCTGTATAACCAAACTTGATCTTCAAAATATTCCATGTGCAGGTAAACCATTCCTATATTGACGGCAATTAAGATGATTATTGCTCTCAATACCCCATCAAAATCAATTCTCTTTTTTAAAAAAAATGTCAAAAAAAAGGTAATTATACTGATCAGTATAATTCCGGTTAATAAATAAGTTAATATTCGGACATCAGGCATAGGAGACCATTAATTCAGATCTAACTTTTTTTGATATTCATAAGGAGAACAACCCATTTTTACCTTAAAATAATGATAAAACGAAGCTTTTGAGTTGAAACCACAGGAATAACTGAGGGTTTCAATTTTCAGTTTGTGCTTGTTATTTTTCATCAGTTCAATTGCATGTTCAATACGGTATTCTGCAAGAAAAGTATAAAACTTCTTTTGAAAATACCGGTTAAAAAGTTGTGATAATTTATGTTCTGAAATACCAAGTTCCTCAGAAAGCCTGGAAAGTGAGAAATCAGGATCTAAATACGTCATGTTGTTTTTAAAATATTGCAAAATTTCTGTCGAATGCTGCTGGATGTATTCAGTAGAAAGCAACGATTTATCATATCCACCAGGTTCTAAATTCATACTGCGAGCTTCAATATTCATGCCTGAAATCGCATTTCTGGTTACAAAAAGGTAACGTACGATTGTGATCGCAATTACCGTAAGTAATCCGTAGGAAAATAAACGAAAATCTATCCCTGTATGAATACGGAAAATGACTACTGAACCGTACAAAATCACCATCATAAGGGAGATCAGGATATAAACGGCCGAGGTAATGATCACCAAAAGTTCTGATTCGGTTACCATAGGTGTATCTGACTCATTTTTTGGATTCCACATATTCACAAGCGTAAAAAGGCTATAAAACAACAAAGAGAAAATAATCAGAAAATAAGCATCCTGATAACGCAAAAATGCCAGCTTCATTACTGGCTCATTCCAATCCTCCCTGGAAATCAAAAAAGAATATAGAAAACCGACGATAAGAAAGGGAATAAAATGAATCAGGTCTTTCCGCTGTAATGAAGAAACTGACCGGAGAATGAGCTGGCTACTCAGAAAAACCAATGGGCCGAGCAATAATAAGCCAGGATGCCAAAGACGGTTGACAAACACAATCCGATGGTCAGTTAAACGAAAAATGTAAGTGTAAATAAAGAGAATTAACAACAAGGTAAGCCCACTTAAAAGACGAAAGGGGTTCTTAGTTATCCTTTTAAAAACAGCAAAAAGCTTAACAAAGGTTAAACTTTTGAAATGGGTCATAGGAGATTCTTGATTCACGAAGATACCTGTTTTCAGCTTATTTGTAGAGAACTTAGTGGATTTTCAAATATCTTAATTACAGCTATAGCTAAAATGAATAGATTCTGATGCTTTATTAGGTGTACTTTGATGGCTGCTGATCTGAATAATATTTCCCAGGTGATCATTTTTATAAGTAAAAGAAATTGCAGAAGCTTCTGAGCTTGTTCTCTTGACAAAGAGATTTCTAGACTTTTTACCGTAATATCCTGATAAAGGGCCTACAAATGGAAAAGGAGCAGTGGTCAGTCCGTATAAAATGTAGTTCTCAGGAACAGGCTGAGCCCCGTAGCTGAATTTTGTCGTATGGAGATCCGGCTGCGCGAGCATACTTTCTGTTATTTGGGTTAGATTACCATCGTTAAAAGTGTATTTTGCGGTTTTGTGATAGGAGGAAAAATGAGGAGAAGAAGTCTTTATTTCGCTGAGATATCCATGGTTGTCATAAACGTAATCTAACCTGTATCCTTCAGAAATACTGGATATTATTCTCCTATGATAATCAAGGCTATGTTGAACTTTAACGGTATCTTCCTGACCGTAAACATGCTTTTCAATAATCTGATTGCTGGCAAATAGGTATTCGGCAATACTAGTTTCTCCCACTTTTAAGGTAACAAGACGCTTCTCCTGGTCATATCCAGCTATAATTTTCTCATGGGAGCTCTGGTTGCCATTAAAGCTAACAGCCGATAATCGACAGGCGGTATCGTTTGATCTCTTTACTCCCCCCATCTGTCCACTACAAATGGAGCAGTTAGAGAGTACTGATGAAATTAATAATAGTGTTAATTTATTCATATTGCTTACATAATTTTAAGTCCCATCTCCCAACGAAGAGAATGGGACCTTAAAAAAGAAATTCTGAGCTTTGCAGGTATACAAAATTGTCTTATAGTTTCCTGAAATACAGCCATAAGTTAAGAGAAGTAAAAGAACCAATAGTGGGGCCACATAAAAGAAGGTCTTATTCATGATTAATTAGGGGATAAATTCACTATGAAATCACAGTTCTTATTATGCATTTTAATTGCCCCGTCTATTGGTTAATTATAAATAGCTACAAATATATTTCACAAAGTCTGCCATTCATGTCTCATCCATGTGAGAGGTACACCATTCCTCTTGGATCGAACATCATCATTACATAAAACAAATATTTTCGCATTCAATAGAAAATACCAATATGAATAATCACCTATGCAGTACCTTTTTTTTCAGTAAGAAGTACATTAAAAAGTTTCTGCTCATTTTCAGCTTATGCCTGCTTTCTGTAACCGGAGTAGTCTGGGCCTGCTCGGATGGGGATTATGATGACAGTGAATATTCTAATTTTAGTCCCGAATCCTTTGTTGCCACCCAGTACTCCCCATTTTTCTATACCAGTTACTACCATTATTACGGTTCGGCAGATGACGACAATAACGCACGTTACAATGCTGTTGTAACCGCCGAATGGAATACCTATCTCAAAAGCAATATTGATCTGAAATCCTTGTTATTCAAATCTGATTTTCCGCAAATTGATTCTGTTCTTCGTTATTTCAAAGGAAAAATCAAAGTACTTCCTAAGGGAATACCAGATGTGAAATCGGCAGAGGTGAATCAGAAATTAATGGGCAACTTCCTCGCTTACCTCCAACTGGCTAAACTGTGCGAGATTTTTGCCGTCAAGAATGTTAATTACTGGGAAGAATCTGATCAAAAAAATGCGATGTCAATTCCAACCGGAGTGCTGAATGACCTTGCCCGGGGATTTAATGCTGCTCCTGATCAATTTATCAAACAAAGAATCTGGTTCCAGATTATCCGATATTATTATTTCGATTCCACCGGAAAGTCAGAACAAAACGCCACAGAGAATAAACGGAGGGTAGTTAAATTTTTCGACGCCTTTAAAAATATATTCCCCAAAAACATCACTTACTATAGAGCAATGGGATACGTAGCTGGATTTTATTACCGACAAAAGGATTTTGCCACCGCTAATTATTTATACAGCCTGGCATATAATTTCTCCGCCGAGATGAAAATCCCGAATAACTGGAGTTTTCATCCGCAGGAAGAATCAGACTGGCAGCAAAGCCTGAAAATGGCCAAAGATAAAGAGGAACAGATTACCCTATGGCAAATGCTGGGCATCAATAGTGATGCTCCCCGTGCCATTGAGCAGATCTATTCATTAAATCCAAAATCAGAAAAGCTGGATCTCTTACTTAGCCGTTTGGTTAACATTTCGGAGTCGACTTTACGCAAAGATACAGCGCATAGAAAATCGCTCCGTAGTAATACCGAATTGCTGAGCAAAATTGCCCTCAAAAACAATACTAACAAGCCTTTTTTCTGGAATCTGGCGGCCGGTTATCTAAATACAATGACCGGCAACTATACTCTTTCAAAAGCATTTTATAATAAAGCAAAAACACAACTGCCTAAAAACGATAAGCTGATTGTTGCGCAGTACAAAATTCTGGACTGGATCTTATACCTTTCACAGCTTAAAAAGATCGATGCAAGAGCTGAAAATGACATGACCGGATCTATCAACTGGCTGGCAGATTTAAAGGAAGGAAAGGACTCCATTGGTAATCTCAGATTTAAAGAAGCAGTCGCCATGAGCACCCAAACCTTATCAGTCTTATACCTTAAACAAAGCGATCTGGTAAAAGCAAACTGTTTCCAGTCATCTACTGCCTTTTACGCAGATCATCAAAACATAGAAGCTTTAAAGGCATTAATGATCAAACCTAAAAAAACGCCTTTTGAGGTTGCGATGCTCCGTTATTATCATTTATCTATGGACGATTTGGAATACCATCAGGCATTGATGCTGGTGTATAAGGACAAAATAAATGAGGCAGTAGTTTTAATGGACAAGTCAGGAAAGAATGCCTTATTTAAGCTCCCCGGGAACCCCTTTATCAGCCATATTTACGATTGTCATGATTGCGATTTTGCCAGCCCGCAAAAGAAAAAATACACGCCCCTCAGTTTTGTAAAGACCATGCAGGCGATTAAAACTGAAATTACTGTCGGAAAAAATGTATATAACAATGCCTATCTATTGGCCAATGCCTTTTATAACATTACCTATTATGGAAATGCACGTACTTTTTATGAGAATGCAATAACGAATGCAGAGCTGACATCAACATTAGATCTTCCTCCAGCATTCAGGCAGACCTTTACTTCTGGAAAACTGGCCGAAAAGTATTACCTCCTCGCCCGCGCAAACGCTGCAAATGCAGAGCAAAAAGCAAAATGTACTTATATGGCCAGTAAATGTGAACGCAATGAAGTTTATAACAGCTGGTACCGGGATCAACCTGAGAAATTAGAATGGGGAACTGAGGGTTTTGGAGAAATTCCAAAAGGCAGGTATTTCGCTGAATTGAAAAGTGAGTATCATCATACAAAGTATTATCAGGAAATACTTCAGGAGTGTGGCTATTTTAAAAAGTACGCAAATAAATAAACATTTTATATACATATATGTCACTACGTATTCATCTTCGAAATATAACATCTCCCACCTGCCCTTAGCGGAAATCTATAAGGACAATGAACAGTTTAAAAATGAAATTTTATATAAGTATCACCTTGAAAAGGCAAGGTTGGCAGGATTATAAATGAAAAGAAATGATGGATTAAAACGGTTGCTGCAAGGCAAGACAGATTACAAGAAAATGTTCAAATCTATTTTATTTTCCTTTTTTATGCTGCTCATTATAATTACTGTTATGGCATTATGGGATGCTCAAAAATCAGGAAACAATTCCGGTAATAAAAAGATAGATCCACCAGATTTCATTCCTGGCAAATATTCGGGTGTAGTTCCTGTTTCTGAAAATCGAAAACTAGAGGTTTGTATAGAATTTAAGTCGGATGCTACTTTTAATCTGAAGGAACAGCTGATCGACCCAGCAGCTAAAAGAAAACCTGATTTGATCGTTGACACCGGTACCTGGACATTAGATCTGATTTCCAAGGAGGTTCAATTGAAATACACATCAAAAACAGCTCGTCAAACCACATTCAGTATACTTAACAAAAGTACAATCCAAATGCACCGTTCAAGTCAGGGCAGACAAAAGACCGACGGAAGTACATATAACTTATACAAGATCAATAAATAAACTACAAAAGCATACACCATACTAAAATCAAAAAATGAATAAAACCTTAATTTCATTGACAATTGTAGCATTCGCAACCATTAATCAGGTTAAAGCACAAACAGACCATATAGAGCATAAAGTTACCCTCCAGCAAAAATCGACTAAAGAGCTTAAAGACATTGAAAGGGCAAAGGCCTGGTTAGCCCATTCGGTTGAAGATGATCTAAATAAAGCAAATGGTCTTGCGGAAAACACAAATGAAGAAGCTGAAGGAGGGCGAAAACAAATTTACGCCGATAAATACATTGCTTATAAGAATGATGCTTTTGAAGTGGGTATGGAGGGAAAAATGACATTAAAGGCTTTCCAAAAAAAATGGTCAAAAGATTTTGATTGCCAATACGCCGGTATAGGTTTTGGTTGTTTAGTACCCATAAGTGATTATGGATTGATAAAAGTTAGCCGCTGTATTTTTACCAAAAAAGTTGGCCTGACTTATGTCTTTGAAACAACAATCACCGATACAGATGCTAAAATAGGTTACAAAAGAGACATTAAGGTGGTCCCTTCCGGAAAAGCATATCTGATTGAAGATGTTTTGGAATACAATTAATTCAGGTTTTATGAGAAATTTACTTACCATAGTGATTTTGTTGTCCATTTTCGGCTCATTTTCCTGCAAATCAAACATAAAAACGAAACAGTTTTTAAAAGATTCCTGCAAGATCCTTCAGACAGACTCGAAATTTTTAAGTCCAAAAACGGCTATCGAAAACCTGACTGCCGCTTATGACAGTCTGGGAAGAATAGTAAGCCGGAAGTCTGCCGGTAAGGATCTGTTTAGCTACTCCTATGCTAAGGATGAAATTATTGAAAAGTACGAATTCGAGGACAAAGGAAAACAGTTGATCACTTTTCACCATAAACTGGACGATCAGGGAAGAATCATCAGCTCCTACAACTCAGACCTGAGAACAGATTACAGTTATGATAAAGAGGGTTATCTGGCCATAAAGAAAAGCAGTTACTCCAATTCTTCTGATTATGAAAAAATCACAAAATATACCATTACAGGGGGCGAATTACAAAGAAAAGAAGATACGGGAGAAGCTTATCTTAGTTTGGACACGGTCATTTTCAGTTCAGGTACAGATACTTTTCCTAATAATTTTTATTGCCTGATTGATCACCTCCCCTACGAATTGACCGGAGAACTCAGACATTATTATGGTAAGCCCTTAAAAAAGCTACCGATTAAAAGTGCGATACATGGAATGGCTCCGGTTTATTATGCTTATAAAAAAGACTCAAAAGGGAATGTTATTCAGGTGAATATGCTTGTAAAATATAAAAAGGAAGAAATGGGACTAATCAACATTACCTACAGCTGCAATTAAATACCGTTTAAACATCGTTAATCAACGAAACATTCAGGGAGAACCGTCAGCGTTTTTATTCCATAAGTTAACATTTAAATAATCCTGACTAAACTTTGTCCAAATACTTTTACGGGTAGTAATAGGGATAAACTACTTATGGTAAAGGATTATATTAAAGTCTCTGATAAGGTTTTAATTGAAGAATGTAGTGCTGGAAACATCAAAGCTTTCAATCAGTTGTTTGAGCGTTATTTTGGTCTGTTGTATTCCTTTTCTCTCCGCTATGTAAAACAGGGAGAAATTGCAGAAGAGTTGGTCATGGATCTGATGCAGAACATTTGGAAAAAACGAACTGAGCTCAACATAAAGACTGAAGTAAAAACCTATCTTTTCAGTGCCATGAAAAATGTACTGTTTAACCACATCCGTAAAAAAGAACTGGTTGTCGTAGACTTAGATATTTTAGGAGATGCCTTTCCAGCATCAACCTCCACTGCAGACCAAAATCTGGCGTACAAAGAATTGGAAAAAATTTACCAGTTAAAACTCGCTGAATTAAGCCCTCAGCGCATGAAAATTTTCAAACTCAGCCGGGAAGCAGACCTGACCTATCTTCAAATTGCCGACCAAATGAATCTTTCTGTAAATACGGTTAAAAGCCATATGTTATTTTCGCTAAAATTCTTAAGAGAAAATATCAAAGAAAGTGTGTATGTAATCATTTGTCTCTTCCTATTTTTCTTTCACTAATTTTTTTCAGTTCGGTTCACCCTCTCCTGCATAAGTTGTGTCTTGTATAATGTAGGATAATCATCATGAGCTCAGAACCAGATAAAGCAATTATTAAAAAATATCTTGATGGTGAATGCACCGGAGAAGAATTGATTAAAGTACGCGCGTACCTTAAAACAGAAAATGCCCAACAACTATTTAATGAGATCTGGAATGAAGAATGGTCTGAAAAAATAAATTCGGTACCTGAGCCGGCTGCCCCCTCCCAAATGCAGCGTTGGAAAGAAATGATGGGGCAACGTATTCCTGATTTCGCGAGCGCTCAACCTACAGGCATTCCCTTTTTTAAGAGAAATAGGTTCTGGCAATATGCAGCCATCTGGCTCGTCGTTCTAACGGCTTCAGGTATGCTGGCATTGAACTACAATTATAAAAAGGAAAGCCCAAAGATCGCCTTTGAAGAAAAAATCAATCCAAGAGGCCGGAGGACGATCATTACCTTGCCTGATGGCTCTACAGTACACCTGGGAGCCTCAAGTAAGCTGCGTTTCGCAAAAAACCTGCTTGGGCCAACCAGGGCAATTGAACTCGAAGGTGAGGCCTTTTTTGAAGTAGTAAAAGCCCCAAACCGCCCTTTTATCGTACACACAAAAGCAATTACCACCCGTGTATTAGGAACCTCCTTTATGGTAAATGCATTTAAGGGTAAACCGGCATCCGTATCCATCAGCACAGGAAAAGTACAAGTGGCAAGAAACACCGGAAAGAAATCTATTCGTATAGCCACTCTCCTTCCGGGTGAAACGGTGACCTGGAATGAAGAAAAGCAAGCTTCTGTTTTAGGCAAAGTAAAGGCCAGTGATATCAGCGGATGGAAAGAAGGCAGACTCTTCTTCCAGGAAACCAGACTTACCGATATCGCCGATGTATTGGAAAGATGGTACAATGTAGACATAAAAATCACCCATAAAAACACTGCTCAGAAACTAGTCAAAGTAAACCTCAGCACCAACATTTCCATTGATAAAATAATGAAAATACTCAGTGTCGCTGGCGACTTCAAATACAAAATTCAAAATGATCTTATCACCATAAACTAAGAAACCAGAAAGGATAAACATGGAAAAGTAGAAAAAACGCCCCACTAGAACAGTGGGGACGCATAAAATCATCAAGGGACTGCTTGTTTTCGAAGACGCACCAGTCCTGAGATAAAATATTAACAGATATCCGCCAAAGGCGAAAACCCATAATGATCAAAAATATGCAAAAACTATTACATCTGCATGTTTCTTTTCCATATATGCTACAGCTCAACCGGGCCTGGCTTCATTGTAAAAGAGAATTTAAACAGATGGCTGAGGAGAATATTCTCTCAGATAAAATCAATTTCTTTATGAAGTGCTCGTTTCTTCTGATTGCGATTAACCTAACATTCGTTGGAGTCCTTTTTGCCGGGAATCTGCTGGGTCAGAATCTCAATCAAAAAATCAAACTCGATCTCAAAAATGCCACTGTAGAAAGTAGCCTTTCGGCTATAGAAAAACAAAGTAACATACAAATCAACACACAAGTAAGCCTGATTAATCAGCTCACAAAAAAAGTAAATATTACTGCAACTGAAATAACAGTAGCAGAAGCATTAAATGCAGTATTAAATCACACCAACCTGCAATTTAAACTCATAGAAGGCTATGTAGTTATCACAAAAAAGCCTGTTCAGCAGCGGATCACCGGAAGAGTTATTGATGCCCTCAGTAAAGAAACCCTTCCCGGTGCCTCTGTAAAGGTTAAAGGGTCGGGCGGTGGTACCACTACAGATTCTGACGGGAATTTCAGTCTGCAAACGCCCTCTGGAGAGGTCATCCTCCTGGTCGCTTTTATTGGCTATCAAAATAAAGAGCTGAAAGTAAATGCTTCTTCAGTCAATATCACAGTTGCATTGGTTCCAGCCCAGACCACCCTGACGGAAGTTACTGTCCAGGCCAGACGAAACACAAGTACTGATGTTGCGGTATTAAACGAACGCAAAAAATCTGCTGTCATTCAGGATGCAATTTCTTCAGCAATGATTGAAAAGACAGGAAGTATTACCACGACTCAGGCCTTACAACGGGTATCAGGTGTAACCATCACCGACGATAAATATGTGGCTATCCGTGGCTTGGGAGACCGAAGTGTAATCGGACAGCTCAATGGAGTCAGGCTGGCTTCCTCTAATCCGGACCGTAGCTCAATACCTTTGGATCTTGTTCCGGCCTCCCTCCTGGATAACATTACTGTTTATAAAACCGTGACCCCCGATAAGCCCGCAGATGCTGCTGCAGGAATTGTAGAATTAAAAACCAAGTCCATTCCGGATAAAATGATTTTTGATGTTGTTGCGCAATCTGGCTTCAATTCTAATATTGGCATTGGCGGCAATTACAATAGCTTCTGGAATAGCGAAATGGGTCCGTTCGGTGGCAAAATAAAGGATAAAAACTTGAGCCAGGACTTCAAAAATCTATCGCATCAATACAAAAACGGACTGGAAGATATCCAGGCATTGATTGCCAATAGTGGGTATAATCCAGCTTCCAGAGCTGAGGTATCCCGTATCAACAATATCATGCAAAGTTTTGATCCGATCATGACGACAACATACCGAAAGGCCCCGATTAATCAGTTGTATTCGGCTACTTTTGGCAACAGTTATCAGGTTTTTAAAAACCATCGTTTAGGTGTTATTTTGGGTGGAAACTATTACCGCCGTACCTCAGACATTTACCAGGGCACGCTTTCACAATACAGTATATTCCAGGGCCTGGTTACCGGAAATCCGCAGATATTCAGCCCCAGAAATATACCCAACTTTACCACCCCCAACACCTTACGCATGGGCCGTTCAATTCTCTTTGCAGAGAATACGGGTACAGAAATCCTTAACTATGGAACGCTTGCGGGTTTGGCCTATCGCTTTAACTCCCGTCATGAAATCAGCTTTCAATACCTGGGAAGCTGGGGAGCTGAAAACGAAGCCACCAATTTGTACGGAACTTACCTATATAGTGCTTTACCTGGTACCGCAACCAATAGCACCTATTCTCTAAAACAAACACGTCGAAACCTGCAAACCTTCAATTTACAGGGGGAACATAAATTGTTAAGTTCTGATTACGCTCCGGTATTAAGTTACAATATCGCCAAATCTACCTCTTACCACAACAACCCGGATTTTCGTTTTGGAAGCCTCGTTAATTATAGTCCACCCGGAGGTGCAACCTATATCGACCGTAGTCCTACTGCAGGAAAAAACGGACACCTGGATTACCTCTATACCGATCATCTTTATGCCTTATCATCAGGTTATATTAACGGCTTCGGGCCTTATGGCATCATGCAGGCTGAGCCAAATGGTCGTCGCTGGAGAACTATGAATGAAGATAACTATAACTACAAAGCGGATTTAAGCATTCCATTTCCTTTATTCGGACATAAACAAACCTTTAAAACCGGGTTCAACTATCTGAACCGCGACCGGACCTTCAGTGAAAACGTGCTGTTTTTACCTGGCTCTAACTTTTCTTCGTCAAAAGAAGCCATGCTTTATCAGGCACAGGGTGATTTAGACAGATTGGTAAGTAATGATATTATTGGGGTAAAAGTACCTACTGGATCGGCTGGTGAAGGACAGTTACCCCTGGGCGGCTTTCTATACAATACCTTAAAATCACCCAATAACTACAAGGGGTATTTCGAAACCAAAGCCATTTATGGAATGCTGGATCTTCAGGTTACTGATGAGTTGAGGGTTGCAGGTGGGGTTCGATTCGAAAAAACAGATATACAGTCGGTCGTAGATACGGCAAATATCTTTCTTGATCCTGCATTGACTGCTCCTGATGCTAAAGGAAACCGGATCCCTATTGTATTGATCAACCCAAATTCCAAATACAAAACCAATTACATGCCTTACTATTCCCTGAATGCAACTTATACGCTAAAGGAAAACATGAACTTCCGGGCGGCATTTAATACGGCTTTAGCCAGGCCCGAGTTAAGGGAAATTACCAATGTATTTGAGTTTGATGCTTTCCAGATGGGTTTAGTCGTAGGAAACAAAGACCTCATCAATCAAAAAACGGAGAACATTGATTTTCGCTGGGAATGGTTCCCCGACAAGGGGGAGGTGATCGCCTTATCCGCATTTGGCAAAAGACTCAACAACCAGTTAATCAAGGTATATAGTCTGCGGACTGAGGGTATTGATGCCCGTTTTCCGGAATTCCCGACCATTCAGTTCCAGAATGACCCCAACACCGGTTACGTATGGGGGCTCGAACTGGAACTCGTAAAAAATCTGGGTAAGCTATGGCAACCCTTATCGTCTTTTAACATGGGCTTTAATCTCTTGCTTGCACAAAGTGAAGTGAAGAAGACACAACAACGGTTATTGGCAAACCGGATTATTGACCGGTATGCCTCAGAGAAAAGTCCATTATTTGAGCAAGCCCCCTACTCAGTCAACACCTGGCTTAACTTTGAGTATGCCAAATGGGGCACCAGCCTTACCGGGACATTCAATATCGTAGGCGAACGATTGATTCAAATCAATTTAACCGGAGAGCCTGATTTATATTCCAGGCCTGTTCCAATGCTAGACTTCGTCTTCAGTCAGAAGTTAAGCAACAGAGTTCTTTTAAAAGGTTATGCAAAAAACATACTTAATCCAGCCATTAAAACCGTTTATGCCAACCCTGGAAGCAACGGAAGATGGTATGGAAACGAATACATTAACCGCAGCTATAAGCGCGGAGCAGAAATTATGGTAGGATTCACTTACAATCTATTTAAGTAATGGGAGTAATTAGAAATTTTATATACATTTTGTCCTTCGCCTTGATCTTGATCACTTTGCAGGCCTGCAAGAAAGATAAGATCGGGTTTCAGGAAGACAACAGGATACAACAGGAAGTCATAAACACTTCAAAATTAAGGGTAATTAACCTGATTGACATGAACCAGGTGATTGTCAATAACCGGGATTCTTTGACCAATTTCATACAAGATGATGGCTCTGGTCAAAATTACCTGAAGCGTACCAGGTACTTTTCTTTGAATGGGCGTTTGGGAAAAACATGGAATATCCCACAAGCAATATTGAATTCCACAAAGGCTACAGATATCAGGTTGGAGGCTAATGGCCCGCAATTGTCTATTGGTAAAGTCAGTTTTCAGGTGAAGGAAACCGATACCCGGGCCAAAGATTATTATGTCTGGACATCAGAAAAATTTGTTGAACCTGACTACCCGCAGTCCAGGGTCCTGGAAATCCCCAGAGATGAAACCGGCCCCCAACGCGCCGGATATTTTAAAATAAGGATCATCAACCTCGCTGCAAAGATTAAGAGCTCAGGGCAAGGCACAACTCCGGACACCGAAGACCTGTTAGATCAGTATACCCTCAGTTATGCCAATGGCGACGCCATACATCAGCGGACCAGTCAGATTGCTCAGGGAAAATGGTCTGAATATGTAGAAATACCCTATGGAACCTATCAATTCCGGGTGCTAACCTCTGATCAACGTCAGCTTCCTTATGGTCAGAATCCACCTGTTGCTGAAACAACAGCTGCCGTTGATCCGGCTACCTCTTCTATCACCGAGCGATTTCAAAAAGGG
The DNA here is from genome assembly GCF_900129215.1 of Pedobacter caeni. Taxonomy (GTDB): domain Bacteria; phylum Bacteroidota; class Bacteroidia; order Sphingobacteriales; family Sphingobacteriaceae; genus Pedobacter; species Pedobacter caeni. The sequence continues at coordinate 1,628,641 of NZ_FQUQ01000002.1, read as the reverse complement.
CAATATATCTCCTTTGCGCCAATTAAGAATTACATGCCGGGTGGGGTTTATACGATCGTGATCTCTCCCAGAAGTTTAAATCATTATATGGATGAAGGAGGAAGCTTCATTCCAAATTTTCAAAATGCTTTTGAAATCATTGAAGACATTGCTCCTCCGGCAAATATTACCTTAGCACATTTACAGGCGGTGAACGCTTTGCCTGGTAGCAGTGACATCAGCCTGAGGATAGCTGGTCAAATTATTAACCAGATAGCTTATGGTAAGGCGAGTCCATATCAGATGTTTACCAAAGGCAGTTACAAACTGGAAGCACTTGACGCAAACCAAAAAGTACTGGCAACGACTGATGTGCTTCTCGATGCAAATGATAATGTTTCTGCATGGGTCAATCAAAATGCACAAGGGCAAACTCAAATCAGCGTTGCTCATAACAATTTAACCGGATACTGGTATGTTCCAGGTGGACAGGACAATGCGGTCTATAATCAAATCACACAGCTTTTCCCTTTTAATGCCCGTTTTTTTAATTTCTGTCCTGAGGAACCATACCTCACTTTTGCTCAGCGTACCGGGGAAAAAATAGGTGCTGGTGGTGGTGCTGAACAGCAGTATTATACGGAACCTGCTGCATTTCAAAACCTGCAACCCGGACAAGTAATCAACAGGTACCCTTATGTGAATATGGGTGGGGCCATTACAGCCCCTTTTAATATCTATGCTTTTCAATCCAAACCTAATTCGGTTCCCGGCAACTGGCTGCCAGACCTAAAAAATATCAGCGGGCAGGATTTCATTGCCAATAAAGATTTGTATACCGTACGTGGAAATTTACCTACACACGAACGGGGTTACTATTCTGTTGCCCTGATTGGCAGTTATAAAGCGACATCACCAGCACATAAGCCAAAAATAATTATCATAAAACACAATCAATAACATGAAAAATTTTGGATGTAAAAACAGGATATTCTTGCAGTGCGCAGCCCTATTGTTGCTGCTGTTCATAACTTCCTGCAGCAAATTTGAACATAGAACTGTTACTGATCCCGCTTATTTAAGGGTTTTTAACAATTTAGATTACATCGTTACCCTTGCTAATAAAGATGAACCCTTACCCTATCTGGCCATGCTGATCGACCCACAGCTAGATAGCAAAGGTATCCCAATTGGCGCAGGCATTGTAGGTGACTTTCTGGATACACGGAGGTTTTATGCCCCACCATTCCCTACTTATACAGGGAATGTCAATGCCTCAAACTATGAATTTCCAGGCAATGCCGACGTGCTCGTTGCTCCTGTCACGAACGGTTTCAATTTAGCCAGCTGGGCACAGGTACCTTCCGGACAGCACCGGATCATGTTTGTGCTCCGGCCAAGAACGACCACCCCATTTGCACAATTGGAAGAACGATTCCGCAAGCAAATCACCGTTGATACCACTCTTAATTTAGAAGCGAAGGAGGTTTATACCATGCATGTGCTGCAGAAAGATTTCAAAACCAAGGAAAACATAGCATACCTGCGTAAAGAAAATTTTTACAAACAGGGCTTTGCCAACGACAGGGTATATGTGAATTTTTACAATTTAAGCAGCAAAGGTTTTTGGCAGGCTCCTGCTAATCAAAAAGCCAACACGCTTGGGCTCAATTTTACAGGCACCCCCTTTGGCATTCAGGACGAAATGAATATCTATTGCACCTTATTTGACGACTTAAATAAGAGCAGTTTTAACGAGAAACCACCTATACCAGGGTATATAAACCAATTATGGGGAACATTAACCCGTAATGTGACCGATGCATCAGTCCATCCTTACTATAGCTTTCCATTGTTTGTAAATCAGCCTCCAGAGGAAATAGTCAGCAATATCATGCCTGCTTTTACTTTCGCCCTTCCGGGATTAAATCCCGATCAGGAATTTCCTGGTGGCGATACAAAAACTAAAATTTTGCAGGTCAGGTGTAATGCTACCATTAAAGAAGACTTTGATTACTCCCGGAATTTTGGCAAACAACCCTTAAACAACCTCATTATCACCACCCATTCCGGTAAAAATAAGTCGCAATCATTCGCCACTATAAATACCATCGAGGTAGTCAATGGAAAGATTTATCTGACCAGTGTACAGCGGACATTCCCAGCTCCGGTCTATTAAAATGAGGATAAAAACAAGGCTTAGGCCTGCTGTCCAAAACATTTATTTAAAACAAAGAAGATGAAAACAATACCAAAATTTAAACACCATAGCTTTCTCCAATACCTACTGATGGTGGTACTGTTTTTTATGGCGGGCTGTAAACACGAAGAGATCAATTTAGATCAAGAGAACGAAAACTTTAGAACTGCTACCGACTTCATAAAAAACAATTACGACCTCACCTTCTTTTCTGCAGCGATCAAACGTGCAGAGCTGGGTGATAAACTGAGTCAAACCAAAGGAATAACCCTGTTTGTACCAAATGATGATGCATTTAAGGCGGTAGGGATTAACAATGTCGCAGCGATCAACCAAATGGATGTTGAAACGGCAAAATTACTGGTTCAGGCACACGTTACGACCAGTCTGATTAATTCAAGTGCAGATAACATTCCAAGCAGCACTATCGATAACCGTTTTGTAAACCTGAACGGCGATTTTCTTTACCTCGCCGGAACTGAACGTCCCAGTTATTCGCCGGCATCTTTTCAAATGTATGTTAATGGTGCTGAAGTTCCCACAATGGGTCGCGATTTGCCTCTTTCAAATGGCATTTTACATATCATCAATATGCCTTTACAATATGCACATGGTGACCTGCAAAGCTATTTAATCAAAAACACCAGGTACAGTGTATTTTGTGATGCCCTAAAAAAGTTTGGCCTTTGGGATAAATTAAAAGGTTCTGGTCCATACACAGTTTTCCCGGTAAGCAATGAAAAACTGGCCGATGCCGGTATTACTCCATCATCCCTAAGCACGATGAATCCAGTTGATTATCACCCTTTTCTCTTTAGCAGCTACCTCATTCCCGGTCATGTACTTACCCAGGATCCCGTGGTACTTTTTCCAATGGACTTCTATCCAGGTCCAGTTGGTATATATGGTGAATATGTCTTATACCACACAGGTGATGATGACTACCGGACCGGAATAGGGAGGAAACTGGGCGACTATCCCCTTAACAGAGTCATGACCGGAGTTTTCATCTATGATGTAAAAAAGGACAACACTTTAAATACCAGATATATTATGTCCAGTAAGATGGGCTTAATCAGCGTAGAATGTACCAATGGTGTTGTAAATGAACTGGATGAGGCGCTTGTTTTTCCCGCAGATGCCAGGAAATAAACAACACCCTGGTGTTGGTACATTCAAACAGAAATTAAGCATTAATTAAAAGACAAAACAATGAAAACTAAGACATTACTTAGCCATGTCAGGATATTTTTTTCTTTCCTTATCGCAGCAATAGTGTTGGGTTCGTGTGCAAAAAAAGAGTTTATGCCACCTGCGCAGGGCGAAGAAATTCCTTTAACCCCGGTAAAAACCAGTACAATGGCGGAAATTTTAGCTACTCCGGATTATTCTGTCTATAAAATATTGTGGCAGAAGGCGGATATGGATCAATACCTGACCACACATAAAACGGCTACCTATACCATTTTACTATTAGACAACAATACTTTAAACCAAGCGGGCATTACCGCTGCAAACGCAGCAAATTTACAGGATACCCTGGCAAAAAAAATAATCCGCTATCATGCCTTGCGAAATGCAGTAGATTTCAATGTTGTTAAACAAACATCAGGAAGTACCAATCAAAATACGTTTTTAACCGATCTTATTTACAACCGTGGAGATTATTTGTATCCACTGACGATCAGCTATGCCAATTCAGGATTTTTAATAGATGGGCAAACCGCAGAACTTGGGGAGCAGATTACATTAACCAACAATAACATAGCCATTCCCCTAAAACACTTGTTAACAGTCCCTGCTGATATGTGGGGTATGGTTAGCAAAGATCCCAGGTTTACCATTTTCCTTGATTACCTCCGTTGGCGGGATCAGAGATATAAAGAGATATTTTTTGAAGCTACAGGAATTCACCTGACTCAGGCAAATGATTATATCCTTAAACTAAAAAATACGGAATTTGATCCGGACCAGCCATTATCTCAGCTTAGAGTGATGCGCTATACCATGCTAATGCCAACCAATGATGCTTTTAAAAAATTAGGTTTTAATACAGCAGATGATCTGATTGCCTTTAATAAGAGCAGAACTGAACCCAAAGTTGATCCTGAATCCTGGTCCTTCAGCGGGGACTTTACTGTCGATAGCTTACTCAGCTATCATTTACTTTGGCCTACCGGACGAGGTTATAAGGACGGCCTGGAGCAAAAGGTGCTGCAGTTCCAGCCGATTTATAGTTATATGATGACCAATCAGTTTTTTGGACCGCTCAATAATCTTCCCGAATTCAACTTTGATTTTCCTCAAGGCAATAACAGTCCACCAAAAATTGGCATCAAGGGCTCAGCTTATCCTCGGGCAAATTTTATAGAGAAAGACATTAGAACCATGAATGGCCCATTACATGTCCTGGATGCCATTTTGGTACCTGAAAATTTTAAACTTAAGTAAGCTGTCAATTATGAAAAGAAATAAATTATTACTCATTTGTCTGATGGGTTTCACCTTACTTTTTCAAATTTCCTGTAAAAAAGAAGCTGTTGCTCCCCCAACGGACAATGGCCTTCTGGCCAATATCATTCGCGATAATTTGAATTTAAAAATGTTTGAAACCTTATTGGTAAAAACAAATAGAAGGGATAAGCTGAAAGAAAAGGGGCCCTTCACTTTATTGGTTCCCTCGGATAAGGCATTTACTGACTTAGGATTTGCCGGTCCTGCCGCTTTACTGAACGTTGATGTTGCCTACCTGGCCCGTATTGCTGATTTTCATACATTTAATGAAATTCATGATCTGAGTCTTCTCCCTGTTGGTTATAACCAGCCAATAGAATTTATAAAGGCCCGTAAGTATTATTTCACCAAACAAATTACAGGAAAAGACACTGTAACGGCTATAAATGGGGCCAAGTTATTGCCTCAGGTGAAACGGGCATCAAATGGCATACTGTACGTTCTGAGTCAGGTGATAGAGGCCAACCAGTACGCTGATGTCACCGAAGCATTAGGCAATGCCTCCAACACTTCGCTTTTTAATTTTGCACTGAAGCAGGCCGGCATGTTAACTACCCTACAAAATGTTCAGCAAAACTACACCATTTTTGCTCCTGACAATGCCGCGATGCAACAATTGGGATTCGTTACACTTGAGGACATCAGGAATGCGGACCCGACAATGTTAGTCAATTTTGTAAAAGCGCACCTCATTACAGGATTCCATTTTATTGTTGATTATGAACTACAAAGCTATCCTGAAAATTCACCAATCATGATCAATTCATTATCGGGTATACAGATGATGGCTGAAAATGTGGCCTACTACATTTATAACAATCCTAATGCGCATCATATTGTCTTGAAAGCTCCTCACTTCCAGCCAGGAGAGGAAGCGATACTCATCCGGCAGGATGTATTATGTGGCAATGGAATCGTTCACGTACTCAATAAACCACTGGCACAGCTCCAGTAACCGGCATCTAATTCTAAAACAGTTCAATCCTAACAATCAAGATGAAAAATACTTATAAAATATATAGTGGCTATCCGCTTCTGGTGCTGATTCTGTTATTGTGTGCTTTCTCCCTGAGTGCACAAGAAACAGGAGGCACCCTGGCGGGTCAGGTTACGGATCCTAAGGGTGGTCCACTACCTGGCGCTACCATCACTGCAATTCATACCCCTTCGGGAACACGTTATGCACTGTCAACAGACGCAGATGGTCGTTATACACTGAACAACCTTCGCATTGGCGGTCCTTATGCTGTAACAAGCGCTATGATTGGGATGCAATCCGACAAAAAGGAAAACATAACGGTAAGACTTGGTGCAGCGCAACTGCTCAATTTCAGATTGCTGGAAAACAATCAGCAATTGGCTGAAGTAATGATCTCTGCCCATGTTTCCCCTGGACAAGCCAATACTTATGGCACTGGCAAAAATATATCTGCTGCGCAAGTCAGGAATATGCCTACAGTAAGCCGTAGCTTAACAGACATTACCCGGCTTACGCCACAAGGTAGCCGCGACAATAGTTTTGGAGGAACAAACTTCCGCTACAATAACGTAACCATTGACGGGGCAATTAATAACGATGCCATCGGTTTCAGTCCATCGGCAGGTGGACAAACCGGAACCAGTGGGATGACCGGCAGCAGTACCCGAACCAATTCCATTTCACTGGATGCGATTGAAGACATGCAGGTTTACCTTGCTCCTTTCGATGTTAAGATTGGTAATTTTACAGGCGGAAGCATCAATGCCGTAACCCGAAGTGGAACCAATAGCATATCCGGATCAGTTTATGGCTTCGGCCGAAATGCAGCCATCACTGGTAAGGACCGTGTTGGGACTTTAGGCGTCATGAACAATGATTTTTATGATTACCAGACAGGACTTCGCATTGGTTTTCCCATCATCAAAAACAAACTTTTCTTCTTCAGTAATGAAGAAATCACCCGCCGACAGGATCCGACACAGCTCTTTGTCGGCACAGCAGAAACTGCGGGAATCATGAGTGTATCAGATGCAGAGCACATAAAGAATACCACCATTTCCCGATATGGAAACATCTTTGATGCCGGAACAGCAGGCATTTACAATAATTGGAACCGTTCCTCCAAATTTTTCAATCGTTTGGATTGGAACATCAACGATCAGCTCCAACTGGCGATCAGAAACAATACCATTCTGAGCAAAGCGACTCACATGGACAGGGATCAGCAGGATTTCCGGTTCAGTAGCATGGCCTTTGAGCAAAAGAACAACCAGAGCAGCACTGTTGCAGAATTAAAAAGCCGTTTTAATAATCAGTTAAGCGGAAATCTGGTCCTGGGGTATACGATGGTGAATGATAATCGAACCCCTTTGAGCGACCCCACACTTCCACAGGTTCAGATACAAGGCAATACTCCCGGAACAACCATTTATCTTGGAACAGATCGCGAAGCCAGCATCTTTGACATGAAGCAAAAAACATGGGAACTGACAGCAAACCTAAACTGGAATCTCGGCCGACATAAACTCTTGTTAGGTACCCATAACGAATTGTACCGCATCAACTATGGTTTTGTGAATAGCTGGAATGGAAGAGTGGACTACCTGAATATTGATGATTTTCTGAATAACAATCCTTACCGGGTCCGGGGAAGCTACAATTATACCGACAACACCCGGGATTACATTTTAAATAATCCTGCGGCAAATTTTAAGGTAAACATGTATAGCTTATACCTGCAGGATGAAATCAGACTCAGCGACAAATTGAGCATCACTCCAGGATTAAGAGCCGACCTTACCTATCTTCCGGTCCATCCCGAATTGAGCAATAAGGTGAAAAATATCCTCACAGATCCTGATTTTGGTTCTACCTATACCTACACCCCTTTAAATCGCCTGCAAAACAACTTCTTAAAGAAAATACAGTTGTCGCCGAGAGTTGGTTTCCGTTATGACGCCATGGGAGATCAAAGTCTGATCTTAAGGGGAGGCGCTGGCATATTTACTGGTCGCATACCGTTTGCCTGGCTGGCTTACGCCTACTATAACACCGGCGATAGCTACGGTGCCTTTGATCAGAAAGCTGATCAACAGCCTTTTACTCCTGGCAGTGACCCAATCCGTCCAAACCCGAATGCAATTGGCAATTTTATCTCTCAAAATGGGACCATCATCAACAACCCAAATAGCGGGCGGACTCAGGCCGATCTGGTAGACAATGATTTTCTTATGCCTAAGGTATTCAGAGGAAGTTTAGGTCTGGATTACAGCATGGAGAAGGATTGGAAATTTACAGTTGAAGGGATGTATACCAAAAACATCAGAGATGTATTATTCCAACAGCTAAATACCCGTGATAATCCAAAATGGTATGGCTACGATACCGAACGTCAACAGCCCTTATATAGCGGTTCAGTAGATCCCCGTTTCTCAAACATTTATCTGTTGAGCAATACCAGTGAAGGTTATCGTTATAGTCTGACGGGCACCATCAGTAAAACCATACTGGAAAAGCTGAATGCTACTATATCCTATACTTATGGCGAATCGAAAGACCTGAGTAATGGGGTTCGTAACTCCATGGAATCGAACTGGCAGTTGAATCAATCTTTACTTCCAAATAAACCATCATTAGCCTACAGTAATTTTGACATCCGCCAGCGGATCGTAGCGAACATCAGCTATAACCTAATCTGGGAGAAGGCTGGAAAAACCAATGTAAGCTTGTTTTTGAGTGCGCAATCAGGCAGCCCCTTCAGTTACGGAATCGTAAACAATAGTATACAAGGACTTCCGCAGCAGGTATCACTGGTTTATATTCCCAAAAGGGAGCAGGCTATTAACAATTTTCAGGATAAGGCTGCTACAGCGGCACACCCGGCGCAGACTGCTGCAGAACAAGCGACCGCCTTTAATGCCTTTATTGATGGAAATCCATATCTGAATAGCAGACGTGGAAATTTTACAGAAAGAAATGCTGGGAGAACGCCATGGAATGTACAGGCAGATTTGCATCTGGCACAGGACCTGTTTTTCAACAAAAGTAAAACACAGTACCTGACGATAACGGCAGACATCACTAACCTGACTAATCTGATCAGCAAAAACTGGGGAGTCCAATATTTCTCCGCAAACACATTCAATTCCACGAGTAGTGTAGGTCTTACGCCTACACTCTTTCCTCCACAACAAAATGAAGGAAACATACCAGTGTATACGTTTAACAATCCGGGAAAACCGTATAGCATAGATTATTTCAGTTCAAGAGCCCAATTGCAACTGGGACTTAGGTATACGTTTTAACTACCTTATTATTCAAACGCTCTAAAACATGGTTATCAGCACCAAACAAGAGGCCTGGAATCGTAAGATTTCAGGCCTCTTGTTTTTTGTAGTTGTAGTGTTTTTACCTGTTTCTATAGGTTATGCTTACCATCTTACTCATTCCACTAAATGATTATTCTTTAACCAGCTTCTCATTTACTAGTTAGAATTAATAAGCAACACAGCAACAACAAAGTCCGACATCTATTTACAATTCAAGAAATTCAATCAACTCTATTGCTGCAGCCCGACCGGCACGATTTGCGCCAATAGTAGATGCTGATGGACCGTAGCCTGTTAGGTGGATACGCGGATCTTTAGCGACCTGTGTGGCTAATTTTCCAGACATTTCAATTCCATCTCTATCATTCATTAACTTTAAGGGGGCAAGGTGATTTAAAGAGTGACGGAAACCCGTATTCCAAAAAATAATATCAGCATCGAGTGTAGTTCCATCTTCCCATCGAACGCCTGTTTCAATGATTTCTTTGAACATAGGTTTCCGATCTAAAACTCCTTTATTCAACATTCCTTCAATAGCAGGTGTGATGGGCAAGCCTGTTACAGAAACCACTGACTCAGGTGGCAAGCCCTCTCTTACCCTTTTCTCTACTAAAGCTACCGCTTCACGTCCAATTTCCGGCGAAAATTCATATTGTCTAAAATCAGGAGGTCGACGGGTAACCCAGGTAGTTTGAGTAACTGCTGAAATTTCACCGAGTAATTGAATAGCTGAAATGCCACCACCTACAATGATCACATGCTTTCCGATAAATTCTTCAGCGTTTTTGTACTCGCCAGTGTGCAGTTGCTTCCCTTTGAATTTTTCCCAGCCGGGATATTTAGGGCAGTGTGGGGTTTTCCAGGACCCGGTAGCATTGATCAATCCGCGAGCACTAAATTGAATTCCAGTTGTTCGAATGATAAATCGCCCGTTTTGCTCAGTAACATCGGTCACTCTTATGGGACGAATAATTGGAAGCCCAAAGGCTTTCTCATATTGTTCATAATATTTGGGGATTGCAATATTCGCTTGCAATTCTGTTTCCTTAGTATTAACAGCATCGGAAAAGGCCATTCCGGGTAAGTCATTGATGCCGTTTACATTGCTTAATGTTAGAGAATCCCAACGATGTTGCCAGGCTCCACCCGGACTAAATTCATCATCTAAAACAACAAAACCTTTTCCAGGCTTTATTCCCTCTCTTTGTAAATTGTAGGCTGCTGATAAACCGGCTTGTCCTGCCCCAATCACAACAATATCTACTTTATAAAAAACATTTTTATCAGGTATCATAGATTAACTTTTATAGACTTTACTCCAGCAACTCTGATGCTAAAGTAAAGGTAAGGAAGCTTTTAAAGTGTCGCGTTGATCTATGTTAAATAAACCTAAAGATCTTCCATCAATAGAATCCGATTTTCCTTTGTCATAATTAAAAAGAGATCAAAACAAATGCCATTTATCAATATAATCTATTAAAAAATGCGATCATTTAAATCAGTTTTTGGTTTTTTAAGCTGACATAAATTCTTAATTTACATTAACCTTTTGCCTTAACCTAATCCATTTTTTGGATCCTATTGGGTGCCTAACTTTATCCTATTGAAACCGAAAAAAAAATAGAGTCACAAACGAAGACCCAGGTTGTTTAATTATAAACTATAAATCTAAATATTATGGCAGTATTAACAAGGATCAATTCTGATGAGGTAGCAATTCTTTTTGATCGACCACCAAAGTGGCTTATTCCAAACCGTTAAAGACATCGATGTGACCGCACTACGTAATAACGTAGCCGCTCTCGCTAAAGTAGCTGCAATTGAAAATATCCCGGTGTTTACCACCGCTTCCGAGCCTAAGGGACCTAATGGGCCATTAATGCCTGAAATTCATGAGCTGGCACCTCATGCAGTATACATTCCGCGGAATAGCAAAATCAATGCCTGGGATACCCCGGCTTTTGCAGGTGCTGTTAGAAAATCAGGTAAAAAGAAACTGATCATCGCTGGTGTATTGACCAGTGTTTGCGTGGTCTTTCCTTCCATTTCTGCAAAATCTGAAGGTTTTGATGTATTTGCAGTCATTGATGCTTCAGGTGATATGAGCCCAATGTCTACACAGATCACTACCGCACGTTTGGCATTGGCCGATGTTGTGCCGATCAGTACCGCGGCCGTATTGAGCGAAATCCAGAAAACATGGTGTAGCTCAATTGTTCTGCGAACTTCAGAGAGATTGGGGCAGATCAGAAACTATTCCCGGATTTACGAAATTATTCATCGAAACCGGTGGTACAGCAGGCATCCAGTTCTCATATGACAAAGCAGAATAACACATTTTTAAATATTAATCATAGTTCCGCTTGGGTTTCCCTACCGGAACTATGCCTAACTCTAGCTTCAATATGCTGATTAGTTTACTTTATTTTCACTACTACTTTTCCCTTAGCACGTCCACTCTCTACATATTCCATCGCCTCATTAATCTGACCGAAAGAAAACACCTTGTCCACCACAGGCCTGATCACATTCTGTTTAATCAGATTGGAAATTTCCTGTAATTGTTTACCATCCGCCCTCATAAACAGAAATGAATAGTCCACATTTATTTTTTTAGCCTTTTTGCGAATTCCGTAGCTGATCATTGATAAGATAATCTTTACAAACCAGGCCGCTCCGATTGCTTTTGCAAAATCTGGTGTGGGTGGCCCTGAAATAGAGATCGCCTTCCCTTCCGGTCTTAAGATGCGTAGTGATTTTTCAAGTGTCCTGGTATCCTGGCTGTTCAAGACCACATCATAATCTTTCAGGATGTCTTCAAAATCTTCCTTTTTGTAATCAATCAAAATATCTGCTCCAAGTTCCTTTAACATTGCAAAACTCTTTTCACTTGCAGTTGTGGCGACCGTTGCACCAAGGTGTTTCGCCAGTTGAATGGCAACCGTACCTACTCCACCTGAACCTGCCTGAATAAATACTTTCTGGTTCTTTTTCAGATTCGTCCTTTCTACGAGCGCCTGCCATGCGGTTAAGGCTACTAAGGGAATGGAAGCCGCCTCTTCCATGGTAATATTGTTTGGTTTTAGTGATACATCATCCTCTCTAATGGCTATATATTCGGCAAATGTACCAATGTTGAAATCGGCAACACGAGAATAGATTTCATCCCCTACCTTGAACTGTCTCACCTTTGTTCCTACCTCGGTAATTACACCCGCTACATCATGTCCCAAAATGAGTGGCAACTTATAAGGTAATATTAACTTAAATTCACCAGACTTCAGCTTAGCATCAAGCAGGTTTAGACCTGCAGCATGAATCTCTACCAGCACTTCATCTTCTTTTATGATTGGTACAGGAATATCACTGAGCTTCAGAATTTCTTTTTTATCATATTTTTGTATGGTGAACGCTTTCATATTGTAGTTATTTTGACAAGTGTATAAGTTACGATTTTAAGTCTGCATTTATTTTCTTTGGATTGATCAATCCAAATGCAAGCTTTGGAAAAAAGCGGTTGAGCATATAGATTATTTTAGAATCGCCCACCCGAATGGTGTATTGGTCTTTAACCAATCCATTTATCAGTGCTTTGACCAGCTTTTCGGGGCTTATCTTCTTATCATCCCTATCGGCCACCATATCCGTATCTACTAAAGGCGGCAACAGTTCAAAAACCTTCACATTGGCATTTAAGATGTTTAAATGTCCCCTTAAAGATTTGGTGTAAAAGGCCAGTGCGGCTTTGGATGCCGAATAGGTGGCCTCAATCATTGAGGGTACCATACTTAGGATTGAAGTAGTATTGATGATTGCACTTTCCTTCCTTGATTTGAGCATCTCCATGAAAACGTTATTTAGACGGACTACCCCCAGGTAATTCACCTCCATCTCGTATTCAGCTCCCTTGAGATGGTCATCATTTGCAATACCCAAATTTTTGGGCGGAACACCGACACCTGCATTGTTGTATAAAATATCAATGCCGCCCAGCGCTTTCACCTTGTCGAAAAGCGCGTTCGCGTCATCCTCATTTCCCACATCACTCTTTATTGCAGTCAGCGCCGGATATGCTTTTTTTGCCACATCCAGTTTACTCTGGCTTCTACCCGTAATGATGACTTTTGCTCCGACTTCCAAAAACTGTTTTGCCGCTTCCAGTCCAATTCCAGATCCGCCACCGGTAATGAGTATTGTTTTTCCGTTTAATTTCATAATATGTTTGAATTATATTGATTAATAGGACCTGTTCTGTAACAAACGGAACAGAAGATATACATGAAGTCGCCCAAAACATTTTTAATGGTTAAATGCAGGATAATCTGTATATCCTTTTTCGCCAGGTGTGTAAAATGTACCCTGATCTGGCTGATTAAGAACTGCGTCTGTCTGGAAGCGTTCTACCAAATCTGGATTGGCAATAAATCGAACGCCAAAAGACACCAAATCTGCGTCGCCTTCATTCAACACTTGACCTCAGTTTCCAGCCTTGAATTTGTTGCCTGGTATAAATACCGGAAACATTTATTACGCCAATAGCTTCTCCACTGATAAAGGTACCTTCTGTAATAATAAGACCTGCGCTTGCTCTTTGTTTATAATAAAGCGACGTAAGCGCTGTAGCTGTGTTTTCAGCATTTGCAGAACGGCACATGGTCATCGGAGCCATGATGATGCGATTGTTTAATATTAGTCCATTTAGACTATGAGGTTCAAAAATCAATGCTGTTTCCATTGTACCTATAATTTAATTTTGTAAATTTGCTTGCGTTTTGCAAGTGCAAATATACAAACAACTTTCATTTTGCAAGTTGTTTTATAAATTATTTTATGATGGATATAAAAATGAGGTCTGATTGCCCTATTAGCTGCTCACTCGATATTTGGGGAGACAAGTGGTCATTACTTATTGTTAGAGATTTAATGTTTTCAAAACAATGTACCTATGGTGACTTCCTTAAATCGGATGAAAAAATAGCTACTAATATTTTGGCTTCCCGATTACAAATGTTGGAAATGAATGGGTTAATTACTAAACAAGACCACCCCGAAAGCAAAGCAAAAGTCTTATACAAGCTTACTCAGAAAGGGATTGACTTGCTTCCCATAATGATCGAGATTAATTTATGGGCTGATAAATATTTTACGTTGCCTGCAGAAAGGAAAGAAATACTTGCGGAAGTAAAAAAGGACAAGGAAGCATTTATAAAGGAAAAAACAATAGAGCTGCAGAGGCATACGAATTAATTGAATTCATTGTATGTAGAAGATGTCATTTCAAGTTTCCTTTGAAAAATGTTTCCAACCTGTCAAAAGGAATTAAATCCGTTTTATCATATAAATCAACGTGCCCTGCTTTCGGAACAATGACCAGTTCTTTTGGTTCAGCCGCATGTTTGTTAGCGTGATACAAGAAAAAAAGTGGGTGTGGAACAGGGCATAAAAACTCGATATTCCGTTGCTTTTCTTTGATATGACTAAAACGAAAAAACCCTCTAAACTGTGACATTTAGAGGGTTTTTGATAGAATTTGATATCTATGTCGTCGGGGTGGCAGGACGCCGCACCAATACCATAAATATCTTATTTTCAATCACTTAAATCCAACTGAAACATCAGGGTGTAGATTAGGGCATAAATCATTTCAAATCAAATCAGCTCAAACCATCTCCAATAGTAAAGTATAAATAACTGCTTATTTGATGACCTAAAGATTGGTTTTTGATGTGATGCTACCAAATAAAATTTGAATTTAATATAATAATTAGCTAATTCAATTTGTGTCTTATAGTGGGTATTTCGCCAAAAGTGGGGAAGAACCACATTCACCGAAACGTACAACTAAGATTACCGATTCAAATTGAAAACGAACTATTTTGACATCCTGTTACGATAGAAGTCTTATAAATTCCTATACTCATTAGGTGTATACCCAACACGATTTTTAAATAAGCGGCTAAAGTGTTGTGGATATTTGAAACCCAACTCAAACGCGATTTCATTAATGGTCTTGCTGCTATCAAAAATCTTATTTTTTGCAATCTCAATGATTTTGTTCTGAATATACTCTTGCGCAGATTTGCCAGTTTCTTTTTTTACCAGATCACCAAAATAGTTAGCAGATAAATGAACTTCATCTGCAAAGTAGCCTACAGAAGGCAGACCGATGCTATAGGGTTTTTCGGATGCGAAATAGCTATTCAGTAATTCCTCAAATTTTTGCAGTATTCCCCTATTGGCATTTTCCCTAGTGATAAACTGACGATCATAAAATCTCTCACAATAATTCAGAAAAAGCTCAATATTGGATGCAATTAACTTTTTACTATGCTTATCAACCGACTGGCTTAATTCATATTCAATTTTAGAGAAGCAATCAAAGACAATTTTCCGCTCTTTTTCAGATAGATGCAATGCCTCACTTGTGTTATAGCTAAAAAAGCTATACTCATCCAGGCTCTTGGCCAGAGGTGTGCCTACTATTAGATCTGGATGAAAGACCAATCCATGCCCCATCGGCTGATAAAAATCAACTTTATTTTCTACATCTATAACTTGTCCAGGGGAAATAAATACCAATGTTCCTTTATCATAATCGTAGTAGTTACAGCCATACTTTAAATCACCGCAATGTACTTCTTTAAGGAAAATGCAGTAAAGTCCGAAAGTCATCCGGGAACCGGTTCTTTCCTTCGCTTTTGAGAAATCAATAACACTCACCAGTGGATGTAAAGTTTCGTGGTTATTAAACGCATTGTACTCGCTTACCGTGTCAAAATTATAGGCCTTTTCCATAGCTATTGCTTTTTTGTTAATACAAAACTAACTATTCTAGTATAACAAAAACGGCAGACACGCACCAATCAGTAACATTGGTAGTAATATCCGTAATCGGTATACCAATTCACTCCATATCAAAGCTGAACTTTGTACCATTAAAAGTGTTGTATAGACATTGAGCAAATTTAATAAGAAATGAAAACAGTTAAATTGAACAACGGATTAGAAATGCCAATCTTGGGATTTGGCGTTTTTCAAATACCCGATGCGGCAGAATGTGAAAGGGCCGTTATTGATGCCATTGATACAGGCTACAGACTAATTGATACAGCAGCATCGTACTTAAACGAAGCAGCTGTAGGTAGCGCCTTAAAAAATAGTGGGATTATCAGAGAAGAATTGTTTATCACCACCAAACTCTGGGTACAGGATACAGGTTACGAAAAGACAAAAGCAGCATTTCAAAGGTCTCTTGAAAGGATGCAATTGGATTACCTGGATCTCTATCTCATTCATCAGCCCTACGGTGATATTTTTGGCTCATGGAGCGCTATGCAGGAATTATATCAGGAAGGAAAAGTTAGAGCAATTGGTGTAGCCAATTTCCAACCAGATCGAATGATGGACTTGATCATAAACAGCGGCTTCACTCCTGCCGTTAATCAGATTGAAACCCATCCTTTTCATCAACAGGTAGAGAATCAAAGATTTCTGGAGGAGAATAATGTGCAAATTCAATCATGGGGGCCTTTCGCAGAAGGTAAAAACAACATATTCCACAATGAGGTATTATCAGACATAGCTGCAAAACACAGTAAATCGGTAGCACAGGTCATTCTAAATTGGTTAACCCAAAGAGGTGTAGTTGCTATTCCCAAATCTGTTCGCAAAGAAAGGATGGCTGAAAACTTCGATATTTTTGATTTTGAACTCTCTGAGCAGGATATGCAATCCATCGCAGCTTTAGACGCCAACGCAAGCTTGTTTTTTAACCATAGAGATCCCGCAATGGTAAAATGGTTGAGCGAAAGAAAATTAGCTATATAACCCCAAGCAGCGATTAATAAAAACAGAAAATCTATACCTAAAATAAATAAGATGATACCAAAAAGAATATTAGGAAACAGTGGCCTGGAAGTATCAGCCCTTGGATTAGGCTGCATGGGATTAAGTTTTGGCTATGGTCCCGCAGCAAATAAACATGAAGCCATAGAGTTAATAAGAACTGCATTTGATGATGGAGTAACCTTTTTTGATACGGCAGAATGTTACGGCCCTTTTACCAATGAAGAGTTATTAGGTGAAGCGCTTGCACCCTTTCGGGAACAAGTAGTCATTGCCACCAAATTTGGTTTTCAGGATGGTGATTCAAAGAAAGGATTGGACAGCAGCCCTTCAAGGATAAGAGCTGTGGCAGAAGCATCCATGAAAAGACTGAAAACCGACTACATTGATCTCTTTTATCAGCATCGTGTTGACCCCAACATACCTATTGAAGAAGTTGCCGGAACTATTCAGGATTTGATAAAAGAAGGTAAAGTCAAACATTGGGGTTTATCGGAAGCAGGCGTAGAAACCATTCACAAAGCACATACCGTACAACCAGTTGCTGCATTACAGAGCGAGTATTCTTTATTCTTTCGGGAAACGGAAAAGGAGATCATACCTACATTGGAAGAACTAGGAATAGGCTTTGTACCATTCAGTCCATTAGGAAAGGGCTTTTTAACGGGAGCCATTGATGAAACAACAAAATTTGAAGCTACGGACTTCAGAAATATTGTTCCCCGCTTTTCGGAAGAAAACAGAAAAGCAAATCAGGCTTTGGTAGACTTGTTGAAATCTATCGCTATTGACAAAGATGCAACACCTGCACAGATCGCCCTAGCCTGGTTACTGGCACAAAAACCCTGGATTGTACCAATTCCTGGAACGACAAAAATACATCGCTTGCATGAAAACATCGGAGCCGCAACCATTTCGTTGTCTCCAGGCGATGTGCAACAAATCGACACGGCTGCATCAAAGATTTCCATACAAGGAGCGAGATATCCCGAAGCGTTACAAAATAGAGTAGGAAAATAAAATTATTTGAAATGAACAGGAAACTAATAAGATATATAGGCACATTAACATTATTATTGGCTACTTCAATATCGCTTAAAGCCCAGAACAGAGCACAGCCTTTAGCTATCGCTGAGCAAGGCAGTTTTGCCATAGGGGGAACAAAAACTACCGTACCGGGCAGCTTTAATTTGGATAGTGCATTGAAACCACAAGGCCAGACCTTTCATGGGGATCATGCTTATGCCTTTTATCAAATTCCAGTAAAAGCCCGTAAATACCCCCTTGTATTCCTGCATGGCGCCGGACAGTCTAAAAAAACATGGGAAACTACCCCTGACGGACGAGAAGGATTTCAGAATATTTTTCTTCGCAGAAGATTCCCTGTTTATCTGCTTGACCAGCCAAGGCGTGGTGAAGCGGGTAAAAGTTCCGTTGCAGCAACCATTAACCCTGCTGCTGACGAGCAGTTTTGGTTCAGCCAATTTAGGATCGGAAATTATCCTGACTACTTTCCAGGTGTTCAGTTTCCTAAAGATACTCCTTCATTAGAACAGTTTTATCGGCAAATGACTCCGAATACTGGCACATTTGATGGAAATGTGATCTCGGATGCCATCTCTCAACTGTTTAACAAAATTGGTGAAGGTATATTGATTACCCATTCCCAGGGAGGAGGACCTGGTTGGTCTACGGTCATCAAAAATAACAAAGTTAAAGCGGTTGTAGCTTATGAGCCTTACAGCGGCTTCATGTTCCCAGAAGGAGAACTACCTGCGCCGATAAAATCAGCAGGTCTTTTTGGAGAGTTGAAAGGCATGGAAATACCGCTGTCTGACTTCAATAAACTGACTAAAATACCCATTGTCATTTATTATGGAGATAATATCGCAAAAGAAGCTACTAAAATATGGAATAAAGATCACTGGCGTTCAGGACTTGAAATGGCGAAGATCTGGGCATCAACTATCAACAAACATGGGGGTGATGCAAAGGTGATACACCTGCCAGAAATCGGCATCAAAGGTAACACACACTTCCCGTTTTCTGACCTGAACAATATCCAGGTAGCTGACCAGCTCTCGAAATGGTTAAAGGAAAAAGGTTTGGATGAGTAATATTGGTAGCAATACCCGTAATACATCTACCATAAAATCCTTTTGTTCTTTGGAACTTTGCATAGCTAAAAGAAAGATATGAAACGGTTAAGGATATATGGCATACAGGTAATTACGCTTTTATTGATGATCACCTCGTGTTCAAGGGCTGGAGAACCAACAAAAGTAAAAGAAGAGCTACCGATAGATAAAGGTGACTTACTTAAAGATAAAAAAGTACTGATTGTCTATCTGTCACGCACAAAAAACACCAAAGCCGTTGCGGAGATCATCCATAAAAAAGTTGGTGGTAGCTTAGTGGCATTGGAACTGGTAACACCCTATCCGGAGCATTATCAGACAACGGTGGATCAGGTAGCTGCAGAAAATGCGAAAGGTTATTTACCACAGCTAAAAACAAGGATAGACAGTATAGAAAAGTACGATGTTGTCTTTATCGGTTTTCCTACCTGGGGAATGCAGTTGCCGCCTCCCATGAAAAGCTTCTTGAATAAATATGATCTAAGCGGAAAAATAGTAGTCCCCTTTAATACCAATGCTGGTTATGGCATTGGCAGCAGCTTTGAAACCATAAAAGAATTATGCGCAAACAGCAAAGTACTTGAAGGATTTTCAACAAAAGGTGGCGTGGAAAGAGACGGCATTTTATTCGTAATGGAAAACGAAAAAGAAACGCAGGTACAACTTGAAATACAAAACTGGTTGAAGAAAATAGGTCTAATTAGTTTATAAATCATAACAAAATGAAAAAAGCAATCTATTTTACAATTTTATTATTTGCTGTAGTTACAACTCAAGTAACTGCACAAGAACAAAGTATTTTTCCATTAGGAGAAAAGGCAAAAAACGTAAATCATACCGGAGACGTATGGCTTAGTGAATTAAATAAACCAGACGATGCCATCAATTCCCAAATATCCCTTGCCGTGTTTGCGCCTAACGCCAAACTCAACTGGCATACCCATTCAGGCGGACAGATATTGCTGATTACTGACGGTATCGGTTATTATCAGGAAAAAGGGAAGACTGTACAGATCGTACAGAAAGGAGATGTTGTAAAATGCCTGCCGAATGTAGAACATTGGCATGGATCAACCGCTAATAACGGTGTTACTTATTTAGCAGTCTCGCCAAAAAGTAAAACGACCTGGCTGCATCCTGTTACAGATGAGGAATATCAGAAATTGGAAAAACCAGCTGTATATGCCATGAACATTGAAAAGGAGCTTAAAGATCTCTCCAAGCAAAAATGGAACTGGATGGCCGACAAAAACACAAGTGAGCTTAGTAAACTCTTCCATGAAAAATCTGTGTTTGTTCATATGGGGGGATCATGGGGAAAACAACGTGAAATAGATGTGATTAAAAGTGGAGGTATCTGGTATAAGAAAGCCGATATCCACGATGTTTCTGTGAATGTAATTGGAAACACAGCTGTCCTGTTGAACAGGATTACACTTTTGGCAGTAGTAGGTGGTAATGAAGTCACCAATCCATTTATGGTTACTGAAGTTTATAAAAAAGAGAACAACAACTGGCAACTGGCATCCATGTCCTTCACGAAATTAGTAACGCCATAATAAACGGATATGATGATCAAAAAATTAATGAAGTCGATATTATTTATAATGACAATGATTATTGCAAC
Source organism: Pedobacter caeni (assembly GCF_900129215.1). Taxonomy (GTDB): domain Bacteria; phylum Bacteroidota; class Bacteroidia; order Sphingobacteriales; family Sphingobacteriaceae; genus Pedobacter; species Pedobacter caeni. The sequence goes on along the minus strand of NZ_FQUQ01000002.1, from coordinate 1,608,030 downwards.
CTCTGCAAATGCCCAAACTGGTACTAGTCAAAATTTAAGCGCAAAACAACAAGCTCTGGTACGCATTTCGGCGGTCACAGCAAAAGGTGACCTGTCAAAATTAAAAATTGAGTTAAATGCTGGCCTGGAAGCGGGTTTGACTATCAACCAGATTCGCGAGACTATCGTTCATCTGTATGCTTATGCGGGTTTTCCCCGCAGCATTCGGGGATTGCAGACCCTTATGACCGTAGTGGATGAACGCAAAGCCAAAAGTATTAATGATGAAAAAGGTGCAGAAGCCTCCCCTATCAATGACGGGCATAGCAAATACGAAAGAGGTAAGGCGATATTGGAAGAATTAACAGGTACATCAGAAACAGGATCGAAAACAGGATATGCAGCGTTCGCCCCTGAAATAGAGGTCTTTCTCAAAGAACATCTTTTTGCTGATATTTTTGAACGTGATGTGTTGACCTATACGGAAAGAGAGTTGGTAACTATTTCGGTACTCAGCAGCATTGGTGGTGTGGAACCTATGCTACGTTCGCATTTGAACATCTGTTTGAATGTTGGTCTATCCCCAAGTCAATTACAACAATTCGTAGGTCTGATAAGCTCAAGCATTGGTAAAGAAGAGGCGAAATCAGCACAGGCGATATTGGATGAAGTTCTGAAAAGTAGAAAGTAAAATATTAAAACTATGAAAAAGCTAACATCAATTATTGCATTAGCAATGTCAGTAGCGGCTACAGATGTTGTAGATGCGCAATCTACTCATAAGGGAAAACAACAAAATCCCTATACCCTGGTGTATGAAGGAGCTATTACTAAAAATGAAAAAGGAAAAGTAAATATTCATCCGGTGAAGTATAAACTGAATGGGATTGAAATTGCGGCGAATGTTTATACACCTGCAAATTACGATGCTTCAAAGAAATATCCGGCAGTAGCAGTCGCACACCCTAACGGTGGTATAAAAGAACAGACAGCTGGACTATATGCACAACGTTTGGCAGAGGAAGGCTACATAACCATTGCTGCCGATGCGGCATATCAGGGAGCAAGCGGCGGTGAGCCACGTCATACGGATAAACCTGCAAGCCGTATCGAAGATATTCATGGTATGGCTGACTTTATCATACAGTATGCAGGGGTTGATGCGAACCGCTTAGGTGTTTTAGGTATTTGTGGTGGTGGCGGTTATACTTTAAAAGCAGCACAGAGCGACAAACGTTTTAAAGCAGTCGCAACCTTGAGTATGTTTAATTCAGGTGAGGTAAGACGTAATGGCTTTCAGAATTCCCAATTAAATACTATTCAAGAACGTTTAAAACAAGCTTCAGACGCACGTGTGCAGGAAGCCGCAGGAGACAAAATAATTTATGCTGGTGTAGCGAGCATTACAGATGCAGAAATCGCTAAAACCACAACAGATTTGTATCGGGAAGGATACGAGTACTACTATAGAAGTCACGCACACCCAAATTCGACCTTTCTGTATACCATGAGCAGCCTGTTAGACTTGATGACTTGGGATGCAGCCACAAATATGGATTTAATCAATCAGCCTCTCCTGATGATGGCCGGTAGCAAGGCGGACACAAAATACATGACAGATGAAGCGTTCCCTAAAGCAACCAATGCAAAAAACAAAGAATTATTTCTGATTGAGGGAGCTACACATATACAGACCTATTGGAAGCCTGAATATGTGTCACAAGTTGTGTATAAATTGCTTAGTTTTTATCAAAAAAACCTTTAAAATCAAGATGATGAATATTAAACACACAACTATACTACTTCTTATAGGAGCAGCTTCATTATCATGTAATGAGCAAAATAAGTCGACACTTATCTCTCCATCCGAATCACAAGAATCAACTGTATTTGCAAAAGGAAAACAGGTAACTAATGATAACTTTACCGGAACCGTATGGTTGGAAAACTTAATTCAAGCTGACAGCCTTAACCAGAATTCTATAGGGAGCGTTACTTTTGAACCAGGAGCCAGAAGCAAATGGCATACCCATCCGGCAGGTCAAATATTATTAGCAATAGATGGTATTGGTTACTATCAGGAAAAGGGACAACCAAAGAAAATACTTCGTAAAGGCGATGCTGTAAAATGTCCGCCAGACGTTCCTCATTGGCATGGAGCAAGTTCAGACACCAAATTTATTCAGGTAGCGATAACAGGAAGGGAAAAAGGCGAAACTAAATGGCTAGAAGAGGTAACCGACAAGGAATATGAAAGTGAACCCAGCATTTAATAAATAAGACACAAAAATAGCACATTGTTCGCGTTAACCAGAGATGAAAGTTTTTTCACTTGGCCAGCCCCTCAATACAACAATTATATCTAAAAAAACAGGGTGCAGAATAGGGCATAAAAACCTTGATATATTATGGTTTTCTTTGATATGGTTTAATATGAAATAAACGAAAAAACCCTCTAAACTGTTACATTTAAAGGGTTTTTAATAGACTTTATGTCTTTGTTTCGTCGGGGTGGCAGGATTCGAACCTACGACCTCCTGCTCCCAAAGCAGGCGCGATACCGGGCTACGCTACACCCCGAACTGGTATCTTCTTTTTTACTGGTCATTATAAAACTACCTTTCCAGGTAATTTGTGTCGGGGTGGCAGGATTCGAACCTACGACCTCCTGCTCCCAAAGCAGGCGCGATACCGGGCTACGCTACACCCCGAACTGGTATCTTCTTTTCCCTTTTTCGAAGGGCTGCAAAGGAACGATAATTAAACTACATATCCTATTTTGCAAATCACTATTTCAGCGGAGAGGGCGGGATTCGAACCCGCGGTACCGTTGCCAGTACGACAGTTTAGCAAACTGTTCCTTTCGGCCACTCAGGCACCTCTCCTTTTCAATTCTTTTTAGAAAAACGCTCCTGTTTTTCGGGATTGCAAATATAGTAACTTCATCCATTGATCCAAAAAAAATTTACACATTTTGTAGGTAATCTATACGCACATGATAGATGCTCATAAGCATCGTCTTGAAGATCAGCTTTATAGTTTCTAAATCTTTTAAAGTAATATCGCAGTTATCTAATTGATTTTGTTCCAATTTATAGTTAATGATCCTTTCGACAAGATCATTTATGCTTTGAGCATCCGGATTTTTCAGGCTTCTTGAGGCCGCTTCGACCGAATCTGCGAGCATTAATACCCCCGTTTCCTTAGAAAAAGGGATCGGACCAGGGTATCGGAAGATGTTTTCATCCACAAATTTCTCCGGAGAATTCTTTAAAAAACTCTGATAAAAATAATCGACCCTGGTATTTCCATGGTGCGTTCTGATAAAGTCGATCACACTTTCCGGTAATTGATGCCTCCGCGTGATTTCAATTCCTTTATGGACATGTTTGATGATGATCTGAGCACTTTGCTCATAAGGCAGCTTATCATGCGGGCTAAGCGCAGTATTTTGATTCTCTATAAAGTATTGAGGATTCTCAATTTTACCAATGTCATGATACAAGGCACCCGCTCTTACCAGTAAGGAGTTCCCCCCTATTTTAAAGATCGCTGCTTCCGCCAGGTTTGCCACCTGTAAGGAATGCTGGAAAGTACCCGGTGCTTTAAAAGCAAGCTCTCTTAAGAGTTTATTATTGGTATTCGTCAATTCGATCAGTGCAACATCGGAAGTGATGCCGAACAACCTTTCAAAAGCATAGATCAACGGATAAGCCAGTAAGGACAACAGCACACTAATGATGAAAGGAATAAAATTAATCCACTCAATCTGATTGAACGACCCTTCCCTCAACAACCCAATCCCCACGAAGGACACAAAGTAGGCCGACAATATGAATAAAGCCGACAACAATAACTGTTCTCTTTTGATCAGGTTTCTGATGCTGTAAATCGCCACCATCCCGGAAGTGATCTGATAAAACACGAATTCAAAACTGTTTGGCACAAAGAACCCGGCAATCAGGATCACTAACAAATGCAGGTAAAGCGCCAGTCGGGTATCAAATAAAATCCTGATGATGATCGGAACGATACAAAAAGGAATATAATAGATGCTCGGCAGGTTCAGTTTAATCGCCCAGGTCAGACAAAGCAACATTGTGGTGATCACCAGCAATAATAAAGACAGTTGCCTGTTGTCGGCAAAGATGTCTTTCCTGAATAGTTTTAAGAAGAACATCAGTAAGCTGACGATAAAACCAACCAGTAGTATTTGTCCGAAGTAAACCAGTTTACTATCTCCGATAGTCTTGGTCTGCGCTTCGTAAGCTTCTTTAAAAGAAAGCAGTTTTTGGTAGATCTCATCATCCACCACATTATCCTTGGCAATGATCAGTTCTCCTTTCTGCACCATCCCCCTGGTGGTAGAGAGGCTGCTTACCGTATTGTTCTGCACAATGGTGGTCAGCTTTTCATCAAAAGTAATATTGGGGGTCAAATGATCTTCCACGAGGTTCACAATCATTTCTTTTACTTTCAGATTGATGGAATTGTAGTTTTTCTGAAAGTACTCCAGTGCCGATGGTACCGTAAACACATCCTGGGTACTCAAGTTCCTGCTGATGTTATTGGTCATCAAAGCAAAATCATAATACTTATTCCCTTTTTGATGTTTGGCATTCATTGCGATGATCCCCCGGGTATAAATGGCTTCCAGCAATTTAAAAGAAGAACTCTTATATCCTGCTTTTTCATTCTCTGGAAAAGTATTGGTTTTCCATTTCACATCAAATTCATTCAGATAAGCCTCCTCTACAGAATGGATCATCTCTTTATTCATCTTATAAATAGGAAGTACATTGTTCAGTGCGTCCTTTTTATCTGTAGTGACCTGCGGAGTGGTTTTGAGAATAGCAAAATTAAAAGGAGACACCAGGTCTTTATTCTTCCATATCTCTCCCTTTTCAAATTCATATCTGAACCGGGGCTGTTTTGGTAGAAACACCGTTATGATCAATACCGACAACACCATCATGATGTATTTGATGTTTGATGAATACTTACGGTAAAGCACCCTATGGGAATTCTTCTTGATTTTAGCCAAAATGATAATGATTGATTTCATTCAAAAATAATACAATTTTTCCTTTAATCAGGTTTCCCTTGTTTATCTCCATAATTATTCAGTACTTTATGATATCAAATCAATATCATTATGTATCAGGAAAAAATTATCACTCCCCCATCTGGCTACTTAACTTTCGTATTATTCCTGGCCTTGTTAGGCGGTGGAATTTTCGCATTAGCCACAGAACATTTTGCCATCGGAGCCATCGCTCTGGGCCTGAATTTCATCCTGGTACTCCCAGGACTCATCATCAATAACCCCAATGAATCCAAAGTGCTCACCCTTTTCGGGAAGTATGTAGGTACCGTGAAGACAGACGGTTTTTTCTGGGTAAACCCACTGACCGTTAAAAAGAAGGTTTCCCTTAAAGCAAGAAACCTGAACGGACATCAGATCAAAGTAAATGATAAACTGGGAAACCCAATCGAAATTGCTGCTGTAGTGGTATGGCAGGTTCAGGAAACGGCAAAAGCGATGTTTGCAGTAGAAGATTACCATCAATACGTAAACATACAAAGTGAAGCTGCTGTCAGACACCTGGCCAATATCTTTCCTTACGACAATTTTGAGGATGAAGAAGCAACCATTACACTGAAAGATGGTGCAGAGAAAGTAAGCAGCCTTCTGGAAGCAGAATTAAGCGAAAGGTTATCAAGAGCCGGAATTGAAGTGGTGGAAGCCAGAATTTCACACCTTGCCTATGCTCAGGAAATTGCCAGTGCCATGTTACAACGCCAACAGGCTACCGCAGTGATTGCTGCACGTAAACTCATTGTAGAAGGTGCAGTAGGTATGGTAGAGATGGCTCTGGAAAGATTATCCGAAAAAAACATCGTGGAACTGGACGAAGAGCGTAAAGCAGCAATGGTGAGCAACTTGCTTGTGGTCCTTTGCGGCGACCGCAATGTACAACCGGTAGTCAATACCGGAACGCTATACAACTAAATCAATAAAAAGGATTACCAATAAAGATATGTCTGAGAAAGATAAAAAGGCTTTTGTGCTGAGAATCAACCCCGCCCTGCTCAAAGAAATTGAGAGTTGGGCCGGGGATGAGTTCAGAAGCACTAACGGACAGATAGAATACCTGTTAAGTGAAGCCCTGAAATTGAAAAGAAAACGACGGGTAAACAAAAATGATACAGAGGGAGAATGTTAAAAACAACCGACTTTAACCAGCAGATGCCAGTAATTACTTAACTTTGCTTTTAACCAAAATTAAATGACATCAATGAGAGAAGTAGTTATCGTATCTGCCGTTAGAACCCCAATAGGAAGTTTTGGTGGTTCATTATCAGGTTTTTCGGCTACCCAACTGGGTGGTTTAGCAATTAAAGCCGCTGTAGAAAAAGCGGGCATCGCCCCTGCTGACGTTCAGGAAGTTTATATGGGCAATGTATTGTCTGCTAATATTGGTCAGGCCCCGGCAACACAAGCCGCAAAATTTGCCGGTTTACCGGATGTTCCCTCAACTACCATCAATAAAGTCTGTGCTTCGGGAACTAAAGCCATCATGCTGGCTGCACAAAGCATCGCCCTCGGACAAAACGACATTATCGTTGCCGGAGGTATGGAAAGCATGAGCAATGTTCCTTACTATTTAGATAAAGCAAGAAACGGATATCGTTTAGGTCATGGTCAGATTACCGACGGATTGATCAAAGACGGTCTTTGGGATGTATATAACGATTACCACATGGGTTCTGCCGCAGAGCTATGTGCTGCAGACTGCAACATCAGCCGCGAAGATCAGGATGCATTCGCTATCAGTTCTTATAAAAAATCGCAGGCTGCTCAGACAGAAGGCAAATTCGATTCCGAAATTATTGCCGTTGAAGTAAAAGACCGCAAAGGCGAAATCACCCTGATCAATAAAGATGAAGAGCCTTTCGCTGTTAAATTTGATAAAATTCCAGGCTTAAAACCTGTTTTCAAAAAAGACGGAACAGTAACCGCAGCCAATGCTTCTACTTTAAATGATGGCGCTGCAGCACTGGTTTTAATGAGCGCTGATAAAGCAAAAGAACTTGGATTAAAGCCATTGGCGAGAATCCTTTCTTATGCGGATGCACAACAGGCACCGGAATGGTTTACTACCGCTCCTGCAAAAGCAATTCCATTGGCCCTGCAAAGAGCAGGTAAAAAGATCACTGACGTTGATTATTTTGAGATTAATGAAGCTTTCTCTGTCGTTTCTCTTGCCAACAACAAATTATTGGAACTGGACGAAAACAAAGTGAATGTAAATGGAGGTGCCGTTTCTCTTGGTCACCCTCTGGGTGCTTCAGGTGCTAGAATCGTGGTGACCTTACTGGCTGTTTTAGCTCAGAATAATGGCAGCATCGGTGTAGCAGGAATATGTAATGGCGGTGGTGGTGCCAGCGCAATCGTTATCGAAAAATTAAACTAAATGGTGAAGGCTTCAAAACCTTTCCTGTTTGTCACGATCTTATGCTGCGCAATGACTACCGTCTATGCGCAGCATAGTTTTAACCTGACCAATATCCCGGGAATGACCAAATATCAGGATTCCCTTGTCAGCCTTGGTGACCGCGTTCAAAACGCAGAAAACAATACAGAACGCTTTGCATTAAATGCACAGTTCATTAAAACACTGGTCAACGCTCTGAAGACTCCCTCTTCCGCTGGTTTCCCTTTCGATTCCTTAAAAAGAATCTCCATACTCCCATCTCCCGATAAAACTTTCCGCATCTTCTCCTGGTCCCTTCCCCTGGATGATGGAACTTATCGCTTTTTTGGTGCCATACAAATGGCCACAAAAGATGGTAAACTAAAACTGTACCCCCTGATTGATGGTACGGAAAACCTGAAGGACCCCAATGCCATCACCAGCAACAAAAACTGGTATGGTGCCAATTATTATGAAATCGTCCCGGTCACATCCGGTGGCAAAACGCCTTACTATGTCCTGATCGGCTGGAAAGGAAACAGCGCCAAAACCTCCAAAAAACTGATCGATGTGCTCTCCTTTGAAAAGGGAGAACCTGTATTCGGAAAAGCCATTTTCGATCAGAAACAAAACCCCGGAAAAAACAGAATGATCTTTGAATACAATAAACTGAATTCGATGACCATCACTATGGAAAAAAGTATGAATATGATCGTTTTTGATCATCTTGCTCCTTTTAATCCGGAAATGAAAGGAAATTTTGAATATTATGCATCCGACCTCAGTTTTGATGGGTATAAAATCACTGGCGGAAAATTAAAACTCGTTGAGAATGTGGAACTAAAGAATGCTCCAAATGATAAGGATGAGTTCTACGTAGACCCTAAAAATAAAAAGATACAACCTATTAAGAAGCTTTAAACAATGATTACGGAGATTTAATCTATGCTAAAAGTTTGTGAGTTTGAGTCCGTGTGCCTATCTTGCGCGATGGTTTACTGCAAGAACACACAAAAATCCTACCGAAACATTCCCCTACCACCATATTTATTAATAAGAACTAACTGAACCTTTCTATAAATTATTACACAAAAAAACCAACACATGAATGCACAAAATTTGGACTCTCCAAATAACTTTTTTGAGAGTAAAGTACTAGGACATCCGGCGGGGCTGTTTGTTCTATTCTTTACAGAGATGTGGGAAAGATTTTCCTACTATGGGATGCGGGCATTGCTGGTGCTTTTTCTGACCTCTTCCATTATCGGAGACAATCCGGGATGGGGATGGCCACGAGCTCATGCATTGGCAATCTACGGTTCTTACACTGGTCTTGCCTACCTGACTCCAATCTTGGGTGGATACATTGCCGATAGAATCATCGGATACCGCTGGGCAGTTATTGTAGGCGCAGTCCTGATGACCCTGGGCCATTTGTCTATGGCCATCGAAATAGACCATATCTTTATGTATTTAGGCCTTTGCCTATTGGTACTTGGTAACGGTTTCTTCAAGCCTAACATGACCTCTATCATCGCTCAGATGTACAAACAACACCCGGAGAAAAAAGATGGTGCATACACCATTTTCTATATGGGTGTAAACTCAGGCGCCTTCTTAGGAATGCTATTGTGCGGATACATCGGAGAAAGTAAAGACTGGGGATGGGCTTATGGCTTCGGATTAGCAGGTATCTTTATGTTTATAGGAATGCTTCAGTTCTACTTTACACAAGGCATCTTCGGAAATATCGGACTGAAACCAGTTGAGAATAAGGAAGAAGAAGTTTCTGACAACCTGGAAGAATCCACAAGAAACCCATTCTCTAAGTTCGATCTGTTACTGATCGGCCTGATTTCAGTGATCGGCTTATCATGGATCATCAATGATCCGGTGTCTAAAATTACACACCTGAACCTGTTCGACTTCAAAGTAGGCAGCCTGGATGGCAGTAACTTTATGATCATGATCGCCTTAGTGCTCTTCCTGTTTATATTGGTAAAAAGGATTTCTCAGTATACCCCTGTATTAAGGGATAAAATGATTGCAGTAATCATCCTCGCCTTCATCACGATCTTCTTCTGGGCCTCTTTTGAGCAGGCAGGTGGATCGATGACGATCTTCGCAAAGGATTATACGCAACGCTTATTAACGGGTGATTCCAAAATCATTTTCAACGTAGTAAATACGCTGATCACCGTTATTCCACTAGTGATCATCTCTTACGTTTTATTGAAACTCTTCGCTAAAACTTTCGGTAAATATTCTATTGGTAATATCATCTTGGCCTGCGGATTCATCATCATCTGGGTGATCGTAATCTACATGCTTAAAAACCAATACAGCGAAGTGAAATCTGAAGTTCCTGCCACCTGGTTCGGAATCTTAAATTCACTGTTCATCATCAGCTGTGCACCATTGGTATCCAAAATCTGGGAAAGTAAATACAACCCTTCTGCAACCTATAAAAATGGTTTCGGAATGATCCTGTTGGGTATTGGATTTGCTGCCTTAGCATATGGTTCAAGCACCATCCCTCAGGGAGCAGCGGTAGCTTCAGTAAGCATGGCCTGGTTGGTCCTTGCCTATTTCTTCCACACCATGGGCGAACTATTTATCTCTCCGGTAGGTTTATCTTATGTAAGTAAGCTTGTTCCAGGCAGAATGATCGCCATCATGTTCGGAATCTGGTATTTAGCCATCGCCATCGGTAATAAAATTGCAGGTACAATGGGTGGTATGATCGATGAGATCACCTCTAAATACTCCATGACGACCTTCTTCCTGATCTTCACCTTCATCCCAATCGGATTAGGTCTGATCATCATGATGCTGACTCCGGTTCTAAAAAAATTAATGCACGGTGTAAAATAACAAAATCAAGCCTTTGGAACAATCCAAAGGCTTTTTTTGCTCAACAGATAAACTATAATTTAAGATATGCCAGAAAATCTTAGCCTCGAACAAATCCAGAATTTTAAAGGCAAATACCCCCGACAACTTTGGTACCTGTTCTTCTCTGAAATGTGGGAACGCTTCTGCTTCTACGGAATGCGTGGAATGCTTACCTATTTCATGGTCAGCCAATTGACCATGACTGATGAAAATGCCAACTTACAATACGGTGCCACACAAGCATTCGTTTATGCATTCACCTTTATAGGTGGTCTCTTTGCAGATAAAATCCTTGGTTTCAGAAAATCCCTTTTCTGGGGAGGTATATTAATGATCATCGGAAGTGCCATCTTATCTTATGACCCCCATCAGTTCTTTTTCCTTGGAATCAGCTTTACGGTAGTGGGAACGGGCTTCTTCAAGCCGAACATCTCTACCATGGTTGGTGCATTGTATAAAGGCAATGACCCTCGTCGTGATGCAGGCTTCTCTTTGTTCTATGCAGGTATCAATATCGGAGGTTTACTTGGAGGATATGCTTGTATTACCTTAGGAAAAACCTATTCATGGCACCTGGCTTTCGGCCTTGCCGGAATCGTAATGACGATCAGCTTACTGACCTTCATCTTCACTAAAAAGAGCCTTGGCCCTATCGGCCTTTCTCCATTTGAAGGGGATGATGTTCAGGAAACTTTAGCAGATGGCATCGATGGAAAAACAGCATCAGCACCGGTGACCATCACCAGCAAAGCTATTGGTAAAAAATGGTATGATTATGCAGTTTATGCAGGCTCATTGGCAATCATCCCGGTGATCATGATCATGGTAGCGAAAACTCAGTATACAGACTGGTTTATGTACATTATCGGTCCCGCAACCTTGGTTTACATCATTTATGAAATGACCAAATACACCTGGGCAGAAAGCAAAAAATTAATTGCAGCCATCATTTTCATCCTGTTCTCCATCGTATTCTGGGGCATCTATGAACAAAGCGGAGGCTCTATGGCCCTCTTTGCAGCAAGAAACCTGGACAACAAACTTCTTGGCGTAATTACCCTGGATCCAAACGGAGTAAACAACTCTGCAAACTCTTTCTTCGTAATCATCTTTGCCTTCGTTTTCAGTCTGGTATGGATCGGACTGGCAAAGAAAAAGATCGAACCAAATACCGTAGTGAAATTCGGATTAGGCTTCCTATTCCTGGCAGGAGGTTTCTTTATCTTGTACAGCACGAGATTCTTTGCAAATGCAAAGGGTATCGCTTCTCTGGATGCATTCACTTTGTCTTACCTGGTGATTACCTTCGGTGAGCTTTGCCTCTCTCCTATCGGTTTATCCATCATGACGAAATTATCTCCTGTAAAACTTCAGGGTGTAATGATGGGAATGTGGTTCCTGGCCGCGGCCTATGGTCAGTATGTAGCAGGTATTCTGGGCGCAAGTATGGCAAAAGCCGGTGAGAATGATACCACCGTACAAAAGCTGATCACCTTCACAGATGGTTACAAGCAGCTTGCATTATATGCATTAATCGCCGGAGTTTTACTGATTGTTATCTCACCACTGGTGAAAAAACTGATGCAAGAGGTCAATTAATCCGGTTAAATGATGTTTTAACATAAATTAACCCTCAGTATATGTGATATACTGAGGGTTTTTCGTTTAGAATCCATAATTTCGCTAACTAATTTATTTTACGTGTCAGATAGTCTAATTATAATACCAACTTACAACGAGAAAGAGAATATTGAAAAAATCGTCAGAAAGGTTTTTTCCTTGCCCTATTTCTTCGAAATATTAATTATTGATGATGGATCCCCTGACGGAACTGCCGACATTGTAAAAAAACTGCAACAGGAATACCCAGCGCTACACCTGGAACAACGCACAGGTAAACTTGGACTGGGAACAGCTTATATTCATGGTTTCAGATGGGCACTGGCACGCCCTCAATATGAATATATCTTTGAAATGGATGCCGATTTTTCACACAATCCGGATGACCTGATCCGTCTCCGTGAAGCCTGTGTAAATGGTGCAGACCTGGCCATAGGATCACGCTACGTTAACGGAGTAAATGTGGTAAACTGGCCAATGAACCGGGTACTGATGTCGTACTTCGCCTCCATGTATGTCCGCATCATTACCAGAATCAATATCCAGGATGCCACAGCAGGTTTTAAATGTTACCGCAAACAGGTACTTGCAACCATTCCTCTGGATAAGATCAAGTTCGTCGGCTATGCCTTCCAGATCGAAATGAAGTTCACCGCAATCAAATATGGCTTCAAAGTAGTAGAAGTTCCAATCATCTTTACCGACCGCACAGAAGGTACCTCAAAAATGAGCACAAGGATTTTCAGAGAAGCTTTTATCGGAGTGATTCAAATGAAAGTATGGAGCTGGTTCAGAAAGTACAACAGGTAACACCATTTTTGAAATATGTACTATCTCTGAGGTAAACACTACTCCCCCTTTGGAGGCTTACCGTCCCTCATCATCGTACCAAAATCCCAGTCTTTAGCCATCGCAGAAACAATCCTCACGATTCTTTTTGTTCTGGTAGGTTCTGTTTTTGCAGAGTTTAACCAGTTGATATACCAGTTTTGATGGGACTTTGGAAGTTTCAGGAAGCTTTTTAATAACTCGGGCTCATCGTCGGATAAACAAAGTTCCAGGTCCTCGGGGATCTCTATTTTGAAAGTCGTGTCTTCTTCAACGATCACCTCAACAACCCCGCCCTTTTCCTTTTTTAGCTTTTTACGTAATGTAGCGTTTAAGGAAATGATAAAATCGCCTTCTCCCATAGGAACAAGCGAAAGGCCTTCAACAGGAACCTGGTCCAGTTTTCCTTTCACTCTATAGCTCTTTTTGCAGTTTGCCTTGATTTCATTGGCGATAACGGAAGGGATAAAAATATAGGTCCAACCCGTTTTTTCGCCCATTTCTGCGAAACGCTCTATTTCTGCTTTGAAAGTTACCATAACAATAAAGGTAAAAAATGTTCGCTCTTAAAAAAAGAGGTGTTTTGTTCTGGCTGGAACCTTTGCCTGAAGGGGCAAAATTCCTAGGCCATCACATTAACACCTCTTTTTTTAAAATATTGCTCCTTTGCGGGGAGGCTAAAGCAGGATGTCGAAGCAAGGAGTGTTGAGCAGGATGATTGAGCAGGATGTCGAAACAGGGAGTATTAAGCAGGATTATTAAGCAGGATATCGAAAACAGCGCGTGTTAAGCAGAATGATTGAGCAGGATGTCGAAACAGGGAGTATTAAGCAGGATGTTAAAGCAAGACCCAAAGAGATTTTTCTTTAGGTCTTAATATTTTAGGCTTTAGAACTTTTCTTCAATGCCGAGGCCGAACAAAGCGAAGTCGTATTTCACAGGGTCAATTGGATCGAATTCCGATAGATGAGCAGTTAGTTCTACTGCAGTTTGCCAATCGGTTTGTTTTCTGTTGATCAATCCGAGTTTGCGCGCTACGCGATCTACATGGACATCGCAGGGACAGATCAAATCGGCAGGTTTAATGGTATTCCAGACACCGAAATCAACTCCTTTATTGTCCTTTCTTACCATCCAGCGTAAGAACATATTCAGGCGTTTACAGGTGGATTTTTGTAAGGGGGAAGAAACATGTTTGATGGTTCTTCTCGGGAAATCAGGAAGGCTGAAGAAGTACGATCTGAAATGGTTCAGGGCACGCTCCGTAGCTGGGACTTTCTTTAACTCGGATTGCAGACAGGCAGAAGAAGCGTATTGTTTTGACGTTGAGGAATCTTCTACCAGGTATTCTTCTCTGAAGATAGAATCCGGGGCCAGGAAGGCATCTTCAAGGGTATCGGATTGCTCGTAATGATGCTTGAAGAAAGATACGAAATACAACAGATCAGTATCATTGAAGGTCCGGTGCTTGAAGTTCAATAAGCGCTTCAGGTCGTCATCACTATGGTTTAGCATGAAGTCGTAAGGCTCATTATCCATACGCTGGAAGAGCTCTGTACATTTGTTGATGATCGTCTTGCGTTGCCCCCAAGCTAAAATTGCCGCAAAGAATGCGGCAATTTCAACGTCTTGTTTTTTAGAAAAACGATGTGGAATGCAAATCGGATCATTGGTGATGAAATTGGGCCGGTTGTATTGTTCAACTTTGTGGTCCAAAAAATCTTTAAGTTCCAGGAATTCCAATGTTTCTTATTTTAAAGCTTGTTCTAAATCTGCAATTAAATCATCGATATCTTCTACACCTACACTTAAGCGTAAAAGATTGTCTGTAACACCTACTTTTTCACGCTCTTCTTTTGGGATAGAACCGTGGGTCATGCTCACAGGGTGATTGATTAAAGATTCCACACCACCTAATGATTCAGCAAGTGTAAACACTTTGAATGAAGAAGCAACTCTGAATGTTTCCTGAAGATCAGCATCCTTCAAAGTGATGGAAACCATACCGCCAAATCCACGCATCTGCTTTTTAGCAATGTCATGGTTAGGATGATCTTCAAAACCAGGCCAGTAAATCTTATCTACTTTTGGATGGCTCTTAAGGAATCGTGCAACCTTCTCGCCGTTTTCACAGTGCGCTTTCATTCTCAGGTGAAGGGTCTTAATTCCTCTCAGTACCAGAAAGGCATCCTGAGGTCCCGGAGTAGCTCCACAAGCATTATAGATAAACCAAAGGTCTTTGTATAACTGATCATCATTTACCAATAAAGCACCCATTACGACATCAGAGTGACCTCCAATGTATTTTGTTACCGAATGCATCACGATATCAGCACCCAGATCCATAGGGTTTTGAAGGTAAGGAGAAGCAAAAGTATTGTCTACCGTAAGGATGAGTTTACGCTCTTTAGTGATTTTAGCAATCCCTTCGATGTCAATGATCTGCATCGTTGGATTTGTAGGGGTTTCAATCCATACCAACTTGGTTTTATCATTGATATATGGCAGCATGTTCTCTGGTTTTGATAAATCCAGGAAATGGAATTTAATGCCATACTTAGCGTATACTTTAGTGAAGATGCGGTAAGAACCTCCATAAAGATCATTACCTGTGATCACCTCATCTCCAGGCTGTAATAACCTTAGAACCGTATCCGTAGCACCCATTCCACTTGAAAAGGCCAAACCATGTTTTGCATTTTCCAAAGCAGCAAGGCAAGCCTCTAAGGCCTTACGCGTAGGATTCGTACCTCTCGAATATTCGAATCCCTGATGATCACCAGGAGATTTCTGCCAATAGGTAGAGGTTTGATATATGGGAGTCATTACTGCTCCGGTAGAAGGGTCAGGTTCCTGACCGGCATGTATTGCTTTTGTTGCGAACTTCATATGTTATTATTTTGCTCCATTTCTGCTTTAAACTGATATCCAAGGTGCTTGCCTGTAGGATATCCGCTTGCTGCCAGCATGGACTGTTTTTGATTTAAAGTTACTTCTTTTATTTGCGCAAATGGAGGAATCAGAAGATCCGAATCCAAACAGAACAAAATTGACCGTTCTATGATGTCTGTCAGCTTTTCGTCTGTCACCAGATTATTGGCAATATCCTGATACAGGAAATCCAATGCACCCTCTCCTTCTACCATAAAGTGTTTGTCTTTATTGATGAGGATACGTGCAATCAGGGATCCCTGATCTGCCAGACGGTTGTACTTAATGGAGTCAGCCAGGAAATTATGGATATAAATAACGCCACAATAACTCAAGGAAGGATCATCCTTAATGTATTTCGTCTGAAATATCGAATGGGTAGGTTCAAAGTTAAAAATATTGCTGTGCATAGATACCATCAGCATATCCCCGGAGAATTTAAGTTGAGCTTCAAACTTATTGTTCTCTTTATAATCAATTTCTACAGAAGTATCTTTTACACCATAATCGTGTTTCAATTTCCCTGCAGTCTTCGACAATTGCTTTTTTAACAACTCAAAAATCTCCGTTGTATTCCTGTAAATCGACTGTTTTAAAGAAGCTTTACATTCAAATTCTTTAAGTATTTTACCGTAATTTTCAGTATCCATTAATGCTGGTTTTTATTTACAACACATTATGCTGCATAAACAAATAGTTAATAAGCCCTGGCGAATAACACCCTTTGCTTAGATGGTTTGCCAGAATAAATACAAACACCATCTTCAAGCTTATTGTTTAAAGGAACACACCTGATGGTTGCCTTTGTCTCTTCTTTAATCTTCTGCTCTGTTTCAGGTGTTCCATCCCAATGCGCAGAAATGAATCCGGCTTTGCCATCCAACAATTCCTTAAACTCATCGTAAGAATTGGCATCTGTAGTATGTTCATCTCTGAAGGCAGACGCTTTATTGTAAATGTTCTCCTGAATCTCTTCCAGTAACTGAGCAATATGAATGTCCAGACCTTCCTGAATTACAGTTTGTTTCTCTCTTGTATCCCTGCGGGCAAGTTCAACAGTACCATTTTCCAGATCTCTTCCACCAATAGCCAAACGAACGGGCACACCTTTCAATTCGTATTCTGCAAATTTGAAGCCCGGACGTTGCGTGTCCCGATCATCGTATTTTACAGAAATACCCAGCTTCTTTAACTTCGGCATCAACTCATCCACAAATGCGGAAATCTTTTGCAATTCCTCATCACCTTTGTAAATCGGAACGATCACCACCTGAATAGGCGCCAGTTTCGGAGGCAATACCAACCCCGCATCATCACTGTGTGCCATAATCAAAGCACCCATTAAACGGGTAGAAACACCCCATGAAGTTGCCCATACATGCTCAATCTTTCCTTCTTTATTGGTGAACTTCACATCAAATGCTTTCGCAAAGTTCTGACCAAGGAAATGTGATGTTCCTGCCTGTAAAGCTTTCCCATCCTGCATCAAAGCCTCAATACAATAAGTTTCTAAAGCACCTGCAAAACGCTCATTTGCTGTTTTCATTCCTTTAACTACCGGAACGGCCATCCAGTTTTCTGCGAAATCTGCATAGACATCCAGCATTCTTTCTGTTTCTTCAACGGCTTCCTGCGCAGTAGAATGCGCAGTATGCCCTTCCTGCCAAAGGAATTCTGTGGTACGAAGAAATAAACGCGTACGCATTTCCCAACGCACAACGTTAGCCCATTGGTTGATCAGTAAAGGAAGGTCACGGTAAGATTGGATCCAGCCTTTGTAAGTGTTCCAGATGATGGTCTCGGATGTTGGTCTTACGATCAGTTCCTCTTCCAGTTTCGCAGTTTCATCTACGACAATATTGCCGTTTCCATCATTTTTAAGACGATAATGTGTCACAACTGCACATTCTGTCGCAAAGCCCTCCACATGGGAAGCTTCCTTCGAAAAATATGACTTAGGAATGAATAAAGGAAAGTAAGCGTTACTATGGCCTGTATCTTTAAATTTTTGGTCTAAAACAGCCTGTATCTTCTCCCAAATGGAGTATCCATAGGGTTTTATCACCATACACCCCTTTACAGAAGAATGTTCTGCAAGGTCTGCCTTTATAACAATGTCGTTATACCACTGGGAATAATCTTCGTTTTTACTTGTAATACCTTTGCTCATAACTATTTGGAACGTTTTTTGTGTAAGTTTGCTTGTAATGTAGGCTACAAATTTATAAATTTATACCTACAAAAAACGTGCACACACAAAGAAAACATATAGTTATGAAACCTAACCATTTATTCACCAGTATGCTGGCCCTGACAACAATTGTTGTTGCGTCCTGCTCTGCGCCAAGATATGCGCAGCAAAGCACTAATGAGGATGATGTTTACAACTCTACTGCTAAGGCGCAGATCTATACGCCTCAGGAGCGGCCGAGACAACAGGCATCTCAGAACAACTATGATCAATACGATCAAAGCGACGAATATTATGGCACCAGTGATCCTTATTATGATATGGATTACTCTTCCCGCATCAATAGATTCTCATACTCCAGTCCATGGAGATCATACTACGATCCTTATTTCGACAACTATTACGGATATGGTAACGGTTATGGCTACAATGGCTTTTCATTGGGCTTAAGCTTTGGTTCTTTATGGAACTCTCCATATTATGGATGGGGCAACTATTATTCACCGTTCGGTTATAATCCATGGGGATGGAATAACTATTATGGTGGTGGCTTTGGTGGAGGTTACTATGGCGGTGGCTATTACGGTGGCGGATACTACGGCGGAGGTTATTACGGTGGAACTTATACCGGCAGAACAACCAATGTACCCAGACCGTCTATCGGCAGAGAAGATGGCACCAGAACTTACCGTGGCGGATATAGCGGCCGTACCGGATCAGGTGCAGTCAGAAGTGACATGGATGGCAACGTAATCTCCCGCAGAACGAGGTCAGAAATGTACAATCCAAATGAGCGGACCAGCAGAGGATCAAGAGTTGATAACTCAGGTTCATCACGTGGAGAAAGAACATCAAGATCGGATGGCTACAGGCCAGAACCTCAAAGCAGACCTTCAAGAACAGAAGGATACAGACCGGAACCTCAAAGCAGACCATCATATACTCCACCACCAAGCAGAAGTGGTAGTGAAGGTGGTGGTGGCAGATCATCAGGCGGCGGTAACGGCGGCGGTGGTGGTGGTGGCGGAAGGTCATCACGCGCAGGCAGAGGCTAATTAAGAATCCCGATATTTAGGATATCGGGATTCATTTCCAAAATTCTATTTAACATACTAAATGAAAAAAATTATACTATCTGTAATAGCTACAGTAGCTACTACAGGGTCTTTATATGCTCAATACACTCCCGATGCCTTAAAATTCTCCCAAACCAATTATGGTAGCACGGCAAGATTTAAAGCAATGGGCGGTGCACAAATTGGAGTTGGTGGCGACATGAGCTCTCTGGGTGCTAACCCTGCCGGATTAGGCCTATTCACGAAGTCTGAATTCAGCCTTACTCCCGAATTCAATATCATCAAAGGGAATGCAGACTATCTGAATCAAAATACGAAAACCTCCAAAAATCAATTAAACCTGAATAATGTCGGGGCAGTTTTCTATAGTCCAACCTTTAAACCTAAAGGACAGGATGCACAAAAAGGACTCATCAGCGCTGTGTTTGGAGTAGGTTACAACAGGAACAATGATTTCACGGCAAATCTTGGTGCAAACGGAACGAATAAAGTCAATTCAATTGGAGATTTTTTTGCTGAAGAAGCCAACTATTTCAATAGAGCACCGAATAACCTCCCGAAAGGCAATATTGAAACCATGGCCTACGACAATTATGTAATCGGTTATGACAATACTGTCCCTGCTAACGGTTACTATAATGCCTCAAGAAATAATCAGAACGTATTGACCAACAGCAACCAACAAACTCAATCTGAATTGAGATCAGGATCTACATCAGAAATAAATGTTGCAGGAGCTTTAAACATTTCGAATCAGGTTTATATTGGTGCAAGTCTGGGCTTTGTAAGCACACGTTATGTGAACACGAAAGAATTTACGGAATCCGGCTTCAATGTTGATCAGAATTCTAAGTATGACTTATCTATGAGAACGAATCAGGAAACCAAAGGTTCCGGATTTAACGGACGTATCGGGGTAATTTTCAGACCAATCAGTAGTTTCCGTGTTGGTGCAACTTTCCAAACACCAACCTGGTTGTTTGTAGACGACAATACATCAGTAGTCTTAGATACCAGATATCCAAGTGGTCCTAACGCTGGCGTTTTCACAAACACGCCTAGCCAGTACCCTATGACATACAGACTCCGTACTCCTCTGAAAGGTTCTCTTGGAGCCAGCTATGTAATTGCAAACAAAGCAATTATTTCTGCAGATGTTGATTATACAGATTATTCTTCAATGCATTTCTCTATAGATCAGGATAACAATCAGTCTGTTATTGACAAACAAAATGCTGACATTAAAAAGAACTATACAGAAGCCGTTAATTACAGAATTGGGGCTGAATATAAAGTTGATAATGCATTTAGTTTAAGAGCAGGTTATGCCAATAACGGCAGTCCTATAAAAGATGATAAAAAATCTTATTTCGCAACGAAAATGTATTCAGGAGGTTTAGGGTATCGGGTAGGTGATTATTATATCGACGCAACTTATCAGCGAGTAGAAAGTAATACAGATATAGGAGCCTATACCTTAAATGATTTTTCAGAACCAGTAGCAAATATTGCAGTTGCCAGAAACAATGTGTTCTTAACTTTTGGCGTAAGATTCTAAAGATTTAGAACTCCTGTATTCAGCTACAACTTAGCCAAAAACACTTAAACAAAATAGCCGTATCACTCAGACAGTGATACGGCTATTTTGTTTATATACTATTTTATATAGTCCTGATTTACCTGAACAACGCTGAAAACCGTTCTTCAATATTCTTCTCTACTTCTGCATCTTTAATCAGTTCCGGCGCATGGTGAGGCTTTTTACGCGCGTCAATAATCACCGGACCAGTACAGCCCCAATGTTTGTTCTCTGTAAAAGCACCAATCCCATGGATATCTGAAGCAGGGTTACTTCTCGTAAAAGTAATCCATACCAGGTTATTTATATTTTCTGCAGCAAAGGCACTGTCATCGCATAACACGATTAAGGCAAAGCCATCAAGGTTCTGAGTCAACAGATGTTGATTTAATACTTCCATATCCTCGCTTGCTTGTCTTTGGTCCTGATAGGTTCCAGACTGGATGGTTAACACCCCTGGAATGGCAACACGAACCCCATTAAATGGTTCAGGAAGACTAAATCCGACAGGTAACTCATCTGACAATGTTCTCCGTTTTTCTCCTGCAGCAGCAAACACTACCTTAGAACCACTATTCAATCCATCACCACTATAATCTAAGGTATCAATCGTCGTATTGGTATGGAAATGCAGGTCAGTACGAAAATCTATCCTCGAAAGGATATGCTGCATAAACTTCGAAATGTCATGTGTATCCAGACTTTCATCGTCTTCCCTGGCTGCAATAAACAGGTATTTTGCCAGGCTCAATTGGTTCTTACCGAGAATATGATTTGCGATGGTCAGGATCTCCTGTGGCCTCCGCTCTTTAAGGAAAGGAGTATACCGTTCACTTCCAATCGCGAACAACAAAGGATGTACCCCTGCTGCATCTACTGCATTCAATTCCTTTAATCCATGAATTTCTTTTGGCAATGCCGATCCTGCAATTTCATGAATCAATGCACCAAAGCTGGTATCCTCCTGAGGAGGCCTTCCAACCACGGTAAAAGACCAGATGGCATCTTTCCGATGGTACACATTGTGCACTTTCATCAATGGAAAAGGATGCGTTAAACTATAATAGCCTAAATGGTCACCAAAAGGGCCTTCAGGTTTATTCTCTTGCGGATAAACAGTTCCAGTGATCACAAAATCAGCATCTGCAGAAATACAGAATCCTTCCTCATCATAAAAATACCTGAATCTTCTGTTACCCAAAGCACCGGCAAAAGTCATTTCGGACAATCCTTCCGGCAAGGGCATCACTGCAGCCAGAGGATGAGAGGGAGGGCCTCCTACAAAAATGCTCACCTTTAAAGGTTGTCCCTTTGCATTGGCCTTCGATTGATGTACGCCTATCCCCCTGTGGATCTGATAATGAAGTCCGATTTCCTGATCCTTTATATAATCATTACCTGCCAGCTGAATGCGATACATCCCCAGATTGGCATTCATGATCCCCGGTTTATCAATATCTTCGGTATAGACCTGCGGCATGGTAATAAAGGGACCGCCGTCCATAGGCCAGTTTACAATCTGCGGCAACGCACTGATCGTGGTTTTACTGAATGTAGATTTAAAAGTCTGTTTTAAAGGCAGCGCGGTTAAAGCGGTAAAACCTATTCCCGGAAGCTTTAAAGGATTCTTCAGCACTTTCATCGGGTCAGACCTCAGTCCTACCAGCTGTTCCACTTTATCCAGGCTATCCCTGAACATAAATTTAGAACGCTCTAAGGTTCCGAACAGATTAGATACTGCCGGAAAAGAGCTCCCCTTCACCTTCTCAAAAAACAAGGCAGGCCCCTGCTGTTCATATACCCGTAAATGAATTGCGGCCATCTCGAGATATGGATCTACTTCTTCTTTAATTCTGATTAAATGCCCGTGTTTCTCTAAATCGGCAACGCATTCTGCTAAACTTCTATATCCCATGACCTGCCAAAGATATTAAACAATTGTTGTTTGACATAAAGCCTTTAACTAGAAAAGACCATACATAAATGCATGGTCTTTTATCATTGGGGGAAGACGTATTATTTTTTACCGGCAAACGATCTCAGCATCCAGGTATTTTTCTCCTTAAATTGCATAAATCTGTTTACCATATCATTAGAGCCGTCATCACCTGCGGCATCGGTAGCATCTAATAAATCTCTTTCAATCTGTATCAATTGAGACATATCATCCAGAATGGCATCAACCATATCCAGGTCTTTCATTCCAATCGTATCTGCTTCTTTGATCGCTGACTCTTTGATATAATCAGAAAAACGACTATGAGGTGGTTTTCCCAAGGTCAGTACACGCTCGGCAATTTCATCAATAGTTAACTGGGCATTGGTATATAATTCTTCAAATTTGATATGCAGTGTAAAAAAGTTCTGCCCTTTTACATTCCAGTGACAGCCTCTTAATTTCTGGTAATGCATATGATAATTAGCCAGATAGTCGTTCAGCATGTCTACTACAGGTTTTACTTTTTTCTCATTTAAACTGATTTCTTTTGCGTCCATGGTATTTATTTTTTTATTTTGTTGTGATTATAGGGATCACATATATAACAGTAGGGGTTATAAATGGTTTTGAAAATTGTTATTTAGGCGTACAATACCACTTTGGAAAGAGCGTTTAATATTCAAAATTCCCGCTTTCTTTTATTATTCGTATAATTGCTCATTAAATTTAACAGAACATTAATGTATAAATATTATATAGTATCGCTATTTGCAGTGGTTTTAAACCTATCCGCTGCCAATGCCAATACCAACACAAGGGATTCTATAGGTGTAGAAAACCGCAATGGCAAAAAACTAATTGTCCATCAGGTCGTAGCTAAAGACACCTATTATTCTATCGGAAGAAGGTACAGCGTGACCCCAAAAGACATCATGACCTTCAACGACAACAAATTTTTACAAATCGGTGTCATCATTAAAGTACCTACCAACCTTCCTTTTGTGGCTGAACAGGCTCCGGTAAGAACAACTGCCGCTGGTAAAACAACTCCCGGCACTCAAAACAACACCTCTAACAACACTTCCAACAACACAGATCAAACCTTAGAAGGTGGCCTGATCGAACATGCTGTCCAGAAAAAGGAAAACCTGAATATGCTGGCAGAAAAGTATGGCACAACGGTAAATGAAATCAAAAGGGTCAATAACCTGAGAACAATTAACCTTCAGATTGGCCAGTTGTTAAAGATCCCTGCAACAAAATCAGCAGAAGAACAACCCACAGAAACTGCAAGTAATACAAAACCAAATACCACTCCTGTCACATCGCAACAATCTCCGGTTACCGCACAACAGACGCCAGTGATAGAGAACAGAAAAAAGGAAGAAGTACTCGTTCCTATTTTCCCTAAAAAACAACCTGCTACCACAACTACTCCTGCAACACAAACACAAACCCCACCGGCAACCACCTCTGCACCTTCAAATGAAGAACTGCTGGTACATACCGTTGCTTCTAATGAAACCATTTACTCCATTGCCACTACTTATAGAATGACAATGGATCAGCTAAAAACAAAAAACGGATTGATCAATAACTCACTTACTGTGGGTCAGAAATTATTAATCAGAGGACAGTATCCACCAAAACCACTACCTAATGCTCATAATGAAGTAGAAGGTACTGTTGATACTTTAAATTCTATAAAAAATCCTTCGTTGAGGTTACCGGCCAGCAGATATGGCTTAAACCAAATGGACGAAAAAGGAACCGGAATCTGGATCGCTGATCCGGATCTTGACCCTTCAAAAATGCTGGTATTACATCGCTCTGCTCCTATCGGAACAGTCATGAAAATTACCAATCCAATGAGCAACAGATCCACCTTTGCAAAGGTTGTTGGTAAATTTACAGAGAATGAGTCTACAAAAGATGTTATCATTGTAATGACCAAAGCCGTTGCTGATGCATTAGGCGCATTGGACAAAAGATTTTTTTGTAATTTAACGTACGGTGGACAAGACAATGAACAATAAGCCATTTATCATTGGTATTGCGGGGGGAAGTGGTTCCGGTAAAACCTTTTTTTTAAATTGTTTCTTACATCATTTTAAACATGATGAAGTTACCCTGGTTTCTCAGGATGACTATTACATTCCTGTGGGAGAAATGACCCAGGAAGAAAACAAACTATATAATTTTGATTTACCTTCTACCATTGATAACGAGCAGTTCCTGCTTGATATTAAGAAACTGGTAAAAGGTGAAGTGATCTACAAAAAGGAATATAATTTCAATAATCCTTTAGCAGTAACAAAAATTCTGGAGATTAATCCAGCTCCTATTATTATCGTAGAAGGCCTTTTCATTCTGCATTTCGAGGAGATTGCAGCAATGCTCGATCACCGCATATTTGTAGAGGCTGAAGATGCAGTTGCTCTGGCCAGAAGGATCAAACGCGATGGAATGGAACGTGGGTACTCTGAAGAAGATGTAACTTACAAATGGATCAACCATGTGGTTCCGGCATATCATGAATATTTATTGCCTTACAGAGGAGATTGCGACAAGATTATTGTCAACAATTTCGATACACCTGATGACATCATCAAAATCACAGATGAAATCTCTGCTGATTTAAAAGTAAAATACTGTAAACACAAACAGGAATAACATAAAAAGGGACGCAATTGCGTCCCTTTTCTATTTAACAATGAATATTTCTATTTTTAGTCAAAAATCATTTCCGGCACATTGTCATCCGCAAACAGTTTACCTGTAGTGGCCTGTCTGATGTAATCCACGCTCACACCCGGTGCCCTTTCAATCAGTTTAAAACCTCCTTCAGGAAGCACATCCAATACCGCAAGCTCAGTAACGATCTTTTTGATACAATTCACTCCCGTAAGCGGTAAAGTACATTTCGGCAATAACTTACTTTCTCCTGCTTTATTTACATGCTGCATCGCTACAATAATGTTCTTTGCAGAAGCCACAAGATCCATTGCTCCTCCCATTCCTTTCACCATCTTGCCCGGGATCTTCCAGTTCGCAATATCTCCGTTCTCAGACACTTCCATAGCCCCTAAAATAGTAAGGTCTATCTTCTGGCTCCTGATCATGCCAAAGCTCAATGCAGAGTCAAAGATCGAAGATCCTGGTAAAGTCGTAATCGTTTGTTTTCCTGCATTGATCAGATCTGCATCTTCTTCTCCTTCAAAAGGGAATGGCCCCATTCCCAGCAATCCGTTTTCAGATTGCAATACCACGTTGATTCCTGCAGGAATATAATTGGCTACCAATGTAGGAATGCCGATCCCTAAATTCACATAAAATCCGTCTTTGATTTCTTTTGCGATACGCTTCGCAATTCCGTCCTTATCCAACATACTAATAATTTAATAGGATTAATTTTTTGTTCTGACTGTTCGTTGCTCGATTCTTTTCTCATAACCGGCACCTTGAAATATGCGGTGAACGAATACACCGGGCGTATGAATATGATCAGGATCTAATTCTCCTGCTTCCACCAGCTCTTCTACTTCAGCAATGGTGATCTTTCCTGCCATCGCCATTACCGGATTGAAATTCCTGCTCGTCGACCTGAAGATCAGGTTTCCTGCGGTATCTCCTTTCCAGGCTTTAACAATTGCAAAATCAGCATCAAAAGCATATTCCATCAGGTAGTCTTTCCCATTAAAGTTTCGTACTTCCTTTCCTTCGGCCACTTCTGTACCTACTCCAGCCGGAGTAAAAATTGCAGGCATTCCATATCCGGAAGCCATACACCTTGTTGCCAATGTTCCTTGCGGAATCAGCTCTACTTCCAATTCCCCGCTTAGCAACTGACGTTCAAATTCTGCATTTTCACCTACATAGGAAGAGATCATTTTCTTCACCTGACGTTGTTGCAACATCAGCCCGATTCCGAAATCATCTACTCCTGCATTGTTGGATATACATGTTAAATCTTTTACGCCTTTCTTTACCAGAGCGGTAATGCAATTCTCAGGAATACCACAAAGCCCAAAACCGCCGAGCATTAAGGTATTCCCATTCTCGATATCGCTGATGGCTTCATCAGCACCCGAAACTACTTTATTGATCATATA
The DNA here is from genome assembly GCF_900129215.1 of Pedobacter caeni. GTDB lineage: Bacteria > Bacteroidota > Bacteroidia > Sphingobacteriales > Sphingobacteriaceae > Pedobacter > Pedobacter caeni. Next base: position 1,581,402 of record NZ_FQUQ01000002.1, on the reverse strand, counting down.
TAAGGTTTTGCTACTAAATTATAGTATAAAATGTGTTCCAACAATTTATTTGGCTATTTCTATAATTTTATCGTTATTCCCGGTGCTGCTCGCGATGTAAATCTTCCCGTCAGGCGACTGGCATATGGCTCTCAACCGGCCAAATTCATTAACTAAAAAGTCTTTTGCTTCCGTGATTTTATCGCCTCCTGCACTGAGCTTCAACTGCGTCAGCTTTGAAGCCTTCAGACTCACCAGTAACAAAGAGTTTTTCCATTGGGGGATATAATCCGAATTGTAATAAGAAATGCTCGCAGTGGCGATGGTAGGCGTCCAGGCAAACAATGGTTCCACTACATTATTGATGGCGCAGAAACCCTGCTCTGTTGTTGTATTGCAAAAGCCTTCAACATTAGGCCATCCATAATTCCTTCCTTTTACAATCAGGTTAATCTCGTCATCACTATTTGCGCCATGTTCAGAAGAATAGATCTTATCTCCTACCTGGATTAATCCCTGAGGGTTCCGATGTCCGAAGCTCCATAAAGGACTACCCGCATTGGGATTATCAGCAGGAATACTTCCATCCAGGTTCAAACGAAGGATTTTTCCGGAAAGAGAACCTGTGTTTTGTGCATTAGGGGCATTGCTTGCATCACCGGTACTGATCATCAGCTTCCGGTCAGCGGTAATCAGTAGCCTTGAACCATTGTGAATACTGGCCGCAGGAATCTGATCAATGATCGTTACAGGAGCACTAAGCGCTCCATTTGCATAATTAAAACGGACCACTTTTTCTCTGTAATTGCCACCGGTTGTATAATTATAGACCACATAAACCCATGGATTAGTCGTAAAATCAGGATGTAAAGCCATTCCCAATAAACCACCTTCTCCATTAGAGACTACTTCAGAAATCGTATGTAATAACGTAACTTTTCCCGTCTGAGGATCTACCCTGCTGATCCTTCCCGGCCGTTCAGTCATCCAGATCTGCTGATCCGGACCATAGATCATCTCCCAGGGATGAACCAGACCTGAACTCAATACACGGGTCTTTAATTCCGCATCAGGAAGGGGATTTCCCGTTCCGTCAGATTTACTTTTCTTACAGGCAGAAAAGCTAAGCAGAAGTGCAAAAGCACTGATGATCAAGGTTTTCATAGGACATTGCTTTTTTAATATAACAGCAATGTCCCAAATATGTTTACTTAATTGAAATATACGTAAGTGATGCCATCGCCTCCTCTGTCGGCATGCTCATCCTCTACCCGGTTTACCTGGCTATACTTCTTCAGGTATTCACGGATCAGCTTTCTTAAAATCCCGTCTCCTTTTCCATGGATCAGTTTAATGAAAGGAAAGCCCAGCATGATTGATTTGTCCAGGTATTTCTCCACTTCATGAAGCGCATTATCACCACGCATTCCACGCAGGTCCAGTTCCGCCGTAAAGTTTCCAATCGCTTCAGAGATACTTCCGGTGTAGGAGTTGTTCTGAATGGCTTTTTTAGCTTGTTTGTTGCTGATCTTATACACCCTGTTTTTCTTCAAAACAGAACGTAGATCACCTAAAGCCACCACCAGGTTATCCCGGTTAATTTCTAACACCTGACCAGTAGTTTCGCTGTTATTCAGCTGCACCCAATCGCCCACTTCTATAGGGGTATTCAATGGTACCGCCACTTCAGGTTTCTTTTCTTCTTTGACCTGATTTTGCACCATCACCTTTTGCAGGTTTTGTCGCAATTGCTTGGTCACCGTTTTATCTGCCTGATTTTCCTTGATCTCAGCAATCGTATTTTCTACCAGTTTGTTCGCATTCTTAATGATCGCCTGCGCTTCCAGCTTCGCTTCTTTGATGAGCACTTTCTTGTTCTCATCTAAAAACAGCTTCAGTTTCTCATTTTCAGCAACCAGGTTTTTCACCTTGTTCTGTTGCGTAGACAAATGCAGTTTCGTATCATAAATCTGCTTTTTCTCCCTTTCCAGATCTACCAGTAAACTGTCGATCCTGTTCTGGTTGGTTCCTGTTTTTGCCCTTGCCAGTTCCAGTACTTCCTTTTGAAGTCCGATGTTCTGTGCAATTTCAAAAGCATAAGAACTTCCCGGCTTACCGATTTCCAGGACATAGAGTGGCTTCATCTTATCGTTATCGAATAACATGGACGCGTTTTCCAGTCCGGGGGTATTGCCGGCAAAAAGTTTCAGGTTGGAATAGTGGGTAGTGATTACCCCCCGTACCTTTTTATTGTTCAATACTTCCAGTACCGCTTCCGCCATCGGCCCTCCAAACTGAGGATCAGTACCTGTTCCAAACTCATCGATCAGCACCAGTGTTTTCGGAGAAGCATGTTCTACGAAATAACGCATTTTCGTTAAATGCGCACTATAGGTACTCAAATCACTTTCTATGGATTGATCATCACCGATATCGGCAAAGATGTTTTCAAAAATCCCTACCTCACTTGATTCATGCACAGGAATCAGCAAACCTGATTGTACCATCAGCTGCAATAAACCTACAGTTTTCATACAGACCGACTTTCCTCCCGCATTGGGTCCTGAAACCAAAATAATTCTCAGCTCAGACGTGATGTGCATATTCAATGGCACCACCGTCTTTTTATCGGCCTTAAAGGAAAGGTACAACAAAGGATGACGTGCATTGATCAGTTTTGTTTTAGCCTCCTTGATCAGGACCGGCATATCGGCTTCCACCTCTATCGCAAACAAAGCCTTTGCACGGACAAAATCCAGTTTGGTCAGGAATCCATGATAAGACAACAACAAAGGCGTATAAGGCCTCAGATCAGTGGTCAGTGCAATCAGGATCTTGATGATCTCCCTGCGTTTATCAAATTCCAGATCTCTGAGCTTATTATTTAAAGTAAAGACTTCTTCCGGCTCCATATACACGGTCTGCCCGCTGGCCGACTCATCATGGATGAAACCTTTCATCTTTCTTTTATTTTCTGCCAGGATCGGAATACACATTCTTCCATCCCTGATGGTCAGACTTCCATCTGCCACCCAGTTGTTGCCTACCGCCTGCTTAAAAATGGAATCCATCCGCTTGCGGACATCCTGTTCTGCTTTGGAAATATCGCCGATAATCTGTTGCAACGTAGTTGAAGCATTCGGCTTAATTTTTCCTTTGGGATCAAGAACAGTCTCAATTCTTTTCAGGATATTCTTTTCAACAGGAAGGTGTTCCAGTAAGGCTTCCAGGTTGGGGTAAACTTCTTTTCTTTCTTCAAAAAACCTCAGTACCGAAAATACGGTTTGCAGTGAGGCATACATTTGGTGTAACTCATCTTCTACCAGATACGTTCCTTCTACTTTGATCTTATCAGCAAGGCTTTTAATATCAAAAAAGGTACTGATCTGTAAGGGTTCCTGGTTTTCCAGGATACTTTTAAACTCATTGGTTTGCCGTAAAAACTTATTGATCTGGTCATACTTCGTCATGACCTGCATTTTATCGACCATCTGCTGCCCCATCGGGCTTAAACAGTGTTTATGAATAAGTTGTCTGATCTCATTAAAACCCAAACGCTCTAAACAATTCTCAGGATATAACATACTTATATTAATATTTTATTTGGGTTCTGTATAAACCATCTTTGGTTGAATAATATCTATTTTCGCCTTCGTTGTGGTGTCTTTCAGGAGAAAACGGATTTTGTACTCGGGATTCGCTTTCATCAGTGAATCCGCACTCTTTTTCAGCGCCTGTTCCAGCCTGACTTTGACGTTCGACAAGGAGTCTGATTTTACAATCACATCCTTTTGCCTGCTAAGGTCGGCCACCACGTCTCCATAAATCTGATCCAGTACCTTAGGATTTTTGTAGTAATAAGCCATGCTCTTTGCATACATCGCAGAATCCGTATCGTACTTTTTATAAACGCCCTTATAATACGATGCGGCAACCTTCTTCGCTGAGTCTACACTTGGAATTGAGGATACATAACCATCAACCACATGAATATCACTCAACAATGCCGACATTTGGCCAGGTTGAATGATGTCTTTTGGAATACCGGGTTTGCAGCCTGAAATCAGTAAAAAAAGGAAGACGATATATAGAAAGTTTCTCATTATGCTTAAAACATCATTATTTCTTAGACAAAGTTCGCTAAGGTTCTTAATTTTACCAAAAATACTGATAAATGAGTATAGCAGATAACTTATTAAAATATAAAAACGAATTGGATGCGATCCCGGTGAAATTAATCGCCGTATCTAAATACCAGGAAGCGGCAGCAGTAACAGAAGCTTACGAAGCCGGACAAAGGGTATTTGGAGAGAACATCGTGCAGGAGCTGGTAGACAAGCAGGCGCAATTGCCACAGGATATAGAGTGGCACCTTATTGGTCATTTACAGACCAATAAAGTCAAATACATTGCCCCTTTTATCAGCCTGATCCAATCTGTAGACAGTTTAAAATTGTTATTGGAAATCGATAAACAAGCTGCAAAGAACAAAAGAGTAATCGACTGTTTGCTTCAGATCTATATTGCCGATGAAGATACCAAGTTTGGTCTTGGCTTTGACGAAGCGATCGAACTGTTGCGTTCAGAAGAATTTGCGGCCATGAAAAACGTCAGAATTGTTGGTCTGATGGGAATTGCCAGCAATAATGCCCTGGAAAAACAAACCCTGGATGAATTTACAGAACTGAAAGTTCTTTTTGATGGCATCAAACTGAGCTTCTTCAGAAAAGAAGACAGCTTTAAAGAGATCTCTATGGGCATGTCCGGAGATTATAAACTGGCCATAGAAGCCGGAAGTACCATGGTCCGTGTGGGCAGCAGTATATTTGGTAAAAGAAAAATTAAACACTGGAAAGAAGAAGCCTAATGAATAACATCATCATCAGAGTTGCCAGACAAGAAGATTGCGCCAGACTTTTAGAGCTGATCAATGAACTTGCCCTATATGAAAAAGCACCGGAAGAAGTAACCGTTACCCTGGCCGAGTTTATCGATGCCGGATTCGGTGCTACACCGGTATGGAAAGCCTTTGTGGCCGAAGATGATCAGCAGATCATTGGCTTTGCTTTGTATTACACCAGATATTCCACCTGGAAAGGTTGTCGCCTTTACCTGGAAGATTTCCTGGTTACCGAAAACTATAGAGGTAAAGGGGTAGGAAAAATCCTTTTTGAAACCGTGATGAAAGAAGCTCAGGAGAAAAACTATAACGGGATGACCTGGCAGGTGCTCGACTGGAATGAACCGGCCATCAATTTCTACAATAAATATGCTGCCCAGATTGAAACCGGTTGGTTAAACGCTTCCTTTTCAAAAGAGCAGATTGCAAAATAATCCGCTTTAAAGGCATGACCTTTGTAGGTAGAATGGTTGAAAAAACATAAAAAAGATCAGATGAAAAGACTTGGTGTATTATTGATTTCCTTAAGCGTGATCGCTTGCCAGAGTGAAAAGAAAACCACTGGACAGACAGACAGTACCAATGCCGGCACTACAAGCAGCAGTTTAACTTACAAATACGACAGCCTTCAGGTTTTCAGTAAGACGACTACGGCCATTGATAAAGGGAAAGCCGATACCGCTTATGCAAAAATTGTTTATCCCATATTTTCAAATGAGCAGTTAAACCAGCTGGTAGAGAAAAAAGCCATAGATGCGGCAGGAGATGTAGACAGTGAGAAACCAAAGACGTACAAAGAAATGGCCGCTTCTTTTGTGGAAGGTTTTGACAGCGTCAACGGAGAACCGGATATGGGACAGCCAGGAGCCTGGTTTCTTGACGATCAGACCAAAGTTTTAGTCAGCCAGCCTGATTACCTATGCCTGGAGCACAGCAATGTGAGCTATGCAGGTGGTGCCCATCCAAACAGTGCCATGGTATTCTGGAATTTTGATCCAAAGACCTTAAAAGAAATTACCCTGGAATCGCTGATCAAAGAAGGTGGCCTTCCTGAACTAAACGCCATCGCCGAAAAAATCTTCAGAAAAAATGAGAAGCTCAGTCCTACGGCCAGTCTGAAAGACAGCTATTTTTTCGAAAAAGATACGTTTAGCTTAAACCGCAACTTTACCATCACCAAAGAAGGTTTAAAATTCCTTTACAACCCCTACGAAATTAAAGCTTACGCTTATGGCAGCACTGAACTTCTTATTCCCTTCAGTGAGCTGAAAGCTCTTGCTAAACCTAATACATTACTCAGTCCGACACCATAACTATGCTCGTATTCAAATTTGGAGGCGCTTCTGTTAAAGATGCAGAAGGCGTGATCAATCTTGCGCAAATTGTTAAACGCTATCCCAAAGAAAAACTCCTGATTGTAGTCTCTGCGATGGGAAAAATGACCAATAAGCTCGAAGCCCTCACCCGCGCCTATTTACATGGCGAAGAGGAAGAAACGCATCAGCTTTTTGAAGAAGTAAAAGCTTACCATTTTGGCATTCTGGAAAAGTTATTCCCGGATCACCATCACCCGGTATATAATGATATTGCCAATAGTTTTGTAGAGATCGACTGGCTGATTGAAGAAGAGGCAACCGATGCCCCTGATTATATCTATGACCAGATCGTTTCCATTGGTGAAATCGTATCTACCAAGATTGTGGCCGCTTATCTGAACCTGGATGGCAGCAACACCAAATGGCTGGATGCCAGAAACTTCATTCAGACCGACAACAATTACCGGGAAGGAAATGTGAACTGGGAAAGGACGGAAGAAGAAATTCAGGACAACCTTGCTCCTGTTCTGGAATACCAGATCGGCGTTACACAGGGCTTTATCGGAGGCACAAGTGAAAACTTTACCACCACCTTAGGCCGTGAAGGATCTGATTATTCGGCTGCGATATTTGCATCCTGCCTCAATGCAGAATCACTGACCATCTGGAAAGATGTTCCTGGTGTATTAAATGCAGATCCTAAATGGTTTGATGAAACAGAAAGGATTCCACAACTGTCTTACCACGATGCGATAGAGCTGGCTTATTATGGAGCAACGGTGATTCACCCGAAAACCATTAAGCCAATCCAGAATAAAAACATTCCTTTATACGTACGTTCATTCCTTCATCCTGAAGCCGAAGGAACTGACATTACCGCGGCTGAAAATCAGTTACCTGTCCCTTCTTTTATCTTTAAAGTACAACAGGTCCTGATCTCGATCTTCCCTAAGGATTTCTCCTTCATTATTGAAGAGAACCTGAGCGATATTTTCAGTCTTTTCCATAAGCATAAAGTAAAGATCAATACGATGCTGAACTCTGCCATCAGTTTTTCAGTAAGCATTGATGAGGATGCAGAAAAATTACAAAAACTGATTGAGGAACTTTCTGTTCATTATAAAGTGAAATACAATACCGGTCTTGAACTGGTTACCATCAGGTATTATAACCAGCAAACCATAGATCGTGTAACGGTCAACAAGAACATTTTGCTGGAAGTAAAAAGTAGACATACCTGTCAGATTGTAATGAAAGACCAGGCTACTGCCTCCTAAATTAACAGATATTGAACGATCATATTTTAGATAGCGAAGTACAGCAATACATCAACCATCATTTAAATGACGATGTACATAAAATCGCTATGGCTAAAAGTCCCTTTCCTGAGGTCAGTTCGAAAGAGCTGGCCAATCAGATTGCAGCCAAAAATAAGTCGGTCAGGAAATTACCCGCCTGGTATCATCAGGAGCTCATCTATTACCCTTTGCTGTTGTCTATAGAACAATGTTCTTCAGAAAGCACTGCTGCTTATAAAGCCACATTAGCAACAGGAGAAACACTGATCGACCTGACAGGCGGTTTTGGCGTAGACAGCTTTTATTTTGCCAAAAGGCTGAAATCTGTTACCCATTGTGAGATCAACGAAGAGCTCTCTGCCATTGCGGCTCACAATGCCACTGCATTGAAGCAAACCAACATTCAGTTTCTGGCAACAGATGGCATTGCCCATCTTGAAAACAACGAGCTTCAATTCGACAACATCTATATCGACCCTGCAAGGAGAAGTCAGAGCGGAAAAGTATTTATGTTGAAAGACTGTACGCCGGATGTGGTGCAGCACCTGGACCTGCTCTTATCCAGGGCAAGGAGAGTCATCATCAAAACAGCTCCTCTTCTGGACATCAGTGCGGGCTTAAAAGAGCTTAAAAATGTGACAGAGGTCCATGTAGTCAGCGTTAGAAATGAATGCAAAGAACTGATCTGGATCGTCGAAAGAACAGCTGCTGAAAAAGTAAAGATCGTATGTACCACACTCAATGAAGAAGAAAAGACATTCAGCTTTTTCAAAGGAGAAGAAGATAGCGATGCGGAGATTACCGCAGCTCCTTTACAAAAATACCTGTACGAACCTGATACGGCTTTACTGAAGGGAGGAGCTTTCCAGCTCATTGCTTCCCGTTATCAGCTACAGAAGCTACATTCCCAAACCCAACTGTATACTTCAGACCATATCGTCCCTGAATTTCCGGGCAGAAGGTTCCACATCAACGGCCTTATTTCCGCTACGGAACTGAAAAAAGAAAAAGATCTGAGGGCTAATGTCATTGCCCGGAATTACCAGGATAAAGCAGAGCTTCTGGTAAAAAAGTATAAAATCAAATCAGACAACCACCGTTTCCTGATTTTCACTCAAAGTAAAAAGGACGGATACCTGATCATTGACGCTACGATCGAACAACACTACTAAACCACTAAGCTTCAAAAATTTAACACTTTTTAACATACTTTAACATTTTCAAAAAGCGATACTTTAATGATTTAGTTATTTTTGATTAACCGAAAATCAAAACCTTTAATCATGAAAAACTATCGTCAGCTCAATAACATTGTGGGCTTCCTCCTTTTTGGAATCGCCAGCATGGTCTACTGGCTTACCATGGAACCTACCGTAAGCTTTTGGGATTGCGGGGAGTTCATCTCCGCGAGTTACAGATTGCAGGTCGGCCATCAGCCAGGAGCCCCTTTATTCATGATGATCGGTAAATTATTTTCTGCACTCGCCATGGGCGATACCACGAAAGTTGCCTATTGGATCAACTTCAGTTCTGTTTTATTTAGCGGAGCGACCATCATGTTCCTCTATTGGACCATTACCGCATTGGCTTCCAAACTCTATCCAAAAGAAAAAAGCAAACTGGAAATGCTGGGTATCATTGCTGCAGGTGTAGTTGGTGCACTGGCCTATACTTTTTCAGATACCTTCTGGTTTTCAGCAGTGGAAGCCGAGGTGTATGCCCTCTCTACCCTCTTCACCGCTATCGTTTTCTGGGCGATCCTGAAATGGGAAAGTGATCTTGATAACCGCTGGCTGGTCTTCATTTCCTTCCTTGTTGGTTTATCCATCGGTGCACATTTACTAAGCTTACTGACCATTCCTGCAATTGTACTGGTTTATTATTTCAAAAAAACAAAGCAGGTTACCTGGTTAGGCACCTTAAAAGCATTTGCACTGGCCTGTCTGATTGTAGGAACAGTACAGATCGTGATTGTGCAATACCTCGTGTTATTTGCCGCTAAGTCTGACCTGTTTTTTGTCAATACACTGGGCTTTAGCTTCGGCTATGGAGCGATGGCTTTCGTTCTCCTGCTCATTGCCGCAATTAGTTATGGTATTTATTATTCGGTTCAGCATAAAAAATACAACATGAACCTGAGCCTGCTATGTCTGGCATTTATACTCTTTGGTTTTAGCTCCTATTTTGTCACCCTGATCAGGGCCAATGCCAAACCTAATATCAACCTATCCAATCCTGACAATCCTTTTTCTTTATACAGCTATCTTGGAAGAACCAATTATGGAGAAACTCCGTTGTTGTACGGCAAAACATTCGATGCGCAGCAAACAGACTACAAAGACACCGGAACAGAGTACCGTAAAGGAAAAGACAAATACGAAGTTTCCGGTAAATCCTTTAAAGTAAACTATGATAAAAACCTTCTTTTCCCACGTACCCATAGCGGGAAAGACGGACATGCGGCCTATTACAGGCAATGGCTGGGAATGGGAGAAAATGAATCTCCAACCTTTGCCCAGAACCTGAGTTTCTTCAGTTCTTATCAGGTCGGATTTATGTATATGAGGTATTTCTTATGGAACTTTGTTGGCCGTCAGAATGACATTCAGGGAAATGGAAGCCTAGATGCAGGAAACTGGATCAGCGGGATCAAACCATTGGATGGAATGAGACTGGGCTCACAAACTAATTTACCTGCTTCCATTAAATCCAATGAGGGACATAACGTTTATTATGGCCTGCCCCTGATCTTAGGAATTGCAGGGCTCCTGTTCCTGTATAGAAAGAACAGACAAGCCACTTTAGTGATCGCTACGCTCTTCTTCTTCACCGGACTGGCAATTATCCTCTACCTGAACCAGGATCCCTTACAACCAAGGGAACGTGATTATGCCTATGTTGGTTCCTTTTATGCCTTCTGCATTTTTATCGGCTTTGGGGTATTGGCACTGAAAGAAGCGTTACAACGTTTTGCTCCGGGCAGGTTAAGCCTGATTACAGCTTCCCTTGTCGCATTACTTGCCGTTCCGGTATTAATGGCTACCCAGGGATGGGACGACCATAACCGTTCTGCAAAAACAACAGCCAGAGACTGGGCCCGTAATTACCTGAGCTCATGTGCACCGAATGCCATTCTTTTCACCAATGCAGACAATGACACTTTCGCCCTATGGTATGCCCAGGAAGTAGAAGGAATCCGGACAGATGTCAGGGTGATTTGCATGCAATTTCTAAGTGACGATGATTACATCAATCAATTGAAAAAACAGGTCAACAATTCTGCTCCACTTCCGGTTACGATGCCAAGCGAGAAATATCAAAAAGGAGTCCGGGACTATATCCCTTATGTTGATTATGGATTTACCGACAGTGTAGAATTGAAAGACCTGATGGCCGTTCTGACCTCCGACAATAAAGCAGATAAATTAGAAATGGGCGACGGTTCTTTTGAGAACTTCCTGCCCAGCAAAAAGTTGAAGCTAAGTGTAGATTCTGATCAGCTGGTCAAAACAAAAACCATAAAAGCCGCAGATAAAGAAAAAGCGACTTCCAGTATGGAATGGACAATCGACAAGAAATTTATCGGTAAGGCAGACCTTGCAGTATATGACATCCTGGCCAATAACAACTGGAAAAGACCAATCTATTTTGCCACCTCTTCTACTCAGGACACCTATATGGGGCTGGACAAATACCTTTATATGGAAGGTTATGCTTATCGCCTCCTGCCATTAAAAAGAGACCCGAAAGACACCAGAGACAAATCTCAGGTCACCAATACTGAGGTGATGTACGAGAATGTAATGAACAAAATGGATCTTTCTGGTTTCAATAAAGCCAGTTATCTCGATGAACAAAGTCGGGCGATAGCTTTTGGGACCTGGTCTTCCAATAATACCCTTGCCTCAAACCTCATCAATGAAGGCAAAAATGAAGCAGCCCATGCCCTCATGATGAAAAGCATAAAAGACCTTCCATTAAGGAATTATGAAATAAGGGATACCTTAAACAAATTTGATGCAATCAGCATCCTGTACCATCTAAACGACCATAAACAGGCAAATATATTGGCCAAAGCAACCGTTTCTTTTCTGGATCAGGAGCTGAGTTATATTGCCACCTTAGCCCCGGATATTCAACGTGGCTATATCAGAAATATACAATGGGGCTTGTCTATATTAAATGGACTGGATCAGGAAACGGAGAAAAACAAACAGGCCGAGCTGAATAAAGAGATCAGGACCAAGTTCAAAAACTTCGAAACTATATTCACAAAATCATTAGGATAATCATAGAAAGAAAAGACCCTCCAAAAAAAGGGTCTTTTCTTTTAATTATTTCGACATGAAGGTTATGGACGACGGATTTGTGTAACTTCTGAATAACACTATTTAATCACAATCAAGTCTCCATCCACAAAGCCCGCTGCAATATGTTTCACACTAAAAAGATTTGTAGAAGAAAGCTCTGTAACTAATTCCTTTAAAATTCCCACTACAATTTTTAGAACTTCCTCCCATTCCAAACTGTATGGAACTTCAAAGTTGGGACACTTCCTTTGTTTAGGCTTAAAATCTTCTTCACATGCCCAATCACCATCTTCTTCGTCGTAAGATTTAGAGCCAACAAGCTCAAGACCATATGGCATATAAAGATTGAAACTTAATGCAATAATGTCTGAGGGTAATATTTCTGTTTTGTCAATCTCAATAAGCCAATTCTTAACTACATTTTTCAATGAGTCTATTTGATTTTTTTTCATGTTTATCCTTGTAAATTGTGAACATAGTTACCCCTCCTTATTGTGTATGAATATAATTAATATTTCATCATCACTTAAAGAAATCTATACAACTATTCCCCTGTATAAAGCCGCTCCGCAAGCGCCACATCTATGGTCTCTTCCGGAAGGATCTCCATAAAATATTCCAATTGCCATTGCTGGGTTTTCTTTGCCTGTTTATTGGTGGCCTCGTCCCAGGGGGGATAAACACGGATCGCCCGCTTACCTTCTTTCCTCTTATCACTGAGGACACCATGTTTAATCAGCGCTTCTTTAGGAAATACAAAATGCCCAAAGCACTGTTCTTTTCTTGTGCTCACCAGGAACAGATCAATTTCATCAGATGCCTGATAAGGCTCGATGGGGCCTGTCCCCTTTCTCTTCCAGAGCGTTACAAACTGACCGGTTTTAGTTGGGGTAATTTTGGCTACCCGAAACCGTACCGCTAATCCGTTGATTTTAAATGAACAAGCTCCATACTCGGCGCTTTCAGCTTCCGGAACTACCGGTGTAGTTTCAAAGCCAAGATGATCAAACACCAGTTCTTTAAGGATAAACAAATCAGGAGGTAAAATCATGGCGCGTTAATCTCGCCGCAATCGCGGCCTTGTTAAATAATTAACCCTGCAACAACCAATCAGATTGATGCAGGGTTATCCTATAAATTGAATAAATCTTATTTATTTGGCTGAGGTGTAGTTCTCAGATAAGGTTTGATCACTTTGTGTCCTTTAGGGAATTTAGCAGGAATATCTTCCGTTTTGATACTGTTCATCACTACTACATCATCACCATCTTTCCAGTCGGCAGGCGTGGCAACGCTATAATTTGCAGTCAGCTGAAGCGAATCGATCACCCTCAATACTTCATTGAAATTTCTTCCGGTAGAAGCAGGATAAGTCAGCATCAGTTTCACCTTTTTATCCGGAGAAATGATGAACAAAGAGCGTACAGTTAAAGTTTCTGATGCATTTGGATGAATCATATCATACAGGTCAGCTACTGTTTTATCTTCATCAGCTATGATCGGGAATTCTACATTTGTATTTTGTGTTTCATTGATGTCACTGATCCATCCTTTATGTGATTCTGCAGAATCTACACTCAGCGCAAGGACTTTCACGTTTCTTTTTTCGAACTCACCTTTCAATGCAGCTGTACGACCAAGTTCCGTAGTGCATACCGGTGTATAATCCGCAGGGTGAGAGAATAAAACACCCCAGCTATCTCCTAAGAATTCATAAAAATCGATCTCGCCAATAGAGGTATCTGCTTTAAAGTTGGGAGCTGCGTCCCCTATTCTTAAACTCATAATGTTGTGGTTTTAGGATATAAATATAATATCTACAAATTTAGTATACTTTTTAGAATAATTGCGTCTGTTTTGTAATATCTTCATCATTGTTTCCAAGAAAAGAAATCTCTGCAATCTGACTACCTAAATGCTCATTAAATGCTTTTATGGTATAGTTTGCCAGAATCGGGGTATCTTTCTCATCATGCTGATGCAGGAAGAAATAAACTTTTTCCAGCCCTTTTCCCATCCATATTTTGATCCGCTCTACCCATTCATCAATCCGGGCTTCGTCGGATGCCTTATGCTCCTGTCCGTTCCCTACAAAGCGGATAAAAATCTCAGGGGTGCTCAGTTCCATATGCACACAATCCCTTCTTCCGCTGGCATCAGTAATGACCGCACCTTTATTAAGTTTGGCCAGCATATCAAAAAGGCGGGTCCGGTTTGCTTCATCCGAAAACCATTCCGCATGTCTCAATTCTACAAATACCGAAAGATCTGTGGGCAGGTATTTCAGGAATTCTTCCAGCACCTCTATGTTTTTAGGGCCAAAGTTATCACCCATTTGCAGGAAACAGGGGCCCAGGTATTTTCCAAACTCAGAAATATTGGCCAGGAAAAGATCAGTAGGTTCTTCTGCCCCTTTGAGTCTTTTAATATGACTGATCGTTCTCGAAAACTTAGGACAGAACAAAAATCCGTTGTTCGAATTCTCATCGGCTTTTTCTTTCCATTTGCGGATCAGTTCCTGATTAGGGATGCTATAAAAAACAGCATTCAATTCTATTGAATTGAAGTGTTTTACATATTCGTCCAGAAAATTAGCTTCTTTGGTTTTAGGTGGATAAATCATGTTCACCCATTCCTTTCTCCCCCATTTCGCGCAGCCTACATAAAATTCAGGCTGTTTTGCCGGCTGCTTGCCCTTCAGGGTTTTTGCCGTTTGTTTCCCATCATCGGGTAAGGTGAAATCTACTGTGTGAAGCTCATTGTCGGAAACCTTTCCAAAATCCATATCCTTAGTCTTAAAATAAAATCAGCAATTGTTATCAGTAAAACTATGAAATTTCAGGAATTGTTTAAGGAATTTAACTTCTTTTATCTGTCCCTGCCTGATGGTATCCTCTACTGTCTTTGGGGGCCTCTTTCCTATCTAACATCCCATAATCTCTTGTCACCTGTGCAATTCTCAGCTGATAATCTTTAAAGACATAAGCCCTTCCTTTTGCCTGTGTTTCACGGTGCAACTCCAATGTTCTCCATTCCTGAATGGCTGTTTCGTTTTCCCAAAACGACAAGGACAAGATCTTTTCCGGGTGATAAATACTTTGAAAACGCTCAATAGAAATAAAACCGCTTATTTTTTCCAGTTCAGGTCTGAGTTTCAAGGCGAGGTCCAGATAAGTTTCTTTAAAACCATCAGCGGGAATCACCTCGAATATTACCGCAATAGCATGTGGATTCAAATACTTTCCCTGTGTTTCTGATTTCAGAAAATGAAGTGTTTCTTCATATAACTGATGGCGACTTTTTTCAAGATGCATCACATGCGTCCCTTTCTCAATCACCACATATTTTTTCTGAGGGGCCTGTTCCAGCTTACTAAATAACAGATCCGCATCTGCGGCATCAGGGTATTGATCCCATTCTCCCCTGATGAGCAGAACCGGAGTTTTTATATCGGCAGGTTGATAATATGATCGCCCATGCAACAAGTCCTCCAGATCCTGTAACGGCCCGGAAGGAAAACGTTCTTTCCATAACTCCGCCCAGAGTTGAAATATTTCAGATTCCAGTTGACAAAGCTTCCCTTCAGGCGTTAATATTTTCATTTCTGAGATTCTCTGATCAGCTGTCATTTGCACATAAGCATTTGAAATAACACCTCTCCCGGAAGAGCTACCTTCTCTTTCTGTAACCGGCGCAAACAAGACCAAACGGGCAAGTTTATCAGGGAATTTTGTAGCGTAAAGTGCCGCAACCGAAGCTCCCCAGGAATGACCGATTAAATAAACTTTAGTCTTTCCGCTTCTGCTGAGAATGAAATCAACGGCTTTATCTACATCTTTACAGACCTCAGTTGCCCTTCCCAATGGTTTTCCCGCGCGCTCATCTGTTTTCATTTCCGGGTAGCAGTCTGCATTTCCATAACCCAGGAAATCCAGGGCATAAACCTCATACCCCCTTTCTGTCAGATGGTCCGTCCAGGAGGAGTTGTTCATCCGGAATCCAAAAGACTGGGCAGATGGAAAAGAAGATCCATGCAGCATTAATACGGCATAATCATTGGAAACAACATTAGGGGCTTTGTAGCTCAGCGCAATCTTTAACGGAGCAATATGGCTTTCAGTAAGCAGGATTTCTCCTTCGTTCATTTTTATCATCTCTTTGGTATGATTAGGATTTATAATGAAGCAAAGTTGATAAATCACTACCTTTAACACTTCAATCTACACTTAACTATACCCGTATTCTACACTTAACTACACTCCTAATCAGATGAAACAGGAAATTGGATACATTACCTCATTGATTGGCGATCCTGTCCGGACAAAAATACTCTGGACACTGCTTGATGGCAGAGCCTATACCGCTACAGAACTGGCCCTTTGTGCAGACACTTCCCCACAAAATATAAGTATGCACCTGAGCAAACTCGTGCAGGCAGATTTGCTGGCAGTTGAAAGTCAGGGGAGACATAAATATTATCGGTTTTCCAGACCGGAAGTTGCCTATGCTATAGAAGCGATTGGTAACCTGATTCCTGATGAAAAACACAAAAAGATAACAGGAAATACGAACAATGCAGCGATAAAACATTGCAGAACCTGCTATGACCACCTGGCGGGTAAGGTGGGTGTATTACTTACAGAACAGCTGATTGAACAAAAACTGATTGAACCGGAAGGAGCGGTTTATCTGGTGACAAAGAAAGGGCGATCCTTCTTCTCCGAATTTAACATTGATACAGATGAACTGAAAAAATCGCGCAGAATCTTTGCTAAACCATGTTTAGACTGGACCGAAAGAAAACCTCATCTGGCAGGGGCACTCGGTGCTGCCTTTCTGGAAAAAATGCTGTTATCAGATTATTTCAGAAAGACTAAAGACTCCAGAGCAATAGTAATCACTGCTAAAGGCCGGGAGCAATTGTATGACCGGTTTAAAATCCAGGCATAAAACAAGTACGGAAGTTCATTATCGTGCATTTGTTAATTAACTTTTTTTAACAATCAACCTACTGATATTCAGTTTATTTTAGTGTTATGAAATCAAATATATTTCTTACGCTAACTCTTTTGATTTTTCCATGCATCACCTATGCACAGAAGAAATCTTTCCATCCGGCAGCAACAATCAGCGCCGATTCCGCAAAAAAAAGTATAGTGGAACTATTAGATGAACTGGGTAAAAAGCACCCTGGATTTTATCGGTACACAGATAAGGCTTCCTTTAATCATTACATTGATTCCAGCCTGGCCACGATTCAGGGCCCACAGGATCAACTTAGCTTTTACCACAAACTGAAGCCCTTAATTGCCCGTATCCGCTGCATGCATACCGGGCTTTCCCTTTCAGAGAATTACAGAAATTATCTTGACAAGACAGCCAATATGCTCCCTCTTGATCTTTTCTTTATCGGAGAAAGGGCCTATATCACGGGGAATTATTCGGGAAATCCTGATCTGAGTTTAGGAACAGAGGTTTTAAGCATCAATGGTAAAACCACAGCTGAGATTAAAAAGATCATGTTTGAGAACATCTCATCAGATGGCTTTAACGAAACCCTGAAGTACCAGATGATCAACAACCGCTTTGCAGGAAGTTATCGGTCTATTGTGGAGGTAAATCATCAATTTAAGGTGGTACTGGCTTCCGGTTCGGGTAAAAAGGACCTGATCTTAAATGCGGTTAGAAACGAAGCTATCCCTGTTCCCGAGGTGATGGATTTGAAGAACAAACCCCGGCTTGATTTGACTTACAATGAAGATGCTGCAATTCTCAGGATACACTCATTTGGAGAAACAGACATTAAAGAAGGACGTCAGAATTTCAAAAAATTCATCAGAAAAGCTTTTGAAGAGTTGCAAAACAAACAGATTAAAAATCTGGTGATTGATTTGCGCAACAATACCGGAGGTACTGATGTAAATGCGGCCTACCTCTGTAGCTATTTAATGAATAAACCCTATCGCTATTGGGATCGGATTGAGGTAACAGAACCCTTCGCCCTCAGTATTAAGGGATCGGCTAAAATGGTCTACGGTAAACCCATAAAAAAAGATTCTGTTTACTTGTGGCAAAAATCCCGTCTCAGTTCTGAGTTCGATTTTTTTGAACCACAACAGCCACAGGCCAATCCTTATCAGGGGAAAGTATATGTATTGATCAACGGGACTTGTCTTTCATCCTGTGCCGACCTTGCTGCTGTGCTCCAGTATAACAAAAGAGCCACATTTATTGGTGAAGAAACCGGCGGGGCTTATCAGGGAAACAACAGCGGATTGATCCCGGATACTAAAGTTAGTTTTGACATCAATGTGAACGTTCCACTATTAAAATACATCAATGCAGTAGATCAAACTAAGAATTACGGCCATGGTACTTATCCGGACCTGCCTTATGCGAGAACGATAAACGATATCCTTGAAAAGAAAGATCCAGAAATGGAAATCGCATTGAAAACAATCAGAGAAAAAT
The DNA here is from genome assembly GCF_900129215.1 of Pedobacter caeni. Taxonomy (GTDB): domain Bacteria; phylum Bacteroidota; class Bacteroidia; order Sphingobacteriales; family Sphingobacteriaceae; genus Pedobacter; species Pedobacter caeni. The sequence continues at coordinate 1,563,128 of NZ_FQUQ01000002.1, read as the reverse complement.
AGTAGCAGGCCATAGAAGAGACACAAGACTACATACCTAAACCCAAATCGTTTCCCCCTGGCTACCAAAGGCAAAACCCCGAAACGCGTTACAGCATTTCGGGGTTTTCAATTTCTTTCGGGTTTCTTATTTATAAACCAGGTTCTTATTTATAAACTTTGATCATAAATACATAATCCTGAATCTTCTCTAACTGTTTGTTTCTGCTCAGGCCTTGTAAAGAGTTCCTTTTGTTAAAGGCTACTTTTTTACCCAGAGAATCATTAGGAATAGAATTTAAAGCTTCCTGAATGTATTTTGATTTAATGGCAAACGTTGCACCATCAACCTGTTTTTCTTTCGCAGAGATCACTCCGATGATATTTCCCTGATGGTCTAACAAAGGACCACCGCTATTTCCAGGGTTCACAGGAATAGATACCTGATATTGCGTCGTATCTCCGTTATAACCTGTTCTTGAGCTGATATAACCTTCGCCAAAAACCGCATCATCTTTAGGGAAGCCAAGGGTATATACAATCTCTCCCATTCCATTTCCACTTTGTTTTAAGCGGTAAGGCAGGTTAGAAAGCGGATTGAATGATTTATCAATGATTTTTAAGATGGCAAGATCGTATTGAGAATCTGATCTCACTACCTTAGCCTTATAAGAGTCTCCTTTATTGTCCTGAACATATACAGAATCAGCACCATCTACCACATGCAGGTTGGTCAGTAGATAACCGTTTGCAGTTAGAGCGAAGCCTGTTCCACCAAAATTAGCAGGTTTAACATTCTTAGGTGTATTGGCAGTAGTTTTAGAATTCATGATTCTGATCAGGCTGCTTTGAGAGTTCTTGATTTTCGCAAGCTCTCTGCTCACCAGTTCAACATTGCCAATTTGTTTGGTGTTTTGCTGAATTGAGTAAACAGTTACGATCGTTAATAAGATGAAGGAAGCCGCCACAGCGATTGCTGCTTTATTCTTACGCCATAAATTAACAATATAAGAAGGATGAGGTCTTAGCTCTTCGCTCAAGGTTTCTACATCGATCTCTGCATGTGCACGATCCATTTTAGCCTTTAAATCCAATACCTGAGCATAATCTCCTAAAGATTCCAGAAAAACTTTGTGCGCTACCACTTTATGGTCCACAGTGGGATCATTTTTGCGAAGCTGCTCAAATGCTGTTCTTTCTGCTTCGGAAAGTTTATCATTTAAATAATCCTCAATTATACCTTCTAACTCAATCTCGTTTCTCATATCACCTTTAAACTTGAAAAAACAATTTCTTCAACCGCTGCAAACATTTATATTTTTGAGTTTTGGCATTATCCGTATTGGTATAACCAAATTTCTCACATATATCCTGCATGGAGAGGTTGTTGATGTAAAAATCCTGAATAATCGTCTTGCAGGGTTCACCTAAATGAAGGAGGGCATCTTGCATCTTATCAAACTGCTTATCCTTTTCTTCATGCTGCTCCACATCTACCTCTACTGCCATTACATCCTCAAAGTCTGAAATGTTGCTGGTCTTCTTGCTTTGCTGTGAAAGCTTTTTCAACCAGATTCTTCTGCAAACTGAGTATATATAGGTTTTTAGTTTACTGCTCAATTCAAAATTGCCGCCTTTTATTTTATTGTATAAAACGATGATTCCTTCCTGATACACGTCTTTTGCATCATCTTCATCACCGTTATTATTCAGAATAAACTGTAAAACCATCGGGAAATACCCCGTATACAACTTATTTAGCGCATCTTCTGAGTCATTTAGTATCCCTAAAACTACCTCTCTATCTGTTGGAACTGAACTGCTTAACTTATTACTCACCAATTAATACATTTATACGTGAATGGTAACCCAATGATAGCCAAAAAAAAATTACTTTTTTCTTATCCACCACTTAATACAGTATTAACGTCAACAGTAACCCAAAACATCAATAAAAATTATTTTTATTTTTTTTTCAAATTGATGGGTTACCTTTTAATCTTTCCCGTATTAATCAGCAAAATTAATTAATTATTTAAAATAGAATTAAAATGAAAAACGCATTTAAATTTGGCTTTGTAGCTTTAGCAATCTCTTTATCAGTAGCAGCTTGTTCATCAGAAAAAAAAGGTGAATCAACTGATACTACTTTAACTGATTCAGGTGCAGTTACTACTACTGTTGATACTAACGTTGTTGACACTACTGTAAAAGACACTACTGTTAAAACTACTACAGTTGCTGTTGACACTGTAAAAAAATAAGCTGAATAAACTTATAACAAAAAAGGCGCTGGATACTTTCCAGCGCCTTTTTTGTTATACATGCATTTTACATTTCCAGTCTTCAGGCAAATAAAAGCCAGACCAGAAAAAAAATGATTTACGTTCCTAAGCTAATTTTGCTTTTAGCTCCGCATTCTTCTCCCGCTCCAGGTTCAACAAGGAGGTATAAAGTTCTCTGTTCTCTCCATAAACTGTTTTGAGTTCTTTCATGGCTTCTATGAGTACTTCAAGCGGGTTGATATTATTTGTTAACACCCCATTATTAACGTTATTAAAAATACTATCATCAGTAAATGTGTTAAAATAGTTTATTGCGGCTTGTTCGTTGAAATTTTCCAATACCTGGACCGGAATCTTAAGCACTTCCGCAATCGACTTTAGCAGATCTGGTTCTACTATTTCCCGGGATTCTATTAAAGATATCCTTTTCTGACTCCATTCCGGCCCTAACTGATCGGCCAGACCTTCCTGCCGTATACCCAACATTTCCCGAAATCTTTTTACATTTTTCCCCTGATGGGTTTGAGCTGCTGCATCTGTTGTCGTTTTCATGTCCTGTGAATTTTGTGAACTCAAATTTACCGACATGGCACAACGAAAACCATACATTAAAGAATATATATTTCATTTTGGAACACAAAATAAATAAAAAAGCAACCAAAAGAGCGTATTATGTGGTAGCAGCCCTGAGAAAAGCATATACTGATTGGCTGCTTACTTCAACTCAAAGGAATTCCTCCCAGAATAGATATTCAAATCTTCCGGTATACTTTTCCTAAACAAAAAACAGAATGTCCTTTATTAAAGAACTAAATCAACAGCTCCCATTCCGATTTTAATATCGCAAATTGATACTCATTGATCCATTTGTCATTTACAAAGCGATTTTCAATAAAATGTCCTTCCTTTTTAAAACCCAGACCTTCTAATAAGCTGATCATTTCCTTATGGTCTGTGTTTATATTCCAGACCACCCGGTTAACCTTTACTTTTTTAAATAAAAGAGACAGCGTCGAAGACAGAGGTTCCTTTACCCCTACTTGTTCGCCAGGAGAGGAATTCAGCCTGAGTTCTGCAATGCGGGCATCATGCTGACTGAGCGTTAACTCGCAGTCTGCGCTTAGTTTTTGACTAAATTCGTTCTGCAGCAAATGAATAAATTCAGGGATATCTTTAGTTTCCAGCTTGCTATCGTCTGTAATTTCGGCTTTACGGTCTAAGTTCAAAGAGCCCACATGTATGCTATTGGAAATTGCTCTCCCATCCTCTTTAGCAAAAGATATATAAGCTTCCATACGCTCATTTATATTTGGAGAATCGATAGCAATCACATCTTTTCCCTCCCCTCTTTTTGCCCCGATCAGATAGCAAGTGCTATCTTTTAAATCAGGAAAATAAATCACCAGCATCGCACGATCGTTATAATGCGCGCTTCCCGGAATGTCCGATGTTTCCCAGTTAAAAGTGATCTTCTCCTCATTTTGGCTGATGGTTGGATTAATAGCCACAGGAAGCGTTCCCATGCTCAGTAATACTTTGTCATAGTCCAGACTAATGTTTGGATATACTCCCTGAAGCGCATTCTTTTTATTGTAAGAAACGGCTTCATTGTACTCATTTCTATCCGTTCCGGCAACTGCAAGGCGAAATCCTACACGGATCGCATGAATGCAGGGACTGAGGATCTCGTTGACCACTGTCATCTTCTGGCAATTGGCTTTTCTTGCCGGAGTAAGCGGCTTTTCACTTCTACCAATCATTCTGATGACATATTTACCTTTTAAGGTATAACCTACCAGATTGCCCACTTTCCCGTGGAATCCGCCAAATACTCCATTTAATAACTTTCCCATTTTTGATTTTGTTTAATTAACTTATTTAATTGATTAAAAACAAGTTACCCATATTTTATAAATTATCAAAATCAATATGTTTTTCATATCGTAATCATATGAGTTATCCTAAAACAGACAATCTATTAACCCCGGAAACATCATCAAAAGGTCTGGCAGACCAATTATGGACCTATCAACCCCCTGTTATTGGTTAAATGACGGTCAATTGGAGGATAACGGATATAAAACTCATTTAAACCGGATCCAAACAGAATTTTGCTTGCTTATAGCTGGATTCCTAACCCCGGGATCTGGATTTTATTTATTTGTATTGCCACCACAACAAAAAAACGAAACGACTAAAAACAGTAATGGCTGCCTGACCTCTTCCCAATCCCTCTTCCTGATATATTTTAAAATTAATTTCAAATACGCGGGTTACCTTTTAAACATTAGCGTATTAATCTGTAAAATTGATTAATTACCTTAAATTAAATTATAATGAAAAACGCATTTAAACTTGGCTTTGCAGCATTAGCAATCACTTTATCAGTAGCAGCTTGTACAGAAACTAAAACTACTACTGGAACTGACACTACATTAACTGATTCAGGTTCAGTTGTGACAACTGTTGATACTACTGTAAAAGACACTACTAAAAAAGACACTGTTGTTAAAACTACTACTGAAGCAACTAAACCAGCTGCTCACTAGTATTAAATTACACTATACAAAAAAGGCTTTGGAGATATCCAGAGCCTTTTTTTTGTGCCCTGATTTTATTTTACACCCGCTTCAATTCCCTAAAACGGCTAAGAATGCGTAACTTCGCGCCTGTAAACAACCATAATATTCATGAATTTATCTCCACTTCAAGCTATTTCTCCAATAGATGGCCGTTATAGAAACACCACTCAAAGCCTATCTAAATACTTTTCTGAATCTGCCCTGATCAAATATCGGGTATATGTAGAAGTAGAGTATTTCATTTCACTATGTGAAACAGGACTACCGGGATTAGCTCAATTTGATAAAGCCAACTATGGAAAACTTCGCCTGATCCATGAACAATTCAACGATGAGCATGCACAGGAGATCAAAGACACTGAAAAAATCACCAACCACGACGTTAAAGCGGTAGAATACTTCATCAAAAAACAATTTGATGAACTGGGTTTCCAGGACTACAAAGAGTTTATCCATTTTGGATTGACTTCTCAGGACATCAACAACACCGCAATTCCATATACTTTTAAACTGGCCCTTAACGAAGTTTATTATCCGAACATTACCGGATTGATCAGCAGAATTAAAGAACTGGCTACAGACTGGAAAGACATTCCTTTATTGGCACATACCCACGGGCAACCTGCTTCCCCTACTAAACTGGGAAAAGAGTTCCTGGTATTTGCAGAACGTCTGGAAATTCAGTTAAACAACCTTAAAAACATTCCGAACAGCGCCAAGTTTGGTGGTGCTACCGGAAACTTCAATGCCCACCATATTGCTTACCCTTCCATCAACTGGGTAGATTTCTCCAACAACTTCGTAAATGAAGTACTGGGATTAAGCAGGGCACAACACACCACACAAATTGAACATTATGATCAGTTTGCTGCACAATGTGATGCTTTAAAACGAATCAACAATATCATCATTGACCTTGACCGCGACATCTGGGCTTACATCTCTAAAAACTACTTCAAACAAAAGATCAAAGAAGGAGAAGTAGGTTCATCGGCAATGCCACATAAAGTAAACCCGATCGATTTCGAAAATGCAGAAGGAAACGCAGGCGTTGCCAATGCTTTATTTGAATTCTTTGCCGCAAAACTACCGATCTCCCGCTTACAAAGAGACCTTACAGACTCAACAGTATTGAGAAATGTAGGTGTTCCAATGGCTCATACGGTGATCGCCATCGCTTCTACTTTAAGAGGTCTGAACAAACTGTTGTTAAACAATGAAGCCATTGCTGCTGATTTAGAAAACAACTGGGCAGTAGTAGCTGAAGCGATTCAGACGGTATTGAGAAGAGAAGCTTATCCGAATCCTTATGAGGCTTTAAAAGACCTGACACGTACCAATCAGAAGATTACTGCAGAAACAATGGCTACCTTTATTGATGGCCTGGCTGTCAATGATATCATAAAAGCAGAGTTAAAGCAAATTACTCCGTTTAACTACACCGGAGTGTTTTAAGATATAATGACCTAAAACAGACATCGATAGCTTAAATTGCATCTTTGAATTATTTATTTTTGTAAGAAAAAAAGACAATGACGATCAACGTATATACAGAACAAACCCCTAATCCTGCCACCATGAAGTTTATGGTCAATAAGTTATTGATCAATGGCAGTGAAGATTTTGCGACTAAAGAGAGTGCTGAGCATTCCCCTTTTGCGAAGGAACTGTTCAAGTTCAACTTTGTGAACGGTGTGTTTTTTGCAAGTAACTTTGTAACGATTACCAAAACAGAAGATGCAGAATGGCCGGATATCGAACCTCTTTTGAAAGAATTCGTGAAGGGTGCTGTAGAATCAGAATATAAGATCAAAGAAGAAACCAACGAAGCGGCTGCCGCTTTCGAAGGAACTGACATTGAAATTAAAATTCAGCAGATCTTACACGACTATGTACGTCCGGCAGTGGAGCAGGATGGCGGTGCCATCAGCTATAAATCATTTGAAGAAGGTGTCGTTACTGTTGAACTGAGAGGTTCATGCAGTGGATGCCCATCTTCTACCATTACTTTAAAATCAGGTATCCAGAACTTATTACAACGTATGGTTCCTGAAGTGAAAGAAGTGGTATCTGAAGCCTTGTAAAACAAGATCTTCCTTAAATAAAAGAGACCGGCCATTTACAAATGACCGGTCTCTTTTATTTTTGACCTTTTATACACGTAAAATATAGTGGTCTTATGAAATTTACGAAACAGGCTGTTTCATAAATGTTGTGCTCATTAGCTGTTAAAATGCGTCTTCATCGTGGCCAGAATATCCTCATGGATCAATCCGTTGCCGGCCAGTATTTCCCTCGTTTCCAGAAATTCATCGCCACCCGAAAAGTTCATCACATTACCTCCTGCCTGTTGCACCAGGTAAGCACCTGCAGCCACATCCCAGGCATTCAGATTATATTCAAAGAAAGCATCGAACCTGCCACAGGCCACATAAGCTAAATCCGTAGCCGCTGAGCCGATTCTTCTCAATCCGTGACATCTTCTCATCATTTCAGAAAAAAGCTGCATATACTGCGCCTGCTTGTCAAACTGATAATAAGGGAAACCAGTAGCCAATAAACTATCAGATAACGAGGTTCTGGTAGAAACCCGGATCTCTTTATTGTTCAGGTAAGCTGCCCCACCTTTATAGGTAAAGAACATTTCTCCCCTGTTGATCTCATAGACCACTCCGATTACCGGCTGATCATCTTCATAAAGGGCAACACTGATGGCGTAAGTAGGAATACCATGGATAAAATTGGTCGTTCCGTCTAAAGGATCGATGATCCAGTTGAACACTTCTCCCCTGCTGTTGATCGTTTCTTCTTCTGTAGTAAATCCTGCTCCGGGAACCAGTTTGGCTAAATTCCTCACCAATTGCTTCTCCGCTGTTTTATCTACATAGGATACCAGATCGTTCAGTCCTTTGAATTCCACTGCGCTTGCATCAAAATTCATGGACTCTTTGCGGATAAAATTGCCTGTCAGTCGTGTGATGGCAATTACTTTGGAACAGAGTAATTCGTAGTTCAAATCTTGTGTGTATTAATAATTTGCATGCTTTTCTTTATTCTTCACAGAATAGATCACAAGAAGCAGACCAGACAGGAATAAGATACTCGAGATCAATTCCGCCTGTGTGAAACGGATTCCCGCAACATCATATTTGGTATTTACTCTGATCAGTTCCACAAAGAAACGCTCCAGGCCATTCATCATCAGGTAAATCCCGAACATCATGCCCGGTAGTTTAATCTGGTGACGGATCTTCCAAAGAATAAGGAATAAGATAAAGCAGACAATCACCTCATAAATAGGTGTTGGATATACCGGAGCGGCTAACTCATGACAGAATTTGCCGACACATCCCGGAATAGGAATCCCTTCGTTGGCCACATTGTTTGGATAAGTATAAGCCCACATCCAATCAGGCAACCAGCTAAATGGCTTAGGATTAAGATTGGTAATTCCCCAATCCCCATCTCCCGACATATGGCATCCGATCCTTCCGACACTGTAAGCCAGCATCATTCCCGGACCGCCGATATCCAGCATGTGTAATACTTTTACATTGTTCTTTTTTGCGATGTATAACACTGCAGCACCACCGCAGATCAATCCACCGTAAAAGGTAAGTCCGCTGAAAGAAAGCAAACTTCCGATAGGGTCCTGAACAAAGGTATCCCAATGCTCCAGGTTATCGAATATTTTAGCGCCTAAAAAGCCCCATACCGCTGCCCAGACAATCATATTGCCCATCAGCTCATAAGGATGCTGAGTAACTTCTACTGTTTTTGGAGCTGCCAGTTTATGTCTGTTTTTTTCTTTGTGGTCCCAGTAAGCAAAAAGACCGGCAAAGAAAAGTCCGCCAAGCAGACTTCCTTTTGTAGAAAGCAATACCGTTTGAGCATCACTTACAAAAAGTTTATAATTTAATAAAGCATATACCAGTTTATAGCCGATCAGGAAACCAAAGATTCCGTTATAGATCAGTTCAACCGTTGTTGCCGGTTTACCGATCGTGATCAGTTTTTTTATCGGATGTAAGAGGCCTAACGCTTCTTTACGCTTAAATTCCTGGGTAAAGGCCCAGTAACCTGCGATAAAAGCAAGCGCCACAAAAACGCCAAATGTATTAAAAGGAAGGGGTACCTGAACGCCGAAGAGATACTCTATAAAATGAGATACGGTTGGAAACATACGGATAAAAAAAGTTTTATGCGAATATAGGATTAATGCGCTAAAACTTCCCCGGTTTCTGCAACTTCTACCTCTCCATCTGCAGTAAGTTCAATCAATTTCACTGTTTTGATCTCATTTACCATCACCGGGTCATATTTTGCTTTCACTTTCACATAGTTTTTAGTGAAACCATGCATGAACCCATCTTTCTGATCATCTTCAAAAAGCACCTCACCTACCGTACCAATCTGCGACTGGTAAAAGGCTCTGCGTTTTTTATCCGACAGGATGTGCAGCATTTTACTACGGTCTGCCCTGGTACTTCCGGCCACACGGCCTTTCATATCTGCAGCAGCAGTCTGCTCACGTTCAGAATAAGTGAAGACGTGTAGATAAGAAATATCCAGTTCGTTTAAGAACTGATAAGTATCTAAGAAATCTTCATGCGTTTCGCCCGGAAAACCAACGATCACATCTACCCCGATACAGCAATTTGGGATCAATGCTTTTATCGTAGCAACACGTTCGGTATATAGTTCTCTCTGGTAACGTCTTTTCATCAACCCTAAGATCTTATTCGATCCGGATTGCAATGGAATATGGAAATGCGGTACAAATCGTTTAGAATTCGCTACAAACTCAATGATCTCATTGCTGAGCAGGTTCGGTTCTATAGAAGAGATTCTGATCCTTTCAATGCCTTCGACTTCGTCAAGGGCCTTCACCAGATCAAAGAATTTATCTTCCCTGTTTCCATTTCTGATCCCGAAATCGCCAAGGTTTACCCCCGTCAATACGATTTCTTTCACGCCGCTTTCTGCGATTTGTGTCGCGCGGTTCACTACATTTTCTATGGTATCACTACGGCTTCCGCCACGTGCCAGAGGAATGGTGCAATAGGTACAAGGATAATCACAACCGTCCTGAACTTTTAAGAAAGTCCGGGTTCTGTCGCCAATAGAATAAGCGGCAATAAAGTTATGGTTTACTTTCTCAATGTTCTGCTGATGAATTACGGCTTTAGGTTGTTTGGTCAGGTCGGAAATGTATTCTACGATACGGAACTTCTCTGCTGCACCTAATACCATATCAACGCCTTCAATTTCGGCAATCTCCACAGGTTTTAGCTGCGCATAACAGCCCACAATGGTGATATAAGCATTCGGCGAATATTTCAGCGCTTCCTTTACCACCTTGCGGCATTTCTTATCTGCATGTTCAGTTACAGAGCAGGTATTGATCACATATACATCTGCCGCTCCGGTAAAATCCACCACTGAATAACCGGCATCGGTAAATAACCTGCCTATGGTAGAAGTTTCAGAAAAATTTAACTTACAACCCAGTGTATAAAATGCAACCTTCTTCATTAGCCCTGATAAATTTCATTAAGAATTTGCAAAGATAAGTTTTTAGATGGGATTATTCCTCATTCCAGCGGTAACTATCCATGTTAAGCCCTGCCAGGTCGATGACACGGCTAACCACCGTTTGAGCGACCTCTTCGATGCTCTTCGGAAGGCTGTAAAAAGAAGGACTTGCCGGACAAATGATCCCTCCTGCTTCCGTTACCGTCTTCATATTATTGATGTGAATGAGGCTAAAAGGCGTATCACGCACTACAGCGATCAATTTTCTGCGTTCTTTCAGGACCACATCAGCAGCTCTGCTGATCAGGTCATTTGAGATGCCATGGGCGATTCTTCCAAGCGTTCCCATGGAACATGGAATGATAATCATAGTGTCAAATTTTGCGGAGCCCGAAGCAAAGGGGGCATTGAAATCCATTTTTGGATAAAAAGTGAAGGGATAATTGTCGTACTCCTCATTGCCCAGTTCAAAGCGCCAAACCTCCTTCGCATTGTCGGACATCACTACGCCAACCTTTTCAATCTGATCAGACAGCTTCAGCAGGTTATCCAAAAGTAATTTTGCGTAGATCGAGCCGCTGGCTCCGGTGATGGCAACAATGATTTTCTTCTTATTCATAACGCCGGTAAAGGTACGGAACGCCTATCAACAAAAAAGGGTCGAAAATAAATTTCCGACCCTACATCTACCTATGAAAAACATACCCTCGAAAGGGTAAGCCCAAATGTAATTAACTTTTTGATTATATGAAAGTTTAAACACTTTTTTTTGCAAGTCAAATCTCTAAATAAAAGGATTGAAGCAACTTATTTTACAAAATACAAGTTTTTGTTGCTTAACGATGACCAATCTCCCCCCTCTTCTTTGTACTTCAGCATTAATTCGTTGGCTTTTCCGGCCTTTTGTAATGCATAAATTTTAACCGGGTGATATCCTGCTTTCAACCTCACTGTGGTAAAAATTTCTTTACCCGACGCATATCCAAAGTCCGCATCCAGTAATTCTGCCTCATGTAAGCGGACATAAGCCTTGCCTTTCGTCTGAAGAGAGAAAGTGTAAGTTCCGTCCTGAGGCGCTTTGAAGTAAGCTTTATATAAAACCATTCCTTCCGGAGCAGTCAGCGCTGCCGGATTCAGCAACTTTGAGGCTCCCTTTTTCTCCGCTGTTCTTCCTTTTTCGGACACGACATAGGAGAAATTTCCTTTAAAAAACTGCCAGCTTAAACCCGGGCTTATTGCTTTAGAAACTTTGGAAGCCGGAACCGCAGCCTGGTCATAAGGACGTGGCGCTTCTGCATCCACCCTTCTTCCCTGCAACACCTTTTCTTTCATCTCTTTCTGTATCTTTTGATAAGCCGGATCTGTGGCCAGATTTTTCGTTTCTTTTGGATCCGTAACGACATTATAAATTTCAAAGTCATCATCGGCAGATTTAACCTGATAACGTACGCCAACCAAATCGCCCATACGGATCATTTGCATCTGGTCTCTTTTTCTGCCCCTCCTGCTTTCCTCAAAAGATTTAAAATCAGGGGTTCTTCCTCCTTCTTTATATTCTACATAAACCTGTCCTGCTTCCTGTTTGCCTTTTCCTGTTAAGGAAGGCAATAGCGAGACCCCATCTGTTCTTGCCGGAGCAGGAATATTTGCGGCATCGGCAAAAGTAGCCATCCAGTCTGACAACATACTTGGTGCAGCAATGGTCTTTCCTGTGCCGATCCTTGCTGGCCAGGAGGCCAGTGTAGGCATTCTCAAACCTCCCTCCCAAACGTCTCTTTTAATCCCGTCAAAAGGCCCGAAGCTTGCAAAAAACTCAGGACTGAAGGGTACAAAACCTTTTGGAAGATAGGATTCAATGGAAGGCCCGTTATCTGAAGTAAAGATCACCAGGGTATTGTCTGCAATATTCAGGTCTTTAAGCAACTGACTTAAATCGCCGATCGCATCATCAATCCTTCTGTTGGCTGTAGCATAACGTTTATAAGTATCCGGCCAGGCCAGCTCAGGCGTGGCTGCATTCTGATCATCATCATAAGTAGCAGCAGCATAATCCGGGTGTACATATGTGTCAATCTCTCCGGAAGCAGTATTGATCATGCCACCCTTTGTTCCCGTCCATTGCAAGCCACCTTTCAATCCGGCTCCTTTTGGGTAAGCCTGGGTTGGCAATTCCAGGACCGCATGGGGAGCATCATATGCCAGGAACATAAAGAAAGGTTTTTTGGCATCCTTTCCCTGTTCATGGTCTACAATCCATTTTTTGGCATAGGCAGTCCATAAATCTGTAGTATAACATTTGCTCAGGCCTTCGGCAACATTGGTATAATTGTCCCAGATTTGTTTCTTGCCGCGGTATAATCCTTCATAAGGATAATGCTCATGGCCATCTGCATGTCTCATGTAACCAAAGAACTGGTCAAAACCTCTTTTTGAAGGATGTGCCGGCCAGTTGGGTTCCTCTTTTGTTTCGCCCTGTAAACCCCATTTGCCTATGGCTGCAGTCGAATATCCGGCTGCTTTTAACATCGTGGCAATGGTATGGTTGTCTTCGATCTGCTTGTCGAACTGATTATCCCTTACGCTTGCATTTCCCTGATTTACTCCGGTGATAAAAGAAGCCCGGGAAGGCGCACAAACGGGTGCATTGCTGTATTGATTGGTAAATTTAGCACCTGTCGCCGCCATCTGATCCAGGTGTGGGGTCAATTGAAAAGGCAGGTTATCTCCTTTCTTTTGTCGCTGGCTTTGGAAAAAAACGCCAAGATCACCATAGCCAAGATCATCCGTAAGGATGAAAATGATATTTGGGGCAGCAGGTTTAGCAGGCACAGCTTGTGCCAGTGTCCGGGAAGGCAGGAAAGAAATAGGGATCAGAAAGGCCATTACAGAGGCTTTCCAGGTTGTTTGCATCATGGTTTATCAGGTTTGTGTGTTGATAAATCAAAGTTATCAGTTTTTATGAAATAGCCTAGAACCGATAATAATTCAGCGAAATCGGCAATTATTAAGCAATATTGGCAGATTTAAGTGTAATTGTTAAATTACAAGGTATTTATAAAAGATTTTTATACTTTTATCTTTACCTAACCAAATATCATGAAGCCACAACTACTCAAAGTTTCAAACAACCTTGTGAATTCGTTCAGTGCGAGAAGAGATAAGGTTCCTTACATTAATAACCGATGGCATTACCATGCTGAGGTAGAGCTCATTTATTTTAAAAAAGGCAATGGCACTCAGTTTATCGGAGACAGTATTAAACGTTTCAGATCAGGCGATGTAGTCCTTGTAGGCGCACATCTCCCCCATTACTGGAGGTTCGACGACATCTATTTTAATGAAGATGAGAAGAACAATGCCGATGTGGTAGTGGTCCATTTCAATGAAAATTTCTGGGGAAACCATTTTTTAAACCTTCCGGAAAACAAAGCATTGAAGCTGACCCTGGAAAAAGCACAAAGGGGGATTCAAATCCCGGACAAGAACAAAAAAGCCATTGGCGAACTGATCGAGTCTATCTTGCTTTCTGAGGGTTCTAAAAGGATTATCCTATTGATGGAAGCCCTGCTGGCCATTGAAAACTGTACCCCAAACCACCTCCTTTCTTCTATTGGCTTCCGCCATGATTTTGAAGAAATTGAGAACGACAGGATCAATGCCATTTACAATTATTCCCTGGCCAATTTCAAGAGAAAAATCCAGATGGAAGAAATGGCTTCGGTGGCCAATATCAGTCCGAATTCCTTTTGCCGGTATTTTAAATCAAGGACCAGAAAGACCTACACTCAGTTTATCAGTGAAATCAGGGTCGGACATGCTTGCAAACTGCTGATTGAGGACAGCATGAATGTAAAGCAGATCTGTTATGAAAGCGGCTTCCATAATTTCGCCAGTTTTCATAAACACTTTAAAATCATTACCGGGAAAAGCCCATTAACTTATCAAAAGTCTTATTTGCAGAAATAGGCGAACACAAAACAAATACACACAAAACACATTCACAAACGAAACCCACACACAATTCTATGAACAAAAAGACCTTATTGTCTTTTCTGTTTTTGCTGGTGTTCCATCAGGAGAACAAAGCACAGGAAAGCAAATCCCAGGACAAGAACAACGCTAAAAAGATGGAATGGTTTACCGATGCGAAATTGGGAATATTTATCCATTGGGGTATTTACTCCGTAAACGGCATTTCCGAGTCCTGGGCATTTTTCAATAATTACATCAGTCATGATAACTATATGAAACAATTGGATGGCTTCAATGCCGCCAATTATAAACCAGAGGAATGGGTAAAACTCATTAAAGAAAGTGGAGCAAAGTATTCTGTCATTACCACGAAACACCATGATGGGATCTCTTTATGGGACACTAAAGCTCCTAATGCGACCACAACGATCAAACATAGCGCAGCAAAGAAAGACCTCATCAGTCCTTTTGTAAAAGCCTTAAAAGCTTCAGGATTAAAAACAGGACTATATTTCTCCCTGCCAGACTGGAGCTATCCGGATTATGACGGTTTCACAAGAGAACATAAAAGATATAAACTTGGAGAAGAACCGAAACGCTGGAACAAATACCTGAACTATTACCACAAACAACTGGATGAGCTATCTTCCAATTTCAAGCCTGACCTGATCTGGTTTGATGGCGACTGGGAGCATTCGGGTGAAGAATGGCAGGCACAGAAAGTATTAAAAGGACTCCGCAGCTATAATCCAAACATCATCATCAATTCCAGACTCAACGGCCATGGTGATTATGAAACACCAGAACAGGGAATTCCGGTGGTAAAACCAGCAGGAGATTATTGGGAACTATGTTATACCATGAATGATTCATGGGGTTACCAACCATATGATTATAAGTACAAATCCCCGAATATGATCATCAGAACACTGGTAGATTGTATCAGCATGGGCGGTAACCTTTTACTTGATATTGGCCCTAAAGCAGATGGCAGCATTCCGGAGCAACAGGTAAAAATCCTGAAAGGACTTGCCCGCTGGACTCAAAAACATGGAGAAGCCATTTATGGTACCCGTGCAGGACTTCCGGCCGGACATTTCAATGGGAAGACCAGTCTTTCCAAAGACCGCAAAACCTTATATATCTATGCAGACTGGGCTCCATATGATGGCATTTTGCGCCTCAATGGGATCCTTTCTAAGGTTAAATCGGCCAGGGTTGTGGGAAATAACAACAGTGTAGATGTCGATAAAAACGGAGCTAACCTGACTTTAAAGATCAACGCAAACTCCATCGATTCTGATGTTACGGTACTTGCCCTTCAGTTCAATGAACCTTTGAAACTGGAAGAAAAAACAAGCACGACTGTAAAGCTGTCTGACCAGAAAAAAGATCCTGCAATACCACAGATTGTAGCCATTACCAATGCCATACAGGATGGAAACAATCCTTTCTTAAATACAAAACTGGCAGTAGACGGATTAGGATTTGAAGCAGAAAAGAAAAACTTAAACCCAGAGGTTTACAACTGGATCACTAAAAATGCAGAAGGTTTGTTTCAGACAGGAAAAGGATTACCTGAAGGACATTATCAGGGCAATAGCGCCTTATCTGCAGATAAAAAAACGGTCTATCTTTTTGTAGAAGGGAAACCAAGCGGACCAATCGCCTTAAAAGGAATTAAGAACAAAATTGCCAGAATCAGGATTGTAGGAGAAGGAACAATGATGGAACCTGAGATCTATAATAAATTGTACTGGAGTGCGATTCCGGGAATTATTTATATCCCTGTTCCTGAAGAGCGTCTGGACAAAAACCTAACTGTGATCGCCGTTCTTCTGGATGGTCCTTTAGATTTATACAGAGAAAAAGTAGGTGCTATTGAAAGTAATTTATAGCCTTTAGTTTTAATACAAAAAAGCCGGATTGCGATTGCAATCCGGCTTTTTTGTATTGGTAATCGACTATTTTATTGACAATGCGCCACTCTGGTATGAGTAATGGCTATATTTTAGTAGCTCAATTTGAAAGTCGTCATTACTGCACCATGGTCTGATGGATACCAGACTTTATGGGTATCAAGTACTGCAGAACTTACAGGAACCAGCCCCTTTCCTTTATAATAAATATAATCAATCCGATCCTTAAAAGCCTGCTTAAACTGAGGGCTCCAGGTAATCCCCCGATGCTTTAAAGGATCAGGATAGATCACTCTGAAAGAATCTTTAAATCCGGCCTCTTCCATTAACATACCTGTTGGAAAAGGCATGATATGTCCTTTGTTCAAATGTTTGGTTGCCACTGTCCAGTCCAGATGAGAACCTGTATTAAAGTCGCCGCAGAAAATTACAGGGATTTCTTTACTGATATCAGAATTGATAGCTTTCAGAATTTTCTTTAACGTTCCGGCATTTGTCTCTGATTGTTTGTTCATCCAGGAGGCACTGTCTATCGCTACATTTTTCTCCAGGTCATCCCAGTAATCGAAAGGATAATTGAGCCAGTTGGTCACAAATAAAATCCTTTTTCCTGATCCCAGATTCACATGTGCACCACCATTGTAAAAAGACTGCATACCGGTAATCGTTTCTTCAATAGGATAACGGCTCATGATGGAAAGGTTGGTACTGCGCAGGTAGAAATAATAACCCAAAGCATCTGCAATGCGCGCACCGGAGCCATAGGTCTCCTGCATAGAAATTAGATCTGCACCTGAAGCTTTAATGACATCTACAATTCTGGCAGGGCCAACATATTTACCCGTCTCATTCCCTCCATGCCAGATGTTATAATTCATCACTTTTAACTCAGCAGGCACTTTAATTACTTCTGCCTTTTTTGAGGACCCAGCTGTAAAGGAAAGATAGGATTTCATGACCTGTTCGCTGCTCCAGGTAGTGTTGTAGACCTGAAGTTCATCGGCCATGCCATTAAAGGTTTCCCATTCGCTCAGGTCGCCGGAGGATTGACCTCCAACAGTCAGCACAGAACCTTTCGTTAACATACTGCTCAGTTCAGGCGTAAAATAGATGCCCACGTTTTTCCCGTCATAGTACAGCCTCAGCTCTTTTTGCTGCTCGTTAAAAGTAAAAGCAAGCTGATGCCATTTCTCATCATTGATCGCTTGTCTTTGCACAGTAGGGCGGTATTCATATTTACCTTTACCCTGGGCAGCAGCCCAGTACCAGGCTCCTCCTGCCTGCTTTCCCAATTCCCAGATGGTTTCTGTGCTGTCTTTCTTTTCTTTTTTGTTGGACAGGAAAATGTAAGCCTGATCATCTACAGCGGCCGCCTTAACCCAGATCAGTGTGGTCAGTGATCCGGAAACCGGAGTTGATGACAATTCTATTTTCAGCGGTTTTCTTTTTGCCGCAGTGGAACTCAGGTTTAAGGCATATCCTTTGATTCCTGTTGATTTGTCATAACCTGAAGTCCCCTCAAAATGCTCCTGCAGCAACAATGGCTCCTGGGCAGCAGCAACAGTCAGGCTAAATATCAGCGTGCCGGCCAGTATCATTTTTTTCAGGTACAGATAGTTATTCTTCATTCCTATATAATTTCTTTTTGCTATTTAATCAACCACATGGTGGCATTTGTATTATCTCCTTCAGGGTACTGACGGGCAACGGCAGCCTCTGCATTTTCTTTGTTATATTGAAATTCATTCAGAGGGTACAACCAGCGTTTTGGAACTTTACCTCCGTTTAACGTACCTGGGCCCACCCTGAAGGTCGGAATGCCTGTCCGCCGCTGTTCATAAAACGGCTCCCATCCCGAATTCATAAAGAAAGCTAAATATTTTTGCATCAGGATCATCTCCAGACCTTTTGCCGCATCATATTTTACCAACGCGCCATTCAGGTAATCAGTCGTTTTGCTCCCAGTAATTTTATAGAAAGCAAGAGAAGCAGTGATTCCATTGTTATAATGAGTTTCGGCATTACCAGAAGCCCATCCCCTTACGATCCCTTCTGCAATCAGGAATTCCTGCTCTGCATAACCCAATAAAATCATCGGCTCATTTATTGGTGCTTTAAGGTCTACATAACGTCTGGCAATTAAAGAAGATTTTGAGGCAGTACTCTGCTGATCGGCTGGAGACAGTCCTGCATCTACGCCATTATAACTTTCAAAAACACCTGCCGGCTGACCGGCAACAGGATCTGCAATTGAAAACAACCTTGGATCTTTACGTGATTTCAACAGATCTACATAAGATTGCTCTAAAGAAACCAGGGTAGCCACACTCAATGAACCCGCTGTAGGATAGTAATTGCTCACATCAGAGGCATTGTAAACAATTTGTCCATTGTCGGCAAGACCACTCATTAAGGGATACTTCGCGGGGTTACTCAATATGGCATTAAACTGAT
Source organism: Pedobacter caeni (assembly GCF_900129215.1). Taxonomy (GTDB): domain Bacteria; phylum Bacteroidota; class Bacteroidia; order Sphingobacteriales; family Sphingobacteriaceae; genus Pedobacter; species Pedobacter caeni. Next base: position 1,544,403 of record NZ_FQUQ01000002.1, on the reverse strand, counting down.
CTCTGATGTTAATTTTTGTACTTCCCTCCCGTTTAGACAGGTGAATTAAAATCCTCAGACGGAAAGCATTGACCAGCTGTTTCCATTGCTGGATATTTCCTTTGTAAATGATGTCGCCATCAATCTTTCCACTATTGGCCTGCAGCAATTCATTTGCCTGTTCCAGGTCCTGCAGGATTCCCACATACACCTCTTCCTGTGTATCATAGGCTGGTTTATCTACCCCCTGATCCATCATCATGGACTGACGGTATGGAATATCTCCAAAGGTTTCTGTAAGCCTGGAAAAGAGTAAGGCCCGAAAGAATTTACCCAATCCCTGGTAGCTGGCATTCCCCTGCCCGAGTTCCTCCATTTTTTTCACCTGCCTCAGGGTACTATAGCCCCCGAAATCAGCACGGTTCCAGTTGTAGTTAACCGACTCACTCGGACGTTCATAATAGGTCAGGTGTCGTACGGCGTAAGCAGCACTGATCGGATTCGCATTAAACACACTGTCACAAATTCCTGTCAGCAACAATGCCGGAGTGGCATTGGTTGGTTTATTGGGATTATTCAGGTAATGGTCGAACTTTTTACATGCTGTAAACAACAGGATGAAGGAAAGTAACCCTATAAATTTCTTTATGTTCATGATACTTAATCTTAAAATTTCAAATTCAGGTTAAAACCAATATTGCGTGTGGTGGGCTCTGCCAATGATAAACCGGAATAACCATCAGGATCCATGTAAGGCACTTTAGACCAAAGCATCAGGTTACGACCTACCAATGAAAAGCCCATACCTTTAAAAGGTGTTTTCTTTAGCAATGAGGATGGCATCTGATAACTGAGGGTTACTTCCCTTAATTTCACAAAAGTTCTGTCATAAAAATTGGCCTCATCGATCCCATTTGTATAGGTAGCGAATACCCAGTCGATGTAATTTACCGCTGTGGTATTTGGCGCAAAAGTTCTGGTATCACTGGTGATTTTTCCCTGGGCATCGTAAGTAACCTTACCTCCGGTTTGCTGCACGCCACCTGCATAATAAGTCTTTTTACCTGCATAAGCATCATCTCTGTAACCATTAGCGGTAGCAGGATGCATTCCTCCTTCAAACATTTTGGCTTCAAGTCCGTTTCTCATCTTTCCACCGATCCTTCCATCAAAAGAGAAACTCAGTCCGAAGTTGCGGTAAGAAAAACTATTGCCTATCCCAAACTCCCAGTCCGGATTTTCATACCCCATATTGACCCGTTGATTGATGTATTGAGGGATTCCGTTTTCATGAACGATCTGTCCATCCGGTGATCGCTGCCAGGCATAGCCTCTAAAAACATCACTACGCTCACCAACTTTTACCCCTCCTCTGATTTCTGCACCCCCATAGTATTCCAGCACGGTATTGCGTAACCTTGAATAGTTAGCTACCACATTCCAGCTGAAATCTCTTGTTTTTACAGGAGTACCACTAAGCACCAGTTCGATACCTCTTCGTCTGTTTTTATCTCCATTGATCTGATTGGAATTAAATCCTGTAGCTTCTGATAAAGGAATAAGCACCCGGTTATTCACCAGGTCGTAATTAAAATAGGTAAAATCCAGTCCTATTCTGTTCTTCAAAAAGCGAACTTCTGCACCATATTCCTGAGCAATGGTTTTATTGGGCTTAAGTCCTGGAGAAAACAACGTCCCGGGTAATGCCAGAGAAGGTGTTCCGGCCCAGCGCGAACCGATTAAATAACTGGTCAGCGTACTATAAGGCGAAACGTCGGTTGTTGCATTTGTCAATGCTCCTCTAAGTTTTACGAAAGAAACCGCCTCAGGTAATTTAACCATTTCTGAGACAATCAGACTCAAAGATGCAGAAGGATAAAAGTAAGAGTTGTTAGGTGCCTGAAGTGCTGAGGTCCAGTCGTTACGTCCGGTTAAACTCAGTGTCACCATATTTTTATAACTCAGGTCCATGTACCCGTAAACTCCATATACCTGCTTTTCATAAAGTTTATTTGAGGATTTAACGGGATCCCGGGAATTATCAAGGTTATACCATCCAGGCACACTCAACCCTCCGGTAGTTTCTGAAGCCAGTCTACTTTCCTGATCCAGCCTGCTGCTTGCACCGATACTGGCTGTTACATTGAAGTCCTTTAAAAAGGTCTTGGTATAAGTCAGCAATGCATCAGTAATAAACCGCATATTGTTATTTTTATTCAGGTCATAATTCCCGTAAGGAGCTGCACTTGTCCCATAATTGATATAGCTGTAAGGAATTTTATTGTCGGTACCAGCCTGATTATTGGTAATCCCGCTTCTGATCATGAATTTCAGGTCCTTATTGACCTCATATTTCAGGTTGGCCTGAGCCACAATGACATCATTGGTATACGCACGGGTCTTTTCGCCTGCTAAAAACCAGGGATTATTATACCAGCTGTAATTATAAGTCAATTGTTCCAGTCCTTCGCGTCCTGCTTTCCAGTAATTCTTTAAATCTGCGATATTGACCTCAGGGCCCATCCATAAGGAAATATTGTAGATCGGGTTGTCAGGAGAATATTCTGAATTCGGGTAATTAGGGGTGTATTGTTTATTATAGGATAAAGTTGCTTCTGCTTTTAGCTTGTCATTTACTTTAAGGCTCCCCCCAAGACTCAGTGTAGAGGAATTTAGTTTTGTTCCCGGCACCTGTCCTTTTTGATAGACCTGTGATACGGAGATCCGATAATCAGCACGCTCTGTAGTTCCTGCTAAACTTAAATTATGGGTAGTCAGCATACCATTGTCCAGAAAGCCTTTCAGGTTATCCTGGTTTCTCGTGATCCATGGCAGCGGAATCAGCTTACCTGTTTTTGGATCTGTCGGACTATTGTATTGCGGAATTTCGACAAAGCCACTTGCTGTATTGGGATCCCTCTGATTCAACTTAGGCCCCCATACATAACCGTAGGCATCGTTTACGCCACCACCTTTACCATCCACAAAAGCATACTCTCCGTTAAATCCCATCCCATAATCGCTTTGGGTTTTAGGGATCCGAAGAAAGCCTGCCTGAAACTGGGTGCTGGAATTATAGGCCAACTCCACTCCTGCAGCACCACCTTTTCCTTTTTTGGTGGTAATCATGATGGCTCCGTTTTGTGCCAGTGACCCATACAATGCGGAAGAAGCCGTTCCTTTGAGTACGGTTACATTTTCAATATCATCTGCATTCAGGCTCCACATGTCAAATCCTGCAGGTGTAGGAACCCCATCGATCACGATGGTTGTACTCTGTCCCCTTAGTTTAATGTCCGGATTTTCGAACAAGGTACTTTTGGTCTGGATCTGCAAACCTGCAACCTTACCTACCAGGTTATTTGCAATATTAGCCTCTCTGGCCACTTTCAGCGATTCTCCTTTTACTTCCTGTATCGAGTAAGTGACCTGTCTTTTTTCCTTGCTGATGCCCAGGGCAGTCACCACCACTTCATTCATCAGCTGCGCCATTGGTTTTAACACCACATTGAGCTGAGTCTGGTTGTTTACAGCAACATGCTGTTCTGTAAAGCCGATATAACGAAAAATCAAAATCCCATTTGCAGGAGCTTTCAGACTGAATTTTCCATTCACATCTGTCATCGTTCCTGTTTTAGGCCGGTCTTTGACCAATACAGAAACACCAGACAGTACACCAATAGAATCAGTTACGGTTCCGGAAACGGTAATGTCTTCCTGAATGTCCGATACCAGATTTTTTTCGGGAACTGTTGTGGTAATGGTAATCGTTCTGGCTATTTTTTTATAACTCAGTTTTCTGGAAACCAATAGTTCCTGAAGCACTTCATCCAGGGAGGCATTGCTGACCTGGATGGTTACCGGGCCGGACTCTTTGAGGAGCCTGTTGTTGTAAAGAAATTTAACTTTTGTTTGTCTGCCGATCTCCAGCAGCACCTTCTCCAATGGATAGTTCTTCAGGGAAAGGTTGACCTCCTGTCCTTTGCCTGCGGCCCAAAGGCCGGCAGTAAAAAATAAAACCAGGAATAAGGTCAGCTTCATGGTAAGGATAATTTTGTTGACAATTGGGTAATACACAGCACTGCCATATGGCTTTTTGCCATGACGGAAATAATTCATAATTTTGAATAGTTAAGGTTGTTTATTGTTACTCAGCTTTACACATCTTTACGGAGGTGCCGAAATCACCTCCGTTTAATTTAGCTCTGGTCGTCGCTATTTCTTCATAATTGTAGTTTTAGGTTCATATGTTTGGTTATTTAAACTCGATGGTTAATTCCTGCCTGTCAATTTCAAACCTGGCCTTGCAGATAGATTTTAACATCTCCAATACCTCCGACAGCTTGGCGTTTCTATCCACACTTCCTGTATATAGCTCTTTTGGAATGGTTCCTTTATAGTGTAATTTTAATCCGTACCAGTTGGCAACCTCATCCATGATGCGCTCAAAGCGATCATTTTTGAAATAAAAATAGCCATCCTTCCAGGCGGTGATCCGCTCAATATCCGCTTCACGGACCAGGATGGTCTGATCTGATGAATTCATTACCGCCTCTTGTCCCGGAATCAGTTTTACGGACTTGCCCTTTGCTGAAACCAATACCGAACCTTCTGTTAAGGTTGTTTTTATTTGATGATCATTGCCGGAGTTGATGTTAAATTCTGTTCCCAAAGCCTGTACCGTCATTTTCCCGACCTGTACCCTGAATGGTTTCTTTACATTCCGGGCAACCTGAAAGTAGGCCTCTCCTTCCAGAAACACCCTTCTTTCGCTGGCTTCAAAATGGGTAGGAAAACGCAGCACAGAAGATGCATTGATCCAGACCATTGAACCGTCTGGTAAAGTCAGCTGATAACTTCCGGCTTTAGGAACCATCAATGCATTCATCAACGCTTTCTCCGATCCGGTGGATTCCTTATAGGTTAACAAGCCATCTTTCCCCGCAATCACAGTTCCATCTGACTCCCGGACAGTGGTTTGATTTTTATCCAACTGCAGCGATTTGCCATCAGAAAGAATCAGTGTGGCCTTGTTTCCACCAGGCAATACATCATTGCTGTATCCGTACACATTGTCTTTGACGATCTGCGGGTTTGCCACAGCAAACCAGTTCCACCAGACAAAGCCAACCATCAGGAGGGCAGCCGCAGCACCGGTCAACCATGGCCACATTCTTTTCATTTTTCCGGATTGCGGTTCAGGCTGTTCTGTTTCCTTCCTGATGCTTTGCAACAAACGATGCTCTACCCTGTCGGCAAGTTGCCTCAGCTCTTCATCAGGCTCCCTTTTATTGTTCAGCTCAAGCTCAACCTGCTCCATCAATTCCTGCTCTGGATTTTCAGTATCAAAAGCATTTAAAAGTTGTTTTAAATCTTCTTCTGTATACTCATCTTCCAGGTAGGAAAGAAATAATCCGGATATGTTTTTATTCTTTTTCAATCTTTGATTTTATACTTATACGAACAACTCCAAAAAAGTCACTACGCCGATATGCTTTTTTTTTCAGGAATTTTATAATCCGCTGATTAAGAACAAAAGGCAGGAATTAAAATGAGGGCGATAAGGTAAGGCAGATTGGCAGGATTGTCCAGGTGTGATTTTAAATGTTTATTCGCTTTCACCAGATGATTACTTACCGTATTGGTGGATATCTGTAACAGCTGACTGATTTCTTCGTAAGATTTTCCTTCCAGCTTACAGAGTTTAAATACCAACCGGCTTTGTGGTGATAAAGTTTCCAGGGCTTTGGAAAGAAACGCCTGCCGCTGATGGTCGTCCATCATTTCTTCAATATGAGAATAACTGAGGTTCGCATTTAACATGAGGTGCTCCTGATAGGTTTTGTTCCTCGCTGCTTTCCGGAAGAAATCAATAACCATATTGTGGGCAATCCGAAAAAGGTAAGCGCGTAAAGACTGTTCAGGATCTAACTGTTCCCTGTTTTCCCAGATCTTGAGAAACAAATCATGGAGCAAATCTTCCGCTATAGAGGCCGACTTTACCAGACGCAGCAAATTTGGTGCGATCTGAAACTTATACTGATGATATAATGATGCAAAAGCTTGCTCATCCCCCTGCTTTAACCTGGCAACCAGTTCAGCTTCAGAAACTAATGGATCGGTCAGGACCATATTCTTCATTTGTGTTAGCGGCAAATTTATTCCTGTCAGACTTCCCCTCCCCCGGGATGTCGATTAAGCGCATCTTTTCCTTTTCTGAGACAATATATTTGGTTAGATCAGCAAACTGCCTGACCGCAAACATAATAAAAAACAGAAAGGATGGTAGCTATAAATTTACTAAATGTTTATTTAAGCCGCAAAGCTAGGCATCCAGCCGTTAAATCAATGTTAAGAAATAGCTTTGGGAATTTCATTTGGTCTGTTTGCTGCAGGCTTGCTCAGAAAACCTTCAGAAATTTATTTTTATTGATCAAATAAAGATTACTGTAGCATTTACCCAATCATATCCGTTTAAGTATCAACAAAATACAACCAGACATGAAAAAAGTATTACTAGCATTATTCATTACCACTTCGGGCCTGTATCTCTCCTGTAAAAAAGACAAGCCAGATCCGGTTCCATCTGAAATTACCGGTTATTGGAAGCTTACTGAAACCATGGAAGATATTGGAAATGGGAAGGGGAAATACATCAAAGCAACAGGTGAACCGAAATACCTGATCCTGGGAAAAGCTGGTAAAGTAGGAGGCAATGCACTCCAGGAGCAAATATCGAGTTTTAAGGTTCTGGACAGTGCAAGAATAGAATTCAACAATCAAAACGGGAGCAAGCCTATAGTTTTCTGGTACAAAGCTACTGCAGGTAATCTACAACTTAATCCCCCATGCATTGAAGGATGCGGCTTTCGGTTTGTAAAGAAATAACACCTATTTTATGCGATGGTCAGTCATGATTTGACATCATAAGACACCCGAGGGCTGGCCTTCGCTTAAAGATCATAAAGCCACTTATTCAGCTCGCTTTTTATATCTACGCCTTTTTTTTGCGATAGCATAAAATACCAATCTGTAACCGCTTCCCTGTCTTCAGTGTCTAAAGCCATTGGCTTGAGTATAGAGAGGCCCTTCAGCAATTGATCTTTTATTTTCCCTTTATCATTTATTGAGGCACTTTCGCAATACGCTATGTCATTTATAAGGGTATTGGTCAATAAGGAAAATTCATTTTGACTGATGTGCTCTTCATTTAATAGTACGGTGAAGCGGCCGGTTACCTGCTGTTTCATCTCTGCATAGGATGGCTCTTTTGGCTTAACCCATTTCTTTTCATATATCGCTGAAAGTTCCTTTTCGATACCCAGTTTTTTAATCCGGTCAATAGCCCCGTAAACATTTAGAATGGCCAGGTTGCTGTTATTGCTTTTATTTGCATGTTTACGCATTCCGGCAATCAGCATTTCCTTTAACTGCTCTTTCGAAATCAGGGAATCGTTTTTGATTTTGTTTACCGTATTGATCATCTCATCATACTCCGCCGCTGTGATGTCTTTGTCCAGGGCTAACCGCTTTTCTTTCTGTACCTGTGTGATTAAATCGGTCAGTTTATCCCCATCAGTCTGATAGTTTTCAAACCATTGATTCATCATATTGTTGGTATTCAACTGAATGGTCATATCAATTTTTGCAGGATCTCTCATCATCCGCTGACTGGTGATGCTGTGATAAGCAGATTGAATGATTGTAAATACAGATCGGTTGATTTTGATATTCTCAAAACTTTTCACACTCTCCAAAAACAATTGCTCAATCCCTTTGGTATCTATGTCCTGATGCAGCAGATAATGGTCTAAGTCCTCGTTCAGACGCTTACTTAACTGGCTTGCATCCTTCGCGCTGATCAGGTTTTCCTGCTGCAATTTCAACAGTTCATCCGTTATTTTTTTTCCATTCATACTGATGATTTCTGCTGTTTGTGTTACTCCTTTTAAACTGGTACTGTCCTCATTCTGATCTCCGCTGTTCATCTGGCAGGAAGTCAGAATTGCAATTAAAATTACAGGAATGAATTTGAGTTTTATATTCATCAGCATAGGACTATGTTTTGTTTAAAAGCTTACCGCATGGTCTTCCTGATAATCTCCTCCCGACCAGGCTTTTTTGCCCGACCAGTCTTCAGCAGGACTTGTCCAGAAAACATCATTTGCAGGTAATCCCAAAGGTAGGAAACCGACACTACATAAATACAAACTTCCGGTACTGATGTAAGATTCGGCCGCTGCCGGCTGATGTCCGCAGAACCCCAGTTGTAACCATCCGGTTTTACTAAACGTGCCTTTCATTTCGAACTGTCTTTTCATCACCGCTGTGAGTGCAGAGCGAACTTGTGCCGGACTGATCATCTTTGGCAGCTGACGGTTCAGAGCCAGCTGTGCCAATGGCTGAAATGCACCTACACGATAAACCACAGACCTTCCTATTGCCGGATAAGTAGCCTCCGGAGAAATCATGCGCTCCTGACATGCGGCATAGCGCTGCATTCTTTTCAGCATCAACTCATAATCCTCCTGCTTTGCCAATCCCTTATCCTTTAAAACCTTTAAGATATCCACCAGCATTGGCTGGATCACAAAACCGTTATAATAGTCAAAATGAAACTTTTCCCCATCGCCATACCAACCATCACCTTTGTACCATTCTTTATGTTTATCTATGGCATAAGTTACTTTTTCCGGGTTCCAGTTTTCTCCCACCTTTAAGAAAAAAACCTCCACCATTGCCGAGAATAAAAGCCAGTTACTTTGTCCCGGTTTAATCCACGCAATTGACTTAAAGCACATCACCACATAGTTTTTTACCTTTTCAGGAAGTGGTTCCCATAATTGCAATGGCGCCCGCAAAAAAGCATGTGCAAGAAATGCAGCATCTACCAGCAACTGAGATTCCTTACTGTATACAAAATCAGTCCGGTCCGGAGAATCAGGCATCACCAGATTCGCAATGCTCTTTCTCGCCATTTCGGCAAACTCCGCCCTTTTCTTTCCTTCAGCAGTCTCATCCGCAGGCAAGGACAACCATCCCGACAGCCCGGCAAGTGTACGACCCAGAGCTTCGAGATAAGTAACCTCTTCTACCTTCTTCCCGTAATTTGCAGGCTTCTCCAGCGGCATGTTTTTCTTCAGCTCTCCTTTGCTCAGGTTCTTCAATACAGGTTCCGCAATGCGGATCATAAGTTCCACCCAATATTCCCGGTCTGATTTGGCTGGAGCAAAAGTTTCAGGAATGGAGGCAATTGCTTTTCCGGGATTTACAAAGCCAAATAATCCTGCTAAAGGGGCAATCTTAAAAAAGTTTCTTCTTTTCATTCTTGATTAAATTTACAACTCTGTATTGAACCTTTTTATTCCTTTGCCCACTTTTACAGGTTCCGGATACTTACGGCTTGGGAAAGGATCATAATAATAGAGTGCGTCCTGCTCATATAAGGCCAAATGCCCTTTCAGGCGCTGCATAAATTTCTGAAAATCTTTACCTTCTTTTGGAGACCAGGCGGCTTCTGCCAGGGCAGTGATCCTTGGAAAAACCAGGTAATCCAGTCGCTGTTCCGTCTGTACGGTTTCTGTCCACAGGTTGGCCTGAATTCCCAGAATCTGATTTTTATTCCGGGCCTCGGATTGGTATTGATCTGCTGAAAAAGCATATACGTTTTCCAGCGGGTTATAGAGTTTACTCCATTTACGTCCGTAATTGTGGGTGCTGTCCTGTACAAAATCAAAATACAAGGGTAAGCGCGGGCATAAGACCGTTTCATATCCTTTATTGAGCGCTGACTTCAACACTTCCGGCTTGTCGTGTCTCCACCAAAAAATAATGGTTTTATCTTTTGGTAAATCGGCATCCGTCATTTCATCCCAGACCAATAGCTTAGCATTCATGCGGTACAGGGAGTCGGCCATTCGTTTCATGAAATAGGTTTCCACCTCTTTTGTTCCGGCAAGATTTTTATCCGTCATCAGCGCACGGATTTCCGGATCGGTAGCCCATTTTTGATTGCCATAGCTCACCTCATCCCCACCAAGGTGTACCATTGCGGAAGGAAACAGGACATTGGTTTCTTTGAGGATATTGGTCAGGTAAGTATAAGTTCCTTCTTTACCGGGATTAAAAGTAAATTCAGGATGTCCCGGAGCTCCGCCGCCACTAAATTCAGGGTAGGCTTTATTTGCGGCTGTAGCATGTCCGGGCATGTCTATTTCTGGTATTACTGTAATGAACCTTTTTGCCGCATAAGCCACCACTTCTTTCACCTGTTCCTGGGAATAATACTGCACAGGTGCAAATTCATTAACGTAATTACCAGCCCCTCCTACCAGGGCCAGTTTAGGGTATCTTTTGATTTCTAAACGCCATGCAGGCTCATCGGTAAGGTGCCAATGGAGTTTATTTAACTTATAGAAAGCCATCCAATCGATGATAGATTTGAGCTTTTCCATGCCAAAGAAATGTCTGGATTCATCCAGCATAAAACCTCTCCAGCCATAGGCTGGCTGATCTTCCATTTTCCAGCCTTTGAGGTTCAGGGTTCCTTTCGTGTTTTTGCTCTGCCGGATCACCTGTAATAAAGAAGTGGCTCCGTAAAATGCACCGGATGCTTCTCTGGCAGTAATGGTAATTCCATCTTTATTGATGTCCAGGGCATAGGCCCCTTCCGGGCTTTTCTTTTTTGCTGACAGTACAAACCTGATCGCAGGTTGTTTTACAGATTCCTGAGCTTGCAGCCCTAATGTCAGCTGCTGGGTTTTCAGTAATTCTTCCTGCAGGTACTGGGCAATTGGCCTTAGCGCTGCATCATTCAGAACAATTGGGGTATTTGACTGGAGTATAAACTGGCTATCTGTCTTTATTGCCGATACAGGCATTGGAATCACCGGACAATAATCCTGTGCAAACCCCATTCCCGGGCTGAGCAGCAACAATGCTGCAAGCAGGACTTTAGTTTTCAATTTCATCATTTGGTTTAGTTTACTTTGCCTGCCGGTCTTCTGTTGGCACCGATACGTTTGGTCAGGTCATCTCCCAGATCCTGCCTTGCTGCTTCGGCATACCCTTCAATTATTTTAACCATCTCCGGATAACTTGCCTGAACATCATATTGTTCTCCCGGATCATGGGAAAGGTTATATAGCGCCATTTTTACAGGAACATCAGGTTGTGGTCCAGGGTATCCGTTTTTTCCGGCTACTCCAACAGTATAGGTTCTGGAACTATGCGGAAATACCAGTTTCCAGTTTTTATACCGTACGGCTTTCAGGTTATTGACATCATAATAATAGTAAAACACTTCTCTGGGTGCTTTATCCGTCTTTCCGGTAAGCAGGGAAGAGAAATCTATGCCATCAATTTTGTTTTTTGGCAATGCTGCTTTTGCAATGGAAACGATGGTAGGCAGCAAGTCAATATTGACCATCAGGTTAGAGTTGACACTTCCTGCGGCTATTTTTCCCGGCCATCGGATGATACAAGGCACCCTTGTTCCTCCATCCCATGCCGTTCCTTTTCCTTCTCTCAATCCTCCGCTTGAACCCGCGTGATCACCATAGTTTAACCAGGGACCATTGTCGCTGGTAATGATGAGAATGGTATTTTCAGACAGTTTATTTTCATCCAGGCTCTTCATGATCTGACCTACCGACCAATCCAGTTCCATCACCACATCGCCAAACAATCCCTGCTCACTTTTCCCTCTAAACGCAGACGAAGCCGCTAAAGGAACATGAGGCATTGGTTGTGCCAGGTACAGGAAAAAAGGTTCTTTTTTATGGGTACTGATAAAATCAACCGCTTTTTTTGTCAGGGTTCCGGTTAGCTTTCCCTGATCTTCCAGGTTGTCATTATAGGCCACCACCTTATCTCCATCCAGAATAGGCAAACGCGGATACCTTCCCCTGTAAGTACTGGAATCCAGTGCTTTTCCATCGTAACCCACCGGCCACATGTCATGAGAATATGGAAGGCCGTAAAAACTATCAAAACCAAAATGAGTGGGCAGATAAGGTGCTTTTGAACCCAGGTGCCATTTTCCCAGCATCCCGGTTTTATAACCCGCCTTTTTTAATAAGGAGGCAATGGTTTCTTCGGAAGTGTTTAAAGCCGTTTTAGCTTCAGGACTTAAGGCATGGGCAAGGCTCAGCCGGTTTGGATAACATCCGGTAAGCAATGCCGCTCTTGATGGGCTGCACACCGCCTGTGCAGCATTAAAATGAGTGAGCCTCATTCCTTCTTTTGCTGCCTGGTTGAAATTGGGTGTAGGGATTCCACTCATTCCGTAAGGTTCGGTATCTCCGTAACCCATATCATCCATATTGATGATGATGACATTTGGACGGTTATTCTTTTTGTCCTGGGCTTTCAAAGAAAGCGCCAGGGCAAAAAAGCCGATGATCAGTAAAGGTCTTTTCATGCGTTTACCTCCCCATCCATCCGCCATCCACGGTCATTACTGTACCATGCATGTAGTTTGAGGCTTCAGAAGCCAGAAAAACAGTCGGACCTTTAAAGTCTTCCGCTTCCCCCCATCTTCCGGCAGGAATGCGCTCCATAATTGAGCGGCTTCTGTTTTCATCTGCTCTTAAAGCGGTGGTATTGTCGGTAGAAATATATCCCGGTGCAATCGCATTTACATTTACTCCTTTGGAGGCCCATTCATTGGCAAAAGCTTTAGTCAGCTGACCAATTGCGCCTTTACTTGCCGCATATCCGGGAACGGTAATCCCGCCCTGGAAAGTCAGTAATGAAGCGGTAAAGATCACTTTTCCACTTCCTCTAAGGATCATCTCTTTTCCGATTTCCCGGGTCAGGATGAAGGGTGCGGTTTGGTTTACAGCAATCACCTCATCCCAATATTCATCAGAATGTTCCGCAATTGGTTGTCTGAGGATCGTCCCTGCATTGTTCACCAGGATATCAATCACCTGATGTCTTGCTTTTACGGTTTCAATAAAGCTTTTCAAAGAATTGCGGTCGTTGAAATCACATTGATAAGCAGAAAAGTTTCTACCCAGTGCTTTTACAGATTTTTCAACTGCACTGTTTTCCAGTTCCAGACTGGCAGATACACCGATGATGTCTGCTCCTGCTTCTGCAAGGGCTTCGGCCATGGCTTTGCCAATTCCACGTTTACAACCGGTAACCAAGGCTACTTTACCTTTTAAATTGAATAAATTCAGTACTGACATTTGTTATATTTTAAGAATTGAAATTTATTGAACAGTTACTTTTAAAGGCTGTTCCAGTGCTTGTTTAAAATTGTTCAGGTAATCGAACCAGGCTGATGCGCTGGTGATTTCCTGTGCTTTGTTCCATGCTGCGCCATTGTAATATACGACAGCTGTTCCGTTTTTTGTGCTGGTCTGGGTTAACAATTGTTCATTGCTCACTTTCATTTTCAGCTTGGGGTCAGCCACAATGGTACCGACTCCGGTGATGCCATCGGCACCATGCTGAGGCTCCCAGTAGCCCATGATTCCCTGCTGCTCATCCAATAACAGTTTTCCGGGTTCTGCTCTTTTGATAATGCCTACTACTACTGGCAAATCCTCCGTTCCATCGTATTGATAACTGGCTTCTACCCTGTTCAGATGAGAACCGGCATCCAGAGAAATTGTCTTGGTTACTTTTACTGATCTTCCTTCTACATCCCAGTTGTCATAGATCAGCTGAAAAGTAAAGCGCAATGGTCCCTGATCCACAATTTTCCAGTTGCGGTAATTTTTAGGGTAATAGATTTTGTCTTTGATATAAGGGGCAATATCGCCTCCTCCAAGGGTAAGCCCCACATGGTAATAGTCATTGCCATCCCCATGATCTACATGGTACTCTCCTTTTTTGTAACGCTCATTTAAGATCATTCTGGTGGTCCGTTTACCCCAGATATCAACCCCATAAGCCATTTCTTTTGGTGTCGCTTCCAAAGCTTTACCATACATCCTGAAGGCTACTTTATCATTTTCCCAGGCAAAATCATCTTTACGTTCCGGAACATAACGCCCGAAGGTTTTCTGAACGGCTTTAGCCGCTTTTCCAGGAACAACAGACAATTTAACGGAAGCATTTGGTTGTACATCCAGTTGTACCAACAACTGTTGCGGACTTGTTTCTCCTTTGTATTCCAGCTGGAAAGGAACTTCTTTCTGAGCAGCGTTCAGGACTTTAAAATTTCCGGTATCGATGCCCGGGAACTTAGAAAGGATGCTTTTCCATTCTACCGCAGTTACCGCTCCGGTTCTTTTTAGTTTTGAAGTGTTCTGAATGGTGATGGTTGCCTTTCCATTTTTTGTTTGTGCAGACAGCACTACAGGCAAGGCAGAAAATGCACATATAAACAGGATTATCTTCTTCATTGGTTCATACGGTTAAAGGTGATAAGGCTGTTCAGAAATCTTTCCGAACAGCCTTATTAGGTTTTGTTATCTCAATTCAGTGATGGCACAGTGATCCATATCACCATAGTCCAGATTTTCTCCGGCCATTCCCCAGATAAAGGTATAATTGCTCGTTCCTGCTCCGGAATGTACCGACCAGTTTGGCGAAATCACCGCCTGTTCATTTTGCATCCAGATGTGTCTGGTTTCCTGTGGTTGTCCCATAAAATGACACACACTTTGTCCCTGGGGGATTTCGAAATAGAAGTAAACTTCCATCCTGCGGTCGTGGGTATGTGCAGGCATGGTATTCCAGACACTGCCGCTTTTCAGTTCGGTCATCCCCATCTGCAGCTGGCAGGTAGGCAATACGCTGTTTACGATCAGTTTATTGATCACCCTGTGGTTGGCTGTTTCTGCCGAACCAAGTTCTACCACCTCAGCCTCTGTTTTGGAAACTTTTTTTGATGGATACGTATGATGTGCCGGAGCGGAGTTGATGTAGAACTTTGCAGGGGTATTGCCATCTGCAGAAGCAAAACTCACTTCTTTAGTTCCCTTACCAATATACAATGCTTCTTTGAAATCGATTTCATAACTGATTCCATCGGCAACGACTGTTCCTTTACCACCAACATTGATGATGCCAAGTTCTCTTCTTTCCAGGAAATAGCTGGCCTTCAGGTTTTCCGGATTGGAAAGCAATACCGTTTCTTTTACCGGCATTACCCCTCCGAAAATATAGCGGTCGTAATGGGTTAACGTCAGGTGGATGGCATCTGCTTCAAAAAGCTTTTCCATCAAAAAATTATCGCGTAAAGCCTGGGTATCTAATTGTTTTCCTTCATTAGGGCTCAGTGCGAACCGGCTTTCAAAATGTGTTTGCATCTTATCTTTTTTATATTGTTAATATTTTGTTCTTCTTTTCCTGATTCAGTTACTCCTTCAGCTGACCAGATTTTGGCAGGTGTTCTTTGTTTAAACGCCTTATGATTTTAAGTACCAGTTTTTATAGCGGTGTAAAGCTTCCAGGAAGTAATAATCTGCATAGGTTAAAGGCACATCGATTTCCGATTTGTGTGGAATTGAACCTACGCTATGCATCAATAGAAAACCACCATTTTCGCCAAGTTTAGCACGATAAGCATCAGAAGAAAGCGAACGGATCATCTTTTCTGCAGCCGCAACATATCCTTTTGCTTCTTTTTTATCCGTGTATTGCGCCAGTTCCAGTAAGGCAGATGCATTTACCGCAGCAGCAGAAGCATCACGTAAAGCGTTTGGAATTTCCGGTGCATCAAAGTCCCAGTAAGGAACCAGGTCTTTCGGCAGGTGTGGATTGCTCAGGATAAATTTAGCGATGTTTTTTGCCTGAGTCAGGTAACGTTTATCTTTTGTAAAGCGGTACATCATGGTATATCCATACAGTCCCCAGCTCTGACCTCTGCTCCATGCAGATTCGTCAGCAGCACCTTGTGCAGTTTGTTTCTTTACCACTTTACCAGTTTTCATGTCATAATCCACTACGTGGTAAGAACTGAAATCCGGACGGAAATGATTTTTCAAAGTCGTGTTTGCATGGGTAATGGCCACCTCTTTGTATTTTTTATCTCCACCATGGTCACTCACCCAGCTCAGCAGCTCCAGGTTCATCATGTTATCGATGATCACTGGTCCACCCCATTTTTTGTTTGCATTCCAGGACTGGATCACTTTTGCTTCAGGACGGTATCTGGTGGTTAGTGAAGCGGCAGCAGTATCAATCGTTGCTTTGTCTTCCGGTTTGTTAAAAAGACGGTATGCATTTCCAAAGCTGCAATACATCATAAAACCAAGGTCATGGTTTCCGGTATAGTGTTTTTCTTTTTCCAGAATTCCCAGGCGGGCATTCGCTTCTTTCAGGGTTTCCTGATCTTTGGTATATTCATAGATATATAAAAGTGTTCCAGGGTAAAAACCACTGCACCACCATTTGGTATCACTTGTCTGAACCTTATTGGTTTTCGCATTATAAGTTTGCGGCATCACATCTGCCGGAACATTTTTAGCCAGCACTTTGTATTGCTGTTCCGCAAATTTAAACTGATCATCGATCAATTGTTTCATTCCAATCTTTCCAGCCTCATTCTGGGCTAACAAAACCATACTGTTCAGCATCAAACAGCTAAAAAAAACTCCAAGCTTTCGCATAATTATTTATTTATTTCAATTTGTATATTAAACACTTTAATCACCTTAACTCCTTTAAGAAGACATCCTTCGGATCAGGTCTACCGGAATGACATAAGGTTTTGCTTTAACCGCTTCACTTTCATGTCCGTTTTTCAGTAAATCCATCAATACTTCCACTATCTTTTTTCCAACCAGATCCGGGTGTTGCTCGATCGTAGATAAAGAAGGCGAAATAATGGAGGTCCGGGGATCATTCGAATAGCCGATCATTTTCAATGTATCGGGAACCGCGATTCCATTCTCTTTTGCAAACTCCAGGGCAGCGATAGCCGAAACATCGTTGGCAGAGAATAAACCATCAGGAACCTGTTCTCCTTCGAACATTCTGCTCATGGCTTCCCTGGCATTTTCGTGGGTTAATTCCTGATGGAACACCCAATCTTCATTGATCGGAAGTTTATGTTGTTCCATCGCCTTCCGGTATCCTGCAGTCCTGTCCTGATACAGGTTGGAGCTTAGTTTTCCGGAGATGTGTGCAATTCTTTTACAGCCTGTTTCAATCAGATGTGTGGTGGCCAGGTAACCTCCTCTGAAATCATCTCCTTTGATAAATGTAGCGTTGTAAGGGCTTAAAGGAACACGATCGTAAAAGATCACCGGAATTCCGCTATCCACCAGTCTGTCGAAATGGCTAAAATCTGTGGTCTGTAAGGTACAGGCTACAATTAGCGCATCTACTCTGGAAGAATATAAGATCTCTGCCAGTTCCTGCTCCATGCTGAGGAGGTCATTGGATTGGCAGATGATGAGGTTATAACCATGTTTATGTAAGCTGTTCTGAATCGTTGTGATGACTTCCGCATGGAAGAACATAGAAATACGGGGAACAATCAGTCCGACGGTATTGGTTTTATTGCTCCTTAATCCCGAAGCCATCTGGTTCCTTCTATAGCCGAGCTGAGCCGCCATTTTCAGGATGTCATTTTTCGTTTTCTCTTTGACATGAGGATGGTTATTCAGTGCCCTTGAAATTGTTGCCGGCGAGAGCTTTAAAGCTTCGGCAATGTCAAGAATCGTGTTCTCTTGTGGTTTTTTGTCTTTACTCATTAATAAAATTGAATTTCATTCGAAATTATTTGTTCCATAAAGGTGATGAAGCTATCATCAGCAGATTAAACAAAGGCAAGCTAGTCATTTCTGCAATAAAATGAAAACGTTTTCAGTAATTTAAGGGTGACAATATATCGTCCGTTATTTTGGCAATGTATTAAGCGGAATTGACGACAGGACTTTAAATCCCGCTTCAGTCAATATCAGGGCTGCAAGCGCCGTTCCTGTATTTCAGAATGGTTTTCCTAATTCCATCAAAAACAGCTATCTTCCGCCTTCAATAAGTGTTCTGACGTTATTTTCAGCGGAGAACCTCTTAATTTTACTTTATGAATGTAGGCCTTTTCATCCCTTGTTATATTGACCAGTTTTATCCGAATGCGGCAATTGCCACCTTAAAACTACTTCAGAAATTAGGGGTTAAGGTCAGTTACCCCATTCATCAGACCTGTTGCGGACAGCCGATGGCGAACTCAGGTTTTGAGCACCTCACCACAGGTTGTAATGAGCTTTTCATTAAAAACTTTGCGGAGTTCGATTATATCGTTTCTCCTTCCGGAAGTTGCGTTTTACACGTAAAAGAGCACCTGCACAGTCATGAGGAAGAAGAGAAAGCCCAGGGGGTAAGAAAGAAAGTGTATGAGCTGACAGAATTCCTCACTGATATCTTAAAGGTCGATAAGCTGACTGCGCGCTTCCCTCATAAAGTAGGCGTACATCAAAGCTGTCATGGTCAGCGCGGATTAAAGATGTCGCAGATGACTGAGCTGGTTGCTGAGCCTTTTTCTAAACCAATGCAACTGTTGCAGATGGTGCAGGACCTGGAGCTGGTAGAACTGAGCCGTCCGGATGAATGTTGCGGTTTTGGCGGAACCTTTTGCGTTGCCGAAGAAGCCATCTCTGTAAAAATGGGTAAAGACCGCGTGGCTGACCATGTTAACCATGGCGCACAATACATTACCGCCGCAGACATGTCTTGTCTGATGCATATGGAAGGGATTTTACGTCGTCAGAACAGCCAGGTCAAGGTTTTACATATTGCAGAGATCTTAAATGCAGAAGAAGTTTAAACACCCGAACAGATGAGCACAGGAACAAAAGACCACGCCGGATTAGCCGATATATTTAATGAAGACGAAGCACGTGTAGACTGGCATGATGAAACCCTGTGGTTTGTTCGTGCCAAGCGCGACAAAGCCGCACATACGCTTCCTGAATGGGAAGCCCTGCGGGAAAATGCTTCAAAAATCAAAGACAATGTGCTCTCCAACCTGCACGATTATTTATTGCAGTTTGAAGCAAAAGCCCAACAAAATGGCATTACCGTACATTGGGCTGCCGATGCAAAAGAACATAACGAGATTGTCACCTCCATATTAAAAGCACAAAGTGTAACCAGGATTGTAAAGAGTAAATCCATGCTGACTGAAGAGTGTCACCTGAACGAACACCTTCAGCAAAACGGAATTGAAGTGATCGATACCGACCTTGGCGAGCGCATTGTTCAGCTTGCAGAAGAACCACCGAGTCATATTGTACTTCCCTGCATCCATAAGAAAAAAGAAGAGATTGGCGAGTTGTTCCATGAACACCTGGGTACGCCTCAGGGAGAATCTGATCCTCAGTTTCTGACTGCTGCTGCCAGGGTTCACCTCCGGGAGAAATTCCTGACGCGTAAAGCCGCGATTACCGGTGTAAACTTTGCCATTGCCGAAACCGGAGAATTTGTCGTTTGCACGAACGAAGGGAATGCCGATATGGGTGCACACCTTGCCGATGTACACATTGCCTGTATGGGAATTGAAAAGATCATCCCCAAAAGAAAACATTTAGCGGTATTCCTGAGGTTATTGGCCAGAAGCGCTACCGGGCAACCCATCACCACTTATTCCAGCCATTTCAACAAGCCCAGAGCAGGGCAGGAAATGCACCTGGTATTGGTAGATAACGGACGGACGAAACAACTGGGAAGAGCAGATTTCCGCAATTCCCTGAAGTGTATCCGCTGTGGGGCCTGTATGAATACCTGCCCTGTTTACCGCAGAAGCGGCGGACATAGTTACCATACTGCCATTGCAGGGCCAATCGGCTCTATTCTGGCACCTAACCTCGACATGAAGGAATATGCAGACCTTCCTTTTGCCTCTACCCTTTGCGGCTCCTGCACAAATGTATGCCCGGTAAAGATCAACATTCATGAACAACTCTATAAATGGAGACAGGTGATCGTAAAAGAAGGTTATGCGGACAAGAAGAAGGCAGTAGCTATGAAGGCGATGGAATTTACGTTATCCCATCCTTTCGTTTATAAGAATGCAGGAAAGGCTGGTCGTTGGGTAATTAAACATGCGCCTTTTATGGTGAACAACAACCTTAACCTTTGGTACAAACAACGAGAGATGCCGGAGCCTCCAAAACAGTCTTTCAGCGAATGGTACAAGAAAAATAATAATGAATAGCAGAGCACAGATCCTTTCCCGTATAAAAGAAAACCAACCGGAATTAAGCAGTTTACCTGCTGACTTAACCGCTCCATTGCAATATCCCGACCCGGTAGAGGTATTCAGTACCGTATTGAGCAATATCGGGGGAACTACCGTTCCGGTAAAGAGTTATGAAGAGATACAGCAATATATAAAAACACAATTTGCCGATCAGAAAAGAATCATTTCGACCATACCAGAGCTTTCCGCAGTAACTGAAGCAGGTTGGGAAGGGCAAGATCCGCACAGCTATGAAGATATAGATATTGCCGTCATCAGAGCCCATTTTGGGGTAGCTGAAAATGCAGCGCTATGGGTGACTGAAGAATTGATGCAGCAAAGAGTGATTCCTTTTATTTGTCAGCAGTTAGCAGTGGTGGTTCAGAGGAAAGACATCTGTTCCAATATGCATGAAGCTTATGCGAAGGTAGCTGATGCGGTGTATGGTTTCGGGACTTTTATTGCAGGCCCTTCAAAGACTGCAGATATTGAGCAATCTTTGGTATTGGGTGCACATGGTCCAAAAAATATGACGGTATTTATTCTGGAGATGGCTAAAGATTAGTTCAGCATCAGTTCAGCTCTACCACGACGATCTCATTGCCATATAAATCCAGGCAATGAAGAAAGCGGAAGCTATCACCCAGCATTGGTTTCTTGTTGACGGAAACTTTATTCACGATCAGCTGCTGATAAAGCTCTATGATATCGGAAGTGTAAATCACCATCAGTGGTGCTCCTCCGGTTTGATGACCAACTCTTTGTTGCTGCTCCTCACCTACCGCCTGCATCAACCAGATGCCCAGCGCATGTTCTCCTTTAGTACCTAAATGAAGATACCGTTCTCCCTCTGGCGAAGTGGTATCGGATAAGCGATGAAAGCCAAAGTTCTTTTCATAAAATTTTGCGGCTGCGTCATAGTCATTGACCAAAACAATCATTCTTCCTAAATAATTCTTCATGATATAAAAATAATTATTTATTTATTAACTGCACCCTTAAAATATTCATTTCCATACAAATCAATGGTACATGGCCTGTTATTCAAAACAGCTTCAATCATCCCATTATACCCTCTCCAATAAGGTTCATTAGTCTTTGTCTGGATGATGCTGTCATATTTTAAGGGAAGGATTAAAACACCTTTATCATCCGAAATGCCGTATTTCGGCCCTATTTTCACGATATTAAGGTTTCCTTCAGTCCCATCTAATGTATAAAATTTATCATAGGTAGGTTTCAATATCACCTCCCCGTTTAGTTTCCTGATTCCGGTCTTTTTATTTATCGAATAGATAAAAACCTGATTATTTATATCTATTCGTGGCATATTATCACAAACAATTGGTAAAACAACCTGTGCTTTGGCGTTAAGGACACCCCATTTGTCTTTTAAACTTACATAAAACAAATCTGCCTTAAACGATCCGTCATTGATCGGAATTAGATCATCATAAATTGATGGAATAACTGTTTTCCCCTTGCTGTCGATTACCTTTTGCTTCCCCTTATAAATCACCTTTGCAAATTTCCCTGAAAGCTCAAGAAACTGATACATAGGCTTGACCAATTCATGGCCTGCAGTATTTACAATACCCTTTCTCAGGGTCTTGTCTCTCCCCAAAGAAACGACTGCCAATCCATCATGATTAAAAACACCTATTTCGCTATAAGTAGATTTTGAAAGCGGATTAAGCTGAGCATCTAGTAGTGCAACGCGATCATCACCTCCTTTAAAAGATCGGGTGATGTAGACTCCTCCCATCCCAACCATTTCTATATCATTATAAACCGGGGCCAATCGTGTTTTCCCCAAAGTATCAATTATCCCATATTTGCGTACCTTGCCTTCCAGCACCTGAATCTCTCCAAATTCTGATTGTGCAAACCCCATAGGTTTCTCCAGATAAACATATGGACTAAGGGCTTCCCCTGCTGCGTTAAACAAGGCATATTTATCATCCTGCTTCTTCACAAATAAATCAGGCAGCCGGCTTACACATCCATCATATTTTTCAGCATCATACACAAGATCAAGATTATTGTACCCCTGAAATGCTCCTTCTACCAGGAGAAAACCAAGCAATTTCTTATTTAGTCTTACATAAACAATACTGTCTTTGTAAATCTCAAGCCGGTCATAAATAGCTGGGATTTCCACTCTGCCATTCCGGTCTTTCATGCCATACTTAGTACCATCAATAAAAGAGAAAAAACGATTCTTTAGCCTTTCCGACTTTTTGATGGGTAATCCACGTGTAAATATGCTTTTATCGGGAACTTCATTTCCCATGGTGTCCAGGTAGGATTTTTCTCCATTTTTGATAAAACAAGCATGTTTACCCAACACAGAAGGACTAAAACTCCCCACCAGTTCGTATCTCCGCTCTTTAATCAATTCCTTAAACTTAGGGTCCGCAACATAACCTTTACTATCCGGACTAAAGGGCTGTGCGAAAACAGTAGAAACAGAGGACCATAAAATAGTCAGAATTATCATTAAAGACCAGTTGTACAACATGGTCTTAAAATTAGTGATTTAGTGCTTAGGCTGAACCGGCAAGGTGAAATAAAAATTACTTCCAATACCGGGTTCGCTGTTCAAGCCAATCTTCCCATTATGGCGGGCAATGATGTCTGCACAGAGGTAAAGGCCAATACCAAAACCGGAAGCATTTTTTACCTGCAGATCATCAATCCGATAAAAACGATCGAAAATCTTTAACGTGTGGTTGTTGTCTATTCCAATTCCATGGTCTATTACAGAAACCAACACTTCCTGATTTTGCAGTTTGGCCGAGACTTCCACTTTTCCTCCCTGAGGAGAATATTTAATGGCATTACTGATGAGGTTATCCATCACCTGGGTGATCTTATGGCGGTCGGCCATGATGAGCGGCAGTTCTTCAGCATCAAACGATACCGGATGGTTTTTCTCCTGAAACAAATAATCGCTTGCCACATCCTGAATGATCTGGTTCAGGTCGATCAGTTCCTTTGTCAGCTCGGTCTTATTGGATTCAATTTTAGACAAATCAAGAAAGCTATAGACCAGTTTCGTCATTTTATTGATCTGTCCTTCAATTCTCGTCCCAATGCTATTTACAAATACAGGATCGGACACTCCTTTTCCTGTTTTGAGTAGCTGAGCATAAGCCTTTAGGGAAGTCAGCGGCGTTTTTAACTCATGACTGGCGATGGCAATAAAGTCATTTTTTTGCATCTCCTCATGTTTACTTTCCGTGATGTCCATTACTGTCCCCAGCATCCTTAGTGGCGTACCTTCCTTACTAAACAACACTTTTCCCATCACTTTAATCCAGTAGATGACCTTGTCCGGACGAATGATCCTGGCCTGATAGTTATATTTCCCTGAGATCAGCGCGGTCTGAAAAGCGATTTCTACCGCTCCTGTATCTTCAGGATGGATGACAGCACGCAGTTGTTCATGACTGAGGTTTGTGACTCCGGGATAACCAAACAAATCGGCCAGACTGGAAGAATAAATAATCTCACGGGTTTGAAGGTTCAGGTCCCAGCTTCCAATCCCGGTAGCTTCAGAGGCAAGACGAAGTCTTTCTTCTGCATTTTCAATATCTTTTCTGGCGATCACCTGTTCGGTTACTTCGTTTGCCAGGGAAAGCATTCCGGTAATTTCCTTCTTTGGGCCATATACAGGTTCCAGATTCAGGTCAAAATAATAGGTTTCCATCACCCCGTTGCGGTCGTACGTGACCGGGGATTCCTTACTTAAATAAGGCACACCGGTATTGACCACCTGACTATAGATTTCCCTGTACCCTGCTTCCTGGAGCGAGGGAATTAACTCAAATATAGAATGCCCAAGCACCTCTTCAGGTGCTCCTTTGTTCCACATCTTACAAATGGCTTCGTTTGCATATTCAATGATGAAATCATCTTTTGAATACAAGGCCATCCCCATTGGCGCTTTCAGAAACATTTTATTGAGGCGTTGCTGCTGCAATACCAGATTCTCTTCGGAAGTAGCCGCCATTTCTTTGAGCATCACCTGAGCGGTTACATTGGTGGTTGTATTTACGATGTAACAGACCTTGCCTGCGGCGTTGAAAACAGGCTGATTGGAATTTGACCAGTAGAAAGGCTCCATTCTGCCTGTTTCACTGGAATAGATGTCGTATTTATAAATTGGGAGGTCTACTTTCTTTTTTGTCTTCATGACCTCGGTAATGGCCTTCAGTGCGCGTTCCTTTCCCGAGGGGTCCTTTGTATTGTCCGGAAAAACGTCAAACAGGTTTTGTCCAAGCAACTCCGCCCTGCTTTTCATGGAAATTTCTATAAACCGGTCACTCACCGCGAGAATGGTGTAATGTGGCGCATTGGCCTTAATCACAACAGATTGAGGGGAGTCCTTGAAAAAAGACTGAAACATTTCTCCTTTGTATAGAGAATCGTCCAGATCTTCTGAGTAAGCATTGTTCATATCTGTTGAAATTAACCTTTAGTCCAGATCAGGTGATGTACAATTTTTATGCCCAAAATCAGATCAATTTTATGATAATTAATCTGTCCATCGTTAACAATATCGTAATGTGGAGCTTAAAACGGGATAACATCACAAACCTACTTTTGTCGGATTGGAACCACCATATATTTTACAAAATAAGCCACATTTCCTTACCTGAAAAAAACCGTTCTATGAAAAGAAACATACTATTTGGTTTAATGTTAGCAGCCCTGATCAGCTGTAAAAAAGACAACGTACAAATACCGGTAGAGACGCCTGAAA
Organism: Pedobacter caeni; assembly: GCF_900129215.1. Classification (GTDB taxonomy): domain Bacteria; phylum Bacteroidota; class Bacteroidia; order Sphingobacteriales; family Sphingobacteriaceae; genus Pedobacter; species Pedobacter caeni. Next base: position 1,519,510 of record NZ_FQUQ01000002.1, on the reverse strand, counting down.
TCATTGTCAACGAAGATCCGAAAACCTTTGCCGAGATTGGCAGCATCGACATCGGTGATGAAGGTGCAGCAGAAATTACTGCCTTTGACCCGATCACCAACCGTTTATTTGTGGTGAACAATACCACAGGCAACAACAGGATAGATGTGATCGATTTCAAAGACCCAACAAAGATGACAAAGCTGAGTAGCATCAGCATCACTCCTTATGGTGGTCTGGTGAACAGTTTAAGTGTTCATGATGGAAAATTAGCAGCAGCCATTGAGTCGGTCAACAAAACTGATAATGGTAAAGTCGTTGTCTTTAAAACCAGTGATTACAGTGAAATTAAAGTGATTACCGTAGGTGCGTTACCAGATATGATCACCTTTTCTCCTGATGGCAAATACCTGTTAACTGCCAATGAAGGTGAACCAAGTCAAGATTATACTACAGACCCTGTTGGAACGATTTCCATCATTTCGGTGACTGAAAACTATGCAGTCAACACGATTGACTTTGGTGCTTTTGCCGGAAAGAAAGATGAACTTGCAAAAAAAGGATTCAGGATTTTTGGCCCGGGCAAAGATTTCTTAAAAGATATAGAACCAGAATACATTACCATTTCTGAAGATTCCAAGACGGCTTGGGTAACGCTGCAGGAAAACAATGCGATTGCTAAAATCAATATTGCAGCTAAAACCATTACCGATATCTTCCCATTAGGGTTCAAGGATTACAATGTGGCTGGAAATGAGATTGATCCCAGCGACAAAGACAATGCTAAAGTTTTAGGAAAATGGCCGGTAAAAGGCATGTATCAACCAGATGCTATTGCCTTATTGGAATCCGGTGGCACCCCCTATCTGTTTACAGCAAATGAAGGTGATGCCAGAGAGTATACGGGAGTAGGAGGCTATGTTGAAGCGAAAAGAATTAAAGATAAAGATATCAAATTAGACCCGACCGTATTCCCTACCGCAAGCATATTACAGAAAGACGAGCAGCTTGGAAGGCTAAACATCACACCGACTTTGGGAGATACCGATGGAGACGGTGATTACGATGAGCTTTACTCATTTGGTGCACGTTCATTCAGTGTGTGGAATGGCAATACCGGTGCTCAGGTTTACGATAGTAAAAATGAGCTTGAGCTCAAAGCCATAGCTGAAAATCTGTATGATGACCTAAGAAGCGACGACAAAGGGGTAGAACCGGAAGGAATTGCAATTGGAACTGTAGGAAATAAAAAACTGGCTTTCGTAGGAATGGAACGGGCTACTTCCCTGGCTACTTATGATGTCAGCAATCCTGCTGCACCTGTCTTTCTTCAGATATTAAAAACCGGTGTAGAACCCGAAGGAGTTCTTTTCATCTCCCCTAAAAACAGTCCGACAAAAAAGAGCCTGTTAATTGTCAGCAGTGAAAAAGATGGCGTAGTCAAAGTCTACACGCCTAAAACGATATAAAAAACACCATGATATAAGGTTGAAAACACGACCTATATTCAATTAAACCGTTGCGATGACCATTCATTGCAACGGTTTTTATTTTACATCCAAACTCCAGAATTCCTTCAAAATTGGCAGGCATCTTTACGCTATAAAACTTCCTTATAGAAAAATGCTACCTATGATGATTAAAATAAAGCACCTCCTTGTCCTATTGATTTTTCTTCCATTTGCGTCCTGGTCTCAGGTTCATACTGTGACTCTTTCAGGGACAATTAAAGATGCTAAAAGTAAAACCACTATTCCTTTTGTAAACGTCTTATTAAAAAATGCAAAAGACAGCAGTTTTGTAGCCGGAGGACTGAGCAATGACCATGGTCTTTTCAGTATGGAAGGCATAAAAAGCGGAAATTACTTATTAGCCATCTCTTATGTTGGCTACACCACCAGAATACAACCGGTACTATTGGGCAACCTCAGTAATTTTCAGGACCTTGGAATTATAGAACTTCAGGAAGATGCAAAAGCATTGAAAGAGGTGGTCATTAGTGGCCAGCAACAAGATGGACTGAATGCAAAGATGGACAAAAAAAGCTTTTCTGTTGCCGCAAATATCAGTCAGGCGGGAGGCTCGGTGTTACAGGCGATGAAAAACCTGCCAGGGGTAACCACTACTTCTGATGGAAAACTGGAACTCAGAGGAAGTGATAAAGTCGCCATATTGATAGATGGAAAACAAAGCGCCATCACTGGTTTTGGCGGACAAACCAGCTTAGACAACATTCCGGCATCCGCCATTGAACGTATTGAAATCATCAACAACCCATCTGCAAAATTTGATGCCAATGGCAATGCCGGAATCATCAATATCATTTATAAGAAAAATAAACAGGAAGGTTTTAATGGAAAAATCGGCTTATCTGCAGGTTTAGGCGCATTGTGGCAAAGGAAAGAGAACCTGCCTGGAATTCGTCCACAATACCAGGGTACACCAAAACTCAACCCTTCGTTATCGCTCAATTACCGAAAAAATAAGGTCAACACCTTTTTCCAGGGAGATTGGCTCTACACACAAACACTAAACAGAAATGAGTTTGCAGAAAGAACCTACGACAATGGGGAGCAGATTCAACAACAGGTAAAAAGAAACCGCATCACCACTTTTGCGACTGCAAAAACAGGGATGGACTGGACTATCAATGCAAACAATACCTTCAATGTATCGGCATTGTTTAACAGAGAAAAGATCACCGACCGTGGGGATATCCCCTATTTTAACAGCCTCAACATGGAACGCCTGAGGTTATGGCAATTTCTGGAGGATGAAGTGAAATATACAGCAACTGCTTCAGCAAACTATTCGCATCATTTTGAACAACCTGGTCATCAGTTAAATGCCAGCTTCAATTATACCTTTCACAGAGAGGATGAAAAATACTTCTTTACCAATATCATGCCTTCTTTTACCGGGGAAGATTCCTTTAAGCTCCTTTCTGATGAAAGGGTTTCAGACCTGAATGTGGATTATGTACGTCCTTTAAAATACGGCCGGATTGAAGGAGGCCTGAAGTTCCGCAGCAGAAGCATTCCTGTAAACATGCAGTTCTTTCCAGGCTTAAATTCGCCTTTAGATGTCAATGCCGGAGGTTGGGCAGATTATAAAGAAACGATCCCTGCACTTTACGGAAATTATGTTTTCGAGAGCAATAAATTTGAACTGGAGGCCGGATTAAGGCTCGAATATGTTAAAGTAGATTATAAAGTGAATCCTGGTCACAACACCTACAAAAGCGACGGTTATGAATACACCAAACCCTATCCTAATTTACGCCTCGCCTATAAACTGGATGAAAGGAATAAGTTTTCTGTCTTTTATAATTACCGTATAGACAGACCTAATGAAGTAGACATCCGGATATTTCCGAAATACGATGAACCGGAGCTGATCAAAGTAGGAAACCCAGCCCTTCGCCCTCAGTTTACGAGCAGTTTCGAACTTGGATATAAAAACAATTGGGACAAAGGTAATTTATACACCGCATTGTACCACCGGATTACAGATGGAACCATTACCAGAATTGCCACTCAGGCACCCGGGAGCACCCTTCTCTATAATATATTTCAAAATGCCGGACGCAGCTACAATTCGGGACTGGAATTGATTTTTCAACAGAAACTGACAGACTGGCTTTCCCTGAATACCAATGCCAATATATATCAGAATACGATTAATGCTTTCAGCGTAGAGAATAAATACCCGGTTTCTGTTGCATATTCAGCGCCCAGGCAGCAATTGATTTCCGGAAATCTAAAGGTTAACGGGGCATTTAAGCTGCCACAGAAATTTGAGGCACAACTTACCGGGATCTATTTAGCACCGGATATTATTCCTCAAGGCAAAATCGACTCCCGCTTTTCTCTTGATATGGGAATAAAGAAAGACATTCAGAAAGGCGCTGGCGAACTGTTTTTAAATGCAACGGATGTTCTAAACACCCTTCGAATCAGTAAAAGGATTACTGGCAATGGCTTTCAGCTGAAAAGTACAGACTATTTGGAAACACAGGTGTTCCGCCTCGGGTACAGTTACAAATTTTAATGCAGTAACTAATTTTGATATGGTTACAAATTTTGAGAGCAGAACATTTAGCCACTGATACCTGATTCTTTTTTTGAACCCGGCTCTCTCAACAGAAACCAATGAACCATTTCTTCTTTGATGATTTTCTGATAGAAGCCAAGACGCTCCAAAGTTTTTGTTGAGCCTTCATTTACATGCATACAGCGGGCGGTTATAACCTTTACCTGCTGTTGCTTAAATGCCCATTTGATCATTCCTTCCCCTGCTTCAACGGCATAACCTTTACGCCTTGCAGAATCGACAATCCCATAACCAAGGTCTACCGCTCCTTCTCCGTCTGGTTTTCCTTTAAAGCCGATATCTCCTATGATTTCCTTGCTGCCTTTTTCAACAATAAGCCAGGATTCGAAGCCCGAGGGCTCGTCCACTAATTCAAGATTATTTACAATTCTTGGCAGCGTTTCCATCATATCTGCATCAGGCCATCCCTTTCCAGGTTTTAGTCCCATACCAGATAAGATTGTGTATTGCTGATTTAATATTTCTTGCGCAATAGGAATGGTAAATGGAATTAAAAAAAGGCGGTCGGTTGTTATCTTCTTGATTTTCATGGCAATAAAAACTCAATATTAAGCATATTTTTCTTCCTTAAACTATAGAAACAAAAGCTTATTTACAAATAAAAATATTTAGCATATCAATTGCAGGAGATTTTTGCCAATTTTGGGCCTCAACACAATACCATAAAGAATTTAGGAATGACCGCTGAACTGAGCTCAGGAACGCTCTTGAGAACAATTAAAAATCAATAAAAAGGATAGATATACTAATGAAAATTTTTGCAGAAACAGATCGGATCATCATGAGGGAACTGCTGATGTCTGACAGCCAGAAGATGTTTGAAATGGATTCAGATCCTGAAGTTCATTTATACTTAGGAAACAAACCTTATACACAACTGTCGCAAAGTGAAGAAAACATCAGGTTCATCAGACAGCAATATGAGGATAATGGAATTGGCAGATGGGCAGTTATTGATAAAGAAAGTAATGAATTTCTGGGTTGGAGTGGTTTAAAATTCATCACCACAACAACCAACAACCGGGTTCATTTTTATGAAGTGGGTTACCGTTTTCTCAAACAACACTGGGGAAAAGGATATGCAACAGAAACTGCAAAAGCATCTTTAAAATATGCCTTTGAAACGCTCAACCTGAGCCATGTATATGCGATGGCACATGGAGAAAATGCAGGTTCAAGGCATGCATTGCAAAAGTCAGGACTTATAATCACGGAACATTTTGACCACGAAGGGATCAAATGTGATTGGTTTGAAATCTCTAAAGAAAACTGGTTAAAACAACAAAATGAAGGATAATACCACCACCATTATTGCTGCAGCCCAATCCATTTCTATAAGGGGTGATGTAGCGGCCAATACCAGAACACACCTGCAAATGATTGAGCGTGCAGCGCAACATCAGGCCGCATTGATCTGCTTCCCGGAATTGTCATTAACAGGATATGAAATGGACCTGGCTGAGGAGCTGGCGTTTACCTTAGGGGATGAACGTTTGAATGTTTTCTCCCAGGCTGCAAAAGAACAGGGCATCATTATCCTCATTGGCGCTCCTGCAAGATCAGCGACCGGCTTACACATTGGTTCTTTCCTTTTTTATCCTGATGGAAAAACAGATCTGTATACCAAACAGTTTCTTCATCTGGGTTCTGAAGATGTCTTTTTCAGTGCAGAGACAGCGCAGAGAGACGTGATCGTTCATTTGAACGAAGAAAGTATATTTTGTGCCATCTGTGCTGATCTGACCCATCATGAACATGCAGCCAAGGCTTCTGCCAGCAAGAGCAGCGTTTATTTTCCCAGTGCATTGATCAGTAAGAATGGCTATGCGACGGATGCCGCTTTCTTACAAAGTTATGCTTCAGAATTTCAGCTAACAGTGATCCTGTCTAATTATGGCGCTCCATCCGGAGGCTATGATGCTGCCGGCCGAAGCGCGATCTGGTCTGCTGATGGCACACTGCTCCATGAGATAGACGGGGCTGGTGAAGCCTTACTGATCGCCACAAAAGAAAATGGTTCCTGGTCTGCCAGAACAGAAAACTAAATTTCCAGAACAGATCTTAAAATTCCCTCAGGGTCTGTTCCATGGAATCAATTGCCATCAAAACATCGTTTTCGGTAGTTCTCCAGTTGACAAACGCAGCCCTGACCGCCTGTTTCCCACGATAAACAGTTGGTGTCATAAATACAATTCCTTTTGCATTTAAAGCGCTCAGGAACTCAAACACCTGCTCCTCTTCTTTGAGGGTAAAACAAACCGTATTTAACCTCACCGGAGCTAAAAGTTCAAAAACGTCACTTTTTTCTATAAATGCCGCCAGTTCCATTGCCCTGGCAATGCAGCCTTCCACAATGTCCTGATACCCTTTAGTGCCATAGGCCTTCAGAGAAAACCAGGCAGGTAGCGCCTTTAAGCGTCTGGAATTTTCAGGCAGGAAATTCAGGTAATTAAAATTTTCCAGCGGATCGCCAAGATAAGGGGCATTCGAATTTTGAAAACTCTCCATCTGTAGTAAACGATGTTCCTTTTTAACCAGGAAAAAGGCATTTTCATAAGGAACATTTAACCATTTATGACAATCGATGGTGATGCTGTCTGCCTGCTCCCATCCTTTCAGCAAATGGCTATAGGCCGGAGCACAGGCGGCAAAAGCACCAAAAGCCGCATCCATATGCCACCAGAAATTGTATTTTTCTTTTAACTTCAGAATACCCTCAAAATCATCAAAGTCAACGGTATTTACGGTACCTCCGCTGGAGATCAGGATAAAGGGAGCCCCATTTAATTCCAGGATTTGTTTTTCCAGGTCCTGCAGATCCATGGCTTCCCTGTTGCCTGGCATCACCTTTACCTTAATGAGGTTCTGACTGCCGAATCCTAATAAAGCGAGTGATTTTACCGATGAAGAATGCGGTGTTGCCGATAAGACTTTCAACTTTCCTGAAATTCCTTCTTTGGCAATATCATAGCCATTTTGTTTCCCTAACCATTGCCGGGCGACAGCCAGACAGGTAAAGTTCGACATCGTTGCACCCGTTACAAAACCACCAAGATAAGCATCATCAGGAAGTCCCAGCAATTGCAGCAAGAGGCGAACTGTTTCCAGTTCAATAATTGCAGAAATGTCACCTTGTCCTTTAATGGTCTGGGTATTCTGGTCGTACACTGTAGCCAGCCAATCTCCCACAATTGCTGCCGGAGTAGATCCACCCGTCACAAAACCCCAATAACGCGGTCCGGTTGAGGCCACGATGATCTGGTCAAAACGGGATTTAAATTCTGCAAGTGCGTGGATTGCACCCGTTCCCTGTTCTTCCAGATGTTGGTATGCGATCTCCTGATTACTAATGCTGGTTGGTCTGTTGTTAATCCCGGTTAGAAACTCAAGTCCTTCGGCCTTTACCTGATTCAAGATCAGGTCCAGCTCATTCAGGTCTTTTTTTAATAGCTCATTCATGTGATCTCTTTGATTAATTGAACACACAAATTTTCAATAATAAACCTGCATAAAAGCAATGCAGATTTATTTATTATGAGGGTAACAGTTGGATATTTCTAATTAAAAGACATCGTCTACGACGATCACTTCGTTCTTTAGAATTTTGGAAATCGGACAGGATTGTGCGATTTTCAGCAACCTGTCTTTTTGTTCTGATTCCATTGGCTGATTGAAAAAGATGGCCCTTTCAATCGTGGTCACTAGTTTTCCATTTTCGATTCTCTGGAAAAGGTTGGCCTTAACAGTGATTTCAGGAATTGTCCATTCCTTGCGGGCGATGTACATACGGAGGGTGGCCAGGGTACAACTCGCCAAAGAAGACAAGAGTAAAGTATAAGGATCAGGACCAAGGTCCTGTCCGCCTAAACTTACCGGCTCATCAGAAAGTAATGTACCATTTCTCCATGTGATCGTGGTCTGGTATTTTACCTCAGCAATGCTGGCAACTAAAGGTTCGGTCAGAATATATTTTTTTTCCATTTTTTATCAGGAGGGTCTGTTTGATTTCTTTTATTTATTTCTGTGATACTCGGGATCAAGCTGTTTGCGGTATTCCGGATGTTTTTTGATAAATCCGGAAACAAAAGGGCAATAAACCATGACCAGCTTATGCTGATCTTCAGCATATTGAAAAGCAAATCTTGCCAGTGCAGAGGCAATGCCTTTTCCCTCCATTTCTTTGGGCACCGTCGTATGCATCATTGCAATATCTTTTTTATACAAGCGATAAGAAAGCACCGCTATCTCCCCATCTAAGGCTACTTCAAACTGAAGCTTCTCCTTGTTATGCTTTACTTCGTAAGATTCAGACATCTCTGTTTATTTAAAGTGTTAAACCTCTTAATGAGGTTTAACACTTGCATCTACAATTCTATTCCAATCCGGATGACGTTTCAGATATGCCGCAACCAGCGGACATAAAGGAATAAGTGTATATCCGTTTTCTTCGATATAGTTCAGGGTTTTCTCGATCACTGCTGTTGCGGCACCTTTGCCCTGCAATTCTTCAGGAGCTTCGGTATGGATCAGCCAGATCTTTTTATCGTGCTCTTTATAGTCGATAAATGTGGTATACTCACCCACCTTAAGTTCAAAACGTTTAGCTTCCTGGTTCTTAACCAGGGGAAGCGCTACATATTCCTCATTCATATCTTTAAATATTTAATTGTTAATCTGCTAGTTCACCAAATTTACCCATATTGAAATCAACGATAGCCTGACTGATTTCTTCTTCTGTGTTCATTACAAACGGACCATAACTTACGATAGGCTCGTTCAAAGGTTCTCCGCTCAATACCAAGATAACACTTTTCTGATTGGCTTTAATGTGGACCTCTTCTCCTTCATTTCTGAACAATACAAAGCTGTGTTCTCCGGCCATCTCGCCATTGACTTCCACACTTCCGTTGACCACCAATAATGCGGTATTGTGTCCGGCCTGGATGCTGGTGCTTACTTCCCCACCTTCATTCAACTTAATGTCGAACAAATTCACCGGGCTATACGTTTGTGCAGGTCCTGCAACGCCATTAAAGTTTCCGGCAATGACATTCACTACTCCGGCACCATCTGCCAATTCTATTTTACCCATTCCTGCGGCAGTCAATTCCTGATAATGTGGCGCTGTAGATTTATCTTTTTTAGGAAGATTTACCCATAACTGCACCATTTCAAAAGGACCACCTTTTTTCGAGAAGGCTTCTTCATGGTATTCTTTGTGCAAGATTCCATTTCCTGCAGTCATCCATTGTACATCGCCGGAATTGATGATTCCTGAACTTCCTGTACTGTCGTGATGGGCAACGGTTCCTTTATAAGCGATCGTTACGGTTTCAAAACCTTTATGTGGATGGACACCTACTCCCCTCATGTGATTTGAAGGACCGAAATCGTATTCCGGATTAAAGTCCAAAAGTAAAAACGGACTTATTCTCTCCTGAGGAATGCCTGCTCCGGGGATATAATTAAATACCCTGAATCCATCACCAACCATATGCGGTCTGCCAGAATTTGTCACGATTTTTTCAATTAACTTTTTCATGTTGTTTCTCCTTGTTTTTTAAGCAATCATTCTCAACTTCTGCTGGTATTTATGGGTTTTTCTTAGTCAACCTTTCTTAACCAGTTGTTGTTTGAATTATTGTATACAAAGATACCTACCCCTTTATTCCCCCACATTGATATAGGATAAGAAGTGAGGCGAAAAAACTTAATCAAGGTTAAGAAATGAATATGTTTTCAGTCAACCTCAAACTTTAATCCCGGATTAACATCCTTTTAATGACAGGAGCGTTTATTTACAACCTAAACAAAGCATCCATCCTATGATCTTAAAATCTTTAAGCCAGCTCTCCATTCCTTTTCATACAAAACACTAAAACGCTTAAGCAGACCATTTTAATTACCTATCTTAATATTTAAATCAAACCTTTAATTTATTATGAAAATCACATCCCTAAAAGTCCAGTTAATCCTGGCAGCAACCATTTCCTTTACCGCTTGTAAGAAGCAGGACACTGAAAACTCCCAGCTCACGTTAAAGTCGGAGAAATCCATCATGGCCCTTCCTACGGTCAACAACTTCACGATGAGCAACTGGATGGGTGCTTTATCCAATGACCTCAACCTTGCCCAGCTTTCTATTCCCGGCACCCATGATTCAGGAGCCAGAAACGAACCTATTTCAGGAACTGCAAAAACACAGAATCTAAGTATTGCAGAACAGCTTACTGCTGGTGTGCGGTATCTGGACATCCGCTGCAGACACATTGGCAATGGCTTTACCATTCACCATGGTGCCATCTATCAGAACTTAAATTTTGATGATGTCCTGAATGCCTGTATCAGCTTTCTGAATAACAATCCTACAGAAACGATCATTATGAGTGTAAAAGAAGAGCATACACCAACTGACAATACCCGTAGTTTCGAACAAACCTTTGATGCTTATGTAGCGCAGAATGCTTCGAAATGGGATTTAGGGAATGGCATTTCGACCTTAGGATCTGTTCGTGGCAAGATCAAATTATTGAGAAGATTCAGTGCAGGAACGACAAAAGGAATTGATGCTACGAACTGGGCAGACAATACTACTTTTGAGATCAACAATCCTGCTGCAAATCTAAAAATTCAGGATTATTATAAAGTAGAAGACCTGAATGCCAAATGGACAAAGGTAGAATCGCTTTTAAATGAGGCAAAAAACAGCACGGAGAACAGGTTATATGTAAACTATGGCAGTGGTTACAAACCGGGGATTTTTGGAATCCCGAACATCAATACGGTAGCCAATTCCATTAACCCGAAGATCAATACTTATTTCACTGGTGCTGCTCATGGAAGATATGGAATCATCCCATTGGATTTCATTGATGCCACCAAAAGCCAGTTGATTGTGAATACCAATTTTTAAAAGACAATCTTTAACCTAAAAAGCGTCTTTCCTGGATCAAGGAAGGCGCTTTTACAAATAATTAGACTTCCTCTGCTTCCAGGTACCCGAATTTCCCGGCGGCGGCATCGGCATAAGCCTGTTCAATTTCCTCTTCGCTATTCATGACAAATGGCCCCTTGTGAACTGCCGGTTCATTTAAAGGCTTGCCATTCAACACTAAAAATTTAGCATCTTCGATCGCCAGGATATCTACCGTCTCTCCCTCATTCCCGAACAATACAAACTGCTCTTTTCCTGCTTCCACATCGTTCAGCTTCAGTTTGCCTTCTAATATAAAGATCCCCATGTTATAGTCTGAGGGGCAATCTATTTTCATCCCTCCCTTTTTATTCAAAGTCACATCAAACAGGTTCATCGGGCTGTAAGTATGTATCTGGCTTTCGGTACCCTGATAATTTCCTGCGATTACCCTGACTTCTCCATTTTCCAGTATTATCTTTTTAATCTCATTCTTCAGCAGGGTCTGATAATTAGGTTCCACAAATTTACTTGCTTTAGGCAAGATCGTCCAGACCTGGATCATTTGCAGATTGCCTCCTTTACGGGAAAATTCTTCTTCAAAATATTCCTTATGAAGGATCCCTTTTCCGGCAGTCATCCATTGTACATCTCCGGGACCAACAATTCCACTATGTCCGACACTGTCTGCATGGGCAACTGCACCCTGGTACACTAAAGTAACCGGCTCTATCCCACGATGCGGGTGAACATTTACTCCGCGCTTTTTCTCAGTTGGCTCATACCAGGTTTCCGGTTGGTAATCGATCATGTAAAAAGGGCTCATTTTATCACCCAGGTCATTGCCATTAGGGAAGATGTTAATGACTTTAAAGCCATCTCCTACCGCATGGTTATAATTACTGCTGTAAACACCTGCTATTTTCTTCTTCATCGGGGTTGTATCTAACAAAGCCCGACAGGATTGAAGCGCTGCCGGGCCAGGTAATTAAAGTTAAACTATTCTGATTTATCGTACGAGAACTGGATCCCTGCGGTACCACCTGTTTCGATAAATAATTTCATAAATCCGGGAACGGTTTCTGATCTTGCCCAATCTCGCTGTAATTCACAGAACAACTGCGCTACACTTACCGGTTGTGCACCTGCCTGCTCCATCCTCCTCAATGCAGCATCATGGGCTGCCAATGAAGTTCCACCAACGGCATCAACCACCGGATAAACCTCATAACCTTCTTTCAAGGCATCCAACGTTGGGAAAGAAAGACAGGCTTCGGTCCATAAAGCAGTCATGATCAGTTTCTTTCTGCCTGTATTTTTTACGGCTTCGAGAAATTCTGCATCTTCCCAGGCGTTGATCGTGGTACGGTCATAAGATGGGATTCCTGTCATCTCTTTACGCAACTGAGGAATGGTTTCGAAATTTAAACCTGTTTTCACATTGACCGTGGAAAGGATAATTGGCAAGTTATACAGCTTTGCCATTTTTGCTACACCGACAATGTTGTTAACCAATAACTGTCTGTCCATTGAAGCAATTGAATTCACCTGAACCGGCTGATAATCGATAATGATTAACGCTGCATTTTCCGGTGTTAAAAGGTGATCATTTTTTTGATCTCTGATAGGTAAGCTACTCATGATATTTGTTTTTAATCCAGGACAAATTTATCCGGTAAAAACATCATAAAAAATAACGTAGATTAAGCAAAATAGTTAATGCAGGTTAAGAGATCAGGGCTTAAGCTCCGGTTCAGAGTGGAGCATTTTACTCAGGAATTCGGGAGTAACGCCGATATAAGCAGCCACCTGTTTTTGAGAAAGACAATCCACCAGTGTGGGGTATCTCAGACAGAATTTTTCGTAACGTTCTTTGGCCGTCAAACGGAGGTTTTCCATGGCACGGGTCTGGTAAGAAACCAGTGATTTTTCTGCCAGAATCCTGAAGTAATAATTGAATTTAGGGACTTCTTTATACAGTCTTTCCAGATTGGTTTTTGAAATGAGGAGTAACTCTGAATCGAAAAGGGCATCAATGTACAAATGACCGGGCTCCTGGGTAATCAGGCTGTACATGTCGCCCATCCACCATCCTTCAGGCGCAAACTGCTGGATATACTGGAACCCATTTTCATCCAGGTTATAACTCCTCAGGCATCCGGAGGTGACGAACATCCCGAAACGGTTGACCTCCCCTTCCAATAACAGGTATTGCTTTTTTCGTACTTTCTTTGGCTGGATAAAAGAAAGAAAAAGTGCGGTTTCTTCTTCATCAAGATGGATGTGCTTTGCGATACTGTCTAAAAGGAGGTTATGGTTCATAAGAAGGGAGATGTGTAAACAAGCTGAATTGTGTAAACATCACGAAGATAAAACTTCTGCCCATTTAAAGCAAAAGGCTTTGAGTGCTGAATCCCCAAACGATTCAGCACCCAAAGCCTGATGAAGCAAGAAGATCTTGTTTTATTCTCCTTTACCTACGCTTACCGCCTTTTGGTAACTTTCGATAAGTGATTGATATGGAGGCATTACTTTTGAATAAGCGGAAGCAAATTCCAATGCGTCTGCACGGTTCCATGTTTTCTGAATTTCACCCAATACTGCTACTGTGCTGATAGGCACCACATCTGCCAGCGCCAAACGTGCGATTGTGGTCTGTGAAGACATCAGGCTCATATCACCTGAAGCATCAGTTACCGCAAATACCTCAAATCCTTCTGCCTTAGCAGAGATGGAAGGAAATGCCACACACACGCTGGTTAAGACACCTGCAATAATCAGTTTCTTTTTACCTGATTTTCGAACTGCATCTGCAAAGGCCGGGGTATCCCAGGCATTGATCTCGCCATTGCGCGGAATATATACCGCATGAGGAGCCAGTTCATGAATTTCAGGCATCAGGGGACCATTCGGTCCTTTAGGTTCCGAAGCAGTTGTAAATACCGGAATATTTTCAATCGCAGCTACTTTTGCAAGAGCGGCTACATTGTTACGCAATGCGGTCACGTCAATATCTTTAACGGTTTGGAATAAGCCACTTTGGTGGTCGATCAGGAGGATTGCTACCTCATTAGAATTGATCCTTGTTAATACTGCCATAATATTTAAATTTTAGTTTTTTTCAATGGGATAAAGGTAGGAGGCCCATTAAAGCCAAACAATGGAGTAGATTAAGGCAAAAGGTTAATGTAGGTTAAGAAGTTTATGATGATCCTGGTATTGTTGCTTCTGGTAGCTCAAGGGGCTCATCCCTTTCCGCTCTTTGAAATGGCGGTGAAAGCTTGCGAGATTGGAAAAGCCACTTTCATAGCTCACCTGCTTGACACTCAAATCCCCCTTTTCTAAAAGCTGACAAGCATGTTTCAACCGGGCCCCGATCAGAAAGCGCATATAGGTAAGTCCGGTTTCTGCTTTAAAATACCGGCAAAAAGAATTCGGGCTGATGTTGGCAATCCTTGCCATTTCTTCTATTTCTATCTTCCTCCTGAAATTGGCCAGGATATAATCACAGATGATATGGATCGGTTTGTTTCTTGTCCCTGAGGTAACCTGAACCAATGCTGCAGGACAAATCAGATTCTTTTCCTTATACAGATCACCAATATATAACAGCACATCCATCAGCAACAGGATTCTTGCAGCGCCCTTCACATGGACAATACGGTTCATCAGGTAACCAATATATCTGTTGGTACTGTCCTTTAGAAAAACGCCCCTTTTTGATTTTTCAAATAAGGTTCTCAGGACTATATTTTCGGGTAGAAAGAGAAATTCTGTACCCCAGAAATTTTCAGCAAAATGAATGACAAATACCTCTACATTCCCTCCTTCATTTCCGCTGAGGTAAGGTTCATCAAACTGACACTGGTGAGCTAAGCCGGGACCAATCAGCAGTACATCGCCCTCTGCAAATCTTTGCTCCTGATCCCCGATGATCCACTTCCCTTTCCCCTGCTTAATGTAGACCAATTCGGACTCCAGGTGGTAATGCAAAAAGTTATTGATGGTTGCGGAACGGTCGAATCGCACATGAAATGAGCTCACGAAGTTATCCGCCAACCTGATTAATTGTGGCTTCATTCTTAAT
Source organism: Pedobacter caeni (assembly GCF_900129215.1). GTDB lineage: Bacteria > Bacteroidota > Bacteroidia > Sphingobacteriales > Sphingobacteriaceae > Pedobacter > Pedobacter caeni. Next base: position 1,504,418 of record NZ_FQUQ01000002.1, on the reverse strand, counting down.
AGGAGATTTAAAAACAACCGGAAAAAGGTAACAAACCTATTACACAGCATATTAGAACAGACCCCAATAATCATCAAATTGCCTACAAGAATTCAAAATAGTCTTCCAGCCCTGTAAAACACAGCAAATAAGTATACTTTATATACATAAGCATATACAATACTTACATAATTGCTGTTCAGCAATGGAGGATTATGGGCATTAACTATATTCAGCTAATCAATTACCTAATCATCCCATTCATGAAAACAAACTATTTATTCAAATCAGGAGCAATCGTCCTGGCCGTATTAATGAGCACAGCTGTAGTGATCAGCTGCAAAAAGAGCACAAACAATTCAGAAACTCCTGCAGAAAATGCATCCGTTTTGAGCAAAGACGAACAAATCAGCATTGCCAAAGCCGGCTTTTCTCCAACCGGAGCTTACAAGGCTGATGGTGGTTATATCGTTGAAGGCGATATCTTCCTGAAACCTGCAGACCTGGCCAGTCATGCCGCGCTCATCAAAGAACTGGCTTCTGGTAAGCCACGTACAGAGCAATACAAAACCACCTATCAGGTAACAGGATTACCAAGGGTATTAAAAATAAAAGTAAATGCAGGAGCGGCACAAAAAGTATTTACGGATGCCACCAAAGAGGCCATTAAGAGATACAATGACCTTGGATTGAAATTAACACTTAATTTACTGGACTCTGGTTCTGTAACTGTAGAAGATATCCTGATCAAAGGAGAAACATTCAGTAATCCTGATGTTTTGGGTCAATCAGCAGGATTCCCTGATGCCAATGGAAATCCCGCTACTCCGATTAAACTAAGCAATACACATTACAATAAGGATTTCACCAATAATAACCTGCTGGCAACCGTTGTTGCCCATGAAATCGGACATGCCATCGGATTCAGACATACCGATTATGCAGACAGAAGTTATAGCTGTGGTTTAAGTCCATGGGATGCCTTCTTAAAGTCATTGGGCATAGAGGTTGGCAATGAAGGAGATGGAGGCGTAGGTGCCATTCATATTCCCGGAACGCCTGTGGGTGGAGAACCGGGATCCTGGATGCTGGCTTGTTCTGATGGCACTAATCGTCCTTTCACGGCAAGCGATATCGTAGCGATCAAAGCTTTATATCCAAAAACCAACTAATTCTGAATTCAAGCTATTTGTTGTTCCTTCAGCAAAGAAGGTGTTGCTCCTGTTCATCCGATCTACCCATGGAAGAACTGCGTGGCAGCACCTTCTTTGTATTTAAAATGACCTGTTACTCTCTGAGTGTACTCAGGTCGGTTGCAGGCTGCGGTAAATTCAGTGCATTGATTTCATCATAAACGGAAGCATTGACGGTAAATCCCCAGGATTTAAAGAAGGAAACCAGATTTGTATTGCTCAGTTTACTCGCATTGATCATGAAAAGACGTTTCTCTTCGTCATCATTGGCTACAGTGATGGTATTCTCCCGGTAATATTTATGCACTTTAATAAAGAAGGCATCCCCAAAGGCCAGGTACAATTGCTGAAAAAGACCTAAACGGGTGATCAGACTGGTACTGCTGGCCTCATAAATCCTGGTCGCAGCCGGCTTTGCTAAAAAAGTGTTTACATCATTCCATTGTGCCGTACTCAACCCCGGCGCGCCTGGTTGAACAACCCTTCTGGCTGCCAGGGTATAAATGTTCGGCATCACCTCCCCTACAACGGAGTTCCAGGTCCATTGGTGCATTTGATGCTGATGTCCGAATTCATGCCAGACACCCCAGCCATTGGTCTGAAGATCTGAAACTTTCAGAATTCTGGTGATTGAGGCCGTCACGATCCGGATTCTATAGGAAGTCGCATCCATATAGCCAGAAGTTCTTTCCGTAACCATAATTTTTAATTTCCGGGAGGCATGAGTTGTGGAGCTGTTGTCCATTCCGCTAAAATCATCCTCCGCTTTTAAAGCAGTATCAATTAAGCGTAAAGCCTGATCCTGGTCTTCATTTTTAAATTCTAAAGCTTTTGCTTTAGAAACCACAAGAAAGGCACGGTTTGCGACCAATATTGCATTTTTTGAAGTCGTATCGGTATCAGTAGCCAATGCATCCAGCCATTCCTGATGAGTGGTTTTTCCAAGTTCATAAAAAGGCATTCCAAGATGACCGCTGTTAAAGGTAATTTTCACCTTTCCACCTGAAGGGCTGGCAGAAGCATACTTGATGTATAGTTCCCCTGCATTAGTCGGGCTGATGGAATTACTACCTGCCTGAAGGTTATAAGTGGTTACCGTTCCCCGGTCGTAAGAGCCCACCATAAGCTGAGGTACTGCTGATGAAGCATTCAGCACTTCAACATTGATGGACAATACCATACCGCTTTTTACCCTTAAACCTACCGGGTCAAAATCTGCTGCTTTTAAAGAAGTCTTCAGCCTGCTTTGCTCGGCTTCTGTAGTTGGCTTTTCATTAAAGGTCCATTCCGTCTGGGGGTTTAAGACAGATGAAACTCCCGAAGTTTTTAAACCAGAAAGTTTAGGGTTAGTTTTTTCATCGTCAACTGCTGCTGCTTTCTTACAGGAAAGTAGCGTTCCAATTAAAATGACCATTGCCAGTAAGGCTGAGGTCCATACATTTTTTTTCATGTTCAGGGTTGATTTGGTTAATAAATTGTTTGGTTAATTGTTTACCTAAGCTATCAGATCAGGAAATAAAAAAGGATGAAAATTATAACGGAAAGGGTAGAGAAATCAAAAGACATCGTATTTTAGTAAAAAAGATTTACATGAAACGATTAGGACTTATCGGGGGAACCAGCTGGCTGTCTACAGTGGAGTATTACACCCTCATCAATCAGGGGATTAACGAAAAACTGGGAGGTTTAAATTTCTCTGAATGTATGATCTACTCCTTTAATTTTGCAGACATCAAGAAAAATATTGATGCTGGTGATTGGGAAACGATTTTTCAAATGTTCCAAAAAGCCTGTGATGCTTTAACCACATCCGGAGCGGAGGCTATCGTCTTATGTGCAGCTACCCCACACCATATTGCCGACAGGCTTCAAAAAGAAATCCATCTACCGATCCTTCATCTGGCTACTGCAACAGCGATTGAAATCCAAAAACAGGGCTTAAGCAAGGTCGCTTTACTGGGAACCAGATTCACTATGGAATTTGATTTCTTCAGAAAAAAGCTTGCAGATCAGGGTATTGAAACCATGATCCCAAATGAAGAAGACCGGACTTATATCCATGCCTCGATTTTCGACGAACTGGGCCATGGGGTGTTTAAAGCAGAAACAAAAGCACGTTATTTATCCATTATCGATGGATTAATTAAAGATGGTGCTGAAGGGATCATACTTGGCTGTACAGAAATCCCCTTACTCCTGAAACCGGAAGACATCCCTGTGCCTTCATTTGATACCGTAAAATTACACACTCAGGCCGCCATAGACTTTTCCCTTTCCTAGATGAACACCATTCCACATTTCTGCAGGTATTATATTTTATATATTTTACTTCCTTTATTGTTTTTTGGCTGTAGCCCAAGGATCGGTGCTGATGCCATACTTCGGGTTGGAACGACCGGGGATTATCCGCCACTAACCAGTTATGACACGTTATCCGGCAAATTTGAGGGAGAAGATATTGACATGGCATTACGTCTGGGCAAACATCTGGGTAAAAAAGTAGTGTTTGTAAAGACCACATGGAAGGCGCTCAGCGAAGATTTATTAGCTCACAAATTTGACCTCGCTATAGGTAGGATTTCTATTAATGCGACCAGGGAGAAATTGTTCAACTTCTCAACTCCCCTCCTGCTGGACCGTAAAGTAGCCGTTTTCCGTCTATCAGATCAATCCAGATTTACAGATTTTAAGACCATAGACCAGCCGGGCGTCAGGGTGATTGAAAACATTGGAGGAACGAATGAAACTTTTGCGAAACAACACCTTCAGCATGCAGCTCTGCAGGTGATCCCTGACAATCAACAGGTTTTTAAAGCGCTATTGAATAAAACTGCAGATGTCATGTTTACAGATGAAACAGAGGCGAAGTATCAGCAGGCTAAACATCCGGAGCTTTCCTGGCTCCGGATGGATGAAAGTATCAGCCCTGCTTATGCAAAAGCAATTATGTATCCTAAGAAAGATACCTTGCTGCTGCAAAAAGTTAACCTATGGCTAAGGAAACCATAGGTTAATTCACCTACCTGTCGCAGTAGCAATCGCCATTTGGCCCACAATATCCACTACCCAGGCCATCTGGTCCCTTACAAGACTGATTACATCCTGCATCTCCTTCTGTCCAGCAGATTTTAGGTCCATTCCCTCCTGTTACAGCTTTCATTTCTGCTCTGTTCAATTTCTTAACATTTAATGATTTTTCCATGTTTTAAGTTTTAATACGGTTAAGTTTTGTTTGAATTCAATTTACAATTTAAATTTTATCAAAAGAAAAATCCAGGCTGTTATTTATTATTCCTTAATTTAGATCAAAATAACCATCCAGATGTTTTTTCAGTTTAAAGATCAATTGCCACACCTGGCAAAGCATTGGGAAGCCTTAATGGCGATGCATCAGCGTATTGAGGTGCCTGCAAGAACGGTTCTTTTGGCAGAAGGAGACATTTCAAAGAAGATCTTTCTGATTGAAAAGGGATGTTTAAGGGTTTGGTTTAACAACAATGGCAGAGATACCACTTTTCAGTTTTTTTTTGAAAATGAAGGACTCTCCTCCCTGGAGAGTTTCCGGAAAAGCACTCCCGGCATGTTTACCATAGAAACCATAGAACCCTGTATGCTTCGTGTGCTTCAAAAGAAGGATTTTGATGAGATGATGAAAGAAGTTAATCAGGACGCCGCGGTATTGAAGGAAATGACGGACCTCATGCTGGAAAGACAACTGCATTATATGAAAGAGTTTCTCTCTTTTATCCGTGATACTCCGCAGCAGCGTTATTTAAACCTGCTTAAACAAAAGCCGCAGCTCATTCAACGGGTACCTCAACATTATATCGCCTCCTATCTGGGGATCACTCCCGTTCACCTGAGCAGAATTAAAAATAAGATACTCAAAGAAAAACGAGTTTGATTTGATAACATATGTTATCGTCTGTCGCTTTGTTGCCCTGTACATTTGTAAAAAAAAAGAAGATGAAAGCAGCAATATTATACGCCTATGGCGAAACGCCAAAATACGGGGAATTTACGGATCCGGTTCCTCAAAATCCAGATCAATTGTTGATAACAGTAAAGGCAGCTGCTGTAAAAAACCTGGATAAGGGAATCGCCAGTGGCCTACATTATTCCAGCAATACGACTTCCTTTGAACCGGCAGTTGTTGGTGTAGATGGGGTTGGTGTGTTGGAAGATGGCAGCAGGGTTTATGCTGCAGGCATACAGGGCATGATTTCAGAAAAAGCACTGATCAATAAAAACAGGTTCGTCAGGTTACCTGATCAGCTGGATGAGGTAACCGCAGCAGCACTACCGAATGCCGTTCTTGGTGCAGCAGCAGCCTTGCGTTACCGTGCAGCCGTTAAAGCGGGTGATACGGTACTGATCAATGGAGCTACAGGAGTAACGGGACGGATTGCAGTCCAGATTGCAAAACACTATGGTGCAAAAAAAGTAATCGTCACGGGCAGAAATGCAGCTTCACTGGAAACACTTAAATCTCTTGGTGCTGATGAGGTCATTTCCCTGAAACAGGGAGATGATGAAATCCTTCAGTGTATCCGGCAGATACACCAGCAGACTCCTATTGATGCAGTGATAGATTACCTCTGGGGCCATCCGGCAGAATTGATCCTTCAGGCATTGGGAGGAAAAGGAAAATTTACGCATAAGATCCGTTTTGTGACAGTTGGTGGAATGGCCGGGGATACGATTCAGTTGTCGTCGGCTACACTTAGAAGCTCGGATATAGAACTGATTGGTTCCGGAATCGGAAGCCTTTCGGAAGAGGTGATGCAAAAACTTTTTAAAGAGGTATTGCCGGAAATGTTTCTGCTTGCCGCCGCAGGCAAGTTAAAAATAGATACCATAACCGCTCCTCTCCAGGACATTGAAACCGCCTGGAATCAGGATATTGATGGCGGAAAAAGATTGGTGATTGTCATTTAAAACTTCAAAATAAAAACTGGTGTGCCGGCCAAAGCACACCTGTAATGTTAATCCAATATCGCGCTAAGCGAATTGGATTTCCCGGTTAAGAAACCCGGAGATCAGATCCGGACGGAAAGAACGTTGAAATAAGTATATTGCATTTCATTCTTCCTGTTATGAAAAGATTCTTCAGCTTCCTTTTCCTGGCTCTGATCTCCTCTGCAGCCCTTGCCCAGGTCAACTCGTTTGAAATTGACAGTAGTAAATTCAATAAAAAGCTCATGCAGCAGCTGGATACGATACTTAAAGATGATCAGACCTTTCGGATAAAATGGATGGACATGATCAAAGCAAAAGCCAGTCCCACTGCAGTTGACAGCGTCAAGGCAATAGCAAGACAACAGGATGCCAAAAATCTGATTAAGGTAAAAGACATTATTGCGAATCACGGATGGCTTGGGCCACAAGATGTAGGGATGAATGCCAGTCAGGGGTTATTTCTGGTCATTCAACATGCCGACCTGGCTACCCAGCAGGAATACCTTCCTATCGTCAGAAAAGCAGAGAAAGATGGAAAAACCTTATCCAGCAACCTGGCCATTCTGGAGGATAGAATTGCCATGCGTACAGGAAATAAGCAGTCTTATGGAAGCCAGGGCTTTAAGGACAAAAAAACCGGCAGCTCCTATATCTATCCCATTATTGATCCGGACAGACTGGACAGCCGGCGTAAGGCGATGGGCATGCCTCCTATGAAATCCTATGTGCCCGACTGGGATCTGGAAAAATATAAAATTTTATTGCCGGAGATTGAGAAAATAGTGAAAGATCAGGGGATCAGATAAATACCTTAAAAACAAAACCTCCCCGCCAAAATCACTTAATCATTAGACAATATGATAAAATAAAATACCTTCTAAAATCCGTTCTTTGAATGGACCAATAATTTTACGAAGAAACCAGATGTCCACCATGGAAGCAAATATGAAGGTCAATCCTAATGACCAGCAACTGTTATGGATAAAAGTTAAAGAGGGCGATGAGACTGCGCTGTTTAGTCTTTATAAGCAGTTATACAATTCATTATTTAATTATGGCTTTCTCATTTTTAAAGAGCGGGAGAATGTAGAAGATGCTATTAACCAGGTTTTTCTCGAATTATGGGAGAACAAAGACAAGCTGAAGTCTGTCACAAACGTAAAAAGTTATTTATTTACCTACCTGAGGCGCAAGCTCGCTAAGGAAAGGGCCCTTGTGGTGAGAGAGAAATTGCCAACGGTAGAGTTGTACGAAGCCTCCATTATGGATTACATCGTCCAATTACAATTGGAAGAGGAAATAAAAGAAAACATCACTCAGGCCATCAATAAATTAACGGAAAGACAGAAGCAACTGATCATGCTCCGCTTTTATGAAAACCTGGATTATACCGAGATCTCTGAAAAAACAGGATTAGCCACCCAGTCCATATATAACAACATCCATCAGGCCATAAAATTTTTAAGAGCGGACCTGAAGATCCCCACCTATCTCCTCCTCCTCCTGTTGAGGGGATAATTTCATCATACCTGAATTCAAGGCAATACTACCGGCATTCTGCCAGTTGAATTGACCACGACCACTTGAATCCATTCAAAAACCAGCCAAATAAAAAAATATTCTAACTGATTATCAGATACTTAAAATATTGTTTCAAAAAAAACGAGTAGAATTTAGCTGGGATCAGCACTATAAGATACTAAACCTTGCATCAGAACTGAATGAACAAACCTAAACTGACCATAGAAGGGTTGCTAACCGACCCCTTCTTCATTGACTATTGCTTAAATGACAAAGAAACTGAGGATACCAATCCCTGGAAGCACTACGTTCCGGACCATCTTCAGGACAAGGAACGATATGACCAGGCAAAAAGCTATGTGCTGCTCCTGACAGGTAAAATTCCTGAGGAAATGATAGACTCAAGACTGGCTGAATTTAAGTTGTTATTTCAACAGAGAAAAGATAGAAAAGATCCGAAACTCCAGCTTAAAACAAAATTACGCAGATCCCTTTTTGTGAAGATGAGCGTTGCAGCATCAATCCTCCTGATGTCTGCAACCGCCATCTTTTTTTACCTGAACCAACGGAAAAAGGTTTTTAAATTCAGTGACATTCGTGGCGAAACCGTATACGCTCCCCAGAAACAAAGAAAAACCCTGGTATTAGCAGATGGTACAGAAGCCATTTTATATCCGGGAAGCAGGTTGATCATTCCAGAAAATTTCAATGCAGAAGACCGCAGGATAGGCATCGTCGGACAGGTTTACCTTAACGTAGCCCCTCAACCAGGCAAACCTTTCATTGCTTATTCCAAACACACCAGGACCATTGCACTGGGAACGTCATTTTATGTACGTGATTTCGAAAACAGTAAGGAGTCATCCGTATTACTCATGACCGGAAAAGTAAAGGTAACAGAGCCAAAACATGGGGCGAGTCAAATCCTGGAACCTGGAACATCGGTGGTATTGAACCATCAATCCTTAGCCTTAACTAGGAAAATCTTTCCCCTTAAGGAAATGGAAGAACTGAGCCAATCCAGACTAAACTTCGAAAATGCCGATATGCCTACCATCATCAGCAAACTGGAATTATACTATGGCGTTGAATTCGACCTGAGCCAGTGTAACTGCGACTTTAAAAAGATTACCGGCGATTATTCTGATGAGTCACTATCTGCTATTCTGGGAACCATCAGCTTCATCAACCAGCTGAACTGGAAAATACAGGGACAAAAAATCATGTTCGAACCCCGCACTAAATAAACCTAAACCAAGCTAACCAAATCAATAAATTCTATGAGAAAAAAAAATCTCCCCTATCAAAGCGTTTTTTTTACTTTTTTGACGTTGAACATTGTGCTGCTCTGTACCTCCCTCATGATCAGCGCATCTGCTCAGGCAAACACCACAAAAAAAGACCCGACTTATACCATCGGATTTAAAAACGAACCCATCCTGAAAGTATTTAACTGGATAGAGCGTGCTTCAGGTTACCGTTTCTCTTACAACAAAACTGACATTAAAGCCGTTAGGCCTATCCTGATCGAGGAAAAGCAACGGAGCATGGTACAACTACTCACTGAATTGAGTTCCAAATCCGGACTGGATTTCAGGATCTCCAGCGGGCTGATCGCCGTATCCCCCAAGGAAAATCCAGTTTCCAGCCCGGTCTCCCCACCGCAAACCATCAAAAAGTTAAAAACAGATACCGTCATTCAGGGACAGGTATTGGATACTTTAAAAAAGCCATTGGTCAGTGTTTCCGTTTATGTAAAAGGAAAATCCAATATCGGCACAAGTACCGATCAGAATGGCCGGTATTCTATAAAAGTACCACAAAATGCCACACTGGTTTTCAAAATGGTGGGTTTTATCGCAGTAGAAGAACCAGCCAGCAGGCCTACCATTAACGTGATCCTGAGAGAAGAGCAAGGCGGCCTGGATGAGGTTGTGGTTACCGCTTTCGGAAAGAAACAACGGAAGGAAGCCGTAGTAGGTTCTGTAACTTCCATTACCGCCAAGGAGTTGAAAATCCCTTCCAGTAATTTAACCACTGCACTGGCCGGACGTATTGCGGGTGTAGTTGCTTATCAGAGAAGTGGTGAACCAGGAGCAGACAATGCGAATTTCTTTGTCCGCGGGGTAACTACCTTTGGAAACGGCAGCGGCAGTCCGCTGATCCTGATCGACAACATAGAACTGACCACCACAGACCTTGCCAGGTTACAACCTGATGATATCGAATCCTTTTCCGTATTAAAAGATGCGAGTGCCACTGCCCTTTATGGAGCCAGGGGTGCAAACGGGGTAATTTTTATCACCACAAAACAAGGAAAACAAGGAACCGCGCAGTTTACTGTAAGGCTGGAGAATTCCATTTCCACAGCTACTCAAAATATTGAGATTGCCGATCCCGTGACCCATATGCAGCTTTATACCGAAGCTCAGCTCACCAGGGATCCATTGGCAAAACTCTTATACCAGCAAAACAAAATTGACCATACCATTGCCGGCGACAATCCGGTCATCTACCCTGCTACCAACTGGACTGATCTTTTATTCAATAAACGGACTTCCAACCAAAGGGGAAACCTCAGTGTAAGAGGCGGAGGAAAGGTTGCTCAGTTTTACGTTGCCGGCAGCTACAATAAAGACAATGGAACGTTAAAAGTAGACGAGCGCAACAACTTCAACACCAATGTAAAACTCAGCACCTACCAGTTGCGTTCCAATGTGAACATGCAACTTGGCCCGCAGACAGAATTGGTGGTGAGGTTCTCCGGTTATTTCGACGATTATAATGGTCCGATTGATGGTGGTTCTGCCATCTACACCAAAGCCTTAAGGACCAGTCCGACGCTTTTTGCACCTTATTATGCACCCGATGCAGCAAATATAGCCTCGCAACACATCCTCTTTGGAAATTACCGCTCAGGAACGAATTTTTATCTGAACCCTTATGCCGACCTGTTAAGAGGATACAAAGATTATTCACAAAGCAGGATGCTGGCACAACTGGAGCTGAACCAAAAGTTAAGTGCCATTACGGAAGGATTGAATTTCAGAAGTTTAATCAGCACCAACCGCTATTCCTTTTTTGATGTACGCCGTGCATACGGTCCGTATTTTTATGGCATTTCTACCTATGATAAGTTCAGCGACCAATATACCTTGCAATGGCAGAATGAAACCGAGGGGCCCGCAGCCTATGAAGACATCAGGTCTGTCTCCGGAGGGAAAAGAGATGCCAATACCAACCTGTATGCTCAGGCGGCGCTGGATTACAACCGCTTTTTTGGAAGCAAACATAATGTAGGTGGCGCCCTGATCTTCACAATGCAGCAGAGCCTTTCGCCAGGTAACGATTGGGATGATGTCCAGGTTTCCCTGCCCCGCCGCAACATCGGCTTATCCGGAAGGGCATCTTATGCTTATGACAACCGCTATTTTGCAGAATTCAACTTTGGATATAACGGTTCAGAAAGGTTTTACAGCGATCAGCAGTTTGGATTCTTCCCCACTTTCGGACTGGGATGGGTGGTTTCAAATGAATCCTTCTGGAAAGCCAAATTCATCAATAAATTAAAGATCAGGGGTTCCTATGGGCTTGTGGGTAATGACAGGATTGGAAGAGATGAAGACCGTTTCTTTTACCTTAGCCGTGTAAACCTGGCCAATGGTGGCCGTGGGGCCAACTTTGGGTACGACAATGCCACTTATAAACCAGGCGTATCTATCAGCCGGTATCCCAACCTGGACATCACCTGGGAAAAATCTTACCAAAGCAATATTGCCATAGAACTAAGTTTGTTTAACAAACTGAACTTCATCGGAGAATTCTATCAGAAACATACCAAAAACATCCTGCAGGAAAGGTCCTCGATCCCGACTACCATGGGCTTGTCTACCGGTATTCTTGCCAATGTTGGCGAGGCCAAATCCAAGGGTGTTGACCTGAGTCTTGACTATACAGAAAACCTGAGCAATGACGTGTGGTTTTCTGTGAGGGGGAGTTTTACTTTTGCCAGAGGCGAGTACTCTAAATTTGAGGAACCCGCTTACAATGAGAAATACCTGTTGCATCCGGGACAATCCATTTCCCAGGCTTATGGTTATATCGCTGAACGCCTCTTCATCGATGAAAAAGACGTACAGAATTCACCAAAACAAACTTTTGGAATTTATCAGGCCGGCGACATTAAATACAGAGACATCAATGGTGATGGTCAAATCACCACCCTCGACCGCGTACCGATCGGAAATCCGACCACCCCGGAAATCACCTATGGAGGTGGGATCTCTGCAGGTTATAAAAACTTTGATTTTTCTGTGTTCTTGCAGGGCTTAGCCAGGGAATCTTTCTTTATCAATACTGCAGCCACCGCTCCTTTTGTCAACTATGACAATCCATGGGATCAAATAAACGGCGGACGGACTGGCGAAAATGCCTTGATTAAAGCGTATGCCGATAGTCATTGGTCTGAAGAAAACAGGAACATCTACGCCCTTTGGCCAAGACTTTCCGTTGTCCCTGTTGAAAACAACAACCAAACCAGTACCTGGTTTATGCGCAATGGAAGTTTTCTCCGGGTAAAATCTGTGGAAGTCGGATATACCCTTCCTAAAGGCCTGAGCAAAAGAATCAAAGCAGAAGTTTTCCGGGTTTATTTCAGCGGGCTGAACCTTTTTCAGTTCAGCAAATTCAAACTCTGGGATCCTGAGATGGGAACGAGTGGCATGGGATACCCACTTCAAAAAGTATTCAACTTTGGCCTAAATGTTAACTTCTAATTCTATTAAAAGATGAAAAAATACCTGAACATATTGATTTTCACCCTTCTTCTTCTGAATAGTGGATGTAAGAAATATCTTAATGTTGCCCCGGACAATATTGGAACTATAGATTATGCTTTCCGCATGCGCACTGAAGCAGAAAAATATCTGTTCACCTGCTACAATAATCTTCCTTCCTTTGGAAATACAGATAGTGACCCGGGTTTTCTGGGCGGTGATGAGTTTGCCGTACAGTATCCAAGTTCTATATATTTCGGTGTAGGATTGTACAGAATCGCAAGGGGGGAGCAAAGTGTCTCCAACCCACAGGCAAACTACTGGGATTCCGGAAATGGAGGAAAACCTTATTTCCAGGCGATCCGGGAGTGCAACCTCTTTTTAGAAAATGTGGGTAAGGTACCCGACCTTTCTGATGCTGAAGAAGCACGCTGGACTGCCGAAGTAAAACTGCTTAAAGCTTATTATCATTTCTACCTGATGCGGATGTACGGCCCTGTTCCGATTATCCGTGTGAACCTGCCGATCTCTGCTCCTATTGAAGCGGTACGCGTTTCCAGAGCACCTATAGATTCTGTGTCGAATTACATTATCAGCCTGATCGATGAATCTGTTCCCAGCCTTCCGGCTCAAATCATGAATACGACCTCCGAGTTGGGCCGCCTCACCAAACCAATTGCCCTGGCGATTAAAGCGCAGGTTTTGATGACCATTGCCAGTCCGCTGTTTAATGGAAACCCCAGCTATGCAAATTTCAAAAACAAAGATGGTTTAGCACTCTTTCCTCCAGCCTACAGCCAGGAAAAATGGAAAAAAGCAGCCGATGCTTGTCGCCTGGCCATTGAATCTGCAGAGTCTGTAGGAGCAAAACTTCATTATTACATCCCTCTTTCCAATGAAACGGCTTCAGATTCTACAAAAATCACGTTAAATGTAAGAACAGCCATTACCGAAAAGTGGAATTCCGAAATCATCTGGGGAGGAACAAACGCCATGGTTCATGGAACGCAGGCATTAGCACAGGCCAGGATTACTTCAGGAGATGAGGGCAGCATTCCTACCCCACCAGCCAACAATGAGAGTATCAGGTCTATTCTGAGCCCTCCGATTCACATTGCCGAGATGTTTTACAGCAATAACGGCGTTCCTATAGAAGAAGATAAAAATTACGACTATTCCAATCGTTTAACCAAGATCAGGACCGTCACCGATGCCTACCGCTTTTACCTGAAAAAAGATTATCAGACGGTTCAATTAAACTTTGACCGTGAACCCCGGTTTTATGCAGATTTAGGTTTTGATGGAGGAATCTGGTATGGACAAGGGCTTTTCAACGATACCAAGACCTGGTTCATTAAGGCCAAAGCCGGCCAGTTTGGCGCAAGGCTTGGTGCCTCTTTATACTCTGTAACCGGGTACTGGGCTAAGAAGCTGGTGAATTACAGAAATGACTTTGGCAGTAATTCTACGGGCTATAATGTAACCGCCTACCCCTTTCCGATCATCAGGCTTTCAGAGCTTTATTTACTCTATGCGGAAGCGCTCAATGAGCAAAACGGTCCTGCTGAATCCTATAAATGGATCGACCTGGTTAGGAAAAGAGCCGGATTGAAAGGTGTGCAGGAAAGTTGGGCCACTGCGGCCAAGAATCCTTCCAAGCCAAATTCAAAAGAAGGTTTCCGGGAAATTGTACAAAGGGAGCAAATGATTGAACTCGTGTTTGAGGGCAAGCGTTTCTGGAGCCTGAGAAGATGGAAAAAGGCAGAACAATACTTAAATATTCCAATCAGAGGATGGGACCTGGATCAGTCTGAAGCAATAGACTATTACCGCGTGAAATCCATATTTACGCCAACGTTTATCTCCAGAGACTACTTATGGCCGATAGCGGAAGGCACAATTGTATCCAATCCAAACCTGGTACAAAATCCAGGTTGGTAATCATGATCCCCTTTTCAACCTAAAAAAATATAAAGAGATGAAACAAACGTATAGTTTTCTGATTTTAATCCTGGGAATTATGGCATTTTGGAGTTGCTCCAAAACAGATATGAACACTCAGGGTCCCATAGAAAAAGATGGCACCAAACCAGGTGCTGTGAGCAATGTAAAAGTAGAGAATACACCTGGTGGTGCGGTCATCACCTATTCACTTCCTGCCGACGAAGACCTGCAATATGTTCTTGCAGAATATGCGATCAACAGTACCACGACCAGACAGGCCAAAACTTCCCGTTTTAACGATACGATCCGGGTAGATGGTTTTATTAAAGCCGGCGAATATGATGTTAGATTGTATGCGGTTGACAGAAGTGAAAACAGGTCTGATGAAACCGTGGTAAAAGTAAAGCCCAGTACTCCACCCTATCGCAAAATTGCCAGTTCACTCACCTTAAACAATGATTTTGGTGGAGTAAACGTGACTTTCGAGAATCCTGGTGAGGATAAGATTGCCCTGGTAATTCTTTCCAAAAACACCAATGGGGAACTCGAACCTATAGAAACCTTTTATACCCAGACCAAACAAGGGTCCTTTTCTGCAAGGGGGTATGATCCGGTAAAAAGGCTGTTTGGCGTTTATATTAAGGACAGGTTTAACAATACCTCAGATACTTTATTAAAAGAAATGAGCCCTTTTCTGGAGAAAAAGCTGGATAAATCGAAATTCAGGCAATACATTCTTCCAAATGATCAGCCTTCTGCTTACGACTGGGAAATGCGCTATATGTGGGACGATAAAACCGGGGAACCGGGCTTCCATACCCTGCAAGGTGCAGCCCCCTCCCCTCACCGTTTCACCTTTGATCTGGGGGCAGTCGCTAAACTCAGCCGCTTTAAGATCTTGCAAAGGATCGATGGTGGATGGCAATATCAGCACGGCAACCCACAAATTTTCAATCTTTATGGCAGCGCAGTGATTCCCAACAGTTCCGGATCATGGGATGGCTGGATAAAACTGGGTTCCTTCCTGTCAAAAAAACCATCAGGTCTTCCTTTGGGGCAAACCACAAATGAAGATATCGTTTATGCCAGAGGTTCAGACGGGCTTGGAGAAGAATTCCTCATTCCTATTGCAGCACCTGCGATCAGGTATATTCGTTTCGAGCAAATCAAGAACTGGGGAAATACTGATTTCTTCCATGCATTGGAAATCACTTTCTGGGGAAATACACAATAAATAAAAATCATTATGTTTAGAAAAACTATAAACAACCTATCGCCCATTTTCCTTTTATTTTGTGGCATTCTCCTCTCCTCCTGTCAGAAGTCAGATGATTATAAAAAATACCTCGCAGATGGGGAAAAAGTATATCCTGACAAGGCCACTCAGGTGAAAACCTTCCCGGGTAAGGGCCGCATCCTGTTTCACTGGCCAAGAGGTATAGATGCAAGGGTCCGTACTTACCGTATTTTATGGAATAATAAATCTGATTCTGCTTCTTTTGATGCCACAGGGTTTAAGCTTGGTGATACTATAAAACACCTGCTTACAGGCCTTCCTGAAAGCAGTTATTCCTTTATCATCTATAGTATTGATGATAAAGGAAATAAATCTGTTCCTTCTGAGGTACGCACGGTAAATATCTATGGCGACAGGTATCAGTCATTGCTGATGAACAGGCCGGTTAAATCGAGTAACTTTTCAAAAACGGAAAAGAAACTAACGATAGAATGGAACAGCGCGGATTCGGTTAACATCGGGACGGAAGTGTCTTATACCAATGCCTCGGGCCAGCCTGTTACCCTAAATGTTGCTGCGGATGAGAATACCACTGTTGTCATGCCAAAGAGTGGAACTTATCTATATTATCAATCCACTTATGCACCTCTAAAAACAGCCATTGACAATTTCAAAACCCTGACCAGAGATTCCATTCTTGTAGATGATAAACCTGGTATTTACACCGCAACCGGAGAAAAGAAAAATTACAATGCAGATGGTACTTATGTAGATTCCAGTCCTATTGCACTGGATAAACAACTGGAACAAACTGCAACACCGGGAACCTATGTATTTGACGACATCGCCAACCTGGGCAATAACCCGGATACAAAGGTATTCCTGAAGTTAAACGCGGACCAGAGCATTACGGTATCAGGATACATTTCTCTTACCGGTCCGGTGGTTGATCATCCAACGGCAGGAAAAAGCTTTTATGACCCGCTGACCGGAAAATTCGTCCTCAGGTACAAGTATACCAATACCAATGGGACTTACCGTTTGATCGAAGAAACCTGGATCCCTAAATAGATTTTGATGCCGGGATTACTTATCCTACATCAAGATCCGGCCGGGTGATCTTCCTTACATTTGTATTACACCATTGATTCTGATGGCTTAACAGAAAAGCCATCAGAATCAATTTTAAAAACCTGTAATATGGAATTAGGAATAGATAGTTTTGCAGCGAAATTTAATATAGATGGGCCGGATGCCATCAGTGATGCTCAGGCCATTGGACAATTACTGGAAAGAATCGAATATGCCGACCAATCCGGAATTCATGTTTTTGGAATCGGGGAACACCATCGCCGGGAGTTTCTGGATTCTGCGCCCAGCAATATCCTTGCGGCAGCAGCGGGCCGGACAAAAAAAATCCGTTTAACCAGTGCAGTGACAGTTTTGAGTGCAGCAGATCCTGTACGCGTTTTTCAGGATTATGCAACATTAGACCTGATTTCACAAGGCCGGGCAGAAATGGTGGTAGGCAGAGGTTCATTTACTGATGCTTTTCCACTGTTTGGTTATAAACTTCAGGATTATGATCACGTATTTACAGAAAAACTGGACTTGTTGCTGCAAATCCGTGACCACGAAAAAGTGAGCTGGTCGGGGCAATTCAGACCTTCATTAGTCAACCAGCCGATCTACCCAAGGCCAATGCAGGAGAAGTTACCGATATGGTTGGGTGTTGGAGGAACACCTCAGTCTTTTGCCCGTGCAGGGATGCTTGGATTGCCATTGATGGTGGCCATTATTGGCGGACAGACACATCAGTTCCGTCCACTGGTAGACTTATACCGTAAAGCAGGAAAAGAAGCCGGATTTAGCGAAGATCAGTTAAAGGTGGGCATTCATTCTTTAGGTTATGTAGCAGAGGACAGTCAGCAGGCACAGGATGAATTCTATCCTGGTTACGCCAAATCTATGACTGAAATAGGAAAAGAGCGGGGATGGCCGGCAATGACCAGGGATAGGTTTGAATCGCAGTTAGGTCCTCAAGGTGCACTTTTGGTTGGTGGTCCTGAAGAAATAGCGGAAAAAATCAGGAGGCATTCGGATTCATTGGGTGGTGTTTCCAGGTTTACTTTCCAAATGGATACCGGAAACTTATCTCATGAACAACAGTTAAAATCTATCCATCTGATTGGGACGGCCGTTGCCCCATTGTTAAAAAAATAATCAGGAATTACTGAAAACATCTTTATCTGAACTGTAGTCGGGCCATTTTTTGACCTGACTACAGTTTAAAATTTAAGGCAGCACCTGATCAGTCATTTTTTGACTGGTCATTTTTGATCAGTCGTTCTTAATGGGCAAAAGAATGGAGAATGAAGTTCCGCTCTTTCCGTCGCTTTCGACCTCAATACTGCCATCATGCAGCTCTACAATTTGCTTGGTCAGGTACATCCCTAGGCCTGTAGTAGGTTCACCTGCTGTTCCCCGTCTTTTGGCACGTGTAAATTTATCGAAAATCTGCTCCTGAATATTTTCAGGGATCCCAATTCCATTGTCCTTGACCACTAGTTTCAGCATGTTGTCTTTAACGACAGTAGACAATTCAATTTTCCCATTGTTATTGGTAAACTTGATGCTGTTTGAAATCAGGTTATATATCGCCCTTTTAAATTTAGGCCGGTCCATCTTGACCGATTTACCAAATTTAAAATCCGTTTGAAGGATCAGTTCTTTCTTTTCAAACTCTGTAGAAAGACCAGCAGCACATTCCTCCACCAGTTCATCAAAATTCTCTTCAGAATAATTGACCATCTCTTCAAATGTCTGCTCAGTAAGCAGGATGTCTTCAATTATTTTCTGAGCGAAATCACAGCTTTGGTTTAAATAATCCACCAATTGTTTGTTTTCGACCAGGATCAGGTTATCCTGCAGCATATCTCCCAGCATCTTTATAGAGGCAATCGGGCTTCTGAGGTCATGCGCAACCGATTGAAGCGAAAGCTTCTGGCGGTTCAGGTTGGCATGCAGGTGGTTTAGGATATCATGTTGTGATATGGTTCCTAAAAAACTGCCCTGATCATATACCAGCAAAACATCATGTCCGCTAGCTTTCATGACTTCCAGGACTTTACTGATTTTATCTGCTTTCTCGACTGTAGGTTTAGGGCTGAGACAATCCATGATGATGACATGATGTTTCCTCGCCAGGTCTACTGAAGTCAGAACGCCAACTGGTATGTTCTCGTCTAAAATCACCAGGCCATCTGCAATAGCGGTATGGCTTCTTGCAACATGTACCCCCTGGTAACCGTCAATACTCACATAATTGTATTTAATGAGTTGGGCTATATTCATAAATCCGAATCTTTAAAGACAATATCTTTCACAGAAATATTCACTTTGAAATTTACACTGATGAGTTCCCCTTCAGAAATAAAAGGAAACACATTATTTTGGAGAATCTGTATCACTTTCTCCTTTGAGATCTTCGCAAGAATGTTCCTGTGGACGAAAATAGTCTCTATCATACCATCGTTAATATCAATGATTTCGAAACCATTAGGCACCAATAATTCGAACGATTTTGACAGGCCGATTTTTCCCTGAACAGAGTTTTTAGCAAGAACCAGGATATCCTGAAATGGCGGAAGTTTTATTTCTTCAAAACTTAAATTAATATTATAGGTTCTGTCCACTTCATTCATAAAACGATTTTTAAAATATTTATTGTATCAAATATACACTTCTCTACCCAAATATGGGTACTTACACCTGTACAACTACTTTTTCTTTTTCCTATTTATTAACCTCAATCCTAATCTTTTTTATGTTCCGGGCTTCTGTAGATTGAGATAGGAATTAGATTACTTTCGTCTCATCACATTGATAACTGCTAACTTGCAAATAATCAAATTAAAAATAATGACGAAGAAAGAAAGCAAACTTCCTCAACAAACCAATTGCTGACCGATTTGGTCCGGCATAGTTAGCCGACATTTGTTTTTAGAGAAAAGGCAAATTTTGACAGTCCGCTGTATCTAATCTACCAGCTTATAACCCTGACCCCGTACATTTAAAATTTGTACAACAGCATCTTGTTGAAGATATTTACGTAATCTGGTAATGTAAACATCCATTGTACGTGAATGAAACAGGCTATCGTCTCCCCAAATCTTTAAAAGAGCGGTACGTCTGTTTAACAATTCATTTTTATTTTCCAGCAGCATTTTTAATAAATCTGCTTCACGCTGAGAAAGATTAATAATAATATTGTCGTAGGAAAGCTCCAGGCGTGTATAATTTAAGCTATAGCGGCCTATGGTTGCTGTAGCATTTTCTTTTGAACTCATATCAGTATTTCCCCTGATCGATCTCCTCGTAAGGCTTTTGACGCGTAAAATCAGTTCTTCCATACTAAAAGGCTTTTTCATATAATCATCAGCTCCTATTTCCAGTCCCTTCAACACATCCTCTGTCTGTGTTCTGGCTGTGAGCAAAATTATCGGCGTATTGCTATCCACCTCTCTGATATCTGCCACAAGGGATAGTCCATCTTTCCTCGGCATCATAATATCGACAATACAAATATCCGGTTTATTTAAATTATACATACTCCAGCCTTCCACCCCATTTGCAGCCACCTTCACTTCGAAGCCTCTGGTTTCCAACGTTTCTTTGATCACCAGTGCAAGCACATTCTCATCTTCAACCAGTAACAATCTGATCTTCTCCATGGCTAAAATTTTATGGTAAATGTAGTACCGACATCCGGTTTACTTTCTATACTAATCTCTCCTTTTAAAAGCTGAACAAGTACTTTCACATAATTTAATCCAAGGCCGTATCCTTTTACATTATGCAAATTTCCCATTGGTACCCTGTAAAATTTATCAAAAATAAACGGCAAATGCCTGGACTGGATACCATAGCCATTATCTGCCACCTGAAGTTGCCAGCCATCCCCAAGCGGAAAAATTCTCACCAATATCTTTGCCTGTTCATTTTTCGCATACTTAACAGCGTTATCTATAAGATTGGAAATAATCGTGTCCATCGCGTAAGCTTCGGTAATGACTTCCTCATTTGACAATCTGTACTCATAGGTAATACTACTCCCTTCATTTAAAGAGAATCTATTGATGACTTCCTGAACTAACCTTTTAAGGTTAACATTCTCCAGTCTTGCTACCCTTTCCTGTTTTTCGTACTCATTGATATCCAGGATTCTTTCTACGCTATTCTCCAGTTTATCAAGTACTGTAATGTTCATCTTCAAATACCGTTGTGTCTTTTCAAGATCGGTTACTTCACCAAATTTATCCAGTGCTTCATGGGTTGATTTTAATATAGCGATTGGTGTCCTCAACTCATGGGTCATGTTGTTAATGAAATCGTTTTTAATGTTATCTAATTTTTTCTGACGTAAAATCACATACAGCATGTACCAGAGACTTCCGGCAGTGAGGAGAATTAAGACCAGTGAAATAAGGATTGGGCTAAGCGTTTGCAGCAACAGGTAACGTCCTCTGTTTATAAAAGAGCCCTGTATCATCGTATTGTTTTCTGAAAACCCCACCTGACCAACAACCTGAGCTTTTTCCGCTTTTTTCGAAGCTCTAACAAAAGAAAGGCTGAAATCCACATCAATATTAGATTTTGCCAGTTCTTTTCTATATTTTTTTTGAAGGACCTCTAAATTAACGGTTTGGTTTCTGGATTTGGAAATCAGACGTGACAGTAGAAAGAGCATATCTTTGTCCATATTATCAGCATTGATGTGCTTTTGTTGTACCTGGCCCTCCTCTATTCTTTTGTTCAATGCCTCCATGGCTTTTTTCTTTACCGCTTCTATCTGCTTTTTTTTTAGTTCCAGACAAGGACCACAATTTCCACTGGAGTCTACTGTTGAAATGGAGACTTCAGTAGCTGATATGATGGAACTGGATATGCCAGCATGCTGTAATTGATAATCGTCAATGCTGCGCTGTAAAATAATCGAAGCATTTTTATTGAAATTGTCTTCATTTACCTTATATGCACTATACATCCAAAAGAATTGAAATGAGATAATACCACTACAGGTTAGCAATGCAATAAAGAGAATAAAAGAGAGTTTCCTTTTCATTTAAAACGACAAAGAGCTGAAAAATAGCCCCTTTCCAAATCAAAGGTAAATGAATTACTCCTGGCCAGTGCATGAATTAACACTCCTTAACATTAATTAAGAATCCTTTAACTGACACAGAGCCCCGGGAGGATAACTTTGTATCATAAACAGATCAATATGAAAAAAGCATTTTTAATAGCATTCATTCTAATGAGCTCATATTCATTTGCTCAAATTATAAAAGAGCATGTACAATGGAGCTACAGTGTAAAAAAAATCAACAAAACAGAAGCCATAATTACGATTACTGCAATGATGGATAATGGCTGGCATATTTATTCCCAAAAACTAAAAGAAGGAGGGCCAATAAAAACATCTTTTAATTTTCAGGCCTCTCCTCAATATGATCTTATCGGTGAAACTATAGAATCAGCGCCACAAATAGAATATGATTCCATTTTTAAGATGGACATTGGCTTTTTTGAAGGAATCGCGACATTTCAGCAAAAGGTCAAACTAAAAACACAAGACCCTATTTCTGTTAAATGTAAACTGGAGTACAGTCCATGTAGTAAAAGTGTATGTCTTATTCCAGCTACCGAGGAACTCGACATTCTATTAGACTAACTATTGCCCATAAATCCGGAGATCACAGGCGATGTCAATTCTAAATTTCTTGTTGGCATCGCCTGATCTTATCCCTTCTTATTTCTAAAAGCAAGTATTTCTGCTCCGTTGGCTTCGGCCCAGCCAATGATGCCAGACAACTGTTGCATCAGGCTGTGGCCCAGTTCAGTCAATTCATAATCCACCCTTGGTGGCACTTCAGCATGAACTGTTCTTTTGATAAAGCCGTCTCCTTCCAGATTTCTCAAAGTTACGGTCAGCATCCGGTGGGAAATGCCATCAATCTTATGGATCAATTCGCTGAATCTCAGCTTTCCGTAAGCACCCAATGCATAAATAGATAAGATGCTCCACTTATCGCTGATTCTGGCAATGACATCCCCTACCGGACAAATCTCATTGGCTATCGTATTGGCATTGTTAAAAATTTCCTGTAACTTTCTATCACCCTTAAGCTCCTCATTCCCAGCAATAGTTACACCGCTGTTCCTGAGTAATGTTGCTGTACCTTCTTGTTTATCCATTAGTTACCTCTTAATATTGTATTACTAAAAGTAACTATTGAAAGTAAAATCCCAAATAAAATGGCAAATAAAATTTTAATCACAGGCGCTACAGGCGCAATTGGAAAAGCATTGATCAAAGACCTTCAGGCAAAAGGCATCCCCTTTCTTGCTGGCACCAGAAATGTGGAAGAGTCAAAAGAAAAACTTGGATTATCAGATGAACTGGTTCAGTTCTCTTTTGATGATCCTGCTACTTTTGAAGCGGCAACAAGCGGTGTAGATAAGGTATTCCTTCTTGGTCCTTCTATGGTTCTGGAAATGGACCAGTTAATAACCCCCTTTCTGGACTTCCTGAAGTCAAAAGGAATCCTGAAGGTAGTTTATTTATCCGCATTAAAATCGGAACATATGGGTCCTGATATGTCTTTTCATTTAAAGACCGAAGCAAGACTGGCAAAAGAAGGCTTTGATTACACTATTTTAAAGGCCACTTTCTTTGCGCAGAATTTTAAGAATTACGAATGGGACAACATTACACAAAGAGGAATTACTTTTGCAACCGCAGGAGATGGTAAAGTCAGTTTTATCGATGTAGCAGATATTGCTGCAGTAGCAGCAACAGTATTAACTATGGAAGGCCACAGTAAAAAAACCTATGAACTTACCGGTCCGGAAACCCTATCTTATGCAGATGCCGCAGTTATCCTTTCTGAAGTTACCGGCAAAACCATTGTTTACCCGCAACCAAGTCCTGAACAATATATAGCTGTACTTAAAGAGGCAGGTGCACCGGATTTTGTAGCAGTTTACATGAACTCGGTATATTCTGTGATCGCAAATCATCATGTCGGCTTTACGACTAATGATGTGGAGCAGGTAACAGGAAGAAAACCAAATACGTTAAAATCTGTCATCAGTCATGATTTTGCATAGTAGCTGCATTCAATAAATAAAGCAATGAACTAAAAAAAGCGTCCATCTGATTTGAATTCAGATGGACGCTTTTATTTCCATATCTTTATTTACTCTTAACCTGAATTCTATGAAAACGCTGCTTAAATTCACCCTCCTGCTTCTTGTATTTTCATCCTGTCAGTCCACTCAGAAACTCTTTGATAAAGGAGAATATGGTAAAGCCTATTATGCGGCCGTCAATGACCTGAAGAAAAACCCTTCAGATGCCAATGCGCAAAGGATCCTTCCCATCGCTTATCAGGAAGCAGCTACAAAATATGAGCAAGACGTCACAACGGCAAAAAACAGCAATGCTAAAAAAGGGCAAATGCTTGATCTGGTATACAATGGTTATGAGGCCCTGCAGAAAATGTATGATGCGGCAACAGACCTGAAAGAAGGGAGTACGACTTTCCGCCCGAGGAATTACCATAAGGAATTAGAAGGGGCTGCATTAGCAGCAGCAGATGCAAGGTACAACAGGGGAATCGCTTTGCTACAGCGCAACGACAGGCTCAGCGCCAGAAAAGCTTATGATAACCTAAAAATTGCTGACACTTATGTTCCCGGTTATAAAGATGTTATTGTTAAAAAGAAGGAGGCTTATGAAGCTGCCATCACAAATGTGGTGGTGAACAAACTTGATCAGCGCTTTGGTTATTATGCCATTAACGGGAATTTCTTTGAAAGCGACATTTTATGGAACCTCAATTCTATTGGGGAACGCAGCTACTATCAGTTTTATGGCATGTCATATGGACAGCAAAATGACCTCAGGGTAGATCAGTTTATGGACATCAATATGTACGATATCTGGTTCAGCAACCTGGCCACCAATACTTACTCTTACAATGTATCAAAAAAGGTTCCTGTAAAAAGTGATAAAATGGCTGGTTCACAAAGCAGCAAAACAATTACCGCTACCGTATATGTAACCAGAAGAATTATCAACTCAAGAGCGATAATGGATTACCGGATTACAGATGCACATACACAAAAACTGATTGCTTCAAACCGTATTCCTGCGCAGTATACCTGGGAAAGTCTTACGGGCAGGTATACTGGTGATGTGAATGCACTCAGTGGAAGAGACATGGCCATCATCAATGGAGTGGCCAATAACAGACCGAGTTATGATGACTTATACCGGGAACTGACACGACAGATCATGAGTCAGTTTAATTTCGCAATGCGGGATATCTATCGCTAAGGCCAGGTCTCGTTAAGGCAAATTATATAATATTTTACGCGTCTCTGTTACCGGAATATCGACATCATCGTGATTTTGAAGCATAATGATGGTTTTATCCTGATCCAGATGTCGTTCAAAATAAGTGATGTAACCGGCCCAGCCTCCGTCATGCGAAACAATCTTACCATAGACTTTGTGCTCTTCTATGTTCCAGCCAAATCCATAATTGGTGGCCGTTCCCGTTCTGGTCTGATAGGAGCTGAAAATCTTCTCTTTATCTTCTGGGCCAATCAGTTGATTGGTGTATAATGCCCTATCCCATTTAAGCAGGTCTTCCAGACTGGAGTTTACCATTCCATCTCCCACAATTCCGTCCAGGTAACGGGTATAGTAATCTTTCCCCATCTGGTCGGGAAGAAACAGGCCTTTTACCGTATCTGTTTCATAGCCCTTCGCATAATTCCTGATTACCTGTGGCTGGTACCTGCTTCTGTATACCAGGGTATTTTTCATCTTCAGCGGGCTGAAGATATGTTTCTTTAAAAAGCCACCAAAAGATTCTTTTGAAACCCGTTCAATGATGGTTCCCAGTAAAGCATATCCGGTATTGCTGTACTCATACTTTTCATTGGGTTCAAAGTCTGCTTTGGGCTTAAGTTGCTGAAAGATATTGATGATATCCTCGTTAACCGCGATCCTTGATTTATCCCATTTCTTTTCGAAAAAGTCCATATAATCCGGAAGGCCACTGGTATGGTTCAATAAATTGAGAATAGTGATCCCTTTATAGGAGCTCAACTCAGGAATATATTTAGCCAACGGGTCATCATATTTTAGTTTCCCTTGCTTTTCGAGTAGTACAATTCCCATCGCAGTGAATTGTTTGGAAACTGAGGCCAGTTCAAATATGGCATTGTTATTTATTTTCCGGCCGGTTTCCTGATCAGCCAGGCCAAAGGATTGCTCATAAATGATCTCGCCCTTCTCGGCGATCAGGACGTTGCCATTGAACTTTTTATCTTTAAACAGGCTGGAATATAAACTATCAAATCTGTTGGTTTTCTGAGCAAAGCTGAGATTCAAAGAAAGCATAAGGGGAAAAAGTATTAATCTTTTCATTTGGGGAAGTAAAAGTGGGTACGCGACCAAACGCACCCACAACCTAAACTACCATAGCGACCAAGCCATGATATTTCCTTTATAATTCAATTATGATCCGGAGGAACACAATAGTTTATTCATTTAAATAATCAGAGACAATAAATAATGACGAAAGTAATACTTATTCTTTAAATAATCCTCATTATAACCTCATGAAAAACAATTATAAATAGTAAAAAAGATGATGGAAACGAAGTTGATCCGTTTTCTGATGCTAATTCATGTAATATTAACGCAACACAACACCTAACTGGTGCCAACTTTAACTAAGTTTATATAAAAAAAATGAATAGGCTATTATTTACCATCTTCTTATTTCTCCCAATGGCGATGAATGCTCAACAAAAAAACAATCCGGTAAAATTCTTTAGTTCCCCAGCTGTTGCACCTGTAAAAGGCTATTCGCAGGCTGTTGAAATCGACCTGGGTAGTAGTAAAATGATTCTTTTATCGGGACAGGTGCCACTTGATGTCGATAGAAAAATTGTAGGTATTGGCGACATGGGCTTACAAACGGCACAGGTATTTGAGAACATCAAAAAAATTATTGAAGAGGCTGGTGGCACAATGGATGATCTCATAAAAACAGTGATCTATACCACTGACATCTCACAAATCCCTAAGTTCCGTGAAGCCAGAGACAAATACATTAATTTAAAGCAACCACCCATCAGCACTTTAGTAGAAGTAAAAAAACTTTTCCGTGAAGAGGTATTGATCGAGATTGAAGCAACTGCTGTGATCAAAAAATAGCATTCTGATCAGGACATCGGGTAAAGCGGACTCCTTTCAGCCCAGTTGAATTGCTCCGGCAGTTCTACATTGCAAAATTCGATATGGATAACCCTTCTTTTGCTGTTGTTTATTGTTCTGCCAGAACTGTGCAACAGTAAAGGTTTCATGATCATAATTGCCCCTGCAGGCACTTTACAAATTGCTTCTCTTTCCACCGACCAGTTGATATCATCTGGTTTGTATATTCCCTTAAGCTGAGATCCCGGAATCACTTTAAGCGCTCCGTTATTTTCATCCGCATGGTCCAGGTGAATACGAACGGTATAAATATTTTTCAATAAATCTAATGGGGGCTGAACTGCAAACTGGCCTTGTTTTACCGTCCAGTTTTGATAGCCTTCTACAGCTTCTTTTCGGTCAACAGAGATCGTCAGGTCCTGATGATAAGCTACAAACCAGTTGGACTGCTCCGGCTTATCAAAGTAAATTGATTTCACTACAAAATAGTCCTTTCCGAATAGTTGTCTGATGATCTGATTAAAACGCTCATTGAAGATCACTTCATTCGCTTCGGGTAGTTCTTTCAGAAATTGCCTGATGGCAAATAAATCAGCTGATTTACGAAAGGTACTTCCGGAAGCATCTGCGCTTTCAATAATATGGAGCATTGCGGAGATATGATCATCCGAAAACACCGATTCAATGATGGTGAAGCCATCCTCTTCAATTTGTTGCTTATGAAAATCCTGATTCAACATAGACAGCGAATATAACAGATAAAGGATCATTGTTCGCAGAATCCTGCGATAAAAAGAGAATTAATTGTAACTTTGTTGCATTAATGAAAAGCATGCAGAAATATCTCAGAGACATTCTCCCTCAAACGGGGGCGATTTTTCTGTTGCTTATTTTTCTGAGCACCTCCTTTATTCCGGTCTTACATCATCATGAAAATTCATTCCATCAATTTCATAAGAATAAGAAGGAATACAGATACACCAGTGAGAAACAAGTTTCAACGTTTTATGCTCAATGTAAGATCTGTGAACTGATCAAACACCAATCTACAGACCTTGATCATCATCCCTCACTGATTTTCAGTTTCATTCCCTGCCCTTTACCAATAACAAAGGCATTCCTTACTACCCAGGCTACTTCCAGCTTTATACTGAAATGCAGTAATAAAGGTCCCCCTCTACTGCAGGCTTAATTTTCTCATTCCTGAATTCTTTCCATTGTCCTTCCGGGCAGTGTATTTCCATATATGCTAATTTTTAAAAGAATATGCTTCAAGCCATCTCTTTATCCAAACATTACCAGTCGCAGGTAGCACTGGACAACCTTAACCTGGAAGTTAAAGCCGGGGAAATCTTTTGCCTTCTGGGCCAGAATGGCGCAGGTAAAACCACCACTATTAACCTTTTTCTGGGATTTACAGAAGCCAGTTCCGGAAAAGCGCTCATCAACAATAAAGAAGTACAATCCGGATCTTCGGAGACCAGAAAAGACCTTGCTTATATTCCTGAAGTGGTGATGCTTTACGGCAATCTGACAGCCATAGAGAACCTCGATTATTTCAGTATGCTTGCTGGTTTCAGTTACGACAAGGAAAGTCTGTCGGCTTTTCTTTCTCAATGCGGCCTGCAAAGTACCGCTCATCACAAAGCCCTTGCAGGTTTCAGTAAAGGCATGCGTCAAAAGGTAGGCATTGCGATTGCCCTGGCAAAAAATGCTGCTGTGATCCTTATGGACGAACCGACCAGTGGCCTTGATCCTAAAGCTACCGACGAGTTTACCGAACTCGTCAAAGAACTGGGCAGAAAAGGAAAATCAGTCCTGATGGCTACCCATGATATTTTTAATGCCGTTAACATTGGCACTCATATCGGGATTATGCGTCAGGGCAAACTGATACATACCCTCAAAGCAGCAGACATCAATGCTAATGATCTTCAGAAATTATACTTAGAAACCATTTAAATGACCCTTAGTTACATAAGACCAGTTCTAACGCTACTCCTACTCTTTCTTTTTTCAGTTTCTATTCAGGCACAAACAAAGGTTTCCGGAACGCTGATGGATCAGAAACAACGTCCCCTAAAAAATGTGACCTTGAAATTCAAAAGTGGAAAGGATATTCTCCATACATCCAGTGATTCCAGTGGCCATTTTCTACTTGTTTTGCCTAAGGCGGGCAATTATCTGGTACGGGCAACTGCAGTTGGATTTATTCCCTTCCAGAGGGAATATCAGATTCCCGGGAAGCCGGAGTTTCTGATAGATACCATCATCTTGTCGTCATCCAATGAAGAACTTCAAACTGTTGAAGTGATTGGTACAAGTAAGAAAAAATATTATGGTGACTACTCCTTTTCTGCTACTAAAATTGCTTCTTTAAATAAGGATATCCCACAGGCAATCGCTTCAGTTTCCAAGGAACTCATTGCCGACAGGCAGGCATTTGCACTCGCCGATGCGGTAAAGAATGTACCTGGCGTAACTCAAAACAGTTATTACAACCAGTTTGCCATCCGCGGAATCAATCAGAACGAAGAAGGAGCAATTATCAATGGCATGCGGACCAGACAACATTATTTCCTGCAGCCCTTAACGAATAATCTGGAGCGCATTGAAGTGATCAAAGGTCCGGCCAGTGCTTCTTTTTCCAGTGTGGATCCTGGTGGAACCATTAACCTGGTGACCAAGAAACCGCTCAGTGAAGACCGGAAGCAGATCAGCATTTCGGCGGGGAGTTTCAGTACCATCCGTGGCGCTCTGGATTTTACCGGACCACTAAACAAGGAGAAATCCTTATTGTACCGCCTCAATGTAGGATATGAAGACAGCAAGAGCTTCCGGGACCTTCAGTTTAAAAAGGCTTACCTGATTTCTCCTTCATTCTCTTATATCCCGAATGAGAAAACCAGTCTGAATGTAGAACTTGTTTTAAACAAGAACAAGACTAGGTTAGACCGCGGACAGACTATTTTTGGGGCCATTGCTGGTCAGACAGACCTTCAAAGCACCCCCATTACCTTCAGCATGGGGGCCAGCAATGACAAGTACAATACCCAGGATGTCATGTTAATGAGCAACCTGTCCCATGCTTTTACCAAAGACCTGGTTTTTAACATTACTTATATGAAGCAGACCTGGGATGAAGATCTTCAGGAACACCGGACCACCAATGCTTATGGTGTAGATGAAGCCGGAAAAGCCATTCCTACAGTTGCCGGATTAAGGGCTATTCAGAGACAGCAAAGCTGGAATACCGATAACATCAGCGCTTATTTCAATATTAATGCAGCTACAGGTCCATTACACCATAAGCTGGTAGTCGGCTATGACCTGATCAATGTGCAGCGATACAGGGGTGGTGCAGACAACTCGGCCGGAGGCTACCGGTTAAAAAATGGACGTGATACCTCAAAGTATGACCCCTTAAAAAAAGACCGTTACTTATTCCAGACCGTTGATGACATTACCCGTCCTATACCCAATGTTGCACATTTTAATCTGGCCAAACCTGCGTACACACTTCGGAACTTAAGCGAGTATATATTCACTCAAAATGAAATCCCTCCTGCCTATTCTGTGGTAAACGGGGTCTATCTGCAGGATCAGGTTAAATATGAAAAACTCACACTTTTGCTGGGCTTAAGACAGGAATGGTACGAAGATTACAGCAATTACCAACTCAGCAATGAGAAAAGGATCTCCAGACATAAATTGCTGCCAAGATTGGGCATCACTTATGAGTTGAATTCAAACATCAACCTTTATGGAACTTATCTGCAAGGTTATCAGCCACAGGGCAACACTTCAAATCTGGTGATCATTCCTCCACCTGCCGGAACAAATTACAAACCTTTGGAAAGCGACCTCAAAGAAATTGGTGCAAAATCAGAATGGATGAACCGAAGCTTAATGGTTAACGTTTCCATTTTTGAGATCAACCAGAAAAACCTGTTAATGAGTGCAAATGATCCCGTTGATTTAAACCTGCTCATAGAACGTGGCGCACAACGAAGCCGCGGAATTGAACTCGAAGCTTCTGGTTTCCTACTGCCCAACTGGCAATTTAATGCGGGTTACAGTTATGTGGATGCCATCATCACGGACGATAACAACCCCATCCTAAAAGGCCAGCGGGTACAGAATACCCCTCAGCATAGCGGAAGCATCTGGACCAGGTATGACCTGAATGACAACCGTACTTTTAAAGGTATTGGAATCGGTGCAGGCATTCAATACAGCGGAAATAAACTGCCATGGTACACCAGGGATTTCAGTTTACCAGCCTATACCCTTTTAGATGCAGCCCTGTATTATTCACCACCTAAATCCAGGGTTCAGCTGGCCATGAATGTCAATAATGTATTAAATACGACCTATTGGGTAGGCGCACAGAGTTACCTGAGGTTATTTCCCGGAACTCCCAGAAATGTAATGTTCAATGCGACTTACCGGTTTTAACAATTAGAAACAAAAAAATGAAGACCATATTTATCATCGCCAGAAGAACCTGGAAAACTGCTTTCAGCAACAGAGCCACCATTGCGCTCACTCTGATTCTGGGTATCGCTTTATGCCTGGCCACCTTTATTGGCTGGCAGAATTTTAAAATTCAAAACAGTCAGCGGTTAAAATATAAAGAACTGGTACGGGAGAAAT
The DNA here is from genome assembly GCF_900129215.1 of Pedobacter caeni. Taxonomy (GTDB): domain Bacteria; phylum Bacteroidota; class Bacteroidia; order Sphingobacteriales; family Sphingobacteriaceae; genus Pedobacter; species Pedobacter caeni. The sequence goes on along the minus strand of NZ_FQUQ01000002.1, from coordinate 1,472,855 downwards.
GGCTCGAAAAACCAGATAAACACCCCCACCGGATGGCTCATTACGGATACCTTGCTTTCCGGGATAAGCATGAATTGAGCTTCTTCGACTTTGGGATAGAAAGTTTTGCCGGAGTTTCTATTTTTCTGGAAGCACACAAGCAGAATACGGTAAACTTTAGTGAAGCAGGTTTCTCCAATGGGATGCTTCGCTTTGGAGAAATGAGTGTAGCAATGGTTTTGCAATTGCTGGTGCCCCTGCTGATCTTTTTCCTGGGCTATCATAGTATTTCTGCGGAACGGGAAGCAGGGACACTTAAAATCATTTTATGTCAGGGAGTGAGCTGGCGACAGCTCCTTTCAGGCAAAACACTTGGTATTATCGCCGTGAGTTTCAGCTTATTTATTCCTGTTATTCTCTTAACGGTATTGCTATGGGCCATGCTCAGCAATTGGCAGGTCAGTATGGATGCCTCCTTACGTTTGGTTTTTCTGGTGCTGAGCTATGCCGTTTACTTCATCATCTGTGCAGGTATTTCAGTTCTTGTTTCTGCTTTTCACAGCAGTTCAAAATCAGCTTTAACCATCTTACTTGTACTATGGGTTTTCTTTGCCATTGTGATGCCCAGAATTACGCAGGCATTGGGTGTCATCTTATATCCATCACCATCAAAAATGGAGTTTTCCGCAGCGATTGCATCAGATTTGCACAAAGAAGGCGATAGCCATGATCCTGATGACCCGCATTATGCAAAGATAAAGGCCGATGTATTAAAAAAATATAAGGTCGATGATGTCAAAAAACTGCCTTTCAATTACGGAGGTTATGTCATGGCCGAAGGCGAAAAAATCTCTGCAGGGATTTACAACCAGCATCAGCGGGAGCTCAACAAGACCTTTGAACAACAAAACAGTTTTACGGTTGCAGCAAGCTACCTGAACCCTTTCCTGGCCATTAAAAATTTATCCATGGCCCTGACCGCTGCTGATTTCAAAACCTATATGGATTTTCAGAATCAGGCAGAAGCCTACCGTTATGGTCTGGCGCAACGCATGAACAAATTACAGATCGAGAAGATCAGCAATACAGCTCCAGGAGAAAAAGAAAAACCATTGTCCATCAGCCGTTCCAACTGGGCAGAACAACCAGATTTCCAATACACCTTCCAACCAGTGAGCAGCGTAATTTCCAATCACTTCTGGAGCATACTTTCTCTTTTGTGCTGGTTCTCCGGAGTGCTGATCTTTCTGAATATTTCATCAAAATGGGTAAAAACAATATAACAGAAGCACATGAATCAAAGCATATATCTATTAGAATTTAAGCTGTTTTTCAGAAACAAAGCAGCCATGGCCGGTATTCTGATCTTGCTGATCAGTGGATTTGCAGGACTTTACTTCGGAGAGAAATTTATCCGGCAACAGGACATTGTGATCGAAAAGGCCAGCCAGACACAGGAAAAAAATACCGGTACAAATCTCAAACACTTTGGTAAAGACCCCGGTTTATTCCTCTACCACAATAAGTTTTCTATGGTGAATGTTCCCGACCGCTGGGCAGCTTTTGCCAACGGACAAAGGGACATCAATCCTTACCTCATTTCGGTCAGCATGCTGGCAGTAGAAGGACAGATTTATGATACCGACCTTGTCAACCCTTCTACGCTGTTACTGGGAAATATGGACCTTGCTTTTGTGTTCATATTTTTATTTCCGCTGGTGATCATTGCCTTCTGTTACAACCTGCTTTCTGCTGATCAGGAATCTGGTGTCTGGGCCATTCTCAAGTCGCAGTCCGGAGCACTTTCCGCACTGATATGGCGCAAATTTTCCGTCAGGATCATCTCTGTTTTTACAGTAGCGATGGTGTTAATGACCAGTGCCATCTTTTACCTTAAACTTCCTTTAGACGGTCGTTTGCTGCTGATTTTAACCTTACTCAGCCTTTACCTGCTGTTCTGGTTTTCCTTATCCTTTTGGGTCATTTCCCGCGGCAAGTCGTCAAACTACAATGCAGTATTGCTGATTTCTTTCTGGGTGGTCCTGAACATCATTTCTCCGGCCATTCTGAACGTTTGGTTAACCCAGCAATATCCCGTTCCGGAAGCACTGGAAACACTCGTTAAGCAAAGAGAAGGATATCATGAAAAATGGGACCTTGATAAAAGTAAGACCATGGATAAGTTTTATGCCCACTATCCTCAATTTAAGCAATACCCTTTTCCTTCTGAGCTCAGCTTTAGCTGGTACTGGTATTATGCCATGCAGCAGATGGGAGATGATGAGGCTTCGGCAGGTGCCAGATCAATGGCAGAAAAACTAAATAAACGGCATGATTTTACGAACCTGACGGCCTTATTCTTACCGGGAATACAAACACAACTGAGGCTCAATGAGCTGGCCGGTTCCGATCTGGAAAACCACTTGAAGTTCCAGCAGGCAATAAAGGCTTACCATGAGCAAATCCGTTTGTATTTTTATCCGGTTGTCTTTAAAGAAGAGACCCTGGCAAACGTAGCCTGGGACGAGTTCAAGGTTGCACAATACAAAGGACATACTACAGGTTATGTATGGCAGAACCTGGCATCGGTTTTCATTTTATCGCTGTTATTCAGCATTCTGGCAGTGTATAACTTCAAGAGGAAAACTTCTCTTTTTTGATGATGATCTTTGGATTTATCCCTGAAGCAAGGCTTTTCAGGGATAAATTCGCTTTTATTTTATAAATTAACATTATGGTAACCGTTGATACCCTAATATTGACCGATTAAAATAGAATTATGAATTCATCTCGCAGACACTTCATTAAGAACATCTCTTTTGCAACCGCTTTACTTGTTGGTGGAGGTGTTAAATTTCTAAGCGCATCCGAAGTCAATGAATTACAAGCAGAAGTGAAACTTCGTTTTGTTGTTGCTTCAGATGGTCACTATGGACAAGCAAAAACTTCCTTCGATGAGTTTTTCGCTACCATCACCAGTCAGATCAACCAGTTTCACCAGCAAAGCCCGCTTGATTTTTGTGTCATCAATGGGGATATTATCCATGATGATAAGACTTTGCTGCCCACAGCAAAACAAAAGATTGATCAATTGACCATGCCCTATTATGTAACCAGGGGAAATCATGATAAAGTGACTCCCGAATATTGGGAAAGCATCTGGAAAACGCCCTTGAATCATGATGTGGTGGTTAAGAAAAATGCCATATTGCTGGGCGATACTTCCAATGAGAAAGGAGAATATTTGTCGCCGGATTTAAAATGGCTGGAAGCAAAGCTGGAAGAACATAAAAAACTGCGTCATACCTTTATTTTCCTTCATATCCCACAAGCAAAATGGACTGCCAACGCAATTGATACTCCTGCTTTTTTCGAATTACTCAAGAAGTATCCTAATGTAAAAGCTGTTTTTCATGGGCATGAACATGATCAGGATGGTGTTAAAATGAAGGATAACATTCCTTATTTATTTGACAGCCATTTTGGTGGCAACTGGGGAACGGCTTACAAAGGTTTCCGCGTGGTGGAATTGCTAAAAGACAATTCGATGCTCACTTACCTGATGAACCCTACAGAAAAAATAAACCAGAACACTTTTTAAGTGTATTTTTATAGCAAAAACCAAACAAATGGCCTTACCGAATATTTTCAGTCAACCTGTTTCCGATGGCATCATTCAGCGGATAAATACACTCCATTCTGCAAGTCCGGCACAATGGGGTAAAATGAATGTTTCACAGATGCTTGCGCATTGCAGTGTAACTTACGAACTGGTCTATGAGCAGGATAAACATCCCAAACCAGGTGCATTTATGAAGTTCATTCTGAAAATGCTGGCGAAGAATAAGGTAGTTGGCGAAGCGCCTTTCAAACAAGGTGGCCCCACTGCTCCGGCCTTTATTATAAAGGGCGACAAAGATTTCGAGGCGGAGAAAGCCCGTTTGATCAGTTTCATCCAAAAGACCCAGCAATTGGGTGAAGATCAGTTTGATGGAAAAGAATCCCATTCGTTCGGAATACTGAATAAAACAGAGTGGAACAACATGTTTTATAAGCACCTCAATCATCACTTAACACAGTTTGGTGCTTAAAAAAATGCCTGGAATCATCAATATTTGTGAAGAAAGGTTAATCATCCGGGATTTAAACGAGACCGATCTCCTCTTTGTTCATGGTCTGCATTCTATTGCTGAAGTTCAGCAATATGCAACAATGGACCTTCCCGAATCAATTGCAGATTCAGCGGATTACCTGAACATATATATTGAGCAACAAAATATTTCCCCGAGAAAGGAATACGGCTTTTGCATCACTTTAGCCGATCAGACCAGAGTTGGTCTGATCGGTTTAAGCAATCATTCCAGGAAGTTTCAGAATGCAGAATTGTGGTTTAAGTTATCTCCTGAATATTGGGGAAAGGGATACGCAGCTGAAGCCATATCCGCATTGTTTAAATTTGGTTTTAAGCAATTGTTATTACATAGGATTGAAGCGGGTGTATCCACAGAAAACAAGCCATCTATCCGTGTTTTAGAAAAGACAGGAATGAAAAGAGAAGGACTACGCAGGAAAATCCTTCCCATAAGAGGCGAATGGAAAGACAATTACCATTATGCCATATTGGAAGAAGAGTTCCATGTATAGAAGTTCTTCTCATAAACGGCTTCTCTTTTAATGTAAATACCGGGGATCTATCTGTTTTCCAATACAGGCGAAAATAGTTTTCCTACAATCCCGGACATCAGGCACACAACTACAAGACAATCAGCACTCTCTTTATTAACCAATAACTTAACTTGTTACCAGCAGGTTATAAATACCTATTTATTTTATATAACCTTTGGCATCAACTTTGTAAATAGAGATTTTCTCTTTGATGAAAAAGAACATATTTTAACAAACTCTATTATTATTATTTCAATCTTAAACGCTTAATCATTCCATTATGAACAACTACAAATACTTTGAACAAGAAGGCAACAAGTACCACCTGAAAACACAATTCGTTTTTATCGGATTTATTGGCGGCCTTTTTTTGCTGGGCGGACTTGCATTGATCTTTACTAAAGGGGCTACCGACAAAGCCAATATGTGGATAGGCATTGGTATGGCGGTATTAGGCGCGATGTCTTTACTACGTCTGACGGCAAAAACTACCATAGATATGCAATCCAATCAGATTCTGATGAAAAAGAATTTCCTTGCTTCTGAAGTTGCATACAGCCTTGAAAACTTCGAAACTTTCCTTGTTTCGAGTACAGTATCCCTATTTGGATTAACGATGAATGGTGCTGGATGTATGGTACTCAACATCAATGGAAAAGAAAAAATCCTGGTCCTTAACCATTCTATTTTTACCGTAAAGCCATTGAACAATATGGTTAATGAAGCTTTACAGATCATGAAGCTTGAAGATTAATTATGGCACTCTATAATTTAGAAATCTCAGGTAACCGGATGAGTTTTCAGCCTAACCTGAGCATGTTCACTAAGATCAGAATATTCTTATTTGTGATTTTTTTATCCTTTGCTGTCGTTCCTTTTTTACCGATAGGGTTTGATGTAAAACGGATCATTTATCTTATTGCGGCTGGTATGTGCTGTTATGTGGTTTACGACTTTGTGTTCGTTGCTAAAGTGACCATGATTTTTGATAAAAATACCCGTAAAGTCTATAAGAAAATACCGGGTCTCTTTACCAAGACCCTCATGAATTTCGAAGAGGTAAGATTGGTGAATGACACCAGTTACGGAACATTAATGTATACCATTGGTGCCAAGACCAGTCGTTTTGTAAAAAATTACCCTATTAGTGAGGATTTTTCAGACAATAAGAAAGGAATAAAAAAACAGGAAGAGTTCGAAGCTGTGATTTTGAATCCCCTATTGGAGTTCATTAAGTAGCGGCAACTCGAAGGAGAAAGTTGATCCCACACCGGGTGTACTGTCTACCCAGATTTTACCCTGATGACGGCCGATGATTTCCTTACTGATATAAAGCCCGATACCTAAGCCTGATGCATTGCCATTAGGCTTTTTTATTTGATAAAATCTTGAAAATATCTCTTCCTGCTCCGGCAACGCTATTCCTGGTCCGAAATCCTGTACAGAAAGCTGAACCTTCCGGCTTTCATTTACGACCCGGATGAGGACTTTTCTGGCATTTGGTGCATACCTGATCGCATTGGAAATCAGATTAATGATTACCTGTTCAATCCGTTGCCTGTCGGCATAAATACTCAGGGGCAACACCTCCTGATCCAGAACGATGTCGTGCGACAAGTGATTCTGCTGCATCACCTCAATGATTTCATTTAACAGGCCACTGAGGTCAAAACTGGTAAAGGTATAGGGTAGTTTACCAGTCTGAATTTTCGTCACATCCAAAAGATCCGCAATCAGCGAAGTCAGTTTCCCCACCTGATTTCTTGCTTTTGAAACCAGCATTTTATCTTTGTCGTCCAGCAATAATGAACGTTGTACCAATTGTAAAAAGGCATCAATACTCGTGACCGGCGTTTTCAGCTCATGACTCGCCATTCCAATAAACTCATCCTTTTTAGCATTCATGGCCTGGATATCATTGTATAGTTTTTGCAACTGGGCTTCCGACTCCTTCTGCAGACTAATATCCCTTGCAATTTTAGATGCCCCAATGATACGGCCATTGCGGTCCCTTATTGGTGATACTGTAAGCGAAATAGGGATGCTACTTCCATTTTTAGTAATACGAATGGTTTCAAAATGTTCAATGGGCCTGTTATTCCGGACCCGCTCGATGATCAGCTGCTCTTCATCCAAACGATCTTTTGGAATCAATATAGAAATGTGCTTTCCCAGCATTTCCTCTTCCGTATAACCAAATAGCTTTTCTGCACCATGGTTCCAGCTCATGATGATCCCCTCCAGTGTTTTACTAACGATGGCATCTTCCGAAAACTCTATGATTGCGGCCAGCATGGCCTGTCTCTTCTCTCCTTGTCTTTGTTCGGTAATGTCCTGCAGGGTATTTACGGCTCCCTTAAGTACTCCGGACGCATCAAACAGTGGAACCGGGCTTGGCAGGATATTTCTCTTTGTCCCATCCGGACACAGGATGATGATCTCCTCATCTTCCACCGGCTGTCCCTCTTTGAGGGTACGGGCCATGGGACAGCTATCGAGCACCATGGGTGTTCCATCCGGATGGAAAATCTTCCAGGAGCCACACCAGAGTTCTTTTCCAAGTTCCGGCTCCCTACCCCATAATTTTACAGCAGCCTTATTAAAGAAAGTCACATATCCCAAATGATCGCAGGTATAAATTGCTACCGGCAAGCCGTCTAGCAATTCAATAGGTAACAAGCCGGGTAACTGAGCGGAGGGGTTTGTGATCATCTTATGATTGCAGTCGATTTAGGTCTAAAGTAATGGTATAAACACTATTTTTTCAAAAATGTTTATCAATTAGGTTATTTACACAAATTTTCAGCCATCGGGAAAACTAAAAGAAAAAAATGCCTGCAATTATCCCTGATATTTATTCTGAATACTAAATTTGAATATAATCTATAAAAATATGAAAAAGTATAAAGTCCTTTTATTGCTCTGTTTTTTAGTTGTTTGCGGGAGCACTTTTGGACAAAGTCAGGCCAATAAAAGCTGGCCAGGATTTTGGGCGAAATTTAGTACGGCCGTCAACAAAAAGGATACTCAAAGCCTGAGGAAAGTGATGTCTGACGATTTCTTTGATGGTGGTGGCGGCGGCACTGCAGATCAATGGTTAACGTCTATGCAAACCAACAACTCCTGGACCTTTTATAAGCCTATAGTCGCCAAAGGCACTAAAGTAGGAAAATGTGATGTTCCCTGCCGTTCTACGAAAGATGGTTATTTATTGTTTGAATACAGAAAAGGAAAATGGTTGTGGGTTGGTCTTGGCGGTGAAGGGCAGGATTAATCTTTAAAATACAAACAGCGCCCGATTTTTCAATTCCGGGCGCTGTCATTAATTAATGGAAGACTACTTCTGTTTAATTGAAATTTCTGTACTCTCCTGTAATGTATTCCTTTCCTGATTTGTCATAAGAAGCGACCTTAATGGTCACATTGGTCCCTGTTCTAATCACCTCATTGATCACCAAATACGGAGTTTTGATGCTTTTGGCGAATTTATCCGTACTAGCCCAGGTATTTGCGTCCCTCTCATAAAAAGGAATAAAATATAAAGCGTTATGTCCTTGTCTTGCTACCGGATAATCTTCATAATCATCACTAATCGTCCCTTTGCTATAATTAACATAAGCGTAAAAAAGATAAAACTTATCAAATACATTTGCGGAGGCATTGCTATAAAATGGATCGCCATTCAATTGCCACGAATTCAAAACGCCGTCAAAACCGGGACCAAAATGAGAACCTATACTTACCTTTTCCCCTGTAGGAATATAATTGAGTGTTAACACACTATTCGTACTTATAACATTAGCTCTTGCTTCTGTTTTTTTTAGATCTAACAAAAGTGCATCATCTGCCCATTTCCAGTTTTCAGGCCTTTTAAATAATGTATAGATCGGACCTCCCTCCTTTTTGTAAGCTTCACCACTTTTTAGACATTGGATCTTAATACTCTCAGCACCCACTGATAAGACTTTGAATACATAGTCTGTCACATCTCCATATTTTCTATCCATTCTCATCAATGAAGAAACCGCAGAACCTCCGGAAAAGTTAAGCAACACACCTGAAACGCCCTTGTTTATTAGATAAGTAGATTGATTACTAACAGCACTTCCATAAACACTCCTCATTTTTACCATATTTTTAATAGTATCAAATTGCATAACAACAGGGACATAAGCCGTTTCTGCAAGCGTACTTTTGACCATCATTACCCACCCGTTTGCTGATTTACCTAAGGTCTGTTTCAGATCCGCTTCCATTTGCTTTTCCGTACCAACCAATTCCTCCACCGTCGTGGTAATGTTATCTTTTTCACAGGACACAAACAGCACCATCAGCAGCGCTAAAAAGCCTGATATTTTCAGTATATTTTTCATATCTATAAAGATTAAAATGACTATTTTTTGTAAACCAGATCATAAACTATGCTTTGCAGTTTATGCAAATCCATTCCTTTATCCAGGTAAAATTTATTGACCAGGTTATATTTCCTTTTTAACTTTTCATTAGAATTGATCAGCGTGAGCGCATCATTCTTTGGAAATCTCGTGAGGTGTTCTACTGTGGTTGCAAAATCCTCTTCCGGTGCAAACCCGCCATACTTCCTAAAAAACCCATCCGTTACTGCTTGAGGTTCTGTTTTGGTATTCCATGCCTCTTTATAATAAGTTCCTATAGAGATCCGGTCAAAAATCTCCCCTCTGCCATATTTTACATCCTGATTATGTGCATGTTCATGCCATAAGGTCACCACATGATCATGTACCGCTGCTTTATTTGACAAATCCAGGTTATTGACTCCACCCATTCCCAAACGATAGAATTGACCGTTAAAACCAGCTCCTGCAGCAATATCTGTATTGGTAGGATGGCCATGATAATATCCTCCCATCAGGATAAATTCTATTGGTGTTTCTCTCTTGAAATAATCAGGGAAATTTTTCTTTAAAGGTTCGAGCCATAACGTTTTCATCACCTTTCTCGTATAAGCCAGGGCTTTATCATAAGTAGGAGGATAATAAAAATCATTGGGTCTGATCACCTGAGGGGTGTACTCGTATACAATTTTCACCCCATAATCCCTATAAATCGTATCACACAGGGAATCCAGCGCATTCCATTTTTCTTTCGGTTTATTGATGATTGCAAAATAATCCAGATTCTCCTTTTCCAGGGTAACTTTATCTTCTTTACTACAAGAAAGGAAACTGCTGATGCCTGCTAAAATCAATAAGGTATATATAAATAGCTTTTTCATGTTATCTGGGATTTAATTGATTTTCTAAAACCGGATTTCCAATTCTTGCATTCACCGGAATCTGTAATGCAGATCTTTTATCATCTTTAACAAGGGTGGCATCAATCACACTGGAATTTTGATCCATCTTATGCTCCACAGTGAGGCCGAGACGTTTGATGTCATACCACCTCAATCCTTCAGACAAGAATTCAATGCGACGCTCCTTATAAATTTCTATCAGCAATTGCGCATTACTCATCCCCGCGGTATTTAAGGGACTATACTTCTCCAAACGTACTTTTCTTAGATCTTCCAGATCAAGGATTGCATTGGCAGGATTGGGAGCAGTTCCTCTAAGGTTTGCTTCTGCGCGGCTTAGCAAAACTTCTTCCATATTAAAATACACATACCTGGAAGTCTGCCATCCTGTATTGTTTTTAATAATGTAAGTAGACTTATCAATCACCGTACCTGCATTAGCCGTAATCTTGTTCCTGAAATCATTGTCTGTTAATTGCGCTACAACGTCCGGTGCCAGATAAAATCCACCCCAATTGTTCCCTATCGGATGATGCACATATTCGGACTGCACGGCCATAATAATATTTGGATGAGAAGAAGGATCATTAAATTGTTGTGCATAGAAAGCCCAGCCCGACTTCAACAAGACATCATAGTCTGTTTTAAGGCTTCTCAATACCCTTCCTTTTTGTCCGATTGCCTTATCCGCATACTGCACAGTTTTTTCAAAATCATTTTTGTACAAACTAAGCCTGGTGGCAAATGCATAAGCCGCCCCCATAGAAAAGCGATAAGGATTGGTAGGAACAGCGGCCGGATTTTTTTCATAGATGTCAATTGCTTTATACAAATCTGCTTCTACCTGATCATAAACTTCTTTTACAGTCGATCTGGAATAGGTCGGCCTGTTTTCCTTGTTCACTTCAAGAATCAGTGGTACTGCCATGTCCGTTGCATAAGTAGAGGGGTTGTAATGCATCCCAAAAATATTGGTCAGGATGAAGTAGCAATATGACCTTATCAATAGGGCTTCCGCCATCACAACCTGCTTTTCAGCAGTTCCTCCACCACCTGTAAGCACCCCTTCTATCACCAGGTTTGCCATATAGATTTTATTGTATAAATGAGTGTAGGCCGTTGCCGGAGAAGTGTAGTTTAAAGTATATTGGTAATCATCCTTATACATATACATTGGAATATACAACGGCTTCCAGGCATCCTGCATTAAATTCGGCACCAGCTTATAATTGTCCGTCAAAACCTCATTAAACAAGTCGTAACGAGTTGGGTATGATTTTTTAACAATACCAGCGTAATCTTCTATATTTTTGAGTTCCAACCTGTTGTCGAATGGCTCATTCAGAAACTTTTTACAAGAGGTCAGTGTGGCAGTGCACATCAAAAACAAGAGTGCACTAAATAAATACTTTTTCATAGTTATATAATTAAAAACCAACGCTTAAACGGAATGAATAGGTTCTTGGATTGGGTAAGTTTACCCCGGTGATATAGGTATCAGGGTCAACGCCCCTTAACCTTTTACTTCCCCAAAAAGCAATGTTATTAGCAGAAACAGAGAAACGGGCGCTTTTAAATGCCGGTATTCCTGACAGCATCTTCGGACTTAAGCTATAGCTCAACATCAGCTCGCTTAACCTGAAATGACTCGCATCAACTACACGTTCCGTACTTCTGTTATAGGCTACATCATCTATCGCAAAAAATGTAGAAATGTAACTTTGCTGTACCGTAGTCAATAGTCCCGGAATGTTGGTTTGAGACTCATTGCCTGGTGTTCGCCACATGTAATTCAGATCTGCACTTTTGGAAGTATTATCATCATAACTCAGTTTAGCTATCGGATCCTTGAAAACTTTATGCCCTAAAGCATAGGTCACAAAAGCTCTGAATTCTAATCGTTTATACGAAAAATTTGCAGAAAAAGATCCTGTGGTTGTGGGTGTTCTTGATCCCATATACTGAATCAACGACCGGTTTCTTTCAGAAGGAAGAATATCCTTTACCACTTTATCTCCATTAAAGAAAGTGGGTCTTCCCAGTTCATTCAAGCCTGCGAATCTGAAGGCGTACAAGCCTTCCAATGGATAACCATTTAATCCGTATCCAATTGGTCTGGTAATGGTGGTTAAATTGATCGAAGCCAGTTCACCATCAACAATTTTGTTTTTAACATATCCAAAGATCAGGTTAAAACCTAACCTGAAATCCTGGCTTTTCAGTACATTCCGGATACCGATAGTAATGTCCAGACCTTTGTTTTTCATACTGGCCCAATTGATTTGTTTGGTGGTAAATCCTTCTTCCAGTGAAGTATTAAAGCCGGTAATCAAATCTTTATTATTTCTGTTATAGAATTCTATTGATCCCGAAACATTGTTATCAAACAAGCCAAAATCCAATCCAAGATTGGTGACATAATCACGTTCCCAATTCAGATTAAACAATTCCGGAGAAGTAATATTTACACCAATATCATTATTCTGAGTATCATAGCGAACCAGATTGGCATAATTGGCATTTAACATTGGTGAGATCTGAAAAGTATTTCCACGTAATGCATAACTCGTTCTCAGCTTCAATGCACTTATCGTCTTACTGACATTACTGTTTTTAAAGAAGCTTTCCTGATCTACATTCCAGGAGAAACCAAAGGAGTAGTTTGGTAAAAATTTGGTACGTACGTTTTTACCAAAGATATTGCTGCCATCCAAACGTCCGGCCACTTCCAGGTTATACCTTGAATCAAAGCTATATTGATGAGCCATGTACATACCTACCACATTTTCACGGTTAAATCCTTCAATGTGCAGCAGTTCATTTTCATTCACCGCCCTGACATAGGCCAGCCTTGAAGGAGAAGTTGTACGACCTCCATATTCCAGAAATCCGTAGGCTTTATTGTGCTCATTATTTGTTTCGTCAGAACGAACCTCCATACCAACCAATGAATTCAGGGAATGTTTATTCCAGGTATTATTATAGGTAAGCTGATTTCTTACATTGTAAAACTCGCTGGTAGAATTGTTCGTTGTTCTGATTCCGCCAACAGGCAAAATGGTTGCCTTGATGGCATTCGGATCATTTGGATCCAGATACAACAGGTTATTTGCATCTCTTAAGCTGTTGTTATAATCTACCCGATAAGCATTTGCCAGGTTTGACCTTTCTGTTGCTGTTTGCGACCTGTTGTTTACCGTAGCACGTATCGAGCCTGTAAACTCATAAGTCAGGTGGGGCGTAATTTTAACTGTTGGTTTTATCATCAAACGGAATTCCTGAGCCTTTAATACGGCAAAATTTTCCTTTAGCTCCTGAACAATATTAAATGGAGCCAGGTTATTTAAATAAAATTTCGGGCTTCCATCCTCGTTATAAGGATACATTGCCCTACTCGTATTGGCGGCATAAGAACCGGGATTAATTTCAAATGTTCTGGAGATGTCTCCATAAGTAGTAGTGGCATTCTGAGTTCCCGGTGTATTCTGATCCCTGCGTACATAATTGGCATTAATGTCAATACTCAGGGCTTTACCAATGTTCAATACCTGTCTGAAATCCGTCGTATACCGGGTATTTTTGAAACCCATAGACTGCCCGTTATCATTCACATAACTTCCGGATATATAATAAGTACTTTTCTCACTTCCTCCGGAAAATGATAAATTATGCTCCTGTACCAGGTTATTTTTGAACAGCACATCAAACCAATTCGTATTCATTGTGGCCGACTTATCCAGTTCCTGATAAGACTGGGCCAATGTAGTCTCTCTTAAACCATACCTTCTGAATGCTTCTGTTAAAGAACCTGTTCTGGCCGGCCAATTGGCGTTTGAGAAATACCCCGCATCATAAAGACGTTTGTATAAATTCATTTCCTCTGCCGAATTCATCAGGTTATAGTTATTGATGTTTGGTTTGAGGCCGATGTTAAAAGCAACATTATAATTAATGCTCATTTTTCCCGCAACGCCTTTTTTGGTGGTAATCGAAACCACACCATTTGCAGCACGTGTTCCGTACAATGAAGTTGCAGCACCATCTTTTAAAATGGAGATGTCTTCGATATCCTGCGCATTTAATCCGGCGATGGCAGATCCCAATAATGCGGCCGCATCTCCCGAGTACAGCTGACTGGCACTGATATTTGAAGGAGAAGAAATCGGAATTCCGTTTAATACATATAAAGGTTCCTGATTGGCGGAAATAGAAGCATTTCCACGGATTCTGATCTTCGGAGAAGTACCAAAGGTTCCGGATACGTTCTGTACCGCTACCCCTGCTGCTGCACCCTGCAACATTCTGGAAACGTCAATATAGCCTGTCCTGTCGAACACCTGTTTATCGATCTGCACCACCGATCCTGTGAATTTTCTTTTGTCGATCTTCTGGAAACCGGTAATTACAATCTCATCCAGTTTCTGATCATTGTTCTGCAAGACCACTTTCATTACATTACTGCTGGCAGGCAATTCTCTTGATACATAACCTACATAGCTGAATACCAGTGTTACATTTTCCTGAGCAACTTTCAGGTTAAAATCGCCATTATTGTCTGTGATTGCGTAATTTTTAGTCCCCTTTTCTGTCACTGTAGCACCAGGCAACGGAAGTCCTTTTTCATCAACGATCCGTCCTTTTACAACGATCACCGCCAGCACGGCAGCATCTTTCGTGCCTGCAGACTCCTCTTTTGGAAGAATAAATACCGTTTTATTCTTGATGACATAAGTCAGCTTTTTTGCGGCTAGCAGTCTGTTTAATGCTACTTCCAAAGGAACATTTACCAGGTTTACTTCAGTACGGCTTTCCGCATTTACCTTTTCAGGCTGCCACATGACATCATAAGCGGTTTGCTTTCTGATCTCTGAAAAAAACTCCTTTAAGGTAATATTACTTTTTTTAAGGGTTACATTCTGAGAAAATCCCGCTGCGCTGACCTGCATCATAACGGCCACTGTGAGTATGAAAACTAATCGCATAACTAGCAGAATTTTAGGGACGTACTTTCTCCGTACGTCCAATTTGGTCATAGAAATTTTATACATTTGTTTGGTTTTGGTTAACAGTTGATATTAGAGCAAATTGTATTGGCGAGGTACCAGAACCCGGCCAGTTGTGTTAGTAGCACTACTGGCCTTCGTTCTTTTTACCCTGAGTAATTATTTAGTCACGATGATCCTCCTTCCTTCCAGGGTAAACCGGACTTCTTTACTTAACTCCAGGATCTCGAGGATTTTTGAAACACTGGAATACCGGGATACCGTCCCGCTAAACGTCAGATTTTCCAACCTTGAATCCTTATATACCACTTCTAAATCATACCACCTGGATATATTGCGCATGATGCTGCGTAAATCTTTTTGATCAAATCTGAAATATCCCTCTTTCCAGGAAACCGCTTCCTCCACATCCACCTGTTTCAGCAATATTGAGCCTGACTTCAGCAATGAAGACTGTTCACCGGGTTTAAGAATGATATCTTTATTTATTTTCACTGAACCTTCGAGCAGGGTTGTTTTAATGTTACTTTCATCATTGTAAGCGTTCACATTAAAATGAGTTCCAAGCACTTCTACTTCCTGTTCCTTACTGACCACCACAAAAGCGTGTTCTTTATCCTTTTTCACTTCAAAATATCCCTCACCATCCAACTCTACCCTTCTTTGGGCCAAGCCTGAAAATGTAGAAGGAAATTTCAAAGAAGAGGCGGCGTTTAACCATACACTTGTTCCATCAGGGAGTAACAACCTATATTGTTCTCCATTTGCGGTAGAAAGTGTATTCATCTGATCAGCCGGGCCAGTCTGCTGGTCTTTGATTTCATATACCAGCTGCCCGTCCGCCATTTTTGTGATCACAACACCGGATTCTTTAGCGAGTTCACCATTCAGGGCATTAGAAAGCAATATTTTTTTCCCGTTGGCTAAAGTCAGGGTGGCTGTATTCTTTCCCGGGGCAATGTCATTCGCCTGGGCTATGGATGCATCTGTTTGAGGAGTGTCGTAAACAGTCAGATACAAGAGCGTGCTCAGGCCAATGATCATTGCCGCAGCAGCAGTAAAACGCAGCCATTTCCAATGTTTAACCACTGGTACTGACTTCAGCTGCTCCATTGCTAAAATCTCCTGAAGACCGTTTTCTTTTTTCGCCAACAGGTTTTTTGGATAATCAATGTCAGTATTTTTCTGCGCATTCTGAACATACCAGGATTCCAGCATTCCCTTTTCCTCCGGGCCAGCCTTACCATCCAGGTATTTCTTGATTAATTGTTGTACCTCTTTATCCGTCATGTTAAAGCCAATAAGGGTTTTATAACACTATGGAACTTCAGGTGGGCCTATAGGGGACAA
Source organism: Pedobacter caeni (assembly GCF_900129215.1). GTDB lineage: Bacteria > Bacteroidota > Bacteroidia > Sphingobacteriales > Sphingobacteriaceae > Pedobacter > Pedobacter caeni. Next base: position 1,456,583 of record NZ_FQUQ01000002.1, on the reverse strand, counting down.
GGTTAAAAAAAATATTTTATGATGGCTCCGGATCCGGCACCTTGTGCTGTTAATGAAGTAAATACAGCATGATGAAAAGCAAAGAATAGGGATCTTCTACCTTCAGCCTCAGTACCTTCAGGGCTCTTTTCACCTGTTCCCTAACCGTACTTTCTGAAATCTCCAGTTGCATGGCGATTTCTTTATGGGACAGATGTTCCTTACGACTAAGGTTAAATATTTCGCGCATCCGGGGAGGCATTCTGTCAATCTCCGATTCAATGGTATTCAGGAGCTCTTTATACCTCAGTTCTTCATCTACATGGTAATTCCCTTCCTCAATAAAAGCGGCAATATCTTTAAAATAGTTTACCTGTATTTTTTGATGACGGATCAGATTAAAGACTTTATTGCGGGCTGCTGTGTACAGATAAGAAGAAAGAGCGCAGTTGAAATCAAGAATAGGCGCACGTTGCCAAATCCAGGTAAAAATTTCCTGAACAACATCTCCTGCGAGATCTTCGTCTTTTACCATTCGCTGAACGTGAAGAAACAGCAATGGCCAGTAACGGTTGTAGATTTCGGTGAAAGCAGCATGATCACCATTCTTCACCAGCTCGACAAGCTCGTCATCAATTCGTTTGCTGTATGCTCCCATCTAGTTGTATCCCAGACTGCAACATACAGAAATTTTACATTAAAATAAAGATGGGTTAACAGAAATAATCTTTTTGAAATCGATTACTTTCTTAAACGGATATATTAAAACAGTGTAGATTAATCTATTTTATCGTTCTTATTTCTTTGATAAAGCTACTTTTAAACCAAGTAAAATGAAGACAATGCCAGTTGTTTTATTCATGATTGCCTCTGCCTTCTTGTTCCTGTTAAAAAGTGCAGCCACTTTACTGCCTAACAGGGCCAGTATTGTACACCAAACCAGGGTAATAAAAAAGATAATAGAGCCCAATAACAGATATGGTATCGGATTATTGATCGAAGAAGCGTTGATAAACTGCGGTAAGAAAGCCAGAAAGAAGATCGCAATCTTAGGGTTTAACACATCACTTAAAAATGCAGTAAACAACATTTTACTGTTTTTTACCGGTTTTGTCTGGCCAGATGTAATTTCAGTCCCTGCTGTTTTTGAGGTAAGGGATTTATAACCGATATAGATCAGGTAAGCTGCACCCAGATATTTAATCAGGCTATAGGCGAATGCAGATTTTGCCAGAATCAGGGACAATCCAAAGGTGGCTGCACAAGTATGCACCAGTAAGCCTAAGCTAACGCCAATTGCAGAATACAAACCTGCTGTTTTTCCCTGAGAAATACTCCGTGTTAACACCATGATCGTGTCTATTCCCGGGGTAATGACTACTATGACTGCAGCAAGAATAAATGCCGCCAGATTTTCCACACCGTACATAATCGTATTTTTAAGCTAAAATAATAATTCTAACGGCAATTATTGGAACTATCTAAAGATAATGACCAGTATTTTCTTTAACTGTTAAACTGTCTGAGGTGATGATCGGTATGTTTATAAACTAAGATTCCAACCTGATCCCTCGTCAATTTTCCAAAAAAAGAATGTACGATATCAGTGCATGGTGCATTTGGATACTCTTCCAGCAAGGCGATCCACTTTTCTCTTTCAGTAGCTACATCTCCATGATTTACTTTCACCTTGAGTTCAGAAAGTGTGGGCACATTTTTCTTGATGGGACTTTCGTTCTGAGTAAATTCTTTTAAAGCCATTTTACCAAACAAACGCCCCAGGAACGCACGGTTATACCTGTTCTTTCCTAACATCATTTCTTCATAGACCGTACAATGCTTTAACATCTGATAGATGTTCATTTTCCCCCATTGGGCGATACTATTTTCATTAAGCGTATTAATCCGTCCTATTAAGCTTGCCCTGGTAGTGTGATCAAATATTGATTTCATCTTTTCTGGATTAGTTTAACCCTATTTGAACACAATACTTTTTCGCACAGGTAAGGGTTAAACAAATGTAACCTCAATATCAGAAACAAATGGGGCGCATTATTGCCATTTAAAGGTGTGATCCCGGACAAACACTTTTATTTCTTTTCTATTCAACACCTCAATCCTCCTCAAGACTTACAGTACGTTATTAAATAAATAAATTTAACAAGAGATCAATTATTATGATATTTTTGCGTCAAAATAAATAAAAAACCATAAATATGAAATCAAAATTTACCATTTTAATCCTAATGCTGGCAGTTCTTACATCCTGCAAAAAAACCACTAATGTTGATGTTAAACTTTCTACCAGCGGAGGACTTACTTACAAACTTACTGATGATGCCGGCAAAGGTCTACCAAACGTAAAGGTCTTTTTATTTGATCGTGCAGACAATTATACAAATACGAACATCCTTTTGGACACCCGTCTGACAGATCAAAATGGTCAGGTTGACTTTGGAGCCCTGAATCCAAACAACTACACGCTTGTTGCGGATTCACCAAAAGTGAACAATGTTGCCTATATGATTCAGGAATATGTTCAGGTAACCACAGGTGCAGTTAAGCAAAAAGAGGTTAAAGTAACCGATTTTTCAGGAAAATTTAATATGACCGTTAAGTCCTACAACAATAATCAACCCTTAAAAAATATTGGTGTAATCCTGATTCCATCAAATAGGTTCAATTACTCCTCATCAACAACTGCCAATTTAAAAGTTGCAGAATTTTCAGGACTAACGAACGAAGCTGGTGTAATCACGTTCAAGATTCCTTCCAACAAACATTACAGTGTATATCTTTATAATTCAGTTACAAATGCTTCCTATAATCAGAATAACAGTGCACATGTACAAAAAGATGCTACTGCCAGCTATTCTGCGACTATCTATCAACCATAAACACGCTTATTTCTTTATAAGAATATGAAATGTAAAACCATACTTCTACTCGGGTTATCGATACTGGTACTCTCTTGTAAGAAGATTACAAATGTTAAGGTGACTGATGCTGTCAGTACGGGAAATCTGAGTTACAAAATTGTTGATGATTCGGGAAATGGCTTAGCTGGTGTTAAGGTTTCACTTTACGACAGCAGGATTAGTTACAGTACAAGCACTCCGAATCCTAACGCATTGGTTGATTCCATAAGAACCAATCAGGAGGGAATCGCCTATTTTTCGAATCTGTTACCTAAAAGTTATCTGGTAACAGCGGATTCTCCTGTTGTCAATAAGATTAAATACCGCACCGATGAATTCATTCAGATTGTTGCCGATACCAGGAAAGAAAAGACCATTCAAGCCAGCTCATTTTCAGGGCTTTTAAACATCAGACTGATCTCTGAAAATGATCGCAGGACTCCTTTAAAGAACCTGGGTGTAGTAGCTTATCCACTCAAAAGTGTTCAGCCTAATTCAGATAATGTCACCAATATTATAAAAGCAGCTCCTCTTAAAGGCCTGACTGATGAAAACGGATTTGTATCGATTAAAGTTCCGTCGAATATTGCGTTCGGTCTCATCATATACAATCCGAACAATGGTAATCTTGGCTATGGATATGGCCCTGTTGGCGTTGAAAAAGACAAGACAAACGAGCTTCAGTTATACTCTTTTGCTTTTTAATCATTCTTCATTACCCTGATCAGAAATTAGCGATGAAAACGTAAAGCCAGCCAGCTCTACCGCATGTGGATTTTAAGAACTATATGCAGTAGAGCTGTATTGCCGGTCATCTCCATATCTGACATAAATAATCATTTTGTAATGACCAGATTAGCAAAATCCCCTTTCAAACCAGTGGTCCATAAGCCAATCACTCCTTTCTTTATCGTATTTAAGCGTTTAACACTTAGTGATACTTCCGAAGAATGGTTTACATATACCTGAACCTCATCTGCTTTAACCAGAATCCGGGCATGGAACCAGTCGCTGGCCAAAGGAACGGGTTTTGTTGCGTTCTCATATACCAATGGCTGCTCCTCTCTAAGTCTGTGCCATGGAAAAGCGGGCTCGCTCACATATTGAACGGTATGTTTTCGTCTTAAGCTATCCTCCGATTGGAAATTGAAAGGACGGAAATATACCGCTTCATAGGAAATACTGTCCTTCCCCAGAGCAATGCCCAGAAAGCTCTCCTGAAATACATCTTTTCCTCTGAGGTCCACTTCAATTGTTCCTGTTGAGAATTCCAGATCTTTGATCCAGACAATTCCATTCAGAGACAATCCCTGTTGTTTATCTTTTACCACAGGAGTGACACTTTGTTTAGCTTTGAAGCTCAGTTTCTTTTGTTTTAACGCTTTTCCCAGGTCATATCGGATTTGTTGCTGAGCCGAACAGGCTGTGCCTGTATAAGTCAATAGAATAAATAAGATTTTAAAATAATAATTGCTGTTCATATCTGCTGATTTTTAACTTTATCTAAAACTGGTAAAATCGCCTTTAATAAAGGATTCAACGAGTGTTCAAATTGGTTCAATTTCATTCATACCCTCATATGAAGCAGAAGTAGCTTAATTTTAAAAAAAATGGAAGAAGAGAAAAGACAGCTACAACAATGCAGACAGCACATAGAACAATTGTTAAATTGGGGGAACAGCGACAATTGGCGGGCAGAAGAATATGAAGAACTCAGTCAGAAAATATTCGATAAAACTCAGGTACAACTGAGTGTTTCTACCCTTAAAAGAATTTGGGGAAAAGTGAAATACACCAGCTTTCCTTCACTCGTTACGCTGAATGCCCTGGCCCGTTTTGCAGATTACAATAGCTGGCGGGAATTCAAACTCAGCCAGATCTCTCCGGATCTACCTGTTCAGTCGGTTGGCGTACCACAGGAACAAATAAAACTAAATCCGATGTGGATGATTGCTGCTGCACTTATTTCCTGCCTGCTCCTGCTCTGGGTATCCGCTCGGGAAGGCAAATTATCCGCTCAGGAAGGTAATAAGGAATTGGCAAAATCCAGCAGCTTCAGCAGCAGAAAAGTATCTGACGATTTACCCAACTCAGTGGTGTTTAATTACCATACCAATGCTTCAATTAAAGATTCGGTTTACATCCGCCAATCCTGGGATCCGAAACGGACAAAACAGGTATCCGCCAGCGACAGTATCCATACTTCTATCTATTACCATCCCGGTTACTTCCTTGCTAAACTGATCGTGAATCATTCCATTCTAAAAGAAATACCGGTGTTCATAAAAACAAAAGGCTGGAAAGGTATTATTGACAGAAGTCCGATTCCTGTTTATCTATCAGCATCCGAAATCAGACCTCAGGGTACAATGGGAATCACAGGTGCCTTATTGCAACAGAAAACAGGATCACCTGTATTTAACGGGACCTGGGTTAAATTTTCAAACATTAAAGAATATCCCGGAATTGATGGCGGAAACTTCAGTTTAACGACCACCCTCAGAAATACCTCTACACCGGAACAGTCAGTTTGCCGCAAAGTAAAAGTAGTGATCCTGGGAATCGGAAAGGCCATTGTGATTCCTTTGAGCCATAAAGGGTGTACTGCTGACATCGGGCTGCTGGCTGTGGAAGACTGGATCGAGGGAAAAACCGCAGATCTGAGTAGTTTTGGTTGCGATTTCAATCAATTTCAGCAGTTAAGGTGTGAGCTTAAAGATAAAACACTTCGTGTATATCTCAACGGCAAACAGGTTTTCAGCAAAGCACAAACACACAGTTTAGGGAGGATTGTTGGCCTCCGCCTGGAATTTGAAGGAAGTGGCCAGGTAAAGGACCTGAAACTGGAAAGCCCTGGAACAAAACCTTTTGATGAACATTTTTAGATTTAGATTGTTGTCTACTAGCCAAACAGGTCATTTAATCTTTTTTCATATGAATACTCAGGAAGTAGCAAACAAATTGGTTCAACTTTGCCGTGAAGGTAAAAACGAAGAAGCCATCAATGAGCTTTATCACGATCGTATTGTCAGCAGGGAACCCCAGGGCGCTCACATGGAGCTGACAGAAGGTAAAAAAGCCGTTCTGGACAAAACTCAGCAATGGCTGAATAGTCTGGAGGAAATACACAGCTCAACCATATCGGATCCGGTTGTAGGCGAGAACTTCTTTTCTTGTGTAATGGATATTGATGCTACCTACAAAAAATACGGCAGAATGCCCATGAGTGAGGTTTGCGTTTATGAAGTACAGGATGGTAAGATCGTGTCCGATCAGTTCTTTTATAAAACCAGCTGATCAGTTTTTCAGAAGAGTTTTGCGGCCGTTTGATAATTTCTTTATCAGACGGCCTTTTTGTTTGAAATGAAAAGCTTTTATTTATCTTCGAATTAGATTTACGGCGTTTAGCTATCCGCGGTAATATAAGCTCCCTATATGAATAAATTTAAGCAATCAGCAATCGTTTTATTTTGTCTGGCAAATCTGACTTTAGCTTGTACCTCCGGTCAGAAGAAACAGGAAAAAATTCCTAAACAAAATACCCCGATCTCTAAACCACTGGAAACCGTAATCAAAACCGATAGCCTCAGCACTCCACAACAAACAGTTGATGAACTGATCAGCCTGTTCCAACAGACTCCTTCTTTTGCCGCCCTTGACTCGGTTGAGTATGCCATACAACTCAAACTTCCCGGGCTTCCACTAGAACAACGGTATCAATTATTAGAGCAGTGGCAAACTGCACTGAGCCCTCACATTAATGATCTGGACTTCCGCCAAACTAAGCTTCTGATCCTTTTTGATCAGTTTGAGATTGCATCGATTGATGGTGAGAATGCCTTTAAACGCAGAAAAAGAGTGGAAGCTAAATTCCAGACGAAATTGAATCCTGAGCAAAAGCAAGTCTTCCAGCAACTTATCGATCACCACATTGAAATTATAAATGAAGAAGAGAAAGGAGCTGTTTTTCACCTTAGTCCCAGTTACTGGAAATCCCTGTTTGCCTCACATTTGTTAAAGGATGACCGCAAGTTTTGGGATCAGACCGCAGTGGAAAATGATCCTGTAATTGATTATGATGCCGGATTGGCAATAGACAGGGTAACCCTGGGCGACTGGGCTTTTTACTGGGAGCAGTTCCTGAAGGATTATCCTAAGAGCTATTACAAAAAGATGGCACAATTAAATTACCAGGATTACCTGAACCACCTTTTAGTTGGATTAGAAAACACCCCCACAACGGAAGATGATTCGAACAAACTCTTACCAGATGTAGCCACAGATTTTGAAAAGATCATCAGGCGTCATCCGGGCAGCAATGTTGCCCTTTCCATTGGCGCTTTCAGAAAGACTTTACAGGAATCAAAAGATAAACTGAACCTTTCTAACCTGAGTAAAATATCAATCAGATCCAGCAGCAGATAACGATCTTTTTATTTATCTCCGGAGTTCTTTTGCTGCGCTTGCTTTGTTGAAAAAAACAAAACCATCATAGCCATCCAATATCGATTCCGGAGTAAAACTAAAATTTCCATCTCCCAAAAACCTGGATCCGATAACTCTCAAGCGGTTATTTTTCCTGAAAAACTGCTTAAAGAATTTATTGTCAGCAATTTCAGTAAGATCTAACAGAAAATCTTTAGGCTTACAATCTTTAAAATAGTACTCTATAGAATTTACATTTTCTGATGATGCGAACAGGCGTTCCTGAAAGCCGGGTTTCGTAGATTTAGGATCAAAAATTCTAACCCAGCCCTCATCAAAAGCAAAAGCAAGGTTATAATAATCATTTTTCAATTCTTTTTTCAAATGAGATCCCATTGGCAATCTATAGGGGCGTTTGCTATTGGCAAGATGTGCATTATGTGCCCATACTATCGCCTTTCCGTTTTCCCTCCTGTTTTTTTTCAGCCAAAGTACATTTTCCGCCATGTATTGATCTCTTATATCACTCCTTAGCTGGGCGGAACTATTTAGCCATATTACAGACTGTTCCATCAGTCTTGTAATAAACGTAAACTCCGGATCTGATTGCTTTAGCGCTAATGAAGTTAAACCGGAAACCATTTCCTTAAGAATCACTTGTTCAGCTTTACTAAAACCGAAAGCACCCGTTCTCGTAAAACCGTTTTTGATCGTGATCAGACCATTATGGATTTTCTGATCATTTTTCCCACCATCAGGAAGTATCTGAACTAACTTATCAGCAATGCCCTCCGCATCCTGCATGTCTATTCCAAGAATAGCAACCCGGTCTTTGAGGTCATGTTCTTGATTATATGCTGCAATCCATTCAAACATCCGATAAACCTCATCAGTCTTATAAATGCCGAACAATCCCGACTTTTTAAACCCCTTCAATAGGTCTATCTGCTTTGACTGACGAAAAAGAGTATCAATATTTAAGAGTCCACAGTAACCCGTTTCCATAAAAACAGTTTTAAAATCACCTTGTTTGATGAGCCTTTTTATGATCTCCGATTTACCTTCAAAAATACTCCCCGTTCCATGAGTTGATTCACCTAACCCAACCAGAGCTTTATTCTTTAAAAGATCAATAACCGCTGAATAGTCCCTTACCGAGTCTACTCCTGATGCAATTGGCTTAATGTATTTATTCAGGGAATCAACCGCTATCTGTTTATCCTGCTGTGCAAAAACAGCAGTATTTACCATGCTCATCATCAGGAAAGAGAAGACAAGCCCTTTTATTTTGACCATAAAGTTTAAATAAATTCTATTCTCTGCAATATAGAATAATTTACAGAATCAACAGAAAAATCCAACTTATTCCGAAGGCGTTCGTTTTACACCGACAAACCGGACTACAGCCCCTTTTCCGATGTGGTGTATTCCTTCGTTCAACTCGATTTCCTGTTCTCCGAGTATCAATAAGTCGTAATCTTCAAAGTCAGCGAGGATTTCTTCCTTAGAGAACAGCATATCCAGCTCTTTTGGCCCCCCTACTTTGGGATTGAGCCTGGTTAGCGCTAAATGATCTTTACAGAAGGCTTCTAAAATCACTACTCCTCCCGGTTTTAAATAGTTGCTTAATTTTTTATGAAAGGAGGATTTCTTTTCAGCCGAAAAATGAGCATATATCAATCCTATGGCATCAAAAGATTCCTTTTCAAACGCCAGCTCCTCCAAATCCCCAACAATATAACTGATGCTGACCTCCTTTTCTTTTGCCAGCTGTAGCGCCTTTGTTTTCCCTTCTGCGCTGAGATCAAAAGCAGTAACTTTCCAACCAGCTTCAGCCGCAAATACCCCATTACGGCCTTCTCCATCGGCCGGCATCAAAACAGATCCGGCTTCAAATTTCCGTAGCCATTCTTCAAAAAAAAGATTAGGACCTTTCCCATAAACGTAGTCCTCTACTTTGTACTCATTATCCCATTTATTCTTGTACGCTTCATCCCAGGATTTATTCATATCTGTCTATTTAAAATTTTATAAAAACATTAACGCCTCAGTTTCTTCAACAAAAGTAATCCAGGGGGAAAAGAAAAGAATAGGACAAAAATCCAGTTGTATAGGATTTATCTAAAATTATGTCGGAACTCTTCGGGCGAAGATCCGGTATGCTTTTTAAAGAACCTGATAAAATAAGAAACATCTTCATATCCCAGATGGTGGGCAATCTGATTGACCTGTCCTGATGTTGCCAGAAGGTACCTTTTAGATTCCAGTATCAGGTATTCATTGATCAGCACCAGGCAGGTTTTACCCAGTGTAGTTTTCGCAATTGCATTTAGCTGATAAGTGGAAAGGTTTAACATTTCTGCATACTCAGACACTTGTTTATGGCTAAAAACATGTATTTCCAAAAGCTCCAGGAATTTCTCCAGTTGCTCCTGCATATAAAGGTTCGCATGTGCTGCCGGACGGTTGTCTTGCTGTCGGAGCAGCCCGATAAAGAAAAGCTCCAGATTCGCTTTAATCGCCTCCTGATATCTTTCTTTTTTGTCTGAATGCTCCAAAAAGATATCATTCAAAACGCCATACAGTTTCTGAAAGCTGTCAGCAGGAAACTGATAATGATTAAAATGACTTGCCTTTCTCAATAACTGGCCGGAAGTTTTGTCCTGGGGAAAATAAAACTCATCTCTGAAGGAAATCAAATACCCCTTACTCCCCTCCTTTAATCCTATTTTATGTACCTGTCCGGGGCGCATAAAGAAAACAGAATGATCTGAAATTGTGTAAGGATTGAAATCTATGTCATGGAAACCAGCACCTTTTTCCAATGCAAGGATATAAAAGAAATCATGCCGGTGCAGTTCCTCCAGCATGTCTTTCCCATCCAATAGCTCCGTAATCTTCCGGATGTTAAATTTTCCGGATAATGCAGGCTCTGTACGTGTTACATACAGTTGCCTGATGGGGATGGTCTCCATTTAGCTCAGCTTCCAGTCGGGTCTTTCAAAGTGGCAGGTATATCCGTATGGGTTCTTTTGCAAATAATCCTGATGCTCAGCCTCTGCATTCCAGAAATCACTTGCCGGAACAACTTCTGTTACAATTTGCCCGGGCCATACACCAGATGCTTCCATTTCTGCGATTAAAGCATTCGCGGTTTCCTGCTGCGTTTCATCTGTATAGAAAATAGCAGAACGGTAAGAGCTGCCGATATCGTTTCCCTGTCTGTTTCTTGTGGTTGGATTATGAATCATGAAGAAATATTCCAGGAGTGCACGATAGGATAAAATTGAGGGATCAAACACAACCTCTATTCCTTCAGCATGTGTTCCATGGTTCCGGTAAGTTGCATTGGGTACATCACCTCCGGTATATCCAACCACCGTTGAAATTACGCCGGGATAATGTCTGATCAGTTCTTCAACTCCCCAAAAGCAACCGCCTGCAAGAATGGCTTTTTCAGTATTCATATAGCTTTCCATTTTAATTGAATAAAGGTACGTTGCTCATCCGGAAATGACAAGCCATAAGCTGTAATGCGTTTGTCATAGATCATTTACAGGGACAGGCGGTAGGCCCTCAGGCTCATCCCCCTATGGGTTTTAAAAAATTTATTGATATGGCTTTCGTCCGAAAAACCAAACTCCTCAGCGATTTCCCTGATTCTGACGTCACTGAATTTTAAACGGTGTTCGATCAAACGGATGCGGTAAGCGGAAATGTAATCCTGCAAGGTTTCCCCACATTGGTTCCTGAAGTAAGTGCCCAGGTATGTTTCAGAAATTCCAAACTTTTTGGCCATAACTGATACTTTCAATTTTTGAGGATTGTGAATATTTTCCTGAACATAGTCGATGATCTCCAGTATTTTCTTATCGCCATTTGGTTTCAGTCCCCGGGGTTTTGTTTTTATAAGATTTCTGGCAGCAATTACAATAATCGCATTCACAAAATGCCTTTTCAAATCTTCCAGATACAGATCCTGTTGTTGTATGGTTTGCAGCAAAGACTGCATGAGCGATTGTATCAGGAGGCGATCTGCTTCATTTTGAAGTATCGAACCGGATAAATGTGAGGCGTAAAACAACAAACATTCCATATGGTCAATGCTTTTCCACTGGTATTCTTTAATGTATCCTTTATCAAAGCGAATCACCAGGAAGGAAGATTCCCCCTGTAAATCATAGCTATGGGCATCATTGGGTGTAATCAGAAACAGATCCCCCGGCTCAAATAGCACTTTGTTTCCGTTTACCAGCTGGCTTCCTGTTCCGGAAAGCACATACACAAATTCAAAGAAGTTGAACTGTCTGTCTCTCAACGGACATACGGCTACCTGCTCATGATAAACTTCCAGCGACTGATATATATTCTCTTGTCCCATAAGACAAAACTACCGTTTTATACTAAAATTATACCTGTATATCACATATTATACAGTTTAATTTTGCTACTCATTAAAGAAGTTCAATCCATGGAAAACACATTATCACACCGCATAGATGAGGGACTGCTCAAAGCCATGTCAGCAAGTGAATGGTCCAAAATCCCATATGAGGCATTGCTGCAGCATAACCCCGTTCAGATACGTGAAGAAGAATCGAAATTATCAGCACAGGAAGTTGCTCCTGAGTTCCCTGCTGAGCTTGTTGTAGAAAACTTAGAGATTCCTTCTCAGGAAATCGGGATCAATATCAGGATTAGGGTGTACCGGCATAAAAACGGACTTCCGCAACCTGTTCTACTTTATTTTCATGGTGGCGCCTTTATTTTCGGAAATCCGGAGCAATATGATTTTATGCTTTGCGGCCTGGCTGCAGATGCCAGCTTAACCATTGTATCTGTTGATTACAGACTGGCACCGGAACATCCTTTTCCGGCAGCGCTGAACGACGGCTATCAGGTTTTGAAATGGCTTGCTGAAAACGCGAAATCAATTTCAGGCCGGAAAGACCAGATCATCATTGGCGGCAGTAGTGCAGGTGCTACCATCGCGATGTCTGTTGCTCATTTGGCAAGGGATCTGGGATTCCCTGAAATATGCCATCAGTACCTGCTTTATCCCCCTACAGATCACAGGCTTCAGACCGCTTCGATGGCTGAATTTGCTCATGCCCCAATGCATACCAGGAATTCAGCTTACCATATGTGGAGACATTATCTGGGAAAACACCATGATCATCCCCCAAAATATGCGGTGCCCCTGCAACAATCCAACTTTGATCAACTACCGGCGGCAACGATCGTCGTTTGTGAACTAGACCCTTTAAAAGATGAAGCCATCGCCTATTCTGCGAAACTCAGGGAAGCCGGCATAGATGCCCATCTGATCGAAATTAAAGGCGCTGTCCATGCTTTCGATTTCTTCCCCTGTGAATTGTCTGACACTTTTTACAAACAACAGGTTAACCTCTTAAAGAAAATTATAAAAAAACAATAAACGCATGAAAAACATCCTCGTCATCAATGGTCATCCTGATGCAGAAAGCTTTAATAAGCAGATTTCAAAAACATATATTCAAACCTTAGAAAATGCCGGAGCAGCACTCAGGTCTATTGATATCAGAAATTTAGATTTCAATCCCAATCTCCAATACGGTTACCGGAAGCGCACAGAACTGGAACCGGATTTACTTCAGGCACTTAAAGATATCCATTGGAGTGACCATCTGGTCTGGGTCTATCCAACATGGTGGCTCAGTATGCCTGCATTGATGAAAGGCTTTATTGACCGGGTATTTCTGCCCGGAATCACCTTCAGGACCATAGAAAAAGGAAAAAGCGAAGGTCTTTTGAAAGGAAAATCGGCAAGAATTATCACTACAGCAGATATGACAAGGCCGGAATATGAAGAGATCTACCGGTCAAGCGGTCTCGTTCAGTTCAAAACCGGAATATTGGAATATTGTGGCATAAGCCCTGTAGAAACAACCTATATAGGGCCTGTTTATGATTTAAATGAAAAATCCAAAAAAGAATGGCTCGAAGAAATTTCTTCCCTGGCCATTAAAGACTTGTCGTAATCACCCCTTTAAAATGTCTTTTTCACACATCACCAAACTACCCCGGGCTCTGTAGATTTGCTTCTACTAAACTCAAAGTATATGAAAATGTATCTATCAATTTTATGTTTAACGTTCTTATCGGCATCCTCTGCCCTCTTTGCTCAACAAGCCAAACCAGGCAAGGGCTATGCTTCAGTGAACGGTATCCAAATGTATTATGAAATCAGTGGTAAAGGCGAACCATTGGTATTACTTCATGGCGGGCTCGGCTCTACAGGAATGTTCAATTCAATTTTGCCTGCACTTATTGCGGACCGACAAGTAATTGCAGTAGATCTTTATGGACACGGACGTACTGCACTGGTAAATCGTCCTATGACCATGAAAGACATGGCAAATGATGTATCCGGACTGCTTCAGAAACTTGGATTAAAAAAAGCAGATATCCTTGGCTATTCTATGGGCGGTGGAGTGGCTTTACAACTGGCCTTCCAGCATCCGGATATGGTTCGTAAACTCGTGATTGTATCAGCAGGATTTGCAAGGGAGGGATATTTTCCGGAGATCCTCGCCATGCAGGAACAGATGAATGCAGGCACAGCGGAATTTCTTAAGAAAACACCAATTTACCAGTCTTATGTCTCTATTGCTCCCCGGCCTGATGATTTTTCATCATTGATAACAGCTACCAGTGAAATGATACGAAAGCCTTATGATTGGTCTGAAGACGTAAAAAAACTCCGTATGCCTGTGCTACTGATATATGGTGATGCCGATATGATCAGGACTGAGCACATGGTCCAGTTCTATCATTTATTAGGTGGGGGTCTGAAGGATGCTGGCTGGAACCGGGAGCATATGTCTCAAAACCGATTGGCGATCTTACCTAACCTTACTCACTATGAAGTGTTCCAGGCCCCTGAGACAGTAAAAGCAGTCACGCAATTTTTAAAATGATGAACAGCTTTTTTTAATGCCCGGAAGACTACAATGAGTCTACTCCTCATAAATAGACCTCCGTTATCCTCCATTTTCTAAGAAAATGGAGGTATTATTGACAGATCATCTAATCAATTATGATTATAACTATTCATCAAAAGAAACTGTCAATAGGTGATCAATACGATATTGCCTTAAATGGAGCGCCAAAGTATACTGCGTCCAGAGCAGTACTCCAATGGCTGGCAGAGATTTTCGTCTTTGATGTTTCGTCTAAACAGCAACAGCTTAAAATCAATCGCCGGTTCCAATGGTTCAATGCGAAGTATGAGATTTCTTCTGGCCATAGCCAATGTTTTTTTAAAACCATTTCCTATCTGAAATCTCATTATCAATGTCAATGCGCTGGGGATACATATGATATCTACGCCCATCGTGGCAGGAAATATTCCATCTTTAAAAATAACCGTCAGGTGGCTTACTGGGAACATGCCCTATTCACCTGGCTGGAAGGGGATCAATACCGGATTACCGCAGATGATGACAGTTGTGCGGAGCTACTGATCGCCTTTTGCCTGATCATAGACAATTATGTTTATGGCAACCATGGAGAAAGCTTACTGACCATAAACTGGGGATATTTTGGACTGGAGGCAAAACCATTTGATCCTGCCTGGGAACATCTTAAGCTTGACTAAAAGATCCTGTTCTAATCTGTAAATTCAATCCAGTCCTTTTGGATATAAACTACCCCTTTCATTCCATCATCATTATTTACGCTTATTTCTGCAAACTGATCCCCATTTGACCTCAGCTTTAACTTAAGCCCATTCATTTCACTTGTTTCATAATAGGCACCATATGGACATTTGTAAGGGTTTTCCTTTACATCACTGGTAAAAATGGACAATAGAAACATTTTTTTTGAATTGGTATCTGGTCTTTCATAACCAAAAATCCTATGATCGGACCTCATTTGTGCAGTCAGCCAAATGGTACTATCCTTCCTCGAAACCCTGGCTCTGTTCATCTGAGCGGAATCAATTGTTTCAATCGATCCTGTCGTTTTCGTTGAGCTGCTGTCAACTTTAAGTGCCGGAGTTTCTGTCCTGGTTTGCACAGTAGCCACACTATCGGTAACCCCTCTGTTTACTTTGGCCTGAGCGGATTTCTTTTCATCATTACAGCTTGCAAAAAGCAATAAGACAAACATTGCTGTCAATCGTATTTTCATCTTTGATCTTTATCATCATAAACCTACGAAGTTTTCTGCTATCGCCTGCCTAAAAAAATGAATCAGGCAGAAATCAATAATCACCATGCCGGATCTGACTTGGCAAATAACCATAATGACGTTTGAAGGCATTGGTAAAATGTTGCTGGTGACGGTAACCTGCTGCAATAGATGCCTCACTAACCGTACTCCCGGAAAGGATCAGCCCCCGTGCGTGATCCAACCTTACTTTAGTCAGATGACCAAAAAGTGTATCACCAAATAAACGCTTGAACTCTTTTTTTAGCTTAAAATCATTTATTCCGGCAATCTGAGAGAGCTGTAATATCGTTTTCGGCTGGTGCAGGTTTTCAGCAATCAGCTCTTTCACATAATACAATTTATCTATATCCGAAGGGTTTAGGCTTGCTCTTTTTTCTTCCTCCCCTGTACATTGACTCAGCTGCATCAATAGCAGTTCCGTCACCTTACACTCCAGTAATACCTTTTTCATCAAACCCTGGTAGGGGCAATTTCTGATGTCCTGAATCAGGTTACGCATCTGCATATTGATGGGCATGGGTTTTGAGGAAAGAAGTTGGGCTGAGTTGTTGCTAATTGCTTTTCCAAAATGCAGGAGTACATCCAGATTCCCTGAAAACACCCGGTTTAAGAAATCAAAGGTGAGTTTTATCTCTAATGTTGACCGGTTTCTGTGATAGCTTAAGCGTCCTTTAACCTCCGGAAGATAAAAAAGCTGATGATGATTTCCGCAGATCTCCACATCAGGAATAGCACCAATACCACTTTCAAAAAGAGAATATCCTTCCAATTCAAACTGCATTTTCAGAAAAGGGAAATCATGCTGCACATCTATCTGATAAGCTTCCTTCAATTCAACATGCCGTTCCTCTATATGGATACCCTGTAAAAAAGTACTGCGAACCCGCTCCTTAAAACACGCACAATCCACAGACCGGCCAGTTTCTTCGATCCCTCCTTCTGCGTTAAACCCATCAGGGTACTTTACAATATGACACCGTTCTGCAAACGTGCTGCTTTTAAAAATACTTTTCATCCCAAATTCGGCGATAATACTCCCATTAGCGTTAACTCCCGGTGCAAATTACAAATAAATTTGCAGCAATTTATAATAAGTCTAAATAGTAATCTATATGAAAAGACCCTTACTTATACAGATCAGGCCACTCTTCTTTACACTGAGCCTGGTCTTTCTCTTTCTCCACCCCATATCTTTGTTTGCACAAAAAACCGGCTCCGTAAATGGCAGCATTAAAACAAATGACCAAGAGGCCCTGCCTTATGCTACTGTAACGCTAAAGGATACGCGTTTTGGAAGTATGGCCAATGAAAGGGGTGATTTTAAATTTGATGCGCCATCCGGGACTTACATTCTGACTGTTACCTATGCCGGTTATGTCACTACAGAAAAAAAGATAACAGTGGTTAATGGCCAAAGTACAGATGCGGGGGTGCTGATCGTGAATTCAGCAGCCAACCAACTCAGGGAGGTTGTGGTTGCGGATATCCAGAAGAATAAATATTCAAAGAAAAATACCAGCACCGTTGCCCGGATGCCGCTCTCTGATTTAGAGAATCCACAAGCTTACAGTGTAGTAGGCAAGGATTTCATGCAGGAACTCGTCGCTACAGACTTCAACTCTGCAGTAATGAGCGTACCTGGCGCAGTGGTAAACAATGGAATCAATGATAGTGGAAACGACATTACCCTAAGGGGCTTTATCACCAATGCAACCTTCAGAAATGGCTTAGCAGTTAGCCCGAGAACACAGAGCGACATTGTTAATGTTGAGCGGGTTGAAGTACTGAAAGGTCCTTCAGCTACACTTTTTGGAGGCGCTATGTCTACTTACGGAGGCGCTGTCAATACGGTTACAAAAAAGCCTTTTGAAAGTTTTCGTGGAGAAGTAGGTTACACCACAGGAAGCTGGGGAATGAACAGGTTAACGGCGGATATCAATACCCCACTGAATAAAGACCGGACTGCCCTGCTTCGTTTTAATGCTGCCGGCTTTACCCAAAACAGCTTTCAGGATGCAGGATTCAATAAAGGAGCTGCATTTGCACTCAGCATGTCTTTCAAAACCAGCGAGCGGACCACGGTTCGTTTCGATGCAGATTATTATGCACCAAACAAAACATTAAATGCTTATGTCAGAAATTCAAACATCCTAACCGTAGGTTCAATTGCGGAACTGCCCGGAATCCATGACCGTACATTTACCAGTAATGACCTCGGGACAAAAAGGACCACCTTAAATGCGATGGCAGAGATCGAGCATAAGATCTCTGATCACTGGACTTCCAGAACCTCCTATCAACATACAGAATCAGGAGAAAAGGGATCGATCTTCCTCGTACTGAGTTACCTGAATAACACACAGATTTCCAGGGGGATCAGACCATTTGATGTATTTGAACTGACATCAGATAATATTCAGCAGAATTTCGTAGGTGATTTTAAAATCGGCCAGCTTAGAAACAGATTGGTAGTAGGAGGAGATTATCTGTACCGCAAGACTTACAATCAATATGCTACATTCAATACAGGTACTGTTGCTGCCCCACGTTACAGTGTATTTATGCCTTATGATGAGGTCACTCTGAATGCAACTTCTCCATCGCAGTCGATCAGCAGAAGTACCATTACACAAAAGGACAATGCACTCAGGTCATCAACAACAGCCCAGGCAGATATGAATTTCAGTTTTAGTGCTTATGCTTCAAATGCGATCAACCTCACCGACTGGATCATCGCCATGGCCGGCTTACGTGTAGACCGTTATGAAGTAAAAAGAAGTTTAAATAATGGTGTGGCACTTAGCAATAATTACACTCAGGTCCAGTATTCACCAAAATTCGGCCTGGTCATTCAGCCGATCAAAGATGTACTCACCCTGTTTGGAAATTATTCCAATGGATTCACCAATAACCAACCAGGTTTAGGTGCCAATCAGGAAATTGTCCAGTGGAAACCAACTCAGGCTTTTCAAACTGAAGGGGGTATTAAGGCTGAATTGTTTGAGGGCAGGTTCAGCACTACGATCAGTTATTATGACATCAAGGTTAAAGATGTGCTGAATAACCTTCCTGATGGCACACAGGAACAAAACGGCAATCAACGCAGTAAGGGTTTCGAAGCCGAATTCATCGCCAATCCCATCGAAGGACTCAATCTGATTACCGGTTATGCTTATAATGACAACCGTTATACCAATTACATCTCCGGAAAGAATAATTATACCGGAAACCGTGCCCCATGGGTGCCTGAGCATACCTTTAACTTCTGGGCAAGCTATAAGCTCCTTTCGGGAAAAGCCAAAGGTCTGGGGCTGGGTGCAGGTGCAAATTATGCCGCTAAAGCCTATCTGGATCAGGCAAACAAAGCCATCGTTCCTGCTTTTACTACGATTGGAACCACATTATTCTACGACCAGCCAAAATATCGTGTTGCATTAAAAGTGAATAACCTGGCCAATAAAACCTCTTGGAATTTCTATGGACAGCCGCAAAATCCGCGTCAGTTCGTCGCCAATGTTTCTTACAAATTCTAAAAAACACCAATGCGCTCTTATTGCCGGAATCAAACAGATTGATTCCGGCTTTTACACCTAAAACCATACTGATGAAAAAAGGGAATAAAACTACCTTCGGAAAAGTGATTGCCTGGATCCACCTCTGGCCTAGCCTGGTATCTGCTTTGATCTTAATATTTGTCTGTCTCACCGGAACCATCATTGTTTATTGCGATGAGATTATAGATCTGGTCAACAAAGATGTATTATATGTAAAGGAAATAAAGGACAGTAAAATTCCGATAGACCGGATTCTCGCTAATTTTAAAGAGGAGTTTCCGGAACGGAAAAACCCGGGATACATGATCCTCTATAAGGACCCCTCAAGAAGCATCAAATTCAACTCATTTGACAAAGACAAGGGACTCCGCTTCGTTTATATGGATCCTTATACCGGAAAAGTATTAAAAGATGATGGGACGATACACTTCTTCTATGTTATGGCTCACCTGCACTCCTCCCTCCTCTGGCATGGCGTTGGCGATTGGATTGTAGCGATAGCGACCATTATTTTCCTTCTGGAACTGATTACCGGATTGGTGTTATGGTGGCCCAATAAATGGACTAAAACCACCCGGAACCAAAGCTTCAAAGTAAAATGGAATGCGAAATTTAAAAGACTGAATTATGACCTTCACAATGTATTGGGCTTTTATGCCTTTGCCATTTGCATGGTATTAACAGTTACCGGACTAATCATTTCCTTTAAACCACTAGCACAACTTACCGTAGGCAGCTTTGGTGGGGCCACCGATCATTCCTGGGAAAAACAGTTGCCTCAGTTTCAACCCGAAAATGAAGCGGTAGAGTTGAATTCGGCAGTCAGAAGGTACTTCCAGAAGATACCCAATGCCGAAGCTGCTCAAGTGAGCACCTTCAGAATGGATAGTTCCGGTTATTATGCAATTAACTTCGCCAAACGTATAGGTTTGAAAAGTGCAGAAGACAGTCAGCCTGTTTTTATTGACAAATATACCGGCAAGGATGCCAGCGTAGACAATTCTGCTCTGTTACATGAAAAGATAGAAAACACTTACTGGGCTTTACATATGGGGACCTGGATGGGCTGGTTAGGCAAGCTCATCACCTTTACCGGAGGCCTGATTGCCACCAGTTTACCGATTACCGGTTTTTACATCTGGTGGGGACGCCGAAAAAAAACGAGACCAGCTTCTGTAAACAAAACGCCTCAGAAAACATTAAAGATCGCCTGATATGCACATAAAAATATGCTTTACCTAAAGGACATGATCAAGTTAAACTTTATCCTCCTTTTTCTAAACTCCAGTACTAAGCTCTGAATACATCCCTTACCCGGAAATTCCGAAGAATTTTGTCCTGAAAGAGTTTTTTGGCCATAAATACAAAAAACTTAAACGACTGAAATACAGGCGTTTTAAATAAAAAAAACCAGATAACTTTTAAAATTCCCTAAACAAACCATAAATTAAACTGTTATAAACAATCAACAACAATCATTAATTAAAGGAATCATGCCAGAAGGAACAGTAAAATTTTTCAATGAAACAAAAGGATTTGGTTTTATCGTACCCGATAACGGGGATGCTGAAATATTTGTACACGTTTCAGGACTAAGCTCTCCCGTTAGAGAGAACGACAAAGTCACCTATGAGGTTGAAAACGGGAAAAAAGGACTTAACGCAACAAACGTAAAAAAAGTCTAATCAAAAAAACACGTTAAAGCAACCCTATTTGGGCTGCTTTAACCTGAAACCCAGCCATCTTGCTATTTTAACAATCTTTCCAGTACTTTCTTCCCTCCATTATTATTTGGATTTAACTCCACGGATTTTCGGTACATCTGGATGGCCTCCTGCTTATTTCCATATTTTAAAAGCGCCTCACCATAGCTATCATAAGCATTCCAGCTATCAGGATAAAGTAAGGTAATCAGCTTAAAAATTTCAACTGCTTCTCTCATTTGTTTGTTGCTTAACATACGGTATGCCCAATCATTTAAATCCGCTTCTGAAGGATTAAAGCTTGTATTTTTCTTTTTCAATTCATTATACGCCAGCAAAGTATTTTCAAACCCTTGTCCTTTCAGCTTCATTCTTAATGCGGAAATTGGATCATAAGCAGGTATTTCCGGATGGTAGAAACCGGCAATTTCATCGATAAAATCTTCGGGATAAGCACCCGCTAAATTTGTCAACACCACAATCGCCAGGTCATCATCCGGGTAGACAAAGAAAGCGGATCTTCCTCCTCCGGTAGCAATTACAGCACGATGCTTTTGACGCGGCTTTGCCATCCAGCCCAATGCCCATTGCGTGGCTTTACCATTATTATAGCTTCCGGTGGTCCAAAGGGTATTTATGGCATCCCTGGTTTTTAGAAGTGCTCCTTTTTGTAAAGCAATGATCCAGTTTGCCAGGTCTTCGGCAGTGCTGTTGAGTCCGGAAGCAGTGCGCCTGAACAAAGGAAACTCCGCATAATTATTGATCAGTTTATCTTCTTTTAATCTTTGCCCATCTATAAATGAAACATATTTATAAGTCTGGGTCATATGGGGAATGACATCTCTGGAATCTGCAAAAACCGTTCTTTTCATCTTCGCCACATTGAATTGCCTTTCCCTGAAAAATGCGTCAAATGGCTGACCACTGAACTTATCAATGAGCTTACCCAATAAAGCATAATTGGTCTGGTTGTAGCTAAATTGTTCGCCAGTTTTAGACTCCATGGGCATCGTTTTGACTTTCGCCCATAATGCCTCTTCATTTGCAAACCCGGTAAGCCCGTTAGTTGCAGGATTTAATAAGTTGAGCAAGTTGGGTAAACCTGAAACATGGGTTAATAACTGCTTTATTTTTATAGGCTGCCAATTGACAGGTAAGCTGTCTAAATAATGCGAAATGGGCGCATTGAGGTCTATTTTACCCTCCTCTGCCAACTGCATTATTGCGACTCCCGTAAAAGCCTTAGTGCAGGAGTTGATGGCAAAGATACTTTGATTTTTTACGGGGATTGAATCCTGAAGATTGCCAATCCCGTAAGATTTTAGCAGAACGATTTTTCCTTTGCTGACCACAGCAACCTGAAGTCCGGGGATCCTTCTTTCTTTCATTTCCTGTTTCAGGAAAGATTCCAATTGCTTTTCCTGTGCGGATAGCCGGAATATAGCTCCAGTCATTAAAAGAAACAATATTAACGCAGTCTTGACATATTTTTTGCTGTGGTTCTCCATTTACGTCGGGTTTAGATTTCAGACAGTAATTAAATCCTTGTGTTTAATCAGGTTCCAATTTCGGTGTTCTCTCATAAGACGGACAACACATCAAATAGTGACATATGGGTTATGATCTTAATTTCTGGAAATATAAAAAAGGGATCTACCCCGATAACCAGGAGGTCTATGAAAAAGGTTCTAATGGAGAAATAATTGAAGGACTGGAAGAATTGCCCATAGACCAGATCCGGCAGGAGATTGCTGATGAATTCCGGGAAATGGAAGAACTATAATTCTTCCGCTATTGCTCTGCAGGGTCTTTCGCAGTCAGCCTTTTCGCTTTTTCAAAATCAGCGTCTGCCAATACTGTTTTACCCATTCGCTTATAAACTTCAGCGCGGCCCTGATAAGCTTCCTGATATTCGGGATCAAGTAATACCGCTTTGGTAAAATCATCAAGTGCCAGCTGATTTTTATTCAACTCCATATATGCTTTTCCCCGTCCGCGGTAATATCTGGGCAACTTTGGTTTTAAAGAAATGGCCTTTGTAAAATCATCAACAGCCAATTGATACTGCTTATTTTTGTAATAAACTGCTCCACGGTTATATACCGCATCCTCCAATCCAGGTTCTAATTCAATTACTTTTCCAAAGTCTTTAATTGCAGCTTCATAATTATCTTTGCTATAGTAGGCTGCAGCACGGGCCTGATAAGCCTGGTTATTCTTCGGGTCAAGTAAGATCACTTTTGTGAGGTCTTCAATCCCGGCATCGTAATTATTCCGGATGACATTGATCGTCCCCCGCCCCAGATAGGCAGCGACATTTTTATCTCCCGCCAATTGAATGGCTTTATTGAAATCAGCAAATGCGGAATCCAGCTCTTTACTTAAAAAATAGATGTTCCCCCGAAAGCTATAACAGGTATGACAATCCGGATTTCGGGAAATGACTGAAGAAAGATCATTTATTGCTTTTTTGGGTTCATTTAACGCGGCATAGGCCGAAGCCCTGAGATGATAATAAGAATCCACCTGCCGCGGCTTCAATTCAATGGCCAGGTTCAGCGTCTGCACGGCATTTTCATAATCCCGGCTGGCATAATAAGCCGAAGCGAGACTATAATAAATCGTGTCGGCAGGATTTGACTTTATTGCTGCTGAAAACATCTTTATAGCTTCCGCATAATTTCCCTTCTCATATTCTTTAATACCTGTTGAATAAACTTCGGTTGATTTTCCAGTTACAGAGGCCTGATTCTGGGCAAAAACAGGCCATGTGATCATTGTTCCTATAAATAGCAGAGTTCCTGTTAGCAGTTTCCTTTTCATTACCTCAATAACGTTGTTCTACTCCTAAATAGTTTCTGCGTTAAGATTGTTTTACCAAATGCTCATCTTTCGATTTCCTGTAACAGGATCTCCCAGATTTTAGCTCTTGATTTCTCCTGAAAGACACCAAAATGTCCTATTTGCTTCATCCCAAAATCTTGAGGACTTAAATGCAGTCTTTTCACCGTTGCCCCACTGTATTTTCCGGTTAACCATTCTACATTTTTCACAGGCGCAAAATGGTCATCTTCAATACTGATTGAGGTTAATGGCGTAGCTATCTGCTCATAATACAAGTCCTTTTCATCGAGATCACCAAAAAGATAATCAGGGTCCATACACCATTTGCACCACTGTTTCGCTACGTTTTTAGGCAGATTTTCCATACCTGTAACTTTCTTGGAAGGCAGATAACCGAAGAGGTTGATCAGCACTGGAAAAACAATATTCCAGTTGGCCCACATTCTGTACCTGATGAAACCAGTCCAGAATTTCCAATAACCTGTCTGAGCCGCTACCAGAATCACTTTCGAGACCTTAAGGGCAGATACCGACAAGCCAATGAGTTGTCCGCCGATGCTATGTCCCAACAAATTGATTTTTGACGTCGGGTAATGTATTTTCACATATTTTAATACCGCCTCCAGATCTGTTCTACCCCAATCAGCAGCGTTACTGTTGTTCCTTTTGATGGCCTCTTGTAAAGAATGTCCGATTCCTGAATAGTCAAATGTGATTACGGTGATCCCACTGGCAGAAACAAATTCTGAAAAACGCTTATAATAAGATTGTTTTACTCCTGTAGCAGAAGAGATGACCAACACAGTATGGCTATCCTTCGCTTCAAAAATGGTTGCAGTAATGAAATGTTCTTTGTCTGTTTTAATTTGAAACATACTCATATCCGGGGTTCTTTATTAAGGCTCACACTAAATATTTACAGGCCTGGCAATTGCCTGTAAAATAAAGGTATAAGAATTACGTTCATCAAACAACCGGAAGGAATTTAATGAAAACTTCCCGGAAGAAAGCTTTTTTATATATTTAGCAAAAAAACTGTGAAGATATTATCCCTGATATTGACCTTAATTATCACTGGCATGAGTTTCCTGCCATGTGAGGATGAGCAGGTCAGTCTCTTATCTTCATCAGGATCAGTCATCAGCAAATCAGATGCTCATGATCAGGGCGACTCATTAAAAGACCTCTGTTCTCCATTTTGTATTTGTGCCTGTTGCAATATGATGGCCGTTGTAAAAGAAGGCTCAACCTCTTTGAACGTTCCATTCAAACAAGGCCGGACAAATCCGGATAGTTATTCAGAAGGCATTATCCATGCAAACTATTCCATCTGGCAACCGCCGAAATTCAGTTAATCCACATTAAACAGTTATTGTTTACCCATCCTTCGGGATGAATGCTCGTCTCCTACTATTGGATTTGAGCAACTCTTCCATTCATCAGTTTACAGCTGTTTTTCAGCTCAAAACTATAAATGGATATTCCATCTATTTAGTCATTAATCCGCCGGTGATGATTGCGCCGTAAATCATTAAAATGAAAAATTACTTCTTTTTCGCATCAATGTTCTTGATGCTATATACTTCCACCCTATTTGGTCAGGAAATACCTGTAGTTCCTTCTGCCAAAACAGATACCTTGAATCAAATCCAACTGCGATCAGGACAAGAGTTCAAAAACTCCATTCGTCTTACTGCTACGATCATCCCAACCGTTGCATTGGCTTATGGTTTTGTCAAACTGAATAACAATGCACTCACCAATCTCGATGAACAGGCAAAACGTGAATTCTACAGCGAGCATCCCCACCGCAAATTCAGGGTTGATGATTACCTGCAATTCGCACCCGGAGCAGCGGTATTTGCTTTAAATGGCCTGGGGATTAAAGGAAAAAACAGTCTCCTTGATCAAAGTGGAGTTTACCTGCTCTCCAATATCATCCTGAATACGACTACTCAAAGCCTGAAAAGAATCACCAATGTAACCCGCCCTGATGGCACATCCAATGCTTTTCCTTCCGGTCATGCCGCAGAAGCATTTGCTTCGGCAGAATTTCTCCGGCAAGAATATGGGGATATCTCTGTCTGGTATAGCATTTCGGGTTATTCTGCGGCTTTTGCAGTCGGTTATTTAAGAATGTACAACAACAAACATTGGCTTAGCGATGTCATTGCAGGGGCCGGACTTGGCGTATTGTCTACACAAGCTTCGTATTGGTTATATCCTAAAATCAAGCGGCTGTTTTCGTCCAAATCCAATAACAACACCCTTATCATGCCCTCCTATAACCGTGGCAACATCGGTCTGGGGATGGTAAAAACATTTTAACCTCTTTTTCCCATTTTTGGATTCATTCCGG
Organism: Pedobacter caeni; assembly: GCF_900129215.1. GTDB lineage: Bacteria > Bacteroidota > Bacteroidia > Sphingobacteriales > Sphingobacteriaceae > Pedobacter > Pedobacter caeni. Next base: position 1,430,584 of record NZ_FQUQ01000002.1, on the reverse strand, counting down.
AAATGGGAAATCTTTGGTGATCACAAAATGCATTTATCATTAAGTTTCTTTTGATCAAAAACTTTATTTATGTACGTTAGTATCACCAAACAAAATGTCCTACAAACACCATAATGATCAGGAACTAACAGATTTACTCAAGTCCGGTGACGGCCTGGCGTATGCTGAAATTTACCAGCGCTACCATGCAGCCTTATACATCCACGCTTTTAAAAGGCTTCAGCTAAGGGAAGAATGCAGGGACCTGGTGCATGAACTGTTCACCACCTTATGGATCAGGCGTCAGGAAATCACGTTTAAAACCACGCTATCCGGCTACCTTTATACCGCCATCAGGAATAGAATATTCGACCTTCTTGCCAGAAAAAAGCTCAAAACATCCTATACCCAGTCTATCCAGCAATTTGCAGAAACCGGGATCGTCACTACCGATCACCTGGCCCGTCAAAATCAGCTCACAGCCATCATAGATCAGGAAATCGCCAACCTTCCCGAACGCACCCGCCAGATCTTTGAACTGAGCAGGAAGAAATTTCTCAGTCATCAGGAAATTGCCAAAGAGCTCAACCTTTCCGAGCAAACCGTAAAAACGACAGTAAACAACGCCTTAAGGGTGCTACGCATTAAGTTTGGTTCTATGATGTTTCTCTCCCTATAATTTTTTTTAAATTCCTTTACCCCCAGGCCCATTCTGCTTCGTCTTTAACCCTTGAATGCGGAAGGTACGCTCCTTCCCCCGCTAAAAATGATGCAACAAGAGGAAATAGACAAGCTTTTACAGAAAAAACAGGCAGGCAACTGCAACCCTGAAGAAATCGCTTTTTTAGAAAGCTGGTATGCGCAATGGAACAAAGATCTTCCCCTGGGCTTAACCGCAGAAGAATTACATGAAGACCTGCTTGCTATTAAAAACAGGACCAGTACCCTTCCTGCTCCAGCCAAATCAAGAAAACTAAACCAGGGTTTATGGATGGCAGCATCGCTGTTCCTCATCCTGAGTACCGGGCTTTACTTTTACCTGCAGCAACAAAATTCCCCTTACAATTTAGCCCGTCATGACATTGAGCCCGGCAGCAATAAAGCTACAGTAACCCTGGCAAATGGTCAAAAGATTGATTTAAGCAGCCTTAAAGGTGGCGTAATGATTGACAAATCCGGTCTGGAATATAACGACGGCACCAACATCAGCGAAATTGCTGCCGATAAAGGAATCCCACAGCAGCTTACCTTATCTACACCCAATGGAGGCCAATACCACATCACACTTTCTGATGGAACCCGGGTGTGGTTAAATGCTGCATCCTCATTGAAATTTCCCTCCAGCTTTGCCGGCCTTAAAGAACGCCGGGTTGAGCTAATTGGCGAAGCCTATTTTGAAGTAAGCCATCAGGCAAAACAGCCTTTCCGTGTTCAGACCGCCGGACAAATCGCAGAAGACCTGGGCACTTCCTTTAACATCAATAGCTATGCTGATGAACCAACCGGCAAAACTACGCTCATTGAAGGAAGTATGCAGATTCAAAGCTTAAAAGCACCACAGGATAAACAACCAACTTTGTTAAAACCTGGCCAGCAGGCCGCGATGAGCGCTACAGGTGCAATCAGTTTACGTCTGGTCAATACCGAAGAAGCATTGGGCTGGAAAAACGACAATTTCATCTTCGATGGAGAGGATTTGAAATCTGCCATGCGCAAGATTGCTCGATGGTACAATATAGAAGTCATTTATGAACCCGGTGCCAAAGCCAGTTCAACGCTTATTCTGGATGGACTCGTTTCCAGAAAAAGCAAACTGTCTGAAGTGCTGAAATGGATAGAAACCATAGGTGGTGTTCGTTTCAAGATAGAAGGAAGGAGGGTCACTGTGACGGAATAACTACTTCACCTCCATGCCAAATCACCAGGGGTGCTGCAAACACCCCCGATAATTACCTGGCATCAGTTAATAAAAATATCAACCGAAACTTGCAGTTGCCAAACAATTGAACCTGAGCGGCCGCTGCACAACCAAATATAACAAAATGTATAGATTTTATGCCAGCAAACCCGGTATAACAGACCGTTATATCCGTAAAATATGGATGATTATGCGCCTAACCACCATCGTGCTCCTCTTCACGCTAATGCAGGTCAGTGCGGCTACCTTCGGGCAACGCATTACCCTTAATGAACATCGGGTCTCTTTAAAAAGTGCATTGGAAAAGATCCATGATCAAAGTGGATATAATTTTCTGTTCGACAGAAAGGTCCTCAATGGAATCAAACCCATTACCATTTCTTTAAAAAATGAAGAACTGGAAAATGCAGTAAAGAAGATCCTTGCCGATCTGCCGCTAACCTATGTCATCGATGGAAAAACCATTCTGATCAAAGAAAAGGAAAGCTCAATCCTGGATAAGGCCGTAGACAAACTGGTCGACATTTTCAGCGATCAGGAAATCCGGGGTAAGGTAACCGATTCAAAAGGCAATCCCATTCCCGGTGCAACGGTATCCGTCAAGGGCAAGAAAAAGGCAACCTCTACGGATTCCAATGGAAACTTTAAAATTCAGGCTGATAAAAACGAAGTCCTGGTGGTCCAGATCGTCGGTTTTGTGACCAAAGAAACCCCGGTAAATGACCAGACCGAGCTCAACATTGTGCTTACAGAAGATGACAAAGCCCTGGAGGAAGTAGTGGTTGTAGGTTATGGTAAACAGAAAAAAGTAACCGTTACAGGGGCAGTAAGCACGATCAACATGACGGATATGCAAACGCCTAACCGCTCCCTCTCCAATTCGCTGGCCGGTAAAGTTGCCGGAGTCATCTCTATGCAGAGAAGCGGGGAACCAGGATATGACAACGCTTCCTTCACCATCAGGGGTATTGGTACTTTCACCGGAAATACAGACCCTCTGATCATTATTGACGGTGTACAGCGTGATGATGTAAACAGTTCTTTTGGAGGTTCCTACAACAATATAGACCCTGAAGACATACAAAGTATTTCCTTGCTTAAAGACGCTTCGGCCACAGCGGTATATGGTGCCAGGGGCGCCAACGGTGTCCTGATCATTAACACCAAAAGAGGTGTGGCCGGCAAACCACAAATTTCCATAAAAACGGAAGCTTCCATGTCCGGGCTGACCAAAATGCCAAAAATGCTGGATGGTGTTTCCTGGATGAGGCTGTACAATGAAGCCACTGTTAACGATGGCAATCTGCCCGTATATTCCGAAGAAGTGATTCAAAAAACAGCCAGCGGACTGGATCCTTACCTCTACCCAAATGTAAACTGGTTAAAATCAGTCTATAAAGACTGGGCACCCGGTTTCAATAGCAATTTAAATGTCAGTGGTGGATCTCAGAGTGTAAGGTATTATGTTTCCGCCTCTTTTTACAACCAGGACGGTAGTTATAAGGTCACCAAACAAAACAACTATAATCCAAACCTAAACTTTAAAAGATATGATTTCAGGACCAACCTGGATATCGACCTAAGCCCAACGACCCTCTTATCCATGAACCTGGATGCCATGCTGGTGAGCAGCAGATACCCTGGTTTACCCGCAAAAGATATCTGGTACAATGCCTATCTGACCCCACCCGTTGCTTTTCCAATAAAATATCCGGACGGATCATGGGCCGGCCCTTTTAATAATGGAGGCTCCAATCCGCTCAATGAAATCCAGAATTCCGGTTATGCCACAGAATTCCGGCCAACCATACAGTCCATCTTCTCTATCAACCAGAAATTAGACCGCCTTACGGAAGGGCTAAGTGCCATGGCCAGGTTTTCCTTTGACTCCTACAGTGAAAACAACAACAGGAGAACAGGAAGAAACAATCTTTTTCTGGCCAGTGGAAGAGATGCAGAAGGCAACCTGATCTTAAACCAATCCAGAATCGGAGACCAGTTTCTGGGTTACTCTCAATATTCTAATGCGGAGAAAAAGATGTACCTGGAAACCAATATCAATTACGACCGCAGTTTTGGTGAACATCATTTTGGAGGCTTGTTTTTATACAACATGCGCTCAAGAGTTGTGAGTTCTGCGGGTGATGTGATCTCCTCCATCCCCTATAAAAATCAGGGTATGGCTTTCAGAATCACTTATGCTTATGCAGACCGTTACATGCTGGAATTTAATGCAGGATATACCGGTTCAGAAAACTTTGAGCCTGGTAAAAGATTTGGGTTTTTCCCCTCAGTTTCTGCTGGCTGGGTGATCTCCAAAGAACCTTTTTTCAATAAACTATCTTCCAGCATGAACCTGTTGAAAATCAGAGGATCTCATGGGATCGTAGGAAATGACCAGATCGGAAGTGATAAAGGAGTGAAAAGATTCCCTTATCTGAGTCAGTATGGTCCGGGCCGCTCCATAGGTTTAGGCTTTAACGGCAGCCTCTTCAATGGTGTTACAGAAAGTGTTTTTGGCGTAGAAAACCTGACCTGGGAAAAAGCCATTAAAGACAATATCGGTATAGAAATCGGGTTGTTTAATAAACTAAACATCACGATAGACCTTTACAAGGAAAGAAGAAAGAACATTCTGATTTCCCGCGGCTCCCTCTCCGGAATCCTTGGGGTAAGCGGAACCGTATTCGCCAATTTAGGCGAAATGAACAATCAGGGGGTAGATGCCAATGTAGAGTATACCCAAAACATAGGAAAAGTATCCCTTCGTTTGTATGGTAACTTTACCTATAATACCAATAAAATCATCGAAAGGGATGAACCTAAACAACTTTATGCCTATCAGCAAGCCACCGGACAGAAATATGGAGATAACCTCATGTATATCGCTGAGGGCCTGTTTACCTCTCCCGAACAAATTGCCGCCAGCCCGGGTCAGTTTGGCACCAATCTAAAACCGGGTGACATCAAATACAAAGATGTGAACGGAGATGGGGTGATCAACAGCTTCGACAGGGTATACACCGGCAAATCAGATGTTCCTTCCTTCCTCTACGGATCGGGTTTTAGCGTAGGTTATAAAGGTATAGACCTCTCCCTTTTCTTTCAGGGCATTTCTAATGTAACTTTTATGGCCAATGGTTCTGCTGTAACCGGCGCAGGAGCAGATGGTGCAGGTATTGTGCCTTTTACCGGCATGGGGCAATATCCTTCGGGAATGCTGGCCAATCTTGAAAACAGGTGGACCACTGAAAACCCAAGACAGGATACCGACTATCCCCGGTTAGGGATTTCCAATCAGAACAGCAATAACTATCAGCCAAGTACCTGGTGGTCTAAAGATGGCAGCTTTATCCGTTTAAAACAAGCCACTTTAGGGTACAGATTTTCAGATGATTTACTGAAAAAGGCCTCAATAAAGTCAGTATATCTTTACCTGACCGGCCAGAACCTGCTTACTTTTTCCAAGTTTAAGATATGGGATCCGGAGCTAGGTGCCAAAGCAATCGGTTACCCACCATTAAGAACATTTGCACTGGGACTGAAAGTTGCATTTTAACAATTGATCAATTACAAGATTTAAAAATATTCTGATGAAACCTAAATATACATTCATTATCGCAGCAGGATCCTTGTTTTTAGCAAGTATCTTATGGTCCTGCAAACACCTGGATGAAAAACCGGATAACCTCCTGACCTCAGAAATCCTCTGGAGCAACCGGGCAAATGCAGAGTCCTATCTCTACAATATCTACGGTGCTGTACTGGAAATTGATTTTGCACATATGGGCATTAGCGATGAGGCCTCTGTTTCTATCCCTGGCGTGCCCCTCAGACAAATGGTGGTGGGAAACTGGAGCCCGGTAAATGCCCATTACGACCATTGGGACAACTACTATACCGGTATCCGCTCTTCCTTTATTTTTGAAGAAAATGTAGATAAAGTACCGGAATCCCAGCTCAGCTCCACTTTAAAAGCCCAGTACAAAGCAGAATCCAAATTTTTAAGAGGCTGGTTCTACTGGCAGCTGATCAAACAATACGGACCGATCGTAAAGTTAACCCATGCCCTCGCCTTAAATGACGATTTCAATAAATATCCGCGCAACACATTTGACGAATGCAAAGACTATGTGAACCAGTTAATGGACGAAGCAGCGGTTAACCTTCCGGTAAGCTGGGCCTCTTCCAGCAATTACGGACGGCCATCCAAAGGCGCTTGTCTTGCCGTTAAATCTCAATTGGCACTTTGGGCTGCCAGCCCGCTGTGGAATGGAAATCCTGCATTCAGTTCTTTTAAAAATCAGGACGGGACTGCACTCGCTCCCAGCTCATTTGATCCAAACAAATGGAAAATTGCGGCAGATGCAGCAAAAGCAGTGATCGACCTCAATGCTTATAAATTGTTTACCAATCTGGATAACAACGGAACCAAGTTTGATCCTTACCTCTCCGTTCGGGATCTGTTCCTCACCAACTGGAACAGCGAAATCCTCTTCTCCAGAAACTCATGGAACTATTGGGGCTATACCAAAGCATCCTCGCCTAATCCAGGCGGCATCAATCTCTACAATGCCACCCAAAATATCGTAGATGCGTTTTATATGAAAAACGGCCGCAGCATTGACGATCCTATGTCTGAATATAAGGAAACAGGTTTTGCAGAAAACAACAGTGATCAGAGCTGGGCACATAAAAAAGGCCAATGGAACATGTATGCCAATCGCGAGCCCCGTTTTTATGCTTATATCCAGTATAACGGCAAACCGGTATTGCCTGCCCCTACCCTGGACGACAAGAACTACTATTCTTCAGCGGGTAATGTAGATGGTACCGGTCGGGTAGAATTCTATTATTCGGGTAAAGCCGGAGCCAAAGCTACCGGGATCACCAATACCATTACCGGCTACAACTTTCTGAAAAACATAAGCCCTGCCGATAACATCAGGCAGGATGCTACCAATTACCGGCCATTCATCCTCATGCGTTATGCAGAAATCCTGCTCAACTATGCAGAGGCCCTGAATGAATACTCCCCTTCCAACCCGGATGTGGTCAGTACGCTTAACCTGGTCAGAGCCAGGGCAGGATTGCCGGGCATCGAAACCGTATACCCTGAGGCCGTTGGAAACAAAGAGCTCATGAGAAAGTACATTTTGAAAGAAAGACAGGTAGAACTGTGTTTTGAAGGAGACAGGTACTATACTCTTATCAGAAGGTTAACGCTTGGCGCAACAGAGAACCAAACCCTCTATTCCATGAATGTAAATGAAGATGATGGCGGTCAGGGCTTTGCTTTTACCCGCTATTACAACCGTACACTTTTCCAGAAAAGACTCTTTGAAAATAAAATGTACCTCTTCCCTATTTCTCAATACCAGATGGACCGCGACAGGGCCCTGGTACAAAATCCAGGTTGGTAACCGCAAGCATTTATGTATTTAAAAAAGCATTCCATGAAACCATTCATCAACATAAAGACAGCACACATCCAGCTCTTAAGGGGTACTGTCTGCCTTTTGCTCCTCCTTACAGGATGTAAAAAGGACAAAGAAGCTTCCTATAATTCTTCCTCTCCAATCACCATTTCAGACTTCATTCCGAAAAAAGGCGGAGGAGGTACAGAAGTACTCATTACCGGAACCAACTTTACTTCCGACCTTACTAAAATTTCAGTAACCTTAAATGGTTTGTCCCTTAAAGTTATCGGTGCCAGTGCCACGCAAATCATGGCTGTGGTCCCGAAAAAATCGGCATCAGGGCCAATAAAAGTAAAGATAGAAAACGGAGAAGGCAGCAGTCAGACCAATTTCAACTATGAGTATACACGGACCGTGACTACCCTTGCAGGCTCAGGCAATGCGGGCTTTTCCAATGGCAAGGGAACGGATGCTTCCTTTAACTTTGCCGGTCAGAACTGGTACAGGAGTTCCGGTATCGTGGTAGACGACAATCTCAATGTCTATGTTGCAGATCCCGGCAACCACTGCATCCGGAAAATCGATCCAGACGGAAACGTCACAACCTTAGCAGGAAATCCTGCCCTTGGAGGTTATGCAGATGGAAAAGGTACTGCGGCAAACTTTTCTTTGCCCTACGACCTGGCCATTGATGGTCAGGGAAATCTGTACTGTGTAGATCCGGGCAACTGGGACATCAGGAAGATCACACCAGATGGACAGGCCACCACCTGGGGCTTCGGCAGTCAGGCACCATGGAGCATTGCCTTTGATAAAAGCAGTGGTAAGCTTTTCTATGCCAGCTGTTCCAATCCCGGAAATATTTATCAGATAGATGCTCAGGGCAACAACAAAGAAATCATCTCTGGTCTTATTTACCCGGCAGGGATTAAGTTTGACCAAACAGGCAATTTATTCATCTCCGTACATGGCGATCAGGTGATCAGAAAATTCAGCGCAGGGACCTGGCAAGGCAGCATTGTTGCCGGTCAGCTGAACAAGGTTGGCTATGTAAACGGACTGGCAACTTCCGCACAATTCGCCTATCCCTGGGGGCTCGCCATAGACAACAACAACAATCTCTATCTTGCAGGTAACGGTACCGGTGGTGGAAGCACCAGCAACCCTGACCAAAGTATCCGGTTCATTCAGGCAAATACCTACCAGGTGAGCACATTTGCAGGAAGCAATAACGCAGGTTATACAGATGGCATTGGCCAGGCAGCTTCTTTTAGCGCGCCAGGCGGAGTTGCAGTAGATAAAAATGGAACTGTGTATGTCCTCGACAAAAACAACAACAGGATCAGGAAGATCGTTTCCGAATAATTGAAGACTTAATTCTTATCAGCATATGAGACCATTCGCTTTATTAAGCCTGGTTTTAGCGGTACAAGCACTCGCTTGTACTGCTAAAACCTTTGCCACTATTATCCAAACCCAACAAAAACCCCATAAATATTACGTGTCCCTTACTGGTTCAGATACCAATAACGGCAGTATTAATGCCCCATTCCAAACCATTAACACCGCATTAAATCACGCTGTGCCGGGAGATCAGGTGCTAGTCAGAGGCGGCACCTATCATCAGGAAGTTAAATTCCCCAAATCGGGCGAACCAGGCAAATACATCAGCCTGCAGGCTTATCCGGGAGAAAAACCAGTTATTGATGGCAGCAATATCACCGTTACGGGATGGCAGGCCCTGGTTACGATCAATAATGTCAGCTATGTAACCATAGATGGGTTTGACATTTGTAACCTCCACAGTTTTGCTGTGAATACCGATCCTCAGGGCATGGCGATTATCGGCAGCGGACAGCACATCACTGTTAAAAACTGCAATATCTACAACATCAAAAACAACACCACACTGGCGCAGGGACGAAGCGGGCATGCCATCCTCGCCATTGGAACCGGCAATACCCCCATCTCAAACCTCTTGATTACCGGATGTACCGTTCATGATACGCAAACCGGAACCAGTGAAAATGTAACCCTGGCTGGGAATATAGATGGATTCATCTTCAGTCATAATAAAGTGTATGATACTGAGAACATTGGTGTCATTGTAGCTGGTGGTGACGGCCTCAATCCCAAAGGAGCCGTAGCCACAAATTTTGCCCGCAATGGCGTCATCAACGATAATATTTTCCACCACAACACCATGACCAAAACACCGGAAACATGGGGAGCCAACAGGTTTGGCGCCATCTCTATTTATGTTTGTGGTGGTGCCAACACCCTGATCGAAAGCAACATTGTTTATGAGAGCGACAGAGGAATTGGCCTGGTGAGCGAAAGCAATATCTATCCTACAAGAACCACAGTTGTAAAAAACAACCTCGTTTACAACTGTTACAGAGCTGGTATTTATATGGGCGATTACCTCAATTACACCATTTCCGGAACTAAAAACTGTGCCGTGCTGAACAATACTTTATTTCAAAACAACCGTGTTGCAGGTGCATTCGGAGAAATTGAAGGAGAACTCAGACTCACCGAACATTGCGACAGTAATGTGATCAGATACAACCGCGTCTATGCCGGCCCTAAAGACCTGTTAGTTCATAAATATACCTTAACGGGAAGTCATAACCTCATAGACCATAACAGCTACTTTAGCATCGGCAAACCGCAATGGATCTGGAACAGCACCAATGACAGCCCAATTACCGACTTCCTGATCTGGAAAAAAACCAGCGGTCAGGATGCCAACTCTACCTTAAAAATAGTTAGTCCTAAGTTTTATGATAACCTCAGCAAAAAATGGAAAAAATCCCTACCATCAAAGATATAGCCAGGCGACTAAAGATTGATCCTTCCACGGTATCCAGAGCACTTCGCGGACACCCCAGCATAGGCCTGGTTACCACAATGAGGGTCAATAAAATCGCCAAGGAGCTAAACTATCATCCCAATCAGAATGCAGTATTCCTTAAACAGGGCAAAACCTTTACCATTGGTGTGGTCCTTCCTGATATCGGAGAAGCTTTTTACTGTTCCATTCTCAGTAAGATAGAGCGCTATTCGCACAACAGGAATTACAATATAATTTTTGGTCAGTCATTTGAAAAACCGGAACGGGAAAGACAAATCCTGGACAACATGAAGAACCTCAGAGTAGATGGGGTTCTGATTGCAGTGAGTAAACCTACAGTACCTTCTGAGCAGATTGAACAACTCAGAAGGTACAATATTCCTGTCGTCATTTTAGACAACAGGGATAGGGTTAATGATCAGTCCTACCAGGTTATTGAACACCTGTTTTCCATTTTAGAATTTCAGCAGTTACCTGATCTAAAGGCTTAACCGGGCTATCTTTTTTGAGCTCCATATTTTGTTCTACCCATGCACGTTCCCACCAAAAAAAGTCGGGAGCCTGCGTGGGCTTCCCCTGCAAGGTGCTTTGTAAATGACTGAGGTACATCTCCCAGCGAACCAGGTAATAGTCTTTCATTAAGCCTCCCCATTCTTTGTAGGCATATTCATGCAGGTTATCTTCTGCCGGAATGTTTTCCCCCCAATAGGTGATCAGCATCATTGCATTTTTGATGTTGAGCTTTTTCTCTTCTGCCGTCTTTCCTAAACTTAAGGCCTGGGTTTTGTAAGTGTTTAAGCGGTAATAAGGATGTGCAGACAACAGGTCATCTGTCAGACGGATCAGGTCCAGAAACCGAGCAGATACTTTGCTAAACTGTTCCGTGTTTTTCTCGTTGTAGGCCTTTACCATCGCTTCAAAGACCTCTTCCCCATCATTGGCCAGCACTTGTCTTAACACATTGATCAGGTCAATCTGATAAGTATCGGAGTTTTTAAATTCAGGTGCTGCTTTTGCAAACTCCATGGCCGCTGCTTTAAATTTTGCCAGGTCATAAGTCCTTACACGGGTTCCCCAGCGGGAGGCTGGTTTGGAATCCAACGCAGGGCGGATACAAAACACCGATTCGCTTGCCCCCTCCTGGTAACCTGGAATACTTTGATAAATGGTCTCCAGAAATCCCTGCCAGGCCAGATCAATATGGGAATTTGAACTTCCATAACGATATTTAGCATAGCCGCTGAGCCATTCTTTCACATCCACATGGTCTTTTCTCCAGCCCAGCTCCAACATCAGATCGTATACCGGAGGATTGTTATTGAGTCCTTCGGGCATGATCCCTACTCCTTTTAACACGTCCTTATACGGCCCTGTTCTGATCCGGTCTACCTCATCTGCAAAGCGTTGTAATTTACCATACAAACCTGGTCTTTCGCCGAAGTTGTTCACTACACCCCAGATAAAGGGTGTGGAATCATAGCCCTTTCTTTTCTCCCAGTTATTGGTGAACTCGCCAAAGAGTTCCTGTACCAACACATGTGATTTATCCAGGCCATCCAGCATTTGCTGTTTGGGATTATCCTGCCAGCCTTGCAGTACCCATGTTGCTCCTGGAAAGCCCTTTTGCATTTCAGTTTGAATAGATTTACCAGCTGCCTTTAAGTCAATGCCTTCTGTAATACCACCTTCATGGAAGGGATCTCCGGCAAAAAAACGAATATTTTTGCCATATGCTTTTTGTAATTCCTTATAATAAATCCCTGCTATTCTGGAAAATTCCGGACGGTCAGGAACCAGAATATCCGGACGCTTAAATGCTCCCCAGGTTTTCTGATCAATGATCTGCGCTTTGCTCTTTTCTTTTAAAGACCCTGGCACCATCCCATAGAACCCCTGCAATACCGGCTCTATCCCCAGTTCTTTCATCCGTGCCATCATCTTTTGCTGTAAGGCTTTTCGACCGTCAATCTGACTTTGGGGCATCGGACCTCCCCAGCTTTGTATATTGCCCATCAGCCACCATGCCGTATAGGCCGGGCCAACTAAAAAATCATTGACTTCCTGATCAGAATATCCAATTTGTTTCAGTGTATTTTGCCACACGGCTTCCATTCCATTTACCGTGAGCATCAGGTTTACCCCATTTAAAGCCATCCAGTCCAGCTCATGCTCCCAGTCTTTCCAATCGTAAAAACTCATGGTATAGTTATAGGTGCAATAGTTTAAGGCATAACGGTATCTGGCCGGAGCCTCCACACGCACTTTCTCTTTAACTACAGGAATTGGAGATACCGGGGCAAGGTTATCTCCCATATGCGACATAGAGCGGTTACAATAGTATTTTAAATACCAGTTCAATCCCACTGCTGCCGCATTTGGCCCGGAAGCACTGATGACCAGTTTGTTTCCTGAACTTTGCAATTCAAACAGATCTTTCTGATCACTTTTCAGCCGCTTAAACACCACCTGATCTGCCAGCCAGGGCGTTCTTCGTTTCAAGAGTTCCTGTACCGGCTTAAATTGCTGCGCCAAAAGGTTCAGGGGGACTAAAAACAACAGCAAACAGCTAAATTTTCGCATAAAATATTTTGATTTTCTACTTTAAAAAGACCGAAACTAATTAAAATATCCGGTAAAAAAACCAGCACAAAAGCCCTTTAAGGGCATCAAAAATCACACAATCGATTGTTCTGTATGCTGCAATCGTTTGCGTAATTTTTCCCTATTTTATTTCTTGTTTTTTTGCTTAGCATTGTAATAAATGTTCTTGTTTTCACCATCCCTCTTTATATGAAGAAGCAACTGATTGGTTTATTATTTTTGGTACTGTCTGCATCTTACTTTCAACCTGCTGTTGCCCAACAAGAGCAGGATGCCCCTTTTAAGATTGGCACAGCATCCTTTCTCTTAAATGGTAAACCCTATGTGATCCGTTGTGGTGAATTACACTTTGCCAGAATCCCTAAAGCCTACTGGAGACAGCGTTTAAAAATGGTCAAAGCCGTTGGTTTGAATACCGTTTGCGCTTATCTGTTCTGGAACTTCCATGAAACCACTCCCGGAAAATTCAATTGGGAAGGACAGGCCGATGCGGCCGAGTTTTGCAAGATCGCACAGGAGGAAGGATTGTATGTGATCCTGCGTCCTGGTCCCTATTCCTGTGCCGAATGGGAGTTTGGCGGTTTCCCATGGTGGCTGCTGCAAAAGAAAGACCTTAAATTGCGGACTCAGGATCCTTATTATATGGACCGCAGTCGCCAGTATTTAAAAGAAGTTGGCCGGGTGTTGAGCTCTTTACAAATCACACATGGCGGTCCGATCCTGATGGTACAGGTAGAGAACGAATACGGAAGCTATGGTACAGATAAAGATTACCTGTTAAAGCTCAGGGATTACCTGAAAGAAGCCAATTTTAATGTTCCATTTTTCACCTGTGATGGCGTAGTCCAGCTAAAAAACGATGTCCAGAAAGACCTTTTTGCGGTGGTGAATTTTGGAAGTAATCCGGAAGCAGGTTTCAAAGCCTTACGTGAAGTACAACCCGAAGGTCCTTTAATGTGCGGCGAATATTACCCCGGATGGTTTGATTCCTGGGGCAATGCCCACCATACCGGTTCCAGCGACCGTATGGTCAAAGAGCTCGACTGGATGCTGGAACAGAAAGCCTCTTTCAGCATTTACATGATTCATGGAGGAACTTCTTTCGGTTTATGGGCAGGTGCCAATTGCCAGCCCTATTTGCCCGAAACCTCCAGCTATGATTACGATGCCCCGATCAGTGAAAACGGATCGGCTAATCCTAAATTTTACGCCTTACGGGACATGCTCAAAAAGCACCTTCAGCCCGGAGAACACCTGCCAGATGTACCTGCTGGAATTCCAGTACAAAAGATCGCAGCATTTAACCTGACTTCCGTGGCCCCTGTACTGTCGCAATTGGGTAAACCTGTACTCTCCGATACCACCCTGTATATGGAAGACCTGGGACAAGGATATGGAATGATGGCCTATGAAACCACACTCCCTGCCGGAGCAAAAAGCACACTGGATTTCACAGAAGTCCATGACTATGCTGAAGTATATCTGGACCAGAAACTTATTGGTGTATTAAACAGAATGAAAAATGAGCATAGCATCAGCCTTCCTGCACTGTCAAAAAACACCAGGCTCCGTGTATTGGTAGAAGCCATGGGCCGTGTGAACTATGGTGATTACATGCACGACCGTAAGGGATTACAAGGTGAGGTTTACCGCATTTCCAACATCGGAAAATTGCAACTTAGAGGATGGAAACACTATTCCATTCCCCTGGGAGAAGGCAATCCGGCTTTCAAATATCAACCTGTTGCAACAGCCGGAAAACTCAACGAACCGGCATTTTACAAAGGCAGCTTTAACGCTAAAAACAACAATGATTTTTACCTGGATATGCGCTGGTTTAAAAAAGGTGTGGTCTGGATCAATGGACATTGCCTTGGCCGCTACTGGAACATTGGCCCTACCCAAACCATGTATGTTCCCGGAGTATGGTTAAATGCAGGAAAGAACGAAGTGGTGGTCCTTGACCTTCACCGTCCCCTTGCCCCACGTTTACAAGGCCTGGAAAAACCTATTCTGGATAGCCTCACGGAACTCAAGGCCATCAGCAGTAACCATCGTAAAGCTGGCCAACAGTTTGGCAACAATGCAGGCAGCCTGATCTATAGCGGAACAATGGAAAATTCTGCCAAATGGCAGAACTTCAATTTCCCTTTGAAGAGCGGCAGATACATTGCCATTGAAGCATTAAACAACTTTGCAGAAGATGCCTATACTTCCATTGCAGAGTTAGAATTACTGGACGAAAACGGCAAACAAATTCCAAGGAATTTATGGAAGGTGATATATGTAGACAGCGAGGAGCTGAAAAGCCAGGATGGTAAATCTGAGAATGTTTTTGACCTGCAATACACCAGCATCTGGCACAGCCAGTGGAAAGACAACAGCCCTAAACATCCTCATCAGATCGTGATTGATTTAGGTGCACAAATCAATATCAGCGGGATTAAGGTATTGCCCCGCCAGGATATGGAAACAGGGAGAATTAAAGACTTCAGGCTTTATCTGACAAACAAACCGTTTAAAGGATTATAACTTGATGCTGAGCAATTGAAAGTATTATTTTAAATGAGTAAGCTATATTTACATTTTCAATACTCATCCCGAAGAATAAGAACCTATGAAAAACATCACCTTAATTGCCTTACTCCTTTTAGTTCTTGGCTGTAAAAAGAACAATAAAGATATCGAAAGTCCCCCTGCAATAGTCACAACAGAACTTTCCTTTGACAATGACAATAATTCAAAACTCATGTTTCAGGATGGAGAGTCTATGGCCCTGCTGACTTCCGAAGCACGCAGGTATGAAATTGCTAAAGTTCTGAGGGTGAAAGCTGTAAATGAGACCACTATTGAAGTGGCTAATTTTGCGCCGGTTGACATTGAAGATGCCACGATTCTGCTGAGCATTGAAGGATCATCAAAACCAATCAGACTTTTTAAAATAAAGAAAATCAGGGCACATGCTGTACAGGAAATAAAGTACCCTTTTATTGATGGCAGTTCCAAATTTCTGGATGTAGACAATACTCCTGTTGACTTATCGCAGTACAAAACAAGCGGGCTGCCCCTAAATAAAGTAAGTTTCGACTTTACAGGAGAAACAGAACTGATTATGAAATTGAAAAAATTAGCGAAATTAAAATGGAAAGTAAAATACCATGATTTCGATCCAAATGATAACCCGGCCGACAATTGGAAAGAAAACATTGATGCCAAAGATGTAAGAAGGTTTTCAGGATTTATCATTAACCTCGCCTACCTGCTTCAGGCAAATGAAACCAGGGTTTCATATGTTGCTGAACCCATTACCGGAAATGATGGACTGACCTTCCTTAGCACAGCTGAGAAAGAAACTGCATTCCAGAAAATGATCGATATCCCACAATTCAACTGCGGAGTTGTGGTTAATGTTTCCGGTCTTGGTGGTGGTTATACATTCGGTGTAGCCAATCATGTACTTAATGATTACCTGAACAAGGATGTATGTTTCATCGCGATTCATGAGGTGAGTCATATGATAGGTTATAATCATGATTCCACCATGACCTACCCGAAAAACGGACAGGGCGCTACCGAAGCCTGCTCAAGAATTTACAAGCAAATGCTGTCTGCCAATGAGTTTCCCATTAAAAAAGCAGCCTATTATAAACAAAGCGACTTATAGATCATAAGTCCGATAATTCTTTTTCAAGATTCCCGATGATCTCCCTTTTCTCCTGATCATCGGGTTGATCAAATAACAACTGTTCAATACATTCCCATATATCTTCTATTTTTCTTCTTATGATATAGAAGTTGAGCGCATCCTCATCTACTGTATATCCCTTGTGAACTTTTTGGTAGCTAACCATAACCTGTTCGAAATAAGGCTCTTCTACTAACCCAAAAAGATCTGCCTCGGCTGGTGCCATCTTCAATCCTTCCCAATCCAATAGAACAAGCTGTTTCTCCGTTTGCATCATATTCCAGTTGTGAAGGTCCGTATGACATAATACAAAAGGTAAATCCTTCGATTTCAGAACCGATACCAGAGCAGTCAGTTGTTTCAGCCGCAATTTCAATGTCTCAAAATGTCCGATTAATATGCTTTCCAGTTCTGCATCCTTAACTTCCGTTTCAAGAAATGAAGCTAGCTGATCTGCAAAGTCCATTTGGAAATCTTCTTTTATCACGCTTGTAGGATATGGAATTTGTTCTGCGGAGATATGAAAATCACTTATAATTTCAGAGAGGTTATGTACCTGTTGATTCGTTAGCTGATTTTCTCCTATCGTAAGACCATCAATGTATTCAAACAAAATATAGATGTAATTTTCATCTTCACATTTACTTTTTCCATCCGAAGTAAGAATAGGTTCTACAATCCTATCCTTTAATATCTTTTTTCCCAGCCACACTACGATTGGAATATAAACGTCCACCATCATCGTCCATTTTGGAGTAGATGCCCGTTTTTTCTCATAGACCTTAAGAAACAAGGAAATGCCTTCAGCCGATTTCACGATATAAGCCAGTGATGCCCATCCACCCTGAGTTTGCTTAATCTCTATTGCGTCAATCCCATAATGCCGGAGTAGAACTGTATGGTAATCTTTAGGTATTGGGTGTTCCATCTTTTTAAATTTATGCTATTGCAAATTCCCATGATTTGACAATTTCAAATATCAATCAAATCACGACGAATATCTATTCATGTATCCCGGAAATTGATTTTATGTTTATTGCCAGAGAATAAATACATAAGTTAGTACCAATAGTCTGATTGCAAAAATAAATTTCCTGAATATTTCTCTTTGATGAAGCAGCAATTGCCCAGAATGCGAATAATGAAAAATCGTTGAAGAAAACCTCATCTGTTTCTTCAAAAGCTTGCTATTTTTACGCTTGAAATAAATTAACAGACAGGGTTTGCGACAACTCAAATAACTAATACCTCATTAATGAATATAAGAATTGTATTTTCTTTATTTTTTGTTTTATCGCTGCTAATGGTCATGTCCTGCAAGCAAAAAGGGCAAACTAAAACTGATCAGAAAACTGAGCTTAATCCTGCTCCTAAAAAAGATTACCTGGCCATTGCCATTTCTCTGGATACCTTATCCCGCGCTGAATATAAAAAGCGCATTAACGAGGAAGAACGTCTGCTCCGCTCTGCTTCAGATGCCTATAGCAAGGCATTTTATCATTACTTCAAAGGTAAAAAATACGCAACGGAAAAGCAGTTGGATAGCGCCCGGATCACCTATGAGAAAATGGCCGGAGTTCAACCCGGAGATGAAACAGACCTGCTCAAAAACTATGAGCTGCTTGACCTGAGCACCAATTATGGTGTGACTGTGGAATTTTCGGTAATGAACAAAATACTTGCGCTTCTGAAAAAGGCTGAGGAGTCTGAGAGCAGGATCACTTACCACCTTTACGACTTGTTGGCCAAAGCCTATTTTCAGAACGACAATAATAAAGCGTCCCTAAAATATGCAGAAAGCTATTACAATAGTCATCCTTACAAGTCTCATCCACAAATCAAACAAAGATATTACGACATCTCCTATCTCCTGGCTTACAGAATGAAGGACTACGATAAAATGATGTCTTACAATGTGATGGCCCGTGACCTCGCTTTAACACTGCATGACAGTCTCGCCATCGCCCGTACTTATGACAATGAAGCGCAGATCTACGACAGACAAGGACAAGCGGAAAAAGCACTCGCCTCCAGCAGAGCCTACGTCAATTACCTGAAAAAAACCAACAACCTCAACGACATCGCTTACAGTAATCTTGCCACCAGCTTTATTCGAAACAAGATGATGGATTCTGCTATTTATTACTTTAAGAAAGCGATTGTACTCGCCGAAAAAAATCCAAAAGGGAGGAAAAAACCGGCTTATTTCAACGGACTTATAGACGCATACAAGGCAAAAGGAGCATATGCTGAGGCACTGAATGCTGCAGAATCTGCTTATCAGCTACAAATCCGGGACCTTTTAGAGAGGGACGCCGTAAAAGTGGCAGAAATACATGAAAAATATGATACAGAAAAGAAAGACAGGAAACTCAATGATCTAAAAAAGCAGAATGAACTCAGTGAAAAGATTATCCTTCAACAAAGGTGGACCATGGGCCTGGCTTTGCTCGTTTTTGTCGGGCTGTTGTTATTTTTCTATATTTTACACCGGCAATACCGCTTAAAAGAAAAGAACACGCTGTTACAGTCGGAAAACAAAAGGCTAAACATCGAGCAAAAGCTACTGCAGGTTCAGTTAAACCCGCACTTCATTTTTAATTCCATCGCCAATCTCCAAAGTTTAGTTGCAACAGGCGACAGAGATGAAGCAGGACGTTACCTAACCGTTTTCTCCGGACTTCTAAGAAACGTTTTAGAACAAAACCGTAAAGATTTCATCAGTCTGGAAGAAGAAATCGCATCGCTAGATAACTATCTTTTGCTACAACAAATGCGCTTTCCCGGTCTTTTTGATTATCAGATCAACGTTGATGAAAACACCTATACCCCGGACATTCTCATCCCTCCTATGCTGATACAACCATTTGTTGAAAATGCCATAGAACATGGCTTCAGAAATATTGACTACAAAGGGCTTTTGTCTATATCATTCCATATTGAAGATGGCGTCATGAACATCAAGGTAGATGACGATGGAACAGGACTGATCAATAAGGAACCCCCCAGCCCTAAGAAACAGTCGCTGGCAAGTATTATCCTTAAAGAAAGGTTAGACCTGCTTTTCACCTCCACAGGTCAGGAAGCCAAATATGAGATTGAAGATAAAAAACACAAAAAGGAACATGGTGTAACCGTACACATCATCATCCCTGAAATAAAAGAATAAACCTGAAAACTGACATATATGAAACTTTACATTCTTGAAGACGAAACACGTATCCTGGAACATCTATTACATATCCTGAACAAAATCTCTTACATACAAGTGATCGGATCATCAGCAGAAGTGGCAAAAGCTTCCAAAGAAATACCGGAACTAAAACCCGATCTGATCCTGGCAGACATCCGGTTAAAAGATGGCGACAGCTTTCGTTTGTTTGATGAACTGGGAGCTGAAGATTTTCAGGTCATCTTTCTTACTGCATATGATCAGTACGCCATCCAGGCGTTAAATATGGGTTCCTTTGGCTACCTGCTAAAGCCAATAGATGAAAAAGCGCTGACCACCATGCTGGACAAATGTTTTCATCACCGTAAACAGGAAGCCTTTGACCGGCAGCAACTCGCCGTTGCCAGAGACCAGTATCTGGCACAAGGCATAGGCGCAAGCAAACGTATTGCATTGAAAAGCCTTGAATATATAGAGATTGTACCTATGGAAGACATCATCTATTGTAAAAGTGACCGTGGATATACCACGTTCTACCTGAACAATAAACGTGAGATCCTGGTATCTAAAGGCTTGAAAGAATACGAAAGCTTACTGACTCCCTTCGGTTTCTTACGCTGTCATCAGTCCTACATGGTGAATTTTCAATATGTGATCAAATATTATAGAGAAGGTTATTTACAAATGCAGACTAAGGAACAGATTCCGGTTTCCAGCCGGAAAAAAGAAGAAGTGCTCCGGTATCTGGAAAATATCGCCTAGTAGGCCGGACCCATTACTTTTCTTTTTTGATATCATGTAATCTTCTTGTGTTAGGAAGATAGGTTACCGTGTAGGTATTGCTGTCGGCTGCAGGCAGTTTATAGGAGTCTGTTCCCGAATCAGCACTGAAGAAACTAATCGTGTCTTTCTCTGCGGTTACAAACGTGTATACACTTTTTGTACTTCCAAAGCTCCTGGCACCTGCATATCGAACTCCGTGTCTCAGGTATTTTACATGTTTTACTACGGAAAATTCGCCCTTCATAAAAAGGTCGGTATCTTTAATGTCCGACCAGCATAACACTGTCAAAACAAGCGGAATCCCTATAAGAACAGCAATAATTCTGAGGAAACCGTGCTTATGTTCAAAGAATGGCAATCCTTTTCGTTCTCTTTTTCCTCCATAATTCAGAATTCTAAAGGCACCAATAGAAGAGGCCAGCCAAAAGCAACCAAAGGGGAAATAGATATGCGCTGTGCCCGTTGTTGGAAGAGCTGTGTTATACCGCATTTGCAGAAAATAAAAAACAAAACATACGAACACGTATGATAACAAGCCAAGTATGGCATAAGTGATGAGGTGCCGTTTTATTCCTTTTCCCATATTCCATAACAATATCATTATTTTTTATTTGTCAGCGTATATCATCCTAACTATCCGAAATAGTTTTTCAGCCGCAACCTCTTTTTTAAAACCGACGTAGTGGTAAAAGCACTTATTGTTGTCTCCATACAAAAGAGCTTGTTCTTAACCAGCGCTTAGCAAATTAAAGCACCAATAAAATGAAAACAAAACATTGCCTTAAAACACTTGTACTAATCCTAACGATTGTAAGCACCAGCTCCTGTAAAAAGGGTTACATCCCTATTCCGTCTCCGCCATCAGCCAAAAACAGCGAGTATCAACGGATTATCAATCAATTTATAGCGGCTGGTGCTACTGGTGTCAGCATGACGGTCATCTCTCCACAAGGTACATGGAATGGTGCCGGAGGCCTGGCTGATGTACAGAACAAGATTGCCATGACCCCTAATCATACCTTGCGGATTGGAAGTATTACCAAAATGTTTACCACAGCTACCATTTTAAAATTGCAGGAAGAAGGCCTGTTAAACATAAAAGATAAAATCAACAAATACATTTCCAGGGAAATTACTGATCATATCGCAAATGCGAATGAAGTAACTATAGAACAATGTCTGAACCATACTGCGGGAATCAAGGAATACCTGAATGAGGAAGAAGTAAGGAATGGCATTTTAACCGGAAAAATCATCAAATCCTCACCTGAGCGCAACCTTCAGTTTATCTATGGAAAACCAGCCTCATTTCCTGCGGGAAAAGGCTCCTCCTATTCCAACAGTAATTATTTGTTGCTTGCTTTAGTCATCAGACAAGTAACCGGCAAGCCAGCCTACCAGGTGGTCTCAGAAAAAATCATTAACCCATTGGGGCTGAGAAATACATTTGCAAGTACTACGCTCCCGGCTACAATGACCAAATGCTATCTCAGAGAAAAAGACAAAGAAGGTGAGCTGCAGGAGGTAACAGATTTAGACAACAATGCAATCGGTGGGCCAGATGCTATAGATGGAGGTATGATTGCAACCTCGCAGGATGTGGCCACATTCCTGGCAGCAATGCTTACAGGCAAAATTCTTTCACAGGAATCCATTCGGATCATGGAAAGCTTTGGCCCGAAACCCATAGACCCTGCGGATGCTTTCGAGAACCCGGATCTGGCCTATTACAAAGAATACGGACTGGGATTGATGAAACTACATACCGATAAAGGCGTCGCGATGGGACATGATGGCCATGTTTATGGATTTATAGGAAAAGCTTATTATCTTCCGGAACAAAAAGTAACTGTGGTGATCTTACTGAATTACTATTCACCCGATCCAAATTCTAAAGTAATGAAGATCCTGAATGTGAAAGAAACATTTAACCTTTTGTTTTAAAGGCGGACAGTCATTGATTTTATTCTTCGTCTTCATCCTCCTCAAAATCTTCGTCCTCATCAGAGGTATAAGACCAGTCTATATCAAGGTTGTCTAATATTTTATCAAACCGCTCACGGTTACTGGTTCCTACAAAAGCAGCAGTGCAGTTTTTCTGTTCATCAAAGCTAAGGCTGATGACTTCATAAAAATCGTCTGTATAAACGCGTTGCCTTTCCGAACTAATTTCCTTCACTTCCTGCCAGTTTTGTCTGACGTAATCTACAACTGTTCCATCAATCTCAGTTAAAGCGTTTGCATTGTGCTTCAGTGCGCCGAGGGTTCCGTTATAAACCGCCATCAGCAGGAAAAAATCTTCAGTTGTCGGAGCTTCCATTACCCAATCCGGATCTTCGTCCGTACCGTAATTTCCCCAAACCGGAGGATCGGGAAGTTTTAAATCCTCTTCTTTAATTCCCCAATAGGCCACCACCTGGTTTTCTTCATAAAAGACCAGATAACGGTCGTCTGAAAAACCGAATTCCTCATCTGGTTCCAGAAGCCTGTTATAGACATAATTCAGGTTCTCCTCTTTTCCTAAAGTCAGGTAATAGTTTTTAAGTTTCTCGGGAAGCTGCACATGGAGCCTGGCTTCAAGTTCAGCAATTTCCTTATCTGAAAAACCATAATTCTGATTTTCAGATAAGGAATATAATCGTTTTATCTTCTGCAAATTAGTCATTAATCTTCGTCGTCAAGGCGTACTGTTTCTTGTATTCCATGATATTCTGTTTAAAAGTAAATGTCTGTAATATCTCCTTTTAAAACAACAGATATTACAGACCTCTGGTATCATCATCCCTCTACCGGAGTTTTTCTCGAAGCATTAAAAGGAATCCATGCACTCAACAAGATGATCGTTGCAATTCCGGCAACCATCCCCGTGCCTTTGGCCGTAAATGCACAAAGTACATATAACAAGAGGGCAATAAAACCCAATGAAAATGAGATGACCTGCAAGCCGAATTTGTTCTGCCTTTTGATTTCCGCTGCCTCTTTTTCGTCAACAACAATCACCTTCGCATTCCTTGCAGCCTTACGTACCTGCAATTGCAGGTATTCTGAACTCACCTTGCCTTTCGAAGCTGCATACAGTTCATAAGCCAGTAACAACAGGAAAGGAAGCAATACACCCAGCATCATTTCATTTCCACGACTTAGCTTATAATCCAGCACCAATGGCAGCACGATCTTAAAGATCAGATTCACCACCAAGCTGATCATGGTAATCCAAATCGTTGCTTTACCCGTAATGCGTTTCGAAAACAAAGCCCATATTGGCGGCGCAAGTAAGGGACCACCGGTAATCGCTCCGACACTCAGTGTAAATTCCACAATTCCACCGATATAAGGTACAATCAGTGCAATCAAAATCATCCCGAAACCAAAACACCAGGATGATGTACGGGCGATCTTCATGAGCTTTTCATCAGATGCTCCCGGGTTGATCGTGCCTTTATAAACATCATTTGTAAATACCGCTGAAACAACATTTAAAGCGGTATTTGCAGAAGCAGAGGTAGAAAAATACATCCCTGTCAGGATCAGGCCCATCAGCCCTGCCGGAAGTACCTGTTTACAAACCATCAGATAAGCATTTTCCGTTTCCAGACCAGTTAAGCCAGGATTGATCGTCTGATAGATCATTGGCGGAAGCATCCATAGAACCGGACTTACAATATACAGTCCTGCAAAAAGGAAGGCTACTTTGGACGCAGATTTTGGCGTGTCCACACTCGTATAACGTTGTACAAAAGTCCAGTTTCCACCAATATAAAAGATATGGTAAAGTGCAAAAGCAATGATAAAACCCCAGGTATACTCACCATTAACGACATTAAAAAAGTTATCGGGAACCCTTGATACAAAGGAATGTACCCCTCCTGCTTCTGTAAAAGCCAATGGAATAATGAGCAATACGGCAGTGGTCAGGATCACAAACTGCAAGATATCAGTCACCATTACTGCCCATAAACCACCAACGGCAGTATAGGCAATCATAAATATCCCCAATACCAGGGTAACAGGGATCAGCGGGAATTCTAATGAGGCACCAACCAGTTTAGATACAGAATACAATACTGAACCTTTAATAAACAGCGACACCAACATAAAAATATAGATAAAGCTTTTTTGAACATTATCACCAAGTCTGTCCTTAATAAATTCGGCGGCGGTCAGGTTTCCTGTTCCTTTCCATTTAGGGGCAATGTATAATCCCGTTACCAATCCTCCGATACACATTGTCCATTGAATCGTCACGGCCACCCAGCCATATTTATAAGCAATAGATCCCCAGGCGACAAATGTACCGGCCGAGAAAAAACTCATAAACAGAGATAGGCCCCCGATAAACCAGGGTACGGCCTCACCACCGGCAAAAAATGACTTAAGGTTTCGTCCTGTACGTGAAAACAGTAAACCTATAATCATAATGAATACTGAAAATACAACGATAACTGTGGTGTCTATTACTGAGTTCATATGGTTTCTTTATTATACTATAAATCCTTAACTGTTTTTGCTGCCACGCTCCTTAAATAGGCAGCAAATTCTGCAGGAACCTGCTTTGGCACATATTGTAGTTTTTCTGGTGATTCCTTAAATAACAACGCATACCAGATTAAAGAACCCAGGTATCTGCCTGCTTCATTGGCATGATTAGGATCAAATACCAGGGCCTTATCTTTCCAGTAATATCCCATGTTTATGGAATTGGTCTGGATAGGAAGATTTGGGAATACCGGATGATCATAGTCAAAATTCATATCTTTCGTAAAGCGGAATTCTTTGCCAGTAGCTACCGCATTAAAGGCATCCCCCACAGGGATGATGTCTACCTTCAATTGCTTCGCTACGGTATGATAGGCAGCCCTTGATTTCTGCCACATTTCTTCCTGAGTTTTGGCCAGTTGTTCAGGAGCAACGCGACCGAATTTCTTTGCATCCGAACGGTATGCCCATCCCTGGTGTAAAAGGATCTTTGCATTTGGCTGCAATGATTTAATGTAATTGTAAAGCTTTTGGGCATAAGGGCTATAACTGTCCACATCTGCCGATAAATAAGAGAACTGCTGCATCGTCACCACATCCCAGGTACCAGCAGATAAAAGCATACGCAATGATTTTCCTTTGTAAGGTTTCCCCTTAGGATCTTCAGGATTGGCCTCTGCAGCTTCTGCATATTCCCAGTGTTGCTGTAAAGAATGACCACCAAGTTCAGCTCTGCCTACTACCAATTGCTGATCATTTTCTTTTACAAAATTGGGTAGATAGGCCGTTGCATTTTGCGAAAAACTGTTGCCAATGATAAACAATCGTAAAGCTTTCGCAGCGCCCTGTCCGAATGAAACATGGCTGATCAGCAAAAAAGAGATCAATAAGGCTTTTTTTAGGTATTTCATTTTATGTGTATTATAATTTTAATCTTTAATATTTTCCATCCCAGGGTCTGAGTATCAATTCTGATCTTCCGGTGTTATTTTTTATCAACTTCAAATAAAACATCGACCTGCAGGACATCTTTGCTTCCTTTATGCTTCAATTTCAAGCTGATGGAAGCCGGTTTAGCCGGATCAATCTTACTGAAAGACCATTCAAAGGGATAGCCTACACGCTTAACCACACTGGCAGCATCTTCATTTAACTCCATCTCTGCCTCCGCCCCTGCTAAAGGCGGTGTGCTCAGGTAGGCATAAATGGAATCCCAACCAAAAGGCGAGCGGATCCTAAATGCATGGAGCTTGCCCCATGGTGCGCCTATGTTGATCTCCTGCATCCCATTTTTAACCGGCAACAGCACTTTCTCAGCTACCGTTTGCTGAAGCGGGAAGGAATAAGCCGTTAAGCCTTTTCCAGCAATCACAGATTTCATTTTCTTTCCGGAAAACACCGCATTTTCTGGTTTAGCTGATGATCCGTTATAAAATTTAACCCCATTATTTTTAACCGCCACCTGATCCGGGTCCAGTCCGATTTCAAATTGCTGTTCCTGCTCGGCTTCGTTGAGCATCACCAGCCAAAAACGGTCGTCAGATATGCCTGTAATATAATTAATCGCTGGATTATCAATATGAACGAGGCCTTTCTTTAGCCAAAGTTTTACACGGCTATCGTCAAAAATAGTTCCTTTGCCAGCTCCATAAATGCGGTTGTTAAACCAGACAAAGCCCTCTTGTTTCCCCCATGGGAAACTGATTTTACCTTTAGACCTTTGAATGGACTCTGTAACCAGAAAGTCCAGTGTAAAAGCCAGGTGTGGCGAAATGTGGTGGTAATAAATAGAATTGATATCCGGTCCTTTATAGGGATAATCTGCCCGGTAAGTAAGGTCGGTAAAACCTGTAGCATAATAACCCGGATAGTTGGAAAAACGACCTATGATGGAGTTCCTCGCATAGATTTCAAAAATATCCTTGTTGCTTTCTGCGGATAAGCGGAGCAAATGTGGCGCCCAGGTTGACATAAATATATGACGCACATTTTTATTGGGAAGAAAGAAGGTAACCGGTTGTTCCAGTCCCAGCCCTACAGGTGAGATCAGCGATTGAGCGACTTCTTTTTCTTTGACATCCCCGTCTATACGTGGAAATCCCAAGCGGAATTTCTCTCCTTCTTTCCACCATAAATTGGTATTGCCTTCATAACGCCCTCCTTCATGAATCAGCTGTTTTTGATTTTGAACAGCCGGATAAGAACGGATACCCGCCATGGTGAAGAATGAGGCATATTTAGCTGCATCTAAAAAGAGTTTGTCTTTATTCAATTCATACAGGTCCATCAGATCCCACCAATACGGGTAAAATGAAGTATTGTAAAATGGCTGTGCGGTTAATACCTGTGTCTTTTGCCCATACACCTCTTTCTGTACAAATTCCTTTGCATGTAAAACCGCTTTATCCAGCCATTGTTTATCTTTTGTGAGGCGGTAGGCCGCTAATTCCTGCGTCCATGCCGGAAGGTTTACGCTATAGCCCGATAATTTTCGTGGTTGCTGATCCGGCATCCCTACCTGAACCAGCCAGGGGTTCTTTTGTTCCAGCAGTTGGTTTAGGGCGTCAAAATAAGCCGTGTTAAACTGCACATTTTTATAGGGATCCAGCACCAATGAGGCCTCTTTGAGGTTGTAGGGTGCCCCCGCAGCCTTAGCCCACCTGAACGCACTCCTTGATAAAGTATATTCTATGGTTGGTAAAGCACGGCTGAGGTAAAGTTCTTCATCCCTGCCCATGATCGCTGCAGAGATCACCGCCAGCGGGGCCGACTGAGCCACTGTTGGTGCGATTTTCGGATCTGCTTCTATGTCGTAAAAACCCTTCAATTGCGCGTTCCATCCCGAAGCATTGTCGTTTTTGATCAGATCAATCATATTAAACGCAGCATTGGTTAAAGAGCTGGAATCCTGCGATCGATAATCTTTTACCTGATAAATCGCATTGGAGATGTATTCCAATGCACCGTTCCAGTTTTCGGGTACTGCTCCAAGGTTGAATGTTCTTTTTAAGGATTGGCCTGCACGCAGTTTAGAATCCTCCAAGCCCAGAACAGGCGCAAATGCAACAGGTTGAATCTTGTTAAACGCATTCTTAAGAGAGAAACCAATCCTGGAGGTATTGTCTTTGCCCCAGTCTAATGGGAAATCAGCCAAAGAACCCGTTACAAAGAAACTCAACTGCCTGTTATTTTGGCCAACCTCCACGATGGCCAGGGGCTGGGGAGTCATTGCCCCTGGAATCATGATCGGGTCTGTTGGCAAACGCTTATAATTAAACATCGGGGGAAGTTGTACGTTTTTAACTTCCTGCTCAGGAACATCCTGAAAGGCCGAAACCACAAAGCTGTAAAAGCCTGCTTCTTTGGCTGAATATTCTAAACTCAATTCATAATGTGATGCTCCGGGTTTAAGTCTCCATACTCCCTTTACTTCCTGACCTTTATCGGTCAGATAAGTGACCAGGAGCTCTTCAGGAGAAACCTGTTTCACCGCTACAGGGCGACAGGCGGATAGTTCGCCCGCCAGGAAAGGATTATTCGCTCCCTTCTGGTCCATAGGCTTATAGGTTTTACCCTTAACCACAAACTCTGTAAAGCTGGAAGAATTCTTCCATGAGGCAAAGTAGGCCCCAAATTCTATTTTAGGTTTTTTAGTGTTCAACAGGAAGATCCGGTTTTCTTCTACCTGTGCTTTCATTGTTGCCCATCGTTTATCCTGAAAGATAGCCGTGGTTGCAACAATCCGGTGCTTTCCCGTTTTATCGTCCACTACTTCTTCAAAACTCAATTTTAGCTGATCATTAGATAGCGTGCCGAGCACTTTTTCCTTTTTTGTAAAAGAAGCGGCTTCGCTGATCGTTAACATTGCCGGAGTTTCCTTCACCTGAACGGGTTTTATGGCGTAGGCAGAAAGAGCCCCGCTTTGCTTATTCGGATTCAAAGCCTCATCAGTGGTAAACAACAAAGCATCACAGCGCACAAAATACTTGCTCGTATTTTTTAACCTCAACACATTTTCGCCAGCATCAAGATCAACCCGGCCCACCTTTTCCCATGCATATCCTTCGCCAAGATGAGCGCCAGACTCCTGGCTCATATCCTGGTCATTTACAGACAACAGGTACCTTCTCGTTCCAGGTTTATTATCCGCATAATCTCTGGATCTGGTCCAGACAAAAAAGTTGCCTTTTGTTTTAACCGAGATCACCGTAAGGGCATCGGGAATCTCATCTTTAGACGCCGCCGCAAATAAAGCGCCTTTGCCGGAAACATTTGTTCCCGCCTCTTTGCTAAATACCCATCCTGCCGGAAACTGGAAATCCTCGGCCTCCAAAAAATAAGTACTTTGCCCATATGTTTTCCCGGAGGTAAATACACAAAAGCTCCACACCAAACACCATATTATCTTTTTCAATAGCATACTTCAATAACTTTTAAGCCAAAAGGGGCCAATTCAATGTTTTGCGAATTAGAATTACTGCTCAGTACCGTTCGCTTACCATTTGCTTCTATAACAGCAAGTTCTTTTGACTCGCCTCCCGGAAAACCAGGAATTTTTCCCGGATTCAGCAATACCTGCGTCTTCAAAGCATGCTCAGAATTGTTCATCAGCACGACAAAACACTTGCGTTTATCGGCACTCAATGCGGTCACATACTCTACATAAGGGCTTTCGGCTATAACCAATCCCTCTGTTAACATCAAAGATGCAGCTGTGCCATAGACCTTACCCGGAGCAAAGCCATAAGTCTGATGCGGGCCTACTTTAGGGGTAATGAAACCTCTTGGAAATGAGATCTGCCCTTGCGAGCGAAGGTTTGTTTCTGAAAGCAGGTAGTCCATGATCCAGCCAATCTGCCACCAGGCATGGTGGGGAAATGGGCCTGCTCCCTTATCCATCGCATCCCAATAATAGGAAGCAACTCCTGTTTTCTGATCCACAAAAGCATCTCTGCCCCATGCTGCAGCTCTGGACATGGTTAGAAACAAGGAATCTTTGGTGATGGAGAACATCCTTAAAAACATTCCCGCATGACTGGCCAGTAGAATCGGCCCGTGATGATTCGCAGATCCAAGGATTCCTCCATGCTCAAAACTTAATCCCGCCTGACTGATTTCCCAGTCTGCTCTTTTAACCCCGTTTACCTGTTTTTCCTGTAAAGAAGGAATTGGATGGGTATAAACAGAAGCGGTGTAAATTTTCGCCGCAGCAATTGCAGCGTTTTGATATTTGAGGTCTTTCGCGACTTCATAAAGATCCAATAAAGCTTGTACACTCTGTGCTGTAGCAAAATCGGGTGCAAATCTGGTATCTCCACAGACTCCGATAAAAGATCCTTTATTTATCGCCTGCTCAATATACCAGTCGGCCCCTTTTTTGGCAGCTTCCAGGTACTTTTGATCTCCCAGTAATTTATAGGCGATAAATAAACCATAAAATGTAGGTCTCAGGTCTAAAATATCCTTAAACATGGCCTCATTGGTTTTATTGTCATAGGCTACCTCCCAGCTTCCGTCGGCTTTCATCCAGGACAATAATTTTTCCGCGGCCAGCTTCAGCTCTGCACGCAGATTTGCATCCTCAGGGTTAAACAGCAGCATGTTTCCAATGTCCATCATCAGGTAATAGGTACTTCCGATAGGCTCGGTATAAGGCCCCCACTCTTCCGTAAATTTCCTGCTGTTTTGCAAAAAGTATTGTCCTTCAGCAGCGCCATAGAAAAAATCTTTCTCTGAATGCTGTTGCGCAAGTTTGAAGTTCCGGGCATAAGGAAGGCGGTTATTGATCAGCTTCTGATTGCCCGTTAATCTGGCCAGCATCCACATCGCTCCATAGTCGGAGTTTTTAATCGCATCTTTTTCCGAACCGTACACTCCGCCCAGGTATTTCTGAGCACCGATTTCCAGGTTTTTGTAGGGCGATACCTGCCACATGGAGAGGCTATCGTCAACCACATAGTTTGCCATCCTCAATACCCGGTTGGTAAGAGAGGAGGCGGTTTTCTTTAGGGACAGCACCTCTTTAAACCGGTAAATATCATTCGCGGCATGTTTCATCACCGCAAACCAATCGGCAGCCTGTATCGTATAGCGGAAAGAGAAACTAAGCGAATCATTTTTTGCCAGATAAGATTTCCCCTCTCCCAATACCGGGTGGTATACTGTTGGCATCATATTGCCTTTTCTGTTCAGTACAGAGAGGCCAAGGTTCCAGCTTCCCTGAGTTTTTAGATCAGATGCCCAGGGATCCCTTCCTGTTCCAGGTTCAGGAATTACCGCTAAGGTGATGTTCTGGCTGTTTTGCACCAAAGGAGATAATGTTGAAGCCGTACGCTCCCTTACCATTACCGGCACATCAGGTATCCCCTGCCCGTAGGCATAGGCATTGATAAAATTGGTATTTAACTGATTTCCCTGGAAAATTCCCGGAACAGTAGCCCATTTAAAATTACTTTTATCAAAAAGGACCAGTTCAGGCGAAGCAATGGAATAATAACCAGCTTGTTTGGCCTTTAGTTTTACGGTCACTTTGAGGTCGTTCGGATGCTGTGCATCAAATTCCCATGCAGAGCTTAATGAAAACAGCGCATGTTCTTTCTGCAAGATCAGCTGATTCTTTATTTCCTTTTTCCTGTCCGGATAAAATTCAATTGCTTTTCCGGACTTATTCAATTGTACTGAAGAAGTGGCCTGCTTCCAGATCGGGATAATATAACGGTAAATAGATTCAGGGAATTCGCTTCCCTTCGCTGTAGCCTCTTTCATGGATAGCGTATCTGCAGCATACAGGACAGAAAACTCCCCTGAAGTTTTTGCCGATAAATCCATCCATGATCCTTTGTTAAGGACCGATATTTTATTCAGGTGATATCCTCTCTTAGAATTTACCCACTCTAAATTCAATTGACCATTAGAAAGCGAAGGCCCATTGGACTGCGCACAAACGGAGAACGGGAAAAGGAATATCAACCATCTTAATCTACCAACCATAATTTTGTTCTATAAGCTTATTAACCGTTAATTCTGTTGTAGGGATTGGGAAAAACACGTCTCTCTCTGTTGTATTTTTACCTGCATTTGCAGCGTATTTGTAAGCAGTGGGAGCTGTAGACGTGATGCTTGCCCCTAAATCGTTCATTGTTTTTACGTAGATGCCCCATCTGATCAGGTCATGCTTACGGATCCCTTCAAAACACAATTCTCTTAAACGTTCGTCCTGAATGGTCGCTAAAAACTGAGTTTTGTTCTGACCTGCCGGGATATCACAAATGGCATTCGCAGCGCCCAAAGGCTTATTAAATGCCCTTCTTCTCACATTATTGATCGCATCGTATGCAGCGGGTGTTGGACCGCCATTTACTTCGTTCTCTGCTTCTGCCTTCATCAGCAATACATCTGAATAACGGATCACAGGGAAATTGGTGGAAGTAAAGCTACGCGCTTTGGATCCGGTTTCGTACTCTCTTCTCCATTTACCCGGATTACGGTCGTAGATCTGTGCAGCTGTAAAATTAGACTTTATGGTATTGCCGCCAGAGGCTACAAAGCGGTACGGTGCAATGCTCCAGTTTCTTCTTGCGGTATCTGCAGTACCAAAAAGCTGATAGAGTTTAGCCGTGATCTTCATTGCCCCTCCGGAAAAGCCAATGGCTTCGCTTGGACACTCAATGCCATTCTCTACACCCATGGAGCCTGCCAAGTCTACGGTTCCTACTTTATTGCCATACATCCCTACTTCCCAGATGCACTCTTTCTTTTCATTGATGTCCTGGGTATGGTTGATGAAAATCTGTTTGTAATTCGGGTTCAGGGAATGTTTATTCGACAAGATCACTTTGTCTGCATATTCCAACGCATCTTTATAGCGGGCTGCATCATTTAATGGTGCTCCTGCCATCTTCAGAAAAACCCTTGCCAGGATGGCCTGCACTCCTGTTTTGGAAATGCGTTCGTTATAAGAGAAATAATCGATATCATTCACCAGTTTTTCGGCTTGTTGCATATCATTTACAACTGAGGCATAAACCTGCGCTAATGGAGCACGGGGAAGATAAGGATCATTAGGCGATTGTGTGGATGTTAGTTTTAAGGGAACCGGTCCAAACATGTCTGCAAGCAGGTAATAATAATAGCCTCTTAAAAATAAGGTTTCTCCTTTGATGGCATCCCGCTGTTTCAGATCCATATTCACCCCATCCACCTGTTCTAATAATAAATTTGCACGGTTTACTCCTTCATATAATACTTCCCAAAGCCTTCCAATATCCAGATGACTGGCATCCATCACCATGACGCGGATGTTGTTAATTGAAATGCTTTTAAAGAATGCTTCATCACTCACCACAAAATAGCTATACAATCCACGTCCATACATCCGTCCGTTAGGATCAATTAATCTATTATACACTCCGTTCAGGCCATTTTTAAGGTCTTCCTCTGTGTTATAATAAGTATCTGGTGTTACAAAATCAGGATCTTTATTCAGCAGTTTTGAACAGGAAAGCATCATGATGCTCATCAGCAGTAATAATATTTTCGTTTTCATATCTCTTTAATTTTTAAACCAGTTTAAAAGTTAGCATTCAATCCTATCGTGATCGATCGTGGTCTTGGATATGGAGACCAGTCGAATCCCGGAGTCAGGGCAGTGTGTCTGGTCGAAACTTCCGGATCAAGACCAGAATATTTGGTCCAGGTGATGAGGTTTTGAGCTGACAAAGAAAACCGCAGACTTCTCATTTTTAACGATTTCATCAATGATTTAGGTAAATTATAACCAAGTGACACCGTTTTTAACCTGATAAAAGAGCCATCTTCGATGGTACGGGAAGAATAATATGCCGGGCCTTGTCCGCCTGCACGGTACAGATCATTGGTTTGATTTTCCGGAGTCCATCTGTTTGCAAAAGATTCAAACATATTTAATAAGTTTCTCTGGGTTGGATCTCCGCCTTCAAACTCGATACGGTTGGCATTTAAGATATCGTTGCCATAACTCCATTGCAAGAAAATGTTCAGGTCGAAATTAGCGTAGCTGAAGTTGTTGCTAAAACCACCGATATGAACAGGATTTGGATCTCCGATCACAGTACGGTCATTGTCATCAATCTGATTATCACCGTTAAGGTCCTTAAACTTGATGTCGCCGGGAAGAATGTTGGCACGTGGATTCCCATTGTTCGGCACATTGGCTTTCAATACATAAGAACCATTTGGCTGAACATCAAAATCACTATACTGATAAACACCATCGAACTTCATTCCATAAAACTGAGCAATTGGTTTTCCCGGAACAGCGATGTATGGGAAGGCATTGTTAAAATTTCCCCAGGTTACTCTCGAAAGCAGGTTTGGTTCATCGTCGTTCAGGGCCAGCACCTTGTTGCGGTTAAATGCGATATTGAAACTGGAACTCCAGGAGAACTTCTCCCCTTGAATGTTATTCGTGGTGATGCTCAGCTCAATACCACTGTTTGAAACCTTTCCTACATTTTTAAATGCAGATAAATAGCCCATACTAGGTGCCAGGGTGGCATTCAGCAAAAGGTCATGCGTTTTTTTATGGTAATAATCAGCGGTTACTGAGATGCGGTTTTTAAAGAAGCTCAGGTCTATCCCGACATTGGATTGTACGGTGGTTTCCCATTTCAGCTTTGTGTTTCCAAGATTCACCGGTACGATTCCTTTCCCCGGAACATTTCCTGAAGGATATCCGGTTGCAGGCAACATTTTCAAAGCAGTAAGTGCGGCATAATCGTCCACGCGGTTGTTACCGGTATGTCCGTATCCGACCCTGAGTTTTCCCTCACTTAAAAAGCTCAGTTTCTTCATAAATGGTTCGTCTGTAAAGCGCCAGGCAAATGCTCCTGAAGGGAAAGATGCCCATCTGTTGTCTTTAGGGAATCTGGACGAACCATCAGCCCGGAAGGAAACCGTAAATAAGTACTTAGATTTATAATTGTAATCGATCCTTCCCAGATAAGAAAGCAAACCGTTCCTAAGGTCTGATACAGGAGCTACGACCAATTGTCCCTCTCCTAATCCATTCATGCCCAATGCTTCGTTCGGGATCAGAATAGAAGAAAAGCCATTCGAATATTTCCGTACATCCTGCATGGTTAAACCTGCAAGTACCTTTAAGGAATGTCCTCCTTTAAATTTGGTCTGATAGGTCAACGTATTTTCATTTAAAAGATCCGTGATCTCGGTATTCTCGATCGAACCATTTACTTTGTTATTGTTATTAGGGTTCCCCAGACGGGAAGACGAATTATTGAAAATCTCCCGTCTGATGTTTGCCTTGTTGAGTCCTCCGGTAATTCTTAAGGACAGGTTTTTTAGTATTTTATAATCCAGATAGGAATTGAGCACCAGGTTATTATTGAACACTGGTTTATACTCATTTTGTGCGGCCAGGAGCGGATTAATCCGGTAATCGGCAGTCGCGCTTAAGTCCGGATCGTATAGCTCATCGATCATATTGGCATCGAAATCAATATTTCCGGTTACCGGACGAAAGCCCCAGGCGCTGTACATTAAACTGGCAGTAGGACTGGTTTGAGACTCTGCCACCACGGTTCCAAATTTCTTTGAAGCGATATAGTTTAGGTTTACTCCTGCTTTCAGTTTTGTGTTGATCGTCTGATCTAAGACAATGCGTCCCTGATAGCGACGGAATCCACTATTTATAATGATGCCTGGTTGTTCCAGCAGTGATCCGGAAATGGCATATTTTGTTTGCTCGGTACCTCCACGTAAGGAAAGGCTATGATTCTGAACATAGGCATTGCGAAAAATCTCATCCTGCCAGTTGATCCCTTTACGGTCTCTGTAACTTTCCAGCGTTAGCCCGTCTTTAAGGTAAATATCTCCATATTTAACGGAGTCTGTTTCTAACTGATATTTAACAAACTCATAAGGGCTTAACACTTTTTGCTGTTTGATGATAGAATTGATTCCTGCCCAGCCATCATAGCTGAGTTGAGGAGCACCGACTTTCCCTTTTTTGGTGGTAATCAAGACCACTCCGTTTGCTCCCCTTGCTCCATAAATCGCCGTTGCAGAAGCGTCTTTCAATACTTCAATAGACTCAATTTCTTCGTTGTTGATGCTATTGGCAGCTGCTGCTTCTGAAGGAAAACCATCTATTACGTATAAAGGTGAATTATCCTGTGTCACTGAATTGGCTCCCCTAACGATGATATTCAATTCATTTCCCGGTTGCCCATCGGTAGAAGAAACCTGTACTCCGGCAATCCTACCCGCCAGGGCTTCGGTAAAAGTCCCCACAGGCGCTTTGTTCATGTCTTTCATGTTTGCCGAACCTACAGAACCGGTCAGGTCCCGCTTAGGGATACTACCGTATCCAATTACTACCACCTCATTTAGTCCTTTGGGATCTTCATTCAGGGTAACATTGTATGTACTTCCTGCAGCTAAAGTGGTCTCTCTGGTCAAAAAACCGATATAAGAGAACACCAGAATTCCCTTCCCACCAGGAACGCCAATTTTATAGACGCCATTGTTATCGGAGGAAACCACCGTTGTTTTTCCCTTTAACTGGATGCTCACACCAATAAGGGGTTTTCCTTCCTGATCAGATACCTTTCCGGTAATCAATTTGACAGGTAAAGCAGTCTGTCCGTAAAGCAATTGCAGGGACATACAGAGGACCATTGATAACAATAGTCTTGTTCCAAAAATCGGGTAAATTTTTCTCATGCACTTAGTTTATATTTGGTTAGTTGGTTCAGTACAACCAGATCCGGGGTTGTGTCTTCCCCAGATCTGTTGGCGGTTTAGGCCGAAAATAGCAAAACAAGGTTATCAAAATGCTTTGCTCAGGTTAATAATACCTAACTATAACATCGTATTGCAAACAATGCTGCCGGTATCTCTGCCGATGGGTGCTCAAATTGCAAAGTCAATTCATCGGTTAATATGGTTTCTTTTAGTTCAATGATATTGATGGACTGGTAGTTGTCTTTTTTAACGAAAAGTTCGTTTCCGTTCCCGTCTGTGATTGTATAATTTCTAATACAGAAGGGCATTGTTCTTTCAGGATGGGTCATCAGGACCGATTCCATGGGATGATCGTAATCGGTATCAAAACAAAGCTCAATCCTGTTGATGCTGGTTTGATTGTCCCACTTTAAACTGATCTTAGGATTTTGATCGGTGATGGAGGACACCCAGGCATTGGGTTCGTTAACAGGTCTGCCGATTCCATTTTTTAGTTGCTCAACTACAAAAGGGTTTAATGGCGGATCTATTTTTAAAGCGATGTTATGACCTTCAGGCCTGCGTTGAGGACACCAGAATTCAAATTCATCTACACCGATGTCTTCTGTTGGTTTCTGGCTGCCAAAATTTGAAACAGCTTTGTTTACGGAATTGAACACAGACAATACGCCAGTGATGCGGGTATTGGAAAAACCGAGTTTAACCGCAGGGTTTTTTCTGAAACAAAGGTATACATAGGCGTTTTCGTTCAGCTTGCTGCCAAAAGTTGTGCTCAGTACCTGCGTGCCTGTTTTTACAGGGATTTGTTGAATTTCCAGTAATTCATCAGGGCTGAAGTTTCCGGATTTAGTGCTGATTCTGAGTTCTACCTGTAGGGTGGTTTCTTCTGATGATTCTAGCGAGAAGGTGAAAGAAGGGACTTTTCCAGCCTGTAAAGGAATCATTTGTCCGGCAGAGATGTCTAGGTTTTTCATGAAACCAAAAGGGATTTCATCGAGGTGCATTTCGCTGGAAGCAGTAATATCTGCCGATTGCGCCAGATCTGCGGCATCGGATATGGTTAGCCCCGGAATGTGCTGACCGCTCTTCATCAGTTCCAGTTGCAGGGATTTCATGATTGCTGTTTCGTTAAGTTCTTTTGGCTTCAACCCGTTTTTCTTTGCAACGAATGCGGCCATCCCAACTGCTTGCCCAAGGTATGCTCCTGTTGCCATCACCCTCGAAGAGGCAAAAGCTACATGGCTTGCACTAATGATCCTGCCGGTAAGGAAAAGGTTTTTGATGTTTCGGCTGTACAGGCATCTGTATGGAATCTGATAAATGCCTTTGCTATGCCATTGGTTGCAACCTGGTTTGTTGCTAAACACTCCATCTGCCGGATGCAGGTCGATAGACCAGCCCCCATAACCGATGGCATCATCATGCTGATGCTGCGAAACAATATCCTGTTGAGTGAGCATGTAATCTCCTTCAAATCTCCGGCTTTCTCTTTTTCCCGGGATACTTCCCACCCATTCCAGCGTCATGGTTTCTGCTTCAGGAAATTCACCGGAGTTTTTAATGTAGTTCCAGACGCCGTATACTACTTTCCAAAGTTCCTGTTTTATGTTTTCACTTTCATGAACGGTATCCATGCGTCCGCCATATTCCAGCCACCAGAGTTTACATCCAAATTCTTTGGCATTGAAACTTTTAAATCTCGGGATCTTTGTGATGTCTTGTAATGCAAATGAAGGTGCAATATATTTGACAGGCTTGCCTGTGTCTTTACTGTAGAAATAAATGCTGTGTCCAAGAAGTTCTCCGTATTCCTGATCCGGGGCAAACTTCTCTCCAAATTCTTCTTTGTTCTCTGCTCCCATTCTAAATGCAGCTCCAGCTAAAAAGCCTAAAATGCCATCGCCTGAAGCATCACAAAACAGATTTGCAGTTAAGATGTATTCGGTTGAGTTCTGACTGCAGAAACATTTTACAGAAGAGATTTCATCGGCATCAGATTTTTCAAGATCATATACCGCTGTATTTAACAGCAGTTTAATATTTGGTTCCTGATATATTTTATCGAGTAGCACGGTATCGAAAATTACGGGATTACCTTCCGGATTGCGTTGCATGTTTTCGAGCAGGATCTCATCAACTACTCCCCCTTCTCTTGCCCAGCGGTTGTTATTTCCCATATGGGAAGTTGCTCCCAGGATCCATAACCGAACTTCACTTGATGAATTGCCACCCAGAACAGGCCTGTCCTGTACCAGAACAACTTTTAGCCCTTTTCTTGCAGCGGTGATGGCACAACATACACCAGATAAACCTCCTCCTACAACAACCAAGTCATAGCCGGCAGATTCTGATTTAACAGCTCTTTTCTTTTGAGATTCTTCCCTTATCATTTAGAAATATATTTGGTATTGGTTTCAAATGTATCCGCTACATGATAATTACGTATTGAAAATGAGGGTAAAATAAATTGGGAGCGCTCCCAATTTTAGGGATCGCTCCCATGAAACAGAAAATATGATATATTTGATGACCATGAAAAATCATCAGATCACCATATTTGACCTGGCAAGGGAGTTAAATATCTCTAAATCGACGGTATCGAGGGTACTGACAGGCCATCCGAATGTACATCCGGATACCAGAAAACGGGTTTTGGACCTGGCGGAGAAACTAGATTATCAACGCAATATGATTGCGATACAACTGGCTACACAACAAAGCAGGACCATTGGGATCATTATACCTGAGATTTTGAGCTCGTACTTCCCTTATGTGATTGCAGCGATACAGGAAGAGGCAAGAAATGAAGGGTATAATGTGATCATTAGTCAATCTAATGAATCGTATGAAACAGAAGTAACAAATGCGAAGGTAATGCTGGATAACCGCGTGGATGGGGTGATTGTATCTATTACTAAAGAAACATTGAACTTCGATCATTTGAAAGTATTTCAGAAAAAGGGAATACCAATTGTGTTTTTTAACAGGGTATGCAATGAGATGGTGGTACCGAAGGTGATTGTGGATGATTATGAAGGGGCATTTGGTGCGGTAGAACATTTGATCTTGTCGGGCAGGAAAAGGATTGCTCATTTATCCGGACCATCTTCTTTGGCGATTAGCGTAAAAAGATTGAATGGTTACCTGGCAGCATTAAAGAAACACAATATCCCGGCAGATCCGGAGCTGATCATATCTTATGATTTTAGTAAGGAAAAAATAGCGATTTATGTGAATCACCTGATTAATCTGAAAAATCCACCTGATGCGATCTTTGCGATCAATGACCCTACTGCAATTGATACGATTCAGATTATTAAAAAGAATGGGTTAAGAGTTCCGGAGGATATTGCTGTGGTTGGTTTTAGTGATGATTATGTTTCTGCGCTGATTGAGCCGCCATTGACGACAGTGGCGCAACCAGTGAGGGAGATTGGGATTACTGCAGCGCAGTTGTTGTTTGACCAGATCAAGAAGGATTCATCGCAATGGAAGACACCTGTTAAGGTGCTTAAGACAAAGTTGATTATTCGAAAATCATCTTAAAAGCGAAAACACTTATTCAGAAATTTTGTCATTCACTGAGATATCAACAGGAATCCTCGTCTCTTTGTTTTCTCCATCAGGCATTTTAAAGTCAATATCAATATAGCCTTTTAGTTTGGTAAACTGACCATTAACCTTGAGTTCAATGCCCAAATTCTGACAAGTAACCTGATCATAATCCCACAAGCTGAGTTTCTGTAAAGATGTGGCTTTTCCATTATCAACGAACTCCAGCTTTACATTTTTCTCATTGATCAGTTCGTAACTTTTAAGAGTATAGGTTGCAAAATCAGAGATATCATCATCTTTACTGACTATTGTTCCTCGATTTTTATTGAATTCATCCAGGTTCTTTTTCGATAATGGATGCCTGGTGATGATCCCAAATACATCCGTAGGCAGTTTTTTAATTTCCGTTATATCCGTTATGCTGGCTTTAGCATTCTTAGTGATTTCATTTAAAAACGCTTTACTTTCGGAATCAGAATAAGGATAATTTGAATTTTGACAAGCAATCATCAGAGGTAGAATAGCAAATAAGAATAAGTAGTTTTTCATTTTGTTACAAGCTGGTAGTGTAGACAAATTTAAGTATTATTTATTTTGAACCAATTTTCATGAGTTCGGCATATATATTATCTAAAAACGCTTGTTGACTGGAGTCTTCCTTGA
Source organism: Pedobacter caeni (assembly GCF_900129215.1). GTDB lineage: Bacteria > Bacteroidota > Bacteroidia > Sphingobacteriales > Sphingobacteriaceae > Pedobacter > Pedobacter caeni. The sequence goes on along the minus strand of NZ_FQUQ01000002.1, from coordinate 1,389,733 downwards.
AATATCGCTGATAAAGTACGCTACAATCATCCACATCGGAAATATTTTTTGTATTAAAAGACCAATCATCTATGTTCCTGACTATAATTCCTATATCATTACTGCAACTTTGCCATAGCTCGGAGAATTTAGTTTTTTTATCCTTAGCCAATACATCAAAGTCCGCATAAACGGTAAATCCACGCATTTCCGAATTAAAGAATTTTGCAATCGAAGTTACGGGAACACCACCCCAATCTATTGTTTCACCAGTCGGAAGGTCTATAGTATTGAGTTTTCCCTCACTCATCATTTTATCTTGTTCTCCCTCCTTGAAAAATTGCCCTTCATAGGTTAATTTTGTTCCTTTCGGCACTAATATCTTTTTAACTATCAATGGCTCTGTAGTGATAAAATAGGGGTAATTTGGTGCAGAATTTCCACCTGTCGGATTCATACTTCCTATACACCCTGTTAAAGAGAATAAGCACAATAAGAAAGAAAAAAGTTTAGAAAATTTCATAGAGGTTATATTTGTGATAAGCAGCTGGGATAGAAGGTCAATTGTGCACCCAAGGTACCAGTTGAAGCTGAAAAAGCAAAAAAGGCGAGAACACTTGGCGAGGTGCTATCGAATAGTTGGTTAATTGATTTACCATCTGAATCAAAACTAATGAACATTTTTATTGTTAAAACTTTGAATTGTTTTGTAAAGGAGTAAAAGGTTATCACCTAAATCGCCTACGTTGCGAATCTCACCATTGAGATCATAATCAATTCGTTTATCTCCTATTTGACGAACACGGTTATTAAGATCATAATCAACTCGATCATCTCCTATTTGGCGAACTCGGTTATTAAGGTCATAATCTATTCGTTTGTCCCCAATTTGACGAACACGGTTATTAAGATCATAATCTATTCGTTTGTCTCCAATTTGACGAACACGGTCATTGAGATCATAGTCAACTCGATCATCTCCTATTTGGCGAACTCGGTTATTAAGATCATAATCTATTCGTTTGTCCCCAATTTGACGAACACGGCCATTGAGATCATAGTCGACCCGATCATCTCCTATTTGGCGAACTCGGTTATTAAGATCATAATCTATTCGTTTGTCCCCAATTTGACGAACACGGCCATTGAGATCATAATCAATTACTAAGCCGTCAATATCACTCAATCGACCGTTCAGGTCATATTTCACTAGTTTACTGCCAATGATGTCAAAACTAGAAACACTTTGATTTTGCAGCTTACCTTTCGAATCTAACTGTACATTCAAGCCTTCCTTTTGAACCATAAAAACATGTGTTTTATCGCTACCAGAAAAGTCAAGCTTAATTGTTTGTGAATAAATACTACCCGAAAAAAGAAAAAAAGAAAATAAAAAAAGGAGGGTTTTCATAAGGATTAACTAAAGTGACTCATTACTGAATAATGAAATACAACTAAATATCTTTAAGCGTTCCGACAAAAACCATACCTAAACTACTTATAGTATCTATAAAAATGTCTAAAAAACAAGCCCTAATTGAGACTTGTAAAGAGGATTTGTGGCCCCAACTGGGTGCTTCCCGAACCATTTGCTGGCTGATTTATGTTTAATCGCTGATTTGGCTAAAAAAAATAGCATACAATTTCTGTCTTAAAATCACAAAGAATTCAAAATGTCTTTTTCAGTAAGGCAATTTACCTTCAAAAATTTGGTTGATTTTTTAGAGATATCATAATATGAATTCACTCCTCTCATATAATGTCCATTTTTTCGTTTTTTTTGCACCTTTGATTAATGAACGCACCACATTTGCTTAGGATCGAATCAATCTACAAAATAAAAATCAGGTAAAATAGTTTTTAGGTTCAGTTCCAGATAGGTTTTGTTGAAATAAAAGCTAAAAAACAAGTTAATTTAATTCTGTTTATAGTTGAGACCTTTTCCCTTTATAAAGTGCACCAAACAATGAATTTAAATAAGAAACAGATGATTTTAGAGGAAATATTTAATGAATTTGATTTGACTGACTCCCCTTTCAATGAAAAGGAATCTCAGCTATTTGATCATTATTTCGAAAAAACACTTATTAAAAGGAATACATTTATTATTCGGGAAGGTGAAGAAGAAAAATATAGTTATTTTATTTACAAAGGAATATTACGCTGTTGGGTCCCAGATCAAAATGGTAATGAACGGACTTTTTGGTTTTGTAAGGAAGGTTCATTTTCTTTATCAAATATTGCATTTACGCTGAAAGAAAAATCAACTTTTAACGTACAAACTCTTGTGGATTGTGAAGTCTATAGAATAGATCATAAGACAGCTAGAGAATTATATGAAGCAATACCTGGTCTAAAAACAGTTTTCGAGAATCTTACTGCCAGATTATTAGATAGACTCCTAAAAAGAAATATTGATTTAATAAAATATGACTCAAAACAATATTATTTAAATATGATAGATGAATTTGGGGTTACGTTAAATTATATACCATTGAAAGATGTTGCTTCTTATTTAGGAATCACACCACAGGCCCTAAGCAGAATTCGAAAACGAATTTTTTAACTTAGGTTCAGCACTTCTTATGTATAAAAGAAGACCTTTGTAATTTAAGATTATGATTAGAGAAATTAATAAAACCGACTATCTACAGCTGGAAAAAATATGGGAAAGTGCAGTATCAAACACACATCATTTCCTGAAAAAAGAAGATTTCTTGTATTACAAAGAACAGTTACCGGTTTATTTTGATCATGTTAAGCTTTTAGGTTTTGAAGATGCAGATAGCTTGATTGGATTTTTGGGGGTTGCTGATGGAAACCTCGAAATGTTGTTCATCCACCATGATTATCGTGGCAAGGGAATAGGTAAAAAATTAGCCGGTTATGCAATAAATCATTTGAAGGTAACCAAGGTAGACGTGAACGAGCAAAATGAACAAGCAGTAGGTTTTTACAAACATATTGGATTTCGGATCTTAGACAGATCCGAGGTGGACGGACAAGGAAAAGAATACCCTATTCTGCATATGGGATTGTGAGAATAAGGATTTATATTTTTAAGTTTTATGATAGAATTGATTACTCCAAAAAGTTTAAACACAGGCGATAAAGTTGCCACGATTTCTATGTCCTGGGGTGCTGCTGGTGAATTGCCACACCGCTACCAGAAAGGAAAAGAGCGTCTGAAACAATTTTTTGACCTGAATGTAGTAGAAACCAAACATGCCTTAAAATCTGCACAATGGATCTACAAAAATCCCGAAGCCCGGGCGAATGATTTAATGGAAGCCTTTTGTGATCCTTCAATCAAAGGAATCATTTCTAACATTGGTGGTGATGATAGTATAAGAATGCTAAAGTATATAGATTTAGAGATCATCAAACAGAATCCTAAAATATTTCTTGGGTTTTCCGACAGCACCATCACACATTTCATCTGTCTTAAAGCCGGCTTAAGCTCGTTTTACGGCACATCGCTATTGGTAGGGTTTGCAGAAAATTATGCAATGCACAATTATCAAGTCAATGATATTAAAAAAACCTTGTTTTCCACCGAAAAAATCGGACAAATCCATCCCAACAAAGAAGGCTGGACAACCGAATTTCTGGATTGGTTCGATGTTTCTTTGCAAGACGTAAAACGAAAGTTAATACCTACAACCGGATGGAATTTCTTAAGAGGAGATTCCATTGTACAGGGGCGCCTGATCGGCGGCTGTATAGAGGTGATGGAAATGCTCAAGGGAACTCATTATTGGCCAGATCCGGAGGTATGGAAAGACAGCATTCTATTCTTTGAAACCTCGGAAGATATGCCTAAACCGGAGTATGTTCGATGGTGGTTAAGAAACTACGCTACCTTAGGAATTCTCTCCAATGTAAAAGGGATTATTTTTGGCAGACCTTACGACAATCTTTACACGGAACAATATGAGATTGAATTGCTAAAAGTGCTCGATGAAGAAGGATTATCCGATTTACCTGTCATTACCCGTATGGATTTCGGTCACACCTGCCCGACTTTCACCCTTCCGTATGGAAGACTGGCCGAAATCAACTGTATAAACAAGACGTTTTCGATATTAGAAAGCGGTGTCGCCTAGAAAAAGTATATTATATCGCATACGGAGATGTCGCCGCCGCAATTGAAACTGCAAATGGCAAAGTGCCATTCCAAGCATGGATGTTGCAAAACCGACAGCTTTGGGAGCCTTTATTGGGGAAGACCTAACAGGTTATTTAAGCTTATCTCTAGTTCTTCTTCAAGAATTTGATTATCCGGCTGAACAATCCTGTACTTTCACTTTGATCAGTTGTATAATTACTTCCTTTAATAACTTTCTCTTTACTATGACTTTCTTCAACCAATTTATTGGCATTTTCGTCTTTATCTATGTGAACTCTATTAATATTTTGATCTAATTCTGCTGTAAGATTTTCAAAACGAGTTTTGGCTTTTTCAAAAACAACAATTTCTTCTTGTGAGCGAGTATCAACATATGAGATTTCGGGGAATGAACCACTTGATAGTTTAACAGATTCACATCCAAAATCATTCATTATTCCAGAATAAATTTTGGATGCCATTTCCGTTTGACCTACGACCTCATAACTCTGTGCAAATTGAAGCATATCCTCTCCTATTTCGTGTCTTTCAAGTAAATTCCCGATTGAGTTACTAATTTGAGCTTTTGCCGCAGCAACGTTTGCTATTGCTTTTATCTCATTTTTATCTTTAAGTAATTCTATAAAAAGCTGCAACTCATTTCTTATTTCCGGATTAACCCTATAAACATCTCCAAGATCGGATAAATAAACTCCCTTGTTCATTGCGGTATCAGCCATTAATCGTATAAATCCCCCCATTTTAAAAACCAAATGAACAAGAACAGAAGTATATACTTTGATTTGCTCGTGACTAATGGTTGAATTACTAAATGCTTTGTATAGATCTAATCCTTCTAAAAATTCTTCTTGGTATTGATTTGCTTCAAAACCGTAATCTTCTTCTTCTATTTTTTCATTGTTTAAAATCCTAAGAATCAAATGATAGATTTTTAATTCACTATTTGAATTATTTAGTTTTTGCTTAAGTTCTTCAAATCTGTTTTCCTTTATTAATTGTTTCATTACAATAGGATTCTTTAAAATCATGTTTCACTTTGTTTATACCAGCTATAAAGCAAGTTTTCATGTATTGGTGCCATACCTGATGAAAATTAGCAATAAATTTTGATAGTATGATCCAACAAAAGGGATTACCTCAGGATATAAAGATAATATTGAATAATTGGTTGCAGAGAAACAAGATACCCCAATTCCGTAAAGACTAAAAGCGAGAAAAGTGAGCTGATTATAGTTACCTTTGATTCAGCAACAGTTGTTGCTACTACAAAAGTACGCTTCAAAGTACAATCCAGAAGGTTTACATACAAAAAAGCCGTTCTTCTTTACAAAAAACGGCTTTTTAAGCTTGGCCCCAACTGGGCGTTTCTCGAACCATTTCCTATCTGATTTGTCTTTAATTAATGATTTGGCTGAAAAGATACCTTGACAATTTTACAGAATGCCAGTAACGCTTCTTTCCACGATTCAAATTATTTTCCTCAGAATCGAAATGCCAATGTCGTCGACACCAACATTTGAATTAGATAGGACAACCACGGCAATTTTCTTTTCCGTATTCAAAATCAAATAGCTTCTGCTTCCACCTGTGCCACCATTGTGCCAGTAATAGCTGGCTCCATCTTCTTGAAATAGATGCCAACCTAAACAGACCACTGGATCCTTGCTGTAAGTAACCTTATGTGTCAGTGTAAAGGAATTAGATAAAGGGACATAATCGCTTTTAATATTCGCTTTTGCATAAAGCAATAAATCATTGACCGTGGAACGGAGAGATCCACACCCCGCAAGCGCATTAAAATCCCAAGGCTGGATTTCATCACCATCAGCATCATAAACCTTAACGAATTGTTTATTTTGCTGAGGTGTTAATCGTTGGGAAGTATTGTGCATATGCAATGGAACAGTTATCAATTTTTTCACAAGTTGTTCATAAGTTTTACCACTTATTCTTTCTAAAATTACCCCTAGTAAACCAGTAGCCAAATTCGAGTATGCGTACACCGTTCCAGGGGCAGTCGTTAATTTACATGTTCTAAGTCCGGCAAAAAGTAGTCTTTCATCGTAATGGATATAGGGATTGGCCGGATTCATTTTATTTGCAAAATTACCAGGAATAGTCGGAAGTCCGGAAGTATGGTTACTCAGGTTTAAAATTGTGATTTTATGAAGTTCGGAATTTGCCGACAGCGAATCCGGCAAGTATTTGATGATTGGATCTATCAGACTAATTTTTCCTTCATTTATATAATGAGCTAATATAGTGGCCGTAAATGTTTTAGTAATCGATCCTATTTCAAATATGGTATTTGCATCTGGAAGTTTGCTGCTCCCTTTACTTGTTTCGCCGTAACCATAAGTTTTCATCTGGCCATCTTTTAAAACTCCTATACTTAAGCCAACTGTATTGGATTTCTGGATATACCTTCGGGCAATGGAGTCAACCTGTTTATCAAGTACGGTGCTTAACTTGTTGGAGGTAGCAGCAGGTACAGACTTGCTTGTTATAACGGCTTTAAAAGGTGAAAAAGTAAACGAACTAAATTTACCGGTCTTGTCAAGCAAAAAAGAAAACTCAAGCTTTCCGGATTCAAATTGTAGTTTGTATTTCTCTGGATTTTGGCTAAGTACAATAGGTGAAGATTGTCTAATCTTACCCAAAGGATAAATCTCTTTTTCAAAAAAGGCACCCAACTTTTCTTTATCAAAACCTTTTCTAAATGACTCATTGCCCATCTCATAAATAGCGACGGTATTGTGCTCATTGATGTATTGCTTTATTACGAGCAATACTGAATCACTTTTTTGAGGTTGATTAGCTTGGGCTGTTACAGTTAATGATATAAGGTTCAATAATACTATTGATGCCACAACCTTAAAAAGTTTCATAGTTTTCATTTGAAATCAATATACATATTTAAAGCTTCCAATGTGAACCAAGGCTTTGACTTACGTTCGTGCATTTTCATTTTCCACCCTCCTGATAAGTCTACTATGGCTCCATGCCAATTTGCTACACAGGGTATAGCAAATCTTTTTATCACGTTAGTGGCATTGACTTTTATTCATTTGCTCTCTGCCGTCTTTAATTAAACGAATGTCTGAACTCCAAAGGCGAAACATTTGTCTTTGTCTTGAAAAGTTTGCTAAATGATTGTGAATGTTCAAATCCCAATTTATAAGCAATTTCCGAAACGGAAAGATTTGTATTTGATAATTTTTCTTTAGCTTTTTCTATGATTGCGTTCTGAATGTACTGTTGTGTGTTTAGCCCTGTCAATGAACTCAACATGTCACTCAAATAGCGCTGCGATAGCTTTAACTCTGTACTGATATATTTCACTGATGGCAAGCCGTTTTTCAGACTATTTTCTTCTTCAAAATAGCGGTTTAAGAGTTCGTCCAAAGATGTTATGATGTCGTGATTGATTGCTTTCCTCGTAATAAATTGCCTGTTATAAAAACGATTGCTGTAATTCAATAACAATTCTATTTGCGACACCAAAACGTCTTGGCTGAAACTGTCAATATTATTGTCTAATTCATTCGCTATTGTAGCAAATAAAATGGTTATGATTTCTTTTTCTTTTGCCGATAGAAATAAGGCTTCTGAAACATCGTAAGAAAAAAAGCCATACTGATTTATTGTGCTTCCTAAAGGATAATTCCGGATAAAGTCCGAATGGAAATACAAAGCAATACCTTCATAGCTTTCTATGTCTTCCGGTGGAAAAACGATTTGTTTTGGCTTCAAAAATGCTAATCCGCCTTCTTCAAAATCATAATATCCTTGTCCGTATTTTATCTGTCCTGTAAATGTAGGCTTAAAAGAAACTTTGTAAAAATCAAGGCTTACTTTTTGCCCTTTTGGAAACAGTTCAATCGAAACATTATTATAATCAACCAATGCAATCAGTGGGTGCAGTGGTGCAGGAACTCTCAAAAGACGCACAAGTTGCGATATACTTTTAATGTGATTTATGTTAGATTGTTGCTGCATTTTTCGTTTACGAATTTAATCAATTTTGTTTTGACGGGCGAATAACGATATCGCCAATTTCAACATTGTTAGGTTGGCTTAATGCATAAATCACAGCGTTAGCAATGGCTAAGGGATTTATGGCAATTTGTTCCATTCCTTTTTGGATAGTTGTTTTCATTTCTTCGTTTTTTATGTTGTTCGCAAAGTCTGTTTTCACAAATCCGGGCGAAACGCCTGTAATGCGTATGTTTCCTTCTGACTCTTGACGAAACGCTTCTGCAATAGTCCGAATGGCATTTTTAGTTCCTGCATAAACGCCCTGCATTGGAACAATCTTTATTCCTGAAGTTGAAATGATATTGACGATATGTCCTGATTGTTGTTGTTTGAAAATGGGAATTGCAGCCGCCATTCCATACAAAACGCCTTTGAGGTTAATGTCAATCATTTCTTCCCAATCATCAATATCCAACTCGTCAATACGGCTTAATTGACTAACACCTGCGTTGTTTACAATGACATCTAGCGCTCCGTATTGCTCAACTGCTGTATTTACGAACCGGACTAAATCGGCTTTATTCTTTACATCAATTTTAGCACTGGTGGCTTCCCCACCTGTGCTTTTAATTTCTTCAACAATTTGTTGTAATTGTTCTGTTCGCCTTGCACCCAAAACAACCTTTGCACCGTTTTTTGCTAATCCTATTGCAATTGCTTTGCCCATTCCACTACTTGCACCTGTAATAGCAACTACTTTTCCTTTAATATTTTGCATTGATGTTAGCTTTCTATTTGTCTATTTGTTTTTCTAAAAATTCAGGATAGCGGTCGCCTACAAGTGTAATTCCATTTACCGTTGTATCAATTTTTGCAAGTTCATCGACTGTTAATACAATATTTGTACTGCTAATGTTTTCCTCTAAACGATGCAATTTTGTAGTCCCTGGTATTGGTGCTATCCACGGCTTTTGAGCTAATAGCCAAGCTAATGCTAACTGGCCGGTTGTAATATTTTTTTGTTGAGCAATTTCTGAAAGCGCATCTATTAAAACCAGGTTGGCTTTTATGTTTTCTTCGCTGAAACGAGGAATAATATTTCTACGGTCGATATCCTCTAATTTTTTGTTTATTATACCTGTGAGGAAGCCTTTACCCAAAGGACTGAACGGAACGAAACCAATTCCTAACTCTTCTAAAGCAGGTATGATTTCATCTTCTGGCTCACGCCAAAACAAAGAGTATTCGCTTTGTAATGCTGATATAGGTTGAATTGAATGTGCTTTTCGGATAGTTTTAGCACCTGCTTCCGATAAACCGAAATATTTTACTTTGCCCTCTTGTATCAGGTCTTTTATTGTTCCTGCAACATCTTCTATTGGAACATTAGGGTCAACTCTGTGCTGATAAAGCAAATCAATGTAATCTGTTTTTAACCTTTTTAGAGATGCTTCGGTTACTGATCTTATCGTTTCAGGTCTGCTGTCTAAACCTATTGCTGGTCTAGCATCTTTACAACCAAATTTTGTGGCTATTACTACATCTTTTCTATAAGGCTGTAATGCCTCGCCAACAATTTCTTCATTGGTGTAGGGTCCGTAAGCTTCTGCGGTATCAAAAAATGTGATACCTCTTTCAACTGCGTTGCGTAATAATGTTATGGCCTCTTTCTTATCAAGACCTTTACCGTCCAAAAAGTTTAAACCCATACAGCCAAAGCCTAATTCGGAAACTTCCAATCCGCTATTTCCTAATTTTCTCTTTTGCATAATTCTATTTTTAATTGTTTCTTAAACTGAATAAATTTCAAGTACAAAACTCTTGATTGTCGTTCTATAAAAAGTAGTTGAATTGGTAAGTGTTGTAGTCAGATTTTCATTTTGAACTCAGCCCGGACGAACAGGTTTCTTTAAAAGGCTATATGCGCTTGGGAGTCGAAAGTAGCGTAGTAAAAGGTATCCTAAACAGGCCGAAGGTCAAAGGGATGGATGCCACTTCCAACATCTACAAATTCGCGGGTATTTGAATAAGCCGGCTGAAGATGCAATCAGAGACATCATGCATCGTTTTAGTAATGCCATACAAAAGATCGCCAAAGGCCGCCGGAAAGATCATCTTGCCTAATCAGATTTGTTTTTGCGCAGTATATTCAATCCAACTGGCTGTTAAGAAATAGATTCCATTAAAAAAATAGTACATATTATAATCTTTCGAGAAATTGACAAACAGGTTTGAACTGATTGAAATAATGGTGGCTATAACAATGAGTAAAATGAAGATCAACATCATACAGCCTCCTCTTGTGGTATTTCTTTCAATTTGCTTTTTATTGGCAAAAAGCAAATGATAGGCAAGGTTTATGTAGCTTGCAACAATGATGTATAAAATTTCTGTTGTGGGATTAAAAATATAAAGACCAAGTATAAAGACTGAAAAGGCCACGGTAAGGAAAATGGCTCCCAATCTGCCCATATTTTCGTTGTTGGCTGCATCAGGAACCAAACGTAAAGTGCTTAAAAAAAACAATATCCCAAAATACGAAAACTGTATCCCATCATCTTTATTGGTTGTTGAAAAGCATAAATAAAATTGGATCATTGCCAGGATAATTAAGCTGACTATTACTTTATAATCTACCTTGATTGCTTTTTGTAAGGCTGTGTCTCTACGATATTGTTTTTTTACAAGCTCCATAATTAAGGGCTTGTCCCATAGTTTCTTTATTCCAACGCCGATAATTAACGCAATGATTACCACAGGAACAAGAAAGATCCAATTGCCAATTACCTGCATAACTTTATTCCCTGATAAAAAGTTATTCCATGGTAAAAGAAGAAAAGCTACTGCTATAAAAGCCAGTAATCTAAAAATGGTTTTATTCTGCTGATCCAACTTATTTTCTGTTTTTTTATTCGTTTTGTGAAAATTACTATTTGGATAATCCAATTGCTTCAGGCAGCGCTTTTGTCATTATTTATTTCCAGTCAGGCTTTTACCGTAAAAGATATAAGTAATACTGTAAAATTGATATTTCAACAAATCATCACTGTAAAGCATATAGAATTATAGATCTTTTTATATACCTCTTCTATAGTCTGAATTTCTTCATCCATCAACTTCGGATTTTTGCTGAGTATCGATTCCACCATCTTTACCTGCCTTGAACAACTGAAAATCAACTTTATAGTACGTATCTAAGAGATCTTTGCATAGATATTCAACTTCTTTATCATTGAGAACATCAAGATTATATTTCATATTCCGTATTACCTGATCGACCAATCTATACTTAAATTGACTGACAATTTAAGTATTTTATGTAAACTCTGAGCTTGAACAATGCCACCATTTCGTATACTGGATAATCTCAGGCATCATGAATCGTCATTATCTAACTTGATTCCAGCATATTAAATTCCAAACATCTGCAATGGCAAGGCATTGATATTCTACCACTTGCTCCAGATGTTTCTTCTGAATATGAGCGATTAGTTTACATAAAACATCGTTAATCATACCAAAAACGATATGTAACTTTGTAAAGGGTCTGGCTGAACTTCCACCAGTTGATAAATTCGATCATTTAAGTTTTTGAGGAGTTTTATCTGTTAATCATGGCTTATAAGGTATTGCCTATGGCTTTCAGTGATACTTTTTTCTATCAGTGGATTTTGCTATCCACTTTTGTTAATAATGAGAAGTTATAGGAAAGACAAAATTCTCAATAAATAGATGTTTTTTGTGTTCAGGATATACGTATAATGCATCGTCATCGAAGGGGTCTCTTTCAACTTCGAGTTTTCCACCAAAATCAGTATCTGGAACAAAAAAGAAACTGATCTCTTTCGTTTTTGTCTTAATTAAAGTAGGAATCAACTCTTCTAATTTAAAGGGCCTAATTGAAAAAACATCATAAATTTTCAGATCTTCTTCTTCAAATTCCATCAATACTAAGCAGTCTCTTGTTTCTGAATAATATAACGAATCTTCAAACTGTAATATAAAATGATAGGTCGACAAACAAGAATTAGGCTCAAAAGACAAGGTTTTTGACAGCAGTCTATGGTCTTTAGCAAATCGCTCCAGGAGATTTTTATCTTCTCTATTTTGAATAGAAAGCTTTCTCCAATCGGAACTCATTGCTTCAAAATCTGTTAAATCTTTAAGCCTAAAACTACTTTCATCTAACCTAACAAAGCCAAACTTTGGGTAAAAATCTAACACCTCTTCATTAGCAAATAGGTATATGAATTCATATTGCTCAGAGAAATGACTCATAACATGTTTCATGAGATAACGCGACAGCCCCTGGCCTCTAAAAGCAGGATGTGTCATCACTGCACTAATCTGTAGAACATGATGGGATTGCCCTTGTAAAACCATCACCATAGGAGATAAAGAAACATTTGCAATCACCTTATTATCCTGGACTATAAAAAATGGTATAAAAGTATTGTCCCAATATCCCATCCCATACCATGGCTCGTAATCTCCATCCAGACAGATATCATAGAGTTCGTTAAAACTAAGAAAATGTTGTTTTAGTTCCTCCAACCCTGAATAAACCTTTCTATTTGTATTCATTGTATCTTAAAAAATTTTTCTTTTTCTATCAATCCAACTTCCCCCTTTTAATGCACCACGATAAGCATCAAAATGCTCTTTCCGTTTCCATTCTTCAATATTAATTCTTTGATATGTTGTATTCATTCTTAATATGATGTCTTTAATTTTTTATCGCCTTTGTCCGGATTCATTTTTCCAGTCAAATGGCATTAATTCCTCCAGTGTTTTGAAAATCCCGTTGCGGACTTCCACGATTGATTTTCTATTGTCAGGAGATAATTGGCTCATTAGTTCGCGACACCTTCCACAGGGAGGAACTGCATTTCCCCCGCTGTCTACGGCTACCACTGCTTTGATGCGATATTCTCCGTGTTTCAGCATTTCTGAAACAGCACTGTGTTCGGCACAATGCCCCAAAGAGCAGGCTGTATCAATGCTGATGCCTGTATACACATTACCTTCTAGGGTTTCAATTGCGGCGGCGACATCTCCATATGAAATATAATCATTTAATGTGACCGATTTTGCCAACTGGGTGGCTTCTTCTTTTAGGTTCATCTCTCGGGTTTTAATTTTATAAATCAATTCATAGCCATTTTGGCATATCTAGCTCCATAAGCAATCAGATTATCCCATAGCCGATGCGGGTAGTGCGTCGTCGACAATTTTCTGAACTAGAAATGGACTTATCGTGCCAAATGCACCGCCTATTATAATTAATAGTAGTACAATAGCTAATGTGTGCATATAGGGTTTCACGAGATGTGAAACCCTTGAAAAGGAAAATTTTGTATGAGATGCGTTGGCATTTGCTTTTATTATGATTGTCTAAATAGGTTATTCAATTTTCAATCTCATAGACAAGCTGTATGGTTCAAAACCCTCGTGCAGATACAATGCCGCAGCGGAAGCGTTTTTAGACAAGACACTTAACTCGACATAGTCCGCTTCGTTTTCCTTTGCCCACGTTTTAACGCGATCAATCAATGCTTTACCAATTCCCATTCCACGCATATCCGCATCAACAACAATGTCCATTAAATACACACATTTCAAGGGTACGAAACAATTGTAAGGTGGGCTTTGCTGTAATTGTGTAATTGCAATTCCTTTTACTTCATCATCTTCCCCATATACAAAGGCTGTAAACTGATCTTCTCCGGCAATGACTCTTTGCAGAAAACTTTCGTCCTGATGCGCTTTCTGCATATAGTTGGGTTCATGATGTGCCATCTGTTCAAAGAGTTGGAAATAAAGGCTCTTTATCTTTGGCAGATCTGCCCGGACTGCTTTTCTAATGTTCATATTTTTATAACTATATGTTTTGTTTTCTTTTTAAAAATCCCTGGGCTTCCAGACCAATAGTAAATTTATTGTTTTATGGCCATTCACTATATTTGATCCTCAAAGAGGTATTGAAATCTACACCAATAAAAAATTCAGTTTCAAAACTCCACAATTGTCACTTTTCTTTTCAAAAAGGCAAGATAGTCTTCAATTATATGGTGGGTTCCGATTTTTAAATAATTTGTGGTCGTACCGTCGCTACAACCATAATTCGGCAGCAAAGTAACATCCCTGTGCAACACGACATGGACATCCTCACTATTAGGATTTAGCAGTCCGAAAATACTTGCTGCACCGACTTTCACGCCTAAAAAATGCATTAGCATATCTTCAGGAGCAAAAGATACCCTGGAGATGTTTAGTGAGTCACTAAATAGCTTTGTATTGAAGGGTTTATTCCCCAACATTACAACCAGATAAAATGCAGTCCTTTTTCGGTTACATAAGAAAAGTGTCTTCACCATATCCATCTGTAAACGCTCATTGACAATTTGACACTGATTCATAGTAACGACCTCATTAGTTTCAATCCGCTCAAAGGGAATGTCAAGTTTGTGTAGAACGTTGTAGGTCGCTTCCTGAATTTCCGAATTAAATTTTGAAGGAGCTTCTTTTGAAATTTCGCTTATAAACATCGCTTGTGATCTTAATCCGAGTACTCTTATCTTTCGGTTTTTAGTTAATATGTTTTTTTGATCTATTTTGCTCTTACATTGGACAATATATCAATGTTCGTATCCCCCACCTTATTCGTGATCAACTCTAAATTTTGAGTAACTGTTTCAATATCCCAATCCCACCACTTTATTATCAGTAATTTCTGGATTACTTCCGAAGAGAAACGATATCGAATCAATTTAGCAGGATTACCTCCTATTATTGCGTAGGGCTTCACGTCTTTCGTAACTGTAGAGTTGGCCGCAACTATGGCACCGTCCCCTATCTTTACTCCTGCCATAACTGTAACATTTCTTCCGATCCACACGTCATTTCCGATGACGGTATTTCCTTTATAAGGTAGTTGATCCAAAGTGGGAGTTGCAGCTGCCCAATCACTTCCAAAGAGGTTAAATGGATAAGTTGAGACTCCTTCCATACGGTGACTGGCTCCATTCATGATAAATTTAACGCCAGAAGCGATCATGCAGAATTTTCCTATTATCAAAACGTCGCCAATTATTTCATAATGGTACAATACATTTTTCTCAAAATTACAAGCATCGTGTTCGTCATCATAGTAGGTGTAGTCGCCAACACTAATCATTGGATTTGCTACTATGTTTTTTAGGAAGCATATTTTCTTGTTTCCCTCTATAGGATATGGATTATCTTTGTTTGGAATTTCCATATTTGATTTATTTAGGTGTTGCATATTCATTTCTTTATATCTTTTAGGATTTAAAAATTTCCTCTGCCTCTCTATCCAATATCTTATGACAATGGGTTCTGCAAACGAATGGTTTGCAGAACCCATTTAACAATTACCGCAAGATAATCTCAAACTTATCAGAAAGAACTGTTCTGATTTTCTCCTGTATTAGGTTGATTTCCTCATTAGAGAGCGTACGCTCACCTGAACGATAGGCAATCCTATAGGAAAGTGACGTCCTTCCCTCCTTTTGGAATTTATCTTGAAGAGTAACGTCCTCAACCAGATCAAGTCCTTCTTCACGAATGATCTCGCAAAAATTATTATATTCAGACCAGAGTTCATCTCTATTTTCGGTATACCCATTGACCCAGAATGATATATCCTTAAAAACAGGGGGATATTTAGAATATTCTTGGAATTGGGACAGGCCATCTTTAAATTGTTTCAGAAAACGCTCGTCTGTAGTCCATAGATAGCGTATGTCAGGGATGTTGCAATAAGAAAGTACAAGACGGTCCAGGCCTAATCCAAAAGCCCAACCTGTGGCTTCAATATTGCAATTTTCCAGAATCTTAGGATGGATGACGCCCGCACCGAGAACTTCCATCCAGTCTTCATTTTGATAAACCTCGATCTGCACCGAAGGCTCTGTGAACGGAAAACTATCATCCAAGAATCTATAATCTTTGCCTGGGTACAAATATTCTATTAGTCCCGATAGCGTACTTTTGAGGTCAGAAAGAGCATCTGTGCCTTTGGGCAATACCTTGACTACCTCCATTTGATGGAAAACGGGATAATGTGTGCGATCAATAGTGTCTTTTCGATAAACATCACCTGTGACCACAAAGCTTTGATAGCCTCTCCTCAATAATTCGTTCTGATGCGCAGAAGTTTGTGTTCTTAACACATGAGCCGAATCTACATAATATGTATCATTGGTAGATCGAGCCGGGTGATCCTGCGGCACAAGCAACTCATCAAAATTACCTTCTATACTAACGACTTCACTTAAATTGTCAAAAGGCGTAAAATCGTGGAAATAGCGCTGGATTTTCTCTTTCAACTGACAAACTGGATGTAGTTTATTCTGATGTAATTTTAGACTACGCTTTTCATTTATAGTCTTTGGGATATTATTCATATCTATTGTTGTATTTAGAGTCCGCGATAGAGCTGTCGCGGTACTTAATATTAAAAATTCGTGAAGTAAAATCTGAAGTTGATATCCGTACGCAACGGACATATTATTTTATCTCGGCCCTGGCGGGTCAAAAAAGAAAAAGGAAAACAGTATATTGATTCTACTATCATTCAGTAAAAATGTACCTACCAAGGTATTTCTTGTCAGATTCTAAAAATGTTTATTTAACAGTTATAAATATGTATATTATCTGTTTTTAAATAATTATGTTATTTGTCGTTTTTAATCCACGGATGTCTACCTTCTTGTAGTCAATTTTTACACTTCAGCCAAATTTTAATATCTTCATCGTTGGTGGATCGACAATATACCGTAGTCAGTATCTGGACAGCAACACAATTCTCCCCGTACCTTCATGATAAAGCTTAGTAAGAATTTGTAAGTTTTTCCCAAGTCTCCATTATTTAACTCTTTCTGATATTCTTGTACTAATTTATTTATTGACTCCATCCTTTAAACAATCTTTTTTCTTTGGTACTCAAATTTACGAGTCCAGATTACTTTTTTATTAGCACATCTTGCTCAGTTATGTGCATTTTGTAATATTCTATTTCTTTTTTTATTATCATAAAAAATACATAGCTCGATGTTTAATAGCTATTGGGATCCTGACCGCCAAACGATTGTTTGTTCCTTCATATCCATAAACATATCACAAGCACACCTGTAGAGGTGCTTGTGATTAGAATGAGACCTTACCATGGACAGCCATCGTCCATTCATCCCGTGTCATACGACTGATATGTTCTGTTCGTATGTCATTCATTAACTCATTTACGCTAGCTTCTTCCACATGATGATGATGAAATCCACATTTTTCTTGTGCGATCTTTGATTTGGCGTTTCCATCGTAATAGCCAGACCAGATATTAACTAATCTCAAACCCTCGAAACCATAGCGTACAACTTCTCCAATTGCTTCAGGTACTATACCCTTGCCCCAAAATGGAACACCTAGCCAATATGAAATTTCGCCTTCAGATTCGGTGATTGGAAAATTACTTTTCTCTCCCAAAATCAAACTAATCATCCCAATAGCGATGTCATCCTCTTTTAATGTGATGGCAAATACTCCATCTTGCATAAATATTGTTTTGATTATTTCTCTACTTTGTTCCACACTCTTATGCGGAGGCCAACCTGCTATTGGTCCCACTCTGCCGTCCTTCGCATATTCGTATAAGTCTTCTGCGTCAGCCTCTCTGAATGGACGCAAAATCAATCTTGATGTTTCTAAAATCATAACATTCTATTTTTAAATGTACGTGGCAAAATTACAGTCTTTATTTATTAGAGATACAGCCAAAAATTTCGTAAAATGGGTACTTTTGAAAACAAATTACACCTACTTATCTTAAATAATCTAAATTTATGGTAAAAACAGAAAGCACTACATTGAATTATACACCGGATATTTTCCCGGGAAAAGAGAAACTAACACTAGGGGAAAGTAATCTTAGCCAAAGTCTGGGATACCCCTTACAGCTCAGCTATACTTCATTAATTGTATGTCTGGAAGGCACTTCGGTAGTTAGCGTTAATTTTAAGAATTATCTGCTAAAGCCTAATGATGTATTGGTGCTGGCTGAGGATTATATTACAGTAGTGCAACGGGTATCCGTTGATTTCAAAGTATTCTACTGCCTTGTAGATAGAAGTTTGGCCGCAGAAGTAGCCTTTGATTTACCCAATCAACTATTTTTGTTTCTACATCAATCTCCATTCTGTAGACCTCTGGGGCCGGACGTTGCCCTATTACATGGATGGATAGCGCAAATAAAACACATCAAAAATACATGCACAACGCATCAACATATTATGTTGCGGAATAGTTTACAATTGTTTTTTCTCAAAATAGCTGAGACTGTTTCACCGACAGAAATTAACCTGGAACATCAATACAGCCGAAAAGAAATATTGTGCTGGAAGTTTTGGGAACTGATCACTCAACATAGCACAGAACAGCGAAATGTCGCGTTTTATGCAAACAGACTAAACATTTCACCTTATTATCTCTCTCAAATCTCCAAAGATTTTTTGAATGATTCGCCTAAAGGTTTAATTGACAGGCAAGTTGTTCTAGAGATTAAAGCACTTTTACGTACGACTGAAATGTCAATCCAACAGATTGCAGATCGCCTATCTTTTGAAGACACATCATATATGGCTCGCTACTTCAAGAGACAAACGGGAATGACATTAACAGCTTATAGAAAGTAATCCGATAAACAATCTATATATTTACCTCAGACTTATCTTAAACAGAGAGATAATTGGTCCTATCTTTCCGGAAAAATCAAGTTTTGGCGGAGAGCAACATCGAACCACAAGACTAAACGAAGTAGCCTTCATTATCTACATGATTTGCAATGAATTACAGAACAAAAAAAAGTGAGCAAACATCGTCGAAACGTGTTTACCCACTCGGATAAGCCCAGGCAAACCAACCACTTCAACATCCACCTCCTCAAAAATATGAAATCCTGGATGTCCAGGACCTTAGAAAAATGCTGCACATGAGCTTTTCCACGTACAAACGAAGGGTCCAGGACGGAACACTTGTTACCAAAGAAATTGGAGGAAAAGATTACTTTCTCCGATCGGAAATAGAACATCTCATCGGACAATGGAAAAAAAAGAAGCCAAAATAACACCATGAATACCAACAGGGTACCTGATAAATCAGTAGGCAAAAGCGTACTGATTTACCGCTTAACATTACTTTAACAAATCTTTACTAACTTGCCACAACCAAACACAAAAGGCAACCAAATAAATCACCGGTCATGAGCAACGCTTTATGCAAACTTGTATAAAAGAAATCGATTACGGACAACTTGTAGCCGAACATACCAGCAGGTTGCTCAGCATTGCTTATGGCAAATTGGGCGATCGTGACGATGCTGCCGATATTGTGCAGGAGCTGCTCATTCACATCTGGGTAAAGAGAGACAAGCTGATCATCACAGGATCTTTAACCGCTTATTTAAACACTGCACTTAAAAACAGGATACTGAATCACTTCTCCAGAGCAGATCTCCATCAAAAAGCGGTCAAGAAGATGATGACCACCACGCGTAAGATTGATTCTCCGGTGTTGGATTTACTGATAGAAAAAGAACTGAATACCAGCCTTTCCGAAATCCTCTCAGAACTACCGGAAAACATGCAAAAGATCTATGCCATGCGCAATGAAGATTTCTCCCTCAGAGAGATCGCAGAAGCTTTAGGTTTGGCAGAACAGACTGTAAAAGGATATAGCGTAGAAATGTTCCGCAGGATTAAACTGTCGCTCCGACAAAGACATCCAGACCTCAACCACCCACTCTGCATCACTTTATTTGCCTTACTGATAGACAATTAGAAGATTTTTCAAGTTTCTTACATACCTCGTCCCCTTTCTAATTGTCTTAGGGTTAGTTAATGCCAGAGGCAATGGATTTTAAACATTTACAAAAACTCATACACAAATACCAAAACGGAACAGCAACACCTGCTGAGCGCTTCGTTGTGGACGCATGGTACGAGTCTTTAGACGAAAACGAAACGGAGCAGCTCGCTCCTATATCACCGCAATTTATTTCAGAAATCGAACAACGCATTTTATCACAAACGGTATCAGCCAGGAAAGAACCTAAAATCAAACGTTTATCCTGGAGATGGGCAGCCGCTGCATCATTAATCCCGCTAATTGCGCTATCCTATTACCTATGGTTTAAAACTGATCCCATAACAAAAGCTTTCGACAAGGTACAGACTCAGGTCACAAAGACCTACCAGACCGGACCAATGGAGCAAAAAAGAGTACTGCTGGCCGATAGTACCATCGTGATCCTGAATGCCAATACCAAACTACAGGTTCTGGATGCGTACGATCAGGTGATCAGAGGGGTAATTTTAACCGGAGAAGCATTTTTCGATGTCAAAAAAGACCCGCAACATCCTTTTGTGATCCGCGGTGGAGAACTGGATGTACGCGTTTTGGGGACCAGCTTTAACGTACAAGCCTACCCAACCATAAAAAACACAAACATAATGGTGCGTACAGGAAAAGTACAAATATCCAGCAAGGACAAGGTTCTTTCTGAAGTTACGCCCAATAAGGAACTCCGCTTTAACCGTAAAACAGGAACCTATCGCTTAATGAACAGCGTTACCTCTATCCGGGATTCCTGGATGTCGGGGGTGGTGATTCTGGACAGGGCAAGCTTCCAGGAACTGAGCCAGACCTTTTACAACATTTACGGAACTCAGCTGCTCACAAAAGACAAAAGCTTACTTAAAGACCGGTATAACATTACTTTCCGGAAATCAATCACGTCCAAAGAGATGCTGGAGCAAATCCTCAGGCTGACAGAAAAAAATTACACAAAAAAAAGGGAGGATAGCACTCAGATAGTACTGTATTAAGCAAAATAAACAAGGCTGCATAGTGCAGCCCTGTTATGAATTTTATACCATCTGAAGGAAAGCTTCTGACCCTTTCCAACGGATCCTTTTACGTCAACCTTTAACCGTTTAGTAAAACACCTCAAAGTTAACAAATGCAACGCATCAAATTAAGAAAAAAATTAAAAGAGCCCGGCGGCCCTTCGGCGCTGTCTGTTGCCCTCAGTTTGTTCCTCTGTTTTTTTATCGCGAGCTCATCCATCGCACAATCCCTGGAAAAACGATTGAATTTAGAGTACAGGAACACCACCATCCACGAGGTCATCGTAGACCTGCAAAAGAAAACCGGAGTAGACATTGCTTTTACTGAAAAGCTGGGACTTAAAAACAGGAAAGTGGATAAACTCCTGATCAAAGATGAATCTCTGGAACAGGTACTTCACCGGATCCTCGACCCTCTGGATGTAAAGATCATCAAAGGCACAAACGGCCTGGTACTGATCAAAAAGGAAACCGAAAAAGCAAAAGAATTTCTGATTGGAAAGGTCACAGATTCGGATGGAGCAGCCATTCCCGGAGCAAGCATCCGCTTAAAACGAGGGAAAGTTTCTGCAATTTCTGACAGTAATGGTGCATTTAAGATCGCGTCAGCTGTGGCTCAGGATACTTTACTGATCAGCTATCTCGGATATGCAACAGAGGAGATGAGCGTAAACCCATCATCAGAAAACCTGACCATCACCCTGAGCACAGCAAAAGCCAATACCCTAACTGAATTAGTGGTGGTTGGATATGGCACACAAAAGAAAGCCAACCTAACCGGATCGGTAGAAGTGATTGATGCCGCTAAACTAAAAAACCGCCCGGTGGTGAATGTTAGCCAGGCCATGCAGGGAACCGTTTCAGGCGTACAGTTTAATTATGGCAATATGGGTTATGAACCTGGTGCGAAAATGGGCATTCAAATCCGCGGACAAGGATCTCCATTCGTCGTAATTGATGGTACCGTTGGCGATCTGAACGATGTTGACCCAAATGATATCGAAAGCATTTCTGTCCTAAAAGATGCAGCAGCCTCAGCAATCTATGGAGCCAGAGCTCCCTACGGTGTAGTGTTGATCACGACAAAATCAGGAAGCTTAGGAAAAAAGGTGCAGGTTAATTTTTCTGCCAACAGCGCCATATCCACACCGATTGATAAACCCCACACCGTAGATGCCTATACCTTCGTAAAAGCCATGAACGAAATGCATGATAACCAGAGCGTGGCGAGGTTATTTACAGAAGAAACGATAGACCGCATCGTCAACTATATGAAAGACCCAAGCGGTCCGCAAACCATTCCGGATCCGGGAAACCCAAAGACCTGGGCTACCTACCTCCTTTCAAACGGCAATAACGACTGGATGGATATCCATTTTGGAAATGGAAACAGAAGTCAGCAAAACCTGTCGATTGCCGGAGGAGGAGACAATAGCTCCTACTTCATATCCGCAGGCCATACTTACGAAAAAGGGATCATGAAATTCGGTAAAGATGATTACAGAAGGTTCAACCTGAACTCCAAACTGGACATCAAACTCAGCGATTGGTGGAAAGTCAGCTCCAACACCCGACTGGCACAGTCTGAAAGAAATAAGCCAGGTATAGACGGTGATTATGCACTTGCCCTTCATCATGTACTCCGTACCCACCCTAACCAATGGTTGGTTTCGCCAAATGGCAACTATTCCAATCTATCCAGAATTCCGGCCATGATGGCTTCAAGCGAAGGAACTACAGAACGCAGTCTGGTGCAACGTTTTGCCACAGAATTCAAACCCTTAAAAAACTGGGATATCAATGTCGATTACTCGGTTGACATTCCTTACACTGATTATGAAAAACGTTTCCTGACTGCCTACGAAGACCGGGTAGATGGCTCCATGGTGGCCATACCAGCAACCGTCCCCTCTTACCTCACAAAGGAAAAATCCAACACCTTTTACAATTCCCTGAATGTCTATACGACCTTTAAGTATGACCTGAAAGAGGATCATCATTTTTCCATCATGGCCGGATATCAACAGGAATCCAGCAAAAGGGACTTGTTAGGTGGCCTGAAAAGAGAATTAATTGCCCCTTCGGTTCCTTCCATGACCACCTCCATTGGTGAAATGCGGGCCTATGATGAAATGAGCCACTGGGCAACAATGGGCTACTTTGCACGCTTCAATTACAACTACCGCGATAAATACCTTTTGGAAATCAACGGCCGTAACGACGGAACTTCAATTTTTGCCAAAAAGAAACGCTGGGGTTACTTCCCGTCGCTCTCTGCAGGCTGGAACATCCATAAGGAAAACTTCTGGACAGCGGTTAGCCCTTATGTAAACACGATGAAAGTAAGGGCTTCATGGGGAAGACTAGGCAATCAAAGGGTAAATGCTTATCAGGATCTGCCGCTCCTGGCAATAGAACCATCATTAAGCTGGCTGCTGAATGGAGCAAGACCTGCGTACACTACCGGCCCCAACCTGATCAACCCCAACCTGACCTGGGAATCCTCAGAATCGACAGACCTGGGGATAGAAATGAGCTTCCTGAAACAACGGCTGAACTTTGTACTTGATGTATACCAAAGAATGACATTTGATCGCTTAGGGCCTGCACAAGCTTTGCCTGCTGTACTTGGAGCGGTAGTACCAAAAGAAAACAATTCTGAACTGAGAACCAGAGGATGGGATTTATCACTGTCCTGGAAGGACAAGATTGGTGATTTCTCTTATGGCATCAGCGCATTGCTTTCGGACTATAAATCTGTAGTGACCAAATACAACAACCCAACAGGCATACTTACTACGGATTATGTAGGGAAACAAACCGGAGAAATCTGGGGATATGAAACCGTAGGCCTGATCCGGACACAAGAAGATGCAGACCGCATCAATAAGAGCAAATCTCAAAGTTTCATCAGTGTACAGACCTGGCGGACCGGAGATGTAGAATACCGCGACCTCAACGGTGATGGAAAAATAGACCAGGGAATGGGAACACTAGCTAATCCCGGCGATCGCAGGATCATCGGAAACTCCACACCCCGTTATCAATACGCGCTAAATCTGAATGCCAGTTACAAAAACTTTGACCTATCCGTCTTCTTTCAAGGTGTTGGTAAAAGAGATTATTGGCTATCAGGAAACATGTTCTGGGGCTTTAACGCCTGGAACCAGACCTCTTTATTCCCTCATCATTTAGATTATTACCGGGATACCGAAGGTTCTACCTATTCGGGATTAGGAATAAATACTGATGCCTGGTATCCCCGTCCATACAGTGACAACGCACAATACCGGAAGAACCAGCAGAGCCAGACACGTTACCTGCAAAACGGGGCATACATCAGGTTAAAAAACCTGCAACTCGGTTATACCCTTCCAAAAACCTGGATCAGCAAAATTGGCCTTCAGAAAGCAAGGTTTTTCATTTCAGGGGAAAACCTGTGGACCATCTCGTCCATCACCAAAGGCTTTGACCCGGAAACGGCCTCATTGGGAGAATATGGTAGTGGCAAGAACATGTTTGTACAGGCGGTTTATGCTGCCGGACTTAACGTCTCATTTTAAGTATTTAATTCTAAGAAGCGATGAAAACGAATATATACGCATACTGGACCCTGTTTCTTTTTACAGTAACCGCGCTCTCTTCCTGTAAAAAGGACTACCTGGAAAGAAACCCTTTAACCCAGATCTCAAACGATGAATACTGGAAAACTGCAACAGACCTGGACAAGTATGTGCTCCAGTTTTATACGAGCTTTCCGGTAATTGACTCGGTTGGCTCTTATACCGGACTTACGAGCTGGGATGCCACCAGAGGATCTGACACACAGATTTCAGCCACTGCAAGCACAACCTGGAATGGCGCACGTACCGTGGTCACCTCCGGAGGAAACTGGAAATGGGCCCGCATCCGCAGCATCAATGTATTTTTTGAAAACTATCAAAAGTGCAAAGATCCCTTTGAAAGGTATAAGCAGTTTCTTGGCGAAGCACATTTTTTTAAAGCTAAGCTGTATTTCGACAAAGTGCTGACCTATGGAGATGTTCCCTGGTACGATAAGCCCCTGAGTATGGACTCAAAAGAGCTTTACAAAGCACGTGACTCCAGAACATTGGTCATAGATTCTATCTTATCGAACCTTGACCGGGCCATTACTCAGCTACCTTCTTTAAGAACAGTACAGGGAGGATCAAACCGCCTGAGTAAAGAAGCAGCGCTATTGTTCAAATCAAGAGTAGCTCTCTTTGAAGGAAGCTGGCAGAAATACCATAGAGGAACTGTATTTGCCACCACTGGTACTGATCCGAATAAATATTTCAGAATTGCCAAACAAGCAGCCGAAGAGTTGATGAAACCGGAGTATAAAACAGGTATTTACAGCAACTCGGCTCCCAATGAAGACTACAACAGAATGTTTTCTTTAGCTGATCAAAGTGCCAATCCTGAGGTATTGTTATGGAAAAAATTCGACCGTACACAGAACCTGTCGCACAGCTATCAGATCTATGTATCAGACCGCACGGCCGGCATCTCGGTAACAATGGACCAGATACAACAGTATCTCGACAAAACAGGAACTCCCTATGATTACCTGACGGTAGCAAAAACCGTAAAAGGAAACAAGTTCCTGACAAAGATTGCACAGGATTGTGACCCAAGGTTATCTCAACTGATCTGGATTCCAAACATGCTGATGTGGGACAACAGTTATGGCAAGGGCACATTCAGCAAGCCTTTCCTGGATAAATCCGGGGAATACCTGAACAATACCGGTTTCCAGATTAAAAAAGGAAATGACCCTAAAGATCCGCAGGCAGGCAGTGGTGTAGCGTGGAATACCAACAGCATCACCAGCTCCATCATTTTCCGTTACGCAGAAGCTTTGCTCAATTATGCAGAAGCAACAGCAGAACTTGGCGAAGCAGTAGATTATGAACGTTCCATCAACTTATTACGCAGACGTTCAGGAATGCCAAATTTCGTAGCAAACTCCGATCCTTACAAAAACAGTTATGCGGATTATGGATATGCCCTCTCCAACGAGCTTCATGAAATCCGTAGAGAACGGACCGTAGAACTGGCGGCCGAAGGCTTCCGTTATGACGACTTAAGACGCTGGGCTGCCCATAAGTTATTACTGGGTAAAAGACCAAAAGGATATCCGCTGGATCAGTCGGAATGGACAAGTCAGAAAATAAACTACCAGGTAGACAATAATGGGCTGATTGATCCTTACATCAAACAGTTACCCGCCGGATATCAGTTTAATCCTCAGCGCGATTACCTGGAATGTATTCCAACAAACGAAATCACCTTAAATACTAACCTTAAACCTAACCCCGGATGGTAAAAACAAATTGCTATAGCCTCCTGATCTGTCTTCTATTGCTTGTTCATGGAATGGCAAAGGGACAGGAACCTATTGTACGTTTTGGCGTAATCGCTGATATTCAATATGCAGACAAAGACGACCATGGAAGTCGCTATTACAGGAATTCACTGGAGAAAATGGACAGTTGCATCGTTAATTTAAACCAGGAAAAGCTGGCCTTTAATGTGGTGTTCGGTGATCTGGTTGATCAGGGCCCCAAAGACTTGTCACCGGTAATGGAACACCTTAAAAAACTGAAAGCCCCCTATCGGAATGTATTGGGCAATCATGATTATGTAAATGTGAGCGACAGAGAAATGCTTTACAAGCAGTTTGACATGCCTGCACCCTATTATGCTTTTGAAAAAGCCAGTTGGATGTTTATCGTATTGAATACAAATGAGGTTTCTGAATATGGTTCCAAAGCCGGTTCTTCTTTTCAAAAGGAATGGCAGGACCTTGCTGCCGGTTTAAAAAAGGAAGGCCGGAAAAACGTGCTTCCCTGGAACGGCGGAATCAGCTCCCTACAGTTGATCTGGCTGGAAAATCAATTAAAGAAAGCGCAGAAAACAAAGAAGAATGTGCTGGTTTTTAGTCACCATCCCCTATTTCCTGAAACAGGATACGAAGCACTCAACAACCGGGAGATCCTGAACATCGTAGAAAAATATCCGAATGTTAAAGGCCTGGTATCCGGCCATCATCATGCAGGAAATTTTGCCTACTACCATAAGCTCCCATCGATCACCCTGGAAGGAATGATCGAAACTTCTAAAGAGAATGCCTACGGAGTGATCGAACTCTACCCCAACAAAATTGTTCTGACCGGCCGCGGCAGAATGACCTCAAGAACGCTTAATTTTTAAATCAAACCCTATAAACAATGAAAAAAACAGTAAAAACCCCAAAAAGATTACAGACAGCTGTATTCGCGATGTTAATGATTTGCACTGGCCTGATGAGCTGCTCAAAACAAGCCAATGTGGATGAGATCAATGCAGGTCCTGAAAAGAGTTCCGTAATTAACAATGCGGACAAAAAGCTGCTCAGCGGACCTATCGTTGCCGCTCACCGCGCAAACAACCTGATCAAAGTAGATGAGATTATCGCTGCAAATGTAAAAAGTCTGGAAGTAGATATTTTTGTGGGTACAAGAAACAACAAGCCTACCTTGTTGGTGGGACATGAAGCTGCTACAGCAACGGGACAGACACTGGAAGAGTACTTTGCCAATCTAAACCAGAAAATGCCAGACTTCGAATACCTGTGGTTAGATTGTAAGGACCTGAATGGGGCTGCAAACGAACAGGTGTTCATGACGACTTTAAACAAAATGGACAGCTTGTATTCCATCAAAAGCAGAGTTTTGGTAGAGAGCCAGTACATCTCGTACCTGGTGAATTTCAAACAGCAGAACTGGAATGTAAGTTACTATTGCAACTGGTCTTCATTGAGCGGAAAAACTCCTGCTCAGCAGTTAACGATCCTGAATGGATGGCACAGCAGCATGACCACTTATGGTATTGATGGCATCAGCTATGATGCAACAGTAGATACCCCAATGAAAAACTACTTTATCAATAAGACAGTAGGAAATCAACCGGTAAGAATGTATGCATGGGCACTGGCAAGGTATTATGGAGAGGCTAATCTGGCTACCAAACTGGCAGTTTACAATCACCTAAGTGTGCTTTTAATCACCTTCAAAAGTAACAACAACACCTAATAACAACGCTCCCCCGTTTTTATTTAGCCCCGGAACCAGATTTGGTTTCGGGGTTTTATAATTTCTATCAGTTGATCAGGTTCTTGCTAAATAGGTAAAATCTTTCTTTTCAGCGATTAACGAATTTCAGTCCAACTCATACGAATATTCACTCACTTGCCTTATAATTAGAGTATTACTTTCAGAATTGACGTTTGGTAGGTATTTTTAACCTGAGATACACATTAACTGATCAGTCTTCCATTAAAAGATTTTGAGAATTATCTATCTAAATGGTTTGCGCTACAATGAAATAACATGATGAACATAACGACAAAACTTCAGGAGATTATAGCAATTCAAAGCAGCAATTCTAAGGAACCGATTGGAGACTTAAATGCTCCAATATCAGTGAATGACATCGAAAAAATCGAACAACTACTTGATGAACAACTACCAATAGAAATTAAAGCACTTTATAGGTTTGCAAACGGTCAATCTGATCAGGGAACCGGGGTTTTATTCGGAGAAAAGTTTTGTAGTTCAGGCGATATCATCAGACAGCTGAAGTTTAGCCGGTCTTTAATAAAGCCCGAAGCTAAAAGTCTGTCGGATCCCGAAAAATCAGCAATATTAATAGAGAAAATAGTTACATTCTATGTCAACAAAGCACCAAAGCACAAACTATTCGGATTACAAAAGAGTTGGTACAAAATGGAGTTTAGTTGCGGGGTAGATAGTTCGGAAGGCCCCTATCTTTATGCAACTGAAAATACGACTTCCAGAGAAAGAGAAATTTTAGAAATTGATTTTAGTGAACGTCTTAATATTTCAAAAACTATTAAGGAATTACATGAACTGGAAAAGCCAACTTACAATTGGGATGAATTAAAATTTATTGTTTACGCTAATGGTAAACATGAAGTTGAGCGATCGATGTATGATTTTGACAATGTAATTTCTTTTACTTCTACTCCTGATGGAACCATACAAAAAAAATATTTTCACGATAAATGGTTGCCAATTTTTTCAGACCATGGAGGGAATTTTATCGGAATTGACCTTGACCCGGACAAAAAAGGAAAAAAGGGACAAGTGATCAATTTCGGACGGGATGAAGAGGATATGTATGTGCTTTCCGAAAATTTGGAAGGCTTATTTGATATCATATTAACTGAATTGAACAAGGAAGGAAACCGATTGATGAATCCTGAAGCACATTTACACGAAACGCTAAAGGAAATCATAGAATAATTACATCCTTACAAAACAAAATGATTTGTTTGACGTTTTATATTCGAGAGCGTTAATTTAGATACGAGGTGAACAGTCGGCATGATTGTTCGCCTCGTTCTTTTATAGGCTAAGCAAGTAGCCTTATGTAATGCCTCTCCTTGTTTGCGTCAATAACTGATCTTATTTTGCATAAAATAAATAAAGCCCCTTTCGGAGCTTTTATTTGAGACTGCCCAGGTAAAACGCCTGTCTAATTAAAGACCTGTCAGCTTTTCCCCCTGTCTCCGGACTACAAACTTAACTGCATTTTCCTTGTAATTAAAAATATATTCAAATTAAATCGCAAAAAAAATGATCGTTCCGTTTGATTATGCCAGATCCGAGGTTCATTGCTGGATCTACTTTGTATCTCCAACAGGTAAAACAGTAAGTACCAGTAGTTATCTGGGAAAACACACTTTGTTGTAATTTTTCAACAAGAGGGTGTCCAAAAAGGCATCCTCTTGTTTTATCGATTGTTATTACAATTTTATCGGGTACTCAAATTGATAAATTCCCGAACCAACATTAAATTCAACATCATTACCCTGAGTCGATATCTTACCAAATCCTTTGATCGCATTTAATGCAGTTCCATTTTCAGTAACTTTTGCATTAGCAGCGCCAGGCAATCTGATCTGTCCGCTGGCATTTGGCGGAATCACCACTTTTAACTTAAAAACACCGTTTTCTATTTTCCAGTCGCTTACCGTTAAACCATATAACGTTTCCAGTTGTGCCGAAGCATGACTGATGTTGCCGCCAGGCCGCGGGGAGATGGTTATTTTTTTATAACCTGGTGCAGACTCATCTGTATCCAGACCCGCCATCACCCTGTACATCCAATCGCCAATGGCGCCATAAGCATAATGATTAAAGGAATTCATGTCGGTAGTTTGAAAACTGCCATCTTGCTTAATCCCATCCCAACGCTCCCAAATGGTAGTTGCCCCCATTTTTACAGGATATAACCAGGAAGGGTAAGTTTCCTGAAGCAGCAAGCGGTAAGCTACATCTGTGCGACCAAACCTACTCAACACATGACAAAGATATGGGGTCCCTAAAAATCCGGTAGTTAGATGAGTTCCATATTTTTCAATGTTTTTAACCAGGAAATCTACGGCCTGCTGCCTTAAATTTTCAGGCAACAGATCAAAGTTCAAAGCCAGCACATAGGCTGTTTGAGATCCGGAAACCATTCTGCCATTAGGGGTGATGTATTCTTTCAGGAATGCTTTTTTGATGCGGTCCAGTAATTCGGAATAATGAGCCTCATCTGTTTTTTTGCCCAATACCTTTGCGGTATTGATCAATAGCTGAGTAGAGTGGGCATAAAAAGCCTGTGCAATCAGGTATTTATCTGTAATAGCCGAACGACCGTCATTGTCGTCATTCGGACGATAAAACAACCAGTCGCCAAAATGAAAACCAGTATTCCATAGGTTATCAGTGCTTTTACTGGTCATAAAATCAACCCATCCTTTCATACTTAGATACTGCGTTGCCAGGATTTCTTTATCTCCATAAGCCACGTACATGTTCCAGGGGATAATCGTTGCGGCATCGCCCCAGCCTGCTGAACCAGCTTCATTTTCGCCCAATACATTGGGTACTACGAATGGAATACTTCCATTGCTCAACTGATCTGAAGCCACATCTTTCATCCATTTGGTAAAGAAACCTGCTACATCCATGTTAAAAGCCGCAGTACGGAAAAATACCTGTGCATCTCCTGTCCATCCTAAACGCTCATCACGCTGTGGACAGTCGGTAGGAACATCCATAAAATTACCTTTCTGCCCCCACTCTATATTGTGTTGTAATTGATTTAACAATGGATTTGAGGTATTAAATGTACCTGTAGGATCCATATCCGAATACACCGCGATCGCTTTAAAGGATGAAGGTTCTATTTTAGTAAGATCGCCCGTTAATTTTACATAACGGAATCCCTGATAGGTAAAATGGGGTTCATAACTTTCTGGTGCTCCTCCTTTAAAAATGTATTTCACATGCTGCTTGGCATGGCGGAGGTTTGCGTCATAGAAATTGCCGGCCTTATCCAGCACTTCGCCATGTTCCAGTTGAATATAAGACCCTGCTTTACCACTGAGTTTAAAAGAGACCCAGCCTACCAGGTTCTGTCCAAAGTCCAGAACGGTTTCACCTTTTGGTGTTTTAATGATTTTGACCACGCTAAATTCTTCGTGCTTACGAGCCAGCGGACTGATGCTGCTCTCCAATACCTCTTTATTCGCTTCAATGGTCTTTGCGTTTTCCCAACCGGTATCCTTATAATTTACAGTTGTCCAATCCTTCTTTTCCAACCTGGCATCATAAATCTCCCCGTTATACAGATCTGAGAAGAGAATTGGTCCGGTGCTGTATTTCCAGCTGCCATCGCTATTGATGGTTTTCTTTGTACCATTGGTATATTCGATCACCAGTTGTACCAGACCACTTAGCTGTTTACCATAAAAGGCACGTCTGCGATCAAAGGCCAGATACCCGCGGTACCATCCATCACCTAAGGTGAGGCCGACTGCGTTTTGTCCGGCCTTCAACAAGTCGGTTACATCATAGCTTTGGTAAAGCAGGCGTTTATGATAACTCGTCCAGCCGGGCGCGAGCTGATCATTTCCAACACGTTTTCCATTTAACTGTGCTTCGTATAAACCATGTGCAGTGATGTAAAGAACAGCAGATTTCACCTTTCCTTCAATAGAAAAGACCTTCCTGAACATCGGGCTTGGCCCGGCATCCGGAGATGTTGATGAGGTAGTGATCCATTGAGCAGACCATTCGGCGGAGCTCAGCAAGCCGGTATACCAGGAATTCACCGCACTCCATCCGGAACTATTCCCCTGATTGTCTTTTACCCGTACCTGCCAGTAATAACGCGTACCGGATTTTAAGACTGATCCTGCATAACGTACAAAAACAGAAGCCTCACTTTTCTGATTTCCACTATCCCATACCAGTGATTTACCGGCAGATAAGCCAGCAGAATCTGTACCCACCCGGACCTGATAGGCACTTTGCAAAACATTACGTTTTGAGGAAGTGATCTTCCAGCTTAAACGAGGTTCAGCAGCTTCAATTCCCATTGGGGTTTTACGGTATTCCGTTGTTAAAGCGCCAACACCTAATTGCTGGGCAACAGCAGACAAATGAAATACAGTGCAAAATAGCACAATTCCGATAGGGCAATTTTTCATAGCTCAGGGTGGTTAAAATATTTGGTTCCGGTCTCTTTTTTTAAAGGAGAACTCCTAAAGTAAATCATTGATTCTGAAGTGGCAACCTGCTCCATCCTGTAAGTAATTTTACCGGACAATTATCCTAAAATAAACCAATAATCGGTGTTGATGCCGTCTATTTGAATCAAAATTTCAGCATTTTGTCTCAATCTCTGTGAGATACTAAAAGCAATGTTATCTTTAATATATTTGAATAACGAGCCAGATAACTTTGAAAGTAACCATCCTTATTTTTTTGCTGCTGTTTGCGGAGAGACTGCACGCGCAACCTTATTATTTTAAGCACTATCAGGTAGAAAACGGGTTGTCCCACAACAGTGTCTTTGCCAGTGTTCAGGATGATAAAGGGTTCATGTGGTTTGGCACAAAGGATGGCCTGAACAGATTTGATGGTTATTCCTTTAAAACCTACCGCCATGATCCGGCAGATCCGGCAAGTCTGGGAAATGATAAGATTTATTCCCTGCTTAGCGACAAAACTGCGGGCCTTTGGGTAGGCACGGATCTGGGGCTTTACAAATACAATCCTGAAAAGGAAACCTTTAGTGCAGTAAAGGAAACCATGCAGATTGGCATTCGCCGAATACATATAGACAAGAAGGGGAATTTATGGCTCCTTTCCAATAGCAAAGTCTATTGCTACAACCCGAAAAAAAAAGAGTTTTCACAAATCAGGGTGGAAGACTCGTTTGATGTGGGTTCTATTTATTGCCAATCGGATGGAGCGGTTTTAATTACCAGTCCGGAGGGCGATATTGCGATGTATCATCCCGGGAGCAAGTCTTTTAAGACCCGTTATCAGGTAAACAAAAAAGGCGCTGTTAATATTGGTTGGGTTTCTGTATTTATGGAAACAAAAGACCATCAGCTACTGCTTGGATCGAGCAGTCAGGGAATCAAGTTATTCGACCCTAAAACAAATGTGTTAAAAGATATCATCACCCAGAATAAGGATAAAACACACATCTATGTAAGAGATATGCAATCCAGAAATGAAGATGAGTTTTGGATTGGCACTGAATCCGGGCTATACATTTATAACCACCGTAATGGAAGCATCTCTCAGCAGCAAAAACAATACAGCAATCCTTATACGCTGTCCGACAATGCCATTTACTCTGTATGCAGGGACCGGGATGGAGGCATGTGGATCGGCACCTATTTTGGTGGAACAAATTATTACGCGCCCCCTTCTTCTGTTTTCAGCAAATACTTCCCGGAGCAGCAACGGAACTCCATTAGCGGAAGTGATGTCCGCGAAATCCTTAAGGACAAAAATGGCAACTTCTGGATTGGTACGGAGGATGCAGGATTGAATAAACTGGATCCAAAAACCGGTCGCTTCACTTCCTTCTTCCCTACCGGAAACAAGACTACGATTGCACATTCCAATGTTCATGGTTTGGTACTGGACAACAACCATCTCTGGATTGGCACTTTTGAGCATGGCCTGGATGTGATGGACATCAATACAGGCATTGTCATCAAACATTATGTGCCAGGAAAAGGAAATTCACTGCGTTCCAGTTTTGTGTTGAGCATGGTTAAAACCAGAGCCGGAGATATCCTTCTTGCTACCACGGTAGGACTCTATAAGTATAACCGTAAAAAAGATGATTTTGATGCGATACCGGGCATCCCTTTTTATTTCTTTAACAATATATTGGAAGATAGTGAAGGCAATATATGGGCCGGAAGTTACGACAAAGGTCTTTTCCGCTTCCGATTGGGAGATAACGGGTATACCAATTTCGTAAACGAACAGGGCAATAAAAACAGCCTGAGCAGCAATACCATCAATGGAATTTTTGAGGACAGCAAAAAGAACATCTGGATCGTTACAGACGGTGGTGGATTGTCCTTACTGGACAAGGAAAAATCAACCTTTAAATCATATAACGCCAACCATGGGCTTCCGAGTAATTTTCTGTTCAGAATCCTGGAAGATCATGACCATAAACTATGGATCAGCAGTACCAGGGGGCTATTCCGCTTTGATCCCCAGACGGCTGAAGTGAAAACCTATACCAGGGCCGATGGCTTGCTTACCGATCAGTTTAATTACAATTCTTCTTATAAAGACAGTGATGGCAGAATGTATTTTGGGAGCCTGAAGGGAATGGTCAGTTTCTGCCCGGAGCAACTCAATCCCACTTCTAAAACAGCGCCTGTATTTCTGACTGGTTTCCAGATCGACAATACAGAAAGTACGGACCCAGAAGCCAGTAAGATCCTGACTAAATCCGTTCTTTACACCAATCAGATTACCCTGAAACACAACCAATCCTCTTTTAGTATAGATTTTGCGGGACTCAGTTATGCTTCCCCGGCAACAACAGAGTACGCTTATAAGATGACCGGCCTGTACAATAGCTGGGAATATCTTAAAACCAACAGAAAGGTTTATTTTACTAAACTGGCACCCGGAACTTATGTCTTTGAGGCTAAGGCGATGATTAATGGAAGTACGGAATGGAGTAAAGACAACGTTAAGTTACGCATCACCATTCAACCTCCATTCTGGAAAACCTCATTAGCTTATGCACTTTATTCCATTTTATTTTTGGGCATAGTAACCGCAGTGATCCTGGAATATCATAAAAGAACAGACCTTAAAAACAAAAGAAGGATGAAGCTTTTTGAGCACCAGAAAGAAAAGGAGATCTATCAGGCCAAGATTGAGTTTTTCACCAATGTTGCCCATGAAATCCGTACTCCCCTTACCCTGATCAAAGGACCAATGGAAAAGATCATGAAGCTTTCAAAAGAAGTTCCTGTGATTGAGAAAAACCTGAAAACCATGAACCGAAACACAGACCGTTTACTGAACCTCACCAATCAGTTACTTGATTTCAGAAAAACGGAGGTTCAGGGCTATTCGCTGAATTTTGTTAAGCTGAACATCTCTGAACTCATTGAGGACATCAAAATGCAGTTTCAGGATGCCGCTGAAAGCAAACACATCAGCTTTGAAACCAGACTTCCTTCCACACCGTTTTTTGCCTATGTAGATACCGAAGCATTGTACAAGATTATGAGTAATTTGGTGGATAATGCAATTAAGTATGGTAAATCAAAAGTAGAAATTGTGCTCAGTGTAAATCCTGAGGAAGACAAGTTTAGTATTCAAACCATTAACGATGGGCTTAAGATTGCTCCGGAAATAAAGAACAAAATTTTTGAGCCTTTTTACAGGTCCAGGGAAACAGAAATGCAGCGGGGTACCGGTATTGGCTTATCCATCTCCAGATCGCTGGCAGAGTTACATCAGGGCCGTTTATACCTGGAAGAAAGCGGTCCGGAATGTAATGTATTTACGGCGGTATTCCCGATTCATCAGGCAATGGAATTTAACTTAGACGGAAAATGGAAAAAGAGATAACGATCTTATTGGTAGATGACAATGAAGAGATTTTAGAGTTCATCGCGGACGACTTAAGCGAAAGGTTTCAGATCCTGACCGCAGCGAACGGAATGGAAGCACTGGACATTTTGGAGACAGAAATGGTCCATTTGATTATCAGTGACATCATGATGCCCGAAATGGATGGCTTTGAATTTTGCATGAAAGTGAAGTCGAGCATCGAATTCAGTCATATTCCTTTGATTCTTTTAACAGCAAAGGATACCCTGGACTCTAAAATACAGGGGTTGGAACTGGGTGCAGATGTATATGTCGAAAAACCATTTTCTCCGGAGTTTCTTCAAGTACAGGTTTCCAGTCTGATCGCCAACAGGAATAAGATCAAAGCTTATTTCTCCAGCTCACCATTATTACACCTGAAAGGAATTGCCCATTCCAGAGCGGATGAACAATTCCTGGAAAAGATCCAGAACATCATAGATCAGGACATCAGCAATCCTGATCTGGATGTGGAACACCTGGCCAATCATATGAACATGAGCAGGCCAACCTTATATCGAAAAATCAAGTCTATCTCCAACCTCAGTCCTAATGAACTGATCAATATTTCCCGCTTAAAAAGAGGCGCGGAACTCATCAAAGAGGGTGCATTGAAGATCTATGAGATTTCCGAATTGGTTGGATACAGCTCTCAAACTCATTTTGGGAGAGTATTCTCCAAACAATTCGGAATGTCACCTACTGAATATGCCAATCATAAATCATAAGGCTCATTTATTTAGCTGAGCTTAAAGAAAATGGTTTGTCGGCCTCGGCCAGTCCCCTGCTTAGTTCCGGTTGGTCTGACATTTCCAGTTTCAAGACCCCACCATTTACAATGTCGCTATGGCGGATAAAATTGGCCGTATAAGGTTTTCCATTTAAAGTGGCAGATTTTATATACACGTTTTTCGCGCTATTTGCAGGAGCTTCGATGATAAACTTCTTCCCGTTTTCGAGATTGATGGTCGTTTTCTTAAACACCGGGCTCCCCATCACATACTGATCTGTTCCGGGAGTGACACTATAGAAACCCAGCGCACTTAATACATACCATGAGGAAGTCTGTCCCTGATCTTCATCTCCGGGATAGCCATTTTCTGTAGCATCATAGAGTTTACTCATCACGTTCCTTGCATGAAACTGAGATTTCCAGGGTTGGCCACCGTAATTATAGAGGTAAACCATGTGCTGAATGGGCTGATTTCCATGTGCATATTGTCCCATATTTGCCATCACCATTTCCGTCATTTCATGGATCATTCCTCCATAAGTACCTACATTGACTGTATTGGGTTCAGAGAATACAGAATCCAGCTTAGCAGTAAAGTTTTGCTGCCCCTCCATTAAATTGATCAGGCCATTTATGTCTTGAAAGACCGACCATTGATAGTGCCAGGCATTCCCTTCGGTATATGGGCCTCCCCATTCAAAAGGATCAAACTTTGGTGTCCATTGCCCCTCGGCATTCTTTCCCCTCATGAATTTTGTAGAAGGATCATAGACATTTTTATAATTGTACATCTGCCTTTCGAAAATACCGGCGTAGAAATCGTTTCCTGTCATTTTTGCCAGCGTCCAGGCACAATAATCATCGTAAGCGTATTCCAGCGTTTTTGCAGTTGCCTCTCTGAACTTAGGGTAAGGCACATAGCCCAGTTCAAAGTATTCTTTCCAGCCATCTCTCCCATTTGCAGGCCCCCAGGGACCTTTATTGGTTGCTTCATGTAAATAAGCGGCGAGGACTTCTTTAGGGTCGAATGTTCTGATTCCTTTTGCCCATGCATCTGCAAGCAGGGAAATGGCATGGTTACCGATCATGCTGCCTGCTTCGCTTGGAAAGGACCAGGAAGGCAGCCACCCACATTGCTTGTAGGCATCAAGTAAAGCCTGCATGTACCGCCCATGCATCTCAGGATGCATGAGCGTATTTAAAGGAAACTGGGCACGGAAAGTATCCCAGAAGCCGGTATCGGTAAACATATACCCCGGATGTACCTTTCCATCATAGGGGCTAAAGTAATAGGGTTGCCCCTTTGCATCGAGTTCATAAAACTTCCTTGAAAAGATACTTGCCCTGAAGAAGCAGGAATAAAAAGTCGCTTTATCGGCCTCGCTTCCACCTTCGACCATCACTTTCGACAATGATTTGTTCCAGACTCCAGCCGCTTTCGCCTTGGTTACTTCCAGGCTTTTATCAGCGCCCAGCTCTCTGCTCAGGTTCAGTTCAGCCTGCTCCATACTAATGTAGGAGGAAGCTACTTTTGTTTGTACAACTACTCCGTCCTTAAATTGAATATATGCCCCTGTACCTAAGCCTTCTGCTTCTGTTTCGTTTTCTTTGATGGTATTGTTCCTGTTTTCCCATGTTCCATACGCCTTAATTGGCTGATCAAAACGGATGACAAAGAAGTTTTTAAAACCCTCTTTGAAGCCTTCTCCATTGTTCACAAAACCAGTGATCTTGTTTTCTTTTGGATAAATTTTAACGCCGCTAAGACCTGTATATCCATCCAGCACCAAAAAACTTTTCTGACCTGCCGGATAGCTAAACCTCAAATGAGCACCACGTTCAGAAGGGGATATTTCGGTACTGATCTGGTTGTCGAACTGTACTTTGTAGTAGTTGGGTTTCGCAATTTCATTGCTGTGGCTGAACTTCGCTTCCCGCTCGTTTTCATTGACCACCAAACGGTCTGTCATGGGCATCAAAGAAAATACGGCATAATCTCTGGACCAGGAACTGCATTGATGTGCCTGCTGAAATCCCCTGATTTTATCCTTGAAATACTGGTACTTCCAGCCATCTCCGTTTCTTCCGGTTTGGGGTGTCCAGGTATGCATGGCAAAAGGCAAGGCCGTGGTAGGATACGTATTGCCCCGGGTAAGCTCGTGCTTTGAATTGGTTCCCTGCAGGGTATTTACATATTTCACAAGGTCTGTTTGTTGTGCAAAAACGGATATCCAGGCCTGCAGACTAATAAAAAAGGCAACAAATTTTAGTTTCATGTGCTGTGATGAATTTTCATGTTCGAGGTTAAAATTTAAGGTATAATGATCGTTCCCTGTTGGTCTTCGTCCGGAATGAGGGTGTTTCTTTTCCTTTCCAGTACCATCGACCCAACAAAGCGGTAATCAATGGGAAATACCGGATTGGAAATATCGCTGTATTGATATTCCAGAACAACTGTGGTATAGGTTCTCTCCAGATACGGAAGCACACCATCCCTTTCTTTCTTTACCGTAAAAGTACCCCGTTGCTGGCTAAATTTAATGGCCGGATTTTCGGAACTCAGTGTAACTGTTTTAGCATCCGCGTTGAATGAAGCCTTTATTTTATAATCGCGACGATCAAGCGCTTCTTCTTCGGTTA
The DNA here is from genome assembly GCF_900129215.1 of Pedobacter caeni. Taxonomy (GTDB): domain Bacteria; phylum Bacteroidota; class Bacteroidia; order Sphingobacteriales; family Sphingobacteriaceae; genus Pedobacter; species Pedobacter caeni. The sequence continues at coordinate 1,350,340 of NZ_FQUQ01000002.1, read as the reverse complement.
CCCCTGCAAAGAAAAAGACGGTTTTTTCATCTACTACATAGGCATTCCGGAAAGGGACGGTTAGCGGTTTTTGCTCATTCTGAGGGCGGTTTCTGTCCCAGACCTCCCCTGCAACGGAATATTTTCCGGAATAATCATTAAAGGGAACGATCCGCATTAGTGACTTTTTATAGCCACGACCGGTAGCAATGGCCAATGAGGAGGTGGAAATGATCTGAACAGGTAAAATGTATTTGTTGCTGAAATCCAGTCCTGCGAGCTTTAGGTTGAGATTAAATGACCCCATATTGCTGCCGGCAGGAATCGTGGTACTCATGGATCCGAACTGATAGTATTCTTTGGGAAGTTCATTAAAGTACAAGTCGTTCCTCAACCTGAAACGCTCGAAGTTCAGGTTCTGCAGGGTATCGACATCCGTATTTATCGTGACGCTTACATCACCACTGTTCTCTGTGGATCCGCTCACGATGATCGGGACCTTAACAGGGATCGAACCACCTGCAGCATCGTATTTGACGTGGACTTCTACCACTCCGTTATTCACGAAAGATACCGATTTCCGGAATAACTCCTCTTTCCACTCCTTGTTACAGGAGCTGATGAGCATGCAGCCTATGATGGCCAATATATATCCTCTTTTCATAAAATTTTAGTTAAAAGTAGTCCAGCCTGGATTTTGGGTCAATTTTCTGTTTTTTCTCAGCTCGCTATGTGAAATCGGCCACAGGTACATTTTATCCACAAAAATGGTGGGCAATGAAGGGATGGGAACCGGAGTGTCAAATAAATCACGCTGGCTTTCGGTCATGTTCATATTACAACCTACTACAGGAGTAGCTTCTTCTACCGGTGCATCTTTCCAGCGTCTGAGGTCAAAATACCGTTGTCCTTCTGCGAACAATTCAATCTGGCGTTCTCTTTTGATCGCTTTTCTCAAGAGATCAGGACTTCCATAAATCTCGTTGCCGAAATCAGGAACTCCTCCCCGGATGCGTACCTCGCTGAGGTATCTGCTCATTTCAGCAATATCTCTGCCGACAGTGATAGTTGAGCTACCATCATAAGCCGGGATGGAATAGGTACCGGTTAGTTCATTCATTGCTTCGGCATAAATCAATAAAATATCCGCGTAGCGCATTGCAGGCTCTACTTTTGGTACAATGAAACCGCCCTCCATATAAGAATCTATAGGGTTGTAATATTTCTTGATTCCCAGACCTGTTCTGATGTAGAAATCGGGAGAGGAAGCTTGTTTCCCGTTGGAATGATCTCTATAGTAAAATATCTGGATGTGCCGGTCTTCTGGCCTTAAGGCGCTGATATTCTCCCAGATGCTTCCATTATAGGCAACAGAAGCATAGAAACGTGGTTCTCTCTCTGCATACTGTAAAGATACTTTGGCAGGCAATGGTAAATGAGATTTGGCATCAGTGGTATATCCTTGCCGGCGGGGAAAGGTAGCGATATTGGTTCCGTCGTTCATGTAATAGGCATCGGCTTGTTTCTGGGTGATTCCATGGGTATTCCATCCTTTCATAGAAAAAGGCATCTGATGCAGGACCATTTGATCAATCCCTTCGCTGCTTTGTTCTGTAACCCTGGAAAAAATCAGCTCCGGGTTTTCTGAATAGGAAATAGCCCCATTGAACAATTGCCTGTAGGATTCAAAGGGATCAATGTTTTTCCATCCCATCGGGAAAGGCTGATCCGAGTACTTTGCGTTGTAAGGAGGTACAATTGTTTTGGCTTGTCCCGGTCCCTGATCTGCTGCTTTAAAAGGAGCAGTGTAAAGGCGGTATAAGTTCATATTGATGACATCCTTTGCCGCTGCTGCTGCTCTGGCCCATTTTTCATTTTTATATTCCTGAGGCACCAGCTGTTTGCCCTCATGATCTACCAGACCTGCAAGCCCTGAATTCCCGTTAAACAAAGGACTTGCAGCAAAAAGGTATACTTTAGCCCGTGCTGCCAGCGCTGCGCCTCTGGATGCGCGTCCTTTCTCCCGGTTGCTATTGGATAGCGGGAGATGCTTTGCCGCCTCGGCAAACTCAGCAGTGATGAAAGCTACACATTCATCATAAGAATTTCTAGGTCTTGCGATCTCCTGATAACCTTTGGTATAATCTTCCCCTTCATCAGGCAATATTGGGATCGGCCCGTATTTTCTTAGGAGTAACCAGTAATAATAAGCCCTCAGAAAACGTGCCTGTGCTTTTGTATCGGCTATTTCGTTGGCAGTCATTTCTTTATTAAGGTCTATATTATGGATAAAAATCGAAGCATTACGGATGCCTTCGTAACAGGAGCCCCAGCTCCCCTGCTCGTCACCCTCAGTATATTCTCCGTTTTTGAAGGTCCTGTATTTATTACTCCGGTCGCCAAAGAACATATCATCAGATATGAAATTAAAGGGAGTAAGTCCCTTACTTGCCACTTCTGCATTTGATCCCCGAAGATTAGTATAGACATCGGTAAGCCATTGATTGGAATAAACTTTACTGGTGAACACTTTGTCCAGACTCAGACGGTCTTCTTTAAAATAGTGCTCTGTGTTAAGGTATTTTTTACATGCCCCTAATGAAAGCAGTAAAGCTGATAGCATTACTATATAAATATATTTTTTCATCTTTTAGAAGTTTACAGTTAGTCCTAAGGTGATTGATTTTGCGATTGGATATCTCATGCCATCGCCGCTACCCAATTCCGGGTCCCAGATTTTCAGGCTATCCCAGACCGCAAGATTATAGCCCATCACATATACCCGTGCCCTGTTGACATGAATGGAAGACATCAGGCGCGAGGGCAAAGTATAGCCCAGTTCCACATTTTTGAGACGCAGGTAAGCACCGTCTCTGAGCCAATAGGTAGAGGTCCTATAGTTGTTGCCACTACCACCATAGCTCAGTCTCGGGTACCTGGCATTGGGATTTTCTGTTGCCGGATCTCCTGAGATTTCTTTCGAAATCCAGCGGTTTTGAGAATTACCGATCTCTGTTAACACATTTCCCCAACCACCATTTACGAAGGGATAAACACTTGGCCCGTTTATAAAATAAGACGAGCTTCCGGCACCTTGTAAATGAATGTTGATGTCAAAACCTTTCCATAATACAGAAAAACCAAAGCCATAGATCACACTTGGAACACGTGAGGCGCCGATGGGCACGATATCATCATCGTTGATGATTCCATCTCCGTTCACATCTTTGTATTTGACATCGCCCGGCATATATTCTCCAAACATCTGTTTAGGACTGTTTCTGATTTCTTCATAAGATTGAAACAAGCCTAAGTCAATGAGCCCCCTGGCTTGTTCGTAACGAAATCCCTGTGTCATCCTATAGGGTAAGTTATTCGCCTCTTCATCAAATTCCAGCACTTTATTTTTAGAGTAGGTAACATTGCCACGTAATGTGAATTCTACCTGATTAACGCGTTTATTAAAATTAAACTGTCCGTCAAAACCTCTGGACTCCATCTTTCCAACGTTTGCCCAGGGCCTGCTTGGCACACCGACCATATCTGGCAGATGATCTCTTCGCTTGAATATTTTTTCCCGGGTATCCTTAAATACATCTAATCTGAAAGAGAACAGGTTCCCCAGAACATTCATATCAATGCCCAAATTATGCTTCTTTGCCACCTCCCATGTCAGTTGATCAGATGCGACCTGCGAATAATACAGACCATTGTAAATATTGGGGCTAATGGGTTCACCGAAATTGTATCCGGGCCTTTCCTTAATTTCACTCAGGTAAGGAAAACGATTTTTACCAAAATTATCATTGCCAACTTCTCCATAGGAATAACGGACTTTAAACAAGTCCAGCCATTTCACATTTTTCTTTAGAAATGCTTCTTCAGAGATGTTCCAGCCTGCAGAAATTGCCGGAAAGAATCCGAACTGATGGCCTGCTTTAAAGTTTTCCGAACCAGTATAACCGAAGTTAAATTCTGCCATATATCGGTCCCTATAGCCATAAACCAGGCGTCCCGACACCCCCATATTACGCCTGGCAATCCCCCTGATAATGTCTTCACCCACATTAGAGGTTTCTCTTTGTTCGCGCTGGTTGTATTTGATCAATGCACCTATATTGTGTCTTTCATTGATGACCGTATTATAGACCAGATCCGTTTCAAGTACGTTGATTCGCTCTCCTGAGGCTTCCGACTGCTGGAACATCAGCCTTTCCGCCGAGACCCGTCTCATGATTAAGTTGCCATCTCTATCCCTTCTGCGTTCTACATTATATTGCTCCGGCCATTTTAGCCGGTTAATGTTATTTTCGTTATTGGTATCGTAGGCAAAACGGACAAAGGTTTGCAAACCTTTGGTCAGAAAATCCAGTTTTTGCTCAAGTGTAACATTAATCTCATTTTTATTTTTCCAATATTCTCTGTATCCTGTTTGTGTAGCAAGAACCCAGGGGTTGGTACGCTCTCCGGTACCAAATGCAGGAACCAGGCCGTTGGAATACAAAATCGGTGTGGATACCGGAGACTGACCGATCAATGATTTCCAGATATCAGAATTGAGTCCCGGAAAGTTCTGTTTTTCAAGAAATCCGGAAACACCCAGTTTTAATAAAGTGGTTTTGGTAATGTCCATATCCACATTCGCTCTATAATTTGACCTGGTCATATTCGCATTGGTATTGTAGTCTTTCAGTGACTGGTCTGATTTATACATCCCTCCTTCGTTGAAATGACTTCCTGACACATAATAGCGAGCGGTAGATCCCCCGCCATCCAGGGTAACCGAGGCGCGGTAAGTGTTGGCTCCATCGCGCAGCATGACGTCCTGCCAGTTTACATTTGGATATAAATCAGGGTCCAGCCCGTTTTTAAACAACATCAGTTCGATATCTGTGTATAATGGTTCCTGATTACGTGTGATCTTTGCCTCATTCGCCAGGGCTGCATAAGTTGGTCCATCCACAAATTCCGGGGTCCGGGTGCGGGTCAGGTAACCAAATTCTGATTTACCATTGATATTAATTTTCCCCGCATGTCCTTTTTTAGTGGTGATGAGGACTACCCCATTTGCCCCTTTTGAGCCATAAATTGCAGTAGCCGAAGCATCCTTCAAAATGGAAAACGATTCGATATCCTCGACATTAATTTCATTAAATGCACGTTCAAATCCATCCACTAACACCAGAGCCGCAGTGTTGGCTCCAAAAGTTGAAATTCCGCGGATCCAGAATTCGGATTTATTGTTTCCAGGTTCTCCGGAACCCTGCATGGCAATCACACCAGCCACATTTCCGGCCAATGCATTGGTGATGTTTCCTGTTGGGGTACGCAGGTCTTTCACGTTGACCGTCGTAATGGCTCCGGTTACGGTTATCTTTTTCTGGATCCCTGTTCCGGTTACCACTACATCTGTGAGCACATTTGCTTCACTTTCCTTCATCAGAATAGAAACAATGGTTTTTCCGGCAACCTGAACCTCTTGCTTTTCAAATCCCAGGTAAGAAAAAATCAGGGTGCTGTACATCCCCGTTTTGATTTTATATTTTCCGGTTTCAGTAGTCATCGTTCCCAACCCGGGACGGTCTTTTACCACTACGGTTACTCCCGGGATCGGTTTATTATTAATATCTCTTACAGTTCCTGTTACCTCAATCTCTCCCTGCGCATAAGTCATTGTGCTGCAGAATAGCAGAAGTAATGTGATATAATATAGTTTCATTTTTAAGGCGTTTTTAGGTTATTCGATAGAAATGGCACGAATGCGACTGTTCCCCAGATCGGCAACATAGAAAGTACCTGTTGCCGGGTCATAGACGATTCCAGAAGGTTGATTAAACTGGGCATCTCTAAGTCCTCCATCGGCATACCCCGGACTACCGGGTCTGCCTGCAAAGGTGCTGACGACACCCTCCGGGGTTATTTTGCGGATACAATGATTGGATATATCTGCTATATAGAAATTGTCATTTTCGTCGAATGCACCCTGATGTGGTTCCTTGAATCTGGCATCGGTACCTACACCGTCATTGTGCCCGGCTCCCCCTCTGCCCCCAACGAAATGTACCGGAGCTTCCAGTTTTCTGGTCTGACGGTTATATCTTGATTTCAGAATGTAATGTCGGTTAACCACTACGATATAAGCGAAATCTCCGCTTGGTGCAAACTGGATGTTGAACTCCCAGTCATTGTCGTCCACCCGGAACAATAACTCCGAAGAATTACCTTCTTTGTTCCATTTAAACACTTCCCCTTTTACATAACTGTTGTAAAAATAATCTCCGGTTTGCGGGTGTGCAGCTCCACCGTTGGTGGTTTTGTTATAGATCAGGGAATTCCATTCCTTAAAACCTGAAGCAGGTGTCAGCGTTGCGGTGCTCAGCCCTCTTTCGTCCCATTGGTCATTGGTCACATATAAGACGTCCCAACTTGGACTAAAGGAAAGTGTTCTGGGTCTGTCCATGCCTTTTCCCGTCCTGAACAGGGTTTTTACCTCTCTTTTTGCCATATCGATGAAGCGTAATCCCCTTCGTTGCTCCAGCAAATAGATATTTTTATTTTGATCAAAAGTCATCCAGTAAGGTTCCTCAAACTGGGCTTTTTCAAAAGGTCCGTCTACGATCGCGGTTTTTCCATCCTTATCTTTAAAGCCTGCCAGGGAGCTTACTGCCGGCCGGAAAATGTACCTGAATCCATTCTTTGAAATGATCTCTTTTACCTGATCTCCCTTGCCCACCTGTACTTTTACCAGACCATTGTTGGCACGGGAAGGAACCAGTACATATAAAGTAGAGCCATTGGCACCAACAAGTGCTGCCCGTTTGTTATTGATGAATACTTTAATCATCGAGGTATCGGTTCCGAAATTGTTTCCTTCGATGACCATTTGTGTGCCCACGCCTCCGCTGTCCGGAAGAAAGCCCCTCAATTCAATGGGTTGATTTGGATCGTGAACCTGTTTGGCTGGTCCACTTTCTTTCTTGCATCCCCAAAGGAAAAAGAGGAGTGCAAGAAAAAAAAGGCATATCCTGATATGCACTTTTAGCAGCGTAAAAATTTTATTCATATTTGTTTATTTGGTTAATAACTGGCTCGTTAAATGATCGCTCCTTCTGGTCAGAATTTGTGCAATACAAGTCCTGACAACCTGAAAAGATCATCTGTTAAATCGTTCATAAAACCGCACAGAAGTTTTTTTTTTTGCGCGGGTTAACACAGGGTTAACCTGCTAAGTTGAGTTTCCGAAATCAGTGTTGTTGTTCATGGTTTGCTTTGGTTTAAAATATTTGGTTATTCTTTTGAATTCAACTTAATTTTCTCACGCACAACATCATCTATTTGTCACTCACAACTTCATCTAAACAATATGAATGGTGTAGCCTTTCAAGGCTACTTCTTTGTATTACTATTTCCTTCTTTGCTCCTGCTCCATTTACTTTCCAATAGTTTTATAAAATATCCGCCTACCACACTCCTTGCAGTAAAATTCTGACGAACGGCATCTTTTGTTTCATGCCAGTCGCTGATTGGGGAACGGGAAGGTGTTTCTATCGCATATAAATAAATCGGGTCTATAAAAGCCTCAAAATCTGAACGGTTGCTGGTCAGCACCGATGTCCAAAGTACCCAATCGGATTTGGTATAAGATTTACGGCTATCCAGGGGTAAGCCATACTTGTTCTGTTTACCTAAGTAATACTTTAGCTCTTTCTCATAAACCGTTTTAGTAAACAGTTCAAGATTTAGTAATTTATCCCATACTAAATTATACTTCTGGCTCCAGGTTCCTTTCTGGCCAAAAGCCAGGCTATAGTGATCTCCATCATCTGCCAGTTCCATCCATTTCTTAGCCATTTCTTTGGCCATATTGGTATACTTTGCAGCGGTATCTGTTTCGCCAAGTTCCTGAGCCATCCAGCCATAAGCGCCAAGGGCGACAATCGCTTTAACCGATAAGTTTGCATTTCTATTCAGGTGGCCGGCAAAATCATCGGTACACAGCTGATTTCCCGGATCAAATCCTTCTTTACTCAGATACCCGGCCCAGGTGCTTAAGGCAGACCAATGTTTTCTTGCATAGGCCGGATTGCCTTCCGCTTTTACCGTTGCTGCAGTAATGATGATCATATTTCCGGATTCCTCTACCGGCATATCTTCCCCATAAGTCTGCCCGTTTGCTAAAGGATAGGTTCCCAAATCATGGGCAGGATATGGTTTTTTCCATCTTCCACTTTCACTATATTCGAACATTCCGTTCAACAAACCTTTCACCAGTTCCGGGTTATAGGCCAGAAACAAAGGAGCAGATGGGTAGGTAATGTCTACGGTATAGATAGAGCCGTTGCTATAGTTTTCTTTTGACATGAACAGCAATTCTCCTTTTGGGCTCTTCACTAACTTATGGGCAGAAATGGCCTGTCTGTAGGCAATGACACACAAACCTGCGTATTTCTCTCCTCCGGATTGTACCGCAGCCGCATACATCTGGCGATCAAAAGCATTACATTTTTCTATGATCTGTGGATATTCCTCTGCAGATTGCTGAAGTAAGGAATTAAAGGTTCTTGTACCATCATTGGTCCACCAGGCTTTCAGGTTTTTACCAAAATATTGAACAGATTCCAGATCCTCATAAGCCAGCATTACAAACTGTTGTTTTGTGGCCTGGCCCACCTGTCCAAAGTCCAATACGGTATTCAGGGCATACTTTGTTCCTTTAACGTTATTTATTCCTTGAGTTTTATTTAATCCTGCAGTTTGATTTCCTGTAGCTTGATTTAATTCTTTAGCCTGATTTATTCCGCTGGCTTTGCCGGTGTTCAGACCATTACTCCCCGATTGGAACAACGCGGGACTGGCCGTACCTTTAGCAATAAACTGCGAACTTTTTTGTGATTGTGGCACTGCTACATGTACATATCCCCAATCTATGCGCACATTATCTCCACTCTTTTGCAATACGGGCTGGGCAGTTGTTCCGGCTTTTAACACGGATAGCCCTGGAACATTTACCTGCTCTGCTTCAATTTCCTGAGTAGAGGTATTCACCGCGATATCTGTTGATGCACTAAAAAGAACTTTAACCTGATGTTTCTTCCGGTCATTTGATTTAACCCGGTAAGTAAGGTATGATACTGGTCTGGAGATGAGTTCCAAATCATTCATTAACAAGGGAGAAGTAAAATCAAGCGTTAAATCAATACCCCCGCATTTAAATGAATAAGTGGTCTGAGTTGCTTTTATCATCCGGTTGGTCTGTTCTGCCAGGATTATTTTCTTGTTATTTACCGGATCATCTGTAACCAGTCCTGCATCGAGCCACTGTCCACCACCAGTATTTTGGATATAAATGGCCAATACATTGTTTCCTTTTTTCAGGCTTTTCAAGGCTGCTCCTTTTATTGGGACATATAGGTATTTACCTGCTGTAAACCCTTTTTTACTTAAAATCTGCAGGCCGTTTAAATACACCTCAACCTGATCATCATGATTGATTTTAAGGTATACAACCTCCGGAATCCGGTCGTTAAGCTGAAAACTTCTAATTGCCCAGAGCTTGCTGCTTTTCCATTCTGTACCGGCCTGAGCCCAGAGATCCCCAAAAGGCGCAGCGCCTGATTTCCATGCGGAAGCATCAAAATTAAGCTCATTCCATTCTTTTTTGGGAGCCGTTTCAGTAAAACTGAACCGATAGGCCTTTTCATCGGCAGCGGGTAATATCGATTGGTAAACTTTCTCGGAATGACCCATGAAACGATAGGTTTTTCCATCTACCTGGATTAATCCGTTAAGTGCCTGTTCGGCACCCGTCCAGTGTGTAGTTGCCGATTGGTTCAGCTGATCTGTATTTGACCAGATGCTGAAGTAAGGATCATGTGTGATTAATGGATATGAGGGGGCTTTACTTTGCTGTGCCTGAGCAGATAGCAAGGTAAAGCCTACAACAATACCTGTTAAAATCTGAGGGATGATATATTTAGGGAATCTTTTCAATTGTTATTTGGCTACTGAAAATTTATAAATGGACTGGCTTTGATAAGACTCCCCTTTTTTTAACACGGTACTTGGGAAAGACGGCTGATTTGGACTATCAGGGAAATGTTGCGTTTCTAAAGCAAATGCCGTTCTGAAATCATCTTTATGATTTCCTTTCATCGTGTTTTTGCTCTGCATAAAGTTTCCACTGTAAAACTGCAGACCAGGCTGATCAGTATAAACGCTCATCACAATTCCCGTTTTATCGCCGGTAACGATCGCGATGGCATCATTAATATCGTGCGCATTTAACACGAAATTATGGTCATATCCTTTACCGTTCTGAAGTTGTGGGTTTTTAACTTCGATATCTTTGCCTATTGTTTTAGCATGCGTAAAATCGAATGGCGTATCCTTAACCTCTTCCAGTTTACCTGATGGTATTAATGTAGAATCTACAGGAGTGTATTTATCAGCATTGATCTTCACTAAATGATTTAAAATACTTCCGCTTTGTGATCCATTGAGGTTAAAAAAAGCATGATTTGTCAGATTTACAACCGTATTTTTGTCTGTGGTAGCTTTGTAAGTGATTTTCAGGGCATTATCATCAGTTAAGGTATAAGTGACCGTAATGCTCAGGTTTCCGGGGAAACCTTCTTCCATGTCTTTTGATAGATAACGTAATTCTAAAGTCTGGCCATCCAGCTGTGTGGCATCCCAAACGACATCCTGGTATCCTTTTTTTCCGCCATGCAGGGTATTCACACCATTGTTAGTGAAAATTTTGTAAGCTTTACCATCTAAGGTAAAGCGTCCTTTAGCAATGCGGTTTCCGTAGCGACCGATCGTTGCACCAAAATAAGGTTCAGTAGATTTCTGGTATCCTTCAATATGGTCAAATCCCGCCACAACATCCACCAGTTTACCTGCTGCATCCGGGACAAATAGTCCGACCAGCCGACCACCAAAATTGGTGATCAGCGCTTTTGAACCGGATGTATTTTTAAGGCTGAACAGTCTTACCGGTTTACCGTCGATCTCTTTTTCAAAAGCCTTAGCGGAAATGCTGCTGGTATCTGAAATACTTTGATCCTGAGCAGAATTTGTTGTAGATTTTTGTGTAGTCGAATTACAGGAAGCTACCAGGAGCAGCGTTCCTATAGCTAAACCTGGAATGCTTTGTTTTAAATATGCTTTCATTACCTTTTATTTAACATGTGATCCAATAATTTTATGGAGTATCCCCCTACTACACTACGTGCCTGGAAGCCGGATTGTTTTCCATTGGTTGTTTCATGCCAGTCGCTCAGCGGAACTCTATCCTGTGTTTCAAGAGCGAATTTGTATACCGGGTTTACCAGTTTATCAAAATCAGCACGGTTATCGGTAAGTGTTGCGGTCCAGATGATCCAGTCTGATTTGGTATAAGTCCGGCGACTATCTAAAGGCAAGCCAAATGCATTTTGTTTATTCAGGTAAAATTTAATTTCTTTTTGATAGACCTCTTTTGGAAAAATATCCAGGTTCAGGACTTTATCCCATACCAGGTTATATTTCTGGCTCCAGGTGTCTTTGTGATCGAAGGTTAGTGCGAAATGATCTCCGGCATCCGCCATCTGAATCCATTTTTGCGCCATTTCCTTTGCCATATTTTTATACTTTTCCGCGATTTCCATTTTGCCTAATTTTTCGGCAAGCATGCCATAGCTGCCTAAGGCAACGATTGCTTTAACCGATAAATTGGTATTACGCGCAAGGTGGCCGGCAAAATCGTCCGTGCAGAGTTGGTTGGCAGGATCAAAGCCCTCTTTGCTCAGATAATCTGCCCAGATGCTTAGTGTTTCCCAGTGCTTTTTCGCATATTCGGCGTTTCCTTCTACCTTAGCAATAGCAGCTGTTAAGATGATCATGTTCCCGGACTCTTCAACAGGCATATCCTCACCATAAGTTTGTCCGTTTGCCAAAGGATATGTACCCAGATCATGGGCAGCAAAAGGTTTTTTCCATCGCCCGCTTTCACTATAATAGAAGATCCCGTTTAGCATACCTTTCAGCAAGTCGGGGTTATAGGCAAGAAACAAGGGTGCAGAAGGATAAGTAACATCTACTGTATTGATAGATCCGTTACTAAAGTTTTCTTTGGAAAGGAAGAGCAAATCGCCCTCCGGGCTTTTCACAAGTTTATGCGCTGAGATGGCTTGTCTGTAAGCAAGGACGCAAAGCTTCGCGTATTTCTCGCCTCCGGCTCCCAAAGCTTTTTTATACATCGCTACGTCAAAAGCCTCACATCTTTTGATGAGGTCTTTATAGCTTGCTGCTGCATTGATCAATTCATTTTCAAAAGATTTATTTCCATTGGTATTCCAATATGCTTTCAGGTTTTTTCCGAAATACTGAACCGACTCCAGGTCGTCATATCCAAGCATCAGGTATTGTTGCTTTGCTGTAGTTCCAACCTTCCCGAAAGAAAAGACTGTACTTAACGACAGCTTAGTCCCTGTGGCCGAAGTCTGACGTGCCATTTTATTGGGCTTCACAAAATCATTAACCGCATTTTTTAAGGGGACAACATATTGAGTTGTGGAAGCTCCGGATGGGGCAGCTACATATAAGTACCCCCAGTCTATCCTGAGGTCGTCACCGGATTTTTTCATGATCTGCTGATCCACAGTTCCGGCTTTCAGCACAGCCAGACCTTTGGCATTTGCCTTTTCTACGTTCACACGTTGTCCGGTGGTGTTGACCGCAATATTTGTTGAAGCATTAAAAAGAACTTCTACCTGATGTTGTTTCCTGTCGCTGGATTTTACACGATAGGTCAGGTAAGAAATTGGCCTGGAGATCAGATTCAAATCATCCATCAATAAGGGAGAAGTAAAGGTTAAGGAAAGGTCTATCCCTCCTGCTTTGAACTCATAGATCGTTTGAGTGGCCTTTATCTCAACGCGCTTTTGTTGCGCCTTTGCCAACTGCTTAACAGGAGCAGCGCTGGAGATCAGCCCGGCATCCAGCCATCCGCCGGCAGCCGTATTTTTGATGTGAATGGCGAGTACATTTTTACCTTTTTTAAGATTTTTCAATACGGCATCTTTCAGGGGGATAAAAGAAAAACGATTGCTTGTCCATCCGATAAAACTATATACCTGATCGCCATTCAGGAAAACCTCAATATTATCATCGTGGTTCAGCTTTAAGGTAAGGTCTTTAAGTGCAGGGTTGCTTAGTTCAAAGGTTCTCCTAACCCAAAGATCTTTTGAAGTCCATGCTGTGCCTGCACCGTTGACCACATCACCGAAAGGAGCCCTGCCAGATTTCCAGCCGGATTCTTTAAAGTCGATACTGTTCCAATTTGCTTCCGGTGCAGATTCCGTGTAGCTGAACTGGTACTCCTCATCATCTGATGTAGGAAGCACATTGGTATAAGGTTTTGAGGTCCCCCCTAAAAAGCTGTAAGGGATTCCATCCACTTTGATGATGCCAGTTAGGGATTGTTCTGCACCTGTCCAGTGTTTGGTGACAGAATTGTTCAGCTGATCTGTGGCAGACCAGATGCTAAAATAAGGATCGTGCGTAATTAAGGGATATGATGGGGCAATGCGTTCCTGAGCGGAAGCATCCCACAACATAGCCGATAAACCTAAAGTAATCAATAGTTGTTTCATATGTGTGTTTAGCGTTTGTGTGTTTAGCTTATAAATCAGGGAGTGATGAGGTACAATCTGTCGTTCGCTGTTTTGATTTTTGCTTCAGGTAGTTTCAAGATCCTGTCGTAGGTCATCAGGCCATTTGTTTCCTGCTCCACATCGGTTGTTTGAGTATAGACAGCTGCAGACAATCCCTTTTTGATCAGCCCCTCGATGCTTCGGATAAATGAATCGTATTTATCAAAAAGCTCATTGGCGGTTTTGAACGACTGGTATCCCCAATTGTCTTTTTCTTTCCAGGTATGGCCCGGTACCGGAAGGCCTAATCCGCCAAATTCTCCCAGAACAATCGCATGTGTAGGGCCAAAAAGATCTGGTCTCGGCATTTTTGGGTCCGGATAATGGTGTAGATCCACGATATCTCCGGTGATGACGTGATTGCCACCACTTGCACTGTTTACCAATCGGGAAGGATCTTTTGTTTTAGTCCATTCTGCAATTTCTTTGGTTTTGAATTGTCCCCAGGCTTCGTTGAATGGAGTCCAGACTACAATGGAAGGGAAATTATGAAGATCGTCCATGATTTTGCTCCATTCTTTGCGGTACATTGCTTCTGATTCCGGAGTACGGTTTTTATCGGTTCCTCCCATGGTCCCCAGATTGGGTTCCCAGTGGTTGCCGAGATCGCCGCTGGGCATATCCTGCCATACCAGCATCCCTAATTTATCGCATTCGTAATACCATCTTGCCGGCTCTACTTTAATGTGTTTCCGGATCATGTTGAAGCCCATTTCTTTGGTCTTTAGGATGTCAAAGATCATCGCTTCTTCTGTCGGTGCTGTATATAAACCATCCGGCCACCAGCCCTGATCTAAAGGACCGTATTGAAAGACAAACTCATTGTTGATCAACATTCTCTGGATGCCATTCTGATCCTTAGCCATGGATGATTTACGCATGGCGAAATAACTACCAGCCTGATCAATTACCTTTCCTTTGCGCAACAATTCAATTTTAAGATCATATAAGAAGGGTGTTTTTGTGGACCATAATTTTGGGTTTTCTATGGCTAAAGAAACCCGATCATTTACAGCAGCTTCTTTTTGAGCAACCTGACTTTTACCATCAAATGCGGTGATTCTTAGTTGATCGCCCGCTTGGGCAGATTCAACATTTACGTTTACTGAAAGTGTTTTCGCATCGATATCCGGGGTTTGCTGAGTAGAGATGATATGTGTTTTTGGAACACTTTCCAGCCAGACGGTTTGCCAGATCCCGGTAACCGGGGTATACCAGATCCCTTCCGGTTTCCTGACCTGTTTACCTCTGGGTTGTGGCCCTTCGTCTGTAGGATCCCATACGCGGACTTTGATTTCCTGTGCCCCTCCTTTTTTGAGCAGGCTGGTGATGTTAAAAGTAAAAGGATCAAAACCTCCCTGATGCTGACCGGCACTTTTACCGTTCACAAAGATTTCTGCCTGCCAGTCTACCGCACCAAAATGCAACAATACTTCCTGATTCTTCATGGCAGCAGGAATGGTAATGTTGTTTTTATACCATAATACACTGTCTTTGCCTACGGTTTTACCTACACCGGAAAGTGCTGACTCTACTGCAAAGGGCACAAGGATGTTCCCCTGGTATTTAACAGGATCATTTTGGGTTTTAGGGGTAATCGCATAGCTCCACAATCCATTGAGATTTTTCCAGTTTTGTGAGCGTACCAGTTGTGGACGGGGATAATCTGGCAATAGAGATTCAGGATTGACCTTTTCTGCCCATGGAGTTACAATTCGATTTTTAATCAGCGCCCAATTTTTCTGCTGCGCATTTAATGTGGAGTAGCTGAGCACAAAAACCAGTGCACCAGAGAGCCATTTATTCATAATTATACAATATTTGGTTAGGTCTGCAAAACAATCAGGATCGTCTTGTTTGAACAAAACCAAATATTGGATTTTTAGTTTTAGGTTATTCTATAGTTTTGTATCATAATTTCTTCATTTCGTATCAATCTCTTCTTCCATAACAGCAGATTGGACATTTTATAATAACCTTGTTTAACAAACACATACACACAAGAAACCATTTATAAAATTATGAACTTCAGGAAATCTATGATTTTGGCGCTGACTATAATTCCATCACTGTTATTTGCCCAGAATGAACCCGGCAGAACATATGTATTTAACCGGAGCCCATTAAATACAGCGGCATACGTACAACTTCCATTGGGTAGCATCAAAGCTAAAGGATGGTTACTGAAGCAGCTTGAACTGCAAAAAGATGGCGCTACAGGAAATGCGGAGGCACTTTATCCGGAAAAGAATAACCTCGGCGCTGATTCTGACTGGCTGGGCGGCACTGGCGAAAGTTGGGAGCGTGTACCCTATTATGTAAAAGGTCTTGTTGCACTTGCCTACACATTGGGAGATGCCGGCCTGATTGCAAAATCAGAAAAATGGATCAACTGGACTTTGGATCACCAACGGCCTGATGGTTCTTTCGGTCCGGTTAAAATGAACGAATGGTGGCCAAGAATGCCAATGATGTATGCCATACAAAGCTATTATGAAGCTACAGGCGATAAACGTGTGATTGGCTTTTTCACAAAGTATTTCAAATATCAGCTGGACAACCTGGATAAAAAACCTTTATATGAATGGGGCAAATCCAGAACTGCAGACAATATAGAAATCGTATTGTGGTTGTATAACCGGACCGGAGAAAAATCACTCTTACAACTGGCAGAAAAATTAAAATTACAAGCCTACCCCTGGGCAGCTATTTTTACCGGCAATCAATTTTACCATTATGGAGATGATTTCCATACCAAACACAGTGTGAATGTGGGACAGGCGCTTAAGTTCCCTGTCCTGTATTCACAACTGAACAACACTGCGTTTTACCGGGATGCGAGTCAGAAAGGAATTGACCATCTGATGAGAGACCATGGGCAGTCAACCGGAATTGCCTCAGGCACCGAGTTTCTTGCCGGGAAGAGTTCTTTTCAGGGAACTGAAACCTGTACGGTAGTGGAATGGATGCAAAGCCTGGAAACCGCAGCAAGGATCATCCATGATGTTAAATCCGGAGACCGACTTGAAAAAATTGCTTTTAATACCTTACCTGCGCAGTTTAGCAGAGACATCAAGTCCCATTTATATTATACACAACCAAATCAGGTACTGTGCAAACATGGCAATTCGGGTTTTGATGAAGATTATGACAATGGCTTACTTTTAAGTCCATACTCAGGAATGGGTTGCTGCAGGTATAATATGCATATGGGATGGCCTTATTTTGTTAAAAACAGTTGGGCAGCTACTCCGGACAAAGGTCTGGCAGTAGTTGCTTATGCTCCCGTTGAGGTCAATGCTTTTGTGGGGGATGGCATTCCTGTGAAACTGCAAGTGATGACCAATTATCCATTCGAAGAAGAGATCCGGATTAAGGTGATGTTAGAAAAGACAGTTGCCTTTCCTATAAAGCTGCGCATTCCGGAATGGTGCAAAAGCCCTCAGGTTTCTGTTAACGGCAAAACATTATCAGGTGTTAAAACCGGGCAGATTTATTCCATTAACAGGGTATGGAGTAGCAATGACGAGGTTTTCATCCGCTTTCCTATGGAGGTAAAACTCAGCAATCAGGTCAACAATTCGGTAACAATAGAGCGTGGGCCAATTGTATACGGACTTAAGATGGACGCCAGGTACAGCATCAGCAAAAAGCATCCCGTTAGTGGCTTTTTCGACTATGAAGTTTCTTCTTCTTCCCCCTGGAATTATGGATTGGTTTTAAATGGCAGGGATCTCAGTGAAACGATTAAAGTTCAACGTAGTGCCATGCCGGAAAACCCGTTTATACAAGCCAGCACCCCTGTAAAGTTAAGTGTAACCGCAAAAAAAATACCTGTCTGGACTATGGCTTATAACAAGATGCACGCACTTGAAGTACCGCGAAGTCCGGTAGCTTCATCAGAACAGACAGAGGAAATTATACTTACGCCATTCGGATCAGAAAATATCAGAATCAGTAATTTCCCGGTAATTGGAATACCGGAAAATACAGGAAAAACATTTAAGGAAGATTTCAGTCGGGCAACACTTAAAGACTGGCTATTATATGGTGGCAGCTGGTTTATTAAAGATGGGTCCATCCATTCGGCATCTAATAAAGGTTCCTGGGGACATGGCATACATGGATCTAAAGCCATTGCAGCCAATACGTTTTTTGAGGACCTGAGTTATGAGGCAACCGTGCAGCTGAACACGAAAGGTGATGCAGGGTTGATGTTTAGGGTGACGAATCATGTGATCGGAGCTGAGGCCTATAATGGTTACTATTTGGGTATCAATGCAGATTCTGGTCAGATCCAATTGGGCAAATCGTCAAAACAGAAATGGGTGGTGCTGGCCATAGCGAAACAAAAACTGGAAATTGGTAAAGCTTATCAGATTAAGATAGTGGCTAAAGGTGCAGAAATCAAAGTGTATTTCAATAACGAAGTAAAACCGATATTTTCTGTTACTGATGAGGAGTTTAGAAGTGGGGCGATTGGTGTAAGGGCTTACGATGCGCTGGCAAGTATTGATAATTTACAGGTCGAAGCACTCAAATAAGTAGCAGGCCTATAACTTCTTCTGCATATAGGAGTGGTAGGCCTGACCTAAATTTTTATATGTATTTTTCAACAAGCAGACGAATTTACTCCAAAGAAATTAAACTCACAATTCATCGCTTTTTTCAATAAATTATATTTAAGATTGCTTGGCAATGATCTATAATAACTTAGCAACATCAACTATGAATAAGTCTTTTCAGAAACAAATTAGATTTACCGGAACCGTAGAATTATCGGCTGATGTGGCACGTTCTGTCGCAAACGGCAGACTCATGTCCAGATCTAAAAGAGTCTGGTCTTCAACAGCTAAAGAAAACAAGTTTAAAGGAATGGCTGAAAATCTGGAGATTGTCCAACCTTTAATCATTCCCGGGTATAAAATTCGAGGGTAAAACGTTATTTTTAGAAATGAACGTTACCGCCTTTGTCACCTTTATTGTGGTGACCCTTCTGGTTGCATTGATTTCCTGGATTAAAACCCGAAGGCATAAGATAACCACTTCTGCCGGACTCTTTCTGGCGAACCGTAAACTTAGCTTTACGGCAGTCGGCACGGCCTTATTTTTTACCAATATCAGTGCAGCAGAATTTGTAGGCAACAGTGAATCGGTATACCTCAACAACATGACCGTAATGGCCTGGGGTGTAAGCTCTGTATTTGCCATGCTTATTGTATCTGAATTTGTGATTCCGGTTTATTTGAAGGGAGCCATGTCTACCACCCCTGATTTCCTGGAGAACAGATATGACCCTCAAACAAAAAAACTGGTATCCCTTGTTTTCCTGATCGGATACATGGTTAACCTGCTGCCGATTGTACTGTACACTGGTGCGGTTGCCTTAAATGGTTTGTTTCATTTTTCAGACATCTGGGATATCAGCTATGGCAGCAGCATCTGGATCATGGTTTGGTGCATTGGCCTTATCGGTAGTTTGTATTCCATACTTGGTGGGCTAAAAGCGATTGTGATCTCAGATCTTGTACTGGGCATTTGTATGTTCAGCGGAGCCTTATTACTAGCCTATTTCGGACTAAGACATGTTGGCAACGGCGATTTCCAACAGGGTATTCATACCATCCTTTCTTCAAAAACAGAACATTTCAATTCCATAGGAACAGCAAATGATGCCGTTCCCTTTTCTACCATTTTTACGGGCATGATCTTAATGAACCTGTTCTACTGGGGCACGGAACAAGTGATCGTACAGCAAGCCCTGGCTTCTTCCAATCTGGAAGCCAGTCAGAAGGGCATCGCGCTTGCCTGTGCGGGAAAACTGCTCGGTCCTTTACTTTTTATCTTGCCGGGTATCATTGCCGTTCATATGTACAGCAGTATGGAAAATACGACTGAAGTGTTTTCCAGGGTGGTAAGCGATGTATCTCCACCTGTACTGAGTGGCTTTATTGCTGCCGTAATTTTCGGTGCAGCAATTACCTCCTACTCTCCGGGACTGAACAGTGCAAGCACACTGTTTATCCTCAACCTTTATAAGCCATTTAAAGAAAAAAGGGGCATTCCTGTTACCGAAAAGAACCTGCTCAAAACTTCCAAGCGGTTTGAAATGTTTGCCTCTTTACTGGCAATGTTCATTGCCCCGCTGTTCCTTTTTTCCAGCGACAGCTTTTATACTTTTATGCAAAAGATCAATGCAGCATTCAGCATCCCTATCTTTACCATCATGTTTGTTGGTTTTGTAACCAAAAAAGTCCCGCCGATTGCGGCAAAAATAGGTTTGGCATTTTGCCTTACCGGCTATATACTCACGCAAATGGTTTTTGATACCGGCATCCATTTTCTGCATGTACTGGCCATTCTTTTTGTGCTTACTTCGGCCATTATGCTGGTGATTGGAAAGCTATATCCTATGGAAAGAGCTTACATCGCACAGAATAAACCAGTTGTTGACCTGAAGCCCTGGAAAAACAGGCATTGGGTAAATGGCCTGCTCCTGCTGATCATGATCCTGTTGTTCCTGCTGTTTTCTCCTCTTTACCTTTCCTCAGCCGGATAATTACTTGGTGGTATCTTGCCAGCTATCTGTGCGAAATGGTGATGCAGGGAGCGCCGCACCATTGACCAGATTGCAGACCGGATTATTGCCCCATGCATACCTGACCGCAACCGGATTGGTCACTTCAGTACTGCTGACCACAATCTGATTTCCTTTGATCTCGGCTTTAGCCCAGTGAAATTTCTGATCTG
The DNA here is from genome assembly GCF_900129215.1 of Pedobacter caeni. Taxonomy (GTDB): domain Bacteria; phylum Bacteroidota; class Bacteroidia; order Sphingobacteriales; family Sphingobacteriaceae; genus Pedobacter; species Pedobacter caeni. The sequence goes on along the minus strand of NZ_FQUQ01000002.1, from coordinate 1,329,914 downwards.
AACCGGCAATGGCAAAGCCTTTCAATTCTGCGCCATCACTGGTTTTTAAACCTTCGGCTGCTGTAAAATTTAATTTCACAGTTCCTGATTCTATTTTAGCCGATTGGTACACAGGGCCAGTATAAGGAACATTGACACCATAGGTTTTTGCGAGTGCGATTAATGCCAGTCTTTTACCGATATCCTGTTTATTTTTTGGATGGATATCTGCCCCATCTCCAATATCAATGGACACCGCCATTCCGGTATTTGGAAGAGAAAGTGTTTGACGTTGTGCATCTCTTAGTTCCGCCCATGCAGAAGCGACGGGTACTGCATCAACCTGCATAAAGTTAGCCAGTTGTACAAAATAGAAAGGAAAATCTCCAACTCCCCATTGTTTTCTCCAGTCTTTGATCATCGCAGGAAACAACGTACGATATTGATAAGCCCGGTCAACATTACTTTCTCCCTGATACCAGATGGCTCCTTTTATCGGGAATTGCAAAAATGGATGGATCATGGCATTGTATAATACGGTAGTTCGGTTGGGACCGGTATTTGATGCAGGTGCAGGGGCAATATCTTTGAGGTTTAGCCCCACTTTATATTGCCAGTCTCCATCCAGGGAAATACGCGAACCGCCTTCAGAAACAAGGGAAATCACCTCCTTATTTCCATAAATCCCACCGCCACCAGCACCATCAAAGACCCTGACTACCAGTGCAAATGTTCCGGCCTTTACTTTATTTGCCGGAATGGTGTAACTACGGGGTTTGTTGTAGCCCTCCGTTTCCCCTATTTTTTCGCCATCTAAAAACGTGATGTCATTATCATCAATTGTTCCCAGGTTGATGGTCAATTCTTTACCCTCCCATGCCTGGGGAATCGTAATGTTTTTTCTAAACCAAACCACTCCATCAAATCCAGGCATTCCCGCTTGTTCCCATTCGCTTGGCAATGACATCGTTTTCCAGGAGGAAACATCCAGTGAGCTGGCAATCCATGCTGGTTTACTGCCGATCATTCCTGCGTCTTTTTCGAGTACTATTTTTTGCCAGCTGGCCAATTGCTGTTCATAGCTTGTGCCGGTTTTATCCTTTCCTTCATTTTCAATTTTGTTTACTGCCTCGACAAAATCGGGTATGGTCTTAAGCGTAGCTGCACTGGTCCATGCTTCGGCAATCGTACCACCCCAGGAGGTATGGATTAATCCAATCGGCACTTTGGTTTTATTGTAAATCTCTCTGGCAAAGAAATAAGCCACAGCCGAAAATTCAGGAACAAATTGAGGGATACAAAGCTTCCATCCGGAATTGGCGACCCTGGCATCATCCAAAGGAGTATTACTGGTTACATGATCTACCTGTAACAACCTGATTTCAGGATATTTGGCATCCGCGATTTCCTGCTCATAATTGTTGATCTTTCCCCATCCTGCCAAAGGCATTTCCATATTGGACTGGCCGGAGCAAACCCATACTTCCCCAATCAAAATATTCATCAGGATCAGTGGCTCTCCATCGGAGATCGTCATCGCATAAGGCCCTCCATAAGATGGAGTGCTTACCAGAATCTTCCAGTTCCCAAGCTCATCTGCTTTTGAAGTATACCGTGCCCGGCTCCAGGTTGTACTGATCGTGATCGTTTTTCCTGGATCAGCTTTACCCCAAACCGCAGCTTTGGTTTTCTGTTGAAAAACCATGTAATCACTAAACACAGCCGGCAGCTTTACTTTTGCCTGAGCAAAGCCGCTGATACAAAGCATTACTATTATTGATAAAAGCTTCTTTTTAATTTCTCTGTTAAGCATCATGTTTAGGATTGGTTTACGAATGTTTGGTTAATTTACAGCTTCAATTTTTAAAATCACACTAGTTCTCGCTGAATTTACATCGGGATTAAATCCTATTTTCATGAGGAAGTCGCCAGTGTAGGTTGTTTCCCCTTTTATACTGGATTTTGTACCAGGATAAAGATTGATTTCATTGATCTTATATTTTTTTACAGGGTCTAGTCCTTTTAACAAAATAGGTGAACTGCTATTTGCCCCATATCTGTAATTGACAAGGTAGTTGAAGACAACACCGGAGGATTTGTTTTCATCCAGGTAAAGCATGGAAGCAACACTCGATTCGGTTGGGTTGGACAAGCGGTACTGATTTCCCTGCCAGATGATGCCTTTGAGTGCATCATAGTTTTTTATCGCATCCTGGCAATATTTGAGTTCATCACCACTGAGTTTACTCACGACAATATCAAAGCCTAATTTACCCATCATCGCGACGTCTGTACGGAATTTAATCGGTTGTTTACCCCAATCGGTAACGTGGTTTGAAGTGGCTATAGCCGGATAGAAATAGGAATACTCCCATTGCATAAAGATACGCTCCAGGGGATCGGTATTGTCGCTGGGCCAGAATTCAGTGAAATATTGTAGTGCAGCATAATCCACCCTGCCACCCCCACCCGAGCAAAGCATCATCGGTACTTTAGGATATTTTGCTCTGATCCGTTCCAATACCTTATACAATCCTTTTACATATTCTATATAAAAATGATTCTGGTTTTTAATCGTTGCAGAGTGTGCGTTATAGATTACGGCATTACAATCCCACTTAATATAGGCCAGATCCGGATTCCTGGTAAACAGTCCTTCTACCACACCATACACAAAGTCCTGTACTTTGGAATTGCTGAGGTCCAATACCAATTGATTTCTGAAATAATGCTCCTCTCTTTTAGGCTGTTTAACGACCCAGTCCGGATGCTTTTCGTACAGTTCGCTTTTAGGGTTCACCATTTCGGGTTCTATCCAGATTCCGAATTTCACCTGGTTGTTTTGTGCCTCTTTCACCAGAGAGGAGATTCCATTAGGCAATTTAGTTTTATTCTCCTGCCAGTCGCCCAATCCGGCAACATCACCATTGCGGGGGTATTTGTTGGCAAACCATCCGTCATCCAGTAAAAACAAATCGACTCCCAGTTTTTTTGTGTCTTTTAACAGACCTGCAAGCTTGCTTTCATTAAAATCAAAATAGGTAGCTTCCCAATTGTTTAAAAGGGTTAGGCGTGTACCCTTTCCATCTAATAATTTATAATTCCTCGCCCATTGCTGCAGGTTTCTGCTGGCAACACCTTTACCACTGGTAGATAAAGTATACAGGAATACCGGGGTTACAAAAGTTTCTTTTGGTTTCAGGCTATAGGTGGAAGCATAGTTGTTGATCCCCGAGATGATCCTCAGGTTATCCTGATAATCGATTTCCAGATCGGTACGAAAGTTACCGCTCCATTCCAGTGAACCAAATAAAACAGTACCTTCATCTTCGGTTGCCGGCTTACCTAATGAAACCATAAACACAGGAGGCTGGAACAAATTAGCCCTTGTGCCCAATTTGCTATCCAAAGTTTTAATGCCATGGGTGAGTTTTGATTCTTCGGCCTGCATCTCTTTGGCCCAATCTCCATGATATTGATTTAACCAATACGCTGTGCTTTTTATATGCAGGTTTGCCGAAGCAAATTTATGTAAGGTCACATCGCCTTTCTCCTGATGCTGAATAGAGGTCCATTGTTCGACCACGTCTTCTTTAAAATAAGTTTTATAAAAGAGTGTGACCGAGAAATCGTACACAGGATCCTTTAGAACGATGCTGAGCAGGAAAACATTAGGATCAATCTGCTTTAAATCATGACTTACATATTTCAGGTCCAGGGAATTATTGCCATCGGCATGGGTCAGGCTCAGTGCAGGTTCGACCAGATTACGGGAACCAGATGAGGTATAAGCTGAATTAAGTACCCCCGTATAATCCGGAGTTTGCTTATATACAGCTGAGACTTGTAAATATTCGCTGTTGTTGGTTAGTTTCTTACCAAAGTAAATCGTTCCAAGATGCTTGTTGGCGTCTGTTTGCAGGACTAAAGCATTATTTTGTGTTTCTATAGGGATAATAACGGATTGTGCTGCTGATGTAAATGAAATGGAGACAGAAGCAACAATTAAGTAAATAGGGAGCAGGGTAATATTCAATCGGGATTTAAACATGATCAATGGTTTTTGTAGCTAATAAATTATTTGGTTATCTTAATCATTGTGGCATCACCGGCTGCGAGCACAAATTCAGCAGTGTTGAGTGATGTAGCGGATTTATGGGTAAAAAGGTCTTTCAACTGATATCCGCTAAAGGTTTTTAAACCGATAGCAGCAGGGCTGATCACAAACTTTTTTTCTTTATCTCCATAATTGAAAATAGCGAGGTAATGTATATTACCTGATTGTTTAACAAAAATTTCGGAGGATTCTTTATCCGCCTCAAGGGGCTGGAATGATTTCCCATCTTTAATTATTGCCAGTAATTCCTGGTTTTGAAACAATTCACCTGCACGCACGCTCCATTGTCCTTTAGCCGAAAAATCATCACCTGTAATAAAACTTCCCGTAACAACTGCAGAAAGCGTTCTCGCCTTATTCGCTCCTATATTTTCCGTTCCAAGAACCACATGGTCTGCATCCATATAATCATACAAATGGGTTTGCCACCAGCCATAAGTAAGGCTATTGAGGGTATATTTTGTGTCTCTTATAGATTTGAAAGCATCACAGGCGATTCTTCTCACATGAATGTATCTGCCTGAGGCCATGGTTGGAGAAATCGCCGCATAGACCAGCATTTTATTGTCCAGTTGCTTGAGCAAAAAGGTCATTCCGGTATCATATGCCTGCATTCCTGTGGTAATTTTTGGATCATAAAAATGATCTGATTCTATTGCAGCATGTCCAAGGAAATCAATTTTGATCATTTCATAGCCGCATTCCTTTAACTTGCCGATCACCAATGCAATCCTTTGCTGCGTGCCGGGATGCGTAGGATCTAAAGCTCTTGCCCCATCAATATCGTGGTAACCAGAACCTACTTTGGTCCAGAGCTCAGAAAATTTGTAGTTCCCTCCTTCCGCTCTTCTGTCGCCTCCTGATTTAAAGCCCCAGTCGGTAAAAGGTGCCCAGTAAATACCCGGTTTTAGTCCCCGCTTTTTTACATAATCTGCAAACTCTTTTAGCTTTGAATAGTCTCCTTCCAGGCCTCCTTTCAGCATATTGTCCCAAAAGGAATCCAGGTCAATGTATAAGGTGCCTTCACTTCTGAATTTCTCTAAGCTGTCTGCAAAGAAATCAGTCACCTTTACCACTTTATCAAAGGAAATTTTCTCCTGCATCACGCCCCAGCTGTTCCATCCCAAAGGAGTTGGATGTTTCCATTTAAACACAATTGGAGGCTCTGCAATTCTGTTTGCTGCTGCATAGGCATTCATGCCCTTTCTCCAATCGTCGAATAAGCCATAAAAAACCTTTGGAGAGGTAACCACATGGCCTGTCAGGATCCCATGAGCAATGGTATCTCTGGTAATGCTTTTTTCCGTAAAACCAGCTTGTACCCTGATAAAGGTATTGCCAATACTATCAACACCTGTAACCGCACCTGTTTTCCAAACCCTATGGTTTACTGATCCGGAAATCACACCTTTGAACGAACTGTTGTCGTAAATGGCAGCAACCTCCGAACTGATCTGTTGCTCATTTTTTGACAAGGACTTTGAATTATAGCTGATAAAGGTGTCATTATCAAAAGGAACAAACACGCTTCTGAGCGCTTTAGCACCATTCAAAATAGGAAGAAGGCCTTGAACAGGGGTCATTTCATTGCTGCTGACATCCGCACCTGAAACTTCGATCTCCACGAAAAAATAAGGTAGCTGATCATAAGTGTAAAATATTTGCCTCATGTCTGGTTTTCCGGGACTGCTCAGGTTAATTGTGTGTCTGGTCCCTTTTCCAAATTGATCTGAAATCTGGATACTGGTATAGTTCCTTGTTAAATAATCTTTTGAACTATACACCGTGCCATTTTCTTTAAGGGTTGAAAAGCCATTTTTCAGGAATTCATCGGAATTCAGATCAGCATTAAAAGTTCCCGACTTCAGGTCATAGCTGATCTTCCCGGACTTCCCAAACTTAAACGTAAGGGCATTGGCCTGGCTCAGAAAGAAGAGCAGGAAGAACAAACATGAAAGTATTTTATTTTTCATTGGAATATAATTGTTTTTTATCGGTGATGAAGCGATCATGCGCATATTCATTGTTGTTTGTAAGCGGTATGCTTATGATGGTTTTATCATCTTGTGTTTTCAATTGTGTGTGTCGAAAATTTTATATCATTAAAGGCGCTGAGATACGATCTCTTTCAGCTCGCCATTCAATTTTACCTTAACCTTTTTTGCCATAGGCGAAGCAATACGATAACTGAGAATTTTGCCGTCTTTCCAATTCATGTCTATGGTAAAATTACCTCTGGCTTTAAAGCCTTTAATGTTTCCGTATTTTTTCCAGGCATCTGGTAATGCAGGCAACAGCTCAATAAAACCATCATGGCTTTGCAAAAGCATTTCGGCAATGCCGGCAGTAGCACCAAAATTACCATCAATCTGGAAAGGAGGTCCGGCCGACAGGATATTGGGATACACGCCCCCACCTGCACCATAATTGATATCGGTTCTTAAGGTTGGTTTTAGGATCTCTTTTAGCAGTTTGAAAGCGCGGTTCCCGTCCTGTAATCTGGCCCAGAACAACAGTTTATAAGCGATCGTCCAGCTAGGACCATCATCTCCCCTGACTTCCAGTGTTTTCTTTGCTGCGGCGGCGAGTTCAGGTGTAGAAAACGGGCTGATCAGCGATGCAGGATATAAACCATATAAATGAGAAATATGCCTGTGTTGCAGATCCGTTTCTTTATAATCCTCCAGCCATTCCTGGATGCGCCCATCTTTGCTGATCACAGCTGCGGGCGGCACAGATTTTAAAGTTTCCTGTAATTCTGCGCTGAATGTAACATCAGTATTTAACAGTTTTGAGGCTTTGATCACGTTTCCAAACAGCTCTCTTACAATTTGGTTGTCTATCGTTGGCCCCATAGAAATGCTTGCCGTTTTCCCATTAGGGAGATAAAAGGAATTCTCGGGAGATACTGAAGGTGAAGTAACCAGCCATCCGGATTTTGGATCTTTGATCTGCGCGCTTTTGTAAAACTCGGCAGAGCCCTTTAGTATTGGATAGATGCTCTTCAGGTATTTTAAGTCCTGGCTAAACTCATAATGCTCCCATAAGTTATTACACAACCATCCGGATCCGGCATTGGAAGCGCCCCATGAAGCACTTTCCCCAGGTTCTGTAAAGCCCCAGACGTTGGTGATCACATGAGCAATCCAGCCATTTGCATTGTAATAGGCTTTGGCCGTTTTCTGCCCTGGTTTTACCAGTCCCCTTACCAATTCTGCCAAAGGCAGGTTCAGCTCAGAAAGATTGGCCACTTCCACAGGCCAGTGGTTCATCTGTACATTTACGTCAAGGTGGTAATCACCATTCCATGGTGTATTGATTTCTTTGGCCCATAAGCCCTGAAGATTAGGAGGAAGTAAGCCTACCCTTGTACTGCTGATGCTTAAATATCTCCCAAACTGAAAGAACAAAGAGGCAAGAGAAGGATCTGCCTCAAAATTTTTATAGAAGCCATCTAACCTGACATTGGTAGGCAGTTTTGCAGATGCGCCCTCCCCAAGGTCAATGCTCAGTCTTTTAAATAGCTTAGCATAGTTTGCCATATGCGTACTTTTCTGCAATTCATATGGCTTTTTAAGGGCAGCTGCCAATACTTGTTTTGTTTTCTCTTTAAAAGGAAAATTTCTGAAATTTGTTGCCGCAGCCACATAAATGGTCACTTCTGTAGCGTCTTTGATGGTCAGCGAATTTTGATCCGTAGTAAGTGCTCCCCCCTTCAGTCTGGCACTAACCCTGGCCATGTATTGCATGCCTTTCCCATCAGTTCCATTATCCAGTTGCCCGGACATCTGCAATTCATTCCCTTCTGTTTGTACAGCATATCTCTCGGGTCTGTTCAGCAGGATCCTGAGGTTCAGCTGGCCAGGCTGATCGGCGGTTAAGCGGATCACACTGACATCATCATCAAAACTGGTAAAGTAGGTTCTTTTATAATTTACCCCATTTACAGTAAAGCTGCAATTGGCCATAGCCTGCTCCAAAGACAATTCCCGATGGTACTGTTTGGCTTCAGGCTGAGCTGTGCTGCCCCCTTTATAGGTAAATTCCAGTTCCAAAGCGCCAAGTGTTTGGTACTTACCCCATTGCGGACCGCCGGAACCAGGGCCTTTACAAACAAAATCACGGTTGACCAGATCCTGAGCTTCGTCATTTTTCCCTTCGAGAATGAGCTGTCTGATCTTAGGTAAACTTTTATAAGCCTCATAATTGTTGGCATCCTGCGGGCTGCCAGACCATAGGGTGATGTCGTTAAGTACTATTTTTTCTTTGACTACTCCACCATCGGGAGTCATCCCCAAACGCCCGTTTCCTAAGGGAAGAGTTTCCTCCCACTGCGCAGCTGGTTGATGATAAAATAGTTTTAAGTTTTTGTTCTGGCCAAAACTGAATAAAGCAGCAGCGATACATGCAGTTGTGAGCAGGCATTGTTTGTTTAGGATCATTGTTTCAAGTTGTGTGTGTGGTTCAATACTGGTCACCTGCCGGTTCGTTAAAAAAACCGACAGGTGATCAGGTAACAATTATAAGGCATATAACCTTAAACTTCTTATTTTCATGTAATGATCTGTATTAAAGGACAAAACCATTCCTACAGAAACAACCATGGTTTCCTTTAATTCAAATTCAAAGCGGTTATTTTTAACCGCAGTGCTCCCCAGTGCTGTTCCCAGCTGATCAACATTTGGAATTCCTGTTCCAGCAGCTGCTACGATATAGGCAGGCGGATTACCATCATAATTATTATCTGATAATTCGCTTGCAAATGAGTATTTACCAGGAGGCAAAGTAATGGTTTGATAAATTTTCCCGTTGTTAATGGCATTTGATCCCCATCCGGCTTCAATATTTATGATCCCGTCATTATCACTGGCATATCCACCCATACCATTATGGTTCTTCATGGCGCTGTTGGTTACCCAGTCGGCCAGGTCTCCCCATCTGTTATTGTCGTACGCGGATCTCTTAAAAGGCACCATATAGTTTTTTAAATATATCGTACTTACTTCTCCTTTTAAAGAAAGCGTTTCGTAGTTCGAGTAGAACTTATCTATGCTCAGGGGGTCGGGTTTATTAATGATCCTGTACTCGATCGGATTGCCTTTGAATTTAGGGAGTGTTACGATCTGGTCTTTTAACTGCGCTACCACTACTGTATCATGAGTGGTATTGTCTGTATGTTTATAGCGGATCTGCATTCCAACTGTACCACTTGCGGCAGAAATATCCTGGAACCTGAGCCTCGCTTCCCCCTGGGCATTAAATTCTGTACTTAAAATTGCCCTGCTGTTTAATGCCGAACGGTAACGTTCTCCGTATACATTCCCCACCACATTCATAGGCACAGAAATATGTCCTTCAGAGTCATAAGTACGGACCTCAAAGCTCAGCGGTCCTTCCTCAAGGTTACTGATGATGTAATTTATGCTATCCTTTCCTCCGGTACGTTTCACCGGCACATCGACAGAATCAAGCTTACTATTCCAGAATACCCTGAACCTGACTACTTTCGGATCCGGATTTAAGGCTCCGGAAACCTTAACCCTGCCATTTCCGGAAAGGATCCTTAAAGAATCGATTTTAGCCGGATAAACCACTTCACCATTCTCAGTGAATTTTTCAAAGTCATCCTGTTTCTGGCATGCTGCGATCATCAAGACAAGCCCCAGTATTCCGATGGTCTTATTTATATTTTTCATATTTTCTAAGCTAAAATCAATTAATATACCCCCCAGATGGATACCTGAGCAATTTCCATAAAATAGCTACTTCTCCAGTTTTTCAGATTTCTGATCCTTAAATACTTGAATTTAGCCGCATCTTCAGGAAAATCAAATGACCAGCCTGCTTTACCATAAGCTTCATCTGCTCCGGTGTCTGTACCCACTGGTGATCCGGAAGGTTTCATCACGGTACTGGTCATCAGTTTGGTCCAGCTTGCCCAGCTTCCATCCTGAGCCGGAGTATTAGATCCCCAGACTTCAAAATCCCTTAGATTTCCTTTATCATAATAACCCGATTCTCTTCTCGGATAGATCACAATCCGGCTCAGCTTTGCTTCCTTGCCTATACTAAAGCTCACCGTTTGTGGGCTACCAGCACTTTCCTGAGTATACATGCATGGCCATTGCCCGTTGTCGGTTCTTTTGTCCCATATCATGTTCAATGTAGTATTGTACATATATTCGGCATCCCCAGGTAACCTTAGTTCCTGAAAAAGATCTTTGTTCAGGAGGTTCTCTTCCAGGGGCGTGAGGTCGATCAGTAAGGTATCAGAACGGTTCAGCCACCTGTCGCGCACATAAAAAGCAAATTTGCCCCGCTTTGGTTTTAATCCTCTGATGCTTGCACTGATGACGGAATCCCTGGTATACACATTGTCCAGATTTGCCCAGTCTCCATTACCTAAAGAATCCAGTAAGGGAACAATCGCTACCGTTGCTTTGAACTTATTAATGGCATTTACCCGAACTCCACCAAATGTGGCACTGGCTTTTAATTCATTAAAAATCAATCTGAACGGAGCAATTAAAGGGTTAACACTTACCGTAACAGGTTCAGAAGCTTTTTCGCTTTTGTTTACTGCATATAATTTGATTTCATGGGGGCTGGTATCTGCAAATCCATCTACAATCAGGTTATTGGTATAACCTGATGCCAGTACTTCTCTTTGCTGCCCGTTGGCTATACTATAAACCGCTTTGATATAAAGCAGGTCTTTATTATTTGGCAGATTATAGCTGATTTTTGCCTGGCCATTTCCGTTTTCCACCTTCACATTACTGACCGGATCAGGAGCATTCGGGTTGTTTTCCAAAATCCCATTGAGCTCCGCCTTATTACAGGAGAGCAGTACAAACAGCGTACAAAAAATAGGGAATATGATATATTTATTTCTTTTCATGTTAAAATCGATTTGAGGTTTATCCTGTTTTTAATTACCATCCCGGGTTCTGAACGAGGTTTGGATTGACCAATAGGTTATTCTCTCTGATCGGCCATAAGTAATCTCTTGGCGCGATAAAACGCTGGGGATAGATATTTATGAGCCTGTAAAACAATTCCGGATGGTCTTTATCCTGATCCCTGTCCCAGCCCGTAATATTTTTATTCAGTTCCTGTGCGGCTAGTTTCCAGCGGCGAAGGTCCCAGAATCTGCTGCCTTCGAATGACATTTCAATATTACGTTCTCTGCGGATGATGGCTTGTAAGCCCGGCTGATTTAATGGTTTAGAAGGATTGTTTGAATACTTGCTCCAGGAATTGACCACGCCTTCCAGCCCGGCACGTTCCCTCACTTTATCCAGGTAAGTATACACTTCCTGCGAAGGTCCTTCAGCTTCATTTAAAGCCTCAGCATACATTAAGTAAAGGTCTGCAAGCCTGATCATCGGAAAAGGGTACTCCTCTATGTGGTTGCTGTTTCCTTCTTTAAAGGCAAACTTCCAGTTGACCAGTTTTTTGGGATAATAGGTGGTTACGGTAATGGATAAACCACTTCCATACTGCCCCAGTTTAAGCTGTGCAGAAAAAGCATTGTCATCAGATCTGTTGCTTTCCATGAACCACTTGCCACCGTCAAAACCAAGGTCTGCATAGAACCGTGGTTCCCTGTCGAAATTTATTCTTGCGGTCTGGTAATTTTCAATGATGTAATAGCGTTCGCTATTTGTTCCTGTTCGGAGTTGTGCTTTGTTAGAGAAATCCAGTGTATGGTCTTCATCAATCGGAACACCATTTTTAGTATAAAACTGCTCTACAATTTTCATTGGTGGGGCCAGAGTTCCGTGTACACTGTTGTTCCCGGAAAAAGAAGGATCTATATGTGCCATAGAAGAATACTGCAGCTGCCAGGTTCTGGAATTAGGATTTCCCCAAATGATCTCAGAATTCCACTTCTCCGTCACTGCATTTCTGATGCTCATTTCCCTAATGGTTGTGCCGGAAAGCGGGAAAGTAGTACCAGGAAAAGTATATAATTTAATTCCTGCTCCTTCAGCAGCAGCTATAGCCTCTTTAGCCGCATTTGCAGCCTTTTTCCATTTATCCGTACTTCCTGTTTGGTTAAACAGGACCTGGCCATCAGGATTTTTAAAATTAACATAATCCTTATTCCCGTTAAATAATGGGCTTGCTGCATACAGCAATACTTTAGCTTTAATGCTCAAAGCAATTGGCCTGGTAATATGACCAAGGTCCGTTGCCGGGATCATCACATTGTTTGGTAACTTTCCAGCAGCCTGATCCAGTAATTTCACGATGTAATTCACCACAGAATCCACCGGCTGGCGTTTTACCTTGGTTTGTTCGATTGGAGTATTTACGGGAAGGCTCACATCAATTACAGGGATTGGCCCATAATGCCTGAAAAGAAGGAAGTGATAATAAGCCTTTAAAAATTCAACTTCACCAAGCCAGCGGTTGCGTTCATCATTACTCATGTCACGTACTTTGCTCAGGTCGCTTACATTTTCGAGGAAAGTATTACAATCGCGGATGGCATTGAACATTCCTCCATCCCAATAATTTACCAAAGGGTTCACTACGCTCTGGTTTCCCCTCGCCATTGCCCAGTTTTCAGCATTGATACTTCTGGAGGGAAAGTCCAGCCAAAATTCATCACCGCCCATATAGGCTATATTTTGTGTCGGCTCTCCATCGTTTGGCAGATAAGAATAACAGGTTGCCAGGTACTTAATGGCTTCATTGCGCATGGTAAAAGCATTGTCCAGCGTGGGTACATTGTCTGGAACTACATCAAGGAAGCTCTTTTTACAGGCATTCAGGCTAAATAACAACACTAAAACCGGTAGGATATATATTTTCGTTTTCATGATTATTCTCTTTAGTTAAAATCCAACATTCAGACCTATGTTATACACTGCCTGAACAGGATACCCAAGACCTTTAGATCCCATTTCCGGATCCCATAATTTAAAGGGGCTGAACACTGCCAGATTGGAGCCATTCAAGTAAAATCTTAAGCTGGATAACCGATAACGGTTGAGCGCTTTTTTGGGCAGGTTGTAACCAATTTCCACAGATTTTAACCTCAAAAAGCTGCCATCACGCTTCCACCAGGTAGAAAACTGGTTGTTGTTGCTATTGAAACCATCGGTAAGTCTCGGCCATAAGGCGTGCAAATTCCGGTTATCTTCCGACCAATGGTCGTCTGCAATTGCTTTAAGCAAACCATTTTGAGAAGAACCATTCAGCGCAAAAGGTGTAATGTTTCCCGGGTCAATGAAGAAAGATGAGCGTGCTGATCCCTGGAAAAACGTACTGAGGTCAAAGCCTTTAAATCCTAAAGAAAATCCAAAGCCATAGATAATTTCCGGATCTGTTGATAAACCGATTGGCACTTTATCCTTATCTGTGATCTGGCCATCTCCATTAATATCGCGGTATTTGATGTCTCCTCCCATGGTTGGAATCAAGCCGCCAAAATTCTGGGTGGGCGAGTTTCTGGCCTCAATGTCGTCCACAAACAGGCGTTCAGCGATCAAACCGTATTTTTGTTCAAAAGGGAAGCCCAATCTGGATAAATGCTTTAGGCCGTCCGGGTAGTCGGGTTCTTCGTTTACCATGACTTCATTTCTGGCATAAGTAAAGTTACCCCTTGCCTGAATCCACCAGTTGGAGCCGAATGTTTTGCTATAGTCCAGTGCCAGGTCGAAGCCCTCATTTTTTGCTTTACCTACATTGGCCTGAACGGTGCTGCTAAAGCCCATTGTACTCGGAATGTTGGAGCGGTCCATCAAAATATTGCTGCGGATTGATTTGTAATAATCAAACACCATTGAGAATCCGTTTTTGAAGTTCAGGTCAAAGCCCAGGTCTGTTGTTGTGGCCTTTTCCCAGGTAATTTCGTAATTTTCATACCTGCTTATAGAATAACCAGGTTTGAAATAATCCCATTTATCTCCCCAGGTAAATCCCCGGAAACGATCATTCGGATTGACATTGGAAAGGTAAAAGAACCGGTCCTGAGGTCTTCCGATCTGGTCGTTTCCAACCAAACCATAGGTCCCTCTGAGTTTAAGTCTGGTGATCACAGATTTAAGCGGTTCAAAAAAGCGCTCCTCAGAGACATTCCATCCCAGACCTGCAGAAGGGAAAAACCCAAAGCGGTGATTGGCCGCAAAACGTTCAGAACCATTATAGCCAAAATTACCTTCGAAAAGATAACGGTTATCATAAGCATAGGTTAATCTTCCTGAAAGGCCTAAATTCCTTGATGGTAATGAAGCCTGTAAATCACCTCCGTTGGCAGTCAGGTAATTTCTAAGGATCCCGATCAGCATCCCTGTAACTGCATGTTTTTCTCTGAATGTTTTGCTGTAGTTAAGTGCAAGTTCACCATATGTTGTCGTGTTCTGATTTCTGTTTCCTGTATCATAACCCAGAAATTCAGTACCACCTTCCGGATTCAGGGGGGAAAGTATACGCTCTGTACTCCCCGGAATAACACTCAGATTGTAATAAAAGGGTTTAAAACTCCGCGACACGTCAAAGTAAGAATAGCGCTGGGTATAAGCCATTAAGCGGGTCGACAAGCCTTCTGTAATTGCCTTCAGGTCCTGTTTCAATTCCAGCTGGACATTTACTGTTGAAGTATTGTATTGCTGATACCCTGACACCATCCTTGCATATGGATTCATGTACATATCTTTTGAATTGCCTATAAAGGCATTTCCAAACAAGGGATGTTTTGCGAATGGTGAATATTCTGCCGGATATACTGCAGGGAACATGACCGGATTAGACCACAATGCCGTCTGAAATACTGCTGCACCGCCATTGATCAGGTTGCCCCATTCATCGCGACCGCCAATAGGACCGGTATAATCATCAAACTGGGCAGAGGTTCTTACGATAGCTTCGGTAGTTGGTGTAAGCTTTAAATTCACGTTAGAGCGCACCGCATAATTCTTAATTTTTATGTTGTTATCAATATTGTTTTTCTTATCCGTTCTTAGAATCCCATTGTCTACATTATAAGTTCCGGCAACATAATAGCGTGCGGTACTTCCACCACCACTTACGTTCATGTTGAAACGCTGGTTATTGGTATAATCTTTAATCAGCTGCTCTATCCAATTGTTACTTGGGTACAGTAAAGGATTGTCGCCCGCAGCAGTATGGTCAATTTTATTGGGAAAATAAGGAAGTGTTTTTTCAGGATCTCTCGTTAAAACGGCTTCATTTGCCAGGTTCATATAGGTGATGTTATCAGCAAATTTGAAATTCCTGGTATTGGAAGACAATGAGTTTTCAAACCTGACATTAAACCTGGCTGTTCCTATCTCACCTTGCTTGGTGGTTACCAATACGACTCCATTGGCTCCCCTCGCTCCATATAAGGAAGAAGCGGCAGCATCTTTAAGTACGGAGAAACCCGCAATATCATCGGGCTGCAACCTGGCAAGATCTGTTCCTGTAGATTCCATTCCGTCAATCAGGATTAAAGGATCTTTTTTCCCGGCACCGAAACTGCCTACTCCCCTGATAAAGAAAGAGGCATTGTCCATACCCGGTTCGCCACTTCGCTGATAAGCCACCATTCCGGCGATACGTCCGGCGAGCATGGTCGTTAAATTTGAAGTGGGACCTTTTAGTTCTTTTGGATCTATAGTGGTAATTGAAGCCACCATACTGCTTTTCTTCTGTGTACCATAAGCCACAATGGCTACTTCTTCCAGGCGGTCCTGTGCGGACACCAATCTTACGGTTACCGGTTTGCCCTTCTGAACATACATCTCCCGGGGCTTGTAACTCACATAAGAGAAAATCAGCGTGGCTCCTTCTCCCGAAACGTCTAGGATAAACTTTCCATTACTGTCTGTCTGAGTTCCCTGTTTGGTTCCTTTAATCATCACAGAAGCATTTGGGACAGGTGCTTTATCGGCACTGTCGATAACGAGCCCTGTAAGCCGCTGTCCGGTATTTTGGGCCTTAAGCGAATTTACATTGCCAATGCAAACCAGCAGCAATAGCCAACAGCTGTACATTGAAAAAAATCTGGTAAAATTATATTTCATATTGATTTAATTTGGTTCAGCGTGTAGTCATATGCCAGCAGAATAGCGGCAGTTGGATCCCATAGATGAGCAGAATTCATAATTTATATTTGGTTGGTTTGTTGGTTTGGCAGTGTAGTATACCCTACACTATACTACACTACACTAGTGCCAAGATTATGGAAAATATTTTACAATCCAAAATTTATTTTTCAGAAGTACTTTTGAAAAACAGAATTAACAGCTCAGGAGCTGTGATCTGCATAAGGAAATGAAAATCAAAGTGATAGGAAACTAATCTATAGAGAATTTCTTCTGATCAGTTCATTTTTCATGATGTGTCTTATGGGTTTTCTGAATAGGACAAACTCTGCTGCCATTTCGCCCATTTTTGCAAAATCAATAGAAAATGTAGTAATTCCGTCAAAAATTATTTCTTTGACATTGTCATCATTATGAGATAGGATCCCTAAGTCCTTACCCGGTTTTAACCCCTTGATTTTAGAGTCCTTAAGGATTTCCCATAATTCTAAATTATGAATGGTAAAGTATACTTTATCTGGTGCGATACTACCTGGTTCATATTTACTTTTTACGATGCCATTGACCTTATAGTCTTTGATAAACCGCTGAAACGAGTTCAGGATATCATTTGGCTCTGCTGATTCCTGCTTAAAAAAGAAAACAAACTGTTCAAATTCTTTGATCCGGTCTGCAAGTTCCTCAAAAGCCTTGTAGGATGACTCTTTAAATTCCTGTACAATAAAGGAATGCTCTTCGCTCAGCTCCAGCTGCCGGTCTACAATCAGCAGCTTATTCATTGGAAATTGTGCGACCAGAGGGATTGCTTCAGGCGAATCAATCGGAGCGATCACATACATCCCGTATTTACCTTTAACGTTATTTATCGTATTCTCAAATACGGCGAAATTGTTATGGTGAAAGAAAAGATCCAGCTGGACATTTTCGCCCAATTTATTCCTGAAAGTCTGGTAAAAGGTTTCCTGAAAGGTATCAAATGCATAGATCAACAAGCAAACCCTAAGATGCTGTTCCGTATCCTCGTTGGCAACAAAATACCCTTTTCTATGTTTAGATTCAATGATGCCCCGGTTTACAAGTTCCTTATAAGCCTTTGCAATGGTTTCGCCGGCAAAACCAATTTCCCTGATCATCCGGTTTACAGAAGGTAAAGCATCTCCCCTGACCAATATCTTTTGATCCAGGGCATTGATGATTCCCTGAACCAATTGTTCATGTTTCGAAAATGTGGACACATCTTCCAGCGCTTTAATTTCTATAATTAATTGATGTAGCTTCATGCAGAAATGCGATAAACCGCAACGATGAGGTGAAGATATAAAAGTTTTTTTAATCAAAGAGTTGCGTCATGGGCTATTTTTCAATTTAGAGACCACCAATGCGGCTACACTATGCCCTATTGTATTGGTGATTGCCCTTGCCTCACTCATAAAACGATCGATACTGAGCAGCACTGCCAAACCTTCTACCGGAATTTTATGGATACTGCTTACTGTAGTAACCAGCGCCAGGAATCCGGTCCCTGGTATACCAGATGCCCCTTTTGAAGTCAGCAAAATGATCAGGACGATGTTACAGAGTTCAGAAAATGTAAAGCTCACATTATTGAGTTGCGCCAGGAACATCACAGATATTCCCAGATAAATACAGGTTCCATTCAGGTTCAGGGAATTACCTGTTACGGTAACCAGTCTTACAACCGGTTGCTTCAGCCCAAGGCCCTCCAGCTTTTCCATCAGTAAGGGGATTACAGAACTGGAAGATGAGGTACCCATCGCATACAAAAGTTCGTCTTTAATCGTACCCAAAAACACAAAAATATTCACCTTGAAAGCAGCGAGGAGGCTTGCAAGCACAGTGAATACGAACAGGAACATGGAGATATATGTTCCTGCGAGCATCTTACCGATCGGCACCAATGTCTCCAGTCCATAACGGCCAACGGTATAGGCAATCCCGCAGAAGGTGATGACCGGGGCAAGCAAAAAAAGATACCTTAACAATTTCAGCAAGATCAGTTTTATCCGGTCAATCACCACGAGCACTTTGTTTCTGTACTTATACTGGTTGATAAACAGACCAATCACAATGGCCAGCACCAAGATAATGAGCATGCTGTTTTGCAGGACCACATTTAGCCATTCATGATAATTACTCTCCTCTACTTTCGGGGGAGAAATTGTCTCTAAAAAGGTCCGGTCTATTCTTCCTGGCTTAATCAGCAACCCACAGCAAATGCCAAAAATGATGGCAGTACTGCTCACAAGGATGAAATAAACCAGGGCTCTGATCGTAATCCTTCCGGCAAGTCTCAGATTTTCCATACTGCCAAACAAGCTCACAATACTCAGAAAAATGACTGGCGGAACAAAGGGTTCAATAACAGTAACGAATGAAGTACCCACCCATTGCATTCCCATAGAAAGCTTCGGAAAACAAACACCGCAGAGCGTTCCCATAACGATGGCAGCAAGTATCTGCAAGCTTAGGTAACGATTCAGCTTGTGTAAGTTCAGCTCTGTTTTTGTCGGGATGCTCAAATCTTCTGGCCGGATTTTTTTGATGAAGATACTCAAAACCTTTAGTTAACCGGCAATCAAAGGGCTTTCGTTTTTTATCGTTTTGCCTGGCCCGTCTCCTTCTCCCCTAAACCTCTGGAATTAAGAATGTTTTCATTTAGTTTATGCCGGCAAATTTTCCTTCTTTAATTTCAGCATCCTCATTGCTCCATTCCTGTTCCTCTCCCTCTGCTACCGGATTGAATTCTTTTTCACTTTTGGCGATGACAATCGTAGCGACACCATTACCGATGATATTCGTCAGCGCACGCGCCTCACTCATAAACTTATCTACACCGAGTAAGAATGCCAGTCCTTCAACCGGTATTTTGTGCAAGGCAGTTAGCGTAGAGGCAAGTACGATAAACCCACTTCCGGTAACACCTGCAGCCCCTTTTGAGGTGATCATTAAGATTCCGATGATGCTGAGCATTTCCCAGGCAGAAAGCTCCACTCCATAAAGCTGTGCAAGGAAAATCACTGACATAGAAAGATAGATTGAGGTTCCGTCAAGATTAAAGGAATACCCTGTTGGAATCACCAGTCCGACCACAGACTTACTGCATCCCATCTTTTCGAGTTTCTGCATAATTGATGGAAGGGCAGATTCTGACGATGAGGTTCCCAGAACCAGCAGCAATTCCTCCTTAATGTATTTGATGAACTTCCAGATGCTCATCTTGTAATATTTCATAATCCCTCCAAGAACAAGGAAAATAAAAATTCCCATGGTCAGGTATACCGTTCCCATGAGTTTAGCCAATGGAACAAGGGTGTGAAGACCAAATTTTCCGACAGTATAAGCCATTCCTCCAAACGCACCAAGGGGTGCCAGGTACATCACATACTTTAATCCAAGGAAAACGATTTTGGACAAACGACCTAAACCCGTCACTGCTTTTTCCCTGTGTTTTGAATAATTGAGAATAATACCCACAATTATGGCAACCAACAGCACCTGAAGCGTCAGGTTGCTCATAAAAAACTCCATCCAGTTGAACTCCTTTGCAGCTCCTGAGGTATATTTAGAAGCATCTCCGACCTGAAGTTTTGATTTATCAATGTTTCCCGGCTTTAACAGAACAGCCATTAAGATCCCAATTGCAAGGGAGAAGGTCGATACGACCTCAAAATATAAAAGTGATTTCAGGCCGATCTTACCTACCTTTTTCAGGTCCCCGATCCCGCTAATCCCAAGAACTATGGTTAAAAAGATAATGGGCGCAATGAAAAGTTTGATGATATCGATAAAAGTCTTTCCAATAATTTCCATTTTCACTGCGGCAGCAGGCGCATAACTGCCCAGTACTATACCGGCAATAATGGCAATAAGTACCCAGAAAGTCAGGTTGGTAACGATCCGCAGCCATATGCTTAATGGTCGTTTCTGTTGCTGAACAGCAGTTTGAGGTGATTTTTCAATTAACATGTGGCTCTTGTTTTATTGGTCTGTATTGATATGGAGGATAAATCTGCAAGAAAGAT
The DNA here is from genome assembly GCF_900129215.1 of Pedobacter caeni. Classification (GTDB taxonomy): domain Bacteria; phylum Bacteroidota; class Bacteroidia; order Sphingobacteriales; family Sphingobacteriaceae; genus Pedobacter; species Pedobacter caeni. The sequence goes on along the minus strand of NZ_FQUQ01000002.1, from coordinate 1,309,716 downwards.
CAGGTTTTCTATCCTAAGTTTTATATTTGGTTGTTTCCCGGACAACAAATTGCCCTACCCGGAACTTAAATATGGGTATAAGGAGCCTTGAAAATGGATTTATATCAATAAACGACAGGATAAATAAACAAACGACCGAAACTGAATAAACCACCATGAAAAAATGATCCTGCTGCTAAACCTTATCTTTTTAATTTTGGTCCTGAGGCTTTCCTTCGAAAAGAGCGTCATGAATGTCCTCTTGAATGGGAAATGGCCGGGTGTGATCTATATGCAGCATATCCTGTTCTGGCTAGGTTTTATTGGCGTTAGTGGTTACGTTTACCTCAGTTTGTTTAATGTACAGGAAGCGCTATACCGGCTCCTGTTTATGCTGGCGATTAATATTCCACTGTACCTGTTATGCTTTAAAAGACTCGTTCCTCAATACTACCAAACTAAAAGATATGGGGAATATGTGCTGTATACGGCTGGTATTTTTGTGATCTCCAGTCTGATCAGAATACTGCTTGAACCTGAACTCTTCAACAATGGAATTGAAGCCGAAGGAAAGTACATCTTTATGATTTACCTCACACAGATCATCATTATTCTCGTTCCTTCCATGCAGGGCATATCGAGGTATAAACTGATGGTGGAGCAGGAACTGGCAGAACTCGTGATCAGGAAAAAAGAAGCGGATCTGGAGCTGGTAAAATCAAAGATCAACCCACATTTTCTCTTCAATACCCTGAACAATATCTATTCACATAGCTATGCCACAGACAGCGATTCTGCAAACCTGATTAAACAATTAAGTCTGCTGATGCAATACACCACTTACGAGGTGGAGAAAAAGACGATCCCCATAGAACGGGAAATCCAGATGATTACCGCATTGGCAACACTATATCAGCTAAAAAGTAAAAGCAAGCTGGATATGGAGCTTGACTTTGAAGCGAATGAACTTTTTAGTGTGATGGAGATCCCCCCTACCATATACCTCACTCTTTTTGAAAATGCAGTCAAATATTCTGTTATAGGACAGGATGAAGATGCCTATATCAGGCTTAAACTATCGCTCGATGATTCGGTAGCGAGCTTCTCAATTTCAAATTCCATCTCTGAGGAGAAAGTAACAGAACATTCACCATCCTACAGGGGCGCAGGTCTTCAGGTCTTGAAAATGATGCTGGATAACCAATATGGGGAGAATTACACTTTGGAATCTGTGCAGAAGGGCGTAGATTACAGCACCCTATTAACCATCAGAATATGACCGCTATCAAAGCCATTTATGTTGATGATGAGTCTCCGGCATTGGAACTCATTCGTAAATACTGTGACGATCTCCCTGAAATTGAGCTTCTGGCTTGTTTTCTTGATCCAAGGAAAGCGCTGGCCTACGATCGTCTTGATGAGGTGGAGTTGTTTATCCTGGATATCGAAATGCCGGGCCTTTCCGGAACGGAGATGCTGGCGTTGATCCCTAAGGGCAAATTAGGCATTTTCATTACCGCTGATCCGACTCATGCAGCAAAGGCCTACGACCTGGACGTTATTGATTATCTGGTTAAACCTGTTTTTCCGGAGCGTTTTGTTAAGGCTGTTCAAAAGGCCATTGACTATAGAAAGGTAACTGATACCGGAACTGAAGAAGAATTTCTGATCTTCAGATCAGACTATATGTTAAATAAAATCCCTTTGAAGGACATACAATGGATTGAGGGTTTTGGAGAATACCTGAAGGTCATCACCAGATATAAACAATACATGGTTTTACAGCGTTTCTCTGATTTCATTGAAAAGAATGAAAAGCTTGGTTTTGTCCGGATCCATAAGTCTTATATTGTACAGAAAGGGCATATATTATCTCATAACTCCCAGTTCGTCCTATTAAAGGATGGTAAACAGCTTCCGGTCGGGAGAACTTATAAAGATGGAATTAAGTAATTTTCTTATTATTCCATAATTCTATCCACTCTTCTATTTGTAATAATTCTAAATAAGTATATATTTGTCAAAAAAAGCCACACGGTTTCGGACCCGTGTGGCTAAATCCGGATAACCGGTCACCTTTAATCTCTTATTAAAAGTTATGCAAATTAAAAAAATTTTGCTACTAACCGTACTATGTATTTACGGGATCTTAACCTATGCCCAAAACCGGAGTTCCAGTTTAAGCGGGCATTTAAAAAGCAGCTCAGGAACCTCTATTGCTGCAGCCACTGTTAAACTTCAAAATCAGGCTTACAAATTAGTTTCTGATGAAAAAGGGGAATATCGTTTTCCCAGTTTAAAACCAGGCAATTATGTCGTTCATATTTCAGCTATGGGTTTCAAACCCCAAAAGCAGGAGGTCAGGATTAACGAAGGAGAAGATGCCAGATTAAACTTTACCCTTACAGAATCTGCAGAGCAAATGGAAACAGTGACTGTAATCGGCCGCACTCCTATTCAGGAAATCAATCAGCAAGCCTTTAATGTCAGCTCCATCGATGCCAAAAAACTACACAATTCTACCTTAGATATTGCCAGTGCACTGGATCGTGTTTCCGGGGTAAGGGTTCGTGTTGCAGGAGGACTGGGATCTCAGATGGAACTGTCTTTAAATGGCTTTACCGGCAGGCAGGTTAAGTTTTTTATCGATGGGGTACCTATGGATAACTTCGGTTCCTCTTTTCAGCTGAGCAATATTCCTATCAACCTGGCGCAACGCGTTGAGGTTTATAAAGGAGTAGTTCCGGTATGGCTGGGTTCTGATGCACTGGGTGGGGCCATTAACATCGTCACTGATAACAATTTGAAAAGTTATGTGGATGCCTCCTATTCTTATGGTTCATTTAATACCCACCGTACCTTCTTCAATGCAGGTTATACCTCTGAATCGGGATTCAAATTCCAATTGAACGCTTTCCAGAATTATTCTGACAACGATTACAAGGTGACCACAAGTACTGCAGATCTTTTTACAGGTCAGTATTACCCAAACCAAAAGTTTAAACGCTTTAACGACACTTATCATAATGAAACCATTATTGCAGGTGCCGGAGTGGTTAATAAAAGCTATGCTGATCAGTTGATGATAGGTCTCACCATGGGACAAAACTATAAGGAAGTGCAAACAGGCATCCGGATGGCAAGTGTATTTGGTAAGTGGTTCAGGGAAGGTAACATCATCATGCCCACCTTGAAATATGCGAAGAAAGATCTGTTTGTAAAAGGTCTGGACCTAAGGGTAAATGGTAATTTCAACCTCGGAACAGAAAAAAACATTGACACCGTATACCGCCGTTACAACTGGCTTGGACAATTCCGTGAATATGCCGGAGCAGGGAGTGAACGTGAACGCAGTTTGTATAAATACAGAAATAACAATGGCCTTGCAACAGCTAATTTAAGTTATGTATTAAATGAACATCACTCTTTTTCCCTCAACAATGTGTTAAATACCTTCAACAGGAAAGGACATGATGAGCTAGATCCGACAAAGGCCATCTACGAACAACCTTTTATCAGCAATAAGAACATTTTAGGATTGGGCTACAAGTACAATGCATCTGAAAAATGGAATACTTCCCTATTTGTAAAACACTTTTCCCAGTTAAATAAGTTCTCTATTGCTTACAATCCAAGTGGTTTATGGGGAGATGTTGCTTATCAAAATCAAAAAACCGATTATAGTAAACTGGGCTACGGTATTGCCACTACTTATTTCCTGAAACCGAATCTTCAGATCAAAGCTTCTTATGAGAAGAGTTTCCGACTGCCGGAAACTGACGAATTATTCGGAGACATAGAAAACTTAGAAGGGAACATCGGTCTTAAGCCAGAACATAGCTATAATTACAATGCTGGTCTGAGTTTCCAAACCCATATCAATAAGATACATCGCTTTAGTTTTGATGGAAGTGTGCTGTACAGAGATGCTAAAGATTTCATCAGACCATCCCTCAATCAAAATCAAACCAAGAGAACCATGGGAAATTTAGCGAGCGTAACCAATCTTGGCCTGGAAGGTGAAATCAGGTATTCATTTAAACAGCTATTTACCGCAGGAATTAACGCAACTTATCAGAACCTCCGTAATGATACCCGGTTTGAAGAGAACATGGTGATGGAAAGCCCTTTGTACCGGGATCGCATTCCTAATATGCCATTCCTTTACGGCAATGCCGATGCTTCTCTATTTTTCAAAAATGTAGGACAAAAGGGCAATACTTTAACTCTTGGTTATAATGTATTGTATGTTCATGATTACTATTTATCCTGGCCAAGTCAGGGAGAGCGCGCGGATAAATATGATATCCCCCGTCAATGGCAACAAGATGTGAATGCAGTTTATACACTGGGAAATGGAAAATACAACATCGGCCTGGAATGTAAAAACATTACCGACAACAGGATCTATGATAACTTCTCACTGCAAAAACCAGGACGTGCTTTCTATGCTAAGATCAGGTACTTTATCAGCAAAAACAGATAGTCAATGCTTCAAAACTCCAGCAAAACATTTATAAAATTAAATTCTCAAAAGATGAAAACCAACTATACTTTTTTATTACCTGTGCTAGTCCTGGTGACCATGTTTAGCGCCTGTGATAAACCCCTTCCTGATCCTTTGGATCTGGCAGACAATGATTTTGAACTAACAGGAGCGACCAAATACATCATTGCAGCCACTCCGGTCGGTACTTCCGGAATTGCGGATTATCTGTTGACTGCTGCTGATCTGGACCAGGGAAAAATCACAACCAGAGGAAATGGAATGGAGCAGGAAGGTTCTTACCGATATTATGTATCCAATAAAAACAGATTTTTCAGCCTGCTTTATGGTCAGGGAAATCCGGGTGCCGTAACTTCTTATAAGCTTGATGCAACAGGAAAATTAAGTAAACTCACGAATTTCCAAACGGAAACCATGCAGGTTCTCGCTCCGGCTAAGGATGACATTTTCACGATTAAGGTACCAAGATCAGGCAATGAATTTGCAACTATGTTTAGAATCAACGCACGTAAATACCAGATTGTAGGTGAGCAACAGGCAAACATAGTTAAACTGGCCGGTAATGGTGAGCGTGCTCATTTTACCTGTGCAGTGCAGACAGGAGATAAAATTTTCATTCCCTACATGAGTATAAAAGGAGAACCCAGAGGTGGTGATACTTTCGGAACAAAATATCCTGATAGTACCTGGGTAGCAGTTTATTCTTATCCTGAGCTTAGGTTCGAAAAAACCATCCGGGATAACAGGACGAGTTTTATCGGTAATTATTTTGTGAATGGAATGACAGTGACAGATGAGGGAGACATCTATGCTTTCTCTCCGGCAGCAGCTACAAATAATGGAAAGGCAGTTTCGACAAAACCGTCTGCAATTGTTCGCATTAACAAGGGAACCACAGAGTTTGATCGGAGTTATTTCTTTAATGTACAGCAAGCTGCTGGCGGACATCATATTTCTGGTCAGACCTATGTAGGCAAAGGCTTATTTATTCTGGAGATGTATCCTCAGCCCAACTCGCTGGATGGGGAAGGAAAGAAATTCGCGGTAGCCGATGTGGTCAATAAAACCTTCAAATGGGTAACCGGAGTTCCTGACAATATCACAAGTACAACGCCAAATAATTATTCGCCAAAAGATGGAAAAAAGGCCTATATCGGAATCACAACTGCCAGTGAAGGAAGTTATGTATATGTTTTTGACGCAGAGATTGCCGTAGCAAAAAAAGGGCTTCAGGTAGAAGGCGGAACAATTACTGCTATCAATGCATTAAATTATTAAATCTGAAAGGTCTGCCTCTGCATTTCAATTGAGGCAGACCTTTTAAATTAACCCTTGATTATGCACGCTTATTTAAGCTTTGCATCAACTGTTCATACAGGTCCTCTGAGACTGGTTTCTGAGGTTTGATCTTTTTAACTGTTGCCCTTTTCCCTTTGGCTTTAGACTTTATGATCTTCAATAATTCTTTGGAATAGTCATTTTTAAAAGCGCTGATGTCAAACTTTGTTGAATATTGCCTGATTAGCGCCAGACCAACCTGCAGCTCTTTCGGCTTGATGGTGATTTCTTCTTTTAACTTCAGTTCTTTGGCATCTTTGATCTCTTCCTGAAAACGGATTTTCGTAATGACAATAATTCCGTCCATGGGATGGATGACACATAGATGTTCCTGGTTTCTCAGAACAAAACGTGCAACCCCCGCCTTTTTGGATTTCAGTAATGCCTGAAATAACAATGCATATGCTTTTTTTCCCTGAGTGTCAGGTTGAGTATAATAAGAAGTTTCATAATAAACGGGATTGATCTCAGCGATATCTACAAAACTTTCTATTTCTATCACCTTCGTCTTTTCCGGCTTCACCTCTTCAAAATCATGATCATCGAGGACAACATACCGGTCCTTCAGAAAATAGCCTTTTACGATGTTTTCAAAAGGCACTTCCTTATGCGTTTTTTCATTTACCCTCTTGAATTTGATATTGGAATGATCTCTTTCATCCAACATGTCCAAATCAAGATGACTACTTTGAACTCCTGAAAACAATTTTACAGGGATATTCACTAAACCAAATCCAATAGCACCTTTCCAAATAGATCTCATCAATACATTATTTTAGGTTAACGGTTATTTTTAATCACTTTCATCAGATCGATTCCTTTTCCCAGCACAGGTTTAAAGATATCTCCCATTTCATTTGCCCTTGATACCGCATTGAAAATGGTAAAATCCTTCATTTTCAATCCCTTTTTCACTTCCTCCCAATGCAGGGGCATGGAAACCGTGGCCCCGGGTTTAGGCCTTAAGGAATAGGGAGCTGCGATGGTGGCCTGCGACCTGTTTTGAAGGAAGTCCAGGTACATCTTTCCTTTGCGATCGGCAACCACCCGCTCCAGGCTGGTAAATTTTGGCAGTTCACGGTTGACAAGCGTGACAATAATTCTGGCAAATTCCTTACTTTGATCGTAGGTATACTTATTCCCCAGAGGAATGTAAATGTGCAAGCCGGTTGAGCCGCTGGTTTTACAATAGCCAGGTACCCCCATATCATCCAGAATGGCTTTGGTTACCTGTGCAGTCTCGACTACCTGATCAAAAGAGTTCTTGTCCGGATCAAGGTCTATGATACACCAGGTCGGGTAGTCCGGTTTTTTAATGGTACTGCTCCAGGGGTGTATTTCTATGCAGCCCAGACTTGCCATATACAAAAGTGTGGCCTTATCCTTCCCCACCAAAAAGTGCTTATCAGTATCGTCCCCTTCTGCATGATAGAGATAAGTTTTGATCCAGCCAGGCACTTTCCCGGTCACATCTTTCTGGTAAAAGTTCTGTTCGGTAATCCCATTGGGATACCGGTTTAAGGACTGGGGCCTGTCTTTGAGGTATGGCAGGATAAACGGGGAGATCTGATCGTAATAGTTGATCAGGTCGCGCTTGGTTATTTTTTCTACCGGCCAGTAGATCTTGTTTAAGTTGGTGAATGTTAACTCCTGCTGGTTTACCTTTTTCACCTGTGTCTCTTCTCCTTTTTTGATCAACATATCTTTAGGATTAATGGGCTGCGGAACAACTTTATTGACCTCTGTTTCTTTTTCCAGCACCACTTCTTTCGCCTTTTTATCCTCTCTCATCCCTTTAAAAGAAGGATGTCTCATTACTCCGTCTGTGGTCATTTCTGCAAAGCTGACTTCACAGATCAACTCCGGTTTTAACCAGGTCGCTTCTGCCTGAGGGGAATTGAACCTGAACTGGTTGGGCTTATTAATGTCAGGTTCATCAGAAAATGGGCACTTATCTATAATCAGGGGCTGAAACTCCTTAAGCAATTCTCTTTGCATCTTAAGGCTAAAGCCCGTTCCGATCTTTCCTGTGTAGATCAGTTTCTTTTTTTTGAATACCCCTACTAAAAGCGAACTAAAGGGTTTGCTCGTGTCTTTATTTTTAGTGAAGCCTCCAATAACGACTTCCTGACCTTTGCTGGCTTTAATTTTCAACCAGTCTGTGGTTCGATTTCCGGGATGGTAAGCACTGTCGGCTCGTTTTGCGATGATTCCTTCCAGTCCAATGCGTTTCACAGCATTGAGGAATTCTATCCCGGAAGTTTCAAACGATTTGCTCAGCAAAATGGAAGATTTTTCAGGGATAAGTTCTGCAAGGATCGCCTGCCTGTCGACCAGAGGCAAGCCGCACAGGTCATATCCATTGTACCAAAGAATGTCAAAAACATAATAAAGGAGCTCACCATCTGATGCGTTATGCCAGTTCTGTAAGGCAGCAAAATTAGCATTGCCTTTTTTATTGACCACTACGACCTCACCATCTAAAATGGCATTGGCTCCCCAGCTTTTCAGTTGATCATATATCGGATAAAATTTGTCATTAAAGGATTTATCGTTCCTGGATTTCAGGGCTATTTTTCCTTTGTTCATAAAAGCGACCGCCCGGTAACCGTCCCATTTGATTTCGTATATCCAACCAGGTTCATCAAAAGGTTCTGCCACCAATGTGGTCAGCATTGGTTGAACCTGATCAAAAAAAGGTTTTTTAACTGCTTTTTTAAGCAGATCCTTTAATTTGTCATCAACAGGCTTTATTTGTCCGCCTTTCTTTACCAGCGCTTTAATTAATTTTTCGGTTTTTTGATCATCTGGTTTTTTTTCCATCTGTGCAATGGTCTTCCCTGAGAGGACAGATTTCTCCTTTAAAAGAATATCCGTGTCTTTAGCAAACTGATCCTCCAGTTTCATCAATAACCAGCTGTTTTCTCCTCTGCCATAAGCTTTCACCAATGCATAAGTTCCTTTCAGCTTTTTACCCTTGATGTTGATTTTAAGCTTTCCGCTCTTTAGCTGTTGCAGCAACTGCTTTTCCTGCTGTTTCAAATCATCTGTATCCGGTTCTGCAGGTGAATAAGTTCCCTGGTCCCAGACGATAACTGTCCCCCCTCCATATTGACCTTTGGGAATGATTCCTTCAAAATTCCGGTAATCGTAGGGATGATCTTCCACCATCATGGCCAGGCGTTTAATTTCCGGGTCAGTAGAAGGGCCTTTTGGAATTGCCCAGCTCTTTAATACCCCTTCCATTTCCAAACGAAAATCATAATGCAGGTGAGAAGCGTCATGTTTCTGAATCACAAAACGCAACTCCTTCCCCGTTCCCTTCCCTCCTTTGGGTTCCGGGCTGTTTTTAAACGATCTCTTTTTCTTGTATTCAGTAAGACTCATAAGAAAATGGTTTTTTATAGCCTAAAGCAGGTTGAAAGAAAACACTGACCTAGATAACAAGCTTAAAAGCAGAAAGTTTAGCTTTTTAATGCCTGTCCTGCGTGTTCACATTATTTAACAAATATTAACACTAGTTAACGCAACATTGTTGTATATTAGAATATAATTTAATTAGGGATGATTAAATTAGTTGATTATGGCCGGTAGCAGTTTGGTAGCTGCTACCACTTTTTCTATATTTACCATAATGACAAGGCTATTCATCATATCCATACTACTGCTACTTTGTGCCACTGTACCAATAAATCTAGTGGCTCAGACTTCACCTAAAAAAAACAATTCGGTGCGCATCAACGGCCAGTTTCGATATGCTGACTTTAAGATAAAAAGAGGACAGCTGGGCAAGATTAAAATCGGCATGACGGTTCGGGAGGCTGAGCAGAAGTTTAGCGGTCTAACCAGGAAAACAGATGAAGCGGGAAATTTTGGTTTTGATGGTGGTGGCCCTGCTTACCTTTACTATTCAGGGAAGAAAGTGGTGCTGGGGCTGATTCCCAAAATGGATACAGATACGATAATGTGTATCATTGCTGCAGATAAAAGGTTGTATACCACTAATCGACTGAACCCAAACTCCAGCGTTAAAGACCTTTTGAAAAAATATCCCCGGATGAAAGTTTACTGGGATGAGATGAATGGTTGGGAATTTTTTCAGGATCATAAAAATAACTGGAACTTTGTGTTTATGACGGATGAAAAAAGTAGAATAGGAAGCTATCCGGATCTGAATGTTCCCTCAAGACCTGAAAGAACGACAGCAAAAACAGATTGGATCACCATACTCTAAAAATTAAAGTGAACATTATTAACGATAGAAAAAGCTATTCATCAAGACAAAAATCCTTTTAACAATATTTAACATTTATCAACGCAACATAGTTGTATATTTGTAATGGATTTAATTAGGGATGATTAGATTTTTTTAGTAAAAAGGTAGCAGGTTTTTAACCGCTACCTTTTTATTTATTCAGAACTGTCAATGCTCCATTTTCCTCTTGCCCTAGATTTATCGTTATAATTCCTTTTATCAACGCATCAGAATTAAAAGAGATGCTGTTGATACCTGTTTCCACAAGTAATCGTGTAAAAGATTCCGAGTCACTTGCTGCCTGTCCACACAATCCAACACTTTTTCCCAGAACATTTGCCTTTTGAATCATCTGGATGATCAGCTGTTTACTGGCAGCATTCTGTTCATCAAAAAGATCAGCTATCAGTGCAGAATCCCTATCTATACCTAGTGTAAGCTGCGTGAGGTCGTTAGATCCAATAGAGAAGCCATCAAACAATTCAGCAAAACTTTCTGCAAGCAATACATTACTGGGTATTTCAGCCATCACAAGGATTTCAAGTCCATTTTCCCCGCGTTTCAGGCCGAATTGTTCCATTAATCCAATCACTTTCGCCCCTTCCTCCACTGTCCTGCAAAATGGAATCATCAGTTTGACATTAGTCAGCCCCATTTCCTCTCTAACTACTTTCATCGCCCGGCACTCCAGTTCAAACCCCGCTTTGTAACGTTCATGGTAATACCTGGACGCGCCTCTGAATCCGATCATAGGGTTCTCCTCCTGCGGCTCAAAATTCTTCCCCCCAATCAATCCTGCGTATTCGTTTGATTTGAAATCGCTCATACGAACGATCACTTCTTTCGGATAAAATGCCGCAGCAATCATGGCAACTCCCTGAGCGAGTTTTTCTACGAAATAAACTGTTTTATCAATATAATTTTTAGTTAGTGTTTCTATTTCCAACCGGTCTGATTCTTCAGTAATGCGCTCAGGATTCACAAGCGCCATAGGATGTATCTGAATCCAGTTACTGATTAAAAACTCCAATCTCAGCAAACCAACACCATGGTTAGGATAAAACGACAAAGCAAAGGCCTTTTCAGGATCAGCTAAAATAAGTTGTGCTTTAGGAGAATCCGGAAGATGGAAAGTATTTAATTCTGTAACTGTTTTCATCCACTTCAGTTCACCTTCTAATACATATCCTATTCTGCCTTGCGAACAATCGATAGTTACCACGGTGCCATCTTTGATTTGCGCCATCGCATCACCAGTCCCCACAATTGCAGCAACACCAAGTTCTCTGGCAATAATTGCCGCGTGACTGGTTCTACCTCCTTTATTGGTAATGACCCCAGCCACCTTTTTTAATATCGGATCCCAGTCCGGACTTGTTGTATCTGTAACGAGAATGTCACCCTTGTTTAATTTAAATGCATCATCTGGAGAGCTGAGCATGCACACGCGTCCACATATAATCTGACTCCCAATCGCTTCTCCTCTGCTCAATACACTACCTTTCTCCTGAAGCTGATAAGTGACCAGCTGAGACAAGGTGTTTCTGCTATGGATCGTTTCAGGCCTTGCCTGAAGAATATAAAGCTGGTGCCCAATTCCATCTTTTGCCCATTCGAAATCCATAGGTTTTTCATAGTGACGTTCGATAATCAGGGCCCATCTTGCCAGTTTCTCAATTTCAGCCTCATCCAATACAAACCGCTGACTCAATTCGTATGGGGTATCTGTATTAATCACCTCATTCACATCATCATCAGACTCTGCATAAACCATTGTTTTGCTTTTACTACCCAGTTTTTTTTGGATTATCGATTTAAAACCTTTTTCCAGACTGGGCTTAAACACAAGAAATTCATCAGGAGTGACTGTTCCTTTGACAATATTTTCTCCCAGCCCCCAGACTCCTGCTATGTGCACTACTTCCCGGAAACCGGATTCCGGCTCAAGGCTGAAACCAACTCCGGAACATCCAATGTCTGAGCGAATCATTTCCTGAACGCCAACTGAAAGAAATACTTTACTATGCTCAAAACCTTTATCTTCCCTGTATTTGATAGCCCTGTCAGTATAAAGTGAGGCAAAGCATTTTTTTACTGCATTAAGTAATGCATAGCTGCCCTTAACATTGAGATAGGATTCGTGTTGTCCGGCAAAACTCGCATCCGGTAAATCTTCAGCTGTTGCACTACTGCGAACGGCAACTTCATCCGCTCCATCACTGAACATATTTTCATATGCGCTACTGATTTGGATACTCAGGTCGTTTGACAGCCGTCCCGACATCATCAGTAACCGGATCTTTTTTCCGATTACCTCCAGATTCTCATAGCAGTTTCTGTCCAATTCTTTTAACAAAAGTTCTAATGGTTCCTTCAGATGATTAAACTGTATAAAATCCTGAAATGCAGTTACGGTGATTGCAAATCCTTTGGGAATCAGAATACCTCTTGGCGTTAGACGGTTAAACATCTCTCCAAGAGATGCATTTTTACCACCAACCAGAGCAATATCCTCCATACTAAGTTCACTAAATTTTCTAATGTACTTTTCCATAATTGAAGCTATTTATAAAAAAATCTTCCTGTAATGCACAGAATATGCCTTCTGAAGAAATGATATTTTATTGAATAAAAGAGTTAAGATTAAATCATCCTGATGAACCTAAACATCTGGAACCTTTTAAATCTAAATACCTGCAGAAGTACTGCAGGTATGAAATTAGTCGATTGCAATCTGTTTCTCTTTTTTTTTGCCGGCTCCGGATTTTTTGAGCACAATTTGCAGGAGACCATCGCTATACTTTGCTTTAACCTGTTCCTCACTGACATTCTCAGGGAGATTAAAGCTCCTGGAAAAAGAAGATTTTGAGAATTCCTTCCGGGTATAATCTTCATTTTCCTCTTCATTTTCTTTACTCGTTTCTGCACTTATGGTCAGCATCCCATCACCAGTACTCACTTTAAAATCTTCCTTTTTAAACCCTGGTGCGGAAAGCTCCAATTCATAACTTCCCTCTTTATCCCGGATATTTACTGCAGGAAGAAACTCATTATCAAAAACTGATTTATTAAAAAAGCCATCAGCATTCCAAAAATCTGCCATCATAGATCTAAATGATGGAAATCCGTTTGATTTTACTAAAGTTTTCATAATTGTTTTTTTTTAATTTAACTGGTTAAAGTTATCAAAGTGATCATTCGCAGCCAGTGACAGCGGTCACCCCTCTTATTGATCTTAATCATACTTCCCCACATGATAATTTAAGCAATCCCGGCTGGGCTCAACGATAAAAAAGGAAGTGAGAATAAAACCATATGTTGATGAAAATCAACACTTAACATGATCAAAATCAATTCAGAACAGCTTAAATATCCAGTCCTTTGTCTTAAGTAAATTTTTAATTAATCTGAAGAGTTATGAAAACAGACAATCAAATTCAAAAAGACGTAATTGATGAGTTAAAATGGGAACCGGCCCTTAACTCGTCAGAAATTGGTGTAGCCGTTAAAAATGGTATTGTAACATTATCCGGCCAGGTAGATACTTACTTAAAAAAACTGACTGCAGAGAAAGCAGCTAAAAAGGTGTCTGGCGTTAAAGCAGTTGCTGAGGATATTCATGTCGGAATCTCCCCTTCCTACAGAAAAACAGATACTGAAATCGCCGAAGCAGTATTAAATGCGTTGAGGTGGCATACCGCAGTGCAGCATGAGCAGGTCAAAATAAAAGTCGAAGATGGTATTGTACGTCTTGAAGGTGAAGTCGAGTGGGAGTTTCAAAAAAACAACGCCAGACTCGCCATAGAAAATCTCAGCGGGGTAAAATCCGTGGTTAATCTGATTAAAGTAAAGCCAAAAATTGATCCCTTAGAGCTGGAAAAAAAGATTAAAGCCGCATTTCAAAGAAGTGCAAGTATTGATGCAGCCAAAGTGCAGGTGGAGGTAGTCGACAACAGAGTAATCCTTAAAGGGAACGTACGATCATTCGCAGAAAGTGAAGACGCAGAAAATGCTGCCTGGGCCGCTCCTGGTGTCTTAAGTGTTCAAAACAAACTAGATATAATAGCGAAATCTGAATACGCCTTTTAATTGAGCAGAAGAGACTGTTCGCAATTCTAATTGCGAACAGTCCTTAATTAATCAGTTGATTTCAGGATAAAACAACAAACAAAGCCTGAACATATTCTTACCAGGTAACAGGCTAAACATTACCAGTCTTTGAGGGCATAGCCAGTAAAGGAATCTTGATGTGATAACTCATTCGCCTCGTTTTGCTTGGATCAAACAGGCTCTCTAAAAAGCTTCTTCTATGGCTGAACATCACCAATATATCAATACCATTAACCATGATATAATCTTCCATTGCCTGTTCAAAGTCTGAACCATATATATTTTCTGATACAGACTGAAGATGATATCGTTGATCTAAATATGCGCTGTAACTTTGGATCGCCCTGTTATGTTCAACAGCAGTCAACGCCTTATCCTTTTTTTCATTTGTAAACACGGCCACATGTAGTTTGACCTGAAAAAGCTCAATAATGTCATTCAAAGTTGCCCATGACTCCTCATCTTTCTCAAAATGATTGGTTGCCAGAAGGATTTTCTCTGGTTTTAACCATTTATAGTCTTTAGGGATTGCCAATACAGGAATAAGGCTTTTACTGATAATTGAAGCGGTGTACGTACCCCAAAGCTTTTCGTTGAGTTTATTTGCCCCTTTGGTTCCCATGACTACCAGCGTTGCATGGTGATCAATTCCGGCTTGAACAATATTTCCATATACCGGACTTTCATAAACGACCGTTTGAATAGGTATCTGATCATCAGCCATCACTCGATTTTTTAGTTTTGTCATTTCCTCATAGGCCTGTTCACGCAATATTTTAACATATTCAACAGTCGGCCCCGCATAATCAATATAGATCGTTTCTGCCAGGTCCAACACATGGACTACAACAATTTCTAACTGAGATAATTTCGCTATCCCAATAGCAAAATTAAGTGCATTGTCAGCACATTCCGAAAAGTCAGTAGGTACAAGTATCGTTTTCATAGTTTTTTCATTATAAAATCAGGCACATTTTTTAGGGGCGATAAATAATGGCATATCCCGTTTAATCATTAGCTCATCTGCAAGTCCCTGAACAAATAGTTCAGCAATCGGGTTCAGCTGATGTGCTCCAAGAAGTAATAATTTATTTGTTGATTCCTCAATATTCGAGAAGATCTGTGTTTTAACAGGCCCTTTTAATACCTGATAGGTAATGTTTGAAAAAACATGGTCTGTCAGTCTCATCATCTGCAAATTTTCAGGAAGATATAAAACTTCTGTATCCTCATCGTTCACTGTTAATATGGTAACAGGAAGGTCTTTAAGCGTATTAAACAGGTAACCAAACATTTTGATGGTAAATATTGATGACGGACTTCCGTCGTAAAGACAAATCAATTCTGATATAGGCTTAAAAACATCTGGCACAACCATCACCGGACAATGGGTATGAGCAAGCAGGTCAGCTATGAAATCATGAGACATCAATTCATGAGACCTGGAAAAGGTCTCATGCTCATTGATGATGATCAGGTCAGCAAACATGCTTTCATATATCAACTCCTGAACTGGCACACTTTCATCACGATGAACGGCATATCGAATGCCTGCTTCTTTACAAACTTTTTCAAAATGAAAGACTGCCAGATCACGTTGTTGTCTATCTTTTTCTTCCAGTACCTCTATCACCTCATCCGGATCGGCTTCATGTTTCAGTACCTTCCCCAGATTATAATTGTGATAAAAGAATGCATCCAGAAAAACACCGGTCAGTAAGGCGCCCGAGTCTTTGCATAACCAGGTTGCATAGTTAAGTGTACTTTCAGACATTTTATATCCGTCAAATACCGCAATAAAATTTTTCATATCAATCTGTTTTAAAATCACATTTTCTGATCTGACACCTCATCTGTGATGATGATCAATTGTAAAAGGCAGGTTCAGGTATATCAATTTCCAATTTGCTTTCCACATCCACAATTCCGGGCGCAGCCCATGCTGCCTGTTCTGCGTCTTCCCTTTCTGCAAAGGACCGGACTTTCCCTCTAAGCACCACCTTATCACCAGTCACCTCTATGGTAATCGCTTTGGAATCAATGCTTGCACTTCGCTGAAAGGCAGCCGTGATTTTCTTCTGAATGTCCTGGACTCTGGTTTTTGGTTTTAGGGTAATCAGGTTAAATACCATTTTAACCCCTGGCAAAAATTCTATTGCTTTTTTCGCTTGACTACGCTGATACTCCCATTCCGCTTCTCCCTCAAGTTTGACGAAACCATTCTCTACTTTAATTTTAATCTTTTCCTCCTGGACAGCTGAATTCCATTTCAATGCAGTCAGTACAAGCGCGGCAATTTCCGCATCAGTTTTTTCCCCGACCGGCGACATTCCTACCTGAATATCTTCAGCAACTATTTTAACCCCAGTCACTCTTTTTGCTGCCTTTTCAGCGGTAATCTTTTGGTGATAGTTATCCACTTGTCCGGAAAGAGTGACCACTCCGTTTTTACAGGCTACTCCAATTTCTGAAGCATTTAGTTCAGGCTGCCATTTAATTTCAGCCATTACATCTTTTTGAATTTGCGCATCGCTTTTCATAATCTAATAAATTAATAACCAATTGTATTACCATACTAATTTCCCTAAAAAAGGGTTCATTTTCAGTGCGCTGAATCACGAAAAACCATGATTATAATCAGGTATAAATCTGTAATAACCAAGCGCACTTCTCTTGCTATATTTTGAATATTAAATAGAAGCGCAAATCTTAAAATCAGTTCTGTATTTTATTTATTCCTTTCCAGCTAACATTTGCCAGGATACCACCAAAAGCCAAACATGAAAGTATTCCCAATACTATCCAGCCAACTACCGGCAGCATCAGCAGGAAATTAATGATCAGGAAAATAACAAGTGCAACCAGAGAAAGCGTCCAGAATTTCCAGTCCCCCTTTGTAATTCCATTCATCCAGTTCGCGGCGGAGACCGAAGCGATAAAACTGCCCAGCAATATTAAAACTATATATGCTGTCAGGATCAGGATTCCCAACGGAAGCCCGATCAGCGTTGCCATCATCAGATATATGGCAACCGGGACAGCTGTAAAAAAAAGCATGCCGAGAAATGCGGCTCTCAATGGATGATGCAAGACCTTATCAGCAGCTTTTCTCAGTGTCTCACTGAAAAGGTATTGAAAAAGCAAAATGAAGCAAAAAACCCCCGCATAATACCATACAAATCCCAGGATGGACACAAATTGAGGATAAAAGAGTCGATCTGTTATGTCCTCCCGGATCAGATCTTTAATCAAATCATTTATATTTTCCATAACAACAATTCCGTTCTGAAGCTAAATTTACAGGTATAACAAAACACTTAAAATGATCGCTGTCACGGCTTTACATGATCATCAACAATTGGCCTGATCTGCATGGCTACCCCTCTCTGTAACACATAATCTAAGGCACCCAACCTATTCTTAACGTGATACATAACAAGTACTTAATTGACTTAAATCATTCTTTACCTGCCTTATTTATTTAATATTTGTTAAAAACAACCGCCATGAATTATCAGAAAATAACAGCACTTATCGGAGCAGAGGAAGACCTCTTCTCTCATACCTGTCAGACGATTCCAAAGGAAAAGTTAAACCTTCCTGGCCCGGACTTTACCGATAGGATATTTAGCCAGTCTAACCGGAGTATACAAACCCTTCGAAGCCTGGAAAGCATTTACAGATCCGGACGGCTTTCGGGAACAGGCTATCTTTCGATTTTACCGGTAGATCAGGGTGTTGAACACAGTGCAGGTGCCTCTTTTAGTGCAAACCCGATGTATTTTGATCCCGGGAATATTGTTAATCTGGCTATTGAGGGGGGCTGTAATGCAGTAGCAAGCACAATTGGAGGTCTCGGTATTGTGGCCAGAAAATATGCCCATAAAATCCCTTTCATTGTAAAACTAAATCATAATGAATTGCTTAGCTATCCCAACAAGTATGACCAGATTATGTTTGGCTCCGTACAGGAAGCCTGGAATCTTGGAGCGGTTGCCATAGGTGCGACCATCTATTTCGGATCGGCAGAATCCGACCGTCAGATCGTCGCAGTTGCTCAGGCCTTCGAACAAGCCCACCAGCTTGGCATGGCTACCGTTTTATGGTGCTATCTACGGAATGAGCACTTTGTTCAGGATGATGTAGATTATCATACTGCTGCAGATCTTACTGGTCAGGCGAATTACCTCGGCGTCAGTATTCAGGCAGATATCATCAAGCAAAAACTTCCTGAAAATAATGGAGGGTATAAGGCATTATGTAAATATGGACTGAGTTACGGAAAATATAAAGAAGAGATGTATAGCGATTTAGCCAGTGCACACCCTATAGACCTTTGCCGTTATCAGGTGATGAATTGTTACCTTGGACGGGTGGGACTCATCAATTCAGGTGGCCCATCTACTGGAATGAAGGACCTGAGGGCAGCTGTTCGTACTGCGATCATCAATAAGCGCGCCGGTGGCATGGGAATGATTGCAGGAAGAAAAGCATTTCAAAGGCCCTTTGAGGAAGGTGTTCAGCTGATCAATGCGATTCAGGATGTTTACCTGGATAAACAGATTGATATTGCCTGAGTGAAAAACCTCAGGCAATATCAGACTGTAAATAAAAGCAGCTCCTGATTACGTCTCATTATCTTTACCGGAATTTGTAACTCCGTCTGTATTTTAACCCTTAAAGCTTCCTGAGCAGAAGGCTCACCATGAACGAGCATAATCTGTTTAGGGGCAGTATGGTATTTCCTGATCCATCCCATCAATTCGGCCTGATCTGCATGGGCAGACAGCCCCATGATCTCTGTAACTTTGGCTTTCACACCGTAATATCGGCCATGGATTTTTAACTCATGTGAACCGTTTAACAAAGCTCTGCCACGTGTTCCTTCAGCCTGAAAACCAATGATCAAAATGGCATTAGCCGGGTTTGGAAGGTAATGTTTCAGGTACTCCAACACACGCCCACCAGACAGCATACCGCTGGCAGCGATCACAATTTTACTTTTTTTATCCTTGATGGTCTGGAGTGTACCCATATATTCTTCATTAATCGTAACACGGTTGCTCATCTTCAGATAGTTTTCTTTACTACATGTTGCGTATTCATCAGCATAACGGATAAAAATCTTTGTTGCTGACGCACCCATTGGGGTATCCAGGACTACAGGTAAATATGTGGGAATCTTATCTTGCTCTTTTAACAGTCCCAACATATAGATCAGTTCCTGGGCTCGTCCCACAGCAAAACTGGGGATCAGCACATTTCCTCCACGTGACACCGTCTCGTTAATCAGATCAGCCAGTTCCTGATATACATCTGCATCGCCATGAAGTCTGTCGCCGTAAGTAGATTCCATCACAATATAATCTGCAACGGTAAAGAAATCAGGTTTTGGAAGCAAAGCACTTTGATTTCTACCTATATCTCCCGAAAAAACAATGATTTTCCCATAACAGGAAAGTTCTACTGAACAGGCACCAAGAATATGTCCGCAGGTTTTGAAACGAAAGTGTAGATGATCGCTTAAATCGATCTTTTCATCGCAACCAACAATAACAAAATGATTGAAAGAAGTCTTTGCTTCCTCAATAGTATATAGTGGTTTTGCGGGTTTATGCTTGGTATAGTGATACCTGTTTGCTCTTTCGGCATCCTCTTCCTGCAACTTTGCACTGTCCAGCAAAATCAGCTCACTAAGCTCGCTCGTTGGTGCACTCATGTATATCCGTCCCTTAAATCCGTTCTTTACGAGTAGTGGAATATAACCACAATGGTCCAGATGTGCATGTGTCAGAATGATCAGATCAATTGCAGATGCTTCTATGCTGAGAGATTCCCAATTCTGCTCACGCAGATATTTAACTCCCTGAAAAAGACCGCAATCAATCAGGATGTTTAGTTCAGGTGTCTTTAACAGGTGCTTTGAACCGGTTACGGTTTCTGCAGCACCAAGTGATTGTAAGGTGACTTGGTCCATTTTAACTTCAATTAGTTTAGTTAAAAGTGCCGGAATAACATGAAAAAAAAAATGACCTGCAGCACCTGAAATCATGATGCTAAACACAACCTTAAATGCCCGGGATCATAGCGATTACTTAAATCAGTACCGATATTTATGTACACCTAATTCTTTCAGATCATGACCTCAATTCTCAGCGTTACCTTTAATCCGGCAATTGATAAGAGTACACTTGTACCTGAATTGATCGCGGAAAAAAAATTGAATTGCAGCAGTCCTGTTTATGAAGCCGGAGGAGGAGGCATCAATGTGTCAAGGGCCATTAAAAGACTTGGAGAAAATACTACAGCAATCTATATGGCCGGAGGATATACGGGAAGAGCATATACCAGGCTTCTGGCTAAAGAAGGTTTTGACCTTATCCCAGTAAAAACCAAAGAAAGCACCAGAGAAAACCTGGTTGTAAAAGAGATCTCCAGTCAAAAGCAATACCGTTTCGGAATGCCCGGGCCTGCAACCACTAAAAGGGAATGGCAAAACTGTCTGAAAGCTATAGCTAATTTTAAGCAGGCAGAGTTTATAGTAGTGAGTGGGAGTTTAGCACCTGGAATACCAACCGGCATCTTTGCTGAAATCACGCACATTGCTAAAAAAAATAAGGCGAAGCTGATTGTAGATACTTCGGGGGAAGCTTTAATACAAGCCGTAAAAGCTGGTGTTTATTTAATTAAGCCAAACCTCCGAGAGTTAGGAACTTTGGCAGGCAGGGAAATTCTAACCCTCGATCAGATACATCTTGCCGCAAAAGAGGTCATTAACAAATTTGAATGTGAAGTGATTGTGACATCAATGGGTTCACAGGGTGCGGTACTCATCAGCAAAGATTTATTCCTCTCCGTTGTCCCTCCGAAGGTAGCTGTTCAAAGTACTGTTGGTGCAGGCGACAGCATGCTTGCCGGCATTGTACACAGTCTTGCTTTAAATAAAAGCCTGACTGAAGCGATTCAATATGGTGTTGCTTGTGGAACCGCAGCTACCATGAACCCAGGGACAGAACTTTGTCACCCTGCAGATGTAGCCCATTTGTATCGTCTTATTCAGTCCTCTTCCTCCATTTGAGCAGCTCATACCAGATCACACTGACGAAACCAACCATCACACTGATTGTTAGCTGCCCGGCAGTTAGTGATTCAAACTCGAAAAACCTTCGGAGTGGACCAATATAGAGCAACAAGCCATAACTAATCACAGTGATGCCTATGACCAAAAACACCAGGTTGTTTTTATATTTGATAGTAGTAAAAATGCTGTAGTAAAAAGACCTGTTAATCAGGGTTAAAAATACATTTGCAGTGATCAAAACAGTGAATACCATCGTTCTGGTAATTTGTTCATTCCAGTTAAAATGGGTGGCGTACTTATAAACAAATAAGCTGCCAGCAGCGATAACCACCCCCTGTGCCACACTGGTAAATAACTCTTTACTATTAAAAAAAGTACTTACAAATGGTCTTGGTTGCTGAAGCATGGTATTTTTTTCCATTGGTTCGTTCTCATAAATAATGGAACAGGTAGGCCCCATAATCAACTCCAAAAAGATAATGTGGACCGGAGAAAAGATATTCGGATAAATCCATCCTAAAGCAAGAGGAATAAATACGGTTAGAATGATAGGGATATGAATAGAAATGATGTACTGAATGGCCTTTTTCAGATTGGTGTAAATCCTTCTGCCCATAGCAATAGCCAAGACCATTTTTTCAAGGTCATCATCCACAAGAATCAATGAGGCAGCCTGTTTTGCAATTTCTGTACCCTTTTTCCCCATAGCAATACCAATATGCGCCGCCTTAAGTGCGGGACCATCATTTACTCCATCTCCGGTCATGGCAACGACTTCATTATTAGCTTTCAATGCATTGATAATTTTGAGTTTTGCCTCAGGAAACATCCTGGTAAAAACGAAATGGTCGTTTACCGTTTTCTGCAACTCAACATTTTCCAGTTTCATCAGGTCTTCTCCACTGATCGATTTATCGAAGCCCCTGAATCCTACTTGTCTGGCAATTGCAGCAGTAGTCAGTGCGTTATCTCCGGTAATAATCTTGACAGAAATTCCTGCTTCATAAAAACGTTCGAAGACCGACTGGATATTTTTCTTTGGGGGATCATAAAAAGCCAGAAGTCCTCGGAACAAAAATTTAAAGTCCTGTTGTGCGGCAGGGAAATCGGATCCTGGAAAAACCGCGTCGGCTACCCCCAGTATACGGTATCCCTGCCCCGCCAATTCTTTTACAGCCGTCCCTATTTTGCTTTTTTCCTCTGCTGTTAATCCTGAGACTTCCATTAGCGCTTCAGGCGCTCCTTTTGCTGCAACAATACGGTTTCCAAGACTATCCTGAAAAACGTGTGTCATCATTGGCGGCTTTCCTCCCAACGGATATTCGTGAATCATTTTATAGTTTAACCTTTCGTCTATCCCGTTTATTTTGGCATAAGCCTGGTGTAAAGCAATTTCCATTGGATCAAAAGGAATAGGTTCACTGGCCCACATTGCAGTCCTGACCAGCACCTGTTCCTCTGCGTGCAGCATTTCATTGGGACCGGTCATTTTTTGGAATAAGGGAACATATACACCGGCAAGGCTCATTTTGTTCTCAGTAATCGTTCCTGTTTTATCCGTACAGATTACGGTGGCACTCCCGAGTGCTTCTACAGTTTTCATCTGTTTCACCACCACACCCATCTTCATTAACCGCCATGCCCCAAGTGCCATAAACGTACTGAAAGCCACCGGAATCTCCTCCGGCAAAATACTCATCGCTATCGTTAATGCCTTCATCAAACTGTCAATCACACTTCCCGAGTGGTAGAAATTAATGGCCCAGACGATTATAAAAACAATTGCACCGGCCATGACCATTTTCTTCACAAAGTTGCCGATCTGCAATTCTAAAGGAGTGGGTTCCTCTTTTATATTTTCAAGACTTTTACCGATTCTGCCGAGTTTAGTTCCCTCACCAATGGCAGAAACCCGGACAATTGCCAACCCACTTGCTACAGTAGTCCCTGAATACACCTCCCTATCTTCACTGTTATGGTCTTTATGCACCGACATGGATTCTCCGGTAAGAATGGATTCATTAACCGAAAAATCATTTGCATGAATAATAATTCCATCAGCAAGAACAACAGTTCCTTCCTCAGCAATCAGACAGTCCCCAACCACGATCTCTTCGGTTTTCAACGGTTGTACCTTTCCATCGCGGATAACTTTACCATCGGGGCTGGTCAGTTCTTTTAGTTGAGCCAATGCATTTCTGCTTCTTGAATCCTGATATAAGGAAATTACAGATACCAAAACTATTGCTGTGGCGAGAAAGAGTCCATCCCCAATTTTTCCGTTGATAAAGTAAATTGCAGATGCAACAAACAAAAGAATCACCATAGGCTCCTTAGCCAGGCTTTTCAACGCATGCCACAAGGCATTTTCTTTCTTATGATTTAAAGAATTAGAGCCATATTTGGTTCTGGATTTAACGACTTCAGGAGCGCTTAGTCCTTTTATACCATGCATTTCCATTGACAACTATTATTACACCTTTTATATCTCCAGGTAATAATAAAGCTAAGCATTTTTGTACCTGGAAAATCATCTCCTGGCTCATCACAATAAATGATCTTCATCAGTTTCTATTAATCAAGGAATAATACCTAAATTAGAACATTCGTTCTCAACCAATTACGCTTCTTAATAAACCGTCATGAAAACTATTCTGATCATCGAAGACAATAAGGATATCAGAGAGAGCTCTGTAGAAATACTTGAACTTTCAGGCTACCATGTGTTACAGGCTGAAAATGGAAAAATTGGTGTTCATTTGGCCATTCAGCAGCGACCTGACTTGATCTTGTGCGACATCATGATGCCAGAAATGGATGGATATGGTGTCCTTTACCTTTTGGCAAAAAACAAAGAAACGGCTGAAATTCCCTTTATATTTCTAACGGCTAAGACCGACCGCACCGACTTTAGAAAAGGAATGGAAATGGGCGCTGATGATTATCTGACTAAACCATACGATGATATGGAATTGCTAAATGCAGTGGAGGCCAGAATCAACAAGCATCATAGGCAACATGTTCATTTTGAATCTATATTTAACGGCCTTCAAACCCTTCCTTCAGCCCATGGTGACGAGCTTAAGGAATTGATTTCAGACAGAAAACTAAGGCACGTCAAAAAGAAACAAATCCTCTATTACGAAGGAGATACTCCGCAGGGTTTATACCTCGTATTGGAGGGTGTTATCAAAACAATAAAGATTGTTCCGGACGGCAGACAACTCATTACAGGTTTGTACAAATCCAATGATTATATCGGGATGGATGCATTGGTTCTGGATCAGCCTTTTAAAGACACTGCTGAAGCCGTAGAACATACCTCATTCTACTTAATACCAAAGGAACTGGTCATAAATCTGATCAATAAATCAAATGAAGTAAGCAGACAGTTTATCAGGATATTATGTCAGAATGTTCATGAAAAGGAAGAGCAATTATTGGAATTAGCCTACCTCTCAGTCCGCAAACGGCTGGCCCAGGTTTTAATCCGGTTAAGTAAAAAGTCGCCCGACACTAACCAGTTAAGTATATCAAGGGAAGAACTAGCTGAGCTCGCAGGAGTTGCCATTGAAAGTGTGAGCAGAACATTAACTGATTTTAAAACTGAAGGAATGATTGAAAAAAATGGCAGTTTTATCCAACTCATGAATATGGATAAGCTCTCCAAAATAAGAAATTAATTCCTGGCGATTCCAGGAGGGAAGATCAACATTGGAAACTTCTGCGTAGCCAAAGATTTCATCACTGTCCCTTCTTTGAGCATCCTCGAAAGCAGCGTATGTTGCTGATGTGTCATGGAAAGAAGATCCGTTTCTCTTTCTTTATAGAACTGCACAAGTCGATTAAACAGATGTTTTCCCTTGATCTCCTTAAACAGTACTCTTGGGTATATATCTCCACTTAACTTTTTCACAAAATCCATTACTTCGTTATTGTGATTGCTCTCCTTCGCCCCGTAAAGGCTTATGTGAACAATTTCTAACTGGTACGCAAACAATTTACCAAGTTCAACAAGGTATTCAATTGCAAAAATATCGGATTTATGGTAATTAGTAGCAAAAACAACGCGGTCCAGAGCAGTAATAGATCCATTTGCAGGTACTATCAATACCGGACAGTCTGCCGCTCCAATTACTGCAGAAGTATCACTCCCTATTAAAACATGATCAATTTTACTTCCCGAAGGTGCTCCCATTGCTATCATTTCCACATTTCCATTTTTAACAAGCTCCGTTACGTGAGCACCAAGATCTCCTTCGGCAATCTTCCTGGAAATGCCGGGTTTACGCGAATCAGTCTTCATCAATGAAATCAACCTCATAAGGTGATCCTTAACTTTATCCATCTCTGTTTTACAATGCATTTTCCACGAATCATCACCCTCTCCCTGAAAAATCCCAGGATAAAAAGGGTTTACAGGGATCGCGGAATCTGCATAGAATAATAGGAGATTGGCATGAAGTCTCCCTGCAAGCATCACAGCTGTTTCAGCTGCAATTAATGCGCTTTTTGAAAAGTCTGTTAATACAAGTATCGTTTTCATAATCAAGACATTGGTTCATCAAGACCAATATCTTCAGATAATGAGCATTTTCCTATGATTGTCATCAGGCAAATCCATGATAGCCATCATTTTCATGCAGGCATTTATTCTCTAAATTGTATAGATAATCCTAACTAATAAAAAATGGAAACCTCCAATAGAACATCAAGGGCATTCTATCAACAGCTGGCAAAATTATTTTATGCAGTAGCAGCAACCGATGGTAAGGTAAGGCCCGAAGAAATAGATGAACTAAGGAAAATCGTGAAAAATGAATGGCTATCAATTGATACCTCTTTTGATGAATACGGAACTGATTTCGTTTATTATATTTTAATTACGTTCGACTGGCTGTACGAAAATGATTGGGACATTAAAAAGGCCATTCCGGAGTTTAAAATCTACAAGAAAAACAATGAGTATTTGTTTCGGGATCCGGTCAATCAGCTCATCTTCAGAACAAGCGCAGCTATCGCCTCAGCATTTGCTCAGAGGAATAAATCTGAACTTGTATTTCTAAGTCAACTGGATATAGTATTAAAAAATAAAGAACCATTACACTGAATAAACATGAGATAAAATTATGAAAGCGATTTTTTATAGTACTAAAATAAATGAGAAGGATTTGCTGATAGAATCTAATCAGCAAAAGCATGAAATTACATTTACTTCAAAAGCATTGGATAAAGACACCATTTGTTATGTAAAAGGTATGGATGCTGTGGTAGTTTTTACTAATGATGACCTTGCCGCCCCCATCATCAAAACACTCGCCGAACATGGGATAAAATACATCGCAACACGGTCAGTTGGCATTGATCATATTGACCAGGAAGCTGCAAAAAAATACGATATCAAAGTAGCGAATATTCCTGATTATTCTCCGCAAGCTATTGCAGAACATGCAGTGATGCTTGCCATGGCATTAAGCCGTCATCTGATTCAATCAAACCAGCAGTGCAGGGCATTTAATTTCTCGCTAGATCACCTTACAGGTTTTAACTTTTATGGAAAAACAGTAGGTATAATAGGCTTAGGACATATCGGAGCAGCAGTAGCCCCCATTTTTCATGGGCTTGGATGCAAAGTATTGGGGTATGATACTGCCTCAAAAAAGACAAAACATGTGAAATTTGTTGATCTGGATACTCTTTACCTGGAATCAGATGTAATTTCACTCCATATTCCCCTCAGTCCGGAAACACGACATATCATCGATACCAGTTCAATAAAAAAAATGAAAACAGGTGTAATGATTATCAATACTGCCAGAGGTGAATTAATCAAGACAACAGATGCATTAGAAGCTTTGAAAACCGGAAAAATAGGCTACCTCGGTTTAGATGTCTACGAATATGAAAAAGGTTTATTTTTTGAGGACCATGAGGTGGACCAGTTCAGGGATTTTTTATTTTCAGAATTGATGAAAAACCCTAATGTACTCATCACACCACACCAGGCATTTTTAACTAAAGAGGCACTCCAGGAGATTTCAACGCAAATTATAGCAACACTGGATCACTGGAACTCCCTTATTCAGGAATGACCAATAATGGGATTTCAATCTGTTCAGACAACTTCTCCGGTAACTCCTCTTTAAAAAAACGCTTAAATCTGTTGGTTTTATCCTTAACGATCGCCAGCATGTCAGGATCACCATTGATTGCCGACGATAATCTTTGGTTTTTTAACAGATGATCTATATGCACCACTGATAATTCCGCATCAAAGGCTCTGGCGAATTTACGAAGAAATGGATGATCAGGAACTTCAGTAACTGATGAACTACAGGCAAATCCTATTTCGTTAACTTCTGCCGGCAATGACTTATAAGGAACCAGGAGTACAGGAACATCAACATGATCCAGGATCTGCTGACTTACACTCCCAATGAACAGCCTGACAATTCTTGGGGCTCCATACATACCCATTACGATCATAGAAATCTTCCTGGAAGCAATCAGGTCTGATATCAGGACCTCAATCTCTCCCATTTCTGCGATACAACTGATTTCAGGGAAATAATCACCTGAAGCAGGCTTCTCATTTCGTAACTTTTCAGCCAGAAAATCAAGCTGTAATCTGGCTTCTTTAAGCACAGCTGCCGGATTTTCCAAGGTTACAGAGCCCTGAAAAGGGACCTGCGTTTTCATTCTCTTTCTACCTGCATGAAAAAGAACAATATCTGCTCCTGTACGTTTTGCAACATGCCATGCAAATTCCGCTGCATTCAATGCAGGAAGAGAAAAATCAGTAGGTACCAAAATCGTTTCCATCTTTATTTTTGTTAATTGTTTTTTAATCGTTAGTCAGGGTCATGGTTTTGCAATCTCCAAAACAACACGCCCCTCAATTTCACCAGACTTCATCTGATCAAAAACTGTATTAATATCCTCTAATCTAGCTCCATGAACATCGGCCTTTACTTTGCCATCAACCGCAAAAGCAATGGCTTCCTGCATGTCTTTCCTGGTTCCAACAATAGAGCCTCTAACCGTTATCCTATTTACAACGGTATCAAAAATGGGCAGAGGAAAATCTCCCGGTGGCAATCCGTTTAAAGAAAGCGTTCCTTTACGCCTTAAAGCAGATAGCCCCTGACTAAATGCGACAGGAGATACAGCGGTAACCAGGACGCCGTGCATTCCTCCTGTTAATTTCTTTAAAAATGCACCAGGATCCTGATCTTTGGCATTAACAGTGATTTCTGCCCCCAGACTCTTAGCCAGATCAAGTTTATCATCTGAGATGTCTATTGCAGCCACATGCATGCCCATTGCTTTCGCATATTGAACGGCAAGATGGCCCAACCCTCCGATACCGGAAATCGCCACCCATTCTCCTGGTTTCACTTCTGTTTCCTTTAAACCTTTGTACACCGTTACCCCCGCGCATATGATCGGAGCCATCTCATTGAAGTTGATTCCTGAAGGAAAATGTGCAACATATCTTGCGTCGGCAATTACATATTCCGCAAAACCACCATCCACGCTATATCCTCCATTCTGCTGTGTATCACAAAGTGTTTCCCAACCGGTAATACAATATTCACAACCTCCACAAGCACTATGCAGCCATGGAACGCCAACGATATCTCCTTCCTTGACCTGATAGACACCCTTTCCCAGTGCTGCGACATATCCGATAGCCTCATGACCAGGTATAAGCGGCATTTTTGGCTTCACCGGCCAATCTCCACTACAGGCATGAAGGTCTGTATGGCAAACACCACAGGAAATAACTTTCACCAGAATCTGGTTTTCCTGAGGCTCCCGGACCTTCATTTCCTCTATTTTAAGTGCAGCTCCGAATTCATGAATCACAGCAGCCTTCATCGTTTTTGGTATCATTATGTTTAAGTTTTTGAATGGTAAGCGTTAAAAATTTCTGTGTAAAGACTCAGGAAAGACAAGTAATGGGATAGCTATCCTATTTTTAATGCGCTGTGTATGGCTTCCTTTAAACAATCTGTTAAACAAACTTTTATTTCTGTGCACCATTGCCAGCATACTGATTTTACCTTGTTCGATGAGCCAGTCTAAACCTTTATCGACCTCTACATTCCAGATATATTCATAATATATTTTATGGTAATTCACCTTATTGGTAATTTGATTGAGAAATGCATCTATCGCCGGCTGGTCCTTAGGCTGATGATCTGCACTGGAATCACTAATGTGAATGATCAGAATTTCCGCATCGAAAATGCGTGCAAAACCAGAGAGAAGGTGGATCTTTTCTACATCGCCCTCATTCAGGTCTGTTGCAAATGCAATCTTATCTATTTTTCTGAACCTCGCCTCTTTCGGAATCAGAAGGATAGGAAAAGCGGCCGACTCTATCAATGCACGACTATTTCCTCCCATCAGGAATTTATCCAGACCAGTGGCCCCAGACATTCCCATTCCCACAAGGCTGATGTCATGGTGATGCGCCAGATTGCTGACTACCTCTTTCAGTCCCCCTACCTCTGTTGTATATTCAATTTCAGGATGATGAAAATCGGCCGCACTTTCCAGTTCAAAAGTTGCATTCATACTTTTAACCAGACTCCTTAGCTCTGTATCAGACTCCTCTTTCAATGCACTATAGTCTGCCAGTGGCCAGGCAACACGATTTGCCATTAGTGCTTCTCCAGGAACCAGAATTGCATTGCATAATTTCACATCTGCCTTCATCTCTTTAGCCAGGTGCATGGCGTAATGTCCTGCATTTTTTGCAGGAAAAGAAAAATCAGTAGGCACCAAAATCTTTTTCATAATGAACCGTTTAGTATTTTTTTAATTTTGTGGTGAAGGTTGCTTCTGGAGTCTGGTATAAAGCCTGTTCAAGTGCCTTGTCCATATTATAAACATCTTCATAATTCTTGATCTGGCCATCCACAATTTCACAAGTCAGATATAGTGTCTGTATGGGAATGCCACTTTTCAGGGTAAACGTTTTAGGTTCGTAAATAGCCATTGCCTGATGCAGCACTTTGATACTTTTCGGTGTTCCATCAAATTCCAGTAATAGAGCCGCCATTTTTCCTGCTTCCTCCACACGAATACATCCATGACTTAAAGCACGAAATTCCCGGTTAAACAACTGCTGTTCAGGAGTATCATGAAGATAAATACCAAAAGTATTCGCGAATCTGAAGACCACACGTCCCAACGCATTGTCACAACCAGCAGACTGACGCAGAAAATATTGGCCAGGATTCCTTTTGATCATTGCCAGGTTATTTTTAATAGGATCAATATAGTTTCCTTTAAGGTCATAGATCGCAAAATGATTCGTTTCCAGAAAACCAGGATTTTTTATAATCTTAGGTAACAATTCATTAACAAAAATTTTCCCCGGAACCCTCCAGTCCGGGGCGGTGCTAAATTGACTCAGCACACTTTGTAATATCGGAGTTGGCCAGGCAGCTTTTCCTACGATTACTTTGAACTGGTAAACGCTATCAGGGAACTGCAGGGCTAAAGAATAGGAAGGAATATTGATCCGGATAGAAGGTGTTTTTTCCAGACCTGCCCAACGTAACCTTTCCATATTAATGGCTAGTTTTCTTACTGTTTCTTCCGGAACTTCATAGCAGTCGTCCAGATATTGGCCTTTCATCAGCCTCATATGCTCCTGCATCAGGATATATGCCCTTGATTTTGGCTGCAAATTCAGGATCAGATTCATAAAATCAGATTGTGTCTTTGCATCATATAAAATCTTTTCTGCACAAAATTCAGGAACGGCTTCATTATCTAATCTTTCCGCTGTATAAACCGGGTTTAGTTTCCCAAAATGAAGGTGATAAATGAAGGTGATCATTGCATCTGTAAGCATCATATCAAACCGTGCCTTTTGAGCCGGACTTACAGAGGATGGTATCCTGTAGATATTATGCATCGTCTCATATTCCAGCTCACTGGGATGGTAGTCTGCATGGCTCAGACCAAATTGCAATACGCAGTCCAGCATCAATAAAGCTTCCCATGTCCTCCTGATTTCCTTCTCATCTTTTATCCAGCCAGGATTAAGTTCTGATTTTAAATAGAAGCGTTCCACGGATTTAGGGTAATTAAATGAAGACATAGCCGTTTTATTTGCCAGCATCCCCTTTATTGCCACTTTCATCAATGTATCATTTTCAACATTAAAAGTTGTTTTATCAGAAAGAACACAAAAAGATGATTTAGACTGAAAAGAAAAGTGCAGTAAGACAATGATCAGAATTAACACCGCGTATATCCTTCCTTTATAGCCAGAATGAGTGTTTGCCAATTGTTTCATAACATCATATTTGATAAATTAAAGTTGATGACTTTCAGGTAGAAAAATAATGACGGCAATCATATTTAGCGTTGATAATCAACACGAAAAGAATGGAAAATCACTGATATTCAAAAAGCCAACGGAATGGTTTTGCGTTTTTTTCAGCTTTTAGTTTATACTGTTTAATGCTCTTTTCCTTAATCAGATTTAGTGCTTCTTCAATGCTGTTGGTTACCAAAAACAAATTCCCCTCCTCCATACTGACCGTCCCCTCCTCCTGCATTTTATGAATGTGTTCAAGTAGCTCCTTATGGTAGGCCTTGTCAAAAATTATGATCGGAAAATTCTTAATCTTACGAGTTTGTATGAGTGTTAGCGCCTCAAAAAACTCGTCGAGAGTACCAAAACCACCAGGCATTACGACAAAAGCAAAAGAATATTTAACAAGCAAAACCTTACGTACAAAAAAATGATGGATGTACACCCATTTATCCAGATAAACATTTGGTTTCTGTTCTATTGGCAGTTGTATGTTGCAGCCTACAGACCGGCCATTAACATCCCTGGCTCCACGGTTTGCCGCTTCCATTAAGCCCGGGCCACCACCAGTGAGAATAGTAAATCCAAGTTTCGCAAATTCTGCCGCAGCATTCCGGGTAAAGGTATAATAAGGATGGCCTTCTTTAAAACGCGCAGATCCAAAAATGGTAATACAAGGGCCAAGAAAATGAAGACTTCTGAAACCCCGGATAAATTCAAGCAATATCTTTAGGGTAAAGACAAACTCTTTCCATCGTGATTGGGGACCTTCAAGGAAAACAATCTCTGATTTGCTCATTTTGTAATCATTTAACTGCGGCTAAATATCAATACATCAGACTTTAATACAAATGACCACAAACACTTCAATATTTGATATGTATCATCTCTCAAATATCCATATCAGGTAAGCGATCCAAAAACCAAACACAAATAGAAAAATATTTCCATTATCTGATATACTAAAAAAAATAACGCAATTCATTTTGACGCATGATCAACAAAACAGCTATATTTTTCAAATAAAAGAAAGCATTGATTTAAAAATATAGTGCACAGAAAACCATTCAGACACGCTTTTTAATTTTTTCGATATATCAGCTTGATTATTAATTGTTAATGGCAGAATTTTTGACGTAATTTAACAGGATAATTATTTTACACCTTAAAACTAAAAGTTATGGCTTTCAAAGCAAGATTAGACTTTTCAGCTGAAGTATGTAATGTGCTTCAATGTACCTGCTATTTAAACCCCGACACACCCCTCGTCAAAGCGTTGGCAAGTTCTCCATATAAATGACCGGCATTCGATTACAGACAAACAAACAATCTATTTTCTAACGCTCTACCTTACCTTCTGAACCATGGTAAACAAACTAATTCTGGACTTCAGCATTGAGCAGATACCAGTAACGCACTTTAGTCGTTTTACGCTTGACCAACGTTTTAACGAACACCATACTTTTGAACTCCGCATCAACCATGACCAGTTGGAGGGAACCAGTAGTATTACGCTTGCGAAATCCAAAGATTTTATAGGCAAGAATTTAACTGTTCAATTCGGGCTGGAGGGAGAGCCGTCGAATATCTTTACCGGAATTATCACTAAAATAGAAATTGCCCAGACACACGGTTTTCAGGGTGATATCCTGATTATAGGTCATAGTCCGGATATTCTGTTAGAAAGAGGGCCTGATCTTGGCTCCTACCTGGATAAAGACTTGAAAACCATTCTGCATAAAGCAACCAATGATACTCCGGAGAATGACCTGAATTTTCAAATTAATCCTGTCTACAGAGATGTCATTGATTACATCATCCAGTATAAGGAAAGTGACTTTGACTTCATTAACAGGCTCTCTGCTCAGTACCATGAATGGTTTTATTATGATGGCAGGATACTTCATTTCGGCAAACCGGATAAACAGGAAGAAATTGCCCTGGTTTATGGAAGGGATCTGCACAGCATGCAATACGGGATGCAGGTAGCCCCGCTCAGTTACAAAAAATTCGCCTATCATTCTCAACAGGATGAACTTCTTAGTGCAGAACCCGGGGCAGTAAGCTCTGGTTCAGCCGACGTATCACATGCGATATCGGCCTCCAATGAGGTATACAGTAAACGTTTTAACCAACCCTTAAATGTACGGGTAAACTCTCAGAAAGAGATCGAGACCTTCGTAAATGATGAACAGAAAGCACTTGTTTCCGGACTGGTTAATATTACTGGTCGTGGAGACAATCCCAAAGTTGGTCTTGGTAAAATAGTAGACATTAGTACCAGCATGCGCAATGGACAGGATTTCCAGGTAGAGGACTTCGGAAAGTTCGTGGTAACCGCTATCCACCATGAAATTGATGGCATCGGCCATTATCAACATACTTTTGAAGGCGTTGCCGCAGATAGTGAAAAGCTTCCTGCACCTAAAATCTCCAGACCTTTTGCAGATATGCAACTGGCTGATGTGGTAGACAACGATGATCCAAAAGGTCAGGGTCGTGTTAAGGTGTTATTCAAGTGGCAATGTCAGACCAACGATGCAACCGAGTGGTTAAGGGTGCTGACACCGGATGCCGGTGGTAGTGTCCAGGTAGAAATGAACAGGGGCTTTGTTTTTGTTCCCGAAGTGGGCGACCAGATATTGGTCGGTTTTGAAGATGGAAATATCTCCAAGCCGGTAGTGATGGGAAGTTTGTTCCACTCCAGGAATGGCGCAGGTGGGTACGACAATAACCATCTAAAAAGTATCGCTACCAGAAGTGGCCATCTGATCGAATTTAATGACAGCCCGGGAAGCGAAACCATCACCATCACTGATAAAAGCAGCAATATCATCAGGTTCAATACAAGCACATCAAGCATCGAAATCAGTGCTCCCGAAAATATCAGCATCAAAGCAAAGAATATCGACATCAGTGCTGATCAGAATGTCTCCATTTCTGCGGGTGAACATATCTACAGTAATGCTGGAGGAAATATTGCCACCAACGCCGGTGAACATCATTCTGTTATGGCCGAAAACATTACCATGGTGGCGAATCAAAAGATCAACAGTACCGCTACAAATATTGAAAAGACAGCCGAGCAGATCAACATGAACAGTACAAAAGAAAACATCGAGTTTCATAGTACTAAAGAAATCATCAATAACAGTGGTAGCAAAGTAAAATTGTTTTAGGGTTCGAGCTATGAGTAAGATCAGGTACAAAGCGCTGGAACAACCTTTAAAAATGCTTTATAAGGTGGAAATTTCAGAAAAGACTCTGGAAAAAGAAACCACTTCTTTAAGGCTCTTCGAGATTGACATTGTTCCGGAAAAGGTCTCTTTCTGGTCTGGAAATCAGAATATAGAAATTGTACGTAAACCCAGTATGGTAAGTGGCATCCCTGACAACAGTGTGGATGCTTTTGTCCAGCAAATCGCTGTGGCGCTACATCAGCTGACGTTTAAACTCGGTTTTAACGGGATGCCGGTCTGCGTTGAAAAACAGGATGAACTGTGGCGTAAATGGCTGACGATAAGATCAAACATTGCGGATAGTTATACCGGAGATTGGGTTGATAAAGCGCTATGTGAGATAGATCAGAAAATGCTTCCTTCCGATCAACTTACCCAAAATATCATGCAGGATTTGTTCTTAAATGAATATTTCAGGAATGTCTATGATTTCGCTTTTGTGGAAGATCAGTTCAAACGCCGGAGAACAGTATACGGCCTATGCCCTCTTCCTTTACAGTTTATAGAAACCTGGACACGTCAATCCTCTACAGAAGGACAGATGATCAGTTTTTCCGGCAGGTGCAATGAAAGCAGCAATACCAGCGATTTCAAAAACTGGTTAAAAACCAAAACCAATGATCAGCTCTCTCAGATTAGTGTAAATGGATCTTATCAGATCAACAGCAATACGGGTTGGTGCAATGCACTGGACAGCAGCTATTCATTGGTAGCCAATAACAGTTACGAAAAAACGATAAAAGTTACTTTAACAACCAATTAAATATAACTGACATGAATTCGAGTACAGGCCCTGAACCAATTAGCGGAACAGAAAATTTAGGGGAGGATGTGGCTACAGATCAGGAATCTGCAGAGACCGAATCAAATCCACAGAAAACGGATGAGCCTAAGCAAAGCGCTGAAATCACAGAATTATTGGTATGTCAGGGCGCAAAATGCACCTGTGATAAAGCAGTAGATGCCTCTCCAAAGAAGCTCAACGTGCTTAGTCATAATAAGTATATCATTAACGACAATGGCGAGTCAAAACTATTGGCAACTACTTTAGAGAACAAAATACTGAATCTTAATTTTGGACAATGCAAAGTTCCTGATCCGAGTAAACCCGTACCCTGTACTGCAAAGCTGCAGTGGAAAGATTATTATGAGAAAGCAGAATTGCCTAATGGTGCTTATGTACTTACAGATAAAAGCACGGCAACCTGTACCGCAAAAGGTGGCTCAATAAAGATTGTTCAGCATGGTCAACAAGCCAATGTTACCGCACAGGAAGTAGAAAATGCCAAAGCTGGCAGCTGGCCTGCAGATAGCCCTTTATTAACCGAAGAACTGATCCATACCGAACAGGAAGTTAAAAATGAGGATAAAGATGGTGCAAGCGTAAAATCTATACAGGTGCTGGAATACGGGGAACAACAACCACTGAACACTCCGGTTACCTTTAAAGCTAATTTTACAGGTAAGCCAACTGCTGAAGACAAACAGGGGGTAAACTGGGTGGTTTATGATGTGAATGGCGTACCGATGCAACTGAGAGCAGATGCGGGAGAAACCATTACCATTACCTTTAAAAAAGCAGGAACTTACCTTATTGAAGCTTACGGTAAAACCAATGGTGATAAGAAGGTAACCAAACCTTATACCATTAAAGAGAATGAGATTGAAACGGTAACCACTGTGGATGGAAAAGATAAGGTGAGGGTAATGGAGCCTGTGGAGTTCCGGCTGAAAAGTTTGTTTCAGACCGTAGCAATACCAGGCGATCTTGATGCCATTACCTGGACCGTAACAAAAATGAGCGGCATTGGTACTCCTACCCTCTTAATACCAACAGGCAAATTGACACAGGTGCTTTGCGATGAGGAATGCAGCTATGTTGTAGCAGCCTATTTTAATGGTGTTCCAAAACAATCAAAAGTAATCAACGCTATAAAAAACGGAATTCAATCGGTTACGGCCTCTTCAGAAAGTATCAGGATCCATGATCAGGTCACATTTACGGTTAAAGATCAGTTTAAGATCTCTCCTGCTCGCCCCACTGAGATTGCTGCTGTGAAATGGAGCTGCAAAGATGCCAGTGGAAAATCTGTTCATGAATTTACTACAAAAGTGGGAGAAACGATCAGCCATAAATTTGATCAGCCAGGTGAATATACCATACAGCCCTACATGATCCAGCAAAGTTCAAAAGTTGCTGTTAAGATCGTCGTGGCTCAACCGAAAATGGTTAATGCGCAATGGGAATATCCTGAAGGGGGCAAAAAAAACAAAACCGGCTGGGGAGAACCGAGCCATGCTGCAATCATATTTGAATCCGCAGAAGGTCTTGCGGTAACGCTGGAGTATGGGTATTTGGATGCGGAGAAAAAACCACATGCTATACATAGGATTACCGGATTGAAAATACCTAAAAGTCAGGTTTTGGATTTGAAAGGCTGTGATTTTGTTCC
Organism: Pedobacter caeni; assembly: GCF_900129215.1. Classification (GTDB taxonomy): domain Bacteria; phylum Bacteroidota; class Bacteroidia; order Sphingobacteriales; family Sphingobacteriaceae; genus Pedobacter; species Pedobacter caeni. The sequence continues at coordinate 1,272,415 of NZ_FQUQ01000002.1, read as the reverse complement.
AAACAGGGATAAATATGGAAAACAGTTAAAAGAAGGCACTGAGTTCTATTTTAAAATACTATCAGTAGATAAAGCGTATCCTATATTAAGCGCTGATATCCCTCAACCAGTAGATAAATTAAAACTGGTTACCAAAGAGGAAATTGTAAGTATAGAATTTTTATCGGCGAACAGGCTGGTTATACAGGCCGTATATGGCAGCAAAATGCGTTGCCGTATTCGTACGAGGAACTTGAGCACGAAAAGCGTAAAAGTAAGAATATACAGGAAAGAAAGTCGTGCGGGCAAGGATGCACTTAGAATGGATACCCGTGTACACAAGGAAGTTTATAATTTAAGTGCAACCGGCATAGTAGAATTCGATTTTACTTTAGATAAAAGCTGGGAGAAAAGTTATAGTGAAAAAATACATTATTTTTATGCTGTTGTAGAGGAGATGGAATTCCGGGGCGCCAGTAATACCCTGGTTGCTTTTAAAAATGGAGTGGCTGTTGTTGGTGGCCAGGTGCTGGTAGGTGTGGCTAAACAGGACGGACATCAAGGTGGTGATTGTCCGAGGTGTAATGAGAAGATTACTCCGGAAGAATTGAAACAAATATTTAAAAAAGCAGATCCAGCCACATTGAAATCAGTAGCAAGCGCTTATAACAAATATATGGGAGACCTCGGTATGAATACCTGTTGGGTTAAAGCACATTTCTTTGCGCAAATCAGGGTAGAATCAGGACCTGGTCTACACGTGAAAAGTGGTGAAAATTTCAATTGGTATTGGAAAAGCTTGTCGGCTTATTTTGGAACATTTAAAACTCCTGAAGGTCAAAAAAAAGCAAAAAAATGGGGTAGACCTGAAAAAGAGCCCAAATTACCTGGTGTAAATTTAGAAGACCAAAAAAACATTGCAAATTGGGCTTATCATAAAGATGGCAAAACAGGTAGCCAACTTGGGAACAAAGAAGCTACTGATGGCTGGGATTTTAGAGGTAAAGGTCTTATACAATTAACAGGGAGATCTGCTTATGAATTTGCAAATTCATATACAAAAAAAGAAGGTTTTGATATTGTTTCAAAGCCGGATTTAGTATTAAATAACATAACCGCAGCGACCCTTTCTTCCATGGCTTTTTTTAAATGGAAGAAAATAACTACTAAAGCCAATGGCCAATCTGATGCCAATATAATTTCCAGTTCTGTAGGAAATGAGGTGGAGAATAGCTATACGTTAAAAAAGGAAGCATTTAGAGATTATACATCAAAAATATTTAGAATAAATGAATGTAAATGGGGTAAACTTAAAGATGCAAAATCAAGTGGAAAAAGAGCACCTTGGATGGAATTTGCATTAACAGAAGCAAAGACTTATGGTGGCAAAAATGAGAAGACAATTGACGAAAGAATTAGGGTCTACCATTCAAAAGGAGGTAATCAGAAGAAAGCAGGAAATCAAACAGCATGGTGCGCTTCTTTTGTTAACTGGTGTATATTGAAGTCTGATTATAAAATATTGGCATCAGCCTCTTCACAGAGTTTTATAAGTAGCAATCAAGTAGAAAAATGCACCATTTTTTATGGTGCAATCGCTGTATTTACAGATTGTGACATTAATGGCAAGACAATAATGGATGCCAATGGCAATACATTTGGACATGCTGCATTTATATTTGGGAAGTTAGCTAACGGAGAATATTGCCTTTTGGGGGGGAATCAGGGAGATAAACTAAGAGTATCAAACTTTGATTGTAGTGGAAAAGTTTTTTATAGTTACACAAAAAAAGACGGCACAAAGATTTACAAAAAATTTAAGGCTTTTTATAAGCCAAAAGGGTATGTCATAAGAGAAATAGATAAATTAAATGATGATTACGCCAAAGTTAGCGATGCCAATATTAAAGTAATTAAACAAGCTCTGAAAGAGAATAAAAATGGAGAAAAATCACAATAAAATAAAAATGAGATTAAATATATTAATAGGAATGGCTATTGCTATTATTTCTTGCAATAGTACAGAAACAAAAGAACACGACTTAAAAAAAGATAGTATGCTAACAAATGTTTTAATTCGTCAACTAAAAGATGGTCCGTCTTCCGATTACAATCCGACTGAATATGGTGAAACGGATTTTGAAGTAACAATACCTATTTTAAAAAACAAATTAGAAGAGAATGGTTTCAAATACATCAATAAAGCAACATTTGTAGAAAAAATAAAATTGTATTTCAACAGAACGATTGATACAAATAATGTTGACAAGTATCTATATGTAGATTATCTAAAGCCATGTAACCGCAAGTTACACTATCACCCTAATGATTATATTGAATTAGAAGGAACATTAGTATTAAAAAACCAGTTTTTTATTACGGATTCTTATTCCATTCCTGAAATTATCGATTACCAAAGCAAATTTGCGGAATTAAGTTATCTTGAAGATAAACCAAGATTCATTTATGATGGAGTTGAAAAAGAAAAGGTAGAAATTGATCGTTGGAAAGACGTGAAGGATCTTCAAAAATTGCGAGAAAAAAACATACAGGTTTTAGTTCATCGTAATAAATATCTCTTTAATGATGATAAAGCTAGTTTAACCTGGTTAACATTTAATGACAATACTTTTTTAACACGCCTTCTTGTGCTCTTTGGCTATGATCAGGAACCAAAAGTTAACAAAATGGTTCTTGATTCAGTTTACAAAGAAAATATAGACAAGGGTGAAACATACAACCAATGTATTGCCAACCTATTTTTCATTAAAGATTGTAATGGAAAACTGCAAATTAGAAACGGTTTATTAAAATATGTAGAAGATAATACAAGTTCAACTGATAATCGATTTCTTTATGCTCTTGGTGACTACGTCTCAACACTATATAATGGAGACATAAATGAACTCTTCAATGAGGACCCATCCAAAAAATTCACTTCCTTAGAAAAAGCAAAAATTGTCGCATACATTGCCAATATTGAAAACCCTGCAATAGAGAAGTACAAGAAAGACCAAGTAATCTGGGGTAAAACTGCATCTACTTTATACAATCTCTCAGTCTCCCACCCCGAAGTCATTAAATTAATCCAACAGAATAATTATTTCGAACTATCAAGAATGAAAACCATTATTGAAAAACTTCAGGAAGAAGGCCCCGTCGAATAATTAGATTGAAAGACATAATTATAATTCATAGACTTCCCTTATCTATTCGTGTGGAATCTATGAATTATATATTTATTGATCTTCTAAAATCAAGAGATTTTTAAAATACAAAGGAAGTATTACGAACACTAGATCTGCTCTTGTATTGAATGTTGTTCTGTAAATTAAAAGCAATAAATATTGAAAGAGTTTTATATCAATCAAGAGGTACTATATCTCTAGAACAAATAACTCTTCAACAATGATAGACAAGCTTTAAATCTGTTAAAAACAAAAGATCAATATCTTTTAAAAGACCTGATTACTCATTTTGATTACAATGGAGATAAAGACCCACATAAATATAATAACAGCGACGAATACATTACTTTTCTAGGTGAGAAATCACTGAATGCCGGAGGCTTGGGGACTGTACAAAGTTTTCTCCATAAACACCCATCTATTAAGGATCAACTGGCAAAACAGAATTACTATAATTTTGAACGGTTAAGAATGTTTAGTGAAAATTTAAATGTAGCGGACAATACTTCAGAAACATTTACAATAAAGGATCCTGATGGTTACACCAACTTATGGAAGGAAAAAAATGCGCAGTCAGAGATTTTACAAAAAGTAAAGTCAGGACAAAACGTATAAATTTTAAATGATACGGGAGACTGGTTCTTCATTAGAACAAAAGCAAGACAGGAAGGATATGTTCATAAAAGCAGAGTAAAACCATGACAAGAAAAAGATCGCTATATGGCTTATTGATCGTATTAATCTACGGGTGCCAGCAAGCCCCATCCAATAACAACGAGGCTAAACATCAGCAACAAAAACATCGTTCGAATTACTTAATGAAGTATACCGATAGTACAATGCAAAGTTATGCTGAAACCGCCTATTCGGGCTTGGTTAATCATCAATATAAATTTCCCTCCTCTACTAATTTTGAGCAGATCATAAATGATGTTTACCTTATTGATATTAAAAAATCGAAATTTGACGATATAGATTTAGTTGATGATAATGGGCCTATACCGATTGCCATTAAACACAAAAACTTCATTTACATATTTGATCACATGCCCGAGGGGGAAGCAATTGTGAATGATTCATTAACGTTCCATTTGAACAATTACCTATTCAATAAAAACACAGAATCCAGAAATTCATTACTAAACTCAACTAATGAACAATACCTGCTTGATTTGGTAGAAAAATTTGGCTATACGAAAGACGAATATCTCCTAAAATATGTTCTAAATAAAAAGCACAAAAAAGAAGAGTCTGACCAAATGGGTACAACGGATGAATAGCAAACGGAATATTAATACCGAAAAAAATATAAACATGACGCACTTAAGAACTTTATCAATATTACTGGCTACCACTCTTCTTAACCTTTCCTGTCTGGAAAATAGGAATTCCAATAATGGTAATAAGGTTGATTTAAATATTAAAACGATACTATCCGATCAAATAGAAGCTGGGAATGATCAAACTTATGGGAGTTTCGATGAGTATGGAGAAAAAGATCTTAATGCTCTGGTATTGGTAGAAGACACCATATTAAATAACCACGGTTATAAAAAAATAGACCGAAAACTATTTAATCAGCGAATCGAAGTCATTTTTGGTAGAACAATAGATGGGAATTCAAAAAAATCATATATCAAAATAGACACATATATTGACAATATATGCAATAAAGAACTACTTTTCGCTCCATATTCTGGGGATGCTCAATACATTTATGTTGCAAAAAAAGAGCAATTCCTAACTAACTTCCACCCGCTGCCTAAGATTTTAGACTATCTAAAGTTATACCCTGAATTAGCCGAATTTGAAAAAAAAGACATTGAAATTTACGATGCAATAGAGGAAGAAACAACGCGCGCCTCTCAATGGAAAGATCACATAAAGGAGCTTCCCGGAGAACGTCAAAGAAACATCAAAACCTTGGTCCATCGTAACAAATACTTGTTCAACGATGATAAAGCTAGTCTGGACTGGCTCCTCAGGAATGATGATAGTTTTCTAGCACTTTTGTTAATTGGTTATGGCTATGACCAGGAACCAAGAATCAATAAAATGGTATTAGATTCCATTTACAATCTAAATACACAGACAAGTCCTACTTCAGAAGAAAAAATAGCTGATTTGTTCTTTGTTAAAGACTGTAATGGCAAATTAAAAATAAGAAAAGGCCTGTTAAAATATGTAGAGGATAATACCAGCTCGACGGACAATAGATTTATTTATGCCTTAAGCAGCTATCCATATTTTCTGTATTCTGAAGATTTGGATAAAGTCTTCGATGAAGAGCCTTCTAAAAAATTCAATGCAGTAGAGAAAGCAAAAATTGTAGCTTACATAGCTAATATAGAAAACCCGGCTATAGACAAATATAAAACATTTGAGTCTTCAGAGGTATGGACCAATGCAGCATCAACCTTATACAACTTGTCCGTTTCTCATCCTGAAATCATCAAATTAATAGAACAAAACAATTATTTCGGCCTGCCTAAGATGAAAGGTATTATAGGTAAATTAAAATTAGAAGGTCAAGGTGAACCAGAATAAAGATTAACAAACAGCCATAAAAAAACAGGTACGCCGACCAAAGCGTACCTGCAACCTTACCATTAAGAGCGTATATTTTTTATTCAATAACTACCCAGGTATAACTTTCCGGCTCCAGCGTGCAGGTATATTCTATTTCATAATTCCTGTTCAGGGTATAATTTTTCAGCCCTTTCCCCTTCTCCATTACCTTGGCCACGGTAGTTAATCCCGTATAATAAAGAGGGACCTTGATCGTTCTGGTAATTTTCTCTTTTAATGGATTGTACAACATCATCATTCCTTTATTTTTCAGCTTAGGGTTCACATGAAGTAAGCCATCCCAATCCCTGCCATCAGCTCTGCGCAAATGAATAATGTCTGAATTCAGAATATCGCGGTACTTCTTGTACCAGTCTATTACTCCAGCCACCATCACCCTCGTCTCTTCCGTATCATACAACCTTGGTCCACGATAACAGGCTTGAACACCTGCACCATAATACTGAGCCATCAGCTGCTCATAATCCTTCAGATGGTCTTTTAAAGGCTCCAGCACGGCTTCAGGCCCTCCACCCTGATACTTTGTCAACGGAACAAAACCCCAGCTCATGGAAGCCGTCTTTTCCCAGGTACCATCAAAGATATTCTGGCGGTTCAGGATCAACTGGTTTTCCCTTGGAAGAGAGAAGTTAACTTCCCGGTAGCCGATTCCGATTTTATGTGTACCATCCAGAAAGTACCAGTCTGGCGCATTGATATATACTCCTCTACCGTTTAGCCAGTGATACAATTCTTTCTGAATATTGATCTGCTTCCATTGAGAATCTTCCAGACCATGGTGTCCAGGGTGGGTTGTAGAAGCGCAGACATCTCCAGGATAAGGTCCGTCATTTTCCCAGATATCAAATCCTGTTTTCGAATAAAATGTTTTGATCTTATCGCGATACCCCAATCCCCATTTACTTCCAAAACATGGTGCATTTCCAAAAAAAGCACCTCCTGGTTTCCCCGTTTTCGGACTGATGACATCATCTTCATCGCTGATCTTTCTCGAGCTGAACAAGGAATAGCTACCGATAAACACCTTCTTTTCATGCGCATAATCAGCAAGTTCTTTCCATCTCTTAATATTTGTAGCACTGGTATCCTCCATATTGCAATGACTTCCAAAGCTCAGAATTAAGGCTTCATAACCTGTTGCAGCACATTGATCAATAGCCGTACGGACTTCTGTATCATTCTTGCTGACCAGATGCATGAATATCGGATTTGCCGTTGTCCATGGGGCAACGATATGGTACATTTTCCGGATTGCCAGTGCCCTTCTTTCCCTGTCGTAACTGTCCATCAGTAATTCATAAGTACGTACTGAGTTGAACGTTTCCCCCTTTTTCAATTCAATTCCGGATACTTTATCAGGATAAATTTCCAGTAAACAAGGGGTTTGATAATCGTAATTTACCTGCGATGTATAAGTTGAATCTACTTTCCAATGGGTGGTCTGATCGCTCAGATCATACCTCATGGCATTGTTAAAAGCATAATTCGTTTCAAAATAGATGCCCTGAGGTTTCGCCATTTTATCGAGTCCTCCGACCACCGCACTTTGTTCTTCTACCATTCCTAAGATCTCATTTACGACTCTTCCAACGGCAAAATCTTTATCCCCTTTATTATGGATAGATAGAGATTTGACAATTAAAGGAAGCCCGTCATAGAGCTCATAGTTTACACTGACTTCTAACCCTGATAATTCGGGCGCAACGGCGCGATAATGAAATGCAAGCACCTTTCCTGTTGGCTGATTGTGGTTTGATGCCCAGAATTTACTTTTCCAGTTCAATTGCGGAAGGATGGGTTTCACATCATAGGTCGTTAGCTTAAAATCCTGGTCACCAGGTGTAAAGCGGTCCAGCCATTCCGACAGGATATAAGCATTTTCTTTCTGCCCTTTCAATCCACCAATATGGTAAACTTTACCATTGATCGTAACTCTTGCTTCTGGTTTTACCGACCTCAGCAGTTGCTGCCCGTTCACCTGGTTCAGGTAATCAATACAGACTACATCCGGTGCAATTCTAAATGTTCTTTTGACCAGGCCGTTATCCAGTGTAACTTCCTTTTTGGCTTCATTTGTTTTAACCGCAGCGGTATAGCTCGTTGAATTTAACAGCCAGTCGGTTTTTGTCGGTTTTTGCGCCAGCAAAGATGATGCTGAAGCAAAGACTCCAAAACCAATCAGGGTGATCCCCCGCATGACCTGCTCAATGGTAATTGTTTTCATTCGTGTTTATTTGTGTTTGTGGTTTCCTGTTTTAATCTTTTCTATTATTGTACAGCAATTTCTCTGCTCGCTGTCTGACCAGCTACCGCTACTGTTACTTTGGCATTTGTATTTCCAAACATAATGGTCACTTTAGAGCTCCCCTGTCCGCTTGATATGGCAGCATCTCCGCTTACCGTCCATACATAAGTGCCATTGACATAATAAGTAGCAAAATCAACGCTGTTATTCTTCTTTACTTCCGAAGGGCCAGAGATCACCAGTGTCTTAGGCGCTTCATATCCACCCTCCTCATAATTCTTTTTGCAGGCACCAATTGTTAAGGTAACCAGCATTAATATTGCTATGAATAGATTTTTCATGTCTTGTTGAATTTATATAAATAATTACTTAATAACCAGTATTTTGAGTCAGGTTCTTATTCAGATCCCGTTCCTGTTGCGGAATCGGCCATAAATACCTGAAATCAGCCCAATTGCTAATGATCCAGTTGACACCGGGATTTCCAAGATGTTTATTTTCCAAAGCAGACTTTAGCGTCTTCCAGCGAACCAGATCTTCAAACCTTGCCGATTCTCCTGCCAGCTCAACTCTACGTTCATGGCGGATTTTATCCCTCATTGCATCCTTCGTTAAACCTAATGCAAGATCCGGATTGGTCAGACCAGCACGTTTGCGGATTTCTTTGATCGCAGCATAAACCGATGGATCCGGACCAACTGCTTCATTCTGTGCTTCAGCATAAGATAAATAGGCTTCTGCATTTCTGAGTACAATCCAGTTATAAGGAATCGTGTTTTTGGGAAGGGTATTGAGTACTTCGTTTGAAATGGTATACTTCTTCCATCCGTACATTGTTGGTGTCCAGGTCCTTTTCCATGGGATTCCGAAGTAATCAGAACCTGCATAATTGATGGTCGCGGCCATACGGGGATCTCTGTTCTGGTATTGAGTCAAGTCTGTTCTCACATCCCTGTTACCAAGGACAAATGGAGTACCGTCAGCATTGTCGTATTCGTTAACGAGGTTTTGTAGTACCTGTCCCCAGTTCCAGCCTCCCGGAGCAGAAGTTGCCTCCCCATTGTCCGTATAGCGGGTATTGATCTGAGAGCCAAAATCACCGGCATTATTTCCCCATTGGATCTCAAACAATGATTCCGGCAGGTTTTCTGTACCTGGTTTATTGAACAGGTCACTATAGCTGTTATTTAATCCATAGTTCAGATCCAAACAGGCTTTTGCCGATGCCGCAGCTGCTGTCCACATTTGATTGGACATCTCGACCCTGGCTTTTAGCACCAATGCCGCACCTTTTTTTACCCTGCCGATATCTACTCCTGTATGTTCTTTTGGAAGGTATTGAGCGGCAAAATTAAGGTCATCAAAAACAAGCTTCAGGACCTCTGCTTTAGCAGCTCTTGAAGGTAGAAGTACATCGTCTGAAGGCAGTTTCGTCATTAATGGAACATCTCCGTAACGCATCAGCAACCGCTGATACATAAAAGCCCTGAAGAACCTGCATTCGGCAAGTAATCTGTTCTTTAATGCTTCGTCCATTTCGATGCCCGGGATTTTTGCGATGGCTACATTTGCTCTCGCAATTGTTGCATAAGACGCGTTCCAGACCCTTCTTACATAACTGTTACTGCCTAATGCGGTTTCAATCCCGCTGGCTACTCCCCCATAGAGCGCAGGTGAGCCTTCACTGTCCCATCTTTCATCATCTGTTAGTACACTTTCCCAGATGTACACCCAGCCAAAGTTATCCTTACGGTACATGCTGCCATATACTGAGTTTGTAGCCAAAACAGCATCATTAGCCGTTTTATAGAAATTCTCCTCATTTACATTGTTTGGATCCTGCACATTCAGCAGGTCTTTTTTACATCCCCAGAAGCTAACTGCAAGGAGGAGGAGAAATATGTTGAAATAGTAAGTTTTCATTTGTTTCTAATTATTTTAAAGGTACTGAAGCTTGCTACGCAGGTTTCATCTTAATTTTTTGCTTTAATTATTAAAAAGTAACATTCAAACCAAGCGTAAAGGTCCGTGCCTGAGGATAGTTGATCGCATCTCTTCCAAAGGTGTCCTTTTGCTCAGGATCAAGCCCATAATACTTAGTGAAGGTCAGCAGGTTGTCTGCTCCGGCGTAAACCCGTAATGCCGAGATCTTAATTTTGCCAAGTAAAGACTGAGGAAGGGTATAGCCCAGTTCCACATGTCTTAACCTGATGTAAGAAGCGTCTTGTACAAAGTAGGAAGAAACTGTATTGGCAAGGTATTCACTTCCGGCAATCAGCCTAGGATGCTGGTTGGATGTTCCTTCTCCATGCCACCTGTTTAAAGCATAAGCATAGTTGTTGTTGTTTTGCAGGTAGTATTCAAAATAACCGTAACCATATTGCAGAAAGTCCTTTTTCAAATCTCCCTGAAGTAAAAAATTGAAGTCAAAACTTTTATAGTTTAGTCCGCCAGACAGGCCTAAAGTATACTTGGGAATGCTGTTGCCCAGAATCGTACGATCAGCTTCATCTACTTTTCCATTGCCATCAACATCCTCGAACCTGAGATCGCCTGGCTGGTCATTTACCCGATGTGGGTTTGCAGCAATTTCTGCGGCATTCTGCCATACACCAACAGACTTAAATCCAAAAATTGACCTGTACGGCCGGCCAATCTGATTCACATATTCACCTGCCGGGCCCAAGATTTGCTGATCCGTAAGCCCATTAAACCTCTGCAATTCATTTTGATTGTAAGAACCACTGAAACTAAGGTTATAGCCCAGGTCTGAATTGATCTTATCTTTCCAGCTGATAAACAATTCAATACCCCTGTTTTTTAGAATTCCTACGTTCTGATATTGTGTTCCCAAAACTCCTTCGTCAGTGGAGATCCCCGTGGTAGCCGGGATACTCACCTGTGTAAGCAGGTCCTCTGACTTTCTTTGGTAAGCATCCAGTGTGATATTTAAACGTTGATTCAACAGAGCCGCGTCAAAGCCAATATTAAGGAGCTTATTGGTTTCCCATCTGATGTTCTTATTGGGCATGCTGTTAAAAGATCCGATCTGTACTGCGTTATTGTTAAAAACGTATTTATCTTCAATCACCACATTGGAATTAAATCCAAAATCAGGTATCCCACTATTTCCGGTCAGACCATAACTCGCCCTGAACTTCAGATCATCAACTATAGTTTTTAAAGGACTAAAGAATTCTTCGGCTGAGATTCTCCAGCCCACAGAAGCAGATGGAAAAAATGCCCAGCGGTTATTAGGTGCAAATTTTGAAGATCCATCTCTTCTTGCTACAGCTTCGAACAGGTATTTTCCTTTATAATCGTAATTAATACGTCCGAAAACCGACCTGATCGCACTAGTCGTTGGGATAATTGAACTGTCATTAGGATCCATATGAGAAACCGTAACCCCAGTGGTGGCGTTTACGCCAATATTCAGAAAATCATTTGTGGGATATCCTCCAACACGGCTCATATACATCACATCCCAGTTTGACTTCTGCTCTTCGTAACCCGCAACCGCTTTCAGGTTATGGTCTTCGTTAAAAGTTTTATTAAATTCCAGGGTATTGGTAATCAGGTATCGGTCATTCTCAACATACAGCTCTTTAAAAGTCCTGTTTGCAGGTAAACGGCCGGCAGAAGCAATGAGTTCTCCTTCGTAGTTTCTAAACTCGTAGCTCGGATCAAAAGTTTTCCTGAGAGAGGTAGACCTTTCATAAGTAACATTGGAACGAAGCTTTAATGAGGGAATAAAACGGTATTCGGCATAGGCAGTAGCCAACAGGAAATTTTTCGGAGTATTGTTGTGATATCCAAGGGTAAGTTCCCTGTTTGCAACCGGGTTAAGTCCCATAGATACCGCTCCTGAAGGATCATATTTACTGTAAACACCCGGTCTGCCATCCGGAGTTCTCAAAGGAATGGTTGGCGAAAACGTCGTCGCATTTGTAAAACTTGCTCCTTCCTGGCTTTTGCTAAAGGTATATTGTGCCTGTATTCCCATGCTGAACTTTTCACCAACATGAGCATCCACTTTTGTCCTCACATTTAACCTTTTATACCAGGAATGGATGGCAATACCTTTCTCGTCCAGATAATTCGCAGATACCAGGTAATTCACTTTTGGGGCGCCACCGGAAACACCTACATAATGTTCCTGACGGATGCCTGTTTGTAGAATCTGATCCCTCCAGTTTGTTCCTTCGCCCATATTGCGGATCTGATCATCGCTAAACAAAGGCATTCTGCCGGAATTGATTCTGGCTTCATTTTGCAGTAAGGCATATTCTGTGGCGTTCAATAACCTCGGCATGTTAGCAGCTTCATTAAAACCTGCTTTATAAGAATAATTTAGTTTTGCTTCTCCTTTTTTTCCGCTTTTTGTAGTCACCATGATGACCCCATTGGCACCATTAGAACCATATATTGCAGCGGCAGAAGCATCTTTCAGAATGGTCACGGTCTCTACCTCATCGGGACTGATTAAATCAAGACTTCCCGCCGGCACCCCATCGATAACAATTAAAGGCGCATTATTGATAAAGGAACCTACTCCACGGATATTAATGGAAACCCCTGCTCCTGGCGCACCACCATCTCTGTAAATCTGCACTCCGGCTGCACGTCCCTGGATGGCCTGACCAATTCCTGTAGCACTCTGTCCTTTAAAGTCTTTCGCATCAATCTGTGTAACCGCAGCCGTCAGGTTTGCTTTTTTCTGTGCCCCATATCCTACGATTACCAGTTGTGCAAGCTCGGCAATATTTTCTTTGAGCTCTGCATTTACAGTCAGTTGCTGTCCGGATTTAACCGTGATCTCTTTCACTAACTTTTCAAATCCGATACTGCTGAATGAGATTTTATAACTTCCTTCAGGAACAGCCGGGAAACGGTAATTTCCGTTATTGTCTGTCATAGCCGTTTTAGACCAGGTACCATTTTCTATTTTAATGGTTACTCCCGGCAAAGCATCCCCTTTTTTAGGGTCCTTTACCTGTCCGCTTACCACTCCATCCGCATAGGTTACAGTGGATTCCTTTATGGCCTCTTTAGGTCTTACAATAATCGTCCTGTCGGTGATGCTGTAGGTTAAGGCTTTCCCTTCCAGACATTTTTCCATCACTTCGTCCAGAGAAGTACCGGAAAAGTCTACACTGATTCTGGTCGCTGTATTCAACATCCTTCCGGAAACAAGGATATTGTATCCGGTCTGACGCTTAATTTCGCGAAATACCCGCTCCAGGGAGGTATTTCGTTCCTTAAAGGATACTTTTTGTGCCTTCCCGATGGTGGCATTCACTTGCATAATGACAGCAATCAATAAAATAGCTGTGAGTTTCATAACCAGCAGAAATTTAGTCATGTAGGCGGAGCACCTACAATTTTTTATAGTATAATTTTTATACATTTGATTGTTTGGTTTAAGTTGATGGAATTGTTCGTACAATAAGAAATTGATTATAATCAAGCATATACAGAACCAGGAGGGCAATCCGGGTTCTGTTTTTTTTTGTTATAACCAAAGCTAAAATCAAGGAGATCTTTTGTGGTTCATATCTGGTTGTTTATTTGGTTTATATTGGTTTATTCTATTGTTGATGAGTATTGATCTAGGGCATTGCCGTAATTTGCTTCCCTTCTATCCGGAAATGCACATCCCCTGTCATCTCCAGCATTCTGAGCAATTCAGAAACCTTAACTGACCTGGATATGGTTCCCCAATAGGTATTCTTCCTGATCCCTTCAGTCGAGTATTTGATCTCTACATTATACCATCTTGATACCTTTTTCATAATGCTTTCCAGCTCTTCGTTATTAAACATAAAAGTGCCATCTTTCCAGGCCACCACATCACTGGTTTCTACAGGAACCACGCTCAGCTCCTCTCCTGAAAGCACAGATTGCTGATTAGGTTTAAGTATCCTGCGACTGGCGTTTTTTTGATTTCTGGTGATTGCTGAGACCGATACTGCGCCTTCCAGCAGGGTAGTCTTTACTGTCGGTTCATCTGCATATGCATTGACATCAAAATGGGTCCCTAAGACTTCTACGCTTTGCCTGTTCGTCTTGACGATAAAGGCTTTTGCTTTATTCCTGGCGACTTCAAAATAGGCTTGTCCGCTGAGCACAACCACACGTTTGTCGGTATGATCAAATGATACCGGAAATTTGATCGAAGAGGAAGCATTTAACCAGACTTTAGATCCATCCTGAAGGATGATCTGATGCTGGCCTCCACGAGGTGTTTCAACTGTATTGTAAGTGGAAATACCTGTTGTGGAATGGCCTTGATCCAGCACTTTATAAACCAGCTGACCGTCTGCAGTTTTAGCGATGCTGATGCCGGTCTGTTTGGCCAGCTCTCCATCAGAAACATCAGTTAAACTGATTCTTTTTCCATTTGCAAGTGTCAGCACCGCCTTATTACTACCCGGAAGAACGTCCTGAGCATAGGCGATCGTCTCATTTTTCAATGGATCTTTGTGCTCCAGATAATAGAATAATCCTGCACTAAAGACAAAAAGAACCGAAGCCACAACAGCAATACGCTGCCAAAGTATACGTTGTTTATTTTTTATCAGTATTGATTGTTTTTTTCTGATTTTGGCGAGGATCTCATTTCTGGTCTGCGTATAATCGGGCATAGGAGCTTCTTCCAGGTCCTTAAACTCCTGGTTATACCAGCTCTCCACCTGAGCAATCTCCTCAGTAGTACAGTCGCCTGCTAAATATTTATTCCATAAATCACGCGCCTGCTGGTTATTCATAAAGTTTCGGTATTTGGTCTTATGGTTAAGACAGGTCAGGAAAGCAGAAGTACCATTCGGATTGAAAAAAAAAATCAGGGATGGAGGAAAAGGTATAATAACGCCAGTCCGCCAAACTTTAACCTCAGGATCTTTATGGCCTTACTGATTTGATTTTTCACGGTACTATCTGCCAGCCCCAGTTGTTCTCCGATCTCTTTATAGGAAAGGTTCGATTTTCGGCTCAATTCAAATACTTCGCGCATTTTCTCTGGCAGCGCCGCAATTTCTTTTTCAATCAGTGCAGCAAGCTCATTTTCGCGAATGCGATTATCAGTGGTGTACTCGCCATTGAGAAGAAAGCTACCCAGGGAAGAGATGTATTTCTCTTTAATTTTTCCATGATCCAGATAGTTAAAAATCCGGTTACGGACAGCAGCATATAAATAGGAGGATAAGGAAGAACTGAGTTCCAACTCCTGCCCTTTTGTCCATAAGTTAACGAAGATTTCCTGGATAATGTCACTTACTTCGTCGTCGTTGTACAATATTTTACGGGCATGGCGATATAAGATACCCCAATATCTATCATAGATTTCCGTAAATGCATCATCGTTCCCCGACTTTAAAAGGGAGATCAGTTGCTGATCTGTGCAGGACTGGTATATTGACATTTTAATTCCCCCATGATAAATGTATTGATTATATCATTATTTGCCAGAAAAAAGATCAAATGCCTTTATTCCCAAACCCTGAAATCAGGTGTACAAAATCCGGTAATGATATCCAGTGCATCGTCAGCATGGTCTTTCAGCACTTCATTACCCGCAAAAATCGTTTCCTTCAATGAAGTAACATAGCTTTCTGCCCGTTGTTGCGTTCCACCTGCGTTTTTATACGCTATTAACAGATCACGGGTCTCATAGTTGAAACAATTGCCCTTCTCAATAAAGCTTTTTAATTTTTCAAATATCAATTGTTCTGTCATAGCCCCATAGTCTGCTTCCATAACACTGCATTCGAAGAACTTCTATCGATTCCACTAATGGCAGGTTTGCGAATATAATCATGATGCCCAATCCAACCAAGCGCCCTTCATTTTTAAATTATAATGAGGATATCCATGAATACTGAGTACTTTTGCGGGCAGCAGGAGCGTAAAGGAATAGTTTATGACAGAAGAAGAAGTAATACTGGTAAATGAAAATGATGAAGTTATAGGAACAATGCCTAAAATGGAAGCGCATCTTCAGGGTAAGCTTCACCGGGCATTCTCTGTTTTTATTTTTAACTCATCCGGACAACTCCTCCTGCAACAACGGGCAGTTGATAAATACCATTCTGCCAGAAAATGGACGAATACCTGCTGTAGTCACCCTAAACCTGAGGAAGAAACCGCTGATGCTGCTGTAAGAAGGTTGGACGAAGAAATGGGGATGCAGTGCAGGTTGACCCCTGTTTTTAATTTTTGCTATCAGGCAGAAGTTGGGAATGGCCTGATCGAAAATGAGTATGATCATGTATATTTCGGAACAACTGATCAGCTGCCACATCCCAATCCGGAAGAAGTCAGCGCTTTCAGATACATAGATATGGACGAGTTAAAAGCCGATCTGACTGAACATCCCGAAAACTACACGGCCTGGTTAAGAATATCATTCGAGCAGCTCTTGTTTCATCACAATTTATTAAAGCCATCCTTTTCTTTTAAACCATAGGTAAATCAATACCGTCACCAGTACCATCAATCCCATTACCCCCGGGTATCCCATTTTCCATTTCAATTCCGGCATAAATTCAAAATTCATTCCGTAAACTCCGACAATAAACGTCAATGGCATAAAGAAAACAGAGAAAATGGTCAGTACGCGCATGATCTCATTGGTTTTCTGCGAAGAAGCAGAGAAATAGATCGCCAGTAACTGATGGATATTTTCGGCCAGTGCATCAAACATATTCTGGAATTTCACATATTGATCCCGGATGTCCCTCGTGTTTACATCTCCATCTTTAGAATCTATGGCATCAATGATCTCAAATGAAAGGATCAGCATTCTTTTCAACAAATCGACTTTACGTTTCAGATAATATAACCCCTTTAACAAGGGGATTTTCTTAGGCCTGAGAAAGACAATCTCTTCATAATAGTCCACAGATTTTGACAGCTTACTTAGTGGGCTTTCATAAGTATTCAGACAAGCACTGATCAGGGAGTTCAGCAATTCCGTACTGTTACTACATTTTTCAGATTGCACCAGCTCGATTAAACGTTCAAATAAATCCAGCTTTCTCCTGTGGATAGTGAGAATGAACTTTTCTCCATAAAAGATCGCAATCTTATGCGTCATCAGCTGGACAGTATCCGCTTCGGCCACATCATTATCGGAGTGAATCCTGAAGATGATAAAAGAATAGTTTTCCATTCTTTCATATTTAGGAAGATGATCAGGTTGTAAACAATCATTGACCAGAGCAGGATGCAATTTGTATTTCTCTGCAATTTCTGCAAACTCCTCTGTAGAAGGATCATGGATATCAATCCATTCAAAGCCATTGTCTTTAGTGGTAGCGATATGATTCAGCATAATTATGATCAGGTGAAAGTTCAACAATAGCCCGGCCCAAATAGTTTGCCGGCATCACATAAATATCAGGACCTCAGGTTTGATTTAAATAAGTTGGGGCTTTCCCCTACTTGTTTCTTAAAGAAATTATTAAAATTCTGCGGATGTTCAAAACCTAAACTATAAGCTATTTCTGAGATGTCCCAATCGGTATACCTCAACAGGTTTTTAGCTTCTTTAACCATCTTTTCCTGAATTATTCTGGAGGTAGGTTTCCCGGTATACTTCTTAACACTGTTGTTCAGGTGATTGACATGTACACAAAGCTGCCTTGCAAAATCAGCAGGAGTTTTAAGCAACAGGGAATGACCTGGTGCATCAATTGGGAACTGACTTTCAAGCAAGTTGAGAAATTTATGAACCAGACGGTTTGGAAGGGTATTTCTTGCAGGCGGACAAGCATCTGACCGGATCTTAATGCTACTGTAAATGATCAGTTTCAGCGCACTTTCTATCATCTTATCTTTATGTTCAAAATTCTGCTGATACTCCGTTTGCATCAATTGAAAGTAATGCCGAAAGGCATCAAATTGTGCAGGATCTAAGAAAAGGAAAGGATAAGGGCTGTTTTCAAAGGTTACATACAAAGTATCCAGTTCCCTTTTTAGTTCAGTGCAGATGTATTGTTCATTGAAAAGACAAACATATCCTCCTTGTTCTTCAGAAACATTTTTCCAGCCAAATTTCAGGTCTGGCTTTGAGAAGAAAACGGCTGGCTGGTTGATTTCCACAGTCCCGTTATCGGTATTTAAAATTGCCTGCCCTGTGGTAAGACAGATCTTGTAATAATTTTTTCTGTTAAAAGGGATGCTTACGGCACACTGGTCACGTTTCAATACGTTAAAATGGCTGCCTGTACCATTTGAACATTGCAGATCAAACGGCAATGCCCTGTTCGTAGCCTGATAATAATGTATAAGGGTTTCTTGCTTATCCATAGCTCAAAATTACATATTCTGATCACTTTTTCCTTTTCATCATTGCCAATAAGATGATACAATCGATCATTCCTAAAATCAACATTCCCCAGTGATAAAGCTCCATTTCCACATCCTTCAAGGTTAAAAAATAAGATTTTTAAGAACAGACCGGAGCAAACCAGCCTGTTCTTAAAAAAATTGGCTTATTGTACTGCGTTTAGTTCCGCCATACCGGCATAGCTTCCATCTGTAGTCGTCGTAATATTAAACTTAAAATATCTGGCCTTTACAGGCGAAATAAATCTGACCATTTTAATCTCAGGGTTAGCAGCTGTTGAGCTGGAACTTGTAGCAGTTCCGTTATAGGTTCCCTGCGATTTCCAGGTTTTACCATCACTGCTCGACAATACTTCCATCGTGATGAAATTATCATTTTTGTATTCATAACTTGGAACGATAGGAAAGCCCTTAACCGTATTCTCGGTGGTCATATCCAGCTGCACCCAGGCAGGCAGCTTCCCATCAGAATCCCAGGCCGTTTCATTTTTACCATCCAGCACCCTTGCAATTCCATTACCAGAATAGCTTCCGCTTGCGGTAACGACCCAACCCGTACGCAGCAAAGTTGTTCCGGTCAACCCCGCATTAGAAGGGTCAACGTTATTAAATTTACTACTGATCAATACATAAATGGTACGGTAATTAGCGCTTGAACTAATTCCTTTATCATCGCTTGATACTTCGCTGATTACTAATGGAAGGATATAACCTTTATCATCTGTCAGTTTCACCCTGTCTGTCACCTGTAGTATCAAAGAATCTGCAGACACACTTGCTCCCGCTTTAATGTTCAGTTTTCCATCACCCTGAATTTTATAGTTTGTAGCGGGTAACAATACAAATTCAGTTTTGTTGCTGCTATTGTAAGCAGCAACAAGTGACTCATCTGAGGCCACCGTAAGCGAAACATCTTTCGAAGATTCCCTGGTCAGGTAACCGGCAAATTTCACAATCGAATCTCCACTTACCGCAACCGCTGTCCTGTTGAAGCTAAGCCTGATCTGATGAGGGTCTCCCCCATCTGCTTTAATAAATGCCAGCAGTTCTTTCGAATTTACGCTACCATCTTTCTTGCAGGATACCAGCACCCCACAGCAGATCATAGCTATGGAGATATATAGAATTGAATTATTTTTTTTCATGTCTTTTCTTTTTTATTTACACCTCACATCAGGCACCCATGTTACATTACCACTTGCAGTAGCATCATGTCCATGTCCGGTAACATCTTTGGCTACGTTTCCTGATCCTTCGTTAAATTTCCAGTAGGCAATCAAACCTTTACTGGCGGGATCTACTCCGCACATTCCATCCATGATCTCTGTTGGTGACAATGCTTTTGACCATAACCGGCATTCGCTTACCATCCCATCCAGATATCTGCCATTAGCAGAACTACCAATCAGGAAGCCTGTACCATAAGCTCCGGCACCTAAAGACTGGAGGATGTTAATGTTGTTACTGTCTGAAGTTGTACCAGCCAAAACCCCGTTGATATAGAGCTTCGTAGTAGATACATCATGTACCACCGCAACATGATACCAGGTTCCGGTAGCAAATTCCTGAGGAGCTGTTAAGGCAATTCCTCCGGCACGCTGAATCTGATTCGGTCTGATGGTTACATCTCCGAAACGCAATAGAAAGTGCTCTTCTATTCCCATAAAAGAGCTGATAAAAGGAGAAGAAGCTGCAAATTTGTTAACAAAAACCTTTCCTTCCATTGTTACCGTGCTCAGGCTGGTGTAAGCAGCAGCATTGGCATCCGTGAAGCTAGGCTTAAAATAGATGTTTTTTAAACTGGCCACCGCCTGTACAATCACTGGTTTAACAACATAGTAGATCGTTTTGCTGGATTCAAGCACCTTTCGGTCACTGTTCACACTCGTAATTGTAACGGGCATCATGTACGCAGATCCTGGTTTAAACCCCTTGATAGATTTCACCCTGAAACTGATCGCATCAGAAATATTGGTCCCCGCTTTAATCGTAACACTGCTGCCCGACAAGTCGTAATCACCTTCCGGAACAGGCAGGTAATTTTTCTCATTTAAGCGGTTATAAGTGGCAATTAAGCCAGGATCTGTCTGCAGGCTGGCCGTAATATCAGTAGTAGCCAGGTCAGAAGATGTAATGCTGACCCCTATGCTTGAAATTGTACCATCTTCGGCTGACAGCATACTTAGCGGGCTGACTTCCGTTCCGGTCAGGTAAATAACGTCTTTGTATTTCTCTTTTTTACAGCTTCCAAGAAGTAGTATGCCAAAAACAGAAGCATACAGTAATTTATAAATTGTCTTCATGATGATCTCTTTAATGATAATTAATATCCTGTTCAAAAATTACCGCACAGCAGGGTTCATAATCTGAATCGCCTGTCTGATAAATTTGTAATCCGGGTTATTGGCATATTCATACTCCATATGATAGCTCCCCATCCCTCCTTTTCTGCCCTGGGTAGGCTGCCAGTAAGCCATCCCCAATAAGGAAGGAATGGTGCCCCTGACAGGGTCAGTATAATTGATACCACCAACCCTCCAATGGTCTTCGAAATTTTCAGTGACCACAAATTTTTCCGGTGGAATTCCATAACCACGTGCAGTATTGTACCTTCCCTGCAGACTACCCGGAGATGAAGTATTATAGGCCTGAGAAACGTAATAATTGATGTAAGGCTCTACGCCCGCTGTCATATACCCATCTACAATTAAGAGCCTTCCGGTTCCTGATTTCGGTCCGAAGTAAGGAGAAAGCGCTTTAACCAATCTTTCCAATCCGCCTGGTTTAGCAAACAGACTATTTCTTTCACTGGCTTCGCCTGGTTCGTAATCGATATCCAGGCCATTCAGTTTATACTTGGAAACAGTATCGGAAAATGCTTTGGCTACTGCATCCACTCCCTCCTGCTCCGGCAAGCCTGAAAAGTTCTTCTTAATCAGGGCATCAAAACCGGAAATGAAATTCACCTGTGTTACGAGAATCCCCTTTTGTTCCTGAGCAAACCTCATTGCAGCCATCTGAGGAGAACCTTCCTGCGGAATACCGCCCCACAAGCTCACGATATCCATACTATCAGGTACGCTCTCCCATCTTTTCTCCATGGAAGGAAATTTACCATCACCACCGGATCCGCCCATCCATCCAAAAGCAATCTGATGATTACTTTTCTTATAGGCTCTGAGGTTGGCCAGGTATTCTTCTGTAGAGACAGGAGGCTTCTGTAATTGCAAAGCCTCCGGAGTATTCTGTTTCTTACATGATATTGCAGACAGCACAATCAGTAAGGGTAATATATAATTGAAAACTAAGTTCTTCATATCTTAAATATTTAAAGGTTAAGGTCTTTTATCCCACCATAGCGGAGTTCCTCCATGATCAGGACCTCCAAGAAGTGATATGCCCTGACTAACTGCAGCGCTGTTATTTAAGTATTCATTTTGCGGAAACGGACTTCTTCTGATTTGCTTATCAGAGCTGATCAGTCCGTTGCTGAGGTTGTTTACTACCGGAAATATCTTCGGAAAACCTGTACGACGGAATTCAGACCACGCCTCTTGCCCATCAGGATAAAGTGCGATCCATTTTTGAGTGATGATGCGCTCCAGGTTCACATTGAAACTGCTCCCGGCATTCCATTTGATGGTGATGGTACTCAGGTTCGGACTGTTGGCAGCAACACCATTTCCCGGAGTTTTAGGATCTGCATAAGCAGCTGGCTTACTTGTTCCATCATTGATATAGGTACTGGCGTCACCTGCAGCTTTCCCATCTCCACCAATGTTCTGGCTAAATGCGGTTTTGATCCCTGTTTCGTATAAAGCCTGGGCTGTACCACCGGCACTCCAGTTTCTCAATGCTGCCTCTGCACGAAGGAAGTAAACCTCTGCTGCAGTCATCCATTGAACAGGTGTATTTAATTTCACGTTTAGCGTTGAAAAAGAACTATAATCACGGCCAGAAAACCTGCTTCCATTACGGATGCCATGATAATCCTCTACTGAACCTGCCGGTAATGCACTTTTATTAAAAAGCAATCCGATACGGGGATCTTTAAAGCCTTTCAAAAATGACTCCATATTGGCGCCCATCCTGGTATCATTATAAGCATAGGTAATGGTGAATAAAGGATTTACAGTGCTTACCCCATTTACTTTTAATAAGGCATTATCATCATTCCCCAACATTACACCTGCACTGATGGCCTCTTCCGCAGCAAGTTGCGCTTTTGCAGGATTTACATTGGCAATCCGCATCGCCAGTCTGAGTTTTAAGGAGTTGGCAAACTTTAACCATTGTACAAAATCGCCTCCATAAATGAGGTCAAACTTAGCAAGTGGTTTGGCTCCCGGGTTTTTCTGAACAAAGTCTTTAAGTGTAGCAATTGCCACATTTAAATCTTCGAAGAAAGAATTATAAATCACCTCCTGAGCATCATAAGGGGTACTGATACTCCCTTTGCTGAATTTCAGATAGGGTAATGGTCCGTAAGTATCCGTAATCCTGTGCATGCCCATTACTTTAATGATCTGAGCTAATGCGTATGTACTTGGTGAAGAAAGTTCCGATCTTCCCTTAATGTCGAACCATGGTGACATCACATTGGTATAAGCATTGGCAAATGCGGCCCCATACCAGTCGGGAACCATGGCATAGGTACTGTTGTTGACGCCATTGTTGTTAAATGCATTAGAGGTGCCCTGATGTCCGGAATAAATATCCCCCATCAGGCTATAAATCAATTGGTAATTGTTTACATCCGCATTTTCTTTATTATTCAATACCGGGAAAATTTCCGTTTGCATTTGCGTAATGAATCCACCAAGGCCAAGGTTATCGTATTTTAATTGCTCATTGGTTGCCTTCCCCGGATCTGTATTGTGCTCCAGAAAGTTCTTGGTACAGGCACTCAAAAAAAGGAGTATAAACACGGGAAAACAGCGCAGGCTGATCCCGGTTTTTATAGTAGAGAATTTGTTGCTGTTCATAATTTTAAGTTTACAGGTTCACTTTTACGCTGAAGCCAATGCTTCTAAGACTAGGTAACATGAAATAATCTATCCCCTGAAAATAAGTTCCGGTAGAGGCAGTACTCTCCGGATCGAAAGGGGCTTTATTATAAAACATAAACAGGTTACGCCCGATCAGGGATACCGTCACGTCCTGTAATTTATTGCCAAATACTTTTGCCGGAATGGTATAACCCAAAGAAGCTTCTCTCAACCTGACATTGGTAGCGCTATAAACATATTGGGAAAGAACCCCGTTTCCAAGGCCAACCGTTTCATAATATTTTTTGGCATCCATAGGAAAACCATTCACGATTGCCCCTCCGTTGTCCCTGGCATCTGCACTGGCTTTCGAGGTCCCATACCCATCCATCAGGGCCTGAGTGGCGGAGACACCTACTCCACCAATCCTGCTGTCGATCAGGAAAGCAAGGTTGAAGTTTTTATAACTGAAACTATTCCTGAATCCAATATTATACCTCGGATTGGCATTACCGGCTTTCAATAAGTTGTTGTTGTCGATCGCGAGCGCTCCTGAGGAAAGCAGGATATAACCGTGATGATCAACGGCCAGTTTGTTCACATAGATGTCCCCGAAAGAACCTCCTTTTTCAATGAAAGACCGGTACGATCCGGTACCTCCCATATCAAATCTGTTATTTGTAAAAGGAACTCCGGTAATGGGATTAATATAATTCTCCACCAGTTCTTTCACTTTATTCCGGTTAAGGGTAAATGTGGCGGTGGAATTCCACTTCAACTGACCTATATTTCCCGAATATCCCAGGGCGGCTTCTATCCCTTTGTTGTTCACTTTACCTGCGTTTACATAATAATTGGCCACCCCACTTCCATCTGGTGCTTTAAAAGTAAACAACTGATTGAATGTATTTGAACTATACAGTGTCACATCTAAACTGATCGCATTGTTCAGGAATTTGGCATTAATACCAACTTCAGATGCCTTTGTTCTTTCCGGTTTCAGATTCGTCAGTGCCAGATTCGAATTTAAAGTAATTCCACTTGGACTTACGGGATAAGATTCCTGCGTAATAAACCTCGGCAGGGTATTTCCTACTTCACTGTAAGAGCCTCTTATCTTCAAAAAAGAAATGATGTTTTCGGGCATCTTAACCATATCGCTAATGATGGCAGACAAACCTACTGAAGGATAGAAAAAGGACAATTTATTGGTATTGGCCAATGCTGAAGACCATTCGTTCCTGGCAGTAAAATCAAGGAATATCCTGCTTTTATAATTTAATTGCGCATTTCCATAAATGGCCTGACTCTGATCGTAATAACCTTCCTGCAATCCTTGCGAGGGCAATACATTATTCAGATTAAACAAATTAGGGACAACAGCCAGACCGCCACCATTTCCATCTATACTATTTCCGGTAAGGTCATATCTGGTATTCGTTAAACTTGCACCGGCATTGACATTTAATCCAAAATTGCTGAATGTTTTATTGGCCGAAAGCAGGAAATCCGCGTAAGTCTGTTTTGTTCTTTCGTTGGCATTCAGATAAGAACCGTTGTTTGAGTTAGAAGCCAGCAAAGGTAAAGTTGAAGCATGATTTTTAATTTCGTTTACATTTGTGGTGTTGTCCATTCGAACCCTTGCAGAAGCACTTAGCCAGTCGAGCACCTTGTAATTCACTGATGCGCCTAGCATGTAGCGATCTTTATCATTTGTATTGGCATCCCTGTTCGTGATCCAATATGGGTTTTGCATGGAAATTCCCATATCGCCATATGGCCAGAACTGGGTCTTGAAATTACGTTCTGGATTGTACCTTTCGAAAGCTTTATACTTCTCGATATCATCCCCTCGTGGGAAAAGGTATAAGGGTACAATCGGGTTGAAATACTGTCCCTGCGAAATCATGTTCTGATTTTGCATCTTCATATACATCAGGTTCAAATCTACCGTCAGACGGTCGTCCAGAAAACTGGTTGTGTTATGTAAGGTAAGGTTGTAACGATCAAAAGTGTTGTTAGGGATAATTCCCCTCGCATTAGCGGATGCGGCAGAGAAATAGGTCTGGTTCTTTTCAGTTCCGGTAGACAAGCTAATGCTGTTACTTACGTTATGACCGGTCTGAAAAAAGTCTATCGGGTCAAACTTAGTAGGTTCGGCTAATTTAGCTCCCCAACTGTCAAATGTCCCTGGGCTGGAGCTGCCATAGGTATTCTGAAACTCAGGCATTACAAAAGGACGGTAAAAGTTGCTGCTGTTGGAAAAGCTGACACGGGTTTTCTCTGTGCTTCCTTTTTTAGTGGTAATCAGAATCACCCCATTGGCGGCCTGACTTCCATAAAGTGCGGCAGAAGCGGCCCCCGTAAGTACAGAAACGCTGACAAAATCCTCAGGATTAAGGCTGCTGATTCCATCTCCACTATCTCCTCCTCCATAAACACCTTTCGGATTGGTACTGGATTTAGAGAAAAGATTGGGAAGCGGGATTCCATCAAGTACATATAAGGCATTGTTATTGCCAAATATGGATTTATCACCACGCATCACTACCCTGGTAGAACCACCAATTCCTGAAGCACTGCTGTTGATGGTAATCCCGGCAACTTTACCAGACAAACTGTTGATAAAACTTGCATCGGGCACTCTTGTCAGTTCTTCAGATTTTATTTCCTGAACGTTGTAGGTGAGCGCTTTGGTAGATTTCTTAATTCCCATCGCGGTAACCACTATCTGTTCGAGTACATTGCCCTCTTCTTTGAGAATGATATTGATATGGTTTTGTTCTCCGAGTACATATTCCTGTCTGGCAAAGCCAATAAAGGAAAAACTGAGTACATCCCCTGGGTTTGCATCGAGACTAAAATTACCAGAACCATCTGTCGAGACGACTTTACGTGTCCTTTTATTCAATACAGATACACCAGGAATGGCCACGCCTGCGGTGTCTTTAACCACCCCTGTAATTTTAATATACATCAGGTTTGCTGCTGATGGCAACTGAGCATTAGCGATTGCTGTTTTTGGAGAAATCACAATGAATTTGTTGCTGATGCTATAATCCAGAGGTTGATCTTTTAAAATCAGGCTCATCGCATCTGTTAAAGTGGTGTTTTGAAGAGACACATCTATCCGGCCGATGTTCTTCAGGGTATTCCGTTCATAAATAAAACTGTATCCGCTCTGTTTTTCAATCTGGCTCAACACCGTTTCTATTTTGGTGTTCTTCAGCTTCAGACTGATCCTTTGAGAATAACTTTTAGCAGTGGCCATACTAATGGCAAGAAAAAGAAAGAGTACAGTAATTCTCATAACGAGCCAGGTTTTTGATTGTCTGAGTGCCTCAAAAAATTCAGTGAATTTTTTGTTCTTAGCATTTAATCGCATAAATTTGGTTAGTTAGGTTAAAAAATATTCCTTCGCGGGAACTATAATAAGGCCTTCAACTTTATAACCGGTTTGCCCGCCAGCAAATCGGTTTTTTAAGTATCAGACAGGGTAAGCTTGTTGATTATCTGGTTATTTTTATGGTTCTCCCTTCTATATTAAAATGAACTTTTTTAGTGAGCTCCAACAAACGGAGCAATTCAGTTAAGGATACGTTTCTTGGTAATTTCCCTACAAATTCTGCCTGCACATCTTCTGTATAAACGACCTTTACATCGTACCATTTCTCCACCTGCTTCATGAGCAAATCCAGATTAATGGCATCAGTACTAAAGAATCCGTTCTTCCAGGCAATCACCTGATTTACATTGACGCCATTAATAAGGCTGATATCCTCCTGATTTCTATTGATCTGTGCCTGCTGTCCGGGAATGATTTGCTCCTTCCGTGATCCTTTCTTGACCATCACAGCTCCTTCTAACAGCGTAGTATTGATCGATTTTTCTTCCTTATAGGCATTTACATTAAAATGTGTTCCCAATACCTGAACCTCAGCATCGTTATTGAGCTTTACCTTAAATGGTTTATGTGCATCTCTGGCGACTTCAAAATAAGCCTCTCCTATCAACTCAACTTTACGTTCAGTCCCCCCAAACAATGTTGGATATTTTAAAACCGTACCCGCATTTAGCCATACCCTTGTACCATCGGGAAGATTTACCTGGTATTGTCCACCGTTTGGTGTTTCTATGGTATTGAAAGAAGGTATACTTCCTTTTTCTTCTTTCAGGTGATAAACGAGCTGTCCATCAGAGGTTTTAGAGATAGAAATCCCATCCTGATGTACAAGTTCTCCGTTAGCCACTTCATCCAATACAATTTTACGTCCGTTACCAAGGGTAAGAACAGCCTTATTCCCACCTGCAGCAATATCTTTACCACTATATTTAGCAATTAAAGGCTGATCTGTAATCCCGGTTTTATAATAGAAGAACAAGCTGATGCCCAGACAAAACACAACAGCTGCAGCAACAGACCAGATCCTGAACCTGGAAAGCTTTACTGTTTTAGCCATAACTACCGGAGTTGTTGTATTTTCTTCAGCCTGAAATACATTACTTAGGATACGTTCCCGTATCTGTGGAGTAAATTCGTTTAAAAGGGATTCGTCTGCCTGATAAGCAGCTTCCATGAGTTCAAAGAGTGGATCATCGACATCCAGCTTTACCACATGCTCCATAAATTCTGCACGCTCTTCAGCAGTTGCAGTTTTATTATAGTATTTGCCGAACAAATAATCTAATCTTGAATATGACATTTGGTTAGAGTTTAAAAGCTACGCAAAAGCTGCTTTTAAACTAAAGACACATCCGGATCAAAAAAGTGGTAATGGGTTTTATTATTTTTTTCAAATAAATATCAACGGACTCAGGAGAACAATCAGCACGGCCTCATCCATATGGCGTTTAACATGTTCTTTAATGGCCTTGTTGGCAAGGAAGACATGCTTTCTTACGGTTTCAACAGATAGATTCAGCTGGGCAGCAACCTGTTCATATTTTAAGCGCTCAAACTTACAAAGCTGGTAAACCTTCTTTTGCTGAGCCGGTAAACTTTCGATGGCCTGGTCTATCAGCAACCGGAAACCTTCGTAAGAATCCTCCTCCTCTTCTATCATTACTTCCGCTCCGGTCTCCTTTTCTAATTTCCGGAAATTAACCTGAGCAGTTGCCTGCTTACGCAAATGATTCAGGGTATGGTTCCTGGATAGAATAAAGATGTAATTACTAAAACTCTTAATGTGAACCAGCTCTTCCCTTTTTAACCATACTTTAATGAAAACATCCTGAACGATTTCCTCTGTAACTTCTAATGATTCGGTTAGCTTATAGATGTACTGCCCTAAGGATTTATAGTAGGCATCAAACAAGATGGTAAAGGCGCGTTTATCACCATTACTGATCTGTCGGATCAGTTCCAGTTCATTTGGAATAGGTGAAATAGACAAGTTTGGTTGAGGTTTGTTTGGGGAAAGATAATTTATTTATACTGATCTGCAAAAAATATTATAATCATCTGATAAGCGGGGTTTTATGAAAGCAAACTGAGCAAGATCATTTTAAAAGCTGTTTTGAGGCATTTTTCTCCCTGTGCTCCTGTTATAGATTTGCTTCAAATAAATATTACTGATATGAAAAAGTTAATGGTAATTATGGCACTGATGATGGCCGGGTTTTACGTGTATCCTCAATCTTCCCAAACCGGAGAAAAATGGAGAGTCAGACTTAGAGGGCTGGCTGTTATCCCTCAGGAAAGCGCTTCAATTGGAGTCATTGGTGGCGATGCTAAAATTTCAAACTCCTTTATTCCGGAACTGGACTTCACGTATTTCTTTAACAAACATTTTGCAGCAGAGCTGATTCTCGGAACAACGAGGCACAAAGTGAGTACCGTAAATTCAGACTTAACTGCGATAGGTGCTTCAAGCACTGCAAACGTAAATCTGGGCAAGGTATGGTTGCTCCCTCCTACACTGACTTTACAATACCATTACCCTGTTGGAAAGTTTAATCCTTATCTCGGTGCTGGTATTAACTACACTATTTTCTACAGTGCAGATGAAGGTCCGGTAGTCAAGGGAATAGACTATAAAAATAAGTTCGCATTCGCTGCACAAGCAGGGTTTGACTATGACATTAGCAATAGACTGTTCATTAATGTTGACCTGAAGAAGATTTTCCTTTCCACAACAGCTAATGTGGATGGCTCAAACCTTACTCCTTCCGGAAGCCCTCAACTGGAACCTGTATTAAAAAACATTGAAGCAGATGTAAAAATCAGACCCTGGTTATTGGGTGTAGGAATTGGCTGCAAATTTTAGAAAAAAGAATCCTTTAGGTACTCATTCGAATTACCTTTCCGGTTTCTCCGGAAAGGTAATCTTCCGTTTTTTAAATTCATCTTATTTTTTATATTTTACAGCAAAAACAGGAATGAAATTTAAAATAACACCATTAAACATCGTTGGGGTACTGGCTGCCGGAACAGCAATTTTTTTCTACCTGACGCTCAAAAGTACCTATCCTAATATGAACCCAAAGGGTTTATACATCTATATTCTGGGCTTTCTTGCCCTCATCACTTTCATTATCGATCTGATACTCCGTTTTATATTTAAAGACATCAGACGGATATGGACAATTGAACTCATACTGATTGTCATCGTTTTGGCGCCTATCCTCTTTTTCAATCTGAAAGATCAGTAAAAAACATTCAGCTTTCATTTCGTTAATGTGATCTCCCTTGTTAACAGGAATAACCTGACAGAGAAGAATAAGGTGATGAGATAAACTATGGTAAGCACCAATACCTGTATTTCCGTAACGACAAAGCATAAAAACAAACAAAACAGGAACATCATAAGGTTCATCAGCATAGCCATCACTTTCACACTCTTTTCCATAGAACTAAGATTCAATACATTGAGAAATACACTTCCTAACATTCCCAGGGAAGCAGAAAAAAACCAGGTCTGTTGTTCCAAAGATCCCGGATTTTCGAGAAAGGTATACATCATGTGACCTATTGAAAACAGGAGTAACAAGATGATCATTGTTTTATAGGCAGTTTTCATGTGTGTCCGGGCTTAAGTATCATTGATTGAATGCTTCAGATACAAAAGTAACAGGCTATAAAAAAAGAATGTTTGTAGAAACACGACATCTTACCCCATGGAGGGGGCAGAGCCAGCATATTTTTTAAATTCCTTACTAAAATGGGCATGGTCGCAGTAGCCTAGATTCAGGGCTAAACTTAACAGCGATTGTTTAACCAACCTGTTTTCCAGCATGCGGTTGGCATATTGAAATCGGATGATATTGCTAAACTGTTTGGGGCTCAATCCAACATATTGTCTGAAATCTCTTTCCAACTGCCTTTCGGTAGTAAAGTTCTGTGCTGCAATTGACCTGACATCTGCAGTTCCATGACTTCCATAAATATATTGCAATACCAGGGAAAGACGGTGATTGGTTGGTTTGAGTATTTTAGCATAAAAAGTATCAAAACCATTTATAATGTCCTGATCCAACTGCTTTAAATCAGGCATTAATTTCTTTGACATTTCAGTACAACCATCTTTAAACAAATGTAAAGAGTCATGCTGCTGAAAGTTTGACAGGCATCCCGGTTTGAACCGGACTCCGATTAACCGGCATTCCAGAGGTATCGGGGTATGGACCGCATGTGTCATTACACCGCCAATATAAACCTTACCATGTTCCAGAATTACATTTTCAGATGGCACTGCAAATCTCTCTCCGGCATTTATAATCAGATCGACACAGCCATCCGGCAGCAAAGAATCAGAAAATTCACTTGCACTGTCTGATCTTAACTCCCAATAGGCCTCAATAAATTCATTTAAGCCATGCTGAGGTTTATAAAAGGTAAAGCCTGCCATCTCCTTTATTTTTCTGATCTATTTACAAAATCCAGGTATTTCCTGATATTTTGCTCCAGTTCTGTCGGATAAGGATACTGCAATTTATGCGCCAATTCCATTCCCAGCTCATGAACCAAATCCCCATAAGCGATTAACGCCTTCCAGTTGTCTTGCAGGTCACTTCCTGAAAAGGTCGCTTCGATCCTTTCCCACATTTCTGCGGACAAGTATTTCTTAAATAACCGGCCATGTTTATTGGTGGTCACCTTCCATTCATGATCAACTGCGATATACCACTCAATTATTGGAACCAGATAATCCGTACGCATATTGTTTTCGGACATAAATTTTGCATAGAAAATATCCTCTCTTGCCAGGCATTTGATCACATAGGTCATGTCCCACCAAAAGTCATTTAACTTCTGTTCAAATTCTGCTGACGAAGGTTTTTCGATCAGACTTACCTGGTGTGTTGCTGGTTTTAAACGGAGGGTGAGTTCATCTTTGTCCAGAATCACTTTATAGCCTATGTCCCAATCTTCAGGGAGTTCATCCGAGTTTACATCTTCCAGAAATTTGGGAATACTATACAGTTTAAAATCAACTTTTTCATAGTCATCGTACAATACCATCCGCATCGCATGCTTACCCTCAAATGCGGTTTCTGTTTCCGAGATCTTGGCAATCACCTGGCCAAATTCAGATAGCCAAAGGTCATCAGCAAGAACTTTTTGTAAGTCTGCAAACACCAATTCCACATCCAGGTCACTGAATTGGTCGACCGGAGCAAGAGGATTAACCAGGGAACTGGTTAGCAATACCGCCCTGACATTGTCATTACTGCTTGCCCAATCTGTGATTTGCTGAAGTTTTTGATCTCTGCTGTTCATCTGCTTATTACCGGTTAGGATTTCAAAAAAAAACACCTGAGCCAAAGGATCTTCCCAGGCTCAGGTGTTGATCTGCTATGAAAAGCAAGTTATAAATTTTCAAGGGCTTTCTTTACTCCTTCACCTACTGCTTTCGCCGATTGTGGATTTTGTCCGGTTACCAATCGCTGATCCGTAACCACATGTTCCTGCCATGGACCCGATTTCTCATAAATTCCGCCACGTTCTTTCAATAGATCTTCCAGTAAAAACGGAACTACCTTTTCCAATTTAACAGC
Organism: Pedobacter caeni; assembly: GCF_900129215.1. Classification (GTDB taxonomy): domain Bacteria; phylum Bacteroidota; class Bacteroidia; order Sphingobacteriales; family Sphingobacteriaceae; genus Pedobacter; species Pedobacter caeni. Next base: position 1,240,079 of record NZ_FQUQ01000002.1, on the reverse strand, counting down.
AGTCTCTTCTTCATTCGTAAATCCGCTTACTTTTTTACCGTCGATCAGGAATTTCCCATTGCTCAGCCTGATGTTTACCAAACCGGCTGGTCCATGACAAACGGCGCTGACCACCCCATTGTTCTCATAAATTTTGCTGGCAATAGCGGCGATTTCCTGGTTATCAGGAAGGTCCCAAACCGCACCGTGTCCTCCTGCATAATATATCGCCAGATATTCTTCCGCTTTTATTTCCGAAGGTTTATGGCTATTGCTGATCTTTTGATGATCAACCTGATCTTCCCAAAATTCCTTGTTTACGGCATCTGAAAGGTCAAATCCATCCACTGGTGGATTACCCCCTTTAGGACTTACAAAATCTATTTCATAACCGGCTTCTTTTAATACTTTCCAGGCGTGGCTCACCTCTCCGAGGTAATAACCTGTAGCCTCACCGGTACTTCCTTTTTTGTCATGGCTGGTTACCACAAATAAGATTTTCTTTTTCATCTGATTAGATTTTAGGGTTTGCGCATTTGCTGTATTTACAGAGGAGAAAATGGCACAACATGCAAGAACCATCATTCCCTTTTTAATCATCTTCATCGTATTGAATTTAAATGCCACCTTTATTACAACAGATGACGGCACAAAGTTTCAATAAAAATAGAAGTGGCAAAAGGAAGCTGATCACAAAATTTATGTGATTACAATCACACTAAGGATGACTGAGCCGGCTCAATGTCTCTCTGGAAACGCCTATATAGGCCGCAAGCAAAGTTTTCGGCAAACGCTGCAACAACTTCGGATTCAATTTCAAAAACCGGTTATAGCGCTCCTGTGGATTTTTGTTAAGCAGGAACAAAATGCGTTGTTGCAAGGCAACATACCCGGCATGGGATTTCTTACGGAAAAAATTGGCCATCCCCTTCATCTCATTGCAAAGTAACTCTCTGTCTTCTGCTGAGATGACCAACAGCTCACTGTCTTCAATACAGTCTATATTAATGCTCGCCGGGATATGGTATACCAGGGATTGATAATCTGAGATCCACCAGTCTTCCATTGCAAACTGAAGGATGTGTACCTTTCCATCCTCATCAGTATGGTAAGCTTTAAGCAGCCCTTTGACTACCCAATAATCATGAAGTACTGTTGACCCCTCCTGCACCAGAAACTGATGTTTTTTGAGCTTTTTAACGCTGAATTTAGAAAGTACAACATCAAACTCTGCATCTGTTAATGCAATCATTTTTTCTATATGTTGGCGTAAGGCTAAGCTCATCTTCAAATCTATTTAATTTTTCAAAATAGAAGTACAAAATAAAAAGTTAATCAAATGCCTTCAAATCTCTCAGAATTTCCCTGGTGATTTCTTTTCTCAATTTACTGAAATTGGCGTTTGGTTTTCCAAGCTCCTTTCTTAGCCGGGTAGCGAAAAAATAAGGACGGTCTTTATTAACGATATAACCCACCCACCATCCAATATCCTGACCTTCGGTCCGCGTCCAGCCTGTTTTAGACCTCAGTACATACTCCGCATTACTTTCAGTGATCATTACTTTTTTCAGCAGCTCCGTATTTCTTTTTGAGAATGGGGTCTTACCTTCGTACAACTTCAGGAGAAAACTGATCTGATTTTCAGGACTAATTTTCATAGGGCCAAAATTCCAAAAATCATCTCCCTTTTCTGAAAGATCCAAATTCCCATATCCCGACTGTTTTAAATAGCTCAGATATACAGGACGTCTGATCTTTTTAGCAATTTCAATAAATGCCCAACCCGCAGATACTTCAAAGGCCTCCTTTACTGATATATCTCTATAAATCTCCGGACGGTATCCATACAAGGCGGTATCCGTTTTTCCCGGCCATGGGATAATTTCATTTTCATCCTTAATTGTTCCGGTCTCCAGTGCAATCAGCAAGTTGATGATTTTAAATGTAGAAGCGGACTGCATGGGTATTTTGGCATCGACAGCATCGCTATACAACCATTTTTTGCTTTTATAATCGTAAATCGTGATGCTGCCTTCGACTCCGTAAGTACGAAAAACTTTTTTCAATGCTTCCTGAGCATATCCCGCTACGACGAAATTCATAACCATAACCAATAAAAGAAATCTCTTTTTAAACCTGTTTTTGAATAAGGGCATAAGAATTTGATTAGTTTAGAATTTTCTATAAAATCAACACGATTTAAAATGAAACCATCATAAACCTGTTATGGAAATTTATCGATATTATTTTTTACAAAAGCATATAGGGTGTCCAGAAGCAATGACCTTTTTTCGTTAAAAAGATGATGTTGCGCTGTAAATTCCGGGGTCCAGCTAAGCACCTCTTCTTTTTCTAATATAGCTTTTTGCTGAGGAGCCTGCTCAATAGCAATCGTTCTTGCCTTAATTAAAGTCGTTGCCACTTCAGGCAATAACAATTGATTCTGAATCAGATCGGTTACCACATCCAAATGAAAATAGAGCGCAGATTCAAAGTCTTCCCAACCATCATAGCTGAGCCATTCCATCATCATCACCACACAAAACACTTCTGGTTCCAATTGACCTAACTGATCAGGATGCAGCCAGTATTCCCTGGTTAAGTTCTCTTTTTTTTCGACTGCAGCGGCAATTTTTTCCAAAGCTTCTTCTTTGCGGTCCCCACCCCTTCTGATCATGATTTCGGTAAGGGTAAAACATGCTGCTTCAATTCCTGTTAAGGTAGCGGCAACATCAAAATTGTTCCTTAATAAATGCGTTGAAGCCATCTCCGCAGAAACACCTGTCTTTTTAACGATCAGGTCCAGACGTTCCTCTCTAAAGCAATTTTCAGCCTCTTCTATATTTCCACCGGTTTTCTCAAGAAGGCTTAAACCCTGACTAATCCCTATAGGAATCCGATTCCTTAAAATTTCCAGTTTATGCTTATATATTTCCTTCATTTTTCAGACCATTAAGAGATTTTCGCTAAGGTAATTATTATCAATCTATCCGGAAATTTTCTTTTTTTCGCTATTTTGGGCATTCAATAAATGTCAGGTAAACAGCACAAATTATGGCACTGGATTTCCATCGGCTCGACAATAGCGATTACTTATTTGGACTCGACTCCAGTAAATACACCATGCTGGAAGAGCTCTTAGAGACCTTTCAGCACTGGACAGGACTCGCCATCGATCCCTATGCAGATCAGCGCTTATCCCTCGACCATCAAAAAGTACTGATCAGAATAATTGATGATTACGTTGCAAAAACAGACCTTAACAGGGACAAATTAAAAACAACAGTTATCCTGGAATTCAGAGGATTGTTAAGCTACACTTCAAACAACAACTGGGACATAGAACTTCTAGGGGATTAACATGAACGTTAATCCTGATACAAGTCCTTTATCTGAAGCCTCATCAATTTATAGCCCATATCCTTCATGTATCTTTCCATCTGTAATTTTAAATCAATACTCAGGGCATCGTAATCACTACCCACAATCAGCTTACTCCGGTTAAAAAAGAAATCTGCCACTTTTCTTTTGACAAATTCAGATAGCATTGCTTTTCTTTTAGCACCATCCCTATATAAATAGAACACTCTGGCAACAGTTTCAGCTGCAGTATTGAGTATCTCCCAATCCAATGAAAGGGTCAGATGAATCACTTCAGCAGTTTCTGTAGCTGCGCTAACTTTAAGTGTATCAATTCCGGGTAAGGTAGAGACGAAACCGCTAACCTGCTCAATTAAGGGAATACGAAAATGGGTTCCATGAACTACCGCTTTTTGAAATTTCCCAAATCTTTCAATGATCAGAATGGAATTTGGAGGTACACGAACGATACCCGCAGCCACAATAGCTACACCAACAATCAGCATAATGAAAAGATAACTCATGGAACGATTTCTTTTATAAAGGTTCTGCCCAATTTAAGCATTAATCAAACTGTTCGCTTGAAATCCCGAAATTTCAGGTAAAAACTAATGGTTCAGCAATTACAGCAACACCTTTTTGGGACGAATTGCCCTATTTACCTGTACAATAACTCCTTAAATTTAAACTGTTTTAAGGGACATGCCGAAACCCCTGAAAGCAGTAGGCAAAATTCTAAAGTTTTATTCTTTTTGATCTATAAAAGAAATATAAAAACCCAACCTGAGATCATCCAGGCTGGGTTTTTATATAAATTATTGTAGTTTTTCCTATTTACAACTTAATCTTCACAAAATACAACCTGTTCCGATCTACAGATTTAGTAAACGGTAAAATTTTCTGACTGAAAGTTCCGCCGGGTCCTGGAATCACCCCGAAGTCATCATCATTAGAAATTACCAGCGTATTCCCATTAATCAGGGCCAAACCTTCTGCTTTATCATGAGGGTAAATGGATGGCAACTCTGTTAAAAGATCCAGCACCTGAGATTTGCTTACCGGAACAATCCCTGCTGTAGTAAGACCTGCCTGATCCTTAAGCTCTTCAACCGTCTTATTATCAAATAGTTTACCATTAGGCCCGTTAGCAGAATCAGAAATATCAGTAGCCTTAGACAGATCTATCTTAAATACCCTTTTGAAGGCCGCAGCTCCGGTTAGCGCTCCGGCATATCCACCGTCCCTTTCCAGTGTCAAAAAGGTTGTTGCATTAACAGCTAAAATTTCACTTACACCTGTCAATGATGGGTTGTCCATTAAATAAACATATTGTTTGGTAGTCGCTGTAGCAATATCGAAAGTAAGGATCCTTAAGACAACAGAATTGGTTGTCGTTCCGTTAATAGAATTAGACATTGGCGACTGCATGATGCCTACCAGTGTTTTTCCATCCGGAGTAATGGTCAGCCCTTCCATCCCACGGTTTGCTTTGCGCTTTAGAAAGACTGCCGGAATACTTCTTCCACCAGTCCCGTTACCAAAAGGATTGATCCTTTCTATAGTGCGTCCATTAGCATCCACGTGTAAGAGGTGTGGCCCATACTCATCGCTGATCCAAAAACTGCCATCTGATGCCCTGACCAATCCTTCAGAATCTACTCCATCGATACTTGGACTAAGTATCGTCCCGGTCAGGTCAAGTGCTGTTTCTCCTGTAGATCCTGCTCCTTTCGGGTTAGGTAAACCATTTAATGGCTGGCCGGCGGCATTTTTAAGTTCGATGGTTTGCTCCAGAACCAGTTTTCCATCTTTCAAACGGAATTTTCCAATCTGAGGAACGAAATCAGCCTTGCCAAAAATCTTGATATCTGAACTAGGTCCTTCGGCATTTGGCCCACGGTCTGTTAACAGGTAAAATACATCCGGCGAGTTTGGGTCGATTGCCACCGCAGATCCGAATCCACCATTGTATACTTTCACTCCATTGGATGCTTCAATCAGCAATTTAGGATCAGAAGCCTCTGCCATATCCGGATAACTGACCTGAGGCTCCGTAGGGTCGTTGTGTTTTTTGCAGGAAGCAAAGAGTACCGCAAGGGCGAAAGAAGAAAGTAGTAGTGTTCTTTTCATAGTAAATTTTTATCTGTTTACAAAAAGAGCATCAGACTGTGAACAAATTGTTAAGCCCGGGATAAGTTGTATACCTCAGCATAAAAGAATAATCGTAAAATAATCCCCAGAGATGATATATTTACGGCAGAAGCCGGTTCAGCTCCTGAACCTGGCTGATAAAATAGTCAATGGATAGAAAACTGAAAAGATGATAATGAATACTGAAATTGTAAAATTACATACGGCAGGATTAGTGGTTCTGAAGGATCAAAAATTGCTACTTGCTTTTAGCGGAAATAAAAAAGCCTGGTACCTTCCGGGAGGTAAAATCGATGCCGGAGAAACATCAGTAGAAGCCATAATCAGAGAGGTAAAAGAAGAACTCAACCTCGAGCTTAATCGGGAAAAGCTGGTTTTATATCACCACATCACTGCCCCTGCCTATGGTGAGCACACCCACATTCAAATGGAGCAGGATTGTTTCTTTTATGACCTCACAGAAGAAATTGTACCCAGCAATGAAATTGACGAAGTAGCCTATTTTGATTTACAAACCTATTTGCAGGAACCCGCGCAGGTTCCCGGTGTCCTTATGCTTTTCCAAAGCCTGGAAAGAGATGGTCTGATAGCTACTCATATTTAAGGGCATCTATCGTGTTTGCTATAGCAGTTCTGTAGGACTTCACACTAACTGTAATTAAGGTAATGGTCATAGAAATCAGAAATGCAAATACAAATGGCCAGACGCTAAGATCTACCCGGTACGCATAGGCAGACAACCAATGCGAAACCAGCAAGTAAGCAATAGGCCATGCCAGTAAATTGGCGAGAAAAACCATAATCAGAAAGGAACCATTCAGCATTTTGACCAATTCCAGTGTCGAAGCACCCAGAACCTTTCTGATGGCTACTTCCCGTGTACGTTGTGCAGCGATAAATGAGATTAACCCGAACAAACCTATGAAGGAAATGAAAATGATTACCCCTGAAGCAATTTTAAAAAGTGTCCCTGTCAATTGCTCGGTCTGATAGTAACTATTGATATTATCGTTTAGAAAATTGGCATTGTAAATATAATTGGGATAGGTACTATTCCACAAACCGGCTATTTTCGTCATCGCTGATTTTAGTTGTTTGCTGTCCAGTTTAACAGCAAGTTGATAGTACTCTCCTTTTTGAGGATAAATGACCAGGGGCGAAATGCTTTCTTTAAGAGAAAGGTCGTTGTAATCTTTAACTACACCAGTAACCGGCATCAGAAATCCATTTGCTTTCAGCATTTTACCAATCACCTCCTGCGGATTTGAGATGTTCATCTTTTTTAGAAAAGTTTCATTTACCACACATCCATTGGTGGTATCACTCTTTATAAAAGCCTTACCCGCTATTAGCTTTAAATCAAACAACTTGAAATAGTTTTCATCTGCTTTAGCATTTCTAAGCTCAAAATCAACGTTCTTTTGACCATTATAGCTAAAATCAGTGCTGGTGATGTTATCTGAAGAAGGAGGCGTCTGACAAAAACTAATCATCTCTATTCCTGGAATTTGCATCAACCTTTCTCTAAAGGTATTGTATTTCGCCTGGCTTAAGCTATCGGTTGGCATTTCAACCATTGCGATTGCATCTTTATTGAATCCCAATGGTTTTTCACGTAAATATTTCATTTGGGACATAATAACCAATGTGCCAACAATCAGTACGATAGTAATGGTAAATTGCAACACGACCAGAATTTTCCGCAAGCTTAGTCCACTGGCATTTACAGTCACCTTATTTTTAATCGCTAAAACCGGGCTAAAGCCAGACATGATCATGGCAGGATAAAAACCAGCGAGGAAACTCACCAGCAAGATCATTCCCCCCATAAATAAAAAGATGACAGGTTCTCCGAATAAACTCAAAGGAGTGGGGTCTTTAAAAAGACTGCGCATCCCGGGAACCGCAATCTCGGTCAATATGCAGGCAATGAGCATTGCAACAGCGGTGATGACAAAGGTTTCGGTTAGAAATTGAACCACAAGCTCTTTACGTTTACCTCCTATCACTTTACGTACCCCTACTTCTTTAGAACGGTTAACCGACTGTGCGGTAGCCAGATTAATAAAGTTGATACAGGCGGTAAGAATTAAAAACAAGCCAATAATTCCCAACCCATAAATTTCTGTTTTGCTAATTCCTGCATCAGCAAAACTTCCATATTTCCCATCAAAATGGATATCGGCTAAAGGCTGCAATGCATTAGATTGCCTGCCTAAGGTCCGGCTTTCCGGATAATATTTTTGATTAAATTTTGCTAAAGGCTCTGTTAAATCTGCGATGTTCATCCCCTTTTTCAAGAGGGCATAACACTCCATATTTGAATTTACACCATCCCAGTTCACAAATTTCTTACTATTAAAAGTGGCATAACTGATCACAATCTTTAAGGGAAAGCTGCTGTTTGCCGGCATGTCTTTAAATACGGCGGTCACTTTTAAACTCTTTTGACTGCCCAGCATAAAGCTCTTTCCAATCGCCTTTTCTGTACTGCCAAAAAAACGGATGGCCGTACTTTCTGATAAAGCAGCGGTATTAGGTGCTGATAAAGCCTGTTGAGGTTTTCCCGATAGCCATGGAATATCAAAAATCTCGAAAAAATCAGGTTCTGTATAATATACTGGCTCATTGGCTTTTATAAAATCCAGCCCCTTGTCATCTTTTACATAAATAATTCCCCATTTTTTTATGATCCCTGCAACCTTTTCCAGGCCAGCCAATTCATTTCTTGCCGCTGGAATCAGGGGAAGTGGAATTCCTTTTGAATGATCGTCATAATTTGTATAGCTCCAATTGGTCACAAACCGATAAATCCGATCTGCATTTTTATACCCTTTATCAAAACTAAGCTGATAATTGATAAATATAAAAATGAGCAGGCAGGCCGCAATCCCAATGGATAAACCAGAAATATTGATCAGTGTATATCCTTTATTCTTCCAGAGATTGCGCCAGGCAATTTTAAGATTCAGTAGAAACATAATATTGGTTTTGAGACAAACAACCATTGCCATGCCAGAAACAAAACAACATACAACAGCCTAATTAACAGCAACATGTATTGATGAAACTCCAAGGATGTTCATTTTTGAACAACTATTGAACGATAGCGTACAGCGCTTATACCACTCCTCCTATATCCATTTAACATTTTTTAACTTTTCTTTAACACCTATTAACGCAACTGAGTTGTATTTTTGAGATTCAAAGTTGGTTTACTTTGAGGTTGATAATGGGTCGGAAGGCAAAGGCTTGGTCGCTGTTGCCCTAAGACAAAAATAACCAGGAGCCCCCTCCTGATTGTTTATATCCAAACGGGATAAAAGATGGATGTCTTTTATCCCGTTATTACAGGAACTAGCCGTTCCCATCTGTACTTAATACTTCACTCATATAATCAAAAAACGGGCGCATTTCCAGGAAAGTCTGCCCTACTGCATTTAAAAAACCTTCGGCCAATACCTCCTGATCTGAAAATGGTCTGATGAGCAGGAACTGTTTGTAGCGCAACAAATCAATTGCTTCATGTTCCAGATCAAACCCTTTAGGTTTGGTTTTTAGCTGCTCACCTTTCAATGTTCCAAAATTTGAAATAAAGGAAGGACTATTTATGATTTTTCTCAAAGGAGCATCATCAAAAGAAATGTCATCCCTGATGAGTTTAAGATCTGCAGCTGAAGGACCCCAGAAACCACCGGCAACAAAACTTCTTCCTTGTTCGATGTGGAAATAATATCCACCTCTGCGGAATTTGGTTGCCCGGGTAAAACCGCCTCCCCAATAGGTCTGGTAAGGTGTTTTGTCATGAGAGAAACGGACATCCCTGTAGATGCGGTATAAGGCTCTTTTCCCTGAAGGGGTTTCTATCAGATCATGGGTATTGAGTTGTGCCAGTAAAGCCTCAGTAAAGTCTTCCATAAGGATTTTTTCCTGCTGATATACCAACTTATGCTCATTGAACCAATCCCTGTTGTTGTTATTTTTCAATTGATCTAGAAAGTCGAAGCCAGACTGGTGTACGCGTAACGGTTTAGAAGAATAATTTGCCATAGGGCGGATAGAATGTATTTTAGGTTTATGCTTTAGCAAGCAATTTAATGTCTTTTATTTCGAGTATTTGTTTTGGATAACCTTTCAACACACTATTGATCATCGCCAATCCGACATCATGCATGGTACTTACCCGGTTCGGTATCAATAACTTTAGTAAAGGATACAGTAAGCTGAACGCCTTGTAAAAACTTTTAACATTTTGTTGCCCGGCTGATGGTTTCATAAAACCGGGGCGAAAATTATATACTTTTTTAAAAGGCAACCTCATCAATGCATTTTCAGTCTTCCCTTTTACGCGCGCCCACATGACACTTCCATTTTCAGAACTATCGCTGTGACTTCCCGACACATGACTAAAGACCATCTGAGGATTAAGCGTCAACAATTCTTCTGCAAAATGAACTGTGGTATGATAAGTAATATTACTATAATCTGACTCATTCATACCCACAGAACTTATCCCTGCACAATAAAAACAAGCATCGTATCCGCTTAACTGAGTTGAAAATTCATTCAGATCCAGAAAAGAGGGCACAATACATTCCTTAAGCTTAGGATGCTTCAGGGAGTTGGATTTACGGTTTACCATCAATACTTCCTTTACCTGTGGGTGTTCCAGGCAGTCCAGCAGTACCCCTTCACCTACCATACCGGTAGCTCCTGTCAGGATTACTTTTATTTCCATGATTCAATATACAAATAGGAAGCGAAACATTGAAAAAGTAAAATGGTGGCCTTATCAGTAATATTACAATGCGAACTCTGATTTTGAGCGTTTATTTTTATAGATTGATTAAAACACACTTATAAACCTAATTTACAAACCATGAAAATTACATTAGATCTAAAATCTATTATCATTGGATTTCTCGGTGCAGCTTTGCTCCTCTCTATCATCAGTTTCAAAAATAACGGTGATGAAAATGAGGGAAAATTTAAAACCGTCATGAACGAAACCGGAATAGTGATCCTTGATTCACAAACAGGTGCCTATATCGTCGCTCCTAATATGAGAGACGTTGGCAGAGTCCAATGGATCAAGGGCGACTTTTACAGTACGCACAAAACAGGAAAAGACAATAAAAAAGAAAACTAGGTATATGCTCTGTCCTGATATCCCTATGTAAACTTATCTCAGGAATTCTGGGAACTTCCTGTGAATTCTCCGGGGTTGGAAGGTAATTGGAAGGTATCTGAATGGTTATTGGGAGGTAGTTCCATAGTTGTTTTGCCTTTCAACTACCTCGTAACTACCTTCCAACCCCCTTCCAACACCGGAGCGTGTACGGCGCGTTCCCGGAGCGTATACCAATCTGGCCAGTCAGGACAAGCTTTAAACCCGAAAAAACACCGGTTAAATTTCACTGAAGTAAAATATAAGCCTGTTGCTAAAAATTAAGAATACAAACACCTGTAAATAAAAATATTTATTTTATAAATTAGCAAACAAATTAAACAATCAAACGTTATACAAAGTATAAATACCTAAAATATAAACTAATGAACTCATTTGACATTGAAGTAACAGTAAGCAACAAAAAAGAAACACTACAAGTCCTTCCTATTGAAAAAGAAAGCAGGTACAAGCTACTTAATGGGGAGAAAGAAGTAGGAACTGTATGGCCAGAAAACGGCAACAAAAGTGGTTTATGGAAGTCCGATGTATACATGACCCATCAACAGTTAATTGAAATCGGACAAAAAATTGCACAGCGTAACCTGTATGTATAATACATACAGGTTATTTTTTTAAAGGGGAAGTTCGATATAGAAGACCGAACCTTGATCAGGTTCACTTTCTACCCAGATCCGTCCTCCATGTGTTTCGATAATTTGTCTGGAGATCGCTAATCCAAGCCCATAAGGCTGCTCACCGGCAGTCCCTGATCTTTGTCCTTCTCCTGACATATCAAAGATTTTGGTTTTAATCGCTGCCGGGATACCGATTCCATGGTCTTTCACAGCAATTAAAACCGTTTCTTTTCTCTCCTTTATACTAACGGTGATCGTACTCGATTCCGGACTAAACTTAACTGCATTACCAATCAGGTTACTCATCACCCGCCACATTTTCTCTGTATTCAAGGATATGGTTACATGAACCGCATTCAAAATCAACTGTTGTTTTTTCGCTTCTGCCTTATGGCGTAGCAGATTCACACAATAATCCAGTAACACATATAAATCAACGGGTTCTTTCTGAAGGTTCTCAATCTTACTGTTCACCTTCAGCAGATCATTCACCAGAAGAAGAGAATTCTCACCTGATTTTTTAATCATCTCCAGCATAGTCAGGTCATCCTCCGGACGGTTTTGCTCTACCAGCATTAAATCTGCCATCGCCGTAATGTTTCCAACCGGGTTCCGGAGATCATGGGCAACGATCATCATCATCCTCACATTTTCTTCCTGACTTTGCTCCAGAGAACTCAGTGTCTTTTGCATATTGATGTTCTGTTCAGAAATCTGCTTATTTATTTTTTTGGAATGCCTCAGGTTATACCATATAAAAAAAAGAATAATCATCACCATGACCATACAAATCATAGCAGCAGACAAATAAACCGTTTTCAATTGATTGTCTTTGTTTAGCAAAGCCAAACGATACTTTTGCTCCGCGTCTTTAAATACCTTATCAATATCCAGATTTTTCAGCTCCCGCTCAGCTTTCATAAGGGAGTCACGGGAGGCGTAACTTTTCTGTAAAAATGGATAAGCCAAAAGAGGCTCGCCTTTCTGTTGATAATATTCATATTTCAGCTCCGCCCATTTTAACCTGATGGAATTATTCCTTTGTCCCAATCCGTATTTACCAGATAAATAATCCTGCAATTCATTCAATAGCTTTTCAGCAGCAATAAAATCGGAGCGCCTGATATACAGCTTTGCCAGTTTTGATTTAGCCGTTTGCGCATCCAGAACTTCAGAACCTTCCCCATCATTGATCGCAATACTGAGTTTCAAATATTTCTCTGCCTGCTTATCCTCTCCTTTTTTTGCGTAAACCCCTCCCAAATTTCCATATATCACTCCATTCGCGGCATCAACAAACGCTTTTCTTTTAGGAAAACGTGATTTATTGGCGGAAATAAAACTCAGGGCTTTATGATAATAGATGATGGCACTATCAGGCTGTTCAGATTGCTCAAAACATAAAGCAATTGCATTCAGGTAATTCTGTGGAAAGACAAAAAGGTAATCAAAACCAGCATTGCGCTTACAATCCTGATTTTCAACAAGCGCTGCTTTAAAAAAAGGAATGGCCTTTTGATATTCCTCCTGTATGTACCGGATCATCCCTAATTTATGACTAAAAGTGGAAAGCAGACAATCTTCCAGATTTTCATCTGCAAAGGTTCTTCCGTCATAAAAAGCTTTAAAAGCCTCAGTGTACCTCTTCTCTGCCATTAAAACCTCCCCATCAAAAAACAAAGCATTCGCATACTCATTCTTATAAATGATTTCTTTCCCCTTTAACAACCGAAATGTACTATCGGCATATAACCTTGCTTTAGGAATATTGGTCTCATGATTGAGGTAAAAATTAAATTGGTGTTCATATTTCCGGTAAACATCTTTAACTCCCGGATTCGGAAAAGCCCTATATGCTGAATCCAGATGAGCAACAGCACGTTTTTCCTGCCCATAACACGCATAAGTAGTGGCTTTATTGATCACCGAATCAAAATGCACCTGATGATTGGCGGGCTCTTTCGAAGCTTGTTTGCAGGAGAGCGCCAACAGAATACAAATTAAATACAGGAACAATGAGGTTATTCGGAAAGACATCAGTAGGTTTTATCTTTTGTTCATATCATAAATCATTCCATTGTCATTATGCTTTGTTTTTCTACTCCTGCGACCGGATGAAATTATCCAGACTTTCGTCCTTTTCCAGGCCAAACTTTTGCTTGATCCGGTAGCGTGCCATTCTAATGCTTTTAGGCTCAATGCTCAACCGGACTGATATTTCCTTGTTCGACATACCCATCAAAATATAAGAACAGTATTTCAGGTCAAGACGTGTAAGACTATGGTCTGATTTCTGCTGTAAGCGCTCGAAAAAGGCGGTATTTGTTTCGAAAAAGTCTGTTTTATGATCTTCAAACTCTTTATCCATCTTTTTCTGCTGATTGACAATCCGTTTGATCTGTTCATCAAGAGACAAGTGGCTATCAGTGCTCACTTTTCCTGATAACAAGCCCAGCAATTCATTTTTTTCCTCAATCTGTAAAGTACCTGCCAGCAGTTCTTTTTCTAAACGCTCTTGCCTTTCCTTCATCAGGACCTGCTCGGTCTGTAATTGAATCGCCTCCGCTTCCCTCAATTGTGCCCTTAATTCCGCTTCCTTCTTTTCCTGATCTACCAGTTTCTGTTTCCTTACTGAAGCCTTAAGTTTATAATTATAAGAACTGAGCAATAAAAGCAGGATCACCAGGCCTGTTATACCAAATATGAGGTAAAAGACATTCCTCTTTTTATTAAACGCAGCCTCTTGCTGTAAATAAGCTATTTTTTGTTCTCTTTTTTCAGATTGATACTGGGCATCTATCCGTTGAATGGCATTGATCTTTTCTTCATCAAAAGCTTCCTTTGTATAGGCAATATTCTTCTTCAGGTAATTCAGAGCAGCCGCAGGATCTCCTCTTTTTTCGGCGATGTTGGAGAGTGCCAAAAACATCCTGGCTTTGGTAACCGGCATTTGAATCACCTCTTCTTTAACCTTACTCAATCCCGTTAACAACATTCCTTCGGCCACATCATATTTCCCTTCTCTTAATGCATATTCACTACGCATCCCATAACAATTGAGCAAGACCTCATGAAGATTAGTTCTCGTAGCAATATCAACGGCTATGTCGATGTATTTCTCCGCACTGTCGCGGTAGGCGTTGGGGTAATGTTTGAAATAGCTGTTGGCCGTATTTAAAGCAATCGCAGCGGTATTGCTACGCACCAGCAAGCGTCCCGGTTGTCCTGCCGAAAGATCCAGGGCCTTCTTATAGAAATTCATAGCAGAATCCAGCAACACCCGCCTTCCTGTATCCAGCTTAAAACGATCATAGTAACTCTGGCCAAGGGTGAAGTATGCCGTATTCAATGGTTCAACCTGTTTGCTTTTTATGGCGGTATCATAGCATAAGAGTGCATATTTCCGCTGCTTAGCCGGATCATTTCCATAGCCATATATACTGGCCAGATAATGATAGACCAGATTTTCATATTCCGCAGCATTTTGTCCGTTAAAAAAGTTCAGTGCAGTCAGGAACTTAGCAATAGATTTGTCACTTTCATCATTAACCAGGTCCAGCCATCCATCTCTCATCGAAACAAAACCTTTGGCCAGCGGATCTTTAGTCCGGTTCGCATAGTATCTTGCACTATCCAGGCATTCGTATGCATTTTTCATGTCCTTTTTGCGGACATACAAATGAACAAGTGTAGCAAAAGTCATTGCCTTCCCTCTTCCATCCGTTAGCCTCGCCGCTACAGGTAATGCTTCATTTGCCAGTTTAATCGCCTGAGGCAAATCCTGCTCAAAATTAGCCTTCGCTAATTTACACATGGCCACAGTCCGGCCTTCATCAGAAAGATTTTTATGTAATAACAAACTCTTCAATGAATCTATATAGATCTTTTGTGCTTCCACTTTTGTTAAGAAAACCAGGAGAAAAGCACCTAGCAGGAATAATGATCTGGCAGGTAGTTGCATGAATCAAAAATAGAAAAAAGAAACGCTTTAAGAAACACTAACTATACATAAACAACTGAATAAAAACCATTTAAGATTTTTTAGTAGATGCATTGTAGTCGTCTGGCTCCGATATGGTAGTCATAACGTAGCCAGACTTTACTTGGACCGGGCAATCAGGGGACTTAATTTTGTACTGTACCCTACACTAATCTCTTAATAAACATGAAAAACAAAACTATGGCCATCCTGGCCTACATCACCATCATCGGCTGGATCGTTGCTTACCTGGAGTATAAGAAATCAGCAGAACAAAGTAAGCTGGTTAACTATCATTTGGGACAGGCCCTGGGCGTATTTATTGCTTATCTGGCCATTAGTCTGGCAGGCGGAATCATTTTAGCCATTATCCCATCCCTGGCAATCGTCTTTTATGTAGCCTTATTTATCCCTTTAATCCTTTTGTTGTTTGGTGTCATTACAGCCTTAAATGAAGTGGAACGTCCGGTTCCCCTGATCGGAAAGCTATTTGAAGGCCGGTTTAATTTCTCCACCAAAACAGTGTAAAATTTAAATCAAAAGCCATGAAAACCAAGCCAATTTATACCCTCATCTTTCTCCTGAGCCTCGCTGGTCCATTAAAAATCATTGCTCAGGAGAACAAGAGTGAGGTTATGCTAAAACTAACTGACCCTAAAGACAAAACAGTCCACACTTATCAGCTGAATAGCTTCAGCTACATGTTCTACAGGCCTTTTGATATACCAAATCAAAAACTATCACCTGAAAATGCCTGTACAATCAGTCTGGATCTTGCTCAGGATGTTGATCCCTTTTTGTTAAAATGGGTCTCAGGCGAACTAAAAGAAGCAGATGGACTGATCATCATTTCTGCAGGTTTGGAACGAAAGGCCAGAAGTGTGGCTTTCACTAATGGAATGGTCGCTAACATTGCGGAAAGCTTTATGAACGTAGATCGATCTTCTTCTGCCCAGTTGGCTATTTACATCAAGAGTCTTGTGATAGATCATGTAAAGATTTATACGGCAGTTGATGAACGGCCTGCGCCATCGGGCACACCTGTTCATTGAGGTCTCAAATATTTCCTTTACGGTTAAACAAACTTTCTGATCCGCATAAAAACCACACATGGTTGTTTTTATTGATTATTTTAGGATTACGACTTCTTCCGGAACTACAAACAACATGGTACACCCTGTTTTTGAAAAGGCAGAGTGGGAACTTCCTGGTGGCATATATAAATAATCACCGGCATGTAATTCATCTGCACCAAAGCGCACCTCCCCTTCCAGCACATAAATTTCCTCGCCTGCAGGATGACTATGATTAGGATAACCTGCACCTGCATCAAACTTCAACAGGAAGGTGAGCGGTCTGCGTGTGGCTTCATCCAACCGTAATGCTTTTGAAAATACATCTTTGGTATAAACCCCTTCTTCAGCCAAAGGGATCCAGTCTGTTTCGTTACTTTTTGTAATTTGCTTTTTCATACATATTAGCTTTTTTTGTGTTGTTTCCTTTTTTTAAGATCAGCTCGTCGATGCTCCAGCAGTATTGTGGCATTGTAGATAACAGAAAGGAGCCTGCGCTAAATGCAAACACAGAATAATCCAGCGGATCTTTGAGGCCAAAAGAGTAAGTCATGGCCAATGCGAATGCCAGGGTTAATCCTGCTGCACCTGCTGATGCCCATCGGGTTTGATACCCCATCAGTAATAGTAAAGCAAAGCCGCCCTCTAAAATGGTGCTTGCGATGGCAAAAAGCATAACCATGCTTTCGGGGAGAAATGAATTTACTTTTCCAGCATAGGCCAAGAAATTCGTCCAGCCGGAAGAATGTGTACATAACAGCCCTAGCCTGCTACTCACAGCAGATAAAAACCCTATTGCCAATGCAAATCGTAAGAGTAGTGTTGCGGTATCCTGATATCTTTTCATATTCATTCTGATCAGATATAAAGGTGCAACAAGCCCCTTCCTTAAAGAATAGAGAATTCCGGAAAAAGCATATAAGATTAATTCAAAACGGTCTCCTTGTAAGACTTTGGAGAGATCAGGGTATGTTTCTTGAAGAAATTAGAGAAGTAAAAAGGATCATTAAACCCCAATGCATAGGCCACCTCTTTCACAGATAGCCTCTCGTAGGTAAAGAGCCGTTTTGATTCAGATACAATCAATCCAAAGATCACGTTCTGTGCTGTTTTATTGGTATGAAGTTTTGAAAGCTCATTTAATTTCGCTTCCGTGGTCCCCAGAAGCGAAGCAATATCGTTCACAGACAGGTTGTGCTTAAAATTACCCAATACCGCTTCCAGAAAACGCAGGAATAATGCATCAGGCTTATAGATTTCATCTCCACGGTTAATTTTTGTCCGGTTGATCTCAATCAGGATCAGCTCAATCCGGCTATGCACAGAAATCAGGTATTGATAAGGTCTGCTTAATATTTCCTGTTCAATTTCAGCAAGCTCCTTCATGATCGTTGCTCCGTTTTCAACTTTAATGGCTTCGTTCATTGCAAAATGACAGAACAAGCCATTGTGAAAGATAAGTTCCATATCATGGTCGCCTTTGATAAAAAAATCGTAAGTGAACTCCAGAATGATGCCTTGTGCACCGTCCAGTTTTTTGAAATAATGGATTTGTCCGGAAGTAATGGTAATTACTGTGTTTTCAGAAAGCTCAAATTCATTTTCATCTACCACAATTGTTGCTGTACCTGACGTACAAAAAACCAAAACGTATTTCAAGATACGTTTTGGTTTTTTCAATTCGTTTATCTCCTTAAAGCTCTTTATTTCAATCATCTACCCGACATAAAAACAAGGTTGAATTTAGAAATAAAAACGCAGATCGGCTCCTCATTTGTTATTTCTTTTCTATGGGTAAATCTTTAGGGACAACCAGCTCTTCTGCCTTTACAGGTACATAATCAATTGAAGTTGCATAGGCTTTACCTGTTTTCATATCAAGGCCCAGAATAGCTCCCTCTTTAGAAAATATCCCAAAAGGGCCGATTTTAAATGGCAGCTCCTTAGTGATCCACATGGTAACATCCCCAGCTGCTACACTCTGACAGGTAAAACCTAAAATCTCCTTGGTTTTAGTACGCTGATTTTCTTTGCTGCCCTCCTTCTCATCGCGATTCTCTTTCTTGCCAATTTTAGAATTCATTACCTGCAGGGATTTCTTTCCGTCCTTTTCCAGGAGATTATAGGTCCCCTCAAAGGTACCATCACTATACATTCCTTTCTTGCCACCCTCAAACTCCATTTTTATCTTTACCCCATCCTCTCCTTCCTGTTCTCCGGGACTTACACGTTCAATTTTTGCCAGGTTCCCTTTAAAATAAAGGACTTCTTCTGAGGTAGAAAATTCAGGAATCATGTCCTTGAATTGTAATTGATCAGGTTTTAACGAAGCATGTAAATTTATACTTACCTCATAATTCACTTTACCCTGGGTTTTGTCCTGTGCACTTAAATTAAAGCCTATACCAAAGGTGGCTAACACGAACATCATTTTTGCTTTCATATGATTCTATTTTTTATTTGATTTTGGAAAATGTCTGAATTTGTAAACTGCAGAGAGCTGAAAATACCTGCCGAGGGCATTGTTTCTTTTATCTTCGATATACCCATTCCCTGTGATCCTGCTGACACTTTGATTCCGGTTCAGCAGGTCTCTCGCCTCCGCTTTTATAGAGAATTGTTTACCAATCTCCTTATTTAAGCCACTGTTTAAGACCATCACACTTGTGTTATAACCCTTGCTCAGGCCAGGAGTACTGAAACCATCTATACTACCTTCCAAAGACATTTTAAAAGGAAGGATAACAATGCTCTCCAAACTATAGCTCAACAGCCAGTTTTCTGCTGGTAAGCCTGTAAGCCTGGAAAATTTACGGGTATTCCAGGATGCACTGCCCCGGCCGCTAAGACTGACTTTATTACCCAGATAATAATTAACAGACAGCTCAGGGCTGACAGATAAAGTCTTAATATTGTTTAAGAGGTTGTCGTTCATGAGACTACTTTTTGAATAAGCCCCGTTGACCTCAGCTGTCAGTGAAGAACCATTTGCATCCAGCCTGATTGTTTTCCCCATGTTTAAACCATACCTGTAATTCCCCCTTACATTGACCGGGATAATCAGTTGCTTCCCCGTTGCAGCATCGGTAAGGGTATGATCTGTGATCTGCTGATTAAACCAGTTCAGGTTAAAAGAAGCATAAACAGAATTCCCTGACCCCAGTTGGAAAGAGTTAAAGACCAAAGATAAACGCTGATTCTTTTCCTGTTCCAGATCCGGATTACCTTTGCGGGTAAACAAAGGATCAATGTTGTCTTCAATGGGCTGCAGATTACTGACAGAAGGCATATTGGTTTCCATCGCATAATTCAACACCAGTTTTTCAGAAGCAGTCATTTTATAGGTAGCATAAGCAGAAGGTAAAAAGGCCCGGTAGTGCTGATCTACCTGGTAGTTTCTAAGCTGAGAGTTGCCCCGAACCTGACTTTGTTTGAAACCAGCACCAACTGTATAATTGAACTTCCTGTAGTTACCGGAGACCGATAATTTACTGTTATATTCAATTCTATCAGAAGTGAAATGATCTGATAAAGCAGCAACAGAATCGTCGTAATTGCCGTTCAACGCATTTTTATTATTTACCCGACGGAGGTATTTCCCATGACTGTAATAAAACTGCTGACCAGCCTGCAAAAGATATCTGGAGGACAGGGGCTCCGTATAAACCAGGTTGTTATTAAGGTTATAAATATCGCCGGTACTTAAAGTCTGCTGGTCGGTATTTTCTGTTGTTTTCCTGTTTTCTCCATAAAGGTTATTGGTAGATTGATTCAGGTAATTACCCTTGCTCTGAAAGTATTCAGGAGTCATTTCGAATACCAATGTCCTCCCTGCTTTCGTCAGCCGGTGCCTGAACAGCGTATTGCCACTAACCATATTGTTCCTTGACTTGCTTTTAAACAATTGGGTTCCGTCGTTTATTGGAATAGGATCCGCTCCTATGCTGACTGAACTGAACGTATTCCCTGAGTTTCTGTCAGAATTACTTAAATTAACACGGGGGCTGATTTTGATGGAACTGCGTTTGCTAAGCTTAACATCAGCACTCAAATCAATTCGCTTATTATTGGTATGATCTGTTTTTGTACCAGACTGTAAATAATTATAGGGCGACTGCAGCAGGAGGTATTGTCTTGAATTGTCGAACCGATCCTCTGTTTGGTTGTCATTAAAAAAGTAGCTGCTGCGAAGTTTAAACCGGTCAGACCAGTCGTTGTTAAAATTTAATCCGCCATATTTCGTGTCAGTGAGTCCGGAAGGACGGGCCATTTCCGCAAGCGCTTCACTGCTTCCTTCGATCTTAACAGATTTCATCTTCATCAATTCCGACAATGCAGATGGAGGCAGGCTGTTGAACATCTCCGGATTTTGAGTCAGTAGCTTGATCAGCTCGGTCGCACTGAAGCCTGATTTATTGACGTTATTGCCTTTGAGAATTAAAGACATCTGCGCTTCATTCACAAAGCTATTTACATTCAGCCCGGCTTCATAGCGACTTGCATCACCGAGTCCCCCATTTAAATTGCCAAAATATCCCCGCTTTCTGTTTTTCTTGGTAATGAGATTGATGGTCTTCATTTGTTTCCCGTCGGCGACTCCGGTAAATTCAGCCATATCGCTGTTTTTATCAAGAACCTGAACCTTTTGTATCATATCCGCAGGCAGGTTACGGGTTGCGACAGAAGGGTCACTACCAAAAAACTCTTTCCCATCTACCAATACCCGCTGCACCACCTCCCCCTGGGCTTTGATGGTTCCGGTTTTATCGATATTCACCCCCGGAAGCTTCCTCAACAAATCCTCTACTACCGCATTGTCTTTGGTTTTGAATTTTGTCGCATTGTACTCTATGGTATCACCCTTCATACCAACAGCGGGGCCATCATCCTTGATAACAACTTCCTTTAACTGAATTCCACGATCTGGCCGGAGATATACGGTACCTGGAAATGCAGGGAACTTACCCGTTGGAATGCTGAAATGAATCAATGTATCGACATAACCCACAGCGTGAACCTGAAGTTTATAATCTCCTTTTTGAACTTGATTAAATACAATTAAGCCCGTTGAATCAGTTAGCCCCAACTTGCTGATAGTGGAATCCTTGTGATCAACAACTTTAATGGTGATGTGCTTTAAAGCTCTGCCAGAGTTGGCATCAACAATAAACGACCTGAGATCCTGTTGTGAAAATGCAGGGCTAATCCATCCCAACAAGATCAGCATCATCAGCCCCCAAAATTTATTATTCTTACTCATCATGTCACAAAACTAGTGTGACAATTTTCTAACCTTGGTTAATGAACGTTGATATAACCTTAACAAAAGTTAGAAAAGAACCCCCAGAAGATTACACGATTAGTTTGTATCCTCTCCCCCGGACATTCACGATCTGTACGTTTACGTCCTGCGATAAGTATTTGCGAATTCTGGTGATATAGACATCCATACTGCGCGTATTGAAAAAACTATCGTCTCCCCAAAGCTCAATGAGCATTTCTTTTCTGGAGGTAATCTCATTTAAATGATTGGCCAGGCTTTTTAGAATTTCAGCTTCCCGCTGAGACATGCGCTGAACTTCACCACCAAAATGTAACTCCTGGCGATTGGAATCAAATATATAATTACCAAGATAATAAAGATCAGGAGTTGGATTTCCTGTGGTTCTGCTTCTTTTAAGTAAGACCTGAATACGCATCAACAATTCTTCCACACTAAATGGCTTCTTCATATAGTCGTCGGCTCCGGCATGAAAGCCCCTTAACACATCCTGGATTTCGCTTTTTGCAGTAAGTATGATCAGTGGAATATGCTTATTCCTGGTTCTGATCTCTTCGATCAGAGATAAACCATCCTTCTGCGGCATCATGATATCGATGATGCATAAATCCGGGTTAAAGCGCTGAAAATGATCCAAGCCTTCCAGTCCATTGCTGGCATGACTTACCTTATAACCTTTCATTTCCAGTGTTTCTTTGACTACCCCGGCAAGTATTGGCTCATCTTCGACCAATAACAACTTTACTTCATCATTCATTTCTTATTCAATTGGACGGTAAATACTGATCCTTTTTTTAATTGACTGACTACCCGAATCTCCCCCCCCATCTTTTCAACCAGGCTTTTCACATGACTGAGTCCCAATCCATACCCTTTGACCTCATGAATATTCCCCTGTGGAACACGGTAAAACTTATCAAAAATATAAGACTGATGCTCCTCACTGATTCCCATTCCGAAATCAGTGATACTAAAAAAATAATGCTTTGAATCCTGACTAACAGTAATTCCGATCAATTTGTCGTTTCCGGGAGTATATTTGATCGCATTGTCCAGCAGATTGGAAAGTACTGTTTTTAACGCATCCGGCCAGACGCTCACCAATTCATTAGGAACTTGCAAATCAAGCGTTATTTCTACCCCTTGCAACTCCATAAAGCGGGAAGAAACCACCTTTAGCAAGTCATGAAGGTAAATCATTTCTGGTTTTCCAAGTCCATGCTCACTATGCTCCATTTTGCTGAGTGAAAGTATTCCGTCAATCAGTCCCTGTAATTTATAGAGTTCATCTTTGCTTAATCTCAGGTATCGCTCTGTTTTTTCCTGATCTTTTAAACCATCAAAATTTAATAGTACATCATTGGTTGTACTCAGAATGGCCAGGGGTGTTTTAAGTTCATGACTGATATTGCTGATGAAATCATTTTTCATGTTCTCCAGTTTTTTCTGCCTGTAAATGATCCGGGCCAAAAGGGAGATGCATCCTGTAATCAGTACCACCAGCAAAAACGAAAGCACAATAGGCCATAAGATATTAACCAATAACAATTTACTTACTCCGGAAAACTCTGCGGCTACCACCTGATTTTTATTTTTCAGCTGAACAAGAATATTCCCGGGAGAAGGATTGATTTTAGTTCCTTTCTTAAGGATGGATAATCTGAAAGGAAGGGGAATTTTTCGGTTTTTAAGCTCTTCCCGATAGCTTTTATTCAACTCTGCGGGACTCAATTGAGAAAAGAAACTCATCGAAAGGACTTCAGACAAGAAACTGTTCATGCCCTCTGTTGGTTCCTTAACGGTAAATACAGTATCCGATTTAATAGGTTTTGACCCGGAAATTAATTTTTGCAGACTTTTGCGGTCAAGTTTTTCTAAATTCAGATTTGTTGTAGATAACTTAACAGAACTGGCCTCTCCAAATACTGCTTTTTTTCCTGCTAAGGAACTTAGAATTGCACTATCATAGGCTTTTTGTAAAGCATCAGTTGCCAGTTGTTCGAAGCTGACCTGCTGATTTACATAAGTAACGCGTAACCAGTATAATTGAAATATCAAAACTGCCATTGCAGTTGGGATAGTGATATACCATATGCGCTTAATAATAAAGTCCATTCACAAATATAAGCCAATGGACACTAAACAATTAGCTTGTTAACATTCGTTAACAAAACTGCAACAATCCTTAACTCAGAACTGAAGGTCTAAAAAGACCAGAAAGGATATGCTACCTATTCTGGTCTCTAAATTTTATTTCGCAGGCGTAATCACAATTTTCCTGAATTCAATCGGCCCATGATCTCCCTGAATATATAGCGGTCCCGCTTCACCTTCATTGCTATCCAGCGCACCTCCGGTGATTCCCGGAATCTCCTGGTTACTGATCACGGTCTTACCATTCGCCACCACGGTTACCATACGGCCAACCAGGGTAATATCGTAGCTTTGCCATTGGTCTGGCCCTAAAGCCGCAATTTCATTTGGCGGTAAGAAGCCATATATTCCGCTAAACAATACGCTTGAAGGATGTGCATCTTTTGGGCTATCTTCGATCTGTGCTTCATAACGGCCTCTTAGATAAACACCACTATTGCTGCCTTTCTGATACCTGAACTCTACATGCAATTTAAAGTCTGTAAACTTCTGCTCTGAGATGAGATTCGCACCAGACTGAGGGCTCGTCAAGACACCATTTTTAACTAACCATTGGTTTTTACCCAATGCCTTCCAACCACTAAGGTCCTTTCCATTGAACAGGTTTATTGGCTTAGCCCATGCAGTTACTGTTCTTTTTAATGCGGGTGCTTTTACGCCCTTCCAGGTATATTTTTTTCCTTCACTGCTCAGTAAAGTACCATGAATTTCAGTTCCAGACACTTCTCCTTCGATCACAAAATCCTGATCTCCGCTTTCCCATTGAGGTGGGATGGTGAAACTGAACTTCCCTTTATCAAAATTCACTTTTGCAATCGGACGGGCACTTCCGGATACCCCAACAAAATAACCAACCAATGTCTTATAACCGGAAAGTTTGACTTCCAGCCAGGAAGGAACAGGTTTTCCATTGTCGTCCATGGTAATGTCCCAGCGGCCGATTAAATCTTTTGCAGTCACTTCCTGCTGAAGACTGCTGATTGGGGAATGGTCTGCTGCAAATAACGTATTTGCCGACCCAAATGTTAACAGGCTGCTTAGCCCTAATAAGAGAAACTTTTGATGCATCTGATTAGAATGATTAGGTTATCGAAAGATAGGGTTTATTCAGTTTTTGCACAAGGCTTTATTTCTTCATTAACAATCTTAGGTCACTCAGGTCTTTTTTTAAACCCTTGATCAGCTCCGTTAATAATTCTACGGTTTGGTTATCCTGATTCAACAATCTGAAACTTTCCTCATCCGGAAGGTTGAGCCGCTTTTTGAGTACCAGAGGAATCTTATAACTTTCGGCTGTCAATGCACAGGCATATAAATACAAGCTCTCGATAAACTCAGACAAGGAACGTTCATAATAAAGTTTTAGTTTTTTATAACTTTTAGAACGTTTAAATACCAACATGTAGGGCCTGTAACGCAATGCCTGCACTGACATTAAGGGGTCTTCCAGATCCTCTACTTCATCTATCCCAAATCTTAAAGTCAGCTCCACTTTACAGTCAATCAGTCTTTGCTGGGCACTCAGGCAATTTTGTACAAATGGATCTTCAATTTTTTCAAAAAAGTCCAGGTGTTCAATCGCCTGTTCCCAGGGGTCGTTGAAATCTTTGGCGTAGGATTTCATCGATTTCTTAAAAGTCATGTAGTAGATGTATTCATAAAGATCCGAATGCATCTGGGTCAGCAACACCCCTAAACCTCTGATAAACAAGTCTAAATCATATGGGTCATTTCTGGAAATTTTCATACTGTTTTATTTTCTTAAGCCTCCCACAAGCGGGATTTAACTGAATTTTAAACTTAAAAATAAAAAAGCATACTTAATAACTTAATGTGATTCCTCCTCCATACCCCATATCGCTATCATAATGGGTAGACAAAGAGAAATACTTGGTCACGATATAACGGAAACCAGTCATGTATTCTTTGTCTGTATTGGCAGAAAAATTAAACCTTAACCTGTTTGTAATGGGAACATCTTCGCGTTTCAGCTGGAAACGCAGTTTGCCCTTACTATCCACCCTTGCTTCGGCTACGATCAACATGGGCAAGGTGTATTGGATACCTGCAGTCAGTGCTTTCCTGTTCTTCTGATTGCTCAGCTGCCCGAACATATTCTTCTCGCTTTCATCTCTTACCGGATTATAATGGTAATCAAAACCTATAAAAGGAAACAACCATTGTGTTTTGCCCAAATACTTACCGAAATAAGTTTCACTTTCCATACCGTGGTGTGCTTTGAATCCAAGCCTCCATTCTGTAGAAAGACGATAACGGGTATTTGCCACCATAAACTGCCCGTCACTTCCATTACTTTCCAGTCCGGCCATCCCCATCAGGTGAAACATCCGGTCATCACTGTTTAACCTCCTTTGTGCATACTTCGGATCTGGAATTTCAGGGTTTGGAGGAGAGTTTTCATAGCTGAATACCCTTCCCATCCCACTCATCATATGGTAAAGGATATGACAATGGAAGAACCAATCCCCACTTTCAGTTGCCGCGAATTCCAGGGTATCCGTTTCCATTGGCAAGATATCAAGTACATTTTTCAAAGGAGCGTATTCCCCCTGTCCGTTCAATACCCTGAAATCATGCCCATGTAAATGCATAGGATGGCGCATCATAGAGTTGTTGTAAAGGATAATTTTCACGTTTTCTCCTTTTTTGATCAGAATCCGGTCTGACTCCGAAACTGTTTTATTATCCAACGTCCAGACATAACGGTCCATATTTCCGGTGAGTTCAAATTTCAGCAACCTTTCCGGCCCTTTTCTTAAGGTCGTTTTTTCTGTAGCACGTAACATTCCATAATTCAGTGTCACAAGATCAGCAGCATCATCCGGACTTCCCATATCCATCCCCTTCATGTTTCCCATAGCCTTCATATCATGTCCTTTCTTTTCGGTCTTTTTCTTAGACTTAGCGGTTTCTTCTCCTGTAATTTCCGGATACATGACATTGTTCATGTCCATTTGCTGGTTACTCATTTCCATTCCTTCCATTGGAGCCATGCTCCCATCCATCTTCATCATGTCGTTCATCATCTTCATCCCTTCGAAATATTTCAGTTTTCCTAAAGGTTTTGCTGGCATTTTCATTCCGCTTCCCAACCATATAGAGGTAGAATTGGTACGGTCTTCGGCCGTCGATAAAAACTCATACTGCATGTTTTGGGGAATGGTAACGATCACATCATAAGTTTCAGAAGGAGAAATGATCAGCCGGTCTACCTCCACAGGTTCCACATCATTACCATCATTTCCCACCACAGTGATCTTGCCACCCGAATAGCTGAGCCAGAAATAAGTAGAAGCCCCACCGTTAATCATCCTCAGTCTGACCTTATCCCCAGCCTTAAATTGTGTATAACTAAGCGCAGGTTTCCCATTGCTCAGGAACTTTTCATAATAAACATCACTCACATCCATCGCGCTCATCCGCTTCCATTCATTGGTCAGTTTAGTTTTAAAATGTCCTTTTTGTATCGCTTCAGCATAGCTTTGGGTAGTTCCTTTTTTAATGGCAGACCAATCGTTCGCATTGTGTAAAAACCGCTCTACTTCCATAGGGTTCATGTCCGTCCAATCACTCAGTACCACGGGGATGGTCGGAATATCAGGTTCATTTACCTTATTAAAAATCAAAGCTCCATACATACCGCTTTGCTCCTGCAACTCTGTATGACTATGGTACCAATAGGTCCCATTTTGGATGACAGGAAACTTATAAACAAAGGTAGAATGAGGTTTGATCGGCATTTGCGTCAGATAAGGAACGCCATCATAGCGGTTCGGCAGGAAGACTCCATGCCAGTGGATCGAAGTTTCCATGTGCATGAGGTTGTGCACATAAACCACCGCGGTATCTCCTTCCGTAAAAGTCAACACAGGTCCCGGAATACTTCCATTAATGGCGATTGCTTTTTTCTCTTTACCTGAATAGTTAACCGTTGTATCGTTTACATACAAATCGTAACGCACTGATTTTGGCTGTGCTTTTACTTTTGAGCTGCTCTTGTCAAATGAGGGCTTTTTCAACTCCGGTTTCTGCGCTGGTTTTGCCGGCATCTGATGTCCTTCGTGTTGTGCAAAGAGCATTTGCGAAAAACCAAACATCAGTACCGCTATTAATATCTTTTTCATATCCTATTTGTTTAATGAAATGCTGTCTCTTGTTTTTTTCAGCCAATCCAGAACCAATGCCTTTTCCCTTAAAGACAGCATCGCATCTTTGTGTATGAGGGTATAAGATGATAAAGGCATACTGTTTTCTTCTACACTACCTTCGATAGACTTTAATTTACTTTTTTGTTTCCTGATAGAATAAGTCCCAAACCCGTTAAAATTCAATTCTTCTTTTCCGTCACTGATATGCTCCGCCATCCACCATCCAATAGGTTGAATATTCGTGTACCAGGGGTAATCAGTATTGTTGCTGTGACAATCATAACAGGCCTTTTTAAAAATGCCCTGCACGCTTTCCGGCATTTTGTAAACTTTGCTCATATCAGTTTCAGGAGCCTGCCCGCTCTTATTGCGGACAGGTCTGATCAACTGAATAATTAGAAATAAAGCGAATAAGGTCAATAGCACCACCTTTGTCCTTTTCATAAGTATGGTCTAATTAAGTTCTTCTTTTACTGATCCACAGTCAGGCATTGATTTTCCTAAATATGGATTCCGGATCTCTTTTACTTCACTAATCCAGTTCGCTCCCTTATTGTTATTATACATCGGGCAATGGTCAAAATATAACTTCTGTCCGGTTCCTACTGCCTTTGCCAGGTCATAGATATCCTGACTTAAGCTTTCAAAATGTTCTCTCTGATGGTGAATATTACCCACATTATCTCCGATATGTGCTGCATGCTCTTTCACAGTTCCTTCTATATCATTATAAACTTTAGCCTGATCAGCGCTTAAAGCAGATTTATCAAATGCATTGAGTGCTTTTGTCATGACTTTTCCCGCCTCGCCTGCGGCTTTATCATCATCTGCAACTAATGCGTTTTTTAATTGCAGATAGCCATTTATAATTCCATCTGCCGGAGCAGCTTTTGTTTGTGCTACAGGAGCGGTTGAAGTAGTGGTATCATTTTGTGCTGACGCTGTATTAGTCGTAGAACCGCTATTGCTGCATGCAGCAAGAAATAAGGTAGAAAGCAGTGTACTAAAGATGAATAGTTTCATTTTTATAAGATTAAGATAAGTTAATTTTTACAGATTATTTTAATGTTTCAGTTACTTTTCCGCAGGTCAGCATTGCGCTTCCGTAATAAGGATTTTTGATGGCAGACTCTTTGCTCAGCCAGTTTACCTTTTTCATCGGACAGTAGATCTTATAAATGGGATCAGCACTAAGCTTTACAGACTGTGCCAGCGCAAACATATGCTCGGAAAAGCCTGCAAAAGAAGTCCTTTGTTCTTTCAGATCTTTTGTGGCAGACAGAGCAGCAGCATCTTTAAGCAATGCTTTGCGATCAGACTCGGGAAGATCTTTTACATTGGCAGCCGATTTTGAAAACTCTTCGGCTTTAGTAGCTGCAAGAGCAGGATTACCCTTTACCAGGGCATCTTTGATCTCGTAATAAAGATCAAGTAACTGACCCGCTTTGGAGCCATTGTTATTAGTGTTCTGCGCAAAACCATTTTGCACAGAGAAGGTTGCAACAAAAGCAACGATAAGAAATATCTGTTTCATTTTAATAGAGTTTAATGTTAAAAAGCAAATAAGACGAGTAATTACCCGCCTGAAAACGCTGTTAAAACATCATCTCAAATCTGAAAACTTTGTACGGCAATCCTGATGTCAGGAATGGGGGGATGATAGTCCCTGGCAAGATGTTTGGGACGCAAGATTTCCAAAGAAGACACCGAAGCTTCTAAATGAAAGAAATTGGGATAAATGAGGGTAAAAAATGGCTGATAATGATTGAATTCTAAAACAGGAGGACTCAGTTTGTCAGCCCGTTCTATTTTTTGAACCTGATCTGTACAACAATCATCAGCTGTTTTTTCTGTTTCTGAAGAATGATGATGTTTTGAAGAATGATCATGATTTGAATGATGTTCATTTATTGAAGAAGAATGATCTTCTTTCTCACCATCTCCGTGATCATGATGATGATTTTCAACTTTCTGATCATGATGATGAGCTTCAGCTACTCCCATATTCATACCTACTGAACAGGCAAAACCTACTACCGTATTCAGAAGAAATACGATCAGTAAGAAGGCTGCCTTTCGCTGTATGCCGGAGTTTCTGTTCATCACATACAAAGTTAAATCAGTTCTCCAACAACATTTTACATAATTCCGCGAAAATTTTATATCCTATCCGGTATCTGAAACAGTAATTCCAGTATTATAGTCGGCCTGGGTAGCACACAATAAATTTGAAATCTTGTTGCATAAAAGAATATTAGTTCTAAATTCGAAAAGGGGAAAATTAATTATGGCCATTTACAGTCAACTGACAGATGCCGAATTATCGGGCTTGCTGAAGTCTGATGATCGCTCTGCTTTTACAGAAATTTACGATCGCTATAATAGCCTGCTCTACATTTACGCCTTCAAAAAATTAAAGGATAAAGAAGAGGCTCAAGACGTTGTCCAGGAAACATTTATCAAACTATGGAATAACCGGTCAGGCTTTCAACTCAGTACCAGTCTTGCCGGATATCTTTATACTGCCGTTAGAAACAGGTCTTTCGACCTTTTTGCTCATCATAAAATATCTGCCGTTTACATCAATTCCTTACAAAGTTTCCTCAATCATAATGAATCTGCAACAGACCACCTCATCAGGGAAAAAGAACTGACAATCTTAATAGAAAAGGAAATCAGTAACCTGCCTCCAAGGATGAAAGAAATCTTCGAAATGAGCAGGAAGGAATTTATGAGCCATAAAGAAATTGCTGACAAGCTCGGTCTTTCTGAACACACCATTACCACACAAATTAAAAGAGCGTTACGTATACTTCGGGTAAAGCTGGGAATCATTGTCTACCTGATGTTCTACATCAACAATTAATTTTTTCTGCTGTACCCCTTCTTCCTTTCCCGACCGTCTTGTTTAAAATTACCTGATACACAAAATGGTTCCATCAAAAATAGCTTAATCTTATCATGAATAACCTTACTCGTTTTTATCTGACATTTATACTCAGCCTATCTTTCTCTCTCAGTCTAAGTGCTCAATCGCTCTTACAAAATGCTTATTGGAAACTGGATCTTCTACAAGATGGCACACTTAAAGACCTTAAAATCAACAGAAATAAAAAATGGGAAAATATCCCCCTGCCTGAAAAGGAATATAAAGGCTTCAGGTGGTATCTGTCCGAACAAAACAAGGAAGAAAACATTGCTATCAAGCGCAGCTCCGAAAACACCTTTACAGGTAATTACAAAGACATTCATTTCCATCTTTCCTACGTTTTACTGGAAGATAAATTGCAAATCAACGCGATAGTAACTAATAATTCAGGAAAGGAATTCAGTCCCGAAAAATTAGGACTGAGAATGGGGATCAGTAATTACATGGAAAGCTATCCTCAATGGAATGATGTATATTTCCCCACATTACTCAGGGCTGAGAAAACACATTTCTGGGGTTACATGATGAATCCCAACGGGAATATACTTGGGCTTGCCTCCCCGGATCCAATTGCATCATGGAGTCTGAATTATAACTTTGGATATGGGAGCAAGGAAGTTTTCTTTTGGGGACACCGCATTTACAGCAGTAACCTGGATCTAATCAATACCGGACCTCTCCCACAGCGTCATCCTCAAAACAGCAGTTCTTTAAAACCCGGGCAAACAAAAAAATGGTCCTTTTACCTGGTGAACATTTCTACCTTGGAAGATGTTGCCAAAACGTTAACGAAAATCCACAAGGCTCCTTCATTTGAGATCAGACAAACGACTTTAGAAAAAGGTAAGCCATTTGAGGTAAAAGTATACAATAGTGGCACCAGTCAACTTAAACTAACCGCCCCCTCCGGTACAGTAAAAAATATCAAGGCAAAAACCATCAAATCAGGGATTGCTTTCTTCTCCGTTATCCCCTCAAATGAAACTGGAGTGTATACTTTAACAGCAAATCATCAAAACCGAATCACAGAGGCTAAGATTACCGTCAGTGAACCATGGGGATGGTATCTTCAAAAAGCAAGGGAAGCCGCATTAATTTACACTCAAAAGGCAAGTTGGAACTGTGAAAACTGGTATGGATTTTACTCCGCTTATCTGGCCCAGATTTATTACCCCAATGCCGAAAAATTAAAACAAAGTAATGAACAGTTTAGTAAGGTCATGAGCCTGATGTACGATACTGTAAATGCGGTACCTAAAAAGATCACCAATGCAAGTCGGATTCAGAATACCAGCACTACCATCGGTATTCTTGTAGATAAATACAGGGCATTGAAAAACATCAGCGATTTAAGTCTGGCAGCCAGACTTGCTGACCACGTCATCATTCCTTCACAGAGTGCAGATGGCGCTTACCGCAATGGACATACCCACTATACCAGCGTAATTTATATCGCGAAAAGCATACTGGAACTTGCAGAAGCAGAAAAGGAGCTGGGAAAAACAGATCTCTTTTGGAAAAACAATTATCAGAAGCATTATCTGTCTGCCAAAAAGGCTGTAGATCAGCTAATGCTGGGTATGTCTGCGATTGAAACAGAAGGCGAAGGTACTTTTGAAGATGGAATGATTTCCTGTACAGCATTACAAATTGCTGCTTTTGCCCTTTTACAGGACAACATAGAAGAGAGAAACCGATATACAAAAATGGCTGAGGATTTCATTAATTCTCACAGAAGTTTAACCCAGCTCATCGTTCCCGATAGTAGAATTCGGAATGGAACATTGAGGTTTTGGGAGGCTCAATATGATGTAATGCTCGGTAAAAACATGTTGAGCTCTCCCCATGGCTGGTCTGCCTGGAGAGCATATGCCACACATTATCTCTACCTTTTAACAGGTAAAGAAGATTACCTTATTCAAACCATGAATGCTGTGGGATCCTGCGCACAGACCATTGATTCAAAGTCAGGAAAACTCAGATGGGCATTTGTAATCGACCCTTACGTAAATACAGTACAATCAAGTGAGAATTTCCCAGGTACAAGTGAGGATAAATACAATAACAATCAGTTTAAAGCAGAAGAAGGAAAAACAAAGCCCATCATTATCGGTGAGCAATATGTTGATATGGTTTCAGACTGGTTTCAGGCAAACACCAGTGACAATGATGTTCATGAAATTTTCAAATGTATGGAAGAAGTTGCTCTTGGAAAAGCTTATGTCCTGGAAAGAAACGACGGAACATTGCTGACCTACAATTGCAGTGTCATAAAAAAAGGAAACTACTTGGTTTTGAATTCCGCAGACGACCGTCTTTTTAAAGCCCACTTCAACCTGAAAAAAAAGTGCAAGGTCAGTATACCAGGCTGGAAGCAGGAAACATCGATTCCTGCCGGAATAAGCTGGTTTAGCAAAAGATAATAAAATTTATTTTTCACCATTGTACCCCCTGACGCTGTATGATCCGTCATGGTTATAATCCGGATCAAAATATACACTTGACATGACCAAAAGAAACGCTGAGGAATTACTGGAAAGATACCGTATAGGAGACTGTACCGAAGAAGAAATGATATTGTTACGAAACTGGTTTCATCAACTGAATCAAAATGAAGTTACAGAATTAACCGATGAAGCGCTTTTGTCAGGACAGGAGAAGATGTGGGCCTCCATCTCAGAAAATACGAAACCACCATTCCGATTATGGCCACGAATCGCTGCTGCCGCAATGGTTTTCCTGACTCTATCTGTTGCTGTTTATTTTTATAAGGAATACCGTTCCACGCAGAACGAACAAAATGTTACCACAAATCAAATTCTGCCAGGTGGGAACAAAGCCGTCCTCACCTTAGCCAATGGCAAAAAAATCAGCCTGGACGACACTAAAAATGGGGAACTCCTGTTACAATCCGGAATAAAAATCTCGAAAACAACAGACGGCCAACTTGTGTATACCATTTTAAAAGAAGAAACTGGGGCTGCGCCGCTACAACCAGCAAGCTTTAACAAGATTGAAACACCAAGAGGGGGGCAATATCAGGTAAATCTATCTGATGGAACAATTGTCTGGCTAAACTCGGCATCCTCCTTAAAATACCAAACGGTATTCAATGGAAAAGAACGAAAAGTGGAACTCACCGGAGAAGGTTATTTTGAAGTAACTCATCAGGCAGGTAAACCCTTTGTTGTAAAAACAAACCGCCAACAGATTGCGGTTTTAGGCACACATTTTAATGTCAACGCTTATGAGGACGAACAGGCGATTAAAACTACTTTACTGGAGGGCCGTGTAAGTGTAGAAAGAAGCTTTGCTTCAGATGGCATGAAAACCGGACTCATTTATTTAAAACCCGGTCAGCAGTCTGTACTCACTGAAAAAGCAATTGAAGTTCAGGAAGTAGATACAAAAGCAGCGATAGACTGGAAAGATGGTCGTTTTATATTTAAAGAAGAAGACATCAAGAGTGTCATGCGCAAACTCGCCAGATGGTATGACATTGAGGTTGTCTATCAGGGTGATCTGGAAGGTCTTCATTTTGGTGGCAAAGTATCCAGATCAAAATCATTAAAAGATGCACTCAGAATATTAACCCTAACAGGCGATGTTCATTTTAAAGTTGAAGGAAGGAGGATAACCGTTATGCCATAACCTTTAACCAGGGCGCAAAAACGGAAAAGACCGGAAGTGCTGCAAACACTCCCGGAAAGAGTCTGGTTTATACTGCCCAACGATAATTATTGCGACAACTATCAACCAAACACGGGTGTCTGATCAAAAGGGCATCAAAACCTAAACCATTCAAATGTATGAAATTTTACGATTCTAATTCGTACGGGGATTCCTGTATGAGGAATAAGATTGTTCTGACCATGAAGTTAACCACCTTCCTAATTTTCGCGCTCTTTTTCCAGGTAAGTGCCGACACCCTGGCACAAAAAAACGTGACAATTATAGAGAAAAATGCCCCTCTCGAGAAAATTCTGGAAAAAATCAGTGAACAAAGCGGCTTCGACATTATTTATAATACCAGCAAACTAAAAAAAACCAGGGCAATAACCATCCATGTAAAAGACATGGCACTTGCTGCTGCCCTGGATCTTTGTTTCCGGGACCAGCCTATTGATTATTCTATCGAAGCAGCCACCATCATTATCAGAGATAGAAAAACACCTTTATCGATAGACCCCGAGATCTCAAAAGCGGAAGACATCAAGGGAAAAGTAATTGACGAAAGTGGTATCGGGCTTCCTGGTGCAACCATTAAAATTAAAGGAACAAACATAACTACGGTAACCAATTCAAGCGGATATTTCCTGCTTAAAAATGTCGAAGCGGGTGCCATCCTTCAAATCTCCTTTATTAGTTATGTAACGCAGGAAATTCTCGCCAATCCCAAATCAGAAATGCTGATCCAGCTACTTGCCGAAAGCGGGAGTTTAAATGAAGTAGTCATTTCCGGTTTTGGACAAACGCAGAAAAAAATCAGTGTAACTTCTTCCATTTCAACCATACAAACCAAGGAACTGAAACAAAGTCCGGTTTCCAACTTAAGTAATGCTCTGGCAGGGAGACTTCCTGGCTTAACCACAGTTCAATCTTCTGGAATTCCGGGATCTGACGGTTCTGCCATTTACATTCGCGGAATCAGCACCTATGGGGGCGGCAGGAGCCCACTCATTGTAATTGATGGTCTGCCAAGAGGTGATGCAAACTTTGGAGATATTGATGTAAATGAGGTGGCTTCCATCAGCATCCTGAAAGATGCAGCTTCTACTTCTTTGTATGGAATTCAGGGTGCAAACGGAGTAATCCTCGTAACTACCAAACGAGGTGCAATCCAGAAAACAAGCATTCAGTTTAATGCTCAGTATGGCCTGCAGAGTCCTCAACGTTTACCTGAACGCTTCAGCAGCTATCAGAAAGCGATGCTGGACAACCAGGGCTCCAAAAATGACAAAACCAACCTCATCTGGACTGATCAGGAGATAGAACTGTTCAGAAACCAATCGGATCCTTATACTTATCCTGACGTAAACTGGTATAAAACCATTTTCGAACCGAGCACTCCTCAGCAACAATACAATGCTAATATGAATGGCGGTAACAGTAACGTCAGATATTTTGTCTCCCTGGGTTATCTTAGTCAGGGGACCTTATTTAAGGGAGCAAATGACAACATTTACGGTGTCAAACAGAAATTTGACCGATACAATTTCAGGTCGAATATCGACATCAAAGCTACCGAAATGATGAATGTAAGGGTTGATCTGGGCTCAAGAATAGAACAAAGAACAGGTCCTGGCCCAGATTACAGTGGTGTCTTTAGTGCAGTAAATCTGATCCAGAACTATACCACACCAGTATTCAACCCCGACGGATCTTATGCCGCCGGCCGTGTTAATGCCTCAGATACCCGAAATCCATTGGGAGCAATCAAAGAAAGTGGATATTTCGACAATTTTGGACACAATACAAATGGAACGATAGAAATTAACCACAAACTGGACATCCTAACTCAGGGACTAAGTGCAAAAGCTTTATATACTTTCGAAAATTACGGTGCCATCAACTATAAGCAAACCCAGAGCTTTGATGCCTACAGGTACCGTAAAGATCCTATAACCGGGCAGGAAACCTATATTCCATTTTCACAAAAGTCATCCTTGACAAAAACCAATGAGGTATTGGGAAATAGGTACTATTATTACAATCTTCAAGTGCAGTATGACAGGACCTTTGGTAAACATGGGGTTTCAGCTTTAGCCCTATTCAACCGGAACTATACTTCTGTGAAGTCAGATTTGCCTAAGGCTTATGAAGGTTTTGTTGGCCACTTTGCCTACAATTTCGATTCCAGATATTTTGCCGAGTTCAATATGGGCTATAATGGTTCTGAAAACTTTCCTAAAGGAAACCGTTACGGATTCTTCCCTGCTGTATCCGCTGGATGGGTAATTTCTTCAGAGCCCTGGTTTAAATCGAAAACCATGAATTATTTAAAACTTCGGGGATCCTTCGGTTACGTAGGAAATGACAATATTATCGTCAACAATGTAGCCCAAAGATGGCTTTTCATTTCTGACTACACCAGAATTGATGGTTTTGATTTTGGGACCACTCCTCAATTCAATTCAGGATATAATGTAAACCGCACTGGGAATCCCAATGTAACCTGGGAACGTGCGCAGAAATCCAATATAGGTCTGGAGACAGGATTTTTCAATAATAAATTGAAATTAGAGGTTGACGTATTCAGAGAAAACAGAACAAATATATTAACGACTCCACAAACGATTCCTACCTATCTCGGCATCACAGGGCTCGCTGCAATTAACGTGGGAAAGGTTTTGAACCAAGGTTTTGAAGCCTCCCTGAATTTCAATACAAACGTAAAAAAGGTAAATGTCTTTGGATATGTAAACTGGACATACAATAAGAATAAAGTTCTGGCCAGAGATGAACCTGAACTTGCCTATCCTTACCAGGCACTTACAGGCCAGCCTGTAGGTTATCAGCTGGGATACATTTCGGAAGGCTTATTCAGAAATCAGGATGAAATTAATGCCGCTCCCAAACAAAGTTTTGCAGGGAGTGTAATTCCTGGTGACATACGTTATCGTGACATGAATAACGACAATGTCATTAATGAAAATGACCGGGTGGCTATACAAACCAATAATTTCCCAAACAATGTATTTGGAGCTTCACTAGGCTTTGGATGGAAAGGTTTTGATGTCAGTGTTCTGATTCAGGGATCCCTGAGCGGGAAAACCAATGTACCATACCTTGGTCCAAACCGTTTATCAGAAGTCTGGACTCCGGAAACAGCAGGTACAGCTACCTACCCATCTGTACATTACAGTCTGGCAGGTGGTCAGAACAATGCTCAGTTGAGTACTTTCTTTATCTATAGTTCCAACTACATAAAACTAAAAAACCTGGAACTTGGATATTCTCTTCCTAAGTCTGTCCTGCACAGATTAAAGATCAGCTCTTTCAGAATTTTTGCAAACGGACTGAACCTGGCCACCTGGGATAAGCTTCCGTATAAAGACTATGATCCTGAGCAGACCGCTAACGGAGCAGCCTTATATCCTACAATGAAAGTATACAACCTTGGTTTATCAATGAATTTCTAATCGGTGTAACCTCCAAATCTTTAAGACATGAAAAAACATCTTTATTCCATATATATTCTTCTGACAGTCCTTACCATTGTTTCCTGTAAAAAGAGTTTCCTGGATCGGGTCCCAAGTGACTATATCAATGAAAAAGAAGTCTTCGGTAACATAAATAATGCTGAAGGATTCATCAATAACATTTATAGTGCTATTCCTTCCTGGAACTATGCCAGTGGCAATTCTTACATTACCGGAGCAATGACAGATGAGGCCAGGCAAAGATGGGCAAACGGGGCTGTCCTGTTCAATACCGGCGCATGGAATCCGAGCAATTTCTCTCCACTAGGTGATGACTGGACCAATGCCAATATAAAAATCCGTGCCTGCAATATTTTCCTTGCAAATTTCGACAATATTCCAGAAGATCCTGATGACCCCAGCCGCAAAACCAGGATGAAAGGAGAAGCCCTGATGCTGCGCGGATTCTATCATTTTGTACTGTTCAGGGGTTGGGGAAAAATCCCTTTAAATGATAAACTGTTGTCGCCGGCAACAGATGGTGATGCTGTTTTCTTAAAAAGAAGCCCTTTAAATGAGGTCATTGAATTCATCGCTAATGACCTTGATGCAGCAATGTCACTACTTCCTGCCAAACACGAAAACACTGGACTTTGGGGACGTGCAACCAAAACGATTTGTCGGGCCATAAAATCCAGAATGTATCTTTATTATGCAAGCCCTCTCTTTAATCCTGCTAACGATCAGTCGCGCTGGCAAAAAGCAACAGATATGGCAAAAGATGCTCTTGATGCAGCAAAAAGCAATGGCTACTTACTGGAACCTAAATTCGCAGATGCTTTTCTTAAATATGCAAACACAGAATGTATCTGGGGAAGAAATATAGGAACAGGCTCCGGATCAGGCATAGATCAGGTAATGCAACCATTAGGTTATAGCGGCTGGTCAAATAGTGGTCCGATTCAGGATCTGGTAAACGATTTTGAAATGAAAAATGGATTACCAATCACCGAACCAGGTTCAAATTGGGATCCCAAACACCCCTATAAGGGTAGAGATCCGAGATTCTATGCAACCGTATTGTACCCAGGTGCCAGGTGGAAAAACAGAACTTTAAATATCTATACAAATGATAAAGACAATGCCAACGAACCAGGAACCAACTACTGGTGGAGAAAATATATGACAGAAGGGCTAAATCTTGCGAATGGAAGTGGCGGAGTAAATAAATCTTTTGCCATCTTCAGAACTGCAGAGTTATTACTGAACTATGCTGAGGCAAAGAATGAATTGGATGGGGTTGGTCAGGAAGTATATGCTGCGGTCAACGAAATTCGTAAACGCGCAGGTATGCCGGATCTGGCAACCGGTTTAAGCAAAGAAGGAATGCGAGCAGCCATCAGACATGAAAGACGTATTGAGATGGCTTTCGAAGGCATTCGATTTTGGGATGTCAGAAGATGGAAAATTGCT
Source organism: Pedobacter caeni (assembly GCF_900129215.1). Classification (GTDB taxonomy): domain Bacteria; phylum Bacteroidota; class Bacteroidia; order Sphingobacteriales; family Sphingobacteriaceae; genus Pedobacter; species Pedobacter caeni. The sequence continues at coordinate 1,200,584 of NZ_FQUQ01000002.1, read as the reverse complement.
GAAGTAGTAGATAACAGACCTGTATTTGGAGTAAATTACACTCTCTCTTCTACAAACCCGACAGATACCACCTTCACTTATTTTGAAGCGCAAAAAAGGGTCTTTAATCCGGACAAGCATTATCTATTACCCGTTCCGCAGGCCGAGATTGATAAACTCAGAGGTAAAAATCCGGATTTTCAACAAACCGAAGGCTGGTAAACAAGATGAAATCAATGGCTTAAAATCTCAATAAAAACCTAACATAAACCTTATGAAAATTTCGAAAACAATGTTTTTGCTGGGCATCCTATGCACTGCATTTGTCGCCTGCAAGAAGTCAGATGTGCCAACTACAGGAACAGAAACACCTCCCCCTGAAACCACGCTATCAACAGGAACCTCTGGCCCTTCTCCCGGTAACTTCAGTTCAGACAGATCTTATAACTTAAATGTGATTTATTTTGTTCCCGCTGATGTAAATCCTGTTGTCAACTATCAAAAACGTCTGAGTGACCTCTTATTATGGGGCCAGAACTGGTATAAAGAACAAATGACCTTAAATGGTTACCCTAATAAAACTTTTGGTTTATTTACCGATGCTGCAAAGAAAAATGTCAGACTGATTATCATTCAGGGAACCAAAAGCAAGTCAGAATACAAATACGATGGTGGATCCGGAAACATTGTCACAGAAGTCAATGCTTTCTTTACGGCAAATCCAACACTTAAAACAGGAGATCATAACCTTATCATCGTTCCTGCCTATTTCATGAAAACAGATGGGACCCCAGGTGGAGGTGCATTTGGGCCTCCGTTCTATGGCATAGGAAAAACCTGTTTTGCGCTTGACTATGAAGAAATGGACCTGAAGCACCTGGGTGCTTCAGGTATCCTTGGAGATGCATTCAGTGTTTGGTTTGGTGGTTTAATGCACGAGTTAGGGCATGGACTCAACCTCCCTCACAACTGCCAGAAAGTTTCAGAAAATACAGACCCGCTGAAAGGAATGGCTTTAATGTGGGGTGGTAATGGCACCTTAGGGAAATCACCTACTTTCTTAACCGCTGCTGATGCGGCCGTATTAAATGTAAATCAAGTCTTTAACACAGACACAAAAACCTATTACGCTGCAGTGAATTCGGCCATTACAAGGGTTCATGCAGATTATGTGCCTGCTAAAGGAGCCATTGTTGTTTCCGGAAGGTTCAGTACAGATGGACAGGTAACCAGTGTCCTTTATTACAATGACCCGAACGTTAACAATGAAGGGACAGGTACAAATAAAGATTACAACGCAACCACATGGGAGTCTAAAACCATTGGAATAGATAGTTTTTATGTCGAAATGCCTATTTCAGAGTTAAAATATAAAACAGATGGAATGGTTTACGAACTTAAAGTTAAGCTCGTAAACGATAACGGCAATGTAAAAGAAACTGTTTATCCCTATGTATTTAATGCCGGTATTCCTGTGATTGACTTCGGACAGAAAGCCAGCCAGTATAACAGGAGCAACTGGTCCATCCTCAACTTCAGTTCCAATCAAACCAGTGGTGACGATGGTAAAGCATCAAACATCATTGATGGGAGTTTTAATAGCTCCTGGATATCCAGATGGAGTTCACCAGCCGCCGTTCATCCGCATTATGTAGCTATCGACATGAAGGCTCCATTACAAATCACCGGTTTTACCATTGCTATGGAATCCCGTTATGAGACAAAAAGTAAAGACATTGAATTACTTACCAGTACGGATGGAACAAATTGGTCGACTGCCGGAAACTATGTATTGAAACAAATTGCAGGACCTCAGCATGTTTATTTATCAGCAGCGAGAAATGCCAGGTATGTTAAGCTCGTGGTCAATTCCGCATGGAACGGAACTGGCGCCGCGAACATTGCTGAAATCGCCGCATTTAATGAATAGATAGACATAAAATGACCATAATAAAGATATTACCGCTCTCAGTTATAACCTTCGGTTAGGTTAAGTTTAAACAGGTATGCTGGTCACATACCTGTTTTTAGTATCTTTGGAACCCATTCCTTACCCGAATATGTTAATTAAAATACGTTACATTTTGTTTCTCCTGTTGATTACCGGATTTAATTCCTGGTCCCAACAGATAAATACCTCCTTTAAAATCGTTCCCCTTGGTGTTAAGGGTGGCGATGATGAAAGTAACCTCTCAGCCTACCTCCTTGCTCCTCTTCATAGCGACAACTATATTGCCCTTGATGCAGGAACAATTCATGCAGGTATTCAAAAAGCAATTCAAGGTGGCATCTTCAAAGGTTCAACTCAGGATGTACTTAAAAAACAAGTAAAGGGCTACCTCATCTCCCATGCCCATCTCGACCATCTGGCTGGCCTGATCATCAATTCCCCGGCCGATAGTTCCAAGAACATCTATTCCATGCCGAAAGTTTTAAACATCATCAGGGATAAATACTTTACCTGGGATGCCTGGGCAAATTTTGCCAATGAAGGAGAAAAACCACAACTCAAAAAATATACTTATACTCCTCTTGAAGAAGATCAGTCGCAAACTTTGGAGGGAACTGAAATGACCGTTCAGGCCTACATACTCAGTCATGGCAATCCTTATCAAAGCACGGCTTTTCTGGTAAAAGCAAAGGATAGTTATGTTTTATATTTGGGAGATACCGGCGCTGATGAGATCGAAAAGTCCGACAGGTTACATAAATTATGGCAAAAAGCCGCTCCATTAGTGAATTCAGGACAGTTAAAGGCGATATTTCTAGAAGTCTCCTTTCCAAATGAACAACCCGAAAATCAACTTTTTGGACACCTTACTCCAAAGCTTTTCTTTAAAGAGCTGCAGCAATTACAAAAACTAACTGATGCAACTGCTTTCAAAAAACTTTCCTTTATCATCACGCACCGCAAGCCGCCAATTTATAAAGAAGAAAGAATCAAAAAACAGTTAAAAGCAGCAAACGAGTTAAATTTAAAGTTAATTTTCCCACAACAAGGGCGGATGTTAATAATAAATTAACATGAAATTGCCTTAAGAACTGATTTCAAGAAGTAATTTTGCAGAAAAAAACTTCATGAAAAGAAATCTACTACTGATTTTGTTTACTGCTTTTTTGATGCTCAGCGGGCAATTCGTTCGGGCACAAAATGAAACTACAGCTTCCATCAATGGTACAGTCACAGATGCCCAGGGACCGATTGTCGGTGCCTCGGTTATTGCGGTTCACGAGCCATCAGGAACAAAATATGCCACCTCTACCAGATCCGACGGACGCTATAACCTTCCAGCCATGCGAATTGGTGGTCCTTATTCGATTACCGTTTCCTTTGTTGGTTATAAAAGCAATACCGACCGTGTAGAAAAACTGGCTCTGAGTCAGAACTCTACTTTAAATGTTAAATTGAGCGAAGATGCCAATAACCTTTCGGAAGTAACCGTTACGGCCACACAAAGCAAAGTCTTCAACTCCGGTAGAACAGGCGCAGCTCAAAACATCTCAAGAACAGCCATTCAGAACTTGCCTACGTTAAACAGGAGTTTTACGGATTTCGTGAAGCTTACTCCTCAGTTTTCAGTTCAGTTTGGAAGTCCGAGTTTTGCCGGAAGAAGTAATGTAGGTAATAACTTTACCGTAGATGGAGCCTTGTTTAACAATGCTTTTGGTTTACAGGGAACAATCGGTAGTCAAACCGGTTCTCAGCCAATTAACATGGATGCATTTGAAGAGATCAATGTAAACATTGCACCTTATGACATTCGTCAGAGTGGCTTCACAGGGGCAGCAATCAATGCTGTAACGAAAAGTGGAACCAATGAATTTCAGGGAACTTTAAACACTTACTTCAGAAATCAGGACCTGGTAAACGATTATAACTATGCAGGTTTAAAAGCACCGGTAACAAATTTCAGCCTGAAAGGCTATGGATTGACCTTAGGAGGACCGATCATCAAAAATAAATTGTTCTTCTTCTTAAGTGGTGAACTGGAAAGACGTACCGATCCGGGAACTGGCTTTGTGGCTTCCCGTGGTAGCAGTACCGGTCCAAATGTCTCTCAGGTTAAAGCCGAAGATTTAGATGCACTAACCGGCTTTTTACAAGGACTTGGTTATAATCCCGGACCGTACCAGAATTATGCACTGAATACCCGTAGTGATAAATTATCGGCAAAAGTAGATTACAACATCGACGATAAGAATACTTTAAGTTTAAAATACTTCTATTTCAGATCCTATAAAGACATCCTGCCAAGTAACAGCGGTGCACCGGCAAACAACCGTCAGCCATCCAGACAAGGACTTCCTTTCCAATCAGCAGGGTATGGCATCAACAACAACATGGACAACCTGAACCTGGAGTTCAGAACCCGCGTTAACAATAAGATCTCCAATCAGCTAACCGTTGGATTTAACAACATGAACGATTTCCGGGAATCTAAAGGTGGGAAACCATTTCCGCTTGTAGATATCATGAACTCCGACGGAACCTCGTCTACTGCTTTTGGTTACGAGCCATTCACAGCTTTCAACACCTTAAAAACCAAAGTGTATCAGGTGACGGACAACTTAAACATTTATGCAGGTCGTCATGAAATTACTCTTGGTTTTAACTACGAAGGATACAGAACTTTAAATGGTTTTGCCCCGAATTATTATGGTGCCTATTCATTTAAAAGCCTGGATGATTTTTACAACAGTGCCAAAAACGGAGTATCCAATGCCACCAATTATAACATTCAATATTCCGTGATGCCTGATGGTTCTTTCCCTTATGCCAAAACACAATCCAATATTTACGGTCTTTATGTGCAGGATGCCTTTACCATCAGCGATCAGTTTAAATTAACTGCCGGACTACGTGCAGATTTAACCGATATTTCTTCTTCTTCGACTTTAAGGAACGAGAATGTAGAAAACCTGAGCTTCGTAAACGGAGAGAAAATCGATGTCAGCAAATATCCTAAAGCATCGATATTATGGTCGCCAAGACTAGGCTTTAACTGGAATGTAAATAACGAAGGAAAAACACAGGTTCGTGGTGGAACAGGGTTATTTACAGGTCGCCCTCCATTGGTATGGATCTCCAATCAATCCAGCAATAATGGAGTTCAGTTTGGGTCAGAATCTATTAAAACGCCGACAAACCGTCCTTTTACGCCAGATGTTGATGCTTACAGAAATGTAAACAAATCTACTGCCGCCAATAATACAGCTTACAGCCTTGCTGTTACCCAGCCCAACTTTAAATTCATGCAGGTATGGCGCTCCAACCTGGCCATAGATCAGAAACTTCCCGGAGGTTTGAACGGAACACTTGAAGCTTTATATTCAAAAGACCTCAATTCTGTTTACTTCAGGAACGTGAACCTGAACACCAACGACTCAAAGCCATTGGTAGGTGCAGATAACCGTCCCGTTTATGGCAGTTCAAGGATGTATGGAGAAAATGCTCCAACTCCGGCAAAACCAAACATTTCTGAGGCCATCGTAATGACCAATACCAATAAAGGATACAGCTTCTCCCTGACAGGAACACTTTCTAAAGAGTTCAAAGGAGGATTTTTTGCAACCGCAGGTTATACCTATACCGATTCCCGTTCGGTAAATGATGGAGGAACAATTGCGCAATCCATGTGGAGAGACAGACAGGTTTCAGGAGATCCGAATTCGGATGCGATGTCTTACTCAACCTATATGGTAAAAAGCCGTTTCATCGCCTCTTTGGTTTATAGAAAAGAATACATTAATCATCTGGGAACAACCATCTCGATGTTCTATCAGTTACAGGATGGGTTCAGGTATTCCTATACGTATGCCGATGACCTGAACAATGATGGTCTAAAAGGCAATGACCTGATTTATGTGCCACGAGACAAATCAGAAATTCTATTGGTACCCGAAACTACCACTAAAATCACTGATCTGCGTACACCTGCTCAAATCTGGTCACAGTTAGACAGCTACATTAATCAGGATAGCTATCTGAATAAAAGAAGAGGCAAGTACGCGGAAAGAAATGGCCTTGTAGGAAATATGGTAGGTACATTAGACCTTCGTATTGCACAGGATTTATTTACCAGCATCAGCAGCAAAAAACACTCTTTACAAATCACATTTGATGTTTTCAATTTCGGAAACCTGCTCAACAAAACATGGGGTGTTCCTAAATTTGCAAACAGGGCAAACGGAATATTAAACTATAGAGGCATAGATGCAGAAACGGGTAAACCAACCTTCTCATTCCCTTACCTGGATGCAACGAGTACTTCGCCAATGGTCAGTACGTTCTCAAACAGCATTGACGAAACCGCAAGGTGGAGAATGCAGTTTGGTATCAAATACCGCTTCAACTAGTCATAAAAGATTATAGTAAAAAAGGTGATGGGGAATTTCCCTCATCACCTTTTTTATTTATACTGCACTAATCTATGAGCCGGTAAGGCTCACCTGAATAAAGGAGTTTTAAAAACTTTTCTTCATCAAAATAATTGTCCGGATGAAGAACCGAGGCATGAAGTTTATGTGGGCCATCTTTAATAGCTGAATCGACAATAGCCTTGACTTTCAGCCCTTTTTTACCAATAATATAATTGGCATTAGAAATCAGTTCATCCGCAATAATTTCTCCTTCGATGAGCGTATAATGCCCATCTTCTATCACACTTTTACATTCCAGATCACCACTGATATGTGTCTGATTATCATTCCCGGAAGCACCGAAAAGCACTTTACACGTGACATTACCTATGACAAAAAGGTGTCCATCTACGATGATATTCTTTGCCTGAAGATTCCCCATAACGATCAGAATCGCATAATCTTTAATAGTAACATCTCCTTCTGCCTGAACATCATCCTCCAGAATAATGATCTTATGCCCTTCTACTAAAAGAATGTCTTCGTAGTTTTCAATTGGTTTTTTATACCATAACACCTGGTGCGGGTCATCATCATATTCAGAAGCCACATCTAACATTTCACAAGCAGACTCAATGGACTCGCTCATCGTTTTATCCAATTGGTCTAAAGCCTCAAGAAATGCTGCTATAGAAATTTCTGTTTTCATGTTTATATAACGTAATATTGAGTAACCTTGTTTATCCAATGAAAAGATTTGCTTCAGTACTGCTATTACTTGCCTTTACCATCATTTCATCTTGTGTCCAAGATAATAAAAAAGGGCAGCAGGCCAAAAATAACTGCCAGCTGTCGGAAGTTACATTTTCCAAACCTGGAACAAAATATGCTGCAGGTAAAGTGAAAGCCCATTTTACTTATGATGTACAGGGAAGAATAAGCAAGGTTAGTGTGGACAGTACTTACGTACTTAATTACACCTACAGTCTGGCAAGAATTACAGAGGAAAAAACCTATCTGGGGAATGCCCCTATCCAGACATTTTATGAGTTAGACAACAAGCAAAGGATCATTTCCAGAACCAGTCCGAAATATGCGCCTGGGGTCACCATGAGTTATGTTTATGATAGCGAAGGTTATCTGGTCCAGACCAAAATGACCTCAACCAGGCATAAAGAGGTATATACTTCAAGGTTCATTTATAAGAATGGTAATGTAACCCGTATCATAAGAGATGATCTGTTTGGATATGCTGAGCTCTTCTTCGGTTATGGCACAACACTTTGCCCTGATAACTTTATAGCGATGGAAGTAGTCAATTTCCCCGAAGAATTTACTCAACCATTAAAAAATTACTTCGGAAAAGGCTTAAAGAACCTAATTGTCAAGGCTACCATTTCAGGAATCACCAGTGCCTATATCTATTATAAAGATGCTCAGGGAAATGTGATTCAGTTTACAGACAGCACACTACCTGAGCAGGCCCCTACCGTATTATCAGACCTTAAGTACAACTGCAATTAAGTTGCTACCTGTAATTGATTCTGTTCCCTTCGGTATCCTTCAGATAAGCCACTACGCTCCCTGGAAGTTCATTGCTTTCTATCGGAAAACTCACCGAATCTGCAACATAGTTTTTTGTGGTATTTGCCTTCTGAAAAATCTCAAACAAAGCAATGGGCTCCTGATTAAAACTGATACAGGTACTGATGAAATGCATTTCTTCGACCTTGTAATTTGCTTGTTTTAATTTCTCTCCAATGTCCTTTAAACGTGAAATAAAGTGTCGCTGACGGATAAAAGTATTGCTGTTCATGATGATAAAAACATAATCCGCATATGAGGTTATTTTCCCATAATACTTATGGTTATCTCCCCCACTCCTTTCAATAAAATACTCACCTGTAGATTCAGATTTATAAATTTCAACAGAGGAGCGCCAGATCCTTTCTTCATGAATCTTCTCCGGATTATCGGGCAGATTCCGGTTATAGGAATACCATAAACCAACCAGTTCATCCAGCAATTTTTGGTTGACTGTTGCTTTAGGAATGTCAATCTTTAAATCGTTAAAACTGAAAACCTCATCATGAGAATTGATAAAATCAATGTAGTTATCATAACCCAGCACCTGTACTATACGACTCAGCTTGCTCAGGCTGGGTTTGCTTAACGTAGTCAGATCTCTCTTGTTTTCGTAGGCTTTCAGCTTATTGATAATCAGATGCTCATACAAATAGTTCGCTCCAAACAGATCACTCTCTCTGTTTATGCGCTGTTTCTGGTCGCGTTCCTGCAGCAATCCGTTTAATTCTTCTACGATATAGCTCCATTCAGATTTAGAAACATCTTTCCAGCTCTTTTTCTTTAGAAAATTACTGGCCATAAAGTTCATCAGCTTCTCCAGGTGCAGCAAGTCTTCTTTATTCATAATAGGTTGATAAGGTTATTTATAATACTAATATAAGATTAAAATAGAGCGATATAATACTGATCTGAGACTTTTATATTTACTTATTTCATGAAGTTTGAGTTGAAAGAAAATTAACACTTAAAACCAACAACCATGGACTACTATCAAATCTTTCTGAACTACTGGTGGATCTCCGCCATGCTCTTCACCCTCTTATTCTACAAGTTTATCTTACGCGTGTTCCTGGGGATGGTCATCGTCCCTGAAAACAAAGTAGGAATGGTGACCAAGAAATTCGTGCTTTTTGGCCGCGACAAAGAATTGCCCGATGGCCGGATCATTGCCACCAAAGGCGAGGCGGGCTTCCAGGCCAAAGCACTCGCCCCCGGCCTTTACTGGGGAATGTGGCCCTGGCAGTATTCCGTAAGTATGCAGGGTTTCACCATTATCCCCGAGGGGAAAATAGGGCTGATTCTTGCCAATGATGGTGCAGAAATACCTACCGGCGCCATCCTTGGCCGTAGAGTCGAATCCGATAATTTTCAGGACGCAGAGAAGTTTCTGAACAACAACGGACAAAAAGGCCGTCAGACCTCTTACATCACCGCCGGGACCTACCGTATCAACGTCTTTGCCTTTACGGTAACCATCGCTGATATGGTCAACATCAAAGAAAACATGGTGGGGATTGTCACCACCCTCGACGGACTTCCTATTGAAGGCGGACAAATCGCAGGGAAGCAGGTTACCGGTCATAATAACTTTCAGGACATTGACATTTTTCTGAAGAACAATGGTAACCGTGGTTTGCAACCCAGCATCATTTTAGCCGGAAGTTACAACATCAACCCATGGGCAATCCAGATCGAAGAAATACCGATGACAGATGTGCCTATTGGCTTCGTGGGTGTAGTTATCAGTTACATAGGGGAAGATGGGAAGGACATTAGCGGGGAAAGCTTTAAACATGGCAACATCGTCAGCAAAGGGCAGCGTGGGGTCTGGATGGAAGCTTACGGACCCGGAAAGTACCCTTTCAATAAATACATTATGAAGGTGGAACTCGTCCCTACCACTAACCTTGTGCTCAACTGGGCGAATGCCAGGAACGAATCGCATCAGCTGGACAAGAACCTCAGTACCATCACTGTTCGTTCCAGGGATGGCTTTCCTTTTAACCTGGACGTTTCCCAGATCATCCATATCCCTGCAACGGAAGCACCCAAAGTCATCGCCCGATTTGGCAGCATGAGCAACCTGGTGAGTCAGGTGCTGGAACCCACCATTGGCAACTATTTCCGGAACTCTGCCCAGGACAGCGATGTGATCAGCTTCCTCATTACCCGTAAAGAAAGACAGCAATCGGCAAAAGAGCACATTAAGGCTGTATTAGACGATTACAATGTCAATGCCGTAGATACCCTGATCGGAGACATTCTTCCTCCGGAATCTTTGATGAAAACCCTGACTGACCGTAAGATTGCGGAAGAGGAACAAAAAACCTATCAGATCCAGAGAATGGCCCAGGAACAACGTCAGGGGATGGAAAAGGAAACCGCTATTGCGGATATGCAAAAGGAGATCGTGAAAGCACAGCAAAACGTAGAAATTGCCCAGCGTACCGCAGATGCGACCGTGAAAAAAGCAGAAGGTGATGCCAACAGCTTAAAACTACAGGTGGACGCTGAAGCTACCGCCACGAAAATGCGGGCAGGTGCTGAAGCAGAAGCTACCAAAGCCCGTGCTGGGGCACAGGCAGAAGCGACGAGAGTCAATGCCAGTGCCGATGCAGAGAAAATTGCGAAAACAGGTCTGGCCGAAGCCGAAAAGATCATGGCCATCGGTAAATCTACTGCCGACGCGTATGACTTACAGGTAAAAGCCATGGGTGGCGACAATTTTACGAGGTTCAAAATCACGGAGGAAATTGGAAAAGGAAGGATTAAAATCATACCTGATCTGATCGTTAGTGGTGGCAATGGCAGCGATGGAAGCCTGAGCGGCCTGATGGGAATGCAACTCATGCAAATGATGCAGCAGGAAAAAGGAAAAACCAGCGAACAATAAACGACAAAACATGGACATGCTCAATAAACAACTCCAGCTCATGGAATTCAATCCCGGACCAGCTCTGAGGATAACCCCCGACCTGGCCCTGCATTTACTCAGGGACGGACACGAACGCTTCCAAAAAGGACATTGTGCCCGTCCTGACTTATTGCAAAAGGTACAGGAAACAAAGGATGAACCCAAACCATTTGCAGCCATATTGAGCTGTATGGATTCAAGGGTTCCTGCAGAACTGATCTTCGACCAAAGCATTGGTGATATTTTCAATATCCGTGTGGCGGGAAATGTGGTCTCCCAACACGTCCTGGGTTCACTGGAATACACCGTTCTTGTGGCAGGAGCCAAACTGATCCTGGTGATGGGGCATACCGGTTGCGGTGCCGTAAAAAGTGCCTGCAACCATGTGATGATCGAAAACCTTTCCGGTTTGTTAAGAGAGGTAAAGATCAGCATCCCACAGGAACTGACTGAAAATGAAGATCGCAGTGGTGAAAATGAATCTTTCGTCAATAAAGTAGCGGTACTTAATGTATACCGCTCTGTGCAACAGATATTAGAACAGAGTAGTATCATCAGGCAATATGCAGATGCCGGGGAAATAAAAATTATCCCCGCCATATACGACCTCTCTATTGGTTGCGTCACCTTTTATCCCTAAAATATTACACATTTTTGAGGTTGATTTTTGCTTCATGAAGCAATTCCCTCTTTTTTAAAGAAAGTTTAATTGGAATTATGGTAAATTGCGCCTACACACCAAGCCATTTTTGAAACCTAAAACCAAATTAAACTTTGAAACAATTACTTGCTTTGCTTGCACTGATGATGCTCCATGTCCATCTTCATGCGCAAATTGACACGAACCTAAAAGAAATCCAAATCATCGCAGTTAAATCAACTGTCAAAAACAATTCCGACAAACTGGTTTATAATGTCGCCACCAGCATCACTGCCACCGGTACTGATGCTTTAAATGCCCTCAGTAAAGTTCCAGGCATAAAAATCAGTGATGGCTCTGTTGGCATCGCCGGAAAAGGCAATGTAAGGGTAATGATCAACGACCAGATCGTACAACTATCCGGCATTGAGCTTACCCGTTACCTGAAAACCATCCCTGCCGGACAAATCTCCAGGATAGAACTCATTAAGAATCCGGGAGCAAATTACGATGCCGAAGGAAATGCCGGGCTGATCAACATTGTGATGAAAAAAAGTAACCAGCAAGGTTATCAGGTCAATATCCAGACCAGTGGAAAACGATGGCTGCATAATCCGGCCAAAGTCTACAATACCCGGGGCTATCAGGCCGGAAATATTGCAGGAGACATCAGTTACAATTCCAATAAATTATCTGCCCGCGCAGGTATTAATTTTGACCGTTCTCACCTTTTGGAAGGCTTCCGCACCAATTTAAGCTACCCTAAACAAGCCTGGATGCAATCCGATACCGGCGACTATAAATACCGCAACCTCAGTTATGAAGCAGGGCTGGATTACAAACTCAGTCCGAAAGCATCCATAGGTTTAAATTATATGGGCGGAAAGAATACTTATGAAGGTTTCGACCATGTCTACAATACCTTTACTACGCCTGAAACCAATACACTGGATTCCAGCATCAGAACACTTGCTACCTATTATCCGATTTCAAGAATCAACGCGATCAACCTTCACAGTGTGATCAATTTTGATACCAGCGGCAGAAAACTGCTATTGAACGCAGATTATTTTAACCATTACCGTACGGATGTTTCGAATTTTGACAGCAAGAGCTACAGACCGGACGGAAGCCCAAATCCTTCCGGAAATACCAGGTTCTACGATACCAATAAACAAAACATCAACATCTATACTTTTAAAGCGGATGCCATCCTGCCCACTCGTTTTGCGCAGTTTGCTTTTGGCGGAAAGGTCAGTTTCATTGACAATTACAGCAATGCCTTTTATTATAACAAAAACACTCAGAATGAGTTGATTTATAATCCGGGACTGAGCAATGAATTTGATTATAAGGAGAATACCCAATCACTCTATGCAAGCATGAACGTAGACCACAATCAATGGAAGTACAAAATCGGCCTCCGTACAGAACTGACACAAACAAAAGGTTATTCTCATATCCTTAAACAGAACACGACCAATGATTACGTTAAATTCTTCCCTTCATTATCCATTGGTTATCAGCCAAGCATAAACCACAGCCTGGCTTTTAACTTTGGCAGACGCATCAACCGTCCGACGTTCTGGAATCTGAATCCTTATAAATCATTATATACTGCTTATAGCTATGGACAAGGTAACCCCTATCTTCAACCGGAATACAACAGTAATTTCGAAGTATCCCATAGCTATAAAAACATACTTAGCTCCTCACTGTTCTTTAACATGACAGACAATGGGTTCAGCAATGTGATCCTTGCCGATGCAGGGACCAATATCGTATATACCACTCCATTAAACTTCATCAAAACCTATCGCTACGGCATCTCAGAAAACCTGTCCATTCCACTAACTTCCTGGTTAGACAATAATAACCAGGTGACCCTTTCTTATACCCATGCGAAATCTAAAATGAGTAACATTAAAGATGTTAAAGGTTTTGGTCTATACCTGGCCAGCAACAATAACATTTACCTGAATGAACAAAAAACTTTAGCCGCAGCGGTCAACTTCTGGTACCAGTTCCCTGAAGTAGATCACATCAGCAGAACAGACAGTTATTATAAACTTGATCTTGGGATGAAAGCTTCTGCTTTTAAAAAGAAAGTAGACCTTGCGCTTACTTTTAATGATGTGTTCATGAGTAGTGCCCCGGCAATCACCACAACGGTAAACAACATTAAACAGACCTTCACCAATTTTCAACTGAACCGTTTTGCACTACTGAGTATCAGTTATCACTTCGGAAACAGCACAGCAAAATCCGGAGATAAAAACACAGGCAATGCAGAAGAGCGTCGCCGGTTGTAATGTATACACTAAACAGGAGCCGCTATCAGATGAGGCTCCTGTTTCTTTCTTTCCATAAAGATCAGGATGATGTGTTATTTTTAGAAGAAATGAGTTTTGCTTTCAGCTGACGGGCGGCCTGTGTATATCCACCCTCCGCTCCATCTACAAAATGAATATGACCATCTTTAAGGTCGCGTACATAACAGGACATTACGGAATCGCCGCTAATGTGAATGCCATATAAAATATCTCCCGCAGCTTCAAATTGATCCAGTACCTTTAACAGTACCAAACGTTGGGATTCATTGCCGGTGATCACTGTATTTATTCTCCCATCGATCACCAGCGTGTCTGACATTTCCACCAGCTTATTCAGGTAATTTTTACCACTTTCAGTTTGAAAATAAATATAGCCATACAGGTTAATCAACCAGCTTTTCAGGAGCTCCAGAAAGCGGATCTTTCCGATTCTGGCGCGCATTTCCACACTCAGTCTGTCAAAGCTTGACTTTAACTTAAGTTTGGCTACAGAAATCGGCTGTCGTTTTTGTGGAGGACCATAAATCTCATCAATCTGACGCATTACCCGGCTAAAGACCTGAGCAGGGGGTCTGCCTTCTCCCGCAACGACCAATAGCGTTACGATTTCCTGGCTGTTTTCAGGCGGATCGATTTTATCCCAGCGACATTGCATGCCGCTCAGGTCCAATTCTTCAGCAGGACCCAGTGTTGTGGCAAAGAGATAGTCTTCTGCTTTGATCAATTGTTCGGCAAAGCTCAATCCTTTTCCCAGGACTACAGGAATAGAGAAGGCTTCAGAAAGACTAAGTTTACTGATGTTCAATTCATAACCTTCCTTATAAATCTGTTGCACAGGCACTGTTCCAACGCGGAGTTCAAGGCTAAAATTATCAAAAGTATTGGACTGGTACAGTATCAGGCCCCTCATGGCATGCTCTACAATAGAAGGAGGAACAATAAATGTGGCGCCATCTCCACCAAAAAAGAAGGGGACAGTAACTCCGGACCTGAAAGCTAAGTTCAAGACCGTTACGATACTTCCTGTGGCGATCAGGTTTACAGTTTCATGCAGCCCATCCCTAACCGCCTGAGTAGACTTTTTAATGTCCGTAATGATCACGTGCCAGTCGGCCGGGATATCATGAAACAATTCTGCCTTTACTAAGAGGTCAGCAAGTGACATGCGGTTGGCAGGTAAATCATTGTAAAACTGATCTGTATTTTCAGGCATCCTTAAAAATAACCATCATCTTTTTAATTATGACAATTATTTATGCAAAAAACAGAGACAGGTTATCCTGCCTCTGTTTCATTGTATTACCTTCTCACTTTTATTGTATTATCTTGTTGTATACCCACCGTTTGCAAAAATGGTCTGTCCGGTAATCCACCAGCCATCGGTGACTAAAAATTCAACCAACGGGGCAATATCCCGAATGTCCGTTAAACCACCCAATGCTGAGGCTGATTTATGATAAGCAACCGCATCACTGGACTCCTGCCCGTAAAAGAAAGGGGTATCCATTGGTCCGGGGGCAACAGCCGTAACAGAAATCCCTCTTTCCCCGAACTCTTTGGAAGCCGCACGGGTAAAATGTTCTACCGGGGCTTTTGCTCCTGCATAAGTAGAATATAAACCAGTATATGCAGCGAGTAATGAAGTCACAATCGTACAAATTTTACCATTGTCATTGATTTTCTTGCCTGCTTCCTGAAGGAAGAAATAAGCAGATTTGGAATTGACCCCAAACATCACATCGTATTCGGCTTCAGTCGTTTCTGAAAATGGCTTTTTAAGGACCATACCAACTGTATTAATGGCGATATCAATACCTCCAAACTTTGCTATAGCCTCTTCAAAAAGCTTCGTTACATTGGCAGGAACCGTCAGGTCACCTTGTATCAGGATCGCTTCTGCACCAATTGCATGAATTTCCGACAGGGTTTTTTCGGCATCTTCCTTTGTGCTGTCGCTATTATAATGAATTACCACTTTGGCTCCTTTTTTTGCAAAATCAAGGCTCAGTAAGCCCCCCAGATTTTTGGCACCTCCGGCAATCAGTACCACTTTTCCTTTTAAATCATTTCTAGACATCATGTTTTTTTTAAGTTAAGACTGATGTAAAGGTCTGAAGAAGAAAAGGCTACATTATGGTGAACTTTTCGGTTTTTTCAGTGCCGAAGTTTTTTTTCTGAACTGTCCGGGTGTTTCTCCTGAATACTTTTTGAAGAATTTAGAGAAATTAGACGGATCGTAGGTCAGTCGGCGGGCAATTTCTGCAACTGGTAAAGCAGTATCTTTAAGGAGCTGCCTGGCCAGCTCCAGGATTTTAAAGTCGTAAAAATGACATGGATGATTTCCGCTGCTTTGCTGGATCACTGCGATCAGGTGCTGATGGGAAACACAAAGTTCTTTAGAGATCTCGCTCAATTCCATCATCTCTGTTGATTTACCCGAAACCAGGTCAGCTAAATGCTGGTCCAGAAAAGCAAAGTATTCAGCTGTCAGCTCTTCTACGCGACCGGATGTTTTTTTCAAATCATTGCTGGTTGTCATAAACTAAATTCTTTAAATACCAGCCCTAAGGTATGGCTATAATTTTTGAGTTAATCCAATACAAACCTTACCGGAAGGTTGCAGAGTAAATCGCTGGGAACACCTCTGTAATACCCTGTTTTCCAGAGCGGACTACGTTTTACCACTCTTAAAGCCTCTCTATCCAGCTCCGGATGAACTTTCTTTGTGACCCTCACGTTGATAACCTCTCCGGTTTTAAGCACCTTGAATGACAAGAGTACCGTTCCCTGAATTCCCTCTTCCTGACATTTTGAAGGATACTTAATGTTCCTCCCCAGAAATAAGGAAAGCGCCTTCTGGCCCCCCACAAACTCAGGAGATACCAGTAGTTCAGTATAATCATAGCTTTTCCCTTTATCATCAATGCTTTTTCCGGAAATCAACTTTCCATTAGCATAGGTTTCAGAATAGGTCGACTTTTCTCCGGTATTTTTTCCAGTCCAGATTCCGTCATACACCCCATCACTCACACTCCCTTCATCTGTAACCTCCTTAAAATCATCACCATAAATAAGATACTTACCTTTACCATTAACGACTAGATTTTTTCCTTTCATATCTTTGACCGTTTTGATGTACTCAGATCTCTGAACAGGTGTGCCTTCCTTTTTGTAAACTATAGTGGTATACAACTTCCCATTCGGATAATAAGTAGTCACCTCACCTTCCAGTTCATCATTAACATAATTACCTTCTTTCTCCTTATTTCCATTTTGATAATAAGAAACATAAGGCCCTTCATAGATCATCCGTTTATCCATTCTCGTCTGGCCTATGCTCTTCTTCTTCCCATTCATATAGTAATCATTCACCTGATATATACCGTTTCCGGATTTGGATGCAGTTACCACACGCTTGTAATCTGCGCTGTCTTTGTTCTTAACATAACCAACATTTTTTTTAATATAATAGGTGGTATCAGCCGGGACCTGTGCAACGGCATTCAAACAAAAAAACAACAGGACGGAAAGGAGAAAATTAAGTTTGTTCATAAAAGTATAGATAGCACGGATTAATTTCTGCTAATTTAAGAAATTTTATTCCCTTTACGGTAAACGAAGCCTTGGATGAAGCCTCCATAATAACCTTTACCTGCAATTTCCTGATAAGCGGCATTTTTAAAATAAGAATCCATATTGATCAGTTCCGATGCTTCTACAATTCCGATGAGCTTAAAAAAGACATACATCACTTTGAGAAAGGCTGATTTCCACCACCTTCCTTTTTGCTCATTGAGACTAAAATCCACAAACAGCCAGAGACCATTTTCTTTCAGCAAAAGATCCAGCTGATTAAACACCGTACCAGCTCTTTGTGCTGAAAAGTTATCAAACAAAAACGGGGTTAGCATCACGTCAAAACTTATTGAAGAAGAAAAATTTTCAATCCCCTGATTTATAAAATCAACCCGGTTAGTTCCCGGATTTCTATTCCTGGAAAGGGCAATCATATTTGCCGATATCTCCACATAAACGATATGTAATCCGGCAGGCTGGACTTTGGCCAGCTCTTCCAGAATCCATCCGGTTCCTCCCCCGACAATTAAAACCCTGCTGTTTTTGGGAATATATTTCAGCTGATCAATCTGGGCATTCACCTGAGATTTAAAAAAGACCATGCGGCTCAGCCTGTCATAGTAATTGGCGATATGATCGTAGTTATTCGTCATAGCGGCATGAATTGCATGCCAATAACTCCACAAATGGCTTTAAACAAAATCAGTCCGTCAATCACCATCAGGTAATATAAAATATTCTTCCTCCTGCGCATGGAATAAGCGATATAAATCGTCAGGAGGAAAGGGAGGATGTTCAATAAAGTTGGGATGGGACCAAAACCTTTATATCCGGCAAATATAAAAAGCGAGATCATGCCAATGATCAGTAAAGGGATCAGGATATAAAATATGGTCCGTCTTAAACCAAACCTGACCACAAATGTTTTCAGGTGTTTATTTGCATCGGTAGGATAATCCTTGATGTCGAATAAAATGGCATTCACCGTGCAGAACATCCAGTTTTTGATGAATAACCAGGTCCATAAAAGTGGATCATGATAACCGATTCCTGTCTCTATTTTCAGCATAATCAGTGGCAGCACATTTGCACAGCAGGCCCATACAAAGCCAATTACAAAAGCTTTTAACCAACCGGTATTCCGTAAATCGAAGTTCAGGAAGGACTTTGGCAGCAGCCGGTAATATAAGCCCCCCGCAAGGACAATAATTCCAATTGCCATCCAGTAGCTGCCGGGCAGGTTCAGAATATTGGAATAGTTTACATAGAGTAGCCTCAAGGCTAAAGCAATACACAATGTAAAAAGGATTCCCTGACTCCAGCTGATGAATACTTTATGCTTAAAATACCATTGGCTCCTTGGGTTATTCGGGGAAGGCTGAGCAGAAATCTTATGATAAGCATAAGTATAGTAGATCGTTGGTGCCAGGAATAACAACAGGTAATAATTCAGGGAATTATAAGGTAACCTGAGTTGCTGAGTGGCTTCCAGCGTAAGTGCCACCGCCAGCAGCCCCACAAAATAATTACCAAAGAAAACGAACCTGATGACTTTATTGCCCATTCATATTTTAATAACAATGCGATGTGCAGGCCAATTTCGGATATAAAATGAATATAATTACTATAAACTTCCCTGTTTATTCCTGATTGAGCAAGTATAGATAAGGAGGAAATTTGGAAATTTCTGATCATAACCCGGCTTTGGATACAGGATAACTGAAGTTCCTGTCCGGACATAATTGCTGCTGTTATAATATGCAGGAGCCTCATAATCCGGCAAATAAGTCTTTATTCTTTTCGCCATCTCCTCTCCTAACAATTTCTGATAGCGCTTCACGACTTTTCGGGAAGGATTCCGCACTTTGTTATACATCATATTGAGGATTAACCTTTTGAAAAAAGATTGTTTTTTAATCATACCCTCGATCAGGGGAACCGGACTTATTTCCGGAAAATCATCCAGCATCTGCACTGAAAAGGGGGTTTGAGGCACCCAGTCGGCTGCATTGATCACATTGTATGCCCAGCCATCCTGCGTTACAGATTCGTAACTATAGGCAAAATATAAGTTTCCTGGTTTTGGGGCTGCACTACAATAGGTTTTAAAACGGATATCTGAAGCCAAACGACCTTGTTTTTGTAAACTGTATAGATGCGCGGTAAGCAAATAACCAATCGCCCCTCCCTGGCTATGTCCCATGATGATAAAATCCCTCATGCCTGACTGATAACAGGAATCTATTTTGGGCAGCATATCTTCTGCGATAAAAGCAGTGCTGATCAGGAAGCCGGCAGGAACAGCTGCTTTAGGATCTGCCGACAACTCATATTTAAAGGTATGCTGAGCATCAATATTCAGTTCTCCTTTTGCAGGAACCATTGCCGCATACAGATTTGCCAGCCAGCTTTCGCTCTTTGCAGTAGAACCCCTGATGCACAACACTGCGGTGGTCCGGTCCTTCATCCACAATTCCCAGGCATTGTCCAATCCGATGGATTTACTTTGATAAGCCAATTTAGAATGTTCCGGTTTAGGAATAAGTTTTGCTTTTGAGGGTGCTTCAAATGAGGTGGACGACAAATAAATCAGCTCTCTGTATTCGGCCTTATCAAAGCCAGGTTTCAGGTGTTGTGCCCTTCCGGAAAAAACACCCCAACATAGAAAAAAGAAAACAGCTGTTAATTTTAGAACATTCATAGATCGGGAGCGCATAGACATTGAATTACTAAATTAGGGAAAAGAATACGGCTTTCCCAATTTGTTAAAATTTTGAATTGTTGACAAAAAAATATATCAAATTGGCAAATGTATCAAGAAAATTACCATATATTGAACTTAATACCGACCGAAAAACAAACCAATTTATGAAAATTACAAAAAACCTATTGTTCATTGCAGCTACGCTTTTAATCATGGCAGGCTGTAAAAAAAACACTGACAACGCCATTCAGGAAGAGAATCCGGTAGCAAAAACAGAATCAAACGCTCCTTTTTCATGTGAAATGAAGGTAGATTCACCTGATGGTAAACCTGTCACAGAATCTAACGGGCCGGCCAACAAAGTCTGGCCTAATGGAAGTACCATCAAAGTTAGATTTAGCGGAGGAACAGCTTATGTAAGGTCTAAAGTTCAGCAATATGCCAAAAGCTGGGAAACTTATGCCAACCTTACTTTTCAGTTTGTTGCAGACAATGCCGCAGCAGATATTAAAGTTGCTTTTGATGCAGGGGGGTCCTGGTCTTACATAGGAACAGATACCAAAAATAAAACCGTTTCTATGAACTATGGCTGGTTCAACAACAATACCAGCGATACAGAATTCAGAAGAACAGTAACCCACGAATTTGGCCATGCTTTAGGTCTGAACCACGAGCAGTCACACCCTGATGCCAATATTCCATGGAATACACAAGCTGTTTACAATTACTATATGGGCGCACCAAACTATTGGACTAAAGCTCAGGTAGATTACAATGTGCTTGCGGTTTCTTCAAGAACAGGATTGAACTATACAGCTTACGACAAAGCCTCAATCATGCACTACCCTGTTCAGGCTCAATTTACAACTAACAATGTAACTATTGCAGCGAACAACACTACCATTTCAGCAAACGACGCCTTATATATGACCAGCATTTATCCTGGCAGATAATCGTCAAATCTTATAACTAACTCATCCTAAAAATTCATTCGGTCTGTATGAAACCTTCAGTAGCTATTGCTGCTGAAGGTTTTTTATGCAACAGCAAGCCCTGGCATCCCAGATTGTGATCAGTTATAAATCCAAAGCAAAACAGGTTTACTCTTTTTCTTCAACAACTGATCAACCTTTCTCATCACCGCATCAGCAAGGACAGGACAGCCGGCACTTTGTCCGAATAAAGTAGCCGGATAAATTTCATGATCTGGGACAGGGGAATAAGAGTGAAGAACGACAATCCTTTTATAAGCATTGTCATTGCTCTTTTCAAGACCATGCATTTTATAATTCACATGGATTCCCCAATTGCTATATCCACGTTTTCCGATACGATATTTTCCGGGAGAAGTACAATTGCTTCCAATCGCATTGCTAAACACGGGTTTATTGGCCGTGCTTCCTCCTCCTACTCCATGTGCACAAAGACCAGCTATGACCACCTCCTTTTTCTTAAAGTCCCATACAAACAAGCGGTTCTTACCAGAATGAATACGCATATCTACAAGGATACATATTGAGGTATCCATGTTCTTCTTTTTTAAAAAAGCCTTTGCTTCAGCGATGGGAAACCTGGAGATAGCTGCCGGATCCTGTGCTGCAGCGGTAAAACCCAGCAGGAGACAAATGGAAATCAGGGAAAGCGTTTTATGGATCATTTCTTCGTGAAAGATTTATAACGATCGGGTTCAGTTTTAATTGTAAATCCTTGGTCATCATTCCACAATCGGTTCCTCTTCTTAATTATAACCGATAAATTTAAAGCGCAAATTACCCTCCTCATTCCTGAAATTATGAAACAATTATTCTCATCGCTCTCCAGTCAATCCAATGAAATAGAAAACACCTTATTGTTATTTAAACAGGAACAACTGACCTGGGTTCCCGAGACCTGGGATGGCATTCCCGGGGAGAGATTTTCAGCAATTGAACAGATCTGTCACATCAGAGATATAGAAACTGATGGATATCATCAGCGGATACAGGCCATCCTAACCGAAAACAACCCCGAATTAGCTTCAGTTGCAGGGTATGAACTGGCCATTCAGAGAGATTACAAAAACGCTGATTTAAAGGAAACGATTACGGCCTTTCAGGAAGCAAGAAAAAAGACCATAGCAATGATTGAAGCAATTGATGATGAGCAATGGAACAGACCAGCGTATTTTGAAGGCTATGGGAACATTACGCTTCGTTCTCTACTCCACTTCCTTTGCAGTCATGATCTGGAACATCTGGCCTCTCTGCGCTGGCTCCTTGGAAAAATGGGCTAAAGAAAAAGACCAGCACCATTTCAGATAACTGATCTGGCGCTGGTCTTCCTGATGGTTTTATTTAAAAGTTAAAGCCGATTCTTGCAAAAAAGCGCCTTCCATTTCCGCCCATCTGTACAGCATCAAATGGTCCGGCAGGTTCATTGTTATAGGCCCATCCTTTGGCTCCCGGAAGATAAGCAAGATCCGGATGTACATTGAACAGGTTATCAGCACCCAAAGAGATCCGGGCATATTTATTCAGTTTATAAGAGAAGTAAACATCACTGACCATTTTACCACTGTAGTTGTAAAGATCGGCAACTGAACCGGAACCATCATCTTTTGGTACTACAGGTGAAGTTCCGGTTCCATCGCCATACCCATAGATATCAACTTTTCCGAAATAGGTAAAACGCAACCCAACAGTCAGGTCCTGGTATCCATATTCCGGATTCAATGAGAACTTAGTTTTAGGTGCAGAAGCTAAAATGAATTTCTTTTCCCTTGAGCTCAGGAAGGTTTCTTTTAGGGCTTCTGTTCTGCCCAAAATGGTCGGATAATTTACCTTATCGATGTCCATGCTTTGAAAGTTTCCTGTAAATAAAAGTCTGTAGCGGTTGTCGCCGATCGTTTTATTATAGTCCAGGACCACATCCAAACCACGGTTAGTGGTGTTCACTGCATTGGCAAAAAACTGTGCAGTACCTACCCTCAATGCTTTTAATGCATCGGTAAATGAAGGATCAAGTGTTTCATCTGTTGCACTAAACTGTCCGGACAGTACCACCCGGTCTTTTACATTGATGATATAACCATCTACCGTAATGCTAAATTCCGGAACAGGTTTAAAGGTAAAGCCCAATCCTGCATTTTTTGAAGTTTCCTGTTTAAGGTTCGGGATTCCCGCGGCTTTGGTAATTGGACTGCTATTAGGAGCAATTTTCACTTCAGAAATGACAGCACCCTGCACATTGGTAAAGGTAGAGCTGTAGTTGATCTGTTGAAGTGATGGAGCACGGAATCCGGTACCTACCGAACCACGAATGTTAAAATTATCGGTGATCTTATAACGGGTAGCAAACTTAGTACTGAAATTATAGCCAAAATCACTGTAATGCTCCAGTCGGTTAGCAAAATTAATCAGCCATTTATCTGTTGCATCCAATTCGAAATCTACAAAAGCTCCGAATACCGATCTGTTGGAATTTGCAGCATCAGCTGGTTGAAAACCAGGAAAACCTTGTGAACCCGCAGCTTTAACTCCGGCAGGATCATAATTTTTATAGGAAGCCTCTTCCCCGGCAGAGATCTTATAGCGCTCATACCTGTATTCTGCACCAAAACCCAGGTTAAATCCGGAAAGGACCTGATCAAAACGCTTGCTGAAATTCAAGTTTGTTGTATTCTGTAAAAATTCAGACCCACCATCATCAAAAGAAGTTTTATCAGCACCTAATGAAGCATTGAAAGTTTTCTTACCATAAAAATGAAAATCATTGTTTCCGGTATTGTTGCTCAGGTCCCAGTTCCAGTCCTTGCCAAAGCTTCCTTTTAGCCCTGCGGCGAAAGCAAGGTCTTTAATGTGTGTTTCAATAAGTGGATTGTAATAAGATTCTCCATCAGGAGTGTTTACAATGATCCCTGACACCGGAATGATGCTGGTCCCATTGGTAGGAAAACGTTCCGGTCTGGACGAGAAATTACGGGTAAATGCATAAGCTTCCGACCCTTTATAACTATAACCGCCAAAACTATAAAAGGTAGTTCTGGCACTTGTCGGGATCTCACTGTTAAAAAAGATCGTTCCTCCTTCCGACGAGCCGTCGCCATTTGCTCTTCTTGGTGTATTTAAGGGTAATGCTTTAGGATTGGCAGTTGCCGTATCCTTTGTCTGACGATAGGTCTTTCCACTTTTGGAATAATCGCCGCTCAGGTTAAGGAACCCTGATTTTCCGATTTTCAGCCCATAATTGGCATCAAAAGTAAAAGCATTTCCATCAATCGTGTTCCCATGAGGATATTGAGCAGCAGCCACGCTTTTTTTACTGTTAAAGGCAGGATCATAATATCCCGAATAGCCGATATTGGCGGTAAACTCATCTACCGTTTTTTTCAGGACCAGGTTGATTACTCCTGCGATCGCATCAGAACCATACTGTGCCGAAGCTCCGTCGCGGAGTATTTCGACCCGCTCGATTGCTGCAGTCGGAATCGTACTGAGGTCTACTCCTGAATTCCCTCTGCCCCTTGTTCCAAATACAGATACGAAGGCTGTGGAATGACGACGTTTACCATTCACCAGTACCAGGGTCTGATCTGGCCCTAATCCTCTCAATGTACCCAGTTCCACATGATCCGCGCCATCAGAGCCGGATTGTTTGTTATAATTAAATGAAGGAGCAGCATAATTTAAGATATCAGTAAGTTCCAGCCGGCCGGTTGTAGCTGCAGTTTTACTGACGTTCACAATATCTACAGGAACTGCGGTTTCGAGCTTTACCCGTCCCGCAGATCGTGTTCCGATGAGCACGACTTCATCCAGCTGGGCGGTATTGCCTTCCATACTGACCTGAAATGTGGTATTCGTTCCAACCGGCAGGGTAACCGATTTATATCCTGTGTAACTGAACACCAATTGGTCTGTCGGCAGCCCTTCAATCGAGAACTGTCCGCCTGAATTGGTGCTCGTTCCCAGTTTACTTCCTTTGATGTATACAGATACACCAATTAAAGTTTCTTTGGTGGCTGCATCAGTCACCGTTCCGGTAATGGTCTTTTTTTGTGCAAATGTCAGTTCTGAGCCCAGAAATAGCAGGGCAATGAGGAGTAGGTTGATTTTTTTCATAGTGGTGGATGATGTTAAAAATAGGTTTAGATTTTCAACATAAAATACCAATTATTCTCAACAATACCATACACAATATTATTGGCACACAGTTGTTTGAAATAAAATTCGCAACAACATCTTCATTTCAGTTAAATGAAGTTCATTTGTGTTTTTCTTAGAAATCCTGATGTTTACCTCTGAAGGAATTTTACTATCCGCAGGGAATTCCCTGGCGGTCATCCAGCCCATCAGTCGTTTTATCTGATTTTTCATCACTCCTTCAGCACAAAGTGAGAATGCTTAAGATGGATATTAATTTCATTTTTCCTAAAATAATATCATAAAAATATTCTCTCTGCTACAATTCAACAAACCTAAAGCTCAACTATTTGCTCAAATTCCAAGAAAATTGGACTTTATCAAATTATAAACTATCTTAGGTTAAGGGCACCCGCCTGACAAACCAAATATTACACCTATAAAAGGCCAAAATTTAGCCTGGGTAAAACGCCATTGATTTCCTGTCCTAAAATCCTAATACCTAACCATACCTAACCAATTATGACAAGCAATTTTTTACTCAGAAATTCCGGAGTCGTTTTAAAAAACAGACCCGGTTTACAGACGCTGCAAAAAGCAGCGATGTCTCTTTTTATTCTACTGGTATCCTGTGTCACTGCCTATGCCCAATCTGTGGTGACCGGAACGGTGACCGACAAAGAGAATACCACCCTCATTGGAGTAACCGTTTCTGTTGAGGGAAAAAGCGTTAGAACGCTAACTGATGCCAATGGCAAATATGCCATAAATGTACCCGCAGATGGAAAAAAGCTAACTTTCAGCTATGTGGGAATGCAAACGCTAACCCTGGACATTGATGGAAAAAAAATCCTGAATGCAGTGCTCGCACAAGGTAATGAACTCAGTGAAGTGACCGTTGTCGGTTATGGCTCAGTGAAGAAAAGTGACCTTACCGGTGCTGTGGCCACCATCTCTGCAAAGGATTTCAACAAGGGTCCGCTCATCGCCCCGGATCAGTTGATGCAGGGTAAAGTTGCCGGTGTCCAGATGATCAATAACAGTGGGCAGCCTGGTGGTGCCACTACAGTAAAAATCCGGGGAAATACTGCCGTTACAGGAAGTGGGCAACCCTTATATGTAGTAGATGGAGTTGCCCTTTCGGGGAATTCAGCAAGACCAAGTGCCAGTCCGGCTTCGGTTGGTGGAGTTAAAGCTTCTCCCGGAGGAGGCATTGGTGCCGCGCCCGGAGGAAACCCACTGAGTTTTATCAATCCCAGTGATATTGCAACAATGGAAATCTTAAAGGACGCTTCTGCAACTGCAATTTATGGATCCAGAGCGGCTTTTGGAGTGGTTCTGATCACCACAAAAAGAGGTGCGAGCGGCGCAATGAAACTAGATGTTAATGCCTCAACAGGCGTGAGTAATATCATGAATCAGCTTGATGTTTTAGATGGAGATGAATACCGCTCTGCATTGAGCAAATACGGCTTGACTTCAGGTGATTATGGAAGCAATGTAAACGCTATGGATGCCATTATGCGTAGTGCTTACAACCAGAATTATTCTGTCGGGTTGAGTGGCGGGAACGATGCCAATACTTATCGTGCCTCTTTTGGGTACCAGGATCAACAGGGAATTATCCGGAAAACAGACCTCAAAAAATATACGGCTTCCTTTAATGGCAACTTCAAATTTCTGGACAGTAAAAAGCTGGGAATGGACGTAACCATGATCAGTAGCCAGTATGGCGAGAACATTGCCCCGATTACCAATGATGCCGGATTCACAGGCAGTTTAATCAGTCAGGCTTTAACATGGAATCCAACACGGCCTTTAAAAAATCCTGATGGCTCATTGTTCATAGAAAATGGCAGGATCATTAATCCGCTTGCTATGTCTGAAGCCTACAGTGATAAATCTAAAGTATCTTCTATCTTGGGAAGTATTTCCCCTTATTACAAGATTACCCCTTGGTTAGAATACCGTATGCTGGTGAGTCTTAATTACAGTTCTGGCGTGAGGAGAAGCTCGACCCGCAGCTTTATTAATATAGAAGGTGTTCAGGCAAAGCCTGCGGATAATTTTCCTGGAGGATACGCGAGTTATTCAAACAGTGAAGTCCTTACCCAACAATTCACCAATACGTTGAATTTCAATAAAGAAATCGCATCAAAACTGAATCTAAACGCCATCATTGGTTACGAATACTCCAATTTCGTCAACAAAGGAACAAATATGAGTGCCAGCGGATTTGGCGACATCCCAGTAGATTATACAGATGTTCTGCAGGCAACTCCTACAAATAACAGAAGGATGAGCTCCTTCAACGATCCCACTACTGAACTGCAATCGTATTTTGCCCGTGCCATCTTTAATTATGCTGGTAAGTATCTGTTGACAGCAACCATACGTGCCGATGGTTCTACCCGCTTTGGTTCCGACAACAGATATGGATATTTCCCCTCTTTCTCTGCCGCCTGGAACATGAGGAATGAAGATTTTCTTTCAAATGTAGAATGGCTGGATCAGTTGAAAGTTAGGGTAGGATATGGTAAAACCGGAAATCAGGAATTCCCCTCAGGTTCTTCGCAACGACGTTTTGCCTTTGGTTATGATCAGGGTGGACCAACCTTAAACATCATCAATAATGAAAACAAAAAACTGAAGTGGCAAGCAGATGAACAAATGAATATCGGTGCTGATTTCGGCTTTTTTAAAGGGAGGCTTAAGGGTTCAATCGATCTGTTCAGAAAAAAAACAACCGATCTTTTATTTCCAAAAACTCCTGAATATCCTGCAGCAAAGGATGGTTCAGTTACCTGGTTCAATTTACCAGGCACCATCCTGAATAAGGGGATTGAGCTGACTCTAAATGGCAGCATCATAGACCAGACAGATTTTTCGTGGTCCTTGGGAGGAAACGCCACCTTTCTCAAAAACAAAGTAACAGATTTCCCTACCTTCATTAATACCGGAGCTTTAAACGGACAAGGGCTGAGCGATGTGACCTTAGAAGTAATCCAGAAGGGATTACCAATGTTTGCAATGGTTACCCGACGCTATGAAGGCCTGGATGCAAATGGCTTCTCTAAATATACAGACGACGGCTATACCTATTACTATGTGGGCAACCCTAATCCTAGCGTTATTCTTGGTATCAGTACTGATTTCAGATACAAGAAGTTAACATTGGGATTAAACTTTAACGGATCGTTCGGGCAGGATATTTACAACAACACCGCTAATTCTGTATTACCAATTACCAATCTGGGAACGAGAAACATAGCTTCAGCATTGTTAAACTCTTCCATAAAAGAATCATTAGCAAATCCCATTGCAGCCTCTTCCCGCTATATTGAAAAAGGAAATTATTTAAAACTAGCGAATGCAACCCTTAATTATAATGTAGGAAATATAGGAAAGACCATAAAAGGACTAAATGTCTATGTGAACGGACAGAATCTTTTTGTAATGACTAAGTATTCTGGATTTGATCCGGAGGTAAATACCGATAAAAGTATCAACGGAATTCCTTCTGCCGGCATAGAATATGTCCCATATCCAACAGCCAGAACCTTCAATTTTGGGGTTAACTTTTCTCTTTAATTTAAATATTCGGAACATGAAAAACAACTATATAATTGCTTTGATGACAGTGTCACTATCATTCACGGCATGTACAAAATTAGATGAAAAACTTAATGGGCAAATTACACCGGTAGGTGTCGGTTCTGCCAATGTACCCGCACTGCTAAATGGTGCTTATAATTCTATGCGCGCTGGCTATCAGGGTCCTTACGGTTGGTGGGCATTACAAGAATTTCCAACTGATGAAGCCATCGTACCTACCCGTGGTGGAGATTGGGATGATAACGGAGCATGGAGAGCTTTGCATCTTCACCGATGGGCGGCAGATCATACACGCATCCATTCAGTATACCGCGATTTAAATGGGGTAAATTACGCAGCTACCAATATATTGCAATTTAGTCCAACACCACAGCAAGCGGCAGAAGCTCGTTTTCTCCGTGCCTTTTCTCAATTCTCTATTCTGGATGGATGGAATCAGGTACCTTATCGGGATCCGGGAGAAGATGTCACCCAATCCGCAAGGGTTAGAAAAGCACCTGAAGCAGTAGCTTATCTGATTGCCGAAATAAATGAAATTCTACCTTCACTTCCTACCTCCCCAATCACTGGAGCGACTAAAGATGCGGCAAAGATGTTACTCATGAAATCCTACCTCAACAAGGGCGCATTTTTAAATCGTGCGGCACCAACATTTGATCCCGCAGATATGGCCAAAGTCATTGCACTGGCGGATGAGATCATTGCCGGAGGAAAATTCTCTCTTAGCCCAAATTACTTCGATAATTTCGCGCCTACAAATGACCTACTGTCTAAAGAAAACATATTTACCAGCAAAAACTTAGGGGGTATAGATGCAGGTGGCTTAAATGCCATGTGGGTAGCTCCTTTGCACTATAACCAAAGTCCTAGTGGAAATAACGGTTTCTGTACCCTTTCCGATTTTTACAATAAATTTGAGGCTTCAGACTCACGCAGAGGTGGGGCATATGCCGGAGTAACAGATGTATCCGGTGTCCGTGTGGGCTTTCTGGTTGGTCAGCAGGTAAACAAAGATGGCGTATTGATCAAAAATCGTCTGGGAGAAAACCTGATCTTTACTCCTGATGTAAACATCATTGAGCGTGATCAGAAAAGGCTCGAAAATGCGGGAATCCGTGTGATCAAATATCCAATTGATTATAAAAACAATTCCTCAGGATTTCCTGATAATGACTGGGTATTTTACCGCTATTCAGATGTATTGTTGATGAAAGCAGAAGCCTTACTGAGAACCGGACAGGCTGCACTGGCCTTACCATTAGTTAACCAGGTGAGGACAACCCGGGGTGCCTCATCCTGGGGCAGTGTATCACTGGATCAATTGCTGGATGAACGTGGTCGTGAGTTCTTCTGGGAAGGTGTAAGAAGACAGGATCTGATTCGCTTCGGTAAGTTCTTAACGCCATGGCAGGAAAAACCAACCGACGATCCTAAATACCTGATTTTCCCAATTCCGGCAAATCAAATGGCAAACCCTAACTATACTCAGAACCCAGGGTATTAAATCATTGAATCGTTTCATGTTAAAAACCCGTGTTTTGAAATTCAAAACACGGGTTTTTAATATATATAAATGACCATTTAAAACGAGGTTCAGGAATTCCTTTTTTCACAAGGAAGCCGCAAAGGCAAGAATCTTAAAAAGCTTCCCCAAGACTAAAGCTAAAACTGTTGTAGCCTTTGCTCATCCCATAATCAACGCCAATATTAGTATTCGAACTCTTATTGAATTTTACACGAAGTCCCGTACCGACAGCAGGTTTCCAGGAGCTAAACATATCGCCCGAACCACTAACGGTATTGACATTTGCAAACACTACAAAGCCTAACAAACCATTATTGGTAATGTCCCTCCGGTATTCACTTTCCAGATAAAATAAGGATCTCCCACGGTAACGGTTCTGGTCTATCCCCCTACCCGACCGGTTAGCGGGATCCCAGCCGATACTGGGCAAATCAAGATAAGGAGTTTTATTTCCAAGAGTCGTCCAGAGGTAAGTCCAGAAGGCCAGGGTATTCTGCTGATCAGGTTTGGATGGATTCATAGAAAGATACTTTCTAACATCCAGGTACAATGAACTCCATGAATCATTGCTTCCCAAAAATTTGGGATTCACCCGATAAACCAGGTTGCCATACATCCCTGGAAGTGGATTAATAGAATTGTTCCTGGTATCGTAAAGTAAATTAAAGGTGATACCCGAAGAAAAAGAGTTACTACCCGTTCCGTATTCATAGTTTGTATACTGTTTCAGATTTACATTCGGATCTTCATTTTTTATATTAAAATGGTAATCCAGGTTATAACCCAATCCTGCAAAGAAATAAGGTCTGATCTGTTTCAACGCACTTTGGTAGAAACGAATATACTTGTAATCAACTAAAGCGGGCTCTGGTTGTAAGGCCTTGCTTCCCAATCCCCAGGTATATTGCGGGTAAACCAGAAAACGGGTATCTCCCTGAATGACCCATTTATTATCAGGTAACCATATGGTGCTGCGCAAGGGCAAACCAAAGCGGCTTTCCAGATTCCAGTAAGGAGTAAACGTAACAGAAGATAAGTTTGTGGTCTTTCTTGGTCCCAGGTACATGGCTGCAGTGGTACTGGTAACCAATGCACGGCCACTTCCACCAGGAACAGTACTACTTACCGGGAGTATAGAAAAATATATCTTTTTACCCCTTTCTTCCTTGATTTCCTTTGGCTTTATCTTAAACAATGACCTGGCCACATCGATCAGATCTTTCTGCGCCGAGGTGTCACTTTCAACCGTTTGCTGAGTAGCGATATTGCTAACATTCTGGGCATATAAACCACAGGGAGAGAACAACAAGAAAAATAAACCTGTTTTTACTAGAATTCGTTGCATAAGAAATAGCTGAATTATTTGTTATTCAATAAACGTGCCCTTATTGCAAGTTCAGCACTTCCATCTTCATAAAGATCAATGATAGGATAAAAAATCTACGCCTGCCTCATCATATGACTTACATAGCGTCCGCCATGAACATCAATATATAAAAACTGTATGTCGTTCAATTTCTGCAGCTCAAACAACTGTTCCTGGCTAAGTTTCGTATTCCTCAGTTTGATATGCCGCACAGGAAGTAATGCAGTGGAAACAAACAATGCAGCATAACTATGAAAAGGCGTAAATTCATCCTCGGGAAGATCATATAAATCCATCATATCCGAATAATCCAGGCTTTTTAAACCTTTAAAATTGTTGCTATTCGCTAAATTTTCAATGAAATGCTGATGTCCGTATCCGGCCTGCAGGGTTAAGTGTTTTAAAGGATGTTCCCCAATCTCAAAAAAAGATTTCCCGGGCGCGGAAGGTAATACCAACTCTTCCAGTACCGGCATTTTAGAAATCAATTTCGCAATCATTTCTTCTCCTTCCTCTCCACTACCCTCTATAATATTCAGGTTATGATCTCCGGGATCGGTAAGCTTAACTTTAAAACTTTTGAGCTGAGGAAAGCTTACACCAGAATTGGTAAGCCTTGTAAAATCCCAGCTCTTGGTCCCGTTGGCTCCTTCATCCGGCCCATCAAAACTAATGGAAATGAGCTGATCCGCATATTCCTGCGAGGTCAGTACATCCAGCAATCTACAAAATGCAAAGTTATATCCATCGCTGATTTCAGACATCAGCGTATTCGGATCATCATCATAACCATCTCCATAAAAAGAGACATCGAATAGTTCGCCAATCTGATAAAAAGAAAGTTTTGGAGAATAGCCAGGAAAATATGTTTTGCCTTCAGCAGTGGTATAACGATAGATTTCCTGTTGAAGCTGTTGTAATTTAGCAAGCATAATTAAGGGTTATTTCAGATTAAAATTTTTCCATTACTCAAAGCGGTGATCCATCCTTGATTTGATCAGATCATAATTGCTCCAGGAGTTTTCTACCCGGTAAAGGCTATCCTGATCAAGCATGTTTTTTGTCTTTTTGATATTCAGACATTCCGATATGGGTTGCCCCATTTATTTGCGGGAGGTCTTTCGGGAAATCGCCCCCATAATGCCAGGAAGCGTCGTCGTATTTTGCCATATGATCAGTTTTAAATATCCGGTTAAGGCTTGTACACATCAAAATTATTGCCAATTAAATCATGAATGATCAGTGTCTGCGGAAGAATTACCTGGTTCTTGTAAGTAAAAGAAACCTTTCCAAAATTCGCGATCACCTCGATCTGATTACCGAAAGTCGTTTTTTGAACCTGGCGATCTGCAGTCAGCCAGTCGAATGTACTCATCTCTGATTTGACTGCAATTTCATGTGTTTTTGAAAACACTTTTACATGTTTCGCGATGACTTCCTTAAACTTCAACCAGCTGTCATCATTGAGGTGATATAATGGCGGAACATTAAATAAGATTTCCTTTAGTTCTGTGTTTTTCAGTTCTGAAGGCACTTTCAAGCTCCCCCATTCCCAATGGTGAGAAGTGATCACGGCGTTGTTATACACCAGTTGAAATAAAGGAATATTAAAACGGTTATCATAGTAAAGATAACGATACTCTTCTTTCAACGCGGCCTGCATTCCATAACGATCAGGAACAGCTCCATTATTGGAGAAATACCCTCCGATGTAATATTTTGATGTTTTGTTTTTTCTCATGTCCGGATCATTCCAGGCAATCACAGGTGTAGTCATTCCATGACCATAGGCAATAACACCCGCAGCAAAATCATTTCCTACCTCTGAACCAATAACCAGCTGATAAGTATCCCTGATCCAGGCCATTCTTTGCAAACGTGCTTTGATGTCTTCCTCCTGACTGGTCATTCTTCCAGGTGTGTAATCATCCAGACTTTCCCCTGTGGCATCACAATCAATAAACCAGGAATTGAATACTTTGCCTGTATTACCCATTACTTCTGTCATCCTGTTTTTTACCGCCGGCATCGACAAGGTTGGATTGAGCTTTCGTCCTTTTCCCAGAAAACCCAAAGAGGGCTTTCCATTTTTATTCATTACAAAGGCATTGGTAAACAAGGTAGTATCAGAAAACTTTGCGGTAATCCAGCCTTCTTTTCCGGGTTGATGGATGCTATGATAGGAATCATAAGGACCGATTAAATATCCTTTTGCTACTGCCCGGGTTACAAACTCAGGATGAATTTCAGCAGGCATCCAGTCATTTAAGCCCAACCATGCTTTTTTTATTCCCGCAGCCTCCATTTCATCCAGCATTTTGGGCTGTGCTCCTCCCCAATCGGCTACCGGACGAAAAACCTCAGGATATGCGGCAATCAGTAACAGTTTATTTAAGCGGTAAAGTTCCGGTGCGTTGAGTTGATCAACACCTTTAGCGATCAGGCCTAAAGCCTCTTTACTCAGCTTTTTATTGCTCCAGGCCAATCCATTATAAAATTCCTTCCGCAGCAAGATTTCATTTATGGCCTGGGTCAATCCATTTTTCTGGTACTTTGTGATAAATTCTTCTTTTACAAATTCATTGAGCTGGTTTTCAAATTCCCTTCCTGACTCTCCCTTTGAAAACTGTCTGAACATATTTTTCGTAGGGTTCATTGACTTATCCCGCAATTGCTCCAGAATCATTTTTTTAAACAACTTCCAGTTGAGCACATCATTTGACACCAGGAATTTATCATTCCATACGTAGATATGAGGCGCGCCATATAATTTCCTGATATTGGGATTATCCGCTGCTTTTTGCTCCAGCGTAATGATGTTTCCTTTTTCTTCTACATATTTTTTATAAGTCTTCGCAATGGCTGTCGTACTGTTTGCAGTCAGGTAAATTCTGAAACCATACTGTTTATCAGATACGGTGGCTGGAAACTCATGGTTAAAGCTCAATCCCAATGTCCCCTTATTGTTCGCAAAGTTCAACTCGTTGTTGAACATATTCCTGATCACATAAACCAATGCTTTACCTCCCATATTTGCTGCAAAGAATTGCATAGACAAATCCTGGCTTCCACTTAAGGGGCCCGTTTTGGTCAGATGACTGATCCATAAGGAATCCTTCGCAGGAATATATTTCCCCTGATGCATTGGAATCGTCAGCGCGTCTATTTTCCCTTTCAACACAGGCCATGTAAACTCCGTGGTTTTACTTGCTTTTATGCTTACCTCTAAGTATTCAGGATGCAATTCAAGCGCTACCTGAATCCCTTTATCAGGATAACTCCATGATGCTCCTTTTCCAGCAGACACCAATCCGCTCAATACTTCTTTTTGAAGCGGAGCGGAAACCGGATACCGCTTTCCATCCACATCTACAACCACAATTGAAAACAATTCCGGGTTAACTTCTATTTTCTGCGTACCGTTTACCAGGTATAAAAGTTCTTTTTTCTGATTTGTATTTTGTCCGTAGGTAGCCAGTCCAACAAACAACAGGACCAGTAACATTCCTTTTCCTCCAGGCCTCTTCAATTTTCTCAATATTTTTTCTTTAGTTATTTTCAAATACACCACACCAGATTTCGTAATGATCACCTGCCCATTTCTTCATTTTCGGGAAGTACCATTTTGCAGCATTCTTTGCCAAACAGAATCCGTTATCATCATCAACGATTCCATCCTCCTCAAAATTGCTCAGTGCATGATGTAAAGCTGCACTACAAAGCAGAAACTGTGCAAAATCATCAGCAACCACATCTCCGTAGTCCCAATTTCCAGCTCCATGTTCCAGTCTCAGAATACCGTGTTCCGGCGCATCCATATTGATCAGGATTGGATCTGCGCCCTCATCGGCAAAAATGAAAGAACCTTTATCCCAGTCTTCCAGTTCTGATTTCGATGAAGAATCGTAATTGTATCCATCCTGAACATACTTTAAATTATCAATGCCATACATCACCGTTGGATTACCAGCAGTAAGGAAATAAAAATCCTCTGAAGGCGCAAAACTGCTGACATATTTTTTCAGGTCTTCCGGCAAAGCCCGGCCAAACTCTTTTTCCAGTCTCTCCACGTGTGCACTATTATCCGATAATCCAAAAGGCAATTCTTCTTCATCGTTCCAAAACTTTTTTATTTCCTCAATAGCTGCTTCTATAGTCATATTAAATTTAATTTCACTGGTTTGTATCTTCGACAAACATACATTATTCGGAAAAACATATCGCTATATTTGCGTAAAGGTTAATTTGACACCTGCAAAAACTTAATCGTACTCTTGAATGAAGGAAGTTGTTCACCAATATGGTGTAGAATTGGATTGGGTAGCAGATTTAGCCGCTCAATTAGATGGTTATGTGGAAGGAAACTGCATTCGGATTCCCGATGAAGTCCGACCTGGAAATCGTTATATACTCCCCATCAACGAGGATTTAACGGCCTTTATTATTGATGTTACTTACCGAAGGGACGTCATCTTTAAACTTAGAAATACCAGAACCGACTTTGTAGGGCTTTATTTCAACCTCACCGAGGGGGAGTCTATCCATATCATGGATAAGGTCTCCAGAACAGCCGGACGCTGGGGCTATAATCTGGCCATATTTGATGCAGAGATGAATGGGGATTTTCAGGTAAAATCAGGCTGTACCAGTTATATGATTGCCATTTTCATAAAAAAAACTGCACTGAAACAATACATTTCCAATATCCCTCAACATCAACAGATCGTAGAGTCAATATTCAACCCAAAGTTGAACACCATTGTGCGTTTTGACCGGATGAGCAATCAGGCCTGGTGGCTCATGAACGAATTACAAAAAGCTTCTCCTGAAGGTCCGCTGTATGATGTTTTTGTAACCGGAACTGTATATGGACTGATTGGAGACTACATGGACCAGCTCATCAATCAGGAGATCATCATCGGGCAGGTCATTGCCGAAGACCTGGTCAATATCGTAAATTCACAGGCTTTCCTAATCGAAAACATTGAAAACTCTTTCCCCGGAATAGCTGATCTTGCTGCTCGGGCGATGATGTCGGAAACAAAATATAAAAAGCTCTTCAAGAAAATCACCGGCGTAAGTCCCAATAGTTTTTTCCTCAGCAATAAGCTCTCTTTTGCAAAGGAAATGCTGGAAACAGGTCAATATACCATTTCAGAAATTTCAGATCAGTATAATTTCTTCAGCCCTTCACACCTGATTGAACAATTTAAAACCGCCTATGGTGTTCCCCCGAAGGAATACCTTACCCGATTATAGCCATGACAACTGAAAGAATAGCGTTTTTCTATCATTATACTTTAGGTCCGGAATGGCAGCAACAAATCGTTGAGAAACTAGGCGCCCGGCTCATCGACAATAAAATACTGATCATGCCCGAAGGAATTGCTTCCGGGGGTTCCATCTTTCTGGAGGTTTTACCGGGTCTGTCGGTCCTGCTGCTGGACATGACCTTTCATGTTCCTGTAGCCATTACCAGAATCCCCATAGACCACAATTATTACATGGTCTATTTTGATATTGGAGATGAAATTACCACACATATTGTAGAAGGCAGCATTCATAAAGCCGGATACCATTCCAAATTGGGAATGAGTTTTATGGATGCCAATTCAAAAGGAATTCTCATGCCTCCGATTGGGGAACGTTCGTACAGCCTGAGGTTATTTATTGAAAAAAGCTATTTAAAAGAATTGGGCGCTTCAACCAGAGACCTTTCCGTCAACAACCAGCTTTTCGATGAAAGTAAAAACACCCTGTTCTTCTATAGCCACATTGACAGCAGAAGTAAAGTCCTGCTCAACAGCCTGAAAGAACAACCTTTTACAAATCCCTCATTCGAATTAAAGCTCAAAAGTACTGCCTTATACCTTTTGGGCTACCTTGTGGAGCGGGTGAGTCGCTTTGAGCCCATCATTAACAAACTCTCTCAGCCCGACATCGACAATGTACTGAAAACATCACAGTACCTGCTGGATCATCTACTGGAAGAATTCCCAGGTTTACAAAAAATGGCGGAACTGGCGGGAATGTCGGTTTCGAAATACAAAACACTCTTTAAAAAGATACTGAAGGAAAGCCCGAATAACTTTTTCCTGAATGAGAAACTCCTGCTCGCCCAAAAATTATTGCAAAGTGGCAATTTCAACAGTGTACAGGAAATTGCCTATGAACTGGGTTATAGCAGCCCAAACTACTTTGCAAAAGTTTATAAGAAAATGTTTGGCCTGTTACCTGCAGAAGTACTGGTAAAGCAGAGTTAGCTGGAGAGGCTGGATTTCTGATGCAGCGACATCAGCGTCAGAATGGTACTCCGAAGATCGAAATTAAGCTTATGAAAAAGCAGTTCATGGTAATTTTGTCCATGAAAAAGGAAAGCGATTAAGTCGTCCAGGCAGACTACACCAATACAGGTATCGTTTTCACAGACCGGCAGCATCTGGTAATTGTTGTCGACCATAAGCTTGACCACTTCTGTCAGCAGCTGATCCGGATGTAATTTATGAAACACATCGCCATCCGGAACATATGGATAAGCGCTTCCATTGGTAATAATTGAGGAGATTGACATATATTATTTTTTTGCAGCCCAATGGGCTGAGAAACGAAAAAAGAAGAAGCAGGCATGCATAAAGCACACCCGCAATCCCCCTTTACTAATTGATAAAGAAACCCCTATCAGGTTATTTTTGCATGCTGAATACCAGGTAACCCTGATCTTTGGTATTGATCACTACGGTTCCACCTTTGGTTTCAAACTGCTGTCCAAGTTCTAAAAACTGAACAACCTTCATATCGTGCTCACCCGGCGCAATTTTAGAAGTAGAAATTTTGGCATCTTTCAACTTGTTCAGACCAGTTACGGTGTAAGTACCTGTCAGTTGGATGTTTTCTGGTTTTCCAGATAAGTTTGCAGTTTTTGCAGCCTGATCAAACGTAAGGCTAAGCCCGCTTACCGGAAATTTAACTGTTGCTGAATCTTTCCCCTGAGCATCAAACTCATGCATTTCGATCAATCTGTATTGCCCTGTTGGAAGCGTTGTTTCTTCCGGATTTTGATTATTGTCTTTTTTACATGCGGTAAATGCTGCGGCTATAACTACCAGTGTTGCTAAAAATTTGATTTTCATGATGTTCTTTTTTAAAATGATTAATTGTTTATTTTTTTTGTGTGTGATGTTTAATTTTTTAATTCTTTTGTTAGCATGATTAATACAGAATAATATCCGGTATTAATCCAGTCCGAGGTACTTTGCAATGAGTTGCTGATCTTTTTCCGGTTTGCTGGAAATTGATAAGGAAGTACTCTCCCCGATACAGATCACCCGCTTGCGTCCTTTTTCTTTAACCACTACAAAAAACCCGGCACTATCTACTTCATTGTGCTTCCCTGCCACCTCTGCATGGATCAGATCAGATGGAAATAAAATTGGATTTCCTTTAACGACGATATACTTTCTTAGTGACAACATATTTTGTTTCAATTATTTATGATACAAAAGTACGGGGCCCCGGAATCCCGGAATGGCAGGATCAGACTTTTAACTATTAAAATAAGACCAAATGAGATCTTATATTTGCAGATATGAAGACTGCAGCATCATGTGAAAACATGGAAGAGATCCGCAAGGAGATTGATGACCTGGACAGAAAGGTGATCAGACTGATAGGCCAGCGCTTTAAATACGTGCAGGCTGCCGCGAAATTTAAAAAAGACGAGAACTCGGTAAAAGCTCCGGAAAGGTTTAAAAGCATGTTGGAGAAAAGAAAGGAATGGGCAATAGAAGAAGGGCTCTCTCCTGATGCTATAGAAAAGATGTACCGGGACCTGGTCAACTATTTCATCTCCGAAGAATTGAAAAGCTGGAACAGGAATAGCTCTTCTGAATGATGGGCAAAGCAAATTCCGGGAAACAACAATTATTATTTTTTGGACTTCTTCTTGTCCTGTTAATATTGAGCATTAAAACAAATGTGATGGGCAATCTCTGGGGCCTCGGTACGGGCCAGGGTTATCTCATTCCTGAAGAAAGTTCTTTATTCAGGTTTAAGGTAAATCAAATGAATACAGGCTCAGGAGAATATTGGCTATATGCCGAAGATGAAAACAACTATTATTCTATGATGAGCCAATCTGGCAAAAAGCCCTACCTGTTGATCTCCAAAGAAAGCGCGGTAAACTGTGCGCATTTCAACAAACTTGATGTCAAAACCTGGTGTAAGTAAGTTAAAATCAACTCCATCCATTACAAGACATTTTTGTATCTAAATCCCTACTCCCAAAAATTCGTGTAATTTTTTTGTTATATTGCTGTATAAACCTACAACCTTATGAAAAAAAATTTACACAAAACCATTTTTCTGATCTTCTTCCTGATGCTCTCTGGTCAATTATTTGCCCAGGGCTTAAAAGGGAAGGTCACTGATTCTGCAGGCGCTGCTATTCCTGGTGCTACCATTCAGGTAGTTGGGTCTAAAATTGCCACTTCCACAGCTGGGGATGGGCAGTATGCTTTAAAATTCCCTGCAGCCGGGAATTATAAAATACGGGTATCCTTTACCGGATATGAGAGTTCCGAAACGGAAGTTCAAATAGACAATACCGTAAAAACTCAGGATTTC
The DNA here is from genome assembly GCF_900129215.1 of Pedobacter caeni. Taxonomy (GTDB): domain Bacteria; phylum Bacteroidota; class Bacteroidia; order Sphingobacteriales; family Sphingobacteriaceae; genus Pedobacter; species Pedobacter caeni. The sequence goes on along the minus strand of NZ_FQUQ01000002.1, from coordinate 1,160,243 downwards.
AGCCTTAGGGATGCCAAACAACTATTACTCGATGTTATTGTTGTTGGTTCCAGGTCGTCTGTTCCGAGAACCAATATTCAAAGTCTGGTTCCCGTAGATTTGATTACCAGTAAAGAGGTCCGGACTTTTGCCCAGGTAGATGTTACGCAAATCCTAAACTATGTTGCCCCGTCTTTCAGCTCCAACAGACAAACTGTTGCTGATGGAACCGACCACATTGACCCGGCTTCATTACGTGGTTTAGGCCCGGATCAGGTGCTGGTATTGGTCAATGGTAAGCGCAGACATACTACTGCTCTGGTCAATATCAATGGTACTTTTGGCCGTGGTACAGTTGGTACAGACATGAACTCCATCCCTGTTGCTGCCATCGAGCGAATCGAGGTATTACGTGACGGTGCTGCTGCACAATATGGTTCTGATGCCATTGCAGGGGTCATCAATGTGGTCTTAAAAAAAATCACTCCATATAGCTTTTCCACCTCTTTCGGTCAGTCTGATTCGAAAGCCATAGGCAGGGAATTTAATGATGGCCGGACATTCCAGGTAGATTTCAGCAAAGGCTGGGCCTTTAAGAATGACAGGGGATTTATCAATTTCGCAGGACAATATCTGCAGCGCGGTTTTACCAACCGTGGTGGTTTAGATACACGCCCTTTATTGTATTCTGCATCCCCAACCAAAGGACCAACAGAAACAGAAGTTGCTTTCCAGGCCAGATTTGCCAGTTTGAAAGCCGCAGATGATGCAAGAGCAGCAGCCAATGGCATGGATAGGAACAACATGCGGGTAGGAAATTCAGATTCCAAAAACGGTGGCTTCGTTCTGAATGGACAGTATAATTTCTCCGAAAATGCAGAACTGTACTTTGTCGCAGGGTATACCCATAAAACAGGAAGCGCTGCCGGGTTCTTCCGCTTACCTACTCAAGCCAGTCAGATTGACCTGACTATATACCCAAATGGATTCCTTCCACTCATTGATACCAAAATCAATGACCTTTCTTTTTCCCTTGGTTTGAAAGGCAAACTGGGCAGCTGGAATTATGACCTGAGCAATACCAGTGGAGAAAACAACATTGGATTCGACATCAATAATACGGTTAATGCTTCGCTCCCATTGGGAACAAGTCCGACTTCATTCTATGCGGGTAAACTTTTGTTCAGACAGAATACCTCAAATTTAGACCTGGATAAGAAATATACTTTTGACGGTGGTTTCCTGACCTCCTTAAATACGGCTGTTGGTGGAGAATTCCGGATAGACAATTATCAGATCAAACCCGGGGAAGAATTGTCCTATTCCTTTGGCCAACCTTCACAAAATATCCCTGGCAGAAAGTTGGGAGCGAACTTCACTGCCGCAGGTGCCCAGGTATTTCCAGGCTTCAAGCCCAGCAACGCCCTTAATAAATCCAGAAATAATGTGAGTGCGTATCTGGATTTTGAAGCTGAATTTGGCTCAAGAGTGATGCTTGAAGCTGCCGGACGTTATGAAAACTTTAGTGACTTTGGTTCCAATTTCTCCTATAAATTTGCAGGTAAAATAAAACTATTTGGAGAGATCTCATTACGCGGTGCTTATGCAACCGGTTTCAGGGCCCCATCTTTACACCAAAGTTATTTCAATAATGAGAGCACACAGTTTGTCAATTCAGTCCCTACTCAGGTATTAACTGTAAATAATGAGAATCCCATTGTTGCTCAATTTGGTGTAGGTGCATTGAAACCTGAAATCTCCAGATCGGGAAGCTTAGGATTGGCAGGAAGAATTGCGAAGACATTCACTTTTACCATTGACGCCTACAACATTGACATCGATGACAGAATTGTTTTCTCCAGTCAATATGCCCGCGAGCGTGATGCCTTATCTAATTTGATTCCCAATGGAGTGGTAAATACCATATTAAATACGGTTGATCCAAATGCCCAGGTGAATAGTGTTCAGTTTTTCACCAATGCCATCAAAACAAATACTGCCGGTTTAGATGTGGTATTGACCAACAGGTTTATCCTGGGTACTTCCAGCAGTCTGTTATTAAGTGTAGCAGGAAATCTGAACAAAACCATCGTAAGAGAGATTAAAGGCTCACCAAAAATCGAAAGTGACCCGACGCTTAAAGCGAAACTGTTTGATCGCCTGGAGCGTTCCCGCTTTGAAAGCTCTGTTCCTAAGAATAAACTGAACATTACAGCCAATTATACCGTAAACCAATTGAGCTTTGTAGCAAGAACCGTTCGCTTTGGGGAAGTTACCTTTCTGAATGCAGTTGATCCAAATATTCCGGCAAATGGCTTACCTGTACAGATGGATCAGGTTTTTGCCCCAAAATGGGTGACTGATTTCTCTGTAAGCTATGCCCCAAGTAAAGCGTTGACCCTGACTGTAGGTGCCAATAACATCTTTGATGTATATCCTGATAAATTATACATCGATCCCAGAAACAGTGAATACAATTTAAGCGGTGTTGCTGGCAGCAATTATGCTGGTGGATTAGACAATACCTCCAATGGAAGGTTCTTATATTCAAGGGCAGTAAGCCAGTTTGGATTTAGTGGCCGCTATGTATATGGCAAAATTGCCTGTACTTTTTAAGTTATAAAAAATCAATATCAGTAAGAGAAAACCGGTCTTCAAGCCGGTTTTCTCTTTTAAAGACGGAGGTTATGTTTTCCCGGAGAGTGACCATAATACTGTCCGAAAGCACGAATAAACGCAGAATCAGAAGTATAACCTATCATCGCCGCGATTTCTCCGATACTAAAGCCTCCGCCAGCCAGCAATACATATGCGTGGTTTAGCCTGAGTTGCTGGATATAACCAAAAACTGTAATTCCAAACAATTTTTTGAAACCTCTTTTTAACTTGAATTCATTTAACATAAAGCTCCTGCTGATCTCTCCCAGGGTCAATTGATGCAGAAAATTTTCAGACAGATAGGCTTTACAACTCATCAGCCGCTCTTTATCTACGGTTGAAATGTCATCCACTTTAACCTTATTATTTTGCAAATCATGGTTTAGTGTTAAAAGAACAAGTTCTTTTACTTTAGAGGTGATATAGCTTGTTTTTAATGCATCGGCAACGGGTGGGGTACTTAGGAGAGCCAGTGCGGTGTGCTGCCAATGGTCAATCTTTCTGTTCCGGTTAAATAATGAAAACGATTCATTTCCTGCAGTCCGGTCATAGATTTCCTGAAAGTTATCTCCGCACTCCGCAAGTATCTGCCTGAAAAACGCTGGTTTAAGCCCTATACATAAATACTCATATTTTTGTTGCTCAGGAAAAGTAAAGGTACTTACAGGATCTACACAATTCATTACATTAAAATGGCCCTTTTCCATAGACATCACTTCTTTAAACCCTGTAATTGAAGCGTCTGACTTACCCGATAGCTCAAAATGCAAACTTACATGCGTTGTGTCCTCCAGTTTATTGATCCTGACAGTAGTCTTAAAATCTGCATTAAAATGCAAAATGTCAAAATCCGAATTACGAAGGCTTTTTGTCTGACATTGGAATTTATCCTTTAAAGTTGCCGATGTTTCCTCTGCCTGAAATCCCTTAACAAATTCCCTTTTCAGCAATGTTGCGAATTCTTTTCCTTCGATTTGATACATAATCCGTTTGGGTAAATTTTAAATCCGTTCCTGCATATGGTCAGATCCGCTGATCATGCAATTTGTGCAAATGAAAAACATGAACAAATCTATAATAGATATTAAAACCTGGAAAAGAAAAGATCATTATTATTTCTTTAAGGAATTTGAACAGCCATTTTTTGGGGTCAACACAGCGCTGAATTGTACAGACGCTTATCATTATTGCAAAGCCAACCACATTCCTTTTTTTTTATTTTACCTGCATAAGTCGCTCAAGGCCATTCAACAAATCAAGGAATTTAAATACCGGATAGAACGGGATCTGGTATTCGAATACCAGCAAATTTCCGGCTCAGTAACTGTCCTGAGAGATGACGAAACCTTCGGCTTTGCCTATTTTGAATACTATGAGGACTTTTCTCTTTTTATGAAACAGACTAAAATCGCTATTAACGCTGTAAAAATGGAAAAAGGTTTAACCATGAGGCCCGAATTGAAGAACATTATTCACTATACCGTTCTTCCGGGAATTCAATTTTCCAGCATGCAACATGCTTATTCAACATCCGGTCAGGACTATATTCCAAAAATCGCATTCGGAAAATTTAACTTCCGGGAAGAGGAGGTTTTACTTCCACTTTCTATCCATGTACACCATGCACTATGTGACGGATTACATTTAGCCCAATATATCGACTGTTATCAGCAGGAAATGGATATTAAAAAGTAAAAATCACTCTTTTGGACCAATTTCCACCTTAAAACGCCCTTTCCAACGCTTGCTCAGTCCCTCATCTTTGTAGCATCATCGAACCTAAAAGAGAACTGCAATGAGGACTGAGCAATTACATCATAAAAAAATATTTATTATCGACGGCACTACCGACATCGGAAAAGACATTGTCCAGTCCTTTCTGTTGGAAAGTGCCACCGTTATTGTGCCCGCATTCAGCATGGAAAAGCTGATGCAGCTGGAAGCCTATGTAAAAGACATCAGGACCGGTAAACTCATTACCTTTTTGACAGATGTTATTTTCAACAGGACAACTGTAGTTTCTGAAATGCTGAAAAAGATCTTTATGGAGGTAGATCTGATTGTTACTATTGTCGAAAATGATACGAAAAGTTATTCCTTTTTCACTGATGTAGAAATATCGGAACTGAAGAAAACAACAGCAAACGAATTGACCCCATGTCTGATCTGTTCGCAGATTTTTCTTACCCACAAGAGAAATACCAGCTGTATGTACGTTGCCATGACGCAAAACTATACCCAGAAATCCCTCCGTCCGGCAGATCAGTTTCTCCTGAATGTACAAACGCACATCGCCGAACTTGTGTCTGAAGAAAGAAACAGGATTAAAACCAATTATTACCACTTATTTCTTGAAGAAGAAACACAAAACGCCTCAAAAGAAAGGGATGCTCCAGGACTGATCGGCAGGTACATACTGGATATTTTTTCAGAAGCCTATCCTCCTCATGAACAAGCTTTCATCTGCCTGTAACCCCATCCATAAAACATAAAATCATAAATATATATCATGACACGATTATCAAGAAATCCCCTATCCTTCCTGCTCATCGCAGCCCTAATGAGTAGCTGTGGGGCGGAGCAACATAAAGCAACGAATGTAACTGCTTCCAGGGTAAGCATTGCAGAAGTACAAATGCAGGAAAGTGAAGAGCAGTTCGATTACAGCGGATCAATAGAAGCCGACAATACCGTTTCCCTTGGATTCAGCATCCCCGGCAGGATCACTTCGATAGCAGTACAGGAAGGCCAGCACATCAGAAAAGGGCAATTACTGGCCAGCATAGAAACCAACGACTATCAAAGTGCATTAGAAATTGCCACAGCAGTTTACGATCAGGCAGCCGATAACTTTAAAAGGTTGAATGAGCTGTATCAGAAAGGAAGTCTGCCGGAAAGAGATTTTATTTCCGCAAAATCGGCAATGGCACAGGCCGGGGCCAACAAAAGCATGGCTGGCAAAAGAATGGCAGATACCAGGCTATACGCTCCTTTTACCGGCATTGTAACTGAAAAAATCACGGAAACCGGTGCTTCTGCCGCTCCGGGAGTACCGGTCCTGACCCTGGTAAAAACAGATCAGGTATATGCCAGGGCCTCGGTCACAGAAAGTGAAATCAGCAGCCTCTCTAAAGGGGTAAATGCCATAGTTGAGGTTCCTGTTCTGAACAAAAAGCTTACAGGTAAGATAACCATCATTAATCCAAGGGCCGAGACCTCCTCCAGGACTTATGAGGTCAAAATCAAAATAGACAACAATGAGGGGAAACTATTGCCCGGAATGATTGCCAATATCCGGATTGAAACCGGGAAGAAAAAAGAGACCATTGTTATTCCTGCGCAAGCCATTCTGAGGGATGCTGACCATATCAATTATGTTTTTATCACTAAAGACGGACAGACAGCTGTTAAAAAACGGATTACAACCTCCGGAGTCAACAGTGGGAATCAGGTAGTAATTATGTCCGGAATAAAGCCCGGAGATCAGCTCATTCTTAGCGGGCATACCAGGCTGGAAGATGGAAGCCCCATCAAGTTTGCCGGAGATACAAAGTAGTTTAAAAAAGAAAAATCGAACAGGTAATGACACATAAAAAAAGAAAAATGCATTATTTAGAAGCTGCAATGAAACATAAGCAGGTCGTACTTGTGGTCACGGCTTTGCTCCTCCTCATCGGCATATCTGCTTTGATCAATATGCCCAGAAGTGAAAACCCACGTATTGACATGCCTGTAGCAATGGTTTATGCCTTTTATCCTGGAGCAAATGAGCGTCAGGTGGAGCAGGAAGTGACCAAAAAGATAGAGCAATATTTATTCTCATTTGAGGAGGTAAAAAAGAAAAAAACCAAATCTGAGACCAGGGAGGGACAAACCTTCATCACCGTGGAAATGAATTCCGAAATCAAAGACAGGAAGAAATTCTGGCATACGATGCAACTGGATATGGACGCAAATTTACGTTCAAAACTTCCTCCCGGAGTGATCGGTCCGTTTGTCAACAGTAGTTTCAGTGAAGTAACTGCCATGATTCTGGCTGTTTCCTCCACTGAACGTAGTTATGCAGAAATTGAAAAATACCTGGACAAACTGGAAGATGGGCTGAAAATCATTCCGACCGTATCCAAGATCAACAGAAGCGGGGTACAGAAACAACAACTTTACCTCCATGTAAACGACCAGAAGTTACAACAATATGGTTTTGACCTCGCTGTGGTGATGAATGTGCTGAAACAGCAGAACATTACCGGATATTCCGGAGAACTGAATCCCGGATCCAGCAATATCATCCCCATTCATAGTAACAGCAGGTATAAATCGGAGAAAGAGGTTGCAGAGCAGATCATCTATACCACTCCGCAGGGAATTCTGGTCAGGTTGAAAGACATTGCTACCATAGAACGCCGTTTTGAGGAAAAATCAGCATATGTACGCATTGGCGAAGAACAGGCTATGGTTCTGTCTATCGACATGCAGGCAGGAAACAACATCGTTCAGTTTGGTAAAAAGCTGGAAGAAAAGATTGCGGAAATTCAGAAAACCTTCCCTTCGGATGTCAAGATCAAAACCGTAGTCAACCAGCCCGAAATTGTGGCCGACAGCATCAGCCATTTCATGATCGAATTCGGAATGGCTATCGTTGCAGTAATTGTAGTGGTGATGCTGTTATTGCCATTACGTGTAGCCACTGTTGCTTCCCTGGCAGCACCAATCTCCATCATCGTCACCTTTGGAGTGATGAACATGATGGGACTGGAATTACATCAGGTTACCCTTGCCGCATTGATCATTGTGATTGGAATGGTGGTGGATGACGCGATCGTGGTGGTTGATAATTACATTGAAAAACTAGACGAGGGCATCTCCCCCTGGACCGCCGCATGGCAATCGGCCAAACAGCTGTCTATCCCTATTCTTACCGCTACCCTGGCCATCATTTTTGCCTTTGCTCCATTGGCCTTTTTCCAGGAAGGAATCGCAAAAGATTTCTCTGCATCCTTACCGGTAACGGTCAGCATTGCCCTGATCAACTCGATTCTGGTGGCATTGCTCCTTACACCTTACATGTGCTACCTCTTTATCAAAAAAGGATTAAAACATAAAATGAGTGATCGTCCAATTAAAAAAAGTTTGCTGGACAGGTTACAAAATGGTTTTGACACTGCGGTGGAATGGGCTTTCAGATGGCCTAAGACCATTATGCTTTGCGGAATAGGCTCTATTCTGATGGCCGTTCTCATTGCCGGAAAAGTAGATCCTGAATTTTACCCTATCAGTGAGAGAAATCAGTTCAATATGGAAGTCTGGTTGCCTACAGGCTCATCACTTGAAAAAACAGAACAAGCAGTGAAGGAGCTTGAAAAAATCCTGAAGAAAGACGACCGTGTAGTGGATATTACCAGTTTCATAGGCATGAGCTCCCCCCGTTTTCATACCACCTATGCCCCGGTTACACCACGACGGAATTACGCGCAGATATTTATCAGTACAAAAAGCAATCAGGCATCCGACGATATGGTGAAAGATTATATTGATCAACTGGAAGGCTTCCTTCCCGATGGGAACATCAAGATGAAACAGCTCAGTTTTCAGGATGAAGCGCAGATCGCCATCAGGGTAATCGGGGATAATGAAAATGACCAGAAAAGAGTGGCAGAAAAAATCAGGCTAATCCTACAAAAGGCTGAAGGAACAAATTATGTCCGTCTGGATAGTGAAGAAGATTACTTCGGACTTAAGCTCAACATCAACGAAGATAAAGCGAACAGGCTGGGTATTTCCAATCAGGCCATTACACAAACCCTAGGTGCCGGGCTGACAGGATTCTCGGTCTCTACCCTTTGGGAGGGAGATAAACCCGTAGACATCTTTCTTCGTTATGACTCCGTCAGCCGGAAAAACACAGGTGCGCTGGAAAACCTGCACATCAGCTCCACCTATGGTGGCAAAGTTCCGTTAAAAGAAGTAGCCACACTTGAACCTGCGTGGCATACCGGAACACTGGTACACCGTAATGGCTTAAAGATGCTTTCCGTTCTTTCAGAAGCACAACTTGGAATTAAACCTTCCAGAATCATTAAAGCTGTAAAACCCGAAATTGAAAAGATAGCCCTTCCCAAAGGAATAACGCTTGGATATGGTGGTGATGAAGAAGCCAGTGCCGACAATCAGCCCGGGATGATGGTCTGCCTTGGGGTAAGTATCATTTTGATTTTCCTGACACTGTTGTTCCAGTTTAAACACCTTGGAAAATCACTGATCGTGCTGGCTACATTTCCACTGAGTTTACTCGGGGCATTTTTCGGGCTGTTCATTACCGGAAACCCACTCGGCCTTACTGCCTTCATGGGCATCATCAGCTTAATCGGAATTGTGGTCCGAAACGGAATTATCCTTGTTGACTATACAGACGAGCTCATCAGAGACCACCGTTATAAGATCAAAGCAGCCTCGCTGGCTGCTGCCAAACGCCGGATGAGACCGATCTTTCTCACCTCTTCGGCCGCGGCAGTTGGCGTATTCCCAATGATCCTGAGCAAATCACCAATGTGGGCGCCACTGGGAAGTGTGCTGGCCTTTGGTCTGATCGTATCCATGATCCTCACCCTGTTTGTGGTGCCTGTCCTGTACAACCAATTTATCCGACCGGAAAAAGAAGAGGAAAGTGCTTTAATCCAACCTGACCCGGAAGACGAAATCCTATATAAACCGATACACGGGGAAGTCCTTTAACAAACCCTTGAACTGCTGTCCTGAATGAGATGTTTTGATTGATTTATGATAAAACAGGGCAGCGGTATCAATGGGCCGATTTATTAAGCTATAAGATATGAATTTAAGAAAATACCTCTTTGCCCTGGGTGCTGTTGCCATGAGTATGACCTCCTTCAGCAGTATGGCTCAGGAAGGCATCATTTCCCTGACTGAAGCCAAAGAAATGGCATTGGAAAACAATAAAAAGATCAAAAGAATGCAGCAACAGGTGGAAGCCGCCAGATCTGCAAAGCTTGCAGCCCAAACTTTAGACAAGCCTGTTCTGGATGGAAAAATAAGTGGCCTGTATGTCGCTAAGCCATTCAACACCCTGCTGCCCGAATGGAGTGCAAGCAGTACCCTGGGATTAAACCAGGTCATCTATGCCGGCAGAAAGATCAGTTATACCAAGCAGAGCAGCGCCTCCATGCTGGACTTACAAAATGCGCAAAAGAGCCTTACCATAACAGAAGTCCTGCTTCAGACCGAAAGTGCCTACTGGCAACTGGTTAACATGAAGGAGAAAAGAGTGCTCGCCCAGGAATACATCAGGCTGTTGACCTCCTTGCTTAAGGACCTGAACAATTCTTACCAGGTAGGCTTAATTTACAAGAATGACCTCCTAAGGGTACAGGTTCAGCTGAATCAGGCTGAATTGAACCTGACTAAAGCCTTAAACGGGATCACCATGGCCAGATTAAACCTTGCTCAGCTAACCGGTATAGCAGAAAGTCATCTGGAAGTTAAAGATAATCCGGAGCAGGAACACGCCGTTGGCCTGATGGAAAACATCACCATTGCCACCGCAGCACGCCCTGAGATCCAAATGCTGAACAAGGCTGTTGAAATCCAGGAATTACAAAGTAAAATTCTGAACGCAGATCGGAAGCCTACTGTCGCACTAAGCGCAAATGGCCTCTATGCGGCTGGTAAAAAAATCAATTTTTCCAATGGAAATAATGGCATGGCTTCATTTTATGGACTACTGAGTGTCAACATTCCAATATTTGATTGGGGAAACCGGAAACAAAAAGTAAAAGAACAACAATTTAAGGCCAGTGCACAAAGACTGGAGCTGGATGAAGCCAAAGAAACGATCAATCTGGAGATTCAGCATTCCTATCTGGAACTGAAACAGTCCCTTCAGCAGATCGGACTCAGTCAAAAATCTTTGGTTCAGGCAGAGGAGAATTTAAGACTAAATAACGACAGGTTTAAGGCAGGTACAGTGATTGGTCAGGATGTATTGGAGGCACAGGTCCTATGGCAACAGGCACTTTCTGATATCATTGATGCAAAAACAGCTTTTAAACTGAGTGAATCCAGGTACAAAAAGGCGATTGGAACCTTGCAATAAGCTCTTGAGAACAAAAAATGTGACCTGCAGCAGATGGCTGCAGGCCGCTATTCATTGGAGCGCTATGATTATTAAAGTACGGCAAAAATTAAAGCAGGAAGTTCTATATTCGCCAGCAACTTCTTTCACTAGAAAGAAACTGACTCACTGAGGGAAAATTAATGCAGGAACAGGTTGAAGAATAATACGATCATCAAACACTCTATCGCAGACATGCTGGAGATTTTAGGAGAGCCTCCTCAATCCGATGGGCTGCATGTGTATTTTAACAATAGCAGCAGTACAGGGATCCCCTTCCCTTATCCTTACCGTGCCAATCATTATACGATTGTATTTATTATCTCAGGACAGTTAAAGGTACAGTTAAACCTGACCAGCTATGAACTCCGTGATGGCGACGTTATTGTGATTACGCCTAAGACTGTTATGCATATCCTTAAAATGGATGGAGACTTCCAGTTGATCGTGATCAATTTTACACTTGACTTTGCCCTGCAGAATACCATTAAGAAAAATGAAGTGAATTCCTTCGATTTTTATGCTTCCAATATGATCCAGAAGTTATCACTGAAGCCTGCCGAAATGGAACAGTTTGTACAGTATTCCACTTTACTATTGGAGAAAAACACCCATAAAAACCCTGCACTTTTCGGGGATGAGATTGTATCACTTATTTTTAACTTATTACTGTACGAATTGGCAGTTGTTTACAAAAACAACAATGCGGATATCCGGATAGAAATGTCCAGGAAAGAAGAACTGACCTTCCGGTTTTTAAAAATCCTGGAGCAAAATTTCAAAAGTCAGCGTAGTGTTCAGTTTTATGCGGATTCCTTATTTGTCACAAGAGGACATTTATCAAAAGTAGTAAAGGAGATCTCCGGAAAAACTGCCGGACAACTGATTGATGACGCCACCATTATGGAAGCAAGGTTATTACTCTCAGAACCAAGTTCCAGTATCGCCCAGATCGCGAATGAGTTACAATTTGGAGATCAATCTTTATTCGGCCGCTTTTTCAAAAAAAACACCGGATTTTCCCCTTCTGAATATCGAAACAAAAGAACTTCACTATAAAGCTCTTTATTTTATACCGATTATTAACTTCTTTTTTTAATACAGCAATTAAATTCTCAATAACGGGAATATTATTTGTTATAATAATCTTAATTTATATATATTTAAAACACTAAGTAAGATTGCCTCATATTATTCCTTATTGGTTAATCATTTAGATTTTAAACGTAATAAATGCTGTAGCCCTTGAAAAAATTTCCATTTTATAAACAACCGGATCAGATGGACTGCGGTCCAACATGCCTGCGCATGATTGCCAAACATTTTGGACGGAATTATAGTTTACAACGATTGCGTGAAATTTCAGGAATTAACCGGGAAGGGGTTTCCCTGTTGGGCATCAGCGAAGCTGCTGAAAAAATAGGCTTCCGGACTACCGGTGTAAGGATTAGTCTGGATCAGCTCTTAGAAGTAGAAATGCCTTGTATTTTACACTGGTCTCAAAACCATTTTGTTGTATTGTACAAGATCCCTTCAAAACCAAACTTAAAAGGGAAGAATTACCTGATTGCAGATCCGGCAAAAGGACTGATTGCCTATACCGAGCAGGAATTAAAAAAAAATTGGATCAGTACTTACAATGACGGGCAGGCGGAAGGAATCCTCCTGATGCTCTCTCCTGCTCCTGATTTTTATAATCAGGGAGGTGACCCTGATAAAGGACTGAGCTTAACTTACTTACTCAGTTATTTAGCCAAATATAAAAAGCTGATTGTCCAATTGTTTGTTGGATTGGGTGTAGGTAGTTTACTGCAATTAATTTTACCCTTTTTAACACAATCGCTGGTCGATGTGGGGATCAATTCCAGGAACCTGAACTTCGTTTATATCATCGTGATTGCACAGACGATGTTATTTTTAGGCCGGTTGAGTGTTGACTTTATCCGTTCCTGGATTTTACTGCACATCAGTACCAGGATCAACATCTCCATACTGACCGATTTCCTGATTAAAATCATGAAACTCCCTATGAGCTTTTTTGATACAAAAATGACCGGGGATATCATGCAGCGCATGACTGATCAGGGAAGGATTCAAAGCTTTTTGACGGGATCATCTTTAAATACCATTTTCTCGCTTTTCAATCTCGTTGTTTTCGCCTTTGTATTGATGTATTATAACGTCACGATCTTTATCATATTTCTAGTCAGCACTGTTGTTTACGTGTTATGGGTAGTTTTCTTTCTCAAAAAAAGAAGGGAACTTGATTTTAAGCGTTTTGACATCTCTTCTAAAAACCAAAGTAACATTGTCCAGCTGATCAGCGGAATGCAGGAAATTAAGCTGAACAATTGCGAGCAGCAAAAAAGATGGGAATGGGAAAGAATTCAGGCTTCGTTGTTTAAGTTCAGTGTTAAAAGTCTGGCATTGGGCCAGTATCAGCAGTTTGGAACTTTCTTCATCAATGAGGGTAAAAATATTCTGATTACGTTTATTGTCACTAAGTCAGTAATTGACGGGCAGCTAACCCTTGGTGCCATGATGGCCATACAGTATATAGTGGGCCAGCTGAACAGCCCGATAGAGCAGTTGTTAGGCTTTTTGCAACAGTTTCAGGATGCAAAAATCAGTTTGGAACGTTTAAATGAGATCCATGAACTTCAGGATGAAGAGCCGCTGGATCAGTCATTCATGCACGAACTTCCCTTAAATAAGGATGTTTCTTTTCAAAATTTAACGTTCAGCTATCCGGGAGCGGGTAATGAACCTGTATTACAAGACATTTCCCTGAGCATCCCTGAGGGAAAGACCACTGCAATTGTGGGGATGAGCGGTAGTGGTAAAACAACTATTCTAAAACTACTACTTCGGTTTTATGAGCCTCAAAAGGGTGATATCAAAGTAGGCAGTACTTATCTGAATCAGATCAGCTACCGGTATTGGAGGGGGAAATGTGGGATTGTGATGCAGGATGGCTTTATTTTTTCTGACACTATTGCCAGGAACATTGCCGTTGGCGATGAACACCCTGATATACCTAAATTACTTCATGCCATAAAAGTAGCCAATATCAATGGTTTTATTGAGGAGCTCCCCCTGGGTTTAAATACCAAAATCGGAGCTGCCGGAAATGGCATCAGCCAGGGACAACGGCAGCGGATGTTAATTGCCCGTGCGGTGTATAAAAATCCGGAGTACATCTTTTTTGATGAAGCGACCAATGCCCTCGATGCCAATAATGAAAAAACCATTATGGAGAATCTGGAAACCTTTTTTAAAGGCCGGACTGTAGTTGTGGTTGCCCATCGCCTGAGCACAGTTAGAAATGCAGACAACATCATCGTTCTGGACAAAGGCATGATCGTAGAACAGGGTACCCATGAGAAGTTAACCAATAATAAAGGTGAATATTATGAACTTGTAAGAAATCAATTGGAATTGGGCGCTTAATACCGTCTTTTGAATTTTTAAATACCATGGCAACAGAAAATATTGAAGAAACAGAAGAAAAGGTCACTCCGGGATTTGAAATCAATAGTGAAGAAGTTCAGGAGATCATTACGGCAGTTCCTTCATGGATATTGAGGGGAGGAAGTACCCTTGTATTTTTGATTTTAGCCTCCATCATCCTGGCATCGGCATTCATACAGTATCCTGATATCGTGAAAACGCGCCTGAAGGTAAATTCTCTGAATGCACCAAAACTGGTTTATGTAAAGCAAACGGGAAAGATCGTTTCCCTCCTTGTTAAAGAAGGCACGCAGGTGAAACAAAACGCTCCTCTTGCTTTTATGGAAAGTACAGCCAATCATCGTGACGTTCTTCAATTACTTCAAGCCCTAACGGAAATCAATACCCAACTGAACAAAAACGGGCTTGCAAAAGCGGTAACGTTAGAAAATTTACGCCTGGGCGAGTTGCAAGCTTCCTACCAGAACTTCTATCAGCAATACCTTCAATTTATCTCTACGCAAAACGGAGGGTATTACCTGAATCGTAAAAGGTATTTGCAGCAGGACCTACTGGAAATTGAAAAATTAAAGAGCCAGATTATGGTTCAGAGAAAGATTCAGGAGAAGGAGTACGCAAATATTGAACAGGAGTTTGAAGCTTATAAAAAACTCTATCAAAAAGGCGTGATCTCTGTTAATGAATATAAGCAACAGGAAAACAAATACCTGGCTGGAAAATATCCGCAGGAGCAAACGGTTACCTCGCTCATTAACAACAATACCACTTATGCCGCCAAGCAAAAGGAAATACTGGAGATTGACCATACCATTCAGGAAGAAAAGGCAAAATTTGTACAATCGCTGAGCAATATGATTACTGAGACCGATGGCTGGCTAAAGCTATACGTGTTAAGCGCACCGGTTGATGGCCTGGTCAGTTATGCAGGGATTGTCCAGGAAAATCAAACGGTAAATGCCAATCAGGAACTTTTCATCATCAACCCGGCGAACACCAATTTCTTTGGGGAAGTATACATTCCTCAGGACAATATGGGCAAGATCAGAGTCGGACAAAGAACATTGGTAAAAATGCGGAGCTTCCCTTTTGAACAATATGGCCTGATCCGCGGCAATGTAAATTACATCTCCGATGTCGCTTTTAAGGACAGTGTATTTATTGCCAAAATCGCTTTTGATGAATTTGAAAATAAAGATCCGGAACATAAGATCGTATTGAAAAACGGGATGCAGGCAGAAGTGGAAATCATTACCGAAGAGAGCTCGCTTTTGCGCAGGTTCACAAGAAGCATTACCAAGATGCTGAACAACAATTAAAATCAGATATGGAGAGATCAATTAGAAAACACTAAATTGAATCACAAAATATTCAGTGATGGAACCTACAGACGTAAAAATATCCCGTAAAAAGCCGATTTTCCCGGTTTCCGCTGCTTTGCAGAAATACCTTAAAAGCTACCAGCGGGAAGCCAAACTTCCGATTACTTATAACGACCTGTTGCTATTTGATGAGTCTTATCCCATCATGGATAAAAACGGAAAGGATACGCTTTGGGAAGGTCCGATATACCCCTCAGATCACCTTGAAAACCTGCATAATGGTTTAAAAGTCATCTACGCCAATTTAAAAGCATCGGGAAACCTGCGCATCGTTCAGCATAAATATATTGACAAGATTGAATATTGCACCTTTGGAAATACACACCCTTTCCGGATCAGGATTGTCAACCGTCTGAATGATGTATACGACTATTTTTATGTTAAAAAAGCAGATGCTTCCAGGATTTACGGACTGGAACTCGAAGAGATCTTATCTCCAAATCAAGTTAATTACCTGGTAGACAGAGAAACCCTGATCGAAGAACATATCGCAGGAATCCCCGGTGATGTTTTTGCGAAGACATACCTGTATAATCCCGAATATAACCAGACGCGCATTGCCAAAGAGTTTGTCAAATTTAATGAGCGTTGCCTGGTGATGTTACTTGGAGATATGAGGGCGTATAACTTTGTTGTACAGATCACTCCTGATTTTGACGACATCCAATTCAGAATCAGAGCCATTGACTTTGACCAACAGTTTTATGAAGGAAATGTAAAAGTGTACCTGCCTCAGTTTTTTAAGGAGAATTTTCCTTTTGTAAAATTATGCATGGAAGAGCTGACCGATAAGACCTTCCTACAATATCAACAGGAAGAAAAATCCTCCATATTACACCGTGTCCGCAGTGAAAGGCACCGTTTGGCAGACCTCAGAGATGTATCTAATGCAGATACCTTAACCACCATTGAAAACACCAATACTTTAAAAGCAGGTATGGCAGATCATTTTGCAGACCCAAATTACCTGGATTGTGAGACCATGACAGACATTATAGAGTTGAATGTGAAGAACATCATCCGGCAGGTAAAACTGTAAATCAACTGTATTTTAAAGGGTTACACAAACGTTTGCGTAGCCCTTGTATGACATTCAGGTTAAAACCCTTTTTATTCTGCCTGATTTGACTATTCAGACACAAGAGCCATTCCTCCGGCAATTCCGTACATTTTGCATTCAAATCAGCAATAAAAGAGTTGAATTACCACATTTCTGTTACATTCCTGCAATTCTTAAAGACTGAGGCTTCATGCCATGCTCAGTTTGAGAGTCCGCCCCTTATGCAAACGTTTGCGTTGAACTTAGAAAAAATCTTTGCGCACTTTATTTGTTCATTTGATTAAGCGCTGAACACCAAAACTTTAACACTCATCTTTGAGCAAATACCTTAAACTGACCATTTAAACCTGCAGGTATGAAATAAGGCAACCTAAACAACCAACAAAACCTAACCAATCAATCCCAAACTACTATGAACTCCAAATTCTTCAACTCCCTCTGGATCCTGGCCATCAGCATGATGCTTTTCAATGGCTGTAAGCAACAAAAAATACTTCCTGAACAAGCTGCCGGCATTGACAACAAACTGGCCAACAGCAATAATCCTAATATAAATACGACCATAGGAACAAACATTCAGGTCTTTAACGAATTGAAATCAGGTACAGCTGAAGCGACCCGTCTGGGCATTACTCCCTGGTCTGATTTCGAAGCTACAGGCTTTTATCTGGCGCCAAATGCCACGTTACAGGTCACAGTTGAACAACTTACCGGAACTGCCAAACCCAAAATCCTGGTTGGCACTTACTCCAGGTATGAAGTAAAAAACAACCCACAGGAGTTTTCGCTGAATGCGGGAACAAATAACATCACCGCCGATCAATACGGAGGACTGATCTGGGTCCGATTTGGTACTTCCGGAACCCCTTCTTCCAGTGCAAAGATCACTTTTGTAAGCGGGCATGAAAGAGTACCGGTATATATCAAAAACCAAACTACCGCGGCCGATTGGGCAATTCAGCTGTCGACCTATACCACTGCTCCGGATGTGGTTCTGGTAGGCGACAGGGTGTATCAGGTGTATTCCAGAACAAGGGCGGTCAACACTCAGACGCAGGATAACAATTATGTGCTGAACAAGGCCGATCAAACCATGGAAATCGAAGATTCCTTTAGTGGAATGGATGGTTCAGCAGCTCAGCATCAGCCTAATGTGAATCAACGGATGCTGATGACTGAAAATGATGGCTCAGGATGGATGTTTGCTACCTGGTACCGCACGGCGTATGTTACTGCCGCAGCATCTGCCGCTTTTACCCCAACGATTGGTACGGTTGACGGATGGGGACCATGGCATGAACTGGGCCATTTGCATCAGCAGGGCGCCTGGAAATGGAGCACACTGGGCGAAGTAACCGTAAACATCTACAGCCTGGCAGTTGAACGCGCCATGGGTGTAAGCCCTTCCAGACTTAAACGTGATAATGTCTGGCCGGCAGTTTCTACTTATTTAGCCAATACCAATCCGAGCAAAGATTTCAACAGTGATGCCATCATGACCAATGGCACCTGGGTAAGACTCGCAATGTTCCATCAGTTATGGATGGCATTTGGAGATAATTTCTACCGCCAGATCCATAAATTAACCCGTGTGGAACAACCAACTGTAAGTACAGATGCAGAAAAGATGCGTTATTTCATGCTAAAAGCCTGCGCCGCTTCCGGCCGCAACCTGAGTACCTTCTTCAGAAAATGGGGATTCCTTGTTAATGAAAGTGTATATACCGAAATCACAAACCTTGGGTTGCCGCAGCCTACTGTTGAACCAAGTACCTTAAGCGAAGATACTGGTATCGAATCTGGTGCTACCTATAAACTGATCTCTGCAGTAAACAATACCAGTCTGGTAGATGTCTCCGGAAGTGGCACTGCAAATGGCACCCTGGTTGCGCTTTGGAGCAACAATAGCCCAAGTACACTAAACCAACAATGGAAAGTCACAAGCGTTGGCAGTGGTTATTATAAATTACAACCACTTCATGCATTGACCAAAGTAATGGACGTTACCGGCGGAGCGAGCAGTAATGGAACTCAAATTCAACTTTACAATGACGAAGGTACAAATGGACAGAAATGGCTGATCAAAGATGTTGGGGCAGGTTATTACAACCTTAGTCCGGCATGTGCACCTGCTTCCCAACTGGATGTGAACGGAGGATTTACTGCCGGAGGAACCAAAATTCAAATATGGACAGCGGGTACCGCCAACTCACAAAAATTCAAGCTGATCAAGCAATAATTCAAATTAATAAGAACATCTATAAAGCCCTTATTTTATTAAATGGAGAAGCACCAGGTCAGCCTGGTGCTTTTTTTATCGCTTCATGTTAAAACAAAAAACGTCCGTCTTCCGGAACAAAACACCTTTCAGACAAATCCTCCTCTGCTAAAGCGGTCCGGATAAAATCTCTGGATTCGCTGGCATGGCTCACCGCTTCCAGGTGAACCACATAGATTTTTGAAGCAGGCATATACGCGGCAACTTTTAAAATATCCGAAGTATCCATCACGATCGGTTCCCCAACCACAAATCTGGCTGCTCCGCCATTCAACACAATACGTTCGGGCTGATATAAATCTAAGGCCGACCGAACTTCTTCACACCAGATCGTATCACCGGCAATATATACCATTTCCTGTTCATAACGGATCACATAACCGGAAACTACTCCCATCATTTTTCCGATCTCTCCAACGCCATGTTGTCCGCCGGTACGGTTGATCTGAATGCCATTCCAGATCAGCTCTTCTTCAATCGCCTGTACCCTGCTAAAACCATCCTGTATTACCGCTGCTATATCTGCAGGCTGACAAAACAGCGTGATGTCTTTTGGCAGCAATTCTTTGGCAAACTGATCCCAATGATCAGGATGGATATGGGTCAGAAGTACTGCATCTATTGTCGGAATCAAGAGTTCCAGCTCCTGCTCAGTAATTGGTAAATCTACTGTCGGAATACGGACTTCTGTTCCCGTCCTTTCAAAAGGAGGATAAAAATATTTAGGAGCGAACATTGGGTCAATCAGTATATTTTTCCCGTTTACACGGAGCACCTGCGTTGCATTGCGCAATAGTTGTAAGTTCATGATGTAATATTTAAATTTGATACGGCAAAGATTAAGTTATCTTTTCATACTACCCCGAAGTTCACCTTTTAGTAACCTGCTCACCATTTAGTAACCATGAATTATAAACAGTTCAGACATTGCGGCCTCGATGTGGCATTGACCATGTTATCCGGAAAATGGAAGCCCATCATTCTATATCATTTATTCCATCAGGAGCAGATCCGTTTTACAGACCTCTGGCGCATCATTCCTAAAGTGGCAAAAAAAGTATTGTTAGACCACCTGAAACAGATGGAAGCTCATGGACTGATCATCCGTACGGAAAAGAATACTTTCCCGCCGGAAGTTTATTATCAGATCTCTGAAAAAGGCAGAGCAATGGGACCAGCATTAACTGCGCTGGAACTATGGGCCAATGAATATGCCGCTGATGAGGTAAAGGACCTTCAGGACGACAAGAAAAAGAAATACCTAATAAGGAAGGAATCTCTTTCTTAGTACCAGGATCATCCTCTTCCCCCTGGGAGCGAGCAACAACACCATGATGAGTACCAATATTGCCCAGATGATCATTTCGTAATAATCCATGGAAGCACGTAAAAAAATCTGCTTACTGAGCATTTTATTCCAGATCCCGGAAGTTAGGCTATTGACCGTTTTGACGTCCTGTCCACCTAATGCCACATTTTCCCGGATCGCCTCCATGGTTTCATTCATGATCGGATTTAATACGGTGATACTTCCTCTGAATTTATCATAATGCGTGCTATTGTTAAACAACTGAAAATAATTGCTGATGGCAATACTCATGCAAAAACCAACAAAACGTACGCCGATTCCGATGAAAGAAACGGATCCGGCAAGCTGAGCAGGCACAGATGAAACGGTAAAAAGTACGATCGGCACAAACAAGCCCCCTGCTCCCAGCCCCTGGATAAAAAATGGCAGCAGAAAATCATGGGTATTTGAAACACTGGAAAACAGGAAATACAGCTGGATATGGTAAAGGAGTAAAGCGGAAAATCCGGCGATAATAAGGTACTTGCCAGAAGTTCCGTTCAGGATAAATCTCGAAGAGATGAGCATTCCCAAAACAATTCCCGCAATATTGATCAGCCAGATTGGGCTCAGGTGAACCGGATCAACCCCCAGGACTCCCTGTAAACAGGCATAAGCGTAGCCCGTTGTCCCTTTAAAAATATAATAGACCATCAGCAGTAATAAGCCATTTCTGAAATCGGCAAAACGAAACAACTTCAGGTTGATAAAGGGGCGTTTCAAATGAAACTGCCTGAGCACAAATAAAAACAAGGCGATCAGTACCGATAAGATGAGCATCCTGATTAAAGGGCTGTCCAGCCAGTTCAGTTGCTGACCATATATGAAAATATAACCACCGGCGGTGAAAATAAAAGCATAAAACAGGTAGCTGATCCAATCTATCTGATACAATGGAAACTTCTTTCTGAACCGCACATTATTGGTGAGAAGCAACAACAGGATTACGCCCGGAATTTCCATGAGGATCAATGCATAAAACAGGATATTGAAATTAAAATAATGAAGCAGCCAGCTGCACAATAAAGCACAGGCAGGAATACTCACCTGCAATGTCCCGTAAAAAACAGTATAACCTATGGTCCTGGCCCTCTGGACCTGCAGTCTTGAGAAAATCATATTCAGGCAAATGCTGCAGAATAAGGCACATACCGCCCCCTGTATAAACCTGCAGATCATAAATATTTCTATGCTCCTGCTTGCTTCACAAATGAAATAAGTTAAAGTATTGAGTCCGATGCCGAGCAAAAAATATCGTCTGGGCAGCAGGTACTTTACAAAGCGGTCGTCCAGGGGAAGGAAGGTCACCAGTGCTCCATACATGATCACCACTGAATATTGAACATCCGCCGGCTCCATTCCATAATAACCAGCGGTTTCTGCTGAATTGCTGAAATACAGGGCAAAGGTTCCCAAGGCAGGAAGTAATACCAGGAGGATCATCAAACGGATTAGCCACTCCGGAGCCCATGGCTTGAAAAATGGCAAAGCAAGTGCTGTCATGGTTATTCTTTATCGATGTAAACATTGGCATTCATTCCTGCAGATAACATCGATATTTTTAATCGCTGGTCGGTGAGTCTGATACGGATAGGGATGCGTTGTATGATTTTCACAAAGTTTCCCGTTGCATTATCCGGAGGCAACAAAGAATATCTTGAGCCCGTTGCAGGAGAGATCGATTCTATTTCTCCGTTGAACTTCTGCCCTGGAAAAGCATCCACCGTGATGGATGCTTTTTGCCCGGCCTTAAACGTACCAATCTGTGTTTCCTTGAAATTGGCCACGATCCATTTGCCACCTTCTTCATTCAAAATGAAGGTCATGGTTTGCCCAGGCTGAACAAGCTGGCCTTCCTGAATGTTCTTTTTTCCTACCCGGCCCTTATAGGGAGCGGTAATCACCGTATATCCGGATTCAAGTTCATTCCTGCTCCATACATATTGCCTTCTCTTTACTTCTGTCAGCGCCGAAATTTTCTGAGCTTTAACATCGTTAATTTTGGACAGGGATACTTTATGTGTATTGAGCATCGTCTGGTATTCAGAAGTCGCAATATCCAATGCGGTTTTCACATTATCAAAGTGTTGTTGCGTAACCGATTCCTGCTCAAGCAGGTTTTTGTAACGTTGAAATTCTGCTTGCTGACGGTTCATTTTTGCCCTGGCAGCATCGATTTGAGATTTACTCACTTCTGCATTACTCCTTAATGTCTGTTCATTGGCTTCCAGAATTCCAATCTGTGATTTCGCATTTTCAAGTGCAGCAGCGGATTCTTCCTTCTGTATGTTGTATTCACTGTTATCGATCAACACCAGGGTATCCCCTGCATTTACCTCCTGGTTTTCCTGAAAATAAATCTTCGAGATATACCCTCCGACTTTGGCATTCACCGGATTTACATATTCCTCTACCTGGGCATCATTTGTCTCCTCGTATTTAAACATGGCGAAAAGCAGGGAGGTTCCCCATACAATAAGCCCGCATGCCATTATGATTCCAATGATTTTGGTACCTGCAATAACTATTTTATCTGTTTTATGATTTTTATGATCCATGTTTTCCCCTTTAAATTTTCCCTACTGTTTTTAAGAGCTGATAATATTGAATTTGTGCATTTACTTCTGCCGTAGTGAGGTCAAATCTGGACTGAAGCAATTGAGTTTCCGTATCCAGCATATCGGTGAGTAAGGCCTGCTGATTGAAATAACTGTTCCTTAAAATCCTCAGGCTTTCCGTAGCCTGAAGGATGTTTTTTTTCGCTACCTCAATCCGCTTCAATGCCTCAGTATAATGTAACCAGGCTTTATTTACGGCTGTTCTGATTTCATCTTCCCTGATTTCATAAGCTAATCCCTGCTGTTTGGAGGAAATCGCTGCAGCTGTAGTTTTATGCTTGTTCAGGTAAAAATTGGAGATCGGCATCGTCAGTTTCAACCCCAGCTGACCAAAGCCCCAGAGTGCATCCGAATAAGGGTAAAACGAGCTTTGCGGATAATTATAATGGTAGGCACTAAACAGGCTGAGCTTTGGCAATACATTTGATTTCACTTGTTTAACATTTAAATCCTTTAATGCCCGTTCATTTGCAGAGAGTTTGATTTCAAATGAACTTTTAAGTGCGAGCGCAAGGTACTCCTGATAGCTCAATACTGAAGAAGGAGGATTTTCCATCTTTCCGGGATCCGGGGCTAAGCGAATACTATCAGCCTGCCCCATCATGATGTTTAACTGCTGACTGCCAAGGACAATGTTATTCTCAATTTCTGAGATCAGTAATTTCTGGTTAGAGACCTTCAGGTCTGCCCTCAGGACATCGCTTTTCAGCACAATCCCGTTTTGGTAGAGGTGGCTGATTTCTTTGAGTTGCTTCTCTTCATAGGCAATCTCCTGTAGCATCAGTGCTTTAAATTGATAATTCCTCAAAAGCTCAAAATAATAAACTGCACTCTTAAACTTCAAATCGGCCCCTGCAAGATCATGTTGATCGGCAGCCATTTCCAGCTGAATCTTTTTCAGTTGTATTTCCAGTTTTGTTTTCCCTCCATTGTACAGATTCAAGGCCGCCTCTCCCCCGATACTGTAGGATTGTGGAATCACCGGAACATTCTTTCCTTCCCGAAAAATACCGTCTTTGTACAGCATCATATCCGATACTCTGGAATAACTCCCTCCAACATTGAGCTCAGGAAGGCGGTCTATTCTGGCACTTTTCCATTGGGCTTCACTTTTTTTGACCTCCAGTTCTTTTGATTTTAGCTCCTTATTGTGTTTTTCCAATCGCGCCCAAACTTCGGGAAGCGTAACGGACTGTCCTCCCGACAGCCTCTGCTGGGCATTTCCCTCCTGCCAGCATTGCAGCAATCCCAGGAGGCATATTACAGTTAACTGATGTTTCATTTTTACTTTGATTTCTAATGCAAAACTATCGCCTGCAGGATTCAAAGGTTTTATATAATGAGCCAATAATTTACTAATTTTGGCCACAATGATCACATTAAAGGAATTTGAAAAAGAGATAGATCTGTATGATGAAACGATCTATATGATGAAGGAGCAGCTAGAACATCGTTTTCCGCCACATTACCATCTTAAAGCCCAACTACTTCTGGTTTCTGGTGGAATGGCCTATCTGAAAACTGCTGATCAGGAATATTATATCCCTTCACAGCATTATGTCTGGATTCCAAAAGGCGTGGTGCATCATGTTAAATTCAATACAAAAGAACTGACCATCTTTAATATTTACTTTCCGGATGAAAGCCAGTCGCCAACCGGATTTTATGAAGAACTTGGAATTTACCCGGTCAGCAATCTGCTGCGGGAAATGATCAGCTATGCCGAAAACTGGCAGGGACATGTATTTTTCGGAAGCTGGGAATATGAGTTTCTAAAGACGATGAAGCATTTGCTGGTCAATTCTCCGGGAGAAAGGTTTTCCATTCTGCTACCGACAACAGAAGACAAACGACTGCTGGACATTGCAGGCTATTTACAGGATCGCCTGCATGAACCACTCACCTTACCATTGGTGGCCACTCAGTTCGGACTTAGTGTACGAAACTTAACGCGGTTGTTTCAGCAACAGTTAAGAATTTCCTTCCTGCAGTATCTTAAAATGCTGAGGATGATCAAAGCAATGGAACTGCTGCTGAATGGGGAAAAAAATGTTAGTGAGATCGCATATGAAGTTGGTTACTCCAGTATTGCTGCCTTTAGCAATACCTTCCAGCAGTTGATTCATATGCGACCAAGCGATTTCCAGAAAGCGAATTCAGGTATGAAAGAGTCCCGTTGATGCTTAATTTTTTCTGATCATCACCACACCATTGCTGTCATTACTAACATCTCCGCGGACTTTTGCCTTGATGCTGAAAGCAGCTCCCGTTTCATAATTGCTGATCTCAAATTTGTACTCATTAGCCTCTTTCGTTCCACCTGTAAATCCGGGATGTACGTCTTCGGTTATCTTTTGTCCATTCTTAAATACCTCTACAGACTCGATATCCAGTCTTGATGTGCCTTCAGTAAACCAGAAAGAAAGTGTGTAAACTCCATTTGCATTGACCTTACCTGATCCATTCATTTCAAAAACAGCGAAATCTTTACCCTTTACTTTTGAAGGGTTCCAATCCGCAACGAAGTCTCCATATTTTTTGAACTTCTCATATTTCTCGGGGAAGTACAATGGCAAAGAATACTGATTGCTGTTCATTACCGTAATGGCATAAAAATCATTCAGTTTAGCAACGGTTACGGGGCCATTATATACTGCAGAATGAACATTTGCAGGAGTTCCATCAGTAGAATACCTGATTTCGGCTCCCTTTACCGTGTTTTCCAGTTTCAAGGTATACCCTTTATCTCCTTTCTCATTGCTGATCAGTTTAGGCTGAGGCAAGCGATAGCCATAACCAGCCTGGTCATAACGGTTGTAATGTGTGCTTTGGCGTTTCTCAAAGCCGGCCCAGCTTTGTTTTGCTACCGGTGTCCAACAAACTTCTGCCAATGCAGACATTCTTGGAAAAGTCAGGTAGTCAAAATATTTTTCAGAACGGTTCTCATTGATTTGCGGGAGTTCCTGGAGTATGGTTCCATGGATAAACTGATCTGACCATAAGGTTGCGGAGGCTCCCAGGATCAAAGGACGGTATTTTTCATCCATGCCTTTGAGCATTGGATTCAATTGATATACTTTCTCCAGGGAAATTGGTGGCAACCATCCTGCTGCTTTAATTTCTCCGGGAATACTGCTTTCAGCCACGTCAAAATAGCAATATCCAGTTAGTGACATTACAGAATAATGTCCTGCTTCTGCTGCCTTAAATGCTTTTTTTGTATCATGCCAAACCATTCCTACGGCTTTTTCTTTTAAGCCATCTTCGATGATTTCGTCCCAGCCAACAATGGTCTTTCCGTATTTTTTAACCATGGTTTGTACCCTTTGGTTAAAATATACCTGCAATTCTTTTTCTGTTTTCAACCCCAGTTCCTTCTTTTTCTTCTGACAATGAGGACATTCTTTCCAACGGTCGTAAACGGCTTCATCACCACCTATATGGATATATTTAGAAGGGAATATTTCGAATGTTTCTTTAAACACATCTGCTAAAAAATCGAAGGTCGATTCCCTGCCTACGCAATAAATGTCTTTGCTGATGAAATGCTGAGCAGGAACTTCATGTTGTTCTCCGGTACAGCTCAAATGCGGGTAAGCAGCAATAGAAGCAAGTGCATGTGCCGGCAGTTCAATTTCAGGAATGATGTCTACGTTTCTTAAGGTCGCATAAGCCACCATTTCCTTCATGTCTTCCTGGGTATAATACCCACCGGTTCTTTCCGGCCCTACTCCTCTCCAGGCACCTATGGAAGTTAGCTTAGGATATTTTTTGATCTCCATCCGCCATCCTGCGTCATCGGTCAGGTGAAGGTGAAGGGTATTCATTTTATACATGGCCATCATATCAATGAACCTTAATACATATTCTTTACCAAAAAAATAACGGGACACATCAAGCATCATTCCTCTCCATGGGTAGAGCGGGGCATCTTCTATGGATACACCTTTCACTTCCCAGTTCAACGACTTTTGTCTTTGTTTGTTATAGATTTCAGCCGGCAACAGCTGAAGCAGAGTCTGGATGCCATAAAACACACCTGCACTACTCTGCCCATTAATGCTGATCAGGTCTTTGTTCACATTCAGACGATAGCTTTCTTTATTGGCAGAGCCCGAATTCCCGGTGCTTAAAACAATTCCTTTTGTTGCCGATTTTGATTCCTCCGGCACAAAGTCGAAACCTGTTGCCGGAGATAGTGCTGCAGCAAGTAAGGCCGCCTGTCCTTTCAAACCTTTTTCAAAATAGATCTTTGTTTGTGGCCTGATCAGAAACGGATTTCCTTTTTCTTCGAGTTTCTGAGGAAGAGGAATAATGTTCAATTGTGCCAAAACCGGTGAGCCTGCAAATGCTATTGCAGCAATTAGGAGGAACCCTTTTAGTTTGTTTTTCATAACCTTCTTTGCTATCGTCAATCACAATTTTAGTGAAATTAAATACAAATACGACTAAAGAAAAACGACCTAATCGTACACAAACGGTTGCATTCTACATTGCAACCGTTTGCGTAATTTTTAAATCAATGATCGTGAGGCTTAAAATATCAGACTTAACTGATATAATCGAGTATTTTCTCCATCAATTCTGTTTCCGTAAAGGGCTTAATGATATAGTCATTAAGTCCGGCAGCGATGTAGCGGTCGTGAGATTCGCTGGTAATTTGTCCTGTAATCGCGATTACCGGCAATTGAGATTTGCTGACATCTTCCAGGGCACGGATTCTTTGAGTCAGTTCAATTCCGTCCATTTCCGGCATCTGAATGTCTGTAAGCACCATATCATACCTCTTTTGCTCCAGGAATGTCAATGCCTCCTGTCCGTCATTAGCGGTATCAAAGCTGATTCCCAGTTTCTTAAAGATCATTTTGATCACGAGCAGGTTCATTTCCGAATCGTCCACAACCAGCAGGTGAATGTTCTTAAAACGGTCACTATTGATCACAGGGGATTGTGCTCCTGCCAGCTCTTCAGTATCTTTCTGGGCAATGAGGTAAGGGATTTCCAGGCTGAATGTAGAACCTTTCCCCAGGCTGCTTTCAACAGATATTTTTCCTTTGTGCAATTCTACCAGCTTTTTACTGATTGGTAATCCCAATCCGGAACCTTTTTGCCAGTCACTGCGTTTTGAATTGATGACCTGTGAAAATTCATTAAAGATGAACGGGAGATTTTCATTCGAAATTCCTATTCCGGTATCTATGACCTTAATTAATAAAGTGGCCTGTTTTTCATCAGCTTTTTTAACACTCACATTAATGGTCACCTTTCCCTTGTCGGTAAACTTGATGGCATTGGCAGTCAGGTTCATGACAATTTGCTTTAGGCGGTAAGGATCTCCATCCAGCAACAAATCGGGTGCTGCTCCCTGTACCAATTCCAGAATCAGGCCCTTCTGATCTGCCAGGACCCTGGTGGTTTCTGCAATTTCTTTCAGAATTCTTTTATACCGGAAAGGTGTTTTGGCCAGGGATAGTTTTCCTGTTTCCAGTCTGGAGAAATCCAGCACCTCATTGACCGCTGATAACAACATAGAGGAAGAGTTATCCAAAAGTTTGGACATCGACCGCTGATCCTCGCTTAATGGCGTAGATTTCAATTGCTCAGACACACCTATGATAGCATTTAAAGGCGTTCTCATCTCATGACTGATGCTCGTAAAGAACCTGGATTTGATGACCACCTGTTCAGCAGCCAGCTGGTTTGCTTTAACGGTCTTATCATAGGCACTATAGAGCTTCCACATCAACAGAATGATGGCAAGGTAAGAAAGTATGCTGATTCCAAAATTGATCTGTCCTGACCTTCCTATCGCCTGAACTGAGCTGTTCGCCCGATCTTTCAGAGTCGCCTTCTTCTGCTCAGAATTAGCACTTTCCGCATTTCTGTATTCCTGGAACAACTGCTTAATATTTTGAAAGATATTTTCATTGAGTTTCAAGATCGATTCTTCTTTCTGACTGAGCTTTTTGCGGTTATTTTTTAAATCCTCGAACAGGTTATTGTAAAACCGCTCAATCCTTTCCAGTTGTTTTTTATTGTACTCGTCCACATTTGAGGGGCCCTGCTCGTAGGTCACTTCTGTTTTGAGTGTTTTTATTGAATCTTTATTTGTTTCTTTATTCAGGATTGCATTTTTCAAACGCTTAAAGAATTTCTCCTTTTTGACTACAGGCTCCGCCTTCAGCTGTTCCACTTTGGTCGTTTTCTTCAGTGTTGGTTTGGGAAAGGGCCGTAATTTTGGTACATCTCCCGTGATTTTAAGCAGTTCCACCTCTACATTTACATTATTGAGGGAATCTGTTAACTTCTTGATTTGTCCATACAGCATCATCTGCCCTTTCTTACTTTTGAGGTCCCCCACAATACTACCCGAAATATGACTGCTGTCCTCTACTGTCAAATCGTTTAATAAGCTGGAGATCAACCGGACTTCTTTAGTGTATTTTTTAAAGTATAGGGTATCCCACAGCGTGGTATACATTCTGAAATTATTCTCTGCAGTTTGCAGGCTCAGGGTAATGGTATCCAGTTTGGAGATTTGACGACTATTTCCTTCTAATTCTTTAAGACTTGACAACAATACCCGTTGTTCTGATCGCTGAACGACAGAATTTCGAAAAAGGAAAGCAATAAACAAAAGTATAATTACTGAAATGACGATGAAAGAGCGCTGCTTGTTTTTCATTGATGAGAAAAATGAACCTATAAAACTTGATGTAAAGACCCCTGGTTGTTTACCTTACAAAATTCAAAGTTAAACATAATTTATAATAACGCTAAAACAAGATAGTAATTATAGCCTCCTGAAAGTCTAGTGTATCTGATTGTTTACACCACAAAGCATATAACCCAGGATGGGTTGACATTTTTCGGCACAGGAAACATAAAAATGTCTCTCTTTACGATGCCCTGAGGCCGTTTCCCTGCCCCAGAAGAATTCAGCAATACTTAAAGGCTTTAATTGATGTATGGCAGCATAATTTAATAATTTTGGTGCACAGCAGTCGCCGGTACCTACAGGAATTCCCTTTTCCAGACTAAAAGCGCCTTCCAATGAGCGTTTTTCATTGTTGAAGTTATGAATTTCATACAGGGCATTCAATTTAGCAAGGATGCCATGAGAGACGATCCTTCTTTCCGCAATCTTCAGATACCACTCTTTAGACTCTTTGGGTAAAGTATCAATCAGGTCTGTTAAAGGATGCAGATCCAGATTCCCAAGGGAGACTTCCGCAACAAATTTATGCTCATCAACCAATGGAGGCACCCAGCCTGAGACATTCCAGACGCCATTGTGCCTTGAGGAAAATGCACGAAGAATCACTTCCTTCCCTTGCTGATCTTCGCAAACCAGGATGCCAAACATTCTGCCCCTCATCGCTGTATACAATCCATCTGTGGATAAACGCGGGTCAGCATCCTCCGGAGCGCTGTCAAAATCAATCCTCTTGTGTGTGGATAGTTGTTCCATAAGCGCATAGCAATGGGGAATGGCAAGTTCCGAAGGCAATTCATGCAGTTCCCCGCAATCCCTACAATAGCCAAAACAGGAAATCGCATCCTGTTCTTTTTTTGTTTCTTTATGTTCTCCTGATCCCGACAAGCAACAAAGATAAGTAAAAAAATAAAAATACATTTTGATATACGTAGTTAACTACGTAGTTTTGAATAACAAAAATAAATAAAGATGGAAGTCCTGATCAAACAAATCAAAAATGAATCTTCGGCGGCGGTAATTGATATCATCCTGCCCATTCAACAAATCGAGTTCAATGTTCCGATTACCTTAAATGATCAGCCCGATTTACTGGATATAGAAAATGTTTATTACCACAATGGGGGTGCGTTCTGGGGAGCAAGCGTAAATGAAGAACTGGCCGGAACCATTGCTTTATTAAAGTTCGACAATGATTTAGCTGCAATCAGAAAAATGTTTGTAAAGAAAGACTTCAGAGGGAAAGAGCTGGGTCTGGCACAGCGCCTGCTGGAAACACTGGTTCAATACTGCAAAGACAATGAAATCAAACACCTGTACCTTGGAACGGTTTCTGTATTACAGGCAGCCATGCGCTTTTACGAAAGAAATGGATTTGAGCAAATTGAAAAGTCGGCACTTCCAAAATCATTTCCCTTAATGAGTGCGGATAATGTGTTTTATCACCTGGCCATAAAATAATGAGTGTTATTGATGAATCCGGCATTCTTGCCATCTCTACAAGGCTCCTTAGGTTAAGCGATCAGTTCAGAAAGGATGGGGCATTAATTTATAAGAGTTACGATATAGATTTTGAGCCCAAATGGTTTGCAATCATCTATACCCTGCATCACAAAGGTGTTCTGGGCGTAGTAGACCTTGCTTCGGAAATCGGATATACCCATCCATCTACCATCAGCCTGCTCAAGGAACTGGAAAAACAAAAGCTTATCCGCTCAAAAAAAGATAAAAACGATGAACGGAAGCGCCTGATCCAGCTGAGCAGCAAAGGAGAAGAAATGGTGGTCAGGATGCAACCGGTATGGCAGTTGATGGTAAATGTTTTTGAAGAGATCACCAATACCGAGAATAACCTGCTCAAAGCCGTTATCGAGGTAGAGGAAAAGCTCAAACAACAGGGTTTTCTGCAAAGGGCATTACAGCTCGCTGCAAAATAAATATCCACCTGTTGGCTAACTGATCATTCCGTACAAAACTTTGACGCTCATGAAGGTCATGATCAGCACAACCAGTATTCCAAAACAGGTAAGCCAGACCGGGTGTTTATAATCTCCGATGATCCGGGTTTTGTAAGCGGCAAAAAGAATCGTAGCAAGTGTGATCGGCAAAATAAAACCATTCACTACTCCAGCCAGGATGAGGACTTTTACCGGTTGCCCTACCAGGATAAAGATAATCGTAGAAACGAGGATAAAGCCAATGATTACTTTATTCTCGTTTTTCTCGATTTTCGGACTAAAAGATTTCACAAAAGAGACTGAAGTATACGCAGAACCAATCACCGAAGTCACGGCAGCTGAAAACATCACCAGGCCAAATAAACGGTAACCAAGGTTCCCCGCAGCGAGCTGAAAGACTGAAGCCGTAGGATTTCCGGCATCTATGGCCAATCCCTTACTGATCACACCCAGCGAAGCCAGAAACAGAAATATACGTACTAATGAAGCGACAGAAATGCCCATCACCGCACTTGTACTCACCTGCGGCAAAGCATCCTTCCCCTTAATCCCGGCATCCAGCAAACGATGGCCACCAGAAAAAGTAATGTAACCTCCAACCGTGCCACCTACCAGTGTCACGATCGTGGCCAGATCTATTTTTTGGGGAACAAACGTTCTTAAAACTGCCTCTCCTACCGGAGGCGCAGAAGTAATCGCAATATAAATGATCACAATGATCATCACAAAACCCATGGCCTGGGCAAAGCGGTCCATTGCTTTTCCGGCTTCTCTGATAAGAAAAATAGCCACTGCAAGGGCAGCGGAGATGACTGCTCCGGTAGTTACTGAAACACCAAGCAAGGCATTTAATCCCAGTCCGGCTCCCGCAATATTACCTATATTGAAGGCCAGTCCACCCAAAACAATGAGTAAGGAGATAAAGCCGCCCAGTCCGGGAAGTAATATATTTGCGATATCCTGAGCTCTTTTTTCAGAAACTGCAATTACACGCCAGATGTTCAGCTGAACACCAATATCAATAATGATAGAGGTTAGAATGACAAATCCAAAGCTTGCACCGAGGGATTGGGTAAAGACCGTGGTCTGTGTTAAAAAGCCCGGACCAATGGCAGATGTGGCCATTAAAAATGCGGCGCCCATCAGGACACTCCTGTTTTTCATGATGTTCATTCTCCGGAATTATTAGCGGTAGTACGCGTTTGATGTGATGAGGACAATACAATCCCTTCTTCTTTAAAAGCAGCGTAAATGTTCGTTGCGAATGCTACTGCCGAGCTACCATCTCCATGAATGCAAATGGTATCGGCCTTAATCTTTACAGGCAAGCCTTGTTCTGAAAGCACTTCTCCTTCTTTGACCATATGGACTACCTGTGCGATGGCCAGGTGATGATCTGTAATCAGGGCGTTTGCCTGTCTTCTGGGAGTCAGAGTACCGTTTTGCTGATAGGTCCGATCCGCAAAAACTTCATTGGCCACCCTTAATCCTGCAGCCGATCCTGCAAGAATCAATTCAGAACCCGATAATCCATAGAGCACCAGTTCCGGATCAACCTTATAAACAGCTTCAGCTATTGCTGTAGCAAGTCCTTTATTGACCGCTGCCATGTTGTATAAGGCCCCATGAGGTTTCACATGTTTCATCGTCCCGCCCTCTGATTTCACAAATGAGGCCAGCGACCCAATCTGATAAACCACCATATCATAAGCCTCTTCCGGAGAAATAGCCATTTCCCTTCTGCCGAAGCCCTGCAAATCGGGCAAACCCGGATGTGCGCCAATGGCGACTCCATATTTCATCGCCAGACGGACTGTTTTTTTCATGACTGCAGGATCACCCGCGTGAAAACCACAGGCGATATTGGCTGATGAAACGAAAGGCAGTATCGCTTCATCATTTCCGATATGGAAAGCACCAAAGCTTTCCCCCATATCACAATTCAGATCTGCGGCAAAATAATCAGGCATGGAAGGGATATTTAAATGTTAATGTTTGTTTGAGTTGTTTCAGTTTCTGTTCTGCTGCAATCAACAGGGTAGTTGCCTCGGCTAAGGTAATTAATTCAAAGCTTAAAAGATCGCCGGATTGCAGTTGTGCGAGTTTAGCAAAATCAACACTTGCAACCTGCAAAATCCGGGGGTACCCTCCGGTGGTCTGATGATCCGCCATTAAGACGATCGGATTGCCTTCGGCAGTGACCTGAATTGTTCCAAAACTAACCGCAGCCGATAACATTTCCTCTTTTTTCCGAAGCTTTAGACCCGGCCCTTCCAGGCGATAGCCCATCCGGTCTGCTTCTTTGCTGATCTTAAATTTCTCTGTAAATAATGCCGCAATGCTTTTCTCAGAAAAACGTTCAAATTCAGGTCCCTTGATTACCCTAATGACATCATCCGCAGATTTCTGCTGATACATTTGAGTGCTTAGCGACCAGTTGTTATGAGCTGGTACCGCCGGAGCAGCAGATTTGAAGGGAATCTGATCCCCTGTTTTCAATGCCCTGCCTTCCCAACCACCAAATCCTGCACGAAGGTAAGTCGAATAACTCCCCAGCACTTGCGGCAGGTCGAAACCTCCATAAACACAAAGATAACTACGACAACCAGAAAGGGCCTGGCCAAAGGTGAGCACAGCACCCTTATTTACATATAACGGACGCCACATCTGAACAGGTATTCCATCCAGTTCAGGAGAAAGATCACCTCCGGTAATGGCAATCAGCTGGTCCTCTTCGAAAAGAATAACGGGACCCGATAAGGTACACTCTATTCCGGCTTCCATTTCTGTATTTCCCACAAGGAGGTTGCCCAGTTTCCATGCTCTGGCATCCATGGCACCACTTAAAATAATTCCATCTTTGCGGTATCCATATCTTCCGGCATCCTGGATACTGGTTAACAAACCAGGTTTTAAGATTTTAATTCCCATCCTTAGTTCTCCTCATTTTCTTAAACTCTGTCTCTGAAATCGCCACAAAACGGACCTGATCCCCGGATTTCAGTAATGCAGGGACTTCCCTGCTGACCTCAAACAGCTGAACCGGGCTCTGGCCGATGATCTGCCATCCTCCGGGGGTTTCAATAGGATAAATACCGGTTTGCTGACCTGCAATACCTACCGATCCTGCTGGTATTTTAGCCCTTGGGCTATCTTTCCTCGGTGCAGAAATCAGTTCATTCATTCCCCCGAGGTAAGGAAAGCCAGGAGCAAAACCAATCATGTAAACCAGATAATCCACACTGGTGTGGATGGCAATCACTTCTGCTGGGCTCATCTTATTATGACTGGCTACAAAACCCAGGTCCGGACCATATGCTCCGCCATAACATACCGGGATTTCTATGGTATTTTCTGCATGGATTTCTTCCTGTTCCATCAGTTCATTGAGCATTTCCCGGAGGAGTTCCAGCAATTTTGCATAGCTGATTATCCAGGGTTCATAATACACGGTAACCGTAGTAAAGGCAGGGACATATTCGATGAAACCCTCAAAACTATACTCGTCCAGCCAGGCTGCGATTGCCCGTACCTTTTTATTGATCACAGGGCTGATCTGATCACCTAATTGGATCACAATTGCGGAATCACCAAGCGGATAATATTGGAAGGAATCTGTATTTGGCTTTTTTTTCATTTATAAGATGGCCTCAAAACAAATATAACGATATAATACCGCCGAATTGATCCGGAGACTAAAATCTTAATATAGAACCGGAGCCCAGTTCATAAGGCTCCTGATCTTTTATGAAGATGCGGGATGCTTTGGTTCCTTCTGTAGTTACCTGATCATCTTTAACGCGGATCCAGCTTCCTTCTCTGAGCCCTACGACAGGAATTTCATTGAATACATGGAACTCCTTAATCCTTGTTTCTCTGGTTTCACCGTTGTGGGTACTCTTTGGGTCAGGATCCAGATAATGGGCATTGATATTAAAAGGAACTAGCCCCATTG
Organism: Pedobacter caeni; assembly: GCF_900129215.1. Taxonomy (GTDB): domain Bacteria; phylum Bacteroidota; class Bacteroidia; order Sphingobacteriales; family Sphingobacteriaceae; genus Pedobacter; species Pedobacter caeni. Next base: position 1,124,696 of record NZ_FQUQ01000002.1, on the reverse strand, counting down.
TTGTAAAATCGGAAGGATAAACAATCGGCATGTCGTTCGTATTTTTCATATTCAGGCCACCGATATTACTTCCTGCACTTGTTCCAAGATAAGGCGTTCCTCCTTGTACAGCTGCTTTCAGGTCCTCCATCAGATTGAGGTGATGAAGTTGCTGCACCAATAAAAAAGTATTGCCACCTCCGGTAAAAAAGCCTTCGGCCTGCTGAATGGCTTCAACAGGATCAGTAAAGGTATGAAGCCCATGCACCTTAATGTTTAAAGAATGAAACGCCTCCCTGACCTTCTCTGTATACTCATCATGACTGATTCCTCCGGGACGTGCAAAGGGAATAAATACAATTTCAGAAATACCTTCAAAGAAAGACTTTAATTCGGGCTGCAGGTAGGCTAAGTATTCTTCGCCAAACATCGTAGAAGTACTTGCCAGTAATATTTGTTTCATCATCATCAGGTTTTGGTATACAATGTTAAACACTCCCTGCTGAGCTGTAAAATATATTCAGACATAAATTGGTAAAAATTGAACATTCCCGGCACTTGTAGTTAAGACTTAAAAAATAAGTCCTGCAAAATTATCAACCCTATAATCAACAAAAAATGAAAAAAATCTTTAGTATGGCAATTCTTGCCATTGTCCTCTTCTCCTGTAAGAAAGACTCAACTGCTGAAAATGCAGACCATCTTAAATCAGAAAGAGTAAATTCAAAATCAGCCGTAATCCCTGTGCCGGGGGCAACGATCATCAATTTCAGCGGATACAGCTGGCAGGTAAAAAATATCACTGATCTATCTGTGGGTGGTCCCGGACCAAATTATTGGGCCAACAGCAGTGTATGGGTAGATGCACAGGGACGATTACATTTAAGAATCAAAAGAGATGCCGCTACGGGAAGGTGGAATTGTGCTGAAGTCAGCTCTCTGCAGGAATTCGGCTACGGTTCTTATGTATGGAAAGTTGAAGGTGAGGTTGATAAGCTGGACAAGAATGTCATTTTAGGCTTGTTTAATTACAAATCCGGTGACGATGGACATCATGAGGTTGATATCGAATTTGCAAGGTGGGGTAATGCCGCATGGCCGAATTTCAATTACACCGTTTATCCGGCTTATGGAGATCCTGCAACACGCGTATTCAACACCTATGAGCTCGCCCTGAATGGAACTTATTCCACCTACAAGTTTTCCAGAAACAGTCAGAAGGTAACTTACAAAGCCTACCATGGACACAATGAACTGGAAGCAAATGCCTTTTATCCATGGAGCACTCCGGACTCCGGATTTCCGGTCAGCACAGAAGCTCTACCTGTACATATGAATTTATGGTTATTCCAGGGATTGGCTCCTTCAAACGGACAGGAAATAGAAATCATCATTCACTCCTTCCAGTTTACTCCTGCTTAAATTAGCGGATTAAAAATCCTCTGATATAAAAAGAGCAGCCTTTAGGGCTGCTCTTTCGTTATTTTTTATTTTCCGGTGTTTTCCAACCATTTTCTCGCATTCACAAAAGCTTCCATCCATGGTGTCACTTCATCTTTACGTCCCAGAGGATAGTTTGCCCAATGCCATTGGAATAAAGAACGCTCAATGTGAGGCATCATCACCAGGTGTCGTCCCGATTGATCACATAACATTGCGGTATTGTAATCAGATCCATTTGGATTGGCAGGATAGCTTTCGTAACCATATTTAGCTACGATACCGTATTGATCTTCTGCATATGGCAACTGGAATTTACCTTCTCCATGAGATACCCATACGCCTAACGTACTTCCTGCAAGACTGGATAACATTACGGAATTGTTTTCCTGTATGGTTAATGAGGTGAAAATACTCTCATGCTTCTGACTTTCGTTGTGCAGCATTTTAGGTTTTTCCTCATGATTTTTATTGATCAGACCCAATTCAACGAAAAGCTGACAACCATTACAGATCCCCACAGAAAGCGTATCCTCGCGTTTGAAGAAGTTCTCCAATGCCACCCTTGCTTTTTCGTTGTATAAAAATGCACCGGCCCAACCTTTGGCAGATCCCAATACATCCGAGTTAGAGAAACCTCCAACTGCACCGATAAACTGAATATCCTCCAATGTTTCACGACCTGAGATTAAATCGGTCATGTGTACATCCTTCACATCAAAACCTGCAAGGAACATCGCATTGGCAAGTTCACGTTCAGAGTTACTTCCTTTTTCTCTTAGAACAGCAGCTTTAGGCCTTGGTTTAGATTCGTCAATAACCGGTTTTTTACCATCAAACTGTAATGGGAAAGTATAGTTAAGGACATGATTTTTATAATTGTCAAATCTTTCTTTCGCTTTAACCGGACCAGATTGTTTCTGATCCAACAAGTAAGAAGTTTTGAACCATACATCACGTAAATGATCGATATCAAAAGCATGGCTTGCGGTTACATTTTTAACCGTTAAGGTAGCTTCACTTTTTACTTCACCAATTTTATGGTAAGCAACACCAGCATCTTTAAGTAATCCTTCTACACTTGCATCAGCCTGGAATACAATTCCAATATTTTCTGCAAACAGGACTTTGATCAGGTCTTCATTTCCTAAAGCGGAAAGATCGATCTCTGCACCAAGATTTCTGTCAGCGAAACAAAGCTCTAATAACGTGGTGATCAGTCCGCCACTTCCTATATCGTGACCAGCCTGAATTTTACCCGCTTTGATTAGTTCCTGAACGGTATTGAAAGCTGTTTTAAATGCTGCTGCATTCTTAACATCAGGAGTTTCGTTACCAATTCTGTTTAAGGTCTGCGCAAAAGAAGATCCTCCAAGTTTATACGCATCACCAGAAAGATTGATGTAATAAATCGATCCTCCATTTTTCTGAAGAACCGGCTCTACCACAGCAGTAATATCATCGCAATGGCCACCTGCAGAGATGATCACTGTACCTGGGGCGATTACTTCGCCGTCAGGATATTTTTGTTTCATGGACAGGGAATCTTTACCCGTTGGAATGTTAATTCCTAAGTCGATGGCAAATTCCGAACATGCTTTTACCGCTTCATATAAACGGGCATCTTCTCCTTCATTCTTACAAGCCCACATCCAGTTGGCAGAAAGCGAAACACTTTCCAATCCATCTTTTAAGGGAGCCCAAACAATATTAGAAAGAGATTCTGCAATTGCGTTACGGCTTCCTGCAGCTGCATCGATTAGTGCAGATAACGGAGCATGGCCAACAGAAGTAGCGATACCATCTTTTCCCTGGTAATCAAGCGCCATTACCCCACAGTTGTTTAATGGCAATTGTAATGGTCCTGCACATTGCTGTTTTGCTACCCTTCCGCCTACGCAACGGTCAACTTTATTTGTCAACCAGTCTTTGGACGCTACTGCCTCCAGTTGTAATACCTGTTCCAGGTAATTGTCCAGTTGATTAATATCGTAAGTTACAGGTTCGTATTTCCTGTCTACAGTTTTATCTTCCATCACCACTTTAGGTGAACTTCCGAACATATCTTTCAGCTCCAGATCCATAGGTTTCAGACCAGTGGTTTTAGAAGCGAAAGTAAAACGGTGATCACCAGTCACATCTCCAACAGTATACATTGGGCTGCGTTCGCGTTCAGCTATTTTATGTAAGGTATCAATATGGTCTTTTCCGATTACCAATCCCATACGTTCCTGAGATTCGTTTCCTATGATTTCTTTGGCAGAAAGTGTAGGATCACCAACAGGCAGTTTATCCAGGTCAATCAGACCACCAGTTTCTTCGACAAGTTCAGAAAGACAGTTTAAATGTCCTCCGGCACCATGATCATGAATAGAAACGATGGCATTTACATCGCTTTCCACCATTCCGCGAACGGTATTTGCCGCTCTTTTTTGCATCTCCGGATTGGAGCGTTGGATGGCATTTAGCTCAATGCTGGAACCCAGGGCTCCTGTATCTGCTGAAGACACTGCCGCACCTCCCATACCGATACGGTAGTTTTCACCACCCAGGATCACAATCTTATCTCCCGCTACTGGTTTATGTTTTTGCGCCTGATCTGCTTTACCATAGCCTACGCCACCTGCAAGCATGATCACTTTATCATATCCCAGTTTTCTGCCTTGTTCTTCATGCTCAAAGGTGAGCACTGAACCGGTAATCAGGGGTTGTCCGAATTTATTTCCAAAATCAGAAGCACCATTCGATGCTTTAATCAGGATGTCCATTGGGGTTTGGTATAACCATTTTCTTTCTTCTACTCCTTTTTCCCATGGACGGTCTTCGGTAAGTCTGGATAAGGCAGTCATATATACTGCAGTACCTGCTAGAGGCAATGAGCCTTGTCCACCTGCAAGCCTGTCTCTGATTTCTCCTCCTGATCCTGTTGCGGCACCGTTAAAGGGCTCCACAGTGGTTGGGAAGTTATGGGTTTCCGCTTTTATTGAAATCACGGAATCAAAATCTTTTAACTGATAATAATCAGGCACGTCTGCTCTTTTAGGAGCAAACTGCTGTACTCTTGGTCCTTTTACAAAGGCCACATTGTCTTTATATGCAGATACAATTCCGTTAGGGTTTAGTTCTGATGTTTTGCGGATCAGTTTAAACAAAGAAGAAGGTTGCTCCTGACCATCGATCACAAAAGTTCCGTTAAAGATTTTATGACGGCAATGTTCAGAGTTTACCTGAGAAAAACCGAATACCTCAGAGTCCGTCAGTTTACGTCCCAGATTTTCGGCCAGCTTATTTAAATAATCAACTTCTTCATCACTTAATGATAAACCTTCCTGTTTATCGTATGCTGCAATATCACTGATTTCCAGAATTGGTTCCGGTTGAACATTAGTTGTGAATACATCCTGTCCCAGTCCGTCGTACTTTTGAAACAACATATGGTCATAATTTGAAGCATCAGCAGTTGATTGTTCAAACTCTTCAATACGGATAATACCCTGAAGATCCATATTTTGGGTAATCTCTACGGCATTTGTACTCCATGGGGTCACCATTGCTGCCCTTGGGCCAACAAAGAATCCACTTAAAGATGTTTCCGATTTAACTTTTGCGCCTCCAAACAGCCAACTTAATTTTGAAATATCAGATGGTGTAAGGCTCCGGTTTATTTGCAAGACATAAATCTTGGCAGATGGGGTTTCGAAGAAAAAGATCATATTCATAAAGTGATGCAAAGATACTTTAAAAAGTAATAATGATGCAATTGAAAAGTATATTTCTACTGGATGTGCGCCTTATTATTTTAGGTCTTGTCTATATTTACACATGTACAGGTCCAAATATGGACAGCGGTATTGATAAATAATTTTTAAGCGCTTTTTTTAACTAAAAATCACATATTTTTATGGGGATTTCCATTCAGTCATATGAAGTATACCATAATAGCCCTGCTCTCCTTACTATCGTTATCAGCGTGTAAAAAAAAGAAAGAACTTCCTCCTATACAGAAAGAGACGCCCACGATTCCAGGAGAAGCTTCCACAACACACTTTGCAGAATATTTAGGTATTAATGCATTTGAATGGGATCTTTTGCAGCCTGCTTCCCCAGAAACAATAGACGAAACCAAATTTTCAGTCATCAAGTCATTTTCAGGAATACGCCATTATCTGGACTGGGAAAGGGTTGAACAGGCAGAAGGCAAGTATACTTTTAGCCCCTCTCATTCTGGTGGATGGGACTATGATAGGATGTATCAGCGAATGAAGGAGTCCGGACTCGATGTCATCATTGACATTAAAACCTGCCCCGACTGGTTACTTGATACTTATCCCGCGGATCAAAGGGATGCCGAAAATGTACCTGCGCCTTATGGATTAGACAGATTGGCCCCCGCCTCCTACATCATACAGGCCAGAGTAGCTTTTCAATTGGCGGCCAGATATGGCAGCAACAAAAATATAGATCCTTCTCTGGTAACGGTCAATACGGGCATAAGATGGGCCGGAGATCAAAGAAATGTTGCAAAGACAGGTCTTGGTCTGATTAAATATATTGAGTGCGACAATGAACGGGACAAATGGTGGAAAGGTAAAAAAGCACAACAAACAGCGGAAGAATATGCGGCTAATATGTCGGCATTTTATGACGGAAACAAAGGCAAGTTAGGAAAAAATGCAGGTGTTAAAACTGCTGATCCAAATATGATGGTTGTTATGGGAGGCCTGGCCAATGCTGATCCGAATTTTGTAATCAAAATGATCGAATGGTGCAGAAAGAACAGAGGATTAAAGGCAGATGGTTCTGTAGATTTATGCTTTGATATCATCAACTATCACCTTTATTCCAATGATGCAGATGAACACAATGAGGTCGCTACAATTGGTGTTGCTCCCGAACTTTCGATCATCGGAAAAATCGCTGATGATTTTATGGCTATGTCTAAAAAACATGCCAATAACATGCCTGTTTGGGTTACAGAGACAGGATATGATATTGGCCATAGCACCCCCCAGCGTGCGATTCCTATAGGCTCGAAGAACTCCCAGGTCACCCAGGCAGATTGGAATTTGCGTACAGCTCTTTTATATGCCAGAAAAAAAATAAAAAAATGTGTCTTTTACATGCTGGATGATGTTGATATCAATAGCACTATCCAATATTCTTCTTCAGGTTTCATGAATGCAAACGCTGTTAAAAGACCTGCTGCTGATTATATGCTGCAGACAAAAAAATTAATAGGAAACTATTTTTTCAGTTCAACGCTGAACAATGATCCTATAGTAGACTTATACAAATCAGATAAGAAGGAAATTTATGTGCTTACTATACCTGATCAAAAAGGGAGAACAGCAAAATATGAACTTAATCTGGGTGATGCAAAACAAGCCATCATCCATACACTCCAGATTGGAAAAGAAGAAATGCTTGCAAAAACAGTAAATACCATAAATGGAAAGCTGGTAATTGACGTAACAGAAACACCAATATTTGTAGAAAAAAAAACAGATAATAATTAATTTGACAAATGGCAACAGGACTTAGGATTGGTCCCATATTTTATAAAATAGGAACAGGAAGTCTCTTGCATTCTTTTTTCTCAACCATAGCCTATCGTCTGGAAGACAATAAATGGGGCTCAAAATTCCCATTCCTAATGAATGAACTATACCAGGGCGATTTATCTTTAGAAAACATTCCTAAAGCTAAAAAAGAGCTAAATGAAATCAGAGCATTATTCAGGGAGTATGCTCCGGATCGTATCATATGGGACATTGATGATTTAAAGCAGCAAGCTCCCTGGGGAAAAAACATTGCAGAAACCATCACCAGTTTATCGAACTACTTTATAACCAGCGATGGAAGACAATTTTTTGATGTTTTTGAAAAAGCATTGCAGACAGGCATAGACATTCAAAAACCGATCAGGATACAATCACTTTAGTTCAATTTTAAAACAGAGTGGTACTAAAGAGGCAATTTCTATGGATTACCTCTTTAGTGTGACTAATCGTCTGCTCCTCCCTCCGGATCAGTTTTTTGCAGTGTCAGGACAGGATTATCCTTGTTTCTGTCGGTATTTGTCTTGCTGAAAAAACCGATTTTCTGGAAAGCATACTCATTTTTTCTAATGATTTTCCTGAATTTTTTTACCGCTTTATAACCAGCTATCTTTTTGTACTTCATCTCATCCAGCAGTTCCTCAAATTCCATTCTGAAATTCAAGTCCCATACCGTTCGCTGAGTAAAATCAAAGGTTTTTTCAATAACGACCACGAGACCGGGGATACCCGCAATTACCGCCAATAAGTAAGTACTATCATATTTTCCTGAAACAAGAATTGCCGAACTGAAACTTGCTAATATAGAAAGCCAGAATAAAGAATGTGCAATTGTTGAATCCAGACGCTCCAATCTTTTCATTCTTCTGATCAAGCGGCAAAGATCTGCTTTTAAAGCGTCCTCCATCTCTGCATCGAAAAGCTCCTTTTCTGAAATATTCATCATAACAATCTAAATTGACAAGACACAGGATCAACCTTTAAAGAACGTTTCTCCTTTGATCAACCAGGAAAACCCAAAACTAATCAGTGCCCCCCATTCCAGCCAAAAGGTTAAATGCAGATGATCAGATACTTTGATCAGCTTGTCGGTAATAAAAATAAGGACGACAAAAATCAGCATCAAGACTGCACATACCCGATAGATCCGATTCCTTATGACTTTCTTTTTGGTCTTTGTTCCCTTTGATTTGGTAAAAAGAAAGAAGGAAATATAGGAAAGGGTAAGGAAGAAAACCGCAGCGCTAACATAATGTAAAATTTCCCGCAAGCTGTTTCCAGAAAGGCCAACAATAATACAAGCGGATTCTATAGGTTTAGATGTTGCAAAGAAGGCGATTCCAAAAGCACAAAAACCGGCAAGATTGGTTGCAAAATCGTCCAGGGCACTAAATCCTTTATAGCTGATCAGAAAAAGTCCAACAGCAGATAAGATGCCTACAAATAAAGCGCCGACGGAGGTATAATAGTAATGGCTAATGGAGGGCTGCATCACTTCACATCCAAAGATATAAGAGAAAATCAACAGCGCAAAAGGAAGTCCTATTCCAAGGATGCCAATGCTTCGACGGATAGTAAGAAACGAGATTAATTCCGGTTTAATACGGGTATTTTTAGTATTCATATCATTGTGTTTTTTGAACAAACCCTAATGATCATAAAGCTGATCATGACTAAACTATGCATTTGAACAAAAAACACAAATACCTAAAAATAAGTATTTTACAAAAAAAACATACGATATATATATATCCGGCCTTTATGGACCGGTAATCGATCACAACACAACAAATGATCACCACTGAAACAATTTCATTATTATGCTCAATTCCCCGCTATCGAATATATCTGCTGCTATCCATATCCAGAAAAAGTACTGCCCCGGTATGATTTCGTAATGCTGTGGACGGAAAATCACTCCCTATTGGCTTGGTTAAGGTATTTAGTATAGCCTGTGCTTTCGCTGATCCTGGCACTACACAATTGATAACGCTTGCACTCATTAGCGCAGGAATTGTTAAAGTTAAGGCCTGCGTAGGAACCTCTTCAAGACTAGCAAAACAACCATCATTAACCTGTTGCTGTCTGCAAGGTAAATCAAGTGTAACCACCTTTACCATTTCCGGATCAGTAAAATTGGCAACAGGTGGATCATTAAAGGCAAGATGCCCATTTTCACCTATTCCCATACAAACGATATCCACCGGATAATTTTCAAGCAATCTGGAATAACGGTTACATTCTGATTGAATGTCATCAACATTCCCATCCAGGTAGTGAACGGATTTAAAATTGAACTTATCAAATATGCGTTCTTTTAAAAAATTCCCAAACCTTTGCTCCGCATTTTCATCCAAATTGATGTATTCATCCATATGAAAAGCATTTACATGTTCCCATTTGACAGGCTCATAAAAAAGCGCAGTCAAAAATTCGTTTTGTGAAGGAGCTGCCGCGAATATGATATTAACAGCATCTTTATTTTTCAAAACAGCATCAATCTCTCTGGCAAGTCGACTCGCTGCCGCAGCTCCCATTAATTTTCTTGACTCGTAAATCCTAACCTTAGGTACGTTTGAATCTTTTTCTAACAACACTAGCTATAAATTAAATTGATTTTTCATATACACTTCTCCCAGATACGATCGTCCGGACAATATTTATCTCATGATCGAAGATGACAATATCCGAATCCTTGCCTGCCACCAGCGATCCTTTCCGATCGGCTATACCGATTATATTTGCCGGAGTAAGGGAAGCCATTTTAACAGCATCTTCCAATGTTGCATCAGCCATTGTCACCATGTTTCTCACTAACCTGTCCATCGTAGCTACACTACCTGCAAAGGCAGTCCTGTCTTTTAGCTTAGCCACGTTATCCTCAACAATAACCTCCAGGCCATCGCGTCGGCTACCAAGAATACTTGGTCCTGGCGGCATACCTGCAGCGCGCATCGCATCGGTAACCAATGCAGTGCGGTCTGCACCTTTTATTTTGAGAACCAGCTTAAGTAAAGGCGGAGGAAGATGAATACCATCTGCGATGATTTCTACAGTCATTGCATCAAGCAAATAGGCACTTTCAATTACTCCCGCATAACGGTATGCATTTCGCCTCGAAACCCCCGACATACAGGAATAAAAATGTGTAGCGTGCCTGAAACCTTTTTCAAATGCTGGCAATACTTCTTCATATATCGCATTGGTATGTGCAATAGATGGTAAGATTCCTCTTTCTGTAAGGTATTGGCCAAATTCCAAAGCCCCTTTAAGCTCTGGCGCAGCGCTCCAGCGTTTAATAGCTCCGGAACTGGCAACGATCTCCTGATATTCTGCCGGAACCGGCGCCCTGATATACCTTGGATCTTGTGCACCTCTTTGTTCCATGGAGAAATATGGTCCCTCAATGTGTATCCCTATAAACTGTGCGCCATTAACATTTCTGGCATCAGCAGCTTCATAAGTGCTCAAGGTATCCATCAAATCCTGATGCTCACTACTTAAGGTTGTAGGCATGAGTGCAGTGGTCCCATGTTTAGCATGTAATGCAGCAATGGCAAGAAAACCGTCGGGCTCATTATCCATAAAATCATGACCTCCGCCCCCATGAACATGTAAATCAATAAATCCTGGTCCAATATAATTTCCCATTGCATTGATTTCCAATGCATTTTCAACAGGAATATCCGAAGCGCTTACTTCCAATATCTTTCCTCCTTCGATAAGGATACATCCGCCATCAATCGTACGATGAGGAGTAATTATTTTACCATTATATATCTTAATCTTTTCCATTTTCTTCATTGTCATTTTGCGCTATCTTCCCTCCTCTCCCGAGCTTGTTGAATGCACGGAAACGAAGTTCTTTTAAGTGGCGGATCGGTTGTTGATACAGTTTACTTTTTATGGTTGGGACAGATCCATCTGTAGTATAGCGAATCTGAAATCCGGGAACATCCGTATTCACACTAACCATCCCATTCCGGAACATAACTGCTGGCGTAGGTATCCTATATCTATAACCTCCGGCATAATGATCCAACCGGCTCAACTCTCTTCCCACTGATGAACTGAATTTATACCAGTCTTGCTCGTACAATTTTTTAGCCTTTAAAGTATCTTGCAAAGTAGCCCATTCTGGTGCTGAAGCCCAGGCTCTTTCAGACAAGGCAAGAAGCCTTGGCAAATACATATACTCCAATCGTTCCGCAGTTTTTACAGTTTCCGTCCATAAAAGGCCTTGAATACCGTATATATTTTGCTTACCAACTTCGGTTAAAGGCTCAAATTGTTTGAGCATTGATTTAGGCAATGGCCTGTTCACGTAATCTGTGTGCTGATTTCTCAGGTAATCAAAGGGGATAAATTTGTAAGACTGTTCCAGATTGATAAAACCACCCCAATTGAATCCTGGCTCATCAAACTCCCGCACATAGCCCATATCAAAATAAAAATTGGTCACAAACGAAAGAATGACCTTGTATCCGGAATTTGCCAATCTATAAGCAAGATCCTCATTACCAGACATATTATTCCATACATTCACATGAAATTTTCTGTCAAGAAATAAAGGATTAGGCTGCCATTTTTTTTCTCCCTGAACAGTCGATTTTCTTAAAGCAGTTTCTTCCCAACCAGAGAGGTATAGTTTTCTTTTGTCCAGCATGGTTGCAATACGGCCGAAAAAATAGTCCCAAAGATCTGCGGCATTTTTAACTTCGGGATGCTTTACTTTAAACGCATTAACAGATGGAGACCTGGTCCATACACCAGCAGGCACTTCATCTCCACCATAATGTATGGTCTGCAATGGTGCCCCGGCTAGTTTATACATATCAATTATTTCATCAGTAACCGTTTCCAGAAAATTGTATACCGACGGCATGGACACATCCATCACATGATCATTCCATTGCTGCACCGAACGATAAACGGAGGAATCTGCCATATCTCTGAGCAGATAGGCTTTTGCGCTGGCGGTATCCCCGGATTTTATAATTCTATCGTATCTAGCCTGCATCGAAACGATGGCGGCACGGGCATGACCAGGTGTTTCTATTTCCGGAATAATATTGATGTGTCTTCTTGCTGCATATTTTAAAATCTCAATAAAGTCTGCTCTTGAATAAAAACCACTCCCAGAGGATTGTCCTGCAATTGGGCCGGATCCATAAGAAGGCATCAAGCTTTCCTGTTCGTTTAATCCATGCCCACGATTTGAACCCAGACTTGTCAGTTCGGGTAAAGCATTGATCTGTAATCTCCAGCCTTCATCGTCATTTAGATGGAGGTGAAGCGTAGTAAATTTGTATAAAGACAACAAGTCAATCAACTTCATGACTTCCTCTTTGGACTGAAAATTTCTCGCTACATCAAGCATTATCGCCCTAAACCCGAAAGAAGGACGATCTTCTACCTCTACACATTTCAGCATCAATACTTTCTTTTTTCCCTGAGCAACATATGCAGAAGGATCGAGAAGGACTTTTAACGATTGTATGCCGTAATGAATCTCCCGGGAGGTATTGGCAGAAATTACAATGCCAGATGGAGATACGCTGAGTCGATATCCATCTTTTTTGATCGAGGCGTCTTTTTTAAGCCTGATTGATTTAGCACTTTTATGATCAGGGCCGACTACAGGTCTTTTTCCCGTCAACCTTTTCAGCTCATCAGCAAACAATTGTGCTTCCGCATCGAATTCTGAATCAGGAACCAAAATAACAGCTTGGTCCAGTTTAAAATAGCCAGCTGTTTCTGTGTAAGAAAGTGGTGCTGGAAATATTTTAGGCTGATTACTGCTCCCAGTTTTTCCGCGTTCATTCAACAGATAACGCTGCTCCTGTGCTAGCTCCTTGTCTCCGGCAAATCTGTCCATTTTACGTTGATCTTTAGGAGTAGATATTTTAACATCGTTTAAAGGAATACCAATACCTGCAGCATTGTCCCAGACTAAATAAAACCCTTGAGGCGCATCACTGCTATTCACTACCCAGGAATTGGAAATAAACTGTTGAGCTAAGCTTTCTCCGGGAGCAGGCGACTTAAAGTCCTTACCCGGAGAAATATAGTACAGCCCACCATTTACATGCTTTATTTCCAACTGCTCCGAACCAGAAACACTGGTTACTCTTTTACCAAGATTAAAATAGATTTTCCAGCCCGCACTTGGAAAGGGTTGTTTTGTATTGTTCTTAATGCCGATTGAAAAAAGTGTCTGATCTTTCCCCAGGTAATGATTTTCGTAAACATGCCAGCGAATCTCCAGCTGATCTGCTCCTGGATACGACTGTCTGGCTGCGTGACCAGCTGTTCCAAAAACCAGCATCAGCAGTAGGTAACTATGTAATATTTTATACAATTTTCTTTTTTTTAATGGTCAATAAATAGCATTACTTAACTCTCTTCAGCCTGTCCAGCAATACCTTGATTTTCGCAGCTCTGAGCTCATTTTCCTGAGTTATTTCTGAAGGATACATCACCTCTGAATTGAGTTCGATAAACTTCTTATCAAGTTCTTTGCTGCGCAATGCTTCGAGTTCAGCAATTAGTGATTTAAGTTTTTCGTCATTCATTTCCGGAGCATTTGCCCTGGATTCTATCGACTGATAAGTCAGGTATTGTACACGAATGGCCGCCATCAAGCGGTAATGCTCAAACTCTTTTAGATTTTTACCAGGTTTAAGTTTTGCGAGTATCACAGATGCTTTTTGTGTACTATCTAACATTTGATCAATGCTTAAATCGGTGTTTATAGGTTTTCCTTGTGTAATCTCAAAAGGAACAGTTGAAACCGCTTTCCAAAATATTTTAGCATCGTTTTCATCAAAACCATATTGAGATTTGGCATAACCGTAAACGAAGTTTTCCGCATCAAGTGCTTTCCCTGATTTTATAGATTCGAGAAATGCTGCAATCAGCATATTAAATCCACTAATGGGATAAACACGTCGGATTGCATAAAGATCTACGATATCCCTGGTGGTTTCAAACACTGGCGAATACAATCCGGAGGTAGACCAGGAAGTCATAATGATCCCTTTATAACCCAGTCCTTTTGCCAATGGAACGAAATCTGAAATATTTTTAAAGTGCTTCGCCCATTGAGTAAGAAAGTAATTATCGGGATGACTCCTTATTGAAGGTGCCCCCCATACCTCAAACCCGCTCTGCATCAATTTTTCATGATCACCAAACATATTGATGTCCCATCCATAATTCCAATCAATAAAAATGGTTTCCTTTGGCAAACCTTTCAACGCCTCCGGATATTTCAACGCAATATCAGCCCAAAGAACCGGCCTTTTACCCAACCCAACGACCACATCGCAAAGCATCTTGATATAATCGCCATAGAGCCTTCCAATACCAACGGCTTTAATTTTCTTTTTTGATTCTTCTGAATGCCCCAATAGATAAGTCTCATCACCCCCAATATGGATATAAGGAGAATTATGCGTAGAAATCAGATCCCGGTAAAGCGTAGTAAAAAGTTTTTTTGCCTCAGTTTCGCGAATCGGATTAACCTGAGAGTAATCTTTCTGATCTTCTCTCAGGTCTTTGTATTTAGGATTTCTAAGAATGTATTCAACATGTCCGAAGCTCTGTTGAAGTGGAATGACATCAAGCTTTATGGAACTACAGTAAGCGATAAAAGCCTTTACTTCATCTCTTGTGTAAGCAAAACGATTGGGAATCAAAGGTTCATCCTGAAAAGGATAAGTTGCCTCCCATTCCATAACCAGCGTATTAATACCGCCCTTAGCCAATTGCAGCGCAAGTTTTTTAAGAGCTGGCATAGGAATGGCCTGAATACGCAGATCGAGATGAAATCCTCTCACCGGAAATGGTGAAACAGGATCGTTTAACTCTTTTTGAAATGCTTTTGCATACCCAAAAATGGCAGTTAAAAGCATCACAACAAATACTGTTCTTTTCATAATTTTTATTTTTCTTCCGAATATTATTTTAAGCAAATACCGGACAGGGTTTATTTAATTGCAATGTCCAGCTTTAATGCTGACTCAAAATAACCGCCGTTATGGTCTCTTGCTTCAAAAACGACCTGATCCGTATTGCCTGATCCGCCATATAAATATTTAATTGCTCCTTTAGCCATATCAGCTTGTGAAAAAGAAGCATTTGCAGCTAGTGGAATCCCATATTTAACCAAGAAACCAGCGGTTGGAACCTGTTTTACGGTGTAAGTAATGTTATGATCGATTGTTCCTTCCATTTTCAGGTTAGCCAGTGTTAAGGGCGTAATCTGCTCAATGGCAGAAACATTAAGCACATTGACCTGACCGAGCTTTAACAGTGTCTGCGGAGGCGAACTGATGCTGAGGTATGAACCGTAAAGTCCTGCAGAAAATTCTCTTGGACGAAGCTTAATGAAATTATCGACATTGTGTTTCAGGAATACATTGATAAAGGTTTCCTTGTTTGCATAAAGCTGACTCACTGCTGAGGTAACATCAAAAGAAACCCATCCGGTGGTTCCTCCCGGAACAGGCAATGTTGAAATTGGAACAGAATTATAAATCGGTGCATTGTTCCAGGTGATGGTATTTTCCGCCCAATCTTTATTTTCACCTAAATGAGCTGAAAATGAGAATGTAGTTGTAGGTGTTAACCCAGTGGTATACACATATACATACATTCTTGCAGCTCCGATTTTGTCACCAAAGCTTGGTTTTTCCAATGGATACTGCATTACACCAATACGACCAACAGTAGCATCTGCAGTGCTTACCGCTTTTAAGTCTATGGTTGCCAAATCATTGAAATTCGCATTTGAATTACCAGAACCACCACGAATGTAAACGTCTTTAGCTACATTGATTTTTTGTGTAATCACATTGCCACCAGGGTTAGCCTCATCAGGTTTATCATCCAGCAACCTGTAGAAAGTAAACTGCGCAGTAACCTGGGCTACACCGTTGTTAAATTCCAGATCCTGGGACCTAACCAATGCCGCCGTTGAGCCTAATGTTGAATTCTGATTAATGGTCAGCACGTATTGATCGGATGTATTCGATTTTCTGGTGTAATAAATATAGTTTCCATTAATGGTTTCTATTTTCTTTGTCTCATCGAGATTAAGATCCGTAGATTTTAACTTCCCTTTGATGATCAGATCGCCTAACAGGTTTTTGAGGATAACCGGAGGTACTTCGTTAACACTGGGATAGCCTATCGTTGCCAAAAGTTGTTTAACTCCTGGGTTCGTCAGGAACACCACAGTATAATCTTCCGGTTTGCCCAGCATATCCATCAGCCCCGCACGTTTCACTGCCGAAGCAAAGAGATCCAGTTCCGTTAAATCTGAACTGTGGTCTGCAAGCAGAAATTGTTGTATGGTTTGCGTCTTAAGGTTAGCACCAGCATTGGCTCCATCACTATCTTCGTTTTTCAATAGTTCAAGTTTGCTACAACCAACAATTGTGAGCATACACATACAGAGAAAAAGTACTTTTGAGTAAAGATTTAGTTTTTTCATCTTTAAATATTTTTATTGAT
Organism: Pedobacter caeni; assembly: GCF_900129215.1. Taxonomy (GTDB): domain Bacteria; phylum Bacteroidota; class Bacteroidia; order Sphingobacteriales; family Sphingobacteriaceae; genus Pedobacter; species Pedobacter caeni. Next base: position 1,108,200 of record NZ_FQUQ01000002.1, on the reverse strand, counting down.
AATATGAATTTTGATCCAACAGCGGATTTAACCTGATTTCGGTAAGGCTCAATGGCCACAGGAAATTTTCTGTCTGATTGAGTCCATTGATTGGCCCCATTACTTTAATTGCTTTACCTGTACGTACCAGATCAAACCATCTTTTGCCTTCGTAACAAAGTTCTCTCGCTCGTTCATCAAGGATAAGATCTTCTATTTGATCGGTATTAAATCCACTATAAGAAGCGTCTGTATATGTTGATGCTCCGGCTCTGGCTCTGATTTGATTAACCAGGGCCATTGCTCCAGGAATATTGCCAGTTTTATTAAGTGCTTCAGCACGTAACAAGATGATATCAGCAAGGCGATAAACGATAATGTTCTTATCATCCTGAGTGCCACGAACAAAACCCGATTTCTCAAAGAATTTAACAATACCCGAATTGGTGTCAAAATTCACCTTTGAACGCAAATCCATTGAGCTGAACTTACTGGACAGGTAACCACTGGCTTTGAAGAAAGGCTGGAAGCCAAGATCGCCGTAAACTGTAATCAAAAATGATCGTGTCGCGCGCTCTGCAAAATTGTAATCGATTTCGAATATTGATTCATTAGAAAACCCTTTGGTAAACATCTGGGCGTAAGCGGTATTGTCAATTAACGCCGGATTAATGTTATAATCTATAGTTGAAGATGCGCTGTAAAGCGAAGCCAGTGAATAGGTTGAATTCGTCAGGATTTTCTGAGAAGCAACAAGTGCGTTCTCATATTGATGGCGCCACATATAAAAATCCGTATACAAAGCATTCACTGCGGCCATTGTAAATTGAGCCCTGGTAGCTGAAGTGGTTGTATATGATGCAGGGATTGGTGCCAATGCTGCAGAATCAAGATCTGCCTGAATTCGGGCATACACCGCAGTAGTATCTGATCGTCCAATGCTTACACTTTGTTTCGCATCTAAAAAAGGTTCTGTTACCACAGGCAATTTACCCCAAATACGGGTCATGTAAAAATAACAGAAAGCACGAATGGCGAAGGCCTGTCCTCTCACACTATTGTATTCCGCATCTTTCCCCAGATAAAGTCCTTTTCCCTTCATTTCTAAGGTGTTCTTTAGAATTAAATTACTCTGATTAACCACCTGATAGAAAGCACTCCAGTTTGTAATGGGCAGACTTGAGTTTAGGTTATTTGTTAACAAATTCAAGGTTTGCGAACTCAATGCCAATGGATTTATCACCACATTATCAGCCCTCCCCTCTCCGTATAAAACAGATTCCGGAGCCATCGCTCCTTGCAAAAGGTTATACGCACCATACAAAGCTGCTGTGGCCTGAGGTGTTTCAGTCCAGAAATTCGAACTGGAATAAGAAGTCGTAGGGTCGATTTCTAAGGCCTTCTTACAACCGGATAAGAAAACCAACGTGATCAGCATAATGCTGTATATTTTATAATCTTTTCGTTTCATAATATTAAAGACTAAAATTCAATGACAAATTATATGTTCTGGTTCTAGGGAAAGATCCCCGGTCTATGCCAACTGCAAGTGCATTCGTTGATGAGCTGACTTCAGGATCATATCCTGTATAAGAACCAAAGGTCAGCAGGTTGACTACCGAAAATCCTACATTCGCATGGTTTATTCTTAACCTGCTTAACGCTTTTGCTGGAATTTTATAATTGAGCGCCAGATTTTGAATCCTGATAAACGAACCATCTTCAACAAATCTACTTGAGATCGCATTGTTTAACATCGGATCAGTTTTGACCAATCTTGGAACATCTGTTACATCTCCTTGTTTTCTCCACCTGCGAAGTTGATCTGTGGTAAAATTCTGATCGTAGGGTGTAGCGTCCAGATTTCTTTTCACCTCGTTAAACACATCGTTTCCAAAACTGTAAGTGATTAATGCAGAAAGCGTAAAGTTCTTGTAACTGAATTCATTCTGAAAACCTCCAGTAAAATCAGGATTTGGATCTCCAATTACCTGTAAATCGGAATCGTTAATGATACCATCTCCGTTTAGATCTTCCCAGATGACATCTCCACCTTTATAAATCGACCCATTTGCAGATCCCTGACGATAAGGAACAACAGCTCCGGCTGCATTCCGCTGATAAACATTGTCTGTATCATAGGCATACACACCCAAAGCTTTAAGCCCGTAAAATACTCCTGCGGTTTCGCCAACCCTGGCCATATTATAAATATTCGGACGATAATCCTGATTGCCAGGAAGAGACAGCACCTTATTTCTGTTTAGCGAGAAGGTGAACGTAGAATTCCATTTAAACGCTTTATCTATGTTGACAGTTGAAAGGGTAAATTCAAGGCCTTTATTTTCTAAACTGCCAAAGTTGGCAGGAACCGTCGCATAACCTGTTGTACCCGGAACAGCTACATCAAATAAAAGTCCGGTTGTCTTTTTCAGGTAAGCATCCGCAGTGAAACGAATTCTATCACTCAGAAACGAAAGATCAAAACCTATATTCGTTTGTTTAGTCGTTTCCCATTTTAACGATGCGTTTGGAACTCCGTTAGAAACAATAGCTACATTTCCTAAATAAGTACCCACAGTATTAAGTGAACCCTGCCATGCATAGTTGCCGATAGACTGGTTACCTGTTACACCAAAACTTCCACGGATCTTTGCATCTGAAATGAAACTGACTTTCTTAAACCAATCTTCCTCCGACAATCTCCAACCGGCCGAGAATGAAGGGAAATATCCAAATCTATTATCCGCTCCAAATCTTGAAGAACCATCTGCTCTCATAACCGCCGAGAAAAGATACTTTCCTTTGTAATCATAATTTGCCCTGGTAAAAAAAGAAAGCAGGCTGTTTTCTTCTATATTCTGATTATAAAGTGAAACAACCGATGTACCATTGATAGAGGTAATGGTTGCATCAATCAAGCCCCTGCCGATCACATTGACATTGTTGTCTGTGAATTTCTGATAAGATTGTCCAAGCAAAAAAGTAAGGTGATGGTCTTTAGACAGGGTGGTTCTGTAGTTTAAAGTATTTTCATTAATTAAAGAATAGTTTTTACCTGTTGTCAGATAAGATGAACTGATTTGACCTTGTGGTAAAAGTGTCTGAGGAGTGAAATTTGTTTCCTCTGTATTCGAATAATCAAACCCTAAAGTAGTTTTGAATTCCAGATCTTTCAAAATTTTAACCCTCAAATCTTGGTTTCCAAACATTCTCCACCTGTTGATTTTATTAGCTGCCAGCTGAGAAATCGCAATCGGGTTAGGTTTACTTCCCTCCAGAAGCGGGATAATCTGTCCTGTAATGGGATCATATGGAGCATAAACAGGCATTGTACTTAAAGCCTGATATATCGCACTCTGATTACTCAGTCCGCTGAGAATTCTATTGTAGTCATTGGTGGATACATTGAAATTCGTATTTCCGGAAATGGTCTTATTTACCGTGTAATAGACCTTTGCCGAACCGTAAGTTTGCTTAAATTTAGTATTGATGATAATAGGGTCTATATCTTTATAGCCGGCGCTGACAAAATAATTCATGTTGTTATCCTTAGAAGCCCCTTTGACGCTGACATCTGCTTTATATTGGTATGCCGTACGATACATCAGGTCCTGCCAATTGTTAGACTTAGAATAATACGGATGGAGGGAATCTATCACCGAAACTTTAGTCGTCTGCGCTCCGGTAAAATTATATATCGCATCTATAAATGCGCTTCTGAACTGTGACGCATTCAGCACACCAATTTTTCTGGTGATGTCAGCAACACTTCCATTCGCTGAAAACTGTATCTCTGGCTTTCTGGAATTCTTTCCACTTTTAGTAGTGATGATAATTACACCGTTAGATGCTCTGGAACCATATATAGATGCAGTTCCATCTTTCAGTACTTCTATCGACTCTATATCTTGCGGGTTAAGATCTGCCAAAGGACTGAAAGTAGAGGCATCATCAACCAATCCGCCACCGTAAGTATCTGCGTTTATGGGAACGCCATCTACAATATATAGTGGTTGACTACTTCCATTTACTGAAGATGCCCCACGAATTCTAACTGTGGCACCAGCACCAGGTTCACCAGAATTACTGGTGATTTGAAGTCCGGCAATCTTTCCCTGAAGACTCGAATTCACATCACCCAACGCATGGTTATCCATTTGCTTAGCCGAAATCGATCCGACAGCACCAGTTACTTCTTTAACCTTTTGAGTACCATACCCCACGTTTATAGTTACTTCAGAAAGCTGCTTGCCACTTTCAGCAAGTTTAATATCCAAGGTTTTACGGTCTCCGACATTAACAGTCTGGTTTTGGTAGCCAATATAGCTCAGCAAAATAACTGCTCCGGGACTTACTCCCAGACTAAACTTACCATTCTTATCTGTTGCGGTGCCTTTGTCTGTTCCTTGTACACGAATTGAAACACCTATAAGGCTTTCATTCGTTTTTGCATCAGTTACCTGCCCCGTTAAAGTAAATACGCTCCCTTTATCGGGATTGACCTGGGCAAAGGTACTTAGCATGGAAAATGCGACCATCAAGGTCATTAGGTATAATTTTTTCATTAGCGGTTTTATTTGGTTGATATATCAGATCAGCATAACCTGTAACGGTCCTGGCCTCTCCTACTTAGGTGTTGTAAATTACTAAACTAAAGACAACAAGACGTTTACGTACACGTCTTTAAGTCAAAAAATTTTTATCAGGGTGCTGGTGTAAACTTAAAATTCCTGATCACGATCTCGACTTCCTTTCCATCACCTGGTTCCATCCCACGGAAACACCAAAGATTCATTTTTACCGGCATTTTTTCTGTCGGTATCACAGCTGAAGGAGGTAAAAAAGTATGCGTAAAGAACATATTCGTATCATCGTTGTAAAAACCGTTCATACTTTTAACCACAACGGATTTATCAGACCAGATATAGCGGTGTGTGCTAGCTGTACCACCTGATTGTTTCCATTCTGTAGTGATACGCTGCTGCTTTCCATTGGTTCCGGCCGCGGGATACACACTATAATTTACATTAGGCTTCGACGCGTCTCCCCATCGCGCAAATTCTACGTCCAGCTCATTAAATCCATCGGGACCAGAATAATGAAAAAGTCCTATTACAACATTTTTATCTATTGTACTTACTGGTCCTTGGACCTGCCATTGGTAAGTACCATATCCAAAATTCTCTTTCGAAGTAATTCCTGCACATAACCATTTCGACGTCTTCTGATCATATGAAAGTTTAAGATGAAGCAGTCCAGCCGCATCCACCCAGGCATTCCGATCTCCCCAGGAATTAGGTCCTGGTCCCAATCCATTTCCATTTTTAACAATCCAGGTAAATCCACTGAATTTCAAAGTTGCAGATACAGCGGATGTTGATGTCGGTATAACAAGAGTGTCCGGTACTTTCTGTCTTGCGAACGCAGCAACATCTTGCTTGCAAGTCCATAGAAAAGGTAACAAAAGTAGAAATTTCTTCATCTTTTTTTTGGTTGTTTAGGTGATAAATGACAGACAGAAATCCAGTCCAAACAAAGATTACAACTATCTAAATGCTAATATATTAAATTAAACGGGTACGTACACGAATTTATTTAAAAAAAACCATATTTATCATTTAAATCACTTGATTCTGTCTGCACGGGCATAAATTGAATAGTTCCAAAATGGTCCGGGCTATGAAAATCAGGTGTTGGCGATACCACCTTATTCCAACATAAGAAGTGAGGATTTGGTAATCCATCCCCACATTTATAAAAATTAGCTCTAGCTGTAAGGCCGTCGAAATTTTGAATTTGATGGAATACAAACACATCTGCAGGTATACTCATCATCATCTCCCAGTTAAACTCCCCTTCCATCGCATCTGATTTTGTCCAGGTATGGATTTTTTGCACAACAGACTTCTGTAGTAAAGTTCTTTTATCCTTTTTACTGCCATAAGCCATTTTACCAATCCCAAGACAATTAAACTCAATGTTATAGTACTGATCAGACTGATCAAAAGCAATAAAGAATTCTACACAGTTATCGAGGTGTACCTCACTGTTAACCGGTCTTTCTATCGACTGGAAATAATCATTAGATATTGTGAATTTTAACAGGATGTGTTGCTCCCTGTGTGCGATAACAAAATCGGCTGTACAAATCGTAGTGATCTGAGGCCAGGAATCATTTGCTAATAGATGCCTGGGATAAGCAGCTAATTTTTCTGATAGCTGATCTGCTGAGGCGTTGGAATCTTCATTGAGGTGATAGACGTTTAAGTTCATTTTGAAATTTTATACCAAATAAAAAGGTGATTGACATTAACTAACCCAGCGCTCGAGTTTGTACCCCTTATAAGCATAAAACAGCAAGTAGACATAACATGGTAAAAGTACTAAATAAGCATTTTGCAAACCATAAATATCAGCGAGATGACCATATAAGAGTGGCATAACAGCATTTCCGGAAAGGCCCATAATCAGAATTGCAGCGCCGATTTTTATAAAACGGCCAAGTCGATCCATAGATAAAGGCCATATTCCAGCCCATATCATTGAATTTGCAAAGCCCAGCAATACAATAAACCATATAGAAATGTCCGCCTGATGCCCTAATATCGTAACGCGACCATTAAAGAAAACGATACATAAAGTAAATATGACACCCAGGATGATACAAATACGAAGGGCCAAAATCTGAGAGAGGTATTTTGGAATCAGCGAAATTCCCAGAATATAACCAACAATTGTTGCAGCAAGTGTATAAGAAGGAAATACCTTTGCTTCTAAAAGAGAAATATCCATTGAATGCGCATAACCGATAATGGTATCAACCGCAATTACCTGTGAACCTACATGAACAAATATGGCAAATGCGCCGAGGACAAGATGGGGGAACTGAAAGATATTACGCTTCCCTTTATTCGATTCGGCGGTAACCTCATCCTCCTCTTCTGTATTAATTTCAGGCAAAGAAGAAAAGCGCACCAGGAAACCCAGTAACACCAGAATTACACCGACACATGAATACGGAACAATAACTCTTCTGATCAGTTCATCAAGAATCGGCGCTCTTTCCACTGTCCCCATCGACTTTACTTTTTCAAATACTGCCTGATCAGAAGACTGGAGTATAACCGCAGCAAAAAGCAAGGGCGCGAGAATTCCCGCAAACTTATTGCAGATCCCCATAATGCTGAACCTCATTGCGGCACTTTTTTTCGGACCTAATATCGTTACATAGGGATTTGCTGCTGTTTGTAAAACTGCCAGCCCCGCCCCCAGCGTAAACAAACCAACTAAAAATAACATGTAATTACGCAATAGCGCAGCTGGTACAAATATAAATGCACCAATAGCCATCACGAAGAAACCAATCATCATACCATTCTTAAAACCATATTTTTTAAGCAGTAACGACGCCGGAAAGGAAATGAATAAATAGGAAATATAAAAAGCAAAAGCAACAAAATAAGACTCGAGATTATTGAGCTCACAGCAAATTTTGAAATACGGGATGAGCATTGCATTTATCCAGGTAACGAAACCGAAGACAAAAAACAGTACTGCAATGATATATAATGATTTATTATAAGTCTTCTTATCCATAAAGTTTGCTTAACGTTAACGTACACGAATAAACAAAACATTTATTGGAATTCCAAATAGGCTTGGTAAGATAACTACTTTTTAAAATGCAATATTAAATGAAATAACGACTTAATTGAGATAGAAATCACAATTTTCGCTTGTGATGATATCAATTGGCATAAAGTTGTTTTTTTCGCCAGATTTGGAATGTACAACAAACTGATATAAAGCCATTAGGCCTTTATACCCTTGTTCTCTGGGTTTTTGGCAAATCAGAAAATCAATATCACCTTTTTTAAGGAAGCTCAGGTTTTCTTCAGTGTAATCAAATCCGATCAGGATTCTGCGCTGATCCCCAGTCATTGCCAAATATTTGGCTACAGTTGAAACCCTGGAATTGGTTACGAAAATAGCAGCGATGTTGTGATTTTTTAAGACCTTCTCAAGTGAGTTGCTGATATAGGTATAGTCGGTCTGCTTGATATCAATTTTCAGGATCGTATTTTCAAGCTTTTTATCAGCAAAATAGTTCCTGAAACCTTGTTCCTTACGAAGTAAATGATGCTGATTGTCTATTTCCTGTGAGATGTTAACGACCAGAATCTCATCTTGCTTTTTAAGGAGGTATTTCATAAGGTGGGCAGAAAGGTAACCGCTTTGATATAGATCCGGACCGAAATAACTCAAGCTGTCATGTCCCTGTATATCTGAGTTGATAAATACATAAGGTATTTTTCTTATTTCAAGTTTTTTCACGAAATGTTCAGATTCTTCAATAAAACTTGGTGCCAAAAGAACACCTTGTATCAAGGAAAGATCGATCCGTTTGATCTGCTCAAGAAAGGAATTTTTATCATTAACATCATATAGATATTTCTGTAAGGTAATGCCGTAGGGACTAATCTCCGCTCCTGCCTGGTCAATACCAAGCAGTGGCGCCTCCCAATAATTTGTTTCCTCTGAAATCTTTGGAATAAGAACAGCAAAAACAACCTGCTTTTTTGAGGCCAGTCTTCTTGCGAGGATGTTAGGTTGATAGTCAAGCTCTTTAATAATCGCGTTCACTTTATCTTTAGTATTTTGTGATACCCCTTTGCGGTCATGAATCACACGGTCTACTGTTCCAATTGAAACATTTGCCCTTCTTGCTATTTCCTTTACACCTGTTAATTCAATATCTTTTGCTGACATATACTTAAAAAATTATTATAAAGATAACAGATTCTATTTTCAAAAATTCAAACAGCTCAGAATTGATAGGGTAAAGAATAGTTAAGCTTCAGTTTCGCAGCAGAAAAAAATTGCTATAAAAAAAAAGCAGTCTTCTCAGACTGCTTTCAAAACTGGGGTGGAATATGGGGCTCGAACCCACGACCCTCGGTACCACAAACCGATGCTCTAACCAACTGAGCTAAAACCACCATGTTTTTTTCAACGTCACAAAAGTACGATTAAAAACATTTTATTCAAATATTTTTAACATTTAGGTCACACTTTTCTTTTAATTACCTCTATTTCAGCAATTTTATTTTTCACACAAATATTAATTGCCCTTCATAAATTGCATTTAGAGCTTAAAAACATAGATTTGTCCTTATATGATCGAAATTTTTACTGACGGAGCAGCAAGTGGAAATCCAGGACCAGGAGGTTATGGGGTTATTTTACGTTCGGGTAACCACTATAAGGAGCTTAGTGGCGGCTTCCGCATGACCACCAATAACAGAATGGAGCTATTGGCAGTTATAGAGGGCTTAAATGCATTAAAAACCCCCGGGCAGGATGTTACTGTTGTTTCCGATTCTAAATACGTAGTAGACACTGTAGAGAAGAAATGGGTGTTTGGGTGGGTAAAGACGGGCTTTAAAGGAAAAAAGAACAAAGACCTTTGGATCCGCTTCCTTAATGTATATAAGTTACATCAGGTAAAGTTCACATGGATCAAAGGTCACAACGCCCATCCTGAGAATGAGCGTTGTGATGTATTGGCTGTAGCAGCCGGGAAAAACAGGGCTGCACTTGCTGTTGATGTTGAGTTTGAAAAAGAAAGAAATAAACAAACCTTATTATAGCTTGTTGATCTCTTTACATTATCCGGCTTGTCCTAACTTTTCAGGAACCACCGCATTTACATTTTTTTCTGCAGAGAATTCAGCCATCATACCTTCGGCCATGTTCACCATTTCTTTGGACCCAATGAAGATGGAGCTGCGCTGATGTAATTCTGTCGGTTCGATATCCAGAATTCTGTTAAAGCCATCCGAAGCTACACCACCTGCCTGTTCTACGATAAAAGCCATAGGATTACATTCGTACAATAACCTTAACTTTCCTTTTGGAGAACTGGCCGTAGTCGGATAGATATAAATCCCACCTTTGATCAGGTTTCTGTGGATATCACCTACCATTGAACCAATATACCTTGAAGTATATGGTCTGTTCGTTGCTTCATCATGAACCTGAACATATTTCAGGTATTTCTTTACACCCTCCGGAAAATGAACATAGTTACCTTCATTCAGGGAATAAATGTTTCCTCCTTCAGGAATTTTCATATTTGGATGAGATAAGCAAAACTCTCCTATAGATGGGTCTAAGGTGAACCCATTCACTCCTTTTCCTGTGGTGTACACCAACATTGTAGAAGAGCCATAGATGACATACCCTGCAGCAACCTGTTGTGTGCCTTTTTGTAATACATCTTCCAATGTAGCTTCTCCTTCAACAGATTTTCTACGGTAAATTGAAAAGATCGTACCAACAGCCACATTACAATCAATATTTGAAGAGCCATCTAAAGGGTCGATACAGACAATATACTTGGCATTTTTCGACACCGGAGAATCGATGCGTACAAAATCATCCTCTTCTTCCGTAGCCACAATACAGCATTCACCGCCACTGGTTAGCGCACTAATGAATTGAATATTCGCAAATACATCCAGTTTTTTCTGCCCTTCCCCCTGGATATTAACGGTTCCGGCATCTCCAAGAATGTCCACCAGACCTGCTTTATTCACCTCCCGGTTCACGATTTTTGATGCGATTCCTATGTCTCTCAGCAATCTGGAGAGTTCTCCTTTTGCATAGGAGAAGTCTGCTTGTTTTTCAATTATAAATTGGCCTAGTGTTTTAATGCCTGACATATTACTTAGTGTATTTTATACGTTATCTATTTCCTATTTCTATGGCCTCTAAGGTATGGATTTTTTCCTCCGAAATACAAAATCTAATTAATGTTTTCACCCGATGCCATCCCGAATTCCCCGCTGCACCGGGATTTATATGCAAACAATTAATTTTTTTATCGAACATTACTTTCAGGATATGGGAGTGACCAGTGATGAACAGCATCGGAGGCTTAGTGTATATTTCACCCCTTACATTAGGCGCATATTTCCCCGGATATCCACCGATATGGGTCATCCAAACGTCTACCTTTTCGCAATTAAACCGCAGGTGTTCCGGGAATTCTGAACGGATTTCTTTCCCATCGATATTCCCATAAACCCCTTTTAGTGGCTTAAAGGCAGCTAAGCGGTCGGCAACATCAGGCCCAAAGTCGCCCGCATGCCAGATTTCATCACATTCATCAAAGTGCTTAAAGACCGCATCGTCAAGAAAACCATGCGTATCGGAAATGAGTCCTATTTTTTTCAAAGTATAGCTTTTTTTGTTGATCAGGTAAAGCTATGGATATTGCATCAGAAGGCAAGAAAGAAATCTTTTAACAAAGTGCGGTAGGCTGCTGTATAAACACCTTCAGACTCATAGATATAAAAGGTTTCGCGTTCCAGCTCCCCCGCTAAGCCCGACAAACAAATGACCTGACGGATGACCGGTTTATGCTCATCCGAACAAATATCGATCTGTTTTCTCAGGAAAAGGTTAATATCAACCGCACTTTGCACGAGCAACTCCGCTTGTTTTACGGGTAAAATCACCCAAAAGCACCCCCCATCGCTCAATATTTCTGCTACTTTTATTAATAAAGATTCAAAAAATTGCGCGTCAGCATGTCTTGCAATACCTTTCCTGATTTCAGGATTTTTAAGGTCATTGACAAAATATGGAGGATTTGAAACAATAAGGTCGTACTTCCGATCCGTTTTATAGTCTTCAATGGCACTGAAATGAGCAGTGGTACGCTCGGAAAAAGCAGATCTGGCAAAATTGCCTGTCGCCGCCTTCGCAGCAGACTCATCAATCTCCACCGCATCAATATCCGCATCAGGAAATCGTTGAGCCAACATGAGCGCAATTACTCCGGTACCCGTACCTATATCAAGTACAAAACGCGGATTGGAATGCACAACAACCGCAGCAAGTAATACCCCGTCCGTATTGATTTTCATTGCACAACCAGATTGGTCTACCTCGAATTTTTTAAACCTGAAAACGCTTCCCATGATTGCAGCTGAAGTTTTGAAAATACCCGCAAAATAACATCATATATATATTATATATAAGGTAAGTTCCTTATGGAACGGGGCAAAGGTAAAAAACAACCATCAGGATCTTAGATCGGGGAGGAAATAAAATTCCTGATGGTCATTTAAGGTATAGCAGGAGATTATTAACCTTAAGAATTTAATCCCGCTATCATTAATTACCTGTCGTCGGTGCTACACCACCTGAACTGGTATACATCCAGATCAATATGATTAGGGGTCACATTAAAAAGGGCTGTATCATTTACAGAATTCAGGAGCACCCTCCCTGTCAAGATGCTCCCTCCTATCTGTCCTCTCCCCGGTTCATCCACCGGTTATATTATTCATTCCCTTCTATATTTATGACCGGGCTTTTGTCTTTCATTTTTTCAACAAGACTAAGGTCAGCCTATTTTTATGAATCCCCCAGGCTCCTTTATTATTCGCGGGGTTAGAGCTTGTATTTGTAGGAACTATCCTATTATTTGTTTTTACGCTTCACCTACAAGGTATATTAAAAGGTCCATCAAACTTCCAGAGACAACACCAAGCCAATCAGGCCTATACCGCTCAAAAGAAAAAGCTAAACACCATTTTAAAGGTCAATTCCACCTTATGATGGAAAAATCATTCACATTCCATAATCCGGGCGGATAAAGTTTAAATAATAGAAAAGCTACAAAAACCACCAACAAGCAACAGAATAAGCTTGTTTTCAAAAACACAACAGACAAAATCAGTAAAAACCTCAAATATTTCTTTGATTATTTCCTGACATTCGTATTTTTACAAACAATTCACAGAAAATACCAAACAAAAATTATATTTTTGACCAAATTTTAAACAAATAAATGAAAAGCTTAAGAACAATTGCATTAAAAGAGGCGCAATCAAGAATTTCACCGGAAGTAAAGTCTCCTTCGACTAAGATTTCTGAGTTTTTTGGCGTTAATGTTTTCGATAAGAAAAAAATGAAAGATTTCTTATCAAAAGAAGTGTTTGAGAAATTGATTTCTTCCATTGACCAGGGAGAGTTAATCAACCATGAGGATGCCAATCATATCGCTACAGCCATGAAAAGCTGGGCAATGGCTAAAGGTGCAACGCACTATACTCACTGGTTCCAACCACTAACAGGATCAACAGCTGAAAAACATGATGCTTTCTTTGAGCCTAGTAAAGATGGTGCAATTGAAGTATTTGCAGGAAGTGCTTTGGTTCAGCAAGAACCGGATGCATCCAGCTTCCCGAACGGTGGTATCCGTAATACTTTTGAGGCCCGCGGATATACTGCATGGGATCCTTCTTCTCCAGCTTTCATTATGGAAAGCAAAGCCGGTAAAACGCTTTGTATTCCTACCGTATTTGTTGCTTACACAGGTGAGGCTTTAGATTATAAAGCTCCTTTATTAAAAGCGCTTTCTGCTTTAGATAAAGCAGCAGTTGATGTTTGTCAGTATTTTGATAAAAGCATCACCAAGGTAAATGCATCTTTAGGTATTGAGCAGGAGTATTTCCTGGTAGACCTTGCCTTATATAATGCACGTCCGGATCTTGCCTTAACAGGCCGTGCCTTATTCGGACACATGTCTGCAAAAGGACAACAATTAGAAGATCACTACTTCGGATCAATTCCTGAGCGTGTATTCACCTATATGGTTGATTTTGAAAACGAGGCCCTGAAATTGGGTATTCCTTTGAAAACACGCCACAATGAGGTTGCTCCTTCTCAGTTTGAATGTGCACCAATCTATGAAGAAATCAACCTTGCGATTGACCACAATCAATTGTTGATGGACTTAATGGAGAAAGTTGCCTTAAGACATAACTTCAAAGTTTTATTACATGAGAAACCTTATGCAGGAATCAACGGATCAGGTAAACACAACAACTGGTCGTTGATCACTGATACTGGTAAAAACTTATTGTCGCCAGGAAAAACGCCTAAAAACAACTTAATGTTTTTAACGTTCTTTGTAAATACCATCAAAGCGGTTCATGAGCATGCAGACTTATTGAGAGCAAGTATCGCTTCAGTAAGTAATGATCACCGTCTGGGTGCTAACGAAGCCCCGCCAGCGATCATCTCTATCTTCCTTGGTTCACAACTTGCTGATGTATTAGACGAAATAGAGTCTTCACGCAGCATCATTAAAAAAGTTAAAAGCGAAGATTCACTATGGTTAGGTATCCCTAAGATCCCTCAGATCTCTTTCGACACGACCGACCGTAACCGTACTTCTCCATTTGCATTTACCGGAAACAAATTTGAGCTTAGAGCAGTAGGTTCTTCTGAAAACTCTTCTGCACCAATGACCGTTTTAAATGCAATCGTTGCAGATCAGTTAAATAAATTCAAAGTTGAAGTAGATAAACTGATTAAAAAAGGAGAGAAAAAAGATGTGGCTTTATTAACCATCATCAAAAAATACCTTAAAGAATCTAAAGACATTCGTTTTGAAGGAAATGGTTACAGTTTAGAATGGGAAGAAGAAGCTGCAAAACGTGGTTTGTCAAACATCAAAACTACACCTAAAGCTTTAGACGCTTATTTAACGGAAAAAACTGCTGAACTATTCACCAACACCAATGTATTCAGTAAACGTGAATTACATGCCCGTCATGAAATCTTATTGGAAAGTTATTTCAAGAAACTTCAGATCGAAGCAAGGGTAATTGGCGAAGTAGCAAACAGCATGATCATTCCTGCAACAATTGCTTACCAAAACACTTTAATTGAAAATGCAAAAGGATTAAAAGAGCTTGGTTTAGGTAAAGATGCATTGGAAACTCCACTGGCAATCATCAACAAAGTTTCAGAGCATTTGGGTATCCTTAAAACCAACATTGACAAGATGCTGGAAGAGCGTAAAAAAACCAATGCAATCGAGGACTCACGCGATAAAGCCATCGGCTATGATGAGAATGTTAAATCATACTTTGACACGATCCGTTACCATACAGATAAGTTAGAACAAATTGTGGATGACAGCGTTTGGCCTCTACCTAAGTTCAGAGAATTGTTGTTTTTAAAATAAACCAAACCTCCATAAACCATCTATTTTAGTTTTTATAACCCTTCAATTAATTTTGAAGGGTTATTTTTTTGCGCTTAACGCTTTAACATTCGGGCGTTTCCCTATCTTTGCAGCAACATGAGTGATAACAGGTACAACCAACGTGGCGTTTCTGCGTCAAAAGAAGATGTGCACCAAGCCATCAAGAATATAGATAAAGGTATTTTTCCGCAAGCCTTCTGTAAAATCATCCCGGATATTCTGGGAAATGATGATGCATTTTGCAACATTATGCATGCAGACGGAGCAGGCACAAAATCATCTCTGGCCTATGTTTACTGGAAAGAAACAGGCGACCTTTCGGTATGGAAAGGAATAGCCCAGGATGCCATCATCATGAATATTGATGACCTCATCTGTGTAGGTGCTACAGACCAGATCCTTTTATCCTCTACCATTGGACGCAACAAAAATCTGATTCCCGGAGAAGTAATTGCCGCGATCATCAATGGTACAGAAGAAATCCTGGCAGAATTAAGAGAACTGGGAATTTCTATTTACTCCACAGGTGGTGAGACTGCCGATGTTGGCGACCTTGTTCGTACCATCATTGTAGACTCTACTGTAACCTGCAGGATTGAAAGAGACAAGATCATCAGCAATGACAAAATCCAGTCGGGTGACGTGATTGTAGGGCTTTCTTCATATGGACAAGCCAGCTATGAAACCGAATATAATGGTGGAATGGGATCGAATGGATTAACTTCTGCCAGACATGATGTTTTTGAAAAATCTATCGCAAACAACTATCCGGAAAGTTTCGATCCATCAGTACCCTTTGATTTGGTATTCTCAGGAGGCAAAAAGCTGACTGATCTTATTAAGATTGATGAAGAGACAGAAGTAACCGCAGGTAAATTGGTACTTTCTCCTACCCGTACTTATGCACCTGTGATCAAGAAAATTCTGGAAGCACACAGAGATCAGATCCATGGCATCGTACATTGCAGTGGTGGGGCACAAACTAAAGTCCTTCACTTTGTAAATGATGATGTACATGTGATTAAAGATAACCTCTTTCCTATTCCTCCACTGTTTCAATTGATTCAGGAACAGTCTGGCACAGATTGGAAAGAAATGTATAAAGTGTTTAATATGGGACACAGAATGGAATTATACGTTCCTGAAGCGATTGCTCAGGAGATTATTGCCATTTCTGAAAGCTTTAATATTGATGCACAGATTATTGGCCGTGTAGAATCATCTGCGCAGAAGCAGGTTACGATTGAAAGCGAAAAAGGAACGTTTATATATAACTAGCTTAATTTATTTTTTGAAGAGACCGGCATTGTTTTAATGACCGGTCTTTTTTGTTTCCATTCCTTTTTATTTGCTCTTAAAAAAGAAAGCATTACTCTTCAAAGGCTGAAAACCTTGGGATGAAGGAGCGCAAAGCTTTCTAGGCTTTTTTTATTCCCATTCGTTTTGCTCTTAGAAAAGAAAGCATTATTCTTCAAAGGCTGAAAACCTTGCGCTGAAGGAGCGCAAAGCTTTCCAGGCTTCTTTGTTCCCATTCGTTTTGATTTGCTCTTAAAAAAGAAAGCATTACTCTTCAAAGGCTGAAAACCTTGCGCTGAAGGAGCGCAAAGCTTTCTGGGCCTTTTCAGAGAACGCATTCTTTTTTATAGAAATATTGCTCATTCCCACCGTAGTTTCCTGACAGGATGTAAACCTTCTTTTTGGTAAGGGGGAGGATTTTGGCAAGGGGCAGTCTAGAAAAGGCATATAAAACAAAAAAGGATCAAGCATTACTGCTCAATCCTTTTTGTTTACAGGAATAATAGATTTGTTTATTCCTGTTTTAAAATAGCACCATTATCTAATTTTTTCAATTCAGTTGCACTTATAATTTCAAATTTATAAGCGTTTTTCTCTTCTTCTACCACTAAAGAGGAACCGTCGATTTTATAGGTTCCCTGACGCATGATATCACCGCCTGTAAGAACACCTGCTCTTCCATCGGGATAGAGCGTCAGAATAAACTTATTGCCCATCATAGGGTTAGCAGGCGGCTCAACGTTGGTCTCTACGAAGGTCTTATCGACATCAATTTTCAACTTTTGTTGCGTACATGCAGTGATTCCAATACAGAATAACAACAGTAATGATAAACAGATCTTTTTCATAGGTGTATAATTGTTTTTTAGTATTTATGAATAAATAACTTAGTCTTCTACCTAAGTTAATCAATTGCATACAGAGCGCAAAACAAAGTAGGGTTAATATAGAAACCGGATAAATCAAATCACCTGACAAAGGATTTTTTTCTTCTAAAAGAAATGCCCCCAAAAAGCCAGACACTTTCTGGGGGCATTTCATAATGAGGATCTCCTTATTTATCATCCAGTAAGATTAGGGTAATTTAAAGCCCTGCAAGCCCTTAATCTGGAGCATGATTTCTCTTTTCCCAAAAAAATTGTTCCTCTTTGAAGGCCTTAGGAGATTTGCCCTTCAGCAAAGATCCGAGACTGAAAAGAGGAACAATTTTTCACTTTTACTTTCTTATGTCCAATTCTTTGATGATATTCTTAGCACCACCTAACACATCAATACACCACAATACATAGCGTACATCCACGCAGATCGTCCTTTTAAATTTCTTATCAAAAGCGATATCACCGCTCATTGCTTCCCAGTTACCATCAAAAGCAAGCCCGATCAGTTCACCGTTACCATTGATTACAGGAGAACCGGAGTTACCACCTGTAATGTCATTATTGGTAATAAAGCCTACCGTTAAAGTACCATCGTTACCATATTGGCCGAAGTTCTTTTTATTGTAGTTTTCGATCAGGTTAGCAGGAAGGTCAAACTCGCTGTCGCCAGGAACATACTTTTGCATGATGCCTTCGATGGTAGTCGTTGTTTTGTACGACATACCATCCTTTGGAGAATAGTCCTGTACATTCCCATAAGACAACCTCATGGTAGAGTTTGCATCAGGATACATAATTTTACCTGCATTTTTCTCCAGAATTGCTTTCAGGTAAAGGTTATCCAGTTCTGCTTTTTTAGTTTCGAAATCGGCAACCGTTGATCCGAAGTTTGCTTTTACGTAATCTGCGGGGAATAAGTTTACTGCATATTTGTATCCGGGATCAGCCTTAATTGCATCAAGACTTGGGTTAGAAGCGATAAATTTCTTCAGTTTCTCTGGTTTGATGAAATTACTGTTTTCCCATAGGTAATCAGCGTACTTTTCGAATGTTGTTTCAGGGTTTCCTGTCCAGTATTTCTCTGCAATTTCAGCAAAGAATTTAGGTTGGGATTTTGTGGGAACATCATGGTAGAAAGCAGCAAGAATCTTTGCGAAGATCTTTTTATCGGCAGCTTCTACATAAGTTTCTTCATAGCCTGCGATGGCAGCAGTGATTCCTGTTTTTACTTTTTCAGCAAAAGCGGCATCACCTTTTTTCTGGTCCATGGCAGTCCATGCGCGACCGATTGAAATGGCACTTGGCACCCAACCTGAAGCCATAAAGCCTTCATTGATATAGGTACGTTGAACTGAGATCGGATCGATATCTTTATAGATCTGTGCATATTGGTCCATTAAACCTGCAAATTCCGTTTTCTGAGCGGCCCATTCTGTAAATGCTTTTTCTTCTTTTCTTTTCGAGTCTGCGACTTTAAGCCTTTTCAGTTGTTCCGTCTGACCGATAAAGTATTTCCAGTAGTTTGCGATATTGGCATACTGAGAAGACAATTTCAAGCGGGTATCCACACTCTTATCCATTTCCTGTTTCCAGGCTTTCAGACGGATATCGCGCAGTTTTACGATGGTAGGGCTTACTTTTTCAGTTGCCAGATCCACTCCGTAAGAAGTTAAATATCTGTCTGTACGGCCAGGGTAACCATAAACGATAGAGAAATCACCGTTTTTCACTCCTTTGATAGAAACCGGAAGGAATTTTTTAGGTGCATAAGGAACATTTTCAGTTGTATATTTTGAAGGTTTATTGTCTTTACCTGCATACACTCTGAACACCGAGAAATCACCTGTCTGACGAGGCCATTCCCAGTTGTCTGTATCACCACCGAATTTACCGATATTCTGAGGAGGGGCTCCCACTAAACGTACATCATCAAAACGTTCGTAAACGAAAAGGATAAACTGGTTTGATTTATAAAAATCTTTTACGTTTGCTTCGATCGTTGGACCTGTTACTGCCGCTTTAGCAATGGCATTGAAGGCTTCGGTTATTTTAGATGCTTTCTCAGCACCTTTCAATCCTTTAGTTACTTCTTCAACTTTAGCCGTTACATCTTCCATTTTTATCAGGAAACGTACAAATAAGCCGTCGATAGGTTTTTCTTCGCCATAGTTTTTAGCGTAGAAACCATTGTCAAGAATGTTGTTTTGAGCTGTAGAGTTCGAAGCTATAGCATCATAACCACAGTGGTGATTGGTAAAGATCAATCCTTTATCAGAAACGATCTCACCAGTACAGAAACCACCGAAATGAACGATAGCATCTTTCAGACTGGAACCGTTTGCGTTGTAAAGGTCTTTTGCGGTTAGCTTAAAACCCTGTTTCTTCATTTGCTCATAGTTTTTTCCTATCAGCATCGGGATCCACATCCCTTCATCTGCCTTAGCTGTATTGGCAAAGGAGAACACCAATGCACACAGCAGCAGATAAACTGTTTTTTTCATGATATAATAAATTAGTTAGTGATACCACCAAAGTTAAGGAATTGGGATCAGTTATAGGGCAGGATTTACAAGCTAACCGTCTTTCTTTGGGAATATTTGCTCCTATAGATCAGGAAAGCGATGGTCGCGGTGATTCCTATCGTGCCTTCAATAAAGATGGCTGGCCTCGGGCCGATCAGGTTTGCCGTCCAGCCGATCAGCAGGCTACCGATAGGAATGATTCCCTGATAGGCCATTACATAATAACTAATCGCCCTGCCCCTCATTTCCGGAATAGCATGTGTTTGTATATACGTATTGATTGCTGAAGTTTGCGCCATCATTCCTACTCCTGCAAGCGTCATAAAGAATAAGGCAAATGGCAATTGAGGCGCATAAGCCAGAAACAGCAGGCTTCCGCCCAGGATTACACCTGCAATTGTCACCATTTTGATCAGGCCATTGCTATTTTTGAGGTTGGCCAGGTATATCGCACTGAGGATTGAGCCCAGACCTGCGGCACTTTCAAACCAGCTGAAGGTACGTGCATCACCATTAAAAATATCTTTTGCAAACATCGGCATCAAGGTATTAAATGGCATTACAAACAAGCTGCTCATTCCCAATACAAGGATCATACTGCTCAGGTCTTTATCGCCGGAGACATACTTAAATCCTTCTTCCAGCTCTGTCCAGATACTTTTCTCCGATTTTTCGATCACACTTACATTGAGTCGCATCATGAACAGGCAGATCAAAACCGGGATATAGCTCAGGAAGTTTCCAATGAAACAGATGTCTGTACCAAAGGCACTCAGGATGATGCCCGCCACTGCTGGTCCTGCAATGCGTGCGAAGTTCACCATCGTTGAGTTTAGCGCGATCGCATTTGGGAGGTCTTCTTTATCATCCACCATTTCTACCATCAGTGATTGGCGGCAGGTCATATCGAAGGCATTGATGACCCCCTGAATGAGGCTCAATATAATGATCAGCAAGATGTTATGGTAGCCAAAAAATATGATTCCCGCCAATGCTCCCGCCTGCATCATCGAGGCCAGTTGTGTGATCACCAGGATGCGGTAACGATCATGCCTGTCGACCAGGCTACCTGCGTAGGGCGAAAGCAGCAAAGACGGAATCAGACTTACAAAGCCTACCACTCCCAGCAATAGTGCCGATCCTGTCAGTTGGTACACCAACCAGCTCACTGCCGTCTTCTGCATCCAGGTTCCGATCAGGGAGATTGATTGTCCATAGAAAAACAGTTTGAAATTGCGGGATTTGAGGGATCTGAATAATGCCATAGGATCTATTGATGTGATGAATCAAATTTCGGCATAAAGAATATATTTGTAAAATTGATAATTTTAATGATATTGATTAGTTTTAACGATTGATTATGGAGCTTAGACAACTGAATTATTTCATCAAAGCGGCAGAGCTGCTGCATTTTACTGATGCTGCCGCAGCTTGTTTTGTGACACAATCAACCCTATCACAGCAGATCAAACAATTGGAAGAGGAATTGGGGATGCCACTCTTTGACCGCATTGGCAAACATGTACAACTCAGTGAAGCCGGAAAATTATTTTTCACCCACGCCAGGGACATTCTGCTGGAGGTTAAAAAGTCAAAGCAAGCCATTTTTGAATTGAATAATCTCCTGAACGGCGAATTGAGAATCGGCGTAACTTATGCTTTCAGCTCCCTGCTCCTGCCCTTCCTTACTCCTTTTTCCAGGAAGTATCCGGGGATTAAGCTCCATATAGAATCTGGCATTGCCGGAGAACTGGAAGTCAGGCTAAAGAATGCAGATCTGGATTTCATCCTTGCTTTCCACGAGCAGTCGGACAATGAAGGTTTGGATATGCAACTCTTGTTCACCTCCAGGATTAAGATGATTACTTCCAAAAATAACCCTTTGGCACAGCTGGATAAGATCTCATTAAAAGAATTGGGACAAACGGAAATGGTATTGGCCAATAAAGGTTTTAGTTCCAGGGATATGCTCGATCAGATCTTCAAAAAGAACAACATCGTTCCTAATATCAGAATTGAGATGAACGATACCCATTCCATTTTGTCTCTCGTAGATACAGGAAACTGGGTAACCATCATTAGTGAGAAAGCGATCAGCGGATGGAGTAACCTCGTTGCCATTCCAATCACCGGCAGAGAGCTCCATAAAGAGGCTTACATCATGTGGCAAAAGGGTGCATTCAGAAAAAAATCAGCAACTCTTTTTATTGAAGAGCTGCTGAAGATTATGTAGGAGAACGTACAAATTCGGTTTCTCTTTCATTTATATACTACAAGATAATACTTTTATTTATATTATTCAATATTTAAATCAAAGATTAAGATAAAAAATTTACGATCGGCTACTCTTTTGGGAGCGGCAATTTATGACCTGTCGTATTGACCTTATACCAGGTCTTCTTTTCGAATAAAGCGCCTTCATGTTTCCCATTATGTTGATCCACATCAATCCCCAGCACTTTTCCTTTGTAATAAAAGCCGACATTCGATTCGGTAATCGTATGCCCCACAATAATCGTTTTCACCTTATAAAGAGAAAGGGTCTGATCCACCTCAGCTTCTGTGGCTTTAGGCTCGACAAAATAGCCCCTATACCAGAATAAGGAAGAGCGTGTACCGTCAAAGAATGTCCTGACTACCGTATCTGTAAAAAGCTTTTTATCTTTTGCTTTATCATAATACGGGCGGCATCTGGTATTAATTTCATGCAGGCTCATTGCCAGTGTATTGATCACCGGGGCTACTCCAGCATGCATACAAAGGTTTTCTCCAATCTTTTCGATCAGATTTTTGCTCCTTAGCCAACGGCCGAGTTCCGTATCCGGACCATAAAGTTCTTTGTAATCCAGTCCCATCAGTTTTGCATTTTCAAAGTATTTAGGTTTTACATAACGCAGGTCACCGCTCAGGTTCATGATGTCATGATTTCCAAGAATGGTGTGCAGGTATCCTCCTTTTACCTTTGCATCCTGCTCCAGTTTATAAAGCAGCCAGATCGTTGCAGAAACTTCCTGACCGCGGTCAAACAGATCACCACAGATCACCAGATGTCCTTTACCAAAAGTCCAGTTGTACTGCTCATCCATCACCTTATTTGCCAGCAACAGCTTTCTGAAAGCCTCAAACTCTCCTTCAATATCTGAAAGTGCCAGTAATTTATCCGGTTGTTTAAATTCGGCAGGTTCATTCTTTAGTTCCGTCTGCATTTTTACAGAGAAATCCCATTCCGGATGATCAGAAAACTGAACCTTCAGCGGCACATCAGCTTTCTCTTTAAGGGTAAAGGTCTGCACCTTTACCCTCCTGACGCTATCTTCAGATATGATGTTCCTGACAACAATCCCCTCCTTTTGATAGAGCACATAAGGTCCGTCATTTTCATTTCTTTTCTTTGTCTCCTTAGGATCTGCCTGAAACACCAGGCTATTGATCAGTAGTGGCAATACCATCGACAGCAAATTCATATCTTATTATTTTTTTATATAACCTTCATTTTGTTCCATATTTGTATTGGCGTTCATTTCCGACAAGGGTATCGGCAAGATGGTTGTTAATGAAGTGTTTGGAATCGGAATCGTCAACCCTCCGGTACGGTATTTGGTAAAGCCCAGTTTATTTCGCGTAAGGTCAAACAGACGGTGACCTTCAAATGCAAATTCTTTACGGTTTTCAGCAAGGATCAGATCTTGCAGGGCCTGCCCGGTCTCTGTAGTGCTTGCTTTCGTGGCGTCTGCACGTTTCGCTATCACATCTAAGTCCGCTGCTGCGAGTGCATCTTTACCCTGTTTCGCTCTTGCCTCTGCACGAATCAGATAAACCTCAGAAAGACGGATCACCTTCACTCCTTCTTCATAAGTGGTGATGTTGTTGTACTTCGTGATTACGAAAGCCGGGTCCTCTCCTCCGCTGCTGCTTCTTTTACTTTTGGCCATAAAACTTCTGCGTACATCGGTGCTTTTGTACAAGTTGTACAGGTCGTCTGTAGCCAGACCATCTCCATAGCTTGCACCTTGTAGCAGGAAGCTTGATAACGCATTTTGTGCCAGGTTATTTGTCAAAGTATATTGTACTTCAAAAATACCCTCAGGATTATTCTGAGTTCTGAAATTTGTTGCGCCTGTTGCATAATTAGCATTGCTCAACAGGCTGTACCTGTTACTGGCAATTACATCTGTTGCCATTGCTTCTGCATTCAGCCAATCTCCCATATATAAATATACTCTTGCCAGAAGTGCTTTTGCGGCATAATGCGCAATATGTCCCCTGTTTGATGCACTGAAACCTACCGGAGCTGCTTCGGGAAGTAAAGTTATTGCCCTTTTCAGATCACTGACCACCTGGCCATATCCTTCTTTCACTGAATTTCGACGCGGCGAGATGATGTCCTCTTTACTCGTCCCACTTTCGGTCACTACCGGGACACCAATATGACTGGCATCAGGTGTTGCATTATATGGTGCGGCAAATAAGCGCAACAAATCAAAATGTGCCAATGCCCTTAGGGTATACACTTCACCGATCAGGTGTTGCATTTCTGCTTTCTGAGTTTCAGGAAGCACCAATTGTTGTCCCTTGGAAATGATGATATTGCTGTTCACCACGGTCTGGTATAAGATACCCCAGGCCCCCGAAGCACTGCCATCATTAGTGGTTAAGATGTTTTGATCATAACTGGTATACCTGTTGGAGTTTCTTCTGCTGATGTACATATTGTCGGCCATCAGATCAGGCAGTACGGTAAACGTACGGCCATAATAATCCGCACTTTGTAAGAGGCTATAAGTACCCATTACTGCAGCTTTTGTACTTGGCAAATCAATCACCACCATATTCACTGCAGTTTGTCCCTGAGGATCAATTGCAAGAAAATCCTTTTCACAAGCGCCAAAGGATAAAGCGACCATCAGTAATGGCAATATTTTATAAGAATGTTTCATCGTTTTCTGCTAAGCTGTAATTAAAATTTAAGATCAAGACCTATGAGTGCCGTTTTATAAACCGGTACATTTTTATCTGCCAGTCCGTCAATTCCTACTTCAGGATCGAAGCTGATTCGCTTGTCTTTGATATAGGTAAACAGGTTGTTTGCTCTGAAATAAATACGGGCACTGGAAAGTTTCGCCTGTTTAATCCAGTTCATTGGCAATTGATAGCCAAGGGATACATCACGAAGGCGGATATAATCTCCATCATAAAGGAAACGGGTAGAAGTCTGACTGGAAGGTCCTGACTGCGTTCCGGTGAACACCATTTTAGGCTGATCGGTCACATCTCCAGGGTTTCTCCACCTGTTTTCGTACGCATAACGCGTCATTTTAGTCGTAGGAGTAAAACCACCTGAACCATCAGAAGCGCTTGTTGCTCCATAATTATCATACACCTTATTTCCGAAGTTAAAATACAACTGGAAGCTCAGTGAGAACCCCTTATACGTAAACGAGTTTGTTAACCCCCCAAAGAAATCAGGCAATGCACTTCCCTGATTGAACTGGACAGCAGATCCGTATTTATTCGTCGTTGCTGTTTTAGTACCATCGGTATACCATAAAGCCTCTCCATTTGCAGGGTCCACACCAGCATAACCAACCATGTACAACTGATAAAAATCCCCCCCTTCAAACCGGTTGTATGGGCTGGAAACGATAGGACTGTTTAAGGTTGTAATCTTATTTTTTATAGTCGAGATGTTGAAGCTAGTAGTCCATCCAAAACCATTGTTTTCAGGCTTAAAGTTGATGCTGTTCAATTCCAGTTCGAGACCTGAATTTTTCATTGCACCAATATTGTCCGTATAGTTTCTCAGTCCATTTGTTGCTGAGATTGGTTTACTGAGTAATAAATCTGAGGTCGAACGGGTATAATATTCAAAGGTACCAGTCAGTCTGTTGTTCAGGACACCAAAGTCCATTGCCGCATTGAAAGGCTTATTTTTCTCCCAGGTCAACAGGTTATTTCCATAATTGGAGAAAACCAGACCCGGTGCATTGTCATAACTAGCACCGGTATACAATGCTCTGGATTCAAAATCCCCAATGTCCTGATTTCCATTTACACCATAACTAGTGCGCAAACGTAAATCTGAAATGACCTCCTGAGCTGCCATAAAGTTTTCTTTACTCAGGTTCCATGAAGCACCTACAGACCAGAAATTACCGAATCTTTTTTCCGAGCCAAAACGGGAAGAGCCATCACGACGTGCAGAGGCACTAAGGTAATATTTTGACTGATAGTCTATTGAGGCATTGAAGAACACCGAGTTGAGCGCACTGGCTGTACCAAAAGATTTTCCATCGGATAATATTGAGGCATTTTCAAGTGTAAACATATTTGGCAGAAAGTTCTTTTTAGTCAGGTCATTGCCAACTTTTACGACCTTTTGTGCTTCATAACCTAAATATGTTTTAAGACCTATATCACCAAAAGTTTCATTGAAACGAAGAATCGTTGTATTTACCCAATTCGTTGCGCGGGCTGTTGAAGAAGTTGCTCTTCCTCCATCCGTACGTGAAGTACCCACACCAGATTTATTATATTCCAGGCGTTCATCATAACCAAAGCTGATATTCGATTGGTTTTCGATAGATAAAGAAGGAATGATCTGATATTTTGCCAGGAAATTACCCAGCATCCCATAAGAACTTTTCTTATCAAAACTTTCCAGTACCTGAGCCATCGGGTTGTAACGGTTAAAATAGCTGAAATCGTAAGTACCATCATCGTTGTATGCCCTTAACCAGGGTTGATAAATGGTATACATACGTACCGGGTTTCCGAATGTCCCACCGTCAGCCTGACCTTCTGTTTTGCGGTAATTAATTTGAATTCCACCGCTGAATGAAAGGTTTTCCGTCGCCTGATTGCTCAGTTTTAGGTTAGCTGTACTTCTGGAGAATTCACTCCCAAGCAGCGCTGCTTTAGCCAGATAATGACTTCCTGAAAGATAAAATTTGGTTTTTTCGCTACCACCACTTGCAGAAAGGTCCACTTGGGTATGATTTCCTGTGCGCGTCAGCAAGTCAAACCAGTCGGTATTTACTGTAGGATCCACGGCATTATCTACTAATGCCTTATCAAAAAGAGCTACGTCATTTCCTTTATTTACCCATCCTTCTTTCAGCAGCTCCAGCATTTCCTGGGTATTTAACATTTTGTGGCCTTTGATATTGGTCACATTATTTGCTCCACGCTGCACAGAAGCGGTAATCACCGTTTTGCCTGAAACTCCGGTTTTTGTGGTGATGAGGATCACTCCATTTGCTGCCCTTGATCCATAGATCGAAGCTGCCGAGGCATCTTTTAAAACCGTTACTGTCTCCACATCAAAACTATTCAGGCTATTGATTTGTCCAGACTCCAGAGGGATCCCGTCTACTACATATAGCGGGCCACTACCCGCATTTACAGAACCTATACCGCGAATCCTTACATTTGGAACCGCCCCCGGCTGTCCGGATCCGTTTGAAGAAATCAAACCCGGAACATTTCCCTGTAAGGTCTCCTGAATGCTCACCCTTGGACTTCCATTCAGGACATCAGATTTCAGCGTCTTGGCAGATCCTGTAAAAGACGCTTTTGTCTGTGTACCATAGGCTACTACCATTACCTCTGCAAGGTCCTGGTTGGAGGGAACTAAAGTGATGTTTTTCAATACATCTCCTTTTTGTACTTCAACGACAGCAATATATTTTTCATATCCTACAAAAGTGGCAGTAAGGTTATACTTACCTGATTTTGAAAGGTTAAAGGTATATTCACCACTGGAATTCGTCTGGGTACTTTGTTTAAAGTCTGCTGCATTCAAAGTAATGCTTACTCCCGGAAGTGGCAATCCCATTTCGTCTACCACTTTTCCTTTCAGTACCATTGCCTGAAAACTACTTTCAGTGCTGGTTAATTCCTGGTCTTTTCTTCTCAGTAGGACATTGTTTCCAACGATCTTAAAAGTCAGCGGAAGCACCTTTGAAAATTCGTTCAAAACCGTTTCCAGAGCAACATTTTTCACTTCAATAGAGATTCTGGTCTGACGGACATCTTTATTGTCGTAAAAAAAGACATATCCGCTTTGTTTTTTGATGGATTCCAGCACCCTTTCCAAAGGCACATTTTTTTCCTTCAGACTGATCTGGCTGTATCCTTTTGCGCTGGCCTGCATCAGAGCCAGGAACAACAAGATGGAAGTCAACTTCATAATAAGTAGCAATTTAGGAGGCAGCCATGTCTTGGACATAGCTGTAGTAATAGCATTAAAATTCATACTTTTGTAATGTTTGGGTTAATACAGTAAATAGTTCGCAAAATTGTTTTGTCCCGGATTTTCCGGGAAGGGTTAACTCAGATATTCCGCAGTTGTGCTCGAACACTTCTGCGGTTTTTTTTATGATGATGCTTCTTTTCAGGAAGCGGAATCAATTCTGAATTACCCTGACCTGGGGTCAGTCTTTTTGTAGTCTTGTTTTCATGTCTTTTGTTTGTTTGGTGAGTATGGTTTGGTATTTATAAGTTGGTCTATTTTGTGACGGTAATTGTCTTTCCATCTACCCTGAAATGCACTTTAAAAAAGCTCAGGATATCCAGCACTTCAGACAGGTTAATATTGCGGTGAATCTCTCCTGAGAACTGTCTTTTAGGGAGGTTTCCTTCGTAATTCACCTGTACATCATACCATCTGGAAACAGACCTCATGACCGTTTGAAGGTCTGCATCTTTAAACAGGAACATACCGTTTTTCCAGGCGATCGCTTCCTCTTCATTTACATTGTTTACGTCCAGGTGATCTCCATGAAGTGCAGATTGCTGTCCGGGTTTCAGGATCAATTCCTTTACCGATGTGGCAGGACTGATCACTTTGACTGCACCTTCCAGTAGCGTTGTCTTTGTTCCTGGCTCATCATCATAAGAATTGATGTTAAAATGAGTCCCCAGTACCACTACAGTTTGTGTGGTGGTCAGGACTTCGAAAGGCATATTTGGGTTTGATTTAGCGACTTCAAAATACCCCTCTCCCGTTAAGCTTACCTGGCGTGCTTCTCCTGTAAATGCGGTTGGGTAGCGCAGCGATGATGCTGCATTCAGCCAGACCTTTGTGCCGTCAGGAAGGTTGATCTGATATTGTCCGCCTTTAGGGGTCGAAATCATATTCATTGCTCCAGTCTTAGCAGCTCCGGTTGAGGAAGAAGCCGTATACACCAGTTCACCATCTTTAGTTTTGGTGATCGTGATGCCCGATTGCTCAGCAAGCTTTCCGTTTCCAGCCTCATCAAGAGTAATCTGTTTGCCATCAGCCAGCGTCAGTGTCGCCTTATTTCCACCCGGAAGTATCACTGGTTTCAGATCTGAGTTTACTTTGGACAAGGGTCTTTCCAGAGGATTAAAGCGGGAAGTATTAAAGAAATATAAGGCCATGGATGCCAGCAGGACAATTGCCGCAGCAATCCTGATGACAGGCCATAAGCTGCGTTTTGGCACTATTGCTTCTTCTGCCTCATGAATAGGAAGCCTATTCCAGATGCGGTCGGTTGCGGCTTCCAGTTGAGTATTGGTCAGCAGATCGCCTCCCTCTTCTTCAAATTCCAGGTACCATGTTTCTACAATTGCCTTTTCTGCATCTGTACATTTTCCCGCTCTGTATTTTTCCAGTAATTCTTTTGCCTCCATGCGCTTTATCCGCTAATTAACCTATAGACGGTTAACTCTGAGCTTAGGCGTAAAAGAAAATGAAAATAATTAATGATGACTGATATACAGTAAAACAGTGAGTAAACCAAACTTACCTCTGAGGATCTTCAGGGCATTGTTCACGTGCTTTTTTACCGTCATTTCAGACAAATCCAATTTAGCCGCGATCTCCCGGTGCGATAGGTTCGCTTTCCGGCTCAGTTCAAAGACTTCTCTCATCTTAGGAGGCAATGCGCTGATTTCTTTTTCAATCAGGGCAGCCAGTTCATTTTCTCTCACCAGGTGATCTGTTACGGCTTCACTTTTGTCAATAAAATGCTGCAGCGAAACCATATAAGCAGATTCTACCTTTTTATGAGAGATCACATCAATAATC
Source organism: Pedobacter caeni (assembly GCF_900129215.1). Classification (GTDB taxonomy): domain Bacteria; phylum Bacteroidota; class Bacteroidia; order Sphingobacteriales; family Sphingobacteriaceae; genus Pedobacter; species Pedobacter caeni. The sequence continues at coordinate 1,078,401 of NZ_FQUQ01000002.1, read as the reverse complement.
CGGTTTCTTATCGCCTGATAGAGGTATCCTGAGAGGTGTGTTTTTAGGAACATGTCTTCTCTTTTTGTCCAGAGTGTAGTAAAAAGCTCATGAACAACATCATCCGCTTCCTGTTGATTCCTCAGCCTGTTAAAGGCGTGAATATATAATAAGCCCTTGTATCGATTGTAAATTTCGGTAAAAGCAGTTTTGTCACCATCTTTAAGAAATGCAACTAAATCATGATCGGCTAAAGTCGTGTACAAGGTCATACTTCAGAATCAACCCCCTTTTTTGAAGATTCTGCTCAATATTAACTAAATTTTCTGTAAAAGCTTTAAGAAGCCCGTGTAATCAAATTGTTAAGACAAGCGCAACCAACTGACAAATAATCACATTACCTTAATTCCTTTTTCCATTTGCGGATGCGTCCTCTGGCATTTACATACGGTGAAGAGGTATTAAACTGAATCATCCGTCCTAAGGTCCATTTCTCATACCAGGCTTCACTGTAGAGTTCATCATTGCTTTTTTCCGCAATCATGGATAGCATTCTTTGTACGGCAAGGTCGAGTTTAACACTTATATTTTCCAGGCTGTGTCCTTCATAGTCGGCATAGAATTTTTGGGCCAGTTTCCCCAGTTCATTCCATTTATAGCCACTTTCAGGAAAGTCAACAGGCAGGCCTTCCCTTTTTCTTTCTTCCCATTTCAAGACCAGCTCTGCCCATCCACAAAGGTATGACAGTAGATTTACTACTGTCATTTTAGTCCCTTTTGCATGTCCTTCCAGTTCTGCTCTCTGAGCTTGTTCTTCCGAAATATTTTCTAATTCTCCCTTTAACTTTTGATAGGTCGTCCGGATTGCGGTTAAAAGCTCTTCTTTATGATTGGGAACTGCCATGGTATCATCTAAATTCTTTTAAACCTATTTTTCCGTTGAATTAAAATCCCGGACTGCTCCTCCTAAATCGTACACCGGAATCTTCGCACCAAATTCAGCGGCAATAATGCTGCTTCCTGCGGCACTCCTGCTCCCTCCAGCACAATGTACCACAATGGGTTTTTCGGCAGGAATTTCTTTGATGCGCTCCCTTAGTTCTCCAAGGGGAATATTCAGAGATTCTTTGAAGATGCTTTTCTTTTTCGCTTCATTCTCATTTCTGACATCAATTATAGTGAATTCATCAGGATTGGTGATGAAATATTCCAGCGGCATTACCGGCATAATAACATCCCCGGATTCTGTTACAAATGCCGATTCGATAAAAGTTTCATATCCTATACTTGCCGTCCTGCTGATGAGTTCCTGTAATTGTTCCTCATTGGCTGCTGTCAGGTAAAACTGTTCTCCAGGTTTAACAATACTTCCCAACCAGGTTTCAAACTTCTTTCCATAGACAATGTTGATTGCTCCCGGCAGATATCCTTCTTTAAAAAGATTTTCAGGGCGGGCATCAACCACTAAAATATCAGCATTCAACTGTTCAGGTTTGACCAAAACATTCACTTTGTCTATCCCTGTACTAAACTCGCTGGCTCCTTTTCGGTTGAGGTCAACATCAAAGCCAAAATATTTAGGGATGAAAGGCTGATCTGTTGTCAGTTCTTTTACAAAGTCTTCGATGGTCATTTCCTGTAAAGACCAGTTGCTTATTTTCTCTGCTCCAATAGTGCTGGAGTTCGCCGTGCTCAATGCTTTACCGCATAATGTTCCCGAACCATGAGCCGGATATACGATTACCTCATCCGCGAGCTTCATTAGTTTATCCCTTAACGAATGGTACATCTTCTGGGCAAGGTCTTCTCTTTTAGCCTGCAGGTTTCCTACGGATTCTCTCAGGTCTGGCCTTCCACAATCTCCGATAAACAGCGTATCTCCTGTAAATACAGCTTTATCTCTTCCATCATGATGTAATACGATAGAGATGCTGTCCGGAGAATGTCCGGGAGTGTGCAGGCTTTTTAGTTTAATTTTACCGAAACTGATTTCATCTCCTTCATCAAAGGGGCTAAAAGGATAAGATACACCAGTTAAACTATGTGCATAAATTGTGGCACCCGTAGTCTGGTGAATTTCCAGGTGACTACTTACAAAATCAGCATGGGGATGAGTTTCTATGACCCCAATAATTTTGGCTTCAAACTTCTTTGCGAATTCATAATAAGGCTCCGGATTGCGGGAAGGATCGATCAATATGATTTCCTGTTCACATTCACTAACTACGGCATAGCTATAATGGGCTAAAAATTCATCTTTAAATTGTTCTATAATCATCTTTATTCTTTTTAACGTAAAACCCTTTGTCTATGCAAATCTGTGCATTATCAATTGTTTATTTAGTGATAGAAGTCACACTTAACTCAATGAGGCAATTTATCTTTAATCAGGCCGTAAAGAAAAGTTCCCAGTAAAGCACCAATAATCACGATGGCCATGGTCAGGTAACCGTAACCAAGGTTAACAAACATGGGTCCCGGACATGCGCCCGTTAGTGCCCAACCCAGCCCAAATATGGTCCCTCCGATGAGGTACCTGGCATAAGGAGGTTCTTTATCCTTAAACAGGATGGGATGATGAGCCACATCTTTCCATTGCATTTTTTTAATCAGGAAAACAGCAATTATGCCAAGGACAACAGCTGTTCCGATAATTCCATACATCTGAAAAGACTGGAAGCGAAACATCTCATAGATCCTGAACCAGGATACTGCTTCAGATTTGGTCATGATGATGCCGAAAAGGATTCCGGCAAGTATATATTTTAGAGATTTCATATTTTTCAGCGTTTTATAAGATAAGGGGAAGGATCAGCCAGGTCATCAATAAGCCGCCAATAAAAAAGCCGATTACTGCCAGCAGGGAGGGAAACTGCAGGTTAGACAAACCAGAAATTGCATGTCCGGAAGTGCATCCACCTGCATATCTGGAACCAAAGCCAACCAGGAGTCCGCCAGATAATAACAGGCACCATACTTTAAAATCAGCCAATGCTTCCAGCGAGAACAGCTCTTCCGGATTGAGTGCTCCTTTAAAATGAATACCAAGCCCCCTCAGGTCATTGACCGTCGCTTCCGATAATTCCATGCCCTGTGGATTGCTCAGGAACTGCGCAGAGATCCAGCCTCCAATGATGGAGCCCAGTAAAAACAATAGATTCCAGCGCTGTGCTTTCCAGTCGAAATCAAAGAATTTAACTTTTTTACCTGCTCCTGCCATGCTGCAAATCGTTCTCAGATTGGACGAGAATCCAAAGGATTTGCCCCAGAAGATCAGTATGAGCATGATCAGTACGATCATTGTGCCAGAGAAATACCATGGCCAGGGTTGTCTGATAAAGTCCATCATAATGTTAAAGAATTTCTTTTAAGAGGATATAGATCCCCATGAGTAATACAAACCATCCAAAGCCGGTTTTTAATTTTTTACTATCCACCTTTGCACTCATTTTACCTCCGATAAATACTCCGGCAACAGCGATTGCTGTAATTTTAAGTAAAAATAGCCAGTCGATTTCAAAATGTCCAAGATCTCCTGAAAAACCGATTAAAGAATTGAGGGCGATGATAAAAAGTGAGGTTCCGATGGCTTCTTTCATTGGTAATCCTACTAAAACCACTAAGGTTGGGATCAGTAAGAATCCTCCGCCAGCGCCTAACAAACCCGTTGTTAAGCCTATACCTACACCATAAAGCAGTAATTTTGGTAAAAATATTTTCAGTTCCCGATTCCTTACCGGCTCCTCCTCTCTTCCATTTCTGATCATTGCAATGGCAGCGACCAGCATCAGGATGGCAAAAAGAACCATCATCAGCATTCTCTCTGTGAGTTCAAAATGGTCAAAGGTGGCGATGTGTTCAGGGATTGCAGGGATGAGAAATTTGCGGGTCAGCCATACTGTGCTGATCGAACTTGCTCCGAACATAAAGGCCGTTTTCAACTGAACCTGATCATTTTTATAGTTTTGCCAGGCACCAACCAGGCTTGTACAGCCCACCACAAACAGGGAATAGGAAGTAGACAACAGCGGTGGAATTCCAAAAAGATACACCAGAACCGGAACGGTCAGGATTGATCCTCCCCCTCCAACTAATCCCAATGATATACCAATCAGCGCTGAGGCCAGGTATGCAATAACTTCCATAAATTAAAATAATAAGCTTAGGACAAAGATGTAGATTCTTAGGATGAGAAACGGTGACTTTTGTCACCGGCCATTTAATAATTCTATATAGTTTCTATACAGGCGGATTTCTCCTCTTTGTTCCATCTTCTTAAGCAATCTGGAGATCACCTCTCTCGAGGAATTCAGGTCGGCAGCTATTTCCTGATGTGTTAAATTCAGCTCATTTCTTTTCAATTGCTCTCCTTGTTTTTTAAGGTAAAATCCCAGACGTTCATCCAGCCCCTGAAAGGCAATGCTATCGATCACGAGCAAAAGCTCTTCAAATCTCGATCTATAAGTTTCCATTACAAAATAATACCAGCTGGGATATAACTTCATTAATTCATCCATCAGCGCAATGGGCACCATTAAAATGGCACTGTCGTCAATTGCCTTCCCCATGATCTTACTGGATTCCTGTTTTGCAGCACAGATCATGGAAAGTGCACAGGCATCTCCGGGTTGGAGGTAATACATAAAAAATTCATTCCCATCTGTTCCTTCCCGATAGAGTTTTACCCGTCCTTTTACGATCAATACCGTAGACCTGAAATACTGACCTTTTTGCATCATCAGCTCCCCGGCTTCAAAGCTTTTCCCGATTACGGACGCGATTAATTTCTCTTTTAATGCGGGTTCAAACTGAGGAAATAATTCATTGATGTAATCATTAATGCGCTTCTGAGTCATGTTTTCTTATATTTTTCAACCTTTCCGGCCTTAAATGTATGATAAATTCTAAATTTGGTTTAAAACCATTCAAATTTGAAATCAGCCGCAAAAAAAGTTCTTTCTACCTCCGGAGATTGTTTGTTCTCTCTTCAAAACATAGTTCCGGGGGATTTGAGTCAGCCTGTTCAGTACTCCCGTTATACAATTCTCTTTATTGCAGGGGGTAAAGGTTCTTTTCAGGCAGACTTTGGGAACTTTTCTTTTGAAGGGCCGGTTATCTTTTTTGCAACTCCCTATCAGACCATTTATTTTAAGGACCAACCTTTGTCGGCAGTAACGATGCTACAGTTTCATGGTGATTTTTATTGCATAGAATACCATAAGGCAGAAGTGGCCTGTAATGGTCTGCTGTTCAACAATATCTTTCTGGAACCTTCCATTACCCTGCTGCCCGAAGAAGCACTTTCATTTTCAGGATTATTGGGGCAACTCCATGAAGAGCTTTGCAGGCAGACTCCCAATGAAGCTGTTCTTACTGCCTATTTGCAATTGTTTCTGGCCAAGGCCAGCCAGATTAAACTCAGCTCTTTCCCTGCTACTTTACCTAAAAAGGAATCTTTGCTGGAAGACTTCAAAATTGCATTGGAAGCCAATTTCCTGCAGATGCGTAAACCTGCTGACTATGCGGCACTACTCGGCTTGAGTCCAAATGCTTTTACCAAACGCTGTACCCGTTATTTTGGTAAATCGCCATCACATTTGATTCAGGAAAGGGTGATTTTAGAAGCGAAGAAAAAGCTTCACCTGAGCCGGCAAAGCATTAAGGAGATCGCCTATTCCTTAAATTTTAAAGATGAATATTATTTCAGCCGTTTCTTTAAAAAGATGACAAAAATCTCTCCTCAGGTCTTCCGTGAGAAAACAGGAATTTCCATTATGGCTGATTTGTCCATCTAATATCCTTTATCGTCCATGGCCGTTCCAGGCTTCGGGCGCTAGATTTGCAGGATAAAACAACGATCATGTCAAATCAAATCTCTTCCTTAGCCCGTTCTCTTTCCGGTTTATCCGCTTTAAGTATTCGTATGGTCCGCATTTCCATTGCCATTGTCCTGATCTGGATCGGAGGCCTGAAAGTTTACAATTATGAGGCCGAAGGAATTGTACCATTTGTTGCAAATTCTCCATTTATGTCTTTCTTTTATGCTCATCCTGAAGATTACAAACCTCATATGCAGAAAGAAGGCGAAGCAAATCCGGAAAAGATTGCCTGGCATGAAGCAAACCATACTTATCTGTTTTCTTATGGACTGGGTACCGTCCTCGTTATTTTTGGCATCTTACTGTTAATCAACAAATACAACCCCGGAATTGGGATGATTGGAGCCGGGATGGTGATCCTCATGTCTGTGGTGACTTTATCTTTTTTAATCACTACTACAGATTCCTGGGTCCCTGCATTGGGAGATCCTGACCATGGCTTCCCCCTACTTTCTGCCAGGGGCAGACTGGTGATCAAGGACCTCATTATGATGAGTGCCGCTTTTGTCGCCCTTTGTGATTCTGCCAAACAATACCTGATATTAAAGGGTTCAGAATGATACAATCCCGGGTATCACTGCTAATCAAACGATTGCGTTGATATATTTTCTATATGGAGATGAATAACTCCTAATTTTAAATATAAAATCAACATAACCCTTCGTATGAAAAAATATCTGGTACCCTTTGTTTTAATTTTCCTTGGCGGTAGTGCCAGCGCTCAGGAATTAAAATACAGCAATGGAAATGATGCCTGGAACCCAGACTCATTGGGCAATCACCGTGTAATTCTTAATGTCAGCAGCCCCGGAAAGGTCGCTAAAGCAATTATCCCATGGAGACGAAAGGACCTGCAGCCAGAGCAAAAAGAGATCTGGGTAGTGGATGCCAAAAGCAACCAGAAAGTAGCTTATGTAAAAGTTACTGAAATCAACAGAGAACAGGGAACCCTTTATTTTGAACCAAGCACCGGAGCGGGGACCTATTATGTCTATTACATGCCCTATAAGGTAGATGGCCGTTCCAATTATCCGAATGCGGGTTACTTGAAAAGATCGGTCAACAACAGTGACAGCTGGCCTAAATCTACTGCACAACTGGCCCAGGTTAAGATACAGGAAATCCAATCGATAAATGCGATGAACAGCTATTATCCGATGGAAGTAATTGCAACCTCAAAAGAAACCAAAGACCTGATTAAACAACATCCTGAAAAATCCTATTTTGTATTTCCGGAAGACCGTCTGAATCCGATAAAGATGACCACAGACCTTCCACAGCGATGGATTTTAAAAGGAATAAAAAGCAGTTTTACTGCAAGTGCTGCTAAAGGAGAAAACTTTGCTTTTCAACTGGGTATTTATCCGGTTAAAGCAGCACTCAACAATGTTGAAGTACGCTTTACTGATTTAAAAAGTAAAACTGGAGGGAGAATTCCTGCCCATCTCCTCTCCTGCCTGAATACAGATGGAACCAACTGGAACACCCAACCTTTACATAAAACCGTAAATGTAGCCAAAGACAAAATACAAGCCCTTTGGATCCTCGCCGATCTTCCAAAAAATATAGCTGCAGGCACCTATACCGGAACAGCAACCGTTTCTGCCAATGGGGAGAAGAGTACTGCAATACAGCTCAATATCCAGGTGAGTAATCAGGTTGCCCAGGAAGGCGGAATTAACGAACCCTGGAAACAAACACGCCTGACCTGGCTAAACTCTACCCTTGCACAAAAAAACGAGGTCATTGCGCCTTATATTCCTTTAGTCGTAAAGGACAAAACCATTTCCCTGCTGGGCAGACAGGTCTCATTAAATAAAGACGGTTTACCTGCACAGATACAGACCTTCTTTACGCCTGAGATGACAGAACTGTCTGCCATCCCAAAAGACATTCTGACCGAGCCGATCCACTTCCATGTGATCCGGACAAATCATAAAGACATCAGCTGGAAAAACGAACCTTTAACCTATACGGAAAAACAAGCCGGAACGGTACAATGGAATACGACCAATACTTCCGACAGCCTGACGATGCAGGTAAACGGTTCTCTGGAATTTGATGGCTTTCTTTCTTATACCGTCCAATTGATCGCCCGTGAGGACATCAGTCTCGAGGATGTTCGTTTGCACATCCCATTTACCCAGAACGCATCGAAATACATGATGGGCTTAGGACTTAAAGGAGGCCACAGACCCGATACCCTGAAATGGAAATGGGATGTCGCCAACAAAAACCAGGATGGTGCCTGGATCGGAGATGTTAACGCAGGTTTACAGTATTCTTTAAGAGACAATCATTATGTCCGCCCGCTCAACACGAATTTCTACCTGCAAAAGCCATTGATCCTGCCTGCTTCCTGGGGAAATGAAGGCAAAGGTGGAATCCAGGTGTTTAAGAAAGGGAATGCCATTCTTTCTGACAACTACAGTGGAGCGAGGACGATGAAAAAAGGAGATACCCTGAATTACAACTTCACTTTGCTCATCACCCCATTCCATACCATCAATACGGATTTTCAATGGAGCAACAGGTTTTATCATAAATATGATAACCTGGATACGATCAAAGCTACGGGAGCAACGCTGATCAATATCCACCACGCCACCCCAATCAATCCATTTATCAATTATCCTTTCATTGCCCATAAAGAGATGAAGTCTTATATCAATGAGGCACACCTGAAAGCACTTAAGGTGAAAATCTACAATACGGTAAGAGAGTTGTCTAACAGTGCTTACGAGACTTTCCCGCTACGTAGCCTTGGACATGAGATTTACTCACCTGGCAAAGGTGGTGGGTATTCCTGGCTACAGGAACATCTGGGTGAAGACTATATCGCGGCCTGGTATGTGCCTGAAATCAAAGATGCAGCAGTAGTGAACAGCGGCATGAGCAGGTGGCATAACTATTATGTGGAAGGCATGAACTGGCTGGTACAGAACGTGGGCATAGATGGCATCTACCTGGATGATGTGGCCTTTGACAGAACTACCATGAAACGGATCAAAAGGGTATTAACCAAAGATGGACACCCGGGAATTATTGACCTTCACTCTGCCAATCAATACAATAAGAGTGATGGTTTTAACAACAGTGCCAACCTTTACATGGAACACTTCCCCTACCTGAACCGCCTGTGGTTTGGAGAATATTTTTACTATGATAAGAATAGTCCGGACTTCTTCCTGACAGAGGTTTCAGGTATTCCTTTTGGTCTGATGGGAGAAATGTTGCAAGATGGAGGAAACGCCTGGAGAGGAATGATATATGGCATGACAAACAGGATGCCATGGAGCGATGGGGCTGATCCACGCCCGATCTGGAAAGCATGGGATAACTTTGGCATGCAGGGCAGCAAAATGATTGGCTACTGGGTGGAAAATAACCCGGTGAAAAGCAATAATGCGAATGTACCAGTCACGATTTATAAGAAAGATAAAAGTGTATTGGTAGCCCTGGCCAGCTGGGCCAATGAGGATACCAAGATCAAGTTGAATATTGACTGGAAAGCATTAGGAATTGATCCTGCGAAAGCGACGATTACTGCAGCAGAGATTAAGAACTTCCAACCTGCAGCGAGTTTTAAAGATCAGGAAGAGATAACGGTGCCGAAAGGAAAGGGCTGGATGCTGGTGATAAAAGAAAAATAATCTTCTGATGCCCTGTTAAAAAAAAGGATTGCTGATGATCAGCAATCCTTTTTTTATTTAAATGAATATGGTTTGTGTTAGTTAAAGTTATAACGAACACCAAATTGCATGTAGTAAGTAGAAAGGAAGGTTTGATTGTCGCTGAAAGATTTTTTCACTAACTCATCATCGAAGTCTGCCAATCTAAATGTTGGTTTAGTCGTACCTCCCATAGTGGCAGCATTAGCAGGTTGTAAAATACCCGGCGTATTTACTCTCTTCATAGTACCCCATTTTTTATTCAACAGGTTACCAAAATTCATAAAGTCTGCGGTAAACTGAAATGAGTTTTTCTTACCGGCAACATTTCTAAATACTTCCTGAACCAATTTCACATCAAAACGATGTAACCAAGGCATTTTCCCACCATTACGTTCTGAATATTGTCCCTGACGAGATTTCAGGTAATCATCCTGACCTACATAAGCGAAGAATGCATCACTTTGTTCCTGAGGAGTCCATGTTTTGCTTTTTCCATTACTTAAAGTAATTGTTTTAGCTGCAAATGTGATTTCGGAAGGATCTTTTGGAACATAGATCAAATCATTTGTTTGTCCGTCACGGTTAAAGTCTGAGCTATAAGCATAAGTGAACCTATCCTGAATAGACCCAACATAGAATACACTGATTGAAGTTGCAAGATTTTTCATATATTCTTTCCTATAAGAAAGGGACCCTACAATTCTGTCTGGCAATAGGTTACTGCTGTAACTTAATGAAGGAATATTGGAGTTTCCATCAGTCTGAGGAATTGACCATAAGTTTTGTAATTGATCACCTGCACCGTTACCGAAGTTACGGCCATCACTATGAGTATAAGCAACCATTGCAGAAAGTCCGTTACTGAACTGTTTCGTTAATTGTGCCGTAACAGACCAGTTATAACCACCTTTAGCATTATCCAATACTGTCGAGTTTAAAGCAGCAGCATCGTTTGTTACTCTTTTTCCATCTACAGTGATACTACCTTTAGGTTGTCCCGGATAAGGAAGCGTTCCTGAAGCAACAGGTTTTCCGTTAATTAAAGGATTAACGAATTTATCTGTATTAAAGTTAGGATAAACCAATCTGTTATCAGGATATCCACTGATACCTAATGCTTGTGGGTTCTGTAAATTGATGTTTCTCGCAATAGCTGAATTTAAATCTTTAGCATAGATACCTTCAATAGTAGCTACAACGCCACCTGGAAGTCTAAAATCAACAGCTAAATTACTTTTCCAGGTTCTAGGAGATTTAAAGTTTGGAGAAATCGCACTAACCGGGTTAGGAATCGAAGTTCCACCCGCTGGTGGTGTTGCTGGCAAATAAGCGTTTGGATTTGGATTGAAAGGTCCAGGAGTATTGTTCTGACCTTCGTAAGTTTGTGTAAATTGCAACATACCAGAGTCACCGGATTGGGAAACGATCCAAACAAATGGAACTACGCCTCTAAAGATACCAGAACCACCACGAATTTGTAATGAGCGGTCACCTAAAGCATCCCAGTTGAATCCAAATCTTGGAGACCAAATGATGTTTGATCCTGGCAATACTCCAGTATCCATTTTCTCGCCATTAGCAAAAGTAAGTGGAGTTACCAATGGGTTTGATTTGATTTCATCAACACCAGGGAAAGAGAATTTCTCTACCCTTACACCAGCAGTAACTTTAAATCTATCAGTTACGTTGAACTCATCCTGTAAATAGGCCGAATATTGGTTGAATTTAAAAGTAGGATAAGCCTGAGCAAAACCTGGAGACAGAGAATAAGTAATTGCATAATCCCTAGGTTTAGCACCATTTACAAAATCGGCCCAGTTATTAAAAGTATAATAGCTTGTTCCAAAACGTTGGAAACCATTTTGAGTTTTACTGAAATCAGCCTGAACACCCAAAGTAATGTTATGTTTTCCCAAAGCCATAGAGAAGTTATCCGTAAATGAATAGGTCTTCACATCTCTCAAGTTACCATAAGTAAATGGCTCATAACCAAAAGTTGTCAGAGGAACACCACTACCATCCAAAATGTCTACTAAAGGAAAGATACCGCTATCTGTTGAACGTGGATCATTTTGGTGCGTCCAGCTACCGCGTAATACGTTAGAGAACTTACTTCCAAAAGAAGAGTTCAATTCACCTGCAAAAGAATAAAGATTTGCATCTTGATAATAGTTCGAGTTAGAGAACCACAGTGCATTTTTATCTGTACGGCCTGTTCCGAAAGTATAACCAGCAAACGGACTTCTAGAAGTACTTACTCCTACCGGGCTTTTACTTTCAACTTGATTATAACGTAAATTTAAGCTGTGATCTTTGGAAATATTCCAATCCAAACGGGCCAATAACTTATCATTATTACTCTTATTGCTGTAACCCTGATATACTCCCGGGTCGTAGTTATATTTTGATTTCAAATAGCTGCTCACTTCGTTCATAAAAGCCTCAGTAGGACGGGCAACATTATCACTTGATCCAAAAGGGTTTGCTGGAGTAGCAGCAGTTCTGTTCTGGCCTGGAGTAACTTCTTTATTAAATTCAGCGTTCACAAAGAAGAACAATTTATCCTTAATGATTGGACCACCTAAACTTACACCATATTGCTTTTGGGCATAAGGCTGAACATTGGAAATAGTATAATCTCCAATTTTAGTTCCTTGGTGATCTTGATTTCTCATAACATAAAAAGCAGTAGCAGAGAAATCATTTGTACCTGAACGGGTTACTGCATTAATGGAACCACCTGTAAATCCAGACTGTCTTACGTCATAAGGTGTTACGTTTACAGAGATTTGCTCAAGTGCATCCAATGAAATCGGAGCACCACCTGCAGGAACATTTCCTCCAATACCAAACTGGTTGTTGAAGTTAGATCCATCCACAGTGAAGTTACTTTGACGATAGTTACCACCACCGATTGAGTTACCATTAGATTGAGGAGTTAATCTCGTAATGTCATTCACACTACGTGAGATACTTGGCAAATTCTGGATTTGCTGTCTGGTAACTGTCGTTGTAGTCCCGCTTCTGTTTGAATTTAAAACAGAGTTTGGATTACTGGAAACAATATTTACCTCTGCCAATGTTGAACTGTTATCAGATAAGGTAGTGTTCAACACATAAGGTTCTCCTAATTTTACAAAGATATTATCAAATGTTTGTGGCTCGAATCCTACGTAGGTAACGACTACCTTGTAAGGACCACCAACTCTTAGGTTAGAAAGTGTAAACCTTCCATCAGCGTTTGACGTTACTCCATAGGAAGTTCCTGTCGGTGTATGTACTGCTTTAATACTCGCACCAGGCAGTGGCGCTTTAGTGTCTTTTACAGTACCAGTCATGTTTGTAGTTGTCACCTGAGCCATTGCCGAAGAGAACGTTCCCGCAACAACTAAGATCATAACTACGAATTTAATTAGTAATGATTTCTTCATACTTTTTTTAATTACTTTTCGTTTTTTTATGATATTCCAATATTAAATATCGCGACAAAGGTAAATATTAATTTATCCAGCGCCTCGATTCCAATGTTAAATTATTATTAAATATCACAATATTTTTCAACATTTAACACTTTATTTAACATCTCTAACCTTCAGTTTACCAGTAAATTGTTTTTCGGTTAAAAACCGTTCTCCTTCATAAAAATGTAACATATTCAAATTATATGACCTAAAAGGGGCTTTCAAAAATCTTAGAAGCGTTATTAATGAACAATTTTTTTAATTTTGGCAATTACTTAAGTTAAAATTCCTTTATATAAGATATGAACTACGATGTAATTGTAATAGGCAGCGGTCCTGGTGGATATGTAGCTGCAATAAGAGCTTCTCAGTTAGGTTTGAAAACTGCAGTAGTAGAACGCGAATCTTTAGGCGGAATCTGCCTTAACTGGGGTTGTATCCCTACCAAAGCTTTATTAAAAAGTGCACAGGTTTTTGAATACATCAACCATGCTGCTGAATACGGAATCAAAACCGCTGAAGCAGAAGCTGATTTTGCAGCTGTGATTAAACGCAGCCGTGGTGTTGCCGATGGCATGAGCAAGGGCGTTCAATTCTTAATGAAGAAGAACAAAATTGACGTGATCATGGGTACCGGTAAAGCTAAGCCTGGAAACAAGGTAGAAGTGAAAGCTGCTGACGGAACACAGAAAGACTATACTGCAACCAGTATTATATTGGCTACAGGTGGCAGGTCAAGAGAATTACCTAACTTAAAACAAGACGGTAAAAAAATCATTGGTTACAGACAGGCAATGGTATTACCTGAACAACCAAAATCTATGGTTGTTGTTGGTTCCGGTGCTATCGGTGTGGAATTTGCTTACTTCTATGCTACTTTAGGAACGAAAGTTACCGTGGTTGAATTCATGGAAAACATCGTACCTGTGGAAGACGAAGACATCTCAAAACAACTGTTACGCAGCTTCAAAAAAGCAGGTATAGAAGTGATGACTTCTTCGAGCGTTGAATCTGTAGACACTTCTGGTGCGGGTTGTAAAGTTCAGGTAAAAACGGCCTCAGGTATGCAGACTTTAGAATGTGATATCGTTCTTTCTGCAGCTGGTGTAGTAGCCAACATTGAAAATATAGGTTTAGAAGAAACCGGCATCAAAACTGAAAAAGGTAAAGTTGTTGTGGATGAATTCTACAATACCAGCGTAAAAGGTTATTATGCAATTGGTGATATCGTTCCAGGTCAGGCTTTGGCTCACGTAGCTTCTGCAGAAGGAATCATTTGTGTAGAGAAAATCGCTGGCCATAAACCAGAGCCTTTAGACTATAACAACATCCCGGGATGTACTTATTGCAGTCCTGAAATCGCTTCTGTTGGTTATACTGAAAAAGCAGCAAAAGCTGCCGGATATGAATTGAAGATTGGTAAATTCCCATTCTCTGCTTCAGGTAAAGCCAGCGCTGCCGGTGCTAAAGATGGTTTTGTAAAAATGATCTACGATGCAAAATATGGAGAATTGCTTGGCGCACACATGATCGGTGCCAATGTAACAGAACTGATTGCTGAGATCGTAGTTGCCCGTAAACTGGAAACTACTGGTCATGAAGTGCTGAAATCTGTACACCCACACCCTACCATGAGTGAGGCGATTATGGAAGCAACTGCTGATGCTTACGGTGAAGTAATTCACTTGTAAATCATCAATGAAATACAAAAAACCTGTTGAGCTTTCAACAGGTTTTTTTTTACTTTTATATTTTCCCTTAACCCAATGCGATATGAACTTACATACAATTGATACCGGATTATTTAAACTAGACGGAGGTGCCATGTTTGGGGTAGTTCCGAAATCCATCTGGCAAAAAACAACTCCTGCAGATGCAAATAATATGTGTACCTGGGCCATGCGCTGTCTGTTGGTAGAAGATGGCGACCGCCTGATCCTGATCGACAATGGGATCGGCGACAAGCAGGATGAGAAGTTCATGGGACACTATTACCTCCACGGAGAAGATACACTGGACAAGTCTTTAGCTGCAAAAGGGTTCTCCAGGGATGACATTACAGATGTGTTTTTAACGCACCTTCATTTTGATCATTGTGGTGGTTCCATTGTACGCCAGGGAGAAAAACTTCGTCCTGCATTTAAAAATGCATTTTACTGGAGCAATGCCAAACACTGGGATTGGGCAGTAAATCCCAACGACAGAGAAAAAGCTTCTTTCCTGAAAGAGAACATCCTCCCCATCCAGGAAAGCGGACAGCTCCGTTTTGTGGAAGATGTAGAAGGTGTTTCCTTTCATGAAGGAATCAACATCCGCTTTGCTTATGGCCATACAGATGCAATGATGCTTCCCCAGATTCAATATAAAGGTAAAACGCTGGTGTATATGGCAGATCTGCTGCCTTCCGTAGGGCACATTCCTTTGCCTTATGTAATGGCTTATGACATGTTTCCGTTAACAACCCTGACAGAAAAGAAATCTTTCCTTCAGGAGGCCTCAGAGAAAGAATACATCCTCGTATTGGAACATGATGCAGTAAATGAGTGTTGTACACTTCAACAGACAGAAAAAGGCATCAAACTGGATCAGACATTTGAACTGGCCAGTATTTAATAAAATTGCTTCTTGTTGCCCTATACGCTCCCTATACGCTCCCTACACGCTCCGTGGTTGGGAGGTAGTTCGAAGGTTATTGAGAGGTATCTGAAAGGTTAAAGAACTATGGAACTACCTCTCAGATATCTTCCAGCTACCTCTCACCTACCTTCCAACCCCGAAGAACGGACAACCCCCAATAACCTTAACAGAAAAATAATGTTCCTGATTTTTGTTTAACCTTTGTTTTTTTATAAATTGGATGATTAATGTCAACCTAGAAAAAAAAACTTAAATAAACGATTATGGGAAAATTCGAGATCAAAACAAGAAAAAACGGTGAATTTCAGTTCGATTTGAAAGCTGGTAATGGCCAGGTTATCTTAACAAGTGAAGGTTATACCACCAAAAGCAATTGCAACAATGGGATTGAATCTGTTAAAAAGAACTCACAAGATGACAGTAAATTTGACAGAAAAACTTCTACCAATGGAAAGCCTTACTTCAACCTAAAGGCCACCAACGGACAAATCATTGGAACCAGTGAAATGTATGAATCTGAATCCAGCCGTGATAACGGCATTGAATCTGTTAAAAAGAATGCACCTGAGGCAGAAGTTGTAGACCTTACCTAGTCGGCATAAAGATAAATCAGCCTGTTGGTTATTGGTTTTCCGATAAACTGACAGGCTTTATTTTTTCTGCCTTTATTCTTCCAGGCGGCAGTATTCCAGAAGATCTCCGGGCTGACAGTCCAGTACTTCACAAATTGCATCCAGTGTTTCCAGGCGCACCGCCTTCGCTTTACGGGTTTTCAGGATAGAAAGGTTAGGTATTACAATGATTGCCATAATTATGCCCTTAACTTCTGCCCTTCATCTGATCAATGTCCTTTTTTAAACACATCGTAAAATTTCAAAAGCGGGTTTATACCTGAAAAATCATTCTGCCAAAATAATTCGCAGGTCTTTTTTCATTTCTTTTCAATATTCTGTCTTTGGCAGAACATTAACCCGTTCGAGTTAAAAATTCCGCTTTAGGAAATTTTTACTTTCTGACTTCTGCAAGACAATGCATATTTCTATGCAAACATAAGGCATTTATTATTAATATTCAAAATATATTTATTGATTTACAATAAATACATGACTTTAATCAATAAGAGCTCAAAATACTGACAAAAGTATTTTGGAATAATTATTGCTGTTAAAATATTGTAGAAATAACAGTTGTAAACTGTAACATTTTCAGGAATTTATGTTTTCAAATTGCCTTTAAATTCTTACTTTTGCACGTTCAAACACATAACGAGTACCAAAGCATATAAATGAGACAACTCAAAATCACGCAATCCATTACCAATCGCGAAAGTCAATCTTTAGACAAATACCTTCACGAAATTGGTAAAGTAGATTTAATCACCGCCGAAGAAGAAGTAATATTAGCAAGAAAAATACGCGAGGGAGATCAGGCCGCATTAGAACGTTTAACAAAGACTAACCTACGTTTCGTGGTTTCCGTGGCAAAACAATACCAAAATCAAGGTTTAACATTAGGAGATTTAATTAATGAGGGTAACCTGGGTTTAATTAAAGCTGCAAAACGTTTTGATGAAACTAAAGGTTTCAAGTTTATCTCTTATGCTGTTTGGTGGATTCGTCAATCTATATTGCAGGCTATTGCAGAGCAAAGCCGTATCGTTCGTTTGCCATTGAACCAGGTTGGTTCCCTAAGCAAAATCAGTAAAGCATTCTCTAAATTAGAGCAGGAATTCGAACGTGAGCCTTCTCCGGAAGAATTGGCAGATATTTTAGAAACTACGGTTGATAAGATCTCTGACACGCTGAGCAACTCAGGACGTCACGTATCTATGGATGCACCATTTGTTCAGGGTGAAGAAAACACACTATTAGATGTGTTGGAAAATCATGAGCCAAATACAGATAGCAGCCTGATCAATGAATCTCTTTCTGAAGAGATCAAACGCTCGTTATCTACACTAACGGAACGTGAACGTGAAATCATCGTTCTTTTCTTCGGATTAAGTACCAACCACCCACTGTCTCTTGAAGAGATCGGAGAGAAATTTAACTTAACCCGTGAGCGTGTCCGTCAGATTAAAGACAAAGCCTTACAACGCCTTCGTCATACCTCAAGAAGTAAAATCTTAAAATCTTACCTGGGATAAGCTAAAGCTAAATCCGCTGGCTAAGCGAAATTATATAAGTGAAAAAGATTGGGTACTCGCTCAATCTTTTTTACTTTTGTGCCATTCTAACTAAATATATTCCACGCATGCTAAAGAAATACCAATCCGAATTCCAAAGTTGGATTGAAAAAGAAAAAAAAGCGATTGAATTGATTAATGTTGTTGGCCAATTGTGGTTCGACAGATCTATTGAACTGGTACTATTCCGTAAACCTTTATTTGATGTTGGAAGCAGTGAAATACTTGCGCATCACCAATATGCAAAAGAAGTAAGCGGCAAAGACATCAGCATTTATGAAACGCTGGAACTTGCCGTTACCATCTCCAAATGCAATCTCGCGCCATCACGTGTTGACATTGGCAGACTAGCTTCAGAATGGCTGGAAGACAACAACAATTACCCTACAATGCACGACTTTGTAGTGAGTAAACTCAGCAAACACATCGGCAAAGACAAAATGAGCCTGAAACCTAAAGACGTTGTACTTTTTGGTTTCGGCAGAATCGGACGTATCGCTGCACGTGAACTGATCCTTCAGGCTGGTAAAGGTGAACAATTGCGCTTAAGGGCAATCGTTACCAGAAGCTATAGCGATGAGGAACTGATCAAACGTGGCGAACTGCTACGCACAGATTCAATCCATGGTCCTTTCAATGGAACAATTACCGAGGATTTTGAGAACAAAGCACTGATCATCAATGGTCAGACGATCTACTTCATTGAAGCAAAACAACCTGATGAAGTTGATTATACGCTGTACGACATCCACGATGCCCTATTGATTGACAATACAGGGATTTTCCGCGACCGCGAAGGTTTGGGCAGACACCTGAATGCCAAAGGAATCAGCAAGGTATTGTTAACTGCACCGGCAAAAGGAGACATTCCTAATGTAGTTGCAGGAATCAATGACGGACATATCGATTATGCCAATGAAACGATCTTATCGAACGCTTCTTGTACCACCAATGCCATCGTACCAGTATTGAAGCTGATTGATGATGCTTTCGGAATCGAAAAAGGACATATTGAAACGGTTCACTCTTACACGAATGACCAAAACCTGTTAGACAATTACCATAAAAAATATAGAAGAGGCCGTGCTGCAGCATTAAACCTGGTGATCACAGAAACCGGTGCAGATAAAGCAGTAGCAAAAGTAATCCCTCACCTGGGTGGAAAGCTAACCGGAAATGCAGTGCGTGTTCCTACACCTAACGTTTCTCTGGCCATCCTGAACCTATCATTGAACAAAGTGACTTCAAAAGAAGAAGTGAGCGAGATCTTAAGACAAGCTTCCCTTTTCGGAGACCTTTCTGAACAAATCGAATATTCGATCTCTAATGAACTGGTAAGTACGGATTTAATCGGAAACAGTCATGCGTCTATCATTGACGGACCTGCAACGATTATGGCAAAAGACAACAAATCAGTTGTACTTTATACCTGGTACGACAATGAGTACGGTTATACCAGACAGGTGATCCGTCTGGCTAAAAAATTAGCTGGTGTAGTAAGGTTAACTTATTACTAAGCGTTTTGAACTCATAAAAAAGGGTGGTGTTTACAAAGAAACACCACCCTTTTTCAGTTAAAGCTTTTTATTAAAACTGTGGCAAATGTGGCTTGGTCTGCATAATATCCTCAATATTCCCCAGTACCTCTTCTGTTAACAAAGGAAGCACTTCCAAAGTAGTCAGGTTCTCTTTTAACTGTGCCGTCTTCGAAGCGCCTAAAATCACGGTACTCACATTTGGATTTTTAAGGCACCAGGCTAATGAGAGCTTCGCCAAAGGCACGTTCAACTGGTCTGCCAGCCCTTGCAGCTTTTCTGCTTTTTTCAGCTTCTCTTCGTTTAAAACGGCATCTTTTAGCCATTCCATCCCTTTAAGTTCCAGGCGGGTATCTTTCGTGTTTCCGGAAGTATACTTACCAGACAATAAACCTGAAGCCAACGGCGACCAGATCGTTGTTCCCAATCCGTATTCTTTAAACAACAAGAGGTATTCATTCTCCATCTTATTCCTTTCCAGCAGGTTGTACTGAGGTTGTTCCATTGTAGGACCAATCAGATTGTACTGTTTAGCTACCCTGATCGCTTCCATAATTTCTGAAGCATTCCATTCTGAAGTTCCCCAGTACAGGATCTTTCCTTGCTGCAACAAAGTATTCATTGCCCATACGGTCTCTTCAATCGGCGTGTTTTTATCTGGCCTGTGGCAAAAATAAAGATCAAGATAATCTACCTGCAATCTTTTCAATGCAGCATTACACGCTTCGATCACGTGTTTACGGGATAAACCTACCCTATTCGGCCCTTTATTCTCTGTTCCAAAGAACACTTTGCTGGAAACCACAAAAGACTCCCGCTCCCATTTACGGGATTTAAGAATTTTACCCATCACTTCTTCCGACTTCCCTTCGGCATAGCCCTCTGCATTATCAAAAAAATTGACTCCTGCATCGTAAGCAATTCCCATTAATTCATCCGCAGTTTTATCACTGATCTGTTGTCCGAAAGTAAGCCAGCTTCCCAAAGAAAGCGCACTCACCTGTAATCCTGATTTACCTAAACGTCTATATTCCATTGATATCTTATTTTTAATGTAATGAGCTCAAATTACCTCATATTTTAAAAACATTCAGCGCTCATTTAAGTTTTGACAATCACATGTCGAAGCAGATATCAATGAATATAATTACCTTTAGCTCAACTGTAACCAGATAAAAAAATGAAAGCATACCTCCTATTCCCATTAATAGTACTGTTGAGTTGCAATACCGTAAAGAATCCTTCGCAGGCACAAACGGAACAGCAATATTCAAAAACAGAACTACAATTACTGAAAGATGTAGAGGTCCTCTCTTCGGATGCTTATCAAGGGCGTAAGACAGGCACTAAGGGCGCAGAAATGACGAGGGAATACCTGAGCAACAGATTTAAACAGATCGGCTTAAAACCCATCCCTTTGCTTTCTGGCTATGAACAGCTCTTCTCTTTCAAAAACAATAAAGGGGTAGAAATTTACGGAAAAAATATGCTGGCTTATATTCCAGGAAAAAATGAGCAGATCATCGTCATTTCGGCGCATTACGATCATGTAGGCGTGATGGACAATGAGGTTTATAACGGTGCAGACGACAATGCATCAGGAGTGGCTGCCTTATTACAGTTTGCAGAACATTTTAAGAAGAACAAACCGAATTATACGTTGGTCATTGCTGCTTTTGATGCGGAGGAAATGGGACTGAGGGGTTCCAGGGCATTTGTAGAAAAGCCGCCTATCCCCCTGGAAAAGATCAGAATGAACATCAACATGGATATGATCAGTCATAATGATAAAGGAGAGTTGTATGCTTGTGGCACTTATAAATACCCGGACTTAAAGAAGTATTTTATCACCACTGATCCTAAAATCAAAGTGTTACTTGGGCATGATGACCCTAAATCCGGTCATGAAGACTGGACGAATCAAAGTGACCAGGGCTCATTCAATGCAAAAAACATTCCTTTCATCTACTTCGGTGTGGAAGACCATAAAGATTACCATAAAGCATCGGATGAATATCAGAATATAAACAAAACGTTCTTTATCAATGCTGCTGCTTCCATTCAGGAAATCATCAATAACATTGATAAAGAACGTAGTACTCAATCTGTCATTAAAGACAAACTGCGGATGAAAAAACAGTAAGGCTTAAAATTCTATTGCCAATAAACTGCTCAAAGGAATATGAATTCCATTTTTCAATTGAATGTATTTCTCGGTTACTGACCATACGGTTGTCGAAACTGTTCTGGGCCCTTCTTTGGTGTTAAAAGAAATATCTGCTTTCGCTTTAAACTCATTTCCAAGCCGCTGTGCAGAGTTCAATTTATCCCTTAACTCTTCTGTATGGTTTTGATCAGCAGGTATGATCTGGCTGATGTCAATTGATTCTTTTTCGATTAATTCCCCTATCATAATAATAATGCCTTAATTCTAATTAAATATGCGTTTAAACAATTAAAATCGCAATAAAAACAGATACTTCAAAGTCATTTTTACATAATTGTGTAAATAGGCTTTTACAATCAAAAAAAACTACTGGTTAACAACAGTTTACCTTTTTCAATTTCTAACCCGACTTTTGATCATTCCTACAAATTCAGGGTCTTCTTTAGAAGGAGCCATCACCAATGGAGTCACTGAACCCGTTTTTTCTGTCTTTATAGCCGCCGAAGCTGAAGCCCTAGGAGTTCCCGAAAGCACAGCAACGGACTTTGCAAGGTATCCTTCCCGGACATCTCCGAATTCATACCTTGGATCATCAATGAAGTTAACATCAGGGTCTGTTGCCGCATCGTAATCCGCCGGCATTCCTTTAAAATAACCACCCTCTCCATTCTTGTTTTTAGTCTCAAACATAGCAAAAAACACATCATAGCGTTTCTGGATCCTGATCGGAAAGAAGCCAACCGGTTTACCATAAGTAGTGGTACCGACCAGTTTTACATTTAAATAAGGTTTTAAACTATTGATCACCAATTCACTGGCGGAAGCGGTGCGGCTGGATACAATAAACACGATATTGCTCACCGACCCAAGGCTACCTTTTTTACTGATTTTTGTGTTTTTATCTTCAGGGCCATAACCTTCATCAGCAAAGGTCAGGTTCCTTCCAAGGGCATTACTATAGATCACTTTATTGTTCACATCCAATACCGGTTGGTTGATCAGAATCCCTGCCTGCCCGTTTCGCATCGTACTATTGTAGTATTCCGTAAACATGATCTGTCCGTTAGCCGATGAAGGAGCAATCAGATTGGTCAGATACTCGGCTGTACTGATATAACCACCACCATTGTACCTTAAGTCGATCACAAGATCTTTGACACCCTCTCTCGAGAAATCAGCAAAGGCTGCATCCAATTCCGCTTTTGTATTGTTATCTAAAGTGGAGAACCTTGCAAAAGCTAGGTAACCGATTTTCTTTGTACCAGAGGTAAGCGTGACAGCTTTATAAACCGGACTGCTTTTATAGCTTGGTGTAGTCAAAGCCAGCGTTTTTGAAAAATCAGCTCCTTTTACGCCACCAGTGTATATGGTACCTGTTATAATTGCACTTGTCGCATCAACCGCATTTTTGGCATAGGTAATATCGGCACCAACCGGCACTCCGTTTATGGTTTTAATGAGCCATCCCCTTTGCACTCCGGCAGCGGCAGCAGGAGATCCGGGGTAAACAGCGGTAACAAATATGCTGTAAACAGCAGGCTCAGTATTATTTGTTCTATATCTTTCCACCCGAAGACCAACATCCTTGCCATTCCCTTCCGTATCTACTGCAGCCAAAGTACTGTGGAGACCAGCCGGCGCGTTAACGGTGGTTGCATCTTCAATAAAGGAATAATTTAAGTCTGTAAAACCAGGCGTATAATCCGGAGAAGCAGAGATCTTACCTATATTAAACAGGTTCTCCTCATAGTTAGCCAGATCAGTACTCAAATTTTTAAATCTTCTTGGTAAATACTCATCATAAGTTGGCAGGCTTGCATTCCAATAATAGATTTCTTTGGCATATAGAAATACAGAATCATTACTTAACTCCACTCTATCCGTAGTAGGAGTTTGTTTACTGTTACCTATCGCAGGAACGCTGATCTGCTTTTTTTTCTCAGGTTCCGGAGCTACTTTATTTTTTTTACAAGCTGCAAATCCCAGAGCTATGGTCATGGTGGCCAGAACTGCATATTTTCTGGTGAGTAGGTGTTTTATCATAGAGTTAATAGAGTTAGATCATAACAAATTTATGATAATTAAACCTCATTACCTCAACTCATTATGCGAATACTAACGTAATTATTTTTATAATAGTTTGCCAACCTCAAAAAAATCGACCCTGGCTTTGGCAGCACATTCCATATCCTTATCGGAATGACCAATAAGCACCAACTCCTCCGATTTCAAATCATGCCTATCCATGATCAGCTCCAATCCTGCTGCTGAGGGTTTATTCCCAATTTCTGCGCCAAAATAAACAACAAGATGGCTTTCCAAACCGTTCCATTCCATCTGTCTGATCTTGTTCAGCTGCATCACCGGATCTCCATCAACCAGAAGGAACAATTGTTTCCCCTGAGCTACAATTTCCTGCAGAAAGGTCAACACCTTATTAAAAATCAATAGCTTTAAAGGAAGCCTGGCATTCTGAAACAGCAGGTCATAATTCACCTGGTATTTCAATGGAATATCAAATTTCGCTGCCGTCTGCTCAAACATCCCTTCCGCTCCATCTGCCAGATATTTCTCCTGCATGAACTGAAGGATTTCTGTTGCATTCAACTGTTCTCCATATTCAATAAACTGCGCAAACAGGTAGTATACCTGTAACAGGTAATCTTTCTCAGGATAAAGAACGTCATCGAGTTCAAAAACAAAAGCCTGTTTTTCTTTTAAAAATTTTTCAGTTGTCATTAAGGTAATATGGGTAGTTAATTGATGGTAAATAAGACTGCTTCAAGTCCTCCCGGAATGGCTTTCGTATAAAAAACACCATTCAGCAAAGCTGAGGTGCCAAGGGTTAACTGCGCATCAGAAGGATCTGAAGGAAACAAAACGGCACCATTCTGATAGATGATCCAATCGCCGGATTGCTTTTCTGTACTCAGGTATTGGTCCAGACTACTGATTTCAGGAAGCAGTACCCGGATTCCGAATTCTTCAAACAGGACAATTGATTTAGAGAGGGCCTCAATTTCAAAAGTATGTAAAGGCAGTATCATTTCTACGCCTTCATCCAAACAGTTGTTTAACAAGTTATGTGCGATGGTATCGTCGTTTCTCTCCCCTAAGGAGTGCATCTGATAAGCATCAGACGAGAATGAAGGCATATCGCCATAATCTGCGAGTAATATATGGTCATTGACAAAAGCTTTCAGCAGTTTTAAAGCTGCAGCAGATTTGCCACCTGTAATTAATAGTTTCAAAATGTTATATTATATGATTAATCCGTCTTTCATGGTAACGACCCTGTCGCTGATTTTTGCCAGGCCTTCATTATGTGTCACGATGACAAAGGTTTGTTTAAAGTTATCCCTAAGGGTGATAAAGAATTCGTGTAAAGCATTTGCATTGGCAGAATCCAGGTTCCCGGAAGGTTCATCAGCCAATATGATGGCGGGATTGTTAATCAATGCCCTTGCTACTGCGATTCTTTGCTGTTCTCCTCCGGAAAGTTGATTCGGTTTATGTGTTGCACGGTCCTTCAGTCCTAACAGATCCAGCAGTTCCATTGCCCGTTGTTCCGCTTCCTTTTTACCGGTTTTTGCAATAAAAGCAGGAATACAAATGTTTTCCAGCGCACTGAATTCAGGCAACAGGTGATGGAATTGAAAAACAAAGCCTATATTTTTGTTACGAAAGATACTCAACAGCTCGCCCGACAGGAGATTTACTTTGGCACCATTTAATTGTACCGTCCCATGATCCGGCTTATCTAAGGTCCCCAATATATGTAACAATGTGCTTTTCCCCGCTCCGGAAGCACCAATAATACTCACAATTTCTCCTTTTGCCACTTCAAAATCCACCCCTTTCAGGATGGGTAAATTTCCGTAAGCTTTCTTAATACCTGTAGCTTTTAGCATAAATGCAAACTTACTGTTTTTAAAACCAATCTGAAATTGTAGATTTGGACAAATTTTTTCAGCAAATGAATATCCACGAATATCAAGGTAAAGAAATACTTAAAAGTTTTGGTGTAGCCGTACAAGAAGGCATTGTTGCCGACACGGTTGAGCAGGCTGTAGAAGCTGCTAAAAAAATGAAAACTGACTTCAATTCTGATTGGGTTGTGATTAAAGCACAAATCCATGCAGGCGGAAGAGGTAAAGGCGGAGGTGTAAAACTAGCCAAGAACCTTGATGAGGTTAAAGAAAGAGCTGCTGCGATCCTGGGCATGCAATTGGTAACCCCGCAAACTGGTCCTGAAGGTAAGAAAGTAAACAAAATTTTAGTTGCACAGGATGTTTATTATCCTGGAGCTTCAGAAACTAAAGAGTTCTATGTTGGTGTATTGTTAAACCGTGCAACGGGCAAAAACATCATTATGTATTCTACCGAAGGTGGAATGGATATTGAAGAAGTAGCAGAAAAAACACCTCATCTGATATTCAAAGAAGAGATTGACCCTAAAGTTGGTCTTCAAGGATTCCAGGCCCGTAAGGTAGCCTTCAATCTTGGATTGAGCGGAGCTGCTTTCAAAGAGATGGTGAAATTTGTGACTGCGCTTTACAAAGCGTATGACAGCATTGACTCTGCGATGTTTGAAATCAACCCGGTATTGAAAACTTCTGATGACAAAATCATCGCTGTAGATGCTAAAGTTGATTTAGATGAAAACGCATTGTTCCGTCATCCTGATTATGCAGCAATGCGTGATAAACTGGAAGAAGATCCAACAGATGTTGAAGCAAGCGAATCGAACTTAAACTATGTGAAATTAGATGGTAATGTTGGCTGTATGGTTAACGGTGCTGGTTTAGCTATGGCGACTATGGACATCATCAAAATTGCTGGTGGTGAGCCTGCTAACTTCCTTGACGTAGGTGGAACTGCAAACGCACAAACAGTAAAAGCTGGTTTTAACATCATCCTTAAAGACCCTAATGTAAAAGCGATCCTGATCAATATCTTTGGTGGTATTGTTCGTTGTGACCGTGTTGCTCAAGGTGTAATTGATGCTTACAAAGAAATCGGAGATATCCCTGTTCCAATCATCTGTCGCTTACAAGGTACAAATGCCGCTGAAGCTAAACAGTTAATTGATGAGTCAGGATTAAAAGTATATTCTGCAATCGCATTGAAAGATGCTGCTGCTTTAGTTACCAAAGTACTTTCTTAGTATCAGGTAATCAAACCAAAACAGAAAGGTCAATTGTTTATTCAATTGGCCTTTTTTTATGCCCTTATTTTTTGGATGAGGAAGGTCTAAAATACAAGAAGCCTCCAGTCATCCAACGGGAGGCTTCTTTAACCAAATATAAATTAAACGAGCTGACACAAATATAGAACTTAAAGACAAAAAACACAATTTATTTAAAAATAAAATCACAAAATCATAAAAACACACAAATAAATTACAATAATCAACCAATAAATCTATAAAACTGTCAAAAACACCAAAATAATATTAAAAAAAAATAACAAAAACAGTTATAAAAATCAAAATATAAATGAAAAACAAAAATAAATAGACGATAATTCAAAATTAACATAGAAAAAAGACATAAAAACAAATAAAAATCACACTAAACTCAATGAAACACAATTAAAAGCCATCCAATTTAAAGGAAACATAAAAAACAGAGCCTTTTTCCAGTTTACTTTCAAACCAAATTTTACCTTGTTGTTGTTCTGTAAACTCTTTACATAACAAAAGCCCCAGACCGATTCCTTTTTCGTTATTAGTGCCATAAGTAGCAGAAGCCTTAAGCTGGAACAGGCTTTCTTGTTTATCAGCCGAAATGCCGATTCCATTGTCAGAAATAATGATCAGTCCTTCTGCGTCCCTGTATCTGGTAGAAACTACAATCTCTCCTCCAATAGGTGTAAACTTTATCGCATTTGACACAAGGTTTCTGATCACCAGATGCAACATATCATGATCAGCCATTACGTTTAGCTGTCCGGCGGTTAAAACATTCAAACGTATCCCCTTTTTATCTGCTATTGACTTTTCAATCTTCAACCAGTTCTTCAGCGCATCATTCACATCCAATGATTTCAACTGAACAGTTGCACCCATCATCTGTGTCCTTGACCAGGACAACAAGTTCATCAGCATCTCTGAAGTATCCCGGGTAATCTCCAGCAATTGACCTTCTATAAAATGCTTCTCCCCCTCTTCCAGTCCAACAGAATTCAACAGTTCGAGATATCCCTGTATCGAACTCAATGGCATCCTCACATCGTGAGCTACAATAGAAAGCAGCCTGTCTTTTTCCTGATTCAGGTATTCCAGTTCGCGCTTCTGAAGAAGGATCTCTTCGTTCTGCACTTCAATTGCGTGGTTCCTCTCCTCTACCGAAGCACGCTCATGGTCATAATTCTTTCGCATATAGCTGATTGAAAAGAAAATCAGGGTAGCAGATACCACATAAGTCACTCCAAAATCAATGGTCCTCACGGTATTGTTGAGGTATAAATTGGGTGCCAGATGCGGAAAATACAATTCCACCACCAATACCCCCAGCACAATCAGCATATTAAAAGGCACCCAAAACACATATTGTTTCTTGGGAATAATGGTAATGATGATAAAAAAAGAAAGTGCAAAAAGTAAAATATTGGGCCCAAGAATTCCCGAATTATAGAAATAACAAAATACAAAAGCAAGGTTACATGCCAGACAAAAGATCATAATGCATAGCAAAGACCTTCTTTTAACCCTGGACAGGTAATAGAGTCCGACAATAAAAACCATGCATACACAGCAAAGCCAGGCCAGCTCCTTCAGGTTTACCGCATAGTTATATGGAGCTTCAACCAGCATGGCAAAGAAGGCAAAGATGCACATGGTATTAAAAATACGCTCTTCCAGAGAAAAACGATAGACATCACCAATGGCATTTTGCCAGAAGGAAAGTTTAAGATTTGGTAGCACGTTAATGAAGATTGAGAATGAAACGCAAACTTAATATATTAACATTCATAAAAAAAATCATTATACAATTGAATATAAGGCTGCTATTCCCTCTTATTTATTGAATGAAATCCTTATTTTTGAAGCTCTCCACAATAAAATCATGATAAAACGAGAAAAAGTAAAAAGCCTGTTAGAGACAGAGCAGTTCGACAGAGAAGTAACCGTTATGGGTTGGGTTCGTACCTTCCGTAACAATCAGTTTATTGCAATAAATGATGGTTCCTGCATGGGAAATATCCAGATTGTTGTTGACTTTAATAATACCCCTGAAGATTTATTAAAACGCATTACTACAGGAGCTGCCATATCCGTTACCGGAATTATCGTAGAGTCCGTTGGTAAAGGTCAGAGAGTTGATATAAAAGCAAATTCCATTGAAATATTAGGTGATAGCGATCCGGAAAAATTTCCGTTACAACCTAAGAAACACAGCTTGGAATTCCTGAGGGAAATTGCCCATTTACGTTTCCGCACCAATACCTTCAATGCAGTTTTCAAATTACGTCATGCCCTGGCTTTCGCGATTCATCAGTTTTATAATGACCGTGGTTTCGTCTACATGCATACCCCGGTAATTACGGCCTCTGATGCTGAAGGTGCAGGAGAAATGTTTAAAGTGACTACTTTAGACTTCGACAACACCCCACGTACAGAAGACGGTAAAGTAGATTTCTCACAGGATTTCTTTGCCCGCGCAACTAACCTTACCGTATCCGGTCAGCTGGAGGGCGAGCTTGCCGCCATGGCCTTTGGACAGATCTATACTTTCGGCCCTACATTCAGAGCTGAAAACTCAAATACCACCCGTCACCTTGCTGAATTCTGGATGGTTGAACCTGAGGTTGCTTTTGCCGACCTTGAAGACAACATGCAACTGGCAGAAGACATGATGAAATACGTCATCAGCTACGCCGTAAAAAACTGCAAAGAAGAAATAGAATTCCTGAACAACCGACTGCTGGAAGAGGAAAAAACCAAACCACAGAACGAGCGCAGTGAGCTCTCTTTAATTGAAAAATTAAACTTCTGCCTGGACAATGATTTCCAGCGCCTGACTTATACTGAAGCCATCGCAATCCTAAGGTCTTCAAAACCAAATCAAAAGAAACAATTCAAATACCTTATTGATGAATGGGGAGCAGACCTTCAATCGGAGCACGAACGCTACCTGGTAGAAAAACATTTCAAAAAGCCAGTGATCTTAACCGACTACCCTGCCGACATCAAGTCATTCTACATGCGTCAGAATGAACCAGATGCAGAAGGCAGAAAAACAGTAGCCGCAATGGACATCCTTTTCCCTGGAATCGGAGAAATGATCGGCGGATCAGCCAGAGAAGAACGTATGGATAAGCTTGTACAGAGAATGGAAGAACTGAACATCCCACAAGAAGAACTGTGGTGGTATTTAGACACCAGACGTTTTGGAACAGCTCCACATGCAGGATTCGGCTTAGGCTTCGAAAGACTTGTACTTTTTGTAAGTGGAATGACGAACATCAGAGATGTAATTGCTTTTCCACGTTTCCCGAGAAACGCTGAGTTTTAAAGCTCAACACCTATAAAAACGACCGGTTTCATTTAGTTGAAACCGGTCTTTTCTTTTAAACTGCTTTTTTTTTCTGTAAGTCGCTTTCTTTGCTATGTTGTTTTTTGTTATGTTGTTTTCTGTTAGGAGAAATTAAGTGTTACAAAAAAATCCCATCTCCTTTTCATCCCCGAATCTTTGCTGAAGGGCAAATATTCGAATGTCTTCAAAGCAGAGGGACATTTTTGTTAAAAAAAATGATTGCTCCTCAGCATGATGCAATTTGAGCGTATACCTTTCACATCGTTCAATTGACTAATGCACCTTCCCTCAATAAACATGTTACTCAACCTTTACATCACTCAATTAAACAGACCACCTTCCCTCTATAAACATGTTACTCAACCTTTGCATCACTCAATTGAGCAGACCACCCTCCCTCAATAAACATGTTATTCAACCTTTACATCACCCAATTGAGCAGCCAATACTCAATTAAAGACCATCTTCAACTTTAACCTAGCAAATTGAAAAATCTACCTATCCTAAATAAATACGCTATTCAACTTCAACACAATCCAATTAAAAAATCTACCGATCTTCAATTAAATACCCGACTCAACTTTAACACAACCCAATTGAACAACCCTGCCTCCCCTCACAACTCCTTTGAAATCTGCTAAGACCCGGGTCGAGGTTTAGCCTATGGAGCGAACCTTAAATCTATGCAGGATTTCTTCAACTACAGGAGTATACTCTGAAAAGGCATAGAAAGATTTTGCCGCGCCCTTCAGCGCAAAAGATTTCAGCCGCTGAAGAGTATCTCCTGTAGTTGAACAGAAAGAAGCAAGATGCCAAACAAGAGCGGAACTAACTTCCGGAAGTCAGGTTATCATTAAAGGAATTGGCATGTGCATAATCGACAATAGAGACCTTATAATCGGTAGGTGTAAAGCTGGAAGAAGTGCTCAATGCCATCCCCAATTCAAACCTCAACGGATATGGTGTTTTCAACAAACTACCTTCCGGGATATAAGGGAAGCTTTCCATATAAGACTGCATCACATTCGGGGCAATCCTTCTATTGATATAAGCCCTTGTCAACTGATAAGTATGGTGTAATCCTGCAGCACCAAGCAGCTCTACCGCACTTTGGACGGTCAGCTTATGGAAGTTAAACACCCTGACTCTTTTATCTTCTACAACCAGACCTTTCATTAAACTTGCGTCTTGCGTAGCTACTCCTGTAGGGCAGGTATTGCTATTACATTCCAGCGCCTGTATACAACCCAGTGCAAACATCATTCCTCTGGCAGAGTTACATAAATCGGCACCTAAGGCGATATTTTTTACCAGGTCAAATCCAGAAGAGATCTTTCCGGAGGCGATGATTTTGATGTGTTGCTTCAGATTAAACCCGGACAATACATCATATACAAAAGCAACGCCTTCTCTCAAAGGCATACCCACTGCGTTGGAGAATTCCTGAGGTGATGCACCTGTACCACCTTCACCACCATCAACAGTTACAAAATCAACATATGTACCCGTTTCCGACATGGCTTTACAGATGGCAAAGAACTCACTTCTTCTTCCGATGCAGAGTTTTATCCCTATCGGTTTACCACCTGAGAGTTCCCGCAGCTTTTGAACAAAAGCCACCAGCTCCAGTGGTGTTTTAAAGGCCGCATGTGCCGGGGGTGAGATCACGTCAAAACCTTCTTTCACCAATCTGATCCTGGCGATTTCCGGAGTCACTTTCTTAGCTGGCAGAATTCCACCATGACCTGGTTTTGCACCTTGTGAAAGCTTGATCTCGATCATCTTCACCTGGTCCGACTGTGAGCGTTCTGCGAAGGCATCATAATTAAAAGTACCGTCATGATGGCGACAGCCGAAGTAGCCTGTTCCTATTTGCCAGACCAGATCACCTCCCGGGTTTGCATGATAATCACTGATTCCACCTTCGCCGGTATTATGTGCAAAATTTCCCAGTTTAGCTCCTCCGTTTAACGCAAGGATAGCGTTCTGACTCAATGAGCCGAAACTCATGGCCGATATATTATAAATACTTGCAGAATAAGGCTTTGTACAGCCCGGACCACCTACCAGCACCCTTGGATCTTCATCAAGTTCCGTATGACTGATGGCAGCGATGCTATGGCTCAGCCATTCATACCCATTTTCATAAACATCCAGCTGGGTACCGAAAGGAATGGTATCATTCTCTTTTTTTGCTCTTTGATAGATCAGGGAGCGGTTTAACCTGCTGAAAGGTTTCCCATTGGTATCGCTTTCTACAAAATACTGATATACTTTTGGCCGCAGGTCTTCCATAAAATACCTTAGTCTGCCTACTACGGGGTAATTTCTTACGATGCTATGCTTGGGTTGGTAAAGGTCATAGACACCGAGGATTACAATCGGACCGATAAAGATGAAAGCCCAGTAAAACGGAGGCCAGGCGAGGCTGATCATGACCGTTGCGGTCACCAGAAATGCAGCAATTGCGATAAAAGCTTTTCTCATATGGTTTAATTTAATAAAAACATACTAATAGAACAATAATAAACATAATAAGGTATAAAGATTTTGTAATTTTACATATGCTTATCAAAATCTATCCTGAAAATCCGAATCCTAAAGCCATTGAACAAGCGGTTGAGGTCTTAAAAAAGGGAGGCATCATCATCTATCCTACCGATACGGTCTACGGACTGGGTTGTGACATTACCAATCAGAAAGCCATAGAAAAGATTTGCCGGTTGAGGGGAATCAAACCCGAGAAAGCTAACTTTTCTTTCATCTGCTCTGACCTCAGACACATTTCCGATTACATTAAGCCCATTGATACCACTACATTCAGGGTGTTAAAAAAGGCATTACCAGGACCATTCACGTTTATATTCAACGCGAATAATAACGTTCCGAAGCTACTTAGTTCCAATAAAAAGACGGTAGGTATCCGTGTTCCTGACAATGCTATTGCCCGTGAGATCGTGATGTTGCTGGGCAATCCCATTTTATCCACTTCGATCAAGGACGATGATGAGCTCATTGAATATTCCACAGATCCGGAATTGATCCATGAGAAATACGAAGACAAGGTAGACCTTGTGATTGATGGCGGATACGGTGATAATGAACCTTCTACCGTTGTAGATTGCACATCCGGTGAGTTTGAAATCATTCGTGAGGGTAAAGGGGATCTGGAAAGTTTCCTTTAATTTGTTGCCTAACTCCCCCTCGAATGGTATCTTTAGCACATGGCGAAACTATTCAATTTACAAGCATTCAGGGAATTTATCCGTTCAGGACAAATTGGGGGGATTATTCTTCTCATTTGTGTGGCCGTCTCTTTATTTATTGCAAATTCCTCTTACAGTGAAGGGTTCGCCAATCTATTAACCACTGATTTAGGCATTACCTTTGGTAACAACAGCTATTCTTTTACTGTTTCTGCATGGATCAACGATGCCTTAATGGCCATCTTTTTTCTGTTGGTAGGACTGGAAATCAAAAGAGAACTCGTGGAAGGGGAACTATCCTCGATCAAGAAGGCTTCCTTACCTGTGATTGCTGCTCTTGGAGGGATGATTGTTCCTGCCCTGATCTATTTTGCTTTTAACACAAACACGCCTACAGCTTCAGGATGGGGAATCCCGATGGCGACTGACATTGCTTTTGCACTGG
This sequence comes from Pedobacter caeni, assembly GCF_900129215.1. Lineage (GTDB taxonomy): Bacteria > Bacteroidota > Bacteroidia > Sphingobacteriales > Sphingobacteriaceae > Pedobacter > Pedobacter caeni. The sequence continues at coordinate 1,044,693 of NZ_FQUQ01000002.1, read as the reverse complement.
CCATTATTTCCATGCTTGGCAAAAGCGTCCCTACCTCATTAAAGATCTTTCTGGCGGCTCTTGCCATTGTGGACGACCTTGGTGCCATCCTTGTCATTGCAGTATTTTATACCAATGAAGTTCATTTTGACTACCTTTTAATGGCGGCAGGTGTACTTGCGGTATTGTTTGTCTTTAACTACTTCAAAATAAAGCCTTTGTTTTTCTATCTTATCCCGGGTATATTTTTATGGTATTTCATCCACCATTCCGGAATCCATGCTACAATTGCGGGAGTTTTGCTGGCTTTTACGATTCCTTGTAATTCGACAAATGTAGAATCACCACTGGAGAAGCTGGAGCATTTGCTAAATGGCCCTGTAAACTATTTTATCATGCCTATTTTCGCACTGGCCAATACCAATATCACTTTTCAGAAAGAGATGCTTGGAGGGCTTGTTTCCCCCTTGGGGGCGGGAATTATCCTGGGTTTATTTGCCGGAAAAACAATAGGGGTTACGCTCTTTTCATGGTTGGCGGTAAGGCTAAAACTAGGTAGCTTACCATCCCGGTCCGGCTGGAAACATATCATTGGATTGGGTATGCTTGCCGGAATAGGATTTACCATGTCCATTTTTATTTCCCTATTGTCTTTCAGCGACGAGATGCATGTTACGGAGGCTAAATTTGCCATCCTTTGTGCTTCTGTAATTGCCGGATTAATTGGCTTTATTTACCTTAAATCGATCAAAACCAAGAAAGAAGTTACAACTACGACTTAAAGGTTTTCATAAAATCTTTTACGCTGCCAGCTACGTCATCAGCCTTCAGATTTTTAACGAAGGCACTGCCGATGATTGCTCCGTTTGCATACTGACAAGCCTTATCAAAGGTTTCTTTGCTGCTGATTCCAAAGCCTATCATTGTAGGATTATTGAGCTTCAGGTCTGCAATTCTGGAGAAATAAGCTTCTGTGCCTTCAGACACCTGCAGGTTTTGCCCTGTGGTAGCAGAGGAAGACAGCAGATAGATAAAGCCATTGCTTAAGCCATCAATCTTACGGATTCTTTCCGGAGAGGTCTGAGGAGTAACCAGGAAGATATTCGTCAGTCCGTTTTCTTTGAACGCACCGCTGTAAAGCTCTTCATATTCGATCATTGGAAGATCCGGAACAATACATCCATCTACACCTACTTCGGCGCATGATTTACAGAAGTTCTCTACCCCATATTGCAACATCGGGTTCACATATCCCATCAGCAATACCGGGATGCTCACTGTTTTACGAAGATCTTTCAATTGTTCAAACAACAGTTTCAGCGTCATTCCACCATCCAGGGCGGTTTTGCTGCTTGCCTGAATGATCGGACCATCTGCCACAGGATCAGAATATGGAAAACCGATTTCCAATAAGTCTGCGCCTGATCTTTCCAGCTCTTCTGCAATCGCAACGGTATCACCTAAGTTTGGATATCCTGCGGTATAATAGATGGATAATATATTTTTTTTCTCCTGAAATAACTTATTAATTCTGTTCATTGCTCTTCTTATAAATCAAAATACTTCATATAGGTATCCATGTCTTTATCTCCCCTTCCGGACAAACAAACAACTACATTTTCTTTACCTGTAAACTTCATTTTCTCTAAATACGCCAGGGCGTGTGCACTTTCAATTGCTGGGATAATTCCTTCCAGCTGTGTCAGTAATAAACCTGCCTGCAAGGATTCGTCGTCTGTTACAGAAACATACTCCCCTCTTAAGGTCTTGAACAAGTGTGCGTGCTGAGGACCTATTCCCGGATAATCAAGGCCTGCTGATACCGAATAAGGTTCGATCACCTGTCCATCTTCTGTTTGCATCAGGATGCTTCTGCTGCCATGTAACACCCCTTCCTTACCCAAAGAAGTTGTGGCTGCCGAATGTCCGCTATCTACTCCTTTTCCTGCTGCTTCTACGGCAATCAGTTTCACCTGCTCATCATTGATAAAATGGTAGAACATGCCCATTGCATTACTTCCTCCGCCTACACAGGCAAGTACATAATCTGGCTGATCATTCCCCGTTTGTTCAATCAGTTGCTTTTTTGTTTCTTCAGAAATGATCGATTGAAACAGGGCCACCATATCCGGATAAGGGTGTGGACCGACTACAGAGCCGATGATATAATGGGTATCAATGGGATTATTGATCCAGTCGCGCATGGCTTCATTGGTTGCATCTTTCAATGTTTTACTTCCTGAAGTTGCGGGAACCACTTTGGCACCTAACATTTTCATTCTTGCAACATTGGGTGCCTGACGTTTGATGTCAATCTCGCCCATATACACCACACACTCCAGTCCGCGCAACGCACAAACGGTAGCCGTTGCCACCCCATGTTGCCCTGCACCTGTCTCCGCGATGATGCGCTTTTTACCCAATCTTTCGGCCAGTAAGATCTGTCCGATGGTATTGTTGATCTTATGTGCACCGGTATGGTTCAGGTCTTCTCTTTTCAGGAAGATGTTTGCGTTGTAGCGTTGCGACAAGCGTTTAGCCAGGTATAAGGGAGAAGGTCTTCCAACATAATCTTTAAGCAATTGATGAAACTCCTTTTGAAAGTCTTCATCTTCGATAATTTTCAGGTAATTGGTTCTTAGTTCTTCCACATTGGGATATAACATTTCGGGAATGTAAGCTCCTCCGAAATCTCCAAAATAACCCTTCTCATTTACAAAATAGTTCATAATCCTGTTCTTATTTCTTTAGTATTCCGTTATCCATATGCTTAATAACGCTTTTCTTTTCCTACAATATTTCCTGGTGTTGTTTAAGATTTAACTCCTGACAACTCCTTTATAAATTCAATCAATTTACTGGTGTCTTTCAGCCCTGGTTCCAGTTCAAATCTGCTGTTGATATCAATTGCAAACAATCTTGGATCGGCAATTTCACTTAAAGCCACAGCACTTTCCGGACCGATTCCTCCACTTAAAAAATAAGGGACATCGAGTTCATATTTTTTCAGCAGGCTCCAGTCGAACTTTTTACCTGAGCCACCATGATCCGGTGTTTGTGTATCAAATAAAAAGTAATCTACCTTTCCTTCGTATTTATTCAGCTGCCGAAAATCAAAAGATGCATCAATACCAAATGATTTAATGATCTTAAAGTCTGGTTGCGTTGTTTTGATCTGCTGAGCCAACACCTCCGCATATTCCGGACTTTCCCCTCCATGCAGCTGCAGGGCATTCAGGCTATATTTCCGCACTAAATCCAGTACAACATCCGCTTCTTCGTTTACAAAAACACCTGTCCGCAGGATGCTTTCCGGCAATGCGTTCAGTGTCTCCGGAGCCAGTTCAGCTGCATATCTTTTAGAGCCCTTAAAGAAGATAAAGCCCATAAAGTCCGGCTGTAATGCTGCTACCTCCTTCATATTATCAGGATGCAGCATGCCACAGATTTTCAACAGCGGCTTTCCCATTACGACAGCAGGCTTTTAAAAGTATTCAATGCTCTTTTACTAAATAACGATTCCTCTGCTTCATAGAAACAATCTGCAAAAGTCTTACTGCTATCGATCGTTTGAATGGCAAGCGCTGCATTACACAACACCACATTGTTCTGTGCGTTCTCTCCTTCTCCATTCAGGACATTCATAAATATCTCTGCCGAAGAGGCTACGGTATCACCACCTTTGATCAATTGTTCATCGATCTCTTCAAAACCAAGGTCAGCTACTTTTCTCAGTGCCTCCCCGTTTTTGCTGAACGTTTTAAAGTCGCAGGTTAAAGAAACCTCATCAAAGCCATCCACTGCATGCAGAATGGTATAATTTTTATCCGTATCCTGATACAGGTAAGCATACAAACGTGCCAGCTCCAGGCTAAACACACCTACCAGTTGATTTTTCGGCTGTGCCGGATTACACATTGGTCCCAGCATATTGAAGAAAGTTTTCACCCCCAGTTCTTTCCTGATAGGTGCTACAGTTTTCATTGCCGGATTGAACAAAGGCGCATGAATAAAGCAGATTCCCGATTTATCCAGGCTTCTCTTTAAAACATCCTGATCACTTGTAAACTGGTAGCCTAAATACTCCATTACATTGGAAGATCCGCAGCCTGAAGAAACGCCATAGTTACCATGCTTAGCCACCTTATGCCCTGCCCCTGCCACCACGAATGAAGCAAGTGTAGAAATGTTAAACGTATCCTTTCCATCTCCACCTGTTCCGCAAAGATCGATCAGTTCATGATCCGAAAAATCAAGCTTTACACAAAGGTCCAGCATGGCATCACGAAAGCCCTGCAACTCCTCCACCGTAATGTTACGCATCCCGTAAACGGTAATAAAAGCAGCGATCTGGGAGGTATTAAACTCACCTAAAGCAATGGAAGTCAGGATTCGCTGTGCTTCAGCTCTGCTGAAGGTCTTGTTTTCAAATAAGTGGTTGAGTATTTTCTTCATGGGTATAAAACAAAAAAGGTTGCCTTAAGCAACCCTCAAAATATTTTTATGTAAAATAAAACGTTCAAAACAGGGGGTTACACTACGCTATTGCGTTGTGCCACCACCAAAGATTAAGTCCGTTTGTTTGTATCATCTAAAGCAAAGATGGAATAGTTTTTAATAATTGCAAAATTTTTCTTGAAATTAGTAAGAAATTATGGCATTATTCAAACGGAAATCACAAGTCGACGACGACTTAGGGTTTGGTACACAACCTGTTAGCGAAAACCAAAGATTAATGAATGCCGATGGTTCTTCCAACGTCCGGCGGACCGGCCTCCCTATTTTCAGAAGTTCAGACACTTATAACTGGCTGATTTCCATGTCCTGGAAAAAATTCCTGTTCATCATCCTTCTGGCCTACCTCGTGGTAAATACCCTCTTTGCCACTTTATATGTCTCCATAGGAATTGAGCACCTTAAAGGAGCTGATGGGATCAGTCCGAGAGATCATTTCTTCGATGCCTTTTTCTTTTCTGCCCAAACCATTTCTACAGTCGGATACGGACACATCAGTCCGGATGGTTTTGCCACCAGCTGTCTTGCCGCCTTTGAGTCCATGCTCGGCTTACTTGCTTTTGCCCTTGCCACGGGTTTATTGTACGGCCGTTTTTCCAGGCCCACAGCCAAAGTAGTCTACAGCCCTAACATGGTCATTGCCCCATACAAAGGAATTAAAGGGCTCATGTTCCGACTTGCCAATCTAAGAAACAACCAGCTCATCGAAATTGAAGTTCAGGTTGTCCTGTCCTATAACGAGTCTGTTGACGAAAAGAAAATCCGGCGATTTTACCCCTTGGAATTAGAAAGATCCAAAATCGGATTACTGACCTTAAGCTGGACCGTTGTCCACCCCATAGATGAAAACAGTCCCATCTTCGAAAAAACAGCAGAAGAGCTGGCTGAAGCAGAAGTAGAGATTCTGGTTTTATTAAAAGCCTTTGACGACACCTTCTCTCAAACGGTACATACCCGCACCTCTTACCGTGATGAAGACATTATCCACAACGCTAAATTCGCGAACATTTTCTCCAGGGACGACAATGGCAGGACCACTCTGGACCTTTCCCGAATTGGCAATACCGAAGTAGCATCATCATGATAATCCATTGATCAGAAATCAGAGGCAGGAGAAATTTAGTGTTACAAAAATATCCCATCTCCTTTTCATCCCCGAATCTTTGCTGAAGGGCAAATATTCGAATGTCTTCAAAGCAGAGGGACATTTTTGTTAAAGAAATGATTGCTCCTTCGCATGATGCAATTTGAACGCCTAAATTTTAACTCAATTGAATATTCACCTCCTATCACTCAAGTAAACATCAGACCTTCCCTTAAGACAATTAACATCCTCCCTATCCTAAATTGACCGTCCTGCTCAACCTTTTTATAAAAAATTGAACATCAACCCCTCTCTTAACTCAATTGAACACCCCTAAGCACCCTTCGCACAACTCCTTTGAAATTTGTTAATACCCGGGTCGAGGTTTAGCCTATGTAGTGAACCTTAAATCTATGCAGGATTTCTCAAATACCGGAGCATGCTCTGAAAAGGCATAGAAAGATTTTGCCGCGCCCTTCAGCGCAAAAGATTTCAGCCGCTGAAGAGCATCTCCGGTATTTGAAGAGAAAGCAGCAAGATACTAAGTAAGAGCGGAATTATTTAATAAGGGCGTTCTTCTCTTTAGTAAAGTGGTTAAACACCAGCTTATCTGCCAATGCGGGAAGCAGTTTATTGATCCATACCGTTAATTTCCCTTGTCCCGTCATGACCAGTGTGCGTTTTCTTGCGGCAATCCCATTGACAATGCGCTGAGCTACTTCATCCGCAGTCATCATTTTCCCCTCTTCCATACTCGTTTCACCATGCGCTGCTCCATCTTTAGCCAGGGCGGTTACACGGATATTAGAGGCGGTAAATCCGGGACAAGCCACCATTACATGTACGCCTGTTTTCAAGAGTTCAGTTCTCAGTGCTTCCATAAACCCATTCATGGCAAATTTAGATGCCGAGTACCCCGTTCGCCCTGGTAATCCGCGATATCCCGCAATAGAAGAGACACCAATTACGCTGCCTTTGGTTTTCAGGATTTCGGGTAATGCATATTTCGTACAGTATACTGTTCCCCAGAAATTTACATCCATTAAATTTTTCAGGACAGAAAGATCAAGGTCATTGAACAAAGCGCGCATGGATAGTCCGGCATTATTGACCAGGATATCGATTTTATCGAAGGTAATTAAAGCCTGTTTGACCAGCACTTCACAATCATGTTCTTTGCTTACATCTACCTGTACTGCTACTGCACGGATGCCATATTTATTTTCCAGCTCAGCAGTAATTTCGCAAAGAGTTACATATTGTCTGGCAGCCAGCACCAGATTGGCACCACGTTTGGCAAATTCTTCGGCACAAGCCTTTCCTATACCGGAAGATGCACCGGTAATGATGACTACCTTATTCTTAAAATCCATGCTTGTTATTTGATTAATGAGTTTTCATAAGGCACCCTTGTAACAATTGAGCGACCTAAAGTAATTTCATCTGCATATTCGAGTTCACCACCAAAAGCAATTCCACGGGCAATTGTCGTGATTGGAATCTGGAAATCTTTAAGGCGTTTGTATAAATAGAAAAGGGTGGTATCACCTTCCATTGTTGCACTCAGAGCCAGTATCACCTCTTTTACAGGCGTAGTAGCTACGCGTTGAACCAGTGAGTCGATAAACAGATCTGAAGGCCCTATGCCATCCATTGGAGAAATCAGTCCTCCCAACACATGGTACACGCCAAAATACTGACCTGTATTTTCCACTGCCATCACGTCACGGGTATCTTCGACCACACAGATCACTTCCTTGTCCCGTTTATTGGCGGTACAGATTTCACAGATGTGCTGGTCAGAGATATTATGACAGATCGTACAGTGCTTGATCTCCTGTCTGAGCCTGATAATGGCATTTCCGAAGTTCGATACTTCTTCTTGCTCCTTGTTCAATAAATGCAATACTAAGCGTAATGCCGTCTTTTGTCCAACTCCTGGCAACTTTGAAAATTCATTGACAGCGTCTTCAAGAAGTTTAGAAGAAAAGTTCATTTTACAAATTTATATTTATCTTCCGTTATTTGATTTTTAAAATTTGATTTTCTTACATTTAGCTGCTAAAAACATACTATGAGTCCAGCTATACTTTTGTCTTTTTTAATTGGTTATTTTCTGATCCTGATCATTATTGCGTTTGCAACTTCGAAAAAATCATCTGATAACTCCACCTTTTTTATTGCCAACAGAAACTCAAAATGGTACCTTGTGGCCTTTGGGATGATTGGAACCGCATTATCCGGAGTAACTTTCATTTCCGTTCCCGGGGAGGTTGGTGCCCCTTCCGGCAATCAGTTTCAGTATTTCCAGTTTGTGCTGGGTAATGCCATAGGGTTTATCATTATTGCGACGGTGCTCCTCCCCCTCTATTACCGGATGCGGCTGACCTCGATCTACAGTTATATCGAACAGAGACTGGGTTTCTACAGTTACAAAACTGCAGCTTCCATTTTTCTGATCTCCAGAACCATAGGATCGGCCTTCCGTCTGTACCTGGTGGTTATTGTGTTACAGCGTTTTATATTTGACAGTTATGGCATTCCTTTCTGGGCAACCGTATTGATCTCTCTGGGCTTAATCTGGTCATACACCTTTAAAGGCGGATTAAAAACAATTATCATCACGGATACACTGCAAACGTTCTTCCTTGTTTTATCTGTATTCCTTACTTTATATTTCATTTGCAGCAGCCTGGATATGGACATCCCTAAGGCATTTGAATCGATCAAAAACAGTGGTTACTCGAAGATTTTCTTCTATGAAGACTTCCTGACGAGCAATTTCCATTTCAGTAAGCAGTTGTTGGGCGGAATATTTGTTACCATTGCGATGACGGGATTAGATCAGGATCTGATGCAGAAAAATTTAAGTATGAAAACTATCGGTGAAGCCCAAAAGAACATGTTTACCTTTACTGCGGTTTTTGTAGTGCTGAACATTTTTTTCTTAAGTGTAGGTGCTTTATTATACATTTATGCCACTAAAAACGGAATTGAAATCCCACTGGATCACGTCACAGGAAAGCCAAGAACAGACTTCCTGTTTCCCGAAATTGCCCTTAATCACTTAACGGTAATCCCTGCCATCGTATTTATGCTCGGGTTAACTGCCGCAACTTTTGCCACTACAGACTCGGCATTAACTGCATTAACGACCTCTTTCTGTGTAGATTTTCTACACATGGACAAAGGAAATGATTCCAATTCTCAAGCATCTGTTAACAAAAGACATATTGTTCACGTTGCATTTTCGTTATTAATGTTCGTTGTGATCATCATATTTAATGCATTTAACGATGAATCGGTAGTAAAAGGAATATTTAAAGTTGCCTCTTATACTTATGGCCCACTTCTTGGGCTGTATAGTTTTGGTCTTTTTGTCAGAAAAAGAGGACTTCATGATAAATTAGTACCTTTAGTATGTATCATCTCACCGGCAATATGTTACCTCCTCAATGCCAACTCAGCTACCTTATTAGGCGGCTATGTATTTAGTGTTGAGCTGATTCTGGTTAATGGGATCATCACCTTTATCGGGCTGTTACTGATCAGCAAAAAAACAGATTTACAAACTAAATTTTAATACCTAAATATCTATAGAATGACAAGTGAAGAGAAAATAAGAAGTGCATTTGAAAATAAAAACTGGCAGGAAATAAAAGTTACTGATTCCTGGCAGATCTTTAAAATAATGGCCGAATTCGTAGACGGCTTCGAGAAATTAGCAAAAATCGGCCCTTGTGTATCCATTTTCGGATCAGCAAGAACAGCAGAAACAAATAAATATTATGAGATCGCTGTGGAATGCGGCAGGTTATTGACCGAACGTGGTTATGGAGTAATTACCGGTGGTGGCCCCGGAATCATGGAAGCAGGAAATAAAGGTGCCCATATGAATGGTGGAAAGTCAGTAGGTCTGAACATTGACCTTCCTTTCGAGCAGTTTCACAATAAATACATCGACCATAATAAGTTATTAGAGTTTGATTACTTCTTTATCAGGAAGGTGATGTTCATGAAGTACTCTCAGGGCTTCGTCGTATTGCCAGGTGGCATGGGAACAATGGATGAGCTTTTCGAGGCGATCACATTGATTCAAACCGGAAAGATTGCCAGATTCCCGATCGTATTGGTAGGTAAAGATTATTGGGGCGGCTTAGTAGACTGGATTAAAAACACCATGCTACAGAAAGAGCATAACATTCATGCAGAAGATTTAAACCTGTTCAGGTTAGTTGATACTGCCGAAGAAGCGGCTGAGCATATTTTCAGGTTCTATGATAAATATGTATTGAAACCGAATTTCTAACCTTACAAAGGAATGGCCTGGTGTCTTTCCTGTTTAATTTTACCGGCAACGCTTTACCTAGGTAAGGCGTTTTTTTTGTCCCCTCTTTTATTGCGAATTGTAGTGTTGCGAATGGCCTATTACGTATCGCGAATTGTGGTGTTGAATATTAAGTGTTGAATATTGAATATTGAGTGTTGAGTGTTGAGTGTTGAATATTGCTTATTACCTATTGACGAGAACCTTCATGTTAGCACTTAATTCAAAATAAAAAACATGTGGTTATGAGACGACATCCAAATATTTTGCCCTTCAGCAAAAGATTTGAGGAGACGAATAACTATATGTTTTTTATTTTAGAAATGACTAACACCCCCTGAAACTACGAGCTTCATTGCATCAGCAGCACTCATATTAAGCGGTTTAATTTTTTCGTTCTTCACAATATAAACCTGACCGGCAAAAGAATAAGAAAACGGGAAATACACAACTGCTTCTCCTGGAAGGCCAATATTTGCCAGATCACTTTGGGTCAGGAATCCTATCCGCTTAAGATCGCCTTCCACCTCTACCAGCACCGGGTTATTGAATTTCTTCTCATCCCCGACAAATGCTTCTGTAAGGTCTTTAATAGACGAATAGATAAATTTCAGTATTGGAAGTCTGTCCAGAATTTTAGTAAACCAATTGTACATTGGTTCAGTTACGAAGTTGGTTACAAAGATTCCTGCGACCAGGGTGATGGAGATGACCAGCAATAATCCAAGTCCTGGTATGTTTCTGCTCGCACCTGTTCTGGGGTCAACACCTAAAATATTGTTCACATTCAACCAGCTGTCTACTGTAGTAACAGCCCAGATTACAATAAAAATACTAAGCGCAATGGGCAATACAATCAGTAGCCCTTTAATGAGGTACCTTAGAAAAGCCCGACCAATTCTGTTCATCCTGCAAAACTACTCATAAAAATAGACCCGTTTTACCCTTTGTGAAATATTTGTTAAGATCTCATAAGGGATGGTACCGATCTGTTCTGCCAGGTCGGCGATGGTCAGCTCCCCATTGAAAACGATCACTTCATCTCCTGGTTTCACCGATAATCCTGTCACATCCAACATACACATATCCATGCAGATGCTCCCAATTGTAGGCACCAGTTTTCCATTAACCAGCATTTTGCCTGTCCCCTTTCCAAACCTTCGGTTATAGCCATCGGCATATCCGATTTTTACCGTTGCGGTCCTTCCACCATTGGGCATGATTCCATTCCTTCCATATCCAATCGTTTCATTTGGCTCTACCTCTATCACCTGGGTAACAGTAGTTTTCAGCACTACAGCCGCCTGCAACCCACGGTTTTTAGGGATACCACCATCATAGCCATAAAGACCTATTCCTATCCTTACCATGTCAAATTGAGCTTCCGGATGGCGGGTAATTCCTGAGGTATTGGAGATGTGCCAGATGAATTTATAATCTAAGCCTTCTGAAATTTTTTGGGCGAATGTATTGAATCTCTGGATCTGAAGTTTTGTAAAGGCATCATGGTGTTCATCTTCACTCGCAACAAGGTGTGAGAAAACGGAGACCACTTTAACTTTCCTGCTGCCATTGATTGTTTCCAGTAGCTCAGAAAGGTCTTTTTCTTCGAAACCAAGGCGGTTCATTCCGGTATTTACTTTCAGATGTACGGGATACTCATAGGTATCGGCGGGAAGGAAGCTGATGAAACTATTTAAGATATCCAGGTTATATATTTCCGGCTCCAGCTGATATTTTATGATGGCATCAAAGGCTGAAGGCTCCGGACTCATGACCATAATGGGCAAGGTGATCCCACCTTTTCTAAGCGCTACCCCTTCATCGGTATAAGCCACAGCAAGGTAATCTACTTTATGGTATTGGAGTACGTTGGCAATTTCGAAACTTCCGCTTCCATAAGAGAAAGCTTTCACCATCGCCATAATTTTCACTTTTGGCTTTAGCTTATTTCTATAAAACTGCAGGTTACCCGCAAGTGCATTGAGGTCAATTTCCAGTACCGTATCATGCACCTTTTGAGTGATCAGCTTACTGATTCTTTCAAATTCAAATTTTCTGGCCCCCTTTACCAGAATTGTTTCATTATTGAAATGAACGGCGGGGAAATGGTCTATAAAATCGGGTGTACTTTCAAAAAACGAGCTTTCCATCTCAAACAATTCTGCTGATGCAGAGATATGGGGGCCAATTCCAATCAGTCTGTTCAGGTTCTTTTGTTTCAATAAGGATGCGATTTCCGTATAGAGTTCTGTTTGATCTTTTCCTGTTTCATGTAAATCGGATAAGATTAATGTCTTTTTTGGGTGTTGATTTTGAAGGTTAAGAAAATCGAGGGCAATGGCCAGTGAAGAGATATCGGCACTATAGGAGTCATCGATCACCGAGCATTGGTTGATGCCGTTTTTTAGTTCCAGGCGCATGCCTACCCTCGTCAGTTTCTCCAGACGTGCATCGGCTTCTTCTGGTGAATAGCCCATAGACAACAAAGTTGCCCAGCAGATGATGCCATTTTCCACTGAAGCTCTGTCGGAAAAGGGAATTAAACATTCGATCTCTGCTCCTTTAAAGATTGCTCTCACATAATTACGGCCCTCAATAGGTTCAATAAAAGAGATCTGCAGGTCAGCTTTTTGCTTTGTACTCCAGGAGAATTTTCTTTGCCCCGGGAGCTCTGATACCGGAAGACCAAGCGTATATTCCGGAGCATAAATGAATACCTCCGCATCTTTAAAAAGCTTTAACTTTTCAAGAAGTTTATCTTTTGGGGAGGCAAAACCTTCATCATGTGCTTCTCCCAGATTTGTTAAGATGCCAATACCTGGCTTGATGATTTTCTGAAGGGCTTCCATTTCATTTTCCTTAGAAATCCCGGCTTCAAAAATCCCAAGGGTATGTTCTTCAGTGATGTTCCATACAGATAAGGGTACTCCAATCTGGGAATTAAAGCTTCTTGGGCTTCTGACAATATTAAAATCAGCAGCAAGCAGCTGATACAACCACTCTTTAACAACCGTTTTACCATTGCTGCCGGTGATGGCCAGTACCTGTAAATCGTACTGATCCCTATGGGCAATTGCAAGTGTTTGCAGGGCCAGCAGCACATTTTCTACCAGCAGGATATTGGCATCTCTGAATTTCTCCAGGTAGGCCTTATCACTAATGACAAAACTTCTGATCCCATTTGCATAAGCATCCTCCAAATATTCATGTCCATCTCTCTTGGAGCTCAAGGCAAAAAACAAAGAACTTTCAGGATCAATCACACTTCTGCTGTCAATTACCAACCTTGTGACTTTAAGCTCAGGATTAGAAATAAAGGATTTTGCCTGAATAATTTCCGCGAAATGATCAATCGTATAAATGGTGCTGCTCATGGCTTCAAAATTAAAACATTTATATTAAAAACTGATGCTATGATTGGTGGGTCAGGTCATTTTTCAGGTCATGACAGATCAGTACCAGTATTCGCTCAATATTGCTTTTTAAAGCTTTGTAAACCCTAATCAGGAATACCTGAAACCGGATGATTTTTTCTGTAAACCAATAGCTGTAAAACGCAGCGCCGGAATAGTTCAAAAAACAGCCTTCGAATTACTCAAAAGGCCATTTTTGGACCATTTCCAGACTGAGCTTAATACGGTTTTACCTATACACGCTCTAAGCTCGGTCTAAACTCGGTCTATACTCGGTGCAGACTCGGTCAGAAGCCTGTTAAAGGCGGGTAAGCAGCGAGGAAGAAATGAGCTTATTCTGAGTGTTCCCGGAAGCAGTTTAAAACCTGAAAAGAATCAGGTAAAAATCTTAACACATGAGCATCCGCAGCCTATCCTTTAAAGGAAAAATATATAATTTAGCGACCAATAAAGAAAGCCATCAATATGTTAGCATTTAAAAATTTATCGGATATATCTATTGTCACTTTACTGGAAACATTCAATGAATCCTTTTCCGATTATCTGGTGCCCCTGCAGCTCACAACAGAACAGTTAGAGCGGAAACTGATTTCTGATTCTATTGACCTGAGCTATTCTGCAGGAGTTTTTGAAGACGAAAAATTAATCGGTTTTATTTTACATGGTATAGGTGTAGTTCAGGGAGAAAAGGCCGCTTATAATGCAGGGACAGGAGTCATCCCATCAAAAAGAGGGCAGCAACTCACCAAACTGATGTATCAGTTTATAGTTCCTTCACTGGAAGCAGCAGGTATCAGAAACTGCTATCTCGAAGTGCTGGAGAAAAATGTTCCTGCAATAAAAAGTTATGAATCTGTAGGTTTTGAGGTTAACAGAACACTCAGCTGTTTTAAAGGAACTCCACAAATCCCAAAAAATGACCATCCATACCAGGTGACCAGGTTGAGCGGGATAGATTGGGACCAATGTTTTACTTTCTGGGATTGGCAACCCTCCTGGCAAAACTCAATTACTGCCTTAATGAATATCGGGGAAGGGAACAACAGTATCGGAATTTATCAGGATGAAAAACTGGTAGCCTATGCCAGTTATAATCCACAGAACAACCGGATTTCACAATTCGCTGTCGACAAAAATTATAGGAACAAAGGTTTGGGAAGCGCTTTATTCGAATATATTTACAAGGAACGTAATGCAGAAATATCGCTGATCAATGTGGACGCTAATGCTACAGAAACGATCACCTTCTTAAAATCAATTGGCCTTGAGGTTTTCATTACCCAATATGAAATGAAAAAATAAAGCGATTACCCTACTGGAAAAGCGGAAACCGATACAGATACAATTTGATTACATTTGATCAATACAGTTATCTGAGATGAACATAAAAGGCAATCAATTTTTATACCTGCAAATTGCAGACAGGCTGGAAAAACAGATCATAGATCAGGTACTGAAGGCAGGCGACAAACTGCCTTCAGTAAGAATGCTTTGCAGGGAACAGGGATTGAGTATGAGCACTGTAACACAAGCTTATTATGAACTTGAGAGCCGTTCTTTGATTGAAACACGGCCACGTTCCGGATATTTTGTTTCTCTCCCTCCTGTCAAACGCCTGGCCATCCCTGAAACGAGTAATCCTTCTGTCTTAAACAGCCCCTTATCGCCCGACGATCTTGTCAACCAGGTTTATCTTGACCGTGAAGATCCAAATAACACCCTTTTTTCACTGGGGATGCCACATGATGATTTCTTACCGATTGCCAAATTGAACAAGGGGATGGTGCAAGCCATGCGCAATCTTCCTGCAAGCGGCACCGGTTATGAGCTCACACAGGGAAATGAAAACCTCAGAAGGGAGATTGCAAAATGGTCATTCGGCTGGGCTGCAGATTTTACGGAGCATGACCTGATCACAACTTCAGGCTGTATGAATGCCATTTCCTACGCCCTCATGGCAACAACACAACCCGGAGATACCATTGCCATAGAAAGCCCTGCTTATTTTGGCATTTTGCAACTGGCAAAAAGCATGGGGCTTCAGGTATTGGAATTGCCGACCAATGCCATTACAGGAATTGAACTGGAAGCTTTAAAGAAGGTTCTTGCCACCAATAAGATCAAAGTATGCTTATTTGTGAGTAATTTCAACAATCCTTGTGGCTCCTCCATGCCCGATGAACATAAAAGGGAAGCGGTCAGGCTGCTGGAACATTATCACATTCCCCTGATCGAAGACGACATACATGGGGACCTCTATTTTAGCAAGAACAGGCCAACAACCTGCAAGACATACGATGAAAGTGGTTTAGTGCTTTATTGCAACTCTATTTCCAAGACACTGGCCCCGGGATACAGAGTGGGCTGGATTGCTCCCGGCCAATTTAAGGATCAGGTGCTGAAGCTGAAGCGCTACCAGGCCGTATCTTCTGTATCCCTGACTTCAGAAGTAGTTTCTACTTTTCTCAGAAACGGGAGGTATGAAAATCACCTGAGAAAATTACGACAATCTTTACACCACAACAGCATGAAATATAGTGCTGTTATCGCCGATTATTTCCCTGAAGGAACCAGGGTCAGTCAGCCACAAGGAGGATATTTTCTATGGCTGGAGCTGGATAAAAACATAGATACTGTTGAATTGTATCAGCGGGCACTTAAACAACAGATCAGTATCGCCCCTGGAAGGATGTTCAGTTTTCAGTCGCAGTTTGACCATTGCATGCGACTGAGTTTTGGCCTCCCCTGGACCTCTTTATTGGAAAAGAAGCTTCAACAATTGGGGAAGATCGCAACAAACATGCAGAAGCCTTAGTAAATTTGACTCAAAAACAACGCGTTTCCTGCGCTTGCTTGTTGCCGATTATGTAATATTGTAAGCATTGGAAACATCAGATAAAAAAACCGTCAGACTAGATAAAAAGACCGCTTTATTTAAGGCAGAGCATTATTGTGCCTATCAGGAACGCGCACAACAGGAAGTCCGGGATAAGCTTTATGATTTCGGATTGCATCACGATGAGGTAGAAGAACTGATTTCTGAACTCATCAGCACCAACTTTTTAAATGAGGAAAGGTTTGCCCAGGCCTTTGTATCCGGAAAGTTTAACATCAAGAAATGGGGCAAAATAAAAATCAAACAGGCGCTGAAACTGAAAAAAGTTCCGGAAAAGATGATTTTAAAAGCGTTGAACAAGATAGATTATGATGAATATTTGAAGGTCATCCTCCATTCTGCGGAGAAAAAGTCTGGATTGATCACTGAAAAAGACCCTTACAAAAGGAGAAATAAGCTCATCACACACCTCATGAGCAAGGGATTTGAAAATAATTTGATCATGGAAGTATTGAAGTCCAACAACTTATACTAAACCTTGAAATTATTTATAAAAAAAACTTGACAGGAAAATAAAAGTGTCTATATTTGCATTCCCAAACGAAACAAAGGGTATTACGAAATACACTTTGCTAGAATGGCAACATCGGATGATGTTAAAACCAAAATCATGCGAAAGTAGCTCAGTTGGTAGAGCACGACCTTGCCAAGGTCGGGGTCGCGAGTTCGAATCTCGTCTTTCGCTCTAAATGCCTTCATTAAATGAGGGCATTTAATTTAAAAGGTTAACACCTGCTCAGATGGTGGAACTGGTAGACACGCAGGACTTAAAATCCTGTGACCTTAAAAGTCGTGCGGGTTCGATTCCCGCTCTGAGTACTGAAGAGGCTTAATGACCTCGTAAAAAGCTAACAAGATGATTGTTAGCTTTTTTTTTATAAAATATAATCCCCAGTTCCCAAAGCCTCTGCTATTCTTTTTCCAAACCATTGCATGGCATGAGTTCGTAAATTCTTTTGAAATATTCTTATATTTCATTGTTATTGAGCTTTACATCTTCAAAATGAGGAAATAAAATGAATACACAGGACAAAGTATTAAGTTGTTACAATAAGGTAGCTGACGATTATGCGGCTGACCGTTGGGATGAACTCTCAAAGAAACATCTGGACCAACTGTTATTAAAGGAGTTTGCTGCCGTCAATAAAGACAAAGGGCCATGTGCCGACTTTGGTTGCGGTCCCGGACAAACAACAAGATTTTTGTATGATAACGGCTTAAAAGACATTGTCGGCATCGACCTGTCGCCGGCAATGGTTAGCGCAGCCCGGAAGCTATCTCCTGACATTAAATTTGAGACCGGGGACTTATTGAACATCGGCTACGCTGCTGAACATTTTATAAGTACTGTGGCCTTTTATTCCATCGTACATTTTGATACTGAACAAGTCAAAAAATGTTTCGGAGAAATAAACAGGGTAATGAAAGCCGGAGGGGACTTTTTATTTTCTTTTCATGCAGGAGATGAAATCGTTCATTTCGACAAGGCTCATGATAAAGAAATTGATATTGATTTGTACTTCTTTAAAACAGATGACATTATAAAATTGCTTTACGAAACGGGTTTTAATATCGTTGATGCCATAGAACGGCCTGCCCGTGAAGACATGAATTATCCAACCAGGCGTGCCTATATCTGGGCTGAAAAAAAATGATTTCACTACTCCTATTTATTCACAAACATGATTAAATAAGTGATCAATAGGACAACGATAACAGCCACAGCAAGAGCTATGGGAACCCACCATATGCGCATTTTGTTTGCTGACTTAACATGTAAAAAATACCCCAATACCAGTACTGGCATATTACAGACCGCCATAATATTTAGTTCAATAAATACCATAGGAATATGACTGCTACCATATTTAAAAGTATAATATAAATGTATTAAGCTTAGCAGCTGGATCAACGCAATTGCAGACGGAACTATCGATTTATTCATTGGGTATAAACCAGGGTTTATTTAAGTACAGCTTTAAGGTTTTGTAATATATATCCACCGCAGATGATGACTTTCAGACATTTCTAATATCAGGGCCTTGCCTTCACTAAATAAGTTTGCTTCAGGAAAAGCGGGAAGAAAAACCCAATCCCCTTTTTTATCGATATAACCGGATAATTTTCTTGTAAAACCGTTCTTTTTTATTTCTACTGTTGCTACAGCCAGGCCTTCTGAAAAATCAAGTGCAGTATCAAATTTAAAATCAATGATTTGTTTTCCTTTTCTATCAATATACCCGACTTTGGAGTCCTCATTTTCTACATACGCCATTCCTTCATGAAAATCCCCAACATTGCTATATTTAGGTTTGATCACAACATTGCCTTTTAAATCTATAAAACCCCATTTTTCAGATTCATCGCAAAATGCAATTAAGCCTTCTGAAATCGATGCAAGCACACTGTATTTTGGCTCGACCACAAATTTACCGGTTGCATCAATCACTCCCGACAAGCCTTCTCTTGTTTTCCGGGCAATCGCAAATCCCTCTTCAAAAGCCTCTATTTCGTCAAAATCCAAAGAAATGATTAATGCTCCTTTTTTATTTATCGCACCATACTTTTTCCCATCAGAGACCACCGCTACGCCGTTTTTGAATGGAAGTGTAACCATATATTTTCTATCGACAGGCAGCATCTCCTTACCATTTACGTCAATAAAACCATAGAAGCCCTTCCTTGCTACAAATACAAGTGAATCAGAAAACTCAGCGGCAACCCGGTAAATGGTATCTATGGCTAATTTTCCGGATGGGTTGATATAACCGTATTTTCCGGATTTCGTATAAATCTTCGCCCTGCCGTTCACAAAAAAACCGGGGAATTCGGAGGTACGTTTAAATTTAAAAGGCAATAAATTCCCCTTTTCATCAATATACTGATAGTAGTCATCTATACATACTAATGCCCGTTTTTCATGAAAAGGGCTTGCCGATTCAAAACTCAGCTGATTGAACAGCGTTTTATAATCTTTCTTATTTTGTGAATAAAGAAAAAGGGGCAAGAATGGGATGAATAAAAACAGGTACTTAATTGTTGATGTCATTTTAAAATTTTATGTTAATCCTCCTCAGTTATTCCTGCAAGCTGGTTACCACATCTTTTGTACTCAGTTCCACAGGCTTTCCCTCCGCTATACTTTGAACTGTTGCCAGCGACATGGTCTTTGTACTTATATTTCCAAATTTAACTCTCAAATGTGGTTTTCCTGCAATATAATAAGCGACATCAGGCATAAAGTCTGATTCCTGCTCTGGCTGTACCTGAATATTATTCCCGGTTATGCTGGTGATCTTGCCCGTATTGCGTTTTTTTGTCAGTATATTTCTGAGTGCAAGAGAAACGTTGATCTTTGTAACCTTATGAGGTTCCAGACGCATAAAGCAAAAATCATTTTCCGAATTGGATTTTCCCAGTCTACGGTCTTCATAGTAAATTTTTGCAGCAGTTGAACTAAAAGTCTTTGTTAAGCTGAGCCAGCCTTTATCTTTCTGCTGCAGAAAGAATTCATCAACAAATTTCTGAATTTCAAGGTTACCGACATAAACCACCAGATCATCAAAACTGATCCTGTAAAAAAAAAGGGAAGGAAAATCAGGTTCTAACTTTTCAATGATCTCCAAACGTTCAAACCGCTGATCATACCTCGCCACCCTATTTGTAGCATAAGTAATCTTAGTGCCTGCTTTTTCAAACTGGCATTTTACAGAACCCCCCTTTAACCCTTCGGGTTTGGAATATTTTAAAGTTAGCAGATAAGGCGCTCGTCCACACCTGGCCAGTGTATCAGTATGTTGGGCATTTGTTTTAGCATAAACAAAGAGTAGAAGGGAGATCACCAATGCCTTTTTCATAAAAAATCTTTTTTATTCATCTTATCTAATATAAAGAAAATATGACACCACCAGATGAAAAGATATAAGTTCCAAAGGGTAGTTACAAATTATTTTAGTCAAACACTTTGAAATACAAAGTACTTTTAATTATCTTTAATATACCGTTACAAATCTGAACTTAAAACAAAAATGACCATGACATCACCTGGCAATTTAACAACACAGCCCATTCATCGGGCTCCATTAACAAAACGAATGATACAGGGTGCAGCAATTGCTTTAATCCTCATTGTAATTTTTCTGCTTCGTGCCGGAGAACCGAACCCGGAATGGGGGAAGCTATGGAGGATTAAACCCTTAATCATAGTTCCTTTAGCCGGGGCATCAGCAGGAGTATTTTATTACCTTATGGATCATTTCCGTCAACAAGGAGGCTGGAAAAAGGTATTGGTTAATATACTTAGTTTGATGGTAGCTATCATTGCCCTATGGCTTGGCACTGTATTGGGCCTGAATGGTACCTATTGGAATTGATCAGCTTCAACTGATCAATTCCTCTCTGCATTACATCTGTCATCATTCTCCCTTTTTTACCAGATAAAGATGATTGGCATCATTAGAATATATGGCGTAATTCAGGTTTCTGCTTGTATAGTAATTCAGGTTAAAAGGAGATACATTCTCCCCACTTCCATGACTACGGTAATAGCGAATTACTCCTGTGTCGGCTTTCTCTTGTTCTATAATGAGATCAGATACTTTAATCTTCAGGCTATCCAGATTCAGGGGCAGGTTAAAATAAGCAGTACCTGACCAACCGGCGGTTGAAAAACCTGCCTGTCCCCCACCGATAGCATGACCATAACTCAACCACTCTGTTTTTTCAAAAAATTTAAGTTCAAAATTCTCCTCTTCTGCTGGTTGCCTGTCATTTGAGGTACGGAAAAAATCGTACCTCAATGCGCGAAGTTTGTCTGCATCATTTATATCGGCACCAAATGATTGCCTTCTGTAAAGCACCTGCCATATTCCACCTTTGAAGAAGAACATTTTATTTAAAGACCAGGATATCCCATTTTCTCCCGATTGATTTTCGGCCTCATAAAAGATATGTTTGGCATCCAGGCTAATCTCATGATCTGTTTTTTCCAGTTTTTCCGTAGTCCAGCTCAGATCCTGATTCAGGATTTTGATTCTTTTTTTCGTTTTATCTCCATTTAATGGCCAGGTATTATAATAATATCCTTCCTCCGAAGAAAGGTAAACAACATAAGCTCCAACAAATCCTGAACGCAGGCCTCCCCGTAAGGGATGATACAAAGAATCTGTTATTGTTCCTGATTTATCCAGTTTATAGTAATGGTAACCGGACTCCTTTTCTTTTTCTTCACGGTTAACCTCTACAATAATATCGTCGCCGACTCCATAAAATAGCCTTATCGGATTGGGAGTCCAATAATTTTCACTCTTAATGAGCAATTCAAATTTATATGCCGAGGACTGAACGTTAGTGCTCAGCGATTGATAATCCTTAAATTCCTCAGGAACTTCTCCCCCGCTCAGGAAAGAAATCTTTTTACCTCCTTTCTCATATGACCTCAACTCTTTACGATCTGCATTCCGGCATCCACAGCACAATAGCATTGGTAAAAGAAAAGACGTCATTACCCCTTGAAAGATAAATTTAATGTTCATTCCACAAAAATATAGTCCTGTTTGCTCAAAACAAGGTCCTATTGCTATTCGTAAGGGATAAAACGATGGATGCTGAAGATCATTTATTATTCGTTTGATAAACTGCCGGAGTGGTACCTGTCCAACGTTTAAACGAGCGGATGAAAGCAGGAATCTCATTATACCCTAACATATAGGAAACCTGTTTTATAGGATAAGATCCGGACTTCAGGTAATCTATTGCCAAAGATTTACGGGCATCATCTGCCAATTGCTGAAAATTAACTCCCTCCTCCTTTAACTTGCGCTGTAATGTCCTTGTGCTGATGTTAAAGTTTGAGGCGATTTGTTCCTGAGAGATAATTCCCAGATAAGAGTTGCTCATCAGATAATTGGAAATCCTCCTTTGTAAAGTTGCAGGTTCTTTCAGCGTCATTTCCGTAAAAGGCTGTAGCTTTTTCACTAAAAACCTTTGCATCTCAAAATTTGCAGAGAGTATTGGTTCATTCCAATAGCACTGATCAAAAGTAATGCTGTTCTCTCCGGCATTAAAGATTGGCGCACAGCGCATGACACGTGTATATTCATTCACCTCATCCTTAGCTATTGCATAGCTAACAGAAAGAGGAATGACTTTCTTTAAAAGCAGGCCATCGAGTTCATGGATCGCAAATACTATTAAAAAATCCAGGGTCTGCAGCAAGGCAGGGTGCTGCTCCCAATCTTCCAGCTGCGGAACAAACCGAATACTAAAAGTCTGCTCATCACTTGTTATTTTCAGGCAAAAAGCAGTAGTGATCAATGGGGTCAATGAAGCAGCAATGGTCAATGCATCGCCAACAGTACCACTCGCTTTGATAATTTCTCCAACAATCCCCAGTGCAGACAATTGCAGTGATTCTCCAAAATGCAAACCAAATAGCTGGTCTCTGGTTAAATGTAAGGCATTCAGCCAGACATCGTTCAGCTGCTTATCAGACAATACTTTCTCTTCATCTTTCAGTTCCTCCATGCTGACATTTGATAAACGGCACAATACCTCAGCCGGAATATCCCTTTGCACCGCATAGGCAAGCATGCTCATCACCAATTTCTTTACCTGGTCTTCCATCGTTTCAATTTATAACATGAAGATAACGCAATCCAGGCTATAAAAACGAGAAATGGCGCAAAATGGTAATCATCTGTCGCAGAAAGGTATCAACACCAACTCCCCTATTCCTGACCTTTGTTTCAACAACAATAAGAAAACTTCGATCATTTATTAAATAATAAGATCTATTAAAAACTAACCCATAAACAATAAAGAACATGAAAAACGAAGCAAAAAGAGTAGTTACAGCATTCCTTACAGCAGTACAAAACGGAGACAACGCGACACTGGCAGCCCTCTTGCATCCATCTGTAAGCTGGAACCAACCGGGAGAGAATCAGATCTCAGGCATCAAAAATTCTAACACTGAAGTATTTCAAATGGTTGGAAAAATGTTTGAACTTTCAGCCAATACCTTAAAGTTAACTGACATCACCTCTATCGGTGCAAATGGAAGCAAAGTCTCTTGTGTATTACGCTGGATCGCCAGTAAACCAAATGGCAGTACTATGGAAGTAGACAACATTGATGTCTATACCGTTGAGAACGGGCAAATCGTTAAGGCTGAAATCTTTTCTGCAGATCTGGAAAAGGAAAATCAATTTTGGGTTTAATAACTCTTCAAGGGTTTCAATATACCGCTGATGATCAAAACTTTTAAACCGCTCAATTAATCGTAAAAGGTGTCCTTATAAATCCGGACACCTTTTCTTTTTTTACCGGATTAAATTATGGCAGGAAAGTTTCATGCAAATCCAGCCATTGTAAATGGCCCTCTTCATTCCGAACAAACAAAGCCGTTGAAATCCGTTTATTATCTGCACCTCCCCCCACCTGGGTTTCTACATATTCCATCATTATTGCATCCTGCAGCTCAAAGCGCAGATTGATGTCCTTCACTTCCAATACAATTCCCGGTTTTGCGGCATACACAGAGGGCAGCCATTCTGCCAGGTCAGTACGGTTCTTAAATGCTCCTGTTGGGCTGATCATCCTGAAGTTTGTATGAAAACCACTCAATGCCAACATTTCTTCCTTTTCGTTAGGGCTCATCTCTCCCCTGAACCATTTTCCGATCTGCTCATGGAAATGAACAATTTCCTGGCTCGCCAATTCGTTTAAATTCATAATTATTAATATTTATTGTTTTTCAACTTTTTCAATTTTATCCCATAGTACAATGCAGCTAATTCCAGTGATCCCAATACCAGGAGTGCAATCATAAAAGCATTGGTAAAGCTACCTGCCAGCGGTAGAATACTGAAGAATAACGTTCCGATCACCGCAACACCAAGTGCGCTACCCAACTGGATCGCCGTGCTGACAATCCCAGCAGCCAGACCAGCTGTAGCAATAGGAATATCTGCCAGCACCAGGCGTACAACAACCGGCATCACAATCCCGTGCCCAACACCTGCACACAACAACGCTGCGTACAAAAGTGTCCCCGGCAAGGGATAATACCACAATACTCCTGCCGATAGGATGAATCCAATGCTCAATAAGGTTAACCCGATCGTCAGTACATGATCTTTATATTTTCTTGCCAATGCTGCGCTCAGCAAGGGACCGATAAAAAATCCTGCCGCATAAGGCAACACCGCTAAACCTGCTGATAACACCGTCCAATGAAAGCCACTTTGCAAATAGACAGGATAGATCATAAAAAAAGAAGCGGTATTGTTAAAAAGAAAAATAACGGCCAGACCGGTGACAAATTTCTTATCCTTAAATAACTTTAAATAAATCAGCGGATCCCTTCCTTCTGCGGTGACGCGTTTTTCTGTGCGTATAAACCAAAGCCCAAAAGGCAGGGACATCGCCATACAAACAAATACCCAGACTGGCCATCCTGCTTCCCTCCCTTTAATTAGCGGATAGATGAACAGAAACAAAGTAACCGAAATAAGGATCACACCCGGGATATCCAGCTTCGGTCTTTTCTCAGGTCGGTTTTCCGGGATAAAGATAAACGCCAGTACAATGGCCAGAATCCCGACAGGAACATTAATCAGGAAAACCGTTTCCCATGTTAGTCCAAAGGGTTGCCATTCCAGTAACATTCCTCCGCAAAGCTGTCCGGCAATGGAAGCCAGTCCGAAAGTAGCCCCAAACAACCCCATCGCCTTTGGCTGTTCTATATCCGGAAAAATCACTCTGATCGAGGAAAGTACCTGTGGCGCCAGCATCGCTGCTGCCAATCCCTGTAAAATACGGGCAGCAATCAATACCTCTGCATTAGGCGCCATTGCACAGGCCGCTGAGGTCAGCGTAAACAGACACATACCAGTCATAAAGATCCGCTTTCTGCCATAAATATCTCCTAAGCGTCCTCCGGTTACGACAAATACCGCATAAGCAGCACCATATCCGGTAACAATAAACTGCAGTTCAGCGCTATTCGCATGTAATCCCTGCTGCATCGCTGGTAATGCCACATTTACAATAAAGAAATCCAGAGGCGATAAAAAAGCACCCATTAACAATACGGCTAAGGCCTGCCACCTGGCAGGATAAGGTATTGAAGTATTACTTCCTGACATATAAATTATTTTAGGCCACAAAGGAAGCGCTAATGGCCGGGAGATAAATTGGACTTTAAAAGGATTATCCTGTACATTTGCCCTGATGTATACCAAGGAAAAAAAGCAGCCTTTTGACTTGTTTCTATTAGAAACAGATACCTGGAAGCGCCCTGCTTTGCAGCATGTGTTTGAATTGGTATACCTGATTTCAGGAATGGGAAAGGCATTGATCAACGGCAATACCCATGATTATGAGGACGGCAAAATATTCCTGCTCAGCCCGGAAGACAAATACTCATTTGAACCGGAATCCAGCACTCATTTTCTGTTTATACGCTTCAACGACTTATCGTTCTCCCAATTCAGCAATGAAGTAGAAGAACTGGAGTTCTGCGACTGGACAAAAAAGGCACAATATCTTTTTAATAACCTCCATGCCAAGGCAGGATGTGTATACCGCAATGCTGATGATGAACAATTTGGAAAAGTGCTGCTTTCGGCGATCATCAGGGAATATCAGCAGAAGGAAGCAGGTTACCTGCTGGTCATCCGCCAGTCTGTATCTACCCTGGTGAATATTCTTGCCCGTAATGTTTCCTTAAGCGAGCCTTCAAAACTGCGGAAGAAAACGCCCAAAAACGACATCATTCAAATTGTTGCTTACCTGCAACAATACATTGCTGAACCGGAACGTCTGAGAATAAAAGCAATTGCTGCTCATTTTAATTTTTCTCCAAATTACCTTGGCGAACTCTTCCGGGAGCGTACCGGCGAAAGCATTCAGGATTATGTAATCAACTACAGGCTCAAACTTGTAGAAACCAGGCTTGCCCATAGCAATATGCGCATCGCTGAAATCGCAGAAGAGCTCAACTTTACTGATGAGAGCTATTTATCCCGGTTATTTAAAAAACATAGAGGCATTACCCCCGGAGCTTACAGAAAGCAACTCAACAAATAGCTGAGGGCAAATAAACAACTCATTTGCAAAAATTTAGTGGTATATTTGATTATCTCCAATACCCATATTCCGGGAAACAGATCCGATACCCTAACTCATTCTCAAAATCATACCATGCCTACAATACAACCTCACCATATCATTGCAATTGGCGCATCCGCCGGTGGCCTGGAAGAAATCAACGCTTTCTTTGACCATACTCCTTCGGATGGGGTATCCTATATCATCATACAGCACCTATCTCCGGATTTTAAAAGCAGAATGGTGGAGTTACTGGCCAGACACAGCAAGCTTGAAGTGAAGCAGGCGGAAGAGGGCATGATGGTGGAATGTAATAAGGTATACCTGATTCCCAATGATCAATTGATGACGATTCATGACAACAGGTTGTATTTAACACAGAAAGAAAAGGAAAACACCCCCCATCTGACCATTAACCTGTTTTTTAGTTCTCTTGCTGCTAACAGTCAGGAGAAAGCAATTGGCATCATTCTTTCCGGATTCGGAGCTGATGGTACTGAAGGAATTAAAGCCATAAAAAATGTTGGCGGAATGGTAATTGCCAGAAATCCGGAAACAACTGCATACGGAAGTATGCCTTCCAAAGCTATTGCTACCGGAATGGTTGATTTCATTCTGGAACCGGAGCTGATGCCCAATGTGATTGAAGATTATATAGAACACGGAGGAGATTTGCTGTATGATAGTCAGGAAGACAAGAAAAACATCGTTTCAATTGTTGAGTTGATCAAAGAGAACTCTCTTCTAGATTTTTCAGAATATAAACAAACCACCATCATTAGAAGAACAAAGAGAAGAGCCGCTTTCAGCAATTTCCATACGCTTGGCGCCTACCTGGATTTTCTAAAAACAAATCCGGAGGAAGTGGAGGCACTGTCAAAAGATTTCCTGATTAGTGTCACTTCTTTTTTCAGGGATAAAGGTGCTTTCGACTATATAAAGAGTAAAGTATTACCTGAAATATTAGCTAAACTTGCTCCCGGAGAAGAGTTAAAAATATGGGTTGCAGGATGTGCCACCGGCGAAGAAGTCTATTCAATGGCGATTCTGATTGCAGAACTGCTGACCGGCAAATTTGCGGATACGGTGGTCAAAATTTTCGCTACAGATATAGACAGTGCGGCATTGGTTCATGCGGGTAAAGGGATTTATAGCCATGGAATTACAAAAGACGTATCTCCCGAGCGACTGGAGCAGTATTTTACCGAAGAGCGAAACAGCTACAAGGTAAAGTCAGAGATCCGAAAAATGGTAATTTTTGCTCAGCATGATCTCGTAAAGAATCCACCTTATTGTAATATGCACTTTATCAGTTGTCGTAATTTACTGATATATATGACCCCCATCCTGCAGAAAAAGATCTTTACGATGCTGCTTTTCGGGCTTAAAGTTGATGGGTACTTATTCCTGGGCTCGAGTGAAAATCCAATTCCCATCATTAAAAATCTGGAAGTGGCAGACAAAAAATGGAAAATCTATAAGAACCTGGAAACAAAACGGACGGTCCGTTTCGATACTTTTTCTCTTCCCGAGTTACTAGACACGAAACGTGCACCTTACCTCCTTTCCAGGGAAGAAGGTTCTAAAAACACCAACCACACCCTGGCCGAGGCAGTCAACAAAAGACTCACCGAAGAGCTGGATTACCTGGTGATTTGCATTGATGAAAATAATCATGTGGTAAAGACTTATGGTGATACAACCAAATATCTGCTCCAAAAGAACTTCAACTCCAATCTTACTGAACTTTTACCAAAAACACTTGCGGTTGCACTCAACACCTTAAAAACTAAAAGTCTTAAGACCAACAAAAAAGTAACGGTTAACGGAATAAAAATAAAACAAGGATCATCTACGCTAAGTGTCAGTCTCTCTCTTAGTCCCCTGCCGATCAAAAAAGAGGAACAATTGTTATTTATGGTCACCTTTAGTGAAGATAAATTAAAGAGCCGCTCTACTCAGAATGACATCGCATTTGATGAGAAGCTATACCTCAACCAGTATATTTTGAATATTGAAGAAGAGCTGAAAGAACTGAAGAACAAGCTTCACTCTGCTTACGAACAACTGGATGCTTCCAATGAAAACATGCAGTCTTTTAATGAAGAACTGCTTTCTGCAAATGAAGAAATGCAAAGTACCAATGAGGAAATGCAGTCTGTTAATGAAGAACTGGACACGATTAACTCCAATTACCATCAAGAACAAAGAGTTACTGGAAATTAATGACGATCTGAACAATTATTTCAGGAGCAACATTAACGGGCAGCTGTTTATTGACAATGAGCTGTTACTCATGAAATTTTCGCCGGGTACCGTAAAGCAAATCAATTTGTTAGAGAGTGATATCGGAAGGCCGATCAGTAACATTTCAACAAACATTAAATTTGAAACGATCATAGATGACATCAGGCAGGTACTGGTGGAGGGGAGCATCATTACCAAAGAAATTGAAACCAATAATGGCAAATGGTATCAGATCATGACCATGCCTTATATACAGGCTGACAATAAGAGTAATGGGGCAATTATTACCTTTAATGACATTACCGAATTGAAAAGAACCCAGCATGAACTGGACAAGAAAAACAAGAGTCTCTTACGCATCAATGCCGATCTTGACAACTTTGCAAATACCGCTTCACATGACCTTTTAGCGCCATTGGGTAATATAGAAGTCAGCATTAGCATGATGAACAGAAAGGTTACAGATCCTGATCTTAGTAAATTTTTAAGTATCATCAATTCCTCTATTAAAAAATTCCGGACCCTTATTGACGACATTGCCATCATTGCCAAACTGGAAAGTGACATGATTACCATGGAAATGGTTGACCTTGAAGAAATCATCGATAATATTGAATGGAGCCTGGACGATAAGATCAAACAGTCTGGTGCGGTCCTGATCAGAGATCTGAAAACAGATCATATTCTATTCTCAAAAAAGAACCTGAGGAGCATTTTATACAACCTGATTTCCAATGCAATTAAATTTAAAGGCGATCAGCCTCCGGTCATCAGGATTCAAACCTTCAGAGAAGAGGAAACGGTGATATTATCAGTAGAAGATAATGGAATCGGCATGTCCAAAGGAGATTTGGATCGCATTTTTGACATGTATGGCAGGCTCCATCAGGATGTTGAAGGCAGAGGCATCGGTCTGTATCTTGCTAAAAAGATAGTCGACGCAACCAGTGGCAACATTACGGTAGAAAGTGAACAAGGGAAAGGAAGTAAATTTACCATTAGCTTTAAAGCAGAGCCTGAATATTTAATGCTCAGCCCCCTACCTCATTAGCCAATGGTTTTACCCTGTTTAATTTTTCACCCTGCTTTGTTCCGTTTCCGTACCTCCGGTATTTCTTCTTTTGTTCTTCACAGCTGTTCCAAAACTATAGGTAAAGCCGAGGGTAAAGGCTTGGGAATTAAACCGGTTTCTAAAAGTAGAATACACTTTGGGAATGAAATTGGTTAATCCATCCGCTTTATAGGTATTAAAAACATCTCTGACATTGAATTTAAGAGAAGCCCTGTTCTGCATCAGCTTCTTTTGAAGCCCTGTATTGACCTGTCCAAAGGGATCCACTATTGCCTGTCCATTGGCCTGTTTACCTACATAGAAAAAGCTGAGTTCAGCACTCCATCCTCCGGGAAGGCTAAACTGATTTGAGGTATTCGTCTCAAAATAAGTAGAAGATTGATCGAGAACAGTGGAAAGCAATTGCCCTTTATATTTATTACTGACCACCTGTGCATAACAATTGATCATCCACCAGGAAAAAGGAGAAAGCGCCAGGTTTATGGACGCGCCAAGATAAGTCGCAGTTCCTATATTTCCTGTTCCATCAATAAAGATATTCCCCTCCTGTCTGACCACTTCATTTTGAAGATCTGAAATCCGGTTATAAAAAACAGCAGCACCGAACGAACTTTTATATTGATAACTAAGTTTATAATAATCTGCAAACTGCGGTCTTAAAAATGGGTTTCCTGTCGAATAAGTAAACTTATCCGAAGGCTGGGTGAAGGGATTCAGGTCTTTATAATACGGCCTTCCTATTCTTCTTCCATAAGAAGCGATCAGCAACTGGTTTCCAGCAGTATCCAGTCTATAAGATAAATAGGCTGTTGGGAAAAGATTGGTATAATGGTTTACAAAAGCAGAATCCGGGTGTAATACATTTCCTACCTGTTGCCCTTTTGAATTGGTATTTTCCAACCTTAGTCCTGCCTGAAACTCAAATCTTTTATGAACCTTATTAAAATTCAGGTAAGCGGCATTGATGTTTTCTTTATAAAGAAACTGATTGGAAAAGGTAAAATTAGGACTACTTAGCCCATTTACCACATCAAAATAACTGGCTTCATTGTCTGTATTTACATAGCTGCTTTTAAATCCCGTTTCCATTTTAGCTTTCCCTTTTAAAGGATGTGTATAATCTGCTTTTATAGCATAAATGCTGATGTCGGACGGCAAAGTACTGGTCATATTTTGCTGAATAGCCAAAGTTCCTCCTGGCAGATAGGTCGAATTTTGGAACAGCTCTCTGTTATTTGCATTATACTTCAGGTAATCCAGGTCTAATGAGAAAACTTTTCCGTTGCTGTCAAATTCGTGATTATAATTCAAACTGAGCCCTGCTTTATTGAAATGACTTTTACCACTATTATCAGCCAATACCGTAGAATCTAACTCACCCCGACCGTTATAGAGGTAATTCGATGAAGGTAGTTGCATGGTACCCGGAGAGAAACTTCCATTAAACACGATTCCCCAGGTAGTTTTTGGCGAAAGTTCATAATCCATTCCCAGTTTTAAATTGGTATTGTTATTCTTCGGTTTGATGAGGAGATTTTGTCTGAATATTGAACTTAACTTTCCCTGATCATCTGAGATTTCCCGTAACAGCTCCGTTTGCCTGAACCCTTGATTTAGGCCGTAGCTCACATTGGCAAAGACATTTACTTTATTGTGCCGGTAATTCATGTTCAGGCTCTCCGAAGTTTGTCCATAATGGGAAATACCATAATTTGCAGACAAGGTTCCATTGAAACCTTCCGCCTTCGATTTTTTGGTTTTGATATTGATCATACCTCCGTCTCCGGCGGCATCGTATTTTGCTGGTGGGGTATCCATGAGCTCAATCTGATCCAACAAAGAAGAAGGAACTGACCTCAGATAGCTGGCCAATTGAGTGCCGGACAAATAAGTTGGCTTTCCATCAATTAAAACCAGTACTCCGGGTTTTCCTTTGAAACTAATTTTTCCATTTGCATCCACGCTTACTCCTGGTGATTTTTCCAATACCTCCAGTGCATTTGCCCCATCATTGGAGATCAATGAACCTACATTAACGATGGTCCGGTCTATCTTCTGTTCAATAAAAGCTTTTTTTCCTGTAATGGTCACTTCTTTTAAACGGTTGGGTTTTGAACTCAGCACTAAATCCGGCAGCAGAATGACAGGTTGATCAGCCAGGCTTAAAGCAACAGATACACTATCCATTCCTACAGCAGAAACCAGGAGGAGATAATCTCCCTTTTCCTTTACCTTCATTTGAAAATTTCCGGCTATATCTGTGAGTTTTGAGTAAACCAGCTGATTTCCTTGTTTCAAAAGAATAGTACAAAGACTAATTCCTTCCTGGTCTCTCCCGATCACTCTCCCTTTAATTTCAAAATCAGCAGCCTTGTTCAATTCCAGAAGGATATTATGATCTACCTGACGAAAGGAAAAGAAAGTATTTTGAAGGATTTGTTTCAACGTTTCTTCAATTGTTCTCTTTTCTGTGATCAGGCTGAGGTGCTGCAATTTTGCTACCTCCGAACTGCGGTAGTAAAATCTGAGGGCAGTCTGGGCCTCTATCTTTTTAATGGCATCATTGAGGTTTTCATCGTTAAGCCCAATACTTACCATTTCTTTACTCATGTCCTGCCCTTTTCCAGGAATGGTCAATAACACAAATACGGCCGACAAGCAAAGGGTAATGATATACAGTTTACTACTCACAACCCTCCCCTTTTATCAGTATACTACCGTCTGGCTGCTTCACATAACTTGCCTTATTAAATGAGCAAATCACTTTAAGGATCTGATCCAGGTTCTCGCCATTTAAGGCCGTTCCTGTAAATCTGCAGTTTTGTAGCTTTTTATTTTCAAAACTGATATTCAGCTTAAATCTTTGTTCCAGTTTAATTGCAGCATCTGCAAAGCTGATGTCCTCAAAGCGTAGGCCTGTTTTCTGCCATTCTATTGCCTTCATTGCATCCACATTGGTTAATGCAAACTTATTTTCTGCGGTATTGAAGCTAATCTGTTGATTCGGTTTGATGATTCCCAATACTTCAGTACCGTTTGCTACGCTCACCTTTCCTTGTGTTA
The DNA here is from genome assembly GCF_900129215.1 of Pedobacter caeni. Classification (GTDB taxonomy): domain Bacteria; phylum Bacteroidota; class Bacteroidia; order Sphingobacteriales; family Sphingobacteriaceae; genus Pedobacter; species Pedobacter caeni. Next base: position 1,011,981 of record NZ_FQUQ01000002.1, on the reverse strand, counting down.
CGGTAACCGTTACCCGATGTGATTGTGGATCTTCTTTGATGTTAAATGCTGTTCCAAGAACGGTGGTCTTCAGTTTTCCGGTATGGATAATAAATGGTTTATCCGGATCTTGTTTAATGTCAAAATAGGCTTCTCCACTGAGGTATACTTCACGCGTTTTGCCATCAAACTGTTTAGGGTAGCCGACTTTTGATCCTGCATTTACCCAAATCGTACTCCCATCAGCCAAAGTCAGCTGACGTTGCTGATCAGCAGGAACGCTCAAAGTAGTCAATTGAAGCGGGACCTTCGGCTTTCCAAAGAATGGGGTATAAGTGTAGAGAATGAAACCCAATACCAACACTGCTGCAGCAGCAGCCACCGAGGCCATCTGTGGCCATACACGTCTTTTTTGCAAGGCAGGTGTATATAAAGGCAAACCCTTTGCAATATAAAGCAGGTCTTCCTTAAACTCAGTTTCACTAAGTTCTGCAATTCCATTACCTTCCCGGCTTTCATACCAGCGGTCAAGAAAAGCAAGTTCCTCCCGACTGCAATTCTTGTCCCGATACTTTTTCAGCAAGGCTAACACTTCAGTCTCTTTCATTGGGATATCATCATTAGTTTCTTCATCTATCAGCAAGCCTAATAAGTTGATCTATTGATCTTTTGTAAAGGCCCGGGTTTTATTCCCCTTAACGGATACAATTGTTGCTCAGCTTGCTTTGTCTAAATTAGAGTCGGACAAGTTTCCTGTAGGGCGTAGAAAAAAATAATAAATTTTCGGTTACAGAATAAATGCAGTAAAGATTGCCATTCCAAGTTTCTTTCTTAGGATTTTAAGCGAATTATTGATCTGTTTTTTTACTGTTTTTTCGGACAGATCAAGTTCTGCAGCAATTTCTTTATGACTCAGGTTCCCCATTCGGCTCATCTCAAAGACCCTCCTCATTTTCTTTGGCAGTGCGGCAATCTCCTGTTCGATAATGGCGAGAAATTGTTTTTCCCGAATCACATAATCGGTGATGCCATCTTCCTGCTCGGAAAATTTCACTACCGATTCCAGGTACCTCGAAGCCACTTCCCGATGAGAGATCAAATCAAAAACCTTATACCTCACCGCAGTATATAAATATGCAGAAAGCGTGGTTTTCAATACTAGTTTATCCCGGTTATTCCAGAGGCTGATGAAAAGATCATGGACAATATCCCTGGAATCTTCCCTATGACGAAGTTTATTAAAAACGTGAATATACAATGCCCCATGATACCTGTTGTAAATTTCGGTATAGGCGATTTCATCACCGGCAGACAAGAGGGAACTCAGTTCCAGATCGCTCAATTGAATATATTCCTGTTTTACCTGCATATATTTTCCGGAGCGAATTTAGAATAATAACTTTGGAAACAAACATTCCATCAAATAAGACAAAAACTCAACTTAGTTGAACATTACATTGGCAAAGCATCAACTGATTTGATGATGATCAGGAAAAGCATCAATTTAATTGACGATTACCCCGCAAACATCAACCTAATTGATTATGATCTGGAAAAATGTCAATTTGTTTTGGTTAATGGGTGTTGCAGATAGATGATTACCAGATTCAGCGCTAAAAAAGGCAATTCAATTGCCGCCCCTTTAAGGTCTTTATTTAACAACTGCAAACAGATGATCATCAGGATTCCCGCTGCCATCAGGAAATTCCCCAAAAGAAAAGTCCTTGGAAAAAGAATGAGTATTGCACTCAACATCGTGACCACTCCGTTGATCATCACCCCTGTTTTACTGAAATTCCATTTCCCAAACATTTCCAGCATTTCGGGTTTAGCGTTCCACATTGCCCAGCCTTGTTTTAATCCCATAAAAACAGCGAATAAAATCAATGCAGCATTTATTATTTTAATGATCATGGCGATAGATTTTGTATAGATACTAACTTAAATTTACATAAAACAGGCTATTTATCACCAATGATATTGCACTTGATTTAAGTATTTTTGTGATAGCACAATTCTGACAGAGGAAACAAATGCGGTTAAATATGGAAGAAAAGGATTTTGAAGCTCATTTGTTTGAGGTAGAAGCTCCGCTAAACGGTGTTTTGAGTCATTTCTATCAATTCCAAACCTCAGCATCAGCAAAACCGGTGATCAAACACCTGTCTCCAAATTTCGAAATGTTATTGATTTTCAATTTTGGTACGCCTGTACGTATTTCCTTTAATGAACAAGAGCTGGGAACGGCAACCATCACCCGCACTGCCGCAATAGGCCCCTTAAGAAAGCTATTGAATTATGAACTGCAGCCCGGAAGCCATGCCATTGTAGCCAATTTCACACTTAATGGATTCTACAGGTTATTTAAACTTCCATTGAACGAACTTGGAACAGGAGAAGTTTTCGATCCGGACCTCCTGATTGACAAAAGCTGTTTTGCTGAGCTTTGGGAAGAATTGAATGAATTAGATGATTTACAGGAAAGAATTCATTTGCTCAGTTCTTACACTGCTCAATTTACTGAACCTGTTGATGCTGCATCTAAACCGCTACTGAAGCGTGTTTCTTATTTTCATAATCCCCTGGTTCAACCAGTCAAAGCCATTGCGGCTGAAACCAATCTAACCGTAAGAAGTATCCAGCTGCGTTTTCAAAAATATGTAGGATATTCACCAAAAGAACTGCTCAGATTTTTGAGGTTTAAAGATGTAGTTCAACAGATCTTGCATCAAAACGATGAAAAACTAAACCTGTTTGACCTGATTCATACCCATGGATACCATGACCAGAGCCATTTGATCAAGGATTTTAGACATTTTATGGGTACCACCCCACAGAAATTCATCAAAGAAATGGTTGGAAAGGGATTTTGCACACCTAAAAGCGATGGGTATCCTTCCGAAGAAAAGTAAATTCTTAGGCTAAACGACCTTAAAAACCTTTAGAAAGAGGTATTCGGAAAAAAAATATAAATTTTTATTGCTTGAAATCCAGTCTATTCGGTAAAATGTTCAAAAGAGAGTATGGAAAAATGAAAAGTATATCTATCTTCGTGACGTTATCAACGCGAAAGTAGCTCAGTTGGTAGAGCACGACCTTGCCAAGGTCGGGGTCGCGAGTTCGAATCTCGTCTTTCGCTCTAAATGCCTTCATTAAATGAAGGCATTTATTTTTAAAAGGTAATCACCTGCTCAGATGGTGGAACTGGTAGACACGCAGGACTTAAAATCCTGTGACCTTAAAAGTCGTGCGGGTTCGATTCCCGCTCTGAGTACTAATCTTTGTTACCATAAAAAAAAATCTGTAAGTGAGAAGCTTACAGATTTTTTTTTACTACAGACCAACACTCCCTTCAGCCCAATATCCTTGCAATTTTATATTCTTAGAACTGACACCGTACTTTTTTAATACAGATCGGAACTTTTGCACAGAAGCTACATTCCCGGTCAAATAAAACACAGATTGCTTAAATAGTTCAGGCTTGGCCCTTATCCAGGCTTCCAATACAATGAGCGCCTCCTTTCCAGGCTCCTCAGGCGTTTTGAGTACGGTTTTAACATCATATCCCCGTTCTTCGGCAATGTTTCTGTTGGCCTCGTTTAACTCAAAAATGCCTCTTGCCCATTGCTTGTTCTTATTGATCTCCCTAAGCAGTGCGACATAAAAACTGAGACTCGTCTCATCACCGAAAAAGAAATGAAACGTCTTATCTTTTTCATACAGCTTTTTTCCGCCGGGTGCGGATACTTTTAAACGCTCTCCTGGCAGTAACCGATCTGCCAGCTTGCTACCCGGACCATTACCGTGAATATGAAACAGAATTTCCAACACCCCCCTTTCCCGGTCAAAGGCCGAGGGTGTATAATGTCGTAATTCCCTGTCGCTGGTACGAAAAACCATAGAAGAGCCAGGATAAAAGTCGATATGGCTCAGTTCCCCGCGGAATATTATCCTCTTTATTTCAGGGCTGTACATGATCGTTTCAGTTACCTCTATATCGAGGTATTTGGAAGACAATAAATTCTCCATCTGATCGGCCACCCATTTAGGTACGTTAGGCATAACTTATTGATTATTGATAAAATGATTGGTGGCTTTTTGCAACTGGATTTGCGCGTTATCAGTCCTTTCACAGGCAGGGCCATTAAGGTAGGCACTGATGCCATATCCAAGTGCAGTGATCACAACCGCTACACCAATGAGTAGTTTCAGTTTATTGTCTTTGGGTACTTTCTCTTCCATTTTTTCTTCTTGTTTTGAGTAACACAAAGGTTGGAAGCTGGCCGGGTCGAATCAATGAACCATTCAAAGGAAGGTTTGGACTATTTACGGTAATTGCTTCGGAATTGCAAAGGAGGCATGCCCGCGATCTTACTGAAAAGGCGGATAAAATAGGGCGTATCTGCATATCCTAACAGATGAGAGATCTCTTTTACAGCGCTATTGGTATAAAAAAGCATCCGCTTGGCCTCGAGAATGATTTCCTGGTGTATCCAGTAACTGACCGGGTGACCTGTCCTATCTTTAACCACCTCATTCAGATAGGATGCTGAGATATTGAGCGCAGCAGCATATTCTGAAGGACTCTTCATCTCCCGGAAACTCAGCAATAACAGGCTCCTGAACTGCCTGGTGATCAGCTGTGGGCGATGTGCTGACGGTGCAGTCAGGCTTTTATTACCCATGCATGCTGCTACGAACATACAAATACAGACCTCAAGCATAGAAATAAGCGTCTGATCTTCTCTATTCAGATCAACCTGTTCGCCTAACCGCTTGAGTAGCAAAAAACTCTGATTGAACAATTCGCCTTTTGGCGCTGCTAACAGCACCGGCTTGTTCATGATCGCAAAGTCTGCCAGTACGGTACGAAAATCTTCTTTGATGCAGGCAGGGTCAAGCGCCAATACCCATGCTGTGGTATGGAGTGTAGAGACACCATAATGAACCTGGCCAGGAAGGATACAGTAGATCGCACAACCTGAAATCGTTATTTCCTGAAAATCCACAATGACCGTACTGGATCCGGATTGTTGAAACATCAACAGATAATTATCGTCACGATGTGCCTTGTTCCAATGCGAGATGTCAGGATACCGGTCAAGTTTAAGCAGCTGGAAGTTCTTGGCAGTCCGCTCATGCAAATGATAAACTGGAATTGGCGGCTTTTGTTTCATCTATATATTAAGCTCAGGCAAGGTAAGCCTTAATCGCCAAAAAAATCATAGACCAATCGCGGATAAGTATGGACAATTCCCGGTATCATGTAACATAAAAGACATCGCTTAGTCTTAAAAATAGCTCAATAACTATTCTTACAAATTAAAAACATTACGCATATTAGCTGTGGAGCTCAATACTAACAGAAAATCATAAATTCAATTAAGATTAAATGAACAAATCAAAATTAACACTTTCGCTTTTCCTCTTGTTTATGTTTTTCATCAACAAGAACTCTTTCGCTCAAATCTCTAATACAGAGGTTGATGTTCTTGTAGAAAATGCCATCAAAAAATTTAATGTTGCAGGTGCTGCAGTGGCTATTGTCAAAGATGGTAAGGTGGTTTATAAAAAGGGCTTCGGCACAAAATCTACGGAAACTAAACAGCCTGTTGATGAAAACACCAATTTTGCCATTGGGTCAAACAGTAAGGCATTTACCACGGCAGCACTGGCTATTTTAGTAGAAGAAGGGAAACTGAGCTGGACCGACAAAGTAAAAAAGTACATTCCTGAATTCAAGATGTACAACGATTATGTAACTGAGAATTTTAATATTCAGGATTTATTGACACACCGCAGCGGACTTGGTCTGGGGGCTGGTGATTTAATGCTTTTCCCGGATGGTTCAGATTTCACCATTAAAGATGTGGTCAGCAACTTTCAGTATTTTAAGCCTGTATCTGAATTCCGGACCCATTTTGATTATGACAACCAGCTTTATCTCGTGGCTGGAGAAGTGATTGCAAGGACAAGCGGAATGACCTGGGAAGATTTTGTGCAGAAACGTATTATGGCGCCCCTTGAAATGAAAGCTTCTTATAGCTCGCTGGCAGGGATGAAAGACAAAAGCAATTTGTCATCAGCACATTCTTCAGCATCCGGTGTAATAAAAAAAATAGGAACATTTGGAGACATGATGAATGGAGCAGCAGGTGGAATCTTTTCCAATGCCGATGACATGTCAAAATGGATGCTTGTTCAATTAAATAAAGGCAAATACGGATCAACATTACAATCAAATCTTTTCAGTCCTGAGAGTCAATATGAAATGTGGAAAATACATACTGTAGAAGACACAGATCCAAGCCCAAGGTACAACACCCGCTTTAGAGGTTACGGGTTGGGTTGGGAAATAGCAAATATCAAAGATCATCTGAGTGTTTCCCATACTGGTGGAATTCCCGGAATGCTTTCTATTGTGACCATGATTCCCGACTTAAATCTGGGCATCACTATCCTGACCAATACAGAAAACGGTGGTGTTGGTGTATTTTCGGCGGTCAGCCAAACCATTATTGACAGCTATCTGGGACTAGCCGATTTTGGATGGACTGACAAATACTATGCACATCTCAATTCGCAAAAAAATACGGGTGACGAGGTAGTCAAAAAAGTTTGGGAAACCGTAAAATCGGGCAAGAACAACAACCTGAAAAAGGAAGATTTTACAGGCGTTTATCAGGACAAGTGGTTTGGGAAAGTAGAAATATACCTGAAAGACAAGCAACTTTGGTTTAAATCATACCGGTCTCCGAAACTAACAGGGCAAATGCAATTTTATAAAGCCAATACTTTTGCCATAAAATGGGAATACAGGGATATGGAATGTGATGCTTTTGCGATGTTTTCGTTGGATGAAGAAGGAAAAGCTCAAGGGATAAAAATGAAAGGCATCTCCCCTAATATTGATTTTAGTTTTGATTTTCATGACCTGGACCTGGTAAGAATAAAATAAGCTGGGACCCCGTTGTATTTAGTCAGGTAATATTGCTAACCGAAGCTTTAGATTACCACAGACCAGTCCGGGTTTACGACAGGGGTTGATAGGGCCTGCTTCGGCTTAGCGCCCTTTTAACCCCATTTTTGATCCTGGTATAGCTCAGGCAAAAATTAGCCTTGTATAAAGGATGTATCAGACCTGAGTACCGGAAGGGAAGCCTTTTCTACTGTGGTTTATTAAGCTTCACTTTGCCCCTAACATTTCAATCCAGGTTACATTACGGGGGAAAGACGACTTCGGGGCGCGGATTTCATAATCAATGGAAAATGATCTGCTCTCCATATCAAAGCTAACGATGCCATTGTTACTTTGGTAAATTACCGTCTTAGGATCTATCTGTACAATATTGGAAATGGCTGTCTCCTGACCTGCTTGTTCAAATGAGGGAAAATCTGCACTAAACTCCTGCACTCCTGTTTTTTCATCTAGTACAAAGAACACCTGATCAGTATATGCATAGATCTTTCCTCCGATATTCTGGAAATAAGTGATCATCTGGTTGTTAAAAACGGATTCCCATTTTTTAGTACCATTAGCCGTATTTACGGCAACAATTGCAGTAGTATTGGTTTTTAAGTTTCCCCCAACCATATAAACTGTGTTTTCTCCGGTAAGCAGCTTGTCATAGCTTAACCCGTCAGGATATGGACTGATGAATTTCCACTTTAATTTTGAGTCCTGATCTGTTGCATATAATTCCTTAATTCCATCACTACTATAAATCAAAGTGCCATCGCTGGCTGGTTTGGCATTTAAAGGATGTTTTTTAAACCCTGTTTCCCATACGATTGAACCATTCTTCTGATCAAATTTATAAAGTACTTCCTGGTTATTGGTATACCCAAAATCTCCAATAAATAATGGCGGATAATTAGTATATGGACCTTTCAAAGGGGTTTTCCATAAATTGTTTCCATCCTCTTTGTTTAGTGCATATAACTGACTGTTTCTGGCAGAGAGGTAAATCCTGTCCTTACTGATGGCAGCAGATTGTCCATTTATTACATAAGAAGTATCTTCGAGTTTCGAGTTGATTAAATCCCTGGCAGATATCAATTGTTTTGACCATTTAACAGTGCCATTTCTGGCATTTAAAACAGTAACATTCCCTTTCGAAAAAGGAACATAGATCAAATCGTTTTCAATAGTGAATGTATTATCCCTGTTTTCAACTTCTCCAGGATTTTTATAGGTCCAGTTTACCTTTTTATCGTCAATATCGTAAGATGTAACTGTTCCATCTGCTCCGTAAATAATCAGGGCCCTGCTGTTGTTTTCCTGAACATTACTGTTTTGCTGATCCGTAGATGATGAACTACAAGAAACGAAGATTGCACAAACTATGGAAAGGCAAAAAGACCATTTGGATAAAATCATAGATAGGGTTTTATGTAAAAATGAGCTGGATTATTTCTAATTTTAGAATTATCAGAAAACAATATACATAAAACGATGAACGAAAATATATTTGGAAAAGTAGACCAGTACATTAGTGACCTTCTCGCTCCCGAGGACCAGATATTAAAGGACACCATTAAGTCTATTGACGAGGAAGGACTCCCCCAAATAAGTGTAACTCCAAATCATGGAAAGATGCTGCAGGTAATGGCCATCCTTTCTAATGCAAAAAGAATACTGGAATTAGGGACACTTGCAGGATACAGCACCATTTGGCTTGCCAGAGCTTTACCCGAAAACGGGCAGTTGATTACGCTGGAAGTGGATCAGCACCATTCGGATGTTGCCAGGAAAAACATTGAAAATGCCGGACTTTCTGACAAAGTAGATTTCAGGGTGGGAAAGGCGATGGAAATCCTGCCTCAATTAATTGAAAATAATGAGGGCCCTTTTGACCTTATTTTCATAGACGCAGACAAGCCACCCTATACAGAGTATTTTGAGTATGCATTAAAACTGTCGAGACCAGGAACAGTGATCATTTGCGACAATGTGATCCGTGAAGGCAAAGTACTGGATGAAAACACCAGCGACGAAAGAGTAAAAGGAGTTCAACGTTTTAACAAAATGCTTCAGCAAAACAAAAACGTAACAGCCACCATTATACAAACCGTTGGTGTAAAGGAGCATGATGGGATCGCTATTGCCGTTGTGAACAGGTCATAATAGACAAACAGCAGAAATCTATTGCTTATATTACAGAAATATTAATCGTCATCTAACATGTATAAACTCCTTATTTTATTCCTCAGTATCCCCCTATTCAGCATGGCACAAGACGATAAAGATGAACAACTATATCTCACAGCAGATCACGAGATCAGTAAAGAGAAAACAGCAATCAAATGTATTTTGAATGAGGATCTTTCAGTTGGTTACGTTAAATGTTATGACGGTATTAACGAAAACAATACGTTGCTCAAACAATTAAATAAAATGGTGCATGTAGATGATGCACTCAAACCAAATCAGTATAGCAACTATGTAAAATCGACAGGATATGAGCAATATCTGGTTGGCGACTTCAAAGATGGAAAACCTTATAACGGCTTTTTTAGAGCGGATAGAAAAAAGGTAAATGAATGGCTCCTGTTTGATTTTTACAAAGATGGAGTGCTGACCATGCAATGGTACAACAACCTGTTCCATACCATTGAGAGCGAAGACAACAGGCTAAATTTTATCACCCTGAATTCCGAAAGCACGTTCCTGAATGCTGAGTTGCAAGACGGGATGGAAATTATTCCTGCAACCATAAAACGCGGAGCTGGGGAAGTGGTCCGTTTTGTGAAAGACCGTAAAACTTCTTATATCATGCTTGGCCTGTACGCTGAAAACTATGGGGAAATGATCAAAATTACACCTGATGCACAAGGTTTTTTAATCAGCAGCGTACAACGGAGCAGTGCTAAAGTCAGCTTTAGTAATAATGGCCGGAAACTGGAGTATTTTGACAACCAGAATAAACTGGTGAATAAGGTTGAACTTATACATACGGAATTGAATGCGACAGAAAATATCGATCCTAAACAAATGATCATGTATTTTCAAAAGGGCAACAAAATCTATCAGGAGCAATTAAAAAATCCTAAGGACCAAAAGGAGGACCCTCAGGGAAAATACTACAGCCCGGCGCTTGAATGGGTAGCGCAAGCTATATTTAGTACTGCTGACTTCAACATCCCCAACTTTGTTGGCCTATTGGAAAATGATGGATGGAGAATAGGCAGACTGGGATACCATACGTTCATTGACGGTAAAGAAATTGGATTAAGGTATAGAAATGGTGATCAGGAAGGTACTTACAGCATGGACTTTTACGAAAAAGGAAAAATAAGCAGAGCAGAAGAATTGAGCATAAAAAATAAAACGCCCGATCAGATTGCTGAAATTCTTAAAATCATAAAATAGAATTTTACGTGTTATATCCTTTCCTGTGTTTTTATTCTTTTCCAAAGCACAAATCCTTTTCTACCAATCACAAGGCCCAAAACAACCATAAAAGCCAGGATAAACCACTTACCTCCGATTTTGTACATCAGCTCCGTTGCCTGGTTCATTTCATAAGTACCACCGGTTTGTTCCCAGTTTTTTAGCTTTAAAAAATTGACAATACCTACTGTGATAAAAAATAACCCGAATACAAAATAACTAATGGCTTTGATATAAGGTTCCCTTCTATTGCCCTGGTAGATGTGGTCTTCGGCAAAATGCCTGTCCTTTTGGTTGGTCTCGTTCTCCATATGCTGAAATGATTGATCTATTTGGATTTCATATGACCATAAATGTAAAGTACAGCGAGCAGTATAAATATGGCACCGAAAAATATGCCGGCTATCCACAACAAGACCTTCCCTTTAGTACCAATCTTAAAAGAGGTAATTACCTTGATCTGCTTTTTCTCAGTCCGGTAAAACTCATCCAGCCCATTGTTCCAACGTATATTGGGAATATCCTTATTACAATTGCTACAGCTCACTGAAGCTGTGATCTTTCTTGTATTGTGTATGTTATCGGTCTCGATCTGGACCTGATAAAAAGCCATCTCCATTTTGCCACTGGCTCCACATAGAGGGCAAAGGATGGAAGAAACAGGGAGCGTTTTGAGATACAGGTGATTTCGGTTTACTCGGATCATTTCTTTTTCTTTTACTCAAGTTAATCAGATAATCCCATAATCGAACTTAATTCATCATTTAGTCTTTGCAGAGGCCTGGCCGTAAAGAAACTTTGCCGGAGTAAAATGTTCTTCGTTTTTCCGTTTACATACATCACCAGCACAGCCGATACGCCTACTGTGATAAACGCACTTTTAAGTTTAGAGATCAGGAAATAGTCAAAATCATCAAAATTGTAGGTGATTTCAGAACTAAAGAAAAAGGATTGTTTGCGGATTTTACGACTTTGGGTATCGAAACTTATTTTACCTGTACTGCGAAGAATCCCCATTACTACTATAAAGGCCAAAAGAGCAGCACCCATATAAGCGCCTTTAGTGGTTCCGTATATCAAAGTGGCGATCATCGCGCCAAAGCCCAATACGGAAATAGTGTAAAAAAGGCCTTTTTGTACTTTTAAATGATAGATACCCCCTTCTTGCTCAAAGTATTTTAATGTTTGCATTTCTGTATTTTTTTAAGTTAAAAAGGCATTTCCTTTACTTGTATACCATTGTCTTTAGCATAGGTTTTGGCGATGTTCCATAGCTTATCATATTTCTCAGCGAAATTGGCATAGCTCTTTTCGTCAAGAGTCCGAATGGCTTGATTAATCGATTCGGCAGCAACATTCTTGTCTATCATTCTGGCGATTTCCAAATGGTCTGTCTTGTAGCTTTGTAAGACAAAAGTGTAAAGGTCTATAGAAGCGTCAATCATCGGTTTAGCTTCAGTTCCGGGATAAAGCCCTTTTACTTTCTCCAGATCTCGCTCTGCGGATGCGATGGAATAGTTTTGCAGGTATTTTTCACAGGAATTGAAACTGGCATTGTTCCCTCCACCTTTGATATATTTCTGATAAGTGTGGAAATAACTTCCACCAAATCGTGAAATCATATTGGTATTTAAAGCTGCTTTATCAAAGTATTCTTCTGGCCGGTGTATGAGATTGCAACTCATACTTATGGATAAAAAAAACAATAAAATTAATCTGTATTTCATAGTTTGATGGTATGAAACAAAATTGCAACCTTATCCGCTCTTTCTCCAAATGTATCCTTCCTACAGAACGCCTACATTTTAGGTGGAGGCGTATACAAAACATATACAAAAACCGATGATGTAAAAAGGGCCTGATTACTTTTTTTAAGTAATCAGGCCCTTTTTAATGTTCAGAAACCTCAGTCTCCCTGCACGATAAGTAAGAATCTATTGAATGAATTTACTCCCTGTTACTGTTCCAAATAATACCATCAAGTCAAAACTTTTCACAAAATCACTCACTCTGGAATCAATTTCTTTTAGTTTTCCATTTTCTATCGCTCTGCCTATAGGTCGCAAATCAAAAACAGCCCATTCCTGATCGTTCACCTGATCATAGAATGATTTAAATACCTTAAGATCCGGATCTTCCTTTACATTATAAGGCTTCACTGAAATGCTATTATCAATTGATCTCATGTCATTCCATGTGCCGTTTTTACCAAAAATCAGGATATGCAACGTTTTCTTTCCCGCAGCAGCGGCAAGATGATCTGCAAGATTACCTATTTCAAAATATCCATTTACATCATTGGTACGTGCAACATGATTTGCTCCAAATTTAAACAACAGGTTAGGAATATTGATCGAGTCCTTTCCAATGTAAGATGAAACATAGTTCATCATATTCTTTTTCATCAAGTTTAGGCGCACTTCATGATTCCCATCCAACATAGGACGACTAGCCTTCAAATCAAGTAACATCCTTTTACTCTGACTATTGTCATTCCTAAAGGTATACAGCAGGGTGTCGATAGATCCGGGAGTCATTTTATAGTAACTCAGGTTCGTCCAGTTTTTTATGATATCAGTATAAAGTAGCCGATCATGATTTCCATACTCAATAGATTTTTGTATCGCCAGTTTCTTGTTGGCTGGTATTTTAGAAACTGCGGATAGTTCTTCGAAAAATAATCCATTAGACATAAAGGCAATTTCATTTAGTCCCCAGATGTCAACTTTATCAGCAATCAGTTTTCTTGCCAGCTTCATTTCCGCATCCCAGCTAAAAAAAGACAAATCATATGGCCACTTCCGAAAGTGTTCAGTATCTCCCGCCAGATTCGCTGTAACTTTTTTCAGTCGTTTTGCAGAATATGGATCAATTTCTACCACAAAGGCCTTGGGCTTAAGGATCTCAGCGACTTTTCCCGTAAAGACAGGTATTTCGGCTTCACCATGCTGCTCACCAATCATTAAAAATTGAACTTTTTGTATTTCCTTTTTCAGTATATCCCAACCTGGCCCTTTGAATTCGCCATTATTATAATTGAAAGTGTTTTTCTTAATCAGGCTATTTAAAGACAGACTGTCCTTGGTTTGGGCCTGACTGCTTATTGCGAAGAAAGAAAATAAAAACGGAAAAGATAGTCTAGGTAGGGTACTAAGTTTCATTTAAATAACAGGTTATAGTTCGTATTCAAATGTATAATTAAAAACGAATTCTAAGCCCTGTTTTTCCAGTCATCTACTTAATTCATAGAAAAACACAGAAAATCACCCCTAAGATAGGGTTGTCATTTCTTCCGAAAATGTAAGTCTGTTTCCAAAAGGGTCATGTACCGTCATCATAATTCCATTGCTGTTCCATTCCGGCACTTCCAACCCCGGACGGTTATACTTATAATTCTGATCAATGAGCTGCTGATGGAATTCCCTTAATCTTGTAAAATCATCAATAGAGACATGCGCTCCGGGACTTGCATCACCATGGTGTTCTGATAAATGAAGAATTACATCACGCAGGGAAATCTGCATATAGATTGGCGTATGATCGGGCTTATGTTCCCAATCTATCTTAAAACCAAGCCAGTTGATATAAAATTCGAGCGCCTTATGGGAATCAAAAATCCGGATAATAGGAATGACAACAGACATAATATTTTTAGAGATTGATTTATTCTTACTGATTTTTTTGTTTTCTGAGTGGCAGATGCTGACCATAGCTTAACTGTCGCCATACCCATTCTACGGGGCCGTAATTAAAATAGCTCAGCCAGCATTTGCTGATCAATATCTGTGAGGCAAAAACCAATACGGCCATTAATGCATAAAACCAATAGGGTTGAGTATTAAACAATCCCAATCCAACATTTAAGAACAGTAATGTTGCAATCACGTTTTGTGCCATATAATTCGTCAGGGTTAGTTTACCCATAAACTGTAACCCATTAAAAACAGCCTTCAGTTTACCGCTGATGTAAAGCCAGCAGATACCAGACATGATACTCAGCATGGTACATAAAATGGTCCAATACCCCGGTTTAAAGAATTTCAGTAAAGTAAACTCTTGTGCGACCGCAATCTTTGTCCCAACATTTAAGACAATTGCAGCAGCAAGACTTACCCAAAACAAGGTGATCAATTGCTTTTTAAACGCTGTCAGATGATCAAAGAAACCAACGCGCTGGGCTGCGAAGCCCAGTAACATACAGGCGAACATCATGATCCGTACAGATATTGCATATTGAGGGTTGATCATCTCCAGAAAATAGGTTCCTTTAAGGTTCATCACAAAAATATCAATCCAGTTATGGCTGTAAAAGAGCGGCAAAATTTTCTCCATCTCTTTCTGGAAATCATAATTATTCAGGGAGGCCAGGTAAGCTGCAATAAAGGGAAGGATAAGGAGTAAAACCAGACTTGTCCTGAAGGCCATTTTAGCGGAAGCCTTGTAAAACACCAGCAATAGCAAACCCAGAATCGCGTAGTCTTTTAAAATGTCACCAAACCAGAAGGCAGAATTGATGAAGGCAAGAACGAATAGCCAGAACATTCGTTTAGAAAAAAATAAGATTGGATTTTTGCCTTTTTTTGCAATGTTGTTCATTAAAATCGCAAAACCATAACCAAACAGTACGCTGAGCAATGTCCAGGATTTTGCAGCAAAAAAGTATTTATTGACCAGCATTAAAATATCTGAGACTTTATCAGGCGCATGTTTTACTTCTTTTCCAAGCCCAAAGTAATCCACGTAATTACCAATTGCTACTCCAAGCAATGCCCATGCCCGCAGAATGTCTACAATAACAATCCTCTCCTTAGGCTTAACAGGCTGAACAACTGAATTTTCCATCATAATAAATATAAAAATATTTAAACGATTTTCCCTTTAAGGGAAAGAAAATAATACAAAAAGGCAGTTATACTACAGGAAGATAACGCTCAGGCAATACGGTCGGATCATAAGGTTTAACAAAGCCAACATGTCTGGCATATAAAAAGAGAAATAATAAACCTGAGGCCATCATGACCGCAAGACCGTATTGGCTTATTGCCAATGCAGCCAGAAAAGCCAGCACTACAAATGCCATCAATATGATCAGTCCAATGAACACAAAGCTCCTCCCCTGACTAAACTTTATCGAATGACTAAGCCCCTTAGAGATCAATCGATCATGTAAACCAAGTACCCAATTCCGGTAATCCAGGTCCTGGGAATTCATTTTCTGAACCAGTTTATTACTTTTAAGGGGATCGCGGCTGACACTCTTGAGCTGAAGCTTAGCGCTATTGGAAAAACTAATGACGATGCTGTACCAATTCGCTTCTGCAACAAACAGCTTGACCCCTCTGATCTCTTCATAGCGATAATAATGTTGTTCCTCTGCTCCCGCTTTCTGTAAAGAATACCGGATTCCCGCATCTTCCAAAATGGCAAAAGCCCGTTTATTTGTTACAGAAATATACTCGTATTCCATTCCGGTCTGCTGTCTGGTAAATATCGTTTGCTATAGATTCGTTTTTGCAGCGGCATTCACTACCGCGGCCATTACTGATTCCATCGTTTTTTTAATGCCTTTACTCTTCTCTGTTAATCCATGTCTTTCTGCAATCCAGTTGACATCATTGTAATTCAGCCAAACCTTACCTGTCTCATCTTCCCAAACCAATACTTTTAAAGGTAAATCAAGTCCAGAAATTTGCTGGTCCTGCATCAATATGGTTCCCGCTTTTGGATTTCCGAAGAACAACAGCTCGGTTGGCCTCAGTGCCAAACCATCTTTTTCCGCATTTTTTGCATGGTCCATTCTCAGAAAAACCGTCATTCCTTTTGATTCCACAATCGAAACCAACCGATCCATGCTTTCTTTAACGGAATAATGGCTTTGAACACTGACTATTCCTTTAGATCGTTTTTCTTCAGTTTTTACTCCAGGCACAGCCTTTTGACTGTCCTGAGCAAATGAGAGCTGTATAATAAATATAGCAAGTAATAATAATCCGGTCTTTTTATTCATTTCAGGTATGAAGATCAACAATATTAGAGAAAAAACAATATTTTCATCTTCATGATCAGGACTTTGACAGGCCATTTGATGATAAAAAAACCGGGCGCAAAATACAGATCATACAGCATGTCATACAAATCTCTAAGGTCTAAACGCGATGCTGCTCCTTACGGTACGATACCGGTGAAAGTCCGGTATGTTTTTTAAAGTAATTACTGAAGTGTGCATACTCCGAAAAGCCCAGAAGAAAGGCCATCTCCTTGATCGAAATTGCGGAGTGCTGCAATAATGATTTTGCCTCAGCAATTGTTTTTTCGGCAATCCAGGTACCAATGGCTTTTCCTGTTTTACTTTTCACTACGTTGCTCAAATAGTTAGGATGCAGGTTTTGTGCATCGGCATACTCCTGAACCCGAAATGCCTGAATAACCTTACCTGTACTTAAATCCCGATAGTGTTTTTCGAGCGTCTGTTTGAAACTTTTTACAATCTGAGAACTTCGGTTTCCCTCATAAATTGGATTATAATCCTTCCAGAAATATTCTTTTATTTTCAGGAGCAAGACCACAAACAGATTGCCAATCATTCGGTTTCTATAGGGGGAACTGCCAAAATATTCTTTCCGGATCTGCAGATACAACTGCTCAAATTCGGAGAAGGATTCCGGGCTCAGTACCCTGGGCAGCACCGTTTCGGCAAGTAAAAAGGGAAACTCCTCAAACACATCCGGATGTACATTTTCTTTTAGAAATGATTCGCTCAGCGTGATCAGGCAAACTTCACTGAGCTGTTCCCATTCGTGGGATTTATAATGACCGGGATTGGTAAAATAAATCGTTCCCGGGATGGTATTAAAAATAAGATCGTCGGTCGTATATTTTCCATAGGCTTCTTTCACGAATACAAAAGAGAAAAAGTTGGCCCGGTATACCGGAGATTTAAAAGGAAGGTCCAGGTGAATATCCTGTAAGTTATGAATGGTGAAGTCAGTTTTTTCATCAATCTGATCTACAGGCAATCCAAAATGAAGGTATTGCGTTAACAAGGAATTAAAGACCGGTTTTTTTTCTGTTTCTTTCATTTGACAAGTACCGAACAAGGCTAAGCATCCATCTTCAAGCGTAAATTAACAACAAATTTTCAGAATCACCTTCCGTTAATCCCAAAAAGCCCTTCCGTTTACAAGCTGAAAAGTTCTTTGATCCGATGTACCTGTCTGCGGGAAACTTCAATTGTCTCCCCGCTGCTCAGTTTCAGCTTAAGGCTTCCGCTAAACCATTCCACCACATCAACAATAAACCGGACGTTCACCATCTGCTGACGGTTTACCCGGATAAACTGCTGATCATCCAGTGTATCTTCTATCTGCTGCAAAGAGCGCAGCACCAGCGGACTGTTGTTTTCAAAATGAACTTGCGTATAGTTCCCTTTCGATTCAAAAAAACGTACATCATTTAAAGTGACAAACCAACATTTAGCTCCATCTTTCAAAAAAATCCGGTCGTTCAGGCCCAGCTTATCCCTTTTTAAGGTAAGCCTGACCTTGGTTAGCTGAGACATCACTTTTGCAATGGCCTGCCCCAGCCTTTCGGGAGCGATGGGTTTCAGCAAATAGTCCATTGTATTATATTCAAAGGCCTGAAGGGCGTATTGATCATAAGCAGTGGTAAATATCACCATTGGAACCTTGTCCAGTCCCTGAAGAATCTCAAATCCGTTTTTTCCGGGAAGATGGATGTCCAAAAAGATCAGATCAGGGTTTAAATCTCTGATCATTTCAATCGCCTCCTCTGCGTTCCCTGCTTCTCCGATCAATCCGATCTCCGGAAAGTCTTTCAACAGCTCATTCAGCTCAATACGGGCAAGCCTGGAGTCCTCTATAATTATCGCTTTGATCATGTACTTCTTTTTATATTGATGACCACAACAACCTCAGGGGATTCCTCTGTAATGGAAATTCCCGCCCGATCGCCATAGATCAGCCCCAAACGTTCAATGATATTTTTAATTCCCAGTCCGAGGTTATCTTCCAGCTCCTCTTTACGTTTTAATGAACCTGTATTTCTAACCGTTAAAAGAATTTCCTGATTCAGCATACCCACCTGAACATCAATTCTCCCTCCTTCAACGCTGGAGGAAATCCCATGTTTGACTGCATTTTCTACCAGTAGTTGTAACACCATGGGAGGAATCTTTTGCTGCAAAAGTGTTTCATCTGCAGAGATGCTAAAAGTTAACCTTTCTTCATACTGTATTTTTACAAGTTCGAGGTACTGCCTCAGAATACCAATCTCTTCGGCAATGGTAATCTCGATATCCTCTGCATGCTGCAAGGCATAACGGAGGACTTCAGAAAACTTGGTCAGCATCTGCCTTGCCAGCTGATGATCTTCCAGAATCAATGCCCGGATATTATTGAGTGCATTGAAAATAAAATGAGGATTCACCTGTGCTTTTAGATTCTCCAACTGGATATTTTTGATCTCGGCTTCCATTTTCCACTTTTCAATTTCCTGATGGTGATATTTTCTCATCAAATGATAACCAAGATAACACAGCGTCCAGATCAGCAGGATTGCCGTTGTGGGGAAGAGATTATGTAGAATATTTCTGAAACTGAAACGATACTGATCCGCAAAAGAGAAGAAGATGAGCGCCATCAAACCAAGCCACATCAGGGAAAGCAGTACCGTAGCAATCAGGAGATTGCCAATGAATGATTTCATGGACAGGTTAAAGGCGATTTTTTTTCTCTTTAAATAATAGCGGTATAAGGTGGTGAGGATAAAGCCCCCGATGCCAATGGAAATGAAGTTTCGCCACACTACCGCACGGGGTAAATCCGTGGTAAAGTATTGCAGCATAAAATTCATAAAGCCGATTAATATCCAGGCGCTGATCTGAAGTATCCAAAACCAGGAAGGCTCTTTTCCCTTCACTATAACCGGTTGATCCAGGTGCTCACTTTAGTTAATGCCTCAGGATTGAAAGTCTCCGTCAGCACGGCATATTCTTCAAAACTACCAGTAACTGCTTTTTGGAAAAAGTGATTTAGGTTAGGCATAGGCACAATTTCAAAATGCTTGTTTCCAGCCTTTTCGAGTGCCGATTTTATACCCGCCAAATTAGGCTCCGATTTTACCTGCAGATCCAGTGTGCCATTTAACGCCAGTGTAGGACATTTTACTTTGGCAATATAATCCGCAGCATTAAACTTCGCAAAATAACGGAACCATGGCCCCAGAGCACGTTTGGAAGCTTTGGCAATCATAGCATCAGCTAAAGTACGGTCGTTATTTTTCAGATAGGCTGCCAATCCTTTATTAAAAGCACTATCTATCTTATGCTGCAGGACTTCAGTAGACGAGTCGGGGTTGTCCAGAATAGCAGAAAACACGACTCCGTTGATATAAGCACCCATCACAATGGTATCATCAGAATTTTGCGTTACTTTCTTCATATCCTCACTTTGTTGCCTCATCACCTGACTGGAAGCAATACCAGGTCCGGCAAGTAATACCATAAACTTAACCGCTTTGTTTCTGGCGGCAACGATTGGTGCGATCATCCCACCTTCACTATGTCCGACCAGTCCGAGGCTTAGCTTTTTCAAATCAGGTCTGGAACCGATGAAATTTACCGCAGCTTCCACATCATCCGCAAAATCGGCAGTTGTGGCCTGAAAGAAATTCCCGGTAGATTTTGCCGTTCCACGATCGTCATATCTCAATACTGCAATTCCATTTCTTGTCAGCCAATCACTCAGCACCAGAAAAGGGCGATGATTGAACTCCACAATCTCTTCGTCCCGGTTTTGTGCTCCGGATCCTGTAATCAATATGACGATTTTCGAAGCTTTTCCATTGGAGGGCAAGGTCAGTGTTCCTGCCAGTTGGTGTCCGCCTTTGGGATTAGTAAAGAGGACTTCCTCCTGTTGATAAGGAAAATCCTTTGGATCCTGAGGTCTGGCAACCTTAACTACCTTTGCAGAAGACTGATCCGGACTAAGTACCATTGGAAATTTATAGGTTCCCTGTTGAAAAGTTCCTGATATTTTATTACTATCTGCCTGATGGATGCCTTCAAATCTAATTTTAAGCTGATCATAAGTGAGTACTAAGCGGTTTTCCGAAAACTCCACTTTATCAATGACCATCCCCATAGCTCCCTGATCCGGGCTATCCATCGTAGCAGCATACCCCTGCTCCCCCTTTTTCAGGTGAAAGATAACAGGCAAAGCCTTTCCCGGAATGTTTAATTTTCCATACCAATCACCTGCTATATCTTGTGCAAATGAAAAAGAAACGAATAAAGTAAGACTTAGTGTAGCAATAATTCTTTTCATAATTTGTTTGAGTTATTTCATCAAATGTTAGCATAAGAAAGCAACCAGTTTCCTGAATTGTGATGAACGGTTGTATTAAAGGAGGAATGGCAGGAGTCTTGTTTTTCAGTAACGAATCTAAGAAATAGTCAGGATTAAAAAAAAAGCCACCTGAAGATAATTCTTCAGGCGGCCGGTTTCAACAATTAATTTATAAATTATGCTACCGCATCAATGGCTTCACGTAAGCTCTTCGCTGCTGCTGCAGGATCTTCAGCACCATAGATAGCTGCGCCTGCTACTGCTACTATAGCACCTGCTTTTATGACTGCTGCTACATTATTGATATTTACACCCCCTGCAATAGAAACAGGTACTCCAGCTTTTGCAGCTTCATCAATCAATACCTGGATGGAATATCCTGCTGTCCATTGCTCATCTAAACCAGCATGTAATTCAACAAACTCAGCACCTAATGCAATCGCTTCCTGAGCACGCTTCACACGGTCAGCCACCCCGATTGTATCGACAACTACGCCTTTGCCATGTGCTTTTCCTGCTTTGATTGCACCAGCAATGGTGGCATCACCGGCAGCACCTAAAACAGTTACCAGATCAGCACCTGCTTTAAAGGCGATGTCAGCCTCCAGTTCTCCGGCATCCATTGTTTTTAAATCCGCAAAGACCAGTTTATCCGGATATGCAGCTTTCATTGCGGTTACCACAGCCAGACCTTCCTGTTTGATTAATGGGGTACCCAATTCAATAATATCAATATAAGGAGCGATTTTAGCGACCAATGCCAATGCTTCTGTTGTGCTCAATAAATCTATTGCTACTTGTAATTTTGCCATAATATGATTTGTTTTTATTTCTATTTAAGTTCTTTTTTAATTCCAGATGGTTATTACACCAGTTCTTACTATTGCTATTCCAGACGACTAATATTTTAGCGGTTGTTGCTCCGGATTCTTGTGATTACAGATGGTTGTTATTCCAGATTTGCATGTCTTTTCCAGAGCTGCTCTGCAGGAATCCCTTTTTCTGCCCACATGGTTTGAAAGATTGCATCGGTTAGCAGCCACAATCCCTGTTCAAATAAACTGCCTGCATATTGTGCAGAAATACTTTTGCCATGATCTTCTTTCTGTGCCGCAGGAATGATAATCGTATGGGCCGCTAATTTTGCCAATGGCGATGTTAAAGTGGTAGAAAATGCAAGGACCTTCGCTCCTGCTTTAACAGCCTTTTCTGCAGCGGTTAAAACGGAGCTGGTGGTCCCTGATCCAGAGGCCACAATCAGCAAGTCTCCCGCTCCAATTGCCGGAGCCGTAATTTCGCCAACCACGAATACCTGCAATCCAAAATGCATCAGGCGCATCGCAGCGGCCTTCAAGGCAAGTCCCGATCGACCTGCAGCACTTAGAAATATCCGCTCTGACTGATACACAAAAGGAATAAACGCAGCCACCTGTCTATAGTCAGTCTTAGCAGATAGTTCCAGCTGTTCTTTTAAAATCAACTCCAGATTTGTCCTGATTTCATTTGAAAATTCCTGTTCTTCCATTTTTTTCTGTTTCTGATGGCGCAAAGGTATCTTCCCCATTTCCCTCTGCCCTTATACATTCTGCGCATTATATGGGACAATCCGGAAAAAATACAGCGCTATCATCATGAAAATGCCATAAAAAAAGGCCCTTTGGAAATAAGTCCACCTGAATGTCCAGATAGTCCAATGCCTCAGCGAAGGATATCTTATCTTTGAATCCTTAATGAAAGAACACACCTTACCTGGATTAGAAAAATCCCTGATCTATATCAGGAACCTGGAAAATTGTCCACCGAGTTACCTCAACGATCCGGGAAGAAAAGATTTCTTTGAAATCGTCTGGTTAAAAGATGAATATCCTTTACACGCGACCAAAGAAGGAGAAGAACTGGGAGACTGGATTTACCTTATTCCTCCTTACCGTGTGCATCAATTGAATAAAGCCGGAAAAAACGGAGTATTACTTTCTTTCAAAAGAGACTTTCTTGGAGAAGAAGACAAAGAGTTTTACCTGGATATCTTTAAGATTTTCAATATTCAGGGTGAGTTTTCTTTCCTGCCACTCCAATTTGAAAATGCAGCGGAGCTGGAAAAGATCTATGCACTCATGGAGGAAGAGTACCTGCTTCAACAAAACAACTTCTCTATCTTAAAAGCGATGTTGAAGGTGTTCCTGTTGAAATTAATTCGCATTAAGGAGCATGTTTTTACCAGTCAGGATCTCAATCAAAAGAGAGTGTATGAATTTATGCTGCTCCTGGAAGACAATTACCTTCAGGAACGGAATGCAGATTTTTATGCAGCAAGCTTAAACCTGAGTGCGAAACGCCTGAACCAAGTGCTAAAAGAAAAACTCCAAAAGACAAGTATGCAACTGATCCACGACCGGATCATACTTGAAGCAAAAAGAAAGATCATTCATAGTGAACAGTCCCTAAAACAGATTGCTTATGACCTGAATTTCACGGACCGCCCCTATTTCAGCAGGTTTTTCAAGAAACAAACGGGACAATCTCCTGAAGAATTTCAGAAACATGCCAGAAACCATATAGAATCAAAATTCAATACCCTCGTCTAAATGCTGTTCATCTACCTGCTTCCTGATCCTGTTGATCAATTGCGGACTTACCCCCAGATAGCTGGCCACATCATTCAGAGGAACCCTTAAAGCGATATCCGGCTGATCATTGATAAATTCCTCGTAACGCAGCGAAGGTTCCATTTCCAGGTAAGCATTCCTGATCTGGTTTTTCTCCATCAATAACTCCTGGATAATTTCATCAATCAGTGCCTTAAGGTAAGGCAACTGCTGATACAATTTCATCAGGTTTTTCTTAGAAATGACCAATACCTGCACATTACAAACTGCCTGAATCTGTTCTGGGGCGGGAACTTCATGATTAAAGCTGTTTAAAAGCGTACAAAACTGGTTCTGAGTCAAAAGATAACGAGTCAGTTCCCGGCCTTCTTTCTGCTGTAGCGAAATCCGCAGAATCCCATCACAGATAAAGAAAAGTTCTGTGCAGACCTTCATTCCCTCAAAAAGATAACTCCCCTCAGGAAAGGTTTTATACTCAAACTCAGTTGAAATCAATTCCTGGTCTGCTTCGGGGATTGGCTTGTATAATTGGAGAAAAGAGATCAGTTGATTTGACATTAATTCAAATATCTATTTTTTTTATCATAAAACATTATCTGTAAATCTTACATTTCACTGTTTATACTCTTTTGTATAAACAGTGAAAGAGCCTTATCTTTGTATGGTAAATTATTGCGATAATCATAGTTAAAACACCGATATCATGAATGAAGATTTAAATATGCTTGAGCAAACCGCACTAAATGATTATAAGTACGGTTTTGTGACAGATATTGATACGGATATAATTCCTAAAGGATTGAATGAGGCTGTTGTTGAGCTCATTTCAAAAAAGAAGAACGAGCCGGAATGGATGCTGAACTGGCGACTTAAAGCCTATGCACACTGGCTGAAGATGGAAGAACCCACATGGCCAAATGTCAAATATCCACCTATCAATTATCAGGACATCATTTATTATGCTGCCCCGAAAAAGAAAGAGCAACTGAATAGCCTCGATGAGGTAGACCCGGAGTTGCTGCGTACCTTTGAAAAACTGGGCATCTCATTAAATGAACAGAAAAGGCTGACTGGTGTTGCCGTAGACGTAGTAATGGACAGTGTTTCTATTGCCACCTCTTTCAAAGAGCAACTTGCCGAAATAGGAGTAATTTTTTGCTCCATCAGCGAAGCCATACAAAAACATCCTGATCTGGTAAAAAAATACCTGGGTTCCGTAGTACCGATGACAGACAATTACTTTTCTGCCCTGAATTCTGCGGTATTTACAGACGGATCCTTCTGCTATATTCCTAAGGGAGTACGTTGCCCTATGGAATTGTCGACTTATTTCCGCATCAATGCAGAAAACTCAGGTCAGTTTGAAAGAACGCTGATCATAGCAGAAGAGGAAAGTTATGTGAGCTACCTGGAAGGCTGTACTGCACCAATGCGTGACGAAAACCAGTTGCATGCTGCTGTAGTTGAACTGGTGGCCATGAAAAAAGCAGAGATCAAATACTCTACTGTTCAAAACTGGTATCCGGGAGATAAAGACGGACAGGGAGGTATCTACAACTTTGTCACCAAAAGGGGCATGTGCCAGGGTGATCATTCCAAAATTTCCTGGACACAGGTGGAAACCGGATCTGCCATCACCTGGAAATATCCAAGTGTGATCCTTAAAGGAGACCATTCTATCGGGGAGTTTTATTCAGTTGCATTTACCAATCACCACCAGCAGGCAGATACCGGAACAAAAATGATTCACCTGGGAAAAAACACCCGCAGCAGGATCGTTTCCAAAGGCATCTCCGCCGGACAAAGTCAGAACAGTTACCGGGGTTTGGTTCGTGCCGCTAAAGGAGCAACCAATGCACGTAATTATTCGCAATGCGACTCCCTCCTGCTAGGCGATAAATGTGGTGCACACACTTTCCCTTATATAGAAGTAAAGAATAAAACAGCCATTGTAGAGCACGAAGCAACGACCTCCAAGATCGGAGAAGATCAATTATTTTACTGCAGACAACGCGGTATTGATGCGGAAACCGCTGTAGCCCTGATTGTCAATGGCTTTGCGAAAGAAGTGATGAACCAGTTGCCTATGGAATTTGCAATAGAGGCCCAAAAACTACTTGCCATCAGTATGGAAGGCAGTGTAGGATAATTAATTACCCATATAAAATTTTACAAGACATGTTATCAATCAAAAATATACACGCAAATATTGAAGGCAAGGAAATACTGAAAGGAATTAATCTCGACATCAAAGCGGGAGAAGTTCATGCCATTATGGGACCCAACGGGTCTGGTAAAAGCACCCTTGCCTCTGTACTTGCAGGAAGAGAAGAATATGAAGTAACTGAAGGTGAAGTAACCTTCCTGGAAAAAGATTTACTGGAACTTTCTACAGAAGACAGGGCACGTGAAGGGCTTTTTCTTGCCTTTCAATACCCGGTGGAAATTCCCGGAGTAAGTACCACCAACTTTATCAAAGCTGCGGTAAATGAGAAACGCAAGTACCAGGGTGAAGAACCATTGGATGCCGTTGCTTTCTTAAAAATGATGAAACAAAAAATGGCTTTGGTAGAGATCGACCAGTCTTTATTAAGCCGTTCCATCAACGAAGGTTTCTCCGGTGGGGAAAAGAAAAGAAATGAAGTTTTTCAGATGGCCATGCTGGAACCTAAACTGGCAATCCTTGATGAAACCGATTCCGGACTGGACATTGATGCTTTACGCATTGTCGCCAATGGCATCAACAAACTGAGGAATGAAAATCGTGCTATTTTGCTCATCACCCACTATCAGCGCCTGCTGGATTATATTCAGCCCGACTTTGTCCATGTCCTTTACAATGGAAAGATTGTGAAATCAGGAACAAAAGAACTGGCATTGGAACTGGAAGAAAGAGGGTACGATTTTATTACTGATGAAGCAGATTTAGCAGCAAGTCTGTAAGCCGATCATCATCAAAAAAGAAAGATAATGACGAATGTAAATTATTTTAAAGATCAATTTGAGCAGCTTCAGGACTCCGCTCCTGAAAGTACTATAACTGAGCTCAGGACTGATGGATTTAATACCTTCAACAAATCAGGCTTACCAACCTTAAAGTTGGAAGAATGGAAATATACCAATATCAGCAGTTTATTCGATAAAGATTACCAGTTTGCAAATGCCCCTCAACAACTGAATGCTGATGATCTGGATGAGATCCGCTTAGCAGGTCATGAAGCAGCAAATGAACTCGTTTTTGTAAACGGACGTTTTATTCCGGCGCTTTCTACGATCCGCAGTGCAGCATCCCAACTGGTCATCTTACCTTTGGAAGAAGCGGCAAAAGGAAGCCATCAGGCACTGGTTAAAAAACACCTTGGTCAAAGCAGTGTATACCTGAAAGACGGGATCCATGCATTGAATACTTCCTTTATTCAGGATGGCATGTTCATTCTGGTCCCTAAAGGGCAGCAACTGGAACAACCGGTTTATATCTACCATATTTCTGATGCAAGGCAACAAAACACGCTTTCTCAGCCCCGCAGCTTAATCATTGTGGAGGAAAATGCAAAATTACAGCTGACCGAAACCTATACCACATTGGGTACTGCAGAAAGCTTTACCAATGAGGTCCTGGAAATGGTGGTGAAGGAGAATGCTTTTGTAGAATATTATAAAATTCAGCACGATGGCTTAAATGCGAGCCAGGTAGGCAGCACACACATTCACCAGGTGGGAAAAAGTTATGTACACACGGTAGTGGTTTCTCTGAACGGAGGGGTAATCCGGAATAACCTGAACCTGGTATTGGATGCAGAAGGCAATGAAACCCATCTTTATGGATTGTATCTTTTAAAGGGTAACAGCCACGTAGACAACCATACTTTAGTGGATAATAAACGTCCAAACTGCTTTAGCAACCAGCTTTATAAAGGAATTGCAGATGATAGTTCTACCGGTGTTTTTAGTGGAAGAATAATCGTACAACCTGATGCGCAAAAGACAAATGCTTATCAATCCAACAAAAACATCATCTTATCCGACAAGGCAACGATCAACACCAAACCCCAGCTCGAGATTTTTGCGGATGATGTGAAATGTTCCCATGGCTGTACGGTTGGTCAGCTGGATGAAGAGGCGTTGTTCTATTTAAGGGCAAGGGGAATTCCAAAAGCAGCGGCTGAGGTATTGCTGCTAGAAGCTTATGCAGCAGATATCCTGGCTCAGATTAAACCGGAGGCTTTGCGCAATCATGTAGCAGAACTGATTTACGAACACTTATCTATATCATAACATGACACAGATAGATTCCATATCCCTGGATTTAGACCTGCAGGCAATCAGGTCCCAATTTCCTATTTTAAGCAGAACAATAAATGATAAACCGCTGGTCTATCTGGATAATGCAGCCACCTCCCAAAAGCCACGATGCGTAATTGATACGTTGAGCGATTATTATGGCCGGTACAACGCAAACATCCACCGCGGTATTCATACGCTTGCAGAAGAAGCCACATTAGCTTATGAGGCCACACGCTTTACAGCACAGGAGTTTATTGGAGCAGCATCTGCTGAGGAAATCATTTTCAGCAGGGGAACCACGGAAGGAATCAATCTGGTCGCTTATACCTGGGGCCGCCAGCATATTTCAGCAGGAGATGAAATTCTGATCTCCGGAATGGAGCACCATTCCAATATTGTGCCATGGCAAATCCTTTGTCAGGAGAAGAATGCGGTTTTAAAGGTGATCCCGGTTACGGATGAGGGAGAACTCTCTATGGAAGTATACAAAAGCCTCTTATCTGAAAAAACGAAACTGGTTTCCATCGTTCAGGTATCTAATGCACTTGGAACAGTTAATCCTGTAAAAGAGATGATTGATGCCGCACATGCAGTTGGGGCAAAAGTACTGGTAGACGGGGCACAGTCTGCTGTGCATCTGGACATTGATGTGCAAGACTTAGATTGTGATTTTTTCGCCTTCTCTGGTCATAAAGTATACGCTCCTACCGGAATCGGGGTACTTTATGGTAAAAAGGAGCTTCTGGAGAGCATGCCGGTATTTCATGGCGGCGGAGAAATGATCAAAGAAGTAAGCTTTGAAGAAACGACCTACAATGACCTTCCTTACAAATACGAAGCAGGAACACCAAATATTGCCGATACCATCGCTTTAAAAACGGCATTGGATTTCATCCAGAACATCGGCAAAGCGACGATCAGAAAGCATGAAAACGAGTTGCTCGCTTATGCCACTACACAGCTGGAGAGTATTCCTGGTTTGAGAATCATTGGAAAAGCTAAAGAAAAGGTCAGCCTTGTTTCTTTTGTCGTTAAGGGGATCCATCCGCAAGATATTGGCATTCTGCTGGACAACCTTGGCATTGCGGTAAGAACAGGCCACCATTGTACCCAGCCATTAATGAAACGTTTTGGCATTCCGGGTACGGTAAGGGCGTCTTTTGCAATGTACAACACCAAAGAAGAAATAGATATCCTGATTGCAGGTATGCACAAATCCATTAAAATGTTATCCTGATGAGCCAGCAAGCCATTCTTGAAATAGAGAAAGAAATTATAGAAGATTTTGCCCTGTTTGACAGCTGGGAAGATAAATATGAATACATCATTGACCTGGGAAAGAAGCTCCCGGTTCTTGATGAAGAACATAAAATTGCAGACAACAAAATTAAAGGTTGCCAGTCTACCGTT
Organism: Pedobacter caeni; assembly: GCF_900129215.1. GTDB lineage: Bacteria > Bacteroidota > Bacteroidia > Sphingobacteriales > Sphingobacteriaceae > Pedobacter > Pedobacter caeni. The sequence goes on along the minus strand of NZ_FQUQ01000002.1, from coordinate 982,945 downwards.
TGGCTGGTCGCTGCTTATGAAGATGGCCGCGTGTTTTTTAAAGCAGACAGTGATGCAGTGATCGTAAAGGGTTTGGTGAGCATGCTTATCAAAGTATTATCAGGACATCGCCCTGAAGAAATCCTGGAAGCTAAACTGGATTTTATACGGGAGATTGGAATGATGACCCATTTGGCGCAAACCCGCTCTAACGGATTGTTATCTATGATCAAACAAATGAAAAACTATGCATTGGCTTACCAAACCCTTCAGGGATTAGAGAACAAATAGACCATGAACACAGAAGAACTAAAACAAAAAGTAATTGACTGCCTGCAGACCATATATGACCCTGAAATACCGGTAAGCATCTATGAACTTGGGTTGATATACGAGACAGAAGTGATGGCTCCGTTTAACAATGTACAAATCGTCATGACGCTGACTGCTCCAGGTTGCCCTGCAGCACAGGACATTCCTGTTGAAGTGGAACAGAAAGTAAGACAGATTGAAGGGGTAAACGAAGTCTCTGTAGAAGTGACCTGGACACCGCCATGGAATAAAGACATGATGTCTGAAGCGGCCAGGCTGGAATTGGGAATGATGTAAACAACGATCGAGAAAAACAATATATATACTGGTGAAACCTGCGCAGCAAGCTTCATAACCATTAAAAAACAAATATTATACTGATGAAACCTGCGCAGCAAGCTTCATTACCATTAAAAAACAAATATTATACTGATGAAAATTACAGCCCAGGAAGAATATGGTTTAAGGGTACTCCTTCGGATTGCCAGGCATGAAAATGCAGAGGGCATCAGTATTCCTGCGCTCAGCGAAGCAGAGGGTCTTTCTCCTGCCTATGTGGCCAAATTAACCAGAATGTTGCGCATGTCAGGATACATCAACAGTACACCGGGATATAAAGGGGGATATGTCCTTGCACAACCTGCCGATCAGGTCAATATCAATAAGGTACTGAAAGTTCTTGGGGGTGCTTTGTTCAATAAAGCTTTTTGCGAAGAATACCCGGGAACCGTAAAGCTTTGTACGAACTCTATCGATTGTTCCGTTCGTTCCTTGTGGCAAATGATCCAGTTTACGGTAGATCAGTTGTTAGACAAAGTTTCCTTACAGGACCTGATCAATCCGGAACAGGAGTCCAGTCTGTTGCTGGAATCTCTCTTAAAGCAAAACGCGAAGTAACCACCTATTTGAGGCTAAAAACAACACCAGCCCCAATGGCTTTTATTTTGCGTACTGCCCCGTTAAACTGAGATTCCCGCTCCCGGCCATCTGCCAGGAAGAGCTGATCGATTCCATTACCCGTTTCGGCATAACGGTGTTCTCCTCTTAAATAAATGGAGCACCTGGAATTGATGCTAAAGTTAAGGCGTAATAATACCTGAGTTTCAAAACCTTTGGCAATATGTTTGAAACTCAGCGGATGGTTAAAGGCGTCTATCAGGTTCCAATCGGCCAGTCCGGTATAATTCAATTGCTGATAACTGAATCCGGCATTCAGGTTAATCCTCCGGGTCCTTGCCAGCTCCATATCAAGCCCAACAACGGGACCATTCCACTTAGACTGATAAGTGCTGTTTAATTCCCTTCCCCCTTTCTCTTCCTCAAAATTCTTTAAGGAAAGCGACTGACTGTTATTTGCATAACCTGCATAAGGTATCACATCCAGCATTTCATGAAGCCTGACCGCATAAGCCAAAGTTGCAGCATAACGCAAACGATGGCCTTCATTACTTTTCAGAAAGGCACTGTAGGTTACCTGAGTTCTATCATCTGCAGCATAATCATGATCTGTAGCACTGCCACTTCGGATGAAAGCTTTGTGGTAACTGCCCTTAAAATAAATATGGGACCAGATGTTCAATTCTACATCCAGCCCCATACCCAGTCCTTTTAGCTTTGTCCAGATTACTTCTGATAAAACATTGGGATTTTGTCCGTTGCTGTTCCCGGCAATTGACCATTTAAAATCCTCGGAGCTGTCATCACCATAAAAAGCAAAGATCCACCTGCTTCGTTGCTCCTGACCTGATTGTCCATAAACAAAAAAGCAGCAAAACAGAAGAAACAGGCAAACCAGGTATCTTTTCATGGTGAGAATCGTTATAAGCTAAAAGCCTCCCATCCTGAGACAGTTGCCCTGTTGCAAGTCATTGCAGTAGTGCCGTTTTCAGAGGAGATATAACGCCCGTTATTCCCCCTAAGGGATATTTTCCCATCAGGATTGACGATCCAATCGAACTTTTCCCAATCACTGATGGTTGTTCTGCTACAGGTAATCGCTGCTGCTCCATTTTCTGAGGACACATACTTATTCATGCTCCTCAACGCAACCTTACCGCCCCCGGCATCTACAATAGTGAATTTCTCCCAGTCTTGTGAAGTTGTGCGGTCACAAACCATTGGTCCTGTTCCATTCAACCCACTCACAAATAAATTATTGATCCCTTTCAGGGAAATGGTCTGACCAATTGGCGCGTTAGATGATCCTTCTGTAAGCTGATAAACCTTTACATAATCTACGAGCATACTTGCCGGCAAGCGGCTTTCGTCAATGGTCTGACCTGGAAGATTCCCTCCTACAGCCAGATTAAGCAACAAAAAGAAAGGATCATGAAACTCTTCTGTTCCATTGATGTTATTTTCAATATTGGCCACATGAAATTGTACATTGTCTACAAACCAGGTAATGGAGCCAGGTGTCCAGTCTACGCGGTATACATGGAAATTTGTTGGTGTCGTATTCGTATTTCCTCCATAATAGGTATAAGCTGTATTGAACCAATGCATGGTCCCCAATACGGTACTGGAAGTATTCGTGTTTTCCATAATGTCAATTTCTCCGCATTTAGGCCAGGGATTGGTCCCGATATTGGCGCCCAACATCCAGAATGCGGGCCATTGCCCTTGTCCCTGGGGTAGTTTAATCCTCGCTTCGAATCTTCCGTACTTAAACTCCCGTTTGCCTCTGCTGATCAATCGTGCAGAAGTATATGGCAAGCCACCAACACTTTGTTTCCTTGCCGTGATCACCAGGTTACCACCGGTAACAGTTGCATTCTCTGCCTGGTAAAATTGCTTTTCATTATTGCCCCAGCCACCACCACCGGTTTCGAAGCTCCAGTTGTTCGTGTTGACTGCATTCCCATCGAATTCATCCGACCAGACCTGCTGATAGGTTAAAGCCCTTGGGGCGGTGAGTTGCTCTTCTGCCGTACCGGCAGGTTTCAGGTCCTTTTTACAGGCAGGCAGAATTTGTGAAACTGCCAGCAGGCAGATCATCAGGTTTAGTTTTCTCATTGTTTTTAGGGTTTGATGATTAGATTTGGTTATGATTAGTTTAGACTAAATGCTTCCCATCCTGAAATTGAAGCTCTGGTACAAGTCATTGCATTTACACCGTTTTCAGAAGAAACGTACAGGCCATTATTTCCACGGAGGGATATTTTCCCGTCTGCATTTACGACCCAGTCGAATTTCTCCCAATCTTCTATGGTAGCTCTGCTGCAGCTCAATGGAGCAAGCCCATTTTCAGAAGAAACGTATTTGTTCATACTTCTCAGCGCAATTTTCCCTCCGCCTGCATCGACTACTGTGAATTTCTCCCAATCCCCGGCGCTGGTCCTGTTACACCACATTGAGGATGCTCCATTTTCTCCGCTGACAAATTGATTATTAATGCCTTTAAGCAAAATGACCTGACCTATAGGTGCCGTTCCGGGGTTTCCGGATGTTGAGCCCGACCATTTGAAGGTTGCAACAGCTCCCGCCGGAAGTGTATAACTGAACGACTGGGTACCCCATTTCACTTTAAAAGTGCCACTGCCTGATCCGCTATTGGAAACGATCAGCACCTTGGTTCCATCTGCATTCTTAAACGCCACATTCTGAAAACTTCCGGCAATATTAGAGCTGATCCTTGTTGCTCCGGGTCTGGCAAACTTCGAAGCATGGGCAATAATATAATAGGAAACATTTCTGGATATGCTACTGCCGTTAATCGTTAAGGCTCCTTCGCAAGTACTACAGCCACCACTGGTATGTGGACCATAATTTTGATCAGCTGCAAGATTCCATTCCAACACATTGCGGCTCCAATTCCTTGTTGCACCAATAATCAGCGTATTTACATGCCACTGCAGATCCCCTGCGAAATTACTGGGGCCTCCCACCCACTGTTCTGTGAAATAGATATTTTTATTGGGATAGGCATTGTGGACATCCGTTAAGGCACTGATATTTCCACCGTAAAGGTGAAAAGCAGAACCGTCTACATAATTTCTTGCAGCGGCATCATTTAATATGGCAATCGGATAATCCGGACGATCCGCATTGTGATCGTAGGAAATGATTTTTGTGCTGATGTTATTGGCATTAAACTGAGGGCCGAGATTGTTCCTGATAAATGTAGCCTGCTCTGAGGCCTGCATGAGCATACTTGGATTATTGTAAGGATTTAAAGGTTCATTCTGAGGGGTAATTGCATCGATGGTAATACCCTGGGCGCGCATCGCAAGAATGTATTTAACAAAATACCTGGCATAGGCATCGTAATAAGCCGTATTCAGGCTTCCTCCTACATAATTACCATTGGTTTTCATCCACCTTGGGGCAGTCCATGGGCTTCCAAGAATTTTAATAGAAGGATTGATGGCGATAATACTTTTCAGTACCGGAATCAGATCTGTCATCTCGGGAGCAATACTGAAATTGTTGAGGTTATTGTCTGTTTGTCCCGCAGCCACTTCATTATAGGTAAAAGGGTTGGCACTGAGGTCGGATGCTCCGATCGTAACCCTCAGGTAACTGATCCCGATATTATTTCCGGAAGTAGCGAACAACTCCTGTAATAAATTATTCTTTTGCGTCGCTCCCAGGCCATTAATGAGGGAGGCACTTGCACCGGTCAGCGTAAATCCGAAGCCATCAATTCCCTGATAGTTGATATTTTCGTCAATAACAATGGTATTGGGGTTTGTTCCTGCATCCGCGGCGAAGCTGACGTTATTCTGGGATTGTAATAATTTGCTTTTGTCTGTTGTGGTCATCCAGATGCTGACAGACTCGTTTGCCCGGACAATTGTTTTTTCATTCAAATCTAAATTGGAGTTGGACCGCAGTTCCTTCTTACAGGAAAACAACACTGCACAAAGCATGGCGCAGCCTGTTAAAATCAGACTTTTTTTCATAGGGATGAATATATTTGGTTACTCAAATCTATATCAGCCGATAAAAAACTGTACATATTGCCGGGCCTACACAACCACTACAGAAAGGGCAAAAGCACCAGATCTCAAGATACAAAGGGCCTACTTACCTACTACACACAAAACATAAGCTACTCATAAACAACAGCTTGAATTCAATACATTCTAAATGTAACCTATTAATTACCAACCGGCTTATCCTGACAAATTATTCTTTCATTATACCTCTGGTAAGAAAAGTAAAATAAAGACTACTAATTTAGTATACTTTATATATATTTGCTGCTGTAAATGATTCAATCATTAAATAGTCATGTGGCCGAGTGGTTAGGTATGGGTCTGCAAAACCTTCAACGGCGGTTCGAATCCGCCCATGACGTCATCAAAAGCCTGCCTTCGGCGGGCTTTTATTTTGGGCATAAAAAAACGGGGATACAGCTTCCAGCCACATCCCCGTCATCTAAATTAACGCTCTCATATATAAGACGATCAAATCATCTGTTTATTGCATCCTTCGTTAAAAATTTTATTTTTCATAGAATTCAATTGGCAATTGATCCGGGTCTGCAATAAATGTGAACCGCTTTCCGGTAAACTCATCAATTCTGATGGGCTCTGATGCTACTGCTTTTTGTTTCAATGTGGCTACAACAGAGTCTAAATCATCCACCTCGAATGCAAGATGCCTTAAACCGGCCGCTTCAGGCCTCGATGGCCTTTCCGGAGGATCAGGAAAAGAGAAAAGCTCTATAATGTATTCGCCATTTAAGGCAAGGTCCAGTTTATATGATTTTCTTTCTTCCCGATATACTTCCCTCATGATGGTAAGACCCAGGACATCCGTATAAAAAGCTTTTGAAATGTTATAATCAGTGCAAATAATTGCAATATGGTGAACTTTACTTAACATGATTTTATTTTGCAGTGATCACTAACTGATAAATCTGGCCTTTATTTCCTGCCAGCAGGATCAAATCGCCTTTTTTTGATTTCTGAACAACATTCAGGTTCATTCCGGAAATATTATACCAGTATTTGCCCCCATCAGAAGAAACGTCTATCCCGGAAGTCCCTGCTGCGATTAAGGTCTTTTCACTGAGATACGCTACTCCTGAACGGTAGCCATCCACTGGCTTAGCCGGTTTAGTCCATGTTTTTCCACCATTATTGGTCAGCAAAACATTGTTCTCATTTTCCTTATCTTTCAGGTAGTTTCCACCAACAACCACGCCTTTATCTTCGTTAAAAAAGGACATGGAAAAGGGCCCGGTACTACTTTCTCCCTGTAGAATCGGACATTCGAAGATTTGCCAGGTAGAGCCAAAATTACTGGAATAATAGATATTTGAAACCTTACCTCCTGTAGCAATCCATACTTTTCCGTTTCCTTTCACCTGTATCGTAGATCCGCTTGCTGCAAAAGCTGCTTCACCAAGGCCCATTTTAGCCTGCAGGTTATCTGAAATATCATTCCAGGATGCTCCTCCATCCAGTGTTCTAAAAAGCTGCATTTTGCTATTGATAGGATCACCAAAGACAATCCCTCGCTGATCATTCCAAAAATCCATTCCATCTAAAAATATAGCGGTATCCAGATTTTTATAACTCTCTTTCCAGGTTTTACCTCCATCTATGGTCATCAGGATATAAGCCGGCGAACCTGCATTTACCGCAATTGCCTTATCTGCATCAAAAGCTTCGATATCTCTAAAATCCAGTTTCTCATAACCTGTTGGTTTGATCCAGTCCCAGGTTTTTCCTCCGTCTACTGTTTTGCCAATATGACCATTACTTCCACTTACCCATGCCACCTGATCAGAGACAATACTCATTCCCCTTAAACTCGTGTTTGCTCCTGATGTTAATGGAATCAGGTCGTAAGTTTGTGCAAAACCGAATAATGGAAAGAATAATAAACAATAAATTAGTCGCTTCATCTATTTAACTCGTTTCCAGGTGTCAGATCTACCAATCAATGAGATACCAATGTAACCCCTAACGTTAAGGTCACCATTTGGCTTAATGTTCATGTTACAGCTGTATGTTTTTCCGGTTTTTGGATCGTAAATCTTTCCATCAACCCATTTTCCATCGTCATAAACGAAATCTTTTAACATTTCAAGACCTAATATTGGTCTTGTTTTTAAATTTGCATCCGGATTTTTCACATCTAACTTAGCTTGTCCTTTTTCATCTTTCGGCGCTTTCAACCAAATGATTTTACCGAAAAACTTATCTCCCTTTTTGGAGACATCTATGTGTGCTTCACCTGAAGAATTAGCCCATTTGCCCAGAATGGCATCACTTGTTTGGGCAAATCCTGAAAAGGAAATTGCTGCGAATAAAAGTAATAACGAAATGTATCTCATATCTCATGTTTTAAATGTACCTAAAGTTACTAATTACCCGATAGAATAAGAAACATCGAAAAAATTACTCCTATTTTAATGCCGATACAGGGTCCCGCCTGGCAGTAATGCATAACCTTACACTTACAGTTAAAAAAGTAACCAGGATGGAAACCAGTATTATCAACACCAAAGATCAGACAGTCAGGTCAATACAAAAAAACAAAACCTGATAACCGTTTAGGCTTACCCTTCTGTAAGGTTATTCTGCTTTCTGATATGGAATATCAAATTTAAAATGACATCCTTTCCCCGCTTCGCTTTCTACACTAATATGGCCATTTTGAAGGTCTATGAGCTGTTTGCAAATATATAAGCCCAATCCGGTTCCAGGCTTGCCTGCCGAGCGGTTTGCCTGATAATACCTGGTAAACAACTTCCCTTGCTGTTCCTTTGGAATTCCTATCCCCGTATCAATGATGCTCACATTCAGGCTTTCGATCTGTTCATTAATACTTTTCAAATCCACTTTTACCACTACCCCACCCTGATCTGTGTACTTCAACGCATTATTCAATAGGTTGATCATGATTTGCTTTAAGCGGAAGGGATCACCTTTTACCATGATCTCTTCATCTCCGCCGAATTCGGCCGTTAGTGAGATCTGCTTTCTTTCCGCAGTAAAGCTCATTGCAGCAATGGTATCTTTAATTTCTACACCAGGCTGGAAAGTAACCACATTAAGCGCAGCCTCCTTTTGGTTATCAATTTTGCTGACATCAAGAATATCATTCACCGTATTGATCAACATACTAGAAGATAGGTTAATCGAATTCAGTTTCTTTTTCTGATCATCAGAAAGTGGCGTTCTGTTCAGCAAATAAATAATCCCGGTAATGGTGGTCAATGGATTTCTGATCTCGTGGCTCATAATCGCCAGCATTTCGGATTTTTGTTCCGCAAGCGCAACTGCCCTTTCGTTCTCCCGGATATAATTATCTTCCGCCATTCCCGCTTTCCGGATGTAAATGATCAATAAAATAATAAATAGCAATACCATCAGGACTGCAACCCCGGTGAAGTTATTCATATCATCGGTTGCCGATTGGTACTGATTCAACATTTCAGTCCTTGTTTTCTCCCAGTCGTTGAGGTGAATGTCTTTCAATTCCTGAACAAGCTGATGAAGCTGGATGACAAGACTTAGATTTGCAGAGATCAGTTGTTGGTTAGATTTCGCCAGTCGCCCGTTCTCTTCATTTAGTTTTCTAAGCAGGTTTTCCTGTGAGTTATTTTGCTTCCTAATGACAGAACGGCTGATGGAATCACGGATTTGTTTTTCCCTGCTTACGGTCACTACTTTTACCGATTGCCCGTTCTCCTGCTTATTTACAATTGCATCCTGTAACCGTTTGAAAAGTCCCTTTTTATTGGGCTGAGGCTTGATTACTCTTACAGAAGTATCTGCTTTCCCGGTACTTCTCTTAACCGTACTTTTCAACTGATACTTTTCTATAAGGTCATCCGAAGCTTTTCCTGTAATATTTTGAATGGTGGTAATTCTTAATAAGGAATCAAAGTTATGTTTCAATCCAAAAACTTCATTGGAGATCTGTAATTTTTGTTCAAAAGATTTTCCGATTTTTTCTTTGCTGGCTGATAGATTTCTTGTGCTATCCAGGTCATATTTTCTCAAAATGGCTCCAATCTGATTGAAAGTATTGTTCAGTTTGGTCTTATAATCTTCTAATTTTTCGTTCTTCCCGTATAAAATAGCCTGCTGAAAATCACTTTCTGCACCATTCAGATCTAATAAAATATTACTGATCTCCTGAGCCTGCGAGTGTCCTCTTAAATTATCACTTAATGTATGTAATTTCTGAAAAATAGAGTGTCTGAGTAATAGGGAGCCTGCAGCAATGAGAAAAGTAAAGATCAGGAACAGGATGAAAAGTTTACGGAGATTCTTTGAGGTTTCACCGGATTTATTGATTGGCATAGATTTCATTAAATTTTCCTCCAAAAATATGATGGAGTGCAAATTTATCAATAATTATCATGTATAAAGGAAGAAACATCAGGAAATCAATCTAATGGATATCCCGAAGAAGCAATTTATCCTTCCAGCCAGCTCTTAAAACTACTCACTCTTTCTCTGCTGATGATGGCTTCCGTCTCGGTTGGAGGGAATAACTGAATCACCAACCGGCTGTTGTAATAGGTAGTGATCTTTTTAATGGCATCAACATGAATAATCAGCTGTCTGTTTATTCGGAAGAACAGGTTTTTATCCAGCATTTTTTCAATCTGATCCAATGAATAGTCGAGCGGGATCTTTTGATTGGTCTGTGTTGTTGCCCAGGTCAGCCCTTCTGAAAAATGGATATAAGCAATCTCCTTTGCTTTTACATAAACCAGTTGATTGTTGACCTTCCCCATAAATCTGGTATGCTCTCTTTTAAAGAACTCTTCTGCAATTTTGGAGATATTTACAGCCGGCTCAGGAGCTACTTTAAAATATTCAAATTTCTCCAGGGCTCTTTTCAGGTCTTTTATAGCGATTGGTTTCATCAGATAATCTACACTGTAAACTTTAAAAGCCTGGAGTGCAAAACTGTCATAAGCGGTTGTAAATATGATTGGTGTCCTGATATCCACCTGATCAAACATCTCGAAACAATTACCATCAGAAAGCTGGATATCCATAAAGATCAGATCCACCGTGCCGGCCGACTGCCTGAACCAATTTATTCCTTCTTCAATGGATTCAATAACGGCAACTACCTCTAAAACAGGCACACACTGCTGCAATAAATGAATCAGCCTTTCCGCGTTGTGTGTTTCATCCTCAAATACGATAATCTTCATGGGTCGTTATAATAGGGATTTTGACAATAAACAACTCTTTTGTTTCTTTAATTTCAATTCTTTTTTCACTGGTTAGTTCGTACCTCTTCGCAATATTATCAAGGCCCAGGCCGGTCGAGTTCTGAACAACCATTCTTTTCCTCAGGTCATTTGTAACGACCAGAAATCCATCTTCATCTCTGATCCGGATATGCAGCGGATCATTCGCAGAAAAACGGTTGTGCTTCACCGCATTTTCGACCAGCATTTGTAAGGTTGCAGGAGGAATAAGACCAATATACTTTATATTTTCATTGATTTGAATGTCAAATTCAATACTACTTTGATGCCTGATCCTGATCAGAAAAGAATAGGATTCCAGAAACTCAAGTTCCGTTTCAATAGAAACCAGGTTTTCAAATTTCTTATCCAGGATGTAACGATAACTCCTGGCAAGCTGCGTGATGTACTCGGCAGACAGATCCGGACTTTTATACACCAGATTGGTCAATACACTTAAGGAATTAAAGAAGAAATGTGGGTCTATCTGGCTTTTCAGCACATCATATTTGGCCTGAATATTCTCGCGCATCAGTCTTTCGCTATTGAGCTGTGATTCCTTCCAGTTTTTATAATAAAACACAATCCCATTATAGCCCAGCAACAACAGATAGAACATGAAAATCCCGAAAAAGAGATCGTAACTAAGTGAGCTGAAGCTTTCCCAGGCGTCGTAACGATGAAATAAGACGATGTCAAAAACAGAGTAAGATAACCCAAACAAAAAGGAGGCTATCAGTCCATAAACAAGTAATGCAAAGCATAACAGTAACAATCGCCTGGAAACATTTTCTTTTGAGGTATACCTTTCAATAAATCCGGCAAGTAAGATTGCTCCTTCCCAAACCAGCAGTCCAAAGACCACATACATCACGCTAAATGCCTGCCCCCGAAAAAGAAAAGTACTAAAATTATGAGGGAAGGTCAGGTCAAAGGATTTAAAAACGACACTGAAGAGGTATAAAATCAGGATCCTCAATCCGTAAACAAACCATTTACTTTGGAAAACCGATTCCATCTTAGCTGTATTCATCTTCATAAACATGGCATAGGTAAACTTGTCCATACAATTGCTTAACAATAATCATTTTCCCGGAACCATTTTAGTGCATTCTCTATTGCATTTTCTATAGGAGTATACTTCAGCATCAACTCTCTTTCAGATTTCTTTCCCAAATAATAATTGGATAAACACAGCATATAAGCGGAAGAATAGGTCAATTTTCGTGGAACCGGACTAAAAATCCCAGACAATGTACCCATTATTCCTCCTATTTTTAAAACAAATTCAGGTATTCTGATCAAGATTGGATCTTGGCCGGACACTTGGTTTAACAGATTAAAAAACTCTTTATAAGATAAATTCTCTCCGGCCATCAAATAGCAATCTCCAATTTTCCCGATCTCTAAAGCGCTTATAATTCCCGAACAGACATCTTTGATGTGTACAAAGTTTTTCCCTCCCGGAGGATAAAATACCAGGCGCTTATTGATACCATGCAGGATCAGTTTTCCGGAACTTGGTTTTGCATCATATTCCCCAACCATAAAAGTAGGATTGATGATGACCGCTGGTAATTTCGCCCGCTCCACCTGCTCCAGAACATATTGTTGCGCAATATACTTACTATTGATATACCCTGAATTTACGTAAAGCAAGGCAAAAGAGTTCAATTCAGTACCCGGCTTACTCTTGTTACCTGGGCCAATGGTGTTTGCTGTACTGATATGAATCAGTCTTTCCACCTGGTGTGCCAGACAAGCCTTAACCACATTTTTCGTTCCGGTTACATTGACCTGTTCGTATTCTTTAAAAGTAATGCCCCATTGCCCCGTTACAGAAGCAGTGTGCACTACAAAATCACAACCTTCCACAGCTTTCATCACTTCCTCTTCTTTACTGATATCCCCGTAAAAAATCTCAGATGGAATATCTGAAATCACGGACACATTTGCTGAAGGCCGGATCATCAGCTTTACTTCATATCCTTTTCTGAATAATTCTCTTGCGACATTAGATCCTAAAAATCCATTCGCTCCTGTAATTAAGACTTTTTTGTTTTTTTGCTGCATCTATTTAATTGCCATTTCTTTTTTTACTGCACCCGATACAATTCTAAGTTTTGTCTCCGTAGGAATCATACTCATCAAAAAATGGTTGATGCGATTCCAAAACCCCGGGATGATCACTCCCTTTCCTGCCAATGTTTGCCTGAGCGCAATTCTTACGATTTCCTTTGTCGTAAGCAAGCCCATTCTTCCTTTCATTCCCTGTTCTACGATTCGGGTAGAAACACCGGAATTGGTCATAATGGGGCCAGGATAAACCACACTCACTGAGACTCCTGTACCTTGTAACTCCTCCCTCAACCCCAATGAAAAGGAAGAGACGAAAGCTTTTGAAGCAGGATATACTGTTTTATAAGCTATCGGGGTAAAAGCAGCCATACTGGAGATGTTCAGAATATAACTTTTTTCATGTTTTAACAACTGGGGCAAGAGCGTTTGGGTAACCAGGACCGTTCCCCGGACATTGAGCTGAATAATCCGGTCAATAGATTCGATGGTACTTTCCATGATGGAAACTGTTCCTCCGATTCCTGCATTATTAATAAGGAAAGTGATGTCAAAATCAGACATCAGCTCATGGAGGGTTTTAACCAATAAAATGCTATCAGTTAAATCAAATTCGATGGCTTTAACATCTACCCCATATTCCATCATCAAATGGGCAGCAAGGGAAAAGGTATTGCTTCCGGGAAGTGCGATCATAATGACATTCATTCCCATTGCTGCACATTGGATAGAAAACTCCCTCCCCAATCCTGAACTTGCGCCGGTAATCAGCGTATATCCCGTGTGATCCATGTCCTGATTTTAGATGCGAACAAATAATCCGGCAACTGCAGGAACGAGATATCGGGTTACTGCTTCGAACCTCAGCTCTTCTGCCGGTTCTTTTTGCTCCGTTTCATAACATCTGAAATCCTGAATAAACCTTTTGATTCCCGAAGACTCCAGCGTTTTATTAACGCGTTCTCTAATCAGTTCCATTTGTTGCTGATGGTTACCTGAGATCGCTCTTTTGCTCAGGTTTTCCAGTAGATAAATGTTCACTTCGTCCAGGTCATTTATAATCAGGAAAGAAGATAGCGCCCTTAACAGGCTAGTCAATAAGAGCAATTCCATTGTGGAACTCTCGAAGCTATGGTAATAGACTTCGGCTTTACCATAGACGCTGTTTTTCTGTGGATTGCCAGCTAACCAGGCACCTTCTGTTTTTTGAGAAAAATGCGTAAACAACAGAAACAGATCAGAATCTTCCAGTTCATAACCGGCAACCAATGACGTTACTTTGTATAATGTTTTTTGTAATTCTGCTAAGTCCAGGGCATCACCCATGATCAGCACATTTGTTTTGTTTTCAAAATTACCTGTTAACATAAGTCTTTGTTTAATAGGGTCTAACTATAATACAAAGCTGTATATCTGTGAGGTAAGAAAAGACAAATAACTGATGAAGCGTAGATATTTCATGATGAGCTGTAAAATTTCATGGTTCAACTCAAAGACCATCACAGATCTTCATTTCATTACTTTATCCAAAAAGCACCTTCCTCAATAGAAAACGGCCAACGATTTCATAACAATTACTTAACACCAAAAACTCTTTAAATCAACGACTTATATGGTTATTTGAGCATCAATCAAATAACCGCATATCTGCAAGATGATCAACATTATGCCTGTACTCTTAAATCTTACACTCCCATTTTTAGGTGCCATTGACTTAAGCACACCACTCCTTCTCGTCTTTATCGTCTGTATACTGGCTGTGATCGGTTTTGAATTTGTAAATGGCTTTCATGATACCGCAAATGCAGTAGCCACAGTGATCTACACCAAAGCCTTAAAACCAGTGATTGCTATTCCATGGTCCGGATTCTGGAATTTCTTAGGCGTATTCAGTGGTGGCATTGCTGTAGCTATGGGTATATTAAAACTCGTTCCGCTGGATAGCTTAATGACGCTTCCTGTAACTGTCGGGGCTTGCCTTGTATTATCTGTTTTACTCGCTTCCATCGCCTGGAACCTGGGTACCTGGTATCTGGGGATCCCCTGCTCCAGCTCCCATACATTGATTGGGGCAATGATTGGTGCGGGATTGGCTTTTACCTGGTATTATGGCGGTGCGGGAGTGAATTGGGGCAAAGCTGAAGAAATCGGCTTGTCACTGATCCTCTCTCCTGTTGTTGGTTTTGGCTTTGCGATGCTGCTCATGTATTTTTTCAAACATATCCTTAAATACAATGCATTATTCCATATTCCACAGGGTGAGGACGACCGCCCTCCAATCGTCATCAGGATCCTGCTGATCATCACCTGTACCCTGGTTAGTTTTTTTCACGGAAGTAATGACGGTCAGAAAGGCGTAGGTCTGTTTATGTTGATTTTAATCGCTTTCGTACCTGCTAAGTTTGCAGTTAACCATTCGATTTCAAATGAGAAAGTGCTGCAGGAATTAAATCAGACCGAGCAGGTTTTGAAAAAAGCATCAGGAACAACTGCAACTCAAACAGCAACCTTCCATAAATTAATTGACGACATCGAAAATACGAAACGTCATCTTGCACTGAAAAACGAGCAAGACAAAGAAAAGACTTACCGCTTCCGTAAAGAAGTAGAAAATGTGGTTCATTCTATAAAGAACATCACTGCAGACAAATCCATTCCGCTATCTGCAGAAGACCAGCATGTATTGTCTGAATCTGCAATAGGTTTAAAAAAGCTGACTGATTTCGCTCCAATTTGGGTGATTGCCATTATATCTGTCTCCCTTGGTCTTGGAACCATGATTGGCTGGAAAAGAATTGTGGTTACAATCGGAGAAAAGATCGGTAATGAGCATTTAAATTACGCACAGGGAGTTACTTCAGAAATTGTTGCCGCCTCGACTATTGGACTAAGTACGGGGCTCGGACTTCCGGTGAGTACCACACATGTATTGTCCAGTGGAATTGCCGGGGCCATGGTAGCCTCAGGAGGTAAAGGCAACCTGAACAGCAATACCCTAAAAAACATTGGCCTCGCCTGGATCCTCACCCTTCCGGTATCAATCGCATTATCTCTTTTATTATTCATGTTTTTCCATCTGTTTGTTTAATAGTATTGGATTATATTTAATGACCTCTTAACCTGAAAAAAATGAAACAAATACTTGTTGCCACAGATTTTTCAAATAGTGCAAGCAACGCAATGGCCTATGCCATGACCCTGGCCAGGATCCTGCAGATGGAGATCGTTGCCATACATGCCATCCATCCTACTGAGGGTATCAATAACAGTACCTACAATGCCATTTTCATCGAAGATTATTACCAAAATAAGAGGGATGCTTTAAAAGAATGGACTGCTGCTTTCAGTAAGGAAAAAGGCAATACCGGAGTAAAGGTCAGTAGTATTTGTGATGTAGGCTTTTTAAAAACAGTGATTGGAAAACATGTGAAAAATAACCCTGTTGAATTACTCGTGATGGGAATTACAGGTTCAACGGGAATCAGTGGTATTGTTGGCAGCAATGCCAGCATGATTGTCACCAAGTTAAAAATCCCAACGTTGATCATTCCGCTTGAGAGCATCTTTCCTACAGAACCATTGATTACCCTTGCCACGGATTATGAAACCCGCTTATCATCAAAAGATGTAAATGCACTTAATGAGATGATCAGGGGATTCAATTCCAAAAGGATACAGGTTGTTTATGTGGCAGAAAAATCCGACCAGGCGCATATCAAAACAGGAGAACGCAGAATCAGAAAATTAATTGACCCAGGTACAGACCTGAATTTTAATTATATCAGTGACAGTAGCGCAAGCCATGGAATTATGGAGTTCATTACAGAGAGCCACACGGATATCCTTTGTCTCGTCAAACATCACCATAACATCTTATATCGCCTGTTTACCCGGAGCACCGTTAACCAGGTGATGAACAAGTCCGTTAAAGCGATTCTTGTACTACATGAGTAACCGGATACTTTCCGGTTACTCGACCAACCTGATGATCAACATCTTTTCTTCAGCAGTAACCGTTACATAATGTGCCGGAGTAAAGCCTAAGTCATTAAGCCATTTGCCACAAAGCTTAATCTCTGAAACCGTTTTTTGGCTCAGACGGTTCTGCCGGATCTGAGGTTGAATTTTTAAGCTCCTGGTCTGTTGTTTTTCAGCGCTGTTTTCTTTTCGTTCCATAATTATTTTCTATATAAATCAAGACACAGGCTAATATAAGAAAATAATAAACATTAAATTAACTATTAAATAAATAATTACCTCAAAAGAACACGAACACTTCGGATTAGCCCTCAGAACACCCGTAGTACCATGCCACAATTGAACACCTTAAAAAGGGCGATAGCCGTTCCATAAAGGATCAGCTAAAATAATCTATAAATCAAGTAGATTATTTTCATTTCTTATCATAGATCAATGATTTGACAGCGGCAATTCACTCAATTTGCATCAAATATTAAAATAATTAAACGTCTGCACCTGTTTTAACGGATGAAGGCCATACCCAACTCAAAAAAACAAAAGATTATGAAAAAGTTATTCTTATTGGCTGCAGTTCTAAGCACTGCCCTTTTCGCCTTCAAAGCTGTCGCACCTGCAACCTGGGACGCGGACACCTCACATTCAAAATTAGGATTTGTAGTTACCCACTTACTGATCACTGATGTAGAAGGATCGTTCAAAAACTTCCAGTCAACGGTTATTGCTTCAAAACCAGATTTCTCTGATGCCGTAGTAGAATTAACTGCAGATGTAAATTCGGTAAATACAGGTGATGATAAAAGAGATGAGCATTTAAAAGGTGCCGATTTTTTTGATGTGGAGAAATATCCCAAATTGACATTCAAAAGTACTTCAGTGAAAAAAGTTTCTGCTAACAAATTCAAAGTAAACGGAAACTTAAGCTTTCATGGTGTGACTAAAGCAGTCACTTTAGATGCGACATTAAGAGGTGTAACTACCAACCCAATGTCTAAAAAACCAACTGCAGGTTTCAAAGTAACCGGAACAATTAAAAGAGCCGATTTCAAACTTGGAACTAAATATCCAAATGCCATGTTAAGTGACGAAGTAACCTTAAATGCCAATACTGAATTTGTGAAAAAGTAATTTCTGTTTCTGAGCTACTCAGAAAGAAACAAAAAGGAGGAGTCTGAAGATGTCCTCCTTTTTTATTTAACGCAGTTTTTTCAATTCCTCCGGAACTAACTTTCGGGCAATTTTTCTGAAAAGTACTCATCCAGACTCCATTTATATCCGGACATTGTGCTAAGTAAAAGGGAAGCTCCACTTACTGCAAATACAGAGTAATTCAACGGAGCTTTCAAGCCTAAGGACATGGCCATACATAATCCAAAGCTCAATGTAAGCAAGAAACTTCCGAAAGCAGCTACACGCGTTTTCAGACCAATAATCAACATTAGCCCAAAAAGAACCTCAGCAATTGTAGCTATTCCCCCCATGACATTAGCCATAGGCCGCTCTAAAAATGGCATTAAAGTATTCGTATAGTCTACAAAATTATCCCAGTTGCCCCATCCGACATTCTTACTGCCCGCCGGCCCCAACCAGCCAATTCGATCTAGTACAGGAACAATAAAGCCAATACCAAGGGCTAATCTTAAGTAGAACTGCGGAAATTTATGATTTATCTTCATCGTTGTTATTTTTTGAATCTTCTTTGGATGATGATATAAAGGTAACCTGAGAAAGCTATAGAAAAACTTAATCTGGGTTAAGAAAATATGTTCATGGAAATCATGCAATCCATGATACCTCATCACCACATTTACCCTATAAATTAAAAAAAAGATAAAAAAAGCTTAAATCAACAAATAATTAATAATTAAACACTTTTATTACCTGAAATTATTTTATTTACCGTTATTATACGTACATTGTTATGAACTAATATTAAAAAATTATGAAAACAAAATCAAACAATTTACTTACCAGAAGTCAGATGAAAAACATTACAGGTGGTCAGCTAATTCAGAAATTATGTGACGAGTGTGGTCTTCGTGCTAACTGGTGTGCATTTAATCCCTGTGTTCATTTACCGGAGTATGATCCAATATTACAACCAGTTCCTAAACCTGGATCCGGCTCTCTTAAGCCTTAATTTCCTCTAAATCCCGCTCTCATTTGAACCAATGAGAACATAGGATTGCAATGAATATTTTCATATTTAAAAGGGATTAAAGACTCAATCTCTTTTAAATATGAAAATTGCCTGCCGAATCTATTTTTTAGATATTTTCGATAAAGGTGATATAATTCCCGGCACTTTCTTCTATTCTTTCTATAGTGGCATTATGCTCTGCTCCATAAAATGCAAATAGTGATTTATAATCTGCTTTTACATAATCAAATGTAACTTCAAATGGAGCTGTAAGCTGTTTCAGCGTATATTTATACCTTCCTGATGGGCGATAATCCTCTTCATTTATGCCGGCTGCAATACCCAAAGCAATTTTCTTTCCCCTTAGCTTATAGTCACTCCCCTTACCATATGCCCATCCATGGCTTAAGACTTCGTCTAACCATTTTTTGAAAAAAGGCGGACAATTAAACCAATAGAAAGGAAATTGAAAGATAATCTTCTCATGCATTTCCAATAGTCTTTGTTCTTTCTCCACATCTATTTTTTCATCCGGATACAAGCGATGTAATTCATGCACTACATACTTTTCGGGATCTTTCTTTAATTCTTCAACCCATCTTTTATTGATCACTGAATTTTCAAGATCAGAGTGAATGACAATCACCAATGTTTTCATCCTATAATTTTTATGAGTTATTTCTTTAGATTTGTTTGCACAAAGATGGAATCCCTGGACTTTCGGAACAATAAGGGGCTAATTAATCCCTTAGTGATAATTTTATCACCATTCATTAACAGATCCGTCTATTTACATTTATCCATCTAAACAGACAAAAGCTTATGTATCAGCGAAAAATTCCAATTGATTATGAATGTGGCCTCAGTGTGGCAATGGAAGTGGTCGGTTCAAAATGGAAATTTTGTATCCTTGATGAGGTTTCAAAAGGAATAAAACGTCCGAAAGACCTGGTCAATGCCATCAATGGAATTACCAAAAGGGTGTTGCAAAAACAATTGCGGGAACTGGAATTACATGGGTTATTAGAAAAAACAATCTATACCGAAGTTCCTTTACGGGTGGAATATCATCTGACAGCATCCGGAAGGTCACTTTTACCTTTGGTGTCGGCTGTTGACCAATGGGGAATGGGTTTTTCATCTCAGTTAAAGACGATATTAGAAACAGAAGAATAAAGAAAAAGCCGTGTAACATCAAAATTTCGATATTAACACGACTTTTGTACCCAAGAGGAGATTCGAACTCCCACACCGTTGCCGGCGCCAGCCCCTCAAGCTGGTGCGTCTACCAATTTCGCCACCTGGGTATTTGTTCTGCAAATATATATTTATTCACAGAATATACTCAACCCATCATAGGCTAATTTCACATTTTCCGGTAATTCTTTTTCTACCTCTTCATGTAATCCTAAATTATGACTGATATGAGTGAGATAAGTCATCTCTGCACCGATCTTCTGAGCAAAATCAACCGCTTCTTTTAATGTAAAATGAGAAATATGTTCTTCATGCTGTAAAGCGTTGACTACTAAAACCTTCGTCCCTTTAACTCTCTCAATTGTTTCCTCAGAGATTGTTTTTGCATCTGTGATATAAGTAAAATCATGGATCCTAAAACCCAGTATCGGTAACTTATAATGCATGATATTTAATGGAATGATCTCCGTTTTACCGATTTGAAAAACTTCATCGGAAATCGTATGCATATCAATTTGTGGTAGCCCGGGATAATGCACTTCAGCAAAAATATAAGAAAATTCCTTCCTCAGCGCTTGCTGAACACGTTCAGTAGCATAGATGTCAATGTTCTTCTTCAGCAAATAGTTAAAGGGTCTGATGTCATCTAAACCCGCCACATGGTCCTTATGTTCATGGGTGTACAGGATGGCATCCAGGTCTTTTACATTGGCCCTCAACATCTGGTACCTGAAATCAGGACCGCTATCAATAACGATCGTCTTATCTCCCATTTCCAGCAATACTGAAACCCTTAAGCGCTTGTTTTTATGGTCTGTAGACTGGCAAACCACACAATTGCAGGTGATGACAGGAATGCCCTGGGAAGTACCTGTTCCTAAAAATGTAACTTTCAAAATAGATGAATTGAGACCATATTTTCAAAAATAACAAAAAAAGGGTTTAAACAAATTGCTTAAACCCTTTTTAAAATTTTAATCGTTATACGGCTACCTCAGGTCTACCACTTCTACTCCAGGGTACTTCTTTGTATCAAAAGAAAAGGTACTTTCCGGCACTTTAACGTTAGGAATCATCTTTTTCACATTGTAAGTGTATTTGTTTCCACTTTTATCGAAAATCACCACACTTCCAATTTGTTTTGCTGTTTTATCAATGCCCAACCGAATTTTAAAGTACGATTTGGTCACATCTATCGGAGCCAGATCAATCATTTGATAAACCTTTCCTCCTACTTTGGTATCACCTGTATAAGTATATTTAAAGCCTTTTTCATAAACCGTAAATATCTTGGCAGGATTTAATGCATCTCCGTTATTGTCGGCATTGGTTACCTGAACCTCTTTATCTTCTTTCAAATAAGTCCACTGACTTTTACCATCACTGATCAATTCCTGATTGGTCATGGTTACGTTGTACTTATTTGTTTTTGCTTTCACAATCAATGTTCCCTGCTGGGTTTCCTTAATTTTTGCTTGTGGATTGTCCAAAACAAAAGTAAACTCAGTTTTCACCACATCATATGAACGATACTTCTTACTTACATCGGCTAATATGGCTTTGGCCTTAGTATCTGTCTGTGCATAAGAAGCACCTGCAAAACCTGCTGCAACCAACAATGACAATATCATCTTTTTCATCTTTTCTCTAATTACGTGTTAATCGTTATTGAGATTATTCAAGAACTGTTCCAAAGCATAATCATCAGGGATCAGAACCTCCCTGGCCTTACTACCTTCAAACGGGCCTACTACTCCGGCAGCTTCCAGCTGATCAATGATTCTGCCAGCCCTATTGTAACCTAACTTCAACTTCCTCTGGATCAAAGAAGTAGAACCTTGCTGATGCATTACAATTAAGCGCGCAGCATCCTCAAACATGGCATCACGATCATGCGGATCAAAGTCCAGTTTAGCCGATTCAGCCGCTTCATCGATGTATTCAGGAAGCTGATAAGCCTCTGGATAGCCTCTTTGGTTACCAATAAATTCTGAAATACGATCCACCTCAGGTGTATCAACGAAAGCACACTGCAACCTGATCAGGTCATTTCCGGTCGACAACAACATATCTCCTCTACCAATCAGCTGATCTGCACCTCCACTGTCAAGGATCGTTCTGGAGTCAATCTTCGACAATACCCTAAAGGCCAGCCTGGCAGGGAAGTTTGCCTTAATTGTACCCGTGATGATGTTCACTGAAGGCCTTTGTGTAGCCAGCACCAGGTGAATTCCTACCGCACGTGCCAACTGAGCCAAACGGGCAATTGGTGTCTCTACCTCTTTACCTGCAGTCATCATTAAATCCGCAAACTCATCCACAATCAGTACAATGTATGGAAGGAACCTATGTGAATTGTTAGGGTTTAGTTTTCTTTTGATAAACTTCTCATTGTACTCTTTCAGGTTTCTTACCTGCGCATCTTTTAACAGATCATAACGCTGATCCATTTCAATACAAAGCGAGTTTAAGGTATTGATTACTTTCTTGGTATCTGTAATGATCGCATCCGCTTCTCCAGGAAGCTTGGCAAGGAAGTGACGTTCAATTTTATTGAACAGCGTAAGCTCCACTTTCTTAGGATCCACCAATACAAACTTCAATTGGGAAGGATGCTTTTTATACAACAGGGATACCAAAATTGAGTTGATCCCCACCGATTTACCTTGTCCTGTAGCCCCCGCCACCAATAAATGGGGCATTTTAGCCAAATCACCAATATAAACTTCATTGGAAATTGTTTTACCCATTGCAATTGGTAAATCCATAGTTGTAGTCTGGAATTTTTCCGTTGCCAGGATACTTCTCATAGAAACCATTTCCGGATGCAGGTTAGGCACCTCAATACCGATGGTTCCTTTTCCAGGCATTGGGGCAATGATCCTGATTCCCAATGCAGCTAAACTTAGTGCAATATCATCTTCAAGGTTCTTAATTTTTGAAATCCTTACCCCTGGTGCAGGAATGATCTCATATAGAGTCACTGTCGGACCAATAGTTGCCTTGATTTTATCAATCTCAATATTGTAGTGGTTTAAGGTTTCTACAATTTTATTCTTATTCGCTTCCAGCTCATCTGCATTAACAGAGATCTTGTTCGAACCATAATTCTCTAAAAGGTCCAGGTGCGGATATTTATAACTGGAAAGGTCCAGTGTAGGATCATAATTTCCGAATTGCTCTACCAGCTCCTCAGATTTCATTTCCTCTTCTGATTTCTCTATGGTCAGTTCCAGCTCAGGTACCTCTTCGGCGACAGGCGTAATTTCCATCGGAAGAGAAGTCACTACCGGTGGTACGACAGGTGGAACCGGAGGCACTACCGGTGGAGGCGTATTCATCACGTTTAACGGATGGGTTGGTGTTGTAAACTCAGGAACAATTTCTTTTTCCAGTTCGCGTTCCTCACGTTCTTCAAACCTTGAAGGAGTAAGCACCACATTTTGTTCTTTCTTTTTCTCCCTTGCCAAACGGTCGTTTAACGTAAACTCAACCGGCTCAGAACGAACTTCATTTTCGATTTCTATATCTTCAGGAACATCAGGAATGATGGCTTCTTCCCTTTTCCTTTGTGGTATTTTAAAGTCGATGTTATAGGCAATGATGAGAATAGATAGTCCCAGAAAAACGATCAGTCCTGCCACTCCGGCCTTACCGATCTGTGCAGTCAGTAATTTATTGGTCCAGTAACCAAATTCGCCTTCCAGAAAATGTGGGGCATCACTGAGAAAGGAATGCGCAAAACCCAGGGTCAGAGAGATAAATAGTAAAAAGAACAGGCTATAGCCTAATGTTTTCTCTATGGAGAATATTCTCACCTTAAACAGCAGGCGGTAACCGATCACAAAGAATACAAAAATGAATAAGAAAGATGCCAGACCGAACCATTCATAAATAAACTGGTGCGACAATAATGCACCTATTTTACCCAGCCAGTTGGACACAACCGGAGTGATATTTACCTGCTGAAGTTCTTCATAAGTTTTAAAAAGATTGCCCCATCCACCGTTTGCATCAATCACATAACTATGGTCTTCCTGCCAGGTAAAAAGGTAGGAAGTAAATGCAATCAGAAAATACAGCGACATGATGACAAATACCAACCCTATGATCTTAAACAGTCTGCCATTCTGAAAATCAAGACGCGGCATGATGTTAAATCTCTCCTTGACTGGTCTGGTGGTTGTTGACTTTGAACCAGGCTTATCTCCTGACTCGTTTTTAAATGAATTTGACCTGAATTGATTTCCCCTTACCGACATTTTTCGTTACTAATATTATAATCAACAAATATAAAACATATAGTTGTATGTACTAAGTTATTATAAATACATTTAAACGCATGCTTATTAAATAAAATATATTCCTGCCCTAATCCCATGCTCTGATAAAAATAAAGCATCCTGATTAAACCATTTAACACCATTGCAGTCATACAGATAGCGTTTAAGTTTTAATTAGTTATAAATTTTGTTTTAAGGGATTCCCCTCTGCTATTTTTTAGTTGAGGGGATTTTTTTTACGTCAATATCATTTTAAATTTGTTAATTTATTTCTGTATTTTAAGACATCTAAACTTAACAATGGACATCTCTCAGCTTGAAACATTAATAGAAACGGACAAAAAACAAGAGATTTCTGATCTGCTGACCAGACATCCGGAACTGACGACGAAAGAAACCAGTCATGGGGTATCGCCTCTTTTATTGGCTTGTTATTACAAAAAACCGGTCATTGCAGGATTAATTGCAGGCTTTTCAAAGAGCATCACTCTATTTGAAGCCTGTGCTTTAGGAAAATTCCAGGAAACAGCCCGCCTGATTGAGGAGGATCCTCAAACGATCAACTCTTTCTCCAGAGATGGCTTTACTCCTCTTGGTTTAGCGGCTTACTTTGGACATGAGGAAATTACCAGGCTATTGATCTCCAAAGGCGCTTCCGTAAATACTGCAGCAAACAATGGCTTCAATGTCTTTCCTATTCATTCGGCCGTGGCAGCTAAAAGTTATAACATTACCAAAATGCTTTTAGAAGCCGGTGCTGAAGTAAATGTAAAACAGCAGGCAGGATTTACGGCATTACATGCCGCTGCACAAACCGGAAATATTGAACTCATCATCCTATTGCTCGAATATTCCGCAGACTTAAACGTAAGAATGGAGGGTGGAAAGCTACCTGCAGACCTTGCAGAAGAAAAGGGTTTCCCTGAAA
Source organism: Pedobacter caeni (assembly GCF_900129215.1). Classification (GTDB taxonomy): domain Bacteria; phylum Bacteroidota; class Bacteroidia; order Sphingobacteriales; family Sphingobacteriaceae; genus Pedobacter; species Pedobacter caeni. The sequence goes on along the minus strand of NZ_FQUQ01000002.1, from coordinate 957,875 downwards.
TTGCAGCTATTCTTAAGATTTAATGACCATAACCAACCTAATCAGCATCCCATATCCTCAATCTGATCTTTTTGATGTAATGTCTGACATCCAGCACCAATGCTGCAAGGATATAAAATATGATAGGAAAGCCCACCGCCAAAAACGAAGAGTATATAAAGAACAACCTTATTTTGCTGATCGACATATCCAGTCGTTCAGCAAGATAGGTACATACCCCAAAACTCTGCTTTTCAAAAAATGTAATGATTCGTTGGAACATGTTATTTGTTTAATATCTTAATTCCGATACCACAATTTAAGCATTTTTTTTGAGCACAATAGTATTTATTTAATTGAAGTACCGCCTGCGAAAAAAAAGCACTTTCAACGATAAGCCCTGAGGACTTATACCAGCCGATAATCGTATTGTTTTCTGGGGGAATAAGTTCTAAAAATTTTATTGCCCGGCTAATCAGTTGAGGCTGATCCGCATATTTACCATAGGAAAACAAAAACAGGCAAATGGCATTAATGATCAGGTGATGAACCGAGCTGATCCCCAATTGTAATTTCACCTCTTTTGTCTCTTTTTGAAAATGATAATGTTTTATCCAATAAGGATTAACCGGAAGTTCAGCCAGGAGCTTAATCAGATCTGACAGCTCTTCTATCTCCAGAATTTTAGAGAATAAACGATCGGACTTCAACACCAGTGCGCTAAACTGTGCCAATCGCAGTGTGGGAAAATTCTGAGGCCTCATCCTCAAAAACCGCCATGCCCCTACTCCTATTGGCTTCAAGCCATATTTCTTTTTCAGGAAAGCATATTCCTTTTTTAGTTTTCTGGGATACTCATCTTTGAAAGATCCCGATAAAAATCCTGCCTGGCCGAATACCAGTGCCTCTACCTGCAAAGGATGATCAAGATGCTTTCTAAGCACCTGTAAGGGTAACGCACTTGCCAGAAGTTCAAAGGGGATTTCGTTCACCTTGAATCCAAAGCTCTTGGCCATAAAGCAATAAAAAGCACTTTCCCAATCACCGGTCAGTCTGGATAATTTATCTAAAACCAATGCGGATTTTTGTTCTAAACGCTCCACCATCATCCTCGATAAAAATCCATTGACAACCACTGCTTCTATTTCACCGATCTGTTTTTCGCAGGGAAATTTGTGAATGGAATTAACGAGCTGATGATAATGATCCAACAGGTGTTCCGGATAAAGATTTTTCAGGACCAGTACCGGAATCTGACTCCCATCCTTTCGGTAAATAGGCTGATCATGCTCATGGACCACATGTAAAATCACCGCATCATATGCCGGATCCTGCTGATGTCCATGTACCAACCAATCTGAGGATTTGAGGTGAATCTCCACATCACCAATCCAATAAGTACCACCGATGGAGAGCTTAGCCTGGTTAAAGTCAGGGCCGGCATCTGTATTAGAAATTCCCGGGTTCAATATCCGCAGTTGTTCCCCGGCTACACAAAACAGGTCCAGGGTCTTATACAACCGGAATTTCCAGATAAAATGCAGAAAATGCTCAGAGAAGTTCATCAGGACTAATTTAACTCAAAAGAATTAAATTATCACAATAAGCATCATGATTTTTGTTTTTTATAGTTTGTGATCACTACACCAAGGATAATCAGCACCGTTGCAATCAGGATATCAATGGTGATGATTTCATCGAGAATCAGCCAGCCCAGGAATAAGGCGATTACCGTGTTAAAATAGGTTAAGATGGAAACTTCTGTTGCTGTAACCCTTTTTAAGGCATAGTGGTAACAGAAAAAAGTAAATACAGAACCAAAAACGGCCAGATAAGTCACTGCCAGCAAACTGCGTCCTGTCCAGTTTTCTACTGCGATCTGATCGGAAAACACAAACGCAAGGACAAACTGAACAACAGCAGAGAAAACAAACTGGTAAAACAAATCCAGAAAGATATGATCAGATTTATGGTTGTTCTTTTTTACATAGACCGTACCGATGGTCCAGCCACTAATGGCAAAACAAAGGAACATGATGCCCGTTTTATAATTCGGATCCAGCAATTCACTAATGCCCTCCCTGAAAATGAAAGCTACACCCATAAAACCTATGATCACGCCCAAAAACCCTTTCCAGGAAGGTTTTTGTAATCCTACAAGCACACAGGCGATAAATACAACCAGTGGATTTAAGGCATTGAGTAATGAGGTTAGTCCACTGGGAATGGTCTGTTCGGCAACGGTAGTCATTCCATTCGCCATCACAATCATTAGTGTTGACAAAATCATTTGCCTTCTGAAATAAGACCAGCCTTTCCAAACCAGTTCTTTTTTTCTAAGCAGAATGACCAATAGAATCAAGGAGGCAATCGTTTGCCGCATTGCAGCGACAAACCAGGGTGGAATGGTTTCCACTGCCACCCTGATCCCGAGATAAGTTGTACCCCAAACAATGGCAACGACCAATAAAGCACCAATGAGCTTTAAATCCGTCTTTTGGGTCATATTAATTTCGCAGATGTCAGAATCTGCTCCATCTCCTGTTGTAATTTCAATGCTTCAGCTCTGGCGCGTTCCGCAAAATCTTCTCCATTACTTGCGTAAATGATTCCTCTTGCTGAATTTACCAATAGGCCACATTCTTTATTCAATCCGTATTCACAAACATCAGCAAGACTTCCTCCCTGAGCACCAACTCCCGGTACCAATAGAAAGTTATCCGGAGCCAGTCTTCTGATGTTTTCAAACTCAGCTCCGCGGGTTGCACCCACCACATACATGAGTTGCTCACTATCTGCCCACTGAGAAGAAATACGGATCACCTCTTCATAAAGTTTTCCTTCAGGAGTCTGGTGCAGCTGGAAATCGCTATGGCCTGCATTAGAAGTCAAGGCCAGCAGGATCACCCATTTATCTTTATGATTAAGGAAAGGACCAACAGAATCTTTTCCCATATATGGCGCTACGGTAATGGCATCAAAACTCATCTCAGACTTTGCTTCATTGAAAAAAGCATCAGCATACATGGCAGAAGTATTTCCAATATCCCCTCTTTTTGCATCAGCAATGGTAAAGATATCTTTAGGAATATATTGCCAGGTTTTGATCAGCGTTTCCCATCCTTTCAATCCCATAGATTCAAAGAAAGCAGTGTTGGGTTTATAAGCAACACACAGATCTTTAGTCGCATCTATGATCTGTTTATTGAATTCCAAAACCGGATTTTCATATTTTAAGAGGTGTTTAGGGATATTCTCCAGTACGGGGTCTAAGCCAACACACAAAAAAGATTTTTTTAATTGAATCTGCTCAAATAGCTGTTTTTTATTCATCTATGGGTAATTTTGTGTGCAAATATGCCAATTTTCGGATGGATTTCCGGCCTCTTATAAAACTTTTAAATGTAATTTTTATAAACATTTTTAAGTTTTCCTTGGAGATTAATTTACAAATACATACAATTGTAGCGTAATTCCCTAAAGTTTATCTGACCATTCCAGAAAATCCCAATAAAATTTTGTTCCATACCATCTTTTATAAACGCATTTTTTGCTCTGTTCATTGGATAAATACTTTTTTTTAAAAAATTCTCTACACCTACATAATGTTTAATAAAACAGAATTAAATGAAAAACTCACTGCCGAATTGCGTGAGATTGCTAAAACTCAAGGTATCCTAAATGCTGATGAGTTGCGTAAAGCTGAACTGGTTGAAATTATCGCTCAAATCACAGAACAGCAACAAGCTGTTGAACCGGTTGATGCTGAAGCACCTGCAAAAGCAACAAAAACGAAAGCTGTAAAAGAAAGCGCTCCTGAAAAAACGACTCGAAAAAGGATCAGAATAACGCCTAAAGAGGAAGAAGAAAGCAAGAACAACAACTTTAACAGGGCGTCTTTATTTGACGATGCACCTATTCCTGCAGAAGCGGTTAAAGAAGAGAAGAAAGTACCGGCAACGGCTAAAGCACTTGCTGAACACTTCGCTCCGGCTCCGGAAGTCATTTCTGAAGTTAAAGAAGAAGCCGTTGCAGTTCCTGCTCCGGAAATCAAGAAACACCGTCCGGTAAGAGAGGACAACAGGGCTCCGAAAACCCCGAATAACAACAATACCGGAAACAGTAACGGAAATCAGAAACAAAACGAAAACAGCTATTCAAACCTGGATTTCGACAATACCATCACCAACGAAGGGGTATTGGAAATTATGCCTGATGGTTATGGTTTCTTAAGATCTGCGGATTACAATTACCTGTCTTCGCCAGATGATATTTATGTGTCTCAGTCACAAATTAAATTATTCGGTCTAAAAACCGGTGATACCGTAAAAGGAAGCATCCGTCCACCAAAAGAAGGTGAGAAATACTTTCCATTGGTAAGGGTAGAAACCATCAACGGACGTTTACCTGCTGATGTAAGGGACCGTGTTCCTTTTGACTACCTGACTCCATTATTCCCTACAGAAAGGTTAAACCTTTTCACAGAAAGCAATAACTACTCCACCAGGATCATCGACTTATTTACCCCAATAGGTAAAGGACAACGTGGTCTGATCGTCGCTCAGCCTAAAACCGGTAAAACCAATTTACTGAAAGAAGTAGCCAATGCGATTGCAAAAAACCACCCCGAAGTTTACCTGATCATCCTGTTGATCGATGAGCGTCCGGAAGAGGTAACTGATATGGCAAGAAGTGTAAGGGCAGAAGTAATTGCTTCCACCTTTGATGAGCCTGCAGAAAGACACGTAAAAATTGCAAACATTGTCCTTGAAAAAGCTAAACGTCTGGTAGAATGTGGCCATGATGTGGTGATTCTTTTAGATTCGATCACAAGATTAGCCAGAGCTTACAATACCACCGCTCCTGCTTCAGGAAAAATCTTATCAGGTGGTGTTGATGCAAATGCATTACACAAACCTAAGCGTTTCTTCGGTGCTGCACGTAACATCGAAAGAGGTGGTTCATTAACGATTCTTGCCACCGCATTAACAGATACTGGTTCTAAAATGGATGAGGTCATCTTTGAAGAATTTAAAGGTACCGGTAACATGGAGCTTCAGCTGGATCGTAAGTTATCTAACAAACGTATCTTCCCTGCCATTGACATCACCGCTTCAAGTACACGTAGAGATGATTTACTGCACGACAGAGACACCTTACAACGTGTTTGGATCCTACGTAACCACCTTGCTGACATGAATGCACAGGAAGCGATGGAATTCGTACAACAACAGATCAGAAATACGAAGACAAACGAAGAGTTCTTAATTTCCATGAATAGCTAATTGTTCAGAAAAGCTTTAAATGATAATTAAACAGATCCCCAATGCCATTACTTCCGCGAACCTGTTCACCGGATGTATTGGTATTGTTTTCGCTTTTAATCAGGACTTAAGATCTGCCGCGCTGTGCATTCTTATTTCCCTGATCATCGACTTTTTTGATGGTTTTGCTGCCCGGCTGCTAAATGTAAGCGGCCCGATGGGTAAAGAACTGGATTCCCTTGCAGACATGGTGAGCTTTGGTGTATTGCCATCGGTCATCCTGTTTCATATGGCACCCAAAGCTTTTTTTGGCTATACCGACTTCCCTGTTCTTTCCTATCTGGCGTTTTTTATAGCCGTATTTTCGGCCTACCGACTGGCAAAGTTCAACCTGGATACAAGGCAAACTGATAAATTTATTGGCGTTCCTACACCAGCAATTTCCGCAGTAATCGCCTCAGTACCCTTCATTTTCGAAAGTGATACATTTTATTTTGACAGCTCAACGACTACGGTCTTGCTATACCTGGCTTTTATTCCCCTGGCATGCTACCTGTTGATCAGTGAGATTCAACTAATTGCCCTGAAATTCAAGAAGTTTGGTTTTGCTGAAAATAAGTTCAGGTATATTTTAATGATCTCTTCGGTTTTGCTGCTGCTGATCTTCAAATTTGTAGGAATCCCGCTTATTCTGGTACTCTATATCATATTATCAATCATAGAACAAAAAACGGCTAAAATTTAAAGCCGTTTTTCCAGTTCAGCTTTAGCCTCATCAAGTTGTCTGTACAAGACCTGTACAAATTCATTGATCTCGTTAAATGCTTTTGGCAATTCTTCCACATTGTTCAGCTCCCGGGCATTGCGCTCCATCATCTGCATGTGGTCTTTGGCATCATTACGACCTACGTAAGCAAACGTAGGTTTTATTTTATGCGCACAGCTCGATGCACGGGCCCAATCCTTATCTGTAATGGCTTTCTCCAGATCCGCTACATAGGCAGGTGTCTGAGCCTTAAACAAATCCAGCATTTCTATAATAAACTCGGCACTATCTCCAGACATGTCCCTCAGGTACGAAAGATCCAGAGGCTCGTTATTTTTAATTGGGTCGATCATTGAACAAAATTAATAATTAAATTTTTGTTACAGTTAAATTATCATCTAAGATACCTAATATTTCTGATACCGTCTTCCCGAAAACAGGATGAATTACTGTCCCTGCAATTTCCGCTAATGGTGCCAGAACAAACTTTCTGTATTGCATCTGAGGATGAGGCACCTGCAGTTCAGAACCCAGGTCAATCACCATATCTCCAAAAAGAATCAGGTCAATATCAATTAACCGGGAACCCCATTTTTCTTTTCGGATCCGTCCGAGTTCCTCCTCAATTTTCAATATTTCCCGCAAAACTTCCAAAGGCGATAAAAGCGTCTCTACCCCAACAGCTAAATTTAGAAACGAGGGCTGGTCTTCTTTTCCCCAGGCCGCAGTTTCATAAACTGAAGACTGTGCAAACACCATACCTACCCTATTCCCGATTTGCGCAATTGCATCTGTCAGAAGCTTTTCCCGATCCCCTAAATTACTTCCCAGTAACAAATAAACATTTTTACTATCCAACTGCATATAAAAGCCTCAGGCATTTTTTTACCTATATTTACAAATTAAATATTTAACCGTCAAATGAAAGAATTTTTTAAGTATGTTTTTGCAACTGTCGTAGGAGTCATATTGTCTATATGCTTGTTTATGGTGCTGATGATTGCCATTGTGGTGGGTATCGTTTCTTCGATTGGCGATGATAAAAGCGTTGCTGTGGACAACAATACGGTACTCTATCTCAACCTGGACCAGGCCGTAACCGAACGCACCTTTAGTGATCCCCTGTCCGATCTTCCTATTATAGGAGACGAAGGACAAAAAAGTATTGGATTTACAGATGTCATCAAAGCCCTGAAAGAAGCGAAAACAGACGACAACATAAAATGTATTTACCTGAACGTAAGCTCTCCCTCTGCCGGATTTGCAAATATGAAAGAGATCAGAGATGCGCTTCTTGACTTTAAAACCAGCAAAAAGAAAATTATCGCCTACAGTGAAGTATATACGCAGGGCGCCTATTATTTAGCTTCCGCAGCGGATAAAGTATATTTAAATCCCGAAGGAGCACTCGAGTTTAAAGGTTTGAGCTCGCAACTGGTTTTCTTTAAAGGAGCCCTTGACAAACTTGGAATAGAAGCCCAGATCATCAGGGTGGGTACTTACAAAAGTGCAGTAGAGCCATTTATCTCAGATAAGATGAGTGATAAAAACCGCGAACAGGTGACTGCTTACCTGAATGGATTATACGCGACTTTCTTAACTGACATTTCCAAAAGCAGGAATATCAATAAAGACAGCCTTTTCCAGATCGCTGACCATTATAAAATCCAGCAACCAAAAGATGCGGAAAAATATAAAATGGTGGATGGGTTAAAATATAAAGACGAGATTCTTGACGAACTAAAATCCCTTAGTGGAATAGAGAAAAAAAACAACCTTTCTACCATTACCATTAATGATTATGCCAAAAATGTAATCATGTCCGGAAAAGGGAATACCAACAAAACCAAAATTGCCGTGATCTATGCCAATGGTGATATCATGGGCGGAGAAGGCAGCAATGACCAGATTGGCTCAGAAAGAATTTCCAGAGCGATCAGGAAAGCCAGAACTGATTCAAACATCAAAGCCATTGTGTTAAGGGTTAACTCACCAGGAGGCAGTGCATTGGCCTCAGACGTGATCTGGAGAGAAGTGGTCTTGACGAAAAAAGTAAAACCGGTAATTGCTTCATTTGGTAATGTAGCGGCCTCCGGAGGTTATTATATTGCCTGTGGTGCCGACTCGATCTTTGTTCAGCCCAATACCATTACGGGGTCAATTGGTGTTTTTGGGATGATTCCAAACTTCCAGAAGCTGATGAATAAAGAACTTGGGATTACTTTCGATGGTGTAAAAACCGGACAGTATGCAGACATCATGAGCGTTAACCGCCCAATGACCCCAGGAGAAAGACTGATCGTACAGAATGGTGTAAACCGCACATACGATGCTTTTATCAGTCGTGTAGCCGATGGACGTAAGAAAAGTAAAAGTTATATAGACAGCATCGCTGGCGGACGTGTATGGGTGGGAACTGATGCCGTAAGAATCGGACTTGCAGATAGAACAGGTAGTTTCAACGATGCCATTTTAGCTGCAGCTAAAAAAGCGAAAGTACAAGAATACAGAGTTGTGGAATACCCGGAAATGATCGACCCGATCAAAGCGTTACTGGAAAACTCTACCGATAAAATCAAAACCCATTATGCAAAACAGGAACTGGGTTCCAATTACCTGATTTATCAGCAGATCAAATCTGCCATTGCCAAATCAGGCATACAGGCGAGAATGCCATTTGACATTACGGTACAGTAATTTTACCACCATAAAAAAGGTGCCTGAAAGATTTTCCCTATGGCAGGGATAATTTTTCAGGCACCTTTTTCGTTCCGGACAAAAAAGTAAAGGCATTCCAAATAATCGGAAAACCGCAGCTTTTTATTTAATTTAGCCCTCCCATGGAAAACAAGACCATTGCACGCAATTTGCGCCTGCTTTCTCAATTGATGGAGTTACACAATGAGAACCCTTTTAAGATTAAATCAGTAGCGAATGCTGCTTTTAAAGTAGATAAACTACCATATGCTGTTCAGGGCAAAAGCCTGGAAGAAATCGCACAGATAGACGGACTTGGAAAGAGCATTTCTTCTAAAGTCTGGGAACTGCTGGAAACAGGTACCATGACTGATTTAAAAGACATTCTGGCCGAAACTCCTGAGGGCATTGTTGAAATGCTGGGGATCAAAGGGATTGGTCCTAAAAAGATCGGTGTCATCTGGAAGGACCTGGCCATTGAAAATATCGGAGAACTCTATTATGCCTGTAATGAGAACCGTCTTATCGAAGCCAAAGGCTTTGGTTTAAAAACCCAGGAAGAGATTAAAAAGATCATTGAGTTCAGAATGGCCGGACAAGGAAAATTCCTTTATGCCCATGCGGAAAGCACTGTAAACACCTTATACGCGGCACTCGCCGTTTGGTTAAATACCATTAGCGGAGAACCGTTACTGGGGATTGCCGGGGAATACCGTCGTTGTATGGAAATCATTGAGGGTGTCCCCTTCCTGATTGGCGCAGATCAGATTGCAGAAGTTCAGGAACAAATCAGCTCATTTGAAGCCCTTGCTTTTGAAGAACAAGGTGATGGCTCTTTTGCAGCAACCAGTACTTCCGGATTAAAAGTACAATTACACATCGTTCCAAAAGAAGATTTTTACCTGAACTGGTTTAAACTCACCGGAAACGAACAACACGTAACCGAAGTCCTGGCCCTGGCAGGCTCTGGTCCCTTTGAAGATGAGTTATCCATTTATAAAGCAGCTGGTCTGGCTTTCGTAGCTCCTGAATTAAGAGAAGGACTTGATGAAATTCAGTTGGCAAAAGAAGATAAACTTCCGGAACTGATCACTTACGAAGACCTGAAAGGGAGTTTACACAACCACTCTACCTGGAGCGATGGGGTGCATACCTTAGCACAAATGGCTACATTCTGTAAGGACAACCTGAAAATGGAATATTTCGGAATTTGCGATCACTCCAAATCTGCATTTTATGCAAACGGATTGAACGAGCAGCGATTGTATGCCCAACATCAGGAAATTGATGCCTTAAATGCTAAACTTGCACCATTTAAAATCTTCAAAGGAATTGAAAGTGACATCTTAAATGACGGATCACTGGACTATAGTGATGATATCCTGAAGACCTTCGACTTTGTCGTAGCCTCCGTACACAGCAATTTACGTATGGACGAAGAAAAGGCTACTGCGCGACTAATTAAAGCGATTGAGAACCCTTATACCACCATTTTAGGCCACCCTACCGGAAGGTTGTTATTGAGCAGAAAGGGTTATCCAATCGATTTTGCAAAAGTAATCGATGCCTGTGCTGCAAATCAGGTGGTGATAGAGATCAATGCCAATCCCTTACGTTTAGATCTGGATTGGCGCTGGCACCGCTATGCTCTTGAAAAAGGGGTATTGCTTTCTATCAATCCCGATGCGCACCGTATGGAAGGATTCCATGACATGCACTACGGAACACTCATCGGAAGAAAGGGTGGCTTAACCGCAGTACAATGCCTCAATGCCATGTCCCTTCAAGATATCTCAGAATACTTCAGCAATAAAAAATAGTTATCCTTACCTTTGATCCATGATTAGTAAGCTTTGCAATACGATATTTCAGGATGCGATTAATGATTATCACATTCACAACAACATCGACCAACCGATCCAAAATACTTACAAAATAAGTACCATTGAACACCTGCTGTATTTGAAATGCTGGATAGATACGGTACAATGGCATATGGAAGATGTGGTCCGTAATCCTGAGATAGATCCGGTAGAAGGTTTGCAATGGAAACGCCGTATTGATGCTTCCAATCAGGAACGGACTGATGTGGTAGAATATATTGACAGCTTCTTTCTGGAAGAGTTTAAGGACATCACTCCTTCTCCTGCGGCAAAGATCAATTCTGAAAGCCCGGCATGGGTAATCGACAGATTGTCCATTCTTGCGTTAAAAGTCTACCATATGCGCGAAGAAAGTCAGCGTGTTGATGCTTCCGAAGAACACAAACAGAATTGCACGACTAAACTTAACATTCTGTTAAACCAACAGACCGATCTTTCTGCTAGCTTAGATGACCTGATCGCTGATATTAAAACCGGAGCAAAGTACATGAAGGTTTACAAACAAATGAAAATGTACAATGACCCGAGTCTGAATCCGGTGCTTTACAACCAAAAATAATTAATGCCTAAAGAAACTGCTAAAATATTAGTAATCCGTTTCTCCGCAATGGGGGATGTAGCGATGACTGCCCCCATTTTAAAAGAATTCAATCAGCATTACCCTGACATCCCTCTGCTTTACGTTAGCCGGGAGCTTTTCAAACCTTTCTTTAATGAGGTCAGCAACCTGAGCTTTATTTCATTTGACCCTAAAAAAAAACATAAAGGTTTTTTAGGCATCTTCAGGCTGTTTAGAGAAATAAACAAGCATAAGATTACGGCAGTAGCCGATTTACACCAAAACCTGAGGAGCAGAATCTTAAGTTTATTATTCTTCTTCAAGGGGGTGAAACTGGTAACGATCGACAAAGGTCGAAAAGGGAAATCGGAGCTGACCCGAAAAGAAAACAAAATTCTGGCCCCTCTTCCATTAACAGTGGAAAGGTATGCAGCGGTCTTCAAAAAACTAGGATATCCATTTACCCTTTCCAATACCTTAAAACCTGCTCTGCCAGCTTTGCTGACAGGAGAAATATTTCCCGCAAAAACAAAAAAATGGATTGGGGTAAGTCCCTTTGCCCAACATCTGCAAAAAGTCTATCCCCTGCATAAAATGGAAGCTGTGGTTTACCAGCTTGCCAATTTAGGCCATCAGCTATTTATCCTGGGAGGAACACTGGAAGAAGAGCAAATTGCAGACGGCTGGGCAGCAAAACATGAAAATGTACGCTCTCTGGTCAGAAAGATTAAACTGGAAGAAGAGTTAAAGTTGATCTCCAATCTGGATGTCATGCTCAGTATGGACTCTTCGGGAATGCACCTCGCTTCTTTAAAGAATATCCCTGTCGTATCTGTGTGGGGAGCAACACATCCATATGCCGGATTTATGGGCTATGGGCAATCTATCAATGATGCCGTTCAGATTGACCTGTATTGCAGGCCATGTTCCGTTTACGGAAATGTTCCCTGCTATAGAGGAGATTTTGCCTGCATGAACAATTTAGCCGAATCAACTGTTGTTAATAGTGTAATAAATAAACTCAATAATGGCGAAGCAACTTCTCTTAGTACGGCACGGAAAATCTGAATGGGGAAATAGTCATCTTTCAGACTTCGACAGGCCTTTAAATTCCAGGGGACTGAGAAATGCTCCGGAAATGGCAACCCGGATCCTTCACAAAGACCAGGTTCCACAGCTTGTGGTTAGCAGTCCCGCTTTACGCGCACTCACTACCGCGAAAAATTTTGCAGAGGTCTGGAACAAACCTTTGAGCCAGATTCAGGAGGAAACCTCCATTTATGAAGCCAATGTCACCGCCTTATTAAAGGTAGTGAATAAGCTGAGTGATAAACACGAAAGGGTTGCTTTGTTTGGTCACAATCCAGGGCTTACAGATTTCGCCAATTACCTGAGTAATGCGAATATCTATAACGTCCCTACATGTGGTACAGTGCTGATATCGTTTCCATTTGAAAAATGGGAACAGATAAGCCACCATACCGGAAATCTATTAGAATTTGATTATCCTAAAAGTGCTGATGAAGATTAAAAGTGTAAGTGTTTCACTGTTAACCCATTATTGATCAGTTGTTTTAAGGAATCAATTCCAATTTTCAAGTGTGTTTCCACGTAATTACTGGTGACATTGCTATCACTTTCTGCCGTTTTTACACCTTCGGGAATCATTGGCTGATCAGAAACCAGCAATAACGCTCCGGTTGGAATCTTATTGGCAAATCCTGTGGTAAAAATTGTTGCAGTTTCCATATCAACAGCCATGGCACGTAAACTTTTCAGGTATTTCTTAAAGTTCTTATCATGCTCCCAGACCCTGCGGTTGGTGGTATAACAAGTTCCTGTCCAATAATCCCTGGAATGGTCACGAATGGTGGTAGAGATTGCTTTCTGCAGGGCGAAGGCAGGCAATGCAGGTACTTCAGCAGGAAAGTAATCGTTTGAAGTACCTTCTCCCCTGATTGCTGCAATTGGAAGGATCAGATCACCGAGTTGGTTTTTCTTCTTCAATCCACCACATTTCCCAAGGAATAACACTGCTTTAGGGCTGATCGCTGTAAGCAGGTCCATCATAGTAGCTGCCATAGGACTACCCATTCCAAAATTGATAATCGTAATTCCGTTAGCGGTTACACTTTGCATTGGTTTATCCAGACCTACGATAGGTGCATTGTCATGCCATTCAGAAAACATCTGTACATACTTGCTAAAGTTTGTCAACAGGATATATTGTCCGAATTCTTCCAATGGCCTGCCCGTATATCTTGGCAACCAATTCTTTACGATATCGCCTTTAGATTTCAAACCTGATTTTACTGCAGATTCTACTTCTTTTACTTTCTTTACTTTTTTTTCATTTCCGTCTTTGTTTACTTCTAGTTCTTCGTTCATATATATTCTCCTTTTCTATTATTAATCATTATTTCTGTTGTTCACAGTATCCTCCTCAGAAGGAGGTTCGCGGCTATCGGGAGGTGTTACCCGGATCAGATCCTAAAATAACAAGTTAAAAAAAATCCCCGTAAAACGGGGATTAAATTTTTTAAGCTGCTTTTAACTTTTTAAAGTCGGCCTTTTCAAATTTCTCCACCGCGTAGTCGAGCGTAATGCTCAGCTCCTTTATGCTCGGATCGGAAGGAATGTCAAACATGGCATCCAGCATAATTGCTTCGCAAATTGAGCGTAAGCCCCTTGCTCCCAGTTTGTATTCCATTGCTTTGTCCACAATAAAATCTAGTACGTCATCTTCAAAAACCAATTTCACCCCTTCAAATTCAAACAACTTCACGTACTGACGGAACAAAGAGTTCTTAGGTTCTGTCAGGATATTACGTAAGGCCTGTTTGTCCAATGGGTTAAGGTGTGTCAATACCGGCACACGACCGATCAGTTCAGGAATCAAACCAAAAGATTTTAAATCCTGAGGGGTAATGTACTTGTAAAGGTTTTTAAGGTCAAGCTCTGCATCGTCCTTTTTTACTTTATAACCAACAGCCTGTGTACGTAGTCTGTTTGCAATTTTACGTTCAATACCATCAAATGCACCTCCACAGATGAACAGGATATTGTTCGTATTTACAGGAATCATTTTCTGATCCGGGTGTTTACGTCCTCCCTGAGGCGGAACATTTACTACAGTCCCCTCTAAGATCTTCAATAAGGCCTGTTGCACGCCTTCTCCCGATACATCTCTGGTGATAGAAGGGTTATCGCTTTTACGCGCAACTTTATCTACCTCATCGATATAAACGATTCCGCGTTCTGCAGAAGCCACATCATAATCCGCAGCCTGAAGGAGGCGGGTCAGAATGCTCTCTACATCTTCACCTACATAACCTGCTTCGGTCAATACCGTCGCATCGCAGATACAGAAAGGAACATGCAGGATTTTAGCAATCGTTTTGGCCAGTAAGGTTTTTCCGGTACCGGTTTCTCCTACCAGCATGATGTTCGATTTTTCAATCTCAACTTCATCCTCCTGGTTTATCTTCTGGCCTAATCTCTTATAGTGGTTATAAACCGCTACAGAAAGGACTTTCTTAGCGTCATCCTGACCAATAACGTACTGGTCAATATGTGCTTTGATTTCCATAGGCTTCAATAAGGTAATTGAAGAGTCTAAAGATTTCGCTTTCTTACTCCCAAGCTCCTGTACCAGGAGTTGATTGGCCTGGGTCACACATTTATCGCAAATGTAAGCATCCAGACCTTCAATAAGCATTAAAGTATCCTGCTTACCTGAGCCACAAAAAGAGCAACGAGATTCTTTATTTTGTTTAGCCATTATTTTCTTTGTTATTCGCTCCCAGCACTTCATCAATCATTCCAAAGCTTTTCGCTTCGTCAGCTTTCATCCAGTAATCACGGTCTGAAGCTTTTTCTACCCATTCGTAAGATTGTCCGGAATGGTTTGAAATGATATCATATAATTCTTTCTTTAATTTCAGCATCTCTCTTAAGTTGATCTCCATATCTGAAGCAACTCCCTGTGCACCACCTGAAGGTTGGTGAATCATCACACGTGAGTGTGGCAATGCAGCACGTTTTCCTTTAGCACCTGCTACCAATAGCACTGCTCCCATAGAAGCTGCCATACCGGTACAGATGGTCGCCACATCCGGTGTGATGTATTGCATGGTATCATAGATACCTAAACCTGCGTATACAGAACCACCTGGTGAGTTGATATAAATCTGAATGTCCCTGTTGTTATCTGTAGATTGTAAAAACAACAACTGAGCCTGTATAATGTTCGCGTTACCATCATAAATGGCATCACCTAAAAAGATGATACGGTCCATCATTAAACGAGAAAACACATCCATTTGTGCCACGTTCAGCTGACGCTCTTCAATGATGTAAGGAGTCATACTTTTAGGAGAGTTATTGGTAGCACCAATAAAACGATCCACGTTTAAACCATTAATACGATGGTGTTTAACTGCGTATTTTCTAAATTCGTCTTTGTCTATTTTCATCAGTATGTCTATTTTTCTTTGTCAGTACGTCTGTTTCTATTTAATTATCTACCTAATTTTTACCAAATTAATTAAACTAAATTGGTTATTTATTGTGGTATTGTAAAATTCTCGAATCTCTTTATATAAACAAGGCGGCCTTAATAAAGCCGCCTTATCTGTAATTATAAACTAAAAGTATCGGGTTTTCCCTGAATTACTTCAATTCTATAAATTTATTATAAGCTATTTCTTTTTGGTCTAAAGTGGCAACTGATTGAATGTATTCAAAAACTTTAATTGCTTTCACTTCATCAAAAATGCGGTTTGCGTTGTCTTTCTCTTTCAGGAAAGTAGCAGTGTATTGTGCCAACTGATCTTCCGGCATCGGACTTGGGCTGTACATTCTGAACTGTGCGTCTAAACGTTGTTTAGCAGTTTCGAATACATCCTCATATTTAATTTCGATGCTGTTATCTTTAATCAGTTTGTTCTCGATTAAAGTCCATTTAAGGTTTTTAGCGAAATCATCATATCCTTCTGCAAGCTCAGCTTCAGTTAATTTTTCGTTTGTAGCTTTTAACCACTTACGTAAAAACTCATCAGGCAATTCCATTTTCACACTTTCAATTAGTTTCGTGTACATGTCGTTCTGCAATTTGCGGTCTGCATCTTGTTTGAACATGCTTTCTACTTCCTCAGTGATTTTAGCGGTAAAACCAGCTTCGTCAGTCACTACACCTTCACCAAATAATTTATCAAAGAACTCCTGGTTTAAATCAGACTCCTCTAAACGGTTTACATTTTTAACCGTTACCTGGAATTTAGATTGTAATTCTTTTGCATCTTCTTCAGCAATGTTTAACAATTTGGCGATGATCACCTCATTCTTATCA
Organism: Pedobacter caeni; assembly: GCF_900129215.1. Classification (GTDB taxonomy): domain Bacteria; phylum Bacteroidota; class Bacteroidia; order Sphingobacteriales; family Sphingobacteriaceae; genus Pedobacter; species Pedobacter caeni. Next base: position 941,377 of record NZ_FQUQ01000002.1, on the reverse strand, counting down.
AAAGCTTTCTGAACATCAAGCTCAACTACATCATCCTTTTTTAAACCGATTAAAGATTTTAAGATCTTTTTATCAGCTACCTGATCTAAGCGAATAGAACCGGTACTGTTGATGCCACCTTCAAAAATTGAACCATCAGCAGAAAGTTGTGCTAATTCGGCATAAAGAACGTCATCATCTGCCGAAACTTCCGGGTTTGTCATTTTGCCATAGCTTCTTCTGATATTTTTGATACGTGAAGCTAAAGTTTCTTCGTCTGCTTTAACGTTAAATTGAGTGAATTTATCTTTGGCCGTGATTTTCACATCTACCTCTGGTGCAAGACCCAATTCATAGTCAAACTCAAACTCATCTGTATTGTCCCATTTGAATTCTTTAGTATCATCCATTACCGGTAAAGGCTGTCCAAGGATTTCAACTTTATTATCAGTAAGGTGTTTGTTTAACGTTTCGCTCAACAGGGTATTGATTTCTTCCACCAAAATGCTTCTGCCATACATTTTCTTGATATGTGCTGCAGGAACCATTCCTTTACGAAAACCAGGAAGGTTTGCTTTTTTAGCTTGCTCTTTTATAGATTTATCAACCTTTTCAGTATAATCTTCAGGTGAAATTTTAATCTTTACAACTGCATTTAAGTCGTTAATTTTTTCCTGTGTAATGTTCATCTTTCTGAATCAATAATTATTAGTGTCTTTATACAAAAAATCCCCCGTGTGGCGGAGGAAATTTATTGCGGAAGAATTGACTTCCAATCCATCGCTCAAATTTCCCTTTCGAGGGCGCAAATATATTCTTTTTTGTTGATTTCAAAGTGTATAATTTAAAAAATTATGTCTGTAGATTGTCTGAATCTCATGGACCTACACTAAAAAAAAGAGGTTGATTTCGATCTGCTCAGGCCAGCTGAATTTTGCCTTATAAAAGAAAAACAGTCCTTTTGAGACTGTTTTCAGTTGTTGTGCGGAAGAAGGGACTCGAACCCCCACGCCGTGAAGCGCCAGATCCTAAGTCTGGTGCGGCTACCAATTACGCCACTTCCGCAGTTAGGATTTATTTATTTCGGATTGCAAAGATAGAATAGTTTTTTAAAAATCCCAATAAAATCAAAATATTGTACGATTTTTATTAAAACCCATTGGATTAGGTTTATGATAAGGGTTTCTTTCGGCTTTTACTCCTGTTGGGCAATAAGTAAATACAAATTTGTCAGCATCGATCCAATTTAAGCTTCATTTTTTTTGTAAGGTCAAAGCCGTATAAGACAATGTCTATATGCAATGGGTATAGGCTCCGTACACGCTCCGGGATTGGAAGGGGGTTGGAAAGTAGTTACGAGGTAGCTGGAAGGTTAAACAACCTACCAACTACCTGCCAATAACCTTTGAATTACCTCTCACCTACCTTCCAATCCCGGAGAATCCAGGGCTTTATCCAGTTATTACGACCATAAGTTTACCCTTTTCTCATCCACACAAATTCATGGTTAATTTCTAAATTTAAATAAAAACTAAAATGGAAACGGCAGAAGAAGAATTAATTCAATTTGAAAAACAATGGAACAAAGCCATTGTAGGAAACAATGTGGATGAAATCGCTAAATTCATGTCAGCCGACTGGATCATTGTTGGTTCTGATGGCATCACCACCAAATCCGCATTTCTGGATTCGGTAAGATCCGGGGTTGTAAAGCACAACCGGATGGATGCTGAAGAAATGACAGTTAAAGTTTATGAAAACACAGGCATTGTGATCAGCCTAGGAACAAGTGCAGGAGCCTATAACGATCAGTCTTTCGAGTTATACGAGTGGTCTTCCAGTACCTACATTAAGAAAGACCAAAAATGGCAGTGCATATCAACGATGGTTACGGCGGCCACCCAAAAAACAGCTTAAAATAAAAAACCCGATCTAATGGATCGGGTTTAATTACGTGCGGAAGAAGGGACTCGAACCCCCACGCCGTGAAGCGCCAGATCCTAAGTCTGGTGCGGCTACCAATTACGCCACTTCCGCAGTTAGGATGTTATTGTTTTGGATTGCAAAGATAGATATTGTTTCTAAATCTCAAAACTCTTTTACATTTAATTTCAGCGTTTAAAGCTAACATATTGATCTTATATGCTTTAAATTTCAATCTTTTTTTTCAAAGCAAGCCTCCCTTCTGATTTTGTCAGGAGAAAGAAGCTACTCTTAATACAATTCTTTCTGAAATTGAAATAGATATTGAACTGCCTTGACCAACCTGCTGCCATACCAGGAAAACATTTCTCCATCCACCAGCATTACTTTTGCCTCCGGAATTACCGTTCTGATTTCCTCCAGGTGTTTCTCTTTAAAAGGATAAGGTTCTGAAGAAAGGAAGATCAGCTCCGGTTTTAACAATGCCAGTTCATTCAAATCCATTTCAGGATACCTGTTTTCTCTGATCACATTGTTAAGTCCGTTCATGGCCAGCATATGGTTGATAAAGGTGTTTCTGCCTGCAAACATATACGGGTTTTTCCAGATCAGATAAGCCACACTTTTATTCAGGTTGTTTTCCAGCGCCAAAGTTTGTAAATCATTAAAACCTGCATTGATCAAATGATTCAGATAAGCCGCTTCAGGCATCCTGTCCACCAGTTCTCCGATTTGAATGATGGTGTTCTTGGCATCCTCCAGGTCATAAATATCACTCATCCAAACGGGAAGGTCTTTCATGAGTTCTTCTATCTGCGATTGTTCATTTTCTTCCTTATTCCCGATGATCAGATCCGGCTTTAAGCTACGGATCAGCTCCAGATTCAACTTCTTGGTCCCTCCTATTTTAGTTTTCTCTTTAGACTTCGATTCCGGATGAACACAAAATTTAGTAATTCCAATAATCTCTGAATCCAGGCCCAGGTCAAACAATAATTCTGTTTGAGAAGGAACCAGGGAAATGATCCTTTTTGGCGGATAGCTGATGTGGATAGTTCGGTTAAGCTGATCTGTAAAACTGCGTTGCATTTTACAAAGATAAGCTACTCATACTTTAATGCGTCAACAGGATTTCCTTTTGCAGCACGGTAAGCCTGCCAGCTTACGGTCAGCAGTGCAATGACCACAATCAGGATTCCTGTTTGCACAAATACCATCCAGCCGATGGAAATGTGATAATCAAACTTATTCAGCCAACTGTTCATGAGGAGATAAGCAACAGGCATCGAAATCAGCAATGCCACCAGTACTGTTTTCACAAAGTTAAAAGACAATAGCCCTACGATCCCCTGCACCGATGCCCCCAGTACCTTCCGCACGCCGATTTCTTTTGTACGTTGCTCTGCACTAAAGGCTGATAAACCAAAAAGACCAAGACAGGAGATAAATATAGCCAGCCCTCCAAATAGATTAGATAAAGTAACCATAGTTGCTTCATCTTTTATTTTCTCTGCGACAAGCTGATCGAGAAACCTGACATCTACAGGAAAATCAGGATTGATTTCTTTTGTGATCTGACCGATCATTTCCACATTATCTTTTAAATCATTATCCGTATTTAAGCGCATCGTGATCACATCACTGTTATTGGGATTATAGGCAATGATCATTGGCTTTTCCCGCTTTGCAGGATCACCCCAGGTAATGTCTTCAAACACACCTACCACCTGCCTCTTGACATCCTGAAAAACCACAGTCTGTCCAACCGGTTTTTTAAGTCCCATCATTTTCACTGCCGTCTGACTCAGCATCACTGCCACACTATCAGAGCCCAATCCTTTTTTAAAATCCCGGCCTTCGGAAAGTTTGAGCCCATTCGTTTTCACAAAATCATAACCAGTGTAAATCTGGTTCACAGACATTTTTTTATCTCCTTCAGACATCCCTTCCCATTCCATCCCGGTGCTATTAGAATTCTGCTGAGAAATACTTCCCGACGACTGGCACATGGACGTGATTGCTCCCGATGCCAGTAGCCTTTCTTTCAAAAGGTCATATTTAAGATAGAGGTTACCTTCATGAGGCATTTCCACCAATGCATTGACCTGGTATCCCAGGGGCTTCTTTCTCAGATAGGCCAACTGATCGTACATGATTAATGTCGCTATGATGAGCAGCACGGCAAAGCCAAACTGAACAACCACCAAAACCTGTCTGAAATTTAAAGAGAAACTACTTTTGAGCCCGACCGTTTTCTTTAAGGTTTGAACAGGATTAAAACCGGAGAGGTAGAAGGCCGGATAACTTCCTGCTACAATCCCCGTAAAGAGAATCAACAGGAACACTCCAATCCAGTTCAAAGGATCTCCATAGGCAATGTGTAATTCCGCAGAGACCAGCTGATTAAATTTCGGCAAACTCAACTCTACCAAAACAACCGCAATCACAACGCTAACCAGCGTGAGTAATAAAGACTCCATCAGAAACTGAGACACCAAAGAAGATCTGGAAGCGCCAATGGTCTTCTTAATTCCCACCTCTTTCGCCCTCTTCTGAGACCTTGCCGTGGAAAGGTTCATAAAATTGATACAGGCAATAACCAAAATACTCAGAGCCAATATCCCAAAAGTTCTCACCCGGTCAATCTGCCCACCATCTACCTTTCCATTCAGAAACCTGTCATACAGATGGAGCTTTACCAGTGGATAAGCAAAAGGTTCAGCTTCTGAAAAAGAACTTGGTGCATGTTTTCTGCTGAGGTTCTTTATCTTCTCATTGAACAAGCCCACATCGGTTCCTTTTTTAAGGGTAAACAAGGTGAAATAGGAATAATTGTGCCAGTTAGGTTCAATTACCCAGGTATTCAGCTGCTCGTACAACTTCCAGGAATTCAGACAATCAAAATCATAACTTGTATTCGGAGGTAAATCTTCGATTACGGCGGTTACTTTTACTTCGACCTGATTTTCAAACTTTAATCCGCGGTTTAAAACATCTGTACTGCCAAACAATTTACGGGCAGTACCCGCGGTCAGCACTATGGAATTAGGAGCATCCAATGCTTTAGCCAGATTTCCATGAAGCACTTTAAAATCAAAGATCTTCAGCAGCTCCGGATCTGCATAACGTCCATTAACCTTAAAGGAATTTTTTCCGTTCGCCAGCAAGCGCTTAGATGCCCACAATATCCTGCTGATATTTTCAACCTCAGGCATTTCCTCTTTTAATACCGCAGCAATCGTATTAGGGGATTGATTTCCTGTCGAGCGGATATGATGATCAGCGCCATAAAAATTAAACATCAGCTGGTAAGTATCACCCGACTTTTTAAAGCCCCGGTCGAAATTCCATTCATAGGATACATACAGCAATAACATCAGACAAGCGGCTAAACCAATTGCCAGACCACTGATATTGATCAATGATGCCATTTTATTCCTTAACAGATTCCTTAACGCGATTTTAAAATTCAGGAGATACATGGTATGTGTTTAAATTGGTTATTCATATTTTAAAGCATTCACCGGGTCACTTACTGCAGCTTTCTTTGCCTGAAGGCTTACCGTTAACAAGGCAACTGTCAGCGACAGTAATGTGGCCAGGATAAAGGGAAAAACGGGCATATCAATGCGATAAGCAAATCCGGACAGCCACTTATTGGTCAGAACATAGGCAATTGGCCAGCTGATGACATTGGCAAACAAAACCAATATCAGGAAGGAACGGTTGAGCATCCTGATGATCTGAAGGTCAGAAGCACCAAGGATTTTGCGAATAGCAATCTCTTTCGTTCTTCTTTTGGACACAAATGCTGCCAGGGCAAATAAACCGAGCAAAGAAAGTGCAACTGAAATGAAGCTGAATACAGTTACCATTTCAATAAAACGGCGATCTGCTTTCAAAGCATCCTGAAATGCACTTTCCGCGGCTGTATAAACCATCGGATAATCAGGATACTTTTTTTTCCATTCTGCTTCAATCAAGGAAATGGTCTGCTGGTAGTTTTCATTTTCAAAACGGATCAGTAAATTGTTTGTACTTGAGGTTCCACCCCTTGAGGAGGCTTTATAAATGGTGGGCAGTATTTCTTTGTCAAATCCTTCATTATGGTAATCTTTGATGATTCCGACGACCTGAAATGTATGTTTTTCACCTTCGTCTTTCAGCACATACTGTTGTCCTAACATATGGCCTCCCAGCAATTTCGCCGCCGCTTCATTTAACACTACCGCATTTAGGGTGTCCTGTGCATAAGCCCTTGAAAATAGCCGGCCGACAACAAGTTGTGTTCCCAGTGCCTGAAGCGCATCCATGGTAACGGTTACGGTATTAAGTTTATAATCCTTTGATTTATAGGTAATTTCCCTTGGCACATTGAACACATTCCCCATTACCTGAGTAGTGGTGGCCACATACTTAACTCCTGGCACGCGTCTGATTTTTTCAGCAAGGTCTTCCTGATAAGAAGTCTTGATGTTGATGAGCCGGTCTGGTTCAAAACCCGGATTCTTATGCGCCACGTAACTGCTTTGCAAGAACATGACCCCAATCCCAATGATAAAAGTAACTGCAATAACAAACTGTAAGACCAACAGGCCGTTTCTCAATGCTACCCCTTTTAACCCCCGTTCATAAGTTCCTTTTAGTACATCAACAGGATTACAGTTGCTGAGGACAAGTGCAGGGTAAAATCCTGAAAGCAGCGTAACTACAACAAAAACAGCACCTAATTGTATCATCAAAGACCAAAGCCTGCTATTATTCCAGAAGGTCATTTCTATTTCAAAGTGCCGTCCAAAAACAGGAAGTAAAAGTTCAGTTAATGCGATGCTAATGACCAGAGCAACGGAACTCAAAATGGCAGCTTCCAATAGAAACTGCATCAACAAACTTCTTTTATAGGCTCCAAGAACTTTCTTGACTCCGACTTCTTTGGCTCGTTGAACAGACTGCACCGTGGCCAGATTTACGAAATTAATGACAGATACGAGCAACAAAAACACGGTCAGGCCAATAATCGGCTTGACCTTTTCCAACCAGCTTTTGGAAAGTGGTGGATCGGCATGTACCTGTTGTAAAGGAACTACCTTTAACCCAGGAAACATTTCTCCCTTATAATAATCATCGTAGGATGTTTTGAGCGCTGCAAAAGTTGATTTTTTATAATCAATATAAGTTTTTTGAACAGCCTTAGCTACTGCAGTAGTATCGATCTGATCTCCAGCCAATGCATAAACCTGACAGTAATTTGTAGAGCCCGGACCTTCCGGATCTTTTTCTCTTTCTCCACTATGCAGGACCGCGCCGAAAGACAAACTTTCAGGAGTGGAAGGATCAGCAATCAGCCCTTTAACCTGATAAGTTTTACCTTCATCTGAACTCCATCTCAGGACCTTTACATGTTTGCCCAATACATCCAGGGTTCCAAACAACTTTTTTGCTGCACTTTCTTTCAATACCATTGTATTGGGTTCAGAAACCGCAGTTTTCTGAACCCCCTTCAGAAATTTATAAGGGAAGACCTTAAAAAAAAGCGAGTCAACCTCCAGTAAATCATTCATCAAGATCGGCTCAGACTGGCCAATTTTAATGGCAGTCCCATTCCTCCACAGAACACTTACTTTCGTCACCTGCCTGAACTGAGGAATACTTTTCTTCAATAAACCTGCAATTTTTGAATCTATTCCATATTGCCAGTGCTGCTTTCCGTCAGGACTAAAAAAATCATGTCTTTCCCTTACCTGATAAACGTTGCTCAATCCGGAATCCCAGCGGTCATAATCCTGTTCATGATTAATGTACATCAATAACAACAGAAAAGAGGTCAGGCCGAATACCAGCCCCAGAACATTTACCACTGCGTAACCTCTGTTTTTCAAAAGGTTACGAAATGCAATTTTCAAATTCAGTTTAAACATATCAGCTTTTAATCATTAAGTAAAAAACCGCTCATCAAAAGGATTTAACAGGACATTAAATCACCTGTTGCAGGGAAAGATCTTCTTTGATCACACCATCCAGCAAATGCAAAATCCGACTTCCATAAGCTGCATTCACCTCTGAGTGGGTGACCTGAATAATCGTAATGTTCTCTTCTTCGTTCAGCTTCTTAAACAATTCCATAATCTGTAGTGCCTGTGGCGATTGCAGGTTACCTGTAGGTTCATCTGCCAGAATGATAGAGGGCTGCGCCACTAAAGCTCTTGCAATCCCTACTAACTGTTGTTGTCCGCCAGAAAGCTGGTTGGGAAACAGGTCTTTTTTAGCGACCATATTAAATCGGTCCAGCACATCAGCAACCCTGCTTTTACGCTCCGCACTACTTACCTTTTTATACAATAAAGGTGCTTCAATATTCTCCGCCACAGTCATTTCATCGATCAGGTGATAAGCCTGAAACACAAAACCGATATGATTCCTGTATAACTCAATTCGCTTACGCTCATTTAAAGAAACCACATCCTCTCCCATAAACTCATAGGCACCATAAGTCGGTTCTTCCAACATTCCAAGGATATTCAGCAAGGTAGATTTCCCCGCTCCGGAAGGTCCCATAATCGACACAAATTCTCCTTGTTTAATGCTTGTACTGACATGGCGAAGGATATAACTTTTAACTCCTTTATTCGCGTAATACTTCTCTATATTTTTAAGCTCTATCATCTTGGTATGTTTTAATTTTTAATTCTTAAGGGATTATTCATATTTAAGGGCATCAATCGGGTTTGTATTTGCAGCTTTATAAGAGCGCAGACTAACGGTAATCAAAGTAATCACAACGGATAATACCATGGCCATCATAAATGGCCAGATGCTGATATCTATGCGATAAACAAATCCATTGAGCCATTTCGAAACGAAAATATAAGCCAGAGGCCAGGCCACAAGGTTGGCAATCAACACCATCCATAAAAAGGAACGGTTTAACATTTTAACCAGTTCCAAAGTAGAAGCCCCCAGGACTTTCCGGATGGCAATTTCCCTTGTCTTCTGTGTAGCGATAAACGATACCAGGCCAAATAAGCCGATGAAAGAAATAAAGATCACGACTCCTGCAAACACTTTAAACAGCACGCCCATTACCTGCTCGGTTTTATAAAAATTCTGAATATTATCATCCAGAAACTGAGCTTCATAAACATCATCAGGGAAAGCCGCATTCCATTCCTGTTCTACCTTTTTAATGGTGGTCATCATTTCCTTTACATCCATCTTGATGGCCATTGCAGCGTATGCATGTTTATCAGAAAAAATAGCGATTGGAGAAATGGTGCTTTTAAAGGTCATGTTGTTGAAATCTTTTACCACCCCTACAATTTTCCTCTCGCCGCCGCCGTCACCTAAACTGATCATCTTTCCGATCGCATCCGAGGGATTTGCAACACCTAAAGTTTTCAATAACTGTTCATTCACCATAAACTCTTTCAGGGTATCGCTTTTTGATAAATTTCTACCTGCAATCAGTTCCAAATTAAAAGTCTTCAGGTAGTTTTCATCTGCCATTTTGATGTTCAACTGAGTCTTCTCATCTTCAGGACGACGGTCGTATTTAAAACTGATCGTTCTGTTACCGGACGAAATTGGCGCCGCACTTGTAAGACTGATATCATGCACTCCAGGTAATTGAAGCAACCGCTCTCTAAGTGGTTCATATTTCAATCTGCTGAGGCTATCTCCTGGAATATTGACCATGGAAATTGCTTTTGTATCGAATCCAAGAGATTTCTCCCTCATATACTCCATCTGCCTGACCACCACCAGTGTAGCAATAATCAAGACTGCGGTAATGGCAAATTGTGCAACCACCAGGACCTTCCTCAATCCCAATCCACCTGCACTGGCCGAGCTGATCTTATTCTTTATCGCTAATGCCGGACTAAATCCTGACATGATCAAGGCAGGGTAAAGTCCTGCAAGGAAACTCACCGATACGATCAAAATGAACATAAACACAAAAATAACCGGCTCGGTAAAAAGATGAAAAGAGACATTTATCTCCATCAAACTTTCCATCTTAGGAATGACCAACTCTGTCAGCACACAGGCAAAACCCAAAGAAATCAGGGTTATTAAAGCGGTTTCACTGAGAAATTGCACAATGAGTTGCTTCCTTCTGCTTCCCATAACCTTTCTGATCCCGACTTCTTTAGAGCGGCTGATTGCTTGTGCAGTAGCCAGATTGACAAAGTTGATGCATGCGGTAATCAGTAGAAAAAGCCCAATTACCCCCAGACCAATCAGTTCTTTATAAGCCACCGTTTTGTACCTGAAATTACTATAGCGTGCGTCATGGTGTACTTCAGAAAGCGGTTGAAAATAATGTTTCTCTTTGGCTGGCGACTTCTCCGTGTAATGTTTATCGATAAACTGTTTCAATGGTTTGTCCAGATCGGCAGGCTTCAGTCCTTCTTTCAATAAACCATAACCTTCTGATCTGTTTGTTACCCAGCCCCATTCTTTACCGAATTTATCATCAAAAGAAGCATAAGAAAAGACAACCTTAAAGGGAAAACTGCTGTTCTCCGGAAAATCCTTAAAAACTCCTGTCACCTTATAATCGGCCTTATTGTCGTAGCGGATACTTTTACCAATTGCATTTCTCCAGTTTCCAAAGTATTTTACCGCTGTCTTTTCCGAAAGCGTCACCATATTTGGCTGCGACAGCGCCTGTTCCGGTTTTCCGGAAAGCCATTCAATTTTAAAAATCTCAAAAAACTGAGGTTCTACATAGAAAATGTCCTGTTTTAATTTAATATCAGCACCACCTTCTTCATTCCTGATTTTCAAAATGCCTCCACCCTGATGAACAGCAGCAACTTTCTCAAATTCAGAGAAATCATTCCGCATTGCCGGAATCAGGGGAATCGGAACCCCACTGGTAAAAAACTCTCCTTCCGGATATACCCATGAAGAAACAACCCTGTAAATCCGGTCCCTTTTTTCTTCGCTCTTGTCAAAGCTCAGCTGAAATTTCAGGAAAATGAAAATCAGCAGGCAACCCGCCAATCCAATAGATAATCCAACAATATTGATTGCAGTATATCCTTTGTATTTCCAAAGGTTACGCAAAGCGATCTTAAGGTTTAATCTGAACATATCTTTAGCAATTAATTAGTTTATTCATATTTTAAAGCATCAACAGGATTTGCCTTCACCGCTTTTCGTGCCTGAATACTTACGGTGAACACAGTGAGAACCGTACTGATCAGGGCAGCAAATACAAATGGCAAAATGGGCACCTCAATTCTGTAAGCAAAAGTATCCAGCCATTTTTTCGCAATGATATAGGCTATTGGCCAGCCAATGAGGTTGGCAATTAAAACTACCCGGATAAAAAAACTATTCAATAAGCCGAGCACCTGAAAGTCTGTTGCCCCTAAAATCTTTCTGACTGCGATTTCTTTCCTCCGGTTATTTGTACTGAAAGCAGAAAAGGCAAATAAGCCAAGAACAGCGATAAAGATGGTTAGTACTGCCGCACAATAGAAAACCGCCTGCAGTTGCTCCTGCTTTTTAAACAACCTGCCATACAACTCGTCCAGGAATTCGTATCTGAAGTCCTCCCCATCGAGCTTATTCAAATCCTTCCAGTTTGCTTTTAAGGTGGCGAGAACCGCAGCCATCTTGTCCTGATCCGCATTGACCATCAACATGTACTTATCGGTGCTGGCGATACAAGGATTCTTAATGGTATAAACCGTTGGTTCCACAGCCGTTTCAAAGCCCTGCGCTTTAAAATCTTTAATCACCCCAACAATTCTGTAATCCATATTACATCCTCTGATGGTCTTCCCGATTGGGTTGACAATCCCATAGGCAGAAACCGCACTTTCATTCAATACCATCGAATTTACCGTATCTGTGTTAAAGCTTTTGGAGAAAAACCTACCTTCCTTAATTTTCAGATTAAGCGTTTCGAAGTAATCAAAATCTACCGTAATCATATCTAAGCCCTGTTCCCTTCCTTCAAAAGAATAGGTATTCTTTGCAGCTTTGGAGCCATCTGGAATATTTGAAGCCACCGTAAAAGAATTTACACCTGGTATTTCCTTTACCTTTGCCCTTAGTTGTTCGAAGTTCACACGCTTAAACCAGGCCGTATTTTGAATAAAAACCACTTGCGCGGGTTTAAAGCCTGTATCTTCCGTCTTCATGTATTTCAGCTGAGTGCTCACAATCAATAGACCCGCAATAAATACAATCGCTACACTAAACTGTGTCACCAATAATGCGTTTCTCAGCCATAGGGTCTTATAGCTGGTTTGCAAATTCCCTTTTAAGACCTCTGCAGGCCTGAAACCAGATAACACCAATGCCGGGTAAACGCCCGAAATCAGTGTAATCACGATTAAAATAGCTGGCAATTGCCAGACCAGAGCCCCATTCCCTTTCCATAACGACAAAGAGGTTTCAAACAAGCCATTAAAATAAGGAAGGAACAATTCGGCCAATGCCAATCCAATCACCAGTGCCAAAAGACACTGCATCAGAATTTCAATCAGAAACTGAAAGATCAGGTTCATGCGAAAAGCCCCGAGTACTTTTTTGACGCCAACTTCTTTTGCTCTCCTGTTCGTCTGTGCAATGGTCAGATTGGTGAAATTTATACAGGCGATCACCAGCACCAGTAAGCCTAAAACCCCTAATGCCAGTACAATTTTATAATTGGTACTGTTTCCCGAAACAGGCCTTAAATGTAAGTTATCCAGAGGATCTAAAAAGATAACTGATCTTCCCGAAATCACCCTGTCATCCGTTGTCATCCCATTTTTGATCAGTTCTTTTTTAAACAAGCCGTCTATCTTTTGTTCTAGCTGAGCGATATCTGCACCTTCTTTAACTTCAATATAGGTCTGATAATTCAAAGCTTTAGGATCCTGATTTGCGCCAATATCATTTAAAATCACCATGGCATCAAACTTTAAACTGGAATGATCCGTACGATAGTTAATGATACCCTGGATGTTTGCCGATTGCCCGAGGTCTTTTGGCCCCATGGCCACCAGTTGGGGATAAATCGGTTTCTTGCGGGGGAACAAGACATCGGCAAACTCCTGAGGCACATATAAATCATAGCCATCTGCAGCTGGCTTTTTTAATCCGTTATCCGGCCACAAATGGAACATTTTTGCCATTTCATAATCCACAGAGAGTACATTTTTACCATAAATCCTCCCCGCATCAGTACTAAAGGCAAATTCAAATCCCGTTTTCTTACTTCTTCCAACATTTTCAATCTCCGGACAGGCATCTTTCATTAACTGCGCCAGTGAGGCCGGGGTATAATTCGTCTTCCCATCCGGCAAACTTCTTCCAACCAGATAAATCCTGCTATGGTTCGGAATATGATGGTCAAACGTTGTTTCAAAGCTAACATAGATCACTACCATAATAAATGCTGCCAGTGCAATGGCTAAACCACCAATATTAATTGCAGTATAGCCTTTATTCTTCCAAAGGTTCCGCAAAGCGATTTTAAGATTCAGTCTGAACATTTCTATCTGTATTTTCGTAAGTACCTATTCATATTTTAATCCATCAACCGGATTGGATTTCAGCACTTTTGCCGATTGTATGCTAAGTGTAAGGATGGCAATCAGCAGGGATAAACCCATTGCCGTTGCAAAAGGCCAGATAGATATGCCAACACGGAATTCATAGGCCGACAACCACCTGGTCATGATGATATAAGCAAGTGGAAATCCAATCAGGTTGGCAATTCCAACGAGCTTCATAAAATCTTTATTTAACAAAGAAAGGACATCCATTGCCCCGGCTCCTAAAACTTTGCGGATACTGATTTCTTTTTTACGTTGCTCAGCCATATACAAGGTCAGCCCCAATAATCCCAGACAGGAAATAAACACAGCAAAACCACCAAACCAATTGGCCAGTGTTCCCAACAACTGTTCATTTTGAAATTTCAACTTAAATTCATCATCTACAAAATTTCGCTCCACCGGAAAATCGGGGTTCAATCTTTTCGTCACTTCATCAATTTTCTGAACAGCGCTGCTGATATTACCTCCGGGGTTTAAACGGACAAGGGCGAAATTAAGGTTCACCGTCCAGTCAAAAATAACCATGGGTGCCGCCTGTTGGTAAGGGGAACCGACTACAATATCTTTGATCACCCCAATAATCGTGACCTGATCTTTCCCCATACTGATGACCTTTCCGATCGGATCTTTCAATCCCATTACCTTGATTGCAGATTCATTCACCATTACATTTAAGCTGTCATGATGCTTCGGAGAGAATTCTCTTCCCAAACTCAATTTGCCGCCAATGGTCTTCACAAAATCGAGTCCGGCACAGCGGTAGTTGAAATAAACCAGTTCCTTCTTGCTTTTTCCCGGCCAGTTCATGTCAAATGTCCGGTGTCCATCCCAGTTCATGCCTGAGCTGAAATAGGTCACACTACTCACTACTCCTGATTTGATCAGCTCGTCTTTTAAGACATTCATACTTTCTTTATTACCCAACCCTCCCTTCTTGCCCAGATTTCCCTGAAGTGGAATTTCAATCAGCCCGGCCTTTTCGTAACCAATGGATTTGTTCTTCACATAATTTAACTGCTGATAAACGATGATCGTGCAAATGATCAGACACACTGCAAATACAAACTGGGCAACAACCAGCACTTTTCTGATCGAAACAGAGGAAGTGCCCACCAGATTAAATCCCTTTAAGACCTTAACAGGCTCAAATGAAGAAAGGTAAAATGCAGGATAACTACCTGCAATAAAGCCCGTAAAAAGGGTAAGGGAACACAAAACTGTCCAGAATTTCCAGTTGCCATAATCAAGAACAAGTTCAATATGGAGTAGCCTGTTGAAATAAGGCAGTGTGATTTCCATTAAAACAAAGGCCAATAACATTGCAATAAAAGAAAGTAATACCGACTCTACCAAAAACTGGTTGATGAGTGATTTTCTGGATGAACCGATTGCTTTGCGGACGCCCACTTCTTTGGCGCGCTTCTGCGACCTTGCTGTAGAAAGGTTCATGAAATTCACACAGGCAATCAGCAGGATACAAAAAGCAATGCCCACAAAAATTTTAACCTGATCAATTCTCCCTCCTACCGATTTCCCATTTTCAAAACGGCTATACAAATGCCATTTAGAAAAAGGATGTATAATGGCCTCTGCCAATGAGCCCTTTTCATGCCTTTTGAAGATGCCTTTCATTTCTGCACTCACCTGATTAAAAAAACTATTGTCTTCCAGCTGAACCAGCGTTAAAACAAAATGACTTCCCCATCCGGCATCTTTAAACCAGGGAAATTGTTTTTCATAAGCTGCCCAGGGCATCAGGTAGTCAAATTGAATAGAATTAGTTTCCGGCAGATCAGCAATCACCGCCTCCACTTTTAGCAGTTGTGAATTTTCCAGCTTTAATGTTTTATTGATGGGATCTTCATTTCCAAACAGGCTCTTTGCAGTACTTTCTGTCAAAATTATTCCGTTTACCGCCTGCAAAGCTTTTTCCGGGTTTCCTTTAAGAAACTTATAATCCAGTATTTTAAGGAATTCCTGATCGGCAAAAACCGCTTGTTTCCTAAAGCTCTTCTCCCCATTGGCGATCAATAGCGGGGCAGGATTAGTCGAACAGGAGGCCCTTGATACGCCTGCAATCTGCTGTCCAACCTCCTTTGCCATTGCGGGAGGGGTCCATGGCCAGCTCAGTATTTCATTTGGCGTTTTCGTATTGTTAAATACCACATAGGTTTTATCATAATTGCTAAACTGTCTGTTATAGCTCCATTCGTGAGCCACATACAAAAGCAACAACATGCAACTGGCCAAACCAATCGCTAAGCCACCGACGTTAATCAGGGTATAGCCTTTGTTTTTCCAAAGGTTCCGCAAAGCGATTTTAAGATTCAGTCTGAACATAAACACAGTGTATATTTGGTTAACTTATTCATATTTTAAAGCATCAACTGGATTGGATTTAACCACGCGAACCGATTGTGCAGTCACCGTAATCAACGCAATGATCAAGGATAAAAAGATGGCAATAGCAAAAGGCAAAACAGATATACTTACCCTGAATTCATATGCAGAAAGCCATTTATAGACCACCACATAGGCCAGTGGACAAGCGATCAGATTAGCAATCAGTACCAGTTTAATAAAATCTTTATTTAACAGCGCAAGTATATTTGCAGTGCTTGCACCCAGTACCTTTCTGATTCCAATTTCTTTTTTCCTTTGTTCTGCGGTGAACAATGCCAGTCCCAACAAGCCCAGGCAGGAGATGAAGATGGCGAAACCACCAAACCAATTAGCCAGGGTCCCAAGCAACTGCTCGTCATCAAATTTTTGTTTGAACACTTCATCTACAAATTTCCGGTCGACAGGAAAATCCGGATTAAACGATTTGAATACTTCATCGATTTTCTGAACGGAACTGCTGACATTCTGTGCAGGATTTAACCTGGCTACCGCGGATGTCATTATTCCCATATCATAATACACCACCATTGGCGCTGCCCTCTGATAAGGAGAAGCCATCACAAAATCTTTGATCACCCCTATAATCGTAAATGATTTTCCCCACAATTTCAGGCTTGCCCCTATGGGTTGTCTGAAGCCCATTAGTTTGACCGCAGCTTCATTGATCAGCACTTTAGCGGAATCATTAAACTGAGCTGAAAACTCTCTTCCGGCAAGCACAGAAGTACCAATTGTCTTTACAAAATCATAGCCCGAACTGCGGTAGTTGAACAACACATCTTCCTTAGGCTTTTTGCCAGCCCACTCCACTCCAAAAGTTGCATCCCCTTCTTCATTCATTCCCTTACTAAAGAAAGTAACCTCCGTAACCGCTCCCGTTTTCAGTAAACGTTCTTTTAGAAGCTGCATTTTTGCCGGATCTTTGAGTAATACTCCCTGTAGCGGGACTTCCATCAAACCGGCTTTATTATAGCCTACCGGCTTATCCTTAATGTAATTTAATTGCTGATAGATCACTGCAGTACACACCATCAGACAAGCTGCAAAGACGAACTGAAAAACTACCAGTACCTTTCTTACAGAAAGAGATGAATTCACCGCTATATTAAAGCCTTTCAGAACTTTAACCGGCTCAAAGGAAGAAAGATAAAAAGCAGGATAACTCCCGGCAATAAATCCGGTAAAAAAAGTCAGACTTAGCAGTACTGACCAGAATTTCCAGTTCTGGTATTCTATGACCAGAGTGGTGTGTAGCAATCCATTAAAATAAGGCAGGCTGATTTCCATTAAGACAAAAGCAACCAGCATCCCCAGGAAGGAAAGCAATACAGACTCCAGCATAAACTGACTGATCAGTGATTTCCTTGAAGAACCTATTGCTTTGCGGACTCCGACTTCCTTTGCCCTTTTTTCTGATCTAGCAGTAGAGAGGTTCATGAAATTAACACAGGCAATCAGCAGGATGCAAAAAGCAAGGATAAAAAAGATGCGGATCTGATCAATCTTTCCGCCAACAGAAACGCCATTTTCAAAAGTGCTGTACAGATGCCATTTGGACAATGGATGCATAAATGCTTCGCTATTGGACCCTTGTTCATTCCTTTTATAGATTCCTTTTAGCTGCTGATTTACCGAACCAAAGAAACGATTGTCTTTTAGCTGAACCAGTGTTAAACAGAAATTCATTCCCCAATTGGAGTTCCGTATGATCTGGTTTTGTTTTTCAAGTAAAGCCCAGGGCAGGAGATAATCAAACTGCACACTGCTATTCCCGGGAACATCTGCAATTACGGCTTCTACTTTTAGTACTTCCGTATTCTCAAATTTCACCATCTTATTGATTGGATCTTCCATGCCAAAAAGACGTTTGGCCATCCCCTCCGTTAAAACAACCGAATTTAGCTCCTGTAATACTTTATCGCGGTTTCCCCTGATCATTTTAAAATCCAGGATCTTTAAAAATGCCGCATCGGCAAAGATGGCCGCGCTTTTAAATCGTTGTTGCCCATGGCTGATTAGCCTCTGCTCCGGAAAAGTGGACCTGGAAGCATATGCTATTCCCGGAACCTTTTCCTTAATTTCCCTTGCCATCAAGCCTGGTGTCCAGATCCAGGTTTCCAGTTTAGCGGAAGTAAAAGCGTTGTTATAGACTACATATGTTTTTTCGTAATTGCTAAACTGTTTATCATAGCTCCATTTATACCCCACATAAAGCAGCAGAATCATGCAGCTGGCCAGACCTATCGCCAGACCACCCACATTAATCAAGGTATAACCTTTGTTTTTCCAAAGGTTCCGTAAAGCTATTTTAAAATTCAGTCTGAACATTTACTATCTTTTTAGAAATGGTTTATTCGTATTTTAAAGCATCAATAGGATTAGATTTCGCCACCTTAACCGATTGTGCACTTACCGTAAGCAAGGCAATCAGTAAGGATAAACCAATCGCTATCGCAAAAGGAATAAAGGAGATACCAACCCTGAACTCAAACGCTGATAACCATTGGTTAATCAGGATATAAGCCAGAGGAAAAGCAATCAGATTGGCAATTGCGACCAGCTTAATGAAATCTCTGTTCAGCAAGGTCAAAATATTCATCATACTTGCACCGAGCACTTTACGGATACTGATTTCTTTTTTACGTTGTTCGGCCATAAATAAACTCAATCCTAACAGCCCCAGACAGGAAATGAAAATAGAAAAACCACCGAACCAGTTGGCCAGAATGCCCAGAACTTTTTCATTCTGAAACTTGGCTTCAAAACTATCACTCAAAAAGGTAGCCTCGACCGGAAAATCAGGGTTCATCTCTTTCACCAGTGTTTTAATCTGCTGCATGGAAGTACCGATACTTTGTGAAGGATTCAAACGTAATACGAGAACGCCTTCCCCATCTGCACTGGAATTAAGCATCATCATCATAGGAGTTACCGTCTGGTAAGGTGTTTCCATCACAAAATCTTTCATCACCCCGATGATCGTCTTCTTATCACCACCCCAATCAATCACTGTTCCTACCGGGTTGGATAAGCTCATCACTTTCGCCGCAGTTTCATTGATAATGACATTCGCACTGTCTGCATATTGAGCTGAAAATTCTCTGCCCAGCACCATCTTTGTTCCTAAAGTGTTTACAAAATCATAATAGGCAAACCTGAAATTAACCAGAACTTCCTCCTTCGGATTTTTTCCGGGCCAGCTCACGCCAGAGGTATTGTTCCCTCCCATGCTTAAGCTCCTGCTAAATACACTGGCATTGGTTACCGCACCAGATTTCAGCACCCGCTCTCTGAGTAATTTCATCCTTCCATCATTCTGTAATCTCCCTTCAATTGGGATTTCCACCAATCCTGCTCTATTGTATCCCACAGGTTTATTCTTAATGAAATTCAATTGCTGGTAAATAACTACGGTGCATATGATTAAACAAACTGCAAATACAAACTGAAAGACCACCAGCACTTTTCTGATCGACAAGGATGAATTCCCAGGTAGATTAAGGCCTTTCAAGACCCTCACCGGATTAAAAGAAGAGAGGTAAAATGCGGGATAACTACCAGCCACCAAACCGGTAAACAGCGTCAGGCCGATCAATACTGACCAAAACTTCCAGTCCTGATAATTGATCGTCAGCTGTGTGCTTAAAATACCATTAAAATAGGAAAGACTAATCTCCATTAACGTAAATGCCACGATCATCCCAAAGAAAGAAAGCAATACAGATTCCAGCATAAACTGAGCAATTAATGACTTCCTTGCTGCACCAATCGCCTTTCGTACCCCTACTTCTTTCGCACGTTTCTCAGATCTTGCGGTAGAGAGGTTCATAAAATTGATGCAGGCAATCAACAGGATACTAAATGCAAGCAACAAGAAGATGCGAAGGTTATCAATTTTACCACCAACGGATTTTCCATTCTCATATTTATCGTATAAATGCCATTTTGATAAAGGATGGATCGAAGCTACAGACCTGATTTCTTTGATATTCCGCTTATAAATACCGGCAATTTCTGCATTTACCTTTTCGAAAAAGCTATTGTCCTGAAGCTGTATTGCGGTAAGGCAATAATTATTACCCCAATTCCCTTCACTTCCCTTTACCCATGGATTTCCCTTTACAAACATTTCCCATGAACCGAGGTAGTCAAACTGAATACTACTGGTAACCGGTACATTTTCAATCACGCCTTCCACAATAAGGTCTTCAGTCCCGCCAAGTTTCACGACCTTATTTATTGGATTTTCGTTTCCAAACAGGATTTTAGCCAGACGCTCCGTCAGGACTACAGAGTTGGGCTGTCTCAGCATCTGATCTCTGTTTCCCTGCAGCACTTTATAGTCAAAGATTTTAAGAAAAGCAGTATCCGCGAAAACTACATTTTTTTTGAAATGCTGATTGTTGTAACTAATCAGAAATTCTGCTGGATACGTTGACCTTGAAGCCCTGGATATTCCTGGTATTTTAGTGCGCAGCTCATCAGCCATCACTCCCGGAGTCCAGGGATAGCTTACAATTTGTTCTCCGTTTGGCTGATTGTTATAAACTACATAAGTACGGTCGTAACCACTGGTATGTTTATCAAAGCTCCATTCATAAGCCACATACAACAACAGAATCATACAACTGGCCAGACCTATCGCCAGTCCGCCAACATTGATCAAAGTATATCCTTTGTTTTTCCAAAGGTTGCGCAGGGCGATTTTAAGGTTGAGTCTGAACATGATAATTAAATAAGTTCTTCTGTACGGTTTTTATTGATTTTTTCAGAAATCACATGTCCGTCTTTTAAGTTGATGATGCGGTTAGAAAAACTGGCATCATGGGAAGAGTGGGTCACCATCACAATGGTTGTTCCTGTTTCATTCAATTCGCAAAGCAGCTCCATCACCTCATTACCATGAGAACTGTCCAGGTTTCCGGTAGGCTCATCCGCAAGGACCAGCTTAGGCTTGGTCACCAATGCACGGGCAACGGCTACACGCTGTTGTTGCCCTCCTGATAGTTGCTGAGGAAAGTGGCCACTCCTGTTTACAATGTTCATCCTTTCGATGATCTCGTTCACCAGGCGTTTACGTTCTGTAGCCGGAACTTTGTTATAGATCAGCGGAAGTTCTATGTTTTCAAAAACGGTCAGCTCATCAATCAGGTTGAAGTTCTGGAAAACGAATCCCATGTTACGTTTTCTGAAATTGGAACGTTCCTTATCGTTCAGCTTTAACAGCTCTGTATCGATGAACTTATAACTGCCACTTTCAGGCTTATCCAATAAACCCATTACATTTAATAAAGTGGATTTACCGCAGCCCGAAGGTCCCATAATCGAGACAAATTCGCCTTCCTTAACATGAAGGTTTATCCCATTTAAAGCAGTAGTCTCAATTTCTTCAGTTTTATAAACTTTTTCCAGGTTTTCAATTTTTATCATGGCTATATTTTTATCCGTTTAAGCTTTCTTTAATTAAGGTTGGTACCCGGATCAACGCAATAATCCTGGGCACCCTAACCTAAATTTATGTCTTTAATGCACTATTTACTAATTTCTATAATATCATACTGGTTAAACTGATCGTAAGATGAAGTAATTACCTCCTCCTCTTTCTGTAATCCTTCCAGTACTTCATAGTACAGGTAGTTTTTACGTCCGATCTTCACATTTCTCTTCGTGGCTTTACCATTTTTCACTACAAATACCCAGGTTCCTCCCGTGCTTTGGAAAAATTGTCCCTGAGAGATCAGCAATGATTTACTGTTGTCTGAAAGGGTAAGTTTCACCTGCATCGATAATCCTCTTCTCAGTTCATCAGGAGATTTTCCCTCGAACACCAGCTCTACCTGAAACTGTCCGGCAGTAACCTCAGGGATTACCTTTCTTACCGTTAATTTATAGGTCTTGCCATTAAATTCTACATTGGCACTCTGTCCTTCTTTCACCCTGTTGATGTAATACTCATCTACGCCTGCCTGTAACTTATACCCTTGCAATACATCAATTTTTCCCAGCATCTCATTTGGGGCATAAGACTTACCGGTCACGGGATCGTAAGAAGATAAACGTCCGGCCACAGGAGCCTTAATGGTCATGTTCTCAATGTTCTGTCTGATGGTTTCCAGACTTTCGTTCATCCTGCCAATGGAGATGTCAATTTGCTTTAACTGCATGACCCTACCTTGATTCTCTTGTTTCACTGCTTGTTTCAAAATCGTTTTTCTGCCCTGGAAGTATTCGTAATCCTGGCTTGAAACATTAAACTCTTCCCGTGTGATGACATTTTTTGAGAATAAAGTGCTGTCAATCTTATATTTCCTGCTCGCAGTTCTCAAACTATTTTCAATCACCATCATATCCTGGCTCATCACCCTTTGGTTTTGCTCCAGGTCCAGACGTAGTTTTCTCAATTGATTGATTTGTTCTGTAATACTTGTTTCGCTGGAAGTATAGTTGGATAAAGCATTCGGGTTGGTGATTCTCAGTAATGGTGTTCCTTTAACTACCGATGCACCGTTTTCTGTAAAGATCTCTGCCACGGTACCTCCTTCAGGGGAACTTACAATCACAGAGGTTAAAGGTACCACGCTCGCATTTAACAATACGACATCTTCAAAATCACCATACTGAACTTTGCTGACCGTGATTTTCTCTGCATCTGCTTTATACACCTTGTTTAAAGACAAGCTATATCCATAAGCCACAAGCCCCACTAAAACCACAGCACCGGCAATGGTTAATATTGTTTTCTTACTGAACCTTTTTTTCTTTATGATCTTATCCATTTTTGTATTACGCTTAGTGAACATCCATAAGCTAAGGGTATGCCAATCAGAAAAAATATAATTATATAGCTAATTATCAGCAAGTTAAATCAACACCCCATCAAAAAGCGTTCATAATCGGACACTAGCTGTACAGCATCGAACAGTTTCTCTTATTTTTGAGCACTGCCAATAATTCAAGCGATGAATCCGGGCATCCTGATGCGCCAACGGTTAGCTCAGGATTCATGGATCTGACCGGCTAATTAAAATGAATCATAAGAAACCAAATAGTACAGTTTAAATTCACAAAAATGATAGATGCAAATGTTTTAGTGATCGATGACGATGATGACATCTTATTGAGCGCCCGTTTATTCTTAAAACAACATTTCAATCAGGTCGTTACCTGTAAATCCCCTAAGGAAATCAATGTATTGCTCAGCCACAATGAGGTCGACATTATCCTGCTGGATATGAACTATCAAAAAGGTGCAAGCAACGGTCGCGAGGGATTATATTGGCTGGAACACATCCTTTCCATTGATAAAGATTACGTCGTGATCTTAATGACGGCTTATGGGAATGTAGAACTCGCCGTTCAGGCCATAAAAAAAGGAGCCACAGATTTTATTCTTAAACCCTGGGAAAATGAAAAGCTTTTTGCCACATTGTCGGCAGCATCCCGCTTAAGACAATCCAACAAAAAGGTAAAGAAACTCGAAAAGATTCATTCCTCTTTACAGAAGGATCAGGCCAGGCAGTTTGAACATATTGTTGGAAATTCAGCCCCAATTAAACACCTGCAAAACACCCTTGTTAAAGTTGCCCCCACAGATGCCAATGTATTGATATTAGGAGAAAACGGGACGGGGAAACAAGTTTTCGCCTACGAATTACACAAACACTCCCTTCGGAAGAACCACATCTTCATGCATGTGGATCTCGGTTCCCTAAATGAAAACCTTTTTGAAAGTGAACTCTTTGGTTACGCAAAAGGGGCATTTACAGATGCCAAAGATGATAAACCCGGCAGGTTTGAACTTGCAGACGGGGGAACGATATTTTTGGATGAGATCGGAAACTTATCCCAGCCTTTACAAGCGAAATTATTAAGCGTATTGCAAAACCGGACCGTCACCCGTTTAGGGGAAAGTAAGGAACGCAAAGTAAATGTAAGGTTGATCACTGCGACCAATATGCCGCTGAATGAAATGGTCGCTAAAGGGACATTCCGACAGGATTTATTGTTCCGGATCAATACGGTAGAGCTCTTGCTTCCAGGACTGGCACAACGTGGAGAAGACATTATCCTCCTGGCCAACCACTTTCTGCATAGCTTCAGTACCAAATACCATAAAAGCCTTTATAAGTTCGAAGCGAAGGCAGAAAGCTTGTTATTGGGCTATCACTGGCCAGGAAATGTACGGGAACTGCAGCATGTAATTGAACGCGCGGTGATCATGGCCGATGGCATGGAGATCAGTGCCGGCGACTTACAACTGAGCCCCCAGAAGTTCGGAGGAAATTCTGTCATCCAACCAGAAATGGGCCTGGAAGAAATGGAAAAGCTCATGGTTCAGAAGGCTATTGACAAACATAAAGGGAACATTTCAAGAGCTGCCCTTGAGCTGGGCCTTACCCGCGCAGCCTTATACAGGCGCATAGAAAAATTTGACCTATGATCTTTTATAACCGTTTTACCTTCCGCCTGATCAGCAGACTGGTGCTGATTAATGTTCTGGGTATCCTTTTGTACTACCTGATCAAAAAAACAGAACTGTGGTTTACCATTGCGGGATTGTGTATCCTGCTGATTTCGGCATTACTGAACTTATACTTCTATATCAATCAGATCCGGGAAGACATCAAGCGCTTTATCCTGGCGGTAAAAACCAGGGACAGCACACTGAATTTCCGGAATAAAGCCACAAAAGGAAGTTTTCCGGAGCTGTATGAATCTTTCAACGACATCATACAAACCCAAAAGGACATACAGCTGGAGAAAGATTCCATGTTCCAGCTGATCAAGACCATCCTGGAACAGGTTCCGGTTGGTGTAATTGTAATCAAAGACAATGTACAGGATCCCAAACAAACAGAAATTGTATTTTTCAATCAGGCAGCAACCAATCTGTTGGGCATCCCAACCTACAAATACTGGCACCGTGTAGCAAAACACAGCCCTGATTTCTCTAAAGAAATCGATGCCATTGGTAAGGGCGGAAAGCGCTTTATGGAACTGAAGATACAGGACAAACTCATCCAGCTATCAACGGAAGTGATTCCATTGAATCTGTACATGACGGATTATACCATCATCTCCTTTCAAAATATTAAGGATGAGATCGAACAAAAAGAAAGTGAAGCCTGGAACAGGTTAATCGGCGTAATTTCACATGAGATCCTCAATTCCATTACCCCTATCAGCTCTTTATCTGATACGGTGAATAGCATGATTGCCAACAAAGAGACCTTAAGTCATGAAGATCTGGAAGATTTAAAGCCCGCTATAAAGACAATTAAAAGAAGATCTGAAGGCCTCCTGGATTTTGTAAAAGACTACCGTCTGATTGCAGAGCTTCCTACACCAGACCTGGAATACCATACCATCGGAGAGATCCTGCAACACATTAAAGTACTGATGCAGCCATTTGCCAGCGGCAGAAATATCATCCTTAAAGTAGAGCAGACTTCTTCTAAAATCACCATACAAATGGACCTTAAGCTCGTGGAACAAGCTTTGATTAATCTGGTCACGAATAGTATTTATGCTTTAGACGAAGTAGAACATCCTGTTATTGAAATCAACTACCGGTTAGACCAGAATAAGTTGTACCTGGAAGTCAGCGATAATGGAAAAGGAATTGATACAGAGTTGATTGAAAAAATATTTGTGCCCTTCTTTACTACCAGAAAAAATGGTTCGGGTATTGGCCTGACCATTACCCGAAACATTATGAAGATGCACCATGGAAGCCTTGAAGTGAACTCTATCCCTTTTGAAAAGACGGTATTTTCACTGGTCTTCCGATACCAGTAATTGAAAATTAAATTACAGTTCCATCTGGAATGACTGCTCCCTTCTTGACCACAACAATTCCGTCCTTTACGGTATAAAGGGCGTGATCGCTATCGGGAAGATGCACACCTCCAATAATCTGAACATCATTTCCAATCCTGCAGTTTTTATCTAAGATCGCATTGGTGATGACGCATCTGTCGCCAATGCCAATCCATGGCTTTTTATTTTGCAGGTCAACTTCCATCTCTTCAAGAACCTGGTATTTATCACTACCCATGATGTAACAGCTGTCAATGGTTGTTTCTTTACCTATCCTTGCACGAATACCAATCACGGAATGCTTGATGCTTGCGGCATGTAAAATACAACCCTCTGCGATGATTGCCTTATCCAGCGTTGTTCCCAGAATTTTAGAAGGCGGCAACATACGCGGACGCGTAAAAATGCTATGATGGCTATCAAAAAGATTGAACTTAGGCAGGTCATCGGTAAGACCCAGATTGGCATCAAAGAAAGAAGAGATATTTCCGATATCGGTCCAATACCCGTCATACTGATAACTCAGCACATCATAGGTATTTAACATTCTTGGAATAATCTCCTTTCCGAAATCCTTTTCATCTGCATTCTCCGCAAATATCTTAATCAGCAGGTCCCTGTTAAAAATATAAATCCCCATCGATGCAAGGTGCTCACGCCCCTCTGCACGCATCTCTTCTCCGGTATCAGAAGTCCAGTCGGCCAAGAGTGAAGCAGCAGGTTTCTCTATAAACGAAGTAATGATGTTTTGCTCATTGGATTTCAGGATCCCAAATTCAGGAGCTTCTTTTGCAGTCACAGGTATCGTTGCCAGTGTAATCTGTACGCCACTTTCAATATGTGCATTCACCATTTTGTTAAAATCCATCTGATACAACTGATCACCGGATAAAATGAGCACATACTCAAATTCATGATTTAACAAATGATGCATGGTCTGCCTCACTGCATCGGCAGTACCCTGAAACCAGGTTGGGTTATCAGGCGTTTGCTCAGCGGCTAAAATGTCCACAAAAGCAGCACTGAAATGGCTAAAATGATAGGTGTTCTTAATGTGCTTATTCAGTGATGCTGAATTAAATTGCGTAAGAACGAACATGCGGTGTATGCCTGAGTTTAAGCAGTTTGAAATGGGAATATCAACCAGCCTGTATTTTCCGGCTATAGGAACCGCTGGTTTAGAGCGCGTTTGTGTAAGTGGGGACAACCTCGATCCCTGGCCACCACCAAGGATGACCGCCAATACTTTATCAGTCATAGCTATTCAGTTTATTATATTTGGTACAAGTCAATGTATTGTTGTGCCGCTCTATCCCATGAGTGGTCTAATTGCATCATATATTTACGGATCTCCTTCAGGTGTTTTTCATCGTAGTAAAGCTCATAAGCCCTTCCTATCGCATGCCCCACATCCCAAACACTGGTCTGATCATGACAAATGCCAAAACCTCCATCACCAATGTCAATCACCGTATCCTTTAATCCTCCTACCCTCCGCACAATCGGAACAGTCCCATAACGCAAAGCATACATCTGGTTTAACCCACATGGCTCCACCCTGCTCGGCATCAGCAGAAAATCTGCCCCCGCATAAATCTGATGGGACAGCTGCTCATTATAACCAATATAAGCATTATAATTTCCCGGGAAAGCTTCTTTCAACTGCATTAACCGTCCTTCTACCTGCGGATCACCAGAACCTAAAACCAATACATTTACACCGCCATTAGCCTGTAATAACGCATTGTAGAATATGTCAGGTAAGAGGTCGGCTCCCTTTTCTCCAACCAACCGCCCTATGAAAGTAAACAGCGGTTTCAGAGGATCTAAATTGAAAACACGACATAGGGCCTCTTTGTTTGCCTTTTTTCCATTTTCTACCGTTCTGATCGCATATTTCTTTTCCAGCATAGGATCATTCTGCGGATCCCAGACCTCATTGTCAATTCCATTCAGAATTCCGGCAGACTTCGCCCGCTCCTGTGCCAGTAAATCTTCAAGACCATTTGCCTTAAAACTGATCTCTTCCAGGTAACTTGGAGATACCGTAGTGACCCTCCAGGCACATTTGATAGCCGATGCCAATGGATTTATTGAACCCCGCCAATCCAGCTGACCGGATTTCCATAAGTCGAACGGAGGAACATAGTGAAGCTTATCCCAACCAAACTGCCCCTGGTATTGGGCATTGTGAATCGTGAGAATAGTAGGAACCGTACTCAGCTTTTTGAACTGATGGCAATAAGCCATCATAAATGGAACCAATCCGGTATGGTGATCGTGACAATGAACAACATCAGGACGATGCTCCCATTGCGTAATCCAGTCGAGCACCGCAATCTGATAAGCAAGAAAACGCTCCGTATCGTCGTCATATCCGTAGACATTCGGCCGGTCCAGCAATCCGGAAATATGAACAAGGTAAAGGTCGAAACCTAACTTGTTCGTTTTTTCCCTGAAAATACGTACAGGAAAATTGTGGAACCCCAATTTCCCCCATCCATCATAAACCACCTCAAACTCGTTCTCCTGCATGAATTTTGTCTGGTATGCAGGCATCACCACCTTCGCAACATGGCCAAGCTTGTTCTGGTATTTCGGCAAAGCGCCAACAACATCTCCCAGACCTCCTACTTTGGCAATAGGATAACATTCTGCACTCAGGTGTATAATCTCCATAGTTTTATTTGGGGGTTAAAAAGTATCTTAAATTAGGGAATAACAGGAAGAATGGCAATTATTACAGAAAATTATTTCTTAAAAAAGATGTGCTATTCAAAGACTGAAATCTTTTGCACCGAAGAGGTGCAAAATTTTCTAGGTCTTTTCACAGCACAATCTTTTTTAAGGAATAAATATTTTACTCGGAATAAAGCTGGGAAAAGGGAAAAAAGCAGGGCGCAGAGCAGGGTTTTATGGAAAGGGTTTAGAAGTAGGGCGTCATTGCAACAGTATTAAGCAGGGTTTTATGGCAAGGGTTTAGAACAGGGCGTCATTGCAACAGTATTAAGCAAGGTTTCATGACAAGGAGTTAGAACAGGGCGTTATTGTAACAGTATTAAGCAGGGTTTTATGGCAAGGGTTTAGAACAGGGCGTCATTGCAACAGTATTAAGCAAGGACTTATTCATAAATATCTAAATCAGCATATCACAAAACCAATGCGATCATTCAAGGATCTGCATTTGGCAGAAATCGACGTAAAGTTGTCATTGCAGACGAATCAGGTCAACCGTACCTTTGTGGCGTAATAAAAAGATCAATGGAGAAGCGATTAATTGTTATTGTGGCGATGCCTGATGCCTTAACACTTGACATTATAGGTCCGGCAGACGTGTTTACCGGAGCGAATCATTTTTTACCTCCGGAAATAAATAGAGAGATAGAATATGAAGTGCTTACGGTATCGGCTACAGAAGATCTGGAGATCAGCACAAGAAGTGGCATCGTCATCCGAAGTAAGAGTAGCATCTATCAGGTCAGTCAAAAAATTGACACTTTGCTAATTGCAGGATTCCCAAGTCACAGAGAGTGGAAACGTTATCCGAAATTGGTAGAATGGATAAGGTTGCATGCACCTGAAATCCGGAGAGTAGGTTCTGTATGTATAGGTGCATTTGTTTTAGCCGAAGCTGGTTTGCTAAGGAACAGACGGGCAACAACACATTGGATGAATTGTCAGGAATTGCACAATTCCTATGAGGAGATCAATGTCAATGCTGATCCGATCTTTGTTAAGGATGGAAATATCTATACTTCCGCAGGAGCATCAGCAGGAATCGATCTCGCACTGGCATTAGTAGAAGAGGATCAGGGGCCTGAGGTGGCCTTAACAATCGCACGGTATCTGGTACTCTATCTCCGTAGGCCAGGCAACCAGTCACAGTTCAGCAACCTGCTGAGTCAGCAGCTCTCCAGCAAAAAGCCCATCAGAGATCTGCAATTATGGATTGCTGATCACCTCAGAGAAGATCTGAATGTAGAAGGCCTATCCGGCAGGCTCGCCATGAGTCCAAGGAATTTCGCCAGGGTATTCCGCCTGGAAACCGGATTTACTCCTGCACGATACATCGAAAAACTACGTGTAGAATCAGGCCGGAGGTTTCTGGAGGAAACAGGACTGTCTCTGGAAGAGATTGCCGGGAAGTGTGGATTTGGCAGTGCTGATACGATGAGGAGAGCCTTTTTACGCCACCTGGATACCAGCCCTTCCTATTACCGGAATCTATTTGGTGCTACTTAAACCTTAAGTTCAGCATAATGGGCTTTGAATAGCCAAAACGATGGTTTTTAACCATTGTATTACCCTTGTATTGTCTAATAATTTATATAACAATTAAAAACATGAAATCAGTAAAAACACTTGTAACCATCGCCTCAATTGTCGGATCCACTATAGCCAGTCAGGCACAAAGTCCGACGGCTCCTCTGGTAGAGATGAAAAAAGCAAAAAAGACCATCAATGTTGCTTTTCTGATCTACGATCAGGTAGAAGCAATGGACTTAAATGGCCCCATAGATGTCTTCACAAAAGCGAATGTAATGGACCCCACTTATAAACTATATACGGTATCAGCATCCAGCAAACATCTTACGCCTTCAGAAGGTGGGACGGTAATGATGCAATCTACTTATTCATTTGAAAATGCACCTCAGGCTGACATCCTGATTGTTCCTGGCGCAGCGCCCCAGGTAATCAGCAATACCGTCAACAACCAGCCTGAACTTTTTAAATGGATCAACAAACAAAATGAAAAAACAAAAATAACCATGTCTGTTTGTACTGGCGCTTTACTATTGTCAAATGCCGGAGTCCTGGATGGAAAGAAAGCCACAACCCATTACCTGGAACTAGACGAGCTTAGAAAAAACACAAAAATAGAAATCGTTGAAAAGGTCCGCTTTGTGGAAGATGGCAAAGTAATCACCGCAGCAGGAATCACCTCAGGATTAGACGGATCTCTCCACCTGATAGAACGCATCAACGGAAAAGAATTAGCTGATCAGATTGGAAAAATTATGGTCTATAACAGGAACGGCGATATGTCTTTCATGGAGTAATCATCCCATAAAAAAAGAAGCGTTCTAAGAAAAGGCATAGGAAGATTTACGCTCCTTCAGCGTAAAAGATTCCAGCCTTTGATTAGTAATGCTTCTTTTTTTAAGTAAAATTTCTAATAACAGGTCAGGATTTCTAATAAAAGACCAACATTTCCAACAATAGAATAGTCACTTCTAATAATAGCCTGCAATGTCTAACCATAAAATCCCTTAATAATCTGCAACCGCCCTGAACATCAATGCTGCAACGGTCAAATTAGTCCTGCTGTCAATCAAAATTGCTGCACCATTCGCTTTATTATCGGTATAAAGGTCAAAAGCCAACTCATCAGCAGTCTTAATCACCACCCGACCTATATCATTGAGCTTAAAATCAACTGCATTTTCCTTCTCCAAAGTATTGATATCGACTTTATAAACGATCTCATTGATCTTTGCTTTCGTTACCTTGCTATTGTGCTGCAGCAGGTATGTAATGCTTTCATCCAAAGGACGCGCATCCATCCAGCAAACATCTGCTTCAATCAATTTTGAGTTCTGTGGCAAATGGTCTGCATTTACCAACACATCACCCCTGCTGATGTCTACATTATCTTTCAAATGAAGGGTAACAGATTGTCCGGCATGTACTTCTTCCGGTCTCTGGTCAAAGATTTCAATCCGTTCAATGACAGAACTGCTTCCTGATGGTAACACAGTTACCCTGTCATTAACTTTAAAAGAACCGCTAAGCACTCTTCCCGCATAACCTCTGTAATCGTGAAGCTCGTCAGTTTGCGGCCTTACTACCCATTGAACAGGCATTCTGGCAAGGTTATAACTTTGCTTATCTTCTACATCAACCGTTTCCAGAAAATGTAATAAACTACGTCCCTGATACCATTCCATATGTTTGGATTCATGAACGATATTGTCTCCTTTTAAGGCACTCACCGGAATAAAGGTCACTTCCTTCAGCTTAAGCTCATCGGCAAGTGTTTTATATTTTTCGGTGATGGCATTAAAAACGGTCTCACTGTAATCTACCATGTCCATTTTATTCAGGGCAACCACCACATGTTCGATACCGAGTAAAGAAACAAGGTAAGAATGCCTGATGGTTTGTTCTACGACTCCGTTTCTGGCATCGATTAAGATGATCGCCAATTTGGCAGTAGAAGCACCGGTTACCATGTTACGGGTATACTGAATATGACCTGGGGTATCTGCAATGATAAACTTACGCTTATCGGTTTGGAAATATTTATAAGCCACATCAATCGTGATCCCTTGTTCTCTTTCCGCTCTTAAACCATCAGTAAGGATGGCCAGGTCAATCGTACCGTCGTCGTTCTTACGGTTGGATTGCTGTAAGGCCTCCAGTTGATCGGCTAAGATGGAATCTGTATCGTAAAGCAGTCTTCCGATAAGTGTGCTCTTTCCGTCATCCACACTTCCTGCTGTAAAAAATTTCAATAAATTCATTAAAAATACCCTCCTTTTTTGCGGTCTTCCATAGCAGCTTCGGATACTTTATCGTCCATGCGGGCTCCACGTTCACTAATTTTTGATGCACTGATTTCGGCAATGATATCTCCTATTTCGTCTGCTTCAGATTCCACTGCGGCAGTACAGCTCATATCTCCTACTGTACGGAAACGAACTTTTTTATTTTCAACGATATCCTCTTCATCCATATTCAGGAATGGGGAGGCTGCCATCAGTTGTCCGTTTCTAGTGATACAATCTCTGTAATGGGCGAAATAGATAGAAGGAAGGTCTATGTTTTCTCTTTTCACATAGTTCCATACATCAAGTTCGGTCCAGTTGCTGATCGGGAATACCCTTACGTTTTCTCCTTTATGGATCTTACCGTTATAGATATTCCAAAGCTCCGGGCGCTGACGTTTAGGATCCCATTGTCCGAATTCATCCCTTACTGAGAAGATTCTTTCTTTCGCCCTTGCTTTTTCTTCGTCTCTTCTCGCTCCACCAATACAGGCGTCAAAACCGTGTTTTTCAATGGTATCCAGAAGGGTTACCGTTTGCAACGCATTTCTGCTGGCATTTTTCCCCGTCTGCTCTACCACTTTGCCCTGGTCAATAGATTCCTGAACATGACCGATGATGAGTTTCTCTCCCAACCGTTCCACCATTTTATCGCGGTAGGCGATCGTCTCTTCAAAGTTATGTCCGGTATCAATGTGTACCAGTGGAAAAGGAAACTTTCCCGGACGGAATGCTTTTTCAGCAAGCCTCACCAGGGTGATAGAATCTTTACCTCCGGAGAACAACAATGCTGGTTTTTCAAATTGCCCTGCTACTTCACGTAAAATGTGAATCGCCTCGGCCTCCAGTTCGTCTAAATAATCTAAATTATACTTACTCATTTTCTTTTAATTACGAAGTGGCATGTAAACCACATTCTTTCTTTGATTGATCTTCCCACCACCAGCGGCCGGCTCTGAAATCTTCGCCTTCCCGTACTGCTCTCGTACAAGGGGCACATCCTATGCTCGGAAATCCTTTATCGTGCAAGGTATTGTATACAATGTTGTGTTTTTTAATGTAGGCTTTGATCTCTTCCAGCGACCAGAAGAAGATGGGATGGAATTTTAACAAGTCATTTTGTGCATCCCATTCTATATTCGCCATATCATGTCTGTTCAGGGATTGCTCTGAACGGATTCCTGTAATCCAGCAATCTTTACCTGCCAACGCCCTTTTCAGAGGTTCCAGTTTACGGATATGACAACATTCTTTTCTGTTTTCCACGCTTTCATAGAAGCTGCTTGGTCCTTTCGCATTCACCATCTCCTGCAAGGCTTCTGCCTGAGGATGATAGGCCAGGATTGGCTTTTTATAATTCTCCAGTGTCCGGTTCCATACATAATAAGTTTCCGGGAAGAGCCTGCCTGTTTCCAGGGTAAACACTTCGATGGGAATATCATTGGAAAAGATCATATGTGTGATCACCTGATCCTCCCATCCGAAACTGGTGGAAAACACAATTTTTCCAGGATAAGTGATGGCAAAATACCTCAGCGCTTCCACAGGATCTTTATCTTTTATTTGTGCTGCTATTTCTGCTAAATCTACTTTCATGACTATACTAGTTTAAGGATAAAATTGACAATGCTGCGAAGGCTGACCAATACCACCAGCACGCCTACCGACACCATGATCGTCTTCACGGAGATCTTATTGGAAACCCTTGCTGCAATCGGGGAAGCCAAAGCACTTCCAATCACTAAACCGGCAACAGCTTCCCAATGGGCACCATTTAACATCGTGATAAAGGTCAGCGAGCTCATCAATGCAATGAAGAAACGGGTAATTTTCACCGTTCCCAAAGAGAACCTTGGGTTTCTTCCTCCTGCAATTAAGCTCGACAATACGATGGATCCCCATCCGCCGCCGCCAACAGCATCAATAAATCCACCAAACAATCCCAATAAAGAGATCTTTTTTATTTTTCCTTTAGGATCTTTGTGTTTACGGTTTACCTTAAAGGCTTTCGACAAAATCACCCCTCCAAGAATCAAGGTATACAAAGACACCAGAGGTTTGGTATAATGACTGTAATGCTCCAGGGAAGACAATAGGTATGCACCTGTTACCGCACCCACAATTCCCGGAATCAATAAGATCCGGAACAGCTTCCAGTTCACATTTCCAAAACGGTAATGCATCCATCCGGCGATCCCGTTACTTAATATTTCCGATAAATGCACCCCCATGCTCGCCGATGCGGGTGGAACACCCATCGCCAGAGAGAAAGAAGTAGAGGTTACCCCATACGACATCCCAATGGCACCATCGATCATGGCAAAGATAAATCCACCAATCAGGAACCAGTAAAACATCGGGTTCAGCTGAGTGATGTAAGCCTGAAATTCAGGTTCCTTATGCCAGAAAGCGGTAATCACAATTCCAAAAGAAAAGACGATAGAGGTCCAGATCAACCATTTAAAGTTTTTCTTCACCTTATCTTCCTTACTTTCTTTCAGCAGGATGGCAGTTACCTCGTTCAGCTTTTTAACTTTCGATGTAAAGTTCCCGTTTAAAGTATTTCTCAATGCCTGCATGTGCTGCAGCGTATCATTCAATTCTTCCGGCAAATTATCGTTCAGCACCTCTTTTAACCGCTTTGCAATGGTTGGTGATTTCCCGTTGGTAGAGATCGCAATCTTAAGGTCTCCCTTTTTTACGATGGAGCCCAGGTAAAAATTGCAAAGCTCAGGTTTATCCGCAAAGTTCACCAACAGGTTGCGCTGGTCTGCTTCTACCCGGATTTGCTGATTGAGGGCTTCATTGTTTGTTGCCGCAACCACCAGGTCTGCATCGTCCAGATCCGCCGGGCTAAACTCCCTTTGCACCAAGCTTACCTTTTCGTAACCTTTGGCCAGTTCTTCCAGTTCAGGCAGAATCTCCAGGGCAATGACCGTTACCTTCGCCTCCGGACTATTCGCTAATATGGCCAACAATTTCTCCAGTCCCACCGGTCCTGCACCAATCAGCAACGTATGTATCGTATTCAACTTGATGAAGACAGGAAATAATTGGTTGCCTTCCATATGGTCTATTGCTCCTCTTTAAGCGCGTTGAAAAATTCCCTGATCGGCAGGAAAGAGGGATGTAAGGAAACTACCTCGCCAAACACAAGTAAAGCAGGTGCTTCAATTCCTTTTTCTTCCACTACTTCCACAATCGTATCTACAATGCCAATGGCAAGTTTCTCATTTTCTGTGGAGCCGCTTTGAATCGCCGCAACCGGTAGCTGCCCTTTCCCTTCGTTTTGGAAAAGCTTCACAATCTCTTTCAGCTTGCCCAGGCCCATCAACACAACGACTGTTGCTTTAGATCTGGCGGCTTCATAAAGGTCATTGGAGATCTTTCCTGAGGTTGTGGTTCCTGTTACCACCCAGAAGCTTTCACTTAATCCTCTATGTGTAACCGGAATTTGTTGTAAGCCTGGTACAGAGATCGAGCTCGATAAACCCGGAACAACAGTTACCGGAATGCTGTAACCAGCTGCGAAATCCAGTTCTTCATATCCCCTGCCAAAGACAAAAGGATCGCCACCTTTCAGGCGTACCACATGCCCGTAATTGAGTGCGTAATCTACCATTAGTTTATTGATCGCATCCTGAGCATAAGAATGTTCTCCGGAGCGCTTTCCTACATAAACCTTGATGGCATCGGGGCTTGCATAATCCAATATGCCTTCATTCACTAAGGCATCGTACAATACGACATCTGCAGATTTCAAGGCATTTGCCCCTCTCATAGTGATCAATTCAGGATCACCAGGTCCGGCACCTACCAGGGTAATCCTGGGTTCTTTATGATTTATATTTTGAGTGCTCATTAGATTTTCTCCTCTCTTTTTGCAGTAATCTGATTATAAAAGTTATTCACTTCATTTAAATAAGCCGTAGCAAATTCTTCTGAAGGTTCGTTTTTGTTGATCTGCAGAACCAGTTCATTAAAGGTACTTTGCAGTTTAACCTCGCCTGTTTCTACATAGTTTGTATCAAACTCGCGGATCACGCCAATTTGCGTACTGCTGTTTATTCCTTTATCCAGTAACAAGGCTTTAGCGCTGTTTACAAAAACGGCATAGGTATGGTAAATCGCATCAGCCCATGCTCCGGCGGCATAAGAAGCTTTTGCCCATTCCAGTTTTTCACCTGCTTCGAGCAATAGGGTCGCCACGAGGTCGATCACTACTCCGGCACACTCTCCAACGCCGATAGCGGTATTAAAGGTTTCTTCATGCCCCCAGTCTACATATTCTTCATCTTTCAGATTGGTCAGATCGGCCAGTGGTTTAAGCAACTGGTAAAAATAATCTTTCCCCTGTCTGTCGTAATACTGGTGGAAACTTTCGCTGCCCTCCCCATTTGCACTGAAATCATTTAAGATCGTTCTCAATACCGATGTTGCACGTTTTGAAGGGGCTTTAATTACTCTTTCCGCCACTCTTCCAATTCCATCACCAACAGTACCACCACCCAGCATTACCTGTACTGCAGGCACCACTTTTCCGTTGGCTTTTACCGAACTTCCATGAAATCCAATATGCGCAAGGCCATGCTGACCGCAGGAATTCATACAACCACTGATCTTGATTTTGATTTCTTTATCATAGATCAGTTCCGGGAATTCTTCATAGATCACTTCTTCCAATGCTACAGAGAGCGACATGCTATTGGAAATACCAAGGTTACAGGTATCTGTTCCCGGGCAGGTCGTCACATCTCCGATACTGTCAAATCCCGGAGTCGCAAAATCCAATGCTTTCAGTTCTAAATATAATGAAGGTAAAGCACCTTCTCTAACAAATTTCAATAATAAGCCCTGATTTTGAGTGATGCGGATCTCATCGGCAACATAAGGGGATATTCCTTCCACCAGTTTACGCGCACGATCCGTTTTGATATCTCCCACAGGGACTTTAACATACACACCATAAAAACCTTTTTGCTTTTGCTCCACCACATTGGTTGCGCGCCAGTGTTGGTATTCCAGGGTATCAACAATATCAAGGTGAGGATAGTCCAGCAATGCCGGAGGTTCCGGCAAAGGAACAGTATCCCTGTCGATAGGATAGGATTTAGATTTATTGGCAATTCTTTCTTCGTCGATCAGTCTCAACAATTCTTCCAGGCCTAGCTTCTGAACCAGATATTTCAGGCGGGCTTTGTTACGGTTGGTACGTTCTCCATAGCGGTCAAACACCCTTAACACAGACTCTGCATAAGGAATGATCTGATCTTCCGGAAGGAAATCATGTACAAAGCTGGCCAGAAAAGGTTGTGCACCCAGACCACCACCAAGCATCACTTTAAAACCGCGTTCTCCTTTTTCGTTTATTTTAGGGATAAAACCGAGATCATGAATATAGCTGTATGCCGTATCCTTTTCATCGGAGGAGAAAGAAAACTTGATCTTTCTACCCATCTCCTGACAAATCGGATTCCTCAGGAAGTAAGTAAAGAAAGCGTGGGCATATGGAGAAACATCAAACAGTTCATTGGGGTTAATTCCCGAATCAGGCGAAGAGGTTACATTTCTCACCGTGTTACCACAGGCCTCACGAATGGTCACATCGTCGCGTTCCAGCTCCTGCCATAGTTGCGGAGTCCTGTCTAAACTCACGTAATGAATCTGAATGTCCTGCCTGGTGGTTAAGTGTAAATTTCCACTTCCATACTCATCAGAAACATCAGCAATACGTAAGAGTTGTTTAAAGGTTACTTTTCCAAAAGGCAATTTAATACGTACCATTTGTACGCCAGGCTGTCTTTGTCCGTAAACACCACGGGCTAAGCGCAGGCTTCTAAATTTCTCCTCATGGATTTTCCCTTCACGGAAGTCCCTGATCTTTTTCTCCAGATCAATAATATCCTTTTCAACAACAGGATTTTCTAACTCTGTTCTAAAACTTTGCATAGTACGTTTGGTCTTATTTGAAAAAAGCTCCTTCTGTCTGGGAGACTGAAGAAGCTTTTAAATATTTTTTATTCTCTACAGCCGAAATCACTACCTACACATGCAGTGGGTAAACATCAGATTTCCGTTGTAAATTGTTTGGTTCATACAGCAAATATATAAAGTATATAGGTTTAGTAGTACATTGCTTTTGTAAAAAATATGCAATAAACTGTATTACAGTGATTTAATTTCTAAACCAGGCAAACAAAAAACCTTGTTTTTTACTTATTAGCTCCTGATTGGCACCAACTTAAGCCTCGTTGAAGCTGAGTTATTGCAGGTCAGACATCAATTTAAAGATCAACAGCGGGATAAATTCATTACCGCAATCATCTTAACAATGTCAAATTGGTTTTGATACGCCTGAAATCAAGACTGATACAGTACTTTTATTTTGTTTAAAATAGCTATGAAGAGAAAAATCAATCTTTTACCTTTTGCTGTTATCGCAGCATTTGTATTTTTATTAAACTGGTACGTGCTCTCCGGAATCCAGACTTTAACTGTCAGCACCTGGCTTAGCCCGGTTTTCTGGGCTTTCATTATTTTCATTACCGTTTCCCTGGCCTATTCTATCCAAAGGATGCGGGACAATGGGATGGACATCTTCTTTAAAATCACCACCCATACTTTCCTTGTTTTGCTGGCCAGTGAGCTGGTTTTCATCATCGTTTTATTTCTTGGTGATGGTTACCGCCTCATCACCGGAGGGGCTAGAAATGTTTACTGGGTAGAGTTTGGCCTGGTCCTCTTTGGAATTACGGTGCTGATTTTCTTATATGGCATCATCAGGGGTAAATATGCTTATCGTGTGATTAAGCATACATTATACTTCGATGATCTTCCTGATAATTTTGATGGCTTTACCATCACCCAGATCTCTGATGTACATTCCGGCAGCTTCAAGAATGCTAAAGCGGTACAAAAAGGGATAGACCTGATTAAAGCCCAAAACTCAGATGTTTTTGTATTTACCGGCGATCTGGTCAACAATAAAGCAGAAGAGATCGTTCCCTGGATGGGACATTTCTCGCAGGTAAAAGCCCCCTACGGCCAGTTTTCTATTCTTGGAAACCACGATTATGGAGACTATGTAAAATGGGAAAATGAAACCGTTAAACAAGCCAATTTACAGGACTTAAAAAGACATCACGGAGAAATGGGATACCGTCTTTTACTGGACGAACATGTTGAGCTGGAAAAGGATGGCCAAAAGATCATCCTTGCCGGTGTTGAAAACTGGGGTATTGGATTTGGAGAACGTGGCGACCTTAAAAAAGCACTGAACAATGTTGATCCTCAAAGCTTTAAAGTTCTGCTTTCCCATGACCCCACCCACTGGGATTCGGAAGTAAAAAAATGGCCTTCTAAAATTCAGCTGACCTTATCCGGCCATACCCACGGGATGCAGTTTGGAATGGAGGCCTTTGGGATCAAATGGAGCCCGGTTAAGTATAGATATGCACATTGGGCAGGCATCACCAGCGAAAACGGCAGATACCTGAACATCAATAGGGGATTCGGTTTCCTTGGCTTCTCCGGAAGGGTTGGCATCTGGCCGGAAATCACGGTCATCGAGTTAAAAAAATCAAGATAATTGATGATGGGCCCGGATGATCAGAATTATCCGGGCTTTTCATTTTCCTTTTAAGGTGACTGGTCCTTCTATGAATTCAACAGGCTGTACTGACTTTAATATACCCTGCTGATTTAAGTTTCAATAAGCCCTGCTGATTGCAGCTTTAATAAGCTTCGCTGATTTCCAGCAATGATTCTTTAACATATAAGCTGGCCAGCTTTTCAACAGCATAATCAATTTCCTCTTCGGTATTGTAACGACTGAAAGAAAAACGGAGTGTCGGTCTCCTAAAATCATAACCCAATGCTGAAAGCACATGCGACCCTGAACCCGAATGGCTGTTGCAGGCACTCCCTCCTGATGCCGAGATCTGATGCTGATCGAGATAATGTAATGGACTGATACCACTTTTAAGGTCGGGCAGAGATACACTCAAAACACTATTCAATGTTCCCTGATTTTGTGCAGAATTCCCGTTAAATGAAATCCCGGAAATTTTATCCCTCAGCTTGAAAATCATTCTTTCCTTTAGTTTAATCAGATGTTTCTGATGAGCAGACTGGTTTCTGTAGGCAATTTCCAGAGCCTTAGCCAGACCCACAATTCCGGTGACGTTTTCTGTCCCTGCCCTTTGTTTATATTCCTGGGCACCACCATTGATCAATGGCAGCAATTCCAATGCAGTATTCCGGTACAGGAAGCCTACTCCTTTTGGTCCATGAAATTTATGTGCAGAACCGACCAGAAAATCAACATTTAAAGATTGGGTATCGTACCGGTACTGTCCCATCGATTGAACGGTATCTGAATGAAAAACAGCCCGGTACTTGCTACAGACCGCAGCAATGGATTCAATATCATTCAGGTTACCGATCTCATTGTTCCCATGCATTAAGGAAACAAAAACACGCTCATTAGTGGCAAGAAGCTCTTCCAGATGAGTCAGAGAAAGATTTCCACTTTGATCGTGTTTCAAATAAACAATCCGGATTTCTCCGTTCTTTTCCAAAGCCCTCAAGGTATGGAGTACGGCATGGTGCTCAAATGGGCTGGTAATGGCCAGGCGGATACCATTCGCACGGATAGCCGAAAGGATCGCTGTATTGTCGGCTTCAGAGCCTCCGGAAGTAAAAACAATATTTCCCGGCGCCGCATTTAACAGATCTGCAATGATTCCTCTGGATTGCTCAATGGCTACCCTTGCTTCCCTCCCATGGAAATGAGAAGAAGAAGGATTTCCGAAGTTTTCAAATAAGTAAGGCTCCATAGCCAAAAATACTTCTCTGTTTAATGGTGTTGTTGCAGCGTTGTCTAGATAAATTCTCATTTTAATGGGTTTAATAGATTAATAAAAATCTACTTAATCAGTTTCGAGAAATAAGGCAATGGATGAGTCAAAGAGAAACCGCAAGCATGGGTTTCAAACAACTTATCTCTTCCGCATTTATAGCGGACAGGAATTAGCACCTTATTATTCAACAGGTTGCTAAGACATCACAGGGCCTTTCCCTCAGTCTTTCTGGATAAGTAAATAAATGTAAGAACAGTTACTGTCAGCAAAGATATGATAAAGACTACTAATTTCATAGACTTTTTGAAAAAATATTATAAATCAAAGAATTTCAGTCATCCAAATGCTACATCTACCTAACATTTAACTTTTTTTTCCTTAAAGTCAGGATTCATTTACATATTTTTGCGGGATATTCTAAAAGAATATCATACACAGCCTGAATGGAAGAAAACAAATTGAGAGAAGAAGTGCGTCCGGCAACCGGCGACAACAGTATTTTAAAAAGAATATTCCAGGATAGAAAGCGAACTAATATTTTAAGTGGTGTAGAACAAAGCACCATCTCCTATCTCGTAAAACGTATTCCTGCCTTTATCACCTC
The DNA here is from genome assembly GCF_900129215.1 of Pedobacter caeni. Classification (GTDB taxonomy): domain Bacteria; phylum Bacteroidota; class Bacteroidia; order Sphingobacteriales; family Sphingobacteriaceae; genus Pedobacter; species Pedobacter caeni. Next base: position 899,679 of record NZ_FQUQ01000002.1, on the reverse strand, counting down.
CGATATGCTCACCTTTATCGGGACTGCAGGCTCCTTACTTGTCCTTACCGGCTTTATCCTTGCCACTTATGTCAGCAGGGAATATTTATTACTTGGTGTCCTTGGCCTGGCCATTAACTGGTTTGGAGATTCACTGGACGGCAGGATCGCTTATTACAGAAATATCCCCCGCAAATGGTATGGTTTCTCTTTAGACATCATTATGGACTGGGTCAGTACCGTTCTGATTGGCTTAGGGTACCTCGTTTATGCGAGAAATGAATATGAACTCATTGCCTTTGTTTTTGTGGTCCTTTATGGATGGGCGATGATCATTTCACAGCTCCGTTATAAAATCACCGACATTTACAGCATTGATGCAGGGCTTGTGGGCCCCACAGAGATCAGAATTATCCTGGCGGTGATCATCATTCTGGAAGTCTTCTTCGGACATTTAATAGAATATTTTGCTGCAATAATCTGTATTGTCTTATTTATTATTAATTTCATTGATACCAGGAAATTGTTAAAACTTGGTGACATGAGAGATAAAGCAGAACGGGAAGCAAAGAAAAACGGCATTTAATGAGTAAAATGAAATCTGTATATGTTTTTGCGAAGGCACAGGTTTCAGCTTTTTTAGGCGGAATTCTCGATTACGGGATCATGATTGCCTGTACAGAACTACTCCACATCCATTATACCATTTCTATTGCCATTGGTGGCGTGATTGGCGCAGTGGTCAACTTCTCCATCAACCGGTACTGGACTTTTAATGCCAACCAGGCCAATAGTTCACCGGTAGGCTTCCAGCTGGCAAAATTCATCTTTGTGGTGGCCGGAAGTATCGCACTCAAATCTTCCGGGACCTATCTTTTCAGCAATCTGCTCCGCCTTGATTATAAGATCAGCAGGATCATCGTAGATATCATCGTTTCTTTAGGTTTTAACTATGTTTTACAGAAGTACTGGGTATTTAAAAAAACGGCAGCAGAATTAAAAACACCACAAAAGGAAGAGATAAAGGCCTAATCTGACTATTTCCACAAGCGCAACAAAAATCAAATCAGTAAAAAGTACCATTTTATGGAGAATTAATACCGCTTGGAAATCAGCACTAAGCAGTATCTTTGTATATGAAAAATGATATCCCTGTTTACGACATCAGTACTTTTGAGGAATACAAAAATGCCGGTATCCTTGTCAGCAGGTTTGGGCATTATTCCAGACAGTATCTACACCTGCATTCTGCACACCGCCACTCTTTTTACCATTTGGTTTATTTTACAAATGGCAGTGGCAGTCAGACTATAGATTTCCAGAACTATCCGGTAATACCTGGTTTGATTTACTTCATGACTCCGGGGCAAGTTCACAGCTGGTCCTTTGACACGGAAGTAGATGGTTACATCATCAATTTTTCTGAGGATTACTTCAAGTCCTTTTTATACAACCCGCTGTATCTGGAGAATTTCAGCTTCTTTGATGAACATTCCGGAGATGCGGTACTGGTATTGCCTGATGAGGCCAGGGAAAAGGTTGCGGCGCTCTTTGAAGAGATTCTCAATGAAGGAAAAGAAGCAAGGGCATTTGATGCAGACCTGGTCAGAATCTTGATGTTAAACATCTTTATTCAGGTATCCAGAGGACTGAGCTTAAAGCAACAGACGCAAACCAATTCCTATAACCAAACCCTGTTGAAAAGCTTTAAAAAATTAATTGAAACCAATTTCATTGAATTGAGGTTTCCTAAACAATATGCGGAGTTGTTATACATTACTCCAAACCACTTAAATGCGCTATGTAACGACCTGTTGGGTATCCCTGCAGGACAACTGATCCGGGACCGGGTAATTTTAGAAGCCAAGCGGCTGTTGATCAACATGGAACTTTCAATCGCAGAAATTTCGGAGAAACTCGCTTTTAGTGACCACTCCTATTTCATCAAATTCTTTAAAAAACAGGTGGGAACAACACCAGATAAATTCAGAAAACAAGACAATTAAAACACACAGATATGAGCAGCACAGATCAATTAAATCATACACCACACGTTTCTCAATGGTATGGCATTACACATTCAAAATGCCCAAGATGCCGGGAAGGTAAGGTTTTCACCGGAGCTACCTATGGCTTTAAAGTGCAAAAAATGAATGAACGTTGTCCGCATTGCGATTTAAAATTTGAACGCGAACCCGGATATTTTTATGTAGCCATGTTCGTGAGTTATGCAATGAATGTTGCAGAAATGATCTCTATGAGTGTTGCAGCATATGTTTTAGGATTGCCATTAACTTATGAAAACCTATGGTATTATGTAGGTATCCTGTTGGTAGGTGTATTTCTATTCTCACCATTCAATTACCGGTATTCCAGAATGGTGCTGTTATATTGGTTATCACCGGGATTAAACTATGATCCTTCAAAAGTAAATAAACAAGCCACACCGGTTCAATAATTCAATAACTCTCAGGAGTAAAAAGGTCGACAGGTAATTTCCTGCTGACCTTTCTTTTTAGGGCACCATCATTTCCTGAGGACGGAGGCCCAAGACCTTATAAAAGGTATTGCTGAAGGTAGAAACACTATCGTATCCTACTTTTATCGCTACACTCTTCACATTCTCACCAGATACAGAAAGCAGCTCTACTGCCTTGATGATTTTATACAATTTGATATACCCGGCTACCGTAATCCCGATATCCTGTTTAAACAGGCGTTCCATTGTTCTGGCAGAAAGGTTAAAACGCGCAGCAACTTCCGGTATTTTAAGCTCATTGGCCATGTCCCCTCCTGTTTCCACACATTCGGTCAGGTAATCGATCATGCTGGCAATCCTGGGGTCCTGAGGAACCGGAAGCACCAATGGCAAAGCCGAATTGAAGGTCAGGGGTAAAATCCCGATCAGGGCCTTCAGAAAATCCAGCTCCAATGTATCTTCTTCTTCCAGTCGCGACCATTGCTCCGTAAACAGGATCATTTCTCTCAGCACCTTAGAAGTATGGAAGATATTCAAATCCCGAAAAAAGGGGTTATCTGCAGTTTTACTTAAAAAAATACAACGCAGATAGACCTGTTTTACAGGACTGGATGTACGGTGTACCAATCCGGGAGGAATCCAGGCACAGTGATGGGTAGGCAGCAAATAGGTCCTTTCGGCAGTATGCAGGTATTGCACTCCCTTTTCTACAAAAATCAACTGTCCCATGTGGTGTGCATGCCATTCATCAGAAAACTTCCAGTCGGCCTCATGCCATACGTAAGCTTCCTTTTGTACCGCATCAACCGTTAAATGGCAAAACCTTGCTCGTTCCATTTGTCGTATATTAACATGTTATTGGCAAATATAGACATTTGAAGACAGATGCTTTTCCGGACCTTTGTGCTTATAAATCTTAAATCAATCATCACATGGATTCTGTAAATTCAATGCGCATCAAAACAGGTATTTTAATATTCTTATCCCTGTTTAGTGGCTCATTATTAAAAGCACAAAGCAAAATGACAACTCCACCTTCAGAAATAAAGGTTCTGGTTCTTTTCAATACAGAGAGCGGCGGAACTTATAAAATGGCAAAAGAGATCGCTGCCGGGATAGAAAAATTACCCGGAGCAAAGGCGGTATTGAAACAGGTTCCGAGAATCAAACCATTGGAAAATGAGGCAAAGCAGGCTTTCGCTAATATTCCCTATGCCACGATCAATGAATTACCCGAATACGATGGCATTGCTTTCGGTTCTGCTGTTCATTTCGGAAACATGTCTGCGGATATGCGTTATTTTCTGGATCAGTCTGTTGGCCTCTGGACTGCCCATAAACTGGAAGGAAAACCAGCAACCGTATTTATGTCGGCCGGAAGTGGCGCAGGCAGAGAAGGCGCAATATTGTCTTTCTGGAACACGCTGGCGGTACATGGGATGACAATTGTTTCCCCTGGAATCATGGGTACTTCAGAAATCGACAAATCTATTCCACAGGGAAATACGGTTTTTGGCGCATCTTCACTGGCCGGTGCCCCGGACGGCAACAGGCCTTCAAAAGGAGAATTGCACATTGCCTCATTACAAGGTTATGCCCTGGCAAAAGCAGCAAAAGGCTATCAGCTTACAAAAACAGAAGTTAATCCTTCCAATACTCCACTGATGCCTGCAAGCCCAAAGACCAGTCGCATTGAAGCAAAATTAAAAGCACTAAACATCGTACTTCCTGATGCACCTGCCCCGGTAGGAAACTACAAACCTTTCAGGATTTCCGGCAAACAGATATTCATCAATCAAATTGCCTTAAAAGCAGGAAAAGTGGAACATCCGGGAATGGTAGGCACTGAGGTGACTGAGGAACAGGCAAAGCTGGCTACCCGTCAGACCTTGTTAAACGTACTTGCAGTACTCAAACAAGCTGCAGGCGGAGACCTCGACAATGTGAAACAGGCCGTACAACTCACCGGCTTCTTTTATACCGCTGCCGGCTACACCAAACATGCAGTGCTGATGAATGAAGCCTCCAACCTATTGGTAGAAATTCTTGGCGAGAGCGGAATGCACACCAGGGCTACTGTAGGCGCTTCCTCCCTGCCAATGAACTCTTCTGTGGAGATCCAGGCTATTTTTGAACTGGAGTAACTGCAGTGCCCAACAACCTTCTATGGTAGTTGATCTGACCGGTATGATAGGCCAGATGAGCCAGTAAATAAGACAACATAAAGTCAATTGTCTGGCCTTCATATACGTCTTTGATCACTTTAGGATAAGGAGCTTGTAAATCCTCAATGCGTTTAACGCTCTCTACCACTTCCGCTTTCAGGGCATACAACTCTTTTAACAGACCTTCATAGCTGAACCTTCTGGCATTAAACTCCGCATCTCTGTCGCGCTGATAAGGGAAACCAGCAAGTGGTTCCGTTACAAAAGTCTTTAAGTTCCCAATCAGGTGCTGGGCAAGATGCCCTGCAGAGTTACTGATCATCGGGGCAACCAGCCAGATTTCCTCCGGATGGGCGTAAGCCTCCATTTCAGTTATTAGTCTTTGTAAATCTCTATCGTAAATATGGATATAATCGTTCTGATTCATGTCTTTTTATGCTTACTCAAAAATGGTTAAAAAAAGAGATTTTGTAAACAGGGAAAGCCCTGAATAAACAATATAGAGGCATTCTTAATTAACGTCATCTTTTTTTCTGATCAAACCTTATTCGTTGAAATAATACTGCATTTCCTGATTGATCTCCTTCCTCATATCGGCCAGTCGGATGGCATATTTCTGCAATGCTTTCTCCTCCTCCGTTTCCGGCACCCATTCCGGAACGGGCACTGTCTTCCCGGCATCATCTACGGCGGCAAAGACAATCACACAATGTGTGGCTTTTGTTTCTACTTTACTCTTAGGATTGATGGTCATGATGTCTACACCAATGTGCATACTCGTTCTTCCTGTATACAGGATTCGGGCCTGGACCTCCACAATGTCACCGATATGAATCGGGTTCACAAAACGAATCCCTCCAACATATACCGTTACGCAATACTGACTGCTATATTTCACTGCACAGGTATAAGCAGTCTGGTCAATCCATTTCATCACCGCCCCACCATGAACCTTACCACCAAAATTTACATCTCCAGGTTCGCTTAAAAAGCGAAAAGTGACCATATTTTTCTGCATAACTATCCGAATAAAGGTTAAAACTTAATATTCTAAATTTCCCTTATTTAATGCTTTTATCCTAAATAAAAACAAACTCTTTTGTTAAACGAAGCTCATAATTACCCATAATGAAGCACAGGAAATCGCGATCCACAAGATCAACCCCTGCAAAAAAGGCTTAAATCCGACTACACGGACCACCTTAAAGGACAAACCGCTTCCAATCAGGAACAAGGTCAGCGTCAGTCCGGATTTCGCAATCATCACCATATACGGTGCGATAAACTGAACAACAGGCAGAAAAGTATTCGCCAGCATGGCAAGAATAAACAGGCCGATAAAATAGGGCAACTGAATCTTATTCTGGTTACTTTTAAACAGAAAGGCTGTTCCCAATGCTACCGGGATAATCCATAAAGCACGGGCCAGCTTCACTGTTGTGGCGACTTGCAAAGCCTCCTCCCCGTACTTACTGGCTGCTCCTACAACAGAGCTGGTATCATGGATGGCAATCGCGCACCACATCCCAAACTGGCCTTGTGATAAACCCAATAAATGGCCAACAGCAGGGAAAAGAAATAAGGCCAGGGAATTCAGTATAAATACAATGCCCAGAGCCACAGAAATCTGTTTTTCTCCTGCGTTCATGACCGGTGACAATGCGGCGATCGCACTACCTCCACAAATGGCCGTACCTGAGGAGATCAGGTAAGAAGTTTTACGCTCTATTTTGAAAACTTTCCCAGGATAAAGCCCAGCAGCAATACCCCAAAAATCGAAACCACGGTAAATAAAAGTCCTTCCTTTCCAACCTTCATTGCCGAAAAGACATTCATCCCAAAACCCAGCCCTACAACCGAGACTTTTAACAGCAAATTCGTAGCTTTCTGATTGAACTGAAGAAAAGGATGTTTCATCAGTTGTGCAAAGATCAATCCCATTAACAGCGCCAGCGGAGCCGCCATAAAAGGCAACAGACAAAATAACGCACCTAGCACAAAAACAATTCTTCGGGTATTCAAACTCAGTTCCATAATCTCTTTAATTGATGGAACAAAGGTGCGGATCATCCCCTTGCAGGTCAAATTGCTAATATTAATCCCCCATTACTTCAAGTTATAGAACAAACGGGCATGGCGCAGAAATACTTCAGACAAACCGTCCAGGATTCCCTGAAGGTGAATGAAATAGAAATAACGTTCAATGCTTAGTCCTGCCACATCAATGATGTGCAGACTTCCGTTCTGCAGTTCCTTGCTCAGGGCATGGATAGAGATAAAGGCCAGACAGGAGGAGTTCATCAGGTAAGACTTAATGCTTTCGGTACTCCCCAGCTGGATTTCCATCTTAAGGTCGGCCATTTTCAAACCCAGCTCTTTCAGGGCATGGTCTATCACTTCTCTCGTTCCCGAACCTTGTTCCCGCATGACAAAAGATTGCAATTTCAAGGCATCCGGTGCCAATACCCCTTTTCTTGCAAGTGGATGGTCTTTGCTGCAAACCAATACGATCTCATCTTTTATAAATTCGGTATAACTGATTTCCTGATTCCTGGATTTACCCTCTACAATCCCAAAATCAATCTCTTTGTCCAGCAAAGCCTTTTCAATCTGTTCTGTATTTCCATTGACCAGGTTCAGCCTGATGTCTTCAAACTTCTTTTTAAATCCTGCCAATAAGGGGGCAACGATATAATGTGCGATGGTGGTACTTGCCCCAAGGCTTAATGAACCCTCTTTCTTATGAACCAGAGAGTTCATGTCAAAATCAATGTTCCGGTAAATGGCAAACAGGGTTTCGGTATGACTGAGCAATAGGTTTCCTGCTGAAGTCAGCTGAATGGAATTCCCTTTACGTTCGAATAACTTGTTGTTATACTGCTGCTCCAATTCATGAATATGCTTGGTAACAGCAGGTTGCGTAATAAACAAGGCACTTGCAGCCTTAGTGAAGCTGAGGCGCTTGGCTACAGTATAAAACACTTCTAAACGAAAATCGGCCATTTTACTAGTTTTAATTTCCCTGAACAGAAAATCCAAACTTAGCAAAATCCTTTAATGAATCCTTCCTGAAGCTTATTTTCTATTCCTTTTAAGCACAATTTCCGTGGCATCACTGGCATAGCTGCTGATGCTGCTGGCGTAACCTTTTAACCTGGCCAGTTCTGAAACCAGCTCATCCGAATAATTCAGGATGGCCATCCTGGCTTCTTCCTGCTGCTCTTTATTGACCGCATTGGTAAAGAAATGACCGATGGTCGTTTTTGGATCTACCCAAACCCTTCTGTAATAATCGACCTGTGGAGAAAAAACCGTGGTATAGGCATCATCCGGGAAAGGGGCTTTCCCGAGTTTTTGATCAAGTGCCGTTTCCAGTGCTTTAATCTGTGGCTTGGAAAACACCTTCAATTCAACCAAACGGATAGTGCTGTCACTAAGTTCATAATGAATGATCGCCCTATTGACAGAATCCCCTTGTTTTCCGGCCAGATTTACCCCATTAAATTTTAACATACTGGAATCTGAACTTTCAAACACGCCATAATTAGCGAAAGACAAGTTTGCAGCCCGGTCATCTTTAAGCTTCAGTCCCGTTGGTTTAATCAGATCAGCAATCTTTTCTTTAAAGGTGATATTTGAAAGATCAAAAGGAACAGGCGCTGTATTTTTACAGGAACAACTGATCAGTATAATCAGGAAGAGGTAAATCAGGTTTTTCATGGAACAGTTTAGGGTGCAAAAAAAAGCCAGTCAAACAAGACTGGCTTCGGTTTATGTTGCGATTAAGCCTTTGGCCAATCGTTGGTATGCTCTGCATTACCCAATTTCAATTTTCTTGCAGAAATGACAAAGCTAAGTGTCATTGGTGTTTTATCATTCACTGCAATTCCTTCGTTGTATTGAATGATATAACCATCCTCAAATGAAAGTTCTTTCATTTTTGCATCTTCTTCACCTTTTTTGAAGATGATGGTACCTGATAATGGTTTATACTGGTTGTTTACCATTGATTCGATTACTGAAGTATCTTCTGTTGATTCTACTTCAATATGAATTGATCCACCGTAAACACCTGAAGACGGACGACCTTTTGCGTCAACATCTCTGTTTAAAGAAAAACTGCATTGCAGTACATCGAATTCTTTAGATCCTAAAGTCAATCTGGTTTTAAAAGCCATGATAGTATTGTTTTAATGTTGTTTTTAATGTGGTTAATAAAATCGGGTATTACGCTTTCGGCCAGTCGTTGGTGTGCTCAGCATTGCCAAGCTTCAATTTACGGGCAGAAATCTGGAATTTTAAAGTCATTGGGTTATCGCCAACAATATTGATTCCTTCAGAATACTTAACAATATATCCATCTTCAAAATGAAGTTCTTTCATCTTGGCGTCTTCTTCTGTTTTTTTAATCAGAAGTGTACCTGTTAAAGGTTTGTATTGGTTGTTTACCATTGACTCTACAATTGAAGTGTCTTCTGTCGATTCAATCTCTATGTTGATTGTTCCGCCATACACTCCGGAAGAAGGTCTTCCTTTTGCATCTACATCACGGTTTAGGGAATAAGAACAATGAAGTACATCGTACTCCTTGCCCGAAAAGTTTAATCTTGCTTTGAAAGCCATAACTTTAATTTTTGGGTGAAATATTTATTTATTACCCGCAATAATAACAAAAAATCTGCCAATAAAAAAGCAGGACCGTTATTTGGCCCTGCTGAATGTTTTTTGAAAGCCTGAGCTTATGCTTTTGGCCAGTCGTTTACATGCTCTGCATTACCGATTTTCAATTTGCGAGCAGAAATCACAAAACTCAATGTCATTGGTGTATTGTCGTTAACGGCAATACCCTCATTGTACTGGATGATGTAGCTGTCTTCGAAAGACAATTCCTTCATCTTTGCATCTTCTTCACCTTTTTTGAAGATGATCGTGCCTGAAAGTGGCTTGTACTGGTTGTTCACCATAGATTCAATCACTGAAGTATCTTCTGTTGATTCTACCTGAAGGTGAATTGTTCCACCATAAACGCCTGATGACGGACGACCTTTTGCGTCTACGTCCCTGTTCAATGAAAAGCTGCACTGCAACACATCGAATTCTTTTGAACCTAAGTTCAGTCTGGTTTTAAATGCCATGATAATGTTTTTTTAAATGTTAAACTTCCTTAATTTGAATTATGCCTTTGGCCAGTCGTTGGTGTGCTCAGCGTTGCCGAGTTTCAATTTACGGGCAGAGATCTGGAATTTCAAGGTCATTGGGTTATCGCCAACGATGTTGATTCCTTCGGAATATTTCACAATATATCCGTCTTCAAAATGAACTTCCTTCATCTTGGCATCTTCTTCTGATTTTTTAATCAGTAAAGTACCGGTTAAAGGTTTGTACTGGTTGTTTACCATTGCTTCGATGACAGAGGTGTCTTCAGTTGATTCGATCTCGATATCGATCGTTCCACCATACACTCCGGAAGAAGGTCTTCCTTTTGCATCTACATCACGGTTTAGGGAATAGGCACAGTGAAGTACATCGTACTCCTTGCCCGAAAAGTCTAATCTTGCTTTGAAAGCCATAACTTTTGGTTTTAGGGTTGTTATTTAATTAACTACCCAAATAACAACAAAAATTTTGCCATTAACAACTAATAATCAACAAGATATCAAAAAAAATTAAAAATATTTACAAAAGCTGATTTTAAGGACAACAATCGGTTTCCCCCGAAACAATTGCAATCCGGCCTTTAGCATGGTCTTACATTATTTTCGACCCAAAGCTCTCTAATTTTCTCAACCATTTTTTACTGTAGTCATTCTCAAGAGAATACAACTGCCCGATAGTACTGGTATGTACCGGATGAAAACGACAATTTTCAAAAACGTTTCTTTTTATAGACAAATAGGTGACTTTCTTGTCTTGTTTCCAATACTCAAAAGTTTCTTCATCAAGAATGGAGATGATCCTTGCCGATTTGCCACTAAAGTTATTGCTGACGTTCTGGAATTTAGACACAAACACCTGGTCTGGCATAAAGAGCCTGTCGAAGAAGCCTTTGATCCTGGTAGGGATGGACGACAGGTATACCGGGCAGAATAAAACGACATGGTTAGCCCACATGATCAGATCCAGTGCACGTTTCAAATCAGGTTCCAGTTCAGGAACGCGGTTATTGAATTGTTTATTCGAATTAAAGATCAGATCAATAATTATAAGTTCTTTCACATGTGCTCCGGCCTCCAGGGCTCCCTTATGGTATGCCTGGATCAGGTGGCTTGTAGCAGCAGTCTTTTCAGGATCACCATTGATGATCAATACTTGTTTCATTTATTCCCCGGCCTAAGTAAACATTGAGCTGCTAAATTATAAAGAAATTGTTAAGTCAGGAAATGCAATTTGGGTATAAAAAAAAATCCGGAGCAGATTTATTGAATCTGTCCGGATATTGTTTAAAAAAGAAAAAAATTATTACCTATTGCTGTGCATATTCTGAGCTCCAGGTTGTTTCTTCATCCTCCCCTTTCTGACCATCCAGTTTCACAACGAAACTTTTTGCAGGGAAATAAGGAGTAATGTGAATGTCCAGATGGATTTTGTCTTTCTGTACTTCGTCACGTTCGAAACGCATGATCTTAAAACGTTCGATCAGACGCTCAGGACCCTGGATACCATCCAGGAATTTCACGATCTGTCCGCGAAGGTCCTGTTCTGTTTTAGAAGTCCAGTTTTCAAAGGCTCTTCTGTTCAGGAAGTCAAACAATACTTTGGTCACATAGTCAAACACACGTACTACAGAATAAGTCTGCAGACCGATGTTGTCACCGTTGAATAAGGTTTTAGCCGAGAAGGCCATTACTTTACCATATTCATTTACCATAGGTACCAGGCCAATACGCTCCAGGTGAGAGATTTCGCTTTTCTTCAGGTCGAATTTCACACCATCTACATCATTGATCGCACCATGTTTCTTACCTGCTGTCACCTGTGACATCAGGGTATAATACATCTTACCAGCCAAAGCTGCAGATCCAGGAACTGTTAAATCGTCTTCCTCACCTACTTCAGCAACTTTCCCTCTGCCTACCAACCAGTTACAGGTCATGATCGTGTTTGATTTGAATGCATCACCGCCGGTCAGGTTAGCCGCCGTAAACAAGTCAATCACATCATCCGGCTGATCAAGATCCGCGAAGTCGGTAACCAGCATTGCTTTATTTTCATAAGCAATCTTGCTCCATTTCTCTACTACTTTATTAGAACCCATGTATCCCGGGATCACCATTAAAGAGTAGTTCTCACGAAGATCCAGTCTGTCGTATTTTTGTTTCAGCTCATCGCTCACATAGTCGATAAACCTTGGATTGTCCAGATCTTTGATCTGGTCCATAGAAGCATTCATCATGATCACATTCTTCACTTTGTCTGCCTCTGTATTTTGATAGAACAAGTTTACTGAACGGTAAGCCTGCTCCAGTTCTTTTGTGCTTTCTAATGCAGCAGCGATGTTCTTATTCAGATTTTGCTCCGCATTTTTTAGTTTCTCTGTGCTTTTATCTACCATAGAAGCTACAGAATCAGAATCCTCCAATACATCAATCCAAAGCTGGATTTTCTTTTTCAGTTCTTCTCTTTCCTTTTTCTTTTCATCACCGGTCAGGAAGATCTGCTTTCTTGCTTTTCTTTCCGGGTTTAAGTTTTGTAAGCCATCTACTGTTGCTTCCAACAGATCAAAACCACCTACTCTTGCCAGTTTATCCAAACTCTCCTGAAGGGAAAGTTTCTCCTTACTTTGCTTTTCCGCCGGCTTGAATGCCGTTCCCTGTGATGAATCCTGTCCTATTTTTTGTTCTTCTGGAGTTGCCATGCTAATATTTTTAAGTCGTTCTTCTTGGAATCACTGAATTATTTATTCTCTTCTAATTCAGCAACAAAATTTTTCAAAGCACTGATAAAAGCACTTTTCGTCTCTTCATCATCAAGTGTAGCCTTCAGGGTTTTGTTTGATTTCAGCTGTTTGATCACATTCAGAGACATTTCCTTTTCAATGTTTACATTGCTCAGGTGTGTACTTTGGGTGATGATATTTTTCACCGCAAAATCACCCAGATTGCTGAAATGAAGGGTTTCAGGTGCAGTAGAGCCATCTTCTCTTTCGAATGCTACATTTACCTTTGGTTTATAGTGGTTAAAAACCTCCTGAACAGTTTTCAAACCCTCTACTTTTTCCGGTTTGATCGGCTCATTATCAGTCAGCTTTTGTATAAATAAAGTTTTATTATAGGCAATGTCTGCAAACGCTTCGGAGGTATCTATTTTTCTTTCGTTACCACCAATTTCATAGTTAAACATAGTATTGATATTTAAGGGTTTAAGATCTTTTTTTTACTAAAAATATTGAATTTAATTAAGAAAACATTATTTACTTATATTTTGTTTTCCAGTTCAGTGACAGGGCTTTGCTCGATAATTTCCCATTCCAGGCGTTCCTCATTTTCATGTTTTTTAATCACGATCAGGTTTCCTTTTTTCAGCGCTCCTGAAATGATGTATTTTGAGATCGGTCTTCTCAGCTCATTCCTGATCACTCCGGAAAGCTGTCTTGCACCATACTTAGGCGTAAAACCACTCAAAGCCAGCATTTTGATTGCTTCGGGTTCGATCTCAAACGCAATACCTTGTTTGTCCAGTGCATCGATTAAGCTTTTCAGTTGTATCTCAAAAATGCGGACCACATTGTGCTCTGAGATCGGAGCAAATGGCACAATCTCCGATAAACGGGCTAAAAATTCCGGCCTGAAATGCCTGGCCATAATTTCCATCAGCTGTTGTGAGGTCGGGATTTCTCCTTTGGCCACCTGCTCGGCAATCCATTCACTTCCGATGTTGGAAGTAAACAAGATCAGGGAATTGGAGAAGTCACCTTCTTTTCCCAGCCTGTCATGCATGTGTCCTTCATCCAGAATCTGCAGGAAAGTATCAAATACAGAAGGGTGTGCTTTTTCGATCTCATCGAACAGCAATACCGAATAAGGTTGTTGTCTGATTTTGTTCACCAGCAAACCGCCCTCTTCATATCCTACATATCCCGGAGGCGCACCATACAGCAGGGCTGCAGAATGCTCTTCCTTGAATTCAGACATGTCAAAACGGATCATTGCTTTCTCATCATTGAAAAGAAACTCTGCAATAGATTTTGCCAGTTCTGTTTTACCCGTTCCTGTTGGCCCAAGTAAGAAGAACGAACCGATCGGCTGTCCTTTTTTGTTCAGTCCGCTTCGTGATTCCAGAATCGCATCAGAAACAGCTCTTAAAGCCTGATCCTGTCCTACTACCCTTCTCTTCAGGAACTGCTCCATATTCAGGAGTTTTTCTTTTTCCTGAGCCTGGATTTTTCCTAAAGGAATTCCGGTTTTATAAGAAACGATAGAAGCGATGTCCTGCTTGTGTACCTCATCAGTTTTTTGTTCTGCCAGCACTTTTAATGCAGCCAGGTTCTTGCTCAGGTAATCGTGGTACTCCTCAATCGTTTCAAAGGCTTCTACCTGCGTTTCATCGGTCAGCTGACCAAGTAACACCGGACTTACCTTATCCTGCATCTGACTGTACAACCACCTATAATCTGCCAGGCGGATTTCCTCTTCTTCTTCCGAAGTTTCCAGCTCTCCTAATCTGACAGACAATTCTTCCAGAACTTTATCGGAAGTATCGTTCATCATTTTCATGGCAGCCATCGTTCTGTCCAGTAAGTCGAAGGCCGAATCCGGCAGACGACGGTCTTTCATATAACGTTTTGCCAGCCTCACACATTCCGGAATGGAGTCCGGCTGAATTTTCAGCTGGTGGTGCTCCTCATATTTTTCCTTCAGTTTCTCCAGCATCTTAATTGCCGAAGCCTCATTCGGTTCATTTACCTGTAGTACTTCAAACCTTCTGCTGAAAGCCTGTTCAGGTTCTATAATTTTACGGTATTCATCAATTGTGGTGGCACCGATCACGGTGATTTCTCCCCTGGCCAGTTCCGGTTTCAGCAAATTGCCTACCCCACCGCCAATAGGTCCTTTATTATCCAGCAAAGTATGGATCTCATCGATAAACAATACCGCTTTATCAAATTGCTTGATCTCTTTCAGGATGTTCTTCAGGCGGTCTTCAATCTCGCCCTTATAAGAAGCACCTGCGATTAAAGAACCCAGGTCCAGTTCAAAAAGCTGTACCCCTTTTAACAATTCAGGAACATTATCTGCAATGATATCCTGGGCAAAACCATCTACCAATGCCGTTTTACCAACCCCTGCATCACCGGTAATGATCACATTTGGTTTGGTCCTCCGGCAAAGAATCTCCATGATCATCCTTGCTTCCCTGTCCCTGCCAATGATCGGATCTGTTTTTCCATCTCTGGCCATCGCAATCCGGTCAATGCAATATTTATGAAGGGCAGATGCCGCTCCCGAAGATTTTGCTTCTTTTCCTGCGGCTCCCCCAGGTGAAACCACCTGTTGAATCTCTTCATCTTTGATGTACAAATCCAGCAACTCTCTTTCCTTGATCGGGAATGATTTCAACTCATCAGGTTTAAACCCTATCGTTGGCTTACACAATGCCGTAAGGACACATACCGGAGTAATCAGATCCAGCCCAAGCTTAATCCTGATGTGATCGGCTTCCTCAAAAACCTTAGCAATTTCAGGACTTCCCTTTACCTCATCGGCAGCAGTTGCTGTTTTATCCAGTTCTTCAATTCTTACTTCCGCCCATTCGCTGATGTATTCATCATCTTTTCCTATGGATGATAAAAACTGTCTCAATCCCACATCCTTATGCATCAAACCTTTTAAAAGGTGTGCCGCAGTAAATTCCGGATTATGGTACTCCTTAGCCAGGGACTGTGCAACCCTAATCGCTAATTTTACTGATTCACTGATATTTGTAAGACTCATAATTTAAATACTAAGGGTTTTCTTTTTCAACAGGTGCAATAAAATTCTGCTCCGTAACATAGTAATAAGTCTTTCCGTTGGAGATGAACTGCTGACCAACCTGAGTACTTCTCTTGATGCGCTCACTTGAGCTGATCAGAAATTTCAGATAGTTCTCAAAATCCAGCTGAGGCATTTTGCTTTTCTTTTTCAGATCAATCACGGTATATTTGTTCAACAGCTCATTTTGTATCGGCAATCCGGTTACAGTTCTGAAATATCTGGCCAGGCTCATTTTTCTGATGTCACTTTTAGAGATATCCATATCCAGGAGCTGACGTTGGATGTTGATGTAATTTTTTACCAGTTTACTTCTGAAAGACGACTGGTCCGGCTGAAGGTTCTGACCGATCATCAAAGAGAAGATATCGTTCAGTTGCTTAAATTCCATCGTATTCAGGACTACCGAATACTGCAGCAACGATTTATTCTTAGCTACAATATCTTCAGGCACAGAATTGGTCATGTAATATTTAAATGCATTGTGCGGCATTTTATCTGCCACATCACCATATACAGGTGCTTCTAACTGCGATTCTACGGTAACAGACAGGTTTTTACGCTCTATACCCGTTAAACGGAAGGCACTGTCCAGAGAGCTGATCTGGTTGTTGATGTCAAAATCTGTTTCTTTAATGAAACGTTTCAAGGCAATGTTCATCGATTCAGCAGAACTTACAGATCCTTTTGTCGGGAAAACCACCCCACCCTGAACCAAACTGTTTTTAGGGTAATCCAGGTAATAAGAAATAGAATCCAGCTTGCTTGTATTGTAAGCCTGAGTGCTGTTCAATCCTTCTCCTTTTACCAAAAATCTTTTCTTTCTGTCTGCCGCATATACTGCTGCATCAGAAACTATTTTTTTAGACTGCAGCACGAAGTTGTTGAACAGCTGATCATAATCGCTATACATCTGGATGGCCAGTAGTCTTGCGTCTACCTGTGCAAAGTCTTCTGTCAGCTGATTCACGCGGTAAGCCGTCGAAGTTTCATTTCCGGTACTTCCGATCAATACGATCAGGTTGGTTTCATTGTGATGATTTTTCAACAGGTTTAACCCTGCTTTAATCCCATCATAAACCGGTTGATGTGTAATCCTGCCATTACATCCTTCTGTTTTTTTCGCTTCTTTTGAAAGGAAGGTCATCAGTGTTCTGTAATCCGGCGATAAAGCAGGTGAGCTCAGAATCCCGGTAGTTGCGCAGCTCACACCGTCCCGGTATACTACCGCTCCATAACTTAAATTGTGTTTTTTACCATACTCATTGAAAACATTCTCAAATGATTGAATGGTGTTCGTCAGTCCGGAAAAATACCTCGTCATCGGGCTTCCGCCATCCACCACAAAGACCACATTGATCTTATGGATATTCTTTCTTAAATCAAGATAGCTCAGGTAAGGCAATGCCGAACCGCTGATCGTGATTAACTTATTGTCTGATTTATTGTAAACATCAGCCGCTGTACCCAGCACCAAACGTCCGTTAGCTTCATCAGCAACCACAGGTGAACTCCTCAGGATCAAATCATTGGCATCTAAAAGCGGATCCATATGTACCCCATGAAGGGCAAAAGCAACAGAGTCACTTTGCTCATAGGAGTTGATTTGCAACGGAGAGATGAACAACCTGTTTCCCCAGTTGTGAACCGCATCAGCAGCAATCCATCCATAAACGCTTTTTCTGGCACTGTCAGCTACCAGCTGATCTTCATTTCCGATCAGGTATTTCTTTCCATCTTCAGATTTTTTGAAGATATAAGTGATTTCATGAAGCCTTATTTTCGCAGAACGTTGTTTCAATTCCGGAGAGTTGTAAACGAAAGCTGAATCCGTATTGTCATAATAGAACCTGGATTCTGTCATCGGCATTTTTCCATTGATTACTGCAATAGATTTTTCAGGATATCCAGATTTTTTATTGGAGTAAGAGCGTTGCCAAAGCAATAGTTTAGACTTTGGAATCCAGCCATAGCTGATTGCACTTTTTTTATCACTGATTTTTCTGCCTCTGATCATTCCTGCTTTATATTTGATCAGCTTTAAATACCCATTTTCTTCCTGGGACACATAAAAAGGCTCCATGAAATTCAATTTTTTCATGATCAGACTTCCACCCGGAGCAGTAGTGGTATAGTTTTCGTCCCTGTCGGAAAACACAATCCATGGTAATTTGGTGGCTTTACCTTCCGAACTTAAATCGGTAATTGCAGATGGCTTTTCAAAAGCCTTGGGCATATATTTTACTTTCTTCCCAAAAGCTGCCGGCGATTGTGCCATAACAAAAGCAGCCTGGGTGATGAGTACTAAGAGGGTGATAATTCGTTTCATAGAGATGGTTATTTTACGGTCTTGGCTGAATGTTGTTTGATATTTACCAGAATGGCACAATTAGAAGTAGGGCTGATGGTCAATTGTGCTTCGTCTACAACGATCTCACCACCAAAGGTTAATCCCATACAATAAGAGTAAAAGTCGCTGGACTTTTTAACGTTATCCTGTTCTACAGCAACAGTAACTTTTTCATTGTTACACATGTACTTACGTGTCAGGTAATAATAGTTGGTATTGAAATCAGCACCATTGGCAATTGCCTGAAGCCTTGCTCTGATGTCGTCAATCACTTTACGTTCCCCTTCTCCAGGCAATACCAGCTCGGTATCAATTACTGCATTCGGATCGGTAATAAAAATGGTGTGATACACTGGTCTGTGACCTTTATCCGTACTTAATTTCACCATATATTGTCCAGGGGAGTGGAAAGTATACAATGCGGTTCTTCCTTTCACATCAACACGTCCGGTTTCTCCGAAAGCCCATTCATATAAACTGGCTTTACCTTCGGCTTCCAGCCTTACTTCCTCATTCACCAGACCTGATGTAGGTCCGCTAATGCTAAGCAGCGTGTCAATGGCAGCAACCACAGTATCTCTCACATTCACCGGAAATTGCTCACGCAACTCTCCGTCAACAGTAAGCCTTACAATATAAGAACCGGATTTTAAATAACGGTAGCTTCCATTTTGTGTATTTGATTTGGCACCATTACCAAATTCCCATAGCCATTTCTTGGCGTTTTTTGTATTGTCTGTAAATACGAGGTCTTCATTTAAGTACATCTCATCTTTTAAGATCCTTGCATCAACATTGCGTTTGTCAAAGACAGAACTTTTAAAGAAAAAGATAATTGCTGCGAGAACGAGTATTGCAATAAATATATACAGGAATATATATCCCTGCGAATTACTGCTCACTGATTTTCCATTGGTAGTCGTGTCGGCCATATTCTTGTGGTTTGATTATTTTTTATTTGGTTATTTCTGGTTGCCCATGGTTTGTTTCAACTGGCTGGTAGATAGCTTGCAATCTTTCAAAGAATTGTTTGCCCGTTCCATATCGTTGTTATTGCCTTTCAGTTCTCTTCTGTCATAAAACAGGTCGGTATACAATTGTGAAGCCTGAAGAAACGTTTTATAACGTACATCTGAAGCTCTCCGCTCGTAATTGGATTTGATGGAATTCAAGGAACTCTTAATGTCATTTTCAAGGAAAACGGCCTGTACACTTGGATCAAACCTCATGATTTGTTTGTAGGTAGAATCTACGGTAGGGCGTTGGTCTTTTACGGTTTCTTCAAATTCAGCATTCGCAGATAACTTATCCGCTAAATCCTGTTTGGAAACCATTCTTCCGTCTCCATAATCATGGAAAAGACCATAGCTCAATAAGGATGCGGTAAACAGGAAGATTCCAATAAAAAATAAAAACTGCTCTCTTCTCTCTTTTATACTTAGCTTAATCATCGTTCTTATTTAAAAATTCCTGAATTTAATTTCTTGGCTGCTGCCTGATTTGTTCTGAGGCAAGATTCAAGCTGACTTTTAATATTTGCGATCTGAAATTTTGTTCCAAATAAAGAATCCTGAATCCCAGCCATCTGTGCGACATCATCCGTCATCTTTTTATAAAGTTGAAAACTGCCGTCCTGAGACTTCTGTTCCTTGATGATTTCCTTGATTCTAAAGTTTTTGTTCTGAATATCTTCCAGGATGATGGCCTGGTTGTTCATTTCGGCAGATCCAATAGTAGTATACTTGGAAAGTTGTTGAAAGCGCTGTAAGATCATATCGAAATTGGTATTGATCTCTTTTCTCTTGGCCAGCAGCATATCCGTTTGTTTAACTTCTTTTTCCAGCAATTGGTATTCGAATTTTGAGGCTACAAAAAACAGGTATACACAAAGGAGTGCGAAAGAAGTAAGCAGGATAAAATTTAAGACAAAGAGCCGATAAGATTTACTGAGTTCCTGAGCATTGATTGGTTTCATAGTGGGATGGTTGATTTGGCATCGAGTGCATTAAGTTTTTAAATACGAAAACATTTTTTTTATAATTTTCTTATAACGTCTCCCTATTTCATTTTTTGGACGTAATATTGATTAACCTTTTACCAATTATTGTTCCATTTAAGCACAACGCGATGTCCGATTTCACCTACAATAAACCATTTCGATTAAAAAACATCTTTGAAAACAAGGATTTGGCGGAGGCAGATATTGGTAAATCCATCTCTCAAAACATCGAACTGATCATTTTTACGAGGTATGGGGAACATCGGCACAACCGTAATTTTGGCTGCGAAATATGGGACCTGGACTTTGAATTAATAGTTAGCGAAACCACCTGGGAAGAAAAATTCAGACAATCGCTGCTCCGTTCCATCACCAATTATGAGCCCAGGCTGTATCAGGTCGAGGTTGAAATTAAAATGAGTGAGGTAGAGAAGATATTTTCCATCAGGAATGTTACAGAAATTAAGAAAAAGGTAGATATCTCTATCTGGGGAAAAATGAATATAACAGGAGAAAAATATTATTTCAACACCGGTCTGTTTCTAAGTCCATTATCCAGCTAAGCCAAATTGTTCTATTTTAAGGATACTATGCACACAATTATAGACAGTCCTATTATTCCATCAAATTAATCATTCTCCAAAAGATGAAAAACATATTTTACTCTTCAAAAGACGAAATCCGAAATAGAATTCTTAAAAATGCCCGTGACTACTGGGGAATAAAGAATACCAATGATTTTGATCCTTTGGTGAAACTGATCATAGAAGCATTGAGCACTGAAATTTTCAATGTTTCCAATGATGTTAAAAATCTGGAAAACAGAATACTCGATAAAATCTCCCGCATCCTCGCTTCAGATACCTTAACTTCTGCCCTTCCTGCCCATGCTATCCTGCATGCAAGGCCATTTGAACCTATAGAGAGCATAGACACTAAAACCCAGTTTTTTCACCGGAAAAAGCTAAAAGATAAAAACGAATCCAATAAAGAAAATGCCATAGACGTATTCTTCAGCCCTTTGAAACCGGTCAAAGTTTTCAATGCCGGGGTTACTTATCTGGCCAATGGAAACAACCTTTTTCAGATCGATGGTCAGCACAATAAATTATTACTGAGCAGTACCATTCCGGGAAATTCACTGGAAAGCAATACCATATATATAGGCGTGGAAGTGAGTCCCGGACTGAGCACCTTTAAAGGGATGAGCTTTTATTTTGACTGGAGGAACTATGTGGTCAATGACCATACCTACGATCTGCTTTCACTTTCCAAATGGACCATTAAAGACACACCAGTTAACATTTCACTCAATAAATTCCATATAGAACCGGAAAATAATTTCCAGTCGCCTTTTGAAAAACACGATGTCCTGAACCTGCTCAACGAAGATGTTCAGGCGTTTTATTCCAGCCGTTTTTTAACGCTGGATGATGAAAATATTTTCCTTCCACACCCCTATTTACAACTTTACCCAAAGGAATTTGAAAATGTATTTCAACCCGGAAGTCTGGTGAGTTTCAAAAAACCGGTCCTTTGGTTTAAGGTACAGCTTCCTGCAGCGATATCAGATGTCATGCTGGATGAGCTTCACATTTCTACAAACGCCTTTCCGGTGGTCAATAAAAGGATATTTGACATCAAACACCGCCTAAAAATGATGACCAATATCATCCCGGTAAAATTACAGGACCATGAGCAGTTTTTATCGGTTCATACCCTGAGTGATAAATTAGGAAATACCTATACGGAAATCCCTCATACCCATTACGACGACCGGAATGTGGGCTCTTTTTCTATCCGCTATGGTGGTTCAGAACGTTTTGACGGAAGGAATGCGAAAGAGGTGGTCGACTATCTTTTCGAGCTCTTAAGGGATGAAAAAGCGGCTTTTTCTGCTTATGGTTCCGATTTTTTAAACAGCTCATTAAAAGACCTGGAGCAGAACATCTCCATCATTGAACAAAAAACAAAGGCACAGCTGAGCATGATCAAAGAGCTGTTAAACTATATCATAGTGAAACCATTGAACAATGCAGACATCATGTTTCTGGAATTCTGGACCACCAATGCAGAAATGGGAAACCAGATCCGTTCAGGAAGTCACCTCCAATCCTTTGAAAGCAGTAAAGTCATGCCGGAGAGTTTGTTTCTTTTGAGCAACTCCAAGGGTGGGCGTTCCAGGTTAAACGCAGGAAACAGGGTTCAGGCTTATAAATACGGTCTTACGACTGGCAACAGGCTGGTCACTCAATCTGATATTGTCAATTTCTGTTTCTACGAGCTGGGAAATAAAATAAAGGCGGTTAATATCCGTAAAGGGCTCATGGCAACCCCTAACCCAAAAGAAGGTTTCATCAAAACGACAGATATTGTCATCACCCCCAGTCAGCAGAACGAATTGAGCAGGGACGAATGGAAATCCATGCTGGAACTGACCAAGTCGAAGCTTGAAATCCGAAGCACCATGAATATCCATTACCGGTTGATCCTCGATTAGAGGTATACCGTAAAGCCCAGATAAGCATTTTGGCTATCTGCACCTAAAGATCCAACCCGGTTAGAAGAGCTGGCAAGCAGGTTTACCTTCACTTCAGTCTCTACCGGGACCAGATAAGACACGGCAAGATCTATGATGCGGGAATGGGCAGTGCCTGGCATAAAATTCAGTAAACGCTGCGTATCTGTAGGTCCGATATTAATGATCATTTCCTCCTCATCGGTTTGAAAACTATTGCCGATGATGGAGTTGATGCCAAGCGCACCGAAGCCCAGTTTGAACTGCATATGTTCGTCGATTAACTTAGGCTTAACATTCGATTGCTTCATCACCACTTCCACCTGAGTCTTAAAAAGGACAGAAAGCAACTGCCCAAGGAAATTGGTGTCATTGCGTTTCTGATGGATAACCGGTAACAGGTGCATCCAGATGATACTTTGTTCTTTATCAAATAATTCAAATTCTTTCCATTCTGCGGCAAAGATTCTGGTGAGGTCACTATAAGTTGTTTTCTTGTCCAGCCTGTTCTCATAAAGTTCCAGAATTGTCCTCAGCTGATTCAGCTCCGCCTCGAAGGGCATAAAGAATTTTCTGGCATCTTTTTCTTCTGCTCTCCTAAATTGAACATCTTCAACCATTTGCTCTTCAGACATTCCTGAACTTCCGGTAGGTGGGTTATGAAAAAGACCTTCCGGCAACATGTCATATAAGCCTTCCTGATTGCTTTCTATATTGATACAATCTTTACGCTTACTATCGGAATAATAAAAGAGATGTCCTCCGATTTCCTTTGCAAATGCTCTTTTTCTTGGCCCAACAGGAAGTACGGCAATCTGATCGGCTTCAAACTCCCCCGATTCAATCAGTTCTGCTGCCAAAGCTGTAGCCTTGTAATCCGTCAGAAGATCATTTTTCAAATGTAAACTCTCTTTCATATATTTATTTACCGTATACTTAAACTAAGGTACTCTAATAATTATACCATTTTTATATTAAAAAATTTAAGGTACTATATTTGTTAACAGAATAAGCATAAAACATCAAATACTATTTAATGGACGTTCAATCATTTTTTATTCGTTATTTACTCTTTCCTTTAATTTTCATTGTATCTGCTGCCCTACTCTCTATTGTCAATAAGAAAAATCAATTTCTAAACAACAAAAGACTGATAGTAAGCATACTAGTCCTCAGCATATTGCTTGCTCTCCCCGGGTTTCTGGGCTTTTTAAGCTTTGATTTTATGCCATTTGGATACATTATCTGCCAAATCTATTTTATAGGACTCGGAATCCTTTTTGTATACCTGTTTACAAAATACTATCCTAAAGAATTGCTCGAGAGAAAGTTCTTTGTAATATTTGCGATATTAATTAGCTGTCTGCTCAGTTTCTACCTTTTCCAGCTGGCTTTCAACTGGCTTAGCGACATTCATTTTGGCATCTGGGCAGCAACCAGTCTGGTTACCTTCTTTGTTCCTGTGATCTTCTGGTGGGCTTATGTTGCCCTGATCAGTATCCCTACAGAAATCTACAAAATCTGGCAATACCCTTCCAGTCCTTTGAACATCAACCTGGATCACCTTGACTTTGACCGTATGCTGGTTCTTGAACTGGAATTATATAAAAGCACGAACGATCCTGAACCTTTAAAAGTAAAAGCAAAAGCACCGGAAAACATGGTGTTTGGTGATTGGTTCTATAAATTTATAGAAGATTATAACCTGAAATTCCCTAAAGCCCCGGTTAAATATATGGGCGAGGATCTCGAATCTTTTAAATGGATCTTTTTCATCAAAACATCATTCTTTAAGAAAAACATATTTATTGACCCTGAGCTGGACATCATCAACAATGGCATTACCGAGAAAATGACCATTTATGCAAAGAGAGTATCTGAAAACGCTAATAAACCAGAAAAAATAGGTGATGAATCTATTTTTATATAACCAAAGACTATGATTTCACCATTAAAATATAAACCCGTTAACTGGGTGGATGGCATGAAGCTTTCCAGCAATCATTTTATTGCTACAGATCAATTTAACCAGGACTTTGTCAGAGATGCAAGTTCTGTATTCATTAGTAATTTTAATTACGGCCTGCTTCCTCCTTTTGCCGGACAACGTCAATCTCATGATATTGAAATCATCGAAAAGGCAACCAACCACATTGAGGTTAAAGTAAGGCATTGTAATGCCATTACGGCGGAAGGTTGCAGAATCGATATTGAAAGCTCTTCTAACTTTGAAGATCAGCTGACTTACAGTCAATATTTCAGCAGCGAGAACATAGACCATTCCAGGGTAACGTTGTATAACATCCTGTTGATTGTGAATCCTTTTGAACGTGTTCCTGCAGGTAATCCGGATCCGGAAGACAATCCGCCAAGGTATCCTGATATTGCAAAAAAATACAGCATTACCATTCTGCCTGCCTCAGAGATGGCACCAAAAGCGTCTGACAGCTATCACCTGACCATCGGGCAGCTGATTCAGGAAAGCGGCAGGATTACCATTAACCATAACTACATCCCGCCAAGCAGCAGTGTGATCAGTCATCCGGGCTTAACAAGATATTATGAACTGTATAGCAGCCTCATCAATGATCTGCAGCTGGCGGCCTTTAAAATCATCGATAAGACCACAGGAAAAGATTCCATCACCCCTCTGGGTAAAAATATCCGCCTGCTTTCAGAAAAACTGCTGGACTATATTGCCCAGATTTTCTTTAATTACAGGAATTTCGGCTATCAGCAATCTCCGGTCTACATTGTAGGTTATTGCTCAAACCTTGCCCATGTTTTCTTTACAGGAATAAAACTGGTAGAGTCAAAAGAAAGAGAAGAAATGCTGAAGTATTTCTACGAATGGAGAGATGTAACACCTGGAAACTTTGAAGAAATCCTGGCCAGGATGATCGAAATGGTTTACGACCACCAGAACATCTTTGCATCCATGTCTATGACTGAAGAGTTTTTAAAAGTAATGGTTGCTCTTTGGAACAAATTGGGTATGCTGGAATATATTGGTCAGCGCAAAGAAAACATTGTGGTTGCAGAACAACAGGTGGTACAACAGGTTCAAACGAAAAGAAGCTGGACATTGCTGGACTAAAATCCATTTAGAACCATATTATTTTACCTCATATTTAATCCCGTTGAATTTGCTTCAACGGGATTTTTTTATGCCTTTTCAAAACGGTTTTATGCAGACGGGAAACAAGGAAAAGACAGCTTGCAGGAAAGCTCGTTTTATGCTCAATTCTTACTCGTTGCTTACCCGCCTTTAACACGCTTCTGACCGAGTCTGCACCGAGTATAGACCGAGCTTAGACCGAGGTTAGAGCGAGGTTAGAGCGTGTATAGGTAAAACCGTACTAAGCCCTGTTCCGGGGCAAAATTTATTTTGGCCCAAGCGACTCCAGATAACCTCTTCTGGTCTCTTCATCACAGGTGATCACAGAGGGAAAAAACCGGTGTTCAACAATATTCATTCCTGTAAAACCAAAGGTGTTTTCAGCCACGATTCTCATCGCATCAAAGATTCCTTTGTCGATATAATTCTGTTCTTCTGATCCAACTGTGTTGATAATAAAAAGATCTTTCCCCTTTAACATTTGCTCCAATCCGTTCGCTCCATAGCGGTAAGCAAAACCATAACTCAGGATCCGGTCGAAATATCCTTTCAGCATCGCAGGCATCCCCGTCCACCAGATTGGATGAATAAGTGTGATCCGCTCCGCCCAAAGAAAATGTTCCTGCTCCATAAGGATATCTTCTGCCACCGCTCCGGACTTGAAAGACAGGAGATCACCGGGACTTAAGACCGGATTGAAGTTTAAAGCATACAAGTCACGGATTCTGGTTTGATGTCCTGCTGCTTGTGCGTAATGATTCACAGACTCCTTAATCGCATGGTTAAGGCTCGCTGGATTTGGATGGCAATAAATGATCAGGTGATTCATAGTTCCTTAAATTTGTTAAGACAAACCTATGGAGCACGCAAGCCCTGGTATAGTAAGAAAACGAAATCAGGCTCAGTATACCCTGATCAAACAAACATAGTTTTTTAATACTTTAACCTGATCCTGTAATTCTTTACCTGACAACGGAGAAACAGATTCCATCTTTGTCACTTTGGGCAGTTTTGCATACAATCTCATTAAATAAGCCGACTTCAACGCATAATTGACATTCTCTGTTCTTACGCCAGCAGCCTTTAATTTAGCGGTTGTGATCCCAACTACATTTCCTTCTTTATTAAAAAGTGGTCCGCCGCTATTTCCTGGCTGAAGGGGGACTGAAATCTGATAATACCTTACATCATCTGCAATACCAGAGGTAGAACTAATGATTCCATCGGTAACCTTATAATTGCTGCCCATTACATCATTTAAGGGATACCCTATCGTAAAAACTTTTGAACCGATATCCAGGTTTTCAGCGATATGATAAGGAATGGAACTCAGGCCCTTGAATTTTTCATCTGTGATCTGAAGTAAGGCCACATCATTTTTCGAATCCTCTGATAAGTTTTTCGCCTTATAGATGAATGTTCCGGCTTCATTTGAAACGGTTACCTCAATATTTGAGGCATTCCCGACCACATGTGCGTTTGTAGCGATAATTCCCTCTGCAGTCAGAAAGAAGCCACTACCGGATGATCTGGAATGATCCTTTTTGAAAATCACTTCATTATCCGCTGCAGGATATATTTTAATAAAATAGTCCTGACGTTTCTCTAAGGTTTTCTGATCCTTTAATTCAATGGTCAACAGCACTTCAGTTTCCATATCCAGATCAGCAAATGTTTCGTATGGTGTTTTATCACTCATATACCACTTAGCTGAATACAATCCCTTCATTGAGCCTGGTTCAAAGCTCGCCTTTACTTCTCCTTTTTTCCAGTTGGGCACTTCAGTGTCCAGAATGATTGCTTTATAGATATTTCCACGTTTTACAATCCCAATTTTATAATACGGCATTCCATCTCTCTGCCTGCTTTTATAGATTCCCTCAATCGGATCAGGCTTTTTTTTATTCAGATACGACCTGACCGCATCTTCTGTTAATCCTGTTAACTCAGGTTTCGGCACCTTCTTTTCAGCCGATTGCCCAAACACGAATAACGCATTGAACAGTAAAAGTAAAAATGTCAACTGCTTTTTCATTTCTGTTAGGTCTAATTCAAATTGTATTTAGCTAAAGATCAGCATAAAATTGAATTTTCGATGGCATTTGCCAAATGGACAAATAACCTAAATAACTGAAATAAAATTAGTTAACATTTTTACGTAGATACATTATAGATGTTTATCCCTTCGTTTTATTTTAAAGGGATTTCGATTTTTTTCATAGATTGATTCCTAAAGACTTCTACCGTTCCTTTCTGACTTAGCTGTAATCCCATCTCAACAGTTTTCAGATCTTTCATATCTTTCACCATAGTATCATTAAATTTCAGGATCACATCATTAGGCTGTAACTTTCCATAAAGGATACTTTTCTTTGGAACTTCCAGGATCAGCACTCCGGTTTCCGTAGACATTCCCGTTGCAGAGCGTTCTCCAAGGGTATTCAGGTTTTTCACCTTTGCCCCTAAAAAGTCGTAGCTATCCTGACCTTCAGTTTTCATCTCCGAAATCAATACCGGTAATTTCACAGGAGTGACCAAAGCTTTCAAGGCAGGGGATTTCACACCAAATTCATTCATTGGAAAATTCTTAAAACCTAATTTAAGTGCAGGAGAACCTGGTTTCACCCTGTAGTCTCCAACCGCTGCATTTACAAATACAGGATCTCCATATGCAGAATGTGCATCGGTACCTGTTTTTTGGGCAGCTTCAAGGGCCTGCTGATCCGGAAAAAGATTGGCATCAACTTCCTTACCCCAGTCATTCACACGGATAGGGAAATAATTCCGGGTCACAATGTTATGTCTGAAGACATCTTCGCTGTTATCAAACCAGACATGGGGATGAAAAGAATTGTTCAGGATCACATTGTTCTCTACTGTTCTGAAGAAGCCTTCGCGAAGCTTCAATCCCCCATTCAGGCAAACATTATTATAGATCTTATAGTTTGAGGAACCATCGTCCAGGTCTATGTCCCATCCATGGTCACAACGAAAACGATTGTCATGAATAACAATTGGTTTGATCACATCTGCGGTGATCAATGCAGGGTTATCCTTGGCAATACCCGCCATCACCTGATAATCCGGATGCCAGTAGCGGTCACGGCCCCAGGAATTAAATGCACCATGATCCCCGGATTCCAGCACGGTATTATAAACATCGTTGTACTCGATCAAATGACCGCCCCAGGTACCTTCACTTACATTTATTCCGGCTCTTGGCACATCATAAATGGTATTATGGCTCACTTTAATGTCCATAGACATGGAAATCTCCACTCCTGCTACCTGTTTTTCTACGCTCCCCAAACCGTACATCAGCGTATTTTCTACCGTACAATCTGAAGGATAGTTATTCGTTTGCGGGCCCGGTTTACGGTCGATGTCCTTTAACGGCACAAACTGCCCATATTCAAAACTTGGAGAACGGACAGCCTTAGGATCTCCCACAAAACAAACTCCGCTTGCTCCCGCAAATGCAATATGACAACCTGAAACCAGGTTATTTCTATTGTAATTACTCATAAATACCGCATTGCCACCAACCGTGTTGAAAAAGCATTCCTTAACCACAACTTGCTCTGCACCTTCCATCACAACGGCTCCTCCACGATAAATCGTCCAGTCGCTACGCAAGAGGGGCTCTTTTGTTTCCATGAAAGTCCTGAGTGTATGACTGAGCTCCATCCCTTCAATCCTGATGTTCTTCACCGGTTGTTCTGCTGTTCCGCGAAATTCAAAGAGTGATTTTAGCTGTGGGACTTCCACACGTGCTTTGCTCAGATCAGTTCCTTTCCGGGGATAGAAATAAAGCATCTTTTCTCTTTTATTGAAATACCATTCTCCCAGGGTATCCAGCTCTTCGAAAACATTTTCTACATAACGGTATTTATCATGCATTCCCATCTGACGGTTGTTTTGAAAACCACCTTCAAGTTTCAGCTTCCCATCTGCATCCTTTCCGGAAATCAGGTACTGATAACCTCCCCATTCGTGTTTATGAAGGGCATGAACAAATCCTCCTTCCGGATGAGCCCAGCCCTTTACCCTTTCCGGACTGATGGCATCAGCAGCAGCGCCCCCAAAAAACCGGATGTCCGGATTGTAGTTGGGGTACCTCGCCATGCGTTGTTGTTTTCCATTTACAAACAGCTGATCAAAGGAAATATCCGGAGCTACTTTAGCGCTTTTGATCCCTCCTTTACCGCTTTCCCATTTCAGCTGCAATAACTGGGCACCACTTACTTTCACCTGCTCTCCCGGGTAGGATTTATAGGTTACGGTTTCCTTAGCCTGACGGGAGTCCAGAGCCGTAAATATTACCGGAGCACTCAGGTAATAAGTTCCCCCGCGAACATAAACAGTGACTGCTCCCTTTGCAGACCTAAGCGCCATTTGTGCCCTTTTAAAAGTGGCAAAAGGTTTTTCTTTGCTACCCGGATTTTTGTCATTCCCTTTACTGGAAATATAAAAGTCTTTAGCGAAGCTATTGCTGCTCAAAAATAAAGTCAGCAGGCAGCTGAGTAAAGTGATCCGGGGCCTTATCGTTCGTTTCATAAATCAACAGGATTATTTTATAATTATTTATAGGATGGGTTTTGTGCAATGTTATTGTTCACTATTTCCTTGTCAGGAATCAACCAGGTCTGGTTATATGTACCAATCGGATTGATCAGCCCTGCACCTCTTCTGTTTTGAATGTTTTGCAGGGTATTCGTTCTTTTCAAATCAAACCAGGTACTTCCTTCCAGAGAAAGTTCCCATTTCCGTTCCATCCAGGCTGCTTCTCTGAACTGCTGCTGCGAAAGTCCGCTTAAATCGGGCACGTTCGTTACATTCGCCTTATCCACACGGGCACGTTTTCTGATTTCATTGATATAGGTATAGGCCCCTGCAGGTCCGTTTACTTCATTTTCGGCTTCTGCGGCAATCAGATACATTTCAGCCAGCCTAAGGTAAGGAAAAGTATAACTCACAACCGCTCTTGAAGAAGTGGTTCCGGAAGCTACCCCCGATACATCGGCAAATTTCCGGAAGAAAGGATTCAAAGTGGTGCCATTCGGACCGCCGTAGTTTTGAACAATCCCCCATTCTTTTCTCTGGTCTCCGGTAGCAAAACTATTGATAAACCAGTCTGCAGGAACAAGAATCGGATTATAAGTAGCCGCAGTTAAGGTCAGCCCATGTACCGGATTTCCACCCAGACCAGGCACATATAACTGCTCCCAGATGGATTCGGAAGTATATACCGTTTTATGAAAAACTGAAGCAAAATCATTTACCAGCTGAAACTTTCCGGAACTGATTACCGCTACTGCTTTCTCCTTTGCATTGGCAAAGTATTGTGTTTGCTTTAAAGGATTTCCAGCCATGGTTAAGTAAACTTTAGCCAATAATGCAGTAGAAACCAATTTATAAACCCGCCCCTGAGCAGTAGCTGATTCGGGAAGATTAGCCTCGGCATAAGTCAGGTCGTCAAGGATCAATTTATAAATTTCTGTCTGCGCGGTTCTTGGCATCTGTAAATTGGCGTAATCTGTAGCTGGCTTGACAGGCATAGGAACATCACCATACAGCTGTACCAAATAAAAATAAGCATAAGCCCTTAGAAAGCGAGCCTCCGCCATCAGTTGTTTTTTCTTGAGTTCTTCCAGAGGTCCTTTAGGCAGTGCTTCCAGAACAAAGTTTGCATTTTTTATGATGGAAAATGCGTTACCCCAGGCATCCCTGGTATTGTAATAAAAATCTGCAGGAGCATTCTGGTACATCGGGAGTGCCTGTTCAGCAGCCGTTGAGGGTGTGCCATAAATATCAGTACACATCTCCAGCATCATGGCTGTGTTTCCTGAGTATAGCGGCAGGCCTGAATAAATTCCTGTTACTGCAAGTTCATAACTATCCGGGTTCTTAAAAAACCTGTCCGGGGGAATAGATGTTTTAGGATCTTCTTCCAATGCCTTTTTACATCCGGAAATGACCATAGCCATCATCATTAAAATAAGCAGAGCGTAGGTGATATATCGTTTCATGATTTCTTCTTCTAAATGATTAAAAATTAACTTTCACACCAGTCGTTATTGATTTTGTGGAGGGATAGTTTCCCCTGTCCCATCCGTTCACGCTGGATGTTGCCCAGGAAACCTCAGGATCATAGCCGGAATAGTTGGTGATGGTAAAGTAGTTCTGAGCACTGGCATAAAGACGAATCGAAGCAATGTTCAGGGCCTTCAGTAATTTCGGGGAGAAGGTATACCCCAATGTGATGTCCCTGAGTTTCAGGTAAGAACCATTTTCAACCCAAAGGCTATTGGCATAATCTCTGGTGTACTTCATGCTGCCATCTGAGGGCTTATCACCGGTATTACTTGTTCCAGGCCCTCTCCACCGGGCATCAAAAGCTTCCTGTGTTGGTGTCCACAAACCATTCAAGGTCTGGTTATACTTCCTGAACTCATTGACAATCTTGTTCCCAAAAGAACCTACAAACAGTAAACTCAGGTCAAAACTTTTATAGCTAAAGTTGTTGTTAAAACCGAAAGTAAACTTAGGTGTCATATTAGCTAAAACATGTTGGTCCGAATCGTCTACTTTTCCGTCGCCATTGTAATCCAGAAATTTATACTCTCCTGCGCGTTTTTGAGGTTCCCCGTTCGCCACAGCTTCAGCATCAGTCTGGTATACCCCTGTTACCGTTTGCCCATAGAAGGAATGCATTGGCTTGCCGAGGATCATTGGAAACCAATTCCCTCCTGTACCCACCTCTTTATAAGTGAGTGGACTCCCATTTGCAGCATTTCCTAAATTTGTCACTTTATTGATATTATGGGAAAAAGTCAGGGAAGAGGACCATTTAAAATTTTCGGTTTCTATATTTCTGGTCGTCAATTGAAATTCAAATCCACGGTTTTGTACAGCGCCCAGATTTTGGAGCACATCACTGAAACCAGAGGATGAAGGCAGGTCTACTTTCAACAACAGGTCATTCGTTTTCTTATCATAATAATCCGCCGTAAGCTGGATTCTATTTTGGAATAAACCTAAATCAACACCCAGGTCAAGCTCTTTAGTGGTTTCCCATTTCAGGTTTTTATTGGGCATAGATTTCAATACATATCCCAATACGGGTTGGTTATTAAAAATTGGATTTACTGCCGATACCTGCGCAAGCGTTTGATAGGGATCTATCGCCTGACTGCCGGAAGCCCCATAACTTACCCTCAGTTTCAGGTTAGAGATTGAAGGATTATTTTTCAGAAAATTTTCCTCAGATATTTTCCAGGCCAGAGCTGCAGAGGGGAAAAAGGCATATTTGTTATTTTCTCCAAAAACAGAAGAACCATCATACCTTCCGGTAAAAGTAGCAAAGTACCTGCCCATATAATCATAATTGATTCTGCCGAGATAAGAAAGCAGGTTTCTTTCCTGAAAGGAGGTCTCCGGCAAGGCCTTATTTGCGGCACCCTGGATGTTGTTATTTAAGTAATCATCCGAAACAAACCCTTTAGCCTCTTTACTATCCAACCCTTCCTTTTTATCATACTGATAACTAAATCCTGCCAGTACATCAAAATGATGATCGCCAATGACCTTATTATAGTTCAGGGTATTTTCATTTACAAAGGAGGAATTGTTGCTGTAACTTTTTGAGGCTACGCCTGCAGGCTGCCCGAAAGTGATGCTTGGCGGATTGTATACATCTACTTTATTATTATTCGCATCTATACTCACACTACTCTTTAGCTTCAGGTCTTTAATCACCTCATAGGTGACCGATGCACTTCCTAAAATCCTTAGTGTATTATTGGGATTGTATTGTTCCCTGGCCACACCTACGGGATTTGTTTGTCCCCAGCTCACTCCAGTAAAAACAGTGTACTTCCCATTTGCATCGTATACCCCCTGAGTTGGCGGCATCACCATCGTCTGAAAAGGTACACCTCCGAAATCTGCACCGGTATAGTTTGCCTGTTTATACCTGTCCTGCACAATCGATAAATTTGTATTGAATTTTAGTTTCTCATTCAATTGATGATCCAGGTTAATCCTGGAAGAAAACCTCCTGTAGTTTGAATTCTCGATGATTCCATTCTGATCGAAGTACCCCAGCGAAGTATAATATTTTGTATTTTCAGAACCTCCTGAGAAAGACAAAGTATGGTTTTGAACGGGGGCCGTTTTATAGACCAGTGATTGCCAGTCTGTGCCTTTTCCTAATCCTCTGATTTGCTCATCAGTATAAGGTAAGGGTTTACCATCATTGGCAGCCACTTCATTCTGGAGTTGCCCGTATTCCGAAGCGTCGATCAGGTCTTTTCTTTTTCTGAGGTCCTGAAAACCATAATAACCATCATAATTCACCCGCAACTTCCCGCTTTTTCCGCTTTTCGTAGTGATCATAATGACTCCATTCGCTCCCCGGGATCCATAGATTGCTGTGGAAGATGCATCTTTCAACACATCAATCGTAGCAATATCATCCATATTCAGCTGTGCAGAAACCCCCTGAGATAAAATCCCGTCAATCACATACAAAGGCGCATTGTCCGCCCCGATGGAGTTGGTTCCCCTGATGGCAATTTTCATTCCTTCACCTGGCTGACCAGATCCCTGATTCACCTGTACACCAGCCATTTGTCCTTGTAAAGCCTGAGCCACATTGGAAACGCCTTTTACCTGGGTGATCTTTTCTGAACCGATAGAGGATACCGATCCTGTCAGGTCTGTTTTTTTCACTGCTCCATAACCAACCACAACCACCGACTCGAGTTGTGCAGGCTCTTCTTCCAGAATGATGTCCGGAAGCGCACTCCCTTCTACTTTTATTTCTCTCTTTTTAAAGCCTATAAAACTGAATATCAGAAAATCTCCGGGGTTTGCGTTGAGAGAAAACTGCCCCTGTGTATCGGTACTGGTCCCCTTTCCGGAGATGCCCTTTACCGTGACACTTACGCCCGGTAGTGGCTGTCCTTTTCCATCCAGCACCCTTCCCTTTACCTCAACCGCAAGGACAACTGCAGTATTTAGCGGGTCCTGAACAGTTTCCTTTTCCACTATGGCTATATTTTTACCGATCACTTTAAACGTTAAAGGCAAATCTTTAAGGCATTGCATTAAAGCTTCATTGATAGACGCATTTTTCAGCTTTACAGAAACATTTACACGGCTTGCATCATAGTTTTTGATGAAGAAAACGTAATCCGTTTGTTTTTCTATCAGCCGGAATACTTTGTCCAGGGTGGTATTCCGTTCATTCAGGCTGACCTGGCTATATCCTTTTGCACTTGCATACATCAGGCTTATCATCATCAGGAAAGTAGTTAATTTCATGACTATAAGTATTTTTCGTAGATGCCATGTTTTGGGCACAACTAGGTTAAAAGCATTTATTTTCATACTTTTGAGTGTTTGGGTTAATACAAGAATTCGTTTTCCAATTGATTTTTTATTCCTGATTTCATCAGAAATATGGGGTTAACTCAAATACTTACCGTAGAAGTACGTCCAATACTTCTGCGGTTTTTTTTGTGCTCACCCTAACGGTAGGTCACCGTGTCCTGAGTGTTCTTTTCATGTGTAAATTTGGTTTAGATTTGGTTGTTGGTTGTTTGTTGGTTGTTTATTTAAACTTTTTAGCCGAAGGAGACAGAATGCTCATTTTTTTTCCTTCGATCTTAAAATTAACTTTCGAAAAGCTGAGAAGTTCCAGGGTCTGTGCAAGGCTGGTATTCCGGTGTACTTTCCCGGAAAATAAAGTCGGAGGGATGTCCCCTGCATAAATTACCTCTACATCATACCATCTGGACAACTGACGCATCAGCGTCTGAAGGCTGGCATTTTTAAACATAAAATATCCTTCTTTCCAGGCGGTTGCCATCTCAGTATCTGCTTCATCTACCTTTATCGTATTTCCTTTAAGCACCGCCTGCTGCCCTGGTTTAAGTATAGCCTGATGTCCGGATTCCTTTACCTTAACACTTCCCTCCAGTAAAGTGGTCCGGATTCCATTTTCATCCGGATAGGCATTCACATTAAAATGTGTTCCCAGGACTTCGACCTCTTGCTTATTGCTCATCAGACGAAAAGGTTTCCCTAAATCCCGGGCGACTTCAAAATAGCCTTCCCCTCTCAGTTCTACCCTTCTTTCTTTGGCAACGAAACGTGTAGGGTATTTCAGGGATGAAGAGGCATTCAGCCAAACTCTGGTGCCATCGGGTAAATTAACCTGATACTGCCCTCCCTTCGGGGTTTCGATGGTATTGTAACCGACCGGAGCATTTTCATTTTCAGCAATGGAAGGATTGATAGAATAAATCAATTGTCCGTCTGCAGTTTTACTGATGTTGATTCCTGCCTGTTCGGCAATTTTTCCGGCTCCTACATCTGTCAATACCACTTTCTCTCCATTGGCCAGGGTAAGTACCGCTTTATTTCCACCTGCCGGAATATCCTGTACATATTGCTTCGCTTTTTGCAGGGCATTCGGTTGCTCAGCTGTTTTATAGAAATAAGTTCCGGCAGCGATGAAAAGCAATACCGCAGCCGCAGCTGTTATGCGGTACCAGATTTTAGATGGTGCTTTCTTTTCCGAGAGCCCGGCCCTTTTAAGTGTTCCTTCCCAGATCTCTTTATCCAGGTGTTCAAAATCCTGTTCTTGTGTCAGCATTTTTCCGGAAGCCTCCCTGATATACCAATGGTCTACCCATGCCCTTTCTTCCGGACTTGCGGTTCCATTATTATATTTATCAATAAGTTCCTGTGCTTCCTGCTCGTTCATAGTTTTAGGATTTAAGGGGGAGTTTGCGGCTTCCTTTAAATAAAACACATGAAAGATGAACGGGGGGTATCCGGTATAAAAAAATATTTCTGAACGGGGATGGTCTTAAGATCCGGTTATAAAAAATCAACGGAGAAAAGTAAGGAGCAATACCGCAGCACCTCCTGATTCCTTCAGGCGGTGTTTGATCGACCTGATAGAATTGTGCATCTGCTTTTTGACCGTTTCTTCTGAGGTTCCCAATCGTTCTGCAATCTCTTTGTAAGTAAGATTTTCCTTCCGGCTCAATTCAAAAACTTCCTTCATTCTTGGAGGGAGGCCTTGAATCTCTTTTTCTATTGCTGCGGCGAGATCACGCTCATTCAGCTGATCCATAGTTGCGGTACTTGCCTCCGTGATAAATCCGGATAAAGAATTTAAATAAGCGGTTTGGAATTTATTTTTCCGGATCAGGTTCAACACCTTGTTTTTTGCCATCACATACAAATATCCGGAAAGATTTAACTGATCGGGAACCCGATCAGAATTGATCCATAGTGCACTGAATAACTCCTGAATGACATCTTTTGATTCTTCCTCATCCAATAACATTTTATATACATGACCATACATGATCCGCCAATACCTATCGTAGATTTCTGTAAATGCGTCTTGATTTCCCTTTTTTAAAAGAGCCACCAATTCCTGATCAGAAAGCCTGTGCTGAATTGTCATTCGTTATTTATCCCCGAACGAATATAGGAAAAAACACCACTATTTATAGGGAATACCCAATTCAGTTATGCTAAAAGCCATGGAAATTAACCATGCCGGAGCTCAGTATCCGGCATGGTTACCCCTCTGGAATAAGGTTATTTTATGGCAGTCGTTACGATGGCTTCCAATGGTACCGTCAGGTCTTTTGCTCCGAAACGTTCCGCCAGGCGCCCTGCCAGAACTTCTATTAATTCCGGTAAAATTCCGGCACTCCGTTCCGTAATCCCTACAGATACAGGTGTGCCTTCCAGCAATCCTTTTGCTGCACTAAAGGCATTGGGACTATATCCGTTTACTTTTAACAAAGCGGTATCAACATGACCGAAACCTCCTTTGCTGAGGTCCATTTTAATTAATCCCGGATCGAAATAAGAAAATGGGATGTCATAAAAGTTTGGTGGGTTTTGAGGGAAATATTCATCCAATAATTCCTTCACCATTTGAACAGCGATATTTGCAGACATCATGTTCCAGCTATTGAAGATCAGCGTTCCTCCTTTTTTCAACACACGGAAAGCTTCCTGATTGGCTTTCACCTTATCGCTGTAAAACATCACCCCAAATTGTGCAACGATACAGTCGAAAGACCCGTCTTCAAAAGGCAGTGCCATTGAATCCGCTACCGCCCATTTAACTCCGGCTGTTTCCCTGACCATTTCTTTTGCCAGGCTCAGCATTGCCGGGTTGAGGTCTGTAGCCACCAGGGTAGCGCCCTGGGGCAGTACCTTCAGGAGATGGTTGGTTACTCTTCCGGTTCCGCAGGCGATCTCCAGTACGCTGGAAGGCTTTAATTTCTCGACCCGCTGAGCCATATCGATAGCATAAGATTCGAAAAGCAGGGGGCCCAGATGTTCTTCATAATTAATCGGGATATTCCCCGAAAATGAGGTTGTTTTTGTTGCAGTGTTCATACAATAGGGTTTTGGTTTTTAAGAATGTTTCGTTTAACAAGCACTATAAGTTTCATTCAATAAGCACTATATGGCACAGTTCGCTGCCACTAATTTTCCTTCCGATGCCAGGGTTTGTATTCCATTGATCATCGCCAGTATTCCATTGGATTTATTAGGGGTAAGGTGCTCTTTGAGGTTAATTTTATCGATAAAATAAAGCGATGAATCTGCGATTTCCGTGATGAGATGCCCCGACAATACATAAAGAACCAATGCGATCAATCCTTTGGTAATAAAAGCATCACTATCTGCGGTTATAAAAAGACGACCCTCTTTCTCTTCACTATGTACCCATACCATCGCCTGGCAGCTCCAGATCAGATTTGAATCCCTGCGGTAGGCAGCATCCATTGCCGGGAGCTCCTTCCCCATCTGAATGATACATTTATATTTTTCGAGCCAACTCTCCATCTTGCTGAACCTCACGATCAGCTCATCCTGTCGTTGATTAATAGTCATAATTGATTTTTTATGTGAACAATAGTTTATGATTTCAAGATGCTGATGGCATTTTTCAACCCCGAGATAAAATCCTCTATTTCTGTATGGGTGTTGTAAAGCGCCAGGGAAGCGCGGACGGTTCCCTTGATGTTGAAGATTTTCATCAGCGGTTGTGTACAATGGTGCCCCGTCCGGACGGCAATCCCCTGTTGATTTAACAATTCTCCGATATCCGAATTGTGATGACCGGAAATGACAAAAGATGCTGCTCCGGCATGGTTCTTTGCGTTCCCTATCAGTCTGAGCTCCTCAATTTCTGTTAATGATCCGATCAGATGGGCGGTCAGCTCATGCTCATAAGCCGCAATTTCAGGCATTCCAATTGCCTCCAGATAGTCAACCGCCACGCCTAAACCTATGGCAGAAGAAATAGCAGGAGTACCAGCCTCAAACTTATAAGGAAGGCGGTTATAAGTACTCCGTTCAAAAGTAACCTCTTTGATCATATCGCCTCCCCCCTGGTGAGGTGGCATTGCTTCGAGCCAGGTTTCTTTGGCATAGAGTACCCCAATTCCGGTGGGTCCATACATCTTATGGCCGGAGAATACCATAAAATCAACATCCAGCTCCTGTACATCTATAGCCATATGAGCAATCGCCTGTGCTGCATCCAGCAACACAGGTATGTTTTGCCGGTGAGCCATCTTTATAATTTCTTTTACGGGATTGACCGTACCCAGGGTATTGGAAACATAAGTAACGGAAACCAGCTTTACCTTTTCATTCAGCATTGACCTGAAGGCATCCATATTCAGTTCTCCTGAGGCATCAATCGGTACTACCCGAAGCTCCACCCCATTCTCTTGTCCGAAGATTTGCCAGGGGACAATGTTTGCATGGTGTTCCATGGCCGAGATCAGGACCACATCGCCCTTTTTCAGAAACTTTTTGTTAAAACAGTAGGCCATCATGTTAATGCCATCGGTGGTGCCCTTATTAAAGATGATTTCATGGGAATACCTTGCATTGATAAACCGGGCGATTTTCACACGGGATCCTTCATAAGCCAAAGTTGCCTTCTGGCTCAGGTGATGAACTCCTCTGTGAATGTTACTATTATAACACTGATAATACTCATCTACAGCATGAATGACACTTAATGGCTTCTGGGTCGTTGCGGCATTATCGAGATAAATTAATGGTCCCCCGTTTACTTTTTGATGAAGAACAGGGAATTCTGAGCGGATCTTGGAAAGATCCTTGTAAATGGAATTACAAACAATTTCATTGGGATTCATGAGGCGATAATTTTAGTTAATTCATTAATTATAAACAGAAGTGCTTATTCATAAAAAAGGAATCACTAAAACCAATACACATCAGAAATTAAAGCACTTAGCAATTTTCTTCAAAAAATCACTCCTTAAAAAAAAGAGGAACTTTTATGAAATATTTTTATCTAAAGTTAAATATTCATTCCTAAAAGTGTGCCATTCAATCTGTTCATTGATGGTTTCCGTCCAAATTATAGTTAAAAAGGTCGAATTGCGCCAGCGCTTTCAGGAATATTTTACCCCTGAAAAACAGGCTTTGCAACTCTGAACAAAAAAAACAGAAGTTAATTTTTCAGACTGTGCATGGCAATGAGCTGAAGCTGGTAATTTCCGGGAGTAACACCAACTACTTTTTTGAATGCACGGATAAAATAATTTGCATCGCTAAAACCAAGTTCATAGCTGATTGCACTTACTTTTGCTCTTGGATTGCTCAGCAGCTGCTTTGCCCGGCTGATCTTCTCTGAGAGGATAAAGTCGTTGGGGCTAATTCCAAGTTCCCGTTTAAACAACCTGTAAAAACTGGCCTTGCTCATGCAGGCTTTATCTGTCAGGCTATTGATATTGATCTTTTCATTCAGGTTTGCCCTGATGTAATTGACGACATAAGTTAATGGATTCCGGTTGACATTGCCTGTTTCTCGCGACAGGGATTTCAGGTTCTGGTTTTGCATGATACGAACCAGCAGCTCTTTCAGTGTGAGGTCAGCAAGAATATCCTTTGAGCCGGTTCTTTCAGAACAAATTCTCACGACTTTATTGATCAGGGCGGCGATTTCCTCATTGTTTTGAAAATGGTAGTCCTCATAATTCAACATCCACTTACTGCCAGGATCATCTTTCGGAAAAAACTCATTCAGGTAACTGATCGTTTTTTTGATCTGTTCCTGATCTATAGCCAATGCAATGCATTGTGTAGGATTCTCATTGGTCGCCTCCGGAAAATCAATATTCATTGATAATGAAGGTGGGATAATCACCGTCTGACCCGGATAATAATCAAACTCTGCCCTTTCCTGTAAATGCATTACCTTTTTTCCTCTCAGCATACTGGTGATCACAAAATCGTTAAAACTCAGGGGTACATTATACGATTCCCTATACGTTTCAAAAACATTCAACTCACAGCTTTCCAGGGTATAAGCAGTCCTGTTCTCCACAAGGGTTAATAAACTTTCTGTTCTGCTGAGGCTTAATGGATCTGGTCTGTGCTGCATGTCATTATGATTTGGTAGTGCTATACAATGAAACAATTATACTACCTGGCGATGTGTCTATGCCCTAGGTTTGTATAAGCAGGGATGAACCTACAGAAATAAATATACTTCATAAATCATTAAAAAGACGATATATTCATGGAAAATCAAGTAAAAAGACCGTCATTTAAACCACAATACGACAATTTTATTGGTGGCAAATTTGTAGCTCCTGTGAAGGGAATCTATTTTGAAAACATTTCTCCAATTGATGGAAAAGTATTTACAAAAGCAGCCAGGTCCAGCAAAGAAGATGTGGAACTGGCCCTTGATGCAGCTCATGATGCCTTCAAAACCTGGAGTAAAAGTTCCCCTACCTACAGAAGTAATATCCTGCTGCAGGTGGCACAAAAAATAGAAGATAATTTAGAATACCTGGCAACAGTAGAAAGTATAGATAACGGCAAGGCCATCCGCGAAACCCTGGCAGCAGACTTACCATTGGTGGTGGATCATTTCAGGTATTTTGCAGGGGTCATCAGAGGAGATGAAGGCTCCATTTCAGAGCATGATGAACATACGGTCAGCATTGCTTTACATGAACCTATCGGTGTGGTTGCACAGATTATCCCATGGAATTTCCCTTTACTCATGGCCACCTGGAAAATTGCACCTGCCCTCGCTGCAGGTTGCTGTACGGTAGTTAAGCCTGCAGAGCAAACCCCGGTTTCAATTATCATTCTAATGGAGCTGATTGGCGATATCCTGCCTCCGGGTGTACTGAACATCGTAAACGGATACGGAATAGAAGTGGGAAAACCATTGGCCACCTCTTCCAGAATTTCCAAAGTCGCGTTTACGGGGAGTACCACTTCCGGACGTTTGATCATGCAATATGCCGCAGAAAACATCATTCCTTCGACAATGGAGCTGGGTGGCAAATCCCCAAACATTTTCTTTGAATCTGTAGCAGCGGAGGATGATGCCTTCTTTGACAAAGCCGTAGAAGGGGCAGTCATGTTTGCTTTAAACCAGGGAGAGATTTGTACCTGTCCTTCCCGCTTGCTGATTCAGGAAAGCATTTACGATAAATTTATTGCCCGTGTTATTGAGCGGACCAAAGCAATTAAAATAGCTCATCCACTGGATAAGACCAGTATGATGGGAGCCCAGACCTCTAATGAGCAGTATCAAAAAATCCTTTCCTATCTGGCCATTGGTAAGGAAGAAGGTGCAGAAGTGCTCACAGGCGGATCAGCTAATAAACTGGAAGGTGATCTCGAAACCGGCTATTACATTGAGCCAACAATTTTAAAGGGACACAACAAAATGCGCATCTTTCAGGAAGAGATTTTCGGACCTGTAGTGTGTGTAACCACCTTCAAAACTGTAGAAGAAGCGATAGAAATTGCCAATGATACGTTATACGGTCTGGGTGCCGGAGTATGGACCCGTGATGCCCACCAGCTGTACCAGGTGCCAAGAGCCATACAGGCCGGCCGTATCTGGGTAAACCAATACCATGCCTACCCTGCCCATGCACCTTTTGGTGGATACAAGAAATCCGGCTTCGGCAGGGAAAATCATAAAATGATGTTAGATCATTACCGCAGTACAAAGAACATGTTGATCTCTTATGATAAAAACAAATTAGGATTTTTTTAATGGTTGAAGTTCATTCCCGGGTTAACGGTGTTAATCCGGGAGTTTTTAATCCAATTTATCAAATAACATGAGCATCAAAAGAATCGACAGCACAGAAAAAGCCAGGGAAGTCATCACAAAATTAAAGGAAGAGTATGGAGAACTGATGTTCCATCAAAGTGGTGGTTGCTGTGAGGGCTCTTATCCGCATTGCTTTGAAAAAGGAGGCTTCCTCATTGGCTCCAATGATATCTGCATCGGAGAGATCGAAGGTTGTAAATTCTATATGGCCGGAGATCAGTTTGAATATTGGAAACATACCCACCTTACCCTGGATGTGATCTCCGGACGCGCTGCCAGTTTTTCTCTTGAATCTACCCTGGATATGGGTTTTCTGATTCATTCCAGACTATTTACTGAAGAAGAGCTCAAAGACCTGGAACCGGTTATTCCTATGGATTAAACCGCAAGATCCGGGTTGATACTCCGCTATTTATGCCATATCTTGCCTCAAATTGCTAACTCTTATCGCATTATTTCCAATAATAAATGATCCTTCACTTCAATCTTGGTCCTGATCCCGATGAACGGAAAAGACAGCTCTCTTCCTTAATCAGGGCAGGAAAGATCAGCCTTGGAGGATATAAAAAGAACAAAATATATGGTCTGCTGAATTGCCCCTCAGGGAAACGCATGAAAGTAGAAAACAGGGTTTTCTTCAAAGATGAAAATGAGGCCCTGCAGGCCGGTTACAGACCCTGTGCCCGCTGCCTTCCGGAAGCCTACAAAATATGGAAATCAGCCCATTAATGATATCTTTACCACCTAATCCATTTTTTATATGAAGATCGCTTATGTTTCTTATCAGATCCAGGAAAAATACACCTCAGCTACCGTAGATGAGGATAAAACCTTATTAGATTTTTTAACCGGCAAAGGACTTTCCATAGAACGCGTGATATGGAATGATCCGGCAGCAGATTGGAAAAACTATGATGTCGCCATCATTAAATCCCCATGGGATTACCATGAAAACATCAACGAGTTTAAACAATGGCTGGACCATCTGCAGTCATTGAACGTAAAACTCCTGAACCCTTACGAACGGGTGAGGTGGAATATGGACAAGCATTATCTTGGCGAAATTGCAGATTCTGGCTTAGCCGTAATCCCTTCTATCTTCCTTGAAAGAGGTGATTCTCTGGATCTGAATGCACTGACCGCGCATTTTAATACCGAAAAACTAATCATCAAGCCCTGCATCAGTGCCGGAGCTAAAAACACGTATATCTTAACGGTACAAAACCTCGCTGATCATGAAGCTCAGATCAATGAATTGCTACAGGAAGAAGCTTTTGTTGCACAGCCTTTTATGTCCGAAATTCACGATGGAGAATGGTCTTTCCTGTTCTTTAACGGAACTTATAGCCATAGCCTGCTGAAAACACCAAAAGACGGTGATTTTAGGGTACAGAGTTACCATGGCGGCAGTGTGAACCCACAGGAAGGTGTAGGCAAACACATTCAGAGTGCCACAGCCTACGTTGAGCAGTATGCAAAAGGTTGTTTATATGCCAGAGTTGATGGATTGATCGTAAACGGGGAATTAAGCCTGATGGAGCTGGAACTCATTGAGCCATATCTGTTTTTAGATACCCATCCTGAAGCTTCAGAGAATTATTATAAGGCTTTGTTGGTCAACCTGTAAATAGCTTGCATGAATCATAAATGGCCTGTATAAAGCCATGAATAATCTGCATAAAAAAAGCTGTCTGAGTAATCAGACAGCTTTTTTTATGCTATTTAAATTGCTATTTCATCAATTCTTTCAGTTTCTCATGTAAGGCTTCTCCTCTTAGATTTCTGGCAATAATAACTCCATCAGGATTTACCAGATAGTTGGCAGGAATTCCCTGGATGCCATAATAAGTAGAGACTTCATTCTTCCATCCT
Organism: Pedobacter caeni; assembly: GCF_900129215.1. Lineage (GTDB taxonomy): Bacteria > Bacteroidota > Bacteroidia > Sphingobacteriales > Sphingobacteriaceae > Pedobacter > Pedobacter caeni. The sequence continues at coordinate 855,050 of NZ_FQUQ01000002.1, read as the reverse complement.
TTCAAATCAGACAACTGAGTCCAGGGCATTTTATCCTCAACCACTGCTTTCTTCCATTTATCAGCATTGTCATCCAGAGAGACGCCCAAAACAGTAAAGCCCTTATCTTTAAACTGGTCATATGCTTTCAATACATTAGGATTCTCTCCTCTGCATGGTCCGCACCAGCTTGCCCAAAAATCCACCAATACGTACTTCCCTTTAAAAGAAGAAAAACTAACCGGCTTGCCATCCATATCATTCTGAGTAAAATCAATCATCTTCTTTCCATTACTTCCTTTCTCCAGTACAGCTAACATCGCTTCCATCTTTTTTCCACTTTCGGTCGCTTTTAATCCTGCATCCAGCGACTGAAAAAGACTTTGTAACTCCGCATAATCAGTACTGGAACCAAGATCTTTTATATTGACCAGACTCACATAGCTTTTGGGATGCTGAGTAATAAATGCTTTGTTCACCATATCTGATTCCTTATAGCTTTTAAAAAATTCGGTTTCTATCTTTGCGATAGCAGCAGCGTCTTTTGCCTTTTCCGCCTTTTCATACTCGCTGTAAAGTTGCTTCTGTTTTTTTCCCAGATCTTTTTTGCTCAGACGTAAAACATTTGACTCTTGTTGCGTCTTCCCTCCCGAGATCAGCATATCTTCGGGTGCATTTACATTGCCTTTAATACTTACCGGAGCATTCTCCACATACAATTCAAACTGCAATCCTTTCCTGTCAGTCAGGTAAATGCGGGTAGGTTCCTTAACACTACCTTTATAGTTAAAAACGCCATTTTTAATGGCAACAGAATCACTTCCGCCCAAACCGTAAATGTACATATGAGGACTTTTCAATCCTTCAATTTTTCCGTTGATGGTATAACCATCTTTCTTTACCTGTGCAGTTGCGAACAGGCAAATGCTGCTTAAGCTTAATAAAATGATATTCTTTTTCATATTCAGGGGGTTTTAGTATCCAGGGTTCTGTTTAATTAAATAATTTGAAGCATCAACACTCACTTGTGGTATGGGAAGAATGAGTTTATTTTCGTCTGTAAGGCTTTGTTTTACAGCTGCGGCCTGCAGGTCTCCATTTTTGATGTAACGAACAATATCGTACCAATCTTCTCCTGATTCTCCTCCCAGTTCCAGTTCTTTCTCTTTCCTGATCAGGTTAAGCAGATCTTTCTGTCCGGATGCGGTTACTTCCGGGTTGCCTCGTTTGGTATGAAGGGTATTCAATACTTTAAGGGCATCCTCTAAATTCCCGCCGGCTCTTCTGGTTTCTGCCTCTGCATAAATCAGGTACACCTCTGCCAAACGCAAATAATATTCGGTATCATTTCTACTGCCTTCCACACCCGTACTGAACTTTCCATTACCTCGCCATTTCAGCAAATCCACGGGATCTGTAGGAGTTCTCACAATAATCGATTTTCTGGCATCCTGCCTTAATAATTCGGTATACCGGCTGGTAAGTTTATATCCCCCATCGATCCAGTAATAGGATTTCCCATTTTCATAATAAAGGTTGTTGTTATTGGCAAAAGTAATGGAGGCCAGTAATACCTCATCAGCATTGTATTTTTCCTTTGTAAATAGGTTGACGAAATCTGCAGACAATACAGCCGGACCAGACATCACCTCCTTTGCCAGGATCGCTGCTTCAGCATATTTTTTTTCATATAATAAGACCCTTGCTTTTAAAGCTTTTGCAGCCAGCTTGGTCGCATAACCTTTCATCACTCCGGTCTTGTACTCCGGACAATCACTGATTGCTGCATCCAGATCTGCAAGGATAAATTCATATGATGCTTTGACACCTGACCGGGCAGCTACAGGCGAATTCGGAACATCTTTGATCTCAATTCCGTAAGGAGAGGCCATATCCCAGAACTGACCGAAAAGACGCAGGATGTAAAAATGTCCCAATGCACGAAGAAACTTTGCTTCGGCAATGATCTGTGCCTTGCGAGGATCTGTAACGGTCAGTGCACCTGTTTTCAGGATGACGAAGTTTGCCGTTTGAATCAGCTGATAGGGCCCACCATAAAGGTTACTGTTCAGGTTAGCATTGTTGGGAGGAACATTATTGTTAAGATAAACAGCACTGGACACCCGGGTTTCAGTTACATTCAGCCCCATCATCCCCACAAAAAATGGGGTCTGATTGGCCATTGGTTCATCCCGCAGGCTATAGTAGGCACCTGCCAATAATTTTTCAGCGGAGGGAATATCGACAACAACAGTACTTTCATCCAGCTTGTTATCCGGCTTAAGGTCTGTTACATCTGTTAATTTACAAGCCTGCAATCCCATGAAAAGCATGCCGCTTAAAACGATCAATATAGTTTTCGTTTTCATCATTTCTTTAAAATTTAAGATTAACACCAAACGTTATGCTTTGAGTAGTTGGGTAAGTAGCAGTATCCCTTCCATGATCCGTAAATGTATTTTCACTGTTCACTTCAGGATCCAGCCCTTTATACTTTGTCCAGGTAAATAAATTTGTCATTCCTGTGAATAACCGCAGCTGCTGAATGTGCATCTTTTTTAACAGTGCACTGTTAAAAAGATAACTCAGCTGTACGTTCTTTAACCTTAGAAAAGAAGTATCTTCAATAAAACGGTCCGTGTTCGTATCAATATTCTGTGCAGGGCCATTCACCATATTTCTCGGTTGTTGGGTATTTGTATTTTCAGGAGTCCATCCGTTAAGCACCAACGAAGAGACATTGTAGCGGTAACCACTGAAGATATCATTGTTCTGTTCCCTGGAAACCTTACTTCCTACGTCAAACTGGAGCAGTGTACTCAATTCCAGTTGGCCATATCTGAAAGTATTGTTCCAGCCCCCGAAATATTTGGGATTTTGAGAATAGCCGAGAATAGCCCTGTCTTTGGTATCGATCCTGCCATCTCCATTGATATCCACATACCTGACATCTCCGGGAGCCGTCTGGGAAGTCTGATAAAATGCCCCTGGGTTCCCCGTTGCAAGCCTCGCGTTGGCATTTAATGCATCTATTTCCGCCTGATTCTGATAAAGCCCATTTGTCCGGTATCCTCTGATTCCATTCAAAGGAAGCCCTTCAGTCAGAAGAAGCGTACCATATAATGCTGTTCCATAGGTCTTTTCAACTTTGTTTTTATTAAAGCTGATGTTGAAATCAGAGATCCAGGTAAACTGACCAGTGTTTATGGGAATAGCCGATATGGTAAACTCCCAGCCCTGATTGCTTACATCTCCAATATTCTTGTTTTGAAAGCTATAACCATTGGACGAAGGAATACTAGGCCCGGTAATCATGCCCTCAGTATATTTTCTATAATAATTGATGGTGGCTTTTAGTCTCGACTTAAAAAAACTCAGCTCCAGTGCAGCATCTGTTTGTGTCGTTCCTTCCCAACGAATGTCCGGATTAGGCTGCCCACTATCAGGGTTTGCCCTGAGCCCGTTCACCCCATTATAAAAATAACCGGTGTTAAACAAAGTCAGGAAGCCAAAACTTCCAAATGCTGAAGTTCCTGTTTTCCCTCTGGTCAGCCTTAACTTTGCATCATCAATAAAGCTGAAGCCTTTCATAAAGTTTTCCTGCGAGAATCTCCATGCCAAACCTACTGAAGGAAAATATCCCCATTGATTTTCAGGCCCGAATTTGGTAGAGTTATCTGCCCGTCCGCTTAGGGTCAGGTAGTACTTTCGATCGTAATTGTAATTTGCACGAAGGAAAAAAGATTCCAACCCGCTGCTTTCCCCTCCGCTACTATAACTGTTTATTGTTCCCGCAGAACCGAGGTTATTCAGGACTTCATCATTAGGAAAATTAATGCTGTTTACTTCATTGAAATTACTTCTGTTTAAAGTCCAGGAAGCTCCTGCTACGGCATCTACATGATGTTTGTCATAAGCTTTGATGAAACTGAGGGTATTGTCAAATATCCTGTTGGTGTATTGAAAATTTTTATCCGTTCTTGATCCTTTTTGGTTCTCATTAATTACGGCGAGCATCCAGCTTGGCGTATAAGAAAATCCTGTATTCCGGTTCACATCATAGGAAAGAGATGACCTCGCCTTTAAGCCCGGGATGATTTCCAGCTCAGCATATAATGATGCCAGTAATCTTTGACTTTCATTGATATCAGTAGCCATTCTGCGGGCAACAGGGTTATCGCTAAAACCGTCATTCGCATAAGATCCATCAGGATTGTGGATTGGGATATCAGGCCTGTAATTTGCCACACCATAGTTCATATAGCTCGTTGGTGAACCACCGGTTTGCTTACTGAAACTATAATTCAGGTTTGTTCCTATTTTTAAAAGATTAAAGAACCTTGATTCCACGTTTGCCCGTAGCGAGTAGCGCTTAAACCCTGTATTGATCAGTACTCCTTTCTGGTCGGTTAAGCCGGAAGAAAATCCATAATTGGTTTGACCATCTTTGGATGCCCCCATAACGCTCAGGTTCAGGTTCTGGATCAGGCCCTTCTGAATCACGGCCCTTTGCCAGTCAGTACTTGCAGTTCCCGGAAAACCTTTTCCTTCAACAGGAGCTCCTGCTTTTTCATAGGTTTCTGTCATGAATTTTATATATTCCGGACCAGACAGTGCATCCAGAAATTTGTACTGACGATCGGTGGAAACGTCATAATTAAAGCTAAAAACGGGCTGGTCCCCTGCTCTTCCCCGTTTGGTCGTGACGATAACCACCCCATTTGCAGCTCTGGAACCATAAATAGCCGTTGCGGTAGCATCTTTTAGCACTTCTATATTCTCCACATCATTCATGTCTATTCCTGCCAGTGGATCCATAAGTCCGCTTGCGGGAACAAAACGTGCAGCATCTGTTCCACCCCCATTAAACAACTGGACCGGAATCCCATCAATCACAAACAAGGGGTCATTCACTCCACTTGCAGTCGACAAGCCTCTGATTCTGATCGATGCTCCTGCACCAGGATTTCCGTTAGGTCTGCTCACCTGAACACCGGCAGCCCGTCCTGCAAGCGCCTGTGTAAAATTAGTGGCCACCTGTTTTCTCATTTCATCTCCGCCAATAGTGGCCACAGTACCTACAAGATCCTTTCTTTTGGTTGTTCCATAACCAACCACCACTACTGCTTCCAGCCTTTCCTGACTTTCAGCCAGGGTAATCCTGATATTATTTTCTCCTTTTATCGAAACTTCCTTAGTCTGGTAACCTAAATAGGACACTAATAATACCGCGTTTTCCTCTACCTGCTCCAGGCTAAACTCACCACGGCCATTTGTCTTGGTTACTTTATTAGTGCCTTTGACCTTTACACTTGCGCCCGGCAAGGGAAGACCTTTTTCATCCAGTACAAGCCCATGAATGTCTATCGCCTTAAGATAACCAACCAGGCGGTCAAGGAATGTTTTGTTTACGGTCTGAATGACAATGGTCTTATCTTTAATCGAATAAGATAAGTCACTGGTCGCAAGGGACTCTTTCAATACTTTTTCCAGCGTTTCATTCCGGAAAGAAACATCTATATTTTTAACCTGCTGAATTTGTGTGGATTGCCATAACACATCATAACCAGTCTGTTTCCTGATTTCATTAAAGATATATTTCAGGGAGGCATCCTTTTTATTTATCGTAATCCGTTGTGCAAATCCACTGGCATTCACCTGTAACAGGATACCGGTCATTAAAATGATAACTAACTTCATCACTAAAAGAAGTTTAGGGGGTAGCCATAGTTTGGGCATACCAAGGTTAAAAGCATTTATTTTCATACTTTTGGTTTGTTTTGGGTTAATACATGAATAGTTCTCTAAAACTTTTTTTCCGGTATTACCGGAGGGGTTAACTCAAAATTATAGCGCATCCCGAGTGCAATCGGGGTGTGCTTTTTCAAGTTACCCGCGATACTTAAGTCTGGCCCTGTAGTTGTTTTTTCATTGTTGGTTGTTTATGGTTTGTTGATATTTATTTGAACTTACGATACCTGGTGGTTTCAGGGCATCACCGTAATTTTTCTTCCTTCAATTTTAAAATGAACTGCATTTGTGAGTTCAAGCATTTCCAGTACTTTGGAGACATTTTCAAATTTGTTCACTGTTCCTCCAAACACCTGCTGAGCTGAGGTCTTTCCTTCGTATACCACTTCCACATCATACCATCTGGCGATCTTTCTCATGATACTCTCGATCCTTTCGTCATTAAACATGAACCATCCCTTTTTCCAGGCAACCTCATATTCCGGGTCAACTGTGATTACGCGAATGGGAACCGTTTTTTTATCATTCCAGGCCTGTTGGTTAGGGTTAAGCACCATAGCATGTGTTGTTTCAGGATAACTGACACCTACCTTACCTTCCAATAAAGTGGTTTTAGTAAACGGCTCGTTGTCATAAGCATTGACATTAAAATGGGTCCCCAACACTTCTACCTTTGCCCGGTCGGTCTGCACAATAAAAGGTGTTTTCTTAGGGAACTGTTTGGTCACTTCAAAATATGCCTCACCTTTCAACAGCACTTCCCGCTGTGTTGCTGAGAATGCAGTGGGATATACCAATGAAGAAGCCGCATTAAGCCAAACCTTAGTCCCATCGGGAAGAATGATCTGATATTGTCCACCTTTGGGAGTGGTTATGGTATTATTGCCAGCTTGTTTTTCCGCAGTCTTCTTTCCGCTCAGTACATATACCAGCTGACCATCCCGGGTTTTCGTTACCTTAATTCCAGATTCCTCCGCAATAGTTCCATTAACTGCATCTGTTAATGAGATCTTCCGGCCGTCTGCCAGCGTAAGCACAGCCCTGTTTCCTCCAATACCGATATCGTTATGCCGATAGGAAATCGCCTGCAGTTTTTGATCTGACCGGAAAATAAAGAAGATGCCAATGCTCAGCACCAGAAATACGACTGCTGCGGCAATCATTCGGGGCCACAACTTCATTGAAGAAGAGCGATCCATATGTCTGTTCAGTCCCTCCAGCCCAAGGAGATATTCCTGCTCTATTTCCTGAGGATTAAGGTCAGTAGCTTCAGGTTCATATTTAAGATACCAGCTTTCTACGATGGCTTTTTCTTCATCTGTAGCTATTCCTGAATTGTACTTATCTAATAAATCTGTTGCTTTTTTCATTGAATTGTGCTCCCTAAATATGGTGGGCTGTAAACAAATGACACCTAAGTCAGGGGCATAGAGTAGATGATTTTTAAAAAAAGATTAAAAAGATATTTACTCCTAACTTTTCTCTTAAAATACGGAGTGCATTTCTAACCTGGGTACGAACCGTGTGCGGACTCAGGTCAAGCTCCAGGGCAATCTCATTATGGCTCATCTCCAGGTTACGGCTCATTTCAAAAATCAAGCGCATCTGTGGAGGCAGAGCGGCAACCTCCTGCTCAACAAGTTGAATCAGTTCCTTTTCCCGAAGCGTCTCTTCCGTAATGTTACTTCCCTGTTCCATAAAGGTCTTTAGGGAAAGGCTGTAATTATCCCGCACTTTTTGATTTCTATACAGATTCAGAATCCTGTTGCGTACCGAGGTATACAGATAGGAAGCCAGGCTTCCATTCAAATGAAATGAACTGCGGTTGTCCCAGAGGTTAATAAACAACTCCTGAATGATGTCTCTGATTTCCTCCTGATCGGGCAGTCGCCGGTAAGCATGACTATAAAGAAGAGGTTGGTAACGTTTGTAAATTTCTGTAAGCGCTCCTTTTTCCCCATGCCTTAACATGACGATTAATTCCTGATCAGAAAAAGTATGGTAAACCTTCATTAATTGAATACGGATGCATCTCTGACACAAAATGATCCAGAATAATATTTCCCCCGTTCAATTATAGCGAATTATTTTTGAAATGCGATCATTACAAATGATCCAAAAGATCGCCTGGAACCATATCATCTAAACAAAAGTTACCTCATTTAGAATCTTCGAAAACAAAACTGCTGAATTTTTGTAAAACGGCTAGATGAAATACTTTAATAAAAAAATATCTCAATAGTTAATTAATTAAATTATAATACACATATTAGCCCACGTACAGAAAACAAAAAAGAACCCTTTACTAATTTTAAAACCTAAAATGGAAAAAACAGTGTTAATATTTGATGATGAGCACATACAAAACAATGTACTAAAGAAGAATCTATCTGATTTACTAACCGGGTATCAATTTGAAGCCTACAGTACCGCTTCAGAAATTGATTATGCTCTGGAAAACAGATTCTGCACACTGGTGATTTTAAATATCAGGATGGATAAATCAGGGATTAATGGAATCGAGATTATAAATAAAATATTTGAGCTAAATCCAATAGCCCATGTATTGTTAATGTCACCTGATAAAGAAATATATGATGGTGTTTTAGCCACTGCTCTGAAAACCGGTAAGATCATAGACATTATTACTAAAGAACCGGAAACTTCTGATACTGCAAAATTCCTGCAACCAATTATAGTAAAATATTACCTTCGTCTTTCCGAAGATATTTCCATTCTGAACACAAGCTTACTACAGAATTATTCTGATGCAAAGAATGAAACAGATCCCAATAAAAAGGGATTATTATTTGAAAGGTTCATCTGTTTATTTTTTGGCTTCCTGGGATACAGAGATATTCAAAAAAGAAAGATTGATCTTTCCAGAAACGAATTGGACTTATCTATCAGAAACGAAACAATAGATCCATTCCTAAACAAATTCGGGAAATATATCCTCATTGAGTGCAAAAACCAGCCGGGATATCATATTGGAAAGAATGATTTTATCATTTTCAATACTAAACTAAAAAACTCCAATGGCCTGTCCGAACTTGGTATTATTGCAACTACTGGTGGCTTTGCAAAAACGACATACCTGGAAGCGATGAGAGAATCAGGTAATTCCAACAAGGTGTTGTTCCTATCGAACGTAGAATTTCTACGCCTGATTCAATCTGACAATAAAATAGAAGAATTCAAGAAGATCATTGATGAGCAACACTCAACTCCTTAACCTTCTTCACCGGCCAAAGGGTAGATATGATCGTTAACGTACCTGCTACTGCGCCCAGAATTAAAGAAATAATAGCGGCATCAAAACCATAGCCTTCCGGTACAGTCAATTGTACAAAAAGCGTGGCCAGGAACATTACTGTTAAAGAAGCAGCGCCATTAACCCCTGCCATCTTAAACATGAACTTATTCTTGGTAAAGTTATCCGGAAGAACAAAACCCGCCTTTCCTTCTTCAGATAAAATGATGGTCTTCCTCAGCATGTCAAAGGTGATGATGAAAGGCAGAAACAAGGCCATAGGCAATAGGAAACGGGCAAAGCAATATTCGCCCTGAAACAAATAAACAGGTCCCAGGTTCCGCAACGTCAGGTAGGGAATTATGGTATTGAAAATAATATTGGGGACGATATAAAGCAGCAGTTTCTTTTGTACAAACTTCCTGAACACCATATCGTCCTGTTTTTTAGTATTAAGCATAACTCAGGGTAACTTCTGCCATCAATAATTCCATTGCTTTATCTTTAATTGCTTTTGCTTCTTCTTCAGGAAGGAAAGCATCATTAGAGAGAAAAGTAAAATCCATTCTCTTTTTAAAAGTACAAACCACCAATGTATTCGCATTTCTCCATGGGAAACCCACATTGGGGCAATACAATCTTTCTATGGTAAAAGAATCATATTTATCAGCAATTCTAAGCCTGCCCATATTGGAAAGGGTAACGTCATGTCCCCCCTCTGTTGCTTTCAGGTATTTTACCATCTTGTCTACAGAGGAATGGAAGTACTCGCTCATGATCAATAGTTCATGCACTTTCATGGCAGCAATCTTCTTTTTCAGCTCTTCCTTTATTTGTTTTGCTTTCGCCCAGAAACTCAGTCCTTTCTCTTTAGAAAGGGAAAGTTCCGCGATTGGTGCAAAGGCAAACATTTCATCCTTTTTAATCTCCGTAACGAAGTTTCTCACATCTACCGGACAAATTACTTTGCCTTGTGCTTTACTCCCTCGGACCGACTGAAAGGCTTCTAAAAAAGCCACACATAGGGCAGCATGCAAACTCGCACCACTTTCTTTACAGGCACTTACAATTGCCGCTGTATCTTCTACGTCCAGTCTCCAGTTGATCAGGTATCCTTCTCCTTCCGGATGTTTATTTCTGGCAGATTTCAGCATAAAGAACAACTTCGCCAGGACTGCAAAAAACTTCGTTTTTAAAACCTTTGCAGGGGTACTCTTAAATGAGGGCGACAACAATTCTTCGATCGAGTGGAAAGGCAGATACGGAGTCAGTTCCTGCTCGGGATGGTCCAATAGCTGCAGCAGTTCCGACATCAACGCCACAAAAGTAGTTCCGTCACAGATACAATGCGGACAAACCAGCAGCAGATCAGAAACTTCTGCTCCCTTAATCCAAACCAGCCTTGCCATAGGCAGATTGTCGCCGTCAAACAGCTTTTTCCATTCTATTTTAGATTGTGTAATCCAGTCTTCCTCCCCAACTCTTTCCACCACCCTCACCGGAATTTGCGCCAGGTTATTGCTCGATACAAAATGAGGTACACCGGCAGCATCTTCCTTTATCCGGGTCCGCAATAATGGATGTTTTTGCTGGATCTTAGACAGCGCAATCCGCAGGTTTTCCCTGGAGATTGTTCCGGAGATGGTTACCGGAAAAACACAGTTGAGCGGTGTTTCGGCATCCACATACATGATTCTTTCGCCAATGATCAGTTTTCTTCTCATAGTTTATTGATGATTTCCATTAGTTTTTGCTGTATTTCCAGGGCTTCGGTATAAGGAATGAATCCTTCGCTGGCAATGAAGGTAAAATCCATTTGCCCGCGGTAAGTAGAGGTAACCAGTGTGGTGGTATTTCCTAACGGGCCAATCACCGATGGGCTGAATATGGTTTCGAGTTCAAAGTTTTTGTACTGGTGGGCAATGTCGATTTTCCCAAGGTTGGAAAACATACAGTCGTTACTTGATTTCCCATATTTTAAAAATTCCGTGAACCTGTTTAAGGAAGCATGGGATTCTTCCATCATCATGATGGTATCATACGCATCCAGTTTGGCCGTTTTCCGGTCTATATCTTCCTGCATCTTCCTGGCATTGCCGAAGAAATCCAGTTGCTGATCTGCAGAGACCACGAACATCAGTCCAAAAGCAAAGATGTTGTCTCTTTTGATTCTTGGTGCAAATCTGCGGATGTCTACCGGACAGGAAATCTTATTGTGAAAACCCGCTTTTCTCACCTCCTGAAAAGCCTGCAATACCGCTGCACAAAGCACGGTATTGACGGTTACTTTTTCCGCTTTACATTTGAGCATCAAACGGTCGCTGAGTTCCTTTTCCAGCTTCCAATGCACCATATAATCTTTCTTGCGTTCTACCAGGTGTTTTTTCAGCGGAACGATCCAAAGCGCAAAGGTCGCTACCCCACCAATCAGCTTTGCCTTGATGATTTTCTTCCTGTTTTTTAAAATCTCCGCAGGAATGATGTCCTGTATGCTCATGATCGGATCTTCCTTGCCAATGTTCACCGTACCATCGTCCAGCAGGAGCAGCAATTCTGCTAAAATGGCCATGGCAGAACCACCGTCACAAAGGCAATGGTGAATCACCAGGATCATCTCTGAAACCTCAGCCCCCCTGATCCAGACCACCCGCATTAAAGGTCCTTTACGGGTATCAAATACCTTAGACCATTCCTGCATAGATTCCTTTTCCCAATCCTCATCTCCCCTTCTTTCTGTAATGCGGACCGGAATCCGGGCAACAACAGCATCCTCAACCACAAACCAGGGCATTCCCTTTTCATCATTTTCTACCGATGCATTCAATAAAGGATGTTTCTCCTGAAGTTTTCTTAAGGCATGGTGCAGGCTTTCCTCCGGAAAAGATCCTTTGATCTTTATCGGAATAACCGCATTAAAAGGAAGGTCCCCATTCCCGTGGAGCATGCGCTCAGCAAACAGCAATTTTCTTCTCATCATCGTCTCCTGATATCTGGTTAAACTACCTGTAATACCTGTTCCGCAGCAGCAAACTCTTCCAGCAACTGAACAGCCTTATCATTTCCTCCGGCAGCAATAAATGTTTCTTTAACTTTTAATGCTGCATTTCGGTACTGAGGGTTTTCCAGCAGCTCAAAAACAGCCTTTTTAAGGTCTTCAACACGCAGACGCTTGTAACGGATTTTGATGCCGCAACCTGCATTTTCAATCAGCTTGGCAGTATGAAAATGGTCATAAGCAATTGGCGTAATCAGCATCGGCAGACCGTTCATGAAAGTATCGTTCACGGTATTGAATCCACCATGACAAATCACCATATCCATCATCGGCATCAGCTCTGCCTGAGGCACAAAACCATTGACAATAAAATTGTCCGGCCATTGCTCAAAAATATCAGGGTTAGTTGCCGCAATGATCGTAACCGGGGCATCTGCAAAAGCATCGATCAGCTTCTGAAAGAAAGCCGCCCTGATGTCAACCAATAAGGTTCCAAGGGAAACGAACACTTTCGGAGTGGTCGCTTTTTCCAATCGTGCCCAATCAAAATCGGCATGGTTTGGCCTTCCTTTAACAGGGCCGACGAATTTCATATGTGGTTCCGGGTTTTCAATTCCTGCAAATTCAGGAGAAGTAAACACCAGGTTGAGCTTACGTGAATGGATCACAATGTCATCGCCATACACCTTAAACTCGCGTTGTAAACCTTTAACCAGGTTTTCCTGCCATTCAAATATTTTAGGAGCACTATTTGCCGTATCACCCATGACATCGGGAGGTACCGGAGTAGTAGTTACACTTGGAATCCCCCTGATATGGGCCAGTAAAGCACCTGCAAAAGTGATACAATCGTTTACGATCACATCCGGCTGCCAGGCATCTACAAATCTCCCCAGCCCTTTCATCATGATACGTGCTACAGGGACATAGGTTTCTTCCAGGGCAAGCTTCATCACTTCAGGACCTGAACAACCAGGTCCATCATCCTGACGCTTCAGGATCTTTTGAAGTTCTTCCTGATACTCGGCAAGATCGGCCTCAGGATAGATATACTCACCCCCTTCAGGGATATGTGTGGCTGCAACAGGAATCACACCAAGCCATTTTACTTCATGACCACGGGCAATTAAACTGGCGCCAATACTTAATGTCGGACTGATATGACCAAAAAACGGAGGGACAACGAATAAAAACTTAGACATAATTTCTTTTTTAATTATTTAACACCACTACTACAGGTTCCTTAGCCAGCTCCACCAACAGGTCGGCTGCTTTTTCGGTTCCTCCTGCCCTGCTGAAAGAGCCACTGATCTCGATTGCCGCTTGTTTAAAGCTGGCATTACTTAATATTTCTGTCACCGATTCTTTGAGGTGTTTTGCTTTGAAACGGTTAAAGTTTAACCTTAATCCTGCACCTACACGAACCACCCTGCCTGCTACATGTGACTGATCGTAAGCAATAGGTACGACCACCATTGGTAAACCATGTGTTAAGGTTTCACAAACCGTATTGTGGCCCCCATGACAAACAACGGCATCCAGATGGGGCAGCAATTCCAGCTGAGGAACACTGCGCTGAACGATAAAGTTGTCCGGCCATTGTTCAAATAATTCGGGGTCAGAAACCACCACAACGGTTAAAGGTTCATTTTCAAAAGCCTCTATTACTTTTTCAAAAAAGCTTTTTTTATGCTCATGATCGAAGGTGGTCCCAATGCTCACCAATATCTTCTGATTGCCGGGAACGCTGTTTAATTTTTCCCAGTCGAAAGCAGGCTGCTCGGTTCTCTGATGAATGACCGGTCCAACAAAACGGTAACATTCCGGCAGTTCCATTTCTCCAAAAAACTCGCTGGAAGTGAGTACCATGGTCAGTTCTTCTGAGCAGGCAATCGCTGTTTCCAGGTCTATTCCAAATTCCTTTTGCAGGGCGATGATCTGGTTGATCTCCCATTCATGAACCTTTGGAAGCTCATCCATGACCTTAATTGCGGCCGGTGCGGTCACTGAAGTGGCATAACTGTAACCCTTGTTTGCCGCCGCAATGGCTCCGGAAAACATCTGATGATCAGTAATGACCAAATCTGGCTTAAAGCGGTCCAGCCAATCGGAAATCCCTTCATAACTATGTCTGTTTAAAGGGATCAGGACCTCTTCGTATAAAAATTTAATGCTATCTATTCCGTAAACGATCTTCTTGGTGATGATGTCCAGGTACTTTTCACTTTCCTGTTTTTGAAGGTCATTCTCTGCATATTCAATCAGCAACAATTCTCCACCTTTTGGAAGTTTTGAGGCTAAAGCAGCGTCTAAAGTAATCCAACCTACCTGGTGCCCGCGTTGCAGCAATACTGCACCGATGCTGAGGGTTGGATTGATGTGTCCTGTTAAAGGGGGAACTACAAATACAAATCTTGCCATAGGGCGATTTATTTAATTCTTAAAAAATGATTCCATTAGGTTTCCAATACTTGCCGGCTGCTGGATAGGCACATTATGGTCGCCATCTACTTCCAGCATCTCCACTCTCTTTATTTTCTTTTTTAATTTCTTACCCGCTTCCAGACAATTGGAGTCCGCACCATACAAGAGCAATGTTTCCTGCGAAATTTCACCGATCTCCGCGGCACTGAAGAAATCACGCTCCCTGATCATATCACTTTTGATGCTCGTTTCATGAAACAGGTATTCATACATGCGGTGGTTTTTCTCCATCTGCCTTTTGCCCATTTTCGATTTGGTGGTATCGGCAAAGTTCTGGACATAATATTCCAGAAACTCCCTGCTGTATTCATCAATGATGTCACGGGTTTTATCGTCGTTAGGATCCGGTGCTTCAATGATGGCGAGTTTTTTGATCTTATCCGGAAATCGGGCCGCCATTTTCAGGGAGATCAGTCCACCGAAACTATAACCTGCCAGGTGCACTGAGGATAATTCCAGCCTTTCCAGCAGCTCCGACAAGTCATCGGTCATGCTGTTCAGGTCGTATCCATCCGCAATCTTTTCGCTCATGCCATGACTTTTCAGGTCATACATGACCACATGAAAATGCTTCGCCAGAATAGGGGCGATATTAAAATAGTAAATAGAGAGGTTGCTGAACATGCCATGAACCAGGAGCACCGTTTCGGCTGCTCCTTTATTCAGTTCCTGAACATGTACGCCCCGGCTTTTTACGTTAATTATTGGCATTCTTCGATGTAATTAACAATAGTGCCCAGGTTCAGGTTGATCAGTTCGTCCAGGTCCATGTTCGACAACCAGCCGGTAAAATCAATCTGCTCTCCAAAATGGTTCTTTATTTTCTCTGAGAAAGACACAATCTCTATGCTGTCCATCTCCAGGTCTTTGGTAAAAGAACTTTCCATCGTGATGTCCATTTCTTCCACAAATTCTTCGCCGATCACTTCAGTGATAAATTGTTTCATTAGATCAAAGATCTCGCTGCTGTTTAGTTTCGCTGTTGATATTATAGTGTCCATCCGATGATATAGTTTTTATGTTTAATAGTTTTAATGATGATGTCTTTTATTCTTAATTCTTCGCCATTGACCTCTTCGATCACATAGGCTCTTGGGTTTCCCTGTAAACCTTTCCCCAGGAATTTACCATAAGCTTCTTTTGCCACCCAGAAACGGGTAGCCCATTCGGCTTTATCTTTATCAGCGAGTAAAACCTGCTCTTCTGCAGAAAACACCAACTCGTAGAAGCCTTCACTTCGTTCTTCAATACGCTCAATGTCGATCCCTACAGGGCGGTTATAACGGGCAATACCTACTGCATCGGTTCCTTTATGCGCAATGGAGATCTCTATCCCATCCGTCATCGGTCCGTGGAGGTAAGGTTTATGCACTTCGTCCGACCTGATTTCAAAAGAGATCGGATAGCAGGCTTCCTGTTTTTCCTGGTTCAGCAGGTTTCTAACAGCATCTTTTACCGCCACACGACTGATGATCCATTCTTTTCTTTTATTCGGCAAGAGGGATAAATGGTGTTTTTTCTCGTCCTGATTAAAATAGCGCTTCAAGATGAAATCCCAGGAAACCACGCGGGTATAGGCATTATGGAACAGGAATACTCCCGGTGCCACTTCTTCCGACAAGCGGTTGTGTAATGGCGACATGGATACTTTCCATAGCGCTTCATCAATTTCCAGCCTTCTGTTTTGCCAGCCGCTGATGATCGCCCAAACCTGGTTGTCCCTTTTCATCACAAAGTCGGCCGTTGCAAATTCTTCATTGAGTTCCGTCAGTACGCAGGTACATTCAAAAACCCCCTGCTGGTCCATCATCTCGCCAAAGAATTCTATTTCCTGGATTTTAACCGGGAAAGCGATCCGGTCTTTGGTCAGGGTCAGCTGTAGCCATAACCCGAACAATTGTCCGGCATTGTCCAGCAATGAACCTTTTCCTGCGCCACCTTCAATCATTCCGGTGATGCCTTTTTCCCCAACTTTGATCAGCTCCCTGATGCCTTGATAACCCGGTCCGTGGAACATGTGCTCTTCATAAATCTGAGTAGCTGTCCTTTCGATATTTAAGGATTCCCCAATGTCAAAGCTCCGCTTAGGTGCTGCGGTAGCAGTGCTGTTGAGCAATACTTCGGCATTGGCAAAACGTTCGAGGTTGAGGTATACCAGATGTTCAGCTTTCCACTCTCCGGTAATCGTTTCGCGGAAGGGCTTCGCCACATTCATCCATTGAAACACCTTGATGTTCCCGATCTTATGTACACGCTCGGCTGGGGCCTGTTCTGCAGCGATCTCTCCAAACATTTCGAAGATCATCGTCATCGGAATTACAGGGTCCATATCGTCCACACAATGCCAGCCTTTAGGCTGCCTGAGCAGGGAATGATCCACGAGGTAAGGACAATTTTCAAGTGTGATGTCCATTGCCTTTGTAAAAGGAACCCTAACCGGGGTTACCACCAGCGGCATTACCGCTGGTGAAGTCCCGGTTGTCGGAGCGTACGCATTGAGCGTAAATGGTTTATTCTGAAAAAGCTGCAGCAGTTCCGATTGGATCCCAATCATTTCTTCTACATTTTCATTAAAAGCCCTCATTAAAGGATGGGCAACATCTTCCATAATGGCTTCCCTGCGGGGAGCCTTGTTTTCCTGCTGGAGTGCCAGATTTTTTAATCCGTTCAGGTTACTGATCAAAGGCAGGCCAAGTTGTAGCTTTAGTCCTTTTTTAAGGAGGGGCTCCTGCAGTTTATCGTAGCCCATGAATTTCATCCCGGCCTCTTTGCCTTCTACAAACAAAGCAGCCAGGACCCTTTGCAGTTGGGCAACACCAGACCTCAGCGCGGTATTTGAAGATACGGTGCTGCAGCTTTTACCTTTTAAGGTATCATCAATAAATCCGATCAGCCCTCCGGAGCCCACCTGAATAAACAGTCTGGCTCCTTCCTCGTATAGTTTCTCCGTCAGTTCACGGAAACGCACCGGCTTAATGAGGTGTTCCACGCTGAGCTGCCTGATCGCTTCAAAACCTTCCGGATATAGCTCCAGGGTTGTAGCAGACCATAAAGGGAATTTGGTTTTTCGGAATTGCATTTTGCTCATTCCTTCCAGCATCACTTCCAGTTTATCTTCCACAAAAGGAGAATGGAAACCAGATTGAAAAGGAAGAATCTGATGGAAGATCTGTTTTGCCTTTAGTATGGGAACCAATTGCTCTAATGCCGTATTGCTTCCACAAAGGATCACCTGCTGCGGACAATTGTCATTGGAAAGGTACAGCTGTTCAATATCCTGCATGATGGGTTGCAATTGTTCTATGCCACATCCCACGGCAATAAACCTGGAATCTTTCAGTTCAAAAGTTTCCGGGTTCAGGTAATTGAGCAATTGTAATACAGAAGATTCTTCTGCCAGCTCTGATGACCTTGCGGCCAGCCATTCGCCTAAGCTATGCCCTGCATTCATTTCCGGCAATACGCCCAATTGCTTGAGTGCAGTATCCAGTACACTGCTTTTATTTAATATTTTTAGTGCCTCATTAAGTAAGCCTTCAGCTTTGCTGTTGTTGTCTTGCGGAATGTTAAAATATTCAGCTACGCTGTTTACCTCTCCACCTGCAAGGCCATCCAGTCCCGGAAATACAAAGGCTATTTTACCACCTTTGCTTAAAAGGGGCTCATTGCTGTACCAGATGTCTTGTTTATTACGCCATGGCAGATTTTTGCCTGCAATTTTCAGGGCTTTTTTTAAGCGCTCCGGGCTGGGATCAAATACAGCGATGCGGTATGTTCCATTTCCCGGGTTTCGGTCATTGGTTTCCAAAGCAAGTATCAGTTCTTCATGACTTTCCCTTGCCAGCAACAACACTTCATCTGTTGCTGCCTTTTTGACTTCCGCAGTACTTAACTGCTGAGCTTCCAATGGAAGGTATCCTTCCAGTACCACATGGGCATTGATGCCGCCAAAACCAAAAGCATTTACACCTGCAATCTTCGGCAAGCCGGAGGCTTCCCAGTTCTGAGCTTCCTGAACCGGTTGAAAGCGGCTGTCCTTAAACACAGCCAATGGTTCCTCACAATGAAGTGTTGGAGGAAGAATCCCGTGATACAAGGCCAGGGAAGCTTTGATCAAACCTGCAATCCCCGCAGCAGGCATGGCATGTCCGATATTGGATTTTACCGTTCCTATTCCCGCTTTTGGCAAAGACTCATCCTTACCAAAAAATTGGGAAAGGGTCTCTATTTCTGTTTTATCTCCAAGTGGAGTTCCTGTTCCATGTGCTTCGATATAGCCGATCTTTCCGGCTTCCAGTCCTGAATTTCCCCAGGCCTGAGCAATGGCTTTCAGCTGTCCTTTTACAGAAGGGCTCATCACACTTGTCCCGCTGCCATCACTGCTGACCCCAACTCCTTTTAATACTGAATAGATCTTATCCTGATCCCTGACCGCATCTTCCAGACGTTTGAGTACCACAAAACCGCAACCTTCTCCGATCAGCAATCCATCGGCATGTGCATCAAAAGGGCTGATTTTACCTCTTTTAGATAAAGCGCCCAGCTGACTGAAGATACTCCAGAAAGCAGCATTCTGCCCTACATGCACTCCTCCTGCAATCATCAGATCACATCGGCCACTATTCAGTTCCTGTACGGCCTGGTCTATCGCAATTAAAGAGCTGGCACAAGCCGCATCCAGGGTATAGGCCGCTCCACCAAGGTTCAGCCTGTTGGCCACCAATGAAGCCACCAGATTTGGAATCAGTCCCATTGCCGTATCAGGTCCGAAACGTCCTTTACGCAATTGGTATTCTTTTTTTATGTTTTCAATTTCGGCTCCTGATAAATCGGGCATCAGCTCTTTCAATAAATGAACGATCTGCTCCCCGGTCCTCACGATCTCGATAGCCCTTGTCGCACCCGGACCAGAATAATTCCCTTTACCAATGATGATTCCTGTTTTTTCAAGAATGTGGTTCTTGTCCAACACGCCCGCATCGCCCAGTGCTTTATGCACCAGGCTCAGCGTTAGCAAATGATCGGGTTCCGTTCCCTCTACTGCAAGGGGAAGGATTCCAAAATCCGAAGGGTCAAACACGAATTCTGGAATAAATCCTCCCCTATTGCAATAGAATCGATCTACCCCCGTAGCGCCGGAATCAAAATGTACAGGATCAATTCTGTCGGCCGGTACGGTCTGCGTAGAATCTACCTTATTGATTATATTTTGCCAGAAGGTCTCTACATCTTCCGCACCCGGGAAAATGCAGGACATTCCAATGATGGCGATGTCCGTCTTTTTCATGGCTACCAGTTGTTACCTGCCATGATGAGCACCTGACTCTCATTACCATATTTCATTTCATTCAGGAAAGTCTCCATTCCTTCATCCAGAGGGATCATGGAAATTCCACGTCGTTCATATTCTTTCTCTAAAGAAGGAGATACCATTCCGGCACCTTTCCATGGCCCCCAGTTGATAGAAAGTACTTTTCCTTTGATCTTCTCTTTCAGTTCCCAGGCATACCTGTCCATTACACTGTTTGCAGCAGCATAATCTGTTTGTCCGCGGTTTCCATAAACAGAAGCGATACTGGAGAACAGGATGACGAATTGTGTGTCTGCCCTGAGCTGTTCTGCAAGTACTCTCAAAGGAGTCACCTTGGTTTCAAAAACTCTTTTAAAAGAATCCAGTGTTTTCGCGTGGAAGAGCTTGTCTTCCAGCAAACCAGCACCATGAACAACCCCGTCAATCCTTCCGTATTCCTCATAAACATTACTGATCAAAGTGCTTAAACCTTGCTCATCACGAAGGTCCAGTGCTTCATAGGAAACGATAGATCCGGTCAGTTCCAAAGCAGCAATGGTCTGAAGAATCTGGTTATTTTTATAAATCCTGGAGGTTTCCTGTTCTATTTCTGCCGGTTTTTTAAGTACACCGAGTTTAACAAGGTAGGCTCTGATTTCTTCTTTCGTTTTTAAGAAAGAGAATTGTTCCAGTCCGTTCGTTCTCGGATCAGGAGAACGGCCAACCAGGATATAACGGCAAGGGTAATCCTTGGCAAAACGCATCATCAGCTCTGAAGTGATGCCCTGTGCACCGCCCAACACCAGTACTACCGCATCTTTATCCAGTTGGATATGGGAATCTTCCAGTCCGGTGATCAGTTCAGAAGGGATCAGTTCCAGTGTTTGCCGGCCATCTCCGTTATAAATCACTTCCGAAGGATCGTCAGGATTTAATATTTCATTCAGCGTGATGTCTGCCACCGCTTTAGGGCTTTGTTTTATAGCCAGACTAACCACCCTGAATTTGGTTTGTTCATATTCCTTATCCAAACTTTTAAACAGTCCTGAATATCCTTGAAAACGTCTCAAAGTAGTCGTATCAGCCTGTTGGCTCATATGACTTTTGGTATCAGAAATAAAGTATACCCACTTCAGCTCTTCCAGATCCAGTTGTTTGATCAGGGCAATGTGATCAATGATCTCCGTTTGTTTAACAGAATCAAACATATTGAGAATCAGCAATCCCTGATATCCTTTAAGGTCATCGTTGATGGATACGATATCTACGATGGCCCCTTGTTTTTCAAAAGCTTTTTTGATGGCAATGGCCTGAGGTCCTTCATCATCAGTTACCGCAAACTTTTGTCCTTTAAGGGCGGCAAGTTCTGTATTCAGCAATTCAGATGGTGTCAGTTCAAAGCGGAGGCGCGACAAGCTTTCGGCTGGTACCTGTACACTTTCGCCAATAATCTGCTGAGCAGAAATCACTGTTTCCTGGCTTTCTGTTTCAATTTCTGAAATCCAGTTGACCAGGCCATTCAAGGTTTTAATTGCAGCCAGTTTTTCCATCAGGTCATCTCCGGCATCTTCGCCTTTGCTGAATCCGATTTTGATTTTCAACTCGCCGATGATCTCCATCCGTTTGATCGAATCGATACTCAAGTCAGCTTCCAGGTCAAGATCCATTCCCAGCATATCCTGAGGGTAGCCGGTTTTTTCACTCACAACCAATAAAATAGCAGATTTGATGTCTTCCGCAGTTAGCTTAACTACAGTTCCTGAGGGAGCAGGAGTTTCCGGTTCAGGAATCACTTCCGATACCGGACTATTTTCTTTGATCCAGTTGACCAGACCATTTAAAGTTTTAATGGCCGCCAACTGTTCCATAAAGGTGTCTTCGTTTTTATCCGCCTGACTAAAACCTCCCAGCTCTGTACGCAACGCACCGATAATTTCCATACGCTTAATCGAGTCAATGCTCAGGTCGGCTTCCAGGTCCATCTCCATACCCAGCATCTCCTGCGGATATCCTGTTTTATCGCTCACAATCTGCATCAATACCATTTTCACATCGATCTGTACCCGGACAGGTTTTGTTGCAGTCACCTGAGGTGCTGCAATTACTGCCGCCGGAATAACATGTTGAGCGGTGGACTCTACTCTGTTTACTATGGGTTGAAAAGCAACAGGATTTCCCTGTGGAACATGTTGTCCAAGGAAAGTCAACATGACATCACGCTGTGCCTGAATCATCATTTTCATGCTGTTCAGGTATTCCTGCATCATCAGTTCAGCTCCATTGGACGGGGTATTTATGATTTCGGTTCTTCCTTCTATATTTTTCATCTTGAGTGGTTCTATGATTGGTAATGCACCATACGCAGGAAGTTTTCCTACAGTAGGGATGGCATGCTGTCCGTTAACAGACCATACCGTCGGACTTTTCTTGTATTGTCCGGGTTCATCCAGGTTCAGCATTGTTCCTTCACGGCCTTCAAAAAGTTTTTCTACTTTCACAGTCCTTCCGGTGGCCAGATAAGTCGCAATGGTGCATAACAAATGGGTGATTTTGTTGTGTCCGTTGTCTTCTGCATATAACAGCAGTTCATCTTTGGACAGACAGGCTTTGACCAATGAGGTTAATACTTTTCCAGGTCCTACTTCGATAAAGATTCTTGCGCCATCAGCATACATCTGCTGTACCTGCGCTACAAATTTCACCGGTTTCACCAGGTGTTCCGTTAACCTTTCTTTAATGGCCTCTGCATTTACAGGATAGATTTCTGCAGTGGTATTTGACCATACCGGCAAGCTCAGGTCATTAAAGTTTACCTGGCTCAATACCGACTTGTAGTTCTCTTTTGATTTCTCTACCAGCGGGCTATGGAACGCACAGGCCACCTCCAGCGGCCGGAAAGATACTTTCTCTTTCTTCAAGGTCTCTGATAGCTTTTTGATGGCAGGAGTTGTTCCGGCCAGTACCTGTTGAGTCGGGGAATTGAAGTTTACCGCATAAACATCTGCTACACCGTCGATCCATTTGGACAGATCTTCCTGATTCCCATTCACGGCAATCATGGCTCCCGTGTCTTCTCCTTCTACGGCATCCAGGATGGACTTCGCACGCTGCTCACTTAAGAACACCAGCTGATCTTCATCAAAAGCACCCGCAAAACACAAGGCAGGCAATTCGCCATAGCTATGTCCCGCAACCATATCGGGTTCCATTCCCAGCTCTTTCAGGAAATTCGCCAGTGCGAGGTCAACAATCCCCAGAAGTGGCTGTGCCATACGGGTATCCTTAATCCTGTCTTTCTGTGCTTTCAGCGATGCTTCATCAAAAACCGTATTGGGAAAGAGCACTTTTTCATACTCAGGTCTTCCTTTCAGCAGCTTGCGCATTGCCGGAAAGATGACAAAAAGATCTCTTGCCATATTGATCCGCTGACTTCCCTGACCAGGGAACATAAATGCGACCTTTCCTTCTTTCTTTTTCGTGATGTAAGTATCCTTACTTTCCACACCAGACAGGGCCAGGTCGATTTTCATGATCAGGTCTTCAGGTCTGTCGGCCACAATACTGAGTTGTACCGGTTTCCCGTTCTCCAGTGCCAGACTATAGGCAATATCTTTAAGGCTGATATTGTCATTGTCGTCCAGCAGATTTTTGACTACGCTTAACCTCGACTTGGCCTCTTCATAGGTATTGCCCCTGAAGACAAAAAGTTCCGAAGGCCATGATTTTAATGCAGGAAGCTCATCAGAAACCTGATGGTTACTTTCTATAACCGCGTGGAAGTTTGTTCCACCAAAGCCAAAGGCACTCACACCGGCATATCTTTTTTCTTCCATCCATAATCCGGCTTCGGTATGGAAAGCGAAAGGACTTGTGGCTCCGTTATAATAGCTATTCGGTGTTTTCAGATTGATGGTGGGTGGTTTAATCCCGTAATAAGCCGCTAAGGTTGCTTTGATCAATCCCGCCAGTCCGGCAGCACATTTGGTATGTCCGATCTGCGTTTTCACTGAACCCAGATGGGTTTGATTGGCAACCGCACCGGATTGATTCAACATGTCCGTTAAAGCGCTTAATTCTGTTCTGTCTCCTACCACAGTACCTGTACCATGAGCTTCAACCAATCCCAAGAGGGATGGGGATATTCCTGCCTGTTCATAAGCACGTTCCAGTGCTTTTACCTGTCCGGATTTCCGGGGTGCAGTTAAGCCAAGGCTCTTTCCATCACTGGAACCACCAATCCCCTGAATCACCGCGTAGACGGTGTCACCGTCCCTCAATGCGTCATCGTGTCTTTTCAGAACCAGCATTGCCACCCCTTCACCAAGGGCAATACCGTCTGCTTCCGCATCAAAAGTGGCACACCGTCCTTTACGGGACAAAGCATGCGTACTTGAGAACATCAAATAATCATTTATTCCATTATGCAGGTCTGCTCCTCCTGCGAGGACCATATCTGATTTTTCTAAGAACAACTCCTGACAAGCCAGGTCTATTGCCGCAAGCGAAGAAGCGCAGGCGGCATCTACAGTGAAGTTCCGTCCACCAAGGTTCAACCTGTTGGTGATCCTTCCTGAGATCACATTGGCCAGGATTCCCGGAAAGGAATCTTCTGTCATCTTTGGCAATGCAGCATCCAGCTCTTCCGGCATTTCACCGAAAACCTGTTTAGAGAAACACCTGAAGCTATAGCTGTTGGCCAGGTCATTTCCACCTTCGGCACCGATGATCACGGATACATTTTCGGCATTGAAACTGCCATCTTTATATCCGGCATGTTCCATCGCCTGTCTGGCCACCATCAGGCTCAGCAACTGAGTAGGCTCAATCGCGGCAAGCGATTGCGGAGGGATTCCATATTCCAGCGGATCGAAATCAATTTTAGGAATAAAGCCGCCCCACTTAGAATGAGACATGTCTGCGGCGGTAGATGCAGGATCATAGTATAATGCTTTATTCCAGCGCTCATCAGGAACTTCAGTTACTTCGTCTGTTCCGAGAATGATGTTGCGCCAATATTCTTCTATATTTTTCGCTCCGGGGAAAATACAAGCCATCCCGACGATAGCGACATTTAATGATTTTTCTTTTGATTCCGGAGGGCTTGATAAAACAGCCTGTTGAATGTGCGCGAAGTTGCCATCAGCCACTTCTTTATGCAAGTCAAGAACAGAGACGATCTCGTTACACATGGAGGCCACCTGTCCGATCATATACATTCCAAGCGTCAGTTGTTCCTTTTCATCAATTGTCACCAACTGATCACCCCTGCGTTCAATTCCCTTAGCAGCAATACGTAGTCTGCCCACATTCAGGGTTTCCAGCTTTGCCCAGATCTCTTTTTTATCGATTCCTTCTTTTTGAAGTTTTTCCTTTTCTTCATTAAAGAAAGTGGCAAAAGGAGAATTCAGACACCTGGTTTCATGGCCAGGAGCAGTTTCCAGTAAAATGGTATCGGCCGATAACCTGGCTTGTTCCTGAAACTGATCACCTATGGCACCTGTGCTTACGGCTTCTTTGGTATAGAGATAGGAAGTTCCCATCAATACGCCAACCTTCACTCCTTTTGCGGCTAAAGGTGCAGCCATTACTGCAATGAATGCAGTAGAAAGGCTATCGTGGATGCCACCGGCAAAAAACACACTGATTTGTTCCGGATGATCTTCCTTCAGCAGACGTTCGATTTGTTTCTCCCAAAGTACCATACTCGATAATGGGCCAACATGCCCGCCACATTCCCTTCCTTCAAAGACAAACCTTTTAGCACCTTCTTTCAGGAACATATCCAACAGCGAGGCGGAAGGAACATGTAAAAAAGTTTTGATGCCTAATTTCTCTAAGGGCTTGGCCTGTGAGGGTCTGCCACCGGCGATCAATACCACCGGAGGCATTTGCTCCTTAATGTATTCGATCTGTTCGTCACGCAGTTCGGCTGGGGCAAAACCAAGAATGCCCACTCCCCAGGTTTTTTCTCCTGCGAGTCTTTTCGTTTCTGCGATCAGATTTTTCGCTGTTTCTCCTTTTAATAAAGAAAGCGCAACAAAAGGAAGTGCTCCCGCTTCTGCAACAGCATTGGCAAAAGGGGCCACATCGCTCACCCTGGTCATCGGGCCTTGTGCAATCGGATAGGTAATGTTCAGCTCTTTGGCCAGGGCATTACCTGCGCTGATCACATTCAGTGATTTGGCCTGGTTCAAATGCCCATAAACCGCTTCTTCGATACCAAACACCAGTTTATTGAGTTTTCTATAACGTGTTTCCAGATCAGTTGCCAATGCAATATCCTGTCCCATAGGAAGGAAGCTTTTTTCAAGATCGAAATCCTCAAAATACTTTTCCAGGTCTTTTGCAGTAGCATTTGCCTCCAGTGCCGGAGAATTTGGCCGTACCAATACGCGGAAATCACCGATCAGACGGGTTTCATTTCCACTTAGTTTTTCACAAACCAGTTTGATTGCCTTAGGAAGGGTACTTTCAGGAAAGAGGGCCAGTTGACTGTCCAATACTACTCCTGTTGCCCCTGAGGCGATTAAAGCAGCAGCGGTATGGATGCCCACACCTCCCTGAACATAGATGTCTATATTTTTTATTTCTTTAACAATGCGCTGAAAAAGGACGTATGAAGATTCATAGCCAACTTTTCCGGCACCTTCGTTGCCTTTTACAATAATACCGGCAGCACCTTCTGCCTGTGCTTTCCTTGCTTCATGGACATCGTGAACCTGGTAAAACAGCTTCACCTGTTCCGGCCTTGTCCACTTCATGCCATAGGGCAATACGACCATTGTTACCTGTACAGGCAAAATGACGTTGTTCATATCTTCCGAAACAAGGCAAACGCCAAATTCCCCGGAGGATCTTTGTGTTAACTGTTCAAGTGCTTCAGCAGCCCTGGCCTGATCTCTTCCGAGATGGAGTACAGGAAAAGCCTTTGCATTTGATAAAGAGAGTGCGAGATTTACATCAGGCCTTTCAAATGGAGTTATTCCAATAATTAAGGGAGTTTTCATATGTGTTGAGGGGGATGATTAGGGATTCAACTTTTCGAGCAATTCCACAGGTATTGAGAACAATAACCTATAGAAACAGGATTTTTAAAGAGAAAACACCTTGATTTTTATTCAAAGTAGCTCTATATCAAGAAAATCATTAGTTTTCGGACAATATTTCAATAGGGATTTCAAAAACTTAATGAAAAGCTATAATCCTATGCTTTTGTGATAGCAAAATTACTACTATAATCACGCAGAGTTACAAAATCACCAAAAATGAACAAAAAGAACAAGCTCAAAAAGCCTCAAAACAATAGAAAACAAGCTATAACTTAATAAGTAATTAACGCTAAGAATAAATAAGGTAATAAAGTGACTTTAATTTCGTTTTGCTGCGTTTATATTCAGAAAATATTGAGGTGTTATAAGATCCGGGATCTGGATTTTTATTTGGGGGATCATACAAAAGGCCCACTCAACTTCATAGTTGAGCAGGCCTTTCATCTGTTAAAGCTTTTAGCCGACCAGGATTAATTGATCTTGTTGACCGCTAAATTATCATAATAAATATAATCCGTGGTGCTGGTTTTCCAGTAGTCCTGACTTCCACCTCTAAACGTATGGAAGGTCAGGTTGTTGATCAGCCTTTTACTATCATTGGTTGTCCAGCGGATATCCGTATCCAGAATTGTCGTCCCATCAATGATGATCTGAGCGCGGCCATTTGTACTTGATCCGCTATTGCTTTTGATGTACATATGAACATGGTACCATACTCCTTTTTGCAAGGCACCTGAAGCAGGAAAACGTTGGGTATAGGTATCACCATATTCCGTAGGCTGATCTTTATGGTAAACATAGGGCTGGAAGAATACCCGGTTTGGATTGCTGTCCGGAGAATACCACATTAATCTTAAACTGCCTCCATTTCCATCCCAGCCCGGATCACCGCCTGTATTTCCTTCACCTACAGAAAATCCAAATCCGATCTTACCTCCCCTGCTAAAATTAAACTGGCTATGAAATTTAACGTCGAAATCCAGTTCGTAAGCACTGCCATCAGTAATGTCTACATTGGTCACCATCCCACCTGCTCCGGATAACTGATTAGGTAATAAGGTTACCCTCATTCCATTTGTTCCGTCCTTGCCATTAGCGATGAGGGCACGGGATTGTTGCCAGCCAGAAACATTCCCAAAATCCGAAGATGCCTGGGCAGAGGTGTAAGCAGAGCCATTGGTCCGGCTATCCCAATTCAGGTTGAGGCTGGGTACAACTGCCGCAGCACTGAGCTCGGAACGCTTCTGGTCTGCACTTACCTCTTCCTGCCCTCCTTCTATAGATTTAGTTTCTTTTTTACAGGACGTAACAGCTAATACTGCAAGAAGTAAAATGCCTGCGGTAAATTGTCTTTGTTTGGTTTGGTTTTTCATTGCTTTGTTTTTAGGGTTTATGATTTGGTTGGTAAATTAAAACATCCGGTTAAGTAAATTTAACATAGTTTTAATCTAAAAAACAAACACAAACAACTGAAAAACAGATGATTACAAAATAAGCGATACGCTTTAAGCACGAACATATTACCCTGATAAACAGCAGAAAAGCACCATTGGGAAAGCTTCCCCTTCATTTATAAAAACGGGCAATACGCTTACAGGACAAGAAATATTTTTTAATTTATTTTATGGGGTTACCACTTACCCCTTCAAAAGTAATTTTGACAGGCTTGATGTATCCTTTTGCATCAAATTCCATCCGGTCTATACAGGTGACGCGATGGTTTCCGTCGGTTTCCCCAAGCGGTCTTCTGTGGTAAACCATATAGTAATCATTTTTCTTAGGATGTTTGATCACAGAATGATGTCCGGCTCCCGTAGCTACATTGGGATCCTGCTGAAGCACTTTACCAATTCTTTTAAATGGCCCCAAAGGAGAATCAGATATGGCATAAGCAACTGAATAGTCGGGACCAGTCCAACCGCCTTCAGACCACATAAAATAATATTTACCATCCCTTATAAACATATAGGGACCTTCCACATAGTTTTCAGGAGTAATTTCCTTGAAAACAGTGCCATCGGAAAAGGGAATAAATCCGGAGAAATCATCGTTCAATTTAGCCATATTACAATGCTTCCATCCCCCATAAATCAGGTAATGCTGTCCATCTTTATCTTTAAACACAAACTGATCGATTGGCTGGGCACCATTATGAAATTTATCAACTAAGGGTTTGCCAAGATGGTCTTTAAAAGGCCCTTCAGGTCGATCAGCAACGCCCACACCAATTCCGCCAATTTCCTGGTCGCTTTGAATGTCATTTGCTCCAAACAGCAGGTAATACTTATGATCCTTCTTTATAATCGAAGGGGCCCAAACCGCTTTCTTTGCCCATTTAAATCCCGCAGTATCTAATATTGAAGGATGTTTCTTCCAGCTGAGCAGATCTTTGGAAGAAAAAGCATCCAGAAAAACCTGCTTTTCATATTTATCAGAAAAGGTAGGGTAAATCCAGAAAGTCCGGTCAAATACCGCTCCTTCCGGATCTGCATACCATCCCGGAAAAACCGGATTTCCGGAACGTTTGACTAACTTTTCCGGTTTCTGACTATAAACAGAAATGGCCGACAGAGAACAGAAAATAAGGATCAGAATTGCGCGCATTACCAATGATTTTTTTCTAAGATAAAGATCCTTTAACAAAAATTATCCTGCCAGTTGGATTTTCTCGAATTGCAACTTTTTACCCTCCAGGATTTTAAACGTATAAATGACATTATGCTCCCCTTCACTGACATAGTTTCCTTCCTCATCTTTAGCCTTATTGGAAAAGGCCATATTTAACTGAAGTGTCTGATCTTCGGGATTAAATTGAGCATACAACTGGTATCGGTAATCCTCCCCCATAAATTCAGGGCTTTTACTTTCCAGTGACTGAATTAAAATCGCTGATTTTATCTTCAGGATACATTTAACGAAGTCCTTATTGAAAATCCGGGTATAATACTGATCAAAGTCTGTTTCCCTGAAAGTCTCAGGATTCGGAACTTTAGCCTTTCTCTCGATCCAGTCTGCCTCAGACAGATCACAAACTGGCCAAAGCTCAGTGTTGTCCCCATTAATCGGGAAATTGAAATAGGTTTTTAATTTTAACAGGTCTTTTTGATAAACTGCAGTCCTGAAGTTTTTAAAATCATCAACCCAGGTTTGTACCTCCGGATATTTAGAATTCAACTCTGCTGACTTTGTGGTATCTCCCAGGCTGAGGGTTGCAGTGGCTTTCTCTTCTGCCTGTTTTTTTGTCCCTTCACCATTACAGGAGGTAAAAAGGTAAACCAAACTCATTGCAGCAATTGCTTTAATCATTTTCATGGAACATAATTGGTTTCATCAGTATCTATTTTTGAAGTGATGAAAGCATATCATGTTATTCATGATGCTTTCATCAGGCCTAATTTACATAGATAATGATCGTCAAAATTTCCCTGATCACCAAAGGTTATCAAAAAACCCAGTCATTTATCTACCAGATTTCACACGTTTCCCTTCAGCTTCAGAGCTACTTGAACGCTGACGGGCACCTTTAATATCCTTGCTTCCAAAACGATAGGTACAGGTTAGTCGAAACACCTGACTCTCCCATCTCTCGTTAACAACATAATTTTGGGAAGGAATGGCACTTGTAATCTGGCTCTTCTGCAGTTTAAAAATATCATTGGCAGAAAACTTAATGCTGAGTTTATTGTCCATAAATGATTTACTGGCCCCCATATCAATCCCATACTGAGGCGCAATCAACAAGGTGCCATACACCTGTTTTGATTGATAATATCCCGACCATTCAAATTTGGTGGAAGTGTTTAAAGTAATCGTCTGACTGGTATTCAGGTTAAATGACGTTCTTCCGCTTTCGTATGGAAGTCCCAACAGATTTGGCGTCCTGAACTTGTTATAATATACAGTCAGGTTGTTATTACTACTCCACCATTTGGTGATCTGTATCGGGTAACTCATGTTCATATTGTAGGAATCCTGTTTGGCCAGATTCTGAACAGAGATAAAAATCGTCTTTTTGGCCGTATCAGTAAGTAATACTTCAGACATCACATCATTGGTATGGCTATATCCGAAAGTCACATTTAAATTCTTTTTAAAGGAATAAGAGAACTCAAAAGAATTGGTGTATTGGGGTTTCAAAAATGGATTCCCTTGTCTGAAGGAATATAAATCCACATAGTAAATAAAAGGGTTAAGAGAACCATAATCCGGACGGTCAATCCTACGGCTGTAAGAAAAACCAATATCATGATCTTTAGACAACTCCTGATTGATAAATACGCTCGGAAAGAGATTGAGGTAATCTCTTTTTACCACTTTCTGCTCTGTCACAGAGTTCCCCTTAGAGTTTGTTTGTTCCAGTCTCAGGCCAAGTTGTACAGTCGTGCTTTTAAATTTCCTGTTTATGTTCGCATAAGCAGCATTGATATTTTCATCATATAGGAACTGATTGCTTTTACCTTTATCATTAGCCCATTCGTTATTGACAAAGTTCTCAAACAGGAAGTTATTATCTGTCTGAACAAAACTTGTTTTCAGGCCAAGGTCTAATTTCATCTCTTTATTAACCGGTAAGGTATAGTCAACCTTAGCACCCCATATTTTTACGATGGAGGGAGAAGCATTCCTGAAAATATAAGCAGGTTTCAAGGGCTGTCCCGTTGCATTTTTGTACATATTGTTAAAAACACTGTTTTGCACTCCACTGTAACGGGAATAATCCATATCTGCACTGATCTCCTGACCAAGTGTATCGAGCGTTCCTTTATAATTCAGGTTGTAGGTAATTCCTGTATATTTTCGTGTATTCGTATTGGGCGCAACTACCGAAGAATCTGTCTTTCCTGGCTGATCACCGATCAGGGTAAGTACATTGGCCGCTTCATCACCATTGGTATGATAACCATTCAGAAAGAAGCCAAGGGTATGATGATCGTTGATAAAATAATCCATGCCCGCTTTATAATTCCTGTTTATTCTTTTCACATCACTATGACTGGTCTGATCAAAATAAGTCTGATCTGTAGAAGTTCCGTTTACCCTCGCAATATCGGTTTCCTGGAAGCGGTTATTTAAGCTATAACTGCCATTTCCAAAAACATTGAACTTTTTGGCTCTGTGGTTCAGGTCCAAACCGCCATTAACCTTATAATCTGCACCATAACCGGCTCCGGCAAATACAGAACCATTGGTTCCATAATTTCTGTTTTTCTTTAGTTTGATGTTGATGATCCCCGAGTTTCCCGCAGCATCATATTTAGCAGATGGATTGGTGATCAACTCAATTGACTGGATTGCAGTCCCTTCTGTGGAACGGAGCAGATTGGCCAGTTGATCGGCAGACAAATAAGTGGGTTTTCCATCCAGCATTACGTTTACGCCCTGCTTTCCTCTCAGAGAGATTTTACCATCTTTATCTACCGTTACACCAGGTGCTTTCTGCAAAATTTCCAGCGCTGTATTTCCGGAAGCCAACACACTATTCTCAATATTCAACACGGTTTTATCAATCTGACGTTCTATTAATGGCTTCTGTTTAACGATCTCCACTCCTTTTAGCTGTTGTGCATCTGCCGCCAACTGCACTTGTCCAACCTGGTGCGACTGCTTTTCGGCACCAATGGAATAGGGTCCTTTAAACGTTTTCTTATACCCTACCACATAAATGGCAACCAAATACTTTCCTGCATTCAAGCCCTTAAACTCATAAGTTCCATTATCTCCGGTTAAGGTTCCTTTTACCGCAGTAGAGTCTTTTGCATTCAGTAAGCTGATGCTTGCATAGGGAAATGCTTTCTGAGTTTCATCCAGGACCTTACCGGATATCTCCCCGTTTGTAGCTGCTGTTTGTGCCTTAGTTTCGCTTAAAAGCAGGAAAGCAATACCTAAGATGAGAAAGAATGAATTATATATTTGCGTTTTCATATGGACATAATTTTTCCACATACGCTGCTAAGCATATTCTGAACATATGTGAATGGGTTGGTGATTATGGTTGTCTGAATATAAGACAGTCACCTAAAGCAAAAGGTTACAGGAAAACGGGAAATATTTTGATTATTTTATAAAAAAGCTGCTCAACTTCAACAAATAATCAATTTATACACAACCAATTACTTCGTTAAAAAAACAAAATCAGATCTCAAGAAGTATGGATAGGTGTTATTTTTCTGCGTAATAAACAAAGGCGGGAGGAAGATTTAGCAAGGTAAACTCACAATGTACATTTTCAAAGTTTCTTTTGATCAGCGCAAGGTCTGTTTTGCAATATTGAAACTGAATGTAACAACCACCGGGTTTTAACAACTGATAACAATCATTCATTAGTCTTCCCTTTTTTAGTCCGCCCATATTGGCCAATGGAAGCCCGGAGATGATATAATCTACACTTCCTTCCCTGAAATACCGGGTAATGTTCATCACATCATCATGAATGGGAACGAAACGATGGTCTTCTTCTTTTTTAAGTTCATCAAAAAGAATGTTATTCATCTCAAATCCAGACAGTTTTGATTGTGGACTCATCTTATCCAGCAGATGTCCGGTGATGCTACCCTTCCCTGCCCCAAGTTCTACAATCTGAAGTGAATTTTCAAAATCAATAAATTGCATCATTTTTTTTGCTAGAAAAGGAGAACTTTCTATGATAGATCCCGTCTGCACAATATTCCGATACGCTTCTCTTACAAATACAAACATGAATCACAGTTAAAGGTACCAGCCGGCGCAGGTACCAGATAAAAAAAGCCGGACGATTTGAATTTACAAATTTATCCGGCTTTATGAAATATTCCTTAAAAGTTAATCGACAATATGAACAGATGATCACACTGGATTCCAGACTTAATATACGGTTAACAATTGCATTACCTAACTCTTGCTTAGGTCATAGCCTACCTTTGTCGCTATGAATACGACTTATTCGGTTAAACAACTCGCCAGGCTGCCGGGGTCAGCGTCAGAACGCTACACTTGTATGATCAGCTTGGTTTATTAAAGCCAAAGCTAAGCACAGCCGCAGGTTAGCCTTCCTGATCCTGAATCTGACAAATGTCATTTCTCATTATTTTTTCTCCAATATCATTCCTCTCTTCAGACGAAACCCTATATTGTATTTACTTATAAAACAATATAAATCGAAGAGATGAAACCATCAGGTATACCAGCAATGAATATGCCTGTGATAGCTTCATAAGCGATAAAATTCAAATTATATACCAATGAAAAAACATAAATTCTGGGGAGAAATTGAGGAAGACTGGGCAGGCTTTTCAGCAGAAAAGACTTTCAATATCCCACATTTTGAACAGCAAAATGTAACCTTATTTTTGGGAGAAGAGTTTGATGAAGATGGAGAAGAAATAGATACCCCTCCCAGCCCTGAAGAGCTGGATGCATACGAAGCCACCTTTTCCAGCTTTCTGGAGCACCTGGATACCATCATCGTAGCAATCAAAGAGCAATCTTTCGCCCGGTATCAGAAATTGTACGCCCATTATTTCGAAGATCAGACCAAATCCGGAGAAGCTCCGCTAAACATCAACACTCCTGGAAAACATTTTCAGCATTTAAAAGAAATCCTGTATATCCGCATCCTGAGCGATCATACCCTGCAAATCCCGATCAGGTATGGGATAGATACAGAACATGGCCTGGAAATAAGACTTGAAAACAACAAAATCGTAGCGATGGCAGGAATAGCTGAAACCTAAAATCAGCAATTCCAGAAAAAACATCAATAAATTCAACTGAACATATATGTCAAATCAACCAAAAATAAAAGTATGCATCGCCGGAGCAACCGGATGGGCAGGATCAGAGCTTGCCAAAGCAATTACAGGTACCGCAGACCTTGAGCTCGTTTCCGCAATTTCCCGCCAGCATGCAGGTAAAAATTTAAACGAGGTACTGGACCTGAAAGGCAGCAATATTCCCGTTTTTGCAACCATAGAAGAAGCCTTAACAATTCCATGTGATGTTCTGGTAGAATATACAAAACCTGATGTTGCCAAACATCATATCCTGACTGCCCTTGCAAAAGGGGTAAATGTAGTGGTGGGTACCTCCGGACTGAGTGATCAGGATTATGAAGAAATAGGCGTTAAAGCACAGGAACATCAGCAATCTGTGCTTGCAGTAGGAAATTTCGCCATCAGTGTAGTACTCTTAAATAAATTCGCAGAAATAGCTGCGCAATATATGTCTAACTGGGAAATCATTGATTATGCCAGCGCCGGAAAAATTGACGCTCCAAGTGGCAGTGCCAGAGAGTTGGCCTACCGCTTGTCACAGGTTAAAAAACAAGAGTTACAGGTATCCATTGAAAACACCAAAGGCGTAAAAGAAACCAGAGGAGCAGACTTGAATGGCACTCAGGTGCACTCCCTCAGACTTCCGGGTTATGTCATTGCTTTAGAAACCATATTTGGCATGCCAGATGAGAAACTCATCCTGAAACACGAAGCCGGAAACAGCTCAAAACCCTATGTAACAGGTGCTTTTCTTGCCATCAGAAAGGTCAGCTCCTTTACCGGACTAAAAAGAGGTTTGGACACGGTAATGGACTTGTAAAGAAACCTGAGCTTCTCAACAAAGCAGATTGAGCTTTTTAACAAAGCGCCCCTCTGGAATCCTGTATACCTTTGCTTTACTCAAATTCAGAAACAATGACAAAAGTTTGGTTTATTACAGGTAGTTCCAGAGGATTGGGACGAAGCCTCACAGCGGCGGTACTGGCCAATGGCGATTATGTTGCCGCGACAGCCAGGAAACCAGAACAATTAAATGACCTGGTTGAAAAATATCCGGGTCAGATTTATCCTATACAACTTGATGTTACAGAATACGATGAGGTCTATCAATCTGTGGTTGCAGCTGTAGCCCATTTCGGAAGAATTGATGTCCTGGTGAACAATGCCGGATTTGGCATCACAGGGGCTGCAGAAGCGTTCACGGATCACCAGGTCCGCAGTCAGCTGGAAACCAATCTGTATGCACCTATAGAAGTTACGCGTGCAGTATTGCCCTATATGCGCAAACAAGGCTCAGGAAGAATTCTTCAGATCAGCTCTGTCGGCGGACGTGTGGGCGGACCAGGTCTGACCATGTATCAGGCTGCAAAATTTGGATTGGGTGGTTTTTCAGAAGCATTGGCTAAGGAAGTTGCCCCTCTGGGTATTCATGTGACTTGTATAGAGCCCGGTGGGTTCCGCACAGATTGGGGTGCTGAATCCATGAGTTTTGCCCGCGAAATCGAAGGCTACGCAGCTACGGTGGGCCGCATGTCAGAATTTCTGAAAAGTGGCAGCTATATTCCTATGGGAGATCCTGATAAAGCAGCAAAAGTGATGATCGACCTGGTGGATCATCCAAAACCGCCCATACACCTGATTCTTGGCAGTGAAGCCATCTCCATCGTCAAAGGTTCAGAACTGGCAAAAAAAGCGGAACTTGAGCAATGGGAAAACATCAGCATTTCTACAGATCACAGTGAGGCCATAAATTTTCTGGAAACGGCCGAAGGGAAAGTCATCTCAGAACTCAAGAATTACTAAACAACGGCCTTGCAAAATCGGGCTGTCCAAAAGACATTTTCAGGATAGCCCGATTCTGTTTACTTTTATATAGGATTAATTCAGATGCCCGAACAAGAAGAAAAAAAGAAACATCCGGATATTATGTTTGCCTGCTATACACAAAAAAGCAGGTCCGGAGAGCAATTCATTGCCGAGCATAGCCTGGGCTACAATATCTCCGGAACAATGGAGATCTTTGTTGATGGTAAAACACAGGTATTTAAAGAAGGTGACCTCCGTTTTTGCAGAAGAAACCGCCTGGCCAGGTTTTCGAAAGAGCCCGTTCCAGGAGGAGTATTTAAATCGGTAACCATCTTTCTGGGTCAGCAGCTGTTACGCAGCATCTGTGCAGAACACCAGCTTCAGGCCAAAGGACTTTACTGCGGAGAAAGTGCCCTGCTGATCAAACCCAATCCATTGTTCAGAAATTACATGGCTTCCCTGACTCCCTACCTGGATGCGGACAAGCCCCTTAATAAGGCTTTGACCGCTTTAAAGGTAAAAGAAGCTGTCATGATTTTAATGGAAACCAATCCGGCATTGCAGGATGTACTTTTTGATTTCAATGAGCCTGGTAAAATTGATCTGGAAGCCTACATGACCGAGCATTATAAGTTTAATGTGGACCTGAACAGATATGCGTACCTGACAGGAAGAAGTCTGGCAACCTTTAAAAGGGATTTCGAAAAGATATTCAATGCCTCGCCCAACAAATGGCTTCAACAACAACGCTTAAAAGACGCTTACTTTTTAATCAGTGAAAAGGGAGTGAAAGTATCCGATGTTTATCTTGAAGTCGGTTTTAAAGACCTTTCTCATTTCTCCTTCGCTTTTAAGAAAATTTATGGCATTACCCCTTCCAAACTCAGCTTACAGATCTAATGATGAAAGCTCCTTAAAACAATAGCCCTGATTTCCTGTTCCAGATATATATATGCGCAAATTTTTACAGAAGCTGCTTACCGGATCCATCATCAGACTGGCCAATAAATATTCCTCCAGACCGGACAGGCAGCGTGTGCATGAAGCCTTAACCACCTTATTTAATAAAATCCAGAAAGAACCGGGAAAACGTGGTCAGCTGATCGACTTTGATCTTAATGCCAAACTCATCATCTTTTCCGATCAGCATAAAGGCAGTAGAAATTACAGTGATGATTTTGCGCTCTCGGAAAGAAACTACCTCGCCGCGCTTAGCTATTACAATGAGCAGAACTATCTTTTTTGCAGTTTGGGCGATAGCGAAGAACTTTGGAAGAACACACTTCTTGGGGTGATCAGGAACAATAAAGCGACTTTTGAGCAGGAGAAACTATTCCTGAAAAGAAATGCTTTCATTAAGATATTTGGAAATCATGACCTCTATTGGGACAATGATCCGCTTGCAGGCTTTACCCTTGAGAAGGTTTACGGACAAAAAATAAAGATTTATGAAGGGGTGATCCTGCGGATCCCGGTTAAAGACCAATTGTTGTCGATATTTATGACCCATGGCCACCAGGGAGACCTGCAAAGCGACGGAAACTGGTTTAGTAAATGGTTTGTTTCCAACATCTGGGGGCCACTTCAGGCTTATCTGCGGATCAATCCCAATACTCCTGCCTACGACAATCAGTTAAAGTCTGCACACAATGCCATCATGTACGACTGGACCGCGCAGCAAACAGGATTAGCCCTGATTACCGGGCATACCCATCAACCCGTATTCAATTCATTAACCCACCTGGAACGGACCTATATCCGACTGGAAGCAGCTAAGAAAAAAGGAGCGCAGGCCGAAATTCAAAAGATAGAAGCGGAATTAACTGCAGGAAAAATCAGTGGTGACACTTCTCCAAGGCTCGACTATTCAAAAAACACCTACTTCAATACAGGTTGCTGTTGTTTCAACGATGGCGACATTACCGGAATAGAGTTGGAAGGAGGCAAAATCAAACTGATCAAATGGAAATTTAATCCGGAATCCGGTCCTACCCGCATTGTTCTTGAAGAAACCGAATTAGAACACCTGCTTGATGTTTGAGATGCTCCGGAATCAATTCGCAGATCTGTATACTTTTAAATTACTTCCCTGCTTAAATTACGACCCTGAAAGTCAGGTTCAGTCTTTCTGTCATCGGTTTCGTTGATTTTGCAATTCTATGGTTCCAGTTGACTTGTAAATCGCCCTTCATGATCATCAATGAGCCATGTTCCAGCCTGATGGAATATTTCAGACTATGGTCCGCTTTATTGCGGATATCAAAACTACGTACCTGACCAAAGGTAACTGAGGCAATCACGGGATGAGTACCCAAAGCCTTTTCATTATCGCTATGCCAGGCCACAGAATCGTTGCCATCCCGGTAATAATTTAAAAGCACACTGTTAAAAGAAATTCCGGCAATCAACTCTACTTTCTTACGGATCATGAGCAGGTCTGCTGTCCTGGGCAAAGGAGCTGATTTCCCCAATACCGTATAATTATAAGCCTCAGGATCTCCATACCATGCAGTCAGTCTGGGTGTAACAACCTCCTTATCATACATTTTCACCACTCTCTGTTTCCATAATGAATCTTTTATCAGGCGCTCCATCAAAGCCTTACCTTCTCCCGCTTCAAAAAATTCAGCACGATAATCCAATAACGATACCGGAAGCCCAGGCGTCTGTCCTTCTTCTTTAAAAAAGCTTAACTGCTCCATCTTCATTCCTCTTAAAATTCAGTTAACTTACAAAACCTTGCTTCAGCTATGCAATTCAGTTATGCAATTTACTAAAAATATTAGTAAACAAAACAACATAAGTTGTCAAAATTTCCCCTTCTAATTGTCGCATTTACACAGCCCTTCTTTTCGTTTCAACCTTTAAGTTTGTGTAGACTAAAACAAAAGACAATGGAAAAATATCATTTAGACAGGGACCTGAAGATCTTTTATGTAACTGCCAGCTCTTTTCCGGAAGGGATTCCGGCAGCTTACGATCAATTAACCACGCTTGTTCCCTTAAATAAAGACCGGATACTTTACGGAGTTTCCCGTCCGGAAACCGGTCCGATAATTTACAGGGCAGGTTTGGAAGAATTATATGAAGGGGAAGCAGAAAAATACGGATGCGAATCTCTGATTCTGAAGAAAGGAACTTACATCAGTTCCATTTTAAAGGATTACATGAAAGCGCCGCAGCTTATTGGTTGTGAATTCAGAGACTTGCTGGATACACCTGGATTAGATCCGCAAGGATATTGCGTAGAGGTGTACCTTAGTGATGTTGAAGTTCGCTGTATGGTTAAGCTGGAGAGTTAAGCCCCGCAACAAAAAGCAGCTGATTTTCAATTAAATGCAATGAATTCGGGCAATTAACATTGCTCTGCTCATAAAATCCTGCTATCTTGATTGCATGAGAACAGAGAAAGAGAAAATGATTGCAGGTGAGCCTTATCTCGCAGGAGATGAAACGCTTGTAAAAGAGCGCTTGCATTGTAAGCAGCTCTTATATGAACTAAATATCAAAGAATACATTTTAAGCGAAAAAGGGAAGGCGGTTTTAGCAAAGCTGATCCCTAATGCACCTAAAAGTCTATACATAGAACCCCCATTCTTTTGTGATTACGGGTACAATATTTTCTGTGGAGAGAATGTGTATTTTAACGTGAATTGTGTGGTGTTGGACGGGATGCCAGTTAAGATTGGCAGCAATGTATTTTTTGCACCCGGTGTGCAGCTGTATACCGCTTCACATCCATTGGATGCAGAATTAAGAAAAAGCGTAGAATTTTCCAAGCCCATTACTATTGGTGATGATTGCTGGATCGGTGGCGGAACAATTGTTTGCCCGGGAGTAACGATTGGAAACAGGTGTGTGATTGGCGCAGGCTCCGTAGTTACGAAAGATATTCCTGATGATTCGCTTGCTGTAGGTAATCCAGCAAGGGTCAAAAGAAAAATCGTTCCTGAAAATAAATAAAGAAGAGGCTGTCAGACGACAGCCTTTCTTAGTTTAGGTGGTTTAGTAGTTCTTGTGCAACCTGGCGTTGTACACATCATCCCAGGTGATGTACGGATAGAGGTTGAATTTCTTTGCCTGAACTTCGAACAAGGCTTTCAGTTCTTCCAGCTTTGCCGGGTTCTTCTTCGACAGGTCAATCCGTTCATTAAAATCTTCGTTCAGGTTATACAACTCCCAGACATTCTGAACATAGTTTTTCGGAAGCCCTTCTTTGTCATTTGATAAATCCAGCAAATCCGGGTGATAGGAAAGTGCAGCCTTCCAGCCATCTTTATAAATTGACCTTGCCCCAAAAATATAATAATGCTGAATGCGATGTTGCGAAGCCGCTTTTGCATCATCAAAAGAATAAACCAGTGATGTCCCCTGAATAGAATCCTGTTTAATGCCCCTGATGTATTCCGGCGCTTTAATTCCGGTATACTCCAATGTGGTTGGCAGTAAATCGATAACATGACCATACTGAGTCCTGATCGTTCCTTTGTCTTTGATGCCTTTAGGATAATAAACAATCAAAGGGTTTCTTGTTCCTCCTTCAGAATTCGCATCCTGTTTCCACTGTTTAAAAGGGGTATTCAGGGCCTGTGCCCAACCCAAAGGATAGTTCCCCTGGATAGATTTTGGCGTTCCGATCTCTCCCGAAGCTTCCAGGTTATGCTTAATAATTTCCTGTTGGCTCAGCTTATTTGTGGCTCCTCTGGGTAAGTCTATTGTCCCGCTAAAAGTTCCTTCCTTACTCGCTCCATTATCCCCGATGATCACAAAGACCAG
Organism: Pedobacter caeni; assembly: GCF_900129215.1. Lineage (GTDB taxonomy): Bacteria > Bacteroidota > Bacteroidia > Sphingobacteriales > Sphingobacteriaceae > Pedobacter > Pedobacter caeni. The sequence goes on along the minus strand of NZ_FQUQ01000002.1, from coordinate 813,919 downwards.
TGTATTCTCCAATTGCTTCGATGCTTTCAGGTAATTGATTACCCGTCCAACCTCATGATCGGTATAGCTCAGGTAACCGGCATAAATCTCCATAAAGCGGGTATATAATTTCCGTTCATCTTCAGGCAGTTTATTCCAGGCTTTTATATTTGAATTGCGCGCTGGCAATACGGCATTCGCAGGAATGATGCCCAGTTGTTTTTGTCTTTTGAATACCTCTTCCCTGAAAACATCCCAGCCTTTATCGAATTTACCTTTATAGCGGTCGCTCCATTCTGTGGCCACCTGATGTGGGGAATGAGTGGCGCCGGGTGCATAATACAGAAAAAAAGGTTTTCCGGACTTCGCCTTTTGCTGTCTTTCAATAAAACTGATGGCCTTATCGGTGATCTGCTCATTCAGGTGCCTGCCATCCGGCTGTACATGTGCATTGTCTTCTACCAGATCAGGCTTATACTGATCCGTTGCAGAACCGAGGAAGCCAAAGAAATGGTCAAAGCCTTTTCCCGTTGGCCATCGGTCAAAAGGACCGGCATCGGTAGCATCCTCATCAGGGGTCAATCCATATTTTCCGACAGCAAAGGTATTGTATCCGCTTTCGCGTAGAATCTCTGCGACAGTGCCTTTATCCGAAGGAATACGGCCATCATAACCGGGAAAACCTGCCGACATGGCAATGTGGGCAAATCCTCCCATATGCACCGAATGGCTGTTCCTTCCCGTCAACAGGGCCGATCTGGTAGGTGCACAGATCGCAGTGGTGTGAAAATTGGTATAGGTCAGCCCCTGATGAGCCAGACTGTCAAATGTAGGGGTATTGATTACTCCTCCAAGCGTACTGGTCGCTCCAAAGCCTACATCATCCAACAGGATCCACAATACATTGGGTGCTCCCGCAGGGGCTTTAACCGGCTTTGTCCAGGACTCCTTTGAATCGGCAAATGTCCTGCCAACCACTCCCTGAAAAGGCTGTTGCTGTTGTGTGATATTTTGTGCGTACCCTTCTGAGTAGCTAAGCCCGGTGCCCAAAAGCAGCCAGGCCAGAATTGATCCTTTGTTCATTGCTATGCTTATTTAGTTCCTTTTGCCAATTTTGATTGTTGTTGGGCAACCAAGTTTTCGATCTCTGTAGTGGTAGACTGCCCTGCTTTCTTCCATATTTGCTTTTTACCCTGATAAAGTACAAGTGTGGGCAGTTGATTAATCTTAAGCACTTTGAGGAGCTCCGTTTGATCATCGGCTTCGATCCGTACAATCTTTGCAGCAAATCCGGTCTTCTTCTCTAAAGAATCCAGAACCGGAATCAGTTTTTTGCAGGCACCGCAATATTTCGAACCAAAATCGACCAGTACAAATGCAGAAGATCCCGTCAGTGTATGAAACTGTGCAAGCGAAAGCGCAACGCCCTTTTTTGCATTATTTACGATTGGATATCCGGAGCCAATCCAATTGGCAATCCCACCAGGAAGTACAATCACTTCTTTGAACCCTTTTTCACGAAGTTTTTTTGCCAGTGCCACACTCCGGCCATTGGCAATCGAATAAACAAAAGTGGGTTTGTCCTTAGACAGCAGGGCGATGTCCTTTTCATGTGTAGCGGCAGCCGGGTCAATATTGATTGCACCCGCCAAATGGTTCTGTGCAAATTCTTCACTACTTCTGGCATCCAGAATCTGCGCATCTGCTGCTTTAGCTTTGGTCGCTAATGAGGAAAGGGATTGTGCCTTTAGAACCCCTCCCAGAGGAATCAAAAGGATCAGTAAAAGATGTCTTAAATGTTTCATTTTTTTATCAGTATTTAGCTTATGATAGTTTCGTTTTTATGGGTTGATGATCATTTGATTCTATTCCAGTCCTGAACCCCAACACTTCTGGCCCATTCCAGGTATTTTTTTTCTAGTTGTTTTACCTTTTCCGGATATTTCCCGGCAAGGTCCTGCGTTTCCGTACGGTCCGTCTTCAGGTTGTACAACTCCCATGGTGCATTGAGTTCGGCAACGAGTTTCCAATCCTGTTCACGAACGGCCCTGCTTCCTTCATGCTCCCAAAAAAGAGCCCTCCCTTTGTTCCCCTTTTCGCCCTTTAAAGCAGTCAGGAGGCTACGTCCCGGCAATGCGGTTAATGAATCACCTTTAAACAGTAAAGGATATCTTGTACCTGTCAGTTCCAGAATGCCGGGTAAAATATCGATCAGGTGAGCAGGTTCTTCATTTAAAGATCCGGAAGGGATTAACCCCGGATACCAGGCAATAAAAGGAGAAGAGATCCCACCTTCATGGGTGTTTTTCTTAAAAAGACGGAACGGGGTGTTGCTTGCATTTCCCCATGGCGCTTCATAGCTGTCAATAGAATTTACGCTGCCCGGAGTTCCATTTTTTTGAGTCACATAGTTCCAGTTTTTCACTTCATCGGCACTACCCCCATTATCGGAAAGAAAAAGAATCAAGGTATTTTTATCTCTTTTGATCTCCTTGATTTTAGCCAGGATCTGTCCTATTCCTGCATCCATTCTGTCAATCATAGCAGCATAAATCGCCATGCGTGTATCCCACATTTCTTTTTCTTCTGCAGACAGTCTTTTCCATTCTTTCACATTTCCGAAGCGCGGCGATAATGCCCATTCCTTTTTCAGGATACCCGAAGCCCTGAGTTTTTTATAACGTTCCTGCCTTAGTTCATCCCAGCCGGATAAATACCGGCCTTTATACTTTGCAATATCTTCCGGCAAGGCCTGAATCGGCCAATGAGGTGCATTATAGGCTACATACAGAAAAAAAGGATTGGGCTGATCCTTGATCTCATCCAAAGATTTCAGGGCAAAATTGGTAATGGCCTGAGTTAAATACAGGGAAGTATCCTGACGTTTCAGTTCCTTTCCGTTCAGTTGAAAAGTAACCGTTCTTCCATCATTATACAGGGGCTGTGAATTGAAATAGCTGCTGCCATTATTTTGCAGGGTAAAGGATTTATCAAATCCCCTATTCAGTGCAAAGGCCGAAGGAACCAGTCCCACATGCCATTTTCCGGAAACGATGGTCTGGTACCCCTGTGGCTTTAACAACTCTGCAATTGTAGCGCTATGTTTACTCAAATATCCCTGATAGGCTTCAGTTCCTTTATCCTGAACCATATCTCCAATTCCGGCCTGATGCGGGTAAAGCCCCGTTAACAATGAAGCCCGGGAGGGGCAGCACCTCCCTGCATTGTAAAACTGGTTGAAAATGACCCCTTCTTTTGCCAACTTGTTTAAAGAAGGTGTGTGGATCTCCGAACCAAATGCACCAATATCAGAGAAGCCAAGATCATCAGCAAGAATGATCAGGACATTTGGTCTGGATGGCAATTTTCCAGATGAGTGTAGTTCCGGTGCTAAACTTCCCCCTTGAGTAAATCCAGAGCAAATGTTCAATCCAAAGAACAAGACAGTTAAAAAGTTAATTCGCTGGTTCATGATTCCTGTTGTTTAGATGAAGACCTACCATCCCGGGTTTTGAATCAACTTTCGGTTCAAATCAATTTCCTGTTGAGGAATCGGGAACAGCAGGTGTTTGGGAACAGATATATTGACCTTTCCGACTTTTTTCAGTGCATCTTCCAGAATGATCTTGCCGGAAGCATCTTTCTCCCTGATCAGGTCAAACCAGCGCTGATTTTCCCATACCAGTTCCAGTCGGCGGTCAAGGTAAATGGCAGCTCTGAGCTGATTTTTATCCAGTCCGGAAACAGGAGTCAAACCTGCGCGCTCCCTTACCCGGTTATACGCGGCATAGGCTTTGGCAGTAGGCCCATTGGTCTCATTTTCTGCTTCTGCCAGATTGAGTAACACTTCAGAATACCTGATGATGGGCACATTGGCGGCAGATTCACTTAAGTTTGAGGATTGATTGGGATCCCAATATTTATTGAGATAAGGAATGGAATCACCAGGAATGGTCTTGTCATTTAAGTCGCCATACCATTTCCCATCACTTCCCAGAAACCGGGTCACAAAGCTGCCGTTTTTCTTTCTCTTATCGTTTGCTTCGTAAAGCTTGTAAATGCTGAAAAACTTATCTGTTCCCTGTGTATAAAACCTTACCTGATCTGTATACGAACCCTGTATTCCCGGAACACCTGAGCGTGCCCCTCTGGGTGCCTGATTGTTTCCCTGACCTAAGGAATTGGATTTAAACTGTGCAGAAAAGATGTGTTCCTTCCCGTTTTTAAAAGCCGGAAGAAATACTTCTGCATAGTTTGTAAACAGATCATAATTGAAAGGACTGGATCCGGGGCCATAAGGAAAAGGACCGGTTACTTCTTCTGCCCTCGCTACCGCTTCTGTCCATTTGCCTTGTGTTAAATATACTTTAGACAACAAGGATTTAGCTGCCCCGGCGGTAGCTCTGCCGATATCCGACCCCGTGTAACCCACTGGCAATACTGCCGCAGCATCAGTAAAATCCTGCTCAATCTGTATATAAACCTCTGCCACGGTATTACGGGCAATCTGAAAATCTGAGATCGTTACCCCTGTCTGATCGTGCAAAATCAATGGAACACCACCGAATAAACGAACCAGGTTGAAATAATATAAAGCCCTCAGGAGTTTCGCCTCTCCTACCAATCTGGTTTTTAAAGCCGCTGTTAAGGCGGGATCTGCAATCTCCGGCACCTTATCTATCGCGATATTTGCCTTTTTTATCCCTGCATAATGTTGTTGCCACAATTGAAGCACCCTCAATCCTGTGGAAGAATGATTGAGTACCGCCTGAGAACGGACATCAGCATTGGTAGCGCCTGGTCCCGGATCAATATCATCCGACATGAAGTCCATTCCCGTAGCAAATAAAGTGTTATACGGAGTTTGAACAGAAGGCCCTCCAGAGTTTAAAAGAAAGTATGCAGCATTAACCGCATTTACGGCATCTGCTTTTGTTTTATAATACTCATCTGCTGTGATAAACGTGCCGGGATCTTCTTTGAGTTTGGCACAGGAAGCAAACAGGCTAAGCATGAGAATTAAGGAAAAGTATTTGAGATTATTCATGGTTTGATCTGATCTGGAGTTAAAAGGAAAGGGAGGCACCTGCCATAAAGGTTCTGCTGTTGGGATAAACCCCGTTATCTACACCAGAATTGATGGCCGACTGACCATTAAAATTTGCTTCAGGATCATAACCGGTATAATTGGTCCATGTCCAAAGGTTCTGTGCAGAGAGGTAAAACCTCAGGTTCCTCAGACTGGCCTTGTTTAAGACTTTTTGAGGTAAGGTATAACCAAGAGAAAGGTTCTTCAGGCGCAGGTAAGAAGCATCTTCAATAAAACGGTCTGCAATGGTCACTGCCGGATCAGTATAGGCACTATGCACATCTGTATTGGTATTTGTTGCCGAATAACGGTTCAGTAAAGTGCGGGGTGCATTCGTATACCCCGTTCCCAACTCCAAAGTACCCCGGTTCTGGTTGTACAGTTTGTTTCCGTAAGAAGTTTGAAAGAAGACAGAAAGATCAAATCCCCGGAAACTGAAATTGTTTGTTAAGCCAGCTGTAAATAGTGGTTGATTGGAAACAATAAACCTGTCGCCGGCCTGGGTAATGACCCCATCGCCATTTTTATCGACATATTGTTGTCCGCCTGCAGCTTTATTGGAAGAAGGAGTTAAAGCTTTCCCGGGAGCTGTCCCTGCCGGAATCAATCCATTTGTTTTATAGGCAATGAAAGAGCCAATCGGATAACCTACGGCAGCAATGGAGGGCAATGAACTGTCCGGAATGATCTGGCTTACACCATCCAGACTGAGCACCTTGTTTCTGTTGACCGCAAAAATCACATTCGTTCCCCATTTAAAATCTCCAACCAGGTTTTTCGTGTTGATGCCCAGTTCAAAACCTTTATTCTCTACTGCTCCGATATTCTGGTAAATCTGACTTTGGAGAGTCGAAAAATCCAGTAAGCCACTTGTGGCAGGCACCGTAATGTTGTACAACAGGTCTGTTGTCTTCTTATAATATACATCCGAAACCAGGTTGATTCGGCTATTGAATAAAGACAGGTCAACGCCAAGGTTATACTGCGCTGTTTTTTCCCAGGTCAGGTTAGGATTGGCATTGGTTCCCGGGGCAAAACCGGATACATTACTGCCATTAAAATTATACCGGTAAAAAGTTTCCCTGGCAAAGGACTGGTAGGCTGGTATTTCCTGATTTCCCGTCAGTCCGGCACTAAAACGAAGTTTTAAGTTCGAAATGGCGGTATTGTTTTTCAGAAAATCTTCTTCGCTTACATTCCAGGCGATGGCTGCAGATGGAAAGGTTCCCCACTGATGGCCATCGGAGAACCGGGACGATCCGTCTGCACGGAGGGTCAGGGTTAAGAGGTATTTGTTGGCATAGCCATAATTTATCCTCGCCAGAAAAGAGTTTAAAGCAGTTGCATAGGCCGAGGATCCGGGTGTTTGAGAAACAATCCCTGAAGAAAGGTCATTAAAGCTCGTTTCATCTGAAGCAAAACCAGCAGCAGCAGCAATGGCACCTTTGGTCACCGCAGATTCCTGGGTGAAGCCAATTAAAGCGTTCAGGTTGTGTATGTCATTGATCTTCTTTGTGTAACTCAGGGTGTTTTCATTGAGCCATCGGGTCGTAAACAAAGTTCCCACCTGCCCAAGTCCGGAGAGTCCGCTACCTTCGTATACAGTAGAGGGTAAATACCTGTTTTGCTTATTATCGACAATCAAAATCCCTGCAGAAACCTTGGCTTGTAAACCTTCAATGATCCGGTAATCTGCAGAAGCATTTCCCAAAACCAGATTGGTCCGGCTTTCATTCAGCTGGTTGTACAAGGTATTTATCGGATTTCCATACGCCCCTTCAAACGGGCTCTTCAGGTAAAAAGAACCATCAGGATTATAAAGAGGAACTGCCGGCGACATCAATAATATATTTGGCACCACCGACTGTGGGGCGATTTGTGCTTTGGAATTGCTACCGGCAATATAGGAGACGATTTTCAGGCGTTCATTGTATTGATGTTCTACATTCAAGCGGCCTGAATAACGGGTAAAATCGGTATGCTGCAACACCCCCTCCTGCTTGAAATAATTTCCTGAAAGCGCAAACTTTGTTTTTTCAGAACCTGTTAACACAGAAATATTATGACTTTGTATCGGTGCTGTACGGAATGCAGCGGCCTGCCAGTCTGTCCCTGTTCCCAATGCATCAAGCTGAGCCTGGGTATAAAAGGGTGTTTTCCCTGCATTGATCAGTGCATCATTCCTTAAAGCCCCCCATTCCGCAGCATTGAGCAGAGGAAGTGTCTTCACTACTTTTTGACTGCCATAATAGCTGTCAAAGGCAATAGCCGACTTTCCTGCCGTTCCTTTTTTTGTATTGATGATAATGACCCCATTGGCGCCTCTTGAACCATATATTGCAGTGGAAGAGGCATCTTTCAAGACATCAATAGATTCAATATCTCCCGGATTTATGGCAGAGAGCAGGTTAATTTTAGGTCCGTTACTTACCCCGGCATCAGCCAGTTTTTCATCGTTATAGAAAGGAAAGCCGTCTATTACGTACAAAGGTTGCGAACCTGCAGTGAGGGAAGCTGATCCCCTCACTTGCACACTGACCCCTCCACCGGGTTGCCCTGTAGACTGGGTAACCTGTACACCCGGGATATTTCCCTGTAACAAACGTTCAGGAGAGCTTACCGGCTGGCCCTTTACCTCCTCAAGTTTCAGGGAAGAAACAGAACCGGTAACATCTTTTCTGCGTTGTGTTCCATAGCCGACTACCACCACATCATTCAGGTTGTTGCTGATCTCTTTCAACAGAACCTCCACCGGACTTCCGGTAACGTTCAGCTCTACTCTTTCATAACCGACATAACTGATGATTAAGGTATAGGGGAACTTTTGGCCTGTTCTGAAGTTGAACCTTCCTTTATCGTCTGTGGCCACCTTATGGGTGGTTCCTTTGATTTGTATCAATACTCCAGGCAGGACTTCTTTGGTTTTTGCATCCAATATCTGCCCCACAAGTGTCGAGTTAATAATGGGCTGATTCTCCTGCGCCCTTAGCGTAGAAGAAAACAGGAAAAGCAACTGCAGGAAACAAAAGATCAGCGTAACAGAAAACAGCTGTTTTTTTTCTTTAAGTAAAACCCTGTTTTTTGGGTAGGGAACCGAAGTTTTCGGGTAGAAAACAGTAGTTTTCGAAGCCACCGGATAGGTTAAAGACAGGGCATAACGCTCCCTCTCTTTAGCAAGATATTGCATATTTGTATGGTTTAAAATGACATGATTTGAACAGGTCCAACGCCAATTGATTTCCTGATCTGAATACGATTAATCTTTAGGGATTCAGGCTCTGTTTTCTTTAACCTGCGGCAGCAGGTACATCTTTCAATGCCAGTTCCTGTTCTCCATTATTCTGATGAACGGTCCGGATGCTTACCAGATCCCTTTCTTCGATCGGAATGTCCTGTTTTGCAACAGAAAAGTCCTGTTTTACAAGTGGAATATCCTGTTTTACGATTGGGCCGCCTGCTGCAAGTTCGCTTCCTTCTACATTGGATTTAAAGATTGGCCAAAGGAGCTGGGCATACCACGGATCTCCTTCATAATGAGAAATGCCGTATGCTGCAGGATATTGTCTGGAAATATGAGCGGTTCCGAAGATCACATCCCAGAGAAAGAACATGTTTCCAAAATTGCCTTTGTAATAACCCACTCCATCGTCGGTTGTTGCAGCATGATGTGCATGGTGTGTTGCAGGGGTAGAAATCAGGCGCTCCAATACCCAGGCTATGGGATGCAATACTCTATATTTATAAAAAGGTTTGTCCCATGGAATGCTGGAATGTGCCAGGGTAGTAATGGTGCTTTTAATCGCTCCCACCACGATTCTTGGTGCACCGAGTCCCAGATAAACCAATATGGTGGTCACATAAGTCTGGGAAAAGAAAAGGGTATATAATGCGTTCTGCCGGCTGGCCATGGCCATCCCCATATAGGAAGCAGAGTGATGTGTGCGGTGAAAACGCCATAACCAGGGAATTTCATGGTGCAAACGGTGGTACCAGTATTGGGTCAGGTCGTCGGCAATGGCGATAATGAGCAATCCCCATCCGAAGGAAACCCAGTCGAACTCATTTCTCAGGGCAGGAATCACCGCCGGTAAAAATTTCAGTCCAAAGAAAGCAATTGCTGGTCTGATTACGAGCTTTGGCAATACGAAACAAGCGATATCCACTAATTTTTCATTTTTATTCCAGCGTTTTTTATATAAGCCGAAAGAGAATTCCAGGACCCCTAAAAAGAGGACCAATACACTGAGTCCGTAACCATTCAGGTTATCTATGACTTGTTGGATAATTTTAATCATGTTGTTGGTTTATTTGGTAGTTTATCTGGTTAATGGATTAAGGTTTGATCACCTGCACGGTTTTAGTTGTTTTCTTTAGCCATGGTCGCTGACCGGTAAAATAAAAGGTGAAAAACATCAATAATATGGGCAGCGCGTAGATAAAAAGGCTCAGAAAAATGTTCCTGATGATCCTTTTCTTTACTGATTCTTCAATTTTCATGTGTTTACTTTTTGGTATTTACTTAAGATTTAATGTGGTGGTTTGAGCAGGAGGCTCCCCTGTTAAAATTTTTTGGATCAGCCAAAGCCCTCCTAAAAGAATAATCAGCGGAACGGTAGCTACTACGATCCCCACTGCGATCTTCTTTCCGATCAATTGTAAGTCTGAAATGGTCATAGGATAATTTTGTAAGGTGACAGGAAAAGGGAACTGATGGCAATGGCCATATTTTGCCGGATAGTGCGAATGAGGTGGTCAGGAGGATACAGCCCGGACAAAGAATTCCCTGAGGATTCTACAAGAATTTTCATGATGTTTTTTTTAAATGACAAGATTGAACAGTACCAACGCCAATTGAACTCCTGTTCTTTTACTAAAAAATTAAGGTCTTTTGATCGCCTGACAACGGCTGATTAAAGGATATAGCAGATTACCTGCAACAACAACGTCCTGCCACAGAAAGGGAGGTCGTCAATTCTTCATTTGTAAAAATGAAGCTCAAATCGGGATGTAGGTTTAAACTTAACATCGTTATACTGTGTGAGTTATATTGTTTAATACAAATATAGAATTTGAATCCAACAATACAAATTAATTCTACTAAATAAGTAGAATTAATTCAAGAAACCATGCAATTTCCCGTTATGGTCATATATAAATGTAATTATTTAACTTTGGTCAGGTTTAAATGACAAGATTGAATCAGGTCCAACGCCAAAATCAGACCCTGGTTTAGTTATTAATCCTTAGGGGAATACATCGTATTCCCCTTATTTTAATTATGCCATCCCTCCATTCACGCCAATATTCTGGGCCGTAATCCAGTTTGCTTCATCGCTTGCCAGAAACAATACCACCCTCGCAATATCTTCAGGTTCGCCAATCCGGTTAAAAGAGGAAAGGGATGCCAAACGGTCGATCACTTCCTGAGATTTACCATTAGTAAACAATTCCGTATTTGTAGGCCCTGGCGATACAGAGTTGACATTGATTCCCCTAGCTCCGATTTCCTTGGAAAAAACACGGGTTAACTGCTCTACAGCAGCTTTGGTAGCCACGTAAGTGCTGTATCCGGGAAGCATCAGGCGGTTTACAGAAGTAGAAAAATTGATGATACTGCCATTTTCGGCCAGGCGTCCGGCAGCTTCCCGCATGGTATTGAAAGTACCCTTCACATTGATATCAAATTGTCTGCTGAATTCTTCATCAGTGGTATCTTTTAATAATTTGGTAATCATGATACCTGCATTGTTTACCAAAACATCTATCCTGCCATAATGGGCAATGGCTTCATCAAACAGTCTTTTTACTTCATCCGTTTTGCTGACATCTGCCTGCAAGGCGATGGCATCTCCGCCCTTTCCAATCAGTGCATTTACCGTATGTGTTGCTGCTTCGGTACTGCCCGCATAGTTGACAATTATTTTTGCTCCCGCTTCGGATAATTTATGTGCGATTGCAGCGCCTATACCTCTGGATGCACCTGTGATTAAGATTACTTTATCTTTTAATGTTTTCATAATTTCTCTGGTTATAATGACACCACAAAGTTGAAACAATTCGTTATGGAAAAAGTGCTTATAGTACAGCATTACATGTAAATTTCTAAGATTAAAAAAGGACCATACTTTCGCATGATCCTAACTTTACAGTGATCCCCCGACCAATGGCTTTTTTATTTAAGATCGAACCAAAGCCGGGTGGTCAGCAGATCTGCACCTTGCCTGGCTATGGCTGATTTGTAATTTGCACCATTTAAAGATTGTTCCTGTCCCGGGTAGAGAAATCTAAGTGGCATCTTGCCCGAAAGTGTCCCTCCAATTGCGGGAACAAGTTCCGGATAATCCAATCTCCTCCATTCTGCAAAAGCTTCCAGCCCCTGACCGAATAAAGCGATCCATTTTTGAAGGCCAATAGAGGCCTTGAAATTTGTTGCATTGTATTGTGCTGCTGCAGATGCAGTATAGGCATTAATGGCAGTCGCCGAGACTCCATATTGTTGTAATGAAGCTTCTATAGCCTGTTTATAAAGCCCTGCTGCATCTTCAGTACTCAGTCCTCTTGCCGCAATTTCAGCTCGGTTAAACAACACTTCAGCATAGCTGATGATCACTGCGGGAGCAGTTGGGGCCAGAAAATAGGTTCCGGGTTTGGATGTTTTACTTAGCTCATATTTTTTTGCATCTAAGAAACCGTTTGGAACACCGATATAAGTTTGTTCCGTTACATCCTTCGTCGGACTGACAAAGATGGAAAGTCTTGGGTCTTTTAATGACCTCAGTGTATCCACAATAGTTTTGCTTATTCTGTAATCATCCCTGGTATCGAACAAATTACTGATCGGATTTTGGTTAGGCGATGTGGAATAAGTCAGCTGTGCATTTTCCAGGTTGGTACTGATCAGGCTCCCTCCTTCCGCAGTTAGCTCAGCCAATACTGCTTTTGTTTTTTCGACATCTTTATCTGCAATGCGTAAAGCGATGCGCAAGCGTAAAGCATTTGCGAATTTTTTCCAGAGTTCAATCTTACCTTTATAAATGATGTCGCCTAAAATGGGTTTACCAGCTGCATTCAGATCAGTCTGTGCAGATTTCAGATCCGCAAGTAAGCCATAATAAACATCCTTCTGGCTATCATAGGTCGGATTAATATAGTCTTTAATCTGTCCGGATTGTGAATAAGGAATATCTCCATAGGCATCAGTCATCAATAAATATACCCATGATCTCAATACTTTTGCCACTCCCTTATAATTGGTATTTCCCTGTTCATCTGCCAGAAGAACCAATTTATTCAGGTTGGTAACCCCTTTTGTATATCCTGATGTCCACAAGTCCTGAAGGTCATTATTGGTAAAAATATACCGGTCAGGATCATTGTATTGGATTTTTGACCAATGCTGAATGAACAACAAGCTGGAGTTCATGTTATTGGTTACGCCCCAATAGGCATCTGAAGTGCTTTTTATAGCCCCTGTCAGCAGATAATCAATCTGTGGGATTTCGGTTGCATTAGGGTTCTTATTCAGGTCTGCCAGCTCATCTTTGCATGAGCTAAAGGACAGGAGTAATGCTGAGGAAAATAAAATTGGAATATATTTGAATTTCATGGTGTTTAGAATTTAAGGTTAAGATTAAAACCAAATGATCTGGTTGTAGGCAGACTCAGGTCTTCCAGTCCCTGTGCATTACCGACATTGAATGCCGTTTCAGGATCGATATTTGGTACATTTTTATGAATGATCCATAGGTTTCTCCCTACCAGGGAAACGGTTGCATTCTGAAATCCTATTTTTCTGGTCCATTGAGCCGGTAAATTATAACTTAGTTTTACCTCTCTCAGTTTGATATAAGAGGCATCATACATAAACTGTTCATCTACGTTTGTGAAGCCTTTATAGTATTGCTGAGCAGGAAGGATACGTCCGTTTTTCGTTCCATTGGCCAATACTCCATCGAAAATCATCCCATCAGTATAGACGGTTTCTCCTGCCGGGGCTTGTCCGCCATTTGCGATTCCAACAGCTATTCCTGTGTTTACATTTCCAGGGAAATAATAACTTAGACCCCCATTTTCGGTGTTTCTACCTCTCAATGTACTCTCCAGAACTCCGGTATAGGTTCCGGTACGGTTTGAATTGGAATACACTTTACCTCCGATCCTTGCATCAATAAGGAAATTCAGGTTGATATTTTTGTAAGTAAAACTATTGCTGATCCCTCCCAGCCAGTTTGGGGTAAATTTACCCAAATATTGTTTTTCAGGGTTGATAATGGGTGTTCCGCCAGCACCAACCAGGATCTGTCCCTCAGCATTACGCTGATAAGCAGTACCAAAAAATGTACCGTAAGGTTTTCCAATGGAGGCCAATACATCTACCGTTCTGTTGGTTCCAATGGTATAGCTCCTGATCAAACCTTCTTTATCCAGTTCTGTAACTTTGCTGCGGTTCAATGCGTAATTGAGACTGATGTCCCAGCTGAAATCCCTGGATTTAACCGGGTTAAGCCCTAATTGGACTTCAAGACCTTTATTGTTTATGCTTCCCCCGTTGATTAGTTTCTGACTGTATCCTGTAGAAGGGCTCACATTTATTTTCAGGATCTGATTGATACTGTTGGTATTGTAAACACTCAGGTCCAGTTTTACCCGGTTATCGAATAGGCCCAGTTCAATTCCCGCCTCCGCAGATTTGGTAATTTCTGGCAGCAGGTTTGGATTCAGGTCCACCAAACCGGCTCCCTGTTGCGGGTTTCCATCAAAAGGGGCGGTAAAAGTATAGGTATTTGCCAATTGATACGGTTCAGTTGCCTTCCCTACTTTTGACCATCCTCCTCTGATTTTAGCAAAGCTCAACACCTCACTCTTTATGTCAAAGGCCTCAGTAAGGATGAGACTTCCGTTTGCAGAAGGATAAAAATAGGAAAGGTTTGGTCTTGGTAAACTGGAGTCCCAATCGTTTCTGGCAGTTAAATTAAGGAAGGCATAGTCTTTATATCCCAGTTGTGCAGAACCAAAAGTACTATAGGTTCTCAGCTTGCTGTAAAAATTGGAAGATACTAAGGGGTCTCTTGAATTGTTTAAAGTATACAAATCTCTCACCGCTAATTTAGTGGCCATCTGGTCATTCTGTTCCAAGGTATTGGTTCTTACATTTATACCAGCCAGGACATTAAGGGAGAAGTTATCGTTTAGCTTTTTATCAAATTCCAACCTTCCTTCAGTATTGTTTTCATTGATGGTATAGGCATCTTCCTGATAAGAGCCAGTAGGCGTACCATTGGTACCGAAAGCAACTTTGATCTTTCTCCGGTCCGTATAATAATCGTTTCCTGTTCTGAAGTTTGCGGATAATGCCCCGGTAATTTTATAGTTCAACTCTGCACTCCCAATGATGCGGTCGCGCTTTTGACCAACTGTATTTTCGTAAGCAATGAAATAGGGATTGCTGTAATAGCTATTGTTCCAGTTAAAATCATTGCCATTCTCATCTTTATATTTTTTAAGCTTAGACACATCCACCTGTCTGCCGAACCAGGTAAACTGTAACATAGGTCCAGTGGCTCTTTTTCCTCCTGATGCCGGAAGGTTTGCGGCACTGCTTTTTATATAGTTCACATTGGCATTCAATGTTAGTTTTGGAGTGATGCGGTAAGTCGTATTGAGTAGCAGGGAATTTTTATTTTGTGAAGAGTTGGGCATAATCCCTCCCTGGGTGAGGTTATTGTAGGAAAAGCGAATGTCCTGTTTTTCTCCTGATCCGGCAAGTGCAACGCCATTGCTCAATGCATAGCCGGTTTCAAAAAAGTCCCTTACATTATTCGGGTGCGCAATGAAAGGTTCTGGTTTTCCTTTGGTATTGAACTGAGGAATCAAGCGACCGTCCAATGGAGGGCCCCAACTTTCATCTACACCATCTTTAACCCCTCCTCCTGCACCGTTTACATAACTAAACTCCCCATTAGAACCCTGGCCAAAAGCATTCTGATATTTCGGAAGTGTCAATAAGTTCGAGATGGTTGTATTGGAGTTGATACTGATCCCTAAGCCCTGCTGTCCTCTTCCTGTTTTTGTTTTAATCAGGATTACCCCGGCAGCGGCCCTGGAACCATATAATGCAGCGGCATTCGGCCCTTTCAGCACACTGATAGATTCAATATCTTCAGAATTGATATCTGAAATCGCATTCGCAAAATCTCTGGAGCCCCCATTGCCCAAAAACTGTGAATTGTCTACCGGAACACCATCTACTACAAACAGAGGTTGGTTCTGACTGGAAATGGAGGTCTCCCCGCGAATGATGATTCTGGAAGAGCCCATATCTCCCTGACTATTGGTGGTTTGTACTCCGGCAATTTTCCCTGCCAGCGAATTGATCAGGTTAGGCTCTTTAGCCGTAGAAATGTCTTTGGATTTCAATTCCTGTACGGCATAACCCAGTGATTTTTTTGCTTTGGTAATTCCCAAAGCCGTAACCACCACTTCATTTAAATCATTTAAGGAAGCTTCCAGACTTATTTTCAGCTGAGTTGTTCCTGCGGTAACTTTGATCTCTTTATTGGCATATCCGAGATAGCTGATCCGGATAATGTCATTCACATTTGCGGAGATGGAAAAACTACCATTTACATCCGTAACAGTAGCTGTTTCTTTTCCTTTGATGGTTACCGAAGCCCCCGGAATTCCCTCTCCGGCAGGGCCATCTGTAACCACACCGGTAATTTTAAGCGACTGTGCCTGGGCCGTCAGCAGGAAAAAAAAGGACAAAGCAATCCCTATAAAAATCTTGTATATTTTTAACATATTGGTTTTTAACTAAGTGTAAGAAATTTAGATTTTGGTACTGTTAGATGCTACAGCAACACATGGGCTTTGTCCCGCACATATTAGGATTGATGATCTGAAGATAAAAAGATTTAGCACAGCTAATTTGAGGATGAAGTAAGTGTAGGTTCATATACTAAAGTTTTAAGTTTGAGAAGCCCGGTTTCCTTCTTTTCAGTGATGAGGTGGCTTGATGAGCAGCAGCTGTGTAGCTGTGGTACTGCTTATCTTATTCGCTATTCGCGAATTGGAATTAGCACCTTTTACCGGGTAAACAAGTAGAGGTTGCTAAGACATCACAGGGCCATTCCCTCAGTCTTTCTGGATAAGTCGGAAGATCCAAAGAAGCATCTTCAACAGCAAATATACAAATAACCTACTAATCCCATAGGAATTAACGAATTATTTTAATATTTATATCAAAAAACTGAGTATAATATGGTTAAACACACATATTTCCATTTCTAAGCCCACAACAGCGCAATCAACTCAGACGATCCAGGGAAACCCAGGCTCTTTTTTTGGGACCTCAGTTTCAACAAGGTCCTACAACAGTACTTATACTCCCTTTTCTTATCCAGACCTTATAGTGGTGCTAAATGGGGGTTGCTAGGGCCTCATCAGGCTTCCAACCCCACCAGACTGTATGATAACTACAGTAAGACTCAGACTAATTTCCACATAAAGAAAAACACTACCCGGCGAGTCTACAGGCCATTCATCAAGATACACCAAACTATCACCAAACGTTCATTGATGTAACGAAAAATTAATCTTATATTTATTTTAAACAATAAACTTATAAAATTATGGCAATCTTATCAAAAAGCGCTTATGGCCATCCCAACGGGAAAATCGGAAACATGGTATTTTATATGCTCAACGGACAGGCAGTCTGCAGGCTAATCGGCAAACAAGGGAAACCCAGCACAAAACAACTGGCCAATTATCAGGCAATGAAGGTCACTATGGACCTGGTGAGGCCGATGAAAGAGTTCATCGCCAACAGTTTTGAACTGGAAGCCCGCGGAACTGTAAAAAATGCACATAACCTCGCAGTATCTTACAACAAAAAGCAAGCGCTGACTGGAGAATATCCCAATCTCAGGGTAGATTACAGCAAAGTTGTACTCAGCTATGGCGAACTGCCTGGAGCCAGGGAGTTCGAGATCAGTAAAATAGAAACCGGATTAACCCTAAGCTGGAATCCGGAAAGCTACACAGGAGGGCATGATCTTGATGATATCCTCATGATTCAGTTGTACTATCCACTGAGAAGACGAGGGAAATCCTTGCTAAATGCTTCCAGAAGAGACTCTGGCAAGCTGTTTATTCCTATTAATGAAGAACTGATAAAAGAGCCGATAGTAGCCTATGCCTGCTTTAAATCAGCAGATGGGAAACAGATTTCGGACAGTATTTATCTGGGCAGCCTGGAGGGGACCGTAAAAAATTCCAGAGAAAAAGACCTTCAGGAAAAATACATTGCTTTGAAAACCAGGTTTGATCAGCTTGCAGGCAATTATTTAGAACAGAAGCAACAAATACAACTGGGTTTTAAAAATCCTGATAAAGCTTTTCGGCATTTAGAAACAGAGTACCATGCGCTTAAAAATAAACTAATGCACCTTCCGGGAGGACCTGTTTAGAATCGGGAATGTTCCGCTGTATATTTCATGAACACATAGGGAAAGACACCTAAATCCCTATTCTGTTTATGGTTAACCATACCTATATTATAGATTTCATCATATGGGCGGGGACCTTTATTGATCAAAAAACACAGCGTCCTCAAAAATCATGTTAACTTTGCCGGATGAATAAAGAAATTGCCGTGATCTTTGACATGGATGGCGTAATCGTCCATACCAATCCCTACCATTCCCTTGCTTTTCGTGATTTTTTCTCCGTTCGGAATCTTGCACCAACCGAGGCCGAGTTTGCCCAGCATATGTTTGGAAAAAGTAACAGCTATATTTTCAGTCACTTTTTCAACCGCCCTGTCCAGGGAGAAGAACTACTTCAAATGGAAGAGGAGAAAGAAGGTTTATTCCGGAAAATCTACGCGCCTCATGTGACCCCTATTTCCGGTTTTCCTGAGTTCATATCAGAGCTGGAAGCCCATCAGGTGAAACTTGGGGTAGCCACCTCCGCCCCATTAGCAAATTTGGACCTGATTCTGAGCAAAATTGACCTTCGTGAGAAACTGGACTCAATTTTAGCCAGCGAAGATGTAAAAAAACATAAGCCTGATCCTGAAGTATACCTGAGCTCTGCCCGTAACCTGGGCGTAATCCCGGATCAATGTCTTGTTTTTGAGGATTCTTTTTCGGGAATCACTGCAGCATTAAATGCCGGAATGCGGGTAGTGGGTGTGCTCAGTTCTCATACCATTGAAGAACTTCCAAAATGCGACTTGTACATCGACAATTATAACGATCTGTCTTACGACAAGATCAAAGCGTTATTTTAGATAAAAAACCATTATTTCAGAGGAAGGGAAATCGCCCTTCTTCTGAAATAAGGAAAAATCGTTAATTAGGAATATGCTCCACATCTACCACTTCCCCCTGGGGATTGGTAATGCGGTAAGTAAACATCGTTTTAGTGAGTACCAGAATGTCTACCACTCTTGAAAAAGAAGCACCGGCAGCCGTGGTCCCGATCAGCATTCTTTTTTTACCATCAGCCGTCAAAGCCCACTGTCCTGAACTTCTCAATACCCCGTCAAATCCTTTAATTTCAAAGTCTCCGTTTACATTGTACTTCGCAATGCCCATGTATCCACCATTTGCAGCAGTCACATCTTTTCCTGTCTGATCTTTAACTGTAGTAGATTTCCAGGTAACCCCGGCTAAAATTTCCGAGGGAGTTGCGGACGACTGTTCCGGCGTTTTATCATTGTCTTTTTTACAGGATGTAATGCCAAGCACCATCAGGAGGCATACCATAAGTACAGAAGTTTTCTTAATTAGGTTCATAATTTGTTTTAGTTATCAGTACTACAAAACTATGTTCCAAAAGAAGGAAGGAGATAGGACAGGTTAGCGCATTAACAGCACTAATTATTTGATTTCCCGAATTTATTTTGTTCCGAAATGTCCTTCAGCAGGGTTTGATTAAAGCCTGCCTGTTGGAGAACAGCAATGATAAAATCTGTTTTTCCATCTACATAACGGTCTATATCATGGGGATACTTCTTTGCAAGCGCTATTTTCAGCAGAGCATATGCATCGGCAGTTTCCTGATTTGCACGTAAAAAATCCCGGAACAGCAAATGATTGTCTAAACTTATGCTATCTTTCAGGCACACATACAGGTGATGTGCCGGCCATACCCGGTTAACGGCAACCAGAGGCGTATATTCAGAAGAACGCTTAAAAGCCTCCCTTCCCGGAATTCCCATTTCCCCTGCATGCAGGTATCCCCTTTTTCCGAGTATCACTTTAATCTCTTCAAGTCTGCTTTTATCAGGAATGATCAGGTCCAGGTCTATTACCGGTTTCGCGGCAAGTCCGGGCACCGAAGTGCTCCCAACATGTTCTACCCCCAGGATGAGGTCTTTCAAATCTTCTTTAAACAAGAGTGCCAATTGACGGAAAGTTTCCGCCCAGTTTTCTGAATAAGGAACAACTTCAATCGCCTTCTTGCTCAGCTCATTCATTGTTACCTGGATCTTTTACTTTCCAGCTCAATCTTTAATTTTTCTATTTCTTCCTGAGTATGGCGGTTTTCCAGGTAATAATAAATCGCGAAGGCAAGGAAAATCTTTCCAAGTATAAAGACGGCAGCAAATACCCATCTCCATATTTTACGGATGCGCATGTGTCCGGATTCGGCTTCCACCTCTATAAACTGCTCACTTTTACGCGACCTGGAGCCTCTGCTGCTTTCCTTAGGCTCCTCTCCTATTAAATATTCAAATTGAGGTGTTTTAACCAGTTCATTAATTCCACCTTCAATTTTAGCCCAGGTATTGGGAGGAGGTGCAATGGCCATATGTTCTGCGATGCGTTCCAGATCTGACTCCAGCTTAAAGAGCGCCTCTTCAATTTGCGGATGTTGGGCTTTTAGGTTAAACAGCTCATTGGCTTCCGCTTCAGAGGCAGAACCTAATACATACGCTTCCAATATTCCGCTTTCTATGTATTCGTTAATTTTCACTACCTTTTCTCATTATAGCGAAAGCCTCTTTTAAAGCCTTCCGGGTTAAATCCTCTGTTAAATTTAGTGTTTTGGAGATGTCTGCAATGGTTTTTCCATAATAATAAACATCGCAAAAAACCTGTCTTTGCTCCTCAGTTAATTGTTCCAGGTAATGGTTAGGAGCGCCGGACATTTTCAGGCCAGGGTTAAGCCCCACAAATTTAGAGTGCTCTGCTGAGGACAGCAGTTTTTCCCTGGTAAATTTCTGTAGCTGAGGCCAACCGCTGATATCGGTATGGCTGACATCGTTAAGCTGAACCGAGAGGTCACAAAAAATCTTAATCAGGTATTCTTCAGCTAATTTCCGGTCTTTTACGACTTCGAAAATATAACCCAATAACATACCTCCATGTCTTTCGTACAGACTACGTATGCTTTGGGGTTTATGTTCGGTTAGTGACTGAGGCGTTGTTTCGAGCATAATTACATCTTTCAATAGCGCAAATTATCTTCATACGGCCCTTTCATAAAGGGTAACGCATGTTTATTAACTTTAAAATTAGATATAATTAACAACATTCAGGAATAAATATAAAAAAATGTTTATTATTCTGTTCTCTTTAACATTTCAGTGGCCCGCTTATAAGATATGGGGTACGTTTCCGATGGATTGATGACTGCTTTGTTATAAAACTCCCTGGCTTTGGGAACATCACCATCCAGCAAACGGAGATAAGCATACATCTCATAGATGAACTTTTTCATCGCTGCATCAAACTGCTCCTGTCTTGACAAGGCCAGGAGAAGCTGAGCTGCGGCATCCAGATGCTTGTCTTTAAAATGTTGAATCTGATATCCGGCCGGGAGCGCAAACCAGTATTCCCAGGTTCCACCAACCGTATGCTGATTCCATGAATTTTTAATCAATTGTAGTGCAACCTCTAACACAGCAGGTTTAAGAAGGCTATCCTTTTTGGCTGAGTCTTTTAACAGGTCAAGATATTTACCCACTGTTATATCCAGACCCTTATTTTTGAGCTCATCCATCATCTGCTCCTTTTTATACAATGGATGTCTGCGAGCGAAATTATCATAAGCATAAGAAGGTGCAAAATGATCCGCCAACTTTTCCAATCGGTACCCTTTTTGCAGTTCCTTTTTCAGGTCTATCACATAAGCTTCTTCAAAATTATGAAACAGGTAAACATGGATGATCCCTCTTTTCAAATCAATAATCTGAGAATATTGAGTAGACAGTTTCCCCTCCTGGTGGCTGCGCTCCAGTACCTTCCTCAGCAATGGAACGGAAACTTCGGTAGCCTTACTCAACAGTTCTTCCGATAGGTCATATCGTTTACAGATGTAGTTATGACTTGGCTGATCAGCAATATTGAAATTCGTATTGATCTGAAAATGGCTTGTCTTTTTAACGATGATCCCGGCATTGATCACCACCGAATTTCCCTCTGCATCTGCGACGAGGATCTGCGAGGCATTGGAGTAATCGTACTTTTTGAAAAATTCGAGTACTTCTTTCACATTTTTACATTTTGCAAGAATCTCTACGAACATATCTCCAGGATAAATCTTTTTCAGGTTATACTTAGAGGGATCAATTCCTGACTGCGCGGTAGCATCAAAAAACAACCCATGCTCGTTCAGTCCGGATTGTACCATCAGGTCCGCACTACCGAAATTAACTGAACCATACCTTCCCTTAGCAGGGGGAATAAACCAGATGTTTTGGAAGGGCGCATACTCGTCTTCATTTGCAGCAGCGAAGACCTCCCCTTTTAGGGAGCAGGAAACAATGGTACAGGAGAACACCGGTTGAAAAACCGACAACAGGAATCCGATGAGGATCGGGTAATACATTTTTTTCATTTGATTAGTTTTATGGATATAAACTAACAGTCGGGCAGATTCCCTCCTGGGCGTAGAAAAAAATGATTTATAAAAAAAGCGGACAATGATTGTCCGCTCTTTTATTTTAGAATTTGAGTTTTTCTTTAGTTTACATTATTCAGGCTGATGGTAAAATCAAGGACAGCATTAGGAGGTACAGTTCCAACAGCTC
The DNA here is from genome assembly GCF_900129215.1 of Pedobacter caeni. GTDB lineage: Bacteria > Bacteroidota > Bacteroidia > Sphingobacteriales > Sphingobacteriaceae > Pedobacter > Pedobacter caeni. Next base: position 791,807 of record NZ_FQUQ01000002.1, on the reverse strand, counting down.
TTGGTCCATAGCAAAAATAAGAAGGGATCAAGAGTCTTACTTTTCCTCCTTTTTGAATCTTTGGAACACCAATGTTCCAGCCCGGAATCAGCTCACACAATTGAAAAGTAACGTAACTTCCTTTTGAACTATCGAAGACATTCCCGTTAAGCAGTTTTCCCTCATAATCAATGGAAATGTTTGAGGCTACAGTAAAATGATGGCTACCAGTACCCGGTGCCAGGATCTGATAAAACACCCCATTTTCATCTTTCTTCACATCTGCAATCTTATTGTCAGTTACAAACTTACGGATTGCTGTAGTGTCCAGTTTAAACTGCTCCATTGCAGCAGCAGTTACTTCGTATTTTGGAATTTCACCAGAACAACGGCTATCCGGTTTATCTTTTGAACAAGCTGCAAAGCATCCGGCTATGCAAACCATTAATATAAGGTGTTTTAGTTTAGTCATGACCGCAAATATATCATATATATTGATTTTTTTTCACTGAAATACATCGCCAGGAATTTCATTAATCTACAGGATAAGGCCCTTCAGAAAAGATTTGGGTATGGTATCCTTTAGCGCCCACTTGTTTCGCAAGCTCAGACCGCAACTCATTTCCGGCTTTCAATTGTTCAAGAAGATACCTGAAATCATATTTTGGTGTCCATCCCAGTTCTCTCCTCGCCTTTTCATTGACATACACCCGGTCGATCTCTGCAAACATCTCCCAATCTGAATTTCTATACACCTCCTGATAGTCAGGGTAATATTTACGAACCACCTGAGCTGCATTTGTCCGCAGATCAGATAAGTCTTCCGGTAAAAATGGGGAAGTGGCAGTGATCACATATTTCCCAAAGCCCAAAACTACTGCTTTTTCTGCGGCGACAAGCTGCGCCTGAACCACATCTTCCAGCTCCAGCCGGCGAAAGAGGAACTCATTTGCTTTGAGATTCTCAGCTTTGAAAGTCTCTCTTTTTCCTTTTTCATCGTCATCTTCAGGGAAGAAGCGGGACGTTCTCAGGACAATGCAAGGCAATCCATGGTTTCTCTGAAACAACTGACAGAGGTCTTCTGCGGCTAATTTCGTTACACCATAAATGTTTTTAGGAACCGGCACCAGGTCTTCTGTTACCCAAACCGCAGGATCTCCTGTGCCAGGTTTCATGGCATCGCCGAATACGCTGGTGGTACTGGTAAAAACAAATCGCTTTACTCCGGCGGCAACTGACTCCTGAAGGAGATAAAGCGTCCCTGTGATATTGGTCTCAATAAATTGCTGCATGGTATGTGTCGCCACATGCGGCTTATGTAATGTTGCGGTATGAAAAACCGTCTCCACTCCTTCCATACAATGCTTCACAAAAGAGGCATCAGCGATAGACCCCACATGACTCGTAAAAGGAGATGTAGTAATGTCTACCCCAACTACTTCGTAGTTCAATTCTTTCAGTCTCCTCACCATTGCCTCTCCAAGATGTCCGGAGCTTCCGGTCACTAAAACTTTCATATGATCTTATTTTAATTACAATAAATCGCCCTAATTTACAAGGAAAAGATCAGATCTGATCAGCAAAATATCAAAATCCTATGACTAAATAAAGTTGCTTTTGTCAACTATAATCCTTTAACTTTGAAAAATGAAAGAAGACTATATTGCGCAGATCCGATCCTTCAACAGGTTCTATACCATGGTGATCGGAATTCTGGATAAAAACTATTTAAACACGGAATTTTCACTTACCGAAAGCCGGATCATGTATGAACTGAATATACATCCTGAAGGGATGACTGCCCGGGATTTCATTGAACTCCTTCACCTGGATAAGGGTTACTTAAGCCGGATTCTGCAACAATTTGAAAAGAAAAAACTGATAGAAAAAAAGAGTGTAGCACACGATAAACGATCGTATTTACTTTACCTCTCCCAAACAGGTAAACAGGCATTTAGCCAGCTGAATGAGAATTCTCAATTGCAAACTGAAGAACTCCTTTCCCCACTTAAAGAAAAACAGATGATCAAGCTTATTGAACATATGAACGGAATCAGACAGATTTTATCTCAGACAAATATTTAGGACATAAAATATGATAAAATTAGAAGACATCAGCATCCGTACTGATTTGCAACCGGGCGACATGGGCTATGTGACTTATATGCATGGCTGTTTTTATAAGCAGGAGTACAATTATTCGATCAATTTTGAGCTTTATGTGATGCAGGGCTTAGCCGAATTCCAGAAAAACTATCAGGCAGATAAAGATGGAGTCTGGATTGCTGAATATGAAGGCAAAATCGTTGGTTTTTTGTTGTCAATGCACAGGGAGCATAACACCGCCCAACTCAGGTATTTCATACTTGACTCCTCCTGCCGGGGCATTGGCCTTGGTCAGAAGCTCTGCAACCTTTACCTGGATTTTGTAAAGCAAAAAGGTTTTAAAAGCGTTTTTCTCTGGACCACCGATGAATTGTTCACCGCTGCACACATTTATAAGAAGATGGGATTTGTATTAACCGAAGAAATCGGCTCTGATTCTTTTGGAAAAACGCTTAAGGAACAACGCTATGATCTCAATTTATAATTATGGGATCGACTGAACAAGCAGTTAATTTCCTATTTTTATAAAAGACTTATTACTTATATAGACAATGAAACGAATATCTTATTTACCTTTAATGGCTTTACTTGCAATTACCAGTGCCTGTAATCAGCCAAAATCTTCATCTGGCGGAAGCGATGAAAGCATTTCAGCTTCCAATCCATTTTTACAAGCCAGCAAACTTCCATTTCAGGCGCCTGCTTTTGACCAGATCAAAGACAGCGATTTCAAACCTGCTATTGAAGAAGGAATGAAACAGCAAATGGCTGAAATCTCAAAGATTGCTGATCAGACCGAAGCTGCAACCTTCGAAAACACCATATTGGCCATTGAAAACAGCGGTCAGTTGCTGGGCCGGGTAAACCGGATATTCAGCTTGATTACCGGTGCCAATACGAATCCTGAACTGCAAAAAGTACAGGAAGAAGAAGCACCGAAGCTCACTGCAAACAACGATGCAATCTATTTAAACACCAAATTATTTAAACGTGTAGAAGCTGTTTATCAGGAGCGCGCCAAGTTAAAATTAGATCCGGAATCACTTCGTTTAGTCGAATACTATTATCAGAAATTCGAACTGGCAGGAGCTAAGCTATCGGAGGCCGATAAGGATAAATTAAAAGAATTAAATAAAGAAGAATCTTCGTTAAGCACAAAATTCAGCACTCAATTACTGGCTGCAGGCAAAGACCTCGTGAACACCACACAACAACCTCCCCTTCAGGGAATGGCAGACCGTGCAGCCCGCCAGAAGCTTTTTGAAGCTTCCTGGAACCGCGCAGAGAAAGGTGATGCCAATGATACCCGTAAGATCATTTCAAGAATTGCCCAGATCCGTGCACAACAGGCACAACTTTTAGGGTTTAAGAACTATGCTACATGGAAGCTTCAGGATCAGATGGCTAAAACCCCGGAAGCAGTAGAAGCATTCTTCAGGCAACTTGTCCCTGCGGCCACAGCAAAGGCACGTTCAGAGGCAAAAGACATCCAGGCAGTGATTGATCAGCAAAAAGGAGGATTTAAACTTGAGCCATGGGATTGGACCTATTATGCTGAGCAGGTCCGGAAAGCTAAGTATGACCTCGATGAAAATCAGGTAAAACCTTATTTTGAACTCAATAAGGTATTGGAAAACGGCGTTTTTTATGCCGCAACACAGCTGTATGGCATCACTTTTAAAGAGCGGAAGGACCTTCCGGTTTACCAGGAAGACGTCCGTGTATTCGATGTGATGGATAAAGATGGCAGTCAGATTGGATTGTTTTATGGTGATTACTTTAAAAGAGACAATAAAAACGGTGGGGCATGGATGGACAATATGGTTCCTCAATCCAGGCTGATGAAAACAAAACCGGTCATCTATAATGTATGTAATTTCACGAAACCTGCTGCCGGGCAACCGGCATTGATCAGTTTTGATGATGTCATCACTATGTTTCATGAATTCGGACATGGTTTGCATGGCCTCTTTGCCAATCAGCAATATGTAAGTCTTTCAGGAGCCAATGTTGCACGCGATTACGTAGAATTTCCTTCTCAGTTCAATGAGCATTGGGCATCCGATCCGAAGATCCTGAAAAACTATGCGGTTCATTACAAAACAGGAGCAGCAATGCCACAAACCCTTTTAGATAAAATCAAGAAGGCCAGTTCATTTAATCAGGGGTATGAGTTTACAGAAGCACTTGCAGCGGCTGATTTGGATATGCAATGGCATACCCTTCCGGCAAATGCAGCTTTACAGGATGTAGATAAATTCGAAGCTGAAGCATTAAAGAAAACAAAACTGGACCTGAAAGAAGTTCCTCCGCGTTATCGTTCCAGCTATTTCCTGCACATCTGGAGCAATGGATATGCAGCCGGTTACTATGCCTATAGCTGGACTTCCATGCTGGAAAATGATGCCTATTCCTGGTTTCAGGAAAACGGCGGGCTAACCAGAGCTAACGGACAACGTTTCCGCGACATGATCCTGTCGAAAGGAAATACCGAAGATTTAGGAAAGATGTTCTTTAATTTCCGCGGACATCAACCTGATATCAAACCAATGCTGGTTAAAAGGGGATTGCTATAACGCGATTTTCTGGTTTAATCCTGTTTTTGGGAATAGCGCTTCACATTTTAATCGCCCCGATAAGTACTGAACTTATCGGGGCTTATTTTTTAAGGTTCAATGCTTAACCCAATGGCCTGATCTGCAACTGAACTCCTGCATCAGACAAGGCTCTTTTAACCGCTATCATTGCCCCGGAACGGATCCCTCCTGCAACAGCCAGATCCCCGACCCATAAAAGAATGCGGACACTGATGGCATATTCTCCAAAATCCTGTACAATTACCACAGGTTCCGGAGCAGGCAGGATATTTACATTTTCTTTCAGTGTATTTTTAACCAACAGGATGACTGCATCCAGGTCACTGCTGTAGGGGACTCCGATGATAAATTCTACTCTTTTACTTCTGTCCTGCATCGTCCAGTTGATCAGGTGCTGTGAAAGCAGATCTCCATTCGGGACAATAATATCTGCTCCTTCGGCATTGTGAATTTTGCTGGAGCGGACACCAATTTCTTTAACCACACCGGATTTGTTTCCAATCTCTATCTGATCCCCTATTTGTATGGGCCGTTCGAAAGCCAGGATGATCCCGGAAACAAGATTGTTCACAATGTTCTGCAAACCAAAACCAATACCTACACCCAGTGCACCAAGCATGATAGAAAGGCGGTCTATGGGAATTCCTGCAGCAGCTACAGCAATGAGAAAGCCTACCGTCCATATCGCCAGGCGGATGAGCAGCATCATCGAGTTCAGGCCACTTCTTTTACCTCCTGAGGTTGCTTTTTCGTGCCCAAAGAAGAAACTGATAAAGCTGGAGATGAGCGAAGAGAACCAGATGATGCAAAAGAAAATACCTATACTTCCAAATGTGAACTGGTAACTACCAATGCTTCTGGACTCATGAAGGAAGTCGTCCGATAGGCGGAGCATCAGGTCGTAAAGCGTAAGGTTACGGATCAGTCCGATGGTCCAGATGATGCTTGCCAGAATCCACAAAGTTCGTTGAAAGCGGTGTTGTAATTCTCTGAAATTGATGAAATCCGAAAAACGGCTGGATTGATAAGCTTCAGTCTGAAGGTAAATGGCCTCCAGGACCATGGTACAAAACACTTTTAATGAAATTCCAAGCATCAGGCATTGTATTGCACTCACTCCGAATATTTTAGCAAGGGACAATCTTCCGGACAAGTTAAATAAGATGGAGAGCGCAACCTGTGCAAGCGTAAAAATGATCAATGCTTTGGTAACCGGAGATTCTTCAATTTTCAAAAAGAAGGCCGTTCTCCTGCGGATCATATCCACACAAAGCAAAAACAACAATATTCCGGCAATAAACAGCCCCCAGCGTTCACCAATGGAACTTTCCAGAAGGATATCATCAATCGCATAGAAGAACCAGATCAGGACCAGCCCGGTCCATAAATATTTTGAAGATCCATTTAAAAAAGGGAATATCAAAAAGCATAAGGCAATGATCCGGAGTGCCTCGATGGCATGTAGTAAAGACATCGTTGGATTGCCAAACAACAAAGGCGCATAAGTGAGCAGGCCCATTACTGAACCGACAAGCACACTCCTTTTCAGGAAGTTGACCTGCATCAGCACACTTTCCACCTCTTCCTGTTTCTTAATTCTGCGCATGTTAGACAGCAACCAGGCAGTGATAAAGATAAAGATCAGCAAGGCAAGGGTGGTCAGGTGGCCTTTACCGGCCAGATAAATGGAAATGATCTTACCGGAGCGTTCAAAGGAGTTCAGAATGGTTTCTCCAAAAGACTGTTTATATTTTTCCGCTTTCAGTTTAAATAAGGGCGCCTCCTCTCTGGAGAACATACTGATCTTTTTAGAGATCGACAAATAGCTCATATTTGAGGAAAGGTCGTTCAGTTGTAAAAGATTAATTGACAACCTGTTTCTTAACAAATTAACACGGGAAAGCATCTTTCTTTGCAAGGTATCGAGCCCCTTACCGTCTTTAACCATGCTGTTCAGCTGTTCGTTTAGAACAGAATCCGGAATAATTACGTTCAAGTCCGGATCGGCAAGTATTTTTTTAACTTCGACATTACTCTTGCTGAGTTGATCACCATAAGAAACGAGGATCTTTTTATAATTCAGCAAATTGTCGGATTGCTCCTTTAAGAGGATCACCGCACTATTCAAACTGCGCAGGTTCATTTTTTGGCCCTGTGTCTCAAACCTCTTTTTAAAGGCTTTCAATTTGGTTTCTATCGCTGAAAGCGGCGTTTCGATCACACTGAAATCAAAACCAATCTTAATGATGAAATTATTCTTATCAATAGCCAGTGTATAGGTTTCCACTTTATTCACCAACAAGGGAATTTCAGATTCCGTAACAACGTGCTTTGGTTTCTTTTGTACAGTTTGTTGTTTATTCTGGGCAAAAGAAAACTGAAAAACAGCCAATAAACAAAGGAATATGAAAAATACCCTGATATTCTTACGATAAGAACCTGTTAAAACCATATGATCATTCAATTTACGCTAAGAGAAAATACTTTAAGCAGTATTTATGCCAAGTATTAAACAAAAACACAAATGTTCATAATTTAAAGGATCTGATCATCAGTTGTCCCATTTATACAGGCTATTCAGGATGGGTATACTTTACAATGTCAATGGCAATTCCATTTGGATCTGAAATGGCAAAATGGCGGTCGCCCCAAGGCTCATTGCGGATGTCAATTTTGATTTCTACCTTCTTCTTTTTCAGTTCCTGATAGATTTGATCGACATCTTCTACTTCAATGGTGAGGTACATGCCTTGTCCGCCGAAAGGCTGATGAAACAAGGCTTGCTGTGAAGCATGTTCCGGAAGTAAAAAGCTGAGCTCGGCCTGTTTCCCCGGACTATGAAGCAGCAGATAGAAGTCGTTTTCAAAGGTCACTCCAAATCCAAGGATTTCTGTATAAAAGCTTTTTGTTTCGGCCAGTTTACTGGTAACAATTCCTGCGTTTAGTTTCATTTTCTGTTGTGGTTTAAGGGGTTGTTTTTCTTTTACTGAAGGTTGTTTTAGTGGGCTGAATGGTTGTGCTTCCTGACCTGATGGTTGTTTCACTTGTGCAACAGACAGCACACCTTGTGCGCAACAAAAAAGGACCAGGATAAATTGCATATATGATCTTTTCATAATTTATTTTTATGACAAATCTATAGGCTTCACAAAGAGAAAAATAGTAAAAAACCGACAACTTAACTTCGGAGTGCTTTGAAAGGAGTTGTTCCATAGAGTTTTTTAAACTCTTTGATAAAGTGCGACTGGTCATAGTATCCCGCAGCGAGGTAATGTTGATCCTGATCCAGTGCCTCCAGGCCTGCTTTCCTGCGAATGAAATTCTGAAAACGTACAATTTTACTGAAAGTCTTTATCGTATCTCCTGTATAATATTCAAAAAGACGGCCAAGCTGTCTCGGACTCAATCCTACATCCAGGTCCTTCTCCACATGTAAGTGCCCTTCCCGTTGCAGTATAATGTCCATTGCATGCGCAATCCGGCTGTCACTTTTTATTCTTGTATTTTCTAACCGTTTCAGAAAATAACCATTCAGCAATTGAACTACCTCTTCTGTTCCTGTTTTGGCCGAAAAGTTATTCCGTATGAATAAGGATGTTTCCGGTAATACCTGTTCCATTGGCTCACAGAGGTCTGTCAGTTCCGCAGCACCAAGGCCATAGAGTTCGGTAAAGCGGGTTGGGAGAAACCGGATCCCTATGTAATTAAAACAGTCGGTCAGCTGAAATTCGGTATAGCTACCGCTCATTCCCATCAGGAAACTCTCCGTTGGATGATCCAGCTCAAAGAAGATGTCAATGCAACCATCTGCCACCACCCGATAAGGATATGGATCGGATAAATGTGTTTCAGATTTCAGCTGCCAGTAACAGTAAATAAAGTCATGAAGCCTGATATCCGGTAAAAACTCCAGATAGCTTAGCCCTCCTTCAGCAGCATTTGCTATAGGTTGAAGCGGCCGGAACAACTGCCTGATTTGATGGAGCTTATTCTTAGCCATGAGCAGATTTAAGCTATTCTAAAATAGGTTTTTAATACGCTAAGATAAGCTTTTATTCTTTTCTTCTTTTTGATTCATTTTAAAGATCACAAACATCACAATAATCGACAACAGAATCATAATCAGATAGCTATAGCTCAGGTTACGTTCGTCTTTGGCAGGCACCACATTGACAATACCATAGCTTAAAAACGAAACAATTACATAAGTGATCCCCCCGGTAAGCCCGCCTGCAATACCTGCATTTTTAGGAAACTTCCCTAGACAGAAAGTGAAGTAATTATTGAACGTATATCCGGCACCGACATGAATAATGAAAGCAAAAAAGATTAAGGAATATAAATTGGTGATAAACTGAAGACTGATGATCATTAAAATGACAAATACCAGTTGCATGGCCACATTGATGACCAACCGTCTGAAAAAAGGCTTATTGATGGTCGCTTTTCCAATAAATCCACCTACCATCCAGGCAAAACCCAGCACCAGTGAGCTGTAACCTGCAACCACAGGAGTAAGTTGCAAATGGTGTTCAATGATAAAAGGCCCTGTCATGTTATATACCATCACCATACAATAAGCCAGACCTAACATGACAATTCCAAGTGTAAAACTTGCAGTTTTAATCATATTCACATAGATGTCTACGATCTTACGCAAGCGGAATTCGGTAAAATGAACCAGTGTTTCTCCACTATAGATCAATTCCAGAATGGCAAACACCAATGCAAATCCGGCTAAAAAGTAAAAGTTCGACTCCCAGCCCAAAGCCGTTTGCAGGTATCCTCCAACAAAAGGGGCAACAATCGGCCCTGTTGACCATATGATGGAAAACAAACTTAAATAATGCTTCAGCTTATCGCCCGTAAATAAATCCACGAAATAGGCACGTTTGGCAACCACAATGGCTCCCACCGTAAGCCCATGAATGACACGCATCACATAGATCAGGTAAATGTTATGTGTCACTGCAATCACAAAACTTGCTGCTGCAAAAATCAGAAGGGACACCAGACACACCTTATACCTTCCGAAGCTATCCAGGACACTCCCGATAAACAATTGCGAGATTCCGTAACTGATCAGAAAGATACTTAGGGTTAACTGAACCTGAATACTACTGACCTGCATTTCTCCTGCCATAGTCGGCAAAGAAGGAATATAAATATCGGTAGCGAAACCGGATAAGGGCAACAGCGCAAAGGCCAATAGCGTGGCAATCCCCTGATGCTGTTCTTTTATTTCTTTTGTTTTGGATGTAATCGTCATCATAGATGGCACAAAATTAACAATTAATCAGGAGCCAGAATTATGATATTCAAACAGACGCTTATGAAATTCAATGAAAAGACAGTATACCAACTCAAAAAAAAGGGCTAAAATTACTTAAAGCAACAAATATCAGGTTTTTAGAGATTTCATAAAATTACACAATTCAAACAATCAGGCTGCAAAAAAGAACTCATTTAACCACACACACATCTTCTGTAAATCAGCACTCACACAACGACTATAAAAATAACCATTTAAACATCACAGCTACCGTTTAAAAACAAAAACATACCGTTCACGAAATTTATAAATAAAATTAACTACCATTACAGTAAATTAACACAAATAATTTAATCATCCCAAAACATGAAAAGACTACTTCTCATCGGTATGCTCGGCCTTGGCTTTGCAGCAACCGCAACAACAGGAACAGCATCGGTAGCACCAGCTACTACTGTGGCCTGCACAATGACAGCCTATGTGGCGTATTATAGTGGAAACACTTTGTACTTTGCCACCTCTGCATTAAGAAATTCATATGTAACATCGCACTTTGGCGCAACCAATGGTGGTGTTGCCTATAATGTTCCATGCAACAGGGTTTTTCAGGAACCAGTAGGTCCCGTTGACCCGGGAACCGGAAATTAACCGTAAATAAGGGTAAGACAAAAGCTTCCTGACCCCTGGGGCTTTTGTCTTATTCTATAAAAAACCTTAATAGTTTCATAACATACCCAAGGTAAAAAAGAACAGGAAAGTTCTAATTTTGCCCTTTATGAACAGAAGATCAGCACTCAAAAATATAGGCTTAGGAAGTATTCTCCTTTCTCCCCTTCCCGGGTTTGCCAAAACCAGCTCATCATCCCTTCCCGTTTTAAGAATCGCACACCTGACCGATGTACACTTAAAAAATGATTTCGATGCTCCTGCAAAATATGCCAGATGCCTGCATCATGTTCAACAACAATCCCCAAAAGTAACACTGATCTTAAATGGTGGTGACATTGTCTTTGACATGAACAAAGAAGAACTCCATTCCATTGATGAGCAATGGAAGTTAACCCATCAAATCCTGAAAGATGAATGCAGTATTCCTGTACAATATTGTCTTGGAAACCACGACATCTGGTGGAATGAAAACAACAAAGGCCAGACGATATATGGTAAAAAATACGCGATGGATCAGTTGCAACTTTCCAGACCTTATTACAGTTTTATGAAAAGCGGGTGGAAATTCATTGTGCTCGATAGTGTCCACCTCGACATTGATCAGACCTGGTACATCGGAAAGCTTGGGGAGGAACAGTTTCAATGGCTTGAAAACGAACTGCAACAAACAAGCTCAAATACTCCAATCCTGATCATGTCACATATTCCGATCCTCACCGCCACTTTGATGATTGAAGACCATATTGTCAATAAATGGGAAATGCTGGGCGGAGATATGCATACCGATACGGCAAAGATCATTAGCCTGTTTCATCAGCATCCAAACGTAAAATTATGTTTAAGCGGACACATCCACCTCCGGGATAAGGTCACTTATAATGAGGTTACCTATATCTGTAACGGAGCAGTAAGTGGTGCCTGGTGGAAAGGCAACAAAAGAGAAACCGCTCCTGGTTATGGCCTGATTGATCTGTATGCTGATGGCAGATTTGAAGAGCGATATGTGAATTATTAAAGTTTTGCTCTTGTGGACAGGATCACCACACAAGAGCCCATCAGTGCAATAAAGATAAAGGAGACTTTTAAGGTGAATGCACCTGCCAGAAAACCAATCACAGGAGGGCCGATCAGGAAGCCGACAAAACTAATCGTAGAAACTGCTGCAATAGCTGCTCCCGGCGACATGGTTGTTGATTTCCCTGCAGCACTATATACCATTGGCACAACGGAAGATACCCCTGCCCCAACCAGCATAAAACCGATAATAGCAGTGATCAGTGTTGGAAACAGCACCGCCACCAACAAACCAATTGTGGTCAGGATGCCGCTTACCTGTAATGTTTTTTTTAATCCAAAACGGGCCGCAAAGCGATCTGCAACAAAGCGCCCCATCGCCATTGTACACATAAAGGCTGTATATCCTGCAGCCATCCATCCTTTTTCTGCCAGCACAATTTTCTTAAAATAAATGACACTCCAGTCGAACATTGCCCCTTCACAAACCATAGAACAGAAGGCAATCAGGCCCAATGTGATGAGGGATTTATCAGGAATTGCAAAAGCTGAACCTGTTTTTACCGGATTCTTGTCGTTATGAAGGTAACGCCAGCAAATGATCACAGAGAGGATCGTGATGACCGCAATCATCATAAAATGTGGTGCAGGCATGATGTTCTGCCCGATCATCACTGTCCCTATGCCTGCCCCAACGAAACCCGCAAGACTCCATAGCCCATGAAAAGAAGCCATGATAGGTTTAGGATATAAGGCTTCAGTAGCTACGGCCTGAGTATTCACAGAAATATTGGTGGCATTGCTGGCCAGTCCAAAAAGAACCAGACAAATCACCAGCTGATAAACCTCTCTGGCTAAACCAAGGCTGATCAGCATCAGCCCGTAGGTAATCAAAGCAATGGCCAGCACCCTCCGGCTCCCTATTTTGGTTACTGCCCAGCCCGAAAGAGGCAAAGACAGCATCAGGCCAACCGGTAGTGCAAACAAGACCCCACCTAAAGCAGCGTCAGAAAGCCCAAGTTGCTGTTGTATCGTGGCGATACGTGATGCCCAGCTTGAAAAGCATAAACCTGTCATAAAAAACATGGCAGCTACCGCTGCACGGACCACTTTTGGAGAATAATGCTTCATTAGGTATTTTGAATCTGATAAATTGTTCCTGCAAATGCGCGATAAATGCAAACAAATGCAATATTAAACGCAAATATATGCAACATTATGCAAATAAATACAATCTGCTGCAAAAATAGCTTAATCAGCAACTTCTCTAAACTATCATTTATGTGGTTTAAAAAGCAAAATCAATGAAAAACCTTTCGTATTTTCAACCAGTACAAATCCCGAAATAAAGAAGTACCGCTCCGCTTTAAGAAAAAGACAATGACAGATACGATTAAACATATTGATAAGCTGAAAGGACTGGAGCCCAAAGACCTTGCTAAACTGGAAACCGGAGCAAAATTGTATTTACGGCATTCCAACATTTCCTTTCATGTCGTTTCCTCGGATGCCAACGGGCTGATGATTAGAACGACACAGGGAAAACACCTCTCAGGAAACTACGCTGATGAGGTGAAGCTGATTGAACTGACCAGAGATTTGTTTGGTGTTTTACCGGGAAAGCCGGTGATTGCTGTTCAGCCGCTGATCTACACCCCCGTTTTAGTTGACATCGTAGATGCCAAATGGATCAAAGAAAAAATGGCGAAGCACCGCATCCAGATTGAAGATATTGTGGCAGATACCGGAATAGAAAAAACCAGTCTTTCTGCCTGGATCAACGGAACCCGGCTGATGACACAACCCGTAAAGGCCATGTTTTATTTTATCTTTACCGATCGTGAAAGCAAGGGAAAGTAATTAGTTTTTCAAGGAAATATAAAAAACAGCCCCATTTCCCAATTCACTGGTTACAGAGATCTTTGCATTCATAATCATTGCCATTTCATAAGATATGCTCAAGGCCAGGCCGGCGCCATTGTTTTCATTTTGTTCCAAATCCCCTGATCCCGCCATAAAAAGCTGACCAATCTGTTCCTGGCTCATTCCCGCGCCCTGGTCCTTAATCCGGATCACCATATGCTCCTCATCCTCTGCTAAATCTATATGGATTACTCCTTCAGCAGGAGAAAATTTAGTGGCATTGTTCAGGATATTCCTGAGGATAAACAGCAACATCTGCTTGTGGGCAAGAACTGTTGTTGCGGAGGGGATATCCAACACTAATTTGATCTGTTTCTTTTCCTGGGCGATTTTAAAGAAAGTATTTGCTTCAAAGATCAGGTCTCTTATCAACAGCTTTTCCGGTTGATATTCGAACCCTGTTTTCTTTGACTTGATCCATTCCAGCAATCCATCCATAAAAGAGAGACTTTTTTGAGAAGTCTCTGCAAGCTCTTTCATGATGCCCAGTTTCTCCTCTTCCGTTAGCAAGTCTACATCATCATTAAAAACACTGGAGAGCATCACGATGGTACTGAATGGTTGTCTGACATCATGTGCAATCACAGAGATCAGCATCGTATTAAAATGATTGGTCTGCTGTAAGCCTGCATTTTGCATTAAGGTGATTTCATGTAACTTTTGCTGGGTTTTCCCATGCTCTCTTTTATTTCTCAACGACCGGTACACCAGGAACAGTAAGGCGACACTCAATGCAAACAAACAACTCAGCAATGCGATCGTTTTCCTTCTTGAGCTGGCCTTATCTTTAAGTTCCTCATTTTCATTTTCCCTTAGGGCATAATTCAGGTAGTTGTATCCGGATTTATCTGCTGCTGCAGCAATGCTGTTTTGTTTAGCCAGTAAAAGAGAAACATAATGATAAGCCTTCTCAGGTTCATTATGGTCCTTGTAATGCTGGTACAATTTTTCCGCAAAACCAAGATAGAATTCAGCATAACCATATTTCTCCGACTCCTCAATTCCTTTTTTCAGATAATCCATTGCCTCTTCGTGTTTGCCCTCATCTAACATCATGTCACTTAAAGGACCATAAATCCAGACTTTAACGGTTTCAAATCCAAGGCGTTCTGCACTATGCAAAGACTTTAGTAGCATCTCCATCCCTTTCCCCTTCTCTCCCTCCTGATAAAGTCGTCGCCCCTCACTGGCTTCGTAGTAAAGAATCATCCGATCGTCTTTATACTTTTCGGCAATACGCTTACCTTCTTTAAATAAGGCATCAAATCGATCCTGCTTCATACTTGTATCAATACCGAGAAGGTTGCCAATAATAATCGACCTGATTGAATCATTTTTCAATGACTTGCTCTTTTCAAAAGCTTCATTCATGTAATCCAGCCCTCTGTCCTCATTTTTACTAACAGAGATCAATACGCCGATATTCATCAGCACCTGACAAACATTCTCCTGATCGCCTATCGATTTATAGAGTTGAAGCGCATCGTTGAAATATTTCGCAGACAGGTAATTATTGAGTGATACATAATAGATGGCCTCACAGTTCTTTGCATCGGCAATCCCCTTACTATAATTGTGTCTGAGGGAAATCTGCTTTGCTTTCCTTGCATAATAAAGACAGGAATCCCGGTACCTCAGGTGAGAAAGCATGGCGATCCTGTTCAGTGTGTTTACATACCTGATGCTATCTTTAATCAAAGGAAGGTTTGATTCCAGCTTACTGAGTTCGGCAATCTGGGAAAATCCCCGGCCGGCATCAAGGAGGAACATTGCTGTGAACAGCAAAAATAGCACAACACGTTTGAACATAAAACAAATGGATGGATCATGTGAAATTACTATTTATTGCCTTCATTTGGTAAAAAAACAGAATTAACAAAAACATAATCCTGTTCCTCCCCTGTCTTCTTTTTCCAGTTCTATCTTTGTTCCCATAAAAAGGAACCATAGTTAACCATGACAGGGATCTATATTACCATCATTATTCAAGCTTTAATTTCTATTTTTCTGTTATACCACAATAAAAATAACGACAGAAAATACAATTTTCTCTACCTATACCTGATTGTAGTAACCGCAGATTTTTTGTTTGAACTGTTTATCTACCACCTGTTCAACAGAGAAACAGCCTATATAGAAAGTATCCCCAGCAGTTTCCGTTTTCTGAAAGGTCCTTTATTACTCCTGTTTTGCCTGAACTGCCTCGGAAAAAATGTGTCCCGAAAAACGATCTTCTTCCATTTGCTTCCCTTTTTTCTCGTGTTCTTATGGAATATTATCATTCTCCCTATGGTCTTCAGCAGGGCAAATCCTACCAGCCTGATGATGGAGATCTATCAGCAGATATTTCACTACTACCCCTTTTACTGGCTTAGTTATGTCCTCCTTACCTATTATCACATCAGTAAAACCCGACAACCTTTAAGTACAGAACTGAAGTACCTGAAATTATTAACCGTTTACCTGATCATTTCTATTATCAGTTATTACATCTCTTATAAAGCGGGTTTAAATAAAGATCTTCTGAGAACGGTGTATACTTATCTATTTCTTGTCCAGTTTGCCATCATCATTATCATGAAGTTAAAATCTACGGTGATTGAAAAGCAGGAAAAGAAAGCGGAAACGATAAAATATAAAACCTCCGGTCTTTCGGAAAACACGTTGAAGGAGATTGCTGAAAACCTGCTGCAGACCCTTAAAGTTTACAAACCCTATCTTAATGAAGAGGTCACGCTTGAGGAAGTCGCCAGACAGCTGCAGGTTTCCAGGCATCATCTGAGCCAGTCAATTACCGAAAGCCTGGGGACGAATTTTTACGACCTGATCAATAAATGCAGAGTGGAAGAGTTTGTCAGGATCATCAATGCAGACCATTCACAAAACATATCGGAAGTGTTTTATCAATGTGGCTTTAAATCCAGAACCACGTTTTATAAGTATTTCAAAAAGCACATGGGCCTCAATCCTACAGATTACAAGTACCAGATTACCCAAACTACAACGGCCTCAACACTGATGAATATTTAGTACACCACCCCGGTTAACATTTAACATGCATTCCCTTTACAATTTCTTAATACCACAAAAACAACTGAAAAACAGTTGATTACAAAAATAAAACCTGGTAAATTGTTCGGTTCAACCCAAGCGAACATCCCGAACACAGACTCCAGATAGATTTGTTCAAAATTTTAACAGAACAAACAAAATGAAATTTGGAGCAATCAGATCAGGCATACTTTTATGCCTTCTTTTCAGTACGCTTGAGTTGTTTAGTCAAGCCCAACTCAGTGGTAAGATCATGGATACCCGGGGCCCATTACCCGGAGCATCCATTAAAATTAAAGGAAAAAACAATGGGACAACTTCTGCTTACGACGGAGCTTTCCAGCTTTCTGGCCTGAGCGAAGGGACAAGCGTATTGCTGATTTCTTATATGGGCTACCTGACTAAGGAATTGGAAGTATCCCTTATCAAATCACAAACACTGAACCTGGGCAATATCATCCTGCAGGAGAGTCAAAAAAACGTATTGAATGAAGTGGCCATCAGCAGTGCTTACAAACCCTCACAAGCCCGGGCACTCAACATTAAAAAGTCCTCCTTAACCATCTCCGAAGTTTTAGCAGCGGATGCGATTGGAAAACTACCAGACAGAAATGCGGCAGAGGCTGTACAGCGCCTGCAGGGCGTTACAATTGAACGGGATATGGGAGAAGGCCGTTTTGTTTCCGTCCGCGGAACTCCTATCCAATGGAGTTCGGCTACTTTAAATGGGAACAGAATGCCCAGTGCAAGTGGAGATTACGCAAACAGAGGTGTACAGATGGACATTTTCCCATCCGAACTGATCGAATATGTAAAACTATCAAAAGCCCTGACTCCTGATATGGATGGAGATGCAATTGGTGGAAACGTAGATTTCATGACCAAGACCTCCCCTTACCATAAAACACTATCTGTAAACCTTGCCGGGGGTTATGTAGACCAGTCTCAATCTTCTACTTATAACACTTCGGTCGTATATGGCGACAAGATTACGGATAAGCTGAGGTTTATTGCTTCCGGAGTGATCTGGAACAGGTCTTCAGCGCTTGACAATTACCAGATGACCTATAATTTCAATGACCCCGTACCCGCAAAATCTTATGCAATCAATCAGCTACAGCTTAGGGATTATGTGGCCGACAGAAGAACTTTAGGCTTCAATACCGGCCTTGATTATGAGTTCAATCCCAATCATAAAATCTATTTCAAAGGCTTATATAGTCAATACCTCGATCAGCAATCCGTTCGGGAGACCTATTTTAACTTTAACCTGAAGAATGTACAATTGCAGGCCAGGCATGCAGATTACCTGACAGATCTGTATTCCCTGCAACTGGGCGGAGAATCCAAAATCAGCCAAAAAATAACCGCAAACTGGTCATTGAACAATGCCCGTTCCTCCTTTAAATTTGATTCCCCCGATCAGCTGGCCAGGAAAGACAGGGGATATCCCATCGTTAATTTTGTACAACCTATGACCTATGGCAATTTATCTGCGGATGGAAATAAATACCTCCGCCAGGATGCTCCCGATGGCATTGGCGATCAGAATGACCGGGTCTTACCCCATGTACAGTCGGCCATTTCTCCGGATCAGCTAAAACTCAACCAGGTGATCATGAGCCAGAACAATAACCAGGAGAGAGATTACCGCGGACAGGCAGATTTCAACTACAAAACAACCGATCAGCTTTCTTTCAAATCAGGAGTTAAGTTTGTGAACAAAAGAAAAGAAGCCAATAGTAAGACCCTGGTCTGGATGCCCCCATCGGCCCTGGGAATTCCCAATTCTCCGTCGATTTATATGAACGGCCTGGAAACCGAAAAATTCCCTTATAACGGTGGCTTTCTCTCTGAAATCGGCAATCCTTATAATGATGTGATCATCAATCAAATCAGTAACAAACAGATTGACGCTTTATATATCGAAGATTTCAGACAGGCCAAAGGCATGATACAGGTACAGGGGCCCAATTCCAGCGCCAACCTCAGCACCTCTTATCTGGGGAAAGAAAACGTTTATTCTGCTTATTTAATGGGCGACCTGAAGTTATCTGATGAGGTCCGGATCATCGGGGGATTCAGAAATGAGTACAATGAGATTAGTTTTTCAGGTAAAAAGGTAGTCAACACCAACAAAGGCGCAGAAGCGGTAGACCTGACAGAGAAAAACAGTTACCATGCTTTCCTTCCCATGTTTCACCTGAAATACAGCCCTTCAAAAAACACGATATTAAGGGCAGCGCTAACCAGGTCTTTTGCAAGACCTGATTTTGATGACCTGAACCCCGGGATCGTCATTAATGAGGTGGGCAGGACCATCACCGAAGGGAACACCAAATTAAAGCCTACTTTCTCCAACAATGTTGATGTCATGTTTGAACATTATTTTGGGGATGTCGGACTGGTATCTGCCGGAGCTTTTTACAAACAGCTGAAAAACGTAATCTATGATGACCAAAGTCTGGTGCAACTCAACAACCAGCCTTACATCAAATCCAATCCGGGTAACCTGAAAGACAGCTGGCTTGCCGGTTTTGAAATGGGAATCAGCAAGCGTTTCACAGAACTCCCTGGCTTTCTCGGCAAGTTCGGTTTCGAGGGAAACTATACCTATGTCAACTCTGAAGTGAAGATTCCGAACTTCACAAACGGGGTTGCTACCAGTGTAACAGAAACCACTTTACCCAAGCAGGCGAAACACAATTATAACCTGATCCTCTTTTTCGAAAGCAACAAGTTCATGGCAAGGATTGCAGGAAACTACAAAGGAAAATACCTGAATACCATCAGAACTTCTGCCGGACCGGAGCATTACCAATGGTTTGACAAAAACTTTACGGTAGACTTTTCTTCTTCTTATGCCTTTAGCAAGAAAATCAGACTTTTTCTCGAACTCAACAACATTACCAATGAACCCAACCGCTTCTACCACGGAGACTCCAAAAGGGTCGAGAACGTATCTTACTTTTCTTTCCGTGGCCAGGCAGGTGTATCTATTAACTTCTATTAATCAAGCATCATGAACTTTAACAAAATCCTTGTCCGCCCACTCCTCGTTTCGCTAACTTTTATTGCAGTTGCCAAAGGACAACAGAAAATAGAATTCTCCAACATCCCTAAAAACCTGAAAATAAACGAAATACAGGTACTGGGCACCCATAATAGCTACGCCCGTCCTGTAGACCCCCTTGTACTTGCTTACGGAGACTCCTTAATCAGTAAAATGATGGGTGCCTACCTGTCTTCCATGCCCAAAACAAAGCTGGAAGAATTTAAAGAATACCATCCCAATGGGATGTCTATGGCAGAAGGACTGAAATATGACCATCCCCCATTTCCTGATCAGCTCAATGCCGGATTGAGAAACCTGGAGATAGATGTCTATTATGATCCGACGGGGAACCGCTTTAGTGACCCTGCCGCTTACCGGTATTTTAAAGAGAAAGGCGTAGCAAACCTTGCCCCTTACCATAAAGAAGGGCTTGACAAACCAGGGTTTAAGGTCTTACACATTGCTGATTTTGATTTCAGAACCCATTATCCCACGCTTAAGGATGCACTAACCGCCTTAAAAACATGGTCTGATGAAAACCCAAATCACATTCCCATCTTTATACAGCTGGAAGCGAAAGACAGTGGAATCCCGGTATTCCCACATCCAACAACGGTATTAAAATTTGATGAAACCGCCTTTGATGCGCTTGATGCCGAAATATTAAGTGTCCTTGGAAAAGATAAACTGATCAGTCCGGATGAAGTGAGAGGAAATTATCAAACGTTAAAGGAGGCTGTATTGGCAAAAAACTGGCCTGAAGTCAACAAATCCAGAGGAAAATTTATCTTTTTGTTGCTTCCTTCTGCCGGAGGCGGAAATGATGCTCAGTCTCCATATGTTAAAAATCATCCTGGCTTAAAGAACAGGGTGATGTTTATGCAATCAACTCCCAATGATGATTATGCTGCATTCTTACTTTTAGACAATGCGATTGTAAGGCAGGAAGACATCAAAAAATATGTAAACATGGGTTATATGGTACGCACCCGCAGCGATATTGAAACCTATGAAGCCAAAGTAAATGACTATACCAGGGCTAAAGCTGCCTTTGATTCCGGAGCACAGGTCATCTCTACAGATTTCTATAAAAAAGGAAATGGCTATGGGACAAGTTACGTGGTCAAACTTCCCGGAGGAGGTGTAGCAAGGCTGAATCCTGTTAATGCCCCGAAAAAGAACAAATAAACCCTTCCATCATTAGCGCAGGTATCCCTGCGCTAATGATTTGCTTTGATGTTCTTTGAAGCAAGTTCTACAGTCTGTACCACTCTTTTCTCCCTGGTTTCCTCTTTTTTTGCTTTAGTGATCCATTCCAGGATCATCTTTTTAGAAGAGGGGGAGAATTTCTGAAAATTTTCGAATGCAAGGGCATTCTTGTCGAACATTTTCTGCAAATCCCAGGGAATAATGGCATTCTGGGCATCGGCCAGGCCTTCCCAGCTTCCGTTTGCTTTAGCGATATCAATCATGGCCTGTCCGCTGGGCGTCATCAGTCCATTTTCTATCATTCTTTCGACCCGTTCCCTATTCACTTTACTCCAGTTGCTTTTTGCTTTTCGGGGAGTAAATTGAAGGTAGCTGCTTTCTTCATCCCGCTTGTTGGCCTTGCTGTCAATCCATCCGAAGCATAAGGCATGTTCAATCGATTCCTTGTAATCAATACAGGGCGTTTTACTTTTCTTATGGTAAAGGATCAGGCAAACCGCCTTCTCTGTCTGTCCGTTTTTCTCCAGCCAGTTACGCCACTCTACATTTGTGGGGGCGTAAAAGGCAGGTATCCCGTTGTTCGTTTCCATGAGCTTAGGTTTAGTCTTTTTTAGCATTTAAAACTTCCAGGTAATGGGCATTATACATGATGCCCAGGATATTCCCAAAAGGATCAACAGCCGAGGCGGTGACAAAGCCCGGACCACGTTCCGTAACCGGTTCATGTAAAGTTGCCCCCAAAGAGATCAGTTTTTCCAGACTGGCATTGATGTCGTCTACATGCCAGTAGGTAACCGGAGCGGGAGCACCGGGAACCCATCCGGCAGGTGCATAGCGGCCATCTATTATTCCCAATTCATGCTGATAATCTCCGATACGGAATTCGGCATATCCGGGACGTTCAAAATAAGGAGGGATTCCTAATAATTCAGTATACCATTTTTTTGCAGCTTCGTGGTCCAGTGCATAATAACAAATTGTGGTCAGTCCTCTCAGTGTTTGTGAATTAGTCATTTTTCTTAGTTTTTTAGGTGGTTAATGATTTCTTTGATAAAGGTAAGCCAGGCTATTGACAGCCCTATGTCAAGGGTCTGAAATCTTTTTTTTCAATGCCTGGCACGCAGCAGAAGACTTCAACATATACCACTCATTTACAACACTATAAAAATCAATTTTTCTTTCTTTAAAATACGACACCCGGCACCTTTTCTTAAAAATAAGCAATAATATTCCCAATCAGATATTTCTGTATATTCAAATATATTTTTGCATCACCCCATTTATGAAAAGAAAATACTTAGCGCTCCTTACCTCAGCATTGCTGATGGTCTTCTTATGCAACTTCTGCAACAGCAAGCTTAACGCACAGGTTAAAACAGTCTGGAAATTCGCTACCGATTCTGCCATCTATTCTTCTCCCGTAAGCAGTGCCGGCCTCGTTTATTTTGGAAGTGGCGACCAGCACCTATATGCGCTGCATAAAAGCTCCGGTAAAATGAAATGGAAATTTAAGACCAATGGAGCGGTGCATTCTTCTCCTGTAATCCATGAGCAACAGCTTATATTTTCAAGTGCTGATGGTCAGGTCTATTCCCTGGATAAAGACAAAGGTGATCTGATCTGGAAGTTTAAGACAAAAGGAGAACAAAAGTCAGACATCTGGGACTATTACCTTTCGGCTCCCACCGTAGATGATCAGCTTGTTTATATAGGGAGTGGCGACAGTACCATTTATGCGCTTGAGCTCGCTTCCGGGAAGATGAAATGGGCATATAAAACCGGGGGCATCGTCCATGCTACACCTGTTGTTAAAGACAATATGGTATTGCTGGGCAGTTATGACGGATTCTTTTATGCCCTTGATGCTAAAACAGGAGTGCTGAACTGGAAATTTAAAACCATAGGAGATCAATACTTTCCAAAGGGAGAAATACAAAAAGCAGCTATGGTTCAGGGGAACACCGTTTACTTTGGAAGCCGTGATTTCAACATTTACGCCCTCGATCTGAAAACAGGCACCGGCAAATGGAATATGAAGGAAATTGGCAGCTGGGTGATTGCCAGCCCTGTTTTTCATAAAGACTGTATCTATTTCGGAACTTCTGATACCCACCGTTTTTACGCCATGAATGCCGGTTCCGGAACGATAAAATGGACGCTTCCCTTAAATATGCGCGTGTATGGATCAGCCATACTGACGAACAATGAACTGGTATTTGGCTGCTTTAATGGCAAAATTTATTTTGTTGATCCTGAAACAGGGAAAGTCAATGCTGATTTTCAAACAGAAGAAAGTAGAAACCGGTACGACCGCATCTTTGACCACAAAGACCAGCTCAGGAAAGACCTCGATCCTGATGGCAGCAAGTACAAAGAAGTGGAAAAAAAGATCCTTTCTTTAGGCTCCATTCTATCCACTCCTCTTGCCGCAGACGGGATGCTTTACTTCGGGGATTCAAATGGCTTTTTTTATGCCCTGCAACGTTAAAAAGGAAAAAACTTAATAACCATGCGGATCAAACCAGGCCTTTATGCTGAGCTTATTTGCCTGTAACACACTTAGTTTTTTAAAATAGCTTAACGCTTTCTTTTTATCAGATTGCCCATCAGCTTTATTCATCCATACGATTCCTATGTTTTCAAACAGGTTCCTGTCAACAGCGCCTAACCTTTCTGCACGTTCAAGGTACTTTAACGCTTCGTCGTATTTACCCGCATCGCATAAAACGGCCCCGAGGCTGGTCATCACCAATGTATTTTCGGGATAATTCAATAATAGTGCCCGCAGGATCTGTTCTGCCTTATTCAGGTTTTCTTTTTCCGGGTATCCCCATAGCCCCCCGTTTAGCAGGACAACCTCAGCCAGGCTCTCCTCTACTTCCTGCGGCTGCCGTTGTACTTCTTCAGAGGCCTCTTGTACCTCTTCTTCAATCTTTTTTATCATCAGAAATTATCAATTATTATGATCAGGTTAATAGCTGTTATCAAATTAAACATACTGCTTAAAAACGGCTGGTGATGTCGTCGATCATTTTTGTGAAATACGGAAAATAGATCGTTCCCCATAAGGGACGTGTTAAATAGCGGATGGTCTTTTTCTTTTCAAGATCATAGAGAACAGGAACTTCAAAAGCGGAGAAGTGCTTTTTAGTTAGCTTTTCGCAAAATACTGCAGCGGAACGGTCAATTGACTTTCCTTTCAAAATCGCGACAGCACCTATACCTGATTGCAGTCCTCTTGGCCAACCCTGGTTATTTTTAATTGCGTATTCATAACAGGCGTTCGAAAATTGTTCGATCTTATTTTTATCAATCAGCTCCTCTGTTTCTCCGATAATGATGAAGGTATTTAATTGTGTGGCCATCCATGCCCATTTGAATTTCTTGTCGTAACCGATGGTACAGGCTATTCCGGCAATGGTTTCATGCCCTTTAAAAATACCAGTATCTTTTAAAATTGCTTCCGCAGTATTTAAATTCATATAAGCGTGTTTAGTAATGAGTTTAATTCATAGATTGGGTTAAAAAAGATTTCCGTTGCCACTCAGTTCTTCTAAATCCAATCGTCGCTCTTCCTCTCTGAGGATATCATCATCATAATTTTTATCCTTTTTAAGGAGGTGTAGTTCATGACGCTGAATGTGGATCAGGTCGGTCATCATTTCCCGGTATACTTTAAGTTCATCAGGATCAACTTTTCCTTCCCGGAAGGCCTGCATCACGGTTTTCTTATCAACCAGCGATCTTTCCAGTTCTGTTTTGAAACTAACCACCAATTCATTGTGAATGCACTGAGCCTGGTAATTCTGCTGCATTCGTTCCAGGGAACGGTCAATCAGGCGGAGCCGGATCTGGGAGCTTTGCTCCTGCTCTGAAAGCTTATAAGTATTCTCTGGTATTTTCAACAGCCTAATGATCCAGGGCAAAGAAAGTCCCTGCACAACCAGGGTGACGAGAATCACCACAAAGGTGATGAACAGAATGAGATTTCTTAAAGGAAAGGCAGTCTGGTCTGTCAGCAGCAAGGGAATAGACAAGGCTGCAGCCAAAGAAACCACACCACGCATTCCTGCCCAGACAATCACTATAGAAGAGTGCCAGGTCATTCCCTGATACCGGATGCGTGATTGTTTATTCACCATCCTGGTGAACCTGCTTGTGCTAAATAACCAGACAAAGCGAACCACCAGGGTTAATAAGCTGATGCCAATACCATAACCTATCGCTGTTTTTAAAGGATATTCTGAACCCAGGCCGGCTACAATATCCGGTAGTGCCAATCCGATCAGGATAAATACCACCCCATTCATCATAAAGGTAATTGCGGACCAGACCGCGCTGACTTTAACCCTTGAATTTGGCGTTAAGATTACGTGCGACTGGCTACAGAGGAACAGTCCTCCGGAAACCACTGCCATTACCCCCGAGACTTTAAAATGTTCTGCAACGATGTACATAAAATACGGGGTCAACAGGGTTAAAACTGTATCTATATTTTCGTTTGTAGGCAACCAGCGGTGGATGGCGTAAAATACACCTCCAATTCCCAATCCCACCAAAACCCCAAATCCTGCCACAACCACAAAGTTTAAAGCTGCATCCTGAAACACAAAATTTCCTGTTATTACCGCAGCAAGGGCAAATTTGAATACAATTAAACTGGAAGCATCATTGATCAGACTTTCGCCTTCCAATAAGGAGTTGATGGTTTTAGGAATCTTTACACCCTTTAATACGGAGGAGGCTGCAATGGCATCAGGCGGGGAAACAATCCCTCCCAACAGGAAACCCAGAGCCAAAGTAAAACCCGGAATAAATGCGACTGAAGCATAAGCGACCGCAATTGAGGTGATCAGGACCAGTCCAACCGCCATTAAAAAGATCGCTCCTTTATATTCCCAGAAGTCTTTCCAGGAAGTGGTCCAGGCTGCTTCATATAATAAAGGAGGAAGAAAAAGCAAAAATATAATATCAGGATCTACAAAAATATGTGGAATACCCGGAACAAAACCAATGATCAGTCCCGATAAAACCAGAAATATAGGATAGGAAACCTTCAATTTGTGTCCTATCATGACCAGAATAGTGACACATAAAAGCAGAACAAGGATGAGAATCAGGTTGTCGTGAAGCATTATTAAAGCCAATATTTGAGTTCTGTCCTGCCTAATTGCAGACAATATCGCCTAAAAGCAATATTGAAGCAATTAAAAAACGTTTCCTCTGATGAATGAATTAATGGTTTGTTTGATCTGTTGATCAGCGTGTTGCAAAACCTATACCAAAAACCTGATCTGAGGAAAGTTTAAACAGTAAGCAGCTGAATTTATTTTATAAAACTGAAAGCTTAAATTTGTTGCCGTAAAGGAGAAACACTCCTTCTGAACAATTTTAAATTTCATTAAAACATTATGATTCGCATTTTTAAGAAAGCCCACGCTCATTTATTATTAAGCATGCTGTTCACCGGTTTGTTGTTCCTGACTTCCTGTACAGAATCAGCCGATCGTTTTTTCGGTATCGCGGTATTGAATACCAATTCACTGAGGGAGTTTGGCATGCCGGTATTTGCCAAAAGACTCGACGACGAAACAAAGGAATTCCCAAATGTACCCTCCAGCAAAAAGAAAGGCGATGAAGCGCAAAAAAGGATTGCCAATAGCATCCTGTATATCGAAAAAAGCTTAAAAGAGATCAAAGAATTATCAGAGAGCGGAGATAAAAAAGAGATCAAACAATTGTCGCTGGAGCTTTATGAACTTGTCCTCCCTGTCTATAAAAATGAGTACATGGCCTATGCAAAGCTTTGTGACACCAAAGCCCCTCAGGAGCAAAAAGACCTGATTATTAAAGCTATTGATGAAAAATATAATGACGCTTTTGAAAAGAAATACGCTTTGTTATTAGAAAAGGGAAAAGCATTCGCCATCGCGAATAACCTTAATGTAAAATGGGATTAACCCAACAAGTACTGAGCTATAAAATGAACAGCTGAGTGACAAAATGGATTTGTACCCTTTATGAGCAACAGCCCACAGTGGTACAAATCCATGATTTCCGGCAAAAAATCTTATTTTTCGGCGAGTTCTTTTGCTTTCTGGAATGCCAGGGGCCAGGTATTATTCATATACTCTTCCCACTCTCCACTGGTATCCATTTCTACCGTCCATTCCGTTTTTCCGTTCACATCTTTGAGGGTATAGTTCTCCAAAGATCCTGACCATTTTTTAACCTCTTCGCTATCCAGATCTTCTACTCCGTTCTGTAACATTCCAAGGTGCCTGATCGACAAAAACTCATTTGGCTTATTTTCAGCAATTTCTGAAACCATGCCTGAACCCTTTCCATCATGGAAAATCGCTTTGCTTCCTTTTTTCCAATCCGTTTCTACATTGGAACCTTCTGAAAACGGTGCAGTCCATTGAGGATAAGTATCCTTACCAATAATTACCTCCCATACTTTTTCACGGGGAGCGTCGATCAAAACCTTAAATTCCTGCTTTTTCATCATCTCTTATTTAGTAAAACATATTTTAATATCGAATGATCTAAAGTTAAGGCAATGGATTCGTTTAACAGATGGTCAATTGCGACAATCTTAGGGGCCATTTAAGCCATAGGAGCTATCCTCATTTTTACCGCGTAAACAATATAGTGAGCGGCCGCTTTGAAGGAAAGCAGCCGAAGTAACTCCGGCTGCGACGTTGAGCGCGTCATTTAGTATGGTTTGATAAATATCCGTTGTGTTTCTGACACGAAATACCATAAATTAAAGTGGAGCTACAAGCTGTTACTGTTTCAGAAACCGAATATGAAACATATTCATGCTTATAAGTTAAAAGAATAAAAGCACAAAAAAAGGACTAATCAACTGATTGAGTTGAAATTACAACAGACTTCAGGTATTCACTAGGGCTAAGTCCCTCTTTCTTTTTAAAAACATTAAAAAATGTTATCCTGGAGTTAAATCCAACCATATTGGCTAATCCTTCGATAGAATATCGCTCCAGAATGTTATTTTCCAAAAGTTCTTTTGCATAATCAACCCGATAATTGTTGATCAACTCATTAAAATTCGTTTCAAACTTCCGGTTAATAAGCGTTGACAATAACTTGGGAGAAACGTTTATCTTTTTAGCAAAATCAATAATGGTAATTCCCTTATTTAAAAAAAGCCGCTCTTCATTTAATGCATATCTGATCTTTTCCAATAAAAGTTCTGAGTCCTTAATTTCGGATATTACCGGTTGCGTGTCAGGGTTGATCTTCATACCTTGCTGAGGTTCATCTTTATTTCGATCAAAGTAACCATAGACCACTTCGGGATTGAAATTGATATACAGGTTCAAAAAAAGAATTCCTATGGTACCTATACCCGAAAAGATCAGTTTTGCTCCTGATAAATGGCTTTGATTTTCGCCAAAAAAACAGGCAATCATGTAAAAAAAGTTGCAGATGGCTATTGCTCCCATTAAAAATAAAGAGATGAATAACCAGTTCCGGAGTTTTTCCTTACCAATCAGCGTCATCAGCCGAGGCCTGATCTTATGTACAAGATAAACGGAATAGGAAAAATAAATCAACTGTAACACGAGCCTGAAGAGGTAATGAAAGGAGATCGGAATCAGTCCGGAGCCCGTATAGTACAATAAGTTTTTATTTAAAACGATCATTTTGGCAATCTCCTGCTTTTCCTCAAATGACAATAAATAGAAAGGGATTAGTTCCAGTAGATGGATCAGTGCGGGAATGAAATGCAGGTAATCATACTTTTGAAAGCCATCCATATCTTTCAAAGAATTCCTGATATAGAAATAAAAAAAAGGTGCATTTAAATACATCAGGGGGCTCATGCTACGAAGTGAATGCGGATGATCAATAATATACCCGTTCTCAAACCATAAAAAGTAAACCAACAGGGAGATGTTATAGCAAAACAGGGAGACCCCAAGCATCTTATTTTTCAAATAAGAATGTTCCTGTTTAAAAATCAATGTCAGACTGTTAATCGTGGATAGAGAAAGTAAAATAGTACACAGCAGGTTCATCAGGAGAGGTCGTTAATCATTTAGTCTACATCAAAATCAAAGATAGAAATGATTCCATAAATAAATATTAATCCGCTAAAATGACTCAAAATCATGGCAGTACTGACTCTGCAGCATGCTGCTTAGCAAAATCACCCTCACTTTCACCCGATATTTTCCGCTCCGGAATCAAATAAAGCATCAGCACCACTATACACAGACAAGCGATATTGGCGGTAATGCCATAATTAAAAGCTTTAAGATAATCAGGGTGCTGGTCGCCCGGTATGATCACCGAATAGAACACACCTCCTAAAATACCTATTCCCAATGCCGAAGCGGTTTGCTGAAACGTAGAAAAAACCCCTGCAGCAACTCCTGCAAATTTTTCAGGCACGCTTTCCAAAGTAATGGTCAATAAAGAAGGCAGGACCATTCCATTTCCCAGACCATAAAGTCCAATTAACAGGATCACATAAACCCCGCTTACTCCGGCTTTAAACACGAGGATCTGTAAAATGAAAGAAAGCATAATGATGGCTACTCCAATTTGTAACACCCGTTTTCCAAGTTTTACGATTAAGCGGGAGGCCAGCATTGCCGAGCCCATAAACAAGAGCGCATGCAACACGAAATACAGGCCACAATCCAGGGCCGATAAACCGAGTCCGTTTTGTAAATAAACCGCAGCCATCAGCAGGAAAGCGGTGTGCATCATAAAATGAAACAACACGGTGAGCAGACCGATATTAAATGTTCTTAATTTAAACAGGGAAATATCAATCAAAGGCCCCTTATGCAGTAAAAGCTTACGCTTCTGATCCTGAATAAAACAGGCAAAAACAAGAATTGAACTGCCCATCATCAGCATGCTCCATAAAGGCCATCCTTTTTCCCTTCCTTCTGTCAGGGGATAAATCAGACAAAGGAGGCCCAGGGTTAAAATCGAAGCCCCGGAATAGTCAAATCCCCGGCCTTTCTCCCTTTCCGTCTCTGTTAAATACTTTCTGATCGCCCATAAGGCCACTATTCCAACCGGAAGATTGATCAGAAAGATCAACCGCCATCCCTCAATACCAAAATGAGTATCCACCAGGTATCCGCCCAGTATCTGACCGATAATAGCTGCGATACTTAAGGTAACTCCATACCAGCCTATCGCTTTTGCCCTTTCCTTTGGATCGGTAAACAGGACCTGAATAAATGCAATGGATTGGGGAACCATGATAGAAGAGCTTAAACCCTGAAAAAACCGGGTGATGTTGAGCTGGAGAGCGGTTTCAGACAAACCACAGAGACAAGAGGTAAGGGTAAAGCAAAGCATCCCCCAGAAAAACACCTTCTTTCTTCCCAGATGATCTCCTGCCCGCCCGCCAATGATCAAAAAGGCCGCACTTCCGAGTAAATAACCTGCAATGACCAGCTGAATTTCTCCATCTGTAGCCTGTACTCCTTTTTTAATGGCTGGTATCGCCATATTGATAATAAAAATATCAATTACATACAACATAGGTGCTGTTAAAACAATGATTAAAGCCAGCCATTTATTGCTGCTGTTTTTCTTTTCCATATCCTTCTTTTTCATTCATTTGGGGATGTAAATCAAATGATGAATCAAAAGTAGAATGGTCAGAATGGCCCTGCAACCGAAAAATTAACACCTATTTTTTCATTCCTGATCGGGATGGTTTTAGCTGAACATTAAGAGCGATGCATAGGCGGGATAGCAATACAGCAAAAAAAACATCGCAAAATTTTATTCTTTATTTTTTATAAAATCCAATACTTAAAAAGTAAAAACAATAACCAAAACAACTTAAAGTCCAAATAATCATTATAAATAAGAATATTTGATTTGTAATATTTTGATTACAATAAAAAGAATTATAATTTAATCAAAGATCTACTAACTGCACCATAATATTTATGAAAAACTTAAATTTATGAAAAAAAACAACCTGCTGGCGCTTGCCTTAATCGGCGCGCTTGCTGTATCTATGTTCGCCTGTACGAAGAAAGATGCAGTAGAAACCACAAGCAATAATGAAATCGCTCAAAGCACTTTATCAAAAATCTCTTCCATGGGCTTCAGTACTGAAGGTGCAAGGAAAGTAGATGGCGGATATTTAGTGGAGGGTGATATTCTTTTAACTGATGATAACCTCTCAAACACTTCAAAAAGTGCCAATTTAAACATTGCTGAAACCGAGCAGTACAGAACCACCAATTTAGTGACCGGACTTCCAAGAGTAATTACGGTTTCGGTGACCAATCTGCCACAGGTTTACAGTGATGCTGTTGACACGATGATTACCCGGTATAACAACCTTGGACTAAACCTGACTTTCCAAAAAGCAAGTACCGGAACTGTTGGAAACATTGATGTTTTAGGCTTCAATGAAGGGCCAAGCGGAGGTTATATTACTTTAGGCTCAGCAGGATTTCCTACATCGGCAGGAAAACCTTTCAACCAGGTAAAAATGAATACCAATGTGAACGCTTATGGCACCAATCCAAACCTGCTTTATTTAGCATCTGTACTGCAACATGAAGTGGGCCACTGTATCGGGTTCCGTCATACGGATTACATGAACCGTGCTTTTAGCTGCGGTGGAAGCAGATCTAATGAGGGCACAGCTGGTGTTGGAGCAGTTCGAATTCCGGGTACTCCATCCAAAGCAGATGCAGCATCATTCATGTTGGCTTGTTCCAACGGAGGAAACAGAACGTTTAATGCCAACGATCGCATTGCTTTAAATTACCTTTACTAAAAAAACTATTAACTAATCCTTATTCATTCATTTAAATTATGGCGCTTAGCTGATCAACCATAAATTTGGCGTGCAATCCAAATTTGCCTCCTGATGACAACATCAGGAGGCTTTTTTTGGCACGTTATACCTCAATGCCTATTCTTCCTAACTTATTCCTGTACTTGCTGAGGTATTTTTTCCATTCCCCCTGATCTGCTGATTGGTGATACCGCGATTGTGCATGATCAAATGCTTCCCGGCTACAATGATTTGCCAGTATGACATCGACATGTTCGATTCCTGCATCTATAACGCTATTGATCACGATGCTTTTACTGATGTTGTTTTCTTTACAGGCTTTATCCAGCCACAAACCTTTGCCCAGCATCACGTACTGTACCAGCAAGTCCTCTGTGATAAAGTTTACAGGTACATCATTAATATCCGGTTCTGAGCGGCTATTGGTAAAGACCGCTATAATTAATTCTGTAGTGATCAATTGAGCTGGAATAAACTGTAACATGGTGCCTTTTGATGCAGCCAGCATGCAAAGCTCCGGGGAAATAAACCGTTCCGGTATTTCTTTTACCGCAAAACCGTCTTTTGCAACCAGTTGCCTGCAAAGTGCTTCCGTAATGTATTTTTCAGGGATAAAAGGCAATGCATAAAAGGTATTTTGTAACACCTGCAAACACAATTCTTCTGTTTTACAGGCTTCGGGAACACGTTTTAGGTTGCGGTAATTCTGTGTTGTCTTTTTACGCCAGTATGCAGCATCCTTAATCGTTAGGGTCTGTCCTTTTAATACAAATTCTCCTTCTTCCAGATCCATCTTCAGCTCTTCGAAAGTTTGGGTTAAGGGGTTGTCGAGATGCCGCGCCAGCTCTTTTGAGAAAAAGTAGTCCCCGCTTTCTTCATCTTCATAACAATTGTTTTCTTCAGGGTGATCATCTGCCCTGTCGTTATAATAAAACAGTTCATTTGCATGTTGCAATACATAGGTATTATGATCATTTGCAATAAACACCGGGGCATACACTGCTCCCTCACATGCAAAGTGCCCGTGATTGTAATCCGTCATGACCACTTCCTCAGCAGTAACATTGCCTTTAACAATCACATAAGCACCACCAAGCAGCATGCTTTGACAGCTTACATTTCCAGCCATATATACGAAGGGCCCGTAATCACCTTCACTGTTAATCACAGCACCATCACAAATGACATTTCCGTTGACCAGAATTCCTTCTATTCTGGTATCAGCGGTTACCTGCTTAGGCAGCAATGTTTTGTTCAGCCATTTCTTTACATCATCCTCAAATACATCCAGATAAAAATGTCCGGAGACATGCACGTCTCCATCTGCCACTAAAAAATAATCCTCCTCCTCCCAGTCATCATATAAATTAAATCCTTCGTACTGTTTTAGAAAGGGGTATCTGATGATCACCTCTTTAATCGGAACTAAGCTAAAAAAATCCATTGCGCTTCATTTAAATCACGAAAGTATCGAAAAAACATATTGTTTTACGGGTAAATCTTTCGCTTTGCGTTCTGCCTCCAGTGCCCGTAATTCCAACCTTCTTATTTTACCGCTAATCGTTTTAGGCAAGGCATCCACAAACTCAATAATGCGCGGCATTTTATAGGGAGACAGTTTTTTTCTCGAATAGGAAAATAAGGCATCTGCCAGTTCTTTTCCGGGATCATAACCCGGATTGAGGATGATGAATGCTTTGACTTCAAAGCCCTTCACCGGATGAGGGCTCCCCACAACGGCCGATTCCAGTACCGCTTCATGTTCCAGCAAAATGCTTTCCACTTCAAAAGGCCCGATCCGGTAATCCGATGATTTGATCACATCATCATCACGGCCAACAAACCAGATATAGCCATCTTCGTCCCGATAAGCCTTATCTCCTGTATAATATAAGCCGTGTTTAAACACTTCCTTTTTCTTTTCCGTATCGCCATAATATTCCTTAAAGATGCCATTACACCGTCCGGTATCCATCCTCACACAAATGTTCCCTTCCTCTCCAACAGGCAATTCCTTACCTTCTTCATCAGCAATGGTGATGTCATACAGAAAAGTGGGCTTTCCCATAGAACCAAATTTCAATTGACTTCCAGGTAAATTGGCCACCAGACAAGTGCTTTCCGTTTGTCCGAAGCCATCGCGGATCAGGATACCTGTTCCCTCTTTCCAGGTCTCAATCACTTCAGGATTCAAAGGTTCTCCCGCGGCCACACATTGCCTCAGGCTAAACTGATAAGATTTCAGGTCTTCAGTAATGAGCATGCGCAATACCGTTGGTGGCGCACAGAAGGTGGTTATTTTATGGCGCTCGATCAGTTCCAGTGTTTCTTTTGGATTGAACCTGCCGCTTTGATGAAAAGCAAAAATCGTGGCACCCACATTCCATGGAGCAAAAAAGCTGCTCCATGCAAACTTTGCCCATCCGGGTTGAGAAATATTATAATGGACATCACCTTTGCGCAGACCAATCCATGAGCTGGTCGTCAGGTGTCCGAAAGGGTAACTCAGATGGGTATGTACCACGACCTTTGGCATTCCCGTTGTTCCTGAAGTAAAAAACAAAAATAAGGGATCATCAGCCCTGGTTTCTGCGGCAAAGGCATGATCACTTTCGGAGGTCATATCCGAAGAGGTATACCAGCCTTCCCTGGTTCCTTCAGCAATGATCTTTACTTTAATCTGCTTTCCTGACCGTGCTTCCGCCTCTTCAATTTTGGAAGCATTCGCCGCATCGGCGATGATCACCTCAGGGGTTAATTTTTCAAAACGGTAAATCAGGTCCGGGACATCCAGAATACTTGCTGCAGGAATCATTCGCAATCCTCCCTTGATGGTAGCCAGCAAGCTGAACCAGGTTAAGGGCTGCAAAGACATTTGAGTTAGCAATACACTACCTTGTCCAATTCCTTTATTCCGCAAAAAGTTCAGCAGTTGGTTGCTTTCCCTGCACATCTCACTGAAGCTAAAATGAATCAGCTGATTCCCATCGGTCCATAACAATGCATCTGCATCCGGTTGTTCTTTTACATGGATTCCCTCGAATATTTCCTTTACCCAGTTGAAGTAAACAGGCTTTATGATCTCCAGTTCATTCAACTGCTGAAATTCCTGATCCGCAATTAACCGGCTGATGGTTATGAATGTTTTTTCCATATCTTAAAGAAAACGAAAATCCCTGTTATTTGTTTAATTTGCTGTTCATTCTATCTAAAACAAATTTTATGGAAACAAAAAACACTGCTCGTGTAGAAGCACAAATGCTCATCAGAAAACCCGCAGGATTAGTTTTTCAGGCTTTCATTGATCCGGAGCTCACTAAAAATTTCTGGTTCACTAAAGGAAGCGGCAAACTGGAGTCAGGAAAAAGCATTACCTGGGAATGGGAAATGTATGGTGTTTCCAGCACCGTGTTTGTGCGGGAGATCGTAGCGGATAAAAAAATATCGGTCGATTGGGATCAGTATTCCACCGTCGTTGATTTTGAGTTTGAAGACATGGGTGATGAAACCACCTATGTTAAAATCACACAGTATGGCTTCCGGAC
Source organism: Pedobacter caeni (assembly GCF_900129215.1). Classification (GTDB taxonomy): domain Bacteria; phylum Bacteroidota; class Bacteroidia; order Sphingobacteriales; family Sphingobacteriaceae; genus Pedobacter; species Pedobacter caeni. Next base: position 756,568 of record NZ_FQUQ01000002.1, on the reverse strand, counting down.
CACCGGAGATGAGTTACTCGCAGAAGTCAGCGGAGCAAGTGGAGGTTTTACCACAGTAGTAGACGGGCTTAAAGCCTATCTGGAACATGGCATCAACCTCAACCTGATCGCAGATAAATTTCCAAAGGGGGTTAAATAGCCCCCCCTTTGTTAACTGATTTTTAACGTCCATGCATATTTACCCGGAAGTTCTGCAGGTAATTTAACCAGCACAGCATTTCCTTTTTTACTCCATTCCAATGGCTTTTTAACACCCAACATGTAAATCTTTGATCCTGGTGTTGGCTGAACGGCATTGATCAGCAGCTCATTGTTCTCGGCTTTATTAAAGATCGCATAAGTGGTTTTACCATCTTTACTTTTAGTGAACCTGATGTTCGCACCATCGTTATAAGGATGACCTCCTTTTGTGCTGTAAATGGCTTCTTTGTTTATTTTTAACCAGTCGCCCATTGCGGTTAATCTTTCCACACTTGGTGCAGGAATCAATCCTTCAGGAGAAGGGCCTACATTCAGCAGGTAGTTTCCTCCCTTAGCCGTGATGTCAACCAGGTTATCAATCAGCGTCTGCTCAGATTTCCATTTATGGTCTGCTTTTACAAATCCCCAATTGTCGTTGATCGTCATACAGCTCTCCCAATAATCCTGTCCGGCACCCGCCAGAATCTCTTGTTCGGGCGTGTCATAATCGCCTGCCGCATCTTTATACTTTTTAACGCCCTGCATTCCGTCACGGCCTTTCCCTACACGGTTATTGATGATCAGAGAAGGTTTAAGGTTGCGCAGGTAATTATAAAGATCTTTACCTTGTGCTTCTGTCCATTCCGGAATCCATTCCCCATCAAACCATAAGATCGCAGGATCATATTTTTTAATCAGCTCTGCCAGCTGAGGTTTTAAATATTCTTCTCTGTACTTGTTAAAATCAGGGTTAACCGTATTCTGATGAATAGAACCTGCGGATTTCGCATCCGGCTGATGCCAATCCATAATAGAATGGTACAAAGCGAATTTTATTCCTCCTGCCTTACAGGCATCAGACAATTCTTTTAAGATGTCCCTTTTAAAAGGAGAAGCATCCATAATATCATATTTGGTCACATTACTATCCCACATGCTAAAGCCATCATGGTGTTTCGAAGTGATCACAATGTATTTTACCCCTGCATTTTTAGCAATATTAACCCATTGTTTTGCATCAAATTGCTGAGGGTTAAACTGACTGGCATATTTTTCATATTCAGCCGTTGGAATTTTATGGGTTTCCATGATCCACTCTGCTCCTCCGCCTTTGCCATTGTATTCCCCCGCAGGAACGGAATAAATTCCCCAGTGGATAAACATTCCAAAGGTGGCATCATCCCACCATTGCATTCTTTTTGTTTTCGCTTCTTTTGATTCCTCCAGATAGTTCTTCTGGGCATAAAGTCCGCCGGACATAAAGATCATTAAAATGATCAACAGGATGTTTTTTTTCATATGTGTGTATTTGGTTTATTTTAATTGGCTATTATAAAGATAGTTGCAATAGGGTTTATTAATTCTGAGATCCTGTCAAATCATTCAGCGAAATTGGCAGATTTCTTAATCCGTTTTTCCTGCTCAGCGCTGATTTGTGCCTCTAAGGAAATCTGCTATTTGTTTTTTTGATGACACCGAAACACGAGGAAACATTTAGTTTTACAATTTCCCCTGATTAACAAAATTTATATCAAATGAAACCGACACAGAAAACTTTTTTGATCTATGGTGTGAGTAAAGGACTAGGTAAGGCTATTTTCAATCAATTGCCCGATGCAGAAGACCGGATTTTTGGTGTATCGCGGACAAAACCTGATTTTTTGAACCTGGAAAACAATAACCACATCTGGATTCCCGCTGATCTTTCGGATGCTAAAAATGCGAAAGAAGGGATTCAAGATGCCATTGGAGCAGAAACAATTGACTATCTGATTTACAATGTAGGCATCTGGGAAAAAACCGCCTTTACCGATGATTACGATTTTGAGCAACTGGCAGTTCATGAAATCGAAGAAATTATTCATACCAATATCACCTCACTCCTGCTATCTGTACAATCCTTTCTACCCAACCTCAGAAAATCTGCAAATGCAAAAATCATCTTTATTGGTTCCACTCTTGGCCTGCCGAACCACAATAAACAGGCAGTTGTTTTTTCTGCGGCAAAATTCGCCTTGCGTGGGGTAGTTCATTCCTTAAGAACCCACCTTAGAAAAGACAACATTGGCATTACGGCACTTAATCTGGGAGATTTAGCAACCGATGTAGAACATGAAACCCTCATCCCCTTAGCTGATGTGATCAGTGCATTAAGGTTTGTGATCCATACCAGCAATGCAACCTGTGTTAAAGAAATTGACATGCCATCGATGAAAGACATCGACCTTTAAGTGTAAATATTCCCTGCCGGACTGTAAAGACCGACAGGGATTATTTTAAGCAAACAGATTTGTTTCCGCACCAAATGCATGGTCTACTACAATCTTCCAGGTGCCATCAGCTTGTTCCCGCATCACCTCAATGCCTTTGGCACTGATTTTCACTTCATCGCCATCAGTGATGTTCCATTCCGATCTTCCTACCGCAATGTTTCCCGTCTGAAGACAATAAACCGTCTTGATTTCCATTTTTCCTTTGATCGATAAAATGGCTTTGATGGCTTCCTCAAAGTTCTCTTTTCCGGACACCGGCTTTCCCGGCTCAGGAACGATCACACCTGTGACATCGTATAGGTTCATTACGGTGGCTACATCACCGGTGTTGAAGGCTGCAGCCAGTGCTGCATGTGCATCTTCTGCTCTTGTTGGTAAGTTCATATTTATTAGGTTTTAATGGTGAATATTCCTGGTTCAGGAAAAAATAGTGGAAAAACTGCCTTCCCTGATGATGGCTGCGGAACGTTTCCCCGTTTCTTCATAAATGCTGTTAAACAGGAAGCCGCCCATACTGATTCTCTTAACTCCGATCATTTCCAGCTGTTTAAAATCAGGTAATCCAGGCATGCACATCACATTAATGGGAAGGTGGCTGGACTTTACCACTTCAATAATATCATCCTTGCTGGTGATACATGGAACAAAAATCCCATCCGCACCAGCATCCTCGTAGATTTTAATACGGCCGAGTGTTTCATTAAGGGCATCTGGCATTCCCAGGAGGAAGGCATCTGTCCGGATGTTTAGAAATACGTTTAAGTTATTCCGGTTGATGTGACTGGCAACTGCCGACAGGATTTTCTGAAAATCAGTAGTCGGTATCAATTGCCGGGCGGTACCGGCAACTGTATCTTCCAGGTTGATCCCCACCACGCCCAGGTCATGCAACTTTTCTATGTGTTCAATGATTCCGGAAACGCTCCGGCTGTACCCTCCTTCCAGATCAACCGAGAATGGGATCTGAACCCGTTCCACTACTCTTTTTGCCAGTTGAAGGATAAGGTCAAAAGGCAATTGTTCTCCATCCGCATATCCATAAGCGTTTGCCAGTGCCTGACTGGAAGTCCCGATTGCTTTATAGCCATTGGCCTCGAAGATTTCTGCACTTTTTACATCCCATATATTCCCCAGTAGAAATGCTGATGTTCCCTGATGTAGTGCAGCAAATGTTTTAAAAGTTCCCATACAATAGATTTAATATTTTTGTTTAATGATTAACTGTAAACAAAGATATTGAGCTGATAAAGCCCAAAATTGTACAAACCGGAACTGTAGGGAATTTAAGGTTGCATGAGTGAATTTACAGGAGTGATGTTCCCGATATAGGCAGATGGCGTGATGCCGGTAAATGATTTGAAATCTCTTATAAAATGCGATTGGTCAAAATAACCACATTCATAAGCGATGGCCGTGAAAGGCTGTTCATTTTTAGCAATCAGTTTCAGGCTTTGCTGAAACCTGTTGATCTTATGAAATGACTTTGGAGAGAGCCCGGTATTCTGATAGATTAACTTTTGCAGGTACCGGGAGGTAATCCCATGACTGGATGCGATGTTACTGATGTTACTTTCTTCCGGGTTCCTTTTCATGCTGTTCAATATATCCGCCACTTTATCCACTCTGAACGCCCTTTTTTCATTAGCTACCAGACGCTGAATTAAAAACTGTTCCAAAAGGGCAAGTCTGTTATTCAAGTCTGTTGCTTCCAAAAGTTGCTCATGCAGTTTTTTTACAGCAGTCCCCATAATCTCACTGAGGTCAAAAATCCGATCGTTAAACACCCCAATCTCATCGTTAAAAAAATAAGCTGCCGAGTGGGTAAAAAATTTGATGCCCAGCATGCTGTGTTTCCCTTTGGATTTTATCGGCAAGGGCTTTGTAATCTGCCCCCACAACTCTATCGCCGGGGTTTTAATGAACTGGTCTTTAACAGAAGATTCCCAGGTTCCTCCGCCCAGATTAAAAATCACTTCCATATCACCACTGGGGAATACGGTATCGTCAAATTCAATCGCTGAATCTGATTCAAAACTATAATAATGCCTTACATAAGGCTTTAAGATAACTGATGGAAGGAAGTGTTTGAATTCCATATTTAAATTTAACTAATTTTCAAACGAAATCAGCACTGAAGTTTCAGGCTAAACCAATGCTAAGGTTTCAGGCAAAATCAATACTGAAGTTTCAGGATAAATCAATTCCAAAGGATAAAGATTACCGGATAAAATTATTCCGCTGATCCCTCTTAAAATTGTACAAATCGGAACAATTCATTTTACGTATATTTATGTTGACCATCTTTTAATCTGATGCAACTATTTAAAGTTCATACCAACCAGCAAGATTACCGCTCCGGACCTCATTTGGTTCCCCTTCTTTTATTGCTCATTTCCGGGATCACCGGATTCACTGTATTTCAGGATTTCCTGCATTCTAACTATAACCATTACCCTTTTTATTTTTCCGAGTCTCTTTTATTTAAAACCTTCTGGTTGCTCTTTTTACCACTTTTACTCCTGCAGTTCAGCTTCTTAAAAAAGGTCCATTCCCTTGTTCCCGCAATCCTGCTTCCTTCAATCCTTCATATTTTTGCATTCCCCTTGCTGGTCTGGATGTTATCAGCATTACTATTTACCCATACTTATTCATTTAAGGATGTCATTGGCTACACAATTTCAGAAGATGCCTATAAATATTTATTGATTTACGGGTCTGCAGCCTTTCTTTACCGCTATCAACAAGTAACACAAAAAAAACAGGAGGAAGTTCCGGCAATGAAGCTTCAAAAGATCACTGTGGGCTCCGGAAGAAATTACAGCAGCATCGCTGTGGAAGAAATCTTATACATCAGCAGCTGCGCTCCTTATATTGCCATCCGGACCCAACAAAAAAAACACCTGCACGGGGAATCCCTGAAATCCATGATGGACAAATTAGACCCGCAACAATTCATCAGGATACATAAATCTACCATTGTTAATGTGAATCATATACGTTCCTATAAATCCAGGTTAAATGGAGATTATGATATTTTGTTGAAAAATGAAGAAGAGATCCGGCTGAGCAGAAACTACGCTTCCGACTTTAAGAAACTTATGGAATGAAGGTCCTCCGCTTGGCATAAAATCTACTCAGGATAGCTTGTTTCATTTCGCAGATCAGGAGTTAAAGCAGAATTTTGAGTAAAACCAAATCTGTATGAAACTGCATATGAAAACTAATTATCTCAGCCTGGTTAATGAGGTCGCCCTCCTTTTTACGGTACTGCTGTTCAGCTCCTGTCAGGGTCAAACACAAAGAAACCATACCGCTAATGCGAAACTCATTGGCGGCGGCTGTGATGGCTGCGAATTGATGTATATCGGAATGCCCAGACAGATTAAGGCCATTGATACCAGTGCCGGCTGGGCAGAAAAAGGTCAAAAGCTATTGATTAGTGGAACGGTATTGAAGCGTGATGGTAAAACTCCCGCTCCGGATGTGGTCATTTATTATTGGCAAACTGACAATAAAGGTTATTATTCGCCCCGAAAAGGAATGGATAAAAGAGCCCTTCGCCATGGTCATATCAGGGGTTGGGTAAAAACCGATCAACAAGGTAAATATGCCATCTATACCATTCGCCCTGCTACCTATCCTGATCGTTCAGAGCCTGCACATATCCATACCTCCATAAAAGAACCGGAACTCCCCACTGAATATTATATTGATGAATTTGTATTTGATGATGATCCTTTACTCATATCAAAAAAGAGGGAGTCCCTTGAAAATCGTGGAGGAAGCGGCATTTTAAAACCAAGTGTTTCAGGCGATTTGCAAATTGCAAAACACCATATTATACTAGGCCTCAACATCCCCAATTATCCTCCGGAGCACTGAGAAATTCAAAAATCCCTGTAACATTTGAAAGCCAGGACTTGTCATAGGGATACAAACTCAGCATGAAAAAAATCACCATCTTACCCCTTGTATTCTCCATTCTTTTTTGGGGCCTGAATTCCTTTGCACAAGACAGCCTGATTACCGCATCAGCGCTAAAAAATGTAAGCGTTTTTGTAAAAGAATTCAACAGCTTTAAAGGGCCTGGCTGGGATAAGATCATCACCCAGGCAAAGGCCAGTCCGAATGTACTGATCGGGGAAGATCATTTTACAAATGAGACCCCTTATTTTACTTCTGCTATCGCTTCTGAAATAAAGTTTGATCACTTTTTTTGTGAAATAGACCCATTTACTGCCCGGATCTTACAGGATAAAATTAAAACCTTATCTGCTGTTGCTTTACAAAAATACCTGAACGAGTACGGTGAAACCTTTTCCTTTTATGCCTTTAATCCGGAGTTTGAACTGCTCAAAGAATTAACCAAAGCAAATACCAAAATACAGGGTACAGATCAGATTTTATTGATTGGAGACCGCCTGATCTGTAATGAGCTCAAAAGATCAACAAAAAATAAAAGAGCTAAAGCGCTGTATCAGGACATTGAAACCAACTCAAAAATATACTTTGAAAACTTTCTGAAAGACCAGAGCAAGCCTTTTTACCTCGTTACTGATGATTTCGATAAAAAGGTAACAGAATTATCCGGTCTAAAGCTGAGTAAGGAAGAGCAGGAAATCATTGCTGCACTCCAGCTGAGTGCAAAGATATACAAATCGGGCAGCCATCACCTGAGGATTCAACTCATGAAAAACCGACTGATGAGCAAGCTCAGTGAATGGCAGGGAAAAAAGAACCTTTTCAAATATGGGGCAAATCACCTGGCAAAAGGGGAAAGTTTGCTGGAGATTTATGATATCGGCAATCTGGTAAACAATATTGCTGACAGCGAATTCTCCGGTTCTTTACACTTGATGATCCTGGGTACAAAAGGAACTCAGGCCTCTCCCTTTAAAGGCTTTCCTGACGAAAAAATAGACGAACAAAGCAGTATCATAAAATCACTAAAGCCTTTGTTAGCCGCCGTTGATGGAGAACAATGGCATTGTCTGGACCTCAGTGCCATCAGGAGGGCCATACAGGAAGGAAAAATCAATGTGAAAAATGTGACCCTGTCAAGAATCATCAAAGGCTATGACCTGCTTGTTGTTGTTCCAACCGTCAGTGCTTCCAAATTTATAGCGCCCTAAATAAAGTCCTCTTTCCTGAACCCGAGCATAAAAAAGCCCTCAAAATTCAAATAATTTTGAGGGCTGCGCAATTTTGGACAATAATTTGTGAATACCTGATTTTTACAGGTTTTTCAATCCTTTTGTCTGAGTTCCATCTGCTGCGATGATACTGATCGCATATCCTCCTCCAGGAGCAGCAAACTGAGTCAGTTTTGATTTACTGTTTACCAATACTTTACGGATTTGATAAGCCTGTGGATTTGTTTTATAATGTGCATCTTTTGCATCACTATAGATGGTAGCCACATAGGTTTTACCAGGCTGTAAAAAGTCAAAAGAGATCTTTGAGGTATGTCCGGTTTCTCCGGCTACACTACCTACAAACCAGTTGTTTGTTCCTTTTGCTTTACGTGCTACAGAAACATATTCGCCCGGTTCAGCTTCCAGGTATTTACTGTCGTCCCAATCCATGGCTACATCTTTAATGAATTGAAAAGCATCCAGGAACCTGTTGTAATTTTCGGGCAGGTCTGCCGCCATCTGTAAAGGACTTGCCATGGTTACATATAATGCCAGCTGATTTGCGATGGTCGCGTTCAGATGAGATTTGTTATCCGGATTAAGTTTTGAGATGTCCATTTCGAAAATACCAGGGGTATAATCCATTGGTCCACCGATCAGACGGGTAAAAGGCAAAATGGTGGTATGGTTTGCTTTACTTCCTCCAAATGCCTGATATTCTGTTCCACGGGCGGATTCATTACCGATCAGGTTAGGATAAGTACGGTTAATTCCTGTCGGACGTACCGCTTCATGAGCATTGACCATAATTTTATATTTGGCCGCTTTCTCCAATGCATACTGGTAATGGTTCACCAGCCATTGCCCGTAGTGATATTCACCACGAGGAATGATATTCCCTACATAACCACTTTTTACGGCATCATATCCATTGTCTTTCATGAACTGATAAGCCTGATCCAGGTGACGTTCATAATTTCTGACTGAACCAGATGTTTCGTGGTGCATGATCATTTTAACCCCTTTACTTTTTGCGTAATCCCTGATTTCGGCCACATTGAAATCCGGATATGGCGTTACAAAGTCAAAGACATAATCTTTGGAGTTGCCGAACCAGTCTTCCCAGCCTACATTCCATCCTTCAACCAACACGCCATCAAATCCATGTTTAGCTGCAAAGTCAATGTATTCTTTTACATGTGCCGTATTCGCAGCATGTTTGCCATTCGGTTTCACTTTGTTGTAATCTGTTACGCCCAACTGTACACTTGGCAATTCGTCGGTATAAGCCCAGGAGCTTTTTCCGGTGATCATTTCCCACCATACGCCAATATATTTACTCGTTTTGATCCAGGAAGTATCTTCTATTTTAGAGGGTTCATTCAGGTTCAATGTCATTTTTGAGGCTAAAATATCACGGGCATCATCGCTCAGGATCACTGTTCTCCAGGGAGAAGTAGCAGGAGATTGCATGTATCCTTTATCCCCTTTTGCATCCGGAGTTAACCAGGATTCAAGAATCATGTTTTTATCGTCCAGATTCAGGTTCATCGTAGAATAGTTCAATAAGGCCGCTTCATGGATGCTGATGTAAAGGCCATCGTTACTTTTCAGCATTAACGGAGCTTGTACCCCTGTTTCAGAATATTGAGTCTGAGAGGAATTATCAGTCACTGCGGTATGAAACAGCCCTCTGATTTCTGATAACTTAGAGGTAGTATAATCATATTCCTGGGTATCATAATCACCAGGAATCCAGTATGCTTTCATATCACCTGAAAGGGCAAACTGAGTCTTTTCCTCTTTGATGACAAAGTAATTCAGGTTTTTCTGTTGTGGAAATTCATAACGGAATCCCAGGCCATCATTGAAAAGGCGAAATCGGATCAGGATGTTTCTGTCTGTACTTTTCTGGTTCAGCGTTACTGCCAGTTCATTATAATGGTTTCTGATATTTTTCAGTTCTCCCCAAACCGGTTGCCAGGTTTCGTCGAAGGTAGTAGTTTTGGTATCTGCGACCGAAAACTGATCATATAAGGAAGTCTTTGGATTGGCTGATCCGGATTTCATTCCCATCTCTGTGCCAAACTTAGCGGGGGCTCTTTCATCCTTCAGTTCCAGACCAAGCTTTCCCGGTTTAAGTACTACTTTTCCTTTATAGGTTAGTTTATAGGTAGGTATTCCTCCATTCTGGATGCTGAAGTTCATCAGCAGTTTGCCATCTGGCGATTTCAGGTCTTGTGCATTTACCATTTCAGTGGAAATACATAAAGACAATAAGGCGATAAATATCCGTTTCACGTTATAATAATTAGGTGTGAAAGCAAATATATCATTTTAACGGGAACGTTCCCAATAGAACATTCCCGTTATTTGAATCAAACAGTTTCCCGACCGTTAGCTAACGATCGGGTGATGCTGAGCCGCCTGTTATTTTGCAGCGTTTTTCTTTTCTGTGATCTCTGTACGGATCTCCTGAGCAAGACCTTTGATCTCCTGTAAAGCTTTACGGACCCTGGTACCAGCAGCACTGTTACCACCGTTATAAAATTTTTCTACGTCTGCTTCTGTTGCAGCTACTACTTCTTTTAGTTTTGCGAATTTACTCATGGTTCTTTTTAATTAATTTGTTTTTTCTAAGTTATCTGTCTCAAGCTTAAAATCAAAAAATAATAAAACATTAGCTCTACGACCCCTTGAACGTGCTTAATACTGTAAACATAAGGATTAAAAATAAAAATACAAATAAATACTACTAATTTGATAGACATTATATATATTTGTCTCAACAACAGCAGGAAAGCTGTTCAGATATAGTCATGTGGCCGAGTGGCGAGGCAAGGGTTTCATAAACCCGGAATGGCGGTTCGATTCCGCTCATGACGTCTAAGTGGTAGCAAAGGTCTTCAGACTTAGCTTAAACTTTTCCATGTTTTGTTTAAATTTTAGTCAGATGCTCAGTCTGGCGCAAAAGCAGCTGGTTTACTCATTGCCAGCTAATTTTTAAGGTTTCATGCTGCGAAGCACAAACATTTAAGTACTCGTTTAATTTACACTTTGGTTATTAAAGGCTATCTCTCATCGGATAGCCTTTAGTTTGACTACGGACCGCATTGCAAACCTTTTAAAAAACAAATGATATACTATGGCAGGACAAGTTAAAAATGCTCAGCAAACCGCACTAAGTGATGTAGCAGCAAGGCCATTGGCCATTGCTACCCGTACCGTACCACAAGCCCCCTGGATCACCCCACGCTGGCTCCCACATTTACTAAGCTGGAATCCTGTTGAATCCGGAATTTACAGGGTCAACAGAGTAAAAGAAGGAGAATCTGTAGATGTCGACTGCTCTAACCGCGATGAACGGGTATTGCCGAATACCTTTGTGGATTATGTAGAACAGCCCCGGGAGTACTTATTGAGCGCCGTAAACACTGTGCTTGATGTGCATACCAGGGTATCAGATCTTTACAGCAAACCCTACAACCAGATCAGTGAGCAGTTACGTTTAACCATTGAAGCCATTAAAGAACGTCAGGAAAGCGAGCTCATTAATAACAAAGAATACGGGTTATTGAACAGCATTGCCCCATCTCAGCGCATCAAGACACGCACTGGTGCCCCTACTCCGGACGACCTGGATGAACTCATTACCAAAGTATGGAAAGAACCTGGTTTTTTCCTGCTCCATCCTTTAACCATTGCAGCCTTTGGCCGTGAATGTACCCGCCGGGGCGTACCTCCACCAACAGTTTCTTTATTTGGATCACAATTTATTACCTGGAGGGGAATTCCCTTAATCCCTTCAGATAAAGTTCCTATAGAAAATAACAAGAGCAAAATATTACTCATCCGGACCGGAGAAAGCAGACAAGGGGTTGTGGGTTTATATCAGCCTGACCTGCCTGGTGAGCAATCGCCCGGTCTCTCTGTCCGCTTCATGGGCATCAATGAAAAAGCCATTGCCTCCTACCTTGTTTCTCTATATTGCTCATTGGCAGTATTGGCAGATGATGCCATTGCGGTATTGGAAGGTGTAGAAATCAATAAGTATCACGAGTATAAATACTAGGTTATGAGCGATGCAATTAATAATCCGACAGGGCTTCCGGATGTCCGTGCATTAGAAAAACTGGCCAATGAACTTTTTTCTGCCTTACCGGGAGGATACCTCAGTGGCCCTGTACCATCCGAAGAAATTCTGCCTCAGCATCATGATATTGCCCAAAGAAACAGCAACGGACTTCCTTCTTCTGCCATTTATCAGGGCAATGCAGTAGACCTCAGTGCTCCTCAGACCAGTCTGCCGGATTCCAATGGATTAGGCCTGGGGCACATTCCGGCCTCTACTTCCGGAAGCGGAGGGGTATCAGGTTTGCAACCGGGCAGCAAGTCCCCGGCCCTTGCGCTCCCCTATGAATCCGAACAACCATTTGAGCAACAATTGAAACAGGCCCTCGCCAGTGTCAATATCTACAGCCCTTCTGCTCAGTTTCCCTTTACTCCTTCCGGCATACTCAATGAACATGCTTATTATTTTGCCTCCGAAAATCAGTTCTCCAATGGAACAACACAACCTGCTTTCCAGGTAAACCTGCTGAGGAACGATTTTCCTATTCTTTCGGAACAGGTAAACGGCAAATCACTGATCTGGCTGGACAATGCTGCTACAACACAGAAACCGCGACAGGTAATTGAACGCTTAAGTTACTTTTACCAGCATGAGAACTCCAACATTCATCGCGCTGCACATGAACTGGCTGCCCGTTCCACTGATGCATACGAAGGAGCCAGACAAAAGGTTCAGAATTTCATCAATGCCCGTTCCGCAAATGAGATCATATTTGTAAGAGGAACCACCGAAGCCATCAATCTTGTGGCTGGCAGCTGGGGCGAACAATACCTGCAGCAGGACGATGAAATCATCCTTACCCATCTGGAACACCATGCCAATATCGTTCCATGGCAACTGCTGGCACAGAAGAAAGGATTAAAGATCAGGGTCATTCCTGTAGATGAGGATGGGCAGCTCTTATTAGAGGAATACGCTAGGTTGTTAAACCCTAAAACCAAACTGGTGGCTTTCACCCTTGTATCCAATGCCTTAGGAACCATTACCGCAGCGAAGACAATTGTAGACATGGCACATGCTGCAGGGGCAAAAGTACTGGCAGATGGAGCACAGTCGGTATCGCATATCCGTACAGATGTACAGCTGCTGGATGCAGACTGGTTTGTTTTCTCAGGACATAAAATTTTCGGCCCAACAGGTATTGGTGTTTTGTATGGTAAAGAAGCTTTACTAAACAGTACACAACCCTATCATGGTGGTGGAAACATGATCAAAGATGTGACCTTTGAATCTACTCAGTTTCATCCTGCACCTTCTCTTTTCGAAGCCGGGACAGGCAATATTGCCGATGCAGTTGGCCTGGGTGCCGCAATTGATTATGTTCAGAAAATCGGGATCGACAACATCTATGAATACGAACATTTCCTTTTGAATTATGCGACAAAAAAACTGGAGCAGATTCCCGGGCTCCGGTTAATCGGTACCGCAGCAGAAAAGACAAGTGTTCTTTCTTTTGTACTTCAGGGGTATACGACTACTGAAGTTGGCGAAGCATTGAGCCGGGAAGGAATTGCGGTAAGGTCCGGACATCATTGCGCTCAACCCATTTTAAGGCGCTTCGGACTGGAGTCAACGGTAAGGCCTTCTCTTGCATTTTATAATACCTGCTCAGAGATCGATACTTTGGCTCATGTAATTACCAGCTTACAGCCCAGAATAAAATAACTTCAAACCTTAGTTTATTTAAGGAGTTGTCTTTACAGGCAGCTCCTTTTTTTTGTACCGAAAATCCATATTCCGAACAGAAAGGTTTTAAGATTTACCAGGTTGTAAGTAACTTTAGCATATGAAGAATAAGAACCTTTTCCACTACCTGATACTCATCCTGATCTTTATACCTGGCCTCCTTTCGGCACAAGAATCCTCCCTCCACCCTAAAACTCCAATGATGGGTTGGTCTAGCTGGAACAACTTTCGTGTAGACATCAATGAGCAGGTCATGAAAGCACAGGCTGATGCCATGGTACTTACGGGACTTAAAAAAGCCGGCTATAATTTCGTCAATATGGATGATGGCTTTTTTGGTGGACGAAATGAAAAGGGGGAGTTATTGGTTCATCCCAAACGTTTTCCTTCGGGAATGAAATCCCTTGCCGATTACATCCACAGCAAAGGACTTAAAGCGGGAATATATTCTGATGCAGGAATCAATACTTGTGCCTCTATATGGGATAAAGATACGATTGGAGTGGGTTCCGGACTTTATGGTCATGATGAACAGGATTTAAACCTGATGCTTAAAACCTGGGGTTATGATTTCATTAAGGTGGATTGGTGTGGTGGCGAAAAATTAGGTTTAGATGAACAATTACGTTATACCCAAATTGCAAATCACATCAAAAAGATAAAGAAAGAAGCTTTATTTAACATCTGCAGGTGGCAGTTTCCGGGAAAATGGGCCGTTGATATTGCAGATTCCTGGAGAATCTCCGGTGACATCAATAATAAATTTGAGTCGATTTTGAACATTATAGATAAAAACGCCGATTTATGGAAGTACAGTTCACCTGGTCATATTAACGATATGGACATGCTTCAGGTAGGCCGTGGAATGAGTTATGAAGAGGATAAGTCGCATTTTACCATGTGGTGCATCATGAACTCCCCCCTCTTGCTGGGAAATGACCTGAGAACCATCTCTAAAGAAACACTAAGCCTGGTAACCAACGCAGAAATTATTGCCCTGAATCAGGATAAACTTGGATATCAGGCACGCAGGCTCAAAAAATCAGGAGAACTGGAAGTTTGGGCAAAACCATTGATTTCCACCATGAGTGGAGAAGTTGCGGTAGCACTACTGAACAGATCGGACAAAGCTGCCATGATCACTCTTGATATGGCAAGTTTAGGATTTGACCTTAGCAGGAACTACACAGTAAGGGATCTATGGACACATAAGGACTATCCGGCAACAAAAGCTAAAACGGAAAACTTTGAACTCCCAGCACATGGCGTCCTGACTTTAAAAATCAAAGGGAAACTCATTCCTTTCAATATATTTCAATCCGAAAAGTAATGTTCTGTTGGCAAGAGTTTTTAATAAAAGGAGGCATTACTCCTCCTTTTATTACTTATACACGCCGCGGTGATCTTATTATTTTGGATATACTTTAGCGATATGAGATTTATCGGTTGCAGAGAGCACCGTATTCTCTCCTACAGAAAAACCATCTGTAGTGAAGCTTTCATCAATAAAGTATTGCATGATTGAAGCGGGGTCATAAGCGGTATAGCTAATGGTTTTATCGTTCTTACCATATTTTGCAAACACCTGAGCATCTACATCAGCTTTTGTCCAGTTATTTGGCGGGCCTTGAAAATAAGCATACACGACCGGTTTATTCCATTGTATGTTCTGATTGGGGCTTGCCTGTTCATGGGCCAATCCGAGTGCATGTCCAAATTCATGGAGAATAGTTCCACTGAAATCTGACTCAGGGCTGTTCGCATCGAACCAGCCAAAGTTCATGGATTGTTCATTTCCGGGGGCATAAGTCAAAGCATCAGTCCCTAAATATGACCAGGAACCTTCGTCTCCATTATATTTAAAGCCCACTTTCAGGTCTGCAGTACCGGAAGTAACAAAGCTAAATTTGACATTGGCATAGTCTTCCCAGATTTTAGCATATTGCTTTACCTTTCCTTGCAGGAAGGTGGTACCATTCAGAAACTTCACTTTGATGGTTTTACCATTGGCCCAGCTCGTCGTTTTTACAAATACACTTTCTGTGCTCACTTTGCCCGGCTCCACATTCGGACCTTTGTCTACACAGACTTTAGCAGTACTGCTGGCTTTTACATCGGGCAGTTGTTCCGAAGCATTATTTTCAGTTTTTTTACAGCTGGCAGCTAACAGGATGATCGCTGCACTGAATAGGATGATCTTTTTCATAAGTTAGGGATGTAGATTGTTTTTTGTGTTAATTTGTTTTTATTGCATTATATATAAGTATTTTTAAGTGTACCTGATTAGGGTGTATTAAATGTGATTTTAGCGAATATAGAAAACACTTCTCAAAGTAACAAGCCGGTTACAATTCTTTTAAATATCGACTCATCAATTCTATTTACCTTTAATTTCAGCTCAACATTTTCGATACAAGGCGCTCATCACAGCCATGGAATCCCAAGATCAGTCCAGGCTATCTTCCTATCGTATAAGGGTTTTACATAAGGCCAAATATCAAGAATAACATCACTCCTCTCTATTGCTCCCCTTCTTTGATCAATACAGACATTTTGCATCTCCACTGCTGTCAGCTCCGGAACCGGCTCAGCTCCCACTCCCTCCTTTGATATTGGATCCCGGTCTTGCAACTTCAATCTTCCCAAATACTGGCTTTCCGACTGGCTACACCTGTCTTTAGCCACTACAGCCACATAAACATCAACTTCCTTCCCCAGCAGACCTTCTGAGAGCATCAGTACATCTGTTCCTGCACTTCTGAAATTACCTGTACTTTGAAAAGAAGCTGTTCTGCCCTGCATATCTATGGCCAATAGCATTACCTGATCGTAACCGGAGCCATCATCAACGACGGATGGATTCCAGTTAAAGCGCAGGAGCTCCGCACTTTCCTGTATAACTGTTGGTATTGTTAAACCAGGAAGTGTTCCGCCACTAAATCTAAAAGCTTCAGGATCTATATAATCCACCTCCTCTTTTGTTTTAAGCGCGAATTTCCTGTTATAAGAAAGGGCAGCACGTATGCCTCCACTCACTGTCCAATAATCCTTGAAGCCAACTTTAACCAGTTCCTTAACGGAGTTCAACACCTCCTGTACCAGCTTAAACCGACTTCTGTTTTTCAATTCATTTTCGGTTGCCGGAGCCGTCCGTTCGGGTAAACTCCTCATCCGGTCTATACCATACAGGGTATAACCAACCACAGGGCCTACCTTCCCGCTGAAACCACCCAATAAACCTTTTGTAATTCTTGCCATCATATTTTTATTTAAATGAACACCATATCAACCCAATACCTGTTTCGGGACTCAGTCGTATTTAGCAGGGTACTTACTCATTAATTACCCGCTGATTACCCGCTAATGAGCGTGCTTGCACCGAGTATAGACCGAGTATACACCGAATACAGAGCCTGTTAGCCTAAAACTTGTTATCTGCAAGATATGAAGCGGATTCCTCTCCTGAGTTATGGACACCAATCATTATTTTATAGGGGACACCTGCCTACATTCAGTAAAAATTACTACTTTAGAAAAAATTATCTATTTAAGAAACAAGCGATGACACCAGAAGCATATAAACAACAGTTTTCAGAGGAGGATGCCGTAGGTTGGCTTTCCATCGATCAGGAGTTTGAACGTCTGTACCCCGGACAGGAGCCACAGCATTTTGCACCCCCCATCAGTTATATGCTCGGTGGCGAATTCCCCCTTGATGGGATCAGCATTTACCAAAGCAGCAAACAAACAGACCACCACCATTTTGTGAGTTATGGATTTTCGGAACTTTACTATGAAGAAGAAAAAGCAGGTGGAGAATTTAGCAAATGGGGTTTTGAACTGACGTTCAGGTTAAAACCATTTGAGGCCGATCAGGGAAATCCAGGTTGGGTAACATCTTTAATGCAAAACCTGGCAAAATATGTTTTTAGTAAAGGAAAATGGTTTGAAGAATTTCATTTCATCCCTGCAAACGGTCCGATAAGATTGGAAACAGCTACTGATATTACCGCATTAGCTTTCGTATTGGACCCTGAAATCGGAAAGATACAAACCCCACATGGTGAAGTTTCTTTCCTGCAAATGGTTGGACTCACTTCCGCAGAATATGAAGGTTTATTAAAGAATCCAAAAACCACCGAAACTGCCAGGTTAATTGACATTCTGAAAAAGGATAATCCCCTGTTGATAACAGACCTAAACCGGAAATCTACCCTATGACCCTATTTCCTCAGCGTCTCAGTTCCATGGTCTATGCAGATCATTTAGAATTTGATTACATCGAGACCTATTCTCTTCTGCGGGGCCTGGAATATGAAACCCAATTAAAATCCATTCAAAAAGAATATAACCTCTTAGAGGTCCGTCTGAAGAAAAGAAACAACCTATCTGAGTCCGAATTGAAAAGACATACTGAATTAAACGGACAGGTGGCAGGGCTGCAATATCTTCTTAATCCACAGGGCCAATTTCATTTTTCCAGCATTAAAACCCATACTTTTAAAACCGGTTCAGCAGAAGTTGCCCGCTTAACCACAATTTTAAAAACTGAAATCAAAGAAGTACCCTTTTGGATGTGCAGCCCCATCTATCGCGATGCTATTGTTTTCTATAACAGTTCACATGAAATCGTTTCAGTGTTGAATGTCTGCCTCAGCTGCAACCGGCTGCATACACTCCAAACAGGTCAAATAGATGCAGATGATCACTGTTACCATTTACTGAAGCAATTTTTTACTGAAATTGGACATGAGGTTGAATAAATCAGCTGTTTAAAATAATTACATTAGTTCCATGAAAACAGAAGATCAACCCGGATTACACTTAGAAATTGATTCCAATAAACTGGACTCCAAGATTAAAAGCTTTGAGTATAATGGCAACCATTATCTATACGTCTGTCATATCGACAAGTATTCTGATAAACCGGGAGGTCATAAAGATGACCATCCTGATCGCGTTAAATTATTGGTAAAGAGTTTTTACGGGAAATACCTGAATATGGATATTTCCCTGGATGAATTCAATACTGATGCTTTTTATAACAGGCTGTTAAAGGAAATTGATGAGCACCTGATCTCCACAGAACCCAGTTATTAAATACCTTGCTCAGGTATGTGAAAGCATTGGGAAATTCAACCGATGGTCCTTAAACAGCGCTGCATCCTTAGCCGGAACAAAAAGGGTTAAATCCTCCTCTTTATAAGGTTGGATATCACAATCCCCGGTATCGTTGGGCATAAAAGTGAAACGGACCTCCTGTGTCTCTTTTTCCGCTAAGCTATGAATGACCTCGGTAATCTCTACTTTTGACGGCGCAAAAATATCGAACAGGGTCAATGTATTCCCCTCATTGCCGGCAACAACTACCGCCTTTAAATCAGGTATATAATAGAGATCATTTCTGATGCTGAACCGATCAAAATAATTGGCATAAAACATCACCAGACCGGCATTGTCCTTCATAGAGATTTTAAATAACGGAGCAGCATGTTTCGCCGTCTGGAAAAGCAGATCTCTGTCATTGGCATCATCCATATCCATTTTTCTGAATGCCAGGCCTTTTCTGCGTTCTTTCAGTTGATAAACTGCCTGATATTCCTCTACCGGCACAAAACCAAACTTTGGATAGAAATTGAGTACCTGATCATTTGCAAAAAGGTAGATCATGTCACATTTATCCTCCCAGTCCAGCATTACTTTTTCCATCAGTGCCCGGCTCAGTCCCTGATTTTTATAATCCGGATCTGTCATTACTGTACCCACCTGCATCAATTTTCTCTCTTCCCCCAAAATCACGAAATCAATGACATTTACGGTAACATGACTGACCACCTTATCCTGATCAGCAAGTGAATACAGGATACAATTACCATCCCAATACCCGCTTTCGTACCATTTTTCATAATCAAAGCGATAGGTCTTCTGACAAAGCACATTGAAGCTTGTCCTCCATTTTTCATCCTCCTGATACCCGATCAGAAGTGTATAGATTTTACTGTTTATTTCCAAAATTGAGCGTTATACTTTATTGATTTTATTGCTCAGGAGTTCTTTCTTAGACTCCAGCCATTCGTTTTTCAGGATACTCAATACCGCAGAGTTTCTCCTTGTACCATCAATTCTATATCCATTGTTTCTCAATACCCCTTCAAAAGTGCATCCAATGCTTTTGATGGCCTGCATGCTTCTTTCATTTTCACTGTCTAACCTGAATTCTACCCTTTCAAACTCCAGCTGCTCGAAGATAAATTCAAAAAGCAGGTACTTGCAATGCTTATTGAGTCCTGTTCCCTGGAAGTTCTTTCCATACCAGGTATATCCTAATGACAGGTTTTTACTGGCAGAATCGATATCATACAACCTGGTCGAACCAGCATACTCATTTTTAATTTTATCAAACACAATGAATGGATAAGAGGTTCCTTTCTCTCTCCGTTCCAATGCCGTTTCAAGATATTGCCGCATTCCCTCTTCACTTCCTGCGTTCTGTAAGGTGAACTTCCACAATTCAGGCTCATTAACTCCAAAGTTCTTTAACAGTTCGAAATCAGCAGCTGTAACAGGCCTTAACAAAGCTGAATCATTTTCCAGCACATAATCTCTTTTCGGATCGAATATATCGTTCATATCTGTGAATTTCCTATGATGTAAATCTAGAATATTTTAATGATGAAACATCAATTCTTAGGCCGGGAAGAAGTGATACTATACAGGCCTAGGATCACACTAATTAAGAAACCAGCTAATGCAAGAACAGGTATCCCCGCAAGCTTTGGAGGTTTATCGGCTAAAATCAGGATGGCAGAACTGATGAGAAAACCGCACATCATCACCGCCATGATCATTCTGTTCATCTCCTTTCCCATCATTTTTTTAAACGCGGATAAGCCCTGTACTTCCTGTTGAATTTTCAGTTCTCCGGTGTTCAGTTTACCAATGATAGACTGTACATCGTCCGGCATTGTTTTCAGCGTTTCGGTAAGTGTCCTCAGCAGTTTCAATCCGCTTTTCTTAAGTTCTTCAGGACTGAGTTTGCGAAATGCGATTTTTAAGATATACGGACGTAAACTTTCAATAATATTTAAGTCCGGCACAAGGGCACGTCCAATTCCTTCTATAAGTACAATTCCGCGTACCAGAAGGTAAAGGTGATCGGGCATTAATATTTCATTATTATTCAGGATTGCTGAAAACTTGCCCAGGACTTCCTTGATGTCCATTTCTTCCAGCGATGCCCCATCCAGCAAGCTAAAGAATCCATGAATGTCTTTTTCCAGTTGATTTTCGTCAGTTACATTAAAGCGTATTGCCATCTTTTTCATGGTGGCAATTAAACGCTTTGCATCCTGTGCCATAAAATGGGAAACAAAATCTTCCAGCAACTCTTTTTCTATAGGCGTAAGGCTTCCCATGGAGCCAAAGTCTATAAAGGCAATCTGCCCGTTTTCAAGTACCATCAGGTTTCCGGGATGGGGATCTGCATGAAAGAAGCCATGCTCCAATACCTGGACAAGGAAGAGGTCCAAGCCTTTTCTTGCAATGGCTGCAGGGTCCAAACCCATCGCAATCAGCGCTGATTTATCGCTGATTTTAACTCCATCTAAAAACTCCATACAAAGGATATTGTCATTTGAGAGCTCCGGATAAACTTTAGCCAGATAAATGGATTCATTGCCTTTAAAGTTTCTCGAAAAGCGGGCGATATTGGCCAGTTCATTGAGAAAAGAAAGTTCCTGAAAGATGGATTTTTCGAATGCTTCCAGCACTTCAACAAGGTTGATTCTACGGAATGTTTCACTGTAACTGACCAGCAGTTTGGCGATGTCTTTCATAATGAGCATGTCCGAAGCAACCACCTCCCTGATTCCGGGACGCTTTATTTTTAAGATGACCGGTGCTCCGTCTTTCAATGTTGCTTTGTACACCTGAGAAATAGAAGCCGAAGCGAAAGGTTCCGCACCGATCTCTGCAAAGAATTCCTCAGGATCAATATCCAGATTTACTTTTAACAGCTCCGGGACATCCATTGGCTTAGCCTCCACATTGTCCTGCAACTTTCGCAGTTCCAGGATCATCTCCATAGGCAAAAGGTCTTCTCTACTACTGAAAGCCTGTCCGAATTTCACATAGGTTGGTCCAAGCTCTTCCAACGCCATCCTGATCCGCTCATAAACGCTGAGTGCCGAAATCTCCCCTTCCACCTGATTATTGGTATAATTGAGCAGCTCTCCAAATCCGTACTTCGCCAGTATTTTAACCAGGGATACCGTTCTTTTGAGCTTTTTCTTTTGGTTTTCCATCATAGCTTCATCACCTTATTGCAGGTATTTTAAATTCATCAACCCAAATCGCCTTTCTATCTCTGTCTGAATTAAAATTCCGCATTATAAATTTTTTATTGTATTCAGGTAGCCGGCTCATTCTTTTCAGCCCATTTACAAAAATGGTTACCGGCTTATCCATGTTCACCATCTCCGGCGAAATGAAGATACTAAAACTCCCGACAGCCGATGTTTCTATATGAAATTCATTATCCCGGTAATTCCCTTTTACCGCAGCCGGTTTCCTGGGAAAACTAAAGGCCTTCAATATAGTATCACGTTGCACCAGGCTATCGTTTTGGTTATATCTCCATTGCTTAAAAATGTCGAAATTGAGGTTATCATGCCAGTTGGTGCGCTGCTGGCTGGTGTCTAATCCGGAAATCTGGATCCAATCGGCCTTACCATATCTCAGATCATCACATTCCCAGTAAATTTTACCTGGAAAAGGTTTTCTCTTTCTTACCAGCAAGTCCTTAAAAAGCAATTACATAGCAGGTTCAGATTCATCATATTCAGGAAAAGAATGAGGAAATCCGTTATAACGATGGTCATGATAGTCGGCACCTATTTTTTTCATCATTACGGTTAAAGAATCATGGGCATCAGGATGATAATAATAATCCATATCCGTAGACACATTAAAAAAGGAACGGTTCAATATGTTCTTAATAAAGGTCCCTCCTGTGAACACTTTTGGTTTGGTATTAAACCCATAAAAACCAGCAAAAGGACTTTGTTGTTTCATGAGATAAGAGAATGAACCTGTAGCTCCATTGGAATGTCCCGAAATAAAAACTTTATCGTCATCTATATTAATGGATTTTTTAATTTCTCTGAGCATTGCAGGGATCATAAAGAAACCATCATCGGGTTTCATCCAGTTGTATTTTTTTGAACCCGCAGGATATACCATGATGACCTCCTGCTGATCGGCATATTTGGTATAAAACCTGTTCCAGTCGCCAAGAATATAACTACTTTGATAGTCTGCCAGGGAAGTATAATTTACAGCCCCATGCAAAAAGAACAAAAGAGAATAGCGCTTTTTCGGATTATAGTCTTTGGGTAGCCTCACATAATAGGAAGTGATTGCCGTATCACTGATCTTAAATTGAATGGAATAATCACGGCTTTTCTTAGCTAAAAAGCCCTCTTCATCCTTCAAATAGCGATACAGTTCTTTTCCATTTTGCTGTTCCATCCTATTTTTATCAGGAGATACCCGCCGTTGAAACTCCTGTTGATGAACCATCAGCAACTGATAAAATGTTTTCCTCTCCAACCGGGCTTTTTGCTCCAGTTTTTTCCACCTCGGGTCCTTCAATAAGTTTTTATAATCCGCTGCAGCATCCGCTCCGGTAATAATTTCCCATCCCGGATTGTTGGCAAGACCATCCTTTGCCAGGAAAGCCAGCTGTTTAAAAGCCTGATCCTTTTTAGCCAATGCAGCTGCCAGAATTGAAGCCTTATAACGATCCCAATTCTTCATATTTTTTGGATAAAGTGCAAAGGCTTTTTCATAAATATTCAGCGCCTTGCTCTTTCCAACGGCACCTTTAGCAGTTTCACTGATATGACCTGCACTATCAATCAGTTGCTTATAGGTTTGTGACCTTCCAATGGCAACATTCAGCATTAATAGTAAAAACAAAATACCTGGTCTCATATCGGGCAAAGGGAAAAAATGTAAGAAACCAAAAGTAACAATAAGATCGAAAGAGAACTAAGGTTTTCCGATTCTTGCCTGCCATCCAAACCAGGCGACCGGAATAAAGCAGATCAGGGGAACCAGGTACGCAATGCGGATGCTTCCCGTTAAATCCGACAGATAACCCAATATTGGTGGGAATATCGCGCCACCAATAATTGCCATCACCATATAAGAAGAACCTATCGGTGTATTGTTTCCCAGATTTCTGATCGCCAGAGAAAATATCGTGGGATACATAATCGACATGAAGAACTCCAGGCCGATGAAAGCCCATAAAGCACTTTTCCCACCAATGAGGACAATAAAAAGCATCAACAGTATGCTAACCGATGCATATATCCATAATAAATTTTCCGGTTTTACATATTTCATGATAAAAGAGCCCAGATATCGCCCGGTCATGAAACTCAGCAACAGCAATCCAAGATAATTGGTCGCTGCATATTCGGTCATTCCAGTTACCGATGTGGCATATAAAATAAAAAAACTGGACACGCAAACCTGGGCACCTACATAAAAGAATTGTGTAAGGATTCCCCTTAGCAATTGTGGTTGCGCAGCTAAAGAAATTTTTCCCGCAGCATGATCTTTCCCTGGAATATGATTTGAAGAGAATCTCGTGATCATGAATAATATGGCCACCCCTACCAGGATTGTGCCAATCAGCAGGTATGGAAATTTAAGCTGATGAAAGAGGGAGGAATAATAATGATCCAGGTTTTCCGGCGATAACTGTTCGAGTTCTGCCGGTGTTTTCAGTTTTTCAGCAATGATCAGTTTGCTGAGAAACATGGAGGCAATAAAAGCACCCAAACCATTAAATGCCTGGGCAAAATTCAAGCGGCCGGATGCAGTAGCAGGGTCACCTAAGATCGTCATAAACGGATTGGCTGAGGTTTCCAGGAAGGTCATCCCGGATGCAAGAATAAATAATGCAAACAGGAAAAACGCAAATGACCTCGATTCAGCAGCTGGGTAAAACAGAAAAGCACCCACTGCAGCCAGCAAAAGACCAGTGATGATTGCTCTCTTATAGCCGAACCTTTTCATGACTAGCCCAGCGGGGATTGCAATCACAAAATAGGCAATCCAATAGGCAGAATCAATCAGGGAAGATTCCAATACGCTTAACCTACAGGCTTTTTTCAGGTGGGGAATCAGTATTGGCAATAAGTTGGCCGTGAGTGCCCAGAGGAAAAAAAGACTGATCACAAGCACAGTGCCTCCTAGAAATACCCTATTTTTTTCTTTTTGATAAGGCATGCTATCCGCAGCTGTTAATTTCATTTTAAAAAGTATTTTAGTTATTGATCAGGCAGGCAGACAAGCCGGGCCGATTGGGGTAAAGGTTTTATAGGTTAAGATGAACTCCTGGTGTCCCAGTTCCTCAGAACAGGTCTTTTTCCCAGCAGCAACCTGCAGTATGTTTTGAAAAATTTCTTCAGCCACCTCGTCGATGGTCCTTGTTCCGGTTAAAATAGTCCCGGCATTAATGTCCATATCATCCGACATACGCTGATAAGTCTGAGGGTTCGCACAGATTTTGATCACCGGAGAGATTGCAGATCCTACCACAGAGCCTCTGCCCGTAGTAAAGAGAATGGTATGACAGCCACTGGCAATCATTTCTGCAATTTCAACATTGTCATTAATATTTGGGAAGCCAAATTTCGGGTCTCCGTCTGGTACAACATCCATAAGATATAAACCAGACTTTATGGGCCTGTCGCCAGGTTTAATAAGCCCGGAGATCGGGGAATCTCCACTTTTGCAATAGGCACCCATTGATTTTTCTTCGATGGTGGTCAGCCCTCCATCTGCATTTCCAGGTGCAAAGCTTCCATGTCCCATTGAAGTATAATAACGGGCTGCTTTTTCTACCGATGCTTTGAGCTCTCCGGCGAGCCCGGTGCTTATCGCCCTGCTGCTCATGATGTTTTCCAGACCAATCATTTCTCCTGTTTCCTCAAAAATCACGATCGCCTTGCGTTCTACCAGCTGATTAAAGGTCCTGCCTACGGCAGGATTTGCAGTGATCCCACTGGTTGCATCACTCCCGCCACATATCGTTCCTACGATCAGTTCATCAACTGTCATGGGAACACGCGGCGTTATGGCCACATCAGGAAGGATCTTTTGTAACCAATCTATTCCTTCCTCAATCGTCTTTTTTGTACCTCCGCTTTCCTGAATTACAATGGTCCGGACGGGCCTTCCTGTGGCTTTAATATTTTCTTCCAGCCGCTGACGCTTAAAACTTTCACAACCCAGGGAAACCAGCAACACCCCACCCACATTTGGGTGGGTACACAAAGCATTCATAATCCGGTCTGCATATTCGTTTGGATAACACCCTGCAAAACCAATTAGCTGAACGGTGTCTTCCCTAAACTGTTGTGCGATTGACCTCGCCACGTGATGCGCACATTCGACCAGATATACTACCAGAATATAGTTTCGAATGCCTTTCCGGCCATCACTTCTTAAATATCCCTGCCACTCCATATGCTTATTTTTTAATAATGGGTTGGAATATAGTCGCTCTTCATGTTATGAAGATGAACGTGCATTCCTATAGCGATTCTTGTTATTGCAGAACCAATAGGAACACCATATTTAATGATTTTTTCTCCTGATTCAATAAAGCCTTCAGCAATTTTATGTCCGATAGCAATTGCATCAGGAATGTACACCATATTGTCGTTGATGAGCAATCGCTCAGCAGCATTAATTTCCTCCACGACAACAAGTACATTGTCTAAAGGATGAAGTTTAATCAGTTTTGTCATGGTTAGAATTTTCTAAATTGCAAATATGCATCTACAGGGTCTGTGCCTGATAAAATAGCCTTTCGAACCAGATTTTCGGTTAGCAGTACCTCTTCTGTTTTTTCCAGAACCTCCTGAACAACGTCTTGAGGGATGATGATGACCCCATCCCTGTCTGCCAGCACAAAATCTCCACTCGAGATCCGGACTCCACCGATACAGATCTCTCCACCCAGCTCTGTAGCATACCAGACAGACACCACATCTCTTGGTGTAAAATAGCTGCAATATACTGGAAATCCGATCTCCTCTATAAAAGCACTGTCTCTGCATCCACCGTCCACAATATACCCCAGGACTCCCTTAAAGGTAAGCGTTTCTGCAGACAATTCACCCATATGCGCCAGGGTATCATCATTGGGTTGACAAATCAAAACATGGCCTGTTGGTGCTTTGGACAGCATTTCACACCATTTCAATAAAGAGCTGTCTTTGTCCAGACTCCTGTCGATCTTTCCCGAAATGGTAAATACAGGACCGGCGATCTTATGCTGCAGGTTCAACGGGCGGATGTGGTTAGGCAGCAGCTGATCCGGCAAGCCCATATTTCTCATCACATCATATACTGCTCCGGTATAACATTTGCTTAATCGTTCTGCAAATTCTTCAGTTTTATTCATTTGTTTTAATTAGTGATGCTCATCGCAAAAGCATATTCGCTTTTATGCCTGTCTGGGTTAAATGCCGGAAAGGTAACCACCACATCTTCTTTCTCCTGTCTCCACTTTAACGCTTCTCCGGTTTCCAGCAAATGGACTTTACTATCCTTTTTCATTTTCAGGTCTTTAATTACAAACCTGTTGTTCACTGGCCATTTTGGCAAGATGGCATAGGATTTATTAGTGATAGGATTGGTCGTAAAAAAGCATTCCTTTACCGCATAACCAGGTTCCGGATCAATAGTCATCTTCAGCATAAAGTCGCCATTTGCTTTAAAATCTCCAGGTGTTCTTTCCGGTTTATAATCCCGTTTTCCTTCGCTCCATTGACAAGGTCTGGACCATGTCCGCGTATTATAAATCGCTTCTCCATTTTTTTTGAGCCAGCTACCGATCTGTAATAGCCGTTCCTGCATAATAGGCGGAATTTTTCCTGAGCCATCGGGACCAATATCCAGTAAAAGATTCCCTCCCCGGCTCACCAGATCACTCAGGAGCAATACCAATATTTGTGGGGAATTATAGTCCCAGGCGTCTTCCATTTTATTATAACTGTAGGAAAATCCGATTCCTCTGCTTTCTTCAAAATAATGGTTTCCAAATTCCATATCAGGCTGATATTCGGGAGTATAAACACTCCCATGTTTAAATCGGATTCCCTTACCATAACGATCATAAGTAACAATATTCTTCTTTACCAGGCTTTCGTTGTACACCCAGCTCAGGAATTCTGTAGCATGCCAGGTGGTGTCGCTTTGGTCCCAATCTCCATCTGTCCAGAAGACAGCGGGCTGATATCTTTCAATTAAATCTTTTGCCTGGGGAATGGCATACTCCAATGCATATTTTTCAGGATTTTGTTTGTATAGGGGATTAAACCACTCATACCAGGAAAAATAAACTCCTGGTTTTACTGAAGTCTTTTTTATGGCAGCAAACAGTTCTCCTAACAGATCCCTTTTCGGGCCGATATCCATTGCAGTCCATGGGAAACCCCAGATTTCATTGGCATATTTATTTGGCCACCAGCAAAAACCATCATGATGTTTGGCCACAGGTACCACATATTTTGCACCTGATTGCTCAATGAGCTTAGCCCATTCCTCAGGTTGATACAACTCGGCCTTAAAATCTTTTGCCATCTCATAATAGGTCTGATCACCAAATACCTCCTTATGGTATTTCGCTACTGCTCCTTTAAAAGCATTCGTTTGCAGCCAGTATTGATACCACTCCGCATATTGTCCTTTTGGCGCATAAGCAGGAACAGAATAAGGCCCCCAGGTAATAAAAATACCAAACTTTGCATCTTTAAACCATTCCGGAACGGGTCTTTGATCAAGACTTTTCCAATCTGCGGTGTACGATTGTGCGTTTCCTGAGCCAAACAGAAAGCTCATCAATGCAATAGAAGAAAACAGTTTGATCAGTTTTGGCTTCATAAGTGGTGTCGGGTTGTCTTTATTTTAAGATAAGTCCAAGTTATTACTAAGTTCAGCTCAGAAAAATAGATGATTTCCTAAAATTGATGGATTATTTTCCAAACTTTACTTATCATGACAAAAACAAAAATTCCAAAAAACTACTGGTATGGTGAAGGGCGGAAAATCATTGTCATTCCGCCCCAGATCATCAGGCAACACCAAACAGATGGCCTCTTTCTTAACGGGCTTTACCTGACGGAAATTGGCTATTATCCTGAAGCCTCAAATCATTATACACACCGCAAAACAGGCAGTTCGGATAACATTATGATCTATTGTCTGAATGGCGAAGGATGGGTAATTCTGAATGGTGAAAAAAAACCGGTCAAACCAAACACATTTTTTGTATTACCCCAGCATATAGAACATGAGTATGGGGCTTCTGAAGATCATCCATGGACCCTTTACTGGGTTAAATTCGGAGGAGATGGATTATCAGGCTTAAATCACCTTTCTTTCACCCTACAATCTTTCCAGCCAACACCTTTTGCTTACGGCACCGAAGCCATTGCCCTGTTCGACGAGATATTTCTGTCACTGGAACAAGGATACAGTACACAATATCTGGTTTATGTAAATCTGTTGTTCGTTAATTTCCTTACCCTCTTTTTCTTTCAGCATGGATCCCTGATCCGTAAAGAACATACCAATCCACATGAGCTGATTGTACAGAAAGTGATGGAATACATGAAGAAGTACCTCAATAAGTCGATTAGTATTGCAGAATTTGCCAATACATCAGGCTGCTCTGTTTCTCATTTATCGAATATTTTCAGGCTCAGCACCGGACATTCCCCAATTGACTATTTCAACCAGCTTAAAATTCAAAAGGCTTGTCAGGAGTTATATTCTGGCAATAAGCTGATTAAGGAGATTGCCGCAGAACTCGGCTTTTCAGATCAGTATTATTTTTCCAGATTGTTTAGAAATATCATGGGACTTTCCCCAAATCAGTACAAAAACCGCAATGCTTTGAGGTTTCCTTTGAAACAAAATCCATAATTTTGCAGCATGACAGAACAGGAATTTTTAGATTATTGTAAAAATCAGGTAAATGGTCCCTTAAAAGACGAAGACATCATTTTAATGTTGACTGCCTGGGGAGGAATTAAACATTCTTTAGGTTACAATAAAGCATTGGACGACAATGGCATCAGCCCGGATCAGGTTGCTCAAACTAATGACAATCCATCCTAAAACCATCAGCCATCGTCATCCCATTATGCGGTCAAAAATCTTCCGGCCAGGATAGTTCTTTAGCTCAGTAAATCTGGATCTTCTGTAGTATTCATTCCAGTAACTGACCATCCGGCTTTCTGTCTGCTGGTAGTTTAACTGGTTTTCCAGGACAAAGTTTTTGTACTGAGGTATATTTTTATCGTTCGCATGCTGATCCAATACCTGTAAGATTTCAAGAACATAGTCGCCCAGGAGCTGAAAAGTAAATGGGATGATCCAATCTTCAGGATAATCCAGAAGCTGTTTCATTCTCCTTTGCCGTACGTACCCATCGTGATGTCTCAGGTAAATACAGTTTAGAATTGCTGTTTGAGCAGGGCTGAGTTCAGCTTCTTTTCCCCGGACCGGTTCATTAAAATAAATCCGGTAAGGAATCGTCAAAAGTTCCTGTTTATGACAAACTACCAGAGTACTGGTATGGAATAGATCGTCAATCGTACAAACTTCAGCTGTATGGAGTTGTATCTTATTTACGCCCAAGGGTAAAATATCCAGAACGTGTTCAAGATCATGATGCAAAAAAGCTGGAAAAGCTTTCTTTAGTTGCTCCGTATATGCTATAAATGTTCCTTTTTTAAACCAATCCATGATGAGCCCTTCTGCTTAACAAGCAGTCACTGAGTTCAAATATATGGGGATTTCATAAAAAAAGGGGCACCATCTTATCAAATGATGCCCCTTTCTCTTCTAATAGCTTTTTTATTGACCCAATGAAAAACTAATTGGAATATTATACCTTACCCTAACAGGTTTACCGTTCTGGATTCCAGGGATCCACTTTGGGCTTGCAGTCAATACCCTGATGGCTTCTTCATCCGTACCGGAACCTAGTTTTTTTTCTACTTTAATGTCACTCAATGCTCCGTTTTTTTCAATGATAAAAGATACAAACACTTTACCTTGCAGTCCGATTTCCTGAGCCATGGCAGGATACCTGATCGATTTCGACAGATAGTTATAAAATTTATCCATTCCACCAGGGAAAACCGGTTGGACTTCCAGTGGTGTAAATACACCATATACATTATTATCATCCTCAATAATCTTCGCCTGTTTCAGTCCTTCTCCGGTTTGTCCGGTGATGACGATTTGCCCATCCTCCTCATCACCTGCTATTTTCTTCTGTCCCGGATCTGCATTGACAAGATCTTTGAGCATTACCGGGTCCTCTATAGCAGGGTTATCAACCACTATCGGAACTGTGAACTTCACCGTTGACACCTTTGATTTAGGGGGCTCTATTTTAACCGGAGGGAGAATTTTTTTATCTATTGCCGGTGGCGGCGCAACAGCAACAACAGTTGTCGTGTTTCCGGGATCATCTATCACCTCATTTCCTTTGATCAGGCTGATGATTTTAGGAGATAAAAAAAACAGGATAAAAAGTGTTCCTGCGATAAGGAGTGCTTTAGTGGTATCAGAACCACTCTGCCTGCGAAGCGCGTATGCTCCATAAGTTTTGTTTTTCTGATCAAATACTACATCAAGCCACTCATTGCCAAATAAATCGATTTTTGAACCTAACATTGCTTTAAAATTTAGAAGTTAACACCATACTATAAAATCGCTTCCCGCTCATTTATAATATGGATGCCCGTTCCATCAGCTTTCCATAAGGTCAATAAATATTTCTTTATATCAGAACCTGAAGCGCCTTTCATCTAACTACTGCGCAAGTTTCGGATTTTATCATGTTTTTAAATTTCCGATCTTTAGGTATTCAGAAAAGAGATGAAATGAAAATAGAAAATTGCAGTCCGGCAGACATTCCGGAAATATTCAGGCTTTACAGAATAGCTTCAGCCTACCAGAGATCCAAAGAAACCGTAGTGGTATGGCCAGAATTTGAGCAGGAGCTCGTGGAGACTGAAATTGCCGAAAACAGACAATGGAAGCTGATGATCGACGGAGAAATTGCCTGCATCTGGGCAACAACCTTTAGCGATGAGCAAATCTGGGGGCCCCGCAATGCTGATCCCGCCATTTACATCCATCGGATCGCAACAAATCCTGATTTCAGAGGTAAGAATTTCGTCTTCTTAATTGTAACATGGGCTAAATCATACGCGAAAGATCAGGGTAAAGCCTTTGTAAGGCTGGATACCCTCGGAAATAATACTGGATTAATCACACATTACACGAATTCCGGTTTCAGCTTTTTAGGGATGTTTGACTTAAAAGATACGAAAGGCCTTCCCGATCATTACCACCATGCGCCAGCCTGTTTGTTTGAAATAAAGTTATAAATGCAAACCAGGGTTTACTGTTCTTTTTGAATACCTGAAACCACATCGGGGGAAGCCAGTTTACTTTTGACGAACATCATCATCAATGCTGCTCCCGCAAAAGCGAGCATCACCAGAGGAGTGCTTTGTACCCCATTGGAGGCGATGGATAAGCCCCCGATAATTGTACCCACACTTATTCCAAGATTCCCAAAGGAAATGGAAATGCTATTCGCAAATTCCGGTGCTTCCGGTGCCATTTCGATCATATATGCCTGAGCAGTTAAAAAACAAGGCGTTTGTAAAAAGCCCCATACTGCAATTAAAAGCACAGTTAAAGCAGACATTGGTCCTGAAAAATAAAGCAATACAGAAACCGCAATCAGCCCACATAAAAAGATTAAGGTCGTCCCGGTGATGTGTTTAGTCAGTAGTTTCCCGGCAATAAAATTACCTGCAATACCGGTTAAACCGAACAACAACAGCATCAGGCTGATGGTTTTTTCCTCCATTCCATTCACCTTACTCAGGTAATCCGCAAAATAGCTATAAGTGCTAAAAATGGCTCCGATCATCAGGAAGGAGAACAACGCAGTGGTGATAAAAGCAGGCTTTTTCAGGATCATCAATTGCGACCGGTAAGACTTTCTCTCCCCAACCGGCAAAGAGGGCAAGAGCAACAGGATCAAGACCAACACGATCAGACTAATTGCCGCCTGCAAAATAAAGGATGCCTGCCAATTGTTAAAAGCTCCCGCCAGGTAAGTAGCAAATGGAACGGTTGTAATGGTTGCAATGCCGATTCCACCTATTACAATGGCCATCATTTGATGTGCTTCTTTCTGCTCCGCGGTATTTGTCGCCGCAGCTACAGCCGTAGAAACCAATACAGGATGGAGAAAGGCAGGTAACACCCTTACGGTCATCAATAACCAAAACGGAGGTGCCAGAGCCGAGACGATCCCCGTAAGCAAAAATATAGCCATGGTTACGGCCATTAACGTTTTCCTGTTCACACCAGAAGCAAACATCGTCATGAAAGGACCTGCAAGTGCAACAACCATCGCATAAGCACTCAATAACATGCCCGCCTGATCAATACTGATCTGATAATGAGCCGCTATTTGTGGAAGGATTCCGATTACACCAAATTCTGTAGTGATCATTCCGATCAGGCTGAGACAGCCCAGGTAAGCGATTTTATTTTTCATCATAGTTATCCATGTCAAACCACCAAGGTGGAATGTTTATTCCGTTTTTTTTCTTAAAAATTGAGCTTAGCTTCTGATGGCATCCCAGGCAGCCTGGATGTAACGTTCAATACTGTCTTCCTGCAGGCTAATGTAATCGCTATGGTGCAGTTTAACGAGAGAAACCAGGGATCCGCTGGTAAAACCAATCCATTCTTTCACATTCCCCTCTTTTATAATTTGCTGAGCCTGTCCGTCCAGATACACCGAATCAAGCACACTGACATACAAACTCCCTTCGTGTTTTGCTTTTGGGTCTATAGCAGGAGAATAATAAAACTGTTCGAGAAACATAAAGTCCATAGGCTCAGCCATAAAATATCCGATCATCCTTTTCCATAGGTAAACAAATCGTTGTTTAACAGACAAAGAAGGATCATAACCTTGCATAATAATAGCCGATTCTTTGGCCTTTAAATAGAAATACAGCTCACTGACTAAGGATTCTTTATTAGGAAAATGGTTATAAATAGCTCCCATACCCGTATCAGCTGCTTTGGCTATTTCCGACATAGGCGTTGACTCGATGCCTTTTTGTACGATTAACTTCAATGTTGCCGTTAAGATCTGCTCCTTCTTATTCATATAATTAACTGATTTGGAATTGCAAACTTACGAAAAATGGAATAAACATTCCAAGATAATCTTTTTTATAACTGAACTTCGTACTGCCTGCGACAGATGCTTATCACCAAAAAAGCGAAGACAAAGGATTTTTTTGTGGAGATGGATACCATGTGCAGGAGCAACAAGATCCAAAGAAGAGACAGATAATAACGGGTAGGCAGTAATCAGCTGCCCCCCGTATCACAAATTAACTAAATTTAATTCATCCCTGATTAAATTCAATAAGTTAAATTCACAACGTGGTTGTGACTATAACTAATCATAAAGTTAAATATTAAATTCAAAAAAACATATTTTATTTGTTCATAATTTGCAAAAAGAACCATCCACCAATAACATACATTCCTATGTCTATAAGATCAGCGGTGTATCGCTTCAAAAAAAAGAGTCAATATCAATTCAAATACTACAGAAAACAAGACAACATCTGTAAAACAATAATACCAACCCTATGGAAATTCAATTTATATTGGCATTCATTAAATGTCTACTCAAATATCAAATCCTGATCAAATGACATCAAAAAACACCAGGTTCAGCATTGTACTGATCTCTATATCCCTCCTGTTTTTGTCGTCCTGTATTTCAAGGCTGGCAAGACCCGAAATCCGGGGGACCATTCTGGATTACAACCACCATCCGGTAGAAAACTGCAAGGTCGGTGAAACGCTTACTTCAAAAGATGGCACATTCCGTTTATCTGAACGGAGGTACAATAAATTCTTACTCTCGGAAATGATGATCATGGAAGCACCTCCTTTAAGAGTGAATGAAAGGATTGAAAAAGAGGGATTTGAATCCGATGAAATTTACCTGTTCAATCCCCATGGTGGCGGAAGCTCCAGGGGGGCGAAGTACAACATAGATACCATATTCCTTAAAAGGCTGGATCAGCAGCTTGACATTGCCGCATTATTACAGGAAAAAACATGGAATGTTGCAGTTACCAAAAACGCAGATACGCTCTACCTGATCAGAAGTGATTTTCAGAAACAATGTAAAACCGGAAAGTGCCAGACATTTTATAATACCTGGTACGGATTAACTGACAACTATCCTGGTAACCGTCATAATCTTCCTGAGGGGATCATTCGACAGTCTATACAACTGAGCTTTAAAGCCAGTCATCTTATTGACTATAAATCGGTTCAGCAATACGGAAGCAGCTCCGCAACAAAAACCAAAGAAAGAGACAGCCTTGAAACCACAGGAAAATGGAGATTTATCGCTCCGGACAAGGTACAGATCGAACTCAAAGGAACTCCCTTTACCCATACTTATAGACTTGCCGAAACTGATTACTACAAACTCATCTTCATCAAATCAGACCAGTAGTTATTTTCGTTCCTTCAACGTTGGTCCATTTCCTGCTCCTATCTTTTCAGCGATCTCTTCTACAGAATAATCGA
Organism: Pedobacter caeni; assembly: GCF_900129215.1. GTDB lineage: Bacteria > Bacteroidota > Bacteroidia > Sphingobacteriales > Sphingobacteriaceae > Pedobacter > Pedobacter caeni. Next base: position 721,403 of record NZ_FQUQ01000002.1, on the reverse strand, counting down.
AATAATTTCCATTTGCATCTTTCTGTCTGTTGAAAAGCTGGAAACGATACCTTTTAAAGTTTAATTCCAGAAATTGATGGTAATAATCGTCCAAATGATACTTAAATTGTGTTGCAAAACTTTCATCCCCTTCCGCGGGCTCTTCAAAATTCCTCAACCGGCTGACAATTTCCAGGAGTTCCTCTTTTGAAACCTGATCTGATTTAACCGGATCAGGCAAACCGATTCTAAATGCCAAAACTTCAGCCCCTTCTTCCTCATAATACTCGTGGATATTAAATTTAGAAATCTCCTTATTGGTTAACAAATGGAGCTTTCTGGTCAGGTTTTGATATTCCTGACCATCTTCATCACCATTTTCATCAAGGAATTCACTGAACTCCATAATTAAATTCAATATTTCAGGAAAGCGTTTTTCCGCGATCTCCAGCTTAGGTTCGATTTCTTCTCTTAACTCCATGTTCTGCTTAAAGGTGTAAAGGAGTTTTATCCTTCATCTTAGTATTAAAGGTAAAATATTTTTCTGCTGTTTTTCTGAGCAGCCATTTAAACGGGTAAAAGTACCTGTTTTAGAAACAGCGTATTTGTACGCTAAAAGACTAAACAACGGAAGCTTAATTTTAGTGATAATTCCTATTGTTAACGCTAAATAAAAAAGCATGTCACTACAGATTCATCCCTCTGTTGGGGTTGCCCGTCTAGGCAACAGCCCCCTCAGCCCAGAAACAGGTCCACCGATCGTTGTTTCTCCCACTAACCCTGCTAACATATGTTTGTCGCCAGACCGCATTGGTGGTCTTCCATTTAATGGAGACGGCAAAGGTCCAATCGTAAAATTCAAAGATGATGCCGGCCGGATTAAAAGGCAGGGCCAGTTATTTAAAGTTTTCCAGGAAAACGGAGTAGATGAGCTCACCCTGGATTCACCCGGAGTAGCATCTATTGAATGGACAGTACACCTGGCCAATAAAAAAGCGGCCTGGTATCAATATTCTGAACTTCAGGGCAACCTGTTGTATGGTCAGGGCAACAGTTATAAAAATCAGGGTGTCAAATTCCGAAACCCTGATGTGATCACTGAACCTCTGCGCCGGGAACTAATTGTTGATCCTGGTCCACGTACCATCTCCGGAAGGAACCTGTCCATTGATTTTGATGCGCTAAATGTACCGGCAGGATATCACGCCCATTTTCCATCCCCTACTGTAAAATATGGTACTGCGGTAAAAACACTGGGTGCCTTATGGACGGATGAAGCCGGCCGTCTGATTGTTTTAGGCGGTTCAGGTTGCGCCGGAGGCAATGAACCTTTAACCAGTTACGGTGGTTCCAATACCTGGCATGATGACATTTCTGATGGCCCGGTTTATTGTACCGTAACCTTTAATAATGGCACTGCACCTGTAAGTTTATCGGCATGGGTCATTGTAGGTTCACCTGATTTTGCTCCTGAAATCGTGAACATTTCGAATCTTAGTGATACCATGTTTGATGTCGGTGTCAGGAATTTCAATCTGGCCCCTAAAATGTATAGCAATGGTGCCTGGCAGCCACAGTTTAAGCCAAATTACTATCGTGACATTTTCCCTATTATTGACCGTATGGGAAGGTACCAGTGGGTATCCAATGTACAACCCATGCAGGCGGCAGTTAACGGGCCATTCGATTATGCCGATCCTTCTCCCGAAAACAAAACCAACAGGCAGAATTTCTATGCCCTCTTCAGGCAAAACGATACACAGCCACCTGTTGAAGGAAGTACAGGAATACCTTATCCTCAGGAGCAACTGTTTACAACTGATGAAACAGGAAAGCAGTTTCCAATGATGCCCCTCAACTCCGGCAGTAATTCCGTAAGCAATACCAATATCATGAAATTCATGGCATTGGATGAAACACAGCTGTTTTTTCTCGCTCAATGGGCCGAAGGTAATTTCGACAACAACCTTGACTATACCCCCCATCCTGTACATCCTTTAGATGCAGCAAGTGTAGGCAATTGCGTCGGGCTTCCGATGTGTCCGGGCATAGAAGTGACCTGGAGCCTGCAAAATCCGATCGTCTATGCTGCACCTTATGTCATCCAGCAATACAAGGATGAAAACTGGTATAAAGAACATGGTTTAACCCCTTCAAGAGATGAATGCGAAGGTGGGGGCTGCGAGCCTGGCGACCTGACCAAACGTATGGCATGTCCATGGCAGGCAGATTTCTTCCAGTGTACAGTTCAATACATCAACTTCACTGATACCAATGTGAATAAGATAACGACTCCTGATGGCAGCGCGCCTCTTCCACCGAGTTATTACAGTTATTGGTGGCCACCTCAAAGCCCATGGGATGTCCTTGTTGGTGAATTTACTGCAAAGGGACAAGCAGCTACTCATGTGCCCCCAGGCGAACAAATGAACTATGCCAGAGGAATCAACAGCTTTGTACAAATGGTAGAATTCTGGTACGCACTGGGTTTCCTCAGAGATAAAAATGCGGATGCAAAAAATGGCTATCCCTTTATTGTGGAGACAGAACGCAACAATGCACTGTTTACTTACAAGGAGGTCCATATCGCGCAAATCAGTGGCAATGAACAGGATTGGGATACCACACTTCCTGTATTCTACATCGAACCTGATAAATCACTGATTAAGCAACGCGGTCAGCTGGCAGCAAATATGGTTACCCATATGGAAGAACTGGCTTTCAAAGCGATTGAAACACTTGCCGGAGCCAGGAAATTACCTCGCTCGGGCAGCAGAAGCAGAAGATAATGAACAGAACAATGCAAACCGATGTATTAATTATCGGTGGCGGCCCTGCAGGGGCTGCCACCGCTCTTAGCCTGTTGCGCTACTCAGGGCTCAAGGTTACCATTGTGGAGCATAGCACACTGGACCAGACACGTGTCGGCGAAAATGTCAGCCCTGCTTTATTCGACTTACTGAACTATGTGGGTATCCATAAAAATGATTTTGGATCAGATAGCTTTATAGAAGGATACAGCAATAAAGCTTCCTGGGGAAGTCCATACATCAGCACCAGAGAATCTATGTTTACCTCAGCAGGAGGGAATTATCAGATAGACCGGGAAAAGTTCGACCTGCACCTGCTCGAACAAGTGGTAAGCCGGGGAGGAATCGTTTTTCCAAGAACCCGCTGTGAATCCCTGAAACAACGGGAAGATCTGCAATGGGAAGCCAGCTTAAAGCACCGTGACTATCAAAACTTTAACATCCATGCCCGTTACGTTGTTGATGCAACCGGCAGACAAAGTACAGTTAGCCGTCAATTGGGTATTGAATCTATAAAGTATGATCAGCTGGTCGCTATCGGGGCCTTCCTGAAAACTACAGACGACCGTAGCATTAGTCAGGATCTGTTTATGGAAGCCACAGAAGAAGGATGGTGGTATACCGCTGCATTGCCAAACCAGCAGATCGCTGTTGCTTTCTTTACAGATGCAGACAGGGCCTCAGCTTTACAATTGCATAAAACGGAGAATTGGTGCCAGATGTTAAAACAAACCACACATACCCTGCACAGAACATCCAATACCATATCCAATGAACCGCTCTGGACCCGTAACGCCTTTTCTCAATTGAACGATTGCTCCGCAAGGAAAAACTTTATTGCCGTAGGCGATGCCGCCGCAGCCTTTGATCCCCTCTCTTCCATGGGAATCGGCTTCGCATTAAGCTCTGCCTTTCAGGCTGCAGCTGCCTTAATGGAAAACCACAAAGGAGATACAAAAGCCATTGACCGTTATCAACAGGACATCAGCCGCATCTTCCATAGCTATCAGGACCTTAAACTACAGTTTTATCATAAAGAACAACGCTGGCCGGAAGCTTCTTTCTGGAAAAGACGGCATTCCTTTGTTCCTGCACGCCCGGAACAATATGCCTGATTCATCCACAGATATTTCGCAGCCTAAAGCAAAAAATCCTGGTCCATCCGGGATTTTTTCTTTCAGGGCTTAGCACTATCGTCATTTTGACTACTTTAGCCATTGAACATAACCGTACATAACGCTGTTCGTTATCGTACAGAAAATGACCTGTTCTTACAAAGAAACGCTCACAACACCATTTAACAAGTAGCGGCAAGACTGGCATATCATTAGCTTAGTCCCCATAAAATTAACAAAACACAAATGATGTCCCCTAAAACCCTTATTCCAGTTTTCCTTTTTCTTCTTTCTTTTAATCTATCTTTTGCGCAGCAAACCATTCCCATTCAAGCAATTTTATTCAAAGAAATCTCCAAGGCAGACAGCCTGATGTTCAATGCCGTTAATAACTGTGATACCCTAACTTATAAAAAGTTCTTAAGCCCGGACATGGAATTTTTTCATGACATTGGCGGTCTTACCCTTGGTGCAGACAACGAACTGAAATCAATTGTGGAAACCTGTGCCAGAGGGAACCATATCCGCAGGGAACTGGTTCCAGGGAGTCTTGAAGTCCATCCGATAAAAGGATTTGGAGCAATTGAAATTGGTGCACATCGTTTTTACTACACGAATAAAGGAGCGCAGGAAAAATTAAGCGGGACTTTTAAATTTGTGCATGTCTGGCAGCTTAAAGATGGACAATGGAAATTGTACCGTGTGATTAGTTATGATCATCCGAAGAAAGTATAACACCTGATTCCTTTTGTGTCTAGAATATCACTCATAAGCCCCCTTTTTATTCCTGATAAAGAGCATATACGGCTTGGCACATGAGAAATCACAAATTTGGTCTAATCTTTGTTTAAAGCAGATTGAACTAACAAATTTATCTTATGAATACAAAAAGACTCTTAATTACCGGAATGATTGCTGCAATGTTTATGTGCTTTACGGCAAAATCGTATGCACAATCAGCAAAAATAACCCTCTCACCAGAATTGCTTATTCCGTTTAGTAAAGGTTACAATGTAGGGATTGGCGGAATTTTAGAGGCCGAATGGGCAGTAGAGAAGAAATTAGGATTAACCCTGGCTACCGGAGTAGAAACCTTATTCCCTAAATACGATTACTTCGATAATTATACTTTTTTACCATTAAAAGGTGGAGTGAAGTATTTTGTAGATCCAAAGGTCTTCATTAACTTCAACTTAGGTGCTGCAATCGGATTCAATGATGTAGGTACAAACTTCCTTGTTGGTGGTGGTGTTGGCTACAAATTCAACAACCGTATCGATGCCGGAATCAGAGTTGAAGATGCAGGGACTTCTTATGCAGCTTTAAGAGTAGGATTCAGGTTATAATCAATAATCAAATAAAAAAAAAGAGGTGCTTTAAGTACCTCTTTTTTTATGCCTTTTATTTTGTATCCTTGATCATTTTCTTTATTACAAGACTAATACAGGACTAAAAAACCACACAACAAGACCTACATAAGACTTTTATATTTTACTATTTCCGGAGATTCATAGAAAAAGTAAAGCTATGAAACCGGCCCATTCCAATATCAAATTAACCGCGGACTACCTGAATTATCAGGATAACCCACTTTGGATCCGGATTGCAAATTACGCTATTGACGATGCCGATACAATCATTCCGTTTTCAAAAAAGATCGCTCAAACTGAAGACTGGAGCGAGGACTTCACCAAAGCGGCCATTCAGGAATATAAACGCTTTGTTTACTTGTGTTGCATTTCTGAAAATGGAGCCTCCCCCTCTATTGTTGTAGATAAAGTCTGGCACATGCATTTACTCTATACGACTGAATACTGGAAAAACTTCTGCCCTAATATTTTACAGCGTGAGCTTCACCACTTTCCTAATGTGGGTGGTATTATCGACTATAACAAACACCAGGACTGGTATCTTGAAACCTTAATCCTTTATATCCGTGTTTTTGAACAAAACCCTCCGGCAAAATTCTGGAGAATTCCTCCTGAACTAAAATCCTTTTTAAAACCTGAACAGGAAGCCCCCGCCAAAAACTCATTCCATTTTCCTCCTGTGGAAGCCTATTACCTGCTCATCATTGTTCCTTTTCTATTGAGCTGGATGTTGTTTGGATCCTTACCCATTCCTGATCTGCCGCTCCTGCAGTACTTAGTGCTTTTCATTCCATTGATTCTGATCATTAGCTGGGTGACTGCCCGTTACAACAAGCATCATTTGCAACCCAACATTGCAAAAATCCCTCAATATAACCGTTATGAGCTGGCCTGGTTAACCGGTGGTTACAACAATGCGTTTTTACTTTTAGTAAACGATCTTGAAGAGAGTAACTGGATAAAAATCATAGATACAAAAGGAGCGTTTAAAGAAAAGTTCTTTTCGCTAAGCATTTCCCGCACTGAAGCCTTTAATGACCGGTATCTTATGCATAGCCAATCGTTATTTGAATGTTTCAATCAGCTACCTCAATCCTCAAAATTCAATCTCAATCAATTAAATTTAGCCTTAAGCACCTATTTAAACGCTATTTGTAGGGTAAAAACCGCATCAAAAAAACCGCAATCTCCTGTTTTCTTCCTGTTTATGGCAGTTTTGGTGATGATGATCTGGTTTTTTCCAACCGAAGAAACAGGTGGTTTCGCCATCCTGCTGCTGTCCATATTCTTCGTCATCAGCTTCTGTTTCATGATTCCATGGATATTTTTAAGTACTGATCAGGAGATGATGGCAAGAGAGATTAAAAAACAAGCTGTCTTTTTGAATGGCATTAACACCTTAAATCAGAAAGCAATCATTATCAATCAATTCAATGGCATTTCAGATACTTCCTTTTTCAAAAAAGTAGGTAATTATTTCGGAGATCATCAGGCTTGCGGAGCCAGACAACCGGATAATACAGGATGTGGATGTTAACCTTAAACAGGAATAAAATGGAAACAAAATACATTAGATTTACAATTGAAAGTTTAGCGAAACACTTCTTATTTTACCTGCTCATGGTCCTTCTATTCGGAGGCACAGGCTTTCTGGCGATGATGGGGTTAATAGAGATGCCATCCTCTTCAAAAGTGAAAGGAATCGCCGTACTGATTACTTTAATTCCTCTTATCTTTTTCGGATTTTCCACCTTAGATTTTATAAGGAAGGTGATCTCGATGTTCAGGCATGCTATAGTGATATCAGCAGAGGGGATCACCTTTAAAGGAGAAAAAGAGATCCCCTGGACCGATGTTAAAACTGTACAATATCATTATGCAGATGGACTAGACAGATCCGACTGTCTCTTTCTGGAATATAATTCAGGTGAAATGAAGCTCTTTGACATCAGTGATACAGACATTTGTTACGAATCACCGGAGTACAGGACCGAAATTATGAATATCATTTCCTCTAATATTCAAACCACACCTGCAACATCAGTTAAATGCGCTTGAAACTGCAAAAAATAAAATTCTGAACCGTATTAAAAGGAGTTACATGGTCTTCAGTAATGACCTGTAATTTTTGAAAACTTTCAGAGAATTGCTGTTCTAATTCATCTTCTGAATATTGCCTGATTTCCAAACCACTACATTTTTCAGGACCATTTTTTGAGAAGATTCCTATGGTCAGATAGCCCCTCACACAGTTTTTCGCAATGGTGATATACTTTTCAATCTGTGTTGCTGTGGTTAAAAAGTGAAAAGTAGCCCGGTCATGCCAGATGTCATAGGTTTCAGCAGGTTTAAAATCGGTGATATCGGACACCAGCCATTTCACAAGGTCTGCCTGATCTCCCAAACGTTTTTTTGCGCGTTCCAGTGCGGCTTCAGAAATATCCAGTACCGTAATATTCTGGTAACCCTGCGCCAGTAGGAAATCAACCAGCAGGCTATCTCCTCCTCCAATATCTATGATGCCTGCACTTTTTCCGAGCTGGAAACCATTAATGAAATCCAATGAAGTTTTAGGAACCTCTTGCGTCCAGCTAACCTCATGAGCTGCCTTAGTTGTATATACCTTTTCCCAGTGTGATTTTCCTTCTGACATCTTATTTTCTATTCCTGTAATAACAAATTGCTTCTTCTGGTTTTATGACCAGATCCATTATTTTATGAACTGCTTAACCTGTCAAGTGTTAATAGGAACAAGTTTAGTCAAAATATCAGTAATTACATTTAACTGTAAAAAATTGGGATGTGTTAATTTATGTTCATGTCTTTCATGTGCCCAGGTCGTATGATAAGGGATATGTGCAGCAAAACCTTGCAGTTCAAGAACAGGAATGACATCCGATTTAATGGAATTGCCCAGCATCATGAAGTTTTCAGGGGCACAATCCAGGTGCTTTAACAACTTTGCGTAATCACCGGTTTGTTTATCGCTCATGATCTCAATGTGGTGAAAATAATCCAGTAAACCCGAGTTTTTTAGTTTACGTTCCTGATCCAGTAAATCGCCTTTTGTGGCCACAACCAATCTATATTCCCCCTTTAATGCATTTAATACTTCTTCTACCCCATCCAGCAATATTATTGGTTTTTGGAGTAATTCCTGACCTAACTGAATGGTTTTGTTCACCAGTTCCAAATCTGCTTTTCCATCTGATACCCGATAGATCGTCTCAATCATACACAGCATAAACCCTTTCACACCGTATCCATACAGCTGCAAATTGGACATTTCTGTTTTAAACAACTCCTGAGAAACCGTATGATGTGGCAGATAATATTCCAGTAAAGCACAGAATTGCTGTTCTGTTTCCAGAAAATACGGCTCATTTTCCCATAGGGTATCATCTGCATCAAATGCGATCACTTTTATTTTATGTTTCATTGTTACCTTTGTTATTGCTCAGGCAAAATTCGTCAATGAGCTGTTTCATATAAAGGACATTTGTCCCAACCTAAAAAATATGCTAAGAACAAATCATTTTTTTTTATCCTTTATTGAGAATCTCCACGAAAAGCAGGCCAATATAGAGGAACTCAGTTTAAAGACCTTCCCAAAAGGAACTTTTCTATTGAAACAGGATGGCAGGTCATCCAAAGTTTTCATCATCAAAGAAGGCATCACGAAATGTTTCTTTAGTGAAGAGAACGGCAAAGATTACATTGTCGAGTTTTTAAGCGAAGGTGAGATTCTGGGCGAAATAGAAGCCATCAGGAACAACAATTGTTTATGTAGCGTAGAAACCCTTACAGATGTCGAGGCATACGCCATCAATATTCCCTTTTTCAAGCAGCTACTCGAAAAGGATTTAAACTTCCAGAAGTTGCTACTAGACGAACTGGCCGAGCGGTTGATCAATACCAGTAGCCGGGCTTCCTCACAACAATTGTACACCATTGAGTATGGATTAAAGAAAATACTGGAGCTCCAATACAAACAGAACATTGTCATTTCTAAAGAAGATATGGCTGCTTATCTTGGAATTACCCTCAGAAGCCTCAACCGTGCATTAACAAATTTAAAATAAACAGATTTTCATTCTATCTTTGAAAAGATAAGTTCTTTTACCATGAAAAATGTCATCAAAAACCTCTTCATACTAGGCATCACCTTTATCTCCTTCAATACCTTTGCACAAAACAAGATGAGGAGTCTGGATGAATTAATTAACACCACTGATCCGGCCTGGCCATTGATCCAAAAATGGATAGATTCTGCGAAGAACAAAGTTGAAGTTCTGGAGCTGGATTCTGCCAGTGCGAAAACCGCCTTATACAACACCCAGGTAACCACTTTTTCGACCTTGGGAGCTGTCGTTTACAATACCGGAGGAATCATGGTTGACAATGGTTGGTTGCGGATTTTAGGCTCAGGAAGCCCACGGTTAAACCGTTCTGTTTCGGAATGGAACAAAGGAAAATCAATCAAGGAATTTGGAGAAGTACCTCGTTATTTTCTTGTTGCCGATGATGCTGTCGGGGGCTTTTTTGCCATCAATTACGGGGAGTTTGGAGAAGATTTAAAAACCATTTATTACCTGGCCCCTAATAGCCTGGAATGGGAGTCTCTTGGCCTTGGTTATACCGAATTTATCCGTTTCTGTTTTGACAGTGATTTATCTGCCTTTTACAAAGGTTTAAGATGGTCCAGCTGGGACAAGTTTATCGCTAAACTTGATGGCAATAAATCCTATAGCTTTTCTCCATACCTGTGGACGAAAGAAGGGATGGATATAGAAAAATGCAAACGCAAACTGGTGCCTACCGAAGAACTGTTTCAGTTTGTATTAAGCAACCAGAGAGAGCTGAACCAAAAAGCGCCTGTTGAACCTCAGTAGGCAGCTTTCAACTTATTTCTTTATTACTTTTGCGGCCTGAGATAAGATCTCCTTATCGCCTTTATATATGGTCAGCATAGCGGGAGGTGTATCTTTCCCTCTCATCACCATAATTAAACAATCATACACGTAATCACCACTTTTAAACTCAAACCGGTGATTTCCGCCACTTCCTTCTGATATAAACTTCCCATTTTTCAAAATCAAATCTGGCTGATCACTCATTTTATTTTTCAAAGACCAGGAAGCATAACGGTAATTGCCCTCTCCCAAATCATCAATTCTGATTTTAAACTTTGAGGTTTCCAATAGCTGAACGGGGATTTCAAACTGTTTAATCGATCGGTGCAGTTGATTTTTTTCCATTTCAATGAGTGCTGTCCGTTTTTTCTTCTCTGCTTCGGACTGATAATTAACTGCAACCAGGCGACCATCATAGTCCAGCCATAAATCTCCCCTAAATAGCATGATTCCCCGCCAGCCCACATCCGTCCAGTCTGCCGAAGGTTTGGAATCCAGGATCATTTTAATTAACTGATCATCAAAAACCTCTTTATACCGCCTTAAAAATTCTGTTTTATTCTTTATATCGGGGATGGGATATTGCCGCTCAAAAGGAAAAGCTATTTTATCGGCCAGTTTCTTCCTGTTCCCACTTTTCACACAATTGATAAAATCAGAAATAACCCGCTCATATTCAGGTTTGATTCCCTGCCCAAAAACAAGTGAGAAATTCAGAATCAGAAGCAAGGTGGCAATTAACTTTTTCATAAATGTTTATCATTTCCTGTATTTAACAAAGATACACTACCCTATCGTACATATAAAATTCATACATTAACCGATCAGAGCTGATTATAGCTTCAGCGGTTAAATAAAAATCATGGCACTAATTTTAATACGCATAGGGTTGTTCTGCCTCATTCCCGTAGGAATCTTTGTTTTGATCAAAACACTTGGCATGACAAAAAAGATCTTTAACGGAAACGTCATCCTGGAAATTCCCTTTACGCAAAAGGAGGCTACCTTTCAGGTTCCTCAGAATGGGCTTTATGCCGTATGGCAGAAAGGCCAGTTGTTTAGAAAAACACCTGTTGATCAATTCGAAATACAGATTATCCGGGAGAGTGATGGAGCTGTAGTCTCGCTTAGCCCTTCTTTTATGCGGCCAAACACCAGCAATTTCGATACAGGTAAGATGGAGATGAAAAGATTTTCAGCAGAAAGTGGCAGCTATAAACTCATCCTCAGAGATGGCTCAGGCATTTCCTCATTCGAAAAAGGCCTTTCTGATCTTATTCCCGCTAAGGAAGTAGACTACAACAAATATTTCATCCAGGTCAGGGAAACAGGGCCGGCATATCAGATGCTGCTCGCTATTCCACTTTTCCTCCTCTCGGGATTTATGATTATCGGAGGATTTGTATTGGGGCTTCTTGCGCCACAAATATTTGTATAAAGGGTTATAAAATGACCTTTTTAACTTTCATACGCTTATAAAAATAATCAGAAAGGACAATCAGGGAAACAGCGATCAGGATCAGCAATACCCCAAAGACCAGGTTTTTAGTGATCACTTCATTAAAGGCTAAAACCCCTACTGCTACCGCAACAACAGGCTCTAATGCTCCCAATATCGCTGTAGCAGTAGAACCTACATATTGTACCGCAAATACCATAGCTACACAGGAGAGCGCTGTAGCGAGTAAAGAGAGCAGCGTCAGGTCCAGTACGGCAACAGTATCCGGCAATGGAGCCAATCCGCCTGTAATCTGTGTTTTTATCAGAAAAAACACCGCACTTACCGCCATCACATACATGGTCAGCTTATACCCCGATATATACTGTACTTTTGATTTATTGACTACTACAATATAAACAGCATAACTCAATGCCGATAACAGAATCGTTCCGATTCCCAGCGGATTCAGGCTCACCCCATTATCCCCTTTGTACAAAAGCGATATTCCCGAAAAGGCAATCAGAATGGCGGCCAGGGTAATCATGTTTATTTTTTCTTTGAAAAAAACGGCCATCAATAGCGCAACAAATACCGGATAAAGAAACAAAATCGTGGAAGCTGTGCCCACCCCCAGATAGTCATAACTGATAAACAGATATTGTGCTGACACGGCATACAATACACCTAGAATCAGCAATAACATCAGTTCTCTTTTTGTGATCATAAAAGATTCTTTTTTGAAAGCCATCCAAAGCGCTACGAATAAAGATGCAGCAGCAAAGCGGTAACACAAAACAGTATCGTGTGAGAGTCCTTTTTGCCCAAGGGGCAAAGCAAATAAGGGAATGAGGCCAAACGTAGCAGAGGAAATACATGCCCAGAAATAGCCTTTGATTTTATGGTTCATCAAAAGAAAACTTAAACAAGAAAAATCTATCCGTAATAACAGATATAGGCAACATCTGCATCGCAGGATACGCCAAAAGAAACACCGGCAACTACATCGAATTCCTGCTGACTGGTATACGTTACCCAATCATTACCTGGCAATCTGACATTCATGCTGCCCGAGATCACAATCATTTTTTCGGCTGAGGAAGTAGAGAACTCATAAACACCCTTTTTCATCACTCCAAGAGTGGCTTTTCCTTTTTCTGTTTCCAGTCCCAGGCTCTGTACTTTCCCCTCAAAATAAACATTATGCGACACCAGATTGTCTGTATTATTCATGATTTTTTACTTGTTGCTTCTTATTGTGTGATCAAAAATAGCACATTTTTTTATACTCCATCCGGTGTTTTCACAGAAATCTGGCAATCGTCTTATTTTTTCTGAGGAGATAGGTTAAGCCCCAGCTTAGCACTACAGAAATCACGAAAGTGAGGATAAATTTAACGACTACCGGAAAATCAACATCCAGTAAAAGGAACTGGCACCAGATCACAAAAATATAGTGGAGCAGATAAATACCATAAGCGTTTTCAGAGAGGGCCTGCCAGTGTTCATTTGCACGGTTAAACAGTTTCCTGAACAAGGCGATAAAGGCCATACTACTGAGTGTGCAGGACAATGTCCAGATAGAGCGGTAAATCAATGTGGCCTGAAATTCAGTCAATTGTTTTTGCTCATAACTGGCAGTAAGGGGTGCTTCTGCTAATTTTAACAGAACATAGGTCAAAACACTCCCCATTACCCAAAAAGGCCACCTTTTCATCAGGAGGCCATCCTTTTTGAATAAACCAAAGTCTATACCCGGACTGCCAATCACCACGCCTGTTAAGAAATAGGTAAAATAAAGTAACACCCTGCTTACCTGAAAATCGAAGGGGCCAAAGCCTGTCCAGGTTCCTGCACCTGCCCAAAACATCAGTGGCATATAAGTGATCCATGTTAACAAATACCAGAAGAGGAAAACCTTGAATGGCTGGTTGGCCCAACTGGCTAGCTTTTGTCCCAGTTTGCTCATGAAAGAACCAATAAGCGGGAATAAAAGCGCAATGATGATATTGAAAGAAAACAGCACCCAAATAAACCATGGCGGCCCTACCGGCCATGCTTCCACCGTAAAGAAGTCGACCACATAGTCCCTTAAGTTGAAATTTCCATGGGCAAGGTAATAAGCGGGGTAATGCGCCAGCAACATGAGCACAGTAACGCCAACAAAGAATGGGATCAATAACCTGTAAAACCGATCTTTAATAAAGACCAGTACTCCTTTTTTCCTCAGACTACCGATCACAAACACCCCTCCGATGAGGAACATTAAAGACATAAAGAAAATGTCATTAAAATCTTCGAAATAATCCATTCCTTTCCAGCGCAGTACATCCACTACTGGATGTGTCGAGCTGATGTAAGCATCTTTATTAAAACTGGCAAAAGTTGTATAAGCCAAAGAAGCATGATGCGCAACCACTAAAATGGTTACAAAACCACGTAGATAATCTATCCATGGGGTACGGGGGTAATTTGTTGCTGGCATACTGACTAAATATACACAACCTATCATATAGCAACGTAATAAATTAAAAATCCGCGGGTCCCATCCAGGCATCTGCGGATTTTCATTAATTCGATAAAGTAGATACCCCTATCTCCTTAACTAACTAACCTATCATATTCCATTATGATAAAAACTTGATGAGTTTAATTCATCATATCAAATAAAGCATAATTATGGTTAGAAAGATTTAGTTTTTTTGTCAAAACATTAAGTGCAATTGTCAGTTTTTCAGGTACCATATTTTCCCGTTCTTTGTTTCCATGACGGTCAGCTTCTCTTCGTTCACCAGATTTGCAAGGAAAGCTTCTGCCTCATTTACAGAAAGATCTGAAATAACCGACAGCTCTTTATTTGTCAGTGTAGGATAAACAGAGAACAGATATTCCCAACCCTTTGCCTGCGGAGCTTTTTTAGATTTGGCGCCTGGCAACAATGTTTCAATTGCAGCTTCGTAAACCTGATATGGTTTTACACCGTATACTTTTTCGGGATTGCCTTTTGCATCGATGAAAAACAAGGTTGGAAATCCTCTGACATTCCAATAGCCCGCCAACTGTAGGTCTTCCTGAAAATATTGCTTTGCATCACCATCAAAGTCCTGTTTCAGTCTTACCGGATCAAGTCCTGTTGCTATTGCGGCTGCCAGCAGGTGCTCCCATTTACTGATGTTCTTTTTCTCCAGAAAGACCATTTCTTTTATCCTTCTTAAAAATAGTAATGCTTTCTCCTGATCCTGTAGCTGTGCGGCTTTAAATGCAATAGAAGGTGGATAGGAAGAATCCAGCGGGTCCTCTAACCAGACATCACCATCAATAGGCATTTCGTAATGTAAACTAACTTCATCCCAATGTGAAGCCACATCTGCAGGCTTACTGATTCCTCCACTATTGTAAGACCAGTCTGGCAAAAGTCCGCCCATCCGGTATTCAATGTCAATTACTTCTCCGTACTCCATCTTTAATTTCCGCAATTGTGGTTCAATCCCCCAGCAGGAAGAACAGATAGGATCGGTAAAGTAAATTACCCGTATAGCTTTGTCTGATGCCTTAGGCAAAGCTTTTTCATTTTCAGCTGAAAGGCCAGGGACTTCACAGACCCCTGTTTCCGGATCACACTTTAAAGGATTACTCATCTTCTTTTTTTTAATTCAACAGCAAAGCTATCCAGATCGGATAAGCCCTGCAATAAGTCAGAAAAACATGACTACCTTAAAGGTTAAAAATCAGGTCTTATAATCCTTCAAGTTGCTGAAAAACGCTGATCATTAAAGTTCCTCTTTCAGACAGGATATATTCCACATGAAGAGGCTTCAGTTGAATTACATTTCTTTCCAGCAGGCCTTCTTCCTCCAGTTCTTTCAAGGCCACCGCTACAGCCTGTTTATTTGAACCTTCTAGCTGACGGACCAGGCTGTTAAAACGTAATGGCCCGTTTAGGGCCAATTTGAAGATCTGGGGTTTCCATTTACCGGATAACATTTTCAGTAGTTTTGAAGCCGGACAATTATTGCCGTTGATGTCGTTATTGTCTGTGGTCATATTTTCTATTTCCGGTTCATTAAAGTTCGGTAACCTTCAGATTCCTGAAATGAATTTCAGCACCCTCCGATTCCATACAAAGGTGGCCTTTCTTTACGGTCGACTTGCTGATGCCATTTACAAACTTGCCATTTACCGATAATTTGATCATTCCATCCACACAGACCACCTTATAAGTATTCCATTCGCCTTTTCCTTTACATCTGTTTTCTATGGATTTACTCCGCTCCCCTCTGGGATTATCAGGGACGGTTACCACACCACCAACCCCAAACAACTCCCCATGTACATAAGCTATCGGAGGTTTTACTCCATCCGTCATGTTCAGGTTTGGCCAGTCCAGTTCCAGCATCTGTACTTCTACCCCACCAGGCAAACGGTTTTTGTCATCAGTTTTCGCATCACTCCATACAAATATGCCTGAGTTCCCTCCGGACTCCATATGTTTCCACTCCACTTCGAGGACGAAGTTTTCATATAGTTTCTCTGACCGCATGACCCCTATAGGTTTTCCTGAACAAATCAGCAGGTCTTTTTCCTTTCTCCAGGTTTCGGGTTCCGTATTTACATTGATCCAGTTGATGGCCTTCCCCTTATTATTCCCCAGCATTGTTTCCTTACCATATTGCAGAAGTATGGATTGTGCATACGACATAGAAGTACACATCAGTACAGCTGCAAAGGCCATACCGATCCCCATTAATGTTTTCCTCATTAAATTATGTTTATGATTGATGGCTAATTAGATTCCCCTGGTTACTCCCGGTAAAGCTACCGGTTGATTTTCCCATTTCAGGTCCCAGTTGTATTCGTCGATCTTTGGTCCCAAAACAAGTTCTGAGTTCAAAGCCTGCTCAAAGCTGATCGTTTGTCCGCTGTAGGCAGCCATCCGTCCCCAGATCGCCAGTAAGGTACTATGGGTCATATACTCACCGTTATTTATTGGTTTTCCATTTCTGATCGCTGCAAAAAGCTCATCGTGCTGAACCTGATACATGTTTTTCTTTTCGCCATCGTACTTCCAGTTGTTTTTCCCGTTGATCTCGTATTTCATACCCACATTTACAAAGGCACTGCCATCTGTTCCGAGCACATCAACAGTATTTCGGTGTGAAGTCCCCTCCTGCTGCCTGCAAAAATGAAATCCTTTTGCCCCGTTCGCATATTCAAATTCCACCGCAAAATGATCATAGATGTTTCCGTAAATCTCATTTACACGCACTTGTCTGCCGCCTGTTCCGGTAGCTCTTACCGGCATTTTATCACCCATCGCCCATGACATCATATCCAGGCTATGTACAGCCTGTTCTACAATAAAATCACCGGAAAGCCAGTTTTGATAATGCCAGTTCCTCAATTTAAAAGTCAGGTCGTTCCAATCGGGCTTGCGGGGATTGGACCAGTTTCCTGAGCCATTTCTAAAGGTAGAGATCGTCCTGATTTCACCTACCTCACCATTTAACACCCGGTTAAACACCGCCCTGGTTGGCAGGTCATACCTGAAACAAAAACCAGATACCAGCGACAAGTTCTTTTCCTGTGCTTTCTTAGCCGCAGCAAGAACTTTACGGATTCCGGGAGCATCTACTGCCACTGGCTTTTCACAAAACACATGTTTTCCGGCATCAATTGCTGCGGTCAGCTGGTCTGGTCTGAATGCCGGAGGTGTAGTCAGCAATACCACATCCACACCAGAATCAATTACCTTTTGGTAGGCATCAAAACCGATAAACTTTCTTTTTTTATCCACCTTCACCCTTTTCGCATCAATAATGGTCAGGGAAGCAAAGGCTTCTTCAAGTCTGTCTTCAAAAATATCGCCCATCGCAGTAATCACTACATCCGGATCAGCAGCGAGCGCTTGCGCTGCTGCGCCGGTACCACGTCCGCCACAGCCTATTAATCCCACCTTAATGGTTGATTTTGCAGAGCTGAATAATGGATTGGAAAAACCAGTCTGGTAAGCAAGCGTACTACCTAACATCACTATACCCGACTTTTTTAAAAACGATCTTCGATCAGTTGAGTTTAAATCATTAGTTTTTTTCATCATATTTAGGTTTCATTTGGTTCATCAGCTGGACGGTGTCATTCCAGAAGATATTTTCTAATTTAAGAATTTTATTGTTCTTATTTAAGAAGATCGTAACCAGTTCATTTGGATGAATTAAAAAAATTACAATTAACATGGCAAAGAACAAGACCATTCAGACTACACAAAGTGTAAATGAGTTTATTGAAAAGGTAATTGATCCGGTAAAGCGACAAGACAGTTATGCCCTGGTTGAACTGATGGAAAAACAGACCGGATTTCCTGCAAAAATGTGGGGACCATCCATTATCGGTTTTGGAAGTTATCATTATAAATATGAGAGCGGCCATGAAGGCGATGCACCATTGGCCGGATTCTCGCCGCGAAGTGCTGCCATCACATTGTATGTAGGTTGCGACTTTGAAATAAAAGAAGAGTTCCTGAAACAACTTGGAAAATATAAAATGAGCAAGGCCTGCATTTACATTAAAAAACTGGCAGATATTGATCCCACAGTTTTATCAAAAATGATTGATCATTCGATCGTTCTGACTAAAGAAAAATATCCGGAAAATCAGAAGTAAAACAGCCGTTATTCTCCTCTTCATGTTAAGATAGGTTTACTTTTAAACATTAAAGACTACTAAATTAGTAGTCTTTAATGTTTAATCCTTATGTTTGCAATTAATTGCCTGTAATCAGGCTCCAGGCAATTAATTGCAAACATATTTATAGAACATGCGCTTTAAAAAAACAATTCAACAGCTTCTTGAAGAACAAACTTCGACAAATGAAAAAGGATTAAAACGGTCATTAGGTCCTTTTAATCTGGTCGCCCTGGGGATCGGAGCCATTGTAGGTGCCGGAATCTTCTCACTTACCGGAATCGTAGCCTCCGAAAATGCAGGGCCAGCAGTCATCCTATCCTTCGTTCTTGCAGGTATTGCCTGTGCTTTTTGTGCGCTTTGTTATGCAGAATATGCTTCTATGATTCCTGTAGCCGGATCAGCATATACCTATACCTACGCTACCCTGGGCGAATTTATGGCCTGGATCATTGGCTGGGATTTAGTGTTGGAATATGCATTGGCTTCGGCAACGGTAGCGGTCAGCTGGTCCAGTTATGCCGTAAAACTGCTGACACAATTTCACATCAATATACCGGTGGAATTAACCGCCTCTCCATTCGATCCTATCAAACTTGCAGACGGAACAACAACCAAAGCTGGGATCATTAACCTTCCTGCGGTATTCATCGTTGCCTTGCTCTCCCTCGTTCTGGTAAAGGGAACAAAAGAATCAGCAACGATTAACAACCTGCTCGTGATTCTAAAAATCAGCGTGATCATCTTATTCATTGCCCTTGGCTGGTCGTTCATCAATCCGGAACATTATACCCCATTTATTCCTGAGAACACAGGCGAGTTCGGACATTTCGGCTGGTCAGGGATTATCAGAGGGGCAGCAGTTGTTTTCTTTGGATTTATTGGTTTCGATGCAGTTTCTACTGCTGCTCAGGAAGCTAAAAATCCACAGAAAGATATGCCCATAGGCATCATTGGTTCCTTATTGGTGGCTACAGTACTCTACGTAGCCTTCTCCTATGTCATGACAGGTCTTGTGCCTTATACTGCATTTAAGAACGATGCCAGTCCTGCTGCCACAGCATTTGCAGTAACTGGATATCATTTTTTAAACAGCGCCCTGATCATAGCCATACTTGCCGGATATACTTCCGTAATTCTGGTGATGCTGATGGGACAATCCCGTGTTTTTTACAGCATGTCTAAAGATGGGTTATTACCTGCATTCTTCAGTCATGTTCACCCACGCTTTAAAACACCCTGGAAAAGCAATTTATTCTTTCTTGTTTTTGTGAGTCTTCTGGCAGGTTTAGTACCCATTTCAGATCTGGGGCACATGGTGAGTATCGGAACCTTATTTGCTTTTTCATTGGTTGCATTAGGCGTCATCATTTTAAGAAAAACGAATCCGGAGATCCCGAGATCGTTCAAAGTCCCCTTTGTTCCATTGATCCCAATATTAGGGATCGGAGTGTGTCTGTTTTTAATGACGGGTTTGCCAATTGAAAGCTGGGAACGCTTATTTATATGGATGGCTATCGGGATTGTTTTCTACTTTTTATATAGCAAAAAGCATAGTAAACTGAGGAACAAAAAGTACTAAATGCTTTTTTCTTTATCGATGAATCTTGAGATAACCTCTCCGTTTTTATCATGCTCAACATGTATCAATAGTTTTCCTGATTCAGCCCAGAATTTATAACTATCATACATCCTGTTGTATTTGGTATAATATTGCTCCTTTACCTGTCCATTTGCATAATAGTCAGCCTGCATGCCATCTGTATATCCATTCCTAAATTCAGCCAGTCCTCTCAAATCTCCATTTGGATATAAATCTACAATTGCGCCCGTAAAAGGTTCCCCTTTATAATTGTACATATTCCCACCTCCCGCGTCAATTCCTGCATACTCCAAATCGGGATCATTTTCATTTACTCTTATCATCCTATCCTTGTTTTATAAACTCACCCCATTCTTCTAAAATACATTTAAAATCTTCCATCGGAATTGTTAAATGATCAGCAATTGTTACGCTGGGATAATGCAACCAAATTTCCTCCATATACAAATCAGAGGATGGATAATCGTCATAGGCAAGTCCGTTCATTGCCTTGTTCAATTCATCAAGCAGATATTCTACGTGCTCTGTATCCAGCCAATCTAGAAAGTACAAGCAGGTATATTGATGAAGTTGTTTAGAAATACACTGAGGTCTTCTACCTATAATCCCAGGAGTAGAAATATAACTGAAAGTCAATCCGTACTCCGTACTTTTCGATACATAATCCGGATCGAAATTCTTAACTTTCTCAATCAGCTTCATTTGGGCTTCAATCCCCTCCAGGTTGATCTCCTTCTTCCAATTGTCTTTTTTCTTAACGAACTTCAACCAATTGTTATGATACTTAGCTGCGAGATCGGTCTGATTTATTTTATCCAGATAAGTTAAAGCTTCCATGGCTTCCCGTTGGTCAAACCAAAGGTCTGGTTTTAACAAGTAATAATCCAGATAACGCTCTAAATAATCAATGCCTTCAGGGGTATTAAACGAAGCTAAAGTATAGGCATAGACTTTACCGGCATAAGTCAGTTCACTTTTTAAAAAGTGAGTTCCAATCACATCAGTCAAGTCTTTAAATCCCTTAATGGCAGCAAAAAAAGCACCTGTTTGTCTGGTTCGCCAATCAAAATCGCCTAATAATTTTAACACGATTTCATAACTGATCTGATCCCTGACCTCAATTAATTGATCAACAAGAACCTGATTGGTTCCGCCAATATTCATATAAAACGGTGCACACCATTTATCCCTGAATTCCGGGGATAAATCCTCTTCATTTTTGTAGGAATGCAGGTCTTCAAAAGGTGTTTTATGTATAAAACCTCCGCCGGCAACATGCCGTTTTAATTGTTCGTATAAATTACCCATAAATCAGGATAAATATAATGAAGATAATTAAGTTGTCTTCCTCAGGATTTAAAACTCATCACCGGAACGGATTCTACATTTTTATCCATTTCTAATACGATCACCGTATCATTCTCATCAGGCAATTGCAAGGGCACTGTAATTGTAATCTGATCCGCCTTAACTTTAAAAGCTGTTGGTTTTGCACCATCAAGGAAGTAAGCTTTCTTCACTGTAGCACCGGGTACAGCGGCTATTGTAATTTCAGCCCCCTGATTTTTAAACAGGTGCAGGTAAATCTTGTTTCCTTTTCTTGTTGCTGCCATCAGGCTATCAGGTTTGTAGGGCCCGCCTTTGGTTGCATATATTGCTGCTCCGTTTTTATTTAACCAGGCACCCATCTCTTTTAAACGATCCACCTGTCTCGCTTCTATTCTTCCATCCATCATTGGGCCTACATTAAACAGCAGATTTCCGTTTCCACCAGCAGTGCTTGCCAGGGTCTGTAAACACTCTTTTAAAGATTTCATTTTATCATTCGGTTTCCATGCCCATTGCTGACAAATCGTGATGCAGCTCTCCCATGGATAATCCATATTCATTGCCCCCACCTCTTGTTCCGGAGTAGCAAAATCTGCAAGGGTAGAAGACAGCATCACCTTATGTGATCCTCCACTGGCTTCCTTAGTATCCAGCCTGTTGTTGATGAGCACATTAGGATCCAGCTTTTTGATGGCATTATAAACTTCTGTTGAATGTTCAGACGTCCATTCTTTATCCCAATTGGCATCAAACCAAAGCATATAAGGTTTATAATTCTGAATCAATTCTTTCAGTTCATTTTTCATTCTGGATACAAACCTGTTCATATTTGCCGATTTGTTAGGCGTTGTAGCCGGGTACAGTACAGCCCAGTCAGGATCATGCCAATCGGCAACCGTAAAGTAAATACAAAATTTGAGGTCGTACTTTTTACAGGCTTTTGCCAGCTCTCCTACGATGTCTTTTTTATAGGGAGAGTTCATGATGTTGTAATCCGAATATGCCGTAGGCCATAAACAAAATCCATCATGGTGCTTAGAAGTGATCGTTAAATACTTCATTCCGGCATCCTTGGCCGTTTTTGCCCATTTATCGGCGTCAAACAATAAAGGATTAAACTCTTTGTATAAATTATCATATTCGACTGTCGCAACGGAAGTACTCCTTGACCAGCCGATTTCAGTTCCCCGAAGGCTAACCGGCCCCCAGTGGATAAACATTCCGAAACGTTTGTCCATAAAACCTTCCACTACTTTTTTATCAGTACGGATGGTTGGCGCCTGCGCAAATGCCAGACCCGACATGCACATAAAAACAAGGGTTAGAAGAGTGGTGTATTTTTTCATTAGAATATGTTTGTTTTTTAGCGGTTATGAAGCGATCATAAGCATGTTCGCCGCTTCTTGTAAGCGGTATGCTGATGATGGTTTCATCTGGTTATATTTTGGTTCATTGGTGTGATACTAAATTAGGTTTAAGCCGATAGAGAAAGAATAGAGAATGTCATGAATATACTGGACTATCCCACTAAAAAATAACCATTCAAAAAACATGGCCTGGTAAATCTGAAAAAAACAGAAAAACCCTGTTGTTTTCAGATTAAAAACAATAAGTTTATCCGCCAAATAAACCGATATGAAGATCAATAAGAAAAAACGTGATGGTTTTAGCGGGGAAAAACTGATCAGTCTGCCCGAGTTTCTGTACGACAGGAAACCGAAAGATGATTTCTTCTTAAACTCCCTGTACATCAGCCATATTGGTTATTTCCCCAAAGCCGCCGGGCATTACCGGAACAGGCCAAAAGGCTGTACAGACAACATTCTCATTTACTGTACAGATGGCAAAGGCTGGTTCAGTATCAACAATGAAAAGCATGAAGTTTCGGCCAATCAATTCTTCATTATCCCGGCAACGGATCAAGCTTTGCGTTACGCTTCGGACCTGACTGATCCATGGACAATATACTGGGTACACTTTACCGGAAGCAAATTATCCAGTCTCAATGAATCCCTGTCTATTAAAAGCCTGATCAGTCCAAAAACAATCCCCTTTGATGAACACAGAATCAAACTCTGGGAAATGATCTACAGCTGTCTGGAAAAAGGATATAGTGATGAAAACCTAAGCTATGCCAATTTAAGTCTCTATTACCTCATTGCCAACTTCCTCTTTCCTCAAAAAAATGTGGAGCTGAGCCAAACCACCAGCGAAGACATTTCGGATCGTGTCATTGAATACCTGAAAAACAACATTTCAGCCAGGTTAACGGTTCCCGACATTGCCGCGAAGTTTGCTTATTCCCCCTCACATTTTCAAAACCTGTTTAGAACAAAGACAGGAATATCTCCGATTGATTACTTCATTCATTTAAAAATACAACGCGCCTGTCAACTGCTCGCCTTATCCGATTTGCGGATAAAAGAAGTTGCCGCAGCTGTTGGTTATGCGGATGCTTTTTACTTCTCCCGCCTGTTTCATAAAATCATGGGCAGCTCACCCGTAGATTATAAGAGTAAAAACAGGATTTAGGCTCTTATCTCAGAGACCTGTACCCCAGCTCTGCGCCACCGCTTACCGGCAAAAGTGTCCCCGTAATGAACCGGGCCTTTTCCGATAGTAGAAACACACAGGCATCAGCAATGACCTCCCCTTCCGGACAATAGCCCAGGACATGTATGTCGTCCAGGTATTTTTCAATCGAAGCAGGATCGGGCTGTTCCTTACTCCATTTGCGCAACATAGGTGTCCATACTCCTGCCGGCAATACCGCATTTACCCTGATCTTATGCATTGCATAATCCAATGCCATAGATTTCGTCAATGCATTCATTGCTCCTTTTGTTGCGGTATAAGCCGCATGGTTTTCCTGCCCGATCTCCCCTACCAGGCTACTGGTATTCAGGATGCAGCCCTCAGATTGTTTCAAAGCTTCAAATCCATACCTGGTGGTATACAACACGCTTTTTATGTTTACATCTGTCAACTGATCCCATTCTTCATCACTTGTTTCGTGTAATGGTTTGGAAGGTGATGCAACTCCTGCATTGTTGTGTATCGCGTCTATTTTCCCATATTTCTCCATTGTCAGGGCCATTGCATGCGCTACATCGGCTGCCTTAGACACATCACAGGCAATTCCTAAATGTGCTGTACCTAATTGCGTGGCCGCTTCTTTAACCTGGTCTGCATCCAGTGCTACGATCACCACCTTTGCTCCTGCTTCAGCATAAGCCTTTGCACAAGCCAAACCAATCCCTGCCGAACCTCCTGTGAGGAAAATAACTTTACCGGATAATAACTTCATCTTTTTCTATTGTTTAAAGGACATTAATCGGTATGAAAGACTTGCTCCATATTGGTCCAGATTTGTTTTTTTGCAGCAGTTTCGGGTAATGGCTGCTGACAAGGGTCGGTTTCTTTCCACCAACGTTGCGTTTCCGGATCATCCGCCATCTTTTTCATATCAGCATCAAAATCAGTTCCCGCATATTCAAAATAGCTGAACAAATAATAAGCATCACCAATTTTCTGCAGGTAGATCGAATAGTTTCTGATGTTGCACTCTTTGATCTTTTTCAGCACAGAGGGCCAGGCATTCGCATGTAAGCGTTTATACTCCTCCAGCTTCTCCGCTTTTAATCCGGTTACTGAACCAAAGCGCTTCACCTGGTTTTGTTTAACCTCTTCTTTGCAACCCGCCAATAAAAAACCGGCAAGAAATGCAATCATTATATACTTTTTCATTTGAACATGTTTTTTTTCAATGCTGATGATGGTTTCATCTTTTTATCTGAACAGGTAATACAATACTCCCGTAACTATTAAAAGCAGGGCCGACAATACTTTATAATTCCCTATCCCTTTCCAGGCATTCCCCTGTAGAGGTTCCCAGGGTGATTTCCAGTACAGCGTTGCACTTATTGCCGTATGCCTGACCGGATAGATATAGGAAAAGGAAACCTGCATCACTACACAAGCACAAAACAGGTAAAATGCCATCATCATAAACGGAATATGACCAATCAGGCTCTCGGGGAATATTTTGTTGATGGCAAACACCACTACTCCCAGAACAGAGCCGATCCACAAGGTTAATTTGGCAGATTCTGCCGAGGCACCTTTCCAGAATACCCCCAGTAAAAACACACAGGTGATGGGCGGAGCGATGTGTGCAATGATGTCATTGATGCCACTAAAAATGCTTTCATACTGATCCAGCAAAGGCAATAACCCCAGGGAAAACACCAAAGCGATCCCTGCTGAAACCTTTCCTACCCAGATCAATTGTTTATCGGAAGCCTCAGGACGATAACGCTGATACATGTCATAACTCACCATCGTTGAAATAGAATTTAATGCTCCTGAAACCTGACTCATCAATCCGGATAACAACGCAGCAACCAACACACCAACCAATCCCGAAGGCAAAAGCTGTGTGATCATCAACGTATAAATTCCTTTTGAATTTACCTGTCCTTTAGCGTCAAGTCCCAGACTGCTCACATCCAAATGTCCCGACTGAACCAAGGTATAGGCAAATAAGCCAGGCAATACGAAAATGAATACCGGCAGGATCTTGATAAAGCCACAAAACAGTGGTCCTACCCTGGCATGATTTTCATCTTTTGCACCAAGCACACGCTGTACAATCGTCTGATCAGCACACCAATACCAGATGCCCAAAATCGGATAACCTAAAAATACGGTATACCAGGGCATTCCACTGGCATCACCATGTGGCCGTAACATCGAAAGCCTGTTCATTTCCCCTTTGCTTTTTAACACCTCAGTCATCGGTTCCCATCCTCCCATTTTATGGAAGGCAGCATAGCTGATGATGAACGCCCCGCTGAGCAAAACCACGGTTTGAATAGATTCGGTCACCACCACGGCTTTTAATCCGCCAACAATCGTATAGATTGCAGTGATCAGGCAAATGACAATCACACTGACATACATGTTCAGTCCGAACAAGGTTTTCAGGACAATTCCTCCGGCCAGCATAGAAAATGCAATATGAATGATGATTGCCGAAACTACAGAGATCACTGCCAGCCAATCCCGGCTGGCCCTATCGTATCGCTTTTCCAGAAAATCAGGCAAAGTGGCCACTCCGGATTTAATATAAAAAGGGACAAAAAACAGCGACAAGAGGATGAGGGTAAAAGCCGCCATCCACTCGAAATTGCCGTTCAATAATCCGCTGTCGAAGCCACTCTGCGCCAGACTGACCAGGTGAACGGTAGAAATATTAGTCGCAAACAAGGCCAAACCGATGGCTGGCCATTTTAACGTTTTCCCGGCAAGGAAATATTCTCCCGCAGCATTCGCTTTACTTTTTCGACGGTGGCGAATGCCTGCCCACAACCCAACGGCTAAAATACCGAGGATATAAAGGATACTGATGCTTAAGTCCAGAGATTTTAACATGTGTTTATTTTTTTATCAGATCACAACTGCTACCTGGTTCCATTGGTGTCCTGTAAACCCCTCCTTCTACAATTACCGGATGTACAAAATGTTCTTGTAAATGAGGAATGTGTTCGAGAAATAAAGCTTCATGCCCCATGCTGATATGGTTAAACAAAACCAGATGCTGATGAAGCTGTCCCATGTCTCCAACGTGCGGGACCACCGGAATCCCATACTTCCTGCAAAGCAGGCTTACGGTAATGAATTCACTTACTCCTCCTATCCTTACCGCATCGGCCTGAATAAATCCTGCCGATCGGGTTTGCAGGTAATTTTTAAAAATGATACGGTTGGGCACATGCTCTCCCAATGCCAGTTTTACCGGAGCAATGGCATCTGCCAGTGTTTTATGGGCAAGGATATCATCCGGATGGGTAGGTTCTTCTATCCAGTAAGGGTTCATGCCTTGTAATTCTGCACATATTTTCAATGCCTGCGGAAGCGTCCATTGCTGATTGGCATCGAGCATTACTTTGACCTGATCTCCGGCTTCTTCACGTACAATATGAGAACGACGAATGTCCCTTTGCGGATCTTTACTCCCGACTTTCAGCTTCATGGCTGTAAAACCTTCAGCAATTGCCTTTTTACAGTTCTCACGTACCTTTTCATCGCTATAATTAAACCAGCCGATGGAAGTATCATAACCGGGATAACCGATCTGGGTAATTTGCAGGCGTGCTTCTTTTTCCGACTGATTTTCTGTCAATAATTGCAGGGCTTGTGCTGCCGTAAGCTCATCTTCCAGATAAGAAAGGTCCAGTGTATTGAGGATTTCCTGTGGAGATAAATCAATCAGCAATTTCCAGAGGGGCAATCCTCTTTTTTTGGCCCACAGATCATAGCAGGCATTAGTCACCGAAGCCAATGCAAGATGGACTACTCCCTTGTGGGGACCAAGCCAACGGAACTGTTGTTCATTGCTCAGCTGGTTAAAGACATTTCCAAAATCAGACATCAGTTCTTCAATATCTCTGCCCTTAAGCTGTTCTGCATAAAACTGTGCAGCCTTACAAACGAGGTCATTGCCTTCCCCTAAAGTAAAAGCAAAACCAGTTCCTGTAAGTCCGCTGTCGTCTATCAGGTTCGTTACCGCATAGGAATAGATCGGGTCTCGGTGAATCGCGTCGCTTCCTGCACCTTTAGCTAACGGAAACCTTGCATCATTCACCTGAATATTTTTAATCATATTTTAGTTTATTCTTGGTGAATGCAATTTAGCGACCTCAGGAGGGCTAAACCAATAGACTAAAATTCTATTTAACTGGATTATCCGATGCATCAAAGACAATAAGTAAATTTTGTAGCATAAATGACCTTTCACTCGTTTAAGAGAAAAAATCAGCCATGAAACCAAACCATTACCTGCTTCTGAACCTCCTGATTGTCACAATGATTCTGACATCGTGTAAAAAAAACAACATCGAACATGAAAATGATTTCGACAAGAGCTTTAAAGCCTGGACAGATTTTAAAGCATCGTCTGATAATTCTTACCACTATACTGTGAGTACTGTTTCCTGGACCGGACTCAGTACGGAAACTCAGGTAACCGTAAAAAATGGCAAGCCCATTCAGCGCAGTTACCTGGCTAAATCAGTTCGCTCTACACCTAAAAACGAAGTTACCATTCATGAGCAATGGACTGAAGATGAGGCAAAACTGAACACACATCCCAATCAGTTCAAAGCGGTCACATTAGATGAGATCTATCAAAAAGCTAAAACAGTCTGGTTACTGAAAAAGAAAAATGCGAAATCCTATCTTGAAACTAAAAACAATGGTATGATATCCTCTTGCGGATATATTGAAGAGAATTGCGCCGATGACTGCTTTGTAGGAATCAACATTGAATCCATTGTGGCTGGCTTATAACAGATGATAAAATTTAGATTTTTTTCAACCATTGCTTATTTCTGCACCACAAACCAGGGAATACCTAAATAGCCTTCTAACAGATAAATATTAACCTCATCGTTAACCTTTACGTTTTTATACAACTTCCATCCAACCTCAACCTCCTCATTCGTTATTCTGCTGGACCATGGAGAAACCATAAGGTGGCAGCTCGGTAACGTTTTCCTTCCTGATCTACTTATTTTATCCAGAACTTTAACATGGTAGGTCCGGGGTACAGAAGCATCATAAACCTGATTCATCGTAAAAGTAGAAACCAAACCATAAGAAAGAGCGAGGAGGATCATAATTATCTTTTCTGAATGATCTGCCCTGTCACGAAATTTGTAGCCCTTACCGGGAATCAGCTTTGGAAGACAAAACAAGACACCTATAATGATCGAGGGTAGCCATACTCCGCTATATACTAAAGTATTAAGATCCAAAACATATCTCATAAACATAGAAATGAGTATTGCCAGAATCCCCCATATCATTGTCGGGTAAGGGTCTGTTGAGAAATCACTGGATATTGCTCCTTTATAAGACCTAAATATCAGCATGAAAATAAAAGGTGCAATCAGCGCTGCCCCGGTAACATATTTTTCAAACTCCCCGGAAAAGAATATAGCAATGGCAATAATAACTCCGATAATATTCAGTATTCTGGCCATCTTTATGGCACGCTCTACCTGGTATCGTTCCATGAGTCCGTAGTATCCATGCTTATTGTACATACTTTTATCTTCGGGGGTGTTTCTGTGGTCTAAATGCTATCGCAATATCATAAAATAATTGCTAAAAAGGACAAAAAAAGCAGGTACGCCGACCAGAGCGCACCTGCAAACTTAACCTGACTTAACCAAATTCAGCATCATTAATACGCCCCGACCTCCGCTATAGAAGCATTTTCAGGATTGGGTGTATAAGCATTTTTAGCAGTTACCTTAAAATATCTGAAAGTCTTTGCTGCTGGTAAATCAAAATACTGGAAGTAATTATTCTGAGCCAGCGTAATATTTAACACCGTCTCCCAGGTTGTTCCGTCAGTACTTATCTGTACCTCCAGCTCTTTGCTCATACTGCTGTTACTTCCCGAGCGCTGGACAAAAGAGAAACCTTTGGTCAGGTTACTTTTTCCCATATCCACTGCAACTGAATGTGGCAATGCCGGAGGACTGCTCCCTGTCCATCGGGTATGCCAGATGGTAGACAAATCATTGTCAATCATGTGAATCCCCAGTCCGTTATTGGGACCTTCACCTCCGTTTTCCTGAGAGGTTACCGCAGTAACCTTCCATGCGGCTTTACTGAACTCCTCTTTTTCAGAGCTAAAGTGGAATTTCGGAATACCATTAACGAACTGAACAGGATGATCGCTCCATGTCAATGCCCCATTCTGATGAACAAGGATTGCCTGAAGGCTATAAGGAGTATTGTCTTTCACCTTGATATCGGTGACAGGAATGCTCACATAAAAGCTGTCTGCCTGAATGACCTTTGTCCGGATTCCTTCGGCCTGATAACCACCCGCATCGACTGAGGGGCGTTGAAAACGCAGTACCACGTCGCTCACAGGAACTGTGGAGCTAAACTTTCCGCTGATGATCATGTTTCCTCCACTGTATTTCCCTGAGATCTTAGTCAGTTTCGCCGTAACCGCACCATAAAAAGTTGTTTTCTCTTTACTGAACACCTGGCTTTTATTTAAAATCGCTGCACTGAATGCACTTAAATAAGTCGGACTGGAACCATAAGTGCTGTTTCCCCCACTCATCAGCTCCATTCCAAAATTAGTATCATTTGCCTCAGACTCCGGTCCTTTGGAATGCGGCAGGTTTAAGCCATGGCCCAGTTCATGAAATAAACCACCGACCCATTGCGCATAAGCACCTGCGGGTCCTGGTTTGCCCAAATTTTTCACCTCTATACCTTCTGAATCCAGGGCATAAGCATACCGGCCCATCCCATAAAAAGGGGAATCCCGGTTGTCATTGATCAGGTCATTTGGCACCAATACAAAATAATGATCACTGGTTTTCTGATCCGGGTTTGCAGCGTAATAAGCATCAATCTCTGTTCTGATCTTATTTCCACCACCTTCATAGGGATAGTCTTTTTTAAGGAATTTACCTCTGATCAATGTGATCCTTACCCTTTGTTTTGCAGCATCAGTCAACAAGCCAAAGGTCCGGTCTCCATAACCCCAGTGTTTCATCCATTTTGCAGTAAAAGCACGCATATGCAGCATATACTCGCTCACTCTTCTATGATAATCCGGCACTTCCGGAAAATCTGTCGGCACAAAATAAACCAGGTTCAGATTATAGGGATAATCGGAGGTATAGGTAAAATCTCCTTCTTTTACCGTAACCACGGCAGTTGAAACCGGCAGATTGGGATCAGGTACTTCAGTACCCAGTTCAGGAGATTTTTTGCAACTGTTCAGACAGAGGCAAAGAATGGCAGTTAAGGCCAATAGGTTGATTTGTTTTTTCATATAGGTTTTTGGTTGATGATTTCTATTTCCTGATCT
Organism: Pedobacter caeni; assembly: GCF_900129215.1. Lineage (GTDB taxonomy): Bacteria > Bacteroidota > Bacteroidia > Sphingobacteriales > Sphingobacteriaceae > Pedobacter > Pedobacter caeni. The sequence continues at coordinate 690,258 of NZ_FQUQ01000002.1, read as the reverse complement.
GACAAGACCTTATTGAAGACTTTCAGATCATCAATTTCACCCTGGAAAGCGCGATTGCGATCCCCCAGCATTTGCAGCGGGAACACCAGGGTTTCTACTTTGAACATTTTAGCTTTGGTTTCCGGATATAAAACTTCTTTTCCGGTTTTCTTTTCTTTTAGCTTTCCGTTGACGAATAATGAGGTTCCCTTATTTGTACCCGTTATGGCGACCTCAGTCCAAACTCCAGCCGGAAGCTGATAATCAAACTGATAGTCATACCCTTCTCTTGAAAAGGCCAGTTTATTGTCCCGGTCAGCAGATTTAAAAACAGCATGAGGGGAGCTGAACAAGACCTTTTCACCTTTCTGATCCGCATCAGACTTCAGTCGTAATGAAATGGTATAATTGTATCCGATCTCCTTTAAAGGGAGTTGAACAAAGCGGTTTGATGCAGATAAAACCAGTGTTTTCCCGGATTTACCTTTCCCTGCTCTAGGGGAACTCAGCACAGCTTTACCACGCTTGTAAACAGATCTGTCATTTATTTCTGAACTGTTAAAGTCATAATGTAACACCAATGAATCCCGCCCTTTAACAAAGCCTGCAATATTTAACCCGGGCCCTTCTTTGATCTCTTTACTTTTAGCCTGAAACTGAGTATATGGAATGCTGTCCGTTCCTGCCCACATCTTCTGAGCCAGAACCTGCATTGCAGGAAATACCCGATCATGAACATCCTGCTCTGATATCCCGTTTCCTGCGGGGGATTTATCATTCCAAACGGCAAACATCCCACCTCTGATCACAGGATCTCCGGCCTGAAACGTCACTTTACCTACATTTACCGGCTCCCATTTTCTATAAAGATTTTTAAGGTTCAGGTAGTCATAATAGTAGCCCGCAGCAGGAACAATATATAGTGAGCCATCCGGCGTACTGATGAGCTGATAGCCTTGTTTTTTCATTTCCAAAGGTTCCGCATAACCATTGTACCAGGCATTCATGGTTACATTATTGGCAGTTACCGGGGTATTTCCTTTTGCATGCGTTAACGCTCCCCATACCCTTGCCTCTTTCCCAAATCCCTGTACATACCTGATAAAATAATCCGTAAAATACCTGAACTTCTCTGCTTCTTTTTTGTCGTACTCATCTGTACCAATGTGCATCACTTTCCCGGTAAAGACAGGATTAGGGCCCTGGAGATATTCTTTGAAAATATTGCTCACGATCTCATAGGTTTTTGGATGATACAGGTCCAGGTGATCCATTCCGTATTTCTTACTTCCAATTTCCGGCAGGATCCTGCTGATCGCCAGGGAATGTGCAGGCACATCAATCTCAGGAATGATGCTGACCCCATATTCTTCGGCGAGCTGCTGAAGGGCAATAAATTCCTTTTTGGTATAATGCCCGTCTTTGGAAGTCAGCTGAGGGTAAGTTGAACTTTCCAGCCTGAAAGCGGCGTATACCTGATCCCAGTTGTTGTTAAAATAGATGGGAAAGCCATTGTCATTTAAGTGGATGTGAAATTCACTCATCTTATAGTAAGACATCATTTTCACATAGTTTCTCAAAAAGTCCATCGTAAAGAACTTTCTGGCCACATCCAGAACAAGACCTCTTACCTCATATTTAGGGTAATCCCTGCTTTGCCCTTTCGGCAAAGAATGGTTTGATGGATCCTGTTCCAGCAGTTGCAATATCGTACGTGTTGCCCAGATCATTCCTCTTTTATGGAACGCATTCAGGCGAACATGATCGTTAATTTCCATCAGGTATCCCTCTTCCCCCAAACCTTCATCTTTAGCATTAAAAGCCAGGAAAATATCTCCTGCCCCTGGTTTTCCCCTGTTTACTTTCAGGTCCAGACCAGAACTGATCAAAAGATCTTTTTTTAACAAAGCAGCTACTTCAATCAACCGGGGATCTGTATCAGAAAAAACAATCCGGCTATTCTTTGTTAGTTTTAAGCTTCCAGTTCCTCCATGCCATTCCCTTAAGGCCGGAATGACAAATGGCCTGGGATTGCCCTTCATTTCATTAAATGATCCCTCTACATGAACTCTAACCGGAGGCATATCCAGTTGTTGCTGATCTTTTAGTCTCAACAAATGATAGTACAAGTCCACCTCTACCCCTTGTAAAGGGGTAAAGATCTTCCCTTTTTTATTGATCACATGTAGCCGGTCTGTGCCTTTTAAAATCAGTTCATATCCTTCCGGCACCTTAGGCACAGGAAAAGAAACAATTCCTTTCTTTATCGTATCAGAAAAGGAAATCTGCTTCGATATTTTGGCGAATTCCAGACTATCGACACTTTGTGCAACAGTAGTTCCTGCATAAAAAAAAGACAATAAGATTGCCAGGAGCGCTTGTTTTCTTCTCATTTTAATTCATTTTAACAGACGAAGAGCACATTCCCTCCGTCTGCGTTTGAGCATTATTTAATAATTATCTTCTGCGAGTTTCTCCAGATCTGTTTCTTGTTCCGCCATTTTAAACAGCCGGAGTTCAGCAAGATGAGTATAGTTTAATTTACCCTGATTCGCCAGTATCATTAACCTGAAGAATTTAGAGGTCAGGTTTTTATCAAAACTCTGTTGTTTTTCGGTAGTCATAGGGTCTACGGGCAAATTCGGTTTGGAGGTCCATTCCCTTTTCCAGGTATTTCCATCAGCACTGGTTTCTATCGCAAACTGATTGGGCCTTGCGGTCACATGACTGCTCTGCCGTACAAAATATTTAAAACTGCCGATAGTCGTTTCTTTTGGAAAGTTTATTCTTACCCAATGTGGCAGCGGTCGTACGTCGCCGGCCCATGCAGAATGCCAATACGTATTGATATTACCATCGATGAGGTCTTCTTTAGGACCTTCATCGTCCTGTTGTGTAAATGTTTCCAGCATATCAGCAGTGATTCCGGTAACCTGACTGAGTTGATCGGACAAATAAACAACACTCACGATCCTTCTGATGGGTTTTACTTTGTTGGTAGAGATGATTTCCCCGGCTTTAATGCCTTTACCATCTCTATTGAAGACCTGGAGTTCAAAAGTATACTCTAATTTATTCAGCAAGCCGGAAACCAATAAGGAGTCGGTATGTTTACTAACCAGCGTTTTAACCACCTGATCCTTTTTCTGGTAACGTACTTCCACATACAGGAAGTTGCTGTCTGCCGGCCGTTTCCATTTCAGAAGTATTCCACCTACTCTGGCCTCCGTCCTAACATCCGAAATAGCGCTTGGTGATTTCAACGTTTCTTTATCCTTAGTACAGGACGTCATTATGGTGCATACTAAAAGTATGATATATATAATTTTCATATCAAATCGATGTTAATAGCCAGGATTCTGAACAAGTGCTTCATTTTTATTGATCTCTGTCTGCGGAATTGGCATCAGATAATTTGCCGGAACACGGAAGGACCTTGGAAATACCAGTTCTGTAACCCGGAAAAACTCCGGATCGGTTGCTCCCTGAATGTTCATTCCTTTCACCTTAAGCCCGAAAGGTTCTGCCGCCATCCACCTTCTGAGGTCCCAGAAACGATGCCCTTCAAAGTAAAGTTCAATCGTTCGCTCCTGACGGACAATCGAACGCAGGATACCCTGATGGGAAGCCCCTCCAATCGGAGCCCAAGCTGCATCTACTCCTGGAATTCCGGCCCGGTCCCTCACTTTGTCGATATAGGTTTTCGCCAGTGAAAGGTCATTTCCATACTCAATCAATGCTTCAGCATAATCAAGATAGAGCTCTGCCAACCGGATAAAGGGGAAAGGGTATTGTTGATTTACCCCCAGGGTAGTTTGGGTGATCAGCGGGTGAACACCTTTTTTGTTTAAGTATCCTGTGGTAGAATAATCCGTAGACCTGTTCTGGATGCCATTCGCATCATTCTTTCTGAACTTAACTACCGTTTCCTTTGTCGCTCCTCTGATGATTTCATATTTACTGTTGTGATAAGCGATCCAGGCGTTAAACCTTGGCTCCCGGTCCAGGTTCAGGTTCATCGTAACCCCATTAGGTCCCGTAGAAGTTCCATATCTGCCTGCATAATTATAGGCAGGATCTTTATCAATGGGTAATCCATTTTTGGTATAAAACTGCTCGACAATGGCTAATGAAGGGGCAGCAGCACCACCTGCAGCGTTAGAAACAAAAGGACCTGACAGGTATTGAATGCTGTAGGTATCTTCAGGAACGGTACTTGCCCAGATTACCTCATTGGTGTTCTTATCCACAAAAGTAAAGCGCAAATCTTTCTCTACAGGATTTGAAGGTAATGATGAAGCAGTATAAGTGCTGTTTTTATACAATACAAAACCATTACTTTCCGCAGCATCGATTGCTTCTTTTGCAGCATCAGCGGCTCTTTTCCATTTTTCTTTATTGAACGTGGGACTGATCAATTGCTTTCCGTCCAGATTTTTAAAGTTGCTGTAGAAGCTTGAAGCAAGCCCTCCACCCCCATTAAACAATGGAGAAGCAGCATATAAAAGCAAACGTGCTTTAACAGCTTTTGCAATCACAGAAGTAGCCCTCCCAATCTCCGAAGTTGCCACAGGCATCGCTGGTAAATCTTTAGCCGATTCATCCAGAATGCTGACCACAAAATCCACACATTCATCATAAGAATTGCGGACAGGAAAATCCTTTGCAGGTGTGTTCACATCAGCAACAGAATTCTGAATGATGACAGGTCCGTATAACTTCATGAGTAAAGAATGGTAATAACCAATCAAAAATTTTGCTTCTGCTTTATACCTTATTTTGGTTGCATCATCCAGACCTGGTGTCGCATCTACCCCGTTAATCAGCATATAACATTGTCTGATCCCCTTATAAAGATTATTCCAGTAAGAAATCACCGGAGAGGAGGCACTATAGTTTCCGCGGGGAAACTGCGAGGCGGACTCATGCTCAAAAGGGGTCGCAATTTCATCTGAAGTCATCAGGTCAATTCCTCCTGACGTATTTCTCGGACTTGGAATTGCGGCATAGCAGGAGTAAAGAAATCCTTCGGCAGCCAATACATCTCTGAAAATATCTTTTTCTGTCGGACGCTCATCAGGCACTACATCCAGGTATTTCTTACACCCGGTATTCGTTCCCATCACCAGGGCAACGATCATTAATATGATAATATTTTTGAATTTCATCGTCGTATTCTTTATTAAAATCCCATTTGCAAACCTATATTGAATATCCGCTGACTTGGATAGCGTAAACCATTGCCTCCGCCCTGCTCAGGATCCCAATGCTTAAATTTGGAGAAAGTGAGTACATTATATCCGCTCAGATAAATCCTCGCTGATTTATAAGTATAGCCCAATTCAACATTCCTGAGCTTTAAAAAGGAAGCATCTCTTAACCAGTAAGAAGAGTTTTCTGTATTGTTCGGCAAGTCGAGTTTGGATAATCTTGGATAAGTAGCATATGGATTTGGGTCATCTGCTCTCCAGCGCTGATCGGCTACAAACTGTAATACATTTCTTTGCGTTCTTGGCCCAAAAGGATGAAATCCGTTGATAAAAAACGAGGTGTTCGCTACTCCCTGAAAGAAGAAAGAGAAATCGAATTTCTTCAGTTTAAAAGAAGGCCCGAATCCATAGATCACTTCCGGAGTGCCGGGATACCCCATCCTTACCATATCAGAACTGTTGATGATGTTCAATCCGTCTATTCCATTGGTAATGTCCAGATATTTAATGTCTCCGGGCATAATTACCCCGCCGATTTGTTGTAGCGCATGTGCCCTGATATCAGCATCATCAATGAACAGGCGGTCGGCAACATAGCCCAGCTGTGTACCAATCGGATAACCTACAGCAGAAAGGTTTTTATACTTGGTAAACGGAGGTTCATCATTATTGATGATCTTGTTTCTTGCAAAAGTAAATGTTCCTTTCAGGCTCATGAAAAAGCCATTCCCAAAATCATGGTTATAATCAAGGGAAAGGTCCATCCCCTGGTTACGTACTTCCCCGATATTACTGTAAACCTTGGTCCCATCTGTTCCAAAGAAACCGGGGATCCCTGCTCTTTCCAGGAAGATACCCGACCTGTTTTCTCTATAAAAATCAATGACCAGGTTCAGCTTATTCATCAAGTTTAAATCCATTCCCACATTGATCTTCTCGCCTACCTCCCAGGTAATGTCATTATTCGTAAAACGTGAAAAAGTAGGTCCGTTTTTTACGTAATTCATATCCAGACCAGTGGTGTAGCCCTGCCCTGTAAGATTAAGGTCAGACATATAAAGGAACCTTGCACCCGCGATCTGATCATTACCTACTTTACCCCATGAAGCACGGAATTTCAATAAGGGAATCGTTCCGGATAAAGATTTAAAGAAACTTTCACTGCTCAGTACATAACCTACCGCTACAGAAGGAAAAAATCCAAAACGTTTTCCTTTGGCAAAGTTCTCTGAACCGTTGTATCCGAAGTTAAATTCAGCGAGGTACTTATTGTCAAAACCATAAGTTGCCCTTCCCGCAATCCCTTGTCGTCTTCTTGGCAGGGAACTGATCAGATCCGTAGGATTATTTACGCTATACTCTTCCTGATTGTACAATAACAATCCCGAAACATTGTGCTTTTCAGCCAGTGTTTTATTGTATTCTATGGAGGACTGAAAATAAAGCATCCTGTCGCCACTCGTAGAATTCTCTGTTCCCAGTGCTGCAGATTGCGGCGTACCAATCATAGACAGGTCATAGCTGTAAGTTCCATCAGGATTCTTAACCAGATTTTTCAGTTCGTAATTGTTATACCCTCCGCTTCTTACGGTATTGGTATTGCTCCAGTTTTTAAAAGATGCCAATCCTTTAACAGTTAAGCCATCAGTAATAAAATTCAGCTTCTGTTCTGCATCAAAAGTAGCAATCACCGTAGTTTGAAAGTTATTGGTATATCCTTTCACCATTTCCGCAAAGGGGTTCAGGTAACCGGCATTTACATTTCCACCAGACCGGCCTCCAAAGAACACATCTCTGCGTTCTGCGGCATTGTTAGGAAACATCAATGGAAAATCTACAGGACTGGCATTCATCACATCTGCAAAAATCCCCTCTGCATCTTTAGCTGGTCCACGGAAATCGCGGAGTTGGGTATTTAGTTTTAAGGATACCCTGGTATCCTGGCTAAGGTTGGCATTGAGGTTATTCTGGAAGGAATACCTTTTCACGGAAATGTTATTTTTGAAAGTATTAACGTTAAAGTCCTTGATCAGGCCTGAGTTATTGTTTAGTGTGGCACTTAAAAAGTAATCGACCTTCTTTCCACCACCCAGAATATTCAGGTTCACCGTCTGGTTATAAGCCGCTTTTTTAAACATCTCATCATACCAGTCGATTTCAGGGTATACATAAGGATCAAGCCTGTTCCGGGTTCCGTCAATCTTATCCTGAGTGTATGGAACTTCACTGGAACCTCTTCCAGCAATCGTTTCGTTAAAAAGTTCCATATAATCGGTTCCTGATACGAACTTTGGAATCTTAGTAGGTGCAGAAACAGAATTCTCCAGTCTGACATTTATTCTTGGTTTGTCCAGGTCCTTACCACTTTTTGTGGTTACGATCATTACCCCGTTTGCCCCCCTGCTACCATAAATAGCCGTTGCAGTGGCATCCTTAAGAATGGAAAAACTTTCGATAACTTCCGGTGCCAGAGCATTCAGATCTCCCGACGAAACGGCCACACCATCTAAGATGATCAGGGGATTGGTGGCGCCGTTAAAGGTAGAAATACCTCTGATGTAAAATGAAGAGCCATCTGCTCCGGGTTGTCCTGAGCGCTGAACAGCAATCACTCCGGCAAGTTTTCCGGCAAAAGCATTGGAAATATTGCTGGTAGGAATTCTTAGTTCTTCCGGTTTAATGCTTTGTATTGCACCAACGATACTGATCTTTTTTTGTTTTCCGAATCCTACAACAGCCACCTCATCAAGGCTACCTTCATTCGGGACCATCGTAACATCTATGTTTTCCATTCCTTTGACCAGCACGACCTGCTTTACATAGCCCACATAAGAGAACTCAAGACTGTCCCTCAGCTCTACCTGGATACTGTATTTACCCAGATTGTCGGTCGACTTCACATTTGTACTGCCCTTAACCCGCACAGATACTCCGGGAAGTGGTAAATTGGAATTGTCTTTTACCCTTCCGGAGATGGTAAAAGAGGCTCTGTTTATTTTTACAGGAGGAGCCTTCTCCTTCACCACTACGGTGTTTGATTCAATAATATAGGTAAGTGGTTGATTATAGAAGCACTTTTCCAGGGCTTCTTCCAGTGAAACTTCTTTTACATTCATGGTCACAGGTAAGGCATTTTTCAGGTCCCGCTGGATGAAGAAAACACTAAATCCACTTTGTTTTCTGATCGTTTTAAGGATCAGCTCAATGGGGGCATTTTCAACGGATACCGTGATCTTCTTCTGGGCATAAGTAGCTGCACTTACCTGTAAAAAACCAGTGATAATTAAAACTACAGTCAGTTTCATGGTCAATAAAATTTTATCCTTCAGACAGTAAATATCATACGAGTTGGGATCGTAAATTTTCATACATTTGGTTCTTGGATCTAACAGAAAGCCATAGCACGAGCGTGCCAATAGTTTGACTTCCTGATTGTTTGATAAATGGTTAGTTGTTGATTTAGGTTGATGTGATCCATTTAATGATCCGGGAGTGGGCAAACACTTCCGGTTTCATGGATTAAAATTGAGTAAAATGCTACCTCATAATTTTAATCCTCCTTCCTTCGACTTTAAATTTCAGTTTATTTGTGGACTGCAATACTTTCAATGTTTTTTGCAGGGAATTAGATTTAGAAACAGACCCTCCGAAATGGATGTCTTTAAAATCACCTTCATATACCACTTGCACATCATACCAACGGGCAAGCTTCCTCATTGCAGTATGGATTGGTTCATCGTTAAACAGGAAGTAGCCATCTTTCCAGGAAATAAACTCTTCGGTATCGACGGCTACAATCTTAAATTGCTGCCCTGTCTGTACGGCCTGTTCTCCTGGTTTCAAAGTATAAGCTGCTGTTTTATCCGGCATCCCTACATTCACACTTCCCTGGAGGAGTGTTGTTCTGATGCCTGATTCTTCTGGATAAGCATTGATGTTAAACTTAGTTCCCAACACTTCGACCTGTTGAGTTTCAGTCATCACTTTAAAAGGTTTGGTTTTGTCTTTTGTAACTTCAAAATATCCCTCTCCTTTCAATTCAACGATTCTTTCGGCAGTATTAAATACTGTAGGATAACGAAGTGAAGAAGAAGAGTTCAGCCAGACTTTTGTTCCATCAGGGAGGATCACCTGGTATTGTCCACCGATACCGGTTTCTATTTTATTATAATCAGACCTGCCCTTATTGTTCTCTTCAGTTGGCAGATAAACCAATTCTCCGCCATTGTTGAGATGAATCTTTACTCCGTTTCCTGCGGTGATGATCCTATTGGAGCTTTCAGTCAGGGCCACCTGATGCCCGTCAGCCAGGGTAAGCATCGCCTTATTTCCTCCCGGTTGGATATCGGAGACCTGTTCCGGAGCTTCTTTAGGTCTTAAAATGTAGTTGGGGTTGAAAAAATAGAAGCCAAGCCCTGAAATGATCAGAATTGTGGCTGCCACCGCTATTTTATAAAACAACCTAAACGATTTTGGTTTCGGCCGCTCTTCAGTAGCCGCATTGATCCTGGCCCATAAAACGGATACCTCTTCCTCCCTCAGTTCAGCTCCTTTACCTACAGCATTCTTTTGCAAAAAATTCAGGTAAGCATTATAGAGGGAAAGCTCAGCATATGAAGCACTCCCATCCGAAACTTTGCCTGCCAGCATTAAGAATTCACTTTCTTTCATATCAGTTTTATCGGTTCGTTATGTATAGAAACCTTAAAAAGATGATTCCCCCCAAAAGAAAATTAAAATAATTTGACCTTCTGATTTACACCAGCTAAATTCTACCATAGAATGCTCAACAAAGGATTCTTAGTCATTTTCTGACGCAATTTTTTTAAAGCAATGCTGATCTGATTTTCTACGGTTTTCTCAGAGATGTTTAACCTTTCTGCAATTTCTTTATGACTGAGACCTTCTATCCTGCTGAGCTGAAAAACATGCCTGCACTTATCCGGAAGTGTTTCAATGAATCCATAAATAAACTCCTTCAGCTCTTTTACTTCCAGCTCATCATGGTCATAAAACAAATCACCAGGCTGAATATCTTTTATTTTCAGATACACAGAATCCCTGAGCTTACCATCACGAATGTAATTCGCAATTCTAAACTTAACCCCTACAAACAGATAACTCTTAATGGAGGTCGCTTTAATCTGGGCACGGTTATTCCAGAACCAGATAAAGACCTCCTGTAAAACGTCGTTAGCCGCATCCCGGTCATTCAGGATCCCATTCGCATACCTGAATAAAGCCTGCACATGACGGTGATACAATTCATTAAAAGCAGTACGGTCACTTAACTGAATTAAGTGGAATAATGCAATATCTGAATCCTTTTGGTCTGACATAGAGGTTACAAAAAAACGAATATATCATATTAAATTAATATTGAGCTTTGGCAGGCAGGCACCAAGGAATGAAGGGAATAAGTATATAAATCTGCCAAATCTCTGATCGGATCATTTCAATTAATTAATCCGGGGAGCAAGATAAAATCCTTAACTTTTGTACATGTGTGGTAACATATTTCGATATTAAGCCATTATCAACAGAAAAAAAGATTTTTTTCAATTACTTTGAATTCAGCCAGTCAAACGCAAACTGATGAACTTCATCAATCCTATCTGTTTTTTTTACTTTTCCATCAACTGTACTGCTTTCCTGAAAATAATGGTTCGCATTGGGGTAAACTTTATAAGTCAGGTTCTTTTTGCCTTTTCTTAAAAACTCCAGGCGGGCATAATCCATATCCATGATGTTCTGATGGTTGTCCTTTCCTCCGGCAACATATAAAATCGGAATACCCAGCTGGAGCATATTTTCCAAGGGTGTTGTTTTCGTAAAGCTGCTCCACTTCAGATAGGTTTCCCCGTACCAGGTTTCATCAACAGACAAAGGCTTCGCGTAGATTTTCTCATATTCAAGATACAGGGAGTCTACCCTTCGCTGTCCTTCTTCCGCTGATATTGTGCCCCTGTCTGCTTCCAAACGGGCCTCAAGGATAAAATCATAGAGCTGATTCAGTGCATTTCCTACAAAGCAGACCACATGGGTCACTTTCTTATTCAAAACCGCCACCCTGGGGGCAACCTGTGAACCTTCAGAATAGCCCATCACGATGATTTTCTTTTGATCTACAGGCAGTTCCCTGACCAGGAAATTGATTGCTTCGGCAGCAGTTCCCGCACGCCAGTCCAGGCTATACCGCTCTTTATAAGTTTTATTTCCCAGATAAAAGGCCCTGCCAGACTCACTATAACGCAAAGAATCACTAAAAGGGATTCCTGGTTTACTGATCAGAACGATGTAATAATCTTTTGCATATTTTGCGATATCTAAAGCAATAGAAGTTGAATACCTCCCGGATTTGGTCTTAAACTGGATCGGATAATTCCCTGAGCCATCCAGGTAAATCAGTAATGGCCTTGGGCCTTTGGCTGTTGGCTTGCTAACATGTATACTGAAATCCCCCAGTTTACTGGCCGACAACTCATAATCCTCAAACATTCCTTTCGGAAAAACCTGTGCGGATACGCTGAAGGTACAAATAGAAAGAAAGGCCAGTACATAAAAAGTTTTACTCATTTTTGTGTTACTCATATTTTAAGGCATCTACCGGATTGGCCCTTGCCACTTTAAAAGTCTGTAGACTGATCGTTATTAAAGCGATCAGCAGAGATAAAAATAAAGCCAGTAAAAAAGGCCATAAAGTAATGTCTATTTTATAATCATATTTCTGCAGCCACTTACTGGCGAAGATATAAGCAACAGGGAAAGCGATCAGGTTAGCGATCAGCACCAGTTTTATGAAATCTTTATTCAGCAGGACCAGGATGCTTTTAAGGTCAGCGCCCAGCACTTTTCGGATACTGATCTCCTTGCTCCGTTGTTCTGCCATATACAAAGCCAGGCCTAGTAAGCCCAGACAGGATATAAAAATGGCAAATCCGCCAAACAGGTTGGAAAGTACGCCGATCAAACGCTCATTTTTAAACTTATCTTCCATGGACTGGCTAATGAATTGTGGTTCTACAGGGTAAGCCGGATCAATCACAGCGCCTAATTCAATAATTAATTTTAAGGACTTACTTAAGCTTTTAACAGGGTTAAGGCGTAACAAAATCGTATTGATTTCATTTAGATTACAAAAAAACAATGTTGGTGCAACTTTAAAAACTGCAGATTCATAAGTGTAATCTTTTACCACCCCAATGACCGTATAATTGATTCCTTCCCATTTGATCCTGGTACCTACAGGATTTTTAAGGCGCATCGCTTTTACTGTACTTTCATTTAAAACTACCCCTAAAGAGTCTGAACCAAATTTCCGGGAGAAATCCCTGCCAAGCAGCATACGGGCTCCAATGGTTTTGCTGAAGTCATACCCTACTTCTCTAAAATTCATGACAATATTTTCGTCAGGAAGTTTGCCTGGCCATTCAAATGAGCTGGTACTATTCCCTCCATTAGTTAGTCCATTAGACATCTCGGTGGCGGAAAGTATTGCTCCGGATTTAAGTAATTCTGCTTTAAATAATTCTGTTTTGGAATATTTTTTCAACTCACCGGACCGATCAATCTGCACCAGATTGTGCTGATCAAATCCTAAGGGCTTATTCCTGATAAAACTAATCTGACCATAAATGATAATTGCAGAAATGATCATGCAGATAGAAAATCCGAACTGCAGCACTACTAAGATCTTACGAACTGGCAAAGAGCTTCTTCCGGCGTTATTAAAGCCTTTAAGTACCTTCACAGGAATAAACGAAGAGAGATAGAAAGAAGGATAACTTCCCGCAATAACTCCTGTAAAAAACAATAAAAACAACAGTACAATCCATAACACAGGGGAGCTGTAGTTAATGGACATATTTATTTCCAGCAGATGATTAAAATAGGGCAATGAAGCTTCCGTAAGAACGAAAGCGATGAGTATCGCCACAAATGAAAGCAGTATTGACTCTGTGAAAAACTGGATTGCAATTGCGATTCTGGAAGAACCAAGCGTCTTCCGAACCCCCACCTCCCTTGCCCGTTTTTCTGAACGTGCAGTAGATAAATTCATATAGTTAATACAGGCAATGAGTAGTACAGAAAAGGCAAGAAAAAGAAATAGCTTTATTTGTCCGATTTTTCCGCCATCCTGAATTCCATTCTCAAATTTATTGTACAAATGCCCCTTAGTTAAGGGAAACAAAAAAGCTTCAGACCTGGTATTTTCTTCATTTAATTTAAACAGTTTTCTAATCTGAGTATCCACCTGATCGGCATTACTGTTTTCTTTCAGCAGAATTATAGTATTGCAGAATCCGGCTCCCCATCCGCTGGTTTTGACAAAAGAATTTTCTTGTTCAAAGAATTCCCAAGACATCAAAACATCAAACTGGTAAGTTTGGTTACGGGGAGGATCTGCTATAACTGCAGTTACCTGAAGGTCTTTTCTATTGTCCCATTTTATACTTTTCCCAATTGGATCTATATCTCCAAACAGTTTTTTTGCCGTACTCTCGGTGATTAATATGGAATTAGGATCTGCTAGCGCCGCTACAGCGTCTCCTTTGATAAATTTATAATCCAGTATTTTAAGAAAAGAAGGGTCTACATAAGAAACATTTTTTTTGAAAGTACTGTGCTCATAGTTGAATAGCACACCCCACCTTCTCACCACACGACTTGCTTGCTCTATTTCGGGAATCGTTTGTAATACTGCAGGGGCGAGCGTATTGGGAAGCGCATCTCCGGTAATTCCGTAAGTGAAAGTCTGATCACTCGAGCGGTAGTTTTTATATACCCCATAAATACGGTCAACTGCCCGATATTGCTTATCGTAACTCCATTCATAATTCACATAGAGCAAAAACATCAGGCAGCAGCTCATCCCAATAGCCAATCCACCGATATTAATAAGAGTAAAGCCTTTGTTTCTCAAAAGGTTCCGCAATGCAATTTTCAAATTAAGCCTGAACATCTGATCATTTTTTTGCAGGTAATAACGAAAGGACGTGCCAGAAACAAAAAAGTTTCATCTGCTCACATTACAGCAATTTTTTGAATTTCCGGTTGTTCAAAAATGAACAATGCATGTGCGTTAATGAACGTCGTTTACGTAAAAATAATGATAGTATTTCCTTAAAGCAGGTCCATTTCGAAGATACCTGATCGGGAACTTGCTGAAATCCCTATATTTTGGTATCCTTGAGCACACAACTGAAACCAAACAAATTATAAATGTCTACAAAAGAACTAAGTCCTGACTTATTAAAAACAAAACAACATTTCGAAATTCTTGATGGATTACGTGGAATAGCCGCCATTTCCATCGTCGTTTTTCATTTTATGGAAATGGTGTACCTCCCCGACAAGAATTTCATTGCCCACGGATTTCTTGCAGTAGATTTCTTCTTCTGTTTATCGGGGTTTGTAATTGGCTATGCTTATGACGACCGGATAGGTAAAATGGGCCTCGGCCAGTTTTTCAAATCCAGGCTGATCAGACTACAACCATTGGTAATTTTAGGCTCAGTATTGGGTTTACTGGCTTTTCTTTTCGATCCATTCGGAGGGCATCCGGAAGTATACAGTGCAGGTAAGATCATACTGATATTTCTTGCTTCCGTTTTTATGATTCCTTTTCCTGTAATTGAAGAACGTTCTTTCAATTTATTCGGAATAAATGCCCCTGCCTGGTCATTATTCTGGGAATATGTAGCCAATATCGTTTATGCTTTGGTGCTTTGCAGAATCGATCGCCGTTACCTGCTGGTATTAACCGTCATTGCTGCCGGAGTACTGTGTTATGTGAGCCATCGTGCCGGAGGATCTCTTCTGGGTGGATGGGGAGGACCAAATGCCTGGGATGGTGGTGCCCGTATTTTTTATTCCTTTTTAGCCGGCTTGCTGATCTTCCGCTTCAACCTGATCCTAAAAAATAAGCTCGGTTTTATCGGACTGTCGGCCTTGTTATTATTGGCCTTCCTGATGCCTTACAGCAAATGGAACTGGATTACAGAACCACTGGTTGTTCTCCTTTATTTTCCTTTGTTGCTTTCCCTTGGTGCGGGTGCGACATTAACCCAGGGATTTAAAAAGCTATGTGTATTTTCAGGCAAGATCTCCTATCCATTGTACATGACCCATTATGCATTCATCTGGATGTTTTTAAATTACTATACCAGTCATAAACCAGAAACAGGTCAACTTACCTTAATCATCATTACAGGAACAATTCTACTAACCTGCATTGCTTATTTTGTGATGGTTGCTTTTGACATTCCGGTACGGAAGTACCTAACAAATAAAAGGAAATAACGCTCTTCTTTAACATCAAACAGGGAAGGTCAAAGACGTATAAGACCTGTATATATGCTGTATATACGCTCCCTACACGCTCCGGGGTTGAGAGGTAGTTCGAAGGTTATTGAGAGGTAGTTGAAAGGCTAAACAACTATGGAACTATCTCTCAGATATCTTCCACCTACCTCTCACCTACCTTCCAACCCCAGAGAATCTCAGAAGGTGTAAACCTCTATCAGGAATACGACGATAAGTTTACATATGGCTCTATATAAAACAAAAAAGGTGCCTGATCAGGCACCTTCAATTAATATTTTTTAGGGTTTACAACGTATAGCCTATTGAAAGTCTAAAGCTCGCAGGTGCTAAAGCTCCCCATCCATAATGCTTATAAGTCCATGCACCAGGATAATAACCGGTATAGTTATATCGATCGGTAATGTTATTGGCTACCAATGAAATGTTATAGCGTTCCTTTACATAGGAAATTCCTGCATCAAGTGTAAATAAATCATCCGGCAGGTATTTGTTCTGTACTACCGGCCATCCTGCTCTTTTAATCTCATACTGATAACCAAGAGAGAAGCCCAATCCTGCTGTTTTACCCTCCTGAATGCGGTAAGTAGCCCAGCCATTGGTAATGTGTTTTGCTGTACCATCCAGATTATTGCCCACACGGCTGGCCGTATTGTCTTTTACGATCTTTGCATCAGTATAAGCATAGTTCAACATCACATTAAGACCACTAAAAATTTCTCCTTTAAGGTCAAACTCAAAACCTCTGGAACGGGCTTTCCCTGTTTGAACCATAATACCAGGTACACTTGGGTCTGCAACGGTAAGTAAATTTGTTTTTGTGACCTCAAAGATGGCAATTGAAGCAAGCCACTGTCCGTTCAGCCAGCTGCGTTTTGCACCAATTTCTTTATTCGTTCCCAGTGAAGGTTCTACTGCTCCACCTCCAACAAGCGTTCCCACCTGCTCCTGGAAAGACTGGTCATACAGCGCATAAACGCTGGTCTGTGGAGCTACGGTAGCGCTCAGTCCAACTCTTGGTGTAAAAGCATTATTTTTCACCAGTTTGCCATTTTCCGCACTGCTGGTCTTAGTCGTTCCGGTATACCTCAAGCCAAGGCTCAACCTCAGTTTATCAGAAAAAAAGGCCAGTTCATCCTGTACAAACACAGAAGTAAAAGTATACTCGCTCAGGCTTCCAATTCCTCTTTCACGAAGACTCTTTGACCTGTCGTAGTTTGGAAGGTTTGATTTTTTCAGCTTGCCGTACACCGGATTGTAGATATTAAAAACACCACCAACAGTATCCGCGAGAACCGACCAATCTGCATAATAAAGCTTTGAGCCAAGGTCTAGTCCGGCAAGGATGCGATGGTTAACATCACCAGTTTTTAGGGCACCATTCACAAATATTTGCCCTAGTGTAGAAGTATTTAGCGCATCATTGACAGATATCCCTCTATAAAGATCTCCCTTCTCATTGATGCTGTTGAACTTCGGATAAAGGGATTCACCCTGCATCCCTGAATTGATATAAGCCAATTGTGCCGTAACCTTCCAGTCTTTTGCCAGCTCATGGTTCAGGGTAACAAAGGCACTGTGGTCTTTGATCACCGTTGGATCTACAATTGGATCAGAAAAAGTGAAGGACCGTGGCAGGTCTTTAAAACCTTTCATAGAATAGGCATACTTCGCAAAACCACCTGTAAAAGCATTTTGGGAATAAGTATATTCTGCCGTGATGTCTGTCTTATCAGAGAATTTATATTTCAGAGAAGGATTAAGCCCCCAGAGTTCATTATTTGAATACTGGATAAAAGAGCCAACTTTGCTGCCCATTGCATTGAGCCTGAACAACAACTTTCCATCTTCAGTAAGCTTGCCATCGATATCTACTTCGGAGCGGTAAGTGCTGAAACTCCCCAGCATTAACTTTGCCGAAGTTTTTCCTGTACCCATTGGCTTTTTAGTGACCACATTGTATAGCCCTCCTGGTTGCGTATTCCCCATCAGAAAGCCTGCTGGTCCTTTGATAAATTCCACCCGGTCTACAAATGCAATGTCCTCTCTCAGTGGTCCAAAAGATCCGCCTACACTCATGCCGTTTCTCAGGTTAGTCGCACCAAATCCCCGCACAAAAATGCTCACACTTGCATCATTCTGATGTGCGATGGTGCGCACTCCACTTACATTCCTGGTGATGCCACTGGCAATGGTAAATGATTGTTGTTCTTCCAGCAGGGAGCGGTTGATGATCTGAATGCTCTGTGGAATTTCTACCAACGGGCGATCCAATTTCAGAGAATGGGAGCTGTAATTGGTATTGAACGATTTTGATTTCCCAATCACGGTAACCAGGTCGAGTGCATTTTCAGAAAGTTTCATCTTAAAGTCTACCTTGGAGCTGAAATCTGCTTTTACCTGTATCCTGGACGACAAAGCAGTCCAGCCAACATGTGATACTTCCAGCGTGTACTCCCCAACCGGAATCTCCTGAAAACTAAACTCCCCGGATTTATTACTGGAAGTTTTTCTTTTCAACTCTTTAATGCTGATGGTAATTCCCTCCATTGGATCTCCATTCTGCAACACCGTACGGCCTGAGATGGCACCCAGCTGCTGGGCAAAAAGAAAAAATGGCAATAAGGTGAGTATTGTACTAAACAATACCACCATTAAAATACCTTTTTCAGGTCTGAAACGCAGATATATATTCATTTATTAAGATTGATTATTAATAATGTTATTTTTACGGCACAAAAGTATGGCTGGGCCTTCAGAAAAAGCATAGACTTTGGGAGGGAAAACACCGCAACAGGGAGGAAAAATGAGTCGCATTAAAAACATATTGGAACAGGGAAGTTCCTTGCACAGTTATTATGACTTGTCAAGGGTGAAGGCAGAAATGAAAGAAGAACAGGCCATCTGGAAAAAAACGACCTACAAAGGAAGTCTTGGAGAGATCAATTCCTCTTATATAGATGGGGGAAAAGAGTTTATGTTTGCCGATTATCATCAGGAGATTTCCTGTGATACCCTGATCAAAACAGAAGTCGGACAACATACCTGCCTGGAGATGACTTTCATGCTGGAGATGGACGAACTGACCGATCAGATCAATGGGGAGCAAAATACTTATCGTGCCATGCAGCAAAATATACATTATATCGCCCCGGGTTCAGAAACAGAACTCTATTGCCGATCGGGAAAAAAGTACCGGAATTTCGATGTGTATATGGATCTTTCTACCCTCCAGGAATGGAAGCTGGACTATGCTCCTCTGGATGCCCTGATCAATGCCGTACAACTCGGAAAAAGTGCAACCTTATTTAAAGAATCCATTCCTGTCACCGCCAGCACCAAACGTATTTTGAAAGAGATCAGCTCCTCTGGGATGACCGGCATAGCGAGGGAAATATACATGAAAGGAAAGGTGTTTGAGCTTCTGGCACATCAGATCAATTTTGTAACACAAAAAATCAAAGTCCCTGAAGAAAAAGTCAGGTCAAATTTCAGGATGGGAGAATATGATATTAATGTCATTGAGAAAATAGCCAGATTTATTGAGGGCAATACAGAACCCTTTACTACCATAAAAGATTTCTCAAGACGCTACGGGATCAATGAACATAAACTAAAAAATGGTTTTAAGGCGCATTTCGGCAAACCGATCTTTGAATATGCACAGGACTTAAGAATGTTAAAAGCTAAAGAAATGCTGCAATCCTCACAGAAACCGATTAAAGAAATTGCTTATGAAATCGGTTATAAAACTCCGGTAGCTTTTACTGAAGCCTTTAAAAAGTATCATGATATGTTACCCAAAGAGATCAGGATGATGATGTAACCGTATTATTCTGTTGAGAATAGGTGTATGGGGTTAGCCCCATCCTCTTTTTAAATTCACAAAAGAAAGTGGTTTTGGAAGAAAAACCCGCCTGCCTGCCCAGGCCGTCAATACTATATTGCTGCAGGTTATCCTGAATGGAAAGCTGTTCGAGAATATAGTTTATCCTCAGACGGTTAACGAAACTGTTAAAATTTTCATTAAAATGCTCATTCAGAAGATAAGACAAATGATGAGGACTGGTATTCAGCAAATCTGCCAGTTGTTTAAGCGTAAGCTTCTTCTGGAGATAATATTTAAACCTGTCCATACTTTCTATAATGTCTTCTTTGGACAATTGCTGGTTTAAAGTTTTTCCGGCGTTCATCTTACCGATCATTTTCAGCAATGTAGCCGTCTTAATGTTCATAAAAGAAGCTGCAACTTCTATAGGGATCCGTTCGGCATGCTCTGGAAATGTCCTCAGGAAATAAATGTATTTGTCTTCCACACTCCCCATCCTTATAAAAATGGAACGATAATGGGCATCACCATAGTACATTTCCAAAACTTTCCGGAAGATCACATTCATCTCCGGATAAAGGTCATACAGACTATGGAAATACGTTGAAGACATGGCAACCAGATAAGAATCTTCCTCCGCTCTCACATCTTCCACACAAGGTTTATCTCCATACATCCCTTCAATTGCAGATAGAAATTCACCATCAACTGTTATAAAACTGGTAATCGTCTTTTCCTTATTTGTGATTTGTCCGCTAATGATCCCTTTAATCACAAAGTACACATGGCTGCTCAGCTCTCCCTTCCTCATTAGATAATCGTTCTTTTTCAAAAAAATATCAAAAGAATTGTCAAGGAACTCCTGGTTTAATTCGGCACTCAAAGGATGAAAGGAAGAAAGCTGCTGAAGAACCAGATGAACGGGATGAGACATGTTGAGCGTTAATTATTAATAACAAGATGATTACCAATCGTAAAGATAAATTTATTTCGAATAAACCCAGTCCGATCCCCCCAAAACATTAACTACGTAACAATAATGATTCGGAATTATAATCCCGAACCTCATTTCAGCGATAAATTCATGTTTTTCAGGAAAGTCTCAATAGATTTGATCAACCAAACAGACGCAACACGATTCAAACCATATTTTTTTCTCCCCCCTCTCAGGAGACTTCATCAACAATGGTACCCGTTTAGGCGGGTATCGTTGAGACAGTACCAATATACTTCCGGATATTCAAGTAAAATAAGCAACGACACTTTACAAGTTTTAAAAGGATTGATTAGTTTCGCTTTACCAATCCTATTATTTACAATTCAATGGAAAGCAGAAGAGATTTCATTAAAAAAGCAACATTACTAACCGGTGCCATGGGTATTGCAGGTGTATTACCTGCCTCCATTCAAAGAGCAATGGCAATCGATCCTAAAGTAGGAAGCACCTTTTTAGATGCAGAACATATCGTATTTCTAATGCAGGAAAACAGGTCATTCGACCATGCATTCGGAACGCTTAAAGGAGTAAGAGGATTTAACAATCCCAGGGCAATTACCCTGCCCAACCAATATCCGGTATGGTTGCAAAGCAATAAAAAAGGAGAAACTTATGCCCCTTTCAGGTTAAACATAAAAGACACCAAAGCCACCTGGATGAGTGCCCTTCCACACTCCTGGGAAAATCAGGTAGATGCCCGGAACAATGGCCGCTATGATGGTTGGCTGGAAGCAAAAAGATCAGGTCATAAGGAATATGCAGATATGCCTTTAACCATGGGATATTACAACCGGGAAGACATTCCGTTCTATTATTCTTTAGCGGATGCATTTACGGTTTGCGACCATAACTTTTGTTCTGTGTTAACAGGAACAAGCCCAAACCGCTGTTTTTTCTGGACAGGTAAGATCAGGGAAAAACAAGAAGAAAGCTCTTTGGCGCATCACTCTAACGACTATATCGACGGTTCGGAAAGGGTATCCTGGAGTACTTTTCCGGAACGCTTATCGAAACACAATGTGGATTGGAAAATATACCAGAATGAACTGAGCGTGGGCGTAGGTTTTGAAGGCGAAGAAGACGACTGGCTCGCTAATTTTACGGACAACGACATGGAGTTTTTTAAACAATACCATGTTAAAAGACATCCCGAACATCTGGTTTACCTGCGCAAAGCAAAAACAGCACTGGAAACAAAATTAAAAGAAAAAGCAGATCCTAAACTTCAGGAAAAGCTTCTGGCCCTGAACAAAGAAATTGATTTCCTGGAACAAAACCCACTGGACAAGCTAAGTCCGGAACAACAGGACCTGCATAAAAGAGCTTTTGTAACCAATAGGAACGATCCGGATTTCCATAGTCTGGAAAGCATTACTTACGACGACAAAGGCACTCAAAGAACCGCTAAAATCCCCAAAGGAGATGTATTACATCAGTTCCGTGCAGATGTTGATGCAGGGAAATTACCTACCGTTTCCTGGCTTGTTGCTCCTTCCAACTTCTCAGATCACCCGGGAGCACCCTGGTATGGCGCATGGTATCTATCTGAGTCCATAGATATTTTAACAAAGAATCCGGAGGTATGGAAAAAAACCATTTTCATCCTTACCTATGATGAAAACGATGGATATTTTGATCATTTGCCTCCTTTTGTTGCGCCCAATCCCAAAGATCAGGCAAGTGGAAAAATATCAAAATCATTAGATAGCAGTGCTGAATATATTTATAAAGGCGAAAACAGCAAAAGGGAAAGTTCTGTAGGCTTAGGTTTCAGGGTACCGATGGTGGTGGTTTCACCATGGTCAAGAGGTGGCTATGTCAACTCTCAGACCTTTGACCATACTTCTTCCATTCAGTTTCTGGAGCACTTTTTAACACACAAAACGGGTCAGAAGATCCAGGAAGATAATATTAGTTCCTGGAGAAGAAGTCTCTGCGGTGATTTAACTTCAGTTTTCAGACCCTATAACGGCGAACAGATTCCGCTGCCTAAAGCGGTAGAAAGAATGCCTTTTCTGGAGAGTATTCATAAAGCTAAATTCGCTAAACTGCCTGATAATTTTAAAAACCTGGATAAAGCAGCCATCGAAGGAATCCTTAAAAATCCTTTGCACAACCCCAACTTACCGAAACAGGAACCTGGGATTAAACCGGCAAATGCCATTCCTTATGAACTGTACGCACATGCAACACCAGATCATAAAAACAAACAGTTTAAAATCAGCTTTACTGCCGGCAATACCTTTTTTGGAGATAAAGCCAAGGGTGCTGGTTTTATCGTTTACGGGGCGGATAAAAACTGGAATTTCACTGTTGATGCTGGTGATACCGTTGACTACCAATGGCCATTAGCTGATTTTAAAGAAGAAACTTATGATTTGAAGGTTTACAGTGGAAATGGTTTTTACCGCAGGTATACCGGAAATATAAATGATCCTGAAATCGCAATCTCTTTAAGGTACCAAAGTGAAAAAGATGGCAGACGCATCAGTGGCAATGTACTGCTCCACATCCGCCGTCTGGCCAAAGGCAACCCGATTAAGTTAACCATCAAGGACAACAGCTATAAGAAGCCAGTGATCAATGTGGTCTTAAATAAGAATCAGGAGGAGATGTTTATTCCTATCGACATCAAAGCAAGCCATAGCTGGTATGATTTAACCGTAACCACTGAAAAGAATGATGTGTTTAGTCAGCAGTTTGCAGGACATGCAGAACATGCAAAGGAGAGTTTTACAGATCCGTTAATGGGTAACCGGTAAAAAAGGGTACTGCTTCAGTGTTTCTCTTTGAATTAGTTAAAGAGAGACATTGAAGCAACTAAACTTCAATCCTTGATTTAGGGATGCGCTCAGCCTGTAAAGTATGTCTTTCAATGTGATACACGAGAAACCTTAAGGTATCACCCAATCTTAGTTTTATCCATTTGGTTAATGATATTGCGGTTCTGGCCTTTGTCAGGTTAATGGCTTGACATTGAATAAGCAGCGATTCCAATTGCTCCTGTTGTTTTAGAAAACGATCTATAGTGGTAATGGTCAAATCTCCATGTAACGGATTCATTTCTTTTTGAGCTGACATTTTTTTAACGGATCCGGATTTAACCCGGATCAGGTTAACAAAATAGTTCCCAATTATCCCCGTCCTGAATACCCCTGGAACATTGCCAGGTTGATGAGACAAAACCTCCTGCGCTACAAGTGGAAGGTAAAAATCTCCATACAAATTTAAGTGTTCAATGCATTCTAAAATGCTCCATGTCTCTGCAGTTCTCTTATAATTTAACTGACTCAGATCCAGCATCCGCATTTTTCTGACTGCAATGCTGCACTTGCCTGTGATCTCTAAAAGTTCGGTAATCAATTCCTCATTCTTTATTTTCATATATATGTTTTTTTTCGGGTTATGAAGCGATCATGATCTTTAGATCCATTTTGTCATGTGATCTGTAAGGTGATGGTGCTTTCATTTCCTATTGCTTATGAATACAAAAATGAATAGAATGTATTTATTGGCCCTTGATTGAAATCAAGAATTCCGGATGCGGCTCAGCGTTTCCGGACTCATCCTTAAATACGCAGCAATATATTTTAAGGGAACATGCTGGAAAAGATTGGGACTGCGTTGAAGTACCCGTTGTAACCGTTCTTTGGGAGAAGTAGTCAGCAAATCGATCTCCCGTTCCATTTGTTGTGCAATTACATTTTCCAACAGCAGCTGATATCCTTTCAGACTGTCCTGATCTTTATTCACAATTGCAGACAGCGCTTCTTTAGAAATTACTTTTAAGGTGGTTTTCCTGATGGCCTCAATGTAAAACTCAGATGGACTGCCCTTAAGAAAAGAAGATAAAGAGTTGATCATTGAACCTTCATAACCCAAACGAATGGTCTGATCTTCATGTGCCGACAGTAAAAAAATCCTTACCGCACCGGATTCAATATAATATAAGTTCTTCTCTACCTCTCCTTCATTAAGTAATAACTCTCCTCTTGAACAGATCCTCTTTTCTCCACCGGTTTTCAGGGAATTGATCAATCGTGAAATGAAGTCTTGTTCAGTTGTCATTGCTAATCTTGATGCTGCCCTCAGCTTTTACTCAAATACAGGACGTAGAAAAGTACGTTCATAACTGATGATGCATTTGTTCTCTGTTGCAATTCTAAAGGTTTCCAGACATTCAGGATCTGTCTGCATCCGATTTCTATAGATTTCATAATCCGCTAAACTTGGAAATGAGAACAAGGCAAATGCAATATTATTTGCCCCTTCGCCGGGCATAAAGTAACCGTGATGGATCCCACCAAGACGGTTTACCAATTCTATCCATTTCTTACCATAGGCTTCAAAAGCAGCCAATTGATAAGGATCAATAATATATTTTAAATGACAGGTTACCATAATCGCATTTAGTTTTTGCTAAATGTACAGCTATAAAACAAAAAATTCTCCATCAGGTTATTCGCGTTTACACAATTTATTTAAATAGTACAGCACGTGTTTAAATGGCACAGCGTATGATTGCAAACTATAGGATTGGCAATGGCTAAAGCCCCCCAATAAATTCCAGTGCTTTTTTCAATAAAGGATCACGGTTATGAATGATATCTGAAATCGAATAGGAAACAGGAATGTCCACATGGATGCCTAGCCTTTGTGTTTCTGATCCATCCGGATAATAGATCCCCAAACCGGAAAAGTTAACCCGATAACCACCAGGAAGAATGGTCCGCGTTACATTGCCATCTGCTCCGGCAGTCTGGTTTCCGATTACGGTTACATTAGCCGCAGTTTTTAAGGTCATACAGGCCCATTCAGCTGCGCTTTGCGTTCTGCTGTCTACCAATAGGACGATCTTTCCTTTATAAGGTTCAGGATTCAATTTACCCACTTGTGAATAAGTTGTTCCTTTATTGGCGACCTCATATTTAAACGTCCCGGGTAAACTGAAATCAGGACGGGTAAGCATGCTGTATATTTTTGGTTCTTTCAGCAGATATTGCGGCACGAGGTAAGTCCCTGCACCATTTACAGGGTAATTTCTCATGTCAAAAATAATCGCTTTAGTATGTTTTAAAGGTGACATAATGCTGTCCAGATTGTTTCTATTGATATTGCTAAAAAACACATATCCAATGTTGTCGGATAACATTTTGTATTTTACGGGGCTCTCCATTTCAAAAAAATCTTTGTAATCTTTTAAGATTTCCCGTTTTTTCAGATTGACCTCCACATTGAATCTACTCCCATCGGGTTGATATCCGGAAAGTAAGGCCGTCTTCTTTTTACTGTTTAACACAAAGTAGTGCATACTTTTAAGCTTTCCTCCGCTATTTGATGCCGGAACATAAGCCCAATAGTCTTCAATTCTCTTCTTTAATGAGCTGCCATCTATAGCTTCAATAACACTGCCCGGTCTGATCTGTGATGGCTGACCGGCAGCATCAGTTCTTGTCACAACGGCTACATGATCAATGATGCGAAAATCAAATGCAGGACTATATTTTCCAGTGAAAGTATCAAATACCTGTGGCCATAAACCACCATGCGAATCATTGATCGAAGCAGCCATTTTCGCAAGTGTCTTATGATAAGAAAGAGTATCCTTTGCACTGATCATTTCTGGAATCAGCTCGTTTAAAACCTCATTCCAGGGCTTCCCTACTGCGTACTTATAGGGATAAAAGTATTGGATAACATTCCAGAACCTGAACAGTCCCAACAGTCTGTAACTGACATCCGGAAACTTCATTTCGGCATAAGGTTTTTCATTTGGTGTATATACCGTACTGTCATTATCAGGGTTTGGTTGTGCATAATGATTTAATCCCTGATAGGGATGTTTTGAAATGAAGGTTAACGCCTCTTTGTGTAGTCTGTTCAAACCTTTATTCTGCCAGATCCAGTTATGGTCCAGATTGCGTAGGTTCATGGCCTCCTGAGCTTTCGGGAAATATTCCGGTTCATTGTTTTTTCCTGCAATACTTAACATTTTTTGCACTTCCATATTCAACGGATCATTTGTCCTGGATCTTAAGACCTGATCAATGGAAGAAACGAGGACCGAATCCCAATTCTGTTTTCCCGTCGCAATCCCCGGATGGTAGTATTTCAACAAGCCCCAGCTTTTACAAAGAACGTTTAGTGCTGCAGTTTGATTTTTATGTTGTGCCTTTAAGTTTAGAGAGATTAAGCTGAAAAAGCCATAAACGAAAAAGCAAATGATTGTAATAATAATTCTCATGGCAATCAGTAAATAGTGTAATATACTAATCACTAGACAGCATTATTTTTTGATTGTTGCAGAATCCCCTCGGTCTCCATGTTTTTAATACTGTTCAAGGATACTTATTGAACCCGGCTATGGAGGTAAATTACGGATTTTCATGGCAAAAAAATATCATAACAGATTCAAATAGAAACAGTTTTATCAGTTAATAGTCTAATACGTCCTTATGTTTCTCTATAAAATCCGCCCATTTTACCGGCTGTTTCCCGGTGATCTCCGGAAAGTTATCAAAGGTATCATCCGCACCGGGAATCGTACCAGCTGCATAACGTTTCCAATGGTCATATACACAATTCATATAGGTCATTTCCGCGCCCGCATCTACCATAGATTGCAGAAAGACCTCAGGAGCAAGAGCTTCATAATAGAAAGGTTTCCCAATTACAGCAGTCATCAATGCCGCAAGTTCCTCAAACGTGACGGCATCATAACCCAGCCTGTAGGTCTTACCGCCATGCAATTCAGGATTAGCCAATGCAATGGCAGCAACCTGAGCAACATCATCCACATCCACCCAGCTCAGACGGGCATCCTTAACATACGCCTGAATTACCCCATTTTCTATCGCTTTTTTACCGCCATAACTCAATACGTTTTGCATAAAAGCTTCAGGACGCAAATGAGTATAAGAGAATCCCGACCACTCAATGTAACGTTCGATCAATTGATGCCAGGCCCAATGGGCAACCGTAGTATCATCGCGACCGCAGGCCCCAAGATGAACCACATGTTTCAGCCCGGCTTTCCTGGCATTATCCAGTAAGGCCTTACTCTGACGTAACATATCAACAGTATAACCGGTCACCATTAAAATACGGTCAATACCTTTCAAAGCGGACAAATGTGTTTGTTCATCATCAAAATCAAGGATAACGGTTGCGATTCCCCTGGCGGTAAATGGGGCTGCTTTTTCAGGACTACGTACTGCGGCTACAATTTCAACTTCTTTATTTAACAAAAGAAAATCGATCGTTTTACTGCCAACCTGTCCCGTTGCTCCGGTAACAAGTATTTTTGGGTGTGTGGTATTGGACATAGAATTTTGTATAAAATAATCAGGATACAAAGCTATCTCCTTTGTCAAAACTTAGCGTTGACCCCGGACAAGAAATAAACTTGATCTACGTCAATCAGGATGATTTACGGGAAGAAATATTCTTCTTAATCCGGCTTAAAGTTTCCGGAGCAAGACCAATGTAAGAGGCGATTAAATTTTGAGGGACTCTTTGGATCAAAGTCGGATTACATTCAGCGAGCCGGATATATTTTTCCTCCGCAGTGTGGGTGATGGCACTTACTAACCTTCTCTCCTTAGTCACCAGGCTATTCTGAAAAAGGATGCGGAAATAACGGTCCATTACAGGAATGCGCAATGTCATTTCTTCAAAACCTTCCAGGCTGATCATCAGAATTTCAGTCTCTTCAATAGCATCAATATTAAATGAAGCCTTTTCGCCTGAAAAGAAACTATACATATCTGAAGCCCACCAGCCTTCCAATGAAAACATACTGATGTGTTCCTCCCCCTTTTCATCAACATGATAAGATCGGAGCAAACCTTTTGTGACAAATGACAGGTGTTTGCAAATGTCAGCTTCCTGAACCAGGTACTGTCTTTTCCGAAGTTTTTTTGGGGTGAAAAAGGATTTGAGTACGGTCTGTTCTTCCTCTGTCAGAGCAACCTTTTCGAGAATATGAGCAACAAGAACTTCGAACATCTGCAATTAACTTAACGCGTTTTTTATGGAAAACTCAAAGATAAATTCTTCTCTGAATTTAAAAAAGCCGCTTTTCCGTGATCATTAACGGAAAAGGCGGTCTGTTGCTTCCGCAACTGTTGACAGGAAATTAACGGTTTTGCCATTATTGCTTTCATAAATAAAGTCCCTGATACTTTTTCCAGGATATTTACTGAATTCCCCAATGATGACCAGTTGTATCCTGTAGTTAGAGAATTTCTGAAGAATTTCTCCTGCAATACGGGTCTTCAAATCAAAAAAATCAGGCGTGAGGTTTGTTTCATGAATGATGATTTTATCATAACCTTGGTAGTACAGATCACCCATTAATTGCTGTCCGTCTTCTACATTACCTATTAAGACCTGATCAGAAATGACTTCAGCAATCTTAATTCCTCCTTGTTCGTGTGTTACAATGTTCATAATTTCAGCAATATAATTACTCCTTAATAATTGTGCGTTAGGATTTTAAAAAACAGCATTAACCTTAAACACATTTCAATTTTCAGGAAATAGCCCCAAATATCCAACAATAAACCAAACAATTAAGTTAATTAAATGTCAAAATTAATTACTAAAGCTACATGAATAACACAAAAACTCTAAATTTAGATTCTTAATTGAATATAGTTATGGAAATAAAACAAAAAACAGTAACAAGGATTAATCCAAAGACATTAGCTGCCCCGGTAGGTAATTATTCACATGTAACCAAAATATCAGGAAATGCAGACATATATACTTTCTCCGGTCAAATAGGAACAGATTCAAACGGAAATATTCCTGAAGATTTTAATCAACAGGTATCCAATACCTTTCAGAATATTAAACATGTTTTAGAGAGTCAGGGCTTACAATCAGACGATGTCATCAAGGTGAATATCTGGTCCATACCAAAAATCGATTGGGATCACTTTTATGTACTTTGGAACGAGTTCTTTGGGACAGCCTATCCTGCTATGACCGTTGGTTATCTTTCTGCTCTGGGCCTGCCGGAAATCCAGATAGAGATTGAAATCTGGGCAGCAAAATAGTGGTGTATTCCTGATTCCCTTGTTGCTTTACCTTCAACAAGGGAATTCATCCGGTACAATGCTTTTTGTTCTATCTGTCTTTCTGATTTTCGAAATTAAAATACAGCCATTTCGAATCCGGATACCGAAACTTAATCCCTCCCGACACCAGAAATACCAGACCTATTACCAG
Organism: Pedobacter caeni; assembly: GCF_900129215.1. Lineage (GTDB taxonomy): Bacteria > Bacteroidota > Bacteroidia > Sphingobacteriales > Sphingobacteriaceae > Pedobacter > Pedobacter caeni. The sequence goes on along the minus strand of NZ_FQUQ01000002.1, from coordinate 660,686 downwards.
GAATATGATATGCATTCCCCACAAAGCCCAAAAATCGTTGACTCTGGAATCTTTGATCTGCCCGGAACCATACAGCACTTCTACCTCCTCATCTAAATTATAGCCTTTATTTAACCCGCCTTGTCTAAAGCTTACCACCTCATGATTTGCTGCAGTAAATTTAATTTCCGGATGAAACTTTCCATATTTAGTATCAATGACTATTCCTTTGGCAACTTCAGCTGCTCTGATAAATTTTTGAGTATTCAAGCTTAAAATCAGATTGCCTGCAAGGAGTAATATCCCTAAAACGATAAAAACGAGGCTGGCTATTTTCTTTGCTGATGATTTCATTATGCAGATTTACATTTTACGATCACAAAGTTGGCAATAAAATATGAATCACTGAGCTTTGAAAACCAATGATGCAACTTTTCTAAAGCTCTTGTGTCTTTTATTCATGAACCTAAACGCGCTACTATTACTTCCTATCTTTCTGACCCTGACAAGTCATTGTTTCGCTCAGCACAAAACAGAAAACAAAAGTCTTGAGCAAAGAATTGCTCAAATAGACAGTGCTTTTCAAAAAGACAATATTGAAAATTTCAATCACATTGTCCCCCTCCAAAGTCTTCAGGAATTTTATGCCTCAGTGGCGACTAAAGAGTTTCGAAGGGTAGCGGGGAAATCTAAAATCATTCGCATCAATAAAGATAGCGCCTTTGTTTTGCTAAGCGGCCTTGTATTGTATGGCAACTCCGGTGACGAAACCAATTATTCAGGCAACTATACAGGCATCTACAAATTTGAGCTGGTAGCCAGCGACTGGAAATTAAAAACCCCAATCAATGTTGACCGTAGCAATCAAATAAAAAAGCATGGTCTTAAAGTCGATATTCTTCCTGGAAAGGGGATAAAGGTCAGCGACACCCTTACCCTCGATGTTCATGATTTCCTTGGTTTTGCGACAAAACTAAACCACCGCGCCCGGTTAACGGCTTTGTCCCTCAACGGTTCTAAAATAGATTTCACATTTGGCGGAGGCTTACTATGGGTTAATGCAAAGCGCAAAAACAATCAAAAACTCATCATCGACTATACAATTGAGGTGGAGAAAGATGAAAAGGACGCAAATTCGGGTTATTTTGGAGATACATTTGGCCACCTGCGGAATCAATATTTCTGGCATCCGTTTTTCAGTTTTTCCAGTCCGAACGACAGGGCCGATTTCAGCCTGCATTGCAGTATTCCAAAAGCATATTACCTCTCCACAGGTTTACCGCAAAAAGAATCTGTTGCTGGTGATTCAAGAATAATTGTAGCCAAATCTGAGCTTCCAACTTTCGGTTTATCATTTTACTACGATAAAGAATGGGAGGTCAATACATTTAAGAAAGACCAAATTGATTTTGTGCTGTATGCTACAAAAGATTTTCTCCCTGCAAAAGAGGTATTGTATTCAGAATTCGCTAAAAATTACGATACCCTGCAAAAGCATTTTGGAAAACCATTGAGCAATTATTTTGGCATCGTGCAGGATAGATCAAATGGAAATGGATGGCTGAACAGAAGCAACAACATTGTGGTTGCAGGGGAAAAAGGCAGTACTTTAATTTTTGACAAGCCCAATCCCAGGGCCACATTTGGACATGAAATTGCTCATGGCTGGACAAGTCCCACAGGTGCGGCTACCAATTTTTTAATGGAAGGCTGGGCAACTTATGCCGAATCCTTATTATTGGCTTCCGTCTATGGCGATACGATCATCAGCAGGTTCTTTGCTTCTCAAAAGAGGAATTACATCAAGGGCGAATTTGATGGCAACAGCTCGTTATGGGACGATTATAGCAATAGTGGTGTTTCTTACAGTAAGGGCTCCTGGTTGTTCTATATGCTGGAGCATCAATTGGGGAAAAAGAAACTCTCCACAGTGATGAAAAACTTTATCAAATCCGGAGATCAGTCTATCCGGTCGTTTATACATGAAATCAGCCGTGTTGCGGACAAGAATATGGAGCCTTTTCTGCTTTCCTGGTTGAAGAGCAGGGAGATTCCATCATTAAACATTCAGCAATCCCCAAATCAGCTTAACATCCGTCAGGAAGGAGCTCTTTTTATCTTTCCAATAGAGATCAGGCTCAAACTCAAAGATGGAACATCTTTGAACAAGGTCCTGAATATGGATAGCAAAGAACAAACGTTAAAGGTAACTGAAGGCGAAATTGACAGTTACATTGCAGATCCTGACCACAAGTTGTTGTTTATTGTAAAATAGAGATGAGCGAAATAAGCTGCCGTTCCTGGCAACTTATCCGGTGTTTTTCCTGAAATTGAAAATACAAGCAGGAAAAAACCATTGTTGTACAGAAAATTATTATTAGAACCATTATATTGTTAAATTGGCACAATTGATGCATTAAGCGCAGGAGAGTAATCCTGATCATCTGCTCAATAAAAGTTTGATATCAGCCGGAACAGTAAAAAACAGCGCCCAACCCATAAACATACGTATATGTTAATAATCAATAATTTCGAAGAGTATAAATCCCATTTAGGTAAAGAATTAGGTGTTTCCAACTGGCATAAAATTGATCAGGAACAGATTAATAAATTTGCTGATGCCACTTTGGATCACCAATGGATACATTTAGACGAGGAGAAGGCTAAAAACGAAGGCCCTTTCAAAGCAACCATAGCGCATGGTTATCTCACGATATCATTAATTCCCTACCTCTGGAAGCAGATTGCAGATGTCCGCAACATTAAAATGGAAATCAACTACGGCATAGAGAGCTTTAGATTTGGACAGGCTGTGGTGGTCAACAGTGAGGTTCAGCTAAAGGCCAAACTGATTTCAATCGCAGATTTAAGAGGAGTTACTAAAGTCACTATTGAAGCCACACTGAACATTAAAGATCAGCCAAAACCAGCTTACATCGGTAACGTAGTATTCCTGTATCATTTTATATAAAGGGAAATTTCCCTTGTGAAAATAAATCCCCTAAAAGACCGGGATTGAAGATTTCAATCCCGGTCTGTATTTTCTGACCACTTAGGGCCACATTCTGCTTCTGATGGCAATCATGAGTAATGATGCCAGGCCAAAAGCAGCCCCTACCCAGGGGATATAGGTTAAGCTATAGGAGGAGAGTACAAAACCACTCACAAGTGTGCCGATGGTTACGCCCAGATTACCAAAAGAGGTAGCCAGACTGTTCGCAAATTCCAGTGCATTCGGGGCAGCCGAAATCATATAGGCGGATGCATTTAAAAAACAAGGCGCATACAGGAAGCCCCAAACGCCGATCACCATCATTGTAGTGATGGTATTCCCACCCGAAAATTGCAGTGCAAAGGGAATCAGTAATGTCCCTGACAAGAATACAGTAGTAGTCAGAACCAGATTTTTACCCAACATCCTGCCGGCTATCCAGTTGGAAATCACCCCTGTTAAACCAAATAAAAGCATCATATAGCTGATCATCAAAGGATTCATCTGTTTCACCTTGCCAAGGTAATCAGCAAAGTAACTGTAAGTGGAGAACCATGCCGCAATCATAAAAAAATTCATAGCAGTACTGACCATAAATTTTGATGATTTCAGAATTTTCAACTGGCTTCCAAATGATTTTTTCTCTTTTACAGGCATCGATGGCATCACTTTGAATATAGCCAGCAAAGCAACAAGACTCACCAATGCCTGAACAACAAATGAGGTCTTCCAGCTAAACAAACCTGCCATATAAGTTGCCAACGGCACGGTAGTTACCATGGCTATTGCAATTCCCCCAAGCACAATACCCATTAACTGGTTCGCTTTGCTTTCGTCAGCACCAGCTACTGCAGCGGCAATCGCAGTGGAAATATAAACAGGCTGCAGAAATGCAGGTATCAGTCTGACCAGAACAAGTAACCAGAAGGGAGGCGATAAACTGGATACGATTCCTGTAACCGCAAAGAGCGCAATCGCAACGAGCATAATCTTTCTACGGTTTATTCCCGAAGCCAGCAAGGTCATAAACGGTCCGGTTAATGCGATGATCAATGCAAAAGCACTCAAAAGAATTCCCGCCTGATCAATCCTGATCTGGTAATGCCTGGCGATTTCCGGCAGGATGCCGATGATTCCAAATTCTGTAGTAATGACTCCAATCATCCCCAGACAACCAATGATGGCTATTTTCTTCATTGTTTTCCGATTTCAGCACTCAGCTGCTGTTTCACAAATTCTGCAACCTCGAGTATCGCTGCTTTTCCCTCATCTATGATACCCCCCATCTGGAAAAATCCATGAATCATCCCCTTATACAGGGATTCTTTAACAGGTACTCCTGCCAACCGTAACTTTTGAACATATTGCATAGCCTCATCACGAAGTGGATCATATTCAGCAAGTATCATTAGTGTAGGCGGTAAGGAAGAAAAATCCTTACTTAACAGCGGTGCTGCTTTTGGGTTTTTCCGGTCTTCAGCATGAGGAGCATACAGGTCCCAGGCAATTTTCCCTCCTTCAAGTGTAAGGACAGGCCCTTCCGAAAATTCCAGCCAGGAAGCCGTTTCAAGAGAAGAATCAGTGACCGGGTAAATCAGTACCTGGCAAAAAATGGATGGTCCTTTTTCGGTTAACGAATGTTGCGCAACTGCGGCTGCCAATGCCCCTCCGGCACTATCTCCTGCAAGGACAATATGATGGGCATCGATTCCAAGATCACCGGCATTCGCTGCGATCCAGTTCAATGCAAAATAGCAGTCGTTAAATCCATTTGGAAAAGCATATTCAGGAGCCAGCCTGTAGGCTACGGATATGACTATGGCACCAGACAGGTTAGCCAATGAACGTAAAGGCCGGTCATGAATATCCAGGTCCCCCCACATGAACCATCCACCATGGAAATAAACGATTACCGGAAGTGATGGGCTATCGGATGGCCTGTAAATGCGGATCTTTATCTCGTGTCCGGCAGAAGAGATCAGTCGTTCTTCAATCTGATGGATATCTTCTGCCGGACCTGCCATCGGAATAAATGCTTTGTAAAATTCTCTTCCCGCAAGCATTTCATCCTGATGTCCGCTCACATCGATATTACGGATAAATTCCAGTGCATTTTCTACTTGTGGCAAAAGCAATAATTCATTTTTCATATTCTTTATTTTACATGCAAATCTGCCCGCTTTAAGCTTATAAAGAAAATAATATGATTTATCATTGCTCATAAATATATTTATAACTTAGCTTCATGTTAAATCTGGAATGGTACAGAACTTTTAAGGCGGTATATCAGACAAATTCTTTTACTGCAGCCTCCAAAATATTGTTTATTTCACAGCCCAATGTGAGTCAGCACCTCTCTGCCCTGGAAGCCCATGTCGGGAAACAACTTTTCGAAAGAAAGCCGAGATTGGTCCCTACAGATTATGGCAAATTGTTTTACACGCAGATTGTGGAACCCATAGAACGGCTTGAAGACATAGAGACCGAGTTCAGGGCGATGTGCAGAAATAAAATCCTCCCAACCATAAGATTGGGAGCGGTGAAGGAGTTCTTCCACACCCTTTGTGCTCCTCATATCCAAAGTGTTCCCGCAAATTTTATCTTATCTTTTGGTTCTACAAAAGAGCTCATCCAGAAGCTTTCAAAAGGAGATCTGGAATTTGTAATTGCGACTCAAAAGATTGTAGAAAACAACATCAGCTATCAACCTATCCTAAATGAATCATTTACGGTTCTGGCAAACACCGGGATGGATACTTCGGAATTGGATGAACTACTTCATCAGGAGGACTGGCCAAAAGTTGAGGACTGGCTGCTTCAGCAAACCTGGTTCGCCTACAGCGCCAATCTTGCCATCATCCGGAGGTTCTGGTTAAACAATTTCAAAAAAAGACCGGCTATAAAACCGAGGTTCATTATCCCCGATATGAATACCATCCTGCACAGCATCAGTAAAAGTTCCGGGCTCACCATCTCCGCAGCTTACCTGGCCGAAGAGCTGCTTCAGAAAGGGGAATTAAAAGAAATCTGGACCGGCATCAACCCTACACTAAATACCCTTTATCTGGCATATGATCAGCGTAAGGTAACGACGGAACAGATTTCATTTATTGAGCAACTGCTGGCTCCGCAATCCCCCAGTTTTCATTAGGCCGTTCTCCCATTTCCAATTTAAGCTCCCCTCCTTTTAGCAATTCAGCAGCAGGGAACCAGAAAGAATTCAGCGGTTTGCCATTCAGTGTGGCAGACTGTACATATTTGTTGGACCGGGATGCATTAACCGCTTCAATGGTAAAGCTTTTCCCTCTACCGTACAACTCATTTAAATGGATGGTCACCTTCGGGAAAATCGGACTTCCAATCTCATAGATAGGATTTACACTTGCACCACCGTCTGTTTGAAAAAGACCAATGGCGTTCATGATAAACCAGGCACTCATCTGTCCCTGATCTTCATCCCCCAGATAGGCATTAGCAGATCCGTAACCATAAAAACGATCCAGAATAGAACGACTCCACTTTTGGGTTAACCATGGCTTTTGAGCCCAGTTGAATAAGAACGCAAAGTGCATAGATTGCTGGTTACCCTGAATCACGGGATAATCCCAGTATTGATCTCCTGGTGCATTAAACCTCAGTTTATTGCTTTCCCCGAATCCCCATGACAAGCGGTCTGTAAACCGCGTTTTCCCGATTTTATTGATCAGTCCGGGAATATCCTGAGGAACAAAATAGGTTAACTGCCATGCATTCCCTTCCACATAATGTTCATTTGCTCCCGATTTAAAGGGGTCAAAATCGGGGAACCAGCTACCGTCAGATTTCTTCAGACGTGCAAATCCTGTGGTTTCATCGATCACATTTTTCCAATAGCCGGAGCGGTCCTGAAATTCCTTGTATTCTTTTGCTTTACCCAATGATTTTGCGAACTGTCCAACCGTCCAGTCGTCATAGGCATATTCAAGTGTATTGGAAAAACGGCCCTTGTCGTAAGGCACATATTTATACTTCAGGTAATGCTCCAGATCTTCGTTGCCTGCAAAGCCGGCAGCCCCTACCTTCTGAGCAGGAGTAGTCTGCATCTTATGCACTGCCTCAAAAGCCTTTTGCACATCATAATCACGGATTCCCATTTGATAAGCACCTACAATTAAAGGAATTTCATGTTCGGCTACCATCACCGGAACATAGTTCATTCCGGCAGGTCCTTTAGAAAGCCAGCCATCAGCATCATACATCGCCAATTGCGACTTTACCCATTTGGAAGACCATTCCGGTGTTGCCAGATTCCAGAACTGATTTAAGTTCCAGAACGTATTCCAGAAGGCATCACAACCCAGGGCCACTGCTTCCGGATCTTTAAATTTCCGGATTTTCTTTGAAGCATCCACCCAGCTTCCATCCACGTCACTCCAGGTATTTCGGCTTGCCAAAGCCCTGAACATATTGCTATAGAAACGCATTTTTTCCCTCCGGTCATTGCTGCTGATTTCCAGGCGGCCAAACCAGTTGTTCCAGGTTCCTTTCTGGGCGGCTACAACTTTTGTAAAACTCCATCCAAAAGGATTGCTGATTTCTTCCTTTAAATTCATCGCCGCATTTTCTACACTAACCAAAGAGATGCCCGTTCTTGCCTGTACAACCTGGTTTTCCCTCGTATCAAATTCAACGAAAGCACCCGCATCTTTTAAATCCTTCTCCCCGATGATGTCCTTTTCTACAACACGTCCATTTGTCCAGGTCCCAAACTTTTTAACCGGACGGTCAAATTCCATCACAAAATGAATGGTATAATCCTGATCTACTCCTCCAGACCAGGCATCTTTTGTAAATTGCTTACTCGATCCTTCTATACGGTAGTCGCTCACTTTTTTAAGCGTAACCTCTTTCAGGTTATAGTTATATTCAGCAGGGATCATTAAATCGATCATCACCCTTGAATTTGCGGTTTTAGGGTAAGTATAACGCTGGAAACTGGCCCTTGTGGTGGCAGTAAGCTCAGCTTTAATATGGTAATCTTCCAGCATTACTTTATAAGCCCCCAGAGAGGTTTCTTCTGTACGCTTATCAATCCTGGAACGATATCCGCCACTGGTATTGTTCTGATCACCCATTTTGATCTGCAAGGGTCCGCTGGTAGGCATCATGCCCAAACCTGCCATCGTCCATTCATGAATATGGCTGAATGTGCCAATGCTTTCGAAAATAGGATCATAACCAGCCGACCAACCCGAATTCTGGTTATCCGGACTTAATTTCACCATTCCAAAAGGCATCCATGGTCCCGGTGCAATCATCCATCTGGAATGTGCCGATCCCAGGTTCGTATCCACATAATCTGCAGGCCCTGAGGCTTTCCATGGCGCACGTTTTACCGTTCCTTTCCTCACAGCATGTCCGTTTACAAAGATTTCATAGCTGCTCGTTATGGCTTTGGTAACTGCTGGCATAGGAACTTCAAACTCGTACCTTGAGGTATCCAGTTGCTCAGAAAAAATCAGTTTCTGGTCAAGTTTTACCCTAACCTCAGGTTTTCCCTTTAAATGTGAGACATCAAGCAGCAAGGGTTGAAAATCCTTTCCATCTTTCTTTATCGTATAGTTTGCAGCCTTTACCTGACGAATATAAATTTCGCCTGGTTTCAGAACTTTAAGGCTTTTATCCCCTTCCAATCTTACCTGATCAAAGATGAGCCAGGAACCGGACAATGAAGCCAGCTGGAATTCGTTTCCTCCGGTCCTCAGGTTCTCTACAGGAATGGTTAATTTATATGGTTTGGCAGCTGCGAAGTTTCCTTTCAATGCCCCATCTTTATGAGGCCTTGCCGGCAACTGGATGGTTTTGGGTATTCCATTCAGCACTACCTTAACCAGCGGAGGTAAACTGCCATTATAATCCAACAGATCTATCACCAGGGCACCTTTGTTCTTTCCGGACACTTTGTCCAGATCAAACAGAATATTTAAAACCTGCGACCGGATACCTGAGGTATTGCCCGTGCCACCCCATTCATCCACAGGTCCTGGCATGGCGTAAGGCCAATCCTTCCCGGCATCCGAATAGCCGATCAGGAAAAAGCGGTCTTCCCATCCAAAATCCGCTGCTAAAAAATGGGCGTAATCTGAGGGTGCCAACGCCATACCGGCACTGGTATGATCGGCCTTTCCTATTTCCCACACAATTTTTTGCTGCGCACAAACCAAGCTTGTGATCCAACAACAGACAAATGCCAGTATCGCTCTTTTCTTTACCATGATTTACAGCGCTCTATATTGTATTAATTCTTTTTACTTTCGGCTTCAGCCCAGTTTTTCAACAAGGTAATTGCATCGTATAATACTCCTGCTTCACCTCTGAAATTACCAGATCCCTTAGGTTCACCGTTTTGTACATCATACCATTCAAAAAAGCCCTTTTTGGCAAGTGTACGGTCTACCATTGGCAGCAATTCTTCATAAGCTTCTTTGGCCATCCCGAAATTTAATAAAGCACCCATCATTCGTCCGCCAAACCAGGTCCAGTCTCCGGCGTTTTGATATAGATAGGCCTTCATATTAGGAAACTCCTCCACAGGATAAGGCGGATAAACCGTCATTCCAATTGTGGCATATTTTTCCTTTCCGGCTGCAGCTACGATTTGTTTATTGATCTCGGCAACCTCAGCGCTGGTATTAAAATCAGCCAGGATGGCGCAGATCGAACCGCCACTATATAAAATTTTATCTTCATCAAAGTTTTTTGAGAATGGACTTCCGTTTAAATAGATGTGGGGTCTGTATTTTTGAGCATCCTTCATCCATAAATGTTTACGGACATTCTTTTTCACCTGATCAGCTATGTTTTTCCAATTCTCAACGGTCTTATAACCTTTAGGCGCTATCGCTAAAAAATCATGGATAGCCATTACAAACATGGCATTATCATAAATATCAATCGCCATTTTGGTCTTGTCATTGATCGAAACACCCCAACCTGTTTCCGGTTGTACATCACCCCAGTCTACAGTAGTTGCACCGGTAACCAATCCATATTTTTCCGACCAACGCTCTTTCCTGATATAGCTGAAAGCATCTTCTATCCTTTGCAAAACGGTTCTTCCACCGATCACTTCTGTCAGTATGCTCTGATCTCCCGTCACCTCAACATATTGTTTTACTGCCTGCACCAACGACGATTCCTGATCGGTTTCCACAGTGTTTTTATGAGCAGCCCAACCAGGTAGCAAATCCGAACGACGATAATCATATCCCCCTTGTGCTTTCGCTGCCTCTACCACACCATCTACAATATTGCCGTCATTGCCCTGTATTTTAAAAAACATCAGTAATTTGCTTTTGACCTCTTCTTTAGTCTGAACTTTCAAAGAGCCCTTAATAAAAGTATTAAAGTCTCTGATCCATATTTCACTATAAGATGTTCCGGCCGAAAAACCGTCTAATAATTTTAACGCTTTCTTCTGAATGGTGTCCAAACGGGCATCTGCAAGGATAGTCTTAGCCAGTGCTTTCCGATCTTGTTTTTGTGCCTGGGCAGAAAAAGAAAGACAACACACCGCCATAAAGGCATAAATAGTAGTTGATTTCATGTATCAATTTGTTTGTTAAAAATAAAAAAATTTAAATGGGCCTCCCTCAAAGAGGCCCTGTTTAGTATCAGTATCCCGGATTCTGAACCAGCTTTGGATTCCTTTGCAATTCATCTGTAGCTATTGGAAGCAGCAGGTTCTTTTGCTGGATAATGGCTCCATGATTATTTGCGTGACCAATTACCGGTTCAAACAAAATATTTCCTGTTCCATTATTTGCCGGAACCGGGAATAACCTCGTCCGCTGAATGTCGAACCATATCCGTCCTTCAAACACCAGCTCTCTGAACCGTTCTTTCCATACTTCTTTAATAAAATCCTCTTTGGATAATTGGGAAAGTTGCAACTTAATTGTTGAAATGTCTGTTTTCCAATAAGCCCGGCCCCTCACTCTTGATAAGTAATCAACCGCCTCTGTCGTTACTCCTTCAGAAAGTGCAATAGATTCCGCAGCAATTAACAGGGGATCTGAATAAGTGTAAATAGGCTGATCTTTGCCTGAAGTTGCCGTGCCAAACACCGCTTCCTGATCCAGCCACAGGTAAGGTGCAGTTGCGAAATTTATAGTTGTACCATTACTTCTGGTAAGGGAAGAGTGGAAGAATTGCTTTTCCTGTATCCTTAAATCCTCCGTTTTTTGATAACCTGCTAAAAACTTATCCGAAGGAGCGAAAGTATTGGCCGTAATCGCATATTTAGTTTCTGAGGTAACGGTTGCAGGCAGTGACCATGAAGCATAGGTAGAAGTAGCAATCCCTACAGCATATTCAAAGTAATAAATATACTCGCTTGCAGAATTATCAGATAAGCGCAGCTTATTGTATGCTGAATTTGCAGGAACCACATTGCCATCCGCATCAAGACCATGTGCAGTCAGGTTATATTTATTTGAATTAATGACCACCCTCGCAGCACTTGCAGCCTTAGCTGACCTATCCATATTTAAAGGGAAGCCACTCATGGTAAGGTACACATCAGCCAGTAAGGTAGCAACAGCGCCTTTAGTGATCCGGCCACCGTTATTGATCATCGCAAGGTCGGCAAGCCCGCCTTCATTCAGTGCATATTCAAGATCGGTAGTAATCAACTCGTAGACCTTATCTACCGGACTTCTTTCGACCTCCATATTGCTGATGTCTTCATAAGGTTCCGTAATTAACGGAAGTCCCCCATACAGACGTACCAGTTGAAAATAAGCGTATGCCCTGAAAAACTTTGCTTCCGCTAACAGCTGTTTTGATCGCTGATCTGAAAGTCCCGGGGTTTTAGGAATATACTTGATTGCATTATTGGCCCTGGCTATTCCATTATACATGCTACTCCACATGGCCTGCAAATAGGAAGAAAGGTTGGTTCCGTTCAACGTCATATTCTGAGCATATTGAACGTGAATCTCCTGCCCTTTAAATTCGTTGTCAATATATCCCGACATATAAGGGCCAAACATCATTCTTGAGCCGGAGTATGATCCTAAATTTGATTCATACAATTGCGGCGCACCAGTCCTGTATAAGGCGTTTACAGCATTTTCCGCATGCTGAGGCTTTGTAAAATACTGACCGTTGGAAATCTCGTCCTTCGGAACTTCATCCAGGAATTTTTTACATGATGTGCCAAGTATCATGACTAGTAATAAACATATGATCGTAGGTTTCATAATCATTTTTTTGAGTTCAGTTGATATCTATTGTTCTCTTTGCTAAACACGTTCTTTGCTAAATGTTCTCTTTAGTAAACGTGCAATTGCCAAACTTAAAACTGGAAGCTTGCGCCCAATGTAAAAGTCCGGGGTTTTGGATACTGGTGGAAGTAAATATTCTGTCCCCACTGGTTATCGCCGTAAGAAGTTGCTTCCGGATCATAGCCTTTAAATGACTTTGATTTTATTAAGAAGGCATTTTGAACACTTACATAAAAACGCATACTTTTTAAATTGTACTTCATCAATTGTTTTTGTGTCAGGTTATAGCCAAGTGTGATCGCACTTGCCCTCAGGTATGACCCATTGGCCACCCAATGGTCGTCTACTTCACTGCTCTGACCAGAATAAGGACCATTACGGATTTGCTGAATCATTCCGCTTTGGTTTTGTGGCGTCCAGCTGTCATATAATGTGGAGCTGAATCCATTTGAATATCCCGTACGGTCCTGAGTAGAATGGAAAAACTGTTGTAATATATCCACACCATGAACAAACTGCATTTCGATATTCAGATCCAGGCTCTTATAACGAAAGTTATTGATGAAACTTCCGCTCCAGTCTGGCAGTCCTTTACCAATAACCCCACGTTGGGTACTCCTTTTAGCACTGCCTGGCACTGCCCCTACAAGAGCAGCTTCGGCCGCCTCGTCTGTTCCCCAGATTCCGAGTCTTTTATAACCATAAAAAGAGCTCAAGCTTTCGCCAACGCGCAAAATGGTCTGACTACCGGATACAAAACCAGGTCCCGGGAAGATATCCTCATTATTAGCACCTAATGCTTCTATCCTGTTTTTATTGTAACTAAAGTTCAAGGTAGATTCCCATCTGAAATCCTGACTTACGATCGGACTGCCACTCAATAAAATCTCTACCCCTCTGTTTGAAACCGAACCAATGTTATCCCTTACCACAGCAAAACCTGTAGAGGAAGGTATCGGACGGTCCAACAGCAGATCTGTAGTTAATTTATGGTAATAATCCATTCCTAGTTTTAACCTGCTTTTGAATAAAGACAAGTCAAATCCTGCATCAAACTGTTTCGTTTTCTCCCATTCCAGATTTGGATTTGGCAACCGGTTTACAAAGCTTGTAGATACCCGGGTACCATTCAGCAAAGTGGTTTCTGAAGAGATCGTGCCCAGAGATTGATAAGTTGGTATTTCTGTATTTCCCGTTACCCCATAACTGGCGCGAAATTTCAGCTCATCAATTGCCTGTACCTGATTTAGAAAATTCTCTTTAGATACTACCCAACCCAGTCCAAAGGATGGGAACATTCCGTATTTATTGTTTTTTCCAAAACGGGAAGATCCATCCGCACGTCCTGTAAGGGTGAGCAGGTATCGGTCTTTATAGCTATAGCTCCCCCTCAAGAAGTAAGAGTTCATCGCCCAGCGGTCAAAGGAAGAAGTTGGAGCTCCCGGCTGACTTGCAGATTGTATGCCGTTAAACCTGAAAAAATCATCTGAGAATCCCTGAGCAGAAACAAAGCCGTTTTCTGCAGTTCTTTCCTGCCAGCTTAATCCCAGAACAGCATTGATACGATGGTCTCCAAATTCCTTATTATAATTCAAATAAGTCTCTTCCTGCCAGTAAAAGGAATGCTGATTTTCAATAGATGCATATCCCAGAGGGGCAGAAATATTGGTTAAATCAGTAGGATTGTAATCCTGGAACAGGTTATCGCGTTTATCAAATCCGAATTGCGTCCGTAAGTCCAGTCCAGGGAGCAGATGAAAAGTAAGGTAAGTATTGCCAAATAGCTGGTTTCTTTTTCTAAGCCTGTCTTGTGTGCTGAGTACATGCACCGGATTCGCAATGGATTCAAGAGAATAAGGATCTGAAATCATACTGCTATTTGACCAACCGCCATCAGGAAATTTCACCGGAAATATTGGCGGCATTTCCAGCATCGACCGTCTTGGCGACTGCCCTCCGCCATCTTCCTGAATTTCATTACCTTTGGTACTGTTCACTAACAAATTAAAACCAAGGGAAAGCCATTTCTTTGGTTTAGCATCGTATGCGATCTTGGAATTGATGCGGTTAAGCCAGCTGTTGAGCATGATCCCTTCTGTTCTGCCATAATTCATAAATGCGCCGAACGAAGATTTCTCTGATTTCCCCAGTACGCTCAACTGATGATTATGTGAAAATGCGGTGCGCGTGGATTCTTCCTGCCAGTCTGTATCATATAAAGGCTTACCATTTGCGTCAAACAATCTCGGATCTTTTTTACTGAATACTGGTGCAGTTCCTGTTGGGTTATACTTGCTATAATTTTCGAAGCCTTTTTGAATGACCTGTAAAAATTCATCTGAATTCAGCATATCCAGTTTCTTAGGCAATACCCCCAGGCTGACATAACCATCATAACCCACCGTTACACCTTCAGTGGACGCCCCTCTTCTTGTGCTGACTAAAACCACCCCATTTGCACCACGGGCACCATAAATTGCGGTCGAAGAGGCATCTTTCAGCACTTCCATGCGTTCAATATCATTTGGATTCAGAAACTGAATATCTTCCATCGCCACCCCGTCTACAACGTACAAAGGATTTGAAGATGAATTGATCGTTCCCAGTCCTCTGATTAATACCTTTGGACTACCTGTAGGGGATCCGGAATTTAAAAACACATTGACCCCCGCTACCTTTCCTTTTAAACCCTGCAAAGCATTGGTTGCAGGAGCGGTAAGGAGATCTTTGCCGGAAACTACGCCTACAGAACCCGTTACATCAGATTTGCGTTGTGTTCCATAGCCGGTAACGACCACTTCCTCCAGTGCTTTACTATCCGCACTCATAAACACATTCAATTCCTGATTTCCGGTAACTTTAACTTCCTGATTTTGCATACCGATATAGCTGAAAATCAGCACAGATGATGCAGAAGGCACCTCGATCTGAAAAGTTCCATTTCCATTGGTCACGGTCCTTTTACTGCCCCCTTTTAACGTCACTCCTACCCCAGGCAGGCTTACAGACCGGTTTGCGGCATCATAAACGACGCCTTTTACCAGAATTCCGGAAGAGGATTGTGCATAACTTGCTGTGTATCCCCCCAGGTATATCAGCAAGGACATTAGAAAAACAAACATTCTTTTCATTTCATACAGATTTAGTGATTTGATATTTGGTTAGTTGGTTGTTATTCGGTTTGTAAAATTGCATAGCAGTTCCATCCCGCCTTTTCTGCTTGAGAAATTGCGGCCAATGATCAGGCTGTTTTTTTTTATTTGGGCTGGTTGCTGAGCACCAGATTAAGTATCCCCCCTTTATTCAGTTCATTAAACTTAATGGTCAGGCCCTTCAAAGGCTGCCCATTCAAAGTTCCACGCTGTACATACTGATGATCCGGCTGCTGTTGATCAGCTTCAATTAAGAAATCGTTTTTTCTGATCTCTTTTGGAAGCTTAATCCTGACCGTTTTAAACAATGGAGCTCCAATCAGGAAAGAAGGTTCAGGTGCTGTCAGCCCTTTTACATCAAACAATCCCATTGCAGATAAGACATACCATGCCCCTAACTGTCCCTGATCTTCATCCTGCCCGTATCCATAACCATGGATACCATCAGTTCCATAAAATTCATTACAAATTGCCCTCACCCATTTCTGGCTCAGATCTGGCCTTCCGGCATAATGGAATAACCAGGAAACATGCAGGTTTGGCTGGTTACCATGATTATATAAGCCTTCGATCCCTGCAAAGGCATCGATATGTTTTCCTCCTCCAAATAAGTTTTTCTGTGAAACAGTAAAAATGCTGTCCAGCCGGTTGCTGAAGATCTCTTTGCCCACCAGACTCACCAATTGCTCGGGAACATGGGGAACATAAAAGGTATACTGCCAGGCATTTCCCTCCTGAAATCCTCTCCAGGATTCTAAAGGGTTAAACTTGTCCAGGAATTTACCCTGGTTATCCTTCGGTCTGATAAATTTTGTAGCCGGATCATAAAGCAATTTCCAGCCTTCAGAGAGTTTACTCAACTGCTGATCATCTGCGGTCTTACCGAGTGCCTTCGCAAATTGTGCTGCTGCATAGGCAGAAAAAGAATATTCTAAAGTATGAGAGGCACCAAAAGGGGAACCCTCTGTATTTAATTCGGGATTGCCGCTCAGGTCTTTCACATATGGAGAATAGCCGTTTTTTACAAAAACACCGACATCCAGTTTTCCAGCTCCCGGAATCCGGTCTTTCCCTTCCAGTTCATTTTTCCTTACTGCGGCATAGGCCGAAGCAACATCATAGTCCCTGATTCCCACATTATATGCCGCCGCAATGGCCAGTCCTGTAAAATTCGTTCCCACACCAGATACGTATTTGCTATTTGCAATGCCATCACCAAGCCAGCCAGCGTCTTTATAAACCAATAACTGACTTTGCACCCAATCATTGTAGTATTCCGGGTAGGCAATCGCCCATAGCTGAGTCAGGTTCCAGAAGGCACCCCAAATTGCATCCGTATTGTAATGATTGTGCATTGGGCTGCCATTTTTCAAAAGCGCTATTTGTCCGGTTGTCCCATCGTTTTTAGGGTACGCACCATTCACATCATTCGCCAATCCTCTACCTAAAAGTGCATGGAATAGTCCGGTATAAAACTTAATACGGTCCTGCTCCAGGCCACCCTCTACCGCAATCCTGCCTAATGAATTGTTCCAGTTTTGAATCGCTGCAGCTTTCGCCTTTGCAAAAGTCAGGGTTGATGCTTCTTTCATCAGGTTGAGTTTTGCATTCTCTACAGAAGTATAAGAAAGACCGGTTTTAATTCCAATCTGCTCCCCTTTCTTTGTCTTAAAACGCAGGTATATGCCAGCACCCTTTCCTTGTATGCTTTTAAGTCCATGATGGGCTATACTGTCTTTGAAAGTGCCATAGGAAACAGGGCTTTTATCCAGCTCCGCATAAAAATACATCGTCACATTTGCTGCCTCCTGGTATTTCTGAACGTATACCGGCTTTGTCACCACATAACCCCAGACGTGGCGGTCATCATAGGTTACTTTCGCATCCAATACCGGCCCACTCTCTCCCATCTTATGGCCAATGTCAAAAATCACATTGGCAGAATCTGTTTCAGGAAAAGTGTATTGATGAAAACCGACCCGCTGTGTAGCAGTCAGTTCTGCTTTAATTTTGTAATCTTTTAGCCATACCCGATAATATCCGGCAGTAGCATATTCGTCTGCCTTATCAAAAGAAGATCTGTATCCCGAATTTCGCTCCCCTTCTTTACCTGGAAAGGTTTTCAGCTGGCCCACAGTTGGTGCAAACACCACCCCGCCAATCTGAAATTCATGAAAATTTGCAAAGCCCTCAATTGAACGGTGACGGTCATCGTACCCTACAGCTTCCCATCCCCCTGCATTTCCATTACTCCCATTCGTACTCGGCGCCAGTTTGGCCATCCCAAAGGGAACAGCTGCCGGCGTATAAAAGAAGTATCGGCTATGTGCTGAACCAATATTAGGCCTCACATACTGAACAGGCCCCTTCTCTCTTTGCGCATAGAGCAGCACAGTGTGAATAGTAATTAATAACAGGAGAATAATTCTTTTGGTCATGATATACCAAATGTACATACATACTTATTAAAACTGAACAAATATTTTAAAAAATATTGTTTAGCAACTCTTTATAATAGATAAAATCATTAACAATAACACTAAAAAGCCTCATTATGTACTTGTAAATATAAAATTTACTATACTTGTATGTACACACATAAAAACCAAACCTTATGAACAAGCTTATTATTTACATTTCATTCTGCTCATTGCTCATGATCGGATGCGATACTGAAAAAAAAACTCAGGATCAGGAATTAGCTGATCTGATCCTTGCAGATTCCTCACTCAACATGGTCGACAGTCTGGCAAAGAGTGTGGTTAAAGAGGGTTTCAATGCCGGAAGCGGCTACTCTCAGATCTGGGCACGTGATTTCAATACAATGATTGAAACTTCCCTGGATCTGTACCCGAAAGCAGAGATTCGGGGAGCGATCCTTCTCTTTTTTGCCCTTCAGCAAAAAAACGATGAGATGGTAGATGGTTATGTGCTGAAAAAAGACTTCACCTGGAATGATGATACTCCATATTACTCAGAGGCTGCTCCCGGTCATGTAGGATTTAAAAATACCGTTGAAACCGATCAGGAAACTTCGCTCATTCAACTGGTGGGGAAATACATTCAAAAAACAGGGGATGTTACCCTGTTAAAAGAGAAAGTAGCCGGCATTACTGTGCTCAGCAGAATAGAAAAAATGATTGCCTACTTATTACGCGAACGTTACAACAAAAAATACGGTTTACTATGGGGAGCCATGACTGCAGATTGGGGCGATGTACAGCCAAATGATGATTTTGGTTGTGATTGGAACAAACTGTCAGATGAAGCGATCGACGTTTACGACAATGCCATGTTCATGATTGCTCTGCAATATTTAATAAAAGTTGTACCCGATGAGCAGAAAACAGCGCAATGGACGAAACTTGAGAAAAACATTCATGATCAGGTAAGAAAACACCTTTGGGACACAAAAAAGCAAAAATTTATCCCACATATTTATCCCGGGAAATCTCCGGTCCCGGCTGGCTTTGATGAAAACAGCATTCATTATCATGGCGGCACGGCAGTGGCAATAGAAGCAGGATTACTTTCCAAAGAAGAGATTGCAATCGTCAACAGGCAAATGGTAGAGAACGTAAAACTCTCCGGAATGCCAAGTATTGGCCTGACCTTATACCCTACCTATCCTAAAGGTTTTTTCAGAGGAGGCATGGCCAATCCTTATGTTTATCAAAATGGAGGAGACTGGACCTGGTTTGGCGGAAGAATGATACAACAACTCATTGCACATGGTTTTGTAAAAGAAGCATACGAAGAAGTCCGGCCCATGATCAACCGTGTGGTTAAAAACAAAGGATTCTATGAGTGGTATGGCAAAGGGGATGTACCAGACGGATCAGGTAAATTTAAAGGATCAGCCGGGGTATTGAGCAAAGCAATAAAGCAGTTCCGGGACTGGGCAGTCGTCCATAAAAAATGACCGGCTCTTTCTATCCGTCATAACTCATAGCAGTAATCGTTTGGTTTGTCGTTTCGATATCCAGAATATGATCCGGAGAAAGATCATCTCCAACTGAAATATCTGCAAAAATATCAGTTGATTGGCCGATGGTGACTCTGACACTGAATATTTCTAAGGTGTCATACCAGTCTTCATCGGCCTGTCCCTCAGCACAACTGTTGTTTTGATGGTTATAAAAGTGGATCAATTCGCTTTTGCAGTCTGACAACCAAACGATGTACTTGATAATCCGGTCAGCATAAATTTCAACAGGACGGTCAGGGAGATAAATTTCGATCTTACCGTCTTTAAGCGTTTTATTGAAAACAACAAGGTTTTTATTTAGGATTTCGTATTTAACCTCATCAGCTGCTGACCTGATAAAGTCCGTTAAATCAAGTCTGATCTGTTCTTTCCGGTCTCTATATTTCCGGATATCTTTTATGATAAAGTTGTTTTTATGAGATTTAGCCTTCTCTTCCATCACATAAAGTTTTGCTACGCTTTTTCTGTCAGTTAAGTCTGCAGCTGCCTGAAAAACTTCGTAAGCAGATTGATGAAACCCTAATAGACTATAAATATTAGAAAGGATGAGGTCATCACTTTTTGTTCGCTCTATCTTTTCCAGTTCATAGTACAAATCATAGAGTTTTTCAACACTTTCCTTGTCAGCATTTGATTTTCTAAACTGGTTGGAGATTTCAATATAGTCTTTTGTATAGTTTCTTTCCATAGGATTATAGCTGATGCCTGGTCCGCCTGTTAAGCCTGACTGCAATCACTAAAGCAAATATAACCAGTGTCCCGGCAACAGCAAATGTAATCCGGACACCGGTCATTATAGCTTCAGGCCGGGCCGAGATCATTTCATTTGTACCAGATGCAAGCGCAAATATGGCCCCCATCAGGGATGCGCCTGTAATCAGTCCAAGATTGCGCGACAAATTAAGCAGACCAGACATCACGCCTCTCTGTTCCGGAACCACATCCATCATGACCGAAGTATTATTGGCGGCCTGAAACAATTGATAACCTGGTGTTAAAACTGCCATGGCAACAATATATCCGGGAATCCCCAGATCTGCTGAAAAAGCGGAGAGCGTAAATGCGCCAACCGCCATCACTATAAGTCCGGTGATCAGGGATTTCAACGGCCCCAAACGATCCGCAATACGACCAGCCGGGACGCCGCTCAGTATGGAGATCACCGGGCCAACCGACATCATCAACCCAACAACGGCCTGGTTCAGTCCCAGCCCGCGCGCAAGGTAAAATGGGCCGATCACCAGTGTCGCCATCATCACCGTCGACACCAATACATTCATGACCAGACCAGCACGCAATGCCAGATTATGAAATACGGTTAGCTGAATTAATGGCGTGTCTGCTTTTCGCTCAGTCCATATAAACAATACGAGCCCAAAAACAGCGCCAAGGAATAGCAATACATTAAGTTTGCCATAGTCGCCATGTCCGATCGTCATCGAAAGTGCATAAGCAGCAAGCGTTAAACTGAGCAGGAAGGTGCCTTTAACATCGAAACTGCTCCATTGCACTTTCGCTCCCTGACGGTCAGCAGGCAAATAGCGTTTAACCAAAAGAAAAGTAAGCAAGCCTATCGGTAAATTAATAAAGAAGATGGCCCGCCAGCTGAGTCCTGCGATCAAAAAGCCACCCAATGATGGGCCCAGGGCGGTACCAATTGCAGAGGTCGTTCCCAGTAAGCCCATCGTACGGCCAAATTTTTCCTTCGGTACGGCTTCACTGACAAATGACAGAGACAGCGCCATCATAATGGCAGCAGCAAATCCCTGTAATGCCCGGAAGACAATCAGTATTGACAATGAAGTGGCAAGGCCGCATAAAGCCGAAGCCAATGTAAATAAAAAGAGCCCGAACAGCAGCAAACGCTTACGGCCAATCAGATCTCCAAGCCTCCCCACACTCACAATCAAAGTAGTAACCGCAAGAAGGTAAGCAAGTACCACCCATTGGACTCCCTGGAAAGAAGCACTGAATTTATGTACCAGCGTTGGTAATGCAACATTAGCAATACTCGTACTTAACGAGGAAAGCAGCATCGGAAGAGAGAGACTGGCAAACAACCACCATGTGGAGGAATTGCGTTCTGTTTTTTTTATCATTTAAACATGCAGGGTTACTTCACAAAAGTAGTTTGCGCAGTAATTTTCATGTTAGGACAAAAATGAAGTTAAATAGGACTTATGGTTAGAAACTGCTTAGAACATAGATATCATTCTTCAATTGTATAAACCTTACCGGCAATTTTTTCATGAACTCTTCTGGTAAAGTGTAATATTGCAGGTCTGCGTAATAGTCGTTGGTATTGAAAAACAAGCTATCGTATCCAAAAGGAATCTTCAGCTTTACAGTTTTGCCCATAAACTGCAGGTCGCAATAGGCAAAGCCAGACCAGACAGATACATTTCCACTACCGTTAATGCCAGCCAGTTGAAAAGGGTTCAATTCCGACCAATTCAATTCTTTCTTAGCAAAATGACGGATGTAAACCGGCGATGACTTTTCTTTCCATTTCGGCCATGGCGGTAATAGTCCATTTAATAAAACGCAGTTTTTAACATTGTTAATGCTGTCTGTTTCCACATCTTTAACCCGTCGGATAACTTTCCCCTCAGCATCCAGTGTTTCCCTGTCAAACTGATAAGTAGTTTCAGTTTCAAACGGAATATACCTGTCGGTTTCTATGATTTTGCCGGTCTGATCAAAAGTCACATATGCTGTTTCATAGTGATCACCCACACCCGTATAAATCTTTGTGATGACTTTAAAGTTTAGGTTTACGGTATCCATGTAGATAAAACTCACATAATCCGCAGACGAATCGGTATGCTGGAACTGAAGTTTTCCTTTTATGGATACTTTTTTTAAAGTATAACCATCAGCTTTAGAAAAGTCTGTCAGATCCCGATAACTCTTATCCAACCTGGCCGAATAGATTCGGTTCACCAATAGTGGAACCAGGGCAATTAATAAGATAACAGCTATTATAATGAGGTACATCTTCCCTTTTTTCATTCCATGGTAAATATCTTCATCGCGAAGATAAATTCACACAGATTCAATTGCAACAATTATACTACAATAAACATATAAACTCGATAATTTTATTCTAAATTTTTATCATAAATTACATTAACATATTGATAATAAACAAACAACATATAATTAAGAAATTTTTAACCTAAACCTTAAACCAACAAATTAATGCTCATGAAAAAAATCAAGATTTTATTATCTCTTGCGATCATCATAGGGATAATCGTAGTCAGCTGTAAGAAGTCGGAATTAACTTCTGATAAAGATTCCGACCAGCTTTCAGAAAAATCAAAACACTCCAATGCTCCCGGACCTGTTCAGCCAAAACCACCACAACTAGTCGCAATGGAACTCTTTGCAGGATATCAGGTTTCCAGCACCCCCTTACCAACTACCGAAACTGCTGCCGCCACATTGTTAGCCCCATTAATGGCCAACTCCAGACAGTATCTTTATGAGGCGGGCTTGTCCAGCTCTGATTTAGTGGCAGAGTTTTCATCATTAAATAATTACCAGATTGCCTATGTAGCTTTTCAATTGAGAAGAATTGATGTGGAGGGCGGCTGGACTATGCCAGGTTGTAATGTAGAAAATAAAGTCATAAAATGCATTATTCAATCCTTAGTCCCCTGTACACTTATGGATTATTTTCAGGGGAAGACCCGTGACGTTTTGATGGCCCAGGGATTTAGAGCCGGATTTAACATGCTGACATACAGCGCAAAAAGATCTGTTGTCAAACTCCTTGCTACCCGTGCAGCTACGATGTTCGGTACTGGCGGATTAGGCTTAGCTCTGTTTGTATATGATTTTAGTCTTTGCATGCTGAATGATGGAGGAGTATTGGTTCCAAACTATCCGGATATCCTTCCCGGAACTGCCCCAAGAAATGATCTGGTCACTCCTAATGAACCATTAACCTTCCCCGCAAATTATAGTCAGCAGGTTTTTTATACAAAATACTACAGCCACATTGGTTCTTATAGTGGAAAAAGTACAAGTAATGTACCTAAACCCAGTACCCTGATTTTTTATAATTCCATGGACTTAAAGTATTATAGAAATGCCTTGTTTACGAAAACTTTACCTGACGGCTTCTATATCCTTACAGAGGATTTGGGTAGTTCTTCGAACAGATACAGAGAGGTCGTTAATGGCAAAGTCGTTTTAGTTGCTGCTGTTAAAAATCCTGATCCTTACAGGGCATTGGAAGTATTTGATCCGGCAACACATACCCCATTCTTTCAGTAAGAAAATTATCCAATTTGCAGAATCCTAATCGGGAAACCATCTGTTTCCCGATTATTTAGGTTCAACTTAATCCCATTACTCTCAAAAGTTATTTAAAAATTTTTCTCTCCGGGTTATGAGGGCAAATAAGCATGATGTACCTTTGCAAAAAATAAAACCAATGAATAACATCAAACCAGACGCAGTACTTGAATCCGTTGTAAACTTAATTAAAAACACCATCAGTGATGCTAAAATTGAATACGCTTCTTCCAGCACAGCAACACTGAAAGATGGTAACGACACCATATATTTAGAACAAAAATCCGACAACAGCGGAAATTCTGCTACCATCTTTATTAAGGACAAGCAGGAAATCATCTTCAGTGAAGACCTATTGGACCCATTGAAGGATTTAGATCAAACAGCTACTATTATTGTAAACGATTTAGACGTAGAAACATATTTGATCTTCCAGGCAGTAAAAGATGAATTTGATCAGCTGAGCAACAGTTATGAATTTGTGAAAGCAACTGAAAAAGAGGTTCAAAAAGCCAAAAGCACATTTAAATTCGGAAAACATGTGTTCGACCTGATCGTCTCAAACGAACGAGATCAGATCATTGTTGCCCCGGAATTTTCATCATCATTTGACAGCACCATCAAAAAAACGATAGAGGCCGATGCACTGAAAGTACAACATGCAATGTGCGCTGAATTCAAATAAAACTAAAGTTGATCCGGAAACCGGATTTAACAAGAAATCACAACTACAAAAGCCCTGTACACACTGCAGGGCTTTTCCCAAAGAATCAGAGCCAGGAGTTACAGATGCCATTCCGCAATTTCATGTATTTTGAGGGACTGAGGTTAAGGTAATGTTTAAAGTCATGGATCAGCTGACTTTGATCATAGTAGCCACATTCTTCAACCACCTCAATCCAGTTTACCTGATCGGAGCCAGCTGCCAGCTGCTCCACCAACTGCATCGCTTTTAGAAAACGCATATAACGGCCCATCTCTCTGGAAGAGTATCCTAAATGTTCTTTTAATTTCATTTGTACAGACCTTTCAGACAACTGCTCCTTATTGGAAATTTCTTTCACCGGGCTTACCACATTGTTCCCCAGAGCAATAATTTGTTCTGTTAGAGGATGTCGTCCTTGCAGGAAGGGCCTGCAGAAATTCAGAATATGGGTAATCTTATCATCAACGGTATCAATTTCGCTCAGCTCTGCCCAGAGGATGCTGAAACAATCGTCGTTCAGCAAATCGTCCGGATGAATGTGACTGTCCAATAATGCCGAGCCAAAAAACCGAAAAAAAGCATCATTCTTAAAGGTGACCGTCAACATCTCGGCACCCGCCGGAAGCGTATAATCCACCGCTTGTTTAAGTGGTGCGGCAATCATACAGTTGCCCATAATGATTTCCTCATTTTGTTTCGTTCTGAAAGAAATAGATGTACCAAAGCTGAACAACATTACCGACTGAAAAGAAGGCAATAAGGTTTGGGTAACAGGTTTACCGGATTTGTTTTCGGCATAATAGAAAATTGAAAACACCTCTTCAAACTCCACAGGGACTGCAATACGATAGCCCTTATATGCCTCATGACTTTTCATGATTCAAATATGCCCATTTTCTGCCAGATCAACCTTCTCATTTTAGTTCACAGCATTCGTAACCATGATGCTTATCAGGGTAATCACCTGATGATGTTCCAATTTTTTCATGTTAAAATCTATATTTTATTCCGGTTTGTGCAACAAAGCCTGCGCTCTTCATCTCTGCTAATGGTTCCCTTTTCTTTGGATCATTAAAAGGTATCCAATTTACTTTCTGATCCTTTGAATACCTGTCCAGCTGTTGTTTAAAGTTATACCCGGCATTCAGCTCAACAGAGAATTTTTTCGATAAAGCATATTCATAGAAAAGGGCAGTTTTTATTTGCTGAATCTGCAGATAATCAGCATTCATCTTCTTTGACAAGCGATAACTGCCTCCCCCGATCGCAAAATCAGCAAGTGCACCAAAAGCGCTTTTTTCCGACAGCTGATATTTAATTTTTCCGGAAACAGGCAGGATACCTGAAAAGCTAAGTTTATCGTTTACCTTCCAATCAACGGCAACGACAGGTACCAACACAGTACCAAAGAACTGCCTCGCAAAGGCGGCACCCAATGAGTAGTTAAATCTTTTGGAATGATTAATTTTTAACATAAGGGCTCCGGAATAGGTCATATCATCTCCCGAAACATCTTTCAGATCAGAAGAAAGTGAAGGAACAAAGGAGGCCACGATTGCATATTTTTCTGAAATGGCCTTCTGAAAGGTAACAGGTATTGAAATGGCATGAAAGTTTACTCCTCCAAACCTGGAATCAACACCGGAAAGGAATAATCCATTATAGCTGGCGCCTATAAGCAGAAAATCTAACCTGCCATCTTTCAAACGATTCATAACCGGCACCGTAAATGTACCGCCAATCTGTTCTATGTTTATTTTTGTTCCATTTAACTTAAATGGTGAGGAACTATAATTGGCTTCAAAAGAACCCAATCCAGGGACAGAAGAAGGTGATGTTGCCTGTAATAAAGGTGTCCCTTCCCTATCCTGTGCGAATAACTTAGTTGGGATTAAAGCCAGGGCAAAAAGAACTAAGGCGATTGTTTTCATGTTTTTTGTGTTTGTTTTCATTGGAGTATAATTGTTTCTTTTAGCGGTTATGAAGCGATCAGCTAATAAAAGGTCATGGCATAGCCCGGATGCTTTTTTGCATTTAAAAATTGGCAGGAAAAACGATTGCGGTTTAACCCGGACGATCAGGAAGCTAAGGGGCCAGGTTTCTTTTCAGAGGTTGTTTTTAGCGCATTTAACCAGTAGATGAGGGATCCTGTGTTTACGGATTGAAAGCTACTTTGCAACAACCACACCAACCAGCCTTCCATACTTTCCTCTACTTCTACAACCGTATAATTTCCCTTTCTGATGAAATGCCAGTTGTGAATTGCAAAAGAGCCGAAAGCCGGACCAGACCAACCCAGGGTGTTATTCTTTTCTACGGTATGGAAGGTCGAACGAATGGTTAGTCCATGTGTCTTCCAGTCGAAAGAAGTTCCTGCTTTGAAAGGGCCATTAATTTTACTCACCGGAATTTCTTTTTGCCATTGAGACCAGTGATCAACATCAGCAAAAACTTCCCAGACCCTTTCTACCGGAGCATCGATAACCATTTGTAGTCTTGTAATTACAGGTGCATCTGCGTGGATCGTTTTAGTGACCCGATAGGAACTGCTCATTTCCAGTATGATGATGATTAATGCCAGAGTTCCAATCGCCAGCGCGGTTATTTTGATAAAACGCTTCATATCTTTTTTTTAATTTGATTTAACGATGTAAAAGTAGAATCGCTGATCAGCATAAAATTGTAAGATTCCGAAAAGAGGAGATCAATTCCTTTCGGCCCTGGCCGGGAATAGACTCCAGATATTGATCGAAGGCGATTTTTTACATCGTGAAACCAACCATATAAACCTGTTTTTTATAGGCACGGGGAGACATTCCTGTAAGCTTTTTAAAGGACTTCGAAAAGTATGAAAGGCTATCAAAACCGGTCTGAATAGCGATCTCAGAATAGGGCATTCTGCTGGTGGCCAATAGATACTGGGCTCTTTCTATACGTTTGCCCAAAATGTATTTCACAGGCCGTTCCCCTGTAAAGATTTTGAACTGACGGGAAAAATAATCAGGATTTTGATTTACGCGGAATGCCAGCATTGCAACAGATAACTCCTGATGAAGATTGACCAGAATATAGCCAAGGATTTCCACTATTTTAACAGGAGGCTGGCCAACCGGATGTCTCAAATGTAACTGTGGATGTACGAACCGACCGACCAATTGGAGCAAAATGCCCTGAGTCTCCAGATAACTGGCCATATTCTGGGAATTATTAAGTTCCTGATATTCCTTATAAAAAATATTCTTCTCATAGACTTTCGGATCATCCGATCTGTTGATTCCCCGTCCGGGATTAATTTCAAGCAGGCGCTTAAACAGCTGAATATCCAGCTCATTGCCCCGGATTTTTGAAACCATCCGGCTACGGGCGAAAAGGGAAAGCCCATCTGCCGATTCTTCAAAAAACTGGACAAAATACTGGCTCAAATGGTCAGTACAAACAAGATTACACAGGGTAAAGCTCGGAATGATGTAAAAATAACCAGGCTCAAGCTGCAAAACATTCTTTTGGTCGGATATCATACCTGATCCTTCATCGATATAATATATCCGGTAGTAAGGGCTGATTACATTCCGGTAATTCCATTTTGAAGTAAGTTTTACATAATCTACGTTCAGCAGGGAAAAAGTGTTCTGTAATACTCTTTTTATCATTTATTAAATGTCGGTTTTTTACAACAAATAGTCTAATTACTCCAAATAAAGGTCGGATATGTTATTTATTTTTGAAATCAACAACCAAATATTAAACCAGTTTACACTTCCTTATACAAGGTAATGAGGTTTTGCTTAGCTGGTAAGGCTACACGAAAAAACAATTCGATTCTGATGAAAAAAACATTGACTATATGCCTTATGGCATTTTCTGTTATTGCGAATGCTCAGACACAGAAAAAAGATGGTAAGTCCTCTCCTAAAACATTCGTGCCGACAGATGAGTCCTTAAGAAATTATCAATATCCGGACTGGTTCCGGGATGCCAAGTTTGGGATTTGGTCGCATTGGGGCCCACAAGCTGTTCCAAGACAAGGAGACTGGTATGCAAAGAACATGTATATCCAGGGCAGCAATCAGAATAAGTATCATGTAGCAACTTATGGAACACCTTCCAAATTTGGATATAAAGATATTATTCCATTATGGAAGGCAGAAAAATGGAATCCTGAAGAGCTCATGGCTTTGTACAGGAAAGCAGGAGCAAAATACTTTGTAACCATGGGTTCCCACCATGACAATTTCTTTCTTTGGAACTCTAAGGTCCATAAATGGAACTCGGTAAATATGGGTCCAAAAAAAGATGTGGTTGGTTTATGGCAAAAAGCAGCAAAAAAGGAAGGGCTGCGCTTTGGTGTTTCCGAACACCTTGCAGCCAGCTTCAACTGGTTTCAGGTTAGTCATGGGGCTGATAAAACCGGCAGGTTCACAGGAGTTGCCTATGACGGCCGTAATCAAAAGTACGCCGATCTTTATCAGCTCCCAGCCGATTCTGCTGACATGAAGGAATGGTTGACCAACAATCCGGCATGGCATAAACAATGGCTTAAATACGTTAGCGAACTAATCGACAATTATCATCCCGACCTGCTTTATTCAGATAGCAAAGTTCCATTCGGAGATATAGGGAAGACAATGGTAGCGCATTATTACAATCAGGATATCATTAAAAATAAAGGAAAACTACAGGCAGTATATACACCCAAAGAACCTTCTGAAGGGAAATGGGCACAGGATGTAGAGCGTGGTGTATTGGATTCCATCAGTCCCTTCCCATGGCAGACAGATACTTCCATCGGCGACTGGTATTACAGAACGGGACAGCAATATAAAAGTGCAAATGAGATCGCACAGCTGCTGGTAGACATTGTAAGTAAAAACGGCAACCTATTGATCAATGTGGTACAGACCCCGGAGGGAGATCTGGAACCTGATGTCGTTAAAATTGTAACTGAAATAGGCGATTGGATGAAGTTAAACGGAGAAGGTATATATGCGACAAGACCCTGGAAGATCTATGGTGAAGGACCTTCAACGATTAAATCAAATCAGAAAAAAGGCACTTTTGGCGGCCTGACCGATACGCGGGATTATCAATCGAACGATATCCGCTATACAACGAAAGACGGTCAGCTTTTTGCTTTTTGCCTGAATGTGCCCGAAGGCAATATCAGGATCAATGCTTTGGGAAGAAATTCAAAATATACGGATCAGGCAATTGCTGCTGTCAGCCTGCTTGGAAGCAAGGAAAAGCTACAGTGGACACAGGAAGACGACGCTCTTGTAATCACTAAGCCTGCAGATGATCCCAGGTGGATGGTGACCGGCTTCAGGATAGAATTCAAAAAGTAGTCAGCATGAATGGACTTAACCTGCCACCCGTTATTTTTGGGACCAGCAGTCTGGGGAATCTATACCATGCGCTGGACTATACAGATAAACTGAACATAGTAAGATCCTGTATGTTATCAGGAACTGATATTCCTGTCTTTGATACTGCTGGCAAATATGGAGCCGGTCTGGCTTTAGAGACTCTGGGCAAATGCCTCCAAGACCTGAATATCAGTCCCGGTCAAGTCGTGATTTGTAATAAACTTGGCTGGTACAGGACTCCACTTTTATCTCCCGAACCTACCTTTGAGCCAGGTATATGGAAAGGGCTGTACCATGATGCGGTACAGATGATCGGATATGAAGGCATACTCAAATGTTTTGAGCAGGGTAATGGCTTACTAGGTAATTATACTGCACAGATGGTATCGGTACATGACCCTGATGAATACTTATCGGAGAGCATGGATGATGATGATTACCGGAAAAGATATGGACATATTATTGATGCTTATACTGCTCTCGCAGAATTAAAATCTTCAGGCCGCGTATCCTCCATAGGAATAGGCGCGAAAGACTGGAAAGTGATCAGGCGCATCGCTGCAGACGTCGATCTGGACTGGGTAATGATCGCCAATAGCCTGACCTTAAAATCCCATCCTGAAGAGCTGATTGCTTTTGTAAAGGAACTGCATCAAAAAGAAATCAAAGTGATCAATTCCGGAGTGTTCAATGGGGGATTTCTGACTGGCGGGAATTTTTACAACTATCTTCCCGTTGATGGGGAAACGGTTTCAGGAAAGGCACTATTGGATTGGAGAGCGACTTTTTTCGGCCTCTGCAATCAATTTGGAATACTTCCTGCTGAGGCTTGTTTTAATTTTTCCTTTCGGTTTCCAGGGATTGGAAGTATTGCACTGAATACAACGAAACCTGAAAAGATAGCCGGAAATGTAGCACTGACACAGAAAAATATACCTGTTGAATTCTGGAAGGAAATGGCTGAACAGGGATTGATCAAAACCCTTAACCAGCATATATGAAAACACTTATTTGTAAAAGACCGGGAGAGTTTGGATATGAGGAAAGAGCGATTCCGATACCGGGTCCAGGCGAATTACTGCTCAGAATGAAAATGCTGGGCATCTGTGGCACTGATTATCATGCCTTCGATGGAACACAGCCTTTTTTTGAGTATCCCAGAATATTGGGACATGAAATCTCGGCGGAGGTCGCAGAAGCACCTGAGGGAAGCAGATTTAAAGTTGGCGATCTGGTGACGGTAAGCCCTTATTTTTCATGCGGGAAGTGCATCGCATGCAGAAGGGGGAAAACCAACTGTTGCACAGACATCAATGTTTTTGGCGTTCACAGTGACGGTGCAATGCAGGAATATATTTCGGTACCCTCTTCTGCGGTTGTGCCCGGAAATGGGCTAAGCGCTGAAGAGCTGGCATTGATAGAACCACTGGCCATTGCCGCGCATGGAGTTGGACTTGCTCAGATTACAAAAAATGATAATGTTCTTATCCTTGGTGCAGGTCCTATTGGCCTCGGAGTAATATCTATGGCCGGTACAAAAGGTGCAAAGATTATTGTCAGCGATGTGAACGAGAACAGACTGGGCTTCTGCAAGGATAAACTTGGGGTAGCACATCTGATCAATCCGCTAAAAACTGATGCACTGGCAGAGATCGGAAAAATTACCGGCGGCGATATGGCGACTGTAATTATTGATTGCACCGGGAATCTTGAGGCGATCAATAGTGCTTTCCGACTTTTGGCTCATGGCGGTAAATTTATCCTGATCGGACTTCAGAAAGGAATTATTGAGATCCTGCATCCTGAGTTTCATAAAAGAGAAACCATGTTAATGAGCAGCAGAAACGCGCTGCCAGAAGATTTTGATGAGGTGATCAGCAGTATAAAAGAGGGTCTGATCAAACCATTGGAACTGATCTCTCACCGGGTACCTTTTGCCGGGGTTAAGGAAAGTTTTGCAGGGTTGTCCCATACAGATCAATCCTTGATAAAAGCACTGGTTATTTTTGGATGAGACAAAAACCATATTGATACTGGCCCTTAACTTATCTTAAAACACTCGAAATCCGGCGGTTCCCCGACAAGAGAAATTGTAAAAATGATCAGTATCTTTATTTCTATATATACATTGATTTTCACAGAAGTATGATTGAAATTTTCGATGACATCAGAAAACTCTACCTGTTTAAGTTACCCTGCCTGGAATTAGTGTCATATATAGAATTTTTTTCTGAAACGTCTTTAACTGCTACCCGGCAGCACATAGATACAGAAGAGTTTACCGTTAAACTATTCCCAAGCTATACCCCTACCATCTGGATTAATTTAGGATCTGCTTACATCCTCAAGAATGGAAGTAATTGGAAAGTTATTGATGAATCAACGGATGTACTCGTACTAAGAAATGAGATCATTGAAAGAAAGAATTTACCCAGCGACAATATTTTCACCATTAAATTTCATCCAGGTGGTCTGGAAGCTGTTTTTGGAGTTAGCCAGGCTAAAATTGCAAGTGAAATCATAAACGCAAGCGAAATAATTTGCCCGCAAATGTTGCAAAAACTAAAAAGCAGCAGTTGTTTTAATGACAGGGTTACTTTATTGCAGGAACTATTTCTAAGTAAACTTAATCAGCATCGAAAAACAAGCTGCTATTTTAACTATATACAACAAGCCACTGCTCTTTTTTGTGCATCCGGTTTTGCAGCAAAAAACAATGAATTGGCTGAAAAACTGGGACTAAGTGAAAAAAACTTCTATCGATATCTCACTAAAACAATAGGTATCAATCCGAAGCAGTACATGGCCATTTTAAGGGCAAGAACGGCTTTAACTGCTTACATAAATAAACCTGCAGATTTCAATCCTTATGCATATGGTTATTTTGACAGCAGCCATTTTTACAAAGATGTATTAAAATTTACCGGCAAAACGCTCTCCACACAACTTAGCTGAATTGTCCGTTTTTTACTTTCGGTTTCCTGGAATTAGTTCTTTATTTGCTTTAAAAAACTTAAAAAAAGATGAAGGCTTTGACTGCTATATTATTGTTTTTCTTAGCGATACCATCTGCAATTGCTCAGGGATACCATCCAAAAATTGAGCTTACCAACTGCCCCATTAAAATTGGCGACGGTGTTATTGCGAAATGTGGTTATTTAGTTGTACCTGAAAATCGTCAAAAACCTGGCGGCCGGCAAATCAAAATCCCTTTTGTATTTGTAAGAAAACCAGCAATGGACACTGTGAACAACATTTTTCTTTATACCACAGGGGGTCCGGGCTATAGCACGATCGACAACATTGATCAAATTACGGTCAATTCCGGCTTCCTAAAATATGGAGGTTTTATTGCCTTCGATCAAAGGGGAACAAAAAAATCAATCCCATCATTGGATTGTCCGGGAATAGATGATGCAATTAAACGTTCCTATAGGGAGCATCTTCCGAAGGATAGTTTGGTACTGCAGGCCATAAAACAATGTCGTGAAAAGCTGGCCGGGCAAGAAATTGACCTTTCCGCTTACAACACAGTAGAGAGTGCAGCCGATATCAATGACTTACGACTGGCCCTACATATCCAATCTATGAGCCTGGTAGGGATCTCTTACAGCGGCGGGCTGATGCTTACTGTAGTAAGAAACCATCCCCAGGGCATTAAATCGCTGATATTAAATTCACCATTGCCAGGGTATGTCAATTATGAAGAGCACGGCCTGTTTAATATGAACGAAGCCTTAGAACAGCTATTTGCCAATTGTAAAGCGGATTCTTCCAACCAGGTACTATATGGTAATTTAAAAGAAAGCTTTCAGAAGTACTTTATTGAAATTACCGGCAAAAGCTTCAGCATCAGTTATAAAGAAAAATCAACAGGAAAAACGTTTCCGGTACAATATGGCAAGAATGAATTGTTGGATGTTATTATTAACCGGATGAACGCACTGCAACTCAAAAGTCTACCCTTTGTGATCACAGAAATCATCAAGGGTCGGCACGATTATGTACAGGAAGTTCTGGATAATGTATTCGCAGGAAACCCAGGTTATTCAGTGGGGATGCGTTTCTCAGTTTATTGTACTGAGCAAATTGTGTATTCCAATCCTGAACTGATAAAAAAACAGGAAGAAGTATTACCCTGGTTTGCTGGTTATACTTTTAATGACGTAAATCATCCCATTTGTGAATGCTGGAAAGTCAAAGCCGAAAACCCAATCGTAAAAACGCCGGTATATGCTAACATTCCGGTTTTGCTTTCGGCAGGGGATGCAGACCCCTGGTGCAGGCAATTTTACAACCAATTGATCAAACGAACAATGCCTAACAGTCAATTGTTACTGATCCACAATCGGGGACACGGCTCCGGCTTTATAGTTGATGGTATAGACTACCTTGAACTGTTTTTAAAAAATCCTTATCAAAAGTTAACTACACAGACTAAGGACCTTAAAATTGAATAGTGCAGACTGAGTAAGTATAACATTTGTGCTTTAACTATAGCTGATGCAATAAACCCGTAGCCTTCGCAACCCGGCAGGCTTCCATTGCGTTGCTTACATTTAGCTTCTGAAAAATATTCTGCCTGTGCCTGTTCACCGTATGAATACTTAAGGACAGCTTATCAGCGATCTCCTTACTTCTCTGTCCCAGGTTGATCAGCTGAAGGATCTGGCCTTCCCGCGCAGACAGGATATCTTCGAACCGCCCATCCTCGCTATCTATAATTTCTCCTGTACTGGTATTGATGATCACACCCTCGGGAACGTCAAACCCGGGATGATCGTACACCATGTTGTACAGGCAAAGGGCCAGCCAGACATTTCCTTGTCCGGTACCACTCAGGTACAGCAAACGATGTCTGATCAGCTGGTATTTGTTTTCGCTGTTCTTTATTCTCAGCCTGGTGATCAAACTGTAATTAATACGTTCATTTAAAGCAACAGACTTGATCAGCTTAAAAAAATTAAATTCGAGCCGGTACTTCTTCTGAAGATCTTCCGGATGGACCCGGCTAAGCAATTCATCTTCCCAGATGGAATTAATTTCTGTCTGACTGGGCTCAAACCCCAGCTGTCGGGCAAGTCCACCAGGATAGATATAGCTCTTTCTGGCTTCCATATCACTAAGTACACTAATGGTATTTTCAAGCTTTGCATAAAGCATGGCGATAGATTTGCAATCATCAAGCTGCAATGCAGGTTGAGAAAAATCAGAAAAAGGCTGAGAGAACAGCTTTATATCAAGCAATTCACGTATCTGACTCGTATTCTGATGGTTATTTATAGCCATTTGGGTTGCATTACCATTCTGTAGATTTGGAAGGTACAAGGTAAGATTTCGAATCCGGAATCCACCAATTTACATTTATGGAATTCATTAAAAATAGCTACTCCTGAAACATGGAAAGAAGATAACCCACCAATGTTACCCCCGCTGTCGCACTTCTATGTCCAGGTTCATCAGATTATCAGGAAATATTGATGAACCTGGCATGGAAGCCGTGACAGTTATTTATTTACGTTTTCTACGGATTAAGATCATCATGCCTGCCAGGAACATCAGTCCCGGAATAACACCATAATACAATACTTGTATCACTTTTACACTGGACTTTGTGAGTGTGGTGCTGTTGTCCTTAGAAAAGGGGCGTTTTGCCTCAACGGGAAACTCTCCATAACTGAACCAGCTGAAAATTCTCATGGCAAAATAGTGATTCAACGTCCCCATATTTGACCTTCCTAACTCTCCGTTACTGAAGAAATCGGCATCACCGGAAATTACAATTCGTTGTTCTTTAGTTTTCAGCTGACGGCTGAGCATCAATGCCGGGGGAAAGGAACCCTGCTCATCTCCTGCTTTACCATCAATTTTCAAAGCGGCAGAATCCACAGCAAACTTTCCCTTTTTAATCCAGCTGGATTGCTCATCGGTCATCAATAATGGATGAACAGCAAAAGCTCCGCCTTCCTGATAACTTAAAGCAGCAACGCCTGGCATAGATAAAATAGCTTTCTGTTGAAAAAAGGGCTGTAGCCCCGGATCCATAGCAACAGATCCGGCAGCCAGTACAGGCGTTACCAGGTCATAAGCATAATCCCTGCTATGCTGAACAAGCGTCCCATCCAGCATCTTGATACCAAGCGATTCCAGCAGGGGATTAACAACACCCTGTTTACCTGGTTCTCCGGCAATCACCAGGTTCCCTCCTTCTGTTATGTATTTTTGAAGTTTAGCTTTTGCAGCTGTACTGTAGGCGACCTTTGGATCACCAATCACCAGAACAGCGATGTTAGCCGGAATTTCTGCATGCTCCAATGCAATGGTATCAATATCAAAACCCTGGTTGATCATAGAAGCTCTGGACAGCTTATCGTTAGTCAGCGTCTTATAGTCCCTGTCGCCCAGCTTATCTATGCTGCGTTGATAACCATCGGTAGCAAAAACAATCCTGGGTATCGGCTGCATCAGCCTTTTTAAGGCTGCGCCAGTTTCTTCTTCGGCCGGCCAGAAACGCTGATCCGGTGGGGGGAATGTGCGAAGAAAAGTGGCTTTACCTTTATACTTTAACTGCATCACAGCACGTCCGTTTTCCCCGCTCAGGTCTATTTGTTTTTTGATTTGTTCGGGCCTTAAAAAATCCCGGAGGTTAAACTTTTGCAACTTTGCCAGATGAACCATCCCCTCATCAAAAGTCATATGGCTCGCGGCAAGCCCCGCTGTCATTCCTGGAATGGTGTCATAGTAATACACCCATTTCAGCTTAATATTGGGCTTAAAACGTAGATATGACTCCCAGCGGGAAATATTTGAAATGCGAAGTGCAGGTGTTATATTCCAGTAAGAACCTTCCATTCCATTGACGTAAGTGGTCACCTCAATCGGCTCATCCCCCATCTTTTTCAGGATATCCTGACTGGTCTTTGTAATGGTGTTTTCCCTGGTATCAGTGGCATCATAATAGGCAATCATCGGCTGACGGGAACTGACATAGGTAACCATTAAGGCAACCACAACGATCACTACATATCTGGATACCTGTTGCAAAACAGATTTGGATACCCTTTCCAACTCGAGCTTAGTGATGGTAAAAGCAAGAAACATTCCTGAGATCGCCAGGTAATAGATCACATCACGACTATTCAGCAAACCAGCCATCATGCGTGTTGCACGACTCGGCATCGAAAGACTATGCGTTAAATCCCTGATCACATCCAGGTCCTGCCCAACCTTTCCGATATAGTTCATAAAGGCCAGCAACACAAAAGTACTAATCGCTGCCACGGCCTGGTAGGTGGTTAAACTGGATACAAAGATCCCGATCGCCGAATAGGCACTTAACAGCAGAAACGCAGCAAACAAAGCAACCAGAATATGCGGGAAATCAAAGTGTGGGATAAATATCGCAGCGGCCAGTACAAACAAACTGATGACCAATATTATGAACAGGTTATAAGCCAGCATGGCTGTAAATTTCCCATAAACTACCTGGCTCAGTTTCACCGGGGAGGAATAGAGCAATTTGATACTTCCGGTACTGATTTCCCTACTAAGGATACCCATAGTGACCAATGGAATGTACAGGTATAAGCTATCCAGAATCTTGACCAGCAGCCCCAGCGCATTGGGATTTGTAAAAAGATCTCTGGTTAAAAAAGAGAAGTTGCCTCCTTTTGCTAATTCGGGTATAGCTGCGGTAAAACCAATAGTCATCTGCACGAAAAGTGTGATCATCAGCAACCAGGCAATCGGGGAATAAAATAGCAGGCTGAGTTCCAGCCTTGCTATTTGTATGATTTTCTTCATATCTTAAATGGTTATTTTTTTTCCGGCATCAGGACCATCCTGATGTAATTCTTATCCTGAATAAAAGTTGCCGCAGTTTCCTGAACGGATTTCACCGTAATTTTATTCAATACAGCATCGTAATCAAAAAACTGAGTCAGGGACTCTTTATCCATTTCCTGACCAAGGAGGTAATTCAACCAGAAATCATTATTTGTTGATCCGGTTTGCAGTGCCACCTTACGGGATGCTTTAAACTTCTGCAGATTTTCGGCAGAGGGGCCACTGATCCTCATTTGGTTGACTTCATCCTGTGCCAAAGCAATGAGCTTTTCTACATTCTGCGGGGCACAATCAAAAGAAACCGTCAAACTAAATCTACTTTTCAGGTACTTGGTTAAGCTCATTTGTACATTGGGCGTATAGGTGCCGCCTTCCTGATTGCGAAGGCGCTGGTTCATCCTGATATTCAGTGCATCAGCAAGGGCATTCATCTTTATGGTATTTTCGAAATTGTAATTGAAATCACCTGAATACACGAGCATTACACTCGCCTTTTTCGTAGAACCGCTATATACGGTTTTAGCCATACGACCCGGAGGAATATTAATGCCCAAATCGCGGGCCTGTTCCTTCAGACCTTTTGAAGGCAAAGATCCAAGGTATTTCTCCAGCAATGGTTTGATGGTCTTTTCATCTATATTTCCAACAAAAAGGAAAGTAAAACCTGAAGCATCCGCAAAGCGCTCCTGATAAAACTTTAAGGCTTTATCTAGGTTAATCGATGTGATTTTAGCAGTACTTTG
The DNA here is from genome assembly GCF_900129215.1 of Pedobacter caeni. Lineage (GTDB taxonomy): Bacteria > Bacteroidota > Bacteroidia > Sphingobacteriales > Sphingobacteriaceae > Pedobacter > Pedobacter caeni. The sequence continues at coordinate 622,347 of NZ_FQUQ01000002.1, read as the reverse complement.
CGGCGATCTCCTGACGTGGTAGTTTGATAACACCTGACCTGCCGAATCTGTAAATACCTGACCGGGATCATTCGTTTTATTGGCGAAGGCTTCTCTGGTCCTGCCGATCAAAGTCTGATAAGCATCTTCACTTTTACGCGGCTCTGTAAAATAAGCATACAAAAGTTCCAGAGCAACAGGCAGGTCTTCTTTGGTGGTACTGCCACTAAACCCCTGATAGTTGTCTATGATAAACGGACTCACCTGCACTTGTTTCCCCGCCAGTAGTTTACCAAGCTGCAACGCATCATAATTCCCCGCACCACCGGCAGCAACGATATTTGCCGCATTTACTGCACTTTGATAATCTGCATCGGCAGACAGAGAGGCTCCCCCCCCGGCAAATCCTTTAAACAAGACCTGGTTATTCTGAAAATCTGTTTTCTTCAGGATTACCTTTACGCCGTTGCTTAGGGTCATCTTTTGCAGGCCACCTGGGTTTATGGCATCAACTGCGGTAATCTTTCCGGCTTTCGGTTCCTTTTTGAGCAACGGCACACTAAGAACATCATCTACATAAGGTGGAAGCGTTTGCGCATAAACATTTTCTATCCAGCTCAATATCGCCGCCTCAGTTGGCAAAAAGGCTTTATTGGCTGCAGAGGATTTCACAATGATGTCCCTATCTGTATTTTTCAGGTAAATTTTCATCTGCGCATTCAGCTCTTTTAAGCTGATATCCGGAATCAGCGCATTGGACAATTCGTATTCTTTGACGATACCTGGCGCAGCCTGTCCAGTCAGGAAATGTTGTAAGTAAGGTTTGATCAAAACTTCCGAAGGCGTTTTATCTTTCTCCTGCAGAAATTCAGACAGCTTAAGCAAATAACTTTTCTTTATACGCTCCAGCTCAGCTTCTGTAAATCCCTGTTCTTCTATTTTACGAAGTTCAAGCCATACGCTTTTCAATGCCGGTTCAGTTTCGGCTGGTTTGGTCGTGATGTTCACATAAAAAGAATTCAATCCACCTGTTAAGGGCACAATCCCCACAATGGACATTTGCCTGAACCTTGCAGCCAGCATTTGCTGGAACAGGTTTTTCAACAAACTGGCACGATAATCTCCAGCTGTAATGACGGTATCGGCCTTTTGCTTCATGCCAATTTCCAGGGAAACACCTCCCCATTCCGGATCTATAAATTGCATATACTGGTTTTTGCCGGTTAATGCCGCAGAATAAACCGTACGCTCCTGCTCCTTTTCCGGGTTTTTCAGGTCGGAGAACTTAGCCTTGATGTCTTTCTCCATCTGATCAACATCCACATCCCCAACCACCAGTATGGCTTGCAGGTTTGGCCGGTACCAATCTTTATAAAAGCGGCGGATCTCTTCGGGTGTTACCTTCAACAGTACTTCTTCTTTACCAATGGGCAAACGGGAGCCATAGCGCGACTGATTGGTATAAAGCGGAATACTTTGCTCCTGAAAGCGTTGTGAAATTCCCTGACGAACCCGTTTTTCTTCCAGGATGACATGGCGCTCACGTTCCACATCTTCTGCATCAATATTGGCATCCTGCGCCCAGTCGCGCATGATCTGCAAACCATTGGCCAGGAACTCCGGATGGTCCGATGGCAAAGGCAACTGGTACACCGTTTCATCAGGCAGTGTAGTGGCATTGATGTCTGCGCCAAAACGCATACCAGATTTTTCCAGGTAATCAGACAGGGCCTTCTTAGGAAAATGTTTCGTTCCGTTAAAGCTCATGTGTTCTATAAAATGAGCCACCCCCCTTTGCTCATCCGTTTCCAGAATTGAACCTGCTTTAATGGCGAGGTACATCATTACCCGCTTTTCCGGTGTTTTATTTTTTCGAATATAATACGTAAAGCCGTTCGGTAATTTCCCTGTACGCACTTGCGGATCCAGGGGAAGTACTTGTGTATCCAACTGTGTTTTACAAGCCAATGGAATGCATAACGCTGCAATGAAAAGCAGGTTTAAAGATTTATATTTAAGTAACATATTAATGCTGATTGAGGTTAGGTCTTAATGGATCGTTTGCCTGGATGATCTCAACGATCTTTTCATTTTCAATGATGATCATTCCTTGTCTGTCGCTGGTAATTCCAGTTGTAAGCGTATATGGATAAGTTGGCAGGCCATCTTTCATCACCGTAGGCAGAAAAGAGAATTGCAGGTTCTGACATGCTTTGCCTAAAGCTTCCCCAACTTCAATGATGTGGGTAGAAATGACAAAGAAACTGTTCCTGTTTTCTGCAAAAGCCCTGGTCACTGCCAGTGTGGCATCATAAGCGTCTTTTACATTCGTTCCTTTAAACAACTCATCAAACAATACGTATAGATTAAGGGATTCGTTAACCGCCTGTGCAACCGTTTTGGTGCGCAATACTTCTGCATAAAAATGACTATAGCCCATATCCAGGTTATCTGAAACATTGATGGAGGAAAATAAGCCATCTTTAACAGAAAATTCCATTCTTTTTGCAGCGATAGGGAAACCCATATGTGCCAGATAAACCGCAATTCCCATCGATTTCATGAAGGTGGATTTACCAGCCATGTTAGCTCCGGTTAAAAACAACACATTGCGATCCCGGGTTAAATGCAGGGTATTGCTTACCCCTTTTTTTAATCCCGGATGACGGAATCCTTCCATATCCAGCAACATCTGCGCTGCAGGCAAAGCTTTAGCATATACAAAACCTTCTTTGGCAGCAACTGCTGCAACGCCGACGAATACATCCAGCTCATAAATCAATTTCAAGAGGATTTCCATTTCCTCAATCATCGCATGGCGAATCACATAGTCGTTTCGGATCAGCTGCATCAATGAAAGCTGTTCCTCCGGCCTGTTCAAGATCTGCTGCAGCCTGCTGTCCTGAATGATCCTTTGAGCAATATCCAGTTTCTTTTGATAAACCGATACCTGCCCTTTCCCTGACAATTCCTTAAAGAAATCCCGGAAGGCCTGTAATACCTCAATGGTGACCGACTGGCCGGCCTGCAATTGCAGCAATTCCGCATTGTGAAAAAGGGCTTGTTTGAACTTTTTGGCAAAAATGCCCCAAGCTACTGCCGGCAAGGCTGCGCCTGCACCGCCAGACAGGTAGTCTTCCATAGATTCTACCTGGGAACGGATGACTGGAAAAATTACCCCATGCTGCTGAAAAAAAGCAAATACTGAGCTTCTTTGGTTGATTTGTTCCGGTGCATTCAATGGTCGGGCAAACATCCCTTCCAGTTCCTTCTCCCCACCCCGGGTTTGCAGGTGATTAAATAAGCTATATATCGATTGCTGTTTGAATTTACCCTGAAGGTTTAAATCTTCTATGGTTTGTTTATCCGCAGTAAAAGTGTCCTGTATTTTCTTTGCCTCCTTTTCATGACTGATCAGCTCGAGCACCCCCTCATTGTTAATGATGATCATCCCATGACGGTCGTCGGTAATGCCTTCTGTAAGTGTATAGGTATAAACAGGTTTGCCGTTTTCCATACGTGTAGGCAGGTAGCGAAAAATCATATTGCGGCATTTTTGCTGCAATACCTCACCTGCTTCCATGATATGGGTGGAGATGACAAACAGCGAATGTGGTTTACCGGCAAAGGCCTCCATGATGGAAATTGTGCCCTCATAAGCATCCTTCACATTTGTGCCCCGAAACAGCTCATCAAATACGACAAACAGGTTTTTGCCTGCACCAAGCTCTACCGCAACCTTCTTTACCCTCAGTACTTCCGCATAGAAATGACTGGCGCCCATGGCCAGGTTATCGGGCAAATTAATGGTCGTGTACATGCCATCGCATACCGAAAACTCCATATGTCTGGCTGCTATCGGAAAACCCAGATGTGCCAGATACATGGCAATACTTAACGATTTCATGAAGGTAGACTTACCGCCCATATTGGCCCCTGTTAGGAAAACAATATTGCTATCCGGCGTCATCTCTAAGGAATTGGCCACCGGCTTATGCAGTAAGGGATGATATACTCCCTGTAATTGTAAGCGGTTGGCATCACGCTTTAATGCGGTTGCGAAGTGATACCCCCTTTCTTCCGCTACCCTGGCGATAGAACAATACACATCCAGGTGATAAATATGCTGCAATATTTTTTCCAGCAGGGCATGTTGCTGAAACCTTAGAATATTGTCATACTCTACAATCTTTCCTGAAGAGATTTTGCCTTTCCCATGGTCGGTAAAAATAAGTTCCAGCTCCCTTGAATTTAGCAAGGCCAGTACCTCTGTCACTTCTGTTCCGTAGGGATTGTTCGCTGCTTTGCTATGAAGGTTCTGCATAAAGACTTTCAGTCCCTGCAAAATCTCCATCAGCGCCATCACACTTTGCGTGGCTGCTTTAAAATCGGCCATGCTAAAGCCCTGGTTGGAAAGTCGGCTGCGCGGGTCTGTGTTGGCGAGATACCTCTCTGCCTCTTCAAAACGGTTTCCCTGCAGAGGGAAAGTGATTTTATTTTCCCTGAAATACTTCAGCACGGCCACACGTTCATTGATTGCTTTTTCGTCCGAAAGCGGATTCCGGAACAGTTCTTCCAGCAGGGATGCGGCACCCTGCGTATAGGTTTTATTAAAAATATGATAGATCGAATCGCTTCCTGATTTAGCGAAGATATTCAGATCATCTATCGTTTGTTTATCGGTTATAAAGCTCATAATTATTTACGTTTTCTTCGGGCAAGCAAAACCACTCCCAGCAACAGTATGGTACCTGGAATCACCCCATAATACATTATTTGTAAAGTTTTCAGCCCAGCATCACTCAGTTCCAGCTTATTATCTATGGACTCAATTTTGGTCATGTCTATGGGAAATTGTTCGTAGGCAAACCACTTAAAGAGGTTGAGTACAAAAGCATTATTTGCTGTTGCCATATTGCCTCTGATCAGTTCTTTATTGCTCATGAAGTCTGCATCTCCGGAAACCATGATCCGCTGCTCTTTTTGGTTCAATTTCCTGGTCAGGATGACCGTTGCCGGAAAAGCGCCTTGCTGATCGCCATTCTTCGCGTCAAACACCAGCGCAGCCGAGTCCAGCACAAAAGTTCCGTTTTTGATCCAACTCCTTTTAGCATCGGTTACCAATATTGGCCGGACCTCAAAAATGCTTTTGTTTGCTACATTTAATGCAACAGCCCCCGGCATGGATACCACAGATTTGTCGTCATAATATGTTTTTATTGCAGGGCTCATCGCCACTGCTGCCGTTGTGAATGTCGGTGTCACAATCCCATAAGAGTAATCTCTGCTGCGCTGAACGAGCGTTCCATTTAACACACTTATCCCCAGCAAGTTCAGAACTGGATTCAGTACCGTTTGTTTACCCGGTTCTCCGGCAATCAACAGATTTCCTCCTGCTGTGATGTATTTTTGAAGCTTGACTAATGCGGTTGCGCTGAAGGCAACCCTGGGATCCCCGATCACCAATGTGGCAATGCCATTCGGGATTTCGTCGTTCTCGATGGAAATGCTGTCGATATCAAATCCATGATTGATCAGGGCTTCCCTCGAGGTTTTAACATTGAAAAACTGTTTGTAATCACGGTCTCCGACTTTATCCACGCTTCGCTGATAACCGTCTGTAGCAAAAACAATTTTAGCTGGAGTCACGATCAGTCTTTTTAATGCCGCAGCAGTTTCTGCTTCCTTAGGCCAGAATGCACCGTCGAAAAAGGTGCGTAAAAAAGTCGTTTTTCCTTTGTATTTCAGTTGTATCAACAGATGACCATCTTCTCCGCTCAGGTCTACCTGTTTGCGGATCGCTTCCGGTGTCAGAAAGTCTGCTGTATCCGCGTCCAAAGCTCTTGCCCTTTCTGCAAAGGCCTTAGTATCAAAGCTGCTGTTATAGTAAACCCAGTTTAATTTAATATTGGATTTAAAGCGCAGATAAGGTTCCCATCGGGCGATGCCTGAAATACGGTTCACAGGAGCGCCATAGTCATACCTTTCGTCCATTATGTTAATGTATTCTGTCATTTCAATAGGCTCATCTCCGATTTGTTTCAGTATTTCCTGAGTCGCTTTAACGATGGTATTGGCTTTGGTTGCCGTGGCATCGTAATAGGCAATCATGGGTTGTCTGGAGCTGATATAAGCTACCACTAAGCCAACAATTAAAACGAGCGTATATCTAAACGCTTGCTGTGCAATGGGTCGTGAGGCCCTGGCCAGTTCGAGTCTGACAATGGTAAAACCAAGGAAAATGCCGGAGATTACCAGGTAATAGATGACGTCTCTGCTGGTTAGTAAGCCTTCGACCATTCGCTCTGCACGACTTGGCATGGAAAGGCTAAATGTAAGGTCCCGGACGAAATCCATGCCTTGCCCGAACCTCCCGATATAGTTCATGAAAGCCAGTACGGCAAAAGTACCGATGGCTGCGATCACCTGATAAGTGGTTAAGCTCGACATAAAGATTCCGATCGCCGAATAAGCACTCATTAACAGAAAGGAAGCCAATAGTGCGACCAATACATATGGATAATCGAAATGCTGAACAAATAAGGCGCCCGCAAGAACATAAAGACTCATTAAAGCCACAATAACCAGGTTATAGCTGATCATTGCCAGAAATTTTCCATACACCATCTGGCTTAGTTTAACCGGTGAAGAATAGAGCAATCTGATGGTTCCGGAATTCATTTCCCGGCTGATGATGCCCATGGTAATGAGTGGCGTATACAGGTATAAACTGCCCAGCATGGTCCGGAATATTCCAACAGGAACTGTGTCTGAGCCGATCTTTGTGGTAAATAGTCTTTCTGATATACCGGTAACAGGAATAAACTCCTGGAGGTACTGTATTTCGGCGATGGACGACATAAAGGTCAATGCCATCTGCATAAATAAAACCAGGATCAGCAGCCAGGCAATCGGAGAATAAAATAGCAGGCTGAGTTCCAGTCTGGCTATCTGTACAATTTTTTTCATACGCTAGTTAGATATTTTTGACAATTGGGCAAAAGTTTCATCCAGGGAGTTTTTCTCCATGCTGAGCTCACGCAGTCGCCATCCCTGCTTTGCACTTTCAAGCACCACAGATTCAGCAATGCTACGGTCGCCGTTAAAATAGATCCGCAATTGCTTTTCAGTGAGGGATTCTATTCTCACAATACCCTCTATGGCCATCAGTGCTTCTGCCGGAGGCGCATTTTCCAGGATCACCAACATGCTGTGTGGAGCGATGTAATTGTCAAAAGCTTCCATCGTATCGGCAAATACAATCCGTCCACTTTCAATCATGACGATGTCTTTGCAGAGGTATTGTACTTCCGTCAGGATATGGGTAGAGAGAATGACCGCCCGTTCTGTGGCAATGTCTTTGATCAGTGCACGAACTTCAAGGATCTGGTTGGGATCCAGACCATTTGTCGGCTCATCAAAGACCACCAACTTTGGATGGTGGACAATTGCCTGTGCAATCCCTACCCTTTGTTTATAACCACCTGATAAATTCCTGATCAGTCTTTTGCTGATGTGGGTAAGGCCACAGCGTTCCTTAACTTCATCCAGTGCTGATTTTAGTTGTGTCTTTTCTATCGAACGTAAAATCGCCGCATGCCTCAGGTATTCATCTACGGTCAGGTCCATATACAAGGGGGGTGTTTGCGGCAAAAAGCCAATTTCCTGTTTGGCCAGTTCGGGTACTTTGCTCAGGTCTATGCCATTGATGATCACCTTTCCCGTAGTGGGTGTCAGCACACCGCAAAGGATGTTCATGGTGGTAGATTTACCTGCTCCATTGGAGCCGAGAAGACCTACAATCCCACTTTTTGGAATTTCTATATTGATGTCGCGTATAGCCCAGCTGGTACTATAGCGGTGTGAAAGTCCAGAGATACGAACGATTGGTTCCATAGTTTTTTATTGAATTTGATAAGTTTTTATAAGTCGGTTTAACCGTCATCTCCAGGCAAAGGGATTCCTGTTCCGCAATTTTATTGCAGGTGCTCATCACCACATTTCATGGGGATGACGGTCGTATTTTTTTAAGAATTAATAACCCGGATTTTGAATCAGATTTTGGTTCGCAATAATTTCTGTTCTCGGGATTGGGTAAAGAAACTGGTTATCTCCATTCCAGGGCTGCTTAATTGGGACTGCAGAGAGGACATCATGTGCCCTTCCCGTTCTCTTCAGGTCAAAAAACCGGTGTCCCCATTCTGCAAAAAGTTCTATTTCCTTTTCATGTTCGATGGCCAGAATGACCTCTGGTTTGGAAAGCGTTGCCGGCAGGTCGTCCAGCCCCGCACGACGACGGATCACATTCAGGTCGGCGATGGCCAGATTCAGCGATTGGTTTGCAAGTGCCCGCGCCTCTGCCCGGATCAGGTATTGTTCGGCCAGCCTCATCACCATATAGTACTCCGTCATTACCCCTTCCCGGGCGTTATAAGTGCCAACTTTGTATTTGTAGGGATAATAAACTTCTTTACCAGCAGCTGTTTCATTCCAGGTCCAGGCTGTTTTACGCTGGTCGTTCATTTCAAAATCATTTTTCAATTCATCTGACATATGGAAAAAAGGGCGGTTGTTTGGGATCGTTGCTTTGTTAGCCACCAGTGTATACCCCTCAGGTGTAGCTTTTCCATTAGCAGGAAGGTCACCTTGTTGTAATTGCCAGATCGCCTCCTGGCTATTTTTCAAAAATACCTCATTTAAGTCTGCAGGCAGTTGGAATAATGCAGATTGACTGATCACATCGCTTGCCTGAGCTGCAGCATTCGAGTAATCCCCCGCGTATAAATAAATCCTGGCTAGTAAAGCCGTGGCAGCCCATTTGGTAGGTAAAATTCTTTCGCCTGCAGCACCTGAAAAATTATCCGGCAATAGATTTTTCGCCTCCTGAAGGTCTTTGATCATCTGCGCATAAACCTCAGCCTTAGGGGTCTTTTTCATGTTCACCGTCTTATTGAAATCGATGGTAAGGGCCATCGGAACCTCTCCAAAAAAATTGACGAGGTAGAAATAGGAAAATGCGCGGATAAATTTTGCTTCGCCCGTTAGTCTTTTCCTGACATCGTCGTGCAGCTTTTCGGAAACTGACGCTTCAATTCCTTCTATCACCGCATTGGCGCCATAAACTGCATCGTAAGCCGTGACCCAAATCTTTGTTGATGAGCCATTATCCGCCAGCAACCGATTGGTATTAAACAAATAATCAGCACTTCCTGTAGAGGCAGTGACCAGTTCATTGGCAGACATACCTCCAAAAATAGTAGACATCCCCGTTGCAAAGCCTTGCGTTCCGGTATTCCCATCCAAGGCGTTGTTGATCATGCGGGTATAAATACCAGCCATTGCAGAATTTGCCTGTGCATCGGTAGCAAATACTTTTTTTGTAGTCACCGAACCTATCGGTTCCGGGATGCTGACCAGGTCTTTACAGGAAGCCAGCGCTACTGTAATCAGCATTATACTATATAATTTTAGATTTCTCTTCATCTTTATATCATTATCAAATTAAAACTCTGCTTGAACACCAAATACTACGGCTTTTGCCGGTGGAAGTGCCCCAAAATTTTGTATGGTTGGATCCAGGCCTTTTCCCTTGCTTAGCACAAAGATGTTTTGTGCATTGGCATATACGTTTAATGATTTTGCACCCATCTTTTTAGATAATTTTTCATTGAACTGATACCCAAAGGAGATGTTGTTCATCCTTAGAAAAGAAGCATCCCGGTATTGGCCGTCTGAAGCAAAAAATCTGTTGGTACTTGGATCTCCAGAAATCGTTGTTGGCCTGGCATATAAAGCATGGTCGCCGGGTTTCTTCCAATAGTTGCCAAAGATGTCAGCGGGCTGGTTGTTCATGCTGCCCAGCAAACTTCCAACACTGTAATCCGGATTAATACCGATTTGTTGTCTGTATTCAAAAAGGGCACTAATGCTGAACTTGTCATAAGTAAAAGAAGTTCCAAAACCACCGGCAAACTTGGGCGTGGTATCAATGTTCACATAACGATCATCTGTTCCGGTACCTGGCATCCCTGTGTTGTCGAAGAAAATACCACCGTCTTTATTGTAGTCTTCGAAGGTGTATTTCCCTGTTTGTGGGTCTATTCCCGTATAATGTAAAACATATATGGAATTGAGCGACTGGCCTACTTTAAAAAGACTGGCATATGGGGTAAGTTCTATTCCCGGATAACTGGCCAGTATATTGGTATTCCGGCCGCCGTTAAAGCTCCAGCTCCATTTTATTTTATCCGTTCTGATGGCTTCGATGTCAAGTGCAAATTCCCATCCTTTATTTTCAAGCAAAGCCGGCCAGTTGGCAACAACGCTTTTGAAGCCACTGTAGAGTGGTGTTGGGTACTCCGTAAGCTGATTGCCAATTCGTTCGCGATAGCGGGAGATCTGCAGGTTAACCCGGTCGTCCCAAAAGCCCAGATTTACGGCAACTTCCAGTTTCTTTGCCACCTGCCATCTGTAATCCGGATTTACGGCCAATAAGCTAACCAGCGGTGTAACGCCATTATAATTGGGTAGCGGTAAGGATCCTGCTTGATTATTTGCCCATTGGGTGAGGTATTTGTAATCGCCAACTGCATCGCTACCGGTTAATCCGTAGCTTCCTCTTAATTTAAGAAAACTGATCATGGAAGGAAGATGGTCTTTAATCCAGTTCTCTTTAGATAAGACCCATGCCGCCCCAAGGGAGCCGAAATTACCAAACTGTTTTCCGGGGCCAAAGCGCGATGATCCATCTCTTCTTCCATTGATATTGATGATGTACTTATCCTTCAGGTTATAACTTAACCTGCCAAATACCGCCGCATATTTATAATGGCCAATGTTTTCATAATTCAGTTTAAAAGGTGCAAGTGCGATGGATTCCAGAAAGTCGTCGGTCGCATAATTAAGGCCATAAACTCCTGAAGCCTTTGTGCCATCCTTTTGCAAGCTACTGCCCAACAATACACTGAACTCACCGCCAAACAAATTAACGTTGTAATTTAGCTGAGGTTCGATAATCCAGTTGGAATTATTGGTACCTCCTGAAAATGCGTTGGCAGTTGGATTGCTGAGCGGATCCATACCGGAAATCGGGTTGTAAAAGCGATTGGCATTAAAAGTAAACGTATAGCCAAGGTTGGTAGATAAGCTCAGGTTGTTGGCCATCTGATACCTCAGGTTCATACCCGTTTTAACCAGATGGGTGTTGGAGAAATAGCTGGATTCCAAACCACCAAAAGGAAAATAAGCAATGCCATCCGGACTTCTACCCCAGGCATTGTAATTCAGATTGCCATCTGTAGCATAAATATCCGGTGCATTGGGTGCTACAGTAACAGCATTGGGTGTGGTCAGGGTCTTAACGGCAGAATAAGTGTAAAGAACATTTGCATTTATTTTAAATTTCTGTTCCAGGGCGCTGTGATTTAAGCTGAGTGACAAAGCCGCGTTTTGGTTGTTTCCGCCATTAGAAAGAATCTCCTCTGACCTGCCATAGTCGCCCGAGACCAGAAACTGTGTTTGCTGATCTCCACCTGATAAGCTCATAGAAGCATCTGTCTTTTTACCCACATTGCCCCAAAGCTTTTTTTGCCAGTCTGTATAGCGTGTTTGATCGTACAACATTAAATCTGGCGCATTGGCTATTGTTGGGGTGATGTTGTCATTTGCAAAGGCCTCTCTCCTGAGCTGTAAGTATTGCTCCGTGTTGAGCATGCTATAACGTTGCTTCACATAACTAAGCCCTTGTGAAGCGTTCACTGAAAAAGTACTTGCGCCGGGCTTTCCTTTTTTTGTGGTGATGAGGATTACCCCATTTGCTCCTCTTGATCCATAGATCGCGGTAGCATCACCATCTTTCAGGACTTCAATACTTTCGATATTGCTGGTCCTTAAGTTAAACAACGGACTCTGACCACCTGTTGCGGAAAATCCATTCTGGATCACACCTGCGGAACCATTGTTGTAATTAGACCCCACACTTAATTCCATATTGCTGAGCGGAACGCCATCGATGATGTATAGTGGATCAGATACAAAATTAGGACTGATGGCTTTTCTGCCCCTGATCTCTACCTTAACAGGACTGGCTGCATAACCATTGGTTTGTGTGACGATCATCCCCGGAACCTTGCCAGAAAGTGCCAGCAACGGATTGTTTACCGGTTGCTTTTCCAGTTCCTTAGCACTAATGGTTACGATATTCCCTGTAGACAAGCGCCTGTTGGTTTTTCCATAGGCCATGACCTGGACCTCATCCAGTTTAGAAGTACTTAGTTCCAGTTTTACCCCCAAAAGGTTGTCGGCTGCCTTAATTTCTTTAGTCACATATCCCATATAAGAGATCTGCAAAATGGCATCTTCCGGAACATCCTTTAATTTGAACTGCCCCATCGCATTGGTCGTGGTACTACGGTTGTAGCCTTTAATGGTTACTGTCGCGCCCGACAACAGGTTGTTTTCATTGTCCAGCACAATTCCAAATATCTCTTTACCGGAAAACACGGCAACCACCTTCTCCAGAATAGAAAGTTGCTTTTGTTTAATCACGATGATCTTATTTTCAATAGAAAAATCCAGTTGTTGTCCTTCCAGGCAAATCTTTAACACATCATCTATCGCTGCATTTTTCACATTGATGTTTACTGGCTTAGCGCTTTTCAGGGTCTTCACCCCAACAAAAACATCATATCCGCTTTGTCTTCCTATTTCCTCAAGGACAGTTTCAATACTCGCGTTTGTTTTGTTAATGGTTATTTTCTGTGCAAAAGTAGCCGCACTTACCTGAGCGAGGCCCAGAATCAATAATGCCGTAATTAATTTCATCACAAGAATTATATTTATTCCCCACAGCCTATGGCCAGCAGCCGCGTAGTGATCTGGCCCTATTGACTGAAGGGATTTACCCCTGTAGCCCGGAGACATACAAAAATATTTTGTAAAATTTTTATACATTTGAAATGTTGGTCTGCACCGGAAATGCCCTGCTTTCAGAGGCAACAGGCAATCCGGCAATAATAAAATAATGTTAATTCGTTGTTTTATGCCAATCAGGATTAAACAGGAACGGTGCGAACGTTCCTGTTTTCTGATTTATCTGAAAGCATTCTGCTAAGGGTCTCTGTGATTTCTTCTTTTCATGTGTCTAGGTTTGGTTGTTGGTTGATATATAAATAGGATTGGTTTTAATTTGGTATAACGGTTATGGTCCTACCGCTAATTCTGAACTTCACTTTCTCCGCCCGTTCGATCATCTTTAAAACTTCAGAAACATTCTTCTCTTTGGAAACAATACCCCAGAAAGTAAGGGAAGCCAATTCATTTCGGTTACCTTCGTATACAACGTCTACGTCGTACCACCTGGAAACCTGGCGCATGATGCTTTCCAGATTTTCGTTATTGAACCTGAAATAGCCCGTTTTCCAGGCTACCGCATCTTTAATGTTTGCCGGCTTTACCTTCAGCTGCTGCTGTATGTTCAGTACTTCCTCACCCGGCTTAATCACCCTTGACAGGACCCCATTAACCAAGCTTACTTTTACTGCTCCTTCCAGAAGGGTAGTTCTGGTGCTGTTTTCGTCGGTATAACTATTGATGTTAAAGTGCGTTCCCAGTACCTCTACCTCCTGCTCTGCTGTTTTCACGACAAAGGGATGAAGCTGATCTTTAGCAACCTCAAAATAGGCTTCACCACTCAATTCCACACTTCGTTTTTTTACATTAGTAAAAGTAGCCGGGTATTTTAATGCCGATGCGTTATTGAGCCAGACCTTCGTCCCATCAGGGAGCTGTACCATATAAGTTTCGCCTTTGGCTGTCGAAAGTGTATTCCACTTATTCGCCATAGCATCCGGCTTATTCCCGATTTCATAAATTAATTGTCCGTCTTTTGTTTTTGAAATCTGAATGCCTGCCTGATCTGCCAGTTTACCAATTCTGACTTCAGACAATTCAATCTTTTCACCATTTGCAAGGGTCAGCGTAGCCGTATTTTTTCCTTTTGATGGGATGTCATTGGCATAGACAGGGACAGTGGGATTGTTTTTATCCATGTAAAAATAGAGTCCCGCTCCAAATACGATTAAAATCGCAGCAGCAGTGGCAACCAGTCGCGGCCACAGGCGAACCTCCGGTTTTGGATATTCAAGGCCAAGTGCTTCCCGTACCTCAGCCAGATCAGTTTCTCTGTCAGCTAAAGACAAATCTTCGTATAGTGTACCCTCCTGATAAGCAAGGTACCAGCTTTCTATAAATGCGATCTCTTCTTGGGTACAATTACCGGCTTTATATTGATCTAATAATTTTTCATAGTCTGCTGTACGCATATTGATCTCAGATTGTTTTTTCCCCTAATTATATACCAAGACGGCTAAGTCGGGCTGAACATGCAGACGAAATCAATATTTTTTTATTTTTTTTAATACCTGATCAGAAAGGCCAGGTAAGCGAAGAGTCCAAGTCTGGACCTTAGTATCTTTAAAGCATTAGAAATCTGCCTGTTGACTGTCTTTTCTGAGATACCCAATTGCGCTGCAATCTCGCTATGACTGAGGTAAGTTTTTCTGCTCAGCTCAAAAACAATCCTCATTTTCTCAGGCAACATGCTGATTTCTGCTTCTATAGCTGCAGATAATTGTTTTTCCCTGATGCGGTAATCAGGAAGAATCTCTCCATGACTCGCAAAATCTTTCATCGAATCCACATATCTGGCCCGAACCTGCTGTTTTGAAAAATGATCAAGGATGCTATGCTTCAATGAAGTATATAGATACCCTGAAAGATTGGTATGAATGTTCATGCCTTCTCTTCTTGTCCAAAGCATAGTGAATACTTCCTGTACAATATCTTTTACTTCCTCTCTGTTTGGCAGCTTTTTTATGGCATGATGATGAAGAATGAATTTATACCTTTCAAATATTTCTGTATAAGCTAAACGGTCACCACGCTGGAGCATCTGCAACAATTCTAAGTCAGAGCGCTTAGCATAGTTTTCCATTGACAATTGAATCCGGGAATAGTTTGGGTTAAAATTTCATTTCAATAATATGTAATTAATTTGGTATAGCCGGATTTTATCTGCCTGATGTAGTAAAATTTTATTTCTCTGAGTATTCTCGACGGGTAAAAAAAGAGCTCCCCCCTTTCATAAATAGAGATCTTCCCAAAGCACAGGTAAGGCTGAAACACTTTAAGTCTAATTTAACCAGACAGTAATATCGGCTTAGTTGCGCTAACTTTAATGATGGCAGAAAGTAAATCAGATGAAAAAGAGATGATGGTAAAAGTACTTGTTAGCCTCATTAATATCAAGAACTAAAAAGCAAAAAGCCTTAGAAAAATCTAAGGCTTTCCAGTGTATCCAGTCCTCTTTTTAGTTTTGCTCGATTTCTTTTAGGCTATCCATTTTCTTGTAGGCAAGGAATCCTTTGATATCCTCAAAGTGTTCACGGACGCGCTTATTACCAAACTCGAATACTTTTTCTGCCAGCCCATCCAGGAAATCCCGATCATGGGATACCAGGATCAAAGTGCCATCAAAATCCTTAAGGGCATCCTTGATAATATCTTTGGTCTTCATGTCCAAATGATTGGTTGGCTCATCCAGTATCAACACATTCACAGGTTCTAACAATAACTTGATCATGGCCAAACGGGTTTTCTCCCCTCCGGAAAGTACCTTAACTTTTTTCGTGGTATCATCTCCACTAAACATAAAGGCGCCTAAAAGGTCTTTTATTTTTATACTACCATCACTGATCGGGATCTGGTTAATGGTTTCGAATACGGTTAAATTCTCGTCGAGTAATGCGGCCTGATTTTGGGCAAAGTATCCGATCTTAGCATTGTGCCCTACTTTTAAAGTTCCTTCAAAATCGATCTCGTTCATGATCGCTTTGATCATGGTCGACTTACCCTCACCATTTTTACCCACAAAAGCAACCTTTTCACCCTGCTTGATCACCATAGATGCTTTTTGAAACACGACATGATCACCATAAGTTTTAGTCAGCTCTTCTACAATTACCGGATATTGACCAGAACGTGGCGATGGTGGGAATTTCAACCGTAATGCAGAAGTATCTACTTCATCAATCTCAATCACCTCCAGCTTTTCAAGCATTTTTACACGCGATTGCACCTGCAGGGTTTTGGAGTAGGTTCCCCTAAACCGGTCTATAAATTCCTGGTTATCCGCAATAAAACGTTGTTGTTCTTCGTAAGCTTTCAACTGGTGCACACGACGGTCAGCACGCAACTGCAGATAATGGGTATATTTAGCTTTGTAATCGTATATTCTACCCATGGTAACCTCAATGGTACGATTGGTAATGTTATCTACAAAGGCACGGTCGTGAGAGATCACCATGACCGCTTTTGCGGAGTTGATCAGGAAATCTTCCAACCATTGAATACTCTCGATATCCATGTGGTTGGTAGGCTCATCCAGTAAAATCAGATCTGGTTTCTTTAACAGAATTTTGGCCAGCTCAATACGCATGCGCCATCCGCCTGAAAACTCAGAAGTTTGGCGGGTAAAGTCCTTACGCTCGAAACCTAAACCTTTTAGCACCTTTTCTACTTCTGCATCATAATTGATCTCTTCGATGGAGTAAAATTTCTCACTCAGTTCCGACACGCGTTCAATCAGCTTCATGTAGTCATCACTATCGTAATCGGTACGAACAGTAAGCTGCTCATTCAGCTCATCAAGCTCCTTTTGCATCTGATTTACCTCTTCGAAAGCTTTCATCGTTTCTTCAAAAACAGTAACTTTATCCTGAGTGAGGAAATGCTGTGGCAAATACGCTATTACTGCGTCCTTTGGACCGGTTACATTACCAGAAGTAGGTTTAGCCGCATCGGCAATGATCTTTAAAATGGTCGACTTACCAGCACCATTCTTACCCATCAGGGCAATCTTATCGTTCTCGTTTATCGAAAAAGTTACGTCGCTAAACAGCGTGGTTCCGCCAAATGAAACGGAGATGTTATTTACATTAATCACAGTATGAGAATATTGAATTGCGGCAAAGATACATAAAAAGAATGCTCAGAATATCTGACAAACAAATAAGGGGCACTGAAAAATAGCAGTGCCCCCCGTTAAATAAAATATCTTACTAGAAGTTTGGATTTTGCTTAAGCACCCCATTACTCTTATCAATCTCCACTTGTGGAATAGGATAGTAATAATGTTTTGGCCTGACAAAAGTTACTGTTTTAGCCTGGTCTACCGGGGATTTCGATTTTGGAAGGTTGTATATTGCCGCGATATCCACTATATTCTTTTTGTCCCAGCGCATCAGATCCTGGTGCCGCTCTCCTTCACCTGCCAGCTCTACCCGTCTTTCGTGAATCAGTTGTGGCATTCCTGCACCTGCAACAGGGGGCAATAGCAGAGAAGCTCTTTTCCTGACCATGTTGATCAGGGCATCACCAGCTCCCGCTCCCTGCGTACGGATTTTAGCTTCAGCCACCAGCAGATAGATATCTGCAGATCTCATTAAAGGGACGGCATAATTATGATCCGGTCCGGTACCCTCTCCTGATTTGAACGGAAAGAAAACAGCGTATTTACGGAAGCTGTACCCTGTTGATGATAAGTCTGAAGTAAACTCCGTTTCCCCTTTTCCATCTCCGATATCCATCTTATCCCCTAAACTCAATAAGGTAGCTGCTTTTCTCGTATCATTTGCCTCAAATTCATCAGCAAGGCCTTTTAAAGGCTGACTGAATCCATAACCTCCCCAAGCCCTTGGGATATAGTAAACGGTATAGTCATTTGAGACTACATTCTGAAGCCCCTGGACAGACATCAGTATCTCTGTGCTTTTCTCATTGGCCCTGGTAAAATTATCCTGATAATTGGTTGCCAAAGCATACTTACTGTTATTAATGATCTTCTCACCAGTCTCAATTGCCTGTGGCAGTTTCTCCCAATACATGTACAATTTGGTTAACAATCCCAACGCTGTCCCTTTATTTACCCTTCCACGCTCTGAATCAGGATAATTTTCCGGTAACAGCTCTACTGCCTTTAAAAGGTCGGCTTCTATTTGCTTGCGGACTTCTTCTATTGGCGATTTTGGCAGGTTAAAATTGCTTTTCTGGTAATCAGCTTCGGTAACAATGGGCACATCCCCATAAATCAACATTAACCTCCAATATCCAAAAGCACGGAAGAAATAAGCTTCTCCCATACATCGGTTTTTTACCGCAGGGGTAATTTCTGTAATTCTTGGAATGTTGATGATGGCGTTTGAGGAGCGGTTAACGGTCTCATATTTATAAGTCCAGCTAAAATTTACCTGTGCATTAGAGGCAGTATAGGTTAAGTTTTCAATTGCCTCGTCTTCAGCATGGTCACCAGATCTCCAATAATCATCTGAAGCCACATCAAAAGTAGTTTCAGCATGAGATATATAATCTTCCTGTGCCAGTAAGTTATATATACCGGAAATGATATTCACAGCATCAGTTTCATTCCTGAAATAGTTATCGGTGTTGTATACACCTTTTTGTTGAAGATCCAGGTTTTTCTTGCATGCAGCGGAAAAAACCACCACAAATAAAAATGTATATATGATAAATTTTGTTTTCATGGGATTAGAGTTTTAGGGTTAAACCAAATGTGAACGACCTTACGGATGGATACTGAGCAACATCTACACCTCGTTGTCTGTTGCCATTGGTATAGCCCAGTTCTGGTGTGTAACCAGAGTAATTGGTGATCATAAATAAATTTTGTCCGGTCACATAAAGCCTTAAACTGTTTAAAGTCACCTTTTTCATCAGAGCAGCCGGTATAGTATACCCCAAGGTTAGATTCTTAAGGCTCACATAATTGCCGTTTTCAATAAACAGGTCTGAGGTACGGTAGTTCTCATTTGAACGGTCAAGAGACATTCTAGGCATGGAGTTGCTGGTTCCGGGACCGGTCCACCTGTTTAATGCTTCTGCGTATAAGTTAAACGAATACGTTGGGTCAACCCCCTGCATCCGGTCTGCATTATACAAACTAACTCCAAATACCCCAGTTAAATTTGCGGATAAATCGATCCCTTTATAAGATAACTTTGTCTGGAAGCCCAGTGTAGCTTTAGGGTTTGGATTCCCTAAATACGTTCTGTCTAAACCATCAATCTTACCATCTCCATTGAAGTCAACAAAACGAACATCGCCTGGCTTGATCAATCCTTTTCTGGAATCGTTGGTCAGATAAGGATCACTATTGATATCGGCCTGGGTTTGATACAGGCCAGCTGTTTTCCATCCATAGAATGACGCGATAGGCTGACCTTCATAGGTTCTCGATATTTCCTGACTCGAACGGCCATATACTGTAGAAGAAAGAAAAGCACCGCTTCCATACAACTGAGTCACTTTATTTTTAATGAAAGATCCGTTCAAACCAAATGAGTATTGAAATTCATTACCCGACTGGTAATTCAGGTCTACTTCAATACCCTGGTTATTCATGGTTCCAATATTACGGTCGGGAGCAATCACCCTTCCTGCGGTTCCGATTTGTAGTGCGGGAACAAGCATGCTTTTGGTATTTTTATCAAACCAGGTGATACTGGTAGTCAACTTATTCTGTAAAAAACCAGCTTCTACACTGATATTGGTCATTGCTGCGCGTTCCCAGGCGATGTCCGGATTGGCAGTTCTAACTACAGCTGAGCCGCTTACTCCACTTCCACCAAAAGTATAGCCATTGGTCCCGTATCCATTCCCTACTGCTATTTTACTCAGGTACTGAAAAGCATCGACATTCTGGTTACCCAATTCACCCCATCCACCAGTAATTTTTAAATTGCTGATCCAGCTAATGTTTTTCATAAATTGTTCATTGGATAATCTCCAGCCCAAAGAAAAAGCAGGAAAATAGCCCCAGCGATTAGAACTGGCAAATTTAGATGATCCATCTGCCCTGAAAGTCAGCGTCGCTAAAAATCTACTGTCGTAATCATAAAATCCCCTGGCGAAAACTGACTCAAGACCAGATGGATCTTTAAAATTACCGCTCGCTGCCAATAAGGTTTTACCATTATCCAGGGTCCTTTGCTCTTTAGAAGTATCATCATAACCTGTTTTCGCCGCAGAGAAAAAACTATTTCTGAAACTTTGTAAAGAGTAACCACCCGTAAAAGTGATGTGGTGCTTATTTACCTGCTTATCATAAATAAGTAACAGGTCTAACAGATGAGAATAAATCTCTTCTTCTCCATGGGTTAACGTGGAGTTAGAATTTTGTCTTGCCTGATTTAAATCCTGAATATCAAAAGAATAGCTACGGTTAATTGTTCCATCGAACCCATAATTCACCCGGAAATTCAGATCCTTATAAATCGGCACCTCAGCAAAAACATTGGCCACCGCCCGGTATTTACGGTTGTAAGCGTCCGCTTTTTGAATCGTAGCATAAGGATTATTGATATCCCCCAGCTGATTAGCAAAAGCTTTGGACGTTCCAAAAGATCCATCCTCATTTACAGTAGGAATTGCAGGGTTATACCTTAATGCAGAAAAGAGCAGTCCTGCCTGAGAATCGTTATTATTGAAACCATTGTTTTCTCCATACGTTACCTGCAGGTTTTGTCCAACCTTCAACCATGACTTGAACTTATGCTCTGAATTGATCCGGGTGCTAAAGCGATTAAAATAAGATTTGTCAATAATTCCCTTTTCATCATAAAAAGAAGTTGAAAAATAATAAGTAGAAGCATCATTTCCCCCCTGAATGTTTACATCAATGTTGTTTACTTTTCCGCTTCCAAGAATTGCTTTCTGCCAGTCTGTACGTTGGGTGGCATAGTAAGCATCTTCCCATGGTTTCTCAAATGCCACCCCATCATTGGTGTATCTTTCTCTTTTCAGCATATAAAGATCCGGGGCAGTAAGCAAATCAATATATTTGGTAGATTTGGAGACCCCGGTATAGGCATTGATTGAAGTGGATAGTTTCTGACTGTAAGTGCCTCTTTTGGTTGTCACCAGCACTACTCCGTTTGCTGCTCTCGTTCCATAAATCGCACTGGATGAAGCATCTTTTAAAATCTCTACCGAAGCAATATCATTCGGGTTCACGTCACTTAAGGCATCCGGATTGCTTGAAGGCACCCCATCAATTACGACTAGTGGATTGGCATCATTAATGGTCCCTGTACCGCGGATACGAATGCTTGGTGCAGCGCCTGGCGTACCATCATTACGTACGATATTGACACCTGTTGCCCTTCCTTCCAGAGCGGATGCCACTGTACTTACCGGTAAATTCTGAATGTCACTGCCCTTTACGCTGGCAATTGATCCGGTCACATCAATTTTTTTAGCTGTGCCATAACCCACAACCACAATTTCATCCAGATTAGAATTGGTTTCTACCATTGTGATGGTCAGGTTCGTTTGCCCGGCAATCTTAACGATCTGCTTTTCATAACCCACATAGCTGAATTCTAAAACTCCGGTTTCAGGAGCATTAATCACAAACGTTCCATTTCCATCGGTCGTTGCCCCTACATTGGTACCCTGAAGCTTGACACTGACACCAATCAAGGTTTCCCCCTTAGCATCAACCACCTTCCCTTTTATAGGGCCCTGTGCTTTTGCCGCTCCCTGATCGTAGATGAATACGACGCCATCCGCCGTTATTTTATAGGGCAGCTTGTTTCCCATAATTGCTTCCAGAACATCGTTAATAGATGCATTTTTCACCTGAAGACTTACTTTTCCCAGTTTTTTAATGCTGGAATAGTTGTAGAAAAAACGGTAATCACTTTCTTTTTGTATCCTGGTCAGGATGTTGCTCACTTCTGTCTGTTTCAAATCAAGTGAAAACTTTTTCTGGGAGTAAACAGATGCTGAAACCTGTAGACAGGTGAACATAATGAGTAATGATGTTCCTTTCATTAGCAGAATTATTTTAAAAGGTGGTTGCACAAATAACCATGCAAAAGCTTTTGTAATCTTTTTCATTACATTTGTTTTTGAAAATTAAGAGATAAGAGTAAGGCCTTCGAAAACACTTACTCTTGTGAATTAAATCTGGATTTTTGAAGGGAAGAGGTCAATTCTTCCCTTATTTGACCGGCTCCTTCAGGAATCTGTGAGGTAAAATTTCTGCATTTTTTCTAGTTTAATTTGGTTCTATTATTGGTTAATTATATGCTATCTTAAGGATAGGAAAATCACTCCCCCATCTCTTCTATACTTAAATGAGGTGGTCATCTTTATAAAAGAAAGTGCCTGTTCAAGTGATTCATCTTTAAACACACCACTGATTCTTTCCTTTTTCAAGGCCTCATTTTCAAATACTATTTTTACATCAAATCTTCTTTCGATCTGTGTTGATACTTCATCGAAACGCTCATTTGTAAACACCAGCTTATTACTCAGCCAGGCAATCTCTGCAACTTCGTCCTTATGGAGATCAGGAAGCTCTTCGAGTTCATACTCAGTTGCTGCCCCTTTGTTGATTAGTGTTAATTTCTCATTAGGTTTCATCACAATGTTCTTTTCAGGTTTATCATTTAATCCAACCTGAATCTTACCACTGAGTAATGTAGCTTCGATCTTTTTATCTGTTGAATAGGCTTTGACATTAAATGCTGTTCCCAACACTTTTATCATCACCTTATCTGTATGCACCAGAAAGGGCCTGTTTGCATCTCTTGCTACTTCAAAAAAACCTTCTCCTTTAAGCGTTACCAACCTGTTTTTTGTACTGAAGACTTTCGGATAGCTAAAGCTGCTTCCTGCGTTTAATTTAACCCTCGTGCCATCAGGCAATTGCAGTTCCCTGATTTTCCCAAATGGCACATAGATATTTTGCATTCCGGAAAGGGCAAGCCGATCCAAAGGATCTGGTTTTTGTGCAAGAAAAAAAACCGCGGCTAATATGCCCATTAACAAAACAGCGGCAGCCCACTTCAAAAAGGACAAAGGCCTTATTTTAGCTTCTTCAACAGGGGCCACAATACTTTCTTCTCTTTTTATTTCCTTCCAGATCTTATCCAGATTCTGATCTAAATCCTTTGTCATCAAGGTATCCGACTGCTTTTCCTCAGTTGTTAATACATCTGTAAAATTCTGCATCTTTCTATATTCGGGGAAATGAATGAAAAACTCTTCCAGTTCCTTTATTTCTTCAGGAGTAGCAGACTTTCCCATATGTTTAGCCATTAGCTCGATAAACCTGGATTCTATCATAGTTTAAAAATGATATTTATAGTATTTCAGGTTAAGACACGCGAAGGCATCAATATTCCTAAAAGGATTTAGAAATAATTGATTATACCTTTATCGGAATAAAACACAACTGGTAATGAGGCTGTTACTTAGCATACAGAATGGTATGTAATTTCTTAAGGGCAATGGAAAGTTGCGCAAATACGGTTTTATCAGAAAGTCCAAGAATGCATGCGACTTCTTTACATGAAAAACCATCTTCCTTTACCATTTTAAAAATGAGTTTACATCTGGGAGGTAAGTCATTTACAGCAGTCAGCATCGTAAGGGAGAGTTCTTTGCTAATCAAAATTTGGGACGGATCTACAGACAAATGAAAATAATAGGCTTCTGTTACCTTCATTTCATTATTTCTCTTGGAAGAAATACTCCGTATGTGGTTTAAGCAGGCGTTTTTTATGGAAGTGTATAAATAAACCTGGATGTTCCTGATTTGGTCAGTTTTACTCCGCTCCACCCAAAGCCTGACCAGAACGTCGTTTACAATCTCTTCTGCAATCTCTCTTTCTCTCACAAATGACTGTGCAAACCGAAAAAAATTATGCGCATGATTTCGATATAGTTCGTTAAATGCAAACTCGTCGGCATCTTCTCTAATGCGAGTAATCAGTTGTTGCATGTCCCCAAATCTATATGATGATTTGGGGCAATATTAGAAATAAGAATCCAATAAATTTATTATTTAAACTTTTTTTTTACTTGCTTCCCTATCCCTGTTTTTTGTGAAAATTCTGGAAAAATCTCAAGCTGAAGGTTTTTTGTTTTATCGCCAACTGCTTTACTGAAATCATTGTAAATTACCAATAAAAACAGGCCCGGTGATGCTCTGAAAACGTCTTTATCTCCTTTTACTTAAATTTACCGCTCTTTCGATTCGTGGACGATTATACCGTTGAAGGAAAATCGGATAGAGGTTTAGTAAGACATTCAATATGAATAATGACAAAGATTTGAGAACTCCAAATTTGAATGCCACGAAAACATTAAATCCCAGAACTATGAAAAAGATAATGAGGTGATCCAGTTCAGACTTCTTTGTTGTATAATACAAATTCACTAAAGCTTTGGTGTTTTTTTCTATTGGATTAGATTTTCTGATGATTTTTTCCCAACCAATCCAAACCAATAATTTCCTGAAAACGCTGATCCCAAGGTGTTCGTAAATCTTTCCTTTCTGTTCCCATTCCTTTTCATTATAGTAAGAAGAAGAAAGCGGGCTCTTGAGTGCTTCAGTAAAAAACACAACAAACAACATCAACATAAAATTCAGAATCCACGCGAAAGAAAAACCGTCCATTCTAATGTAAATAACCAGGGCACAAATTGAGCCTATAGTAAGGATTGCAATTAAAACTAATTTTAATGTTTTTATCATTGATAACTTTCGTTTGGGAGTTTAAAATGTCGTACAACGCCTAAATATACAACAGATTCAGTTACTAAAAAATCCGAGGATCTCCCGGATATTTTCAGAAACCCAACATTTTTTGATAAAAATTACGCCCAGGCTAATTTTTCCGTTTCTTTGCGAACTAATTTCATCCACATGGAAAAATTCCCCGTTATCAGTTCAATTCTTTCAGCCGATCATATAGGCTTGTTGATCGCAAAGAAATACGGCTTGGTTGGCAATGTTTCATGTACATTATTAAAAACAGGCATTAATCACAGTTATCTGGTCGAACAGGCAACTGGTAAGTTCGTTTTCAGGCTTTATAGCCTAAAATGGCGAAGCGACTTAGAGATAAATGAAGAAATCCGGTTGCTTAATATCCTAAAAGAGCGCGGAGTTCCTGTTTCCTTTCCTGTAAAGGACGTTAATGATCACTACATCCAATATTTAGAAGCGCCTGAAGGGATGCGACAGGGGGTATTGTTCTCCTTTGCTGAAGGAGATAAACTACTTAATTTCTCTGCGGACTTACACCTTAAAGTGGGTGAGAAAATGGCGAAAATGCATCAGGCTACCCACAACCTGAAATTAGAAAGAGTTACTTACACTCCAAAAGTCGTCTTGGAAGACTCATTTTTAAAGCTCGGAAAATTTCTTTCCGCTGACTCTGAGGAGCACGCCTGGATGGTATCTGCACAACAATATTTATTAGATGCGATTAATAAGGCAGATGTCACTCAATTGAGGTCAGGATCTGTTCATTTAGATATCTGGTTTGACAATATGAACATTACCAACGATGGACTGATAACGATCTTTGATTTTGACTTTTGTGGGAATGGATGGCTTTGTTACGATATTGCTTACTATATTTTACAACTGTATAGCACCGAAAAAGATACCAGCCAGCGCGACATGAAAGTAGCATACTTTTTAAGGGGCTATGAGTCGGTGACTAAAATTACTGATGAAGAAAGAAGAATGTTGCCTATGCTTGGTGTAAGTCTTTATTTTTTTTACCTCGGTATACAATGTCAGCGATACGACAACTGGTCGAATGTATTTTTGAACGAAACTTATCTTAAAAGATTCATCAGCCTTCTGGTGAGGAAGTATTTCGAAGAAAAGGTTTCTGAACTATTATAAGTTATACACCACATTTTATGCTCATCAAAAAAATACTTATAACACTCAGCCTTGTTTTATGTACTTGCTTCAATGCATTATTTGCTCAAAACCTATATTCTAAAGCCTATGGAGACCGCAAAAATCCCTCATTGATCTATATACATGGTGGTCCCAGAGGAAATTCAACCCTATTCGAAGGTACTACCGCACAAAGATTGGCCGACAGGGGTTTCTTTGTGATCGTATACGACAGAAGAGGTGAAGGCCGGTCGGCAGATACTTCAGCCAGGCTCAACTTTGATGAAGCATTTGATGATCTTAATCAACTTATCAGGCAATATGGATTAAAAAAAGTCAATCTGATAGGCCACAGTTTCGGTGGGATTGTTTCGACACTATTTACAAACAAATACCCGGAAAAAGTCGAACGCCTGATCCTTGTAGGCGCTCTTTTTGCTCAGCAGGAAAGTTATAACCACATACTTCGTACCGGAGCACAGAAGGCAATCGCACAAAATGATACCGCCTCTGTTCGCAAAATATCTTATATAAATAGCCTGGATAAACGCGGGGCAGAGTATCGCCAGCTAACTTACCAGATTGCGGCTCAATTGGGATATTTCAAAATGCCGAAGCCAACGGAAGAATCAAGAAGGGTCAATAAAGAATATGAACTTGGCGAATTTTCAAAGTCGAATATACGTAATGACCAGGCGCCACTTTTATTTTACAAAAATGAATCCCGTGTAAATATCGACACAAAACCAATTTTAAAAGGCTTATCAAAAAAAGGCGTAAAACTGTTTGCTGTTTACGGAGAGGATGATGGCATTTTTTCTCGCAAACAAGTATCAGACCTGAAGAAAATTATCGGTGAGCATAAGTTCTATGCCATCGACAATTGCTCCCACTATCCTTTCGTAGACCAGCAAACTGAATTCCTGAAAAGAATAGAAAATATAATGAGGAGAAAAGACCGCTGATTTTTTTATGAGCACACCTGCTCTGTGATATGATTTATACGCATTATAGCAACCTCATTTATTTATCCATTTTTTCTTTTAGCCTTTCAAAAATTGTCTCTTTGATATTTGCCTCTTTGTTATCATCAAATATATCAAATAAGGTTTCGGCCTCTTTATCTAACTTGTTGGTACTCGCTAAAATGAACTTAAGGTATACAATGTATTGGTCAGCATTCTTATCAAAATCATCCCCATAGCCATAAATATTAGAAAATTTATCTTTGTAAAACTCCAGAGTCTCCTCTGGATAATATTCATATACTAATTTTGTATTTTCAATGTTCCCAAAATAATCGTCACCGAAAACAAAATTTTTAAGTCTTTCTTTTTGTGCTTTGGTCATGATGGTTGCAGCAGGTGCTTTTGCTTTGTAATACCGCATAAAATTTGATTGGGGAAGTAAGATATTTTCAAAATAAGGAAAATAAGGACCTACTTCATTGCTTTCCAGCATCGAAAGATATTTTTCGATATAAAGCCTGCACTCTTCACTTTTGTTATTCAGTTTTTGAATACCACCATCCCAATCTATAAATTTCTTCATTTCAGGAATAATATTTTCATTCAGGTCCACAAAAAACAACACTTCAACATGATCATTCCAAGTGCGGGCAAAAAGTAGTGTTTTATGTATGGGCGGTTTTTCATCTGACGCATATACTGGTATCATGATAGTCGGTACTCTCAATATATCATAAAATGAATTTCTGCTTTGGTTGTTAATAAATGTCCTTCTGCCTTCTAAACCTTTTTTCCCCTTTTTGAGATAGGCAATAACTTTTACGCTATCTACAACTGTCATTGCCTGATGGTTAGAAAATGCAATTTTCTTTTCATTGGGATAGAAGGGATCTGGAAAATGTTCGGTTACAGCTACAATATCAGATACGGCCAAAAGCTCCCTGACCGATTTTCGCTGCCCAAAAGCTGATAAAGACACCAGAACTAAAATGATGGATGTGTAAATTCTATTGTTCATTTTGATTGTTCATATTCAATCAGATGACTTTTCCCTGGATATTCCATAATTGAATATACTGAACTTAGGGTATGAATCCGAAACAAACCATATGATTCATTGCTGAATATCCACTACACAAGTAAGCTTCCGCCATCAACCACGATGATCTGACCTGTGGTAAAACTACCTCGCATCAGGTAGATGTAAGCTTCGGCAAGGTCTTTCGTATTGCCAACCCTGCCAGTTAGTAATTTGCTTCCAACCTTGCTAAAAAAAACTTCCCGCTCTGGTTCGGGCATATCGGCCAGAAGGTTGGTCCTCACGGTTCCTGCGCAAACCGCATTAACTCGTATTGGTGCAAGTTCAACGGCCAGCGCACGTGTAAGCCCATCAATAGCGCTGGCCATTCCCGCAATCACAAGTGTCCCCTTCCTTGGCCTTCTCCCAAGTGCACCAGTCGTTAAGGTAATGGAACCACCCTCTCTGATCTTTGATACCCCGTGTTTTACGGCCATTATCACCCCCCAAAAGCGCAGGTTAATAGATTGCTTTGCGTCATCAACGTCCAACTCAGACAATTCACTAAATTTCAATCCATCACCTGCAGTAAACACGAGGTGGTCAAGTTCACCTATCTTTTTGAAAAGCTGCTCTACCTGTTTTTCGTCCCCAAGATCTGTGCTAAAGCCTTTACTGCCTTCAGGTAGAGCAGTCAAAGCTTTATCCACCTTTTGCTGGCTGCTCGAAACCACCACTACTGAAGCACCTTCATCTGCCGCTGCTATTGCGGTCTCTAAACCAAAACCAGACGTGCCTCCCAACAAAACAACTTTTTTACCAAACAAACTGCTTTCTCTATTATTTTTCATGCCGTTGATTATTTTAATCCAACAAAACTATTATCCGAATACTATACTTTTGCTATGCGTTACCTCTAGGAAAGTGACTATTTTTATGGCGGAATTTAAATGTGAATCAGAACCTACCATTGACAGGCAATTGGCCTTAACCGATGCAATTGAGTTGCTAAGCGGCAAGTGGAAAATTGTTATTTTGCGTAGTTTACACCTTCATGGACCCATGCGGTTCAAAGACCTGCAAGAGATATCGAAGGGAATAACACCCAAAGTATTGTCAAAGGAATTACAACAATTAGAGGAAAATCTGCTGATTACCAGAACCGTAAACAATACAAAACCCGTTACAGTGACCTATGCACTTACTGGCCATGCCACCGAAACCCTGCCTGTAATTAATGCTTTGATTGAATTTGGGTTGAAGCACAGAAAGAAGATTAAAAACAAATGATCAAATGCCATTGCTTTTACAATTTCGCCCTTAATTTCCTGTAATTTTTATATTTTCAACATCCATTGATGCAACCTTAGTAATTGCGAATGTAGTCCTGCCCCTCTTTACTTTTAAAGTCCGTGATGGTCTTTCCATCATAACGATACACACCTTTCATAGATCCAAACCAAATACTTCCATCGCGAGCTTCCAAAATCCCGAAAAGACCGTTTTCTCCTGACTTAATTTCGGTTACAGTTGGTATTTTATTAGACAAGGTCTTCTCATCATAACGGGAAAGAGTCCACCTTTTGTCATGAGCGCTTTCTGAGCTAGTCCAAATATTACCTGCTCTATCTTCGTAGATATAACCAACAAACTTCTGTGTAAAATTTGTAAATGTACTACCGTCATAGCGCCAAAGGCCATCATAGCCTCCTAACCAGATATTGCCTTTTTTATCTTTGATTATCGAACGAACATTTGCAAAAGGTTTACCGTCTTTATTGGTTATGATGGTAAATGTCTTTCCATCATAAATGCGGGTATAGCCCCGTGTACCAAACCAGAATTTCCCTGTTTTGTCTTCAATGATAGCATTAACATCATTATGCATCCAATGACCTTCCGGAATCTGTTGCTGGTAAGCTGATACATGCATAGAATCAGCATCAGTAGGCGCTGGCCCATCTTTCAATTTAAAACTTTTAAAGGATTTCCCATCATAGCAGCTTGCTCCGCCCTCAGTACCAAACCAAATATTACCGGTTTTATCTTCATAAATAGTAGTGACCTGATCACTGGCAAGCCCATTCTTTGTTGTATAATTTTGAAAGGATTTCCCATCATAACAGTACACTCCTGAACCAACAGTAGCGAACCAAAAATTTCCTTTTTTATCTTCTAAAACAGAAAAAAAGCGGGCGGACATCACTTTACTTGTAATATTAGTAAACGATTTTCCATCGTATCGAATGATCCCTTCAGGAGAAGCAAACCAAATTTTCCCCTTTCTATCTTGCTTCACAGTGCGAACCATACGGTTAGGTCCGTAAGAGGTCCTTACGTCTTTTATTTCGGATCTGATACTATCTTTTGGTAAGGTTGTTTGGCTTTGTCCATAGCAGTTGTAAATCAAAGAGATTAAGAACAAAGCGGATAAGTGTACGTATTTCATAATTTATTTATTTAATATTGGTAATAGCTAAACGGTTCCAATAGCGGACAATGCAGCTCCTTCTTTCATTTTTCATCAAACACTAAGACATTTTTTATTCTTCGTATCCTATCAATTTGATCCAGCGAAATTACTTTGATATCTTTTAGCTTGGGGAATTTGGATTGTAAATAAAAATGTAAACTTTGTAAATAAAAACCTGACACTATGAACCTTAGCCGAAATCTCCCCTCCGGAAAACGCAAATACCTGTCCGCATTGATACTACTTCTGTTTATCTCTGTAATCTGTGTGGCTTTCAGTATAGAGGATAGTGATGATTTTGAGATTTCCAGAAGAGAAGTTTTACTCCGCAAGATTGGGCATGAACTACTTTTACAGTCGGGCGACAGTAAATCAAGAGTGCTTCCGGTAAAACAGATTGCCGAGAATGAGTACCAGATCAGGTTTGAGAAGGAGCTTACTTTTCAACCGGACTCCCTGGTGAATACTACCCGGCGTTTGTTGGCAAAAGACCCACTCGCAAGTGATTATGTTGTCAACGTGCTGAACCCTGGCAACTCCAGCGTAACCTATGGATACGCTATATCCAAAAATAAAAAGGATGACATTGTAGCCTGTACAGGAAGAACACAACCCAGAGCAGGTTATAGAATCAACATTAAATTCAAACCGACAGGAACAAATACAGCAAAGAATGGATATCTTCTGGGCAGCCTGCCATTTTTAGCATTTGTTGGTTTTATTTTTTTGAGATCTGTTAAGCCGCGAAGAGCTTTACCTGATGGTCAGCATACTAATATGATCACTTTGGGCTCGGTGTTGTTCGATGCGGGGAATCGGAAGCTCATCATAAATGGAAAAACAATAGACCTGACCGGAACGGAAACCCGTGTATTGCTCATTTTCGCATTGTCTCCCAACCAGACCATTGAGAGAAGCAGGCTACAAAAAGAGATATGGGAAGATGAAGGTGTTATTGTGGGGCGCAGTCTGGATATGTTCATATCAAAACTTAGAAAGAAACTGGAATCTGATCCGGATATCAAAATTGTTGTGATACGTGGAAAAGGATACAAGCTTGAAATTAGCGTTTAAGAAGCATATTTGCTCCTTGGTTATTCGTTTGAAGTAAA
The DNA here is from genome assembly GCF_900129215.1 of Pedobacter caeni. Taxonomy (GTDB): domain Bacteria; phylum Bacteroidota; class Bacteroidia; order Sphingobacteriales; family Sphingobacteriaceae; genus Pedobacter; species Pedobacter caeni. The sequence continues at coordinate 591,011 of NZ_FQUQ01000002.1, read as the reverse complement.
TACACTAAAATAATTCGGTCTACTTCACATTTAATATACATTTATGAACTGGCTTGAAGAAATATACGATGAGGCAAAGGCCGACAAATGGTTTAAACGGTTTGCTGTTTTTTGCCGCATCGCGTTAGCATTAAGCTTTCTTCCGGCAGGCTATGTAAAAATTATGGGTGAACGGTTCGCGGCAGGTTTATCACCCAATAACCCCTTAGGGCAATACTTCGAAGCATTACATCTCACCGGATATTACTATACCTTTATTGGAATTGCTCAAATTATAACAGCGATATTATTGCTGATTCCCAGAACTTCCCTTCTTGGTGCGCTGATGTATTTCCCCATCATCATCAATATTTGTGTACTAACCTATGCTACCCGCTTTGCGGGTACCCGGCTTGTCACAATGTTGGTATTGGCAAACTTGTTTTTATTAGTTTGGGATTATGACCGTTTAAAACACATTTTGCTGTTTAAGCAGCCAAAAACAGATCCTCATGTATTAAAAAAGACCTTGGGCAACCGCCTTCGGATCATATTTTTTGGAGGTTCCTTCGCAGTCTTAGCCTTCATCATCTTTGGTACGTTCTATTTATATGAGATCGGGCCCTGCAACTCCGAAGCTGAATGCAAAAATCAATGTGCCGGAAGTAAAAACCCCGGGGCTTGCGAAATTTTCTGCGATTGTATTTATAAGCAGGGACAACCATTGGATAGTTGCCTGGCAACTTTTAACCGGGCGAAAGATACCCGAAAATCTGAGCCGAAGTAATTACCTTGAAGCTGATCTGATAACGCTTCATTTTAACCGAAACTTAGAAATTATGCCAATGGATTTCCGTAAAGGTTTTTAGAATTTCAGTTTGCCGGGATTAATACCGTATCTCCTTTTAAACGCTGTACTAAAATTATTCGGACTGTTATAGCCCAACAGATAAGCAACCTCATTCACCTGCTTATTTTCCTCTATCAGCAGCTTTTTGGCCTTAGCCATTTTTAGTTCGTTGATATAACCAAAAACAGTATCTCCAAATATACTTTTGAATCCGTTTTTTAGTTTAAAAACATTTAATCCCGCTAAACGGCTTAGTCCCGCTAGAGAATGTTCTGTCTCGGGTTCCTTGTCAATCAGTTCTTTAACAAAATAAAGCTTCTCAATATCTTTTGAAAACTTAGTCAGATAACTACATCCTTTATCCAGATGTTTTTCTTGCAGTACTTCTGTTTGCAATAGGAATAACTCCATGACCTTTGCTTCCAGATATAGCCTTTTAAAATACCCTCTCCTTTTACAGGTCATAATATCTGTTAAAACGGAAAGCATTGACGGGGAAATATTTAAATAGTTCCGGTCTCCAAGCATCATTTGATTACTTGAAATTTTATTTAACAAATGTCTGTGAACAGCGCATTCCTCATTTAAAATCTGTTGAAAATAAGCTTGATCAAATAGTATATCAAACTTAACAACCGGTTCTCTTCCAACCTGAAAGGTGAGATTTGTAGAAAGATCTGATGGAATGGAGAAAAGATTATGCTGCAATTGTGTGATCTCAACCGGTTTTTGCAAAACAGGGTTTTCAGCTGTGAACTTCCCGGTCAAAGAAAAATGCATTTCTATACATTTTTCGGCAGCTTTAGCTTCCAGTGATATTTCTCTGGTAACAGAAAGACTGCTGTAATTTATTTGTATCCCATCGAGTGCAGTATATTCAAAGAAACCACTAAGCCCTGTCTCCGGCGACAAAAGATATGACTCTTCCTGTATGCCCTTACTTTGAGCACCATTTGTTAGTGTTGTAAATGGAAGAAATGAGTTTAAATACATGTTAACTGCCCTGGTCTGCAAAACTCGATAATTCTTTCCGCATTTGCCAACCTTAAGGAAATCCCTTTGGCAGAGGTTTTAATTCTTCTATCAAACTACTTAAACTTTCTCTACACTCATTTTTGTAAAAAAAAGATGATGCAGACAGATACTATGGTTGAGTATGGTTCAAGAAGGGTAATCATTACCCTTGTCGCCATGCTTTGCGCAATACTGGAGCTATTGGATACAACAATTGTGAATGTAGCTTTAAATGATTTACAGGGGAACCTTGGTGCTACTTTATCAGAGGTAAGCTGGGTAGTAACCGCATATGGTATTGGAAATGTTATTGTAATCCCGATGACCAGCTGGCTCTCCAGACAATTTGGAAGACGTAATTACTTTGCAGCCTCGATAGTAATTTTCACATTGTTCTCCTTTTTATGTGGACAAGCTACCGGCATTTTGGAATTAGCGCTCTTTAGGTTTTTACAGGGAATTGGAGGAGGGGCACTACTGGCTACCTCTCAAACAATAATTACAGAATCATTTCCTGCGGAAAAACGCGGACAAGCGAATCTGATCTTTATGATGAGCGTGATCGTAGGACCAGCAATGGGTCCTCTTCTTGGCGGATATATTATCGATCATTACAGCTGGCCCCTGATCTTTTATATAAATATTCCTCTGGGAATTATCGCTGTGCTGCTAACCCTGCAGTATGTCAGATCTCCAAAGTATACCGATAAAATGCCAGTTAATCAGGTTGATTGGTTGGGGATAATTTTACTGGCCACCGCTGTTGGCGCTCTTCAGTACGTGCTGGAGAAAGGTCAGGAAGATGATTGGTTCAGCAATCATACGATCACTGTTTTATCTGTCATTGCCGGCTTAGGGATGATTTGTTTTATCTGGCGGGAGCTCATTTATCCGCACCCCATTGTTTCGTTGAAAGTACTCAAAAATGGGAATCTGGCAGCCGGCACCATTTTCTCCTTTATCTATGGATTCGGGTCTTATGGATCAACATTTATTGTGCCCTTATTTACACAGTCCCAACTCAACTGGCCGGCTACAAACGCGGGATTATTAGTTTGTTTAACATCCCTTTCCAGTCTTCTTATATTTCCATTGACTAATAAATTGCTGAAAACAGGTGTCAAACCTCAATATATGATGGGCACTGGTATGTTGATATTTTTCATTAACTGCTATATGAGTTCAAAAATCCTTACACCTGAAACTGGATTTGAAGTGTTTTTTTACGTTTTGATCTTTAGATATTTTGGGCTGAATATGATCTTATTGTCTATCAGTGCCATCGCTTTTTCCACTTTAAAAACAAAAGAAATCGCCGAAGGCGCTGCTTTTACAGGAATGCTCAGGCAACTGGGAGGGTCATTCGGAATCGCGATTATCACCACTTTCATCGCACGCAGAAATGTGTTTCACCGAACAAGTCTGGTCAGTCATCTGGCATCGGATGATGCTCAGGTTACTGAACGCTTGAATCAGCTGACTCAAAGTTTTAAAGGGCATGGTATGACTGCTGATATCGCAATGAATAACGGACTTAAGCTATTGGATATGACAGTGAATAAGCAGTCGACCTTATTATCCTACATGGATGTATATATCGTTATTGGCTTTCTATTTCTTGCCTGTATCCCTTTTGTGCTCTGTCTTAAAAGCAAAAAAAGCATCATTACAACAGATGCCCATTAGCTATTACTTACAAATAACAAGTTACCCTATTTCATCGATTTAAATTATGAAACAAGAAACAACAAAATATCTTTTAATATTCACACTTGTCAATATCCTACTGCTTAGTTCAATCTATGGACAGGAACGACGCCTTACCATCAACGAAGCAATGGAGCTTGCTGTAGCCAACAGTAATAGGTTAAAAATAGACCAGTCAAGAATAGAGCTGGCTGTTAATCAATATAATCAGGCCAAAGACCGATCACTGCCAACCGGTAGGTTAAGCACCGGATTTAGCCATGCAGAGATCCCTGCCAATCACATTATTATGGGCGATCTGGATTGGACACCGGGCAAAAGAGGCGAAATCTATACCGGAGGAATTTCAATGGATAAATCCATTTTTGATGGCAATCAGTTGAAATATGCCAGAAAAACCACACAACTGTTGACAGACATTGTAAAACTCGATGCAAAAAAAAATAAAGACCAGGTCCTTTATATGGCAATAGAAATGTACTTCGATTTATATAAAATAACTCAAAGGCAAAAAGTAACCATGCAGAATATCAATGCTCTGGATAGTATAATTGTACAATCCGAGCAATTTTACAGGCATGGTATCGTGACAAAAAACGATGTTTTGAGATTTAAGCTTCAAAAGTCTGAGGTAGAATTAACTGCTTCCGATCTGGAGATGAATCGCAAAATCATCAATTACAATATGACTGTTTTACTGGGCTTTCCGGAAGACTTGTTTTTGCAACCTGACGCCATCCAAATAACTGACCATCAATTAGCGCCACTACACCAGTATATAGAGGAAGCATTTGTTAAACGTCCCGAATTGCAGCAAACGATTCATCAGATCGAAATAGACAAAACGGCATTCAGTTCTGTCAGGGCAAATCTCCTTCCGAAATTATCGGCAAGTTTAGCCATAGATTACTTTCATGCAGGTGCTGATTTTATTCCTGCATCCGGAAGTTTCCTTGCACAATTTTCTGCGGGGGCTGCTTTATCATGGAACTTCTCCAATTTATGGTTTAATAAAAATAAAACAGCTGAAGTCAGGATTCAACAGCATCAAACATTTATACGGCAAAATGAACTGGCTGACAGGATCAGAAAAGAGGTAAATCAGTCTTATCAAAACTATTCCCAGGTATTGAATAAGATCCGCCTGCTACAAACTGCAATGGAACAATCCACGGAAAACAACAAAATGCAGGCTGATAAATACAGAAATAATATCGCTTCTGTCATCGATCGTATCGATGCCGACACCAAGCTTTTTCAAACGCTTACAAAGGTAGAAATAGCACGTGCAGATGCTGAGCTGGCTTGGTTCAGACTACTATTAGATACAGGAAATCTCTCTAAATCAAATTAAACAATTATTAAAATGGAAGAAAATAAAGCGCAAAAGAACAGACTGGTGATTCCGGTTTTATTAGCATTGATTATTGTAGCCGGATGCGTATTTGGCATCAGTAAATTCTTATATTACAGCAAACATGAAGATACGGATGATGCTCAAATTGACGGCGATCTCAGCGCTGTAGTTGCTCGCGTGGGAGGCTACGTTGACTCCATAAATTTTGAGGATAACCAGCGTGTAATTAAAGGGCAGCTATTGGTAAAACTGGAGGATAAAGAATATCATTTGAAACTTGAGCAGGCCTTGGCAGCTCAAAAATTAGCAGGATCTAAAATAGGTGTTTCGAAAACTCAGGTAGCCACCAGCCAATCTTCCTCTTTAGGATTTAAGGCTTTGGTTGATGTTGAAAAGGCAAAATTATGGCAGGCAGAGCAAGAATATACCCGTTATTCTGCGCTGATCAGGAATGGATCTGTCCCTCAGCAGGTTTACGATAAAGTTAAAGCAGAGCGGGATGCGGCAGCTGCATTGTACAAATCAGCAAACGATCAATACCATACTGCGATTTCGCAAATCAGCAATAACCAGTCACAGCTTAAGGTGACACACACGGCGCTGAACCAGCAGCAAGTTGATGTTGATTTTGCAAACTTAATGTTATCCTATACTAATATAAATGCCCCTGTCACAGGAATTGTAACGAAAAGAAGGGTACAAAACGGACAGCTTGTACAGGCCGGACAAACCTTATTTTCTGTTATTGATGAGAATAATTTATATGTAACTGCTAATTTTAAAGAAACACAAATGGAACATATCAGGCCCGGTCAGGATGTTCGAATTAAAGTTGACGCTTATCCTGATTTATCCATTGAGGGTAAGGTGTATAATTTTGCAGGTACCACAGGTGCAAAAATGGCATTGTTACCTCCCGACAACTCAACAGGAAACTTCGTAAAAGTAGTACAGCGAATTCCGGTGAAAATAAAAATCACCACATCCAAAGAAATTATAGACCTAATCCGGCCAGGGATGAATGTAGAGGTATCTGTCTCCATAAAAAAATAACATCAGCCAACCTAAATAAAAACCAAAACCCTCCTTACATAATGTAGAGAGGGTTTTATAAAATAACTTAACCCCATCAATGAACATCATTACTACAATTAGGATTTATATTGATTTCAACTATCCTCTTCCTGCCAAAGGTGATAAAACTTGTAAGAGATAAAACACCAATACCACTATTCAACAATTTATTGCTAACTATGGGATTCATTTGATAGAACATTGATTAAATTTTAGTGATATGAGGATCAATGAGATTGTAAATGAATTCGGCTTTTCCGATCAAAGCCATCTGAACAAATTTTTCAAGAAACACAGAAATGTAAGTTTGACAGGATACCGAAAAGCAAAAAAGTTTACCCCCGGTGGAAACTTCCAATGGTAACCAATGAATTTGAAGTCCAAACAAGAATATATAGTTTCTTTTTAAAATTCTGGAATTGCGCCTATTTTTGAGTTGGTGGCAAGTGTAACAGACGACAGTAACAACATATGAAAACAATGCAAGACATCCTATTTGACTTTATATCAAAATACGTTTCTCTGACAGATGATGAGAAGAACGCAATACTTTCGCTAGACATTTTCCGCTCTGTTAAGAAAGGCACGACTTTACTCAAAGAAGGACAAAAATCGAAAGATAGCTACTTTGTTTTAAAAGGCTGTATCCGGACATACTATGTTATAGATAGTGAAGAAAAAACTACTGCTTTCTATACAGAAATGGAAGCTTTGACCCCGCCTTGTGTAATCAGCAAAACTCCGTCCGAGTATTATGTAAGTTGTATAGAAGACACTATACTTATTGTTTCAAATTCTGATATGGAAGCAGAAATAAACAGTAAATTTCCAAAGTTTGAAACCATATGCAAAATGTTAGCTGAAGAACTTTTAGCTAAACAACAAATAGACTTTGACGAGTTTAAAACTTCTTCCCCTGAACAACGATACCTGAACTTAATACAAAAAAGACCAGACCTGCTTCAGCGTGTGCCACAGCATCAATTAGCGAGCTATTTAGGCGTCAAACCACAGTCTTTAAGCAGATTAAGAGCGAGGATTCTAGGCAAGAATAAGGGATAGGGTTCATTTCTTAACTTAAGTGAACGAGTTATGGCATCTTGCCAATCTACCTTTGCATGATCATTTAACAACTAATCGTATTGATGTGCAAAAGAAAATTTTATTGTTCGCTTTAACCCTAATGATGGCATGCTGTTTACAAGTGAATGCACAATATGCCAAACAAGACAGTACTTATAAAAAGTATTTTGTTGGGAGTACATTCCTGATGTTAGGAAATTTTATTCCTAATGACCGAAATCCACCTCATTTTATACAATTAAATGTTGGATATAGGATCACACCTAAAGATGTTGTTTTTTTAGAATTAAAAAGATCCAGGTTTGCTTATCCATTAGGTATCCCCTGGGGGAAATCATTTGATGCACCAGGAGAAAACTATCCCGGACATGTACGCCAAAATGTAATTGGATTAGCATACAATCGTTTTTGGTGGAAAGGATTATATACAGCAGTTCACGCTATGAATGCTTTTCAAAGATATTATAATGAGGATAATAAAAAGATTGCAAATGGATTCACGTTATTTATGACCTACCGCTTGGGTTACCAGGTTAACCTTTTTAAAAACCGCTTCTTTATAGAACCATCTATTGGTTTAACTCATTGGCCTGTAAAAACGAATACACCACAATCTTTTAAAGAAAAGGAAAGTAAATGGCCTAAATATTTTGGTTTTGAACCCGGGCTTCATTTTGGGTTTAATTTCTAGCAATTTGACTGACAATTAAAGCATCTTCACAGCACCAATTGGCAAGTTTTATATCAAACCACAATCATTAAGCAGGTTAAGAGTAACACTCTAGTTATTTAATAAGCTGATTTTAACCTAAATATGTAGAAATACGTACTTAAGCAGTTTACATTATATCATATAAAAATGATCACAAGGCCTCCTATACTTTTTTTTATTGACAGAGAAATCCTAAATTAACAAAGTGAAGCGCTATTTTAATCTCTAAAAAACTGGTTTCTATGAAATTTTGGAAGGTTTTTGTTATATTTTGGATCATCTTTTTCTTATTTTTTGCGATTGGACTGCCACTCATTCTCCATTACGGAGGTAATCATCATCAAAGCGATTATCAGATGATTCATACCTCTGCCAGCGAAGCATTCGTTTTGCTTGGCGTTGGCACAGCACTTTGGTTCATCGTATTTATTTATTACATCAAGGAATTTTTGATTAATCTTCTTTTGAAAAAAGATGGCATTATTCAATTGTGGGGTCCTGGTGAAAAAAGAAAAGGAACGGCTTCGTACGAGTTTGACTTTATGGACTCAAAGCCGTATCAACGCCAGTCTGAAGTGGGCAATACTATTGGGATAGACGGGCAGGTGGCAAATACCAAAACCATAGTGCTTGCTGTGATTGGACTGCTGCTGTTGATTGCTTTGGCAGCGGGGATATTGGTTTATACCTATATAAATGAAAGCCATGGCTATGGTTGGCGGTATCTGTATTTTTGGCATCCTTACATCATGATTCCCGGTTCCTTTATTGTTTATATAGGTTTTTTATTTGGCACTACTAATCGTGTTTTTTCAAAATTTTTGGCAAATCCGTAAAACTATAAATGCTTTAACAACCATTCTCATTAATCCATCGTTTTATGATATTTTGAGGGGCACAAGCCTAGGGCTGTGAATCTATGCTGAATAAATTTAGTATCTTACCATTCAATTTAGACTACAGCATAAAGGTAAAATATCGACTTATGTTTATTAATAAATCAGGAATACTTTGCCTAAACAGGTTTAGTATAGTAACACTAATTGTTTTTTTAGTGACGTTAGGTACCCCAAAAATAACGTTTGCTCAAACAGCAGTTCCTTTAAAAAACGTCGATACTGCTCCCATCGACCTTTATTTAGAAATAGCAGAACATATTAAAAAGAACGGCACCCTGGATGAGGCTTTAGTAAAAAAGTATTTCAGCCATCCTATTGTTTCTTTATTTAAGCACCGGCCAGGCTTTGATTCTGTTAAATTTTTGAATAATCTTAAAGCCGTATATTCAAATAAACCTATTCCAACTTCTCAAGAGGATGATGATTATTTATTGATGAAGAAATATTTCCAAAACGAAGTTGGTATTCGAAAAGGTTTAGAACTGGTTAAACAAACAAATATTGGAGAAATGGTAAGAAAAAGATTAAAGCCGTTTTATCCTGAATCAATCAATTTAGATTCTATTCAATTGCATTTTGTCTACATGTTTTTAGATGAAGGAAATGGAGGTTTACCAGGTTATGTTCTAAACAGTGCTCTCCAAACATCATATTTGGATAAAAAACACATCGACATAATATCGGCACACGAAGCATATCATACCATTACAAACGCTGTCTTCACGGATAGATTCAAGCTCCTATTGGGTGCCACTCCAAGTGATAAAATAACCAGTGATCAAAATTTGCTTTGGTATATACAAATAGTCAGCGAAGAAGGTATTGCTGATCTCATTGATAAAAAGATCATAAGTTCAGGTAAATCTCCTTTAGTCGGAGAGGTAAACAGGCTTCGAGAGAATGAAACAGTTAGAGCAGAAAAAAGAATACAACAACTTGACTCTCTCCTTGCTGACACAAATGGTAACCTGAATTTTCTATCGCTGAACGATATTCTGGAAAACGGTGGGCATATACCTGGTCGATTTATGGCAGAGAAAATTGAGAAGGCCAACCTTCTTGGAAAATTTATCCAACATACAGGAAACCCTTTCCAATTTCTTTACCTGTACAATGAAGCTGTAAAAGGACAAATATCCTTACCCAGGTTTTCAGAAAGAAGTATTTCCAATCTTAAGGCTTTAGAATACAAAATACAGCATTTATAATTTTGCCAACCATATAAATTCATCGGTCAGGTATTTGGTTCAAAAGATAACCCCCTGGTAATGCTAAAATGACTGAGGTACAGCAGTGATACTTTGAACAACGTTTGAAACATAGTAAAGCCCGGAAAAGGCATTAAAAAACCGGAATCGAAATGTTCGATTCCGGTTAGTACGCTCAGCCGTGCTAAGATCGAACCATTTTGAGCAGGTTTTGATAAAAATGGCTTCAATACCAGTTACATTCGTTTATATGAATCCAGGAAACTAAGCCAAGTCTGCGAATAAGCTATATGCCGACAGTACGAATGATATTTCAGCTCAATTTATCTTACAAATTTAACATCAGTCAAATTGAAGTCAAGATAAGTAAGAGACATGATTTTCAGGTTTACGGTTATTCCATGGCTGAGCGAGCTCTAATTGTGCCGCCAGTTTAAACAACATGGCCTCATTTCCAGTTTTTGTCGAAAATGTTACACCGATAGGCATTCCGGTACTGCTCCATCCTAAAGGCAGTGTAATGGCAGGAGCACCTGAAATATTGAATACCTGCCCAAAAGGGGCAACTTTACAGGCTTCAAGCACCCAGTTGTGCCAGGTAAAATCATGTTTCTGAATTTTCGAACGATCTGCCAAAGGAGCCTGAATCGCATTTGTAGGGGTAATCATAACATCATACTTTTCAAAAAAATTACCCACTGCACGGGCTACGGTGTTAGAATACTCCACGGCGGCTATCAAGTGCTCTGCAGTATAAGTCATTCCATCATGATATCCTTTAAGGCTGCTTTGTTCAAGTGTTTTTGCCGAAATTTCTCTTCCTGTTATGACGTGCAGGTTGTTGATGCCATAAGTAGTGTAAGAAGCCCATATGGTTTCTATACAGTTCAGCAACTGTTCTTCATCGAGGTCAAAGCGATTCGAATCTACCAGATGGCCCATTGATTCACAAAGTTTTGCAGCCAGCATAGTGGCTTCAAGTACTTCAGCATCTACATTTGCACTAATCCATGGCTCTACATTTATAGCAATTCTAAATGATGCTGGTTTTTCTAACATAGCAGACAGATATGATGTCCCATTTTTGGGTGTGTAATAAAATTCCCCCGCTGCTGGTCCGGCGGTAGCATCCAGTACAGCAGCAGAATCTCTTACCGTTCTGGTTAAAACATGTTCAGTAGCCAGGCCCAAGAAAGACTGACCGGCACCTGGACCTACTGGATTAAGGTTTCTGCTAGGCTTTAGACCAACCAGGCCGTTGAATCCTGACGGCGTCCGGATCGAACCGCCAAGGTCTGTTCCATGAGCGACAGGAACTATTCCTGCGGCAACTGCTGCGGCAGAACCTCCGGAAGAACCACCAGGGGATAAATCTAAGTTCCAGGGATTGCGAGTGATGCCACAGGCCAGAGACTCGGTAAATGCTGCACTGCCAAATTCTGGGGTAGTAGTACGGCCTAAAATGTTGAATCCCGCCATTTTATATCGTTTTACCAGTTCGCTGTCATGGTCAAACTTTAATCCATGGGCCATTCTGCTGCCCATCTCTGCATTTTTATTTGCCTCATAGGCACCCAGATCTTTCAATAACATTGGAACACCATCGTAAGGTTCATGATTTGCTAAAAGCCCATTAGAGACAACTGCTCGCTCTTCATAATATTCAACCATGGCATTTAATTTCGGGTTGATCGTTTGAATAGCCTTTATCGCACATGCAGCAATTTCAGATTTCGTTACTTCTTTTTTTCTGATCAGCTCTGCCAGACCTAGGCCATCAAAGGAGCTATATTCTTGTAAATTCATCTTATTTATTTTTTGTAATAGCAAATTTATGCTGATAACACACCTTCACATCTGTATTAATTTGCCATAAAAAAGGTAAATTTGGACGTGAAACAAAATCTTTATTACCCATTTGAAATCGTCTATAAGGAGATCGATGAATGTTTGAAATCTGGTTATAGCCAGAATTTCTTCGAATTGGTTTATATAGTTGAGGGAACCGGGATACAACATATTAACAAGAACACCTTTAATTATGCCGCAGGTCATCTGTTGCTCATCACTCCGGAAGATCATAACTCGTTCGAAGTGATCACAACGACGAAGATCTTGTTTATTTGTTTTAGTGATATTTATCTCAGGTCTGCCCCCGTTGGTGTGAATGAGAAAGAGCGGGCGCAGTGGATAAAAAGACTGAATTTTATACTTCATCACGCCAGCCATTTACCAGGATGCATTTTAAAAGAGGAGATTGATAAGGCATTAGTGAAATCGTTGGCCGCAAGCATTGTAGAAGAACAGCGGTATAGCCACCTTTATAGTAAAGAGTTAATTCAGCAATTAATGAATAGCCTGATTTTACTGGTTGCGAGGTCTATTGCGGAAAGTCTACCAGAAAAGCTCTCCCCTGTTACTGATCAGAAGCTTTTGGGCGTGTTTCAGTATATACAGGATCATATTTATTTTCCTGACCGTCTGAAAGTGTCAGTTATATGTATTCAGTTCAATATATCCCCTAACTATTTTGGTAAGTTTTTTAAAAGACATACCGGTGAAACTTTACAGGATTACATATTGAAATCTAAAATAAAAATCGTTGAAACACGCTTATTGAGTAGTGATATGAGGATCAATGAAATTGTTAGTGAGTTGAAATTTTCTGATGAGAGTCACTTGAACAGGGTATTTAAAAAATATAAAGGAATGAGTCCTTCGTCATTTCGGAAAAATGAACTGATCAAGTCTTATCCTGATTAACTTTGATTTGCAAGATGGATTTTATAGCCATCTTTTGTTGGCTCGTTTGAAAAAGGTATTATCCATTTTCACAAAATACTTTAATCGTAGAGTCAGTATTGAAAATAAAGGTCGAACCGGAAAACCTAATATGGTTGCTCAACTTATTTACCAAATTAACAAAACGTTAGGACGTAAAAAAGCCAGAGTTAGAACTCAAATTAGAGTTAACTCTGGCTTCGTACCCAGCGCCGGAGTCGAACCGGCACGGTTTCCCACAGGTGTTTGAGACCAGCGCGTCTACCAATTCCGCCAGCTGGGCATTTGCTTTGTTAGCGGGTTGCAAATGTATAAAACACAATCCTAAATACCAACAATTATTTTTAATTTTCTTCTTTTAGCTTTTTATCCACGATAAACGGCGCAAAAGGAAGCAAAGAAGCAGCTCCGATCATTGCAGCTTTCGTGAACTTCCATTTATATTCCTGCCATGCCATGATCAGGATCACGATGTACATGACAAACAGCAAACCGTGCGCCCAGCCGGTATATTTCACAGCTAATGGCATTCCTGCCCAATACTTCAATGGCATTGCGACAAACAACAGCAAGAGATAAGAGATCCCTTCAGCAACAGCAACTTTTCTAAAAATGGATAATGTATTCATATAAGTGATTTGAGGGCAAAAGTACCTCAAACAAACATTGTAAAAAAGCCAAAAGCAGCTTTTTTACAATGCTTTAACACCTAAACGGCCGATTCGGCCTTATGGATACTTTCCCGGATCCGGTATAAGTACTTATTGCGGTAATATAAATCCTTTATAGCGATTAACAAACGAATCTGACCATCTGTATCCTCCGATTCAAATGAAGCCGTCAGCGCAGCTATTTTATCGCTTAAACCCTTTTCTATAACGTCCACCTCAACTTTCACCGAGGCCAGACGTTCTGCGTCCGGATCAAACTGTAAATCCATCAGAGATTCGTTCACATCCATCATCTCCATCAGGAAATCCTGGGGAAGTTTGTAGTTTTCCCCTTCCGTCAGCTGACCTTTCAGCTCCAGGATATAGTGCAACCGTTTTTGCGGATCGCTCAATACCTGGTAAGCTTTATTATTCACGGTACTCAGCTCCAGTACTTCTTCCTGTTTTGCCTCAGATTCATTGATATAAAAATCAGGATGATACTTTTTGCTCAGTTCATAGAACTTCTTCTTCACCAAGCCCGCATCAGGATTGAAACTTACCGGTAAACCGTAAAATTCAAAGTAATCTGTCATTTGCCTTAAGCTTTGAAGAAGGCCTTGAAGATGTCATTCCCCAGTACAAAGACCATCAACGCCAGTAACATCACGAAACCTACAATTTGTGCACGTTCCAGGAACTTATCGCTAAGTGGTTTTCCTTTCACCATCTCTACCAACAGGAAGATCACATGTCCACCATCTAAAGCAGGGATAGGCAACAGGTTCATAAATGCCAGTGCAATTGAAATAAAGCCCGTAGAAGCCCAGAATCTTGCCCAGATCCACTCACCACCATAAACTTTACGTGCAATCTCCACAGGACCTGAAAACGCTTTATTTGCTTTGATCTTTCCGGTTAATACCTTCCAGATTCCTTTACCATTATCGCTAAAGGTTTTCCATGCCTGCCCTGCACCAATTGGTAAGGCAGCAAAGAAGCCATATTTAATGGTTTCCTGTTTGATCTCGTCCACATCAAAGGCAAAGCCGATTGTTCCGGCAGTATCTACAGGGATTTTATAGTCCGTTGTTTTGCCGGCACGGCTCACTGTAAAATCTACAGTTTTTCCTTTGTATTTCTCAACCTGTTCCCTAAGGTCCACATTCCACTTCACAGGAACATTGTTAACCGCCAGGATCTTATCGCCTTTCAACAGTCCTGCTTTAGCGGCAGATTTTCCTGCAATCACACTGTCTACTGTAGTCGTCAATAGCGGTGCTCTGCTGATGAACTCTTCAATTCCCAGATCAGAAACCTTGTTCAGGATGTTATCCGGAACTTTAACATCTAATGTTTTGTTGCCACGAACCAGCGTCAGGGTCGTATTACCAAGTAATACTTTAGAACTGATCAACTCATCAAAACGGATCACTTTTTTACCATTAACAGCAATCACCCTATCTCCTCTTTGCAGACCGATTTCTTTACCAATCACACCGGGATTAATTCCGTTCATTACTGAACTGTTTGGAATATAGGTTTCCCCATATTTGAAGGTCATCATCCAGAAGATGAAAATACCCACTACAATATTGACAATTACACCGCCTAACATGACGATTAAACGTTGCCAGGCTGGTTTAGATCTGAATTCCCATGGTTGTGCAGGTTGTTTCATCGCCTCCGTATCCATAGACTCATCTATCATTCCTGCGATCTTTACATAACCACCAAGAGGCAACCATCCTATTCCATATTCACAATCACCACGTTTGAAACTAAACAATTTGACGCCCCATGCATCAAAAAATAAATAAAACTTCTCTACTTTAATCCCAAAGGCACGCGCCGCCAGAAAATGTCCTAATTCGTGTAAAATTACCAGTATCGATAACCCCAGGAGTAACTGGGCAGCCATAATCAATCCGCTCATATCTTCTATTAAATGTTTTTATTTTGATTGTTAAAATTCTATTTTGTTACTAGTTGGTTGGCAAATATACGGGTATGTACATCCGTTTCTAAATAATTATTCAGCCCTGGATCTTCAATAAAGCCCATCTCTTCCATACATTGCTGAATCACATCACTCATTTGTAAAAAGCCAATCTGATCCTGTAAAAACGCGTTCACCACCACCTCATTTGCAGCATTAATGATGCAAGGCATGTTTCCACCTTTTCTTAATGCAGTGTAAGCCAGATCAAGATTTCTAAAGGTATCATTATCCGCTTTATAAAAGCTAAGTTCAGGATAGTCCAGAAAGTTAAAACGCTTAAAGTCCGAGCTTATTCTATGCGGATAAGCCAGGGCATAATGGATCGGCAACCTCATATCAGGTACCCCCATCTGGGCTTTCATGGAACCGTCTTTAAATTGTGCGATGGAATGGATAATGGACTGTGGGTGTACGATCACATCAATCTGATCGGCCTCCAGGTCAAATAACCATTTCGCTTCGATCACTTCCAGCCCTTTATTCATCAGAGAAGCGGAATCGATCGTGATTTTGGCACCCATTACCCAGTTTGGATGTTTCAGGGCCTGAGCCTTGGTTACATTGGCCAGGAATTCCCGGTCTTTCCCTCTGAAAGGACCACCGGATGCCGTCAGGTAGATTTTTTCTATAGCGTCATTCCCCTCGCCTACCAGACACTGGAAAATCGCAGAATGTTCGGAATCTACAGGAATGATGCTTACCCCATGTTTTTTCGCCAGTCGGGTAATCAGATCTCCCGCTACCACAAGTGTTTCCTTGTTCGCAAGGGCGATGTCTTTTCCTGCCTCAATAGCGGCAATGGTTGGCCGTAAACCTACTGAACCTACAATTGCAGTCAGCACCATATCCACCTGAGCCAAAGACGCAGCTTCACATAAAGCCTCTTCTCCTGCCAGCACACGGATTGCTGTTCCCGACAACGCAGATTTTACCGCCTGATATTGATTTTCATCACCGATCACCACCAAATCCGGCAGGAACGTTAACGCCTGACTGATTAACAATCCGGCATTTGATTGAGCGGTCAGCGCTGAAACCTTGTATAATTCAGGATTTGCCTGAATTACAGCTAAGGCCTGAGTTCCTACAGAACCCGTAGCACCTAGTATTGATATATTTTTCAATTAGATTCTCCCTGTTGTTCGTCTTTATGACGAATTGTAAAACTACTTAAATCATCTGCAATCTTCCTGTCATTTGATAAACGGGGAACTTTATTTTGTCCGCCAAGCTTACCTTGTCCCCTCATATAGCTCACAAATGCATCTTTTTCGAGAGAACGGATGATTAAAGGTTGCAGTATTTTTCCTTCAATGAGGTCAAAATAGTAAATATTCTTCTTTTGCAAAGCCTGATCTACCTTTTTACTAAAAGCCAGAAGATCTTTCGGTGCAGCAGAAAATTCTACAAACCACTCATGGTAAGGCAATTCACCCTGTGGGGTACTCACCTGCGGGGCAACCGTAAATTCGGTGATACCTACCCCTTCTTCATTGGCTACAGATAAAAGTGCATGCTCCACTTCTTCCCCGATCACATGCTCTCCGAAAGCAGAGATGAAATGTTTGATCCTGCCCGTCACCATGATCTTATAAGGATCTTTGGAAACAAACTTAACGGTATCGCCAATGCTATATCCCCATAACCCGGCATTTGTATTCAGGATGAGTGCATAGTTTTTTTCCAGCTCCACTTCCCCCAGACTTAAACGTGTTGGCTCATCATTATAATATTCATCCGCAGGAATAAACTCATAAAACATCCCTGCTTTTGCCAATAACAACAAACTTTTGTCCTGCTGACTATCCTGATAAGCAATAAATCCTTCAGATGCAGGATAGGTTTCAATCGCATCAATCTTTCTTCCGATACTCTCTTCAATCTTGGCGCGGTAAGGTTCGTAATTTACCCCTCCATAAACGAAAAGACTGAATTCCGGAAAGATATCTTTGATCTTTTTTCCGCCGGATTTCTCCGTCAGTTTATCAAAATACATTTGTACCCAGGGCGGAATCCCCGAGATCAAAGTCATGTTCTGATGAAAAGTTTCTGAAACAATTGCATCTACTTTCTCTTCCCAATCTTCAATACAATTGGTTTCATAGGAAGGCAAACGGTTTTTCTGTAAATACTTAGGCACAAGATGGGCAACGATACCCGACAAACGGCCTACATTGATGCCATTCTTTTTATGCATTACCGGACTTCCCTGCAAAAAGATCATCTTTCCATTGATGAACTTTACCTTGCCCGTTTCATGGATATAAGTTAATAAGGCATTTCTGGCGGCTTTAATATGCTCAGGCATAGATTCCTTAGAAATAGGAATGTATTTGACACCAGAGGTTGTACCCGAAGTCTTGGCAAAATATTGCGGTTTACCTTTCCACATCACACCCACCTCACCTTCAACTACCCTGTCGATATAAGACCTTAATCCTTCATAATCCCTGATGGGTACTTTCTTTTTGAAATCTTCATAATTGCGGATATTTCCGAAATCATGGTCCTTACCGAAAGCCGTATCTTTCGCGGAGTCAATGAGCTGTGTCAGAATATTTTGCTGAGCACTTACTGCATTTTTTTTCCATTTATTGATGCCCTTAACAACAAGAGCAGCAAACGGTTTACTTAATGCCGCTTTTAATCCCATAAACGAGTATTAAACTATATTGTGTAAAATGTCCGGATGTTCATCTCCTTTATATTCCTTTACCATTCTGCGGTAAGCCACGGTAACCAAGGCAGTCGAAAACGGAACCACTATGAAGGAACTGAAGATCGCAGTGAATAAAGAAACGTAAGAATAGATTTCATAATTGAAGATGTAGCTGATCAATTGAAAACCACTCACCACCACAATGTAAAAGAACCCAAAGACAATTGCCTGAATCAATACAAATCCACCCAATATAAAGAGCAGTTTCACGAAGTTTCCTTTGGTTGTTGCCAGGCTGAACTTGATCGACTCAAAAGGATGTACATGTTTGTCTATGATAAAGAAAGGAAAGAAAATGATCCTGATGAACGTAAAGAAGATGCTCAAAACAGCGATCGCTACCGCAACGTTGACAATGATTTTTCCGGCATGATAAAAATTATTGATGATTCCCTGGCTAACTGCAAATTTCAGGATCAGGTCCAGGATATACAATACAGGGAGTAAGAGGATACCCACAAAGAAAATACTGATTCCAAAATACACAGTTCCAATCAAAAACCTGATGATCTCTGTTCTTGTAGGCAGCGTATCAATGATACGGATATCTGCATCATCCTGTCTGTCCAGTAACCGAAAGATATATTTCAGCAAAGAAAGGTTCACGATGCAATACAATAAAACGAAGATCAGTAACATCACCACCCTCACTAAAGTAGGTAGCTCTCCCATAAAAAAAGCCATGAAAGTAGAGGTGGATACCGTGATGAAAACCAGGAAACACAAAGTGGCTATAGAGAAGTAATTATCACGCGTTACCGTCCAGGCCTGCATAATTACATCCTTAACTGTAAAAGTACTCTCTTTTAAAAAATTTATCATTGTTGCTTAAATACTATACGCTTAAAAAAATCTTGTATAAACCCTAACCCATAAGCAGTTAGTTGAATAAACGATGCAATTATACTAAAAAATGCAACCTTTAATGACTTTGTAACTTGCCATGCATGAAAAAAGATCATCATAAAGTATACCAGTAATATAATCCTGCTGATATTGCCCAAAGGTACTGATATGAGGTATATTAACGAACCGAATATAACAAAACAGACAAATGCTGCCGGGAAGAAATGTACTAATTTCAACTCGGAAGGAAAATGTTTATAGATATTGATCCTTGCCCTTCCGAAAAAGTGTAATTGTTTGTAAAACTGACCAAAACTCGTTCTTCTTTTATGGAAAACTTTAGCCGCAGGGATCAAACCGATCTTAAATCCATTTTCATGAATCCTGATGCTGTATTCAATATCTTCCCCTAAACGGGTGAGGATAAATCCACCCACCTTTTCATACACTTCGCGGGAAACACCCATATTGAAGCTTCGGGGATGGAATTGTCCGATGTGCTTTTTATTGCCCCTGATTCCACCTGTTGTAAATGGGGAAGTCATGGCATAACTGATTGCTTTTTGTACCGGAGTAAAACTCTCATGCGCCGCATCCGGTCCGCCATAAGCATCCAGCTTATGCTCAAACAGGTAATTTTTCACGATTTCCAGGTAGTCTTCCGGAATCAGGCAATCGGAATCAAAAATGACAAAATAATCGCCTTTGGCCCGTTCAAAGCCGTAGTTCCTGGCAAAGCCCTGCCCTTCATTGGGTTTAAAGAAATATTTTACATCAAGTAACTGCTCATATTTCTGTACAATTGCCTTTGCATCATTGCTGGAACCGTCTTCAATCACGAGTACTTCAAACTGGGTATAGCTCTGATGCGTCAGCGTATTCAGCAACTCATCAATTTCCTGAGGTCGGTTGTATAGTGGTATAATAATAGAAAAAAACATAGATTAAAGAATCTCCTTTTCTATCAGGTAAGCATTTCTTTCAGATGCATTACGTGTAACCAACTCTGCCACAAAACCCGTAAGGAATAGCTGTGAGCCCAATATGATGGCCACTAATGAAATGTAAAACAATGGCTGCTCGGTCACATCTCTTTTATAAGGGATCAGCATAGCAATATGATAGAGTTTCTCTCCAATCAGCCATAAAGCCATAAAAGTTCCCAGAAGGAAGCTGAATACACCCAATGAACCAAAGAAGTGCATTGGTCTTTTACCAAACTTACCTACAAAGAAGATCGACAACAAATCCAGGAAGCCATTGATAAAACGGCTCAGTCCGAATTTAGTCACCCCATATTTTCTGGCCCTGTGTTCTACCACCTGCTCACCGATCTTTTTGAAACCGGCCCATTTGGCGATCACCGGAATATACCGGTGCATTTCTCCATACACTTCAATGGTTTTCACCACATCATGACGGTATGCTTTTAGTCCGCAGTTGAAATCATTCAGTTGAATTCCCGACATCTTTCTCGTCGCGGCATTGAATAATTTGGTAGGAATGGTCTTGGTAATCGGATCGTAGCGTTTCTTTTTCCATCCGGAAATGATGTCCAGCTTCTCCTCTTTGATCCTGCGGAACAATTCCGGAATCTCATCCGGACTATCCTGCAAATCGGCATCCATGGTAATCACCACATCACCCTGTGCCGCTTCGAAAGCAACATTCAAGGCCGCAGATTTGCCGTAATTCCTTCTGAACTTAATGCCCTTTACAGCATCAAACTGAGTTTTTAAGTCCTCAATTACCGCCCATGAGGAATCTGTACTTCCATCATCAACAAACAGGATTTCATAAGAAAAGTTATTTTCTGCCATTACCTTGGCAATCCAGGAAGTCAACTCAGGAAGAGACTCGTCTTCATTATATAAAGGAACTACAATAGAAATATCCATGACTTTAATAACGTGCTACAAAAAAAGCAACGTGCAAATTTCATCAAATAAAATGATAAAACTGCACGTTGGCTATTTATAAATATATTGCCTTGGGGTTAAAATTTCGCTTAACCCGCTTCAAAAGGTCTGTCTTTCTTAAAAATGGCTGCACCAATCAGGCTCACGATCAATCCAACGATGGTATAGGTGATCGCTGTTCCGAAACCAATAAATAAGCCCATATAAGGACGCATCATCTCGATTCCTTTAATTTTCTGTTCATCGCCATCAGCCTGTTCTAATGCAACGTCCATCAATTCCGCTATCGCCGATTTATCAACAAAATAATAGATGATCTGCAAAAGGAAAAGAAAAAAACCAGCATAAGCAGCAGTTCTGAACCCCGCAGAAAATGCACGGGAAAAGGAAATATATCCTCCCAGTTCTTTCTTATGATTGGTCTGTACATAAGCAATGGCCAAAAAGAAAGGAACATAAGACAACAGCTGACTCACTACTTTCGATCCTGTAGATAAGTTCGGGTTTGCCCCGTTAATATTCAGGAATTTAAAAATAAAGATCAGGACAAAAAAGTAGATGGCAAATGCCAGTGCTGCCTGTAAGGCCAGCTTATTCGGTTTCTTCTCTAATTCTAATAAATTCTGTTGCATTGAAAAGCTTTTAAATGGTTAGTTTTTGTTAAAATTAGCAATTAACGTATAAACTGCAACATCGAACTCTTTGTTCGGGCTATATTCCTGTAAATCTGTGATCACTTGTTCACTCTCTTTTGGCTGATGGAAGAAGGCCATGAAAGGAATAAATAATTCTTTCATTTCATCTCCTATTTCAATCATTCCAACATGGCTGCAGATGTCTTCGATACTGCTTTCTACCAGGTTCTGGTTGCTGATCAGGTCTTCATAGATATGGAACTCGTCCTGGAACTCATCTTCTTCTACCAGTAAGAATTCTTTCAGGAAGTCGCCCAGCTCTGGCTTAATGCGCTCATCATGACATTCATTGATGTACAACAACAGATTCAAAAGCTCAGTACCCCTGTCAATCGTCTCCTCTTCAATATCTGCCCACTCATCCGATTCCAGGTAATCTTCTTCCAGTTTCTTCACATCATTGGCGAAGAAATTGATCATCAATAGATCAAAGAATACTTCTCTCAATTCCTCAAAAGCAGGATATTCGTTAAACACCTCATCGAACTCCTCTACTTTTTCAAGGAATCCAAGATCCTTACTAAATACTTCGATCAACCCCTCTTCTAATTTGATGGAATCTTTTCCAGATACCGCAGCAAATTTATCTAACGACGCAATTAGCGCTGTTCTTACATGATTATCCATATGATTGTAATTGTTTGTTGTTATATACCAGTTGAACTTTACCGGTTAGTTTTTTATTCAAAAGCGGCGTATTTGCTGATTTTGACTGATTGTTACCTGTATTGTATTCCCATTCCTTTGCAGGATGATAAACCGTAAAGTTGGCCGTTTCATTTTCTGCAATCACAGGCACAGGAAGCTTTAATAATTTGCGTGGATTGATGGATAGCTTTTCTGCGATCTGACCAGCATCCAGTCCCGCTTTAATCAATAGTGGCAGAACCGTTTGCAAGGCGATGATCCCATAAGAAGCGATTTCAAACTCTACTGCTTTAAATTCGATCTCCTGCGGACGGTGTTGTGAACATACCGCATCAATAGTCCCGTCTTTTAAGCCATTCAATAAAGCCTTGATATCTGATTTACCACGCAAAGGAGGTTTCACCTTATAATTGCTATCGAAATCATTTAAGAGTTCTTCCGTAAATACCAGGTAATGTGCGGCCACATCACAGCTGATCTTCACCCCATCTTTTTTTGCTCTTTTTATCAACGCTACCGATCCGGCAGTAGTGATATTGCTGATGTGCAATGGCGCATCATGATAAGTAGCCAGGAAAATATCCCTGCTGATGTGCATTTCTTCGGCCAATGCAGGAACACCTTTCATACCTAACAACACACTGGTTTTACTCTCATTGATTTGTGATTTACCCGCAATGGATTTATTTTCCGGATGAACCATCATCAGTCCGTTAAAGCCTTTTACATACTGCAACGCACGGCTCATGAATCCATCATCTGTGATCGGCTTGCTGCCATCAGAGAACGCAATGGCCCCGGATTGCTGCATATCGTACATCTCTGCCAGCTCTTTACCTTCCAGATCATGACTTACCGCACCAACCGGCAATACATCTACCAGGTTTCCTTTTGCTTTATTGAGGATATAGGCCACCTCTCCTTTGGAATGAACCACAGGTTTGGTATGTGGCAAAACAGCCAGTCCGGTAAAACCTCCCGACATGGCAGCTTTCGTTGCCGTTTCTATATCTTCCTTCGTTTCGAAACCCGGATCACCGATAGAGCAGTTCAGGTCAAAGAACCCGGGAGATAAGATTGCACCTGTTCCATCAAAAACTTCTTCCTTGTTTGCAGGCTTCAGGTTATTCCCAATAGCAGTAATCTTGCCCTGTTCTACACGTACATCACAAGTTTTTTGATTGAACTGGCTGTTTGGGTCGGCAATAGTTACGCCAGTGATGAGAAGATTCATGGTGTTTGTATGTTTTTTGTTTTATTAAAAAATCGGATCAATAGTATTTCAATGGCTAAAAAAACAACAGCCAAAATTAGGCAAAGTTTCCATAACTCTATGCTGTTATTTTTTGCCTGGATATTTAAAGACAAAGCATCTTTCTGAGAATTGTAAAGGGCAATCTTTTGCTTACCAAATAAGTCAGTCAGGTTCTGATCACTTGCATAATGCATGTCAGACTCTTTCCTGTTGTCATTAAAAGCGACTACAGCCAGTACCGAATCTGCTTTCTTTAAATCATAGAAGCCAGGTTTCCGAACCTGATCTGCAATATATAAGAGCGTCTTTCCTGGTGTTTGTCTGACTTCCGGAATGACTTCTGCCCCATCAGATTTTAAAGTCAGCGACTGGTTCGCCCCTAAAGAAATCTTCTGATGCTCCAGCAGATCACTTTCTCCGGAGGTATAATACAAAGGCTGTTCTTTAACACTTGAAAAGGCGATCTTGTACATCATCGGCACAAATACAGGGTGTCTGGACAAATTCCCGTCTTTAGGATCCAATGAACTGGCCGATAAATATATTTTGCCTGCTCCGGCAGGATACCTTGCAAAAAGGAATTGCCCAAGAGGCAATTGTAAAATCCCTTGTTTTCCTCCTGCATTTCTTTCCAGGTAACTGAAATACCGGGTCACGACAGGAAGGTCCATATTTGCAGGAACCTGATCAAACACATCCTTGAAAACAGGATCTTTCAATTCGATACTGCTCGTAATGGCAGGTCCGGAATTGAGTTGTTTTACAGCAGGTAAAGATAAAGCAGTTAGAAATGGGGTATACACCACACCGTTGGCATCAAGATCAGGAAAGATCACTACGGATCCACCGTTTTGCACATAACTTTTCAGTTGTTGTGCCAATCCTGAAGAAGGTTGTTTCAATCCACTGAGCACAATCAGGCTATACTCCCCAAAGCTGGAATACTTGATATTCGCTTCCGGCATCTCGCTGAGCTTGAAATAAGGATCAGCAGCAAACAAAGAAGAAATGAATTTCTGTGAAGGGTCCCCACTGATGTTTAACACCTTCATTTCTGTATTCACCTGGAAGCTAAAATTCAGGGCATCGTCAAAAGTGAGCGGAAAATCCTTGATAGACAACACTCCTTTTTGCCATCCTTTTTGTAATCCGCTAAAGGACAAAGTATCTTTTACAGATTTACCTGCTGCAACTTTGGTATTGCTGATGGCTTTCTGCTGATTGTTGATCGTTAATTTTATAGGAATATCTGCGGCATCTTCTTCTCCGTAATTGTGGAGCTGAACCACCAGCTGTTCTGCCTGATTGGGTTGATGTACCGGAGAAAGGCTCCATACACTGTCAACCGAAATATTGGGAAGGCTGTTTGCGTTTAATTTAATTAAGGAATAACGGATGTCTTTATCCGCCTGAACCGGTTGTATACCAACAAAGCTTTTCTGGAAATCAGAAAGCAGGTAAGCGATCTGATTCCTGTTTGTGCCACTTTCGCGTTGTAACCTGTTGATGACCTGTTGCAGGCTTCTGCCCGCTGAGGAAATCTTCAGTTCATCCAAAAGCTGTATAAATTCTTCTTTATTGACTGCCCTTTGATGCTTTCCTTCAAAATCATTACTGAGGAGCAGGAACTGATCGTTGAGCTGATAGGCCCCGGCAATTTCCTTAGCCTTCCTTTTGGCCTCATCGAGCAAACTCCCCTCCTTGTTGACCGTCTCCATACTGTAAGAGTTGTCAATATAGATACTGATCAGGTTTCGTTTTCCGGAATCACCTGCAGCCGACAATGGAATAAATGGCCTGGCGAAAGCAAGGACCAAAAACACCACCGCCAGGATCCTGCTGATCAGGACGAGTAAATGCTTTAGCTTTTCCCTGGAGGAGTTCTGTTCTTTGGCTTCCTTTAAGAATTGTACATTACTAAAATATACCTTCTTGAATTTCCTGAAATTAAATAAGTGAATTGCAATAGGAATGGCTATTGCCAGCAGTGCGAAAAGAAAACCTGGGTATAGGAAATTCATTAAAAACCAAAGGTAGAACTTTTACATGAATTTTTTCATAGCCAGCCATAAAGTTTCATCTAAACCATACACATCCGGTCTGAACTGGATGCTTCCGTTCTGCGACCATGCCGTGATGTAGTTGATTATCAGCGGCACAGGCTTTTTTGTTCCAAACCAGGTAGGTTTTAATTTAAATAAATTTACCGTATCTGCTTTCTTGGCAAGTTTCTTTCTGTAAGCATTCATCCTGTTGGTATCCAGTGGAGGAAGGTTCACTTCCATCCTCAGCTGATCGTATTGATATTTATCACGAACCAGGTTCTGCGCAAACTCCAGCGGCTTTTCTACGCGCACACAACCATGACTAATGGCACGGTTGGCTCTGTTAAATCCATTCTTGTTATTGGTATCATGCAGGTAAATGCTGGACCCATTGTCAAAGATAAACTTAAACTTCCCTAAAGCATTTCCGTTTCCTGAGCCTTGTTTAAACTGATAAGGTAAACGCTCTCTTGAATAATTGCTCCATTGAATGGTATCAGGTTCACCCACTATTTTTCCGTTACGGTATACATTAATGTTACTGTTCGAAAGATAATAAGGGTCTTTGCGGGCCATCCAGTAAATTTCATTCCTTGCAATACTCACCGGAATGTTCCAGATCGGATTTACCTGAATAGAATTCAGTTTGCTGTAAAGAATTGGTGTTTCGTGATTCTTAGGTTTATCATCCAGATTTCCGGTTTTTGCATACCTGGCAATCTTCTCAGCATATCCTTCTTCTCTTTTTCCACCCACACATACTTTCATATGGCTCACTGTATCTTCTTTATTAAACCAGGTAAGTGAAAAATCAGGAATGTTCACTTCCACATACTCCTTACCCATCTCGGGCAACTTCCACCTCAAACGTTCCATATTCACCAGAATGGTTTTTGCCTGATCACTTTTGCCCTGACCATCTGCTTTTAAAATATTAAACCTGCGTTGAAGTGCCAGGTATTGTTTGGAAGAAGGCTGAATATCTTTCAGCAGTTTCCCCAGATCTTTGGTGGCCAGCGCAGCAGACATACTGGCACTATCCGGACGTTTTACCGGCACATAGTACCTGGAAAAGATTTTACGTGGGTTAACCACCCCAAAATTCATGTAATTGTCATACTTGATGAGGGCCTCCGCAGCATTGAGCTCCAGATCAGCAATGACCGGATACACTTCTTCAATTTTTTCAAATTTATTCTCAGAAAGTTCCTTTAAAGCCGCTTCCAATTGTTTCTGACGGAAATTATCAGGATTAAAACCATGGTTTTCGCTTTTCCCGATATAAGCTTCCAGTGTATCCAGGGTCCCGACAGGGAAATACTGAGTCACCAGGCGGGGCTCATAATTATGGTTTACATAGAAGTTCTTTACTGTATTCGGGTTAGACAATTTGGCCTTTAACGAGTCATAGTGTTTCCTAAACACTACATTATAGGCAGCAGTATCAAAGTCTTTATATAATTTTCTGTCGAAATGCTCCGAGAGGATTAAACCGACTTCAGGAGTGTCTTTAAACCAGGAACAGCCATTTAACAGTAAACAAAAGGGGATCAATAAGAGTAACGCTTTTTTCAAGATGGTATTTTTTTGCAAAACTAGATGTTAATTATATTTATTGAAGCGATATAATCAAATAAAATGCCATATATATTTTGATTTGTAATTTGTATCTATATATTTGCAGCTCCACAACATGCTAGTCATTGTTGATTAAGGACTTAAATAGAATTATGAATCAAATTTTGAACCATCACTTACATTTGCACCATCGCCTGTCGGCGATGTATATGTAATGTTTTGTACTTCAAAACTTGTTTCGGAACTATCTTCTTGTCCAATAATCAATAAATTTCAACACAGCATAATTGAAAACACTTAAAATTGCTATCCAGAAATCTGGTAGACTAAACGAAAAATCAGTAGAGATTCTTAAAAATTGTGGTTTATCATTTGAGAACTACAAAAGCTCCCTTATATCCACCGTTACCAATTTCCCTTTAGAAATCCTTTTCCTTAGAGATGATGATATTCCTGAGTATGTTCAGGACGGCATCGCCGATCTTGGAATTGTAGGCGAAAATGTCATTGTAGAAGCTGGTGCTGAAGTAACTTACCTTCAGAAATTAGGCTTCGGAAAATGTACCCTTAAGATTGCCATTCCCAATGAAAGCAGAATCACAGAAATTGCACAACTGGAAGGCAAAGCAATCGCCACCTCTTATCCGGTGATCCTGGAGAAATACCTGAAAGAGAATCATGTAAATGCGGATATCAGAACCATCTCCGGTTCTGTAGAAATCGGTCCGGGATTAGGATTGAGTGATGCGATCTGCGATATCGTTTCTACCGGAGGAACCTTAAAAAGCAACGGATTGAAGCCTTTTTCGGAAGTGATGAAATCTGAAGCGGTCCTGATTGGAAGTAAAGGTTCGGAGTTGCTGCCGGAAGTTCAGGAATTGCTGCAGAGAATTCTGTCTGTTTTACGTGCTAAAGAAACCAAATATGTGGTGCTCAATGTGGCGAAAACAAACCTGAAAAAGGTGGTCGACTTATTACCGGGTGTAAAAAGCCCAACCGTAGTTCCATTGTTTGATGAAGAATGGGTGGCCGTTCATTCTGTAATTGCAGAGCACGACTTCTGGGAGAAGATCAACAGCCTGAAAGCTGCCGGTGCACAAGGAATCGTAGTCATGCCAATTGAAAAAATAATCGCCTAAAATCTAATGAAGACCTACAGCTATAAAGACTTATCTAAACAGGAAATCGAAAAGCTCTGCTTAAGACAACTCGAAGACGATAATAGCATCCAGGACCGTGTAAAGAACATTGTGGAACGGGTTAAAACGGAAGGTGATGCCGCCTTGCGCAATTATGCACAACAGTTTGACCAGGTTTCTTTAACACAGCTTTACCTTGGTAAAGAAGAAATTGAAAGCATTGCATCAACTATTCCTACTGCAGAAAAAGCAGCCATTGATACTGCTTACCAAAACATCAGAGCCTTCCACGCTGCACAAGCCAATTCAGAAGCTAAAATAGAAACCATGCCAGGTGTGACCTGCTGGCGCGAATCCAGAGCGATAGAACGTGTAGGACTTTACATTCCTGGTGGAACAGCAGTTTTACCCAGTACCTTCCTCATGCTTGGCATCCCTGCCGTATTAGCGGGTTGTAAGGAAATCGTGGTCTGCTCTCCTCCCCAAAAGGATGGAAAGACCAATTGCTACCTTGCCTATTGTGCATTAAAATTAGGTATAGAAAGAATTTACCTTGTTGGAGGTGCACAGGCTGTTGCGGCAATGGCTTATGGTACGGAAAGCGTTCCTAAAGTATACAAGATATTTGGACCGGGTAACCGCTATGTCACACAGGCCAAGCAACTCATCCAATCTACAACCATGACGGCTATTGACATGCCGGCAGGGCCATCAGAGGTTTTAGTCCTTGCAGATGAAACCGCCAATCCGGCCTACATCGCATCAGACCTTTTGGCTCAGGCGGAACACGGAACAGATAGCCAGACGATTTTAGTGGCTACTTCTCAAACCATCATAGAAAATACATTAAAACAGATTGAGTTACAGATCCGGGAGCTTCCAAGAAAAGACATTGCAGCAAAAGCTATTGAAAACTCCTATGCAGTTCTGGTGGACAGTCTGGAAGAAGGAATGGCCTTCAGCAATGCCTATGCTCCGGAACATCTGATCTTATCCACTACCGGGTTTGAGCCCCTGATCCCCTTGATCTACAATGCCGGATCGGTATTTCTGGGCAACCTGACTCCCGAAAGTGCCGGAGATTATGCTTCGGGAACCAACCATACCCTGCCCACAAGTGGTTTTGCAAAGGCTTATTCAGGAGTATCCCTGGATTCCTTCCTTAAAAAGATCACTTTTCAGCACATTACAGAACAGGGTTTAACCAATATCGGACAAACTGTAGAGGTCCTGGCGCAGGCCGAAGGCTTACAGGCACACAAGAATGCAATCACTATTCGTTTAAAATCATAAGATGGATATCAATAACTTACAACGGGAAAACATCAAAAACTTACGCCCCTACTCTACTGCAAGGGACGAATATAAAGGACAAGCCAGCGTTTTTTTAGATGCAAACGAGAATGGCTATGGCTCTCCGCTTGATCAGAATTACAACAGGTACCCTGATCCGCTGCAACTGGACCTTAAAGATGCACTGAGCAAAATTAAAGGTGTACCTATAGAAAATACCTTCCTTGGAAATGGAAGTGACGAAGCAATTGACCTCCTCTTCCGCGCCTTTTGCGAACCGGGAAAAGACAATGTGATCATTCTTCCTCCAACGTACGGCATGTATGAAGTATCGGCCAATATCAACAATGTTGAAGTCCGCAAAGTAAATCTTCTGCCAAGCTTCCAGCTGGACCTGGAAAAAATAGCTGAAGCCATCGACGAAAACACCAAGCTGATCTTCATCTGCTCCCCAAATAACCCAACCGGAAATTCTATTATCCGCACAGATATAGAAACGGTTCTGGCCAATTTCAATGGACTGGTGGTGATCGATGAAGCCTATATCAATTATGCAAAACAACGAACCTTTATTCCGGAATTAACGGAATATCCAAACCTGGTGATTTTGCAAACATTTTCTAAGGCCTGGGGCCTCGCCGCACTCCGTTTGGGAATGGCATTTGCCGCCCGCCCGGTGATCGATATCCTGAACAAAGTGAAACCTCCATATAACATCAACCAGGCCACACAGGACCTTGCTCTGAAAGCATTGGAAAACATCGGACAGGTGAACGACTGGATCAAGGTAACCGTCTCAGAAAGAGAAAGCCTGAGCCAGGAATTAGCCAGTCTCCCACTCGTAAAAAAAGTTTACCCTTCGGATGCCAATTTCATACTAATTGAAATCATTGATGCGTTGAAAACATATGATGAATTGGTAGAACAAGGCATCATTGTCAGAGACCGCTCTAAAGTAACCTTATGCGAAGGATGCCTTAGAATCACCATAGGAACCACCCAGGAAAATCAGATTCTTTTAGAAGCTTTGAAAGCGCTTAACCAATAAACCATGAAGAAAGTATTATTTATTGACAGAGATGGCACCCTCATTATAGAACCCGCTGATGAGCAGATCGACTCTTTTGAAAAACTGGAGTTCTATCCAGGATCACTGTATTACCTCTCAAAAATAGCGAAAGAGCTGGATTTTGACCTGGTCATGGTGACCAATCAGGATGGACTGGGAACAGACTCCCACCCAGAAGAAAGCTTCTGGCCGGTACACAACTTCGTCATGAAAACCTTTGCCAATGAGGGCGTAGTCTTCAGCGAAGTCATCATCGATAAAACCTTTGCACATCAAAATGCACCAACCAGGAAACCCAATACAGGATTATTACAGCATTTCCTGGAAGAAGGTTACGACCTGAAAAACTCTTTTGTAATCGGCGACAGGATCAATGATGTCGTTCTGGCAAAAAACCTTGGTGCAAAAGCCATCTGGTTGTCTAACAATCTGGACCTTGGCGCAAATGAAAACCTGGATAAAATAGAGACCCTTTCGGAAGTAATCGCTTTGAGGACCCAAAACTGGGAAGACATTTATACCATGTTAAAAGCAGGAACAAGAACGGTTCACCATGAAAGAAACACCAATGAGACTAAAATCAGTATTGATATTGACCTTGATGGCACCGGAAAAGCAGACATCGATACCGGTCTGAACTTCTTTAACCACATGCTGGACCAGATCGCGCGGCATGGCAGCATCGACCTGAAAATCAAAACCAATGGCGACCTTCATATCGATGAACACCATACCATTGAAGATACCGGAATCGCCCTTGGAGAAGCCTTTGCAAAAGCAATCGGCAACAAATTAGGATTGGAACGCTATGGCTTCTGCTTACCTATGGACGATTGCCTGGCCCAGGCAGCAATAGACTTTGGCGGAAGAAACTGGATCGTCTGGGATGCAGAGTTTAAACGTGAAATGGTAGGTGATATGCCGACAGAAATGTTTTTCCATTTCTTTAAATCCTTCAGCGATGCTTCAAAATCCAACCTGAACATCAAAGCGGAAGGAGAAAATGAACACCATAAAATTGAATCCATCTTTAAAGCCTTTGCAAAAGCAATTAAAATGGCCATTAAAAGGGATGCAGAGAAATTAGTCTTACCAAGTACTAAAGGCGTATTGTAATGATAGGAATTGTAAACTACGGTGCCGGCAATATCTTTTCCCTGACTTCGGCCCTGGAAAGACAGCACCTCCCCTATGGAATGGTCAATACCGAAGCTGATCTGGATAAATATACCCACATCATCATTCCCGGTGTGGGCCATGCGGGTGCAGCCATGAAAAAGCTGGAAGATACCGGCCTCGTAGAACCCATCAAAGCATTAAAAAAACCGGTTCTGGGCATCTGTGTAGGTATGCAACTCCTGACTGCCCATTCGGAAGAAGGAGATGCCACGATGATGAACGTTTTTCCTTTACAAACAAGGTTATTCAATAAGGATCAGGGAATTAAAATTCCACATATGGGATGGAATAACATCGATCACAAAAACAATCCCTTGTTCGAAGGTGTTGAAAACCTGACACAATTTTACTTTGTGCATTCGTACTTTATTGAATATAACCCTACTTTTGATATTGCGACTGCAAATTATGGGATGCCATTTTCTGCAGCAATACATAAAGATAATTTCTATGGCGTACAGTTCCACCCGGAAAAATCCGGTATCGCCGGAGAGCATTTATTAAAGAATTTTTCAAACTTAAAACAGTAAGATGTACATTATCCCTGCTATTGATATTTTAGATGGAAAAGTGGTTCGCCTGAGAGAAGGTGACTATAACCAGAAAACTGAATATGATGTTTCCATCGCCGAAATGATCGAAACCTACCGCTCTAATGGTACAGAGTTCATACATATAATTGATTTAAATGGTGCAAAAGGTGATTTCAGCAACCAGAAAGCACTTTTTGAAATCATCAGTAAGACAGATATGCGCGTACAATACGGCGGTGGTATCCGGACAATCGAACAGGTAACGAACTTATTAGATGCCGGAATTCATCGGGTTATTGTAGGTACTCAGGCCATTACCAACCCTGATTTCCTTGCAGAACTGAGCAAAGAAGTAGGCAAGAAGTACGATTACGCAAACAGAATTGTCATCGCTATTGATGTTTTGGACGAAGTGATCAAATACTCCGGATGGATGGAAAGCTCGCCAATCAAACTGATGGATTACGTTGATAAATGTTTACAACTGGGCTTCTTCCGCTTCCTGTGTACAGACATCAACAAAGATGGCAAACTGGGTGGCGCAGCAGTAGACTTATACAAGAAGTTATTGGAGCACTCTCCTTTCATTAAACTGATCGCTTCAGGTGGAATCAGCTCTATGGAAGACATTGAGGAACTGGCCAAATTAGATATCCGTTCTGTGGTTGTAGGTAAAGCCATCTATGAAAACAGGATCTCTATTGATGAGATCAAAGACTGGAACCTAAAGCAAATGACTTCCCTTTAAGCCGATGCTGAGCAAACGTATCATTCCATGTCTGGATGTTAAAGATGGCAGAACGGTTAAAGGCGTAAACTTCATTGACCTTAAGGATGCCGGAGATCCGGTAGAACTGGCCTGGCAATATGCGCAACAGGGAGCAGATGAACTGGTATTCCTGGACATCACAGCCACCCATGAACGTCGTAAAACGATGATCGAAATGGTGAAATCCGTTGCCCGCCAGCTGAACATCCCTTTTACGATCGGAGGAGGAATCACGACGGTTCAGGATGCAGAAGCCTTGCTCAATGCAGGTGCTGATAAGATCAGCATCAACTCCGCAGCAGTCAGAAATCCGGAATTAATCGAAGAACTGGCCAAAAACTTTGGCGTTCAGTTCGTGGTGGTTGCTGTAGACACTAAACTGGTTGAAGGACGCAATATGGTTCACCTGAATGGCGGCCGGCTGATCACAGAACTGGAAACAGAAAACTGGATCCGCAAAGCGGAAAGCCTGGGTGCAGGAGAAATCCTCCTCACCTCGATGGATCATGATGGCACCAAACAAGGCTTCGACTGCGGTTTACTGAATACCATCACTCAAATGATCAACATTCCCGTGATCGCCTCCGGTGGCGCTGGAAAGGTAGAACATTTCATAGAAGTCTTCGAAAAAACAGGCGTAGATGCTGCCCTTGCAGCTTCGGTATTCCACTTCGGTGAGATCCCTATCCCCGACCTGAAACAAAAATTAAAATACCACAATATACCTGTAAGGTTATGAATATAGATTTTGAAAAAACGGATGGGCTGGTCCCTGTAATTATACAGGATGAACAGACCCTGGAAGTTTTAATGCTGGGCTACATGAACCAGGAAGCATGGACAAAAACTCAGGAGGAAGGGAAAGTAACCTTTTTCTCGAGGTCCAAAAACCGCCTGTGGACCAAGGGTGAAGAAAGTGGGAACTTCCTGTTTGTCAAAGAAAGTCATATAGATTGCGACCGCGATACGATCCTGATCAAGGCCAGTCCGGTAGGCCCAACCTGCCATACCGGAAGCAGAAGCTGCTTCAAAACAGATTACAACCAAAACTTCCTTTTTGAACTGGAAAGTATCATCTCAGACCGCTATGAGAATCCTTCAGAAGAATCTTATGTGAACAAACTGCGCCAGAAAGGATTAAACAAAATTGCTCAGAAAGTTGGTGAAGAAGGCGTAGAAACTGTTATTGCTGCGCTTAACGAAACCGATGAGGATTTTGTAAATGAAAGTTCTGACCTGATTTTCCACTTATTGGTTTTACTGAAAGAAAAAGGAAAAAGCCTGACCGAAATCGCACAGAACCTCGAAAAAAGACACCGCAAATAAATTATACATGCTACAACATTTACAGACCCTCAACGGACACCAGAATCCTATTTATGCCCTTGCCAATTCCCCTAAAAAGAACACCTTCTTTAGTGCAGGAAATGATAAAGGAGTAGTAGAATGGTCATTGGAAACCATGAGTTTTGTAAAAGTTCTTGTTCCGGTGCAGAGCTCCGTATATGCTTTGCACCGCTACGAAAACCTGTTGTTCATCGCACAGCGAAGCGGCCTGATCCTGGTATTTAACCTGGATGAGGAAAAAATAACAGCGACCTTAAGCTTTCACCAGAAAGGGGTCTTTGATTTAAAAACCATCCGTTACAAAAATGAGCTGGTCAGTACCGGCGAAGATGGAATGCTTGCCGTTTGGTCTTTAAAGGACTTCTCTTTATTGTATCATTTCCCAATCATCGCACAAACTGTCCGTTCCATTGCCTTGAGCAACGACGAAAAGGAAATTGCCCTGGGTGGCAAAGATGGAATGATCCGGGTTTATCAGTCGGAAGACTATAGCCTGATCCGGGAATGGACCGCTCACAAATTACCAATTACCGCGCTGCAATATTCCCCTGCGGGAGATTACCTCATCTCCGGCAGCCGTGATGCACAACTGAAAGTATGGAGCCTGCCTCAATACGAACTGATCAATAGCATTGCTGCACATATGTTCAGCATCTATGCCATTGCCTTTCACCCTACAAAGCCCTATTTTGCCACCTGCAGTCAGGATAAAGGTATTAAACTCTGGGGAAGTCAGGATTTCAAGCTTTACAAAATTCTGAGCCTCGAAAAGAATACCGAAGGTCATTTCCACTCGATCAATAAAACGATCTGGAGCGAGGACGGCCGTTTTCTGATCTCTACCGGCGACGACAGACAGGTAATGGTCTGGGAATCAAAATAATGCCATTTTCTTTCAAAAAACTAAGAAAAGAAAAGGAAGATTGTTTAATTTGGTGTAAACAACCTACAGATCATGGCTAAAGAACATCAATACAAAACCGCAGTTACCTGGACAGGGAATAAAGGATCCGGAACAATGGATTACCGCTCTTATGATCGGAATTATGTGATTTCAATTGACCATAAAGCCGACCTTTCCGGTTCATCAGATTCTGCATTCTTAGGCGATAAAACCAAACACAATCCTGAAGACCTGCTGGTTTCTTCCCTTTCTTCCTGTCACATGCTTTGGTACCTTCATTTATGCTCACAGAACGACATTATTGTCATGGATTATAAAGACAATGCAGTGGGTATCATGATCGAAGAACCCGATGGAAGTGGCCGTTTTACGGAAGTCACCTTAAATCCTGTAGTGACCATCACCAATAAAGCAGACATCGGCAAAGCCAATTCATTACATGAACAGGCCCATAAAATGTGTTTTATAGCCAATTCATGTAATTTTCCCGTAAAACATCAACCACAGTGTGTGGTGGAAGGGGCATAAGTCTATTTAATTACAATTTTCTTCATTCCCTCCCTGCCATAAAACACAGGGAAATACATCATTTCTGCTTTGGCGGGATTTAAACTATAATTCCCCGAATACCTTGGCATCAGTTCAATATTGAAGGTATACTTCCCTTGCTTGAGTTTTGTACAAAAGATAGAGGTCTTATGTTTAAAATATTCCCTATAGGTTTCTACACCCCAGAAGTTCTGCAGTTTATTTTCATAAGAACAGCCTGCAGGAACAGGGATTTCAATCATCACATAATCGGCATCAGCCCTCACCTCTACTTCTACTTTTAAAGTCGTAGGAATCCCTGCCTTCAGCTTACTCACCGTACTACCCTTCTGATCAAACCATGTTTTTACAGAAAAATCCTTACTTACTTTTTCAGGTTCGGGATTATTGAATTGCTGGTAAGCGGTGAAATATACCGGTGCGCCCCCCTTCTTTTCTAAACTCAATTTCTTTGTACTCAACACCTGATTAAAGGGAAAGACACTGATCTTTTCTCCGCCATTTAAAATGATACTTGCCGGCTCCGGCTTTTTCCCTTCCACCATTAACTCCGGAAGAATCGTCTCCAGGATCAGTGAAGATTCGTAAGTATTTCGCCATTGCCCGTCTTTTCGTTGCTCCAGAAAATAACGATGTATGCGTTCCAGTTCGTTTTTATAATGACCATCAGCCTTCAGCAGTTGATACGCAAGGAGGGTATTTTGAATACTGTTGTCCCAAAACCGGTTGCTTTGATCTCCCCAATATATACTTCCAAACATGGTTTCCTTTTTCATGTTCAGCAACCAGTTCAGATCCACAGTAATCCCCGCCTTTTGTTTTAGTAACATCAACTGAAGCTGTTCATATAATGGCTGTTTCCATTCCGCGGCTTTTAATTGTCCTGCATGCTGTTCCTCTATGGCATGGATCCAATCCTTCAGTTCATATTTATCGTCCATCAATAACAATAACTTCAATCCATAAATCTGGTCAAAGTTTTTAGTGTTACTCATTTTATTCCTTAAGTAACTTCTCAATCTGTTCTTATCCAATTCTACTTCATATCCTTGTTTTTGTGCTTGTAGTAAAGCTTCCACCACGTGTAAACTGATCCAAAATTCTTCGTCACTATTCTTCCACCAGCCCCAGGTTCCCTCTTTACGTCTGTTCTGTGCCAACTTTCTCAGCAGCTCTTTGATGTTTTTTTCTTCTTTAAAACCTTCGCCTAAATACTTTCTGACAGTCTTCTCCATTAACAAAGCTTTTAACTTGGAAGCCAACTGCTCATTACACAGGTACTCGTAACGCCGCAACCGATCCATTTCATCCAATAGCGTTGGAAATACGGAAGCTTCCGCCCGAAGGCTTACTTTACCCAATGCTTCATCAAACAGATAGGTAATACTGGTGTCTTTATTCAACGCATTAAAATACCCTTTGGTTTCCAATACACCTCTTGACAGTAAAGGGATTTTACGAAGTTCTCCATCAGAGTACCCGTTCTCCTGCTGCATGAAGTATTCAAATTTCAGGCTGTCTGCTCCCTTTGCCACAATAGACATCGTATCAATTTTAGCATTCTTAAACTTCACATTGCTTTTCAATAGCACGGCATCATTGAATTTGAAAGTTCTATTGGCCTCTTCTTCCGTATTCCCATAGTTCATTAACTTTCCGATCACCTGGATGCTGTCGCCACTCAAGGCAAATTGAGGGGAGACAAAATTTGCACTAAGTATTTTAAATGACCGGATATTCGTTTCTGTTTGTCCTCCCTGTCTTCTTCCGTTCAGGGCAATCACCCGGGTAGTCCAGCTGGTGATATCGTCAGGAAACTTCACCTTAAAGCTTGCTTTACCTTCTTCATCCGTCACTAAACGGGGCTGCCAAATGGCGTAGTCCGAAAACTTAGACCTTAGGTCCGGTCCCTGAGACAGCGTACCTTCAACGTCTTTATTTAGTCCTTTATTCCCTCCCTTAGTCCTGATGATGATTACCCCATTGGCCGCCCTACTTCCATATATGGCAGTAGCTTCTGCATCCTTCAGGATATTCATATCTTCAATCAACAAGGGATCTACGGACGACAGATCTCCACTGAATGGTAGTCCATCGACAATGACCAATGGCTTTTTATCCGCAGCCAGCGAATTGTAACCCCTGATCATAACTTTAGCTGAGGCCCCGGCATTTTTTCCAATATAGACTCCGGCTACCCGTCCGCTCAATGACAACATCGCTGCAGTGGAATTATTTTTACGCACAGTTCCATAACCAGTAATTACCACCTCACTTAAGGAACGCTGATCTTCTTCCAGCATAACAAATCCGACATTTCCCTGCTGAATCGGGACTTCCTTAGTCATATACCCAATGAAACTAAAAAGTAACCCTCCTCTTACCGGCACCTTAATCCTGAATGTTCCATCAACAGCCGTTGTAGTCCCATAGTTTAATCCCTTAATATTAACCCATACTGCAGGAATTCCCGTTACACCATCAGCTTGAACAACCTTACCCCACATCTCATAAATTAAACCGGAGGGATCAAAAAACTTATAATTTATCTGCTCATTTATTCTGTTTTCTGTCAGGAGTCTCCGGTTTTGCCCATCAGCTGCCCCAATTGATTTTAGCTCCTGATCTATCTGAATACTCATTTTATCTGCTGGTACCACCTTCATCCCCTTCCATTCAAAAAAGTTTTTCCCGCCCTTTTTAATGGCTACCTGTTCGGCTACAAAATAGCTGTTGTCTTTCAACAG
Source organism: Pedobacter caeni (assembly GCF_900129215.1). Lineage (GTDB taxonomy): Bacteria > Bacteroidota > Bacteroidia > Sphingobacteriales > Sphingobacteriaceae > Pedobacter > Pedobacter caeni. Next base: position 552,461 of record NZ_FQUQ01000002.1, on the reverse strand, counting down.
GTACATGATGCGGTATTTCCCTTGCTCCAGCGCAGAAAAATAGCTGGTATTTCCCGGGTAAATCTGTAAAAAATCAGCTTGGTCATATCTGGAAATGATGATATTTTTAACGTAAGGCAATTCTGCTTCAAATGAAGTTTCCAGCACCATTTCCAGTGCTCCTTTTTCCGGGCTTTTACCGGACGAATTGTGAAATAATGTTGTAGTACGGCTCCTCAGGTTGAGGTAATCATCCCAGAGACTATCAATTTCCTTTTTATTGGTGGGAAATTGTCTGTAATTGTCATTCTCTCCTTCTGCTTTATCATTGAGCATTCTCTTTAAACCATATAAATAGGATTGATTTTTTTTCCATTTGGCCAGCTCAGCTAAAGTGCCGGGTAATTTAGTATAATCAGATTCATAAGATTGTTGTTTGATCAGTCCTGGTAAAAAAGTATAAGTATATCCCCATTCCTTCAGAAAATTATGTGCGGTACTGCCAGATTCAAAACCAAGGAAGTTCTCATGGAAAGGACCGGCAAGCAAATGTTCTGTACGCTGCACAGAGGAAGGGTTATTCAATAACACAACCCTGTCCTCCGAACTAACGGTTGTTTTCTGTCCGGAAAAATTATCGGCTACCCGGATCATATACTGAGACAGCTGTAAGGTCTCTGCTTCTGTGAGTTTTACCGTTGCAGGTACAACTTTTGCCTGTTGATTTGACTCCTCCGCATTGATGCTTAAAATTGTCTTTTTCCCCTTCTGGAAGTCATAGCCATTCAGGGTAATCAGATGGCTTGCCGTACGAAGTTTCAGGTTATGCTTTCCCGGGCTCAGTTTAAACGCATAACGTTGTACCTGATCTGCCTGACTAAAATACACCGGTACACCATCTACATAAATGACATTTACAGGCTCGATTTCTCCTCCCTTAACGGCAAAAGGGGCAACAAGTGTCATTCCCTCAACACTATCTTCTGCGATGGCATAAATACCTTTGGTCTGGCTGAATTTATAATATTGAATGGTATCCAGTCCCAACTCTTTCCCCCATTTTTCCCAGTTTAACTTTAAATCACCATCAGCGCTGATGTCTTCCGTTTCAAATGAAGCTTTCAATTTGCGTGCAAAGAAGTGTTTCCCATAATCCGGGAGTGAAAAATCCTGACTATTTTTAAACTTTGAAGTATAAGCATAAGCGGTCAGGTCTGTAGAACTTACCGGAAGCCCCAGCTCATCTGTCACTTTCACCTGCATGCTCAGGCGCTGTCCCGGATAGACTACATCGGGTGTGAGGAGTTTCACATTTAGCTGCCCAGGGGTATAAAAAGCACTATTTTCCATACTTTTCTCCTCTCCTCCCCATAGGTAATTCAGTCTGATATGACCGGCTTTAAGATGGGTATGTTTAACCATGGTATCTAAGCGGACGGCATATCCTCTTAGCAGCACCTCATTTCCGGAAAATACCGTGTACCAAAAAGGAATCCGGTGTTCATTGACAACAGATAGCTTAAGAGAATCTTTAGACTGGAATGCAGAAATATTGATGCCAGCTGCAAATTGGTTCATAGATAAACGCTCCTTGAAACCATCTGTTGTTTTCAGGTGATATGCTGTTGCCAAAGGATTAATTCTAAAGGCAGCCGGAAGCTGTATGTAGCTGGAGTCCTGCCTGTAATAACTCTCGTAAGTGGTGTGCAACATCGCTTTCTGAGCAACAGGTTTCCCATCTATAAGGTAATTCAAATACAAACTATCCCCTTTAAACTCGGGTTTCAGTTCTTTTTTTTCCCTGAAATACTTCAGCTCAACTGTGCTTTTTCTGCTTTCATTATTGCTATTGAGAAATGCGAAGTTCAAACTGAAATTGAGATCCGCCTGTGGAAAAATACTATCCGGTAATATGAGTTTAGTCTCGCCTACCGGATCCAGGACAATACTGGTTTTCCATAAAGAATCTTTCACGAAAACCTGTTTGTCACGGTACCTGATCACGGATTGGGTCAGTGCAGTCACTTCGACTCTTCCATCAGGAACGGCCAGGTCATTTTCATCACTTGCCTTTATAAAAGCAGTCACCGGCCTTCCCGGACGGTGTTCCTTCCGGTCTGTCCGTACGGCAAAATTGATGGCTTTCAGCTCATAGTCTTCATATCTAAAGTCTTTTGAATATACATACTCCCAATTCTTTCCTTTTTTTTCCCATAAGGAAATCGTGTAATAGTTATCCAGCTTCAAATCAAGACTGTCGGAAAGTGCAAAACTATATTCATAACCCCCGGCCCGATAAGGTTTCAACATCGTGATCAGTTTCTTATCATTAGCCGATGCGGAAGTTCCGATTTCCACTTTCAGCTGTTTATCATGCAAGTCCCTTCCTTTCTGATCCAGGAGGTATGCTTTAAATTTCAGCGTATCCAGGGGTTTAAACTTAGGCTTATTGAACACCATGTACCCTTGATAATCTGGCTTTTCGTCCTCATCGTCCTCATCATAATCCCCATCGGGGTTAAAAAGTTTTCTCAAGGGCATCCAGGTATATTTTATCGGACTCCGATGTACCAACTTCCTGAAAAAGAGATTGCGGTAATGATAGTTCTCTTCAATGTTATAATTGAAATAATTATTTATGCCCTCATGTCTGATCGTGATCACCCCTTTTCTACCTTGATGACCTGTGCGGTACAACTGATGCAGATGGTCATATTTAACCGTTTTACCTCCATCAATCGTCACTACAGCATGCTCAATCAGACTCCCTTTGGAGTCGGAAACGATAAACTGGAAATCCTTTCTGTTATTAATGAACTGAAGATTCACATTGTAAACAGGAACAACCTGATAGACCAGTTTATTTTTCATGGCCTTCACATGAAGGTAATTCCCAAAAGCCATTTTTTTATCCGGCTGAGGGAGCTTATAATTAGAGATCGAATCTACCAATGTGTGAAAAAAACCATCATTAATCACAGATTTGGATCTTGAAGCAATTTCATAAGTTTCCTTATCGGTTAACTTATAGATATAAGTATAAGCACCCATTGTCGCACTATGGCTTAATTTCCGCTGCGCAAATCCAAAATTGAGGGTAATGAAAACAACGATAACCGAGAGAAAAAGAGACCTCATTAATTTAGCTTTAAAATATAGATTCAGTAAATCACTGATTCCATAAAAATAACAAATTAATCGGCTTAATTTCTTAGGTCTTTATTTTTTTAATCTCTTTCCTGTTTAATTTCACACAGGTTTACCGGGAAGACTTTCTAATCTCTTTTGAAATTCGAAATATTCCTTTTCAAGTCACAAAAATTCCATACGATGAAGGTATTTACCGGCATTTTCGAGTCTTAAATATTAATTTCAGTTTTTCCCTGATAAGTATCTCATTAACCACCATCATCTTCTGGCAGTTGGCTTTCCTTGCCGGAGTACTCAGCGGATGGACAGAGAGAAATCCCGGTAATCGCCGGAATTAAATAAAGCGTTTAATGATTCTCAGGCGGTGGGTATATTTTCCGAGCTCCACATTGTAGATCCCCTGATCATCGATAGGATCTATCCTTACTTTCCCTGAAGCATGAATAATTTCGTTTGCATTCAGCATGATGCCTACATGAGTGATTCTACCTTCTTCATTATCGAAAAAAGCGACATCTCCGGCTGTTGCTTCTGGCAGGAAATTAACATCTTCACCTTGTTCTGCCTGCTGCCAGGCGTCCCTTTTCAGTTGGATCCCGTTTAGCTTAAAGACGATTTGAACAAATCCCGAACAATCCAGTCCGAATAGATTTCTCCCACCCCAGAGGTAAGGTACATTTTGAAAAAATAAGGCATTGGCCACAATGTCATCAGCAGTATAAAAAGTGCTGATTTTTTTGGGGGTGAACATGACCATAAATTTCTGGGAACCCAGGTAACAAAAACCTTCGTCTAATGAAGGAAGGTTGCTGCCCGGCGACAGGAAGTATTTGCTGCCAGCTTCATCAATCACAATACTGGCCAGTTCTGCAGGAACCACATGATCACAATCGTGGTTCTTAACGTACTGTTCAAGGGACAGTTCAGTGAGCTGTCTAAAGTCCATCCAGCCTTCATATCCATCATAGGCATTGTATACACACCACCACTTTTCCTTTTTTTCCAATACCTCTACATGATCTCCAAAAAGCAATTGGGAGCTGATTTCTGCCTTATCAGAGGCTTCAGTCCTTAGGGGAGCAACTGCTACCCGGCAAATTCCGTATTCTTGTTCCATATAAAACGTTAGTGTGGTGCTATAAAATTACGCATAACTGTGTAAATAATACAATTACTGTTCCCTGATTTTTTCCAGATAAGAACAAGCCTTATATCCTTAGTGCTTAACGTATTGGACTCAGCTCATTACTTCCTCTTTTTTTATGCAGCAGAAAGGAAATCTGAATATCATCATCAGCTGTCCTGGCATGAATAGCGGAGAGGTAATCCTGGTACATCCCCTTGACGGGCTGTAAGGCCAGCACCTTTCCTCCGGCGTACAAAACCAGTTTAAAATCTACTAAAGGCAGGATCTCTCTTTTTTCCAGTACTGTTCCTTTCATTTCACTCCATCGTGCTTTCGAATCAGAGGGCTTAGTCCAGTAAAACGCTTTGGCCAGATCAAGCTCCTTGTCATACATCAAATCCGCATAAACGTTTACCTCTTTATTGATGAGCACCTTTCTGAACCTGTTATAGGCCAATACCGCTTCTTTCAATAATTCCTCCTGATTTTCCTTACTCAGGTCTTTGGAATTATCCCAACCTTCCAGCTGGTACGGAACTATTGCTTCAAAGCTTCCTTTAAACTCATAGAATTGTTGTCCGCTACGCAGGTAACCTGCTGTTCCCGCTTTATTTGGGGCCACAAATTCAAAAACGGGTGTAAAGTCTTCCATTGGTCCGTCAAACTTCCGGTACATCACTTTAACGGCTAGTTTAGAGGCATCAACCAGACTTGCAGACCAGCTTCCATCAGAAAGTTGGGGTGGAAACATGCGTATGGTTATGTTTTGTTTTCCGGTAGCCAGAATATGATCATTCACCGGAATGCGCTGTTTGTTCACACTGCCAAACATCAGATACCGTTGTAGTGGTATATCGTTAATCAGAATCTCGTAACCGCAGGCATCCTGACTAAATTCCAGTTCATACCAGGGCTGATCATTAAAGGTTTTTACCTGTTTATAAATATCCAGCATTTTCTGATCCTGATCTTGTTTTTTCAGGGCAGTACCAGAAGTGCTCTTTTCCTGGCAGGCACCGAAACCAGATAGCAACACCATACTTCCCAATATTAATTTTTTCATTTCTCCTGTTTACAACATACTTAAATACCTGTTTGGGCCATATTTCTAATACACCCTCTTCTGTTGATGGATATATCGGTTAATTCTTAATTTTCTTTGATAAAAACCGTTCATGGTTTTTCCTTAAATCATCATTAAATTCCCTGTTTACCAGTTCATCATTGACCTTTCCGTTGCCATTTTTATAGGTTTTATCCATTTCTTTCTCCCCCGCAGCAGCCAGCTGAACAAGATTATTAGCCACAAATCGTCCATTTTCCTTTTTCCTCGGAATGATGAGATTAGGCAAGGATTCCAGATAAATATTCCATTTTCCTGCATCCTTCACCGCATACAATACCTGAACATAATCGACCTCTGCCAGAGGATCTTTATCCTGGTTCAGCAGCAGTAAATATCCACGGTCATTATGGCTATTCAGAAAAACCCGGTCGCCAATCTTCCATTGGCTGGTTTGAAGGAACTGAACGCCTGATATTCCTGCTGAAAGCCATGACCTCAACTCTTGTCCTGCGGCAATTTTAACTTCTTCGCTTCTGACCTTATCCATTTCTATATGCGCTTCAGCAGGCTTGTTTTTCTTTTTATTCCCACAACCGGATGTACTGAACAAAAGTAAAATCAGCGCAGCTATTAAAGTACTATTTTTAGTCATCCCAGCTCGTTAAAATCAGTTATTTCTTCTTTTGGCTCATTTGAATTTCTTTCCCATTCTGAAAAAGGGTAAGCCTTTTTTGCTTGCTAATTTTATCCTCGCTGAACTTTATTTTAGCTTCCACAACCGTATAGAAAAAGGTATCATTAGATTCCGGGTAGATCGCAAATTCACCTTGATTTGTTAGTCTGGCAAATAAGTGATTCCCTTCAGCTCTCACCTGCATATTATAATCAGGATAGTTTTCAAAAAAGTAAGTTCCTTCAAATCCTTTGAGTTCAGCAGCAGCAACCCTGATACTTTTCATTCGGACTGTTTTTTTAGGAATCGATGGCTGTTCGCCATCCAACACTGCAGTCACTGCGGTCATCAATTCATAGACCCCTGTCATATTGCTATAATTACACAACAAGATAATTGTTCTTTTCTCCAGAGTGTACCGGACAATTAAACTGGTATACCCACCAAATCCTCCGGTATGAAACATATCCTTACTTTCTAAAGAATCTGTTCTGATCACCCAGCCAAACCCGAGCGGCATCTCAGGGCTCAAACTAGCGACACCTTTAGAACCTATCAATTTTGTAGGAAGAAAAGCATCTTTTAGCGTTACCGCACTGACCAGTTTCGTCGTGTATAAGGCCTGGTCCCATTTAAACAAATCTTCCACATTGCTACTAATCCCATATGGTCCATTTACACCATCCAGGATATTGGTCATGTGTGCGGGTTGATCATCCGTTTTAACATAGCTGTTTTCTGATGCATCCCAGACATAATCGGACGCATAGTTGCTAATTTTTTCGGCTGTAGAAAGTCTGGAATACACTTTGGTATGGTCCATTCCGGCAGGCAAAAACACATTTTTTTTCATGTAGTTGGAAAAAGTCATTCCCGAAACCTTTTCCACAATAGAAGCCAACAACAGATAATTCGTATTTGAATAGGCTGTTGAGGTTCCAGGAGCAAACTGAGCAGGAGCTATTTTAGACTGAAACCGGTCAATAATGTCCTGATTAAAATTATTTTTGTTCACATCGATGTCCTTGCTACCAAATCCTAAAAATTCAGGTATTCCGGAAGTATGTGTCAGCAAATTTCTAATCGTTACCCCTTTATAAGGCAGGCCTGGGAAAAACTTTTGAAGCGCATCTTCATAACTGAGCAAACCTTTTTCTTTTAACTGCATAATCGCCATTGCGGTAAATTGCTTGGAAATGGAGGCCAGTTCAAACACACTTTTCGTATCCAGCAGTCTTTTTTTCTCCTGGTCAGCATAACCATATGCTTTCATAAAAACAGGTTTCCCTTCCTCTGCAACTAAAACACAGCCATTAAAATTCTGGTCAAGGTACAAGGTATCAAATAGCGCCTTGAGTTTTGCAGATTTATCCTGAGCATAAGCAGGGCATTTTAAAAATAGTAACCCGGCAAAAATTGCAATGGGCAGAAATTTCATTTTCATATAATGAGATATAGTGTGGATATAAATTGCTTCAGAAATATCGGCATTTATCCCAACAAAGCCAACATTGATCATTCCTTTATCTCTGACTTAACAAACAATTCAGGAGCATTCAGGTTATTATTTATATTTCGTATTTTTATATAAACCATAATTTGTAAGATCATGAACCTAAAAAAGATTTTAATTGCTGTCGACAATAGTACCTGTTCTGAAAAGGCGGCCAAAACAGGTTATGAGATCGCAAAGACTTTTGGTGCCGAAGTGGCACTGGTCAACATTATAGAACCTATTCCAGCCAATATCAATCCGGATCTGACCCTAGCACCTGTTTTTTTGGAGACTTACGACAATAGCGAGGAGAACAGCCATATGCTTCTGAAAGAAATAGAATCAAAATATAGCCTGGGCATCCAGACGACCTACCTCAGTGTGATAGACAGCGCTGCACATGGCATCATCCAGCAATCCGATGAATGGGGATCCAACCTGATTGTGATCGGGACTTATGGCCGCACCGGCTTATATCATTTTCTGATGGGAAGTGTGGCAGAGCATGTGGCCAGAAAATCAGCATGTCCTGTACTTATTGTACCCAACAAGTACGAGGACAAAGATTAATCACTTATTTTTTTGTGCATTTGATATCACATCCTGGATTAGCTGCACGAAACTTCGCTTCCACATCACTGGTTCCATCTCCAAGACCGGTGCTACATTGTTTCGAGGTTTTAGTCTCGCCACCTGAGCAGTTTGCAGTACATTCCATACATACTTCTTTCTGTTTTTTACAAGAAAAGGTAAGGAGCACGCTCAGGCTCGCTAATACAGTTAAAATTAATAGTTTCTTTTTCATAGGTGTGTTTTTACATCATAGGTTTCAAAACAAACCTATAGAAATATAAACACAAACACAATACATTTATAGGAAATATAATTTCTCAAAACGCATCCCAAAAAAAGAATGATCAAATAAAAAGAGGATATCTTTTGGACATCCTCTTTTCTTTATCTTCAGTTTAAAGACTAATTTTCCTGATGTAACCAGGCCTTTTTAGCCAATAATTCGTCTTCAGTTTCGCGGATATCTTCATCATCAACACAACAATCCACCGGACATACCGCTGCGCATTGAGGCTCATCATGAAAGCCTTTACATTCTGTACATTTATCGGAAACAATATAATAAACCTCATCAGATACTGCTTCCATCGCAGATTCTGAATCAATTTCTTTACCTCCGAAATCGATAATGCCATTTAAATTGGTACCATCGGAGAATCTCCAGGCCGTGCCTGCGTCATAAATCGCATTATTGGGGCATTCAGGCTCACATGCTCCACAGTTAATACATTCGTCTGTTATTTTAATAGCCATGTCTTCGTCTATATCTAATGCTAAGTTTACCTTTGCAATGCAAATATAACACATAAACTTTAAAATATTTGGAATATGCCAATGCTTACTGCTGAAAAACTAATTATTGCATTCAAAAAACTTAGTTCATTTATTGCCCATCCCGATCCTGAGTTTAAAAATTTAATTTTATCAGCTCCAAACAGCAATGCCTGGTTCACGGTTGAAGAGGTGGAAAAGGCATTAAATGCCCTGAATAAGATGCTCGATGAGGCTGATATCGAAACCTGGTTCAAAGACATTAAGGTGAGCGATACGCCAAAAAAGGTAGGATTAATCTTAGCCGGAAATATCCCTTTAGTGGGCTTTCATGATGTAATTTCGGTATTGGCTACAGGAAATATTGCCTTGATCAAGCTGTCTTCCTCAGACGACAAGCTCCTTCCTGCCCTACTGAAACAACTGATCTCCATAGAACCATTATTAGCCGATCGCATTGTTTATGTGGAACGTCTTAAAGATTTTGATGCAGTAATTGCTACCGGAAGCAACAATACCTCCCGGTATTTTGAATTTTATTTCAGCAAGGTGCCCAATATCATCAGAAAAAACAGAAACAGTGTTGCCGTGCTTACGGGAAAAGAAAGCAGGGAAGAAATCGCCATGCTGGGCCATGACATCTTTGACTATTTTGGTTTAGGCTGCAGAAATGTATCCAAGCTGTACATTCCTGAGGATTACGACATCAAATATTTCTACGAGCCGTTGGAGTCCTTCCAGCCTATCGTAAATCACTTCAAGTACAATAACAATTACGACTACAACAAATCTATCTATCTGGTCAATGCAGCTACGCATTACGATAATGGATTTTTACTGCTAAAAGAAGATGTAAATATGGCTTCGCCATTGGCAGTGCTCTATTATGAGCGTTACCGGAACCTGGAAGAAGTTCAGGAAAGGTTAAATCAGGAGGTGGAGAACATCCAATGTGTCGTTTCAAATGCAGATTTGAACATAAACACAGCGGTACTGGCACCAGGCCAGAGTCAGCATCCAAGGTTATGGGATTATGCAGACAACATCAATACGATCAGCTTCCTGAACGGGATTTAAAAATCGTCCCGAATTTTATAACAATGGACAAAGACACATTTACCGAAATAACAAGGAAGTAAGGTATCCTAAAAATGAGTATATTATAGCTTCAAACAGAAACTACAATTATAGCAGATGAACTACAAACGGATACCAATAAGCACATTAAAAATACTTTGTATAATCTTAATTTCTATTTCGGGTTTATCGTGTCAGCAACACCACAAAGAAGTCGTTATTTTTGGACAATTTCCTTCTGTTGCCAACGCAACAGTCTCATTTTCAAAACAAGATGATTCAGGTGATCCGGTTCAAGTTGTAAATATTAAAAATAACAGGTTTAGTATAAAAACCAATCAGTTAAAAACTGGTTTTTATCACATAAATATTAGCTGGCCAAATCCACATCCCGATACAACATTCACTCGGGGATCCAGGAAAAGATTTATCAACGGCTCCATCATCACTACTATAAATTTATACATAGAACCAGATAAGGCAAATGAGTACGAAATATTACTTACGAATAAGTCATCACCAACAGATTTACTAAAAGACATTACGAATAAAAATGCCTTTTCTAATATTTCTGCTAAAGTCAAATCGGCTTCTGTAAATGGTCAGCTATATGATTTTTTCAACAACAAACACAAGGCCTATAATATTGCTCACCAAAAATTAAGAGATAGTTTATCCCACTTGGCTGACCTTGCTTTAGCAAAAGATGATATGGTTAATTATACCGCCCTGACTAACCAGGCGACCAGTGTATGGGCGAAAGAGTTGTTGCCAAAAATGTTAGTAGAATACCGTGAAAATTATTATAAGAATTTGTCCTCTGTAATCGTGCCTTACTTAATATCCCAAACCACGGATCTGCAAGAACATTATCAGGAATATACTGATATATTAAACAAACTAAGTGGAGAGGCTGCTGAATCAGATTATACCAAAGCATCGTATAAACGATTGGAAGCTTTTAAAGTAACCGGGTTAAAACAAAAACTGCCAAATCCCGTAGGGCATCTGCCCAACGGACAGGAATTTATATACCAGCCCAATCAATCTAAATACACATTGATAGAATTTTGGGCATCATGGTGCGGCCCATGCAGAGCCACTAATCCAGATCTTTTAAAAATTTACAGTGAATTTAAAGATAAGGGATTTAATGTTATTGGAGTTTCTATTGATACTGATAAAAGTAAGTGGTTAGATGCAATTAAAGAGGATAAATTGACCTGGACAAATGTATCAGATTTAAAAAATATGGCCAATAGTGACAATACCAGTAGGTTTAATGTAGTGGAAATTCCTCAAAACTTTTTAGTAGATCACGAGGGGAAGATCGTCGCAATAAATATCTATGAGGATAACCTGCAAAATAAATTGAAAAATTTGTTGTCTAAATAAAGCTGAAGACCAAAAACGATAAAAAACCAGCTCCTGATACGCTTAAAGGATACCAAAGCAACGAAAAAGAGTCTGAGCATTTTATAAAATGCTCAGACTCTTTTTCGTTTAAATCGTTAAAGGATTATACAAGTACACTAAATACGGTAAAAGAATCTATTCTCCATTTTGTTCCATAACCGGATACTTTCACTTCAATGTCATACTCCACTCCACTTACCGCATCTATGACATGCTTTTTAAAGGTATCAAGAATGATTGTTCCTCCTGAATGATTTGCCAGATCCAAAGCGATATTCGTCAGGCCCGTTCCATTAATAGAAACCTTTACGTTATAAGGCGGAGATCCCGGAATGTTATAATTGAGGGTAGCCGTTGCAGTCTGGCTGGTGAACGGAATACTGATGGTCTGTGTTTCTACACCAGGTGGCAGGAAACTAACTTTTGCCTTGGGAACTGCACTTAGTTCTTTTGGGGCGGTAAAACTACTGGCAATCATCACAATTGCTAAAGCACTGCTTAATCGAAAAAAAGTTGACATCTTCATTTTTTTGTTTAGTATAGGGTTTTACATTTTGTTAATTCATCTCAAAAAGCATTTCCGTTCTTCTAACGATGGTTAAAAGAAAGGCCGGCTTCCGGAACGGGAAAATCCGGCCATTTCATATTCAACTAACCTGTTTTTTTAGCATATCCTTCCGGAATGTGTTTATTTTTTGGTGACTTTCAATTTCAACTCATAGATGTATTTTCCTGGTTTATTGATCTTGGTACTGAAACGAATATTCGCACTTACCGCTTCTTTTGTATAAGTACCATAAGGTGTTTGTACTGGCGGGAACCATCTTTTTGTATCTGCAGTATCTATTGATGCGATATATTTATCATACATACGGTAATAACACAGGATACCATTCGTTTTGTCATCCCAATAAGGATCAGGGAACCTTGTGGAAGCAAAATAATCATACAATATTGCGGTATCAGTAACCGTGGTTTTGTAAGCAAATGTCCTCAGGTTATTGAAAAAAGCATTTCCGTTAGGTCTGTTTTCCAACGCTTTTCCTGGAAAAACAGCTCCGTTTTTATCAAGAATTTTCAGGACAACCTGATTTGGAAAATCAGCAACACGCCTGATTTTCAGATCCACAGTTGTTCCTTGTCCGGTCTCAGAGTTGATCCACTGGTCATCAAATGTAAACCTGATTCCTGTTTCTGTTCCTGCCTTAACAGCGATAAAATAAGGTACAGTGGTGTATTCGTAATCTATGGACTTATTCAGTTTGATCGTACATATTCCCATATAGGTTTTGGTTCCATTCGCGTTCTCTACTTCCAGATCGACCAGATAATAACCGGGAGCAATATTTTCTGTTGCATTGGTAATTACAAACTGACCACTGCTTTCCAAAACTGTTAAAGGCGTTTTCAGTACCGTATCACGTTTAGCTTTGATGATGGCCGTCGTAGTATCCGTTAGCGGATTAAAAGCAGATTTCCAGATGGCTACTTTAAACTGCTTAAAAAAGGCTTCTTCCCTCTGCCCGGTAGCCTTGTTCCTGATATTTAACAACCTCACTTTGAGGGGAGGTGTAGAGTTATCGAGCACGACTCCGTTAGTCGTCAGGGTTTGTCCCTGAAAGATGACAAGAGTATCGGCCATATAGCGTAAATTCTCACTCAGATACCCTACAGGTGTTTTTTTACAGGCAATGATACTGGCCGTTCCTATCACCAGGAATATCCAGAATATATTGATATACTTTTTCATTTGATTATATTTTTTTAGCGGTTATGAAGCGATCATCATGGCTTCATTTAATCGTTTAGCTGGTAAAAATTTATTGTTTAAAAGACCAGATATGGTTATTTGCCAGTACATGGACTACTCCGGTATTCGTAATGATTCCGGTGGTCTGACACAGGCCTTTAATATCTTTCAGTTTAACATCTCCACTTGGATCTACTTTCGCGCCATCCTTAAGGATATCTTTTGCACCCAGAATTTTGTTCAGGTAGATGTATTCAGGTCTGTTGGTAATTACGCCATCTACGGTGTACTGGTTTACGACTTCAAGTGAAACATCAAGTTTTTCACCTGGCACGGAAGTCTGGAAAGCCGTACCTGTAGCGTTCAGGTCGCCTCTTACAATACGCTGTGGGAAGAAATAAATCCCCATAGAATCACGGAGCATTTTAGGTGTAAAAAACTTAAACAAAGAATCCAGTGTATAATTCAATCTTTCGTCTTTTTTACGCGCCTGTTCTCTTTTGGCATTTAAGTAGTTGGTAATCGTAAAGTTATTGGGCACAAAAAAGGTCCCCGGACTGTTGATCAGGTCTTTCATCCCGGCCTTATCAATGATCATTAAAGTAGTATCAAACCTTTTGGTATAGTGACTTTTCAGAAAATCATAGGTGGTCATGTCTACTTTCTCATTGCTCAAACCTCCATCTATAATTGCATCTTTCTGACAGGCCATTACCAATAAGGTCATGGTAAAGGCTACGATCAGCAGGTAAGTTGTTTTTATCTTTTTCATCTTTCTAAATATTTGATTGTCCACCTCAGTTAATTGTTTTGCCACCATTGGTTCTGCCCGATAAGTCTGTTTGTGTTTACAATTCCATTGTCAATCGGCCATAAATACCCTTTGTTTCTAAAGCGGTCAAGAGACATCCATGGAGGGAAAAAGGCAACACCACCGGTGCCATAAGTTCTACCTGTTCTGACCATATCAAAATAAGTATGTCCCTCACCAATTAACTCTCTCTCACGTTCCTGGAAGATATCGCGTTTAAGGAACAAGCCTGAATTATTCAGCTCGGCTACCCCAGCTCTTTGTCTGATTTTGTTCAGTTCAATACGGGCCTCTCCATCTCTGTTCAACGCGTTTAAGGCTTCTGCTTTTAAGAGGATGATATCTGCCAGTCTGAAGATAATCAGGTTACTCTCCGCACGCATATCAAAAGTTCCACCGGAGCCAACATTCTGGATATCTTTGTATTTAACCAGATTGGGCTTAACATCAGTGGCATTACGATAACCCACAAATTCAGTTAAACGGGTATCATCTTTAGTGTAAATAGAAGACAACATTGCAGGTACCAGATAATAAGTCGGGTTTATATTAGGCATTCCTTTAATCAGGTCACTGCTGATCGTAATAAATGCAATAGAATTTGCAATGTTCGCATCATAACCACTGGATTCGTTATTACTGTACTTATTGGTGATCACAAAAATGTTCTCTTTTGCATTTGTATTTGCAAAAACATCTCTGATGTTTCCTTTTGGCTGAAGACTGATCAGGTCAGGTCTGCTGGTAATAGAATCGGTATACAATACTGTTTTCTGATAATCGCCATTCCAGGCATAAGCATGCGCCAATAGCGCTAAGGCTGAAGCCTTACTGGCCCTGAAGCGTTGCCCCTCATTTAATCCTTCCCAGGTTAACAATGCTGAGGCTTTTGTGGCATCGCTCAACACCTGTTTCATGATTTCCTTTTCATTAGTTCTGCCAATAAGTATGGCCTGATCAGCTGTAGTCACGGCCTGAAGCTGTAAAGGAAGATCGCCCCAAACCCTGGTCATATAGAAATAAGATAAAGCTCTTAAAAAGTAGGCTTCACCCAACAAATAGTTTTTTCTTCCTGCTGCAAATTTGCTGTCGTCTATTTCTGCTGCTTTTGCCAGGATCAGGTTCGTCTGGCCAACAATCTGGTACCAGTTAGTCCAGTTTTGTGTTCCATTTTCTTTATAAGGGATCCGAAACCTACCGGCATATGGATATTGATCATTTGTTGCATCCGAAGCAAAAAGTCCGGATGGCGCATCTCCCCACAAAAAGAAAGCGTTTTGATTGAACAAGCTTCTTCTCAGCAGTGCATAGCCCCCAAGGGCAGCTCCGTTAATGTCAGATTCAGATTTCCAGTAGGCGCCTTCATAAGTCGCATTTTCCAAATCATTCTCCAATGCCTTTTTGCATGAAAAGTTAAGGCTGATGATCAGCACTAATAATCCTGTTGCTATTGTGCTATATTTTATATTAAAAATTTTCATTCGAAATCAGTTTAAAATCCTACCTGTAAACCCAATGTATATTTTGAAGGAACCGGATAGCCATCTCCATAATCGTATCCTCTGGCATCTACCTGTTCCGCATCGATTCCTGAGAATTTCTGGAAGATGTGTACGTTATCCCAAGTCGCATATAAACGCAAATTGTCAATTTTCGCCCCTCTTAACCAGCCAATCTTTTTGGTATCGAAACTGTAGTTAAGGTTGATGTTTTTGATACGGATATACCACCCTGGCTCTACAAATAAGGTCTGTCCGGCTCTCCAGGCATACAATCCCATATTTGGATTCAAAGCAGGAAAATCTGCATTGTCTCCCGGTTGACGCCAGTAATTATATTTGCTGATATCTGAAATTGATGCTTTCGCGAAATCTTCTGGATTACCGTAAAACAAGCCATTAGACAACCTGCTTGCCAGGGTATTGTTGACAATTGTACGTCCGAAGGTAAATGTGGTCAGGACCTGTAAACCCCAGCCTTTATATTTAAAAAAGTTAGTAAAACCACCAGTAACTTTAGGGTTCGGATCTCCGTAAAATGTTTGGTCATCCCTACCCTGCTCATCTGAAATCTGGTAATCACCATTGGTATCACGCCATTTTGGATAACCCAATACCAGCTTGCCCCATTTGGTTGCACCAATTGCACCGGTAAGCGGATTCACCAGTAAATCACTTTCATTGTTAATTACCCCATCGGTAATGTACATTCTATACATATTTAATGGTTTTCCAACGATGTATACAGAAGAACCATAATATAAGTCACGGTTACCATTTGGCAACGAGGTCACCATATTTCTGTTAAAGGACATATTGAGGGATGGCATCCATGAAAAATCTTTCCCCTTAATTGCCGTTCCGTTCAGACTGATCTCCAGTCCTGAGTTTCTTACCCCGGCAGCATTGCTGAAAGTATTCTGATAACCGGAATACTGAGGAATCATGATGCTCAGCATCTGTCCGGAAGTATTTCTGGTATAAGCATCAATGCTAAAACTCAAACGGTTCTTGAACAAGGTTGCATCAAGGCCTAAGTTCCAGGCATCTGCCTGTTGCCAGGTGATGTTATCATTGGTAATTCCATTGTAATCCGGAATGATAACTGTTCCTCCGCCATAACTGGTTGCACCGGAACCGGTATAACTTCCATTTGAAGTATAGGAATTATAGCGGGAATTGTCGTCAATGCTACTCTCATCTCCTGTGCGTCCCCAGCTTAGTCTTAGCTTAAGTTCATCAATCCAGGTTAATTTTTTGACAAATTCCTCATTTGAAGCCAACCAGCCTACAGCAAGGGAAGGAAAACGTCCCCATTTGTTGTTTTTTCCAAATCTGGATGAAGCATCAGCTCTGAAAACGGCATCAAAAAGGTATCTGCTATCATAGTCATAATGAAGTGAGCCTAAAAATGAAAGTTTTGCATAAGTTGATAAATCTGTAAAACCGAAAAGGTTGCCATTTGGAATTCCATTAACCACCTTAATGTTGTCATTAGGAACTCCTGCTCCCCGGATGTTCGTTCTCTCATTTCTTCTTTGCTCAAATTCCTGAACAAAACTAGCTGTGATGTTGTGAACTTTGTCCAGGGTTTTTATCCATAACAGGTTGTTGGTAATGATATATTTTTGTCTCAGTGTTTCATAAGATTCCGCATAAGCCAGTCCGTTCTTTTCAAGGAAGGATGGAGAGGAGTAGTCCAGTTTGGAAGTGGTATAATTCACTGCACCACGTGTACTTAAGCGAAAGCCATCAAGAAAGGAAAACCTCAACTCTGCACTTCCACTTAAATCATTGTTTACGTTATCGTTTCGTCTGTAATCATAAGGATTTAATACCGCATCCCGATCAACCCCAGTAAAGCTTAATAGCGATGAAGGCATATCGATAGGACTTATTCTGAATACATTTCTGTAATTGTTCGGATCAGGCTTTTCAGATCCCACCAGGCGATTTCCATGAGAAGCCCTTAAGCTGGTTACCAATTCCAGATTTTTACTAAAATTGATCCCTACATTACTGTTAAAGGAATAACGTTTGAAACCGGTATTGATCACCACTCCTTTCTCATCATAAAGCCCACCGCTCAAACGGTAATTGAAGACATCAGAGCCACCGGAAGCAGAAATATCATAGTTATGTATGGCGCCCGACTGGTAAAATATGCCCTGATAATTGTTATTGTTATTGAAAGCCGGATTCAGACTGTCCGTTAACATCTGAGGAACCCTGTCCCGCAATTGGTTATAAGTTCCATAGTTATAAAGCAGGTCCATTTTCTGTCTGCGTTCTGCCGCTCCGATCAGTGTACTCACTTCCTGAGGTTTTTGAGTATAGCCATGGTAAGTATTAAAGCTGATTCTTGGTGCACCGACTTTTCCGCGTTTGGTTTTGATCAGGATCACGCCGTTTGCAGCTCTGGATCCATAAAGCGCTGCCGCAGAAGCATCTTTCAGTACATCGATTGACTCTACATCATTCGGGTTAAGCGTAGCCAGAAAGTTCGTTCCTGTAGCATCGAATGACCTGATTTCGTCATCTCCCAAAGGAATACCGTCCATCACATATAGCGGGCTGCTATATAGAATATCAGGGTTGTAATCATTTGATGATCTTGGGATATTCGTATTACCACGAACCACCAAGGATGTCCTCACCCCAGGCTGACCACTAAAATTCTGAACGTTTACTCCAGGTAGTTTACCTTGTAAAAGGATATCCACACTCGCTGCGGGAAGGTTCTCAATGTCCTTACCGGTAAGACTGGAAACAGAAGAGGTTGATTTCTTACGGTTTAAGGTAGCATAGCCAGTTACAATAACCTCACTCAAATCGTTGAGATCTTCTTTCATCACCACATTCAGGGTGGTCTTTCCTTTAACGGCAACTTCTTTTCTGACGTATCCGATCATACTAAAAACCAGGATATCATTATCATCTACAGTGGCCTTAAAAGCACCGTTCCCGTCAGTACTGCTCACCGCTGATTTTTTACCCTTTATAGAGACCGTAACACCTGGCATAGGTATACCTTTATCATCTTTCACAGTACCCTGTATTACGACAGGTACGAGTAAGGCTGAAATTTCAGGGGACAGGTTATTTTCGGATTTATTGTTTATTTTAAAACCAGGCTTGCCTTCTGAGCTCAGGTGAACGCCCTGTAGCAAGAACAGCGTTATACAAGCCTTTGTAAAAAGCAGATTACACTTCATAGAATCTTAATTTTAAGTTGGTTAGCGGTTTTTTTCTGTTTGAGAATGCGATATTTTTCGGCCAAAACATCCCCGGGACTGTAAAAACAATCCTGTCAGATGAGACAAATCGGCCATAAGCTCTCCCTATGGGCGAAGCTTAACAGTTCTCAGTTTTAAAAAATTAAATGATCTTTTTTTAAGGGATGTAAGTAGCTTTTGCCTAGCTACAATGCTTGTTTAGGGCATTAGTTGAGTCGAAATTTTTGCATAGTTTGGTCGTGGTTAAGTTTAGGTTGTAGTTGAATTATCTCTTATTATTTTATGTCTGTCCTATATTGGTCGATATAGTCAGACACCCCCATTGATCAGCAGCTTATGTCCTGCCTTTCATTAATCTAATGTATTGTTAAAGCAACGTCATTTAACAAATTTTAACAACACAAACGTTTGCATTGCTCCATTATTAACTCTATAGGCACAGTAAAGACCGAAGTTTCAGTAAATCAAAAAGAAAAATATATATCAAAAACCGCAAAAAAAAATCTAAAATAATAACAGCTTAGGTATGGAAAATGCCATTTGAAAAAATGATCACGCCAATGCTACACAAACGGTTGTTTTCCATAAAAAACGCAGTTTTGACTCCTAAATCAATAGAAATCTGCATACTGGACTTATTTAAAGATATTTAGGGAGAAATCAATAAATCCACTAATAATGACAGCGAAACGAGCCAGGTTACACAAAAATTAGGTCAACATGCAGGATCTTCATCATCAGCTTTATTTCATTTCTTTATAAGTAAGAGAGGAACAGCAACAAGGAAAAATTCCAGCCCCATCCCCAACAGTGTACAAATTAGATAAATACGGGAAAGCCCTTCATTTCTCAGTTTGAAATACTATTTTTGAACAAAATGTATGTAATCAAAGTAAAAGGCATTGCCAAAATTCCTGACTATGTGCAGTTGAGGGATGATAAATTCACTTTACTCGCCTATTTCAGGGTCGACAGACCTGATAAATCCCTGGATAAATTAGGTTTAGGCGATAAGCTGCCTTATATTATGAATTTTGTGAATGATTTGCCTTTCGGACAAATTGCTAAATTAGATATTTAAACATGGCAGAAAACGCAGTTATAAATTTAAAGAAGGTAGATGTATTCCAGCAAAAACACCTGGTCTTATCTAATGTAAACCTGAATGTAGATAAGGGAGAGTTTGTTTTTCTTATCGGACAGACAGGATCTGGTAAAAGTAGTTTACTAAAGATCATTTACGGCGACCTTCATATAGGAAATGGTGAAGGACAGATTGCGGGCTTTGATCTAAAAAACCTGGCCATTAAAGATGTTCCTTATCTGCGCAGAAAACTAGGTATTGTATTTCAGGATTTTCAATTGCTGACGGACAGAACAGTAGAGAAAAACCTGGAGTTTGTATTGAAAGCTACCGGATGGAAAGATGCCGCTTTAATTCAGGAGCGTATTAAAGATGTACTGGAGAAAGTAGGACTAAGGTCTAAAATCAGAAAAATGCCGCATGAGCTTTCCGGCGGAGAGCAGCAGCGTGTGGTTATTGCCCGTGCTTTACTGAACAACCCGGAGATTATCCTTGCCGATGAGCCTACAGGAAACCTGGATCCGGATACTTCCGAAGAAATTGTAATGTTGCTGAAACAAATCAGTCAGAGTGGTACCTCGGTATTAATGGCGACCCATGACTACCATATCATCCGTACTTTCCCATCCAGAATCATCAAATGTGAGGGTGGTATTGTGCATGAGGATGCACAAATCGTGTAAACATAATCCTGACAAAAATATTCCTAATCAGCCATTCTGGTCAGTCTTTTCTACTTAAAGCTGACAGCATGGCTGATATTTTTTATTGGCAAACCTTTTGAGTTTAGATCCAAAAATTCTACTATACCATGTTTAGCAAGAAGAAAAAAAACGACATCGAAGATCCTATTGTGGAAAATACTGCTGATGAGCAGGTAACCAGCGAGCAAGCCGAAGAAAGTGCAGATGCCGCTTCAACTGAAGAAGTTCAACCAGAAATCTCAGCTGAGGAAAAATTACAACAAGAAGTTGCTGCTTTAAATGATAAATACCTGCGCCTGTTTGCAGAGTTTGACAATTATAAACGTCGTACTCAAAAAGAACGCGTAGAGCTTTTACAGACTGCAGGTAAAGACGTGATCATCTCCATGCTTCCGGTACTGGATGATTTTGACCGTGCCAATAAGGCCATGGACAATGCAACGGACATCACTCCGATCCGTGAAGGTATTGCTTTGGTTCACCATAAATTAAAAAGCGTATTAGGACAGAAAGGCCTGAAAGAAATGGAAAGCATCAGCACTCCTTTTGATACAGACCTTCATGAAGCGATAACAAAGATCCCTGCTCCGAATGAGGAGTTGAAAGGAAAAGTTATAGACGAATTAGAAAAAGGGTACACTTTAAACGACAAGGTAATACGCTTTGCCAAAGTCGTAGTAGGTAGTTAATATTTTATGAGCAAAAGAGATTATTATGATGTGCTTGGCGTATCCAAGAGTTCATCCGCCGAAGAGATAAAAAAGGCATATCGCAAACTGGCCATCAAGTTTCACCCGGATAAAAATCCGGATGACAAGACGGCTGAGGATAAGTTTAAGGAAGCAGCCGAGGCTTACGAGGTATTAAGTAATCCGGAGAAGAAACAACGTTACGACCATTATGGTCATGCCGGTGTTGGTGGTGCTTCGGGTAACGGCGGCGGATATGGCGGCGGCGGCATGAACATGGAAGATATTTTCAGCCAGTTTGGCGATATCTTTGGCGGCGGCGGCGGCAGTCCATTTGATAGCTTCTTTGGCGGCGGCGGTCAGCAGTCCCGTGGTGGCAGACGTGTAGCAAAAGGTACTAATCTGCGCATTAAAGTAAAACTTACCCTGGAAGAAATTGCCAACGGTACAGAAAAGAAAATTAAAGTCAACAAACAGATCACCTGTAAAACCTGCGATGGATCAGGTGCTAAAGACCGTAATTCGGTAAGCACCTGTCAGACTTGCGGGGGAAGCGGAGCGGTACGCAGGGTTACCAATACGATATTGGGCCAGATGCAAACCACCTCTACCTGCCCTACCTGTAACGGTAGCGGATCACAGATTACCTCTAAATGTACTTCTTGTCATGGTGAAGGCATCGTTCGCGGTGAAGAAACCATTACCATTAACATCCCTGCGGGTGTAAGTGATGGCATGCAGCTGAGCATGAGTGGAAAAGGTAATGCTGCCCCTAACGGAGGAATCCCGGGAGACCTGATCATTCTGATTGAAGAAGTTGCCCATGAAACCCTGAAACGCGAAGGAAACAATGTGGTGTATGACTTACATGTATCGATCATCGATGCAGCCTTAGGTTATAGCGCAGAAGTACCGACCATTGATGGCAAAGCAAAAATCAAAATCGAACCAGGTACCCAAAGTGGTAAATTGTTGCGTTTGAAAGGCAAAGGCCTTCCTGAGATCAATTCTTATCACCGTGGTGATCAGATTATCCACATCAACATCTGGACCCCTAAAGCGTTAAGCTCGGAAGAAAGAAGCATGTTGGAAAAGTTGAGGGAGTCACCGAATTTCAAACCTCAGCCAGGTAAGAATGACAAGAGTTTCTTTGAGAAAATGAAAGAATATTTCGAGTAACATTTACTCCTGAAAATAGAAAGGGTCGTATCATTAAAAAATGACACGGCCCTTTTTTATTGGTCTTTTCTGTAACATTTTAACAAAAACCGATACTAACTTAACGACTAATAAAACTAAAAGATGCTCATTATCAAGAATATTATTAAGCAATACGCGAACCACCGCGCATTGGACGATGTCAGCCTGCAAGTAGAAAAAGGTAAGATCTTCGGTCTGTTAGGCCCAAATGGTGCCGGGAAAACTTCCCTCATCAGGATCATTACCCAAATCACAGGTCCCGATAGCGGAGAGGTCCTGTTCAACGGGGAACGCCTCAATGTGGATCACATTTCCAAGATTGGCTATTTACCGGAAGAAAGAGGTCTATACAAAAAAATGGAAATCGGCGAACAGGTGCTGTACCTCGCCAAACTCAAAGGACTAAGCACTGCGGAGGCCACCAAAAGAATCAGGTATTGGTTTGAGAAGCTGGAAATGGCCGATTGGTGGAGTAAAAAAGTAGAAGACCTGAGTAAAGGAATGCAGCAGAAAGTCCAGTTTGTAGCTACAGTACTGCATAAACCCGAACTCATCATCCTCGATGAGCCCTTTTCCGGTTTCGATCCTGTAAATGCAGACATCATCAAGAATGAAATCCTGGAATTAAACAGAGAAGGTGCCACTTTTATCTTCTCCACTCATAGAATGGAATCTGTGGAAGAGCTTTGCGACAACATTGCCCTCATCCACCGCTCCAAAAAGATACTGGATGGCCCGGTGAAGGACATCAGGGAACAATACCGCAACAATACCTATTGGCTGGAATATGAAGGCGATTATCAATTGGAAAACTCAAAAGAACTCTTTGAAGTTTTACACACTGAACACATCGACGGAAAGACCAAAGTAAAGATCAAAATCCGGGAAACGCAAAACCCTAACCAGGTACTCAGCGCCTTAATTCCCCATGTATCTATCAACCGTCTGGACGAGGTAATCCCTACCATGAACGACATTTTCATTCAAAAAGTAAAACAATCCTAAGCGTCATGAACAAAATCTTACTCATCATACAAAGAGAATACTTATCCAGGGTAAAAAAGAAGTCGTTCATTATCATGACGCTCCTTACCCCGCTCATCATTGCCGGTTTTTATGGACTGATCATTTACTTCTCTATTCAGGGGGTCAAAGGAAGCTTTAACAAAGTAGCTGTTGTAAACCAGAATACTTCATTAACAGAGAAACTCGTTCCCACCAAAAACATAGGCTATACCTATGTGAAGGAATCTCTGGAGCAGATGAAGGCTGATTTAAAAACCACGAAATACGATTACATCCTTTACCTTCCGGAATTTGACATTAAATCCCCGAAGGGCATACAACTCATTGGCAGCAAGCAAGCCGGACTCTCCCTGAGCAACCGGGTATCCGGCGACATCAAAGAACTCATCCGTACCCAGAAACTTAAAGCATCCGGTATTTCCCAGACTGAGCTGGACGGCTTAAAAACGGAAGTAGAGATTGACACTAAAAAGATCGGGGAAACCGGGAAAGAAGAAGATTCCAGTGCAGGTGCCAGCACCATTATTGGTACCGCAGCGGGAATATTCATGTTTATGTTCATCCTGCTCTACGGCATCCAGGTGATGCGTGGGGTGATTGAAGAAAAAACCAGCAGGATCATCGAAATTATGATTTCCTCGGTAAAACCATTCCAGTTGATGATGGGCAAAATCATTGGCATCGCCCTCGTGGGGCTTACCCAGTTTATCCTCTGGATTGTGCTGACCGCTTCGATCTCTACCCTGGCTGTAAAAGCTTTTGTGGGCAAAGATGCCATTGCACAAACGAGCGCTGTAGCCATGAAAGCAAAAGATGGGACAGCGATCTCTCCGGTAGTGAATACTCCTGTAGACAGTCCTGTATTGTCCATGCAGAAAAGTCTGGCCAGTCTGGACCTGACCAAAATCATTCTTGTATTTATTTTCTTCTTTATTGGTGGTTATTTATTCTATAGCGCACTCTATGCCGCCATTGGTTCGGCCGTCGATTCAGAGACGGAAACCCAGCAGTTCATGATGCCCGTAATGATGCCTTTACTGGTTGGTTACGCCCTTTCTTTAAGCGTAGTAACCAACGATCCTTATGGTCCGATTGCTTTTTGGTTGTCGATGATTCCATTTACCTCCCCTATTGCCATGGTGGTTCGTTTACCTTATGGTGTTCCGGACTGGCAATTGGCATTATCTATGCTGATCCTTGTGCTCGGATTTATTGGTACCGTTTGGCTGGCCTCCAGGATTTACAGGGTGGGCATCTTAATGTACGGCAAAAAGACCAGTCTGAAAGAAATGATTAAGTGGTTTACCTATAAAAATTAAAATACATGAAGGTTGCTGTTATAGACCTTGGAACAAATACCTTCCACCTGATCATTGCGGAACTTTCTGCAAAGGAGCCTGAAATATGCTATAAAACCAATCTTCCCGTGAGGCTTGGCGAAGGAAAGATCAACGACAATTTCATCATCCAGGAGGCTTTCGAAAGAGGCCTCCTGGCACTGGAAAAATTTAGCCTGATCATTAAAGAACATCAGGTTGAATTGGTAAAAGCCACGGCAACTTCTGCCATCAGAAGTGCAGAAAACGGAATCAACTTTGTTAAAGCCGCTAAAAATTATGCGGGGATCGACATCAATGTGATCAGTGGTGATGAGGAAGCCGGATACATTTTTAAAGGAGTCAGGGCTACAGGACTGATCAACCAGACCTCCCTCATTATGGACATCGGGGGCGGAAGCACCGAATTTATCATCTGCACTCCAGAAGAATTACTCTGGAAGAAAAGCTATAACATCGGGGCCGCGCGATTGATGCAGGCCTATTTTCATTCCGACCCAATCAATGAAGCCGATCAAAATGCGATTACACGTCATTTAGATAGCGAATTAAGCGATTTAAAGGAAGCATTGAACTTGTACCAACCCAAACATTTAATTGGCTCAGCGGGCGCATTTGAGACCTTTACCGGCATGCTGTACCCGGAGTTGAATCTGAAAGAGATCAAGCACTATGCCATAGACATTCCTGCCTACCAGGCATTGTCGGCAACCTTCATCGCTTCCAGTCATGGGGAAAGGGAAAAGATGCCCGGACTGATCCGTTTAAGGGTGGATATGATTGTCATGGCTTCCATACTGACAGATTACATCTTATCAGCAGGAAACTTTGAACAACTCAGTTTATCTACCTACGACCTGAAGATGGGCGTACTGGCAGACCTGCAGGCTTAAACCAACCAGCTGCTATCAGCTAACGCTTTATACAGCTTTTCTGTAGGCAAGCCCATTACATTGGTATAAGAACCGATGATCTTTTCTACCGCGATCAGGCCAATCCAGTCCTGGATACCATAAGCGCCGGCCTTATCCATTGGGTTGTAGTTTTTGATGTAATAACTGATCTGTTCAGGGCTCAAGGTATTGAAGAACACCTCCGTGGTATCATAAAAAGAACGCATCTTTCCATTGTGGGTTAAACTTACTCCGGTATATACCTGATGGTTGGTACCCGAAAGTTTGGTCAGCATTTCTTTAGCATGGTGTGCATCTTCCGGTTTTCCCAGGATCTCTCCATTATAGGCCACAATCGTATCTGCGGTCACGATGATACTTCCTTTACTGTCTTCATCAAATGCCTTCGCTTTCTTTTCTGCAATGTATACTGCAATTTCGGCAGGAAGGAGTTGCTCCGGGTAACTCTCGTCTACCTCTTTTAAAACGACTTTAAAATCGAGGTTCATGGCGCTTAACAATTCTTGTCTGCGGGGAGATTTGGAGGCCAGGATAATAGGAAGTCTTTGCTGATACATATTTAGATATTTGTGCAAAAATAGCAAAAGCGGCCAAAGGCCGCTTCTGTTATTTGCATTAATTGTCTTTTATTGGTTTCCGGCAGGTTTCTCGCCATCCCCTCTTCCCCCTCTTTTCATTTTATCTTTACGTTCTGCTTTTATGGTTTCGTAAGTTTTTTTCTGATCTTCCGTCAGCAATGCGCTGATTTTTGCATCCGTCTCATCACTTAATTTTTTCATCTCCGCCCTTCTTGCATCTTTATCACCTGAACCGGCTTCGCGTGCTTTGTTTACCGCGTTGGCCTGTTCCAGAAAAATAGCAGTTGCTTTGGTTTTCTGGTCATCATTCAAGCTGAGTTTCTTAGTTAGGTTTTCCGCATTCTTTTGGGCTCTTTCTTCAGGGCTTTTCATTTTACGGCCACCATCTTGTTGTGCTTGTGCGAATGTAATTACACTGAATAACAGTCCGCAAATCATCAATAATCTTTTCATAGGTTTCTAATGTTTTCTTTTTAAAACTGGTGTTATTGTTTTTTAAAGATTAGAGGGGCCGGAAGAGATTTAGTTTAAGCTCCTAAAAGTAACATACATGTTACAAAAGAAAAACAGAAATTATTTCCCGGAATCTGCGGCAGAAGGATTTTCATCAAACCATTTTTCCTGCACCCGGAGTGCTTTTTCGACGATGTCCCTTACGGCAGTTTTACCTCCGGTATAGGGCGATATATATTCAGAAATAGCTTTAATTTCCGGAACAGCATCTGCCGGACAGGTAGGGAGCCCTACCAGTTGCATGACTTTAAGATCAGGGATGTCATCTCCCATGTATAATACTTGTGAAGCATTGACCTGGTATTTCACCAGGAAATTCTGAAAGACCTGTACTTTATCAGAAACGCCCAGAAAGATTTCCTTGATGCCTAAACCTTCAAAGCGTTTTTGCATGGCCTGTCCTTTTCCACCAGAGATGATACAAACATGAAAGCCACGTTTTACCGCCAACTGAAGGGCATAGCCATCTTTAATGTTAAATGTCCGCAAAAACTCCCCCGAATCCGAGGCTAAGATATCACCATTGGTTAACACCCCATCTACATCGAATATAAATGTGTTGATCTCTTTAAGTTTTTGCAGAAACATCAGGCCTAGTCTTGGTTATCTCTCCATTCATAAACCCAGGCAGACTGGATTTGCTCCAGGTGGCCTTCAGTACTTTCCTCTTTGGTTCCTTTAAAATTAGGTAAGGACAATACCCATTCTAATAATTCAGTAAACCTGATACGGTATATTTTGGCTTCATTGAACTCGTCCCCAAATTTCTCATATAACTCCTGAGCGATGTCTTCGTGGTCGTTCCAATAAATTGGTAAAGCAAATTTATCTTGCATATAATGTTTGTTTGTTAATTAATGGCCTAAAAACTCGGACTGATCCGGGATGGTTACTTCAATATCTCCGCTGATCACTACACACTGACAACCCAGTCTGGAGGTAATTCTAGGGCGAACCGCACGGTCAATAAAATCTTCTTCCTTATCGGAAATTTCCTGGATATCGTCCATTCCTTTAGTCACATATACATGACAAGTACTGCAACCGCATACACCCCCGCAGTTGTGTTGTAATTCTATTCCGTGATCATGGCATACATCAAGAACCGATTCTCCTCCTGCTATAGGAAGCTCTATTGGTTCTTTACCCTGCTCTTCAAAATTTATCTTTAATTTAAAAATACTCATAATTAGGTCTCAAAAATAAGCAGCAAAAACCGCAATTACACGATTAATGTGTTTTTTTAATGCTTTTACTTAAAGTTTCATAGATATCCTTCAATTCAGGCATATCTTTCAACAATTCTTTATGTTTTACTATTGTCTGTTCGTCGTTGCGAATGGCCGGCCCGGTCTGTACATCGGCAGGAAAAGCATCCTGTACCTTTTCTGCAGTTTCCATGATCAGGGGCCTTAAAATCTCAAAATCAAGATCGTTTTTTGCCAGGATATCATTGCTAAGGGCATACAGATGGTTTACAAAATTACAGGCAAATACAGCGGATAAATGTAAGATCCTTCTCTTTTCACTATTCACTTCATATACCAGCGGACTCAACATCCGGGCAATGGACTTTAAAGCGTCCAGTGTCTCCTGATCTTTCGCTTCTATACAAAGCGGCACATTTTTAAAGTCAAGGGCCTTTTGTTTGGAGAAGGTTTGCAAGGGATACAATACCCCGAAGTTCATCCCCGACTCCGCGAAAACATTGATGTCTGTAGCGCCAGAGGTATGGGCCACAATTCCCTGTACGGCATTTAATGCCTCTACAACTTCCGGAATCGCATCGTCCTTTACCGCAATGAGGTACAGATCAGCTGTGGGATCAATCTTCTTTAAATCAGAAATTGGCATTGCTCCCGTTGCCTTAGCCAGTTCAGCAGCATGGTTCTGGTTTTTACTCCAGACCTGCATAAGCTCCGCTCCATTTGCTTTAAAAGCATTTGAAAAATGTGTGGCCACATTACCAGAACCAATACAAACTACTTTCATCTCTTTGGGCAATTATTTCTTAAACAGCTTTAACTTCTTTTTGTCTTCTGAGGATGGACAGTAAAAATCCGATCACCATCACGATTGTTCCGGCCCAATACAAATTGATATAAGGGAACTCGATCGATTTAAATACCACCCAGTCTTTTGCCTGCTGAGGCTTTTCAAATACCTGAAGCTCTACTTTTTGCTGATCAGGAAGTACTTTCGTGAACCTGAACCTTAGTCCGAGTTCATCGATGTTGCGTGCAAAATCAAAAGTATTGTTTCCTTTTACCAGGAAGATTGGTTCTGTCTTATAAGTCTTTCCATTCACCACTACTTCCAGTGGCAAACCTACCGCAAGATCACCTTCGGCCAATGCCAGGCTTTTCGCTTTTGGCTGATTGTTTAGTCCTTTAACAGTAATCACCCCACTGCTGGTATGCAAGGTATCACCAGTGCTTACCTGTACAATTCTTGGTGCTTTATAGTTTTCTTCCGGATTGGCATCTTCCTCATGGTTACCCTTCATCTGCTTTTTATCAGGTGCACTGGTGATGTGGGTATACACATCATAAGTCAGGTAATGTTTGGTATCAGGAGAAGCGATCAAGCCCATTTTTTCATTGGCCTGAACATGAGGGTTCAATTCAAAATCTTCTTTCAGCTTTCCTGTTTCTTCATCGTATACCTTAAAATTCAAGGTATATATCGTGTTCGGGGCAACAGTGGTATCTCTGGTATAAGTAACCGTATACCTGCCCATTTTCTTAGGCTCGTTTTTATAGAGTACAATGTTTTCTCCTGGTTTCTCTGCTTTTTCAAAGTCTTTCACCGGAATGAAGTTTGTTGCATTCAGGGAGATCGGTTTATTTGTTGCTGCAGCAACCAGGGCACCAATCAGTAACAAAGCAAAACCCATATGCGCTACTGCTGCGCCTACCAGTTTACGTTTCCCGCCAAATGCCTGTCCGAGGATTCTTGCATTGGCAAGGATCGCAAACACACAGCTAAAAGTAAGCAGGATGTACATTAAGTTTGTATAGATATTGGTCAGGTAAACAAAACCTGCGGTAATGACTATCGCAAAAAGGATAGAAGCAATTAAGCTGCTGTAGAACTTACGGATATCCGTTCTCTTGTATTTCATGAACTGAGAGAAACCGGAGATAATGGTAACCAGGATGGCGAAAGGAGCCTGCCATTGGTTATAATATTTGATGGCATCTATCGGAGGAGCAAATTTAGTTCCGAAGGCCGCATTGAATACAGGCACAGAGGTCGAGAAGATCACCTGGATACAGGCTACGGTAACGACTAAGGCTCCGATAAACATCCAGAATTCTCTGGAATAAGTTTCTTCATCTTTATTTGTGATCGGCAATTCTTTCCATCTGCTGATGAGCAGGTACACCGGCAGGGCCAGGAATACCACATTGTATAAGATCAGGTGGCCAAACATGCCCAGATCGGTGAAAGAGTGAACAGAGGTTTCTCCAAGGATACCGCTTCTGGTCAGGAATGAGGCATACAATACCAGCACAAAGCTGATGATCACCAAAATGATCGCAGTAAAGAAGGAATGTCCTGTATTTTTGAAGGCGATCATGACGTGAACACCTGCAATGAGGGTAAGCCATGGAATGATCGAGGCATTTTCTACCGGATCCCATGCCCAGAATCCACCGAAATTCAGTGCTTCATAGGCCCAGAAAGAGCCCATAATGATTCCTGTACCCAGGATCATCACCGCAAACAGTGCCCATGGCATTGCTGGTTTAACCCATTCTTTATATTTCCTTTGCCATAGACCTGTCACTGCATAGGCGAAAGGAACAATCATACTGGCAAAACCAAGGAATAAGGTTGGTGGATGGATCACCATCCAGTAATTCTGTAATAATGGGTTCAGTCCTCTTCCGTCGGTAATGAACTTCAGGTAGTTTTTATAGTTTTCCGGATCAGCAAATACGACCGGAGCCATATCTTTCAGGTTTACGGCATCCCTTAACAGGATAAAAGGCGAACTTCCGATTCTTTCTCCAAAGATCTCTACACCCAATAACATCGAGGTTAGAAATACCTGTGAGAAAGCCACAATGGTCATTACGCCATTTTCCCAGGTTTTCGCTTTCCAGATCAGCAGTCCGCCAAGCAAAGCCTGCCAGAAAGCCCATAGCCAGAAACTTCCCTCCTGTCCTTCCCAGAAAGCAGAAACGATATAATATACCGGAAGTTCTTTGGAAGAGTGGGAATAAACGTAATAATACTCGTTATTGTGGTTTAAGATGAGGTAGAATAAGGTGATTCCTATGCCCAGGATACTTACCCAGTTGATTAAAAACGCAATCCGGCCTAAACGTGTCCATGATTGATTTTCAAGATCTTTATTCTTTGTTGCAAAAAAATAGGCTATTGCAGAGAGTAAAGAAGCGGCAAACGCTAGAACAATAAAGAATTGGCCGATTTTACCGGGCAGGAGGTTCTCTCCAAAAAATTGTATATCCATTAAGATTAGTTGTATTTTATTACCTGACCGTCCTTTTTCACTTCTACAAGATCATTGTTGTATTTAGAAGGACATTTCATTAATATTTTTGAAGCATAAAAGGTATCATCTTTCATTTTACCGATTAAAACTAATTTTTCTGAACGTTCGAAATCCTGAGGTTTTGTGCCGTTATAAACTACTTTGTTGACCATCCCTTTTTCGTCTTTCATGTAGAAAGCAAAATGATTGGCATCTTTCTGGGCATCATAATACATCCCTTTCGCTTTTTCCCAATATCCCATGACATGGAATTCGCGCGGATCTTTTGCAGCTTCGGAGAAAGTAGAATAGTTGCTTGTGCCGGCATTCAGACTGATTAAGAACCCTACACATAACGCTATTGTAATTAAACCAATAATTGCACTTTTTCTCATGATGCTAATAAAATTTTAGAATGGTACAAAGATAAAAAATATAAGGAGGTAAACTCTTTTAGGGCTGTTCAAATCAGTTTGATGACCATTTATTGATAGTTCTCTGACAAAAACGCTAGGTTTGAAGCAGTTCCTTCCTGAAAAACAGTCGTTTTCCAGGATTTCAGGTACTCAGATTTGATCAATCCGGGCATTTCCCTACGGAGTTTTTCCACTTTTGGCCTGGAGATTTTCCGGATATAGCTATCCCATAAATTACGTTTATAGTAATCCTGGTGTTCCATTTCTGCCGGATAAATGATTTTAAAGGGGAGCAACTCGGTTACGACCTGATTTTTCCCGTAAACTGAGGCTTCCAGCTGGTCAATTACCCGACGAATGGCCCTGTATTCTTCCGGCGAACGAAAAAAAGCGATAGAGCGGTACTCAATTCCCAGATCGGGGCCCTGGCCATCTACCTGGGTAGGATCATGTGCATGAAAGAAGGCTTCACAAAGTTGCTCAAAAGAGATGACCTTTGGATCGTAATAAACCTGAACAGCCTCTGCATGTCCGGCTGTTTTTGACACCACCTTTGCATAGTCCGGATTGGCGCTGGTCCCTCCGGCATAACCACTGATCACCCTGTTTACGCCTTTCAGTTCAATCATCGCTTCCTGTAATGCCCAGAAACAACCTCCGGCAAAGGTAGCCAGTTGTTCTCCTGTTTCAGGCTTTACGATGACTGCAAAACCATTTTTACTTTCCAGTTGCTGTTCAGCCGGACCTGAACTGCAGGCCATGATCAGCATCAGTAACAAAAGAAAGCCTGAGTTCGGTATCCGCATCATTGAAAATCCTCCAGATTGATATCTACAAGATACGGGAATTCAGGGGAAGAAGATTTTCAGTAAAAACAGTATGAAAGAAAAATGACAAAAAAAGAGAGGGTAATAGTTGGCCATTTTTATAGCCAACTATTACCCTCTTCTGTATTATCGTATGGGTATTGCCTACGGCCAGATACCAAGGTTCATATAAGATATTGCGATCTTATCGATTGAACCTACAAATGCAGCTGTTCTTAAAGTCTGAATACCAGGTTTATTCATTAATGTTTCTCTGATCTCATGGTAAGAGTGAATCATGGTATCTTCCAGTCCGGAGTTTACCAATTCCAGCTCCGAAGCACCTTTAACAATCATTAAGCGGTGTTCTGCAGGAATACTTTTACCAGTAAGGCTTTCCAGTGTATTGATCAGGTTTCTGTTAGAGTTTTCAGCATAACGGTTTTCCATACGGCCAAAAGCTACGTGAGAAAGGTTTTTCAACCACTCAAAATAAGATACGGTCACACCACCGGCATTACAGTACATATCAGGAATGATCATACCACCCATTTCGGTGAAGATTTCTTCGGCTTCCGGAGTACAAGGTCCGTTTGCACCTTCAGCAATAATTTTAGCTTTAATATTTCTGATGTTATCAGAAGTGATCTGATTTTCCAATGCTGCAGGAACCAGGATATCACATGGTTGCTCCAGGCCTTCCATAGAATTCTTAAATTCTGTAGCTCCCGGGAAGCCTAAGATTGATCCTGTTAATTTACGATGAGCAAATACTTCGTCGATATTTAAACCATCAGCATTGTAGATCGCTCCTTCAAATTCACAAAGACCAACAATTGTTGCTCCGAATTCAGCTAAGAATTTCGCGGAGTGGTAACCTACGTTACCTAATCCCTGTACAATCACTCTTTTATCACCTAAACCAGCTGTAAGGCCGATTTTCGCCATATCTTCTCCTACACTAACACATTCTCTGATGGCGTAAGCCACACCACGTCCGGTTGCTTCCTTACGTCCGCGGATACCGTGTAATGCAATTGGTTTTCCCGTCACACAACCCAAAGCATCTAACTGACCCGGGTTCATCGTCATATAAGTATCTGCGATCCAGCTCATTTCACGCTCACCAGATCCATAATCAGGAGCAGGAACGTCAATGCCGGGACCAATAAAGTTCTTTTTAATTAATTCTGTAGTATAACGACGGGTGATGTTTTCCAACTCTCCAACGGTGTAGTTTTTCGTTGTAATTTTAATACCCCCTTTAGCACCACCGAAAGGAACGTTGACAATCGCACATTTGTACGTCATTAAAGCAGCCAGAGCCATTACTTCATCTTCGTTTACCATTTCGCTATAGCGAATACCACCTTTTGTAGGACTCATGTGGTGAGAGTGTTCTACACGCCATGCATCAATAACCTCGAAACCATTTCCTCTACGGATAGGGAACTGGAAACGATACACACTGTTACAAGCTTTGATTTGGGTTAACAAACCCTCTGGATGGGAAGTGAATTGGGCGGCATTGTCAAAATTCTTGCAGACATCTGCAAAAAAATTTGTCTCGTTTGCTGTATTAGCCATTAGTTGTTATTTATGAATTGAATATAAGTTCGTATCCTAATTAGGTGCAAAATTGCATTAAAAAAAACCATTAATGCAAATACAGAATTACTTAGTGTAATCGAAACACCACATCATAAAACAAGCAAAAACAGGGCCTAAACGATTTAAAATTAGATTTTAGCCGAAGTTTTCTTTTCTATTTTTTTTAATCTTTTTTCTATCGTAAATAGAAACAAAAGCAAGCCCAGTAAGATTAGCAGTACGACTGCCACTACAACGTATATTTTACCCGATGCATACAGGCTATCTGTAATGGCTGAACCTTGTCCCTGAGCAAACAATTGCATCGTGATCATGAGCATTAAAAAGGTTGCTGTAAATTTTTTCATTAGTATATGATATATATTTATTGTTCAATGGCAATGAAACCGTGAATATTTTATTTAGCGCTGTGCTTTTTCAAGTACACGAAGCCTGTACAGGATGGTATAGATCCAGTAGCCGATCAGGATCCAACCCAAACAGGCAGGATAGAATACCATTCTCATGCGGCTATCCAGGTCGTAAGCATTAAAACCAGGATTTCCTCCATCTCCAGGGTGCAGGGAATCGGATAATCTTGGCAATACAAAAAGTAATACAACCATGATCGGGAAAGCAAATATGTTATAAATGGCGGAGATCTTCGCCCGTTTTTGTTCTTCATCAATGGCATTCCTCAGAACGAGGTAAGCAAAATAGAGCAGGATGGCAATGGCAGCAAAGTTTTGCTTCACATCAAAGCTCCAGGCTTGTCCCCAGGCAAATCTTGCCCAGATCATACCGGTGGTTAATCCCAGAATACCAAAAACTACGCCGGCGTTAACACTCTCAACAGCCTTAATATCGTCATGAGGATTACTGCTGCTCAGGTATTTGATGCTGTAAAAAACCGAGGTACTAAATAATACAATCATGCTGAACCACATCGGAACGTGGAAATAAAGGTTTCTGATGCTTTCACGTATGATAGGTAAATCAGGTGTTTTAATCAAAAAACCTGCAATTGTTGAGTAAATCACCAACACTGCTCCTAATATTTTCCACCAGCTCTTGTACATTGATCTAAAAATTTAATTTTTTCAATTTGATTAAGCGTCAAATGTAAAGAGAAATTTGTCTACTTCTTTATAATTAAGCCAATAAACACAAGGGCTTTAAAGTTCAAATGAACTTAAATGACGGAGACATTACTCAATCTACCCTGATCATCAATCGCTCCTTAAGAAAAAGAGCTGACACAGAAACGAATAATCGTCACAAAAAAGTTGCAAAATTAAAATCAGTTGATTTAACTATATGTAAGCCATAAACATACTAATCATGAAAATAGTCACACACAAAAGGCCAAAAATATTTTAAAACTATATATTTAATAATTATATTAAACTATTAATTACAAACAACGTACTGATAAAAAATATACAACCCTGAATATCTTTAAAAGATTTTAACGCCCAGGTCCCTATTTTCTTTTTCTGCCGCAGAATACTTTCAGATGCTAAAATTAATGTAATAAGTCTTTTCAACAGTTTATTCAGCTTTTCGATAATAAAAACTACAGCCCCGGCTGCAATCCGGAACAAGAAAGCAATACATTGACTAACCAGATTATCCTTATGTTAAAACTGAAAAATGCTCAGACACTGAGCAAAGCTGACGTGAAAAATCTATCAGGAGGCACAGCAAATGCAAGAAAGCTGCCTTGTTTCGATACCTGCGAATTATGCTAAAATTCATCCATTTAAATCTTACAATCATGAAAAAAAACAATTTAAACAAACAAGGAAAAAAACTAAACCGAAATGAGCTTAAAGAGGTAACAGGCGGAATCAGACACAACCCGAACTGTCCTCCATCCTGCATGGATCAGGATCCGGGTGGCTTCCGTTGCCCCGATACCATGGACTGCATAGAATACAGCTGCGGAGAAAATGAATACGGATATTATTGCGCATAAAAACCAATTCAAAAATAAAAACTAAAAGTTATGACATCCCTGAAATCGAACTACCCGGCTAAATTGAGCAGAAATGAGCTGATACGAACCGATTGGAGGAGGCAATGTATGCAGTAACGGGATCTGGGTTTCCACCTGTACCTAACCAGTATTTTTTCAACTAAACTTAAATTTCATGTTAAAAAACAATTCAAAACCACAAAACAATCAAAAATTAAACCGGACCGATCTTAAAAATGTAATGGGCGGAGGAGGTCCTATTAATCACTGTCCGGAAGCCTGTTTTTTTGACGAGAACCTTCCCGGTGGCAGCAGTTGCATTGAACCACTTGAATGTCGTTTTTACCCTTGTGAAAGAGGAGGCACCATGACCTGTCAGTAAAAGAGACAGCCATTATCAAACTATTTTAACGCTCTTTATTCATCAATTTCTCACCAAAAAACATTTTAAAAAACCAATTATTATGTTGACAAACAATTCAAATCCGAAAGGAGCTAAAAAGCTCAGCAGAAACGAACTTAAAAGTATAACCGGAGGAACAGGAGCAGCAGTACAAAATGCATGCGGCTCATCAGGCTGTACTTATCAGGAAGGAGGCATTACAAAATATGGTTGCCCGCAATATTGGACCTGTCTCGTTTACAACTGCAGTAACAATGAAAAAAGGTATAGTTGCAGACTTCAGTAGCGCTCAATTTTAATCCTAAAACCCTAAAAATTAAAACTATACTTAAAAAGAAAGGTTCGCTGCCGGAGTGGCATAGCATAAATAGAAAGTTCATTAGCATTGGAGCTGCTCTGCGAATACTGGTCCTGACCAACTACATTGATGCACTGTAACTCAAAAGACCCGGCGATTTTTTTGGGAGAATATCTCAGGCTGATGTCAAAGAATTCATTTTTAGTTTGCTGCTGAAGGGATTGGTTAAAGTTTACCATACTATAATTAATCTGGTAGAATAACCTGCTATTAACCCTATGGGTCCACTCGGCTCTAACCTTATGACGCTCCACTACAGTTTCCAGCCGTTGATTTAACGACTGCTGGTGATTGATCGTCTGCATAAAATCGTAAATAACTGCGAGGCTGATCCGCGCTGATATTTTTTTTCGCAGGGAACTTCCTGCGTTCAACTGTATCGCTTCAAACGGGTTAACCTCGTTGTTGTAAACAGTATTACCCTTTTGCAGGTTAAGGTTTGCCCGGAATGAAACATTAGTGCCGATAAAAAAAACATATTTAGATAGGTTAGCGCCAAGATTATACTGCTGCATCCTGTTATCAAAGTCTATCGCAATGGCCCTGGTAAGGCCCCTGTCAATCATAAAAGAGCTGATATAGTTTTGTTTTGAAGACAGGTAGCTGAGCTCAATATTGTAAAAAAACATGTTGATCGGCCTCCGGAAAGCATACCTGGCGGACAGGTTCTGATGATCAGTCCTGGGTAGTGGGATATCATTAGAATTGAATTGCCTGAAATTAACCAGCATCAGCCCGGAATACACGTCTTTTATTTCGCCAAATGCCGTTGCCGATGAATAATCCAATTGTAACTGAGAAAACTTTCCTGCATTCATACGAAAGGAAAGCGCAGGGTTTGGGTTGAAGTAATTCTGTTTTGACTCCACTTGCTTAACGTGATCCTGATAAGTGATCAGATTTAAACCAGGAGCTAAAGATAAGTTAAGCGATCCATTTTTAAACTGATAAAGGGCAGACAAATTCCCCTTGAGTTCCAGATGCTGAAAACCAATATCATTGCGAAATTCCGGACCTGGTAAACGCTCCTCTCCTGTCAAACCGGTAACTCCAAGATGACTGAAGAGCCGATTTTTTTCCAGCGCAAGTCCGGCAGAGGCAGAGATGACCAGCTGATCTATTTTTTTCCGCAAAGCAATATTTTGCTCGATAACCAGGTCCTCTGTTAATACCTGCTGAGCCGCTTTTAAATATTCCGCTCCGCCATTTAACAGTTGCTGATGAATTCCCGGCGAGATCAGTAGCTGCTCATCGTTCTTCTGGTGCTGGACTAAACTTCTGTATTCAATAAGGCTTTCCCTCCCTAATGCTTTGACCACAGTAGTCAGATTACTAAGTGAGTGATAGTACGCAGGCTGACGCTGCTCAAAAGGCTGGTCATTTTGAGTGGTCTGACCATTTCTTTTCCACCTCGGCATCTCTAAACTTGTCTGCGAGCGGAAGTAAATATTGCGGCTGTTTTTCTCTAACTGCACCTTGGCATTCCAGCTCTGCTGCCTGTAGGTATTGTCCTGATGTTCATCGTAACTGATGGTATCTGCACTGGCTAAAAAATAAGCCAGGTGGTTGCTGAAACGGTACTTACGTTTGAACTGAGATGAGGAAAGGTTCAAACGCATCGTCCAATCTCTCCCTAATGATAGCAGGGGATTGATACTGCCGGAAAAATCATTATTCATCAGGTAATACTTCTGCTGGACATCAGGAATGATTTCGCTCTGCATGGAAAGGTAACTCTGAGACCTCCTGAGCTTCAGTTCAGCAGATGAGGGCTCCCCGACTTCTTCCATTTCATTCAGCAGATCCAAGCCGATGTTGTTGGCTTTAAATGTGGAGATCGCCTTGCTCTTCTTTTTAAACATCAGGCTTGAAAGCTCGCCAAAGTAAGCCCTGTTTCCTGCACCAAGCTGGGCAGTATTGGTAATGATTGTTCTGGCAGTGTTACTCAAGGTCAGATTTATCGCCACATCATCACTCCTCACATACCCTTTGAGTGCTTTAACCGGCTGATCTGCCTCAATAACCTGCAACTGATCTACTGCACCAGCCGGGATATTTTCAGTTGCCAGTTTATAGTTTCTATCCAAAAGGTTCTCCCCATCGATATAGACTTTGGAAATCCGCTTTCCATTAAAGCTAATCCCACCCTTTTCATCAACCTGAATACCAGGCATTCTTGCGATCACATCAGCAATCACCCGGTCCTGGTTTTCTCTGAAATGGCTCACGTTATATTTTATCGTATCTAAAGATTTACTGACTGGACTCCCGGACTTAATCGTCACCTCCTGCAATCTGGTCACATTGCTCACCAGTTTAACAAATAGTTCTCCCCCTCCGGCATTTTTTAAGGCAAGAAGAAAAGGCTTAAAACCGATGGCAGAAACTTTGATTGATAAGTCAGCTCTTTGGGGGATTCCGATATTGAACCTGCCCTGATCATCCGTTCCGGAAAAGACAACACCGGCACCGCTTTGATCAATAATAGTAACGGATGCGGAGGTAATGGAAACTCCGGTACTATCACTGACCGACCCAAAAATCCTGGACTGCCCAAAACAGAGCGCCATCTGCAGTGAAAGAAATAAAAACAGGGAAAAAGCTCGCTTTAGCATGCTCCTTATTTATCCAGTTCCAGAGGAAAGTTTAACTTGAAGCCACTTTTCGAATGACTTGCAGCCCCCGCATTATTCATCAGCAAGGTAACAGTTGCAGGATCAAAGGCATCCATATCCAGGTTCTCCGTAGAAGCCTTTTCCATGCGGTCATATTGGGCTACAGTGGTTGAGGTAAGCGCTTTAGGCAAATCTATAGAAATTCCTTCCGGAAGCTTTCCAGACAGGGATAGCCCGGTACAGCTAAAGGAGATGCGGCCACTTTGGTCATAGGCCTCCAAGATCAACCCAGGAAGGCCATTGAGTTTCCATGGTCCAAAGGCAGCCGGAATATCGGTAGTAAACCACGCAGTATATACCCGGCCTTTCCACAGGCCGGTAGCTTCCTGACAAGTATGTCCAAGAATCTCTTTGGTTTCAGCAGAAATCTTCCAGTCGATTTTGTCTTTATCTGTGGCAATCAAATAATCGTTACCGTTAAAGTTCTTAACGATGGCCCGTTTATGGTTATCCGCATATATTCGTTCCGGGGTAGTGGGCACAAAAGTACCCATATCGATCTCCTCTCCCTCACGCTCTTCAGCAGCTTTGAGTATTGCGCGGTTCACAGAATCCTGAGTATGTTTGGTCTGGCTTAGGTAGACACTTCGATCAGCATTGAAGGCGAGGAGGAACTCCTCAGTCCAGACATTTGCGCTTCGGGTAGAATCCCTGATATGACTAAACCGGTAATGAGCTATCGAAACGGGCGGTAAATGGGTATCCCTGATGCTACCGGTAAAACCGCAGAGCAGGCAAAATACAATTGCCCATAAACCCAGATTATAATATCTTTTCATATTTACTAAAGTTTTAAAAGGCCATCCTCCTTTTATTTTGATTATGGCCATCCGGAAAAGACTTTGTCTTATCCGGATATCCAGGTTTTTTCCTTAGGCTAATGAATAGCCCTAAGCAAACACCATAAAATTAGTTGCAGTTCTGGTTATTAAAATGGTTCCAGATACCGCTCATTACTCCCGGGGCGTTTACCGCATCGTTGTAAACATGTACAATCACATCACCACAGGACAAATGGAAAATATATGCCGTTGTTCTTCTTCTTAGTTTTGTACTTTTCTCAGTTGCTTTTTTCTCCACCGCTGTTTTTTCTGAAGCGACTTTTTCAAAAGCAATTTTTTCCGGAGCGTTTTTAGATAGATGTAGGGTCTTCGATGGGGTTCCCTCAGATGCCATGGCACTAAAGCCCATTACTGTGCACACTAATGCGATAAATAAATGTTTCATAGTTCTTTTTTTAAGTAAATGATTAAAATTTGTTTTTAAAAAGGCGGATGGCCTTTGTTTTCAAAATCGAATCTCCAAAGAAAACTATCAGTAAAAAATACGGAACCCACATTCGGCTGACTTCAGCTCACATTCGTAAGAGAAAGTGAAAAATTTGCAAAACGAAATAATTGACCTGAACATTCGTCCCGGCTTATTCCCGGAACAGGCGGGTATAGATTCAAACCAGCTGAATATCGAGATAACCTTCCCCATGATCTCAGGGGCGTAACAGGCTAATAAAACTGCTTAACGGTCTCTATGGCTCCATTCCCTTCGTTCACAAACAGGTAAACAAAGCCATTGTCCCGAAATAACGCACAATCTTTAATTTCAAACTGCCCTAAAAAGAATAAAGGCTGACTGTCTTTTATGATCCATTGAGGATTCTGAACCCATTTTGGAGCTTTACCATGGTAGCGAAACATTTCATTGAAACGGGTTTTAACTGCGAGTTTTATTTCCGTTTTAGTCTTCAGGCCTTCCCTGACCGGCAAAATATAGTGTTCAATAAAAGTCATATCGGCATCTACATATTTGGGCTGAGCATCCAGGATCAGGGAATGTATTTCCTCATATTCTTTATAGGCCGAAAAAGAAACGTTCTTTTTTGTTAAAAACAGCTGAAGGAATCCTTGTGCATTATAGCAACCGGCGATGGTTTTAAGGTTTTGTTCTGCGAGATAAAGAAAAGGACTGGTCTCAGAGAGGTAAGTTCCATTCCAATTGATTGAATCATCAGACAGCAAGGTTTCTAAAGCAGGGTTTTCAATCAGTGCAGCTTCCAGTTCAGCACCTTTCAGTTTTCCTTCAACAAAATCTTTTAAGAAAAGCAGCTCTTTTTCCATATTTAAAATCTATCAGACCACAAACCAGACCTCCAAATCAAGGGAATATCAGATACAAACCCCGCCTGCACTCATTCGGCGGAGGTATTAATCTCTCCAGAGGTAAGGAAAAAGAATCAGTGAAACCGCCATCACCAATGCATTGATGATCAGCAACAGACCAATCTCGTCCATACTTACACTCCTATCCAATCCATCTATGGCATTTTTAGTGAGCTTAATCAATACGATCAGGACCGGAATCACCACCGGAAAGCTTAGAATTGCCATCAGCATCCCGCCGTTACCTGCTTTGGACGCAATGGCAGAAACCATAGTAAAGATGGTAGAGAAGCTCAGACTTCCCAACAGGGTTGCCACAATATATAAGCCCAGATCTTCCGGCACATAGTTAAACACCATGGTATAAAAAGCCAGTGCAATCACCGTGAGCAGCATCATCAGCAACACATTATAAATGGTCTTTGAAATGATCAGTGCCAGCGGGCTTGCGATGGTATAAATGTACAGCTGCCTTCCTTTGCTTTCCTGAAGAAAACTTTTGGAGACGGCATTGATCGAAGCAAACAGCATGATGATCCAGAATAAAGCATTCCAGGTAATCTTTTCTACACTTACAAAAGATAAATAGCAGACAAAAACCGTCGACACTACATACAGGAGAACGCCATTTAAAGCATATTTAGAACGCCATTCCAGCAGCAACTCTTTCTTAATTAAAAACTTTACCTGATCTATTAAATTCATGCAGCCGCAAAGATAATTCTTAATCCCCGATCTTTTATCTTTGTAAATTAAATATCCATAATATTGTATTCCTATGAATATTCAGTATTGCAGTATTTTACAAAGCCCGGTTGGTCCGGTCAGCATCTTTGCTGATGAACAATTTGTGCAAAAGATCACCTTCAAGGAAGACCTCATTACTGAGCCGAATGAAAACGAGATTACACGGCTTGCCGAATCCCAGTTAAAGGCCTATTTTGAAGGAGATTTAAAGGTTTTCACTTTGCCGATCAAACAACCGGGAACCACCTTCCAGCAGGAAGTATGGGCCGCTTTGCTGACGATAGATTATGGAATTACCCGCTCCTATTTGCAAATGGCCAAGCAGATGAACAATGTACTTGCCATCAGGGCGATGGCAGCGGCAAATGGGAAAAACGAATTGGCGATAGTAGTCCCTTGTCATAGGGTAATAGGAAGTGATGGTACTTTAGTGGGTTATGCCGGGTCTCTATGGCGTAAAAAATGGCTGCTGGACCATGAACGCGAAGTCAGTCAGCAGGGACAAATGACCTTAAAATTCTAAGCACATGAACCAATACCTCGACATCATACTAAGAAGCCTTGCCGTCTATGCTTTTATGCTGGTGGCCATCCGTTT
This sequence comes from Pedobacter caeni, assembly GCF_900129215.1. GTDB lineage: Bacteria > Bacteroidota > Bacteroidia > Sphingobacteriales > Sphingobacteriaceae > Pedobacter > Pedobacter caeni. The sequence goes on along the minus strand of NZ_FQUQ01000002.1, from coordinate 509,563 downwards.
AACCGGAAAAAAGGAACTGTCTCAACTCAACACGACTGATGTAGTACTCATTCTTTTGATCAGTAACGCTGTTCAGAATGCAATGGTAGGGAACAATACCAGTCTTACCGGAGGCCTTGTTGCCGCCGCCGTTCTGTTTGCCCTTAATTATGCCTTAAAAAAGCTGATGTTCAAAAGTAAAAAGTTCAGGGAGCTTCTTTCGGAAAAACCGGAAATCCTGATTCACAACGGGGATCTTGATTTCGCCACGCTCAGTAAGCTAGACATCAGCAATGAAGAATTACGCGAAGCGATGAGGGAACATGGAGTAGAGAAATATAAAGATGTAAAACTGGCCATGTTCGAAACTGATGGGAATATCAGCATCATCACAGGTTCAGGAGATTTAAAGCAAACTCAATATAAACGCAAGAAGAAACACAAAACCCTGGGTTCGCTGAATTAAGCTCCGCTTACTCCAGAATCAACACCTCCTGCTGAATTACTTATACATTTACCTTCCTTTATTTCTTCAAATTTTCCTTCTAGTAAAAGAATAAAAGCAACGGCATCAAAATCAAGAAAGCGGTCTTTATATTTCAATATCATCTCTTTAAAATATAGAGAAATATCATCACATAGCGCCTTTCTTGTTTCATCTTCTGATAAATCTTCATATTTATCTATGACAAGCATTTGGTCTATAATAAGTTTATCATCCTTCTTAATGTACCTCGAAAACGATTTTAAATTACCTGCTTCAATATTTTTCAGATGAAAAAATCTAAGAATGGTACCAAGTGCAATATGACTATATTTTGGGTCAAGTGTAGTTAATTTGACAGAAATTGAATCTTGCCAAGAGTAGTTATTTAAACCATCAATAATGTAATCTAAAACCTTTTGGTTCGTAAACGCCTTTTCGGCTGTCTTTCCTCCTTGAGAATCATAAGTGATTTTTAAAAAAATTCCCATAATATATTAAATATCAATGATGTGTTTTATTTCGATTCCCTTTTATTCCTGATAAGTAATGTTTTAATAACCTTACTTTTGCCAAACCTCAATTTCAAGCTTTTTATCACATTGCCAAAAAACCACAAAACGATTGTAAAGCTTTCACTTACAATCGTTTTGCATGTTTTTAATCTTTGAAGTGTATTTACTGAAAATTTATTTTAATAATTATACTGCCGCTCCCTCAGGAACAGGAGGATTCAGCACAACAATTTTAGGTCTCCTTACCGTAATCAAAATAAACGTACCTGCAAGGATCACATACCAGCCCCATTTATATTTCACCATTCCCGCAGCCAGGTTCACCAGCTTTTTGAAGTGAAGAAATCCAAAAGAACCATGAGCCTTGAAATAGATTCCAACAAGGGTAATGGCCACCAATACAATTCCAGCCCATCCTGCAAATTTAATCAGTCCGGCTTTTTGAGTAAAAGCACCCAGCAGCCCTATTGCCACCAACACATAAAAAGCGATGGCCAGCGTCTGGTCTAAATCGAAATAGTTCCAGTTGCCGATAATCGGAATGCGCAACAAGGGGCAAATTCCACCAACTGCCATGATCACGGCACCTATAATTCCCTGAGCTCTCATTTCTTATTGTTGTGTATTGATTCCCATTTTATCGGCAAAATGCGCGCAGTAATCGCGCAGATCCTCGATGATCAGTTTTTCTCCTGTCGCTTTAAGGAAGCTATCACCCATGGTTTGCAAGGTCTCATAAAAAAACCTTTTCATTTCGTCTACAGGCATGTCTTTAGTCCATAAATCGATGCGCATAGAGTTCTTATAATTATGATCCCAAAGGGCCAGCATCATAGATTTTACCGGCACTTGCTCCTGGCTTTTCGAGTCTGTAGATTCCCAAAGGATATTGTCAGGTACATTGTTATCATCTAACTGCACCGTAATTTTAATTTCTGCTTGTTTCATTTAATATATGCTGACTTTTATAATAAAAACTAAGATGATGGTGAACACAATAAAGGCACATTCTATGGCCCATATTTTTTTAAGCTCAGGAATAAACTTCCTGAAAATCTGATCGGAGATAAAAGAAACCAGGACAATTAAAAAACTAAACCACATTAATATCTTTGTCAGGTCGATTGTTTTTTCGGATGGTGCAGGTGATTTTTCAAACATCATCAACACAGCAATCACCAGAAAGATCGCAGAAACAATATTAAGCGGTGTCAGTTTTACTTTCAAGTCCTCTTTGTTTACTTCCTTTTTTTGAATTTCTTTGATTTCCAGGCAGGAGTTTTATTTTTATTCTTCTCCCTTTCTGCGGCGGCAATAGCTGCTGCATGTTTTTTCTCATGGAAGGCTCCTTTAAACTCAGGATCATCTTTACGTTTCTGATCATCAATAGCCCTGTTAATGGCCTGACGTTCTTCGTAAGGGGTCTCTTCCACGAAAACTTCCGTTGGCAAAGGTACTACAGGAATCTCCTGTCTGATTAACTTTTGTATTTTCTCAATGTAATATTTTTCCGCTGGTGTGAAAAAGGTCAGGGCATCGCCTTTGGCATAAGCCCTTCCTGTACGACCAATACGATGTACATAATCTTCGATAATGATCGGTACATCAAAATTGATCACATGAGAAACCTCAGAAACGTCAATTCCACGGGAAGCCACATCTGTAGCCACCAATACCCTGACATTTCCTTCTTTAAAACTATTGATGGAGTTGATCCTGGTATTCTGTCCTTTATTTGCATGAATTACCCTTACTGCATCGGCACCGAATTTACGTTCGATGAAGCTAAAGATGTTGTCCGCTACAGTTTTGGTTTTACAGAAAATGATCAGTCTTTTAAACTCCTCATCATTTTTCAGCAGGTGCTGCAACAGGTTGATCTTTGTTTTTAAATTGGGAACCTCATATAAGGTCTGAGTAACGGTTTGAGCAGGTGTGGCCTGTAAACCAACCTCAATAACGGTAGGGTGTTTCAGGAAATCTCCGGCAATTTTTTGTACCAGATCGCTCATTGTAGCAGAGAACAGCAGGTTTTGACGTCTGCGTGGAACTACTTCCAGGATGCGGTGAATAGAGCCGATAAAGCCCATATCCATCATTTTATCCGCCTCATCTAACACCAGGAATTTTAAATACTGGGTATTGATGTGTCCGGCCAGATAAATATCCAGGAACCTTCCGGGAGTGGCGACAATGATATCAACTCCGGCTTTAATCTGTTCGATCTGTGTTTTCGGACCAAGACCACCATAAACCACTACGGTACGGAGGTCTGTATATTTAGAGAAAATTTTGATGTGTTCAGTAATCTGCATCGCCAGCTCTCTTGTAGGAGCCAGGATCAAGGCACGTGCAGCATCTCCCTGCGCGTACTTCAATTGCATTAAGATCGGCAAAACATAGGCTGCAGTCTTTCCTGTTCCGGTTTCAGCAATGCCGAATATATCCTGTCCTGATAAAACAGGCGCAATTGCTTTCTCTTGTATTGGGGTGGCATGAGTAAACCCAGCATCAGCTACAGCATTTAATATCTGGCGATTAAGGTTAAACTCTTCAAATGTTTTGGGCATTTTGCAAATATACTATTATTTACAGGATCAGAAATTACATTTTTACGGAACCTTGTTTAAAGCCCTGATCATGTCCTCTGCATCAGTGACCACCTTGGCGATCAACCCCTTTTTATCGATAATGAGGTGTGTTGGATGTCTTTTGAGATTTCAGCAACCGGGACCACCGGTTTTCCTGCTGTGTTTTGTTGTGCCCGAACGCAAACCCCAACGAACAAGAGCAATAATACCCATGAAAATGCAATGTTTCTTCTCATTTTTGATGCTTATCTTCCATACTAAAGTTACCGATACCAATCTAAGTATTATTTATCATGACAATTCTTTTTGAAAATCATAAAACCAGTACTTTTATATATCTATACAATTGATTATGGATTCACAATCCTAAAACCGGGTTTAAGGCTTCTTAAAACCTCCAAGAATACAAATGATGAAAAAGAATCTCTTCCGCCTGCTGACCACTGGTTTTCCTGCTACCCTTGCGCTGATCATCACTGCCAGCACCACTTTACAAGCTCAGGAATTATACCTTCCCCGAAACATCAAGGCTGCTTACGATAAAGGAAGCCGTTCTAAAGACGGCAAACCGGGAAAACAATACTGGCAGAACCAGGGGAAATACGACATGACCATACAGGTTACCCCGAACACCAAAATGGTGGAGGGAACAGAAATGATAAAATATACCAATCACAGTCCCGACACCCTTCATCAGGTGGCCATCCGTTTTGTAAACAACCTGCACAAGCCCGAGGCACCAAGATCAGGTTATGTGAGTCCGGATTTTCTCAGCGCCGGACTGAACATTAAGTCATTTGAAGTAAACGGTCAAAATTACACAATAGACAGTAAAGACTGGGGTACGGTAGAAGAAGTACCACTTAAGAGCGCCATCCTTCCTGGTCAGACCGCAGTTTTCAACATCAGCTGGTCTTATCCCCTGTCTAAACAGAGTGGAAGAGAAGGACAGCTGGACAGTACCACCTTTTTTGTGGCTTATGCCTTTCCAAGAATCTCCGTATACGATGATTACAATGGCTGGGATATGATTCCTCATACCGACCGCGCAGAGTTTTACAATGATTTCAATGATTACCATCTAACCGTTAAAGCACCAAAAAACTATGTGGTATGGGCTACCGGTGATCTGCTGAATCCGGATGAAGTCCTGCAACCCCTTCCTGCAGAAAGATTAAAGAAATCTTATACCAGCGGGGACATCATTGCCATTGCTACTGCGGAGGAAATGGCAAAAGGACAAGTGACCCAACAACGGGAATGGAACAGCTGGAAATTCAAGGCAGCACATATCACAGACATCACCTTTTCCCTGAGCAACCATTACCTATGGGATGCTTCAAGTGTGGTGGTTGATGCAAAAACCAACAGACGAGCCAGTGTACAAACGGCCTATGATGCAAAAGCGAAAGACTTTGCACAGGCAACCGGCTGGTCAAAACAAGCTTTAGACTGGTTTTCAAATCATTGGCCGGGTATTCCCTACCCTTTCTCAAAGATGACTGCCGTTCAGGGCTTTGCCGACATGGAATATCCGATGATGGTAAACGATTCCAGTACTCCTGATATGGAGTTTTCCCAGTTTGTACTGAACCATGAAATTGCACATACCTATTTCCCTTTTTATATGGGCACTAATGAAACCAGGTATGCCCATATGGACGAAGGCTGGGCAACGACCCTGGAGTACCTGATCGGAACAGCACAACTGGGTAAAAAGAAAGCGGATGATAATTATAAGAAATTCAGGGTAAACCGGTGGATCTATGATCCTGCTACTGAGGAAGACCAACCAATCATTTCCTTATCCACACAGGTATCGGGTACCGGATATGGCAACAATGCCTATGTAAAGCCCTCCCTGGCGTATTTAGCACTGAAAGACATGCTTGGCGATGTGGCCTTCAAAAAGTCGCTCCATGCCTATATGGAACGCTGGAATGGCAAACATCCTATTCCCTGGGATTTTTTCTACACCATCAATGCTGTTTCGGGACAAAACCTGAACTGGTATTGGAACAACTGGTTTTTCAGCAACAATTACATCGATCTGAGTATTGCTAAAGTGAGCAATACAGGCTTAAAATATCAGATTTCGCTTCGCAATACCGGCGGTTTTGCTGTTCCTTTTGATGTTAAACTCAGCTATAATGATGGGACTACTGAAGTGTTTCATCAGACACCCGCCATTTGGAAAGCCAATCAAAAAGCAGCGGTTATTTCTTTAAATGCGAAGAAGGCAGTGTCAGAGATCAACCTTAACGGAGGAATATTTGTAGATGCAAACGATAAGGACAATACCTGGAAAAGTAAATAACAAATTTTTTATTTAAGTTTGAGGTCATGAACACCATTCTGATAAAAGCGGCCTCAGTGGTAAACGAAGGCCAGATCTTTGTTGCTGACGTACTGATTAAAGACGGATTTATTGAAAAAATTGCGCCAAATATCCAGGCGGAAGGAGCAAAAGAAATTAACGCGGAAGGCTTACACCTCTTTCCTGGGATGATTGACGATCAGGTCCATTTCAGGGAACCGGGTTTAACTGATAAAGCAGACATCTTTACGGAAAGCATGGCGGCTGTAGCCGGAGGAATTACCTCCTGGATGGAGATGCCGAATACCGTACCCAATACGTTAACCCAGGAATTACTGGCCGATAAATATAAAATTGCCTCGGAGGTTTCCTTAGCGAATTACTCCTTCTTTATGGGTGCATCAAATGATAACCTTGAAGAAGTATTGAAAACTGATCCGAAGAATGTTTGCGGAATTAAGGTATTCATGGGCTCTTCCACTGGAAACATGCTTGTTGACAATGAGAAGGTGTTGGAAAACATTTTCAAAGACGCCCCCATACTCGTTGCCACCCATTGCGAAGATGAAAAAACCATCCGGGAGAACATGGCAGCTTACAAAGAGAAATATGGAGAAAACATCACCATAGACATGCATCCGCTCATCAGAAGTGCAGAAGCCTGTTACATCTCTTCCTCCATGGCTGTAGAACTTGCAAAAAAATACAATACCCGTTTGCACATCCTGCACATCTCCACAGCAAAGGAAGTAGCCCTTTTTGATGCAATCACCCCATTAAAAGACAAAAGAATTACTGCTGAAGCCTGTATACATCACCTCTGGTTTAGTGATCAGGATTATGCCGCAAAAGGCAACTGGATCAAATGGAACCCTGCGGTAAAAACAGCTCAGGATAGAGATGCCATCCTGAAAGGGGTATTAGATGGCCATATTGACATCATTGCAACTGATCATGCACCACATACCATCGCAGAAAAAGAGCAACCTTACCTGAAAGCCCCTTCGGGAGGCCCATTGGTACAACATGCCCTTTCTGCTTTACTGGAAATGTACCATCAAAAGAAAATTACACTGGAACAGATCGCTGAAAAAACGGCTCATAATGTAGCTACCTGTTTCAATGTAGACAGAAGAGGTTTCATCAGAGAAGGTTACTGGGCGGACCTGGTATTGGTTCACCTGAACGATCCGGTAAAAGTAACCAGAGCCAACCTATGGTACAAATGCGGATGGTCTCCTTTTGAAGGACAAACCTTTCAGGCAGAGATCACCCATACCATCGTTTCCGGAAACCTTGCTTACCAAAAAGGCAAGTTCATGACCAACGAAATTGGAAAAAGATTATCCTTCAACAGGTAATGATATTAAAGGATAAACCGCGAATCAAACAGTTTATCCTGCTGTTCCTCCTGTCGGGATTGATCTATCTCGCCGGGATGAACAGCATTTTTATTGAAAAGGTCTATTCTGAAGGTTTCTATCCTGTAAGTTCGGTCATTCAGCGTTTCATCAGTGCTGTTTTTCCTTTTGCCCTGGGAGATTTCCTGTACTTCCTGCTGGTGCTCTATATGCTGAGGAGCATTTATCTTTTTTTCAAAAGGCTTTCTCAAAAGAAACTACTTGCTGCCGACCGCATCAATGTTCCTTTACAGTTGCTCAATTTCTTTTTGATCTTATACCTGGTCTTTAAAATCCTTTGGGGGCTGAATTATTCCCGTCCCTCCATTTCTAAACAATTGGGGATCGCGAACGAAAAATACACTACTGCAGAGCTGATTTTACTGGGTGAATATTTCATCGATCAGTTGAATTCATTTGAACACCTGAAAAAACAAAGCTACGGTATTGATGAGCTGGAAAGCAAAGCAAAAGCAGCTTACGACCTGATGAAAAATACGCATCCTTTCTTCCAATACCGTAGTCCTTCTGTTAAAGCCGTATTGAACAGTTGGGTGGTGACTAAAATTGGCATAGAAGGCTATTACAATCCCCTTTCGGGAGAAGCCAATGTGAACATGAGGCTGCCTGCCGTTTCCCTGCCTTTTGTGACTTGTCATGAGATTGCACACCAGCTCGGAATCGGAAGAGAAGACGAAGCCAATCTGATCGGTTACCTGACCGCCATCCACAGTACAGATGAAAATTTCCGTTACTCTGCAGCTTACAATATGTTAAGAAGCATTTTATTTGAGATCAGGATCAAATCCCCTGAAGGCTATAAACGTCTTTATGCCACCATCAATCCGGAAACAATTAAAGATTTCAAGACCGAAAGGGCCTTCTGGCAGAAGTATAACAGTGATATGTATGGTTATATGGGAATCGCCCTGGATGGCTTTTTAAAGCTCAACAACCAGCCTAAGGGTACAGACAGCTACCAGGATATCGTGATCTGGTTGTATAATATCCATAAAAAAGAGCTGATTCAAAGACAGAAGCTCAAAACATTACAACCTTAACACAAAAAAACCTTAAAACATTCCTAAATTTGCCAGACTATGGCAAAGATATCCATTAACCTGGCAACAGGCTCCCTGCAACAAGAAGAAATCATCGTCGGCATTGACCTTGGTACCACCAATAGCCTGGTGGCCTTTATTAACCCTGATAAAAAACCTCAGGTAATTAACGATACCGGAAAGGGCTTATTGGTACCTTCAGTGGTATATTTTAATGCCAAAGGAGATGCACTTGTAGGAAATGAAGCCAAAGAGTTTTTAATCACAGATCCTGCAAACACCATTTTTTCTGTAAAAAGATTATTGGGCAGGTCTTATAAAGATGTGGCCGGTCATCAGGATACCTTTTCTTATAAAATCATAGATGATGAAAATGATTCGCTGGTAAAAATTAAAGTCGGTGATAAATTTTATACCCCAATAGAACTTTCTGCCGAGATTCTTAAAGAACTGAAAGCAAGAGCTGAACATGCGTTGAAAACGCCTGTTAACCGTGCCGTAATTACTGTCCCTGCTTATTTTAACGATAGCCAGCGACAAGCAACAAGGGATGCCGGTAAACTGGCAGGTCTGGATGTATTAAGAATCGTGAACGAACCTACTGCAGCCAGTCTCGCCTACGGACTGGGTCTTGATCCCAATCAACAGAAAACAATTGCGGTATATGACCTTGGAGGCGGTACTTTTGATGTCTCGATTCTATCTATACAAAACGGCATTTTTGAAGTCTTATCGACCAATGGAAATACCTTTTTAGGAGGAGATGATTTTGACCGTTCTATCGTTCATTACTGGATAGAGAAAAATAAACTGGATGCAGCAGTTCTGGCTCAGGATTCCGGACTGATGCAGTCCTTAAGGCTAAAAGCAGAAGAAGCAAAGAAAGCACTGAGCAGTCAGAACCTGTTTAATGAGCAGATTGGCGACATCTGGTGTACTTTAGATAAACAGACTTTTGAGCAACTCATTGCGCCAAAAGTTGCCGAAACCCTGAACTCCTGTAAACAAGCTTTAACAGACTCCAAATTAACTGCTGCTGAGATTGATGAAGTGGTGCTTGTGGGCGGTTCGACAAGAACGCCATATGTAAAAGCGCAGGTTGCAGAATTCTTTGGCCGCTATCCGCACGACCAGATCAACCCGGACGAAGTAGTTGCTCTCGGAGCAGCTATCCAGGCCGATATCCTTGCCGGAAACCGCTCCGACATTCTTTTATTGGACGTTACTCCCCTCTCTCTTGGTATTGAGACGATGGGTGGACTGATGGATGTGATTATCCCAAGAAATGCAAAAGTTCCTACAAAAGCAGGAAGACAGTATACCACCTCTATTGACGGACAGGTGAACATGAAGATCTCTGTTTTTCAGGGAGAGCGTGACCTCGTACAGGAAAACAGGAAACTAGCGGAATTTGACCTGAAAGGCATTCCTGCGATGCCTGCCGGATTGCCGAAAGTAGACATCAATTTTATGCTCAATGCTGATGGAATTCTAACCGTCCAGGCAATAGAATTGAGATCAGGTGTAAAACAGGAAATCGACATCACGCCAAGTTATGGACTAACGGACGATACCGTGGAAAAGATGCTGATCGACAGCATCACCCATGCTAAAAGCGATGTGGAACAACGCATGCTGATTGAAGCCAGAAGTGAAGGTGAACAATTGGTATATACTGCAGAGCGCTTTATTGAAAAGCATGGCAGCTTCCTGACCGCAGCAGAAATCGCGGATACCGGAACACATATCAAGGCACTAAAAGCTGCTTTGGCAAAGGCAGAAAAGGACGAGATCCTTAAAAAAGCCGATGAACTGAATGAATTTACCCGTCCATTTGCCGAGCGCGTAATGGATGTGGCAGTATCTTCTGCCATGAAAGGGAAAAGCATAGATAAATAACCAACGGTAGGTTCGTTTATATAGTTTTACAGAGATGAAGTACTTATTTATCTCTGTAATGCTATGTGCGGGAGCCATACTCTGTTGCTCCTGGGGATTCTACGCCCATAAACGAATCAACTATCTCGCAGTATTTACGCTCCATAAAGGCCTCAATACTTTTTACAAGTCGAACATCAGGTACCTCAGTGATCATGCGGTAGACGCCGACAAACGACGCTATGCGGACTCTGCTGAAGCCGCGAGGCATTATCTGGATGTAGAAGTTTATGAAACACATATAGACAGCATCCCCAGAACGTATAAGGATGCGTTAAAAAAATATGGTGCAGCCCGGCTGAACACTCATGGGTCCCTGCCCTGGCAAATTCAAAAATCGTATCATCAGCTGGTCAATGCGTTTAAAAACAGGGATTCATTAAAAATCCTCGTTTACTCTGCATATCTGGGACATTATATCGCAGATGCACATGTACCCCTGCATACCACGGAAAATCATAACGGACAGCTGAGCAACCAACACGGCATTCATGCCTTCTGGGAAAGCCGTTTACCTGAGCTCTTTGCCGAAAAGTACAATTACAGGGTTGGAAAGGCCACATATATAGAAAATCCGCTCCGGGAAGCCTGGAAGATCATCAGTCATAGTCATGGTCTGTTAGATAGTGTGTTGATGCTCGAAGCAAGGCTCAGCAGCAGGCTCCCTGCTCACCGGAAGTACAGCTTCTCAAAAAGGAACCAACAGGTGATCAAACAATATTCGTTAGGCTATTCCTCTGCCTACCATGAGGAGATGAACCATATGGTGGAAAGACAAATGCGGGCTTCCATTCTGGCTACCGGTTCCTACTGGTTTTCGGCATGGATCGATGCCGGACAGCCGGAATTGCGCAACCTGGTCCAAAAAAATGGTCTTCTTCAGACCGGAAAAGGGCTGAAGAAGACCAAAGAAGTTATGATAAAGGACAATTGATCGGGCGTGAGCCTTAGCTCTCGATGACATCCTTAGGTTTAATCCTGCTTTTAATTGCGGCATAAATTACCGGAGCAAAAGTAACTACTGCGATCGTGATGATCACGATAGAGAAGTTATCCCTGATCACCGGAATCTGTCCCAATAAGAAACCTGCAAATAATAAACTGCCAATCCAGCCAATACCACCTACCACATTGTAATAGGTAAATCTACCAAAAGGCATTTTCGCTACTCCTGCAACAAAGGGTGCAATCGTCCTGAAGATGGGAAGAAAGCGACTAAACATGATTGCTTTTCCACCATGCTTCTCAAAGAATTCATGCGATTTATTGTAATATTCGAGCTTCAGAATTTTATTTCCTTCTTTAAACACTTTTACACCAAAAAAGCTTCCGAGCCTGTAATTGAGGCTGTTCCCCAGTATGGCAGCAACAGTTAAGAGCAGGAACATGACCCAGATTTCCAGACCTGTACCTCCTTTGGCAATGAGTGCACCTACTGCAAAAAGCATAGAATCACCAGGCAGGAATGGGGTCACCACAAAACCGGTTTCGGCAAAAATAATTAAGAAAAGAATAAGATAAGTCCATGTTTTATAATCACTTACCAGCTTTACCAAAGCTTTATCGGTGTGTAATATAAAATCTACCAGTTGTGAGAAAATTTCCAATTTGTATAAATTAAGCCCAAAATTAAGAATATCATGGCAATAACCATGCTGTTATTTATTAAGTAATGTAAAATTAATTTGATGTGTAGTAAAAGGCTCTGAGATCGGTAGATGCATTTCCACCCAACCATATGGTATAAATTTTATCCGCTACAATCCCAAAATCAATCTCCGGACTGTTGGTAACTCCTGTTGCTGTGACCGTAAACTTCGTACCTGGAGGTACCTGAAAATAATTGGTAATCTTCCCAAAGCCCAATGCGGGCTCCAATGGAGTAGTGCCTCCGCTAATGCCAATGCTAACAGAATTGTTCAAAAAGCTATTGAAGTGCATAAACCTCACTTTAGCTTTTCCTGTTTCCGGAGCAGTAAGGTTCTCTCCAATTCCATAAGCTGCCGGTTTTTGCTCCAGATCTTTAATCAAAAAGATCGTATAATTACCACCGATTTCGAGGGATCCCGAAGTGCCACCAGTAACTGCATTGGTAGCCTCGTCAGCAAAAACAAAGTTTCTGCCACCCGATTGTACTGTAGATGAAGCAGAAGTCTGCCCGTAAACAATTGATGTCATTCCAAGTTTCTGTCCGTCGACGAAAAAATTCTGAGAAGCAACACCGGAAGCGGCATGTACATACCTCAATTTAGCTTCCCCAACAGGAGCAGGTTTTGGCGTTTTTAAGCAAGAACTTAACACCACGATTAAGCTCAGACCGATAAAGAATATCTTTTTCATAGCAATAACAATTTGATTATAAAGTACTTTACAAAAAGAAGGCTTGGTCAAAAACCAAGCCATTCGAATATATTCTAATTTAATTTTAGTTGTAGTTGTTCAACATTACCGGCATCACCAACATCAGCACATCTTCGTTTTCGTCATTTGTCTGTGGGATCAGTAATCCTGCACGGTTAGGCGTAGAAAGTTCCAGAGTTACTTCTTCACCACTTAAATTGCTCAGCATCTCGATTAAGAAACGGGCATTAAATCCGATTTCCAGATCTTCACCTTCATACTGACAGCTTAAACGCTCGTGTGCCTCATTGGCGAAATCCAAATCCTCAGAAGAGATGTTCAGTTCGCTGCCATTGATTTTTAAACGGACCTGATGCGTCGTTTTATTGGCAAAAATAACCACCCTGCGTAGAGTGTTTAAGAACAAAGCACGGTCAATTACCAGTTTATTCGGATTGTTGGCAGGGATTACGGCTTCATAATCAGGATAACGCTCATCAATTAAACGACAAACCAGGTTGATATTTTCGAACTTAAAAAAGGCACTTGTTGCGTTATAATCCACAGAAACATTTACTTCTGTAGAAGGAAGCGCTGCTTTTAATAAAGTCAATGCTTTTTTTGGAAGGATGAAAGAAGAAGATTTGTCTCCTTTGCTGTCCATTCTTCTGTACCTTACCAGTTTATGTGCATCTGTTGCTACAAAAGTAATGTGTTGTTCAGACAGCTGACAGTATACACCAGTCATTGCCGGGCGTAACTCATCACTGCTCACCGCAAAGATCGTTTTGGTAATTGCTTCAGTTAATACGGAAGCAGGCAGGTTTACAGAAGAAGCATTTTCTACTGTTGGGATTTTAGGGAAATCATCACCATTTTCTCCACTTAGCTTATACTTACCATCACCGGCGCTGATTTCAATAGAAAAGGTATTGTCATCAATATTGAAAGAGATCGGCTGATCAGGTAATGTTTTTAAAGTGTCTAAAAGTATTTTTGCCGGCACAGCTACTTTTCCGCCTTCTTTAGACTCCACCGGTAAAGAGGTCGTCATGCTGGTTTGTAAATCAGTGGCAGATATGGTTAAACTTCCGTCTTTAATTTCAAAGAGGAAATTTTCCAGTATTGGCAATACAGTACTACTGCTTGACGCGCCGTTTACCGTTTGCAAATGTTTTAATAACGTTGATGTGGATACAATAAATCTCATAGTATGATCTTGTCAGTTCTCAAAAATATAAAAATTACCTCGCATACTTATGTTTACGGTAATAATGTTGAAAAATTGCGAACGATATTAACAATAATAAAGGTAAAGCCATATTGATCAGTTGCCATTGCAGCTTTTCTGTACGCAGAGCTGCTTTATCCAATAACCTGATCTTAACCTCCTTATTGCGCAAAGTAATTAAATTATCATCATTTGCGAGGTAATCTGCAATATTTAACAACAATGCTTTATTTCCATAGCTTTTTTGGGTGTACCTGTCGAAACCCAATGGAAATGCAGAGCCATCCTTGGTACTCAGCTGGTTTTTAAAAATATCTCCGTCGCCGATCACGATCATTTTTGTCGGTTTACTGACCGGAGGAAGTGGATAATTTCCGGTAATCCCTGCCGGAACTGCCCGGTTTAAAAAGACAGAAGGGAAAGCACCTTCGATCAGTACACCCAGCGATTGCGGAACACTGGCATAATCGCGTGGATCAGGCTGTTCCGCCACCATTTGCAGAGAAAGTAATTTCGGTGCATTGAATAGCTTATTGAATGGCGAAGAACGGAGGATCACGGTCTTTTTCAAACCTTTCACTCCTATCGTATCTACGGTACTGCTAAACTCCCCTCTTATGGCATCGATGTTCCTGACCAGGTTATGTGCAGTATCCGGCAACAGCAGAGGATAATACACCCATGGTGCCAGTTCTATTTGTCCCTGCTGTCCCATGCTTAGTGGAATCTCGACACAGTTCGCATCAGCGAGCAGGTTATAATTCACACGGGCACCATACATGAACAGCATATCGTCTATATTGAGTTTTTTATTGAAAGCCAGCTGTTCTCCCGAACCTTTTAAGCTGTCCAGGTCTGCACTTACCTGATCTATTGTCCAGACTACCCTGCCCCCTTTCATGACGAAATAGTTGAGCTTATATTTTTCGGCTTCCGTAAATTCCTTTTGTGGTTTTGCAATGAAGAGCACTTTCAATTTATCCAGTCCGCCAGCATCAATGGTGCTCAGGTTTACCCGCCCTACTTCATAGCTTTCTGAAAGGCTGCTGATGGCATCATTTAAGTACAGATCTGATAATTCCCCATTTCCTTCGGTAAAACCGATCCGGGGATGGTCATTGCTCAGTACCTTCTGAATGGAAGAAGTAAACAGGTACTCCAGATTCTGAATGGAATTATTGATATTTTCCTCATAACTTCCCGCAGCATTCAGGTTTTGCAGCAACCTCAGCGGAAGCTGACGTTTTTCTGTCTCCAGCATCGCCATTGGAAAAACCATTTTCTGTGCGAAACCGGCATCATTTTTTATGTTAATCGTAGTAGGTTCAATGCCCGACTGGTATAAATGGCTGATCACCGTATCCTGTTCTTCAATGGAAAGCCCGGAAATGGGGTCCCTGAAAATTACTTTTATTTCTTTCCCTGCATAGGCTTTATAATCCACCAGCAGGTCTCTGGTTGCATTTCTAAGTCTTTTAAAAGGAGCAGGAAGTTCCCCTCCCTCCAAAAACACAGTAATCGTAATTGGTTCGTTAATCTTTCCCAGAATGGCTTTTGACTTTGGGGTAAGGGTAAAGCGTTTTTCCTTTGTAAAGTCGATCCTGGTGTAGCAGTATTGCGCCAGGATATTGAGTAATATCAAACCAGCTATAAAAACGAGTATGCCTTTTTTACCTACCATTTCCGGCCTCCGATCGTTAATTTAGTCAGGCCCAGAAACACCATGATGAAAGTAAGGAAGTAAACCAGATCACGGGTATCCAATACGCCCCTGCTGATCGATTGATAATGTTCGTTTACACTTAAAGACAGCAATATATTTTCAATAGCACGGAAGCCAAAAATCTGGCTCATGGCATCAAAGCCACTATAAGCGATGAAACAGAGGAAAACGGCAATCGCAAATGCGACCACCTGGTTTTTTGTAATCGAAGAAGCAAAAATGCCGACAGACAGGAAAGAAGCGCCCAACAACAATAAACCAAGATAAGAACCAATGATCGCTCCGGTATCAATATTCCCTTTTGGTAAGGCCAATTGGGATATAGAATAACAATAAATCAAGGTAGGAATCAAGGCAAAGAGCACCAAAACAAAGCAGGCCAGGTATTTCGCCCCAATAATCTGCCAGTCTGTAAGCGGCCTCGTGGCTAACAGGATATAGGTACCCTCCCTCCTTTCTTCAGCAAAAGAACGCATGGTAATGGCAGGAATAAGGAAAAGAAATAAAAAAGGAGCTAAATTAAAAAAGCTGCTGAGTTCGGCATATCCGTATTCCAGAATGGAAGTATCCGGAAAAAACCACAACAACAAGCCGGAAGCCAGGAGAAAAACCCCAATAGTAATATAAGCCATTAAGGAGTTCAACAAGCTAAATAATTCCCTTTTAAATACCGCGTACATGCATTTTGATTAACGATGCCGAAGTTAGAAAATTAAAAATTATATCCTGCCCTAATGCCAATAAAAGAACGGGTACTACTGCTTCTTGTCCAGCTTTCATAGCGAATGCCAACATCTACAGCTCCCTCATTCGATACCGGGAAGGATACACCCAATGCAGGCACATAAATAAAAGAAGTCCCTGAACCGTTTCCACTGGCAGTAGAAATGGAAACGCCCAATTCTGCACCACCATAAATGTTTTCGGAAAGAAAATACCTCGCTCCTGCTTTTATCGGGATAAAACCTTCCCTGTATTTAAGGTTTAAAATCGTTTTCTTACCGTTGAGTTGCAGATAGCCCACGTTTCCGGTAATGCTTAAATTTCTGGAGACTGGGTGCTGATACAGGATAGAACCTCCTACCCCAAAATTTGTCTGATCTCTGAAACTTCCCATAGGGAAAGCAAAGTCGGCACCAATCCCGAATTTTGGCGCTGCAGGAGCATCACCAGTTTGCGCTTTTGTAATGGTTAGTGTTGTAAATGAGAGCAAAACAAGGAGTAATCTTTTCATATATGGAATAAAACTGGAAGCCCAAATATATAGGAAAGTTCAATGAAATAAATGATAAAATCCAGCTTAAGTTTGCAAATTTGAACTACTGTTAAGATCATATGATTTGGCGCATGATGAATACGATGATATTGATGCGGCATTAATACCACATTTTGAAATATAGCTTAGATAATTGATTACTAACTAAACAAGATCATGAGGACTTACAAAGTATTGAAAACTGAAACAGAGTACAAAGAAGCACTCGACAGAACCATTAGTATTTTTCATGCTGAACCTGATGCCCCTGAATTTCAGGAACTGGAACTGTTACTTGTTCTGGTAAAAGATTATGAGGACAAAAATATAGTAATTCCTACTTTAAAAGCTATAGAAGTAGTAAAGCTAAAAATGGAGGAAAGGGGGTTAAAGGCCAAAGATCTGGAACCTATTATAGGATCAAAAGGCCATGTATCTTTAGTTTTATCAGGAAAAAGAGAACTCACTTTAAAAATGGCCAGGGCATTACGCACATTTTTGGGGATTCCTCCGGAAGTATTTCTGCCGGAAATGGGCTGATCTTTTTTAAATAAAAAGGGTGATTTGAATAGAATCCAAACCACCCTTTTTATTTTAATCTGGTATTTTGACTACAAACCGAAGTTAAATGCAGCTCTGATTCCAATAAATGAAAGTGAACCATCATTTGACCATCCTTCATAACGGGCACCTAAATCAATCGAAGATTTATCCGCTACTGGAAATTCTACACCAACACCAGGTGAATAAGCAAACATTGTAGAACTACCTTTTTTAGTTCCGAATGCAGCACCTAGCTCACCGTTAATATAAAAATTTTCGGCTAAAAAATATCTTGCACCCACTTTAACTGGCACATACCCCATATTGACAGTCCCACCAATAAACGGTATTTCTTTAGATTTAAAGCTGATGTAACCGGCGTTTGCAGTTAAATTCAAATTCGGGGCAACTGGGTGTTGGTACAATAATGAACCACCAAATCCAAGTTTCCATCCATCTGCAAAATCACCAATTGGGAGTGCGAATTCAGCGCCTATACCTAACTTAGGGCCGTTCATTGCAGCGTCTTTTTGTGCACTAGCATTTGTGAATGCGAAAATACCTGCAATTGCTGTTAGTAAAAATAACTTTTTCATGTGTTTGAGTTTAAAATTTATATTACTGATATAAAATCTAACCCTTAGATACAAAAACTTGGCCAATCGTTACAAGCTCTTGAAAAAAAATTAATCAGGAGGTCAATTTTCGGAAAATATCCTCTAAAGAAGTCATTTTGTGTTCTTTTTTAAGATCAGTTATTGTCGCATTAGCTACAATTTTTCCCTTGTTAATGATGATCACTTCATCACATATCGCTTCTACTTCCTGCATAATATGGGTGGAAAGGATCACTGTTTTATCTTTTCCAAGCAATTTTATCAGCTCTCGGATATCCGTTAGCTGGTTAGGATCCAGCCCTGAAGTTGGTTCATCAAGGATCAATACTTCCGGATTATGGATAATTGCCTGCGCCAATCCGACCCTTTGCCGGTATCCTTTAGACAACATCGAAATCTTTTTATGCTGTTCAGGGGCAAGTCCAACCTTTTCTATCGTTTCTTTTACGCGCAATTTTGCATCTTTCAATTGATAGGTATTCGCAACGAACAATAGAAACTCCTGCACATACATATCTGTATACAGCGGAGTATTTTCAGGTAGATAACCCATCATTTTTCTGACTTCCAGACTTGCGGTCTGTGTATCAAATCCACAAATCTTTGCCCTGCCTGAACTGGGCTTCAGGTATCCCGTCAGCATTTTCATAGTGGTTGACTTCCCAGCTCCATTCGGACCTAAAAAGCCTAAGATCTTTCCTGGTTTAGCTTCGAAGCTAATTTCGTCTACTGCTTTCTGCTGACCATAATGCTTGGCCAATGCGCTTACCTCTATGCTCAATTTACTTTACTTTTTTAATGTGTACAGAACTGATCTTTTTATCTTTTCTGTATTGGTTCAGTTCTTTTCCTGCCATCACAAGGTTATCTGTAGAGATCATATCTGCTCCGCTATTGGCGTACATATAATAATACTTCGTGTTTTTGCGGGCCATTGATCGTTTGTCTAAGTTACCCATTGTCCCCATAATACATGGAATTCCTTCCTGATGTAAGGCCCAAAAATCTTTTTGATCAAATCCCCGGGTTCCAACAAAAGCCACCATTCTATCGTAGGGAACTCCCTTTGATTTTAAGCGTTCCAGGTCGTTGGTATATTTAGCGGAAACAGAAATCATCAGGTCGGGAGCCAGTTTATGGACTTCAACAGCCTGGTTATCATTGTAGGTGATGACGATCGAATTCGATTCAGATTTCGTTTTACGGACTTCTTCGATAATTTTTGCGAAAGGGACTCCTCTCTTCACATCGATGGTAAACAGAACCTTTCCTTTACCCCAGCTTAATACCTCTTTTAAAGTCGGAATCTTGTAAGACGTTAACGTTCCAAAGTTATCTTTCAATTGTAGTTTCTGCAATTCTGCATAGGTATGGTCCCTGATGAAGCCAGTCCCATTACTCGTTCTGTCCAGTTTGTCATCATGCATGATCACCAGTACAGAATCTTTGCTCAATGATACATCAAACTCAATGACTACCGGCTGATAGGTAGTTGCATTTTCGAAAGTTGCAATACAATTTTCAGGAAAACCCTTCATCGGGCCTCCCCTATGCGCGCTGATCAGTGGATATCCAGGTGTCTTTCTATTCAAAAAGGTCCTTAATTCCTGAGCGTTTCCAAAAGAAATGTAGTTTTTTGTTTGTGCAGTGCAGGATACGGCAAGCAAAAGAAAGCCTGCCAGAAGCAGATTAAATGGTTTCATGTTCAAAAGTAGGAAAATTAGGCCTAAGCAAGCCTATCCCAAACATTTTTTATAAGGTTCAGCCTGCATTCGCTTTGCGGTTAAAGAAGCAGAAGACAGCTTGCAGAAAGCCTCGTTTTAAGCTCCATATTTGCTCGTTGCTCACCCGCCTTTAACACGCTTCCGACCGAGTCTGCACCGAGTATAGACCGAGCTTAGACCGAGGTTAGAGCGTGTACAGGTAAAACCGTATTAACACCAGTCCGGAAGCAAAAAAATATTTTGCCCTTTACGGGTATTACGGATATAGGTTTACATAAAAAACCATCCCTATTTTCTGATATTCCTGACAGAGCTTTACATTGGCGACACTTATATATGCAATGTATATACGCTCCGTACATTCTCCGGGGTTGGAAGGTAGTTGAGAGGTAGGTGGAAGATATCTGAGAGGTAGTTCCATAGTTCTTTTGCCTTTCAACTACCTCGCAACTACCTCTCAACCCCCTCCCAACCCAGGGGCTTTCAAGGTGCATTTCCAATTAACAGACATCCATCTTTTCAGGCGAATTATTGTTTTTTGGAATCATCTGATTTCTCGTAGGAGATTTATTTGTTAATCTTCTATATTTGCATCATTATGGCAAAGAACACTAACGACGAACAATTTAAAAATGTAATATCACACGCCAAGGAATACGGTTTTGTATTTCAAAGCAGCGAGATTTATGATGGGCTGAGTGCTGTATACGATTACGGACAGCTAGGTGCTGAATTAAAGAACAACATTAAAACTTATTGGTGGAAATCCATGGTTCAGATGCATGAGAACATTGTAGGAATAGATTCTGCGATCTTTATGCACCCGAAAGTATGGAAAGCCAGCGGACACGTAGATGGATTTAACGATCCTATGATCGATAACAAAGATTCTAAAAAACGCTACCGTGCCGATCAGTTGTTAGAAGATAAAATTGCCCGCTACGAAAAAGACGGAAAAACAGAAAAAGCTGCAAAATTGCAAGCAGATATGGACGAAGCTTTACAGGCAGAAGACCTTCCACGTTTGAAATTATTAATTGAAGAACATGAGATCGCCTGCCCGGTAAGCGGAACTAAAAACTGGACAGAAGTACGTCAGTTTAACCTGATGTTCAGCACTCAGTTTGGCGCCATGGCAGAAGGCTCTGACGAAGTATATTTACGTCCGGAGACTGCACAAGGTATCTTTGTGAACTTCTTAAACGTGCAGAAATCAGGAAGAATGAAAATTCCTTTTGGAATCGCACAAATCGGAAAAGCCTTTAGAAATGAAGTGATTGCCCGTCAGTTCATCATGAGAATGCGCGAATTTGAACAAATGGAAATGCAGTTCTTTGTACGTCCTGGTGAAGATGCCAAATGGTTTGCTTACTGGAAAGAAGCCCGCCTGAAATGGCACCAGGCATTGGGTACCCCTGCAGAGAAATACCGTTACCATGACCATGTGAAACTGGCACATTACGCCAATGCTGCTACGGACATCGAATTTGAATTCCCTTTCGGATTCAAAGAAGTAGAAGGTATTCACAGCCGTACTGATTTTGACCTTACCCAACACCAGAAGTTCTCTAACAAGAAAATGCAATATTTCGATGCAGAACTGAATGAAGAGGGAAAACCTTATGGAAACTATATCCCTTATGTGATCGAAACTTCTATTGGTTTAGACCGCATGTTCCTGTTAACAATGATCAATGCTTTTGAAGAGCAAGACCTGAGTGATGGAGAAAAGCAAGACAGCAGAACTTTACTACGCTTACATCCGTGTTTAGCACCAGTAAAAGTAGCCATCTTCCCATTAACTAAAAAAGATGGATTGCCGGAGAAAGCAAGAGAAATCATGAACAGTTTAAAACTTGATTTCAACTGTATATATGAAGAAAAAGATGCAATTGGAAAACGTTACCGCAGACAAGATGCAATCGGTACTCCTTTCTGTCTGACGATAGATCACCAGACCCTGGAAGACGATACCGTAACCATCCGTCATCGCGACACCATGGAGCAACAACGCATAGACATTAAAGACCTGGAATCATTGATTTCAAGCAAAGTAAGCTGGAGAAATTTATTGCAATAAGCAAAAGGATCTTATTTGATATAAAGGCCGGTGTTCGCAATAACACCGGCCTTTCTTTTTACTTCTTCAGGATCCTGCTCAGCGTATATTCCCAATTCATTCTGGCAATATTCAATACCGAGATATGCTGAGGGCATTCGACCTCACAGGCTTCCGTATTGCTGCAATGGCCAAATGCTTCAATATCCATTTGCGCGACCATTGAAAGCACTCTTTTCCCGGATTCCATTTTACCTTGTGGCAATTTGGCAAGGTGTGCAATTTTTGCAGAAGTAAACAAGGCAGCACTTGAATTTTTACAGGTGGCTACACAGGCACCGCAGCCAATGCAGGCTGCAGAGTCAAAAGCAGATTCGGCCTGTTCATGAGTGATCGGAATGCCATTTGCCTCTGGTGCCTGCCCCGTATTTACAGAGACAAAACCTCCGGCCATAATGATCCTGTCGAATGCAGAGCGGTCCACCCTAAGGTCTCTCTTCACAGGAAAGGCTGCGCCACGGAACGGCTCCACATAAATCGTATCTCCATCTTTAAACTCTCTCATGTGTAACTGACAGGTAGTGAGGTGAGGAATTGGCCCGTGGGCACGTCCATTGATCATCATTCCGCATTGCCCGCAGATGCCTTCCCTGCAATCGTGATCGAACTCTACAGGACGATCGCCATTCAAAATGAGTTGTTCATTCAGCGTGTCCATCATTTCCAGAAAAGACATATGCGGGATCACCTGATCCAGTTCGTAACTCACCAGTTGACCCGGACTCCCGGCATCACTTTGTCTCCATATTTTCAAATAGATTTTCATAGGCCGTTTTAATTACTTGTAACTCCTCACGGTTAGTTCAACATTTTCAAAATGTAATGGTTCCCGAACGAGCAGTTCCTCTTTGTCTGCCCCCTGCCATTTCCAGGCAGATACAAAACAGAATTGTTCATCATTTCGCAATGCCTCCCCTTCCGGAGTCTGGTATTCTTCCCTGAAATGGGCTCCACAGGACTCTTCTCTTGTTAAGGCATCCTGACACATTAATTCTGCGACTTCCAGATAATCACTGATGCGGCCCGCCTTTTCCAGCTCCCCATTCATTTCATCGTCTGTTCCGGGTACTTTGAGGTGCTGATAAAAATCTTCACGTAGCTGTTTGATTTCATGAATCGCATACATCAGGCCTTTCTTACTTCTCGACAAGCCACAATAATCATACAGCAGCTTGCCCAGGATTTTATGGTAATGATCTGCGGTTTTGGTACCGTTAATGGCCAGTAATTTTCCAAGATGTGCCCTCACCTGTACTTCCGCATCCACAAACTCCTGTCCATCTGTAGGCAACCTCTTCGAATTAATTTCGCCTGCAAGGTAATTAGAGATGGTATAAGGGGCAATAAAATAACCATCTACACAAGCCTGTAATAAAGAGTTTGCGCCAAGCCGGTTTGCACCATGGTCTGCGAAATTTGCTTCACCGAGGGCAAACAATCCGGGAATGGTGGTCATCAGTTCATAGTCTACCCACAGGCCTCCCATAGAAAAATGTGCCGCCGGAGAAATCATCATCGGTTCGGTATACGCATCTGTTGCCGTAATTTTACGGTACATATCAAACAGGTTTCCATATTTCTCTTTGATCTTTTCTTTTCCCTGTTCTTTGATCGCTTTGGAGAAATCAAGATATACTGCATTCAGCTGTGGGCCGACCCCAAAGCCTGCATCTATCCGTTCTTTGGCTGCCCTGGAAGAAATATCCCTTGGTGCCAGGTTTCCGAAAGCAGGGTAACGGCGCTCCAGGTAATAATCCCGTTCATCTTCAGGAATGTCATTGGGTTTTCTTTTTTCGGCAGTTTGCAGGGGTACCCAAATCCGTCCGTCATTTCTTAATGATTCTGACATGAGGGTCAGTTTACTTTGGTAATCTCCCGATTGGGGAAGAGAGGTGGGGTGTACCTGAGTCCAGCTCGGGCAGGCCATAAATGCGCCTTTTTTATGTGCCCTCCAGATGGCAGAAGCATTGCAGCCCATCGCTAATGTGGACAAATAATAGATCTTGCCAAAACCTCCTGTTGCCAGAATCACTGTATGCGCACTATGGCGTTCTATTTCCCCTGTATCCAGATTTCTGACAATGATTCCTCTTGCTTTTCCATCAGCAATAACCAGGTCCAGCATTTCATGACGGGTATAAAGTGTGACCGTTTTTGCCGCGGCCTGCCTCATCAATGCCTGATAAGCGCCCAATAACAGTTGTTGTCCGGTTTGCCCCCTTGCATAAAAAGTACGGCTCACCTGAACTCCCCCGAAAGAGCGGTTATTTAAGTATCCGCCATATTCCCTTCCGAAGGGTACCCCCTGAGCAACCGCCTGGTCTATCAATTGAGCAGAGCACTCCGCCAGCCGGTAAACATTAGCCTCCCTTGAGCGAAAATCCCCGCCTTTAATCGTATCATAAAACATACGATATACACTATCCCCATCATTTTTATAATTCTTTGCCGCATTTACACCTCCCTGTGCAGCAACGGAATGTGCCCTTCGCGCAGAATCCTGAAAACAAAATGATTTCACGTTATAGCCCATTTCGGCCAGCGATGCTGCTGCAGCACTTCCGGCAAGTCCGGTACCGACTACGATGACATCCATCTTTTTTCTATTTGCAGGATTCACCAGTCGGGCGTGGTCTTTATAAAAACTCCATTTGTCTTTTAATGGGCCCTGGGGTATTTTAGCATTCAGTTCCATAAAACATGTTGGGTTAAGTAAATATAAATGGGGATGATGGCGAATCCAATGGTAATCGCATAGCTGTAACCGATCGCAAATACCCTGATCCAGGAAACATATTTTGGGTGATAAACACCCAAAGAGCGGGCCGCGCTAAAAAATCCATGCAACAGGTGATAACCCAGTGCAAACATAGAAAGCACATAGAAGAGCACATACCACCAGTCCTGATAAGCAGCGATCACAATGGTGTATAAATCTTTATGACCGGATTCATCCTTAGGCAAACTGCCAAACTTATACTGGTACCAGAAATCTTTAAAATGAAACACCAGGAAAATCAGGATCAGCGTGCCCAGAATTCCCATATTCCGGGAATACCATTTACTGGAGGCCCCTCTTTTGTCTACCGCATATTTACCCGCTGTTTTCCGGTTAGAAAGGGTAATGAGCAAGGCATCCAGGCAATGAATGAGAATTGAAGCGTACAATACATAAGAAATGATCTTAATGAAGATATTTCCCGAGAGCAAATGAGAATAGCTGTTAAAGCTTTCTTTTGCCTGCTCCGGAGGCATGAGCAACTGCAGATTTCCCAGGAGATGAATCACCAGAAAGAAACAGAGAAATAACCCTGTCAAAGCCATCAACGTTTTGCGCAGCAGTGTGGAAAGCACCTGTTTTTTATCCATAATCCCTCCTTAATATATACCGATCACCTTCCACCATAAACCACCAATTCCCATCCAGATGATCAAAAAGACAATACTCAATATAAATCCCCGGGACCACCAGTCTTTTACGTCGACAAAGGTGCTTCCGAAAAATACTGGTGCCGGCCCATGGCCGTAATGGGTTAATGTTCCGAATATGCCCCCGCAAAAGCCAAGAGATAAAGCCAGCAACATGGGTGGAATGCCTACTGCAACCCCTACTCCCAATAAAGCGGCATACATGGATGCCACATGCGCCGTTGCACTCGCAAACAGGTAATGACTGTAATAGTAAACAAGAATAATGATCGGGAAGGCCATGGTCCAGCTCATCCCTCCTATTTTCGCTTTTACCAGGTTGCTGAACCATGGAATCAGGCCCAGCTGATTCAGCGCACTCCCCATCATCACCAATGCAGAAAACCAGACGATCGTGTCCCATGCCCCTTTCTCACTTTTCACATCTTCCCAGGTCAGCACTCTGGAAATTAACAGAAACACCAGGCCGATAAAGGCTGTTGTGGTTGCATCGATTTTAAATAGATCACCCGTAATCCATAAAAACAACAGCACAAAGAAGGCGGTAAGCATGAGCCATTCATTACGTGTCACTGCCCCCATTTCTTTGAGTTTCTCTGTCGCCATTTTTGTAGCTCCATTGGTAGATTTAATTTCAGGGGGATAGATTTTATACAAAATATAAGGAACGGCAATCAGGGAAATGATGCCCGGAACAATTGCCGCCCACATCCAGGACATCCAGCTGATATGGATTCCAAGATCTGCAGCAAATTTCTGACACATGGGGTTGCTGGCTGTCCCGGTGAGGAACATCGCAGAAGTGATCAGATTGATGTTATAGCTGTTGAGTGTAAGGTAAGCTCCTAATTTGCGGTGGGTTTCCGGTTGTTCCGGAACCGAGCCAAAATTTAAGGCCATGGATTTCATGATGGGATAAATAATCCCGCCCCCTCTGGCCGTATTGCTTGGAATTGCCGGTGCAAGTACCAGATCTGCCAAACCAAGTCCATAGCCCAACCCAAGAGAACTACGGCCAAATACCCGGATAAAAAGATAGGCAATGCGGCTTCCCAATCCTGTTTTTATAAAGCCTCTGGCAATAAAGAAAGAAATTCCGATCAGCCAGATGACCTTATCTCCAAAACTACTTAAAGCAAGGGAGATGGACTTTCCCGGATCTCCGGGTGCGAGGACCCCGGACAAGGCTACCGTCGCAATAGCAATCATAGACATCGTCCCCATGGAAGCTGCTTTAAGGATGATCCCCAGGATCGTCCCCAGAAAAATGGCCAGTAAATGCCAGGCTTCAGGCTTCACACCTTCCGGTACCGGCAAAAACCAGATAATTACCCCAAAGGCCAGGGTAACCAGCATCATTTTGTAGTTAATTTCTTGCATAAGATTGGGATTTTAGATTAAAATCTGGCCTGCACCTGGCAGATCACTCTGTTTGTATTGTATTCAATGGTATTTGGAATGCTTTTCTGAAACCTGTCCATCTGTAAGCCTAGCTGCACCCGAATCGCATAAGCCTCAGCAAAAGCGGCGCTCAGCATAGGAATATAGCTTTGTCTGGCGTTCCCGGATTGTTTAAAATCTGCATCCAGGTATTCATAGCGAAAGGCAAATTCCAGGTCTTTCAGTCGTGTATTTTTAAAACTGTAACTCACATTTGGAAGTACATAGATCCCCCTCATGGCATATTTACTAATGGGAATCAATGGTTCCGTTTGCGCAAAGAACTGCTGACTGTTGATGCCTTGTTTATATTCAGAAATAAATTGAATGCCCCATTTTTCGTTGAGCTGCTTTTTATAATCTACATCCACTCCATAGGCCCAGATTTTCTGACCCATATTTTTCCCTGCACCAGCACTCAAACCTAAATGCGTTTGTTTTGTCAGTCCGAAAACCAATCTGGCGGGAAAAATTTTCCCATCGTCGTTATCTACAGTATTCCGGTTATTGCCATTAAACACCCCTATGGAATATTGAATAGGAACAGCTATATCTTTGATCTCTCCAGAGAAACTGGCCCCAATCTGGAAGCTTTGCCAGCTGTTACCACCAAACAGGTAATACTGATTTGAATAATCTATGGACTGTACAAAATCTACAGGGTAATTGTCTTCCTGTCCGAATTGCGGGCGGAATTGCCCGAATTGAAAGTTCACATAATCGTTAACGCTATATTT
The DNA here is from genome assembly GCF_900129215.1 of Pedobacter caeni. Taxonomy (GTDB): domain Bacteria; phylum Bacteroidota; class Bacteroidia; order Sphingobacteriales; family Sphingobacteriaceae; genus Pedobacter; species Pedobacter caeni. The sequence continues at coordinate 482,120 of NZ_FQUQ01000002.1, read as the reverse complement.
AATAAAGGCATTTTCGAGCACCTTATTCTGAGGATTACCAGTAAAATCACCAAAGTTGACGAGGATAACGGCATTGATGCGATCGCTGATGGTAGCATTGAGTTGTAATCTTGCCCGTTTGACAGAAAAAGAATTGTGTGCAAACTCTCCCTTTTCCGCATGGTGTAACCCTTTTACATCCACATCGTCGTCCAAAGAATAATTAAACTGACTTTGGAGCATTCCGGAAAAATTAAGCTTGGTTTTGGAAGTGACGGGAATGTCGATCCCCTGTGCCCGGATCATTAAAGGGCTTAGAAATAAAATGAGTGCGATATAAAATACCGGTTGATTAAGCTTCATAGAGGATGATTTCATGTATTCTTGACCAGTCCAATCAAATTAATCAAAAAAAATGAAACTCTAAGCTTATTTCTATTAATTATAAGAAAACAAAATAAGAATAATGTTGCACTATTGACAGTACAGCTCATCTATAAACACAGTAAAAAGACTGAACAGGTATATCCGGAATAGGAAATGACACAAAAGGAAAACGGGGAAGCCTCGTCCGAAGCCTCCCCGTTTAAATTAACGCTCTCACATATATAGACGCTCATCTATTCAGATTATTATATCAAGGCAAAAATATTTTCTATATTTTTCTTACAAACACCATTTGGAACCAGTTAAAACAGGTTTTATAGAATTCAGATCCACCCTATTTAAAATTAATCCAGATAAATTTGTTCTTTCCAAAAGGAGAAAGTACATTTGCCGCCTATTAGATTAAGTCTAAATAATCCAATGAAACACATCTACAAACTACTCAGCTTTACGCTGCTCTTAATTTTATCTGCAAATACCTTTGCACAACTCGCATCAGCCCCGGCAAGGGGAAGCATTACTGGTAAAGTAAGCTCCAAAGATGGCAAACCAGCGGGATACGTTAACGTTCAGATCGTCGAAAATAACAGAAGAACGCTGACAAAAGAAGATGGAACTTTTAGCTTCCACAACCTAAAGACAGGCGAATACACCATAAAAACTTCCTATGTGGGCTTACAGGTACAATCTCAAAAAGTAACAGTCAATGAAGGACAAACTTCTACGGCAGACTTTATCCTTTCTGAAAACTCTTCGGAATTGAATGAGGTGATCATCGCAGGTACGCACAGTCAGAATCTGAAACCAGCTGCTATGGGTAAAATTGCCATTGCACCAAAAGACCTTCCGCAGTCCATTCAGATCATCAGCAGTCAGACGATCACAGATCAGCAGGCGAGCAGGTTGAGTGATGTATTGAAAAATGTAAATGGCATTGCCCTTGGAACAACAAGGGGAACTACCGGAGAAAATTTCTTCGCCAGGGGTTACAGCCTTGGAGCCAACAACTATTTTAAAAACGGAGCCAGGACAAATTCCGGGTCTTTACCTGAAACCAGTACGCTCGAAAGCATAGAAGTGTTAAAAGGTAGTGCCGCATTACTTTATGGAAATGTGAGCAGTGGGGCAGTGATCAATATGGTTACCAAGAAACCCAAATTCGAATACGGTGCTGAAGTTTCTATGCGTGCAGGCAGCTACGACTTTTATAAACCTAGTGCCGATATTTACGGCCCTATCAGTAAAGATGTTGCCTTCAGGGTGATCGGAACCTACGAAAATGCCAAGAGCTTCAGAAATACCGTAAAGTCCGACCGTTATTATATCAACCCTTCTTTACTGTATAACATCAGTGAAAAAACAAGCCTTTTAGTTCAGGGTGATTATCTGGAATACGACCTGACCCCTGATTTCGGTATCGGGTCTCTGGCAGGCAAAATCCCTACTACAATTGGACGTTCTGCCTTTTTCAATACCTCATGGGCCTATAACAAAGGAAAGCAAGCTACCGCATCAGCGGAGTTAAACCATCAGTTTAACGCCAACTGGAAATTAAATGCAATTGGATCTTATCAATCATTCGATAGAAACTACTTTTCTTCAGAGCGGATCCAGGCTTCTGATATCGGTGATTGGGAACGTAAGTTAAGTCGCCAGAAAACAGCGGAAGACTATTATACCGGACAAATCAACTTAAACGGGATATTCAATACCGGTTCGGTAAAACATACTTTATTGGTAGGGGTTGACGGAGACAGGTATATGAACCTAACGAATACCTTTGACTTATCTACCGCTGCCTACGATAAAATCAATACCCTCGACCCTAACAAGTTTGTCCCAAGGACAGACATGCCGGTTACCCAAATCCTTTCCTCATCAAAGACCCCTACTGATCGTGTTGGCCTTTACTTCCAGGATTTAATCACTTTATCAGAAAAATTTAAAGTCCTTGCAGGTCTTCGTTATTCTTATCAGGCAGCAGGAGTTCCGGAAATACATACCGTAGCTACCGGTGAAACAGCCAAATCAACAACAGTTCGTGCAAGATACGAACAGGCTTTCTCACCAAGGGTAGGTCTTGTTTATCAGCCTTTAAAAACCACCTCTGTTTTTGCAAGTTATTCCAATAACTTCTCTCCAAACAGCGGTGTAGACATCAACAATGCCAACATGAAAGCTTCGATCATTGATCAGTACGAAGTAGGTGTTAAAAATGAACTTTTCGATGGAAAAATTACGGCTAACCTCTCTTTATACAAAATCATTAACCATGATTTCGTACAATCAGTAGTGCTGCCGGGTGGCGCCACCTCCCCGGCAAAAGAGTTTGCCGGACAGACCACCAGTGACGGATTGGAAATCGACCTTTCAGGAACCATTGTTTCAGGATTAAATTTCCTTGCCGGCTATAGCTACAACTTTATGCGCTATACCAAAACGCCAGGACTACCTCCAAATAATGTGGTTGGAGAACGTATTGTAGGAAATACTGCACATACAGCAAACGGAACTTTATTTTACACCTTCCATGAAGGAGCAGTTAAAGGCCTTAAACTTGGTGCTTCTGCATTTTATACCGGTAAACGTATGGCAGGATGGAACAATACCTATGCAGACCTGACGAGCCCTACAGGCTCACGCCTGATTCCTGTCGGAGATTTCACCACATTTGATTTCACAGCGGGATATAGTTTCAAAAAACTATCACTTCTGGCTAAGGTTTCCAACATCGGAAATACCTTAAACTATTATGTTCACGAGAACTATAGCATCAACCCTATTCCTCCAAGACAATTCATGACAACAATAAGCTACAGATTTTAAGCGCAGCTTAGCATAAAAGAGAAAAGGATGTCCCCAAAAGACATCCTTTTTCTTTGTCAGGCAATCCTGTACTTCTTTAAATAATAAGATACAAACCATACAAGATGGCCGGTTTTTTGCGTTAAAGCGCTGATGAAAATACTCACACTTACCCTTTGTCTCTTACTTCCTCTGTTCTCTTCCAGTTCTGTTCAGCAATGGGATCCTGATGACAGCTGGACAAAAGAAGAGTTAAGAATGGCAAACACAGCGGGTGATGCAGATTACCTCACTGCTGAAGAAAAGGATATGGTCATTTATCTGAACCTTGCCAGAATGGATGGGGCAAGATTCTTCGACACCTATTTTCAGGAATTCGTAGACCTGCATAACCGCCAGATGCAGCAGTATGGAAATTACGATGAGGTAAAAGTGAGCAGAAACGACAGTTACTACAAAAGTTTACGCAGGGACCTGGAAAATGTTAAGAATTTACCTGTGTTCTGGCCTGATGAAGCGCTAAGTATTGTGGCAAAACAACATGCAAAAGACCTGAACAGAAATAATTTTGCAGGACATACTTCCAAGGATGGACGTACGGTTAACCAGCGGATCGGAAAGATATATCCCAATAAATCCAATGGGGAATGCCTGGCTTTCGGCTTTACTTCCGGCCTCGCAAATGTATGTATGTTACTGCTCGACAAGGGGGTTGCAAACCTGGGCCATAGAAAACTCATCCTCAATACCTCTTCAAAACTAAATACTGTAGGCCTGAGCATTCAGCCGCATAAACGCTACCGGTATTGTGCAGTAATCGACTTTGTATCCCTGCCCGAATAATTATTTACAATTAAATAACCTGGAATTGCTTTGAATTGATGAAAAAGGTGCCGAGCTTTGCCCGATGAAAGCAAGTGAGGGTAAATACATAACTGTATACAGGCGTTTCCGAAGATATGTAAGAGACAACTATGCCTTTGGCTTTGTTTTTCAGAGTACCTGTCGGGACTTTATTCTCTCCGCCCCGAATCTTTCACCATAAGATTTTTGATTCAGGGGCCCGTTCATTTATCAAAATCACCATTTAAATCATACTGAAGGCTGATGACCATTCATTCATTATTCCTGTCAGTCTGATCATTTTTCTTTTATTTATTCTCAATTTATGAAACAAAAAGAACTTCGTTCCTTACTTGGAACAGTATTTCTTTGGATCGCCTTACTAGGCATTGTTGCTTTAATCGTAAACGCATTTTATCAGAAATCTGCGTTCTACCTATTGGTTGCCTTGCCAATTATTCTGGTCACCGCACTGGCTTACGACCGATTTCAGTCGAAACATGCTGTATTACGCAATTATCCGGTGATTGGCCGCTTACGTTATTTCTTTGAATCGATCCGTCCGGAGATGCGTCAGTATTTCTTCGAATCGGAATTGGATGGAAAACCTTTCAACCGTCGCCAGCGCTCTATTGTATATCAAAGAGCAAAAAATGAAAGAGAAACTGTAGCCTTCGGGATGCAGGTAGATCCATATCAGGAAGGATACGAATGGGTTTCTCATAGCATTTACCCTAAAAAATTAGCCAATATGGACCTGAGGGTAAAAGTTGGCGGACAGCATTGTCTGCAACCTTACGACCTGAGCATCCTGAACATCGGCGCAATGAGCTTTGGTGCTTTAAGTAAAACGGCCATCCAGTCTTTAAGCAATGGGGCCAGTCTCAATAAGTTTGCCCACAATACCGGAGAAGGAGGAATCAGTCCATATCACGTTAAAGGTGGCGGCGATCTGATCTGGCAGGTAGGTACAGGATATTTCGGATGCAGAGATGCAGAAGGAAAGTTTGACCCTGCGCTATTCCAGAAAAACTCCAAAAGAGAATATGTAAGAATGATTGAGCTGAAATTATCTCAGGGTGCAAAACCGGGGCATGGTGGTATTTTACCTGCCGCGAAAAACACTCCTGAAATTGCAGAAATCAGAAATGTGGTAGCCGGAACAACCATTCTATCCCCGCCAGCACATAGTACCTTCTCTAATGCAACGGGATTGATGCGCTTTATTCAGCAGCTGCGTGAGCTTTCTGGGGGTAAACCAGTAGGTTTCAAGTTATGTATCGGAAGCAAACAGGAATTTGTGGACATCTGTGAAGCGATGTCGCTGACCAGGATCTCTCCCGATTTTATTACCATTGACGGTGCTGAAGGTGGAACAGGAGCAGCACCTCTTGAATATACGGATTATGTAGGAATGCCTTTACTGGATGCCCTTGCTTTTGTCAACATTACACTTAAGAAATATGGCCTCAGGGATGACATTAAGCTCCTTGCTTCCGGAAAAATCATCACCGGATTTGACATCATGAGGGTCGTTGCCCTTGGAGCGGATGCCTGTTACAGTGCGAGAGGAATGATGATGGCCTTAGGTTGTATTCAGGCCCTGAAATGCGATAGCGGTAAATGTCCGGTAGGTATCGCCACTCAGGATAAGAGCTTGTTTAAAGGAATTGACGTGACCGATAAAAAACACCGGGTGGCCAATTTCCACAAAAACACGGTTCATGCTACGATAGAGTTAATGGAAGCCTGCGGCTTTGATACCCTGTCTGAGATTAAACCGGAACGTTTCAACAGAAGGATTGACACGACAAAAACCTTGAACTTCAAAGACATTTACTTCTCTTAAGTAAATTCCAATCGGTTTAAAAATTATAAAGGGGGCTATTTCTTCAAGAGGAAATAGCCCTTTTGTTTTCTTCCCGCATCTCCGCTTTAACTCATATACATTCCGCATATTAATTAATCATCAATAAATCGTTATCAATACCTAAATTTGCGGTGCTAAAATGAAAACTTTGAAAATAAAAGATACTACAGGGCTGAACCTATATCTGGTACTGGCCTACCGCTTCTTAATATTGCTGTTCCTATATACCCTTTGTAGAATTGGCTTTTATATTTTTAATCAGGGTCTTTTTCAAAACATCACGCTTCCCAAATACCTGTATATCCTTTGGGGTGGACTAAAGTTTGATACTTCTGCCTTAATTTACATCAATATCATTTACATCCTATTGCATGTGATCCCCTTCCCTTTTCGCTATAATGAAGGCTTTCAAAAGTTCTGCAAGTGGCTGTTCCTGATCAGTAACAGCATCGGTATCATCGCCAACCTGATTGATTTCGTCTATTATAAATTCACCCTAAAGAGAACTACGGCAACCGTATTCGGCCAGTTCAGTAATGAGCAGAATAAGATGAAGTTGTTCGGGGACTTCTTAAGAGATTACTGGTACCTGCTGGTTCTTCTTGCAGTATTCATCTGGGGTTTTAGCAAGCTCTATCAATTGGTGAAGGTTAAAAAAACCGTGAAATTTACATGGCCGGTCTATCTTTTACATACCGTATTGATGGTTGCCATTGCTTTAATGTGCCTTACAGGTGTCCGTGGCGGATGGGGCTTTGGCACAAGGCCAATCACACTCAGCAATGCCGGTGAATTTGTAGATACTCCGGATCAAATGGCCCTGGTGCTCAATACGCCTTTCGCAATTATCAGAACCCTTAAGGTAAGCAAGTTAAAACCTTTAAATTATTATGATGAACAAACGTTGAATTCCATTTATACGCCTATTCATCAGCCGGTAGATACCGGTAATTTCAAAAATTTAAATGTCGTCTTTTTGATTATTGAAAGTCTCGGCAAGGAACATGTGGGCAGCCTCAACAAAGATGTATTGAATGGCACATATAAGGGCTATACCCCTTTCCTGGATTCTTTGGTTAGCGAAAGCTTTACTTTTAGCCATACCTTTGCCAATGGACGTAAATCCATTGATGCCCTGCCTTCGGTCATTACCGGAATCCCTTCTATCAATGAGCCATTCGTACTTTCCATTTATTCCAGCAATAAAACGACGAGTGTTGCCCAGCTTTTAGGAGAGAAGGGTTATGAGACTGCATTTTTTCATGGCGCACCAAATGGTTCTATGGGTTTCTCTTCCTATACCCACCTTGCGGGGATTAAAAAATATTTCGGAGAAAATGAGTACCAGAAAAAGGGAGACTCTGACGGTACCTGGGGGATATGGGATGATCCTTTTATGCAGTTTATGGCCGATGAGATCAATACCTTAAAACAACCGTTCTTTGCCAGTTTCTTCTCTTTATCTTCTCATCATCCTTTTCGTGTTCCGGATGAATATAAGGGCAAATTTCCCAAAGGGCCGCTTCCTGTACAGGAACCCCTGGGTTATACCGACATGGCCCTGCGCAATTTCTTCAACAAAGCCGCAAAAATGCCATGGTATAAAAACACGCTGTTTGTGCTCTGTGCAGACCATGCGACAGTATCTTACTTGCCTGAATACCAGAATACTCCGGGATATTTCTCTATACCAATCCTGTTCTACCGTCCGGGAGGAGAGCTAAAAGGAAAAGCAGACCGACTCGTTCAGCAGCTGGACATCATGCCTACCGTATTGAACTACCTGCATTATGATAAACCGTATTTCTCTTTCGGTTTTGATGCATTTGATAAAAAAACGGATAACTTTGTGGTGAACAATAATGACGGTACTTTCAATTTTTATATGGGCGACTATTACCTGGTCAATGACGGAAAGGAAAACCTGGCCTTGTATAATTTAAAAACAGACCGCCTGGTTCAACACAATATTCTAAAGACAGAACCCTTGATTGCAGAAAAACTCGAAAAGAACTTAAAAGCCTTCAAGCAGCAATACAACAACAGGATGATAGAGAATAAATTAACCTACAAATAGGCATGCGCAAAGCATTATTAAGATTAATAGATTTCTTTTATCCTCCTTTTTCCCGCTGGTTATCCTTGCATACGTTCCGGTATCTGGTATCAGGGGGGACAACTGCAGCTTCCGGAATTGTGGTGTACTATATCGCCTATAACTGGATATTACAACAGAAGGATGTCCAATTATCCCTGCCTTACCTGCCCCGGCTAATTACGGCTCCCGTTGCTGCATTGGCTATTGAATCTCTAATTACCTTTTGTATTGGTTTTATCCTCAATAAATACCTGATATTCACAAAATCCAATCTGAAAGGGAGAATCCAGTTGTTCCGTTATGCTTCTGTCTTTACCACCAATATCCTGCTGAATCTTGCCATGCTGAAAGTCCTGGTCGAAGCCTTTGGTTTTTATCCGACAATTTCAAAAATCATCATCACAACGGTGCTCACCGTGTTCAGTTATTTTTCCCAGAAGTACTTTACATTTAAAGTCAGAAAATAATACAACTTGTCTGTTTACCGTTATTTTTATCAAATCTACCTCTGTTTTTTTAGGGGAAGGGATAGATTTTCTTATATTAGGCTCGATACTAAACAACACACGTAATGAGTGATTTTAATGACTTTAACAATCCACAAGTAGCTAAGCTTCCAAAGCATTTAAGGCAATTTATTGTAGAGCAGCATTACGAAAAATATACGCCAATCGATCAGGCTGTTTGGCGCTATGTAATGCGCCAGAACTACAGCTACCTGAAACATGTAGCGTATTATCCTTATATCAAAGGCTTGCAACGTGCAGGTCTGAGTATAGAGTATATCCCAAATTTACAAACCATGAATGATAACCTCGGCAAAATAGGCTGGGGTGCGGTTACCGTAGACGGATTTATCCCTCCTGCAGCATTCATGGAATACCAGGCTTACAAAGTATTGGTGATTGCGGCAGATATCCGTCAGATCAACCATATTGAATATACACCGGCTCCGGATATCATCCATGAGTCGGCAGGACACGCACCGATTATTGCGGATGAAGACTACAACAGTTACCTGAGCTATTTTGGCTCTATAGGTGCTAAAGCGATGTTCTCTTCAAAAGATTTTGAGCTTTACGAGGCCATCCGCAACCTTTCTATCCTGAAAGAATCTGCGGATGCACCTGAACAGGAAATTGCAAAAGCAGAAAAGCACTTACAGATCGTAGCCGAGAATATGGGCGAACCTTCTGAAATGGCATTATTGGGCCGTCTGCATTGGTGGACCGTAGAATACGGCCTGATCGGTACACTGGAAGAACCTAAAATTTATGGCGCAGGCCTGCTTTCTTCTATCGGAGAAAGTTCCAGCTGCATGAAAGATGATGTGGTAAAAAAATGGTATACCATAGATGCGATCAATGCACAGTACGACATCACCAAACCGCAACCACAACTATTTGTGACAGAGACCTTTCAAAACCTGATTGACGTTTTAGAATCTTTTGCAGATACCATGGCCTTCAGACGCGGTGGTGCAGAAAGCCTGGCAAAAGCCATTGAATGTAAAAATCCGGCAACAGCGGTATACAGTTCCGGCTTACAGGTGACCGGTGTTTTCAGCGATATGGGCATGAATGGGGATGATGAGCTTACTTTTATCAAAACCACAGGACCATCAGCCCTGGCAGTAGAGGGCAAACAACTGGAAGGACATGGTAAACTTTACCATAAAGATGGCTTCTCCTCTCCCGTTGGCCGCTTAAATGGCATCGTACTGGAAAACCAGAGTCTTGCTGAACTTCAGGACCTGGGCATTGCCACAGGGAAAGCTGCAGACCTGACTTTTGACAGCGGGATTCACCTGACAGGAACGGTAAAGGAAATTCTCCAGCATGGTGGTAAAACCATACTGATCGCTTTTGAAGGTTGTACGGTTAAAGAAAGTAATGGCAATGTGCTTTTCCAACCGGAATGGGGCACTTATGACATGGCCATAGGAGAAAAAGTAGTTTCTGTATTTAATGGTGCAGCAGATAAAGATGCTTACGAAGAAGTCACTCACATTAGTGATAAACAGACGCATAAAGTTTGTTATGATGAGAAAACTCAAAAGCTCCATGCCATTTATAAAGCGATCCGTACGATCAGACAGGAAAAAAGAGATTACGAACAGTGTATTGCCTTATTTGAAGAACTAAAGACAGAACACCGTTACGACTGGCTTGCTGCTTTAGAGATCCTGGAAATCATTTACCATAAAAAACTGGATACTGAACTTGAAAAAGAACTTCGGGTATACCTGGAACTAAAGGCTGCCAATGAAGCAGATCACCGTAAATTAATCACAGATGGTTTACATGTGATTGAAAACCCGGTGAGCCAATTGATTACTGAAGAAGATTAGATGAATATAGTACTGACAGGTGCAAGCAGTGGAATAGGCTTTGAAGCCGCCCTGGAATTTGCACTGAATAAAGACAACAAAATCGTATGTATTGCCCGCTCTGCGGACAAACTGCGTAAATTACTGGAAATCGCAAAAGGAATCAATCCGGATTGCGTATTACTTCCTGTAGAATTTGACATTGTAAATGATGATTATGCCGCACTGATTCCTTTCTTAAAAGAAAGATTAGGTACGGTAGATATCCTGATCAACAATGCAGGGGCATTGGTCAACAAACCTTTTCTGGAAACCGGTGCAGCCGATTTATACCAGATGTTTGAAAGCAATGTGGTTGGACATTTTAATATGATCCAGAACCTGCTTCCTTTAATGGGTTCAGGGAGCCATATTGTGAATATTGGCAGTATGGGAGGTTTTCAGGGCAGTGTTAAATTCCCTGGCCTTGCGGCCTACTCTTCCAGCAAAAGTGCGTTGCACACCTTGACGGAATGTCTGGCTTTTGAGCTGGCTGAAACCGGCATAAAAATCAATTGCCTGGCCCTGGGTTCTGCGCAGACAGAAATGCTGGAACTGGCATTTCCTGGTTATCAATCGCCGGTAATGGCTTTCGAAATGGGGAAATATGTAGCGGATTTTGCAAGGACAGGACATAAGTTTTTTAATGGAAAAGTGCTTCCTGTAGCCGTAACCACCCCTTAATCATCAAGTTATCAACATTATAAACAGGCTAAGGATATTTTAATATCTTTAGCCCTATAATATGAAGAAAAGCATAATTCTATCCCTATTTCTTTCCGTTAGTGTTTTTGCAGCAAAAGCGCAAAACACGGTAGCCGTTCAATATCAGGAACTGCTTTCCAAAATCATAGAAACTACTCCTGCATTACCTGCTGATAAACCAAAATCCATGAACCTGGTGATGGAATATGCGAAAACCATGATCGGTATTCCTTACCGTTATGCTTCCAGCAATCCCAAAAGAGGTTTTGATTGTTCTGGTTTTGTGAGTTATGTGTTTCAGAAATTCGGTTTTAACGTTCCCCGTTCTTCCAGGGAGTTTGCGGCTAAAGGCGAAGCTAAAAAACTGGAAGATGCACAGGTGGGTGATGTGATCCTGTTTACAGGTAGCAATAGCAGGGTTCGTCGTGTAGGTCATGTGGGTATTGTCTACGCTGTTGAGGGAGATGAGATCAAATTCATCCACTCTTCTTCAGGCCATGCCAAAGGAGTGACCGTAACGAGCTTAAATGATGGCTTTTATAAAAAGCGGTTCATGAAACTGGTTAGTATTTTAGAATAGCTCGATTTAGCGCTATAGCAAAACCACTTTTAGCGCTTCATTCACATTCCCTTCTTTCAACCATTGTTTGGCCAGCTCATGGAGTTCGCGCTCGCGGTTGCCTGCATCGCCAATGGTGGCATCCAGGACTTCTTTTACGGCAGCATGATGCATAATGGCATCGATTTCCTCGGCTGAAGGCAAGTGCTCTACATTTCCAAGCATGCCAAGGTCATTTCCACTCAATACATAGGAATTTCTTACTGCCGAAGGCAAAGCATCCACTCCTATTCCCAATGTCGTTAAAGGTTTTGCAACCTTGAACAGGTTTTCGGGGGTTACCCGGCAATACCAGTCTCCACCCAAACGCGCCACAAGATCAATCTTCGCCTGGTCGATCTTACCATCTGCATCCAGGATTTCTTCTTTAATATGGATCAGTTTTACCTCAGCAAGGATCAGGTTTCCTGCACCCGGATTTTCTCCAAGATGGATCACTTCCCTGATGGTACATTCCATCTGAACAGGCGCTTCGGCTACTCTTGGTGGTTTCACCAATTGAGAAGGCAGCATGGTAAAACCCGACTTCTCAAATTCATTCACTCCCTTTGCATATTCTGTACTGGCCAGGCTCATTTGCTGAACCATCGGATAGTTGACAATATTGATCACACATTCCTTTACTTCCAGCACATTTTCCAGCGTATGTTTAGTGGTATTGTCGCGCACCCTCCTTGCAGGTGAAAAGATACACAGCGGAGGATTGGTACTGAACATATTGAAAAAGCTAAATGGGCTTAAATTGATGTTTCCATCCTTATCAATTGTGGTCGCAAAGCAGATGGGCCTTGGTGCAATTGCATATTGCAAGTAGTTCTGCAACTGGGCAGGAGTTTGTGTGGTTACGTCAATCGTCAGCATAGTCTTTTGTTTTAGCCCGAAGTTTGGGGCTAATTGTAATTTTTTAACCCGATAATTTACCCCGTAAAGAGCGGTACTCCTTACGGGGATGGTTTTATTTTTTCTTTAAAGCAAGGATAGAGAAATCTGTATCCACTTTTTTAATGATATTACTTAAATGTCCGAGGCCGGTCACTTCCATCTCGACCACATCGCCATCCTGCAACCACTGTGGTTTAAAATCAGGATTGTTCAATAGACCGGTTCCGTTTAGTTCCAGGAAGCATCCTGTGCCTACCGTACCTGAGCCAATCACATCACCAGGCAGAATGTCGACACCATAAGCGCAACGCTCTACAATCTCTGCAAAGGTCCAGTCCATATCTGCCATATTTCCGGCCGATACTTCCACGCCATTTACAGTACAGGTCATTTTAAGGTCGTATGCATTTCCGGTATGGCCGGGTTTAGCCGATACTTTATATTGTTCAAGCTCATCGGGAGTAACCAGCCATGGGCCGATTACGGTAGAGAAGTCCTTTCCTTTTGCCGGGCCTAAGTTCAACAGCATTTCCTCCATTTGCAGGGTTCTTGCACTCATGTCGTTCATCACCATATAACCAGCGATATAACCGTCTGCTTCCGCAGCAGTAATATTTCTTCCTTTTTTACCGATCACAATGGCTACTTCCAGTTCAAAATCAAGCTTTTGGAAATGATCGGGCATACATTCGATCTCTCCCGGGCCCTGAATGGCATTATGGTTGGTAAAATAGAAGATGGGATACTGATCGAACTCAGCGATCATATCTACCTTACGGTTTCTTCTTGCTGCAGCTACATGCTGACGGAAGGCGTATCCGTCTCTGCAGGAGGTTGGATGTGGCACCGGAGCAAGGAGTTCGTAGAAAGCTTCCTCTTTAGGTTCAATCGCACCCGACTTAATTTGTGCATCAATCTTTTTTGCACGATCCATCAGTTCCTCTCCGCCCGCTAAGAAAGCATTCATCTCATCCGGCAATTGCTTGTCGCACGAGTTCAGATTATAAATATGTCCGTTTACAAAAACACCCAGGTGTTCTCTGTCTTCTGTTTTATAGGATACCAGCTTCATATGCTCAGTTTTTTATGTAGTTGTTCAAAGCTATATAAAAATACAGCAACGATGGGTATAAAAAAATTTTCTCCATTAAATCTCTTTTATTGTTTGTTCATTACTAGATTATTTCATTAATTTAGCTGACGCAAACAAAATGATACAACACCTCACATATCAGAATCAGGTAGCCAGACAAGCATTGGCCGACTTCCGGTATGCGATGCTTTCGAAGATCATTTTTGCTCAATACTCCATTTAGCTTTTCCCGCTACTTTTATAAAACGTTTTCCGCGTTTTATCGTTATTAATATATATCATTCTAACCAAAATAACCTACTGCTATGCCTATTTATCATACCTTAGGAACCATTCCTGCGAAACGCCATACCGTTTTTAGAAAACCAGATGGCAATTTATACGCAGAAGAACTAGTTTCTACTGAAGGGTTTTCAAGCTTATATTCATTGGTTTACCATTGTCACCCGCCAACCATCGTAAAATCCCTTGGGGAACCTTACTCTGTAGAGCCAAAAATCGCCCGTGAAAAACACCTGCGCCATACCAGTTTAATCGGGTTCAATGTGAAACCGGAAGACGATTACCTGGAAAGCAGGAAACCGGTACTGGTGAACAGTGACCTTCACATTTCCCTGGCCGCACCAAGAAAATCCATGACCGATTATTTCTATAAAAATAGTCAGGCAGACGAGGTGATCTTTATTCATGAAGGCACAGGAACACTAAAAACAGGCTTTGGTAAAATCCGTTTTGCTTATGGCGATTACCTGGTGATTCCAAGGGGAACGATTTACCAGATGGAGTTCGATGATGAGAAAAACAGGCTTTTTATTACAGAAAGTTTCAGTCCGATCCGCACGCCAAAGCGTTACAGGAATGAATACGGGCAGTTAATGGAGCATTCTCCTTATTGTGAGCGTGACATTAAACGTCCGACAGACCTGGAAACAATTGATGAAACAGGTGATTTCAAGGTCCTGATCAAAAAACAAGGGTTGATGTATCCTTATATTTATGGCACTCATCCTTTTGATTTTGTAGGCTGGGACGGATTCCATTACCCATGGGCTTTTTCTATCCATGATTTTGAACCGATTACAGGCCGCCTGCATCAGCCACCTCCCGTACACCAGACCTTTGAAGGGCATAACTTCGTGATCTGTTCCTTCGTTCCACGTAAATACGATTATCACCCACTTTCCATTCCGGCACCTTACAACCATAGCAATGTGGACAGTGACGAGGTATTGTATTATGTAGATGGTGATTTTATGAGCAGAAAAAGTGTGGTAAAAGGACAAATCACCTTACATCCGGGTGGTATTCCTCATGGACCGCACCCTGGAACAGTAGAAAAATCAATCGGTAAGGAAAGCACACAGGAGCTGGCCGTAATGATCGACCCTTTCCGTCCGTTAATGCTGACCGAAGATGCCATTAACATTGAAGATGAAAGCTACCACAAAAGCTGGCAGCACAACGTAGAATAGTCAGATAAAAACGTAGAATAACCAGATAAAAGCGTAATAAAAAACATTTAATCATGAGTACACAAACATTTGCAGAAAAGATTGCTAAAGCACCTGATTTCCTTCCGATTAACGGAACGGATTACATAGAATTCTATGTAGGAAATGCAAAACAGGCTGCACATTATTATAAAACAGCATTTGGTTTTCAGTCCGTAGCTTATGCAGGACCAGAAACAGGAGTTCGCGACCGCGCTTCTTATGTTTTACAACAAGGAAAAATCAGACTGGTACTGACTACTGCCATGAAATCTGACAGCCCGATTGCAGAACATGTGAAAAAACATGGTGATGGGGTAAAAGTTCTTGCCCTTTGGGTGGACGATGCCTACAGCGCATTTGACGAAACCACTAAACGTGGTGCAAAACCTTATATGGAGCCGGTTACCAAAACTGATGAACATGGAGAAGTGAAGATGTCCGGTATTTATACTTATGGCGAGACCATCCACATGTTTATTGAGCGTAAAAACTACACCGGTACTTTCATGCCCGGCTTTACGGAGATGAAAAGCGATTACAACCCAACAGAAACAGGTCTTTTATACATTGACCATTGTGTGGGAAATGTGGGCTGGAACAGGATGAACGATACCGTGAAATGGTATGAGGAAGTGATGGGCTTTGTGAACATTCTTTCTTTTGATGACAAGCAGATCAATACCGAATATTCGGCCCTGATGAGCAAGGTAATGAGCAATGGGAATGGTTTTTCAAAATTCCCGATCAACGAACCTGCCGAAGGAAAGAAAAAATCGCAGATCGAAGAATATTTAGAGTTTTATGAAGGCGAAGGGGTGCAACACATTGCAGTGGCAACAAAAGATATTTTGGCTACTGTAAAGGACTTAAAATCTCGAGGGGTTGAGTTTTTAAGTGCACCCCCTGAAGCCTATTACAATATGATGCCAACGCGAGTAGGCGAAATTGATGAGGAGATTGCGCAATTAAAAGAGCTGGGCATCCTGGTGGATTGTGATGAAGAAGGTTATCTGTTACAGATCTTCACCAAACCGGTAGAGGACCGTCCGACGTTATTCTTTGAGATCATCCAGAGAAAAGGAGCACAATCATTTGGAGCAGGTAATTTCAAAGCCTTATTCGAATCATTGGAGCGTGAGCAGGAACTGAGAGGAAACTTATAAAAAACTGACCATTATTATTCATAAAACGAAGCCAGTCTGGAAACAGTACTGGCTTTTTTACGTGACATCCCCCTCCGATTTAAAAAATTTAGCTATTTTCGGGCCTCAGGCAATCCGGGGGAATGGAAATTAACAGCATCAGCAGAATCTCTTTATTTTGTACACGCTTCAGTACGGCGTTTAAATTGTTCAAAAAGAACGATCCTTTACGTCTTGCAGGGGCAACTGCTTTTTTTGCCAATTTCGCCATCCCTCCTATCCTCATTATCCTGATCCGCCTGTTTGGTTTCTTTATGGATCGGAAAACCCTGGTAAACCACCTGTTTGAGCGCTTAGGCAGTGTGCTGGACGACAGCAGTACCCTGCAGATCCGGCAAACCCTGAGAAATATAAGGGGAATAAAGCATGAGTGGTACGCAACCATACTGAGTTTTATCTTTTTCATCTTTGTGGCCACCACCCTCTTTGCGGTGATCAAGAATTCCATGGACCAGATCTGGTCTATCGGAGTCAAAGGAAAACCAGGTTTCTATTTTAACATGAAACTCCGTGCCCGTTCTTTCGTGATCATTCTACTGGCAGGTCTCTTGTTTTTCGTTGGACTGCTGACCGATAGCGTTCAGGCCATCATTGGAGTTTATATCAATAATGCAGCCCCTACTTTCGGAAAATTCTTTCTATCTATTTTAAATCAGGCGCTGTTTGTTGTGATCGTGACGGTCTGGTTCTCTGTTCTGTTCCGCTTTCTGACCAATGGCCGCCCAACCTGGAAATCAGCCATCCACGGTGGCATCCTGACCGGGATCTTATTTACTGCAGGAAAGTATATTTTAAAGATTATGTTACCCCTGAGCGGGATAGGCAATATTTATGGGACTTCAGGCTCTATTGTCCTGATTATGCTGTTTGTATTTTATTCTTCTTTCATTTTCTATTTTGGCGCCTGCTATGTGAAAGTGCTGAGTGACGACAAAAAGACTCCCATACGCCCAATCAAAGGCACATTTAATTATGAAATTAAAGAGGTAATCAAGGATTCCTAACAAACCTGAGGAGCGGTAATCTTCTCAAATCCCTGCATTTCAAATACAGCCAGCTTACTCAATAAGTTATAATGAAGGGTTCCGAAGAAGTTCACTATTCCCTCTTTATTTTTCCCTTCAATACAGATGCTCTCTTTCACGACATCCTGGTGTTTCATTTTCTGGTCAGACAGGATGACATCTTCGTCCTGAATTCTAACATCAGCGGCCTCAATTGAGAACTGTTTCAAGAGCTCAGAGAAGCTCTTTCCGTTTAATAATAACTCTTTGATATTCATAGTCGTATTATTTAAGTTAGGGAGAATGATACTGTCAATTTTAAAGCCAAAAAAAGGGGTAAACACCTAATGCTCACCCCTTTTCAACAAATTGTTGAAAACTTTTGTTTTTAGAATAACCTGTAGGCTAATCCCAAAGTAAACAAGCCTAATTTTTTAGCATTATAATCGTCCTTTCCAATTTTAGAAAGACCTTGTTCGTATCTTAAGTCGATGCCTAATTTGCTGATGTCTAATCCAGCTCCAAACTGCCATGCAAAATTCTGATCTTTAAAGTTTCCTTTAAGTGCTGAGCTTGTTGCATCACCGATAGACTGGTCTTTATTCAGGATAAAAGAAACTACAGGACCCGTATTTAAGCGAATACCAACACCGGCAGCACCAATTTTAGTACCTACCAGAATCGGAATATCCAAACTGGTAAAGTTCACTTTATTTTCTACACCGGCATCATCTTTTAAAGTTGTATTTTTTCCTGAGATGTAAAGCTCCGGTTGCAGGTGAATTCCGGCAGCACCGATACGCGCCCAGACACCACCATAATATCCTGCTCTATTTTCGCTGTTAAAAGTACCTTTGGTGCTAAATTTTGTAAGGTTGGCACCACCTTTTAGTCCGAATTGGAAGCTAGGCAACACCTGACTAAAAGCCATCATGCTTGAACAAATGAATAAGGCAGATAAGATTATTTTTTTCATAATGTATTGATAAGTTGATATTATACTGTTATGTAAAACTAAGAATATTTTTAATTCATAACTAAATTACGTAGTTTTATATTAACAATCATCAAGTTGGGGGTATATTTGAGGCTTTCTAATGATTGTATTCTCATCTACTTTTTTAAATGGATTTTACATTTAATGCCTACTCTATATTCCTAATATTTTCGGGCATTATTATGCTTTCTTTTGCATGGTTTGCCTACCGAAAGAAGCATGGAGCAGTGCGGGTGTTCAGCTTAATGATGTTGTCCAATGCGATCTGGTCTTTGGCGTATGGCTTTGAGCTGGCCAGTTCCAGTCTGGATCAGGCCAAGTTTTTCATCAACATAGAATATATAGGGATTACGACACTTCCACTTTGCTGGGTATTATTTTGTTTAGAAATTGCAGGCAAGGAAAAATGGTACAGGCATCCGCTATATATTTCCATTTTAACGGTTGTTACGGTGGGAATTACGCTATTGGTCTGGACGAACGACTACCATCACCTGCATTATGCGCAATACTACATGGACACCAATGGATCATTTCCAACGGTGCACATAGTTCCTGGTCCTTCCTATTATTTTTTCACGCTGTATTTCTACATTTTACTGGGATTTGGCAGCTATCTATTAATCGCCACCTTCCGTAAGGCTGATCCGATCTATAAAAGTCAGAACTATAGTGTAGTCATTGCCGCGATTATCCCCTGGCTTACCAATATTACCTATATCCTGGGCTTCCGTCCGGTTGGAAATGTAGACCTTACACCCTTTTCCTTTGCTGCAACAATCTTTTTTATTGCCATTGCCATTTACAGGTTTAAACTTTTTGATGTATTGCCGATTGCCAGAGAAAAAGTACTTGATTTAATCCAGGACGGTTTCCTTGTGATCGATAAAGATAACCGGGTGATTGATTATAACAGTGCCTTCAGAAAATACCTGGATGATCCCAATAGTAAAAAGATCATTGGGACCCAGATTGAAACTTTATTCCCCGGACAGAATGCTTTTTTTGAGTTTCTAAAAACACACCAATCCGGAAAAATAGAACTGCACCTGGAAAGTCATAATGTATCTTTTGATTTAGAGGCCGACATCCTATACCTGGATGAAAACAGGTTGAATAGTGATGCGACCATCATTAAATTACAGGACCTTACCCAGTTCAGACTGGAAGCACTCAAATCGCAGCAGCAAACAGAAGAACTTAAAAAATTAAACCAGTTAAAAGACAGGATCTTTTCCATTATTGCCCATGATCTTCGCGGCCCTCTGGTGAACCTCTCTGAGGTACTTAAAATGATCTCTAATGACCTGATTACAGTAGAAGAGTTCAAGGCTTTGTCGCCGATATTGAATAAAGACATCTTATATACGACAGATTTATTAGAAAACATCCTCCACTGGTCGAGAAGCCAGTTGAAAGGTTATGGCATCAACAAAGAATACTTTGACCTGAAAAACATGATCATCAACGAAGTAAATTACCATTTACCTTCTGCTGCATCAAAAAATGTACGGATCATTCAGGACGTATTTCCAGGAAATATTGTTTATGCAGATATGCTCATGATCCAGATTGTAGTAAGAAACCTGTTGAGCAATGCCATCAAATTTTGTTACGAGGATTGTGAAATCGACATCAGTTCTGTTTATAAAGACGGACAAATGTTACTTTCCATCGCTGATAATGGAACAGGAATTAAGGAAGAAGCCCTGAACAGGCTATTTGGAGGGGAGAATATCTCAACCAGAGGCACAATGAACGAAAAAGGAACAGGTCTTGGGCTGATGGTATGCAAGGAGTTCATGGAAAGGAATGATGGGCGGATTACCGTAGAGAGCGAGTTTGGAAAGGGTACGAAGTTTAACCTGTTTATTCCTATTGAAGCCTGAGTTCCTCCTTTTTCATGACATATTCTCAAAAAAAGCCCCTTGATTTAGCTAAATCAAGGGGTGCTGTATTTCATTGGTTTTCTACGATTAACTCCGGTTAATTACCGGTAGCATCATTAATTGCCTGTCTTTCTTTTAAAGCATCGACATTGTTTTTATCTCCGAAGTTCTGAGTTTTATCTGCAAAATATTGAAGGATTCCCACAATGGTCTCCAGGTTATCTGAAACCCTTTGGTGCATATCCGGTAAATCTTTATCCAGTCTTTTATCGCCCAATTCAATATTGTCTACTTCGATCTTTCCTATCTTCTGAATGATCGCTTGCTGAGAGTGTTGTAAATCTTCCAGCTCCCGGACAATCTTCTCCATTAATTCAAACTTTTTTAAAGTATCCATATGCGCTTACATTAATATTAACATTCTATTTATATCCTAATCAACCAATTAACTTGCCATTATGTTTTCTTTTTCTAAATAAAAAGCAGATTATGTCTTTGAGATTTGGATAATTAAAGCAAAACTAATAACTTAGTTTTCGCTGATTATCGCTTCAACTCTGTTAAATATGGAGCTTTCGGGCTCATAAATACCATAAAACAATATATTCCAATGAAAAAGCTTCTTCCCCTTCTTTTAATTTTTGCAAGCACTCAATTCACACAGGCACAATCTGTTACAGCAATAGACAAAGAAAAATTACTCGATTATTTTCAAACACAGCGGTATGCGGAGGCTGCTCAGTACCTGCAAAGCAGCTATAAGGAAGATACCAAAGATCCAAAAGAGATTGCTCAGCTCGCTTACACTTACCTGATGGCTGGAAAACTGGTGGAAGCGGAAAAGAACTATTTGAAGCTGTACGCCGAAAAACCGGGTGATATCCCGGGATTGTTCCAGCTGGCCAGTATCAATATCAGAAGGGGAAACAACGGGAAAGCAAAAGCATATTACCAGGAGATCATTAAACTGGATAGCAATAATTTTAATGTGTACAAGCAATTGGCCAGAATTGAGAAAGAACAGGGAGAAATCATGCCCATGATCCGCGATCTTAAAAAAGCAAATCAACTCAACCCAACAGACGCGGATGTTGCCTTTGACCTCAGTGAGTTCTATTTTAAAGCCAACATATTTCATAAAGCAGAGGCTGTCCTTGAACCTGCCTTAAAAGCCGACAGCACGAACTTTCAATTGCTCAAAATGAAAATGCCGGTCAGCATTGGTGCAAAAAAATATAAGCAGGCCATTGAAACCGGAGAAAAACTACTCAGCTATGGTGACAGCTCTACCTTTGTACTCAACAACATGGGCAAGAGTCATTTTAAGCTACTGGAATACCAGAAAGCCTTAGACTACTTCCTGAAAGTTAAAAATGCAGCTCTGGACAACGAAACACTATCGTACAACATTGCCTTGAGTTACCGTGGCCTTAAAGATTATAAAAATGCAGTTCCTTATCTGGAAAAAGCCATCAAAGAAGCCATCTCCCCGGGAATAGCCAGCTACTATGGCCTTTTAGGAGATTCTTTCGAGAACATTGACAAAAATGAACAGGCCAATGCCTCCTACAAAAGAGGCCTTTTATTTGACAACAACGGGAGTTTATATTATAACATCGCCCTGGTCTATGAAACCAAGTTCAATGACAAGAAAAATGCGATCAGCTATTACAATCAATATTTAAAAACCATTGATCCTAAGGAACAACCCAAGCTGATCGCATTTATAAAGAATAAAGTCGACGAACTGAAAAGGTAATTACGAACGGCCAACCAGACGGGCTACGTATTTACCAATAATATCAAATTCAATGTTTACAGTATCACCTGGATTTACTTCATGCAGGTTGGTATGGTCAAAGGTATATGGGATGATGAATACTGAAAATTCGTCATCCGCTGAACCAACAACGGTTAAACTGATTCCGTTTACACAAACAGAGCCTTTCTCTACCGTCACGTTTCCATTTTTGGAATCGTATTTAAAGCGGTACTCCCAGCTCCCATCCAGCTCTTCCCTTTTCACACAAACAGCAGTCTGATCCACATGGCCCTGTACAATATGTCCGTCTAAGCGGCCATTCATTTGCATGCAGCGCTCCAGATTCACCTTGCTCCCTACTTTTAAATCGCCGAGGTTGGCCTTTTCCAGGGTTTCCTGAATGGCAGTTACCGTATGGGTATTTTCAGTCAGGGCAACGACGGTTAAGCAAACCCCGTTATGGGACACACTCTGATCGATCTTCAGTTCATTGCTCAATTCAGACTGAACCACAAAGTGAAGATTTGTTCCTTCTTCCCTGATACTTTCTATTTCTCCTAATGTTTCAATTATTCCTGTAAACATCTGCGTATTTAATTATAATTTGTTCTGTTTCTTTTCCAGTTGCTCCCTTGTTCCGTTTGAACCTGGGCAAGTGCCGGTGTACTTGCTTTCCTGTAAGACATCGCACCAACCAGTGCAGCAATGAGTGCCTCATCAGCATCTTCTTCCTTTAAGCGGTCAGGACTAAAATATTTACTTACAAAATGGGTATTGAAATTACCCGATCTGAAGGCTTCGTGCTGCATGACAAATTTACCAAATGCCAGGGTGGTCTTTATCCCCGTAATGTGATATTCATCTATCGCGCGGATCATCCGGTCCATCGCTTCTTCCCTTGTTTTCCCATAGGTGATCAATTTCGCGATCATCGGATCATAATAAATCGGGATTTCCATCCCTTGCTCAAAGCCATCGTCTACCCTAACCCCATTACCTTTAGGTGTTTGATAAGTTTCCAGAACACCGATATCCGGAAGGAAGTTATTTTCAGGATCTTCTGCGTAGATCCTCAATTCCATGGCATGTCCGTTAATCTGAAGGTCTTCCTGGCGATAAGAAAGCTTTTCGCCCCTTGCAATTTTTATTTGCTCCTTTACCAGGTCCAGTCCGGTGATCATCTCCGTTACCGGATGTTCTACCTGCAGCCGGGTATTCATCTCCAGAAAGAAGAAGTCCAGGTTTTCATCCAGGATAAACTCTACAGTTCCTGCACCCACATAATTTACAGAGCGGGCCACATCCACTGCACATTTACCCATTTTCTCCCTGATTTCCGGGGTCAATACACTGGAAGGTGCTTCTTCAACCACCTTCTGGTGCCTGCGTTGAACAGAGCAGTCCCTTTCAAAAAGGTGGACAATATTGCCATGGGTATCTCCCAGAATTTGTATTTCTATATGTCTCGGGGAAGAGACGTAACGTTCAATGAAAACCGAACCATCACCAAAAGCGGAAGTCGCTTCACTTACCGCCAATTGCATTTGTTCTTCAAAATCACCGACATTCTCTACCACCCTCATTCCTTTTCCTCCTCCTCCGGCTGCTGCCTTAATCAGGATTGGAAATCCTACTTCTACCGCTCTGGATTTCGCTTCATCGATATCTGTGATGGCTTCCTCCGTTCCCGGAACCATTGGGATCTGGTATTTCAGGGCTGCTGCTTTTGCAGACAATTTATTGCCCATGATTTCCATGGCTTCAGGAGTGGGCCCGATCAGGGTGAGCCCTGAGGCTTTGACCAGTCTGGCAAAAGCGGCATTCTCCGACAAAAAACCATATCCGGGATGGATGGCTTCGGCGCCCGTAATTTTACAGGCTTCAATGATTTTTTCGCCTAACAGGTAGCTTTGGTTAGAAGCTGCAGGACCAATACAAACTGCCTCATCCGCGTAACGCACATGAAGTGCTTCCCGGTCTGCTTCAGAATATACGGCTACGGTTTTTATGCCCATCTCACGTGCAGAGCGCATGATACGCAATGCAATCTCGCCTCTGTTGGCTATAAGGATTTTCTTCATTTAATAGGTTATTTATGACCCGTTGGGTGCAAATGTATTATGTTTTCTATCGCCATGTCTATCATTTCCGAAGAAATGTCAAGATGTGTCACCAATCTGATATTAGTACCCATCATATTGCAGGCAATTCCTTTTTCAGCCAGAAGATGAATGATGTTTTCTGCTTTAAATCCGCGGGCAACTTCAAAAATGACGATATTGGTTTCCACCGGCATCACCGAAGCTACGTAATCCAGGGGTCTTAATGCCGCTGCAAGGGCCTTGGCATGTTGATGGTCGGTCGCCATACGTTCTATATGGTGATCAAGTGCGTAAATTCCTGCCGCCGCCAGAAAACCCGACTGACGCATCCCCCCGCCAAATGCTTTCCTGATTTTGTTTGCTTTCCTAATGGTTTCTTTGGAGGCAAGGAGTACAGAACCTACCGGAGCACCCAGTCCTT
Organism: Pedobacter caeni; assembly: GCF_900129215.1. Classification (GTDB taxonomy): domain Bacteria; phylum Bacteroidota; class Bacteroidia; order Sphingobacteriales; family Sphingobacteriaceae; genus Pedobacter; species Pedobacter caeni. Next base: position 457,601 of record NZ_FQUQ01000002.1, on the reverse strand, counting down.
TTGACAGACAAATGGAGATTCCATCGAAGTATTGTCCATAATTTTTAGCATGATCACCGGTAGCCACCAATGCATTAAAAATCCGGGCACCATCCAGATGAAGCTTCAACCCTTTGATATTACATAAAGTATGGATGGGTTCAATCTGCGCCAGGTGATAACAGGCGCCACCACCTTTATTTACGGTATTCTCCAGTACCACCAGACTTGAACTTGGATGATGGATGTTTTCTTCGTTAATTTCCGGCTCAATCAATTCGGGGGTCAGTATCCCGCGATCTCCGTTTAACAGACGGACAGAGGCCATGGAATGATAAGCTATTCCTCCTCCTTCATACCTGTAAACATGTGCAGTCTGATCGCAAATCACTTCGTCCATGGGCTGGGTAAAACATTTGATGGCAATCTGGTTGGTCATCGTTCCGGATGGGCAAAACAATCCGGCTTCCATGTTGAACATCGTTGCAAGCCTGGTTTCCAGTTGGTGAACGGTTTCATCTTCTCCAAACACATCATCGCCCACCTTTGCGCTCATCATTGCAGCGAGCATACCTTCCGTTGGTCTGGTTACGGTATCGCTTCTAAAATCAATTTTTATTGCCATAGTTATTTACGAATGAATACAAATATTAAAAAAATCCGGCGATCTATCTCCTATTTACAAACGAAACCTTTGTGTAAAACTATTGTTAAGTTTCCTGCCCGCTTTTTTAAAATTTATGCCTTTGGAGACAAATTGGCTATAAATGGGTACTAAATCGTTTAATAAATGCCCAATTAAGGTTTTTTTCTATGCTAAAATCTAAGTTTAGCCCAATTTAAAAACCCTTTCTTGTAAATGCTTGATTTTAAATTTGGATTTCAAAATAACAAGCGTATTTTAGCTTAGTGTTTTTTTAACAATATGGTAACCTTAAATCAATAAATAAAATTACAAAAAACGCCGTTTTTGACCATTTAAAGACGGATAATTATTTAAAAACTTAAACTAAAGAATTACATTTATGAAAAAAAACCATACAAAAGTGTTAGGATTATTTACTTTTATCCCGAAAAAAACAAATTAAGATGATAGTTATTGCAGATGGTGGTTCAACCAAAACCAATTGGTGTTTAATTAATGAAGCAGGTAGGAAAATTCATTTTAATACAGAAGGATATAACCCATACTTCTCAGATACAGAATATATTGTTGGTTCGTTAAGAAAATCTCTTCCGGATCATTTAGAAACAGAGAAACTAACCCAGGTCAACTATTACGGTGCGGGTTGCTCCACTGATGCCAAGCGCAAAATTGTAGCAGATGCCATGCAACAGATTTTCCCGAATGCGGAAATCAATATAGGTCATGATTTACTGGCTTCCTGCAGAGCTTTGCTTGGCGATGAAGCAGGTTTTGCGGCCATCCTCGGAACAGGTACCAACTCTTGTTTATATGATGGTAAAGACATCACCCTGAACATCGATTCTCTTGGTTACTTCCTTGGGGATGAAGGTAGCGGATGTTTTATCGGTAAAAGAATCCTGAGTGATTATATGAAAGGTTATATGCCTAAAGGACTTAGAGAGACTTTTTATGACAACTATGCATTAACCAATGAGGATATTTTTGACCATATCTATAATAAGCCTCTTCCAAACCGTTTCTGCGCTGGTTTCAGCAAGTTTTTATACGATTTCAAAGACAATTACGAAGACTATACCTTCTCAACTATTGATTATGCATTTACGGCATTCTTTGAGAATCTTGTGATCCATTATCCAAATTATAAAGAGTATACATTGAACTGTGTAGGATCTGTAGGTTACAGTTTCAGGGATATCCTGAGCATTGTTGCAGACAGGTACGAAATGGGCGTGGGTAAAATCATCCGTTCTCCTATAGACGACCTGGTAGATTACCACATCAGTGCAGTAAATAAATAAGATATCAGAGCAGCTTCCTTAAAAAGCTGCTCTTTTTTTAAATGTATTTTTTTTCAAATGTAAAAGCCCAAAACTAGTTGTTTTGGGCTTTTGTTATTTTTTCCGGTTTGGCAATTGGCCTGGCCGGTTTTCAGTTTTGTTGATTCCTGTTTTTCAATGTAGCGCTTCGCTGATTTTTAGTGTTGTTATTTTCCGGATTAGAAAGAGATCTCTTTTCCAAATAACTTCGCGTATTTGCGTTTATCAAATTTATACAATGTTGCTGCACGGAAAGACACGCCTTTTTGTTTTTCATCCAGGTCTTTCAAGACACCGAAGCTCAGCATCTTTTTCCTGAAGTTTCTTTTATCCAGTTTTTTATTCAAAATGATCTCATACACATTTTGCAACTGGGTAAGTGTAAATTTCTCAGGCAGGAGTTCGAAAGCAATTGGTTGATGTTTGATCCTTCGTTTTATTTTTTCCAGACCTTTATCAAAGATCTGCTGGTGATCAAATGCCAGTTTAGGTAAATCCTTTACATTGATCCAATGTGCCTGCTTGGCATAATTGCTCAAAGGCTTCAAAGCCTTATCGCCTCCTAACCTTAACAGCGCATAATAGGCAATACTGACTACCCTACCCTGAGGATGTCGGTTCACATCGCCGAAGGTATAATACTGCTCCATATAAACATCACCCAGGCCAGTCAGCTCGTGCAAAATCCTGGAAGCACTCTGGTCTAAACTTTCATCCTCAGCAACCAGGTTCCCCGGCAGGGCCCACCAGTCCTTAAATGGTTCTTCATTCCTTTCGATTAAAAGAATTTTCAATTCTCCTTCATCAAATCCAAACAGCACACAGTCAATCGAGAAAGTGGAATTAAATTTTGGTAAGACTTCTTTCAAAATATTAAATTTTATTTTTCAAACTTATTTCTTAAATCGGCCTTTAAATTTATTTAAGGCACCTCATTTTTCTTAGATTATTTATCTTCTCTATCTTTTTTCCCTTTTTTTCCTCCCTTAGTACCGGAGCTAATCTTTTAAAGTTCTTAAATAATATCCTGTTTTAACAAGATTAACAGGATTTAAGTTAAAAACAAAATGAAAAAGAGAATTATAGAAAATTTGTTGCAATTAGTAGCTATAATATTACAGCGCATAAACTGCCTCTCTTGATATTCTGCCAAATTTAATTCTGAATTTTCCCATACTCTTTTATATATTGCAGCTGCTTATCCAGAAATCAGGATTTTCATCTCATTTTCAGGAAAGGGTGACTTTAGCTTTTGCCAGCGCATTGTCAGAATCTGAGAGAAGGGCAAACTGGCTCTGATGAAGCAAAGGCCTATAGGATTAAATGCTGTTTTTCTCTTTTATTCCAAATAATAGCTTAAAACGGGTTTAAAACGCATGTTATAAACTTATTATTCTTTTGAAACTAAAGAAACAGGAACACGGATTTTGTGCTCCAACAGGAAAAATTAAAAATAAATTACTTAGTGTAAAAAATACACGCTATATTCGTAATCATAAATCATGAAACCAAATATTAAAAATATCGCCGTATTAACATCTGGAGGAGATGCTCCCGGAATGAATGCCTGCATCAGAGCAGTAGTACGAACCGGAATATACAATGGTATCAACATGTTTGGGGTTTTGCAGGGATATCAGGGACTGATCAGTAACAACATCATTCCTATGGATGCAAGATCCGTTAGTAACATCATTCACCTTGGTGGTACCATATTAAAGACTGCACGTTGCCTTGAGTTTAAAACGGAAGAGGGAATGGAGCTGGCTTTTCAGAACTTAAAAGCCCGTGACATTGATGGATTAGTTGTAATCGGAGGAGATGGAACCTTTACAGGTGCACAGCGATTCGGCAAAAAATTCGGGATCCGCGTCATCGGAATCCCAGGAACAATTGACAATGATTTATACGGTTCTGATTTTACTTTGGGATACGATACGGCCATAAACACCGTTATTGAAGCAATAGATAAAATCAGAGATACTGCAGATTCTCATGACCGATTATTCTTTATTGAAGTAATGGGCAGAGACTCGGGATGTATCGCTTTAAGAAGTGCCATCGCCAGCGGTGCTGAAGCAGTGTTGTTACCTGAAAAGGAAACCAGCCTGGATGAACTGATTTCTCAGTTGGAAATAGGTGCTTCTACAAAAAAATCTTCCAGCATCGTGATTGTATCTGAAGGCCATAAAGATGGTGGTGCTTACGATGTTGCGAAAAAAGTTAAAGAGAGTTTTAACCACTATGACACGAAAGTAACTATATTAGGACATCTCCAACGTGGCGGTAGTCCAAGTAGTTTCGACCGGATTTTAGGCAGTCGTTTAGGCTTTGCAGCCATCAACGAACTCCTGAAAGGAAATTCCATGCAAATGGTAGGTTTACGTGGTAATGATATAAAAACGACTAGTATAGACGAAGCGTTAACAAGACATACTTTCAAACTGGAAAGTGATTTGTTGGAGATGACTAAAGTTTTATCAATATAATTATGATAGCAGTAGTTTATAGCGGATCAAAAACAGCTTTCTGGAAGATTGCCAGGGATGGGAAAACCATTGCAGAATGCAGTATGCCAGGAATTAATCCATGTTTCAATGATCAGAAATCTATACTTCAGTTTTTAAACAAGAAATCGATCCTGGTGAACCATGCGGAAAGCATTAAGAAAATCTATGTTTTCGCTGCCGGTGCTTCATCAGAAGAAAGAAGAAATGAGCTGGCTGATACCTTAGGGCAATTCTTCAGGTACAGCAAAATTGCGGTTAAGGACGACCTTTATGGTGCAGCACTGGCCTCATGTTACAACAACAGCGGGATTGTCGGGCTCCTGGGAAGCGGTGCAAACTGTGCGTACTTCGATGGTAAAAATCCGGAGAAAAACAATTTTGGACTGGGCTATATTCTGGGTGATGAAGGTTCTGCAAATTACCTTGGCAAAACACTACTGAAGTATTTTGTGCAGGATAAATTACCTGCAGAGCTCCATAAAAAGTTTGAGGTTAAATACAACCTGGACCGTCCGCAGATTTTGGAACGCGTTTATAAGCGCCCTATGGCCCAGCAGTTTTTAAGTTCTTTCTTCGACTTTTTCCTGGAAAACAGAACGGATAAATTCCTTCTGGGCATCATAGAAAAAGGTTTTGAAAGTTATTTTAAGACCTATTTATTGCCAACATTGAAATTACACCCCGGAAAAGAAATACATTTTGTAGGACTTGTTGCGGGAAACTTCCAGGAGGAATTGCGGGCAACTGCAAAAAGACACCAGCTGGAAATTACATCGATTACTAAAGAACCGATATATAATTTACTAAACTACTATTCAAATTAACAAAATGAGCAAAATTGGAATAAACGGCTTTGGCCGTATCGGCAGACTGGTTTTTAGAGCTGCTTTAAAAAGAGGATTAGATATTGTTGCGATCAATGATTTAGTGGAGCCGGATTACATGGCTTATATGTTAAAGTACGACTCTACTCACGGCCGTTTTGATGGTACAATTGCAGTAGAAAACGGACACCTTGTAGTAAACGGAAAAACCATCCGTATCACAGCAGAGAGAGATCCTGCAAATTTAAAATGGGATGAAGTAGGTGTAGAAACTGTAATTGAGTCGACTGGTTTGTTCTTAACTCAGGCTGATGCAGAAAAACACATTCAGGCAGGTGCTAAAAGAGTTGTTCTTTCTGCCCCGGCTAAAGATGATTCGATCCCTACTTATGTAATGGGTGTTAACCACGAACAGTTAACTGCTGATCAGACTGTGGTTTCCAACGCTTCTTGTACCACAAACTGTTTAGCACCAATCGCTAAAGTATTAAACGATAAATTCGGTATCATCGAAGGTTTAATGAGCACAGTACACGCGGTTACTGCAACACAAAAAACAGTAGATGGTCCTTCGGCGAAAGACTGGAGAGGTGGACGTGGAGGTTTCTCTAACATTATCCCTTCTGCAACAGGAGCTGCTAAAGCGGTTACAAAAGTAATCCCTGCTTTAAAAGGAAAATTAACAGGTATGGCTTTCCGTGTACCGGTAGCTGACGTATCTGTAGTTGATTTAACAGTACGCTTAGAAAAAGCGGCGACTTACGAAGAAATTAAAACTGCCATGAAAGAAGCCTCTGAAGGTTACTTGAAAGGTGTATTAGGATATACAGAAGATGAAGTTGTTTCTTCTGACTTTATAGGAGATGATCATGCGTCTATTTTCGATGCAAATGCAGGTATTGCATTAAATGACAACTTCGTAAAAGTGGTTTCCTGGTATGATAACGAATGGGGCTATTCTAATGCATTAGCTAAATTCGTAGAGTACTACGGAAATTTAAAGTAAAACCCGTTCATACAGGTTTATATTTGGTTAGAAAAGGGATGTGTCTGGATGGAACATCCCTTTCTTGTTTCCTGTTATTCCTCTTCCAGGCTGATGCCCAGTTTTGAGGCTAAAGCGACAATGTCCTCTTCTCCGATATCTTCGCTGATCTCCTGACCTGTTTCAATGGACAGGCTTTCCCCTTCATCCGAAATAATGTCGCCATCCTGGACTAAGAAAACCCGGTTCTTATCTCCTTCGAAATAGCTGAAACCATAACTTGCAGAAGTGGTCTGTACCGTAAATGTATATACCGCAGCAGCCAGTTCCTGTGACAATTCCCCGATCAGATCATCCTCCACCACATAAACCATCTCTTCATCTGTTAGTAAGGTCCAGTCATTTTCATACTCCGCTGTTTCCGATAATTCTTCCAGTATTTCCTGATCATCGACTCCGTCAAAATAATTTAAAATTGCTGATACCTTTTCTAAATGATCAAGATGATTTCCTTTAATAGCAATTATCGCTTTTGAAAAACCCATAACTTTAATGATTAAATTCTTTCCCTAATTTTTCCTCAAGATAGAAGAAGTATTCTCATCTACCAAGCAAACTATTTCTTTGTAAAACATCCCATTCTTTTTTATCTTTGCAGAAATTCAATCTTTCTCCTTTATTTACTGGTTATGAAGCTATTATTATTTGCCCTTACTGTGATCACTCTTTCTGTTGGATGCAATAAAAAAGAGGAACAAACGAAAACTTATGTTCCGAGAATTCTAACCAAAAATGAAGGGTTCAATAACTACCCTAAACAAAAATCTGATTCCCTTGCCATTTTTCAAGTAACAAGCAGCAACCGGGAACAATTCAGTGTAAAATTCAGGGACACAACGGTAAGCATTCAAACCGATGCCTCTGGTAAAAACAAAAGCGCAGATAAATTTTCTTCCGCTCAGTTTATCAATACACAAAAAACATGCTTACTGGTTCAACTTGCTGATAGTACCGGTCTGGTTGCCCCATCTTTCCTGATTAGTCTCAAAGGTGATGGATTAGAAGTGATCAGTTTGTACCGTGCCTCCAATGGTCCTCAGGATCTGAAGTATACCACAGGGATCAACAAAGTTAGTGCAGCAGGCTATCTGGTAGACAACGATTTCTTCATTACAAATGTAAATGCCAAGGCTTACCTGATACAAAGACAAAATCCGGCAGAGCGGATTCAGGGCCAGTTTATATTGACTTCTCCGGATAGACAAACGGTGATTTTCCTGGTTAAAAATGCGCTTTATCAGGTGCATTATCCTTCCGGTGAAGTATCAACTGAGCCGTTAAAAGGAGCTGCCCCTAAAGACGTATCAGGGGTATACACATGGATTCAAAACAATTATAGTTTTCAAAAAGGAAAAAAGGGCATTTCATTTTTGAAATACAATGATGACGACAGAATCGTAGACATCAAAGAGTTCAGATAAACCTATACCTTAAACTCGTCTAAGGAATAAGGAAGCTCTTCGCAAAGAAAACCGTTATCCATCAGGATCTGTCTTACCGCCGCTACGCAGGGAACGGAACTCACTACCCTAAGGATCTTATCTACATCCTCAAAGGCAAATGACCAGTTCTTTTCCCCAAACAGGGTGTTCATGATTGGCTTTATTGAGATCAGGTCGTTGATGCCCTGAACTGAAGTTTTAAAGATAATTATATTCATCACTTTAGTATTTAATGTTTCCGAATTCCATCCAATGTTTCCATAAAGATGCAGGATGTATTTAAATAACTAAAGAGCCTCATGGCCGAAGCGGACAAAAATGCCGATGAACGGCGGAAATTTACCGGTAAAAAAAAATCAGAGAACAACATCGCAATTCAACTTGCAGGTCCCATAAGAACCCTCTCCTCTTTTCCAAAAAAATGATAACTTTGCAGCGTTCAAAGCCCATTCATTGAGAAGATCCGTTTGCATAGTGTTACTCCTGGTCATTGCCCTGCAATCCTTTAATAAGGCTGGGATTATGCTTGCGTTTAAACTGAATCAGGATTACATCGCCAATGCCCTTTGTGAAAATAAAGACAAGCCCCAGATGCATTGTAATGGCCGCTGCGTCTTAGCAAAAAAACTAAAACAGGCTGAGCAGAATGAAGAAAAGCAAAGGGCTCAAAGCCAGGAAAAAGCAAATGTGCTCTTCTTTTGTAAAATGAACAGGGTTAAAGTAGAAGAATGTCTGCTTTCTCTTCAAAACAGCGTTTTCAATAGCTTCTACCTGCATTTTAAACCTTCTTCATTTTCCAACGACATTTTCAAACCACCCCAGTTCCGTACCGTTTAATCTTTTTACTTTCTTAAACATTCTCTTTCGATAAAGAAATGCAGCCATTTTTGGCTCGCCTGCTTTAACGCAATGGATTTTACTGAACGATAAAAAGTAGTTATTCCGTTCTGACAGACCTTGTTTTCGTAACCTGGTCTTCCTTATTATTTATAAAAAATCAATTGCAAAAATGAAAATCAAGGTTTTCTCCATTATATTTTTATTTCTCCTGAATGCCAAACTATTCGCGCAATCAGGCACAGGATCATTAACCGGTAACATCGTATCCTTCCAGGAAGAACCGATATCAGGTGCTACCATTCAATTTCAAAATACCGGAATCCGTACAAAAACAGATTCCAGAGGTAATTTTAGCCTTAAAGCTATTCCCGCCGGAACTTATGTATTGATCGTTTCCAATGTCGGGTATACCGCAACTAAGCAAAACCTGATCATCAGCGAAGGAAAAACCTCCATCATCAATCTGCAGCTTTCAAAAAGCAAACAAGAGCTACAGGAAGTTGTGATCAGCAGCATAAAGAACCCATATCAGGTTAAAAACTCCGGTAGTTCTACCCGAATGGATGTACCATTATTAAGTACCCCCCAATCTGTTCAGGTTGTTTCTTCCCAGGCGCTAAAAGACCGTCAGGCCTTCACTTTAAACGAGATTGCCGGCACCTTTACCGGGATGAAAGCGAACAATGGAAATGGTTCTTTCAATATGCGTGGATTTACGGCCTATTCTCCTACAGACGCCAGTTTTCTTTTGTACAATGGCATCAGAGGCAATCTCTTTTTATGGAGCCAGCAACCATTGTTATATAACGTAGAATCGGTAGAGCTTTTGAGAGGCCCTTCAGGTGCTTTATTTAGCGAAGGTGCTCCTGGTGGAGTGGTCAATTTCATCACAAAAAAACCAATGGTACAAAGTAGTTATGGTGTAGAATTATCTTTGGGCAGCTGGAATTTTCGCCGGGCATCCCTGGACCTGACCGGCCCGTTGTCTAAGAACAAAAAACTGCTTTATCGCGCCATTATCGGATACGACAAGTCGAAAAGCTTCCGTGACGACCAGAATAAGGAGAACATCTTTTTTGCTCCTTCCCTGACTTATCTGTTTTCAGATCAAACGGAGCTGAACCTCGAAGTTAATTATGCCTATCAAAAAACGGTACAACAATACGACAATGGGACTTTTATCCGAACCAGGCCCGATGGAACTTTTGACTTTAATTATTATCCGGATCATTTAACCGTTCAAAGTCCGACAGATTATGGAAAGACCCATAATTCATCAGCAACACTCACCTTTAACCATCGCTTCAATGATCGTTTAAAAATGACTGCAGTACAACGGATAGTCAACAATATTCTTGATTATACGGACCATATTCCGGTCGGAAAGATCAAAAATGACTCTATCAGCAGGGGTTACCAGGATTGGGAAACCAATCGTTTCAGCCTTCAAACTACCGCCTATTTAACTTATGAAGCGAAAACAGGACCGCTAAAACATCAATTGATTGGAGGTGCGGACTATAACAGATACGGATGGACTAAAAATGATTATCAATACAAACCGGCCAGCAGAATCTCTATTTTCAATCCCGATTACAGCAATGATCCGCCATCAGCTTCCATTAAAGCAGAAGAATCTGACGACAATAAACGGATTACCAATCTGGTAGGGCTGTATCTGCAGGACCAGATCAGTTTCGGAAAGCAACTAAAGGCTTTGCTTTCCCTGAGGTACGACTCCTACCGCGCAAAAGAAACTCCTTTATCGATAAGAGACAATAAGCAGGGCGATGAATTGCAGGCTTCAGGACTGATTCCAAGAGTTGGATTGGTTTATCTGCCGGCAGAAAACATATCCATTTACGGAACATACCTTAAATCATTCAATCCACAAACCTCCAATAATGTGCTCGCCGGTGGCCCCTTCCCTACCCGCAAAGCAACACAGTATGAAATCGGATATAAAGGTGATTTCTTTAATCAGCAATTATCCACAGCTGTTTCTCTTTATCAGATCAATTATGCCAATATCCTGGCCCCTGCACCTACAGAAGAAAATTCCCACCGTCAGGCTGCAATTGATGGAACCCGAAGCCGGGGGATAGAATTTACGGTAATGGGAACACTGCAAAACTTTAATGTGATTGCAGGATATGCCTACAATGACCATACGATTTTAAGTACCAGCGCTTTTGGAAAAAAAGGAGACCGCTTTAACAATGCACCTAAACATATGGCCAATGTATGGTTAAAATATAACCTGAGGACGGGTATGGTTAAAGGCCTTGGCCTTGCTGCAGGTTTGAGGTATGTGAGTGATCAGGTGGGCCTCATCAGTAATCAAAACTTTATCTTCCCGGAATACACCGTTCTTGATGCCGCCATCAATTACCGGAGAGGACGATACAACCTTCAGTTTAATGCCTATAACTTAACAGACAAACACTATTTCACGGGGAGCAGATCCGGCACCGTAACCGGTGGTTTAGGAGAGCCCTTCAACTACAGAATCGGCTTAAGCTATCAGATCAAATGAGAAAAGTAAATTTCACACGCGTGCTGGCATTCTCCTTACATAGCTGGCTGGGCTTAATTAGCGGTATATTTCTGCTTTTGCTGGGATTGAGTGGTTCTGCACTTGTATTTTTAAAGGAAACCGATCATTTTATCAATGCAGATCTGCTTCAGGTTAGCCCGACAGGCGAACCATTACCTTTGGATACCATTTACAGAAAGATTGGCCGGCAACATCCCAATTTAACCGGAATTGCCTGGTTAAATCCCAATGCAGCAAAGGAGGAAGCATACGAATTCCGTCTGTATCAGAATGATGGAAAAATCAGTACTTATGATTTAGGGATGATGAGTATCAATCCATATTCAGGCCGCATTCTGAGGGATGGCAACCTGAAGGATTTCAACCCAAGTTTCATGAATTGGATATTGCAGTTCCACTGGAGTTTCCAGCTTGGACTACCAGGCTTGTTGCTTGCTACCCTATTTGGTATTACCATGTTGTTATCCACGTTTACGGGCCTGATTATTTACAGAAAATACATCTGGAAAGTTTTCAGTTTTCAGGTAAAGATGAAATGGACAAACTGGAGAACCATCTCTTCTGACCTCCATAGGGTTGTTGGCGTATGGGCCTTGTTTTTTAATGTGGTCATTTTCTTTACCGGATTCTGGATGAACAAGTTCTCTTTTGATACTTCGTACTGGAAAAAGCAAACTGTTTCTGCTCCTGCAAATGTGCTGGCTGATCAATCTGCAGATCAGATGTTTCAGACTGCCCGTAATGCGATGCCTGACCTGATTCCACAAAACGTTTACTTACCAACACAAGCCGAAAAGTCTTTCCGCCTGAGTGGACCATTAAAAGACCAGTCTCCCTTCTTTTATAGCGGCAATACTGTTTCCATCAATCCGGTAACAGGAAAGGTCAGCAAAATGGAAAGGTTAACAGATAAAGGATTTATGGAAAAGGTAGAAGCAACTTTTTTCCCTTTACATGTAGGGAATTTTGGCGGTATTCCTGTTAAAGTTTTGTATGTGATTATCGGCCTTTTACCTGGCTTGCTTTCCATTACAGGAGCTTTACTTTGGTGGAGAAAAGTAAAAAAACGATACAATTGGGCTAATTAAATATTTTGGCATAATTCATGTATAGATAGCAGAAATTAAGATAAAGATATTTAAGAGAAAACCGTTTCATACAGGTTTATATTTGGTTAGAAAAGGGATGTGTCTGGATGGAACATCCCTTTCTTGTTTACCATCTTTTTTTACTAAATTTGTTAGTAATGAAATCCTCCGGAACCGCTGATTTACCATTACATTATGGTTATGTACCCAAATGGCTTGCAGAACGCATGGCACGTTTAGGACTTGCCATTACTGAGGCCATCATCGCTGAATATGGTACTGCTGAAGTGCTGCGCCGGTTGAGCGATCCGTTTTGGTTTCAAAGTTTGGGTTCAGTGATGGGTATGGACTGGCATTCGTCGGGGATCACCACTTCTGTTATGGGCGCTTTAAAGGGAGCCATCAATCCACGCAGCAAAGAACTGGGGATTTATATCTGCGGAGGAAAGGGACTGAAATCCAGGCAAACTCCGAATGAATTGTTAAACCTTGCTGAGCGGACCGGCCTGGATGGAAAAGAACTGGTGAGGTGCAGCAGGCTTAGTGCAAAAGTAGACAATACCGCAATTCAGGATGGTTTTCAGTTGTATACCCATAATTTCATTGTCAATTCGGAGGGTCTGTGGACAGTAGTACAACAAGGAATGCGGAATGACAGTGCGACTGCCCGAAGGTACCATTGGCATTCTTCTGCCCTGCCTTCTTTTGTAGAAGAACCCCATACCGGCATTTGCGGTATTAACCAGGGACAGATCTTAAATCTGGTGGCAAAGGAAGCCCGTTCTTCCCGTAACTCCATGTTATCCATGACTACTGAAAGCCCTGACCGCATCATCAGAGAAGCCAGAAAGCTCATCATGCCCAATCGACATGAACTGAAGTCAAAGGATGTGGACCTTAAACGTCTGGGTGCGATGTTATGGCTGACACAGGAGAAACGTCCTGCAGATTTTGAGGAATTATTGCTGTTGGAAGGTATGGGGCCCAGAACTTTACAATCATTAGCCCTGGTCTCTGAAGTCATATACGGAACGCCTTCCCGCTTTACCGATCCTGCACGTTTTTCCTTTGCCCATGGAGGGAAAGATGGCCATCCTTTTCCTGTACCCCTGAAAGTCTATGACGAAACCATTCAGGTACTGGGAAAAGCCATCCAACAAGCCAAAATAGGTCAGTCAGATAAACAACAAGCCATCTTTAAATTAGGGGAACTGGCAAGGAAAGCGGAAGAAAACTTTATTCCAAATGACAATTTTGAAGCGCTCTTGCAAAAAGAGCGGGATGATTCCTGGAAGTATGGAGGTAAAACAGTGTTCGGTGATGCTAAACCTGCTTTAGAAACTCAACTCAGTCTCTTTTAACTTTCGTAGGTATTAAATTACTTGTTTAAACATCTTTATTTTTTCATCTAATAATTGATATTTCTTAGTCAGGATATTCTTTTATAGGGGATTAATTCCGTTATTTGTTTGATTCAATTTTAGAATTACCAACAAAACATTTTAATGCAGTTTAAACAATTCTCCTGGCAAATTGCCTGGGATTACCCACCATTCAGACTTAAATTTATACTGGGAATCTTTATTCTTGCATTGATTCTGATTTTTATCCCCCATTTCTTCTCTTATGTGGAGAACAGAGAAAAAGGAATTACACTTAACGATTGGTTGTTAGGCAAAATTCCGGCAATAGATGTTTCCTTATACATATTTATTGTGCTCTATGGCATGTCCATATTCTTTCTGATACGCATGTCCAGGAATACCTCCATTTGTCTGACTGCATTATGGGCTTATATATTTCTTTGCGCAGCAAGGATCATCACCATTTCGATTGTTCCGCTTCATCCGCCTAAAGACCTCATTGAATTAATAGATCCCTGTTCTGTGGTTTTCTACGGCTCCAATGTAATCACCAAAGACCTCTTCTTTTCCGGACATACTGCTACGGTCTTTCTGGGTGCCTTATGCCTGGAAAATAAACGGGAGAAAGCGATTGCTTTTATTGCCTCCGGAATTATTGGGGTACTGCTACTGATTCAGCATGTACATTATACAGCCGATGTGCTTGCAGCACCATTCTTTAGCTGGATATGCTGGTATTTCGGAAAATCAATAGAGAAGCTTTAGAGATTTTTAAGAATGAAGTAAACGGAGGCAAATCATTGGATCTACCCCGTTCACGTGCCTGAGAGCATACTTTACGTTCATTTACTAGGAGGTTAACTCCCTGTATTTTAATGTTTTTATCAATCCATTTGTATAGTGAAAATCTTTATCAATATTGATGTTAAAAAGCATCATCCCTCCTTTTAAGCCGTTATCAGGTTGCCATTTAGTCAACTGAATTGCTTCTGCCAATGAAGTGGCCTGATGAAGTCCGGGTTGTACACCAAACAGTAATTTTTTACTGCTCACCAGTCCGGCATACAATTCAAATTGATTGATCATCGTTTCCAACTCCCAGAAATACCCCATCAAGGCGACATAATCAAACAAAGCATTACATTGCTTTAACAACTGCTCATCGGCATAATACTGATAGGTAACATAACTCATCGTCTTTCCTGTTTTGGATCTTGGTCCAAAATATTTAGACAACTGCCATACCACTTCAATAAATGTTTCATTAGGAATATCGCCGCCCATCTCAGGGTCAATATCAATCCCATCCAGGCCCCATGTATTCACCACCAGGTCATAGACATCTGCTGCAAATCCAGCCGGATCACTGATGGTATTCCAGGAGATTTGCGGGTTAGGGCTGCTGATGATCGAAGCCAGAACTTTAACACCTCTGTTTTGCTGTACCCTTACGCCTGCAAGAATACTGGCCCAGGTAATTCCGTTACTGGTGAGGTAAAGGTGCTGTAAGGTATGTTTAGGGTCCAGGTTGATCAGGAACAAATTGATGACGTCTATCCCATTTGGAAGCTCCTCTATGATCATTTTCTGATTCGCATAACCAAGCCAATAAGTAACAAAAAGAGGATCAGGGGCTTTCATATATCAATTAAAAGATTAAAAATGATACATAAAGTTCATCAATTGACAACAACCATATATGCGCTTGATTACCTGAAAATAAAAACAGGTATTTATACCCGTATAAATAACGAGATCGTAACAAATATAAATACCGGGCAAATAATTAATCAGCGTTACAAAAAATGTTTATTTTAGATTAACCAATCTGAGAGGTTCTTTCAGGCTATCAAATTAAATTATCCAACTTAAAACAAAAATTATGGAACATCACGCATCCAAACACGACAAAAGTATTTTCGAGATTCCGCTTACCGAAGCGGAACGACTGACTAAAGCATGGGCAGCTCGTCACAATTTCATCAAAGCTTATCTAATTGACGCACAAGAGCTCAAAGACATGATAGACGAAAGGGGAGCGAGTTATGTACGCGTTTATTTTGGATGGGATAATGAAATGGAAAAAGGCAGGGAACAAAGACTGATTATGGTACCTGCAAATGAATATGGTAACGATATGATCAATGAAGAGGCTAATCGGGCGCAAGATGCAGTAGAAAACAGCAATATCTTCGATTTTACGATGCCTTGTCCTCCTACCTGCTCTCCTGAAGGTCCTCTAAACCAGCTATAGGCATGGCATCCAATCTGCAAAAATTTTATTTATACTTTTCAATGGGCATTGTTTTTTGCCCATTGATTCTTGCTCTTATTAAGGTCAGATCCTATTCTAAGGAGTTAAAACTAATCACCCTGTACCTTTTATCGATTGCAGTTATTGGAATTTACAGCGCTTATTTATGGAAGAATTTACAAAATAATCTTCCTGTACTTCATATATATACCATGATTGAATTTACAACGATCATGCTATTTTATCAGTATATTTTTAAAGACTACATTGCTAAATCCCGGTTTTGGATCTTAATTGCGGTATTTCTTATTTTTTGTCTCCTTAATGCAACGTATATTCAAAAATGGACCATATTCAATACCTATCCACGAACACTGGAAAGCATTATTGTGATCGGTTCCTCCCTTTATTATTATTACAAGATCACAAAACAAAGTCTTTATATACAAATTGAAAAAAGCCCGGTCTTCTGGATCAATACTGCTTTTTTTATCTACTTCTCCGGAAGTTTCCTCCTATTTACAGTTAGTAATTATATCTTACCTTACAGCTTCGAATTCAATATGATGGTCTGGCAATTTCATGCCTTTCTTTCTATTATAAAAGATATTTTAATCTTTATTGGCTTATGGCAGTACAGGAAAGCATAGACATTTATTTTTTTCTATTCACAGGAATGCTCATTATGTTTCTCCTGAGTGCTGCAGTTGTGGTCCTCTTTTTTGTATACCAGAAGAAATTTTACAATCAACAGGTCAAACTAAAGGAAACCGAAGCGGATTATCAGCAAAAGCTAACCCGCAACAACATTGAAAAGATCGAAGAAGAAAGACGGAGGGTAGCAAAAGACCTTCATGATGAGGTGGGTAGCATATTCTCCACGCTGGGTATGAAGATCATACAATTCGAAAAAAAACACAATGCCAGTTCAGGGAGTATTGAACTGATCAAAGAGAGTAAACTTTTAGTGGACAAGGGCATCATGAGCGTGAGAAGAATTTCACACAACATGATTCCAAATGAGTTGGAAATGTTCGGTATTGCTGCTGCCATAGAAGAGTTATGCTTTCAGATAGAAGGCTCTGATGGCCTGGAAGTTGATTTTGACAGTCAGGGTCTTGATAAATGTGGAAATGCGGAAATAGAACTCGCTCTTTACCGGATTACTCAGGAATTGATCAGCAATACGGTGAAACATGCAGCTGCACAAAAAGTAGAAATCCAGCTGATCTGTAATAATGGTGATGTCAGTTATGATTATAAAGATGATGGCATAGGCTTTGATAACCAGCAGGTACGCAGGGGGCTTGGGATGCACAACATTACCAACCGGGTGGAAATGAATGGTGGCCATCTCAGCTACCACACTACAGGAAAGGGTTTTGGAGTTTCCATATACTTTCCTGTTAAAATATAATATATGAACAGATTGATAAGAATAGCAGTTACCGATGATCAGGTAATGTTCAGGGAATGCCTGGTAAATAACATTAAAAGTTTCGGGAACATGGAGGTCATGTTCGAAGCAGGAAATGGATTAGAATTACTCAGTGCCATGAACGACTGCGGTGAATTTAAGCCAGACATTGTACTCATGGACCTGAACATGCCTGAAATGAATGGAATGGAAGCCACCAGGAAATTAAAAGCTTCATTTCCTGATGTAAGGGTAATCGTGTTATCTGTACATGGGGAAGAGAAACACATCACCAGAATGATTCAACAAGGTGTAAATGGCTATATCGCCAAGAATTCAGAATTAAGTGAACTTAAGAATGCAATAGAAACCACCTTTCACAATGGTTTCTATTTTAATGAAATGGTATTAAAGACATTGCAGTCGGGCAAACTGCTCAACAAAGCAAATGTCAGGGGCTTCGATGCAGGTTCCTCACTCACCCAGCGGGAAAAGGAAATCCTCACCCTGATTTGTCAGGAGCTTACCACTGCCGAAATTGCGGAGCAGCTCTCGATCAGCCTGCGGACAGTGGATGGGCATAGAAATAATTTACTGGTAAAAACCGGTGCTAAAAATGTAGCAGGCCTTGTTGTTTTCGCTTTTAAAAATAAAATTATTGATGCCGATTTATAGTGCTGCCCTCAACAATAGGGTTTAGTGTTCCATAAATATTTTTCAACTGATGTAAATGTCGCTGGCTATGGTAGATGACAAAGTAGATGGCTTCCCATCGGGTAAAATAGCCATATCCGGGTAACTCGAATGCAGTACAGGTCCTGGTCAGATCTAAAGTACGGATCACTTCTGTCAATTTACTTTTCACCATTTCCATATCACTGATCAGGGTATTTTTATCGTAGTCTATGGCTTTGGGTAAGACAAAATCTGGCGCTTGCATTTTTGTTCTGAAGTTTAAAAAGTCGGATTTTACAAGTTCGACCTTCTGATCCGCAGGCCGGTTAGTCTCGCTCTCCGGCCCGTTTAATATTTCCAAAAAGCCTGAATTCGATATATTTAGGTGTCGCGCAACCTGCCCGGCTGTCCAACTGCCTTCAAAAGGAAACTTATTGATTTCTTCCTGACTAAAAGTGGAAAGCACTGCTGACCATTCTGTCAGCGTTGCTTTCAGTTCTTCAACTATTTTCTGCTGGTCCATATTTTATTTTTTTTCGCCTTCCATTGGATACCTCATGGCTTTATAACCCAGCAAACGACGCCAAAGGCCAATTTGCCCTATACAATAGGATTCCCGGTGAATAATAAAGAACACCCAATCAAAGAAGGTCATTTCTCCATCCGGCATTGGGATGGTGCTGTCCAGCTTCTCCTGATTCACATTTAGCAACGCAGCTTTTAACAGCGGAGAAATGCGCTCCCAATCTTCTTTGAAGCTTGCCAGTGCCGGATAAGTCAGCTCATCCTGAACCCCCTTATGCCCTTCAAATAATGCTGCCGCCTTTTGTTGCTGATCAATGCCCAAAGCATTGGCCAGGTCAAACCGTTCCTGTACCAGGCTGCCCGTTAGCCAGGCGATGTGATTTGCTTTCGTATTCAGTCTGTTATGCGCATCCTGTTCTGAGATGTTTTCGATTACATTGGCAAACAGTGCAGTATGCAGGTCATACAGCAACATAAACCCTTCGATGAATGCTTTTTTATCTGTTTTTAGCTCTTCCATTTTGTTAGATTTTGAGATTCAAACTATAATTTGATTAGCAATACCTAAGTTAAGGCTAAATCCAGGTCTTAAGGGGTGCTGTAAATGTCAATCCTAGGGGGCATTCAAGACAAAACAATTAAGCCACAAACTGATCACTCAACAGATAATTTTTGGCTTCCTTCAAATCAGGAAATAATTTGTCGGCTATCTGGAGTGCTTCATGTTGTTCCGTATTACTTTGAATTGCAAAACACCGGATTCCTGCAGCTTTCGCTGCTTTTACGCCATTGATGGTGTCTTCAAAAACAATACAGTTTTCTTTAGGCAAACTGAGCAATTCACAGCATTTGTTATAGCTCTCCGGGTCAGGTTTATTATTGACCACCTCTGATCTGGTGATGATCATTTTAAAGTATTTGCTTAAACCATTTCTTTCAAAGATTGCCTCCACATCTTCCCGGGGACTGGAGGTTACAATTGCCAGAATCAATTCCTGTTCATGAAAAAACCGGATGACCTCCAATGCAAAGGGCATCAGATTTACATCTTTGGTTTTTAACCTTTCCAGGGTAAGCGCCTCTCTTCTCTTCACTACTTCCGGTAACGAGGCATCAATTGCATACTTTTCAAGTAAATTTTTCGCGTTGACAGGTAAAGGGATTCCGGCATAATTCTTCAGCCAATCGGGATAAGTTAACCGGACATTATATTCTTCAAGGATCTCATTCCAACATTCATAATGGAAATATTCGGAATCAATCAGTGTCCCGTCTAAATCAAATAAAAGTGCCTTTATGTTCTTCATTTGTTTTTTCTCCTAATATATCCCTTTTATTTTTTGTTACTGAGTTAAAAAGAAAAACCATCAAATCAGATAAAAGAGAATTATAATCATATTTTTAAATATAATTTTGAATATTATTCTGAATTTATATAAATTTATAGAATGATAGTCGAAAGCAACATTAATTTAGATAAGATTGACCTGGCCATTTTAAGGTTAATGCAGGAAAATTCCAGAATCTCGAATGTTCAGATGGCCAAAGAACTGGAGATGGCGCCCTCCGGGGTTTTGGAGCGGGTAAAAAAGCTCGAGCAAAAAAATGTAATTACACAATATACAGCAAGAATCAACCCTGCGGCTGTTGACCTGAAACTGTTGGCATTCATCTCCATGAAAGCCTCTCATAGTTTAGGCTGTACGGATACGGCGAATGCACTGGCAAAGATCGAAGAGGTACAGGAAGTACATATCATTGCAGGCGACGACTGTTATCTTGTCAAGGTCAGGACTACAGATTCTGCTTCCCTGATGGCTTTAATGCGCAATTCATTTAGTAAAATCCCCAACATACTTTCCATCCGAACTACCATTGTACTGGAAACAGTAAAAGAAGCACAACAATTGGTTATCCCTGAAAAATAATCCCCAAAATCATGGCACATGTAAATAAAACAGCCTCCCCCCTTCTTGTCTACCTGGCTTTTGCTACGGTATATATTGTATGGGGCTCTACTTACTTTTTTATCCAGAAAGCCCTTGCAGGCTTCCCACCCTTTATCCTGGGTACGTTTCGATTCCTGGTTGCCGGAGCTTTGCTCATGTCATGGTGTCGTTTTAAAGGGGAGAAAATATTCGATAAGAAAAACATAAAATACGCGGCAATCAGTGGGTTTTTAATGCTTGGTCTTGGAAATGGGATCGTCATCTGGGTAGAACAGTTTATTCCAAGCGGGCTCGTAGCGATCATGGTGGCATCAGCAGCCATCTGGTTTGTCATTTTAGATAAACCCAAATGGAAAGAAAACCTAAGCAGCAAGTCTACCATAGCAGGTTTGATTATTGGTTTTGTCGGAGTTATTCTCCTATTTGCCGAACAGCTATTGCACGCAATGAATACCAATCAAAGCAATATGCAGGTTTTAGGAATGACTTTACTGATCATTGGTCCGATTGCCTGGGCCGGAGGCTCTCTGTTTTCTAAATACAAATCCGATCCTGAGAGTTCAGTGGCCGTAAATACGGCATGGCAAATGATTGCGGCCGGAATTGCATTTATACCAGGCAGTCTGCTGGGCGCTGAGTTTAAAGGTTTTGACTGGAGTAACATTCCATTAGATGCCTGGTTGTCTATCGGCTACCTGATCCTATTTGGTTCCATCGCAGCCTTTAGTGCATACGTATGGCTATTGAGTGTCCGTCCTGCAACACAAGTGAGTACTTATGCTTATGTGAACCCTGTAGTAGCTGTATTGCTCGCCGTTTGCTTTACCAATGAAAAAGTAACCTTCATTCAGATTTTAGGATTGATTGTGATCCTTGCGAGTGTACTTCTGATTAATCTGGTAAAATATAGAAATAACGCAAAAGTCAAATCAGGAAATCCGGAATTACAGATATCTAAAGGTTAAACGCAATCTTTGAAACCCTTCAAAAGATAAAAAATGCTGTTCAGGATCCGATCCTGAACAGCATTGAAATATTGCTTAATTAAGTTTTGTCACTTCTTCTATCTGGTAAGCCTTGATTCCATCAGGCATCTCCCATTGTAGTTTAGCTCCTTTAACATAACCCAACATGGCCACACCTATTGGCGACAAGATGGAAAGGGTCTTGTGTTTATCTCTTGCCTTTCCCGGAGCAACAAGCTTATAGGTGAATTCATTACCTGATTCCAATTCTTTTACGCGGACACATCTGTCAACCGTAACGACATCTTCCGGCAATTCTTTTCTTAATACCTGTCTTGCATAGCGAAGTTCCAGCTTCAACTTTTCTTCATTGAATTTGCTTAGTTTCCTTCTTCGGATATGGTCTTTTAATAAATCAAAAATTCCTGTTGATAAAATAATCGGGGTATTGTCTATTTTTAATGAGGTCGTATTCATGTATGTATGGATTAAATGAGTCAAATAATTTGATTAATCTGCAGCCCCAGTCTGAAACTCAACTGGGGCCAAATCATCAAAATCCCGGCTCCTCCTGATCAGTTTTTTCATTGGAATATATTTGTTTTTTTTCGGGTTATTTATTGATTTTGATATTCCTCTTCCATTTCATCAATAGCGATTGAGCTTCCATTAACACGATAAAAAGGGCTGCAGAAAGGCCAATCCATATTGGTTTCAACATTAAGACAGTGAGCATTAAAACACAAATGTTTAGCAACGAAAGAAACACCAGAACAGCCCCAAAAAGGGATGTCATGCCCGGTTTTTTCATCATAAAAAAGCAAAAAGATAAAAAGGAAAAGAAATTAAGGTAATCATCCCCAGGCCTTCAGAGAGGCTGGGGCTTAATTAATAAAGTCCTTACTACTTTTGAGAAAAGAATCTCCCAGGCGGTATTGCAGGGAGAGGAAACGGCAGAACATAGCGATAGCAATCCGCAATTGTGTTGCGAACTGATTGTTACCTATATTTAGCTGCCTGATAGAATTCATTAAGGCAAAGATAGCCCAAATGCCCGGATATAAAAAATACAGGGCTCAACCCGGATTAATGATATCCGGCTTTTTATCGAGAAATGCAGCAAACTGTACCGCAGCTTTCCTGGTCAGGTCTAAAATCTTATTGGTGACAGGGTTAAAGAACTGGTACTCAAAGCGCACTTTATCCTTTTTGATGGTGCGCTTCCATAAGCCTTTTACCTGTCCATTTACTACGATAACCGGATGAAAAATTCCATTAATGGTAAAAGCTTTCGGATGGTGTTCCAGAGGAAAGCCAGCCGTTCTGTCTTTATAACTGATCAGAAATTCATCAAAAGCCGGCAATAAATGCACCGAAGAGCTCTGTGGAACGATACCTGAAAAATGTATTGGAAACCAGTATTGCTGGCTGGCAATGGTTTCTGCGATGAAATCAGGTTGAATCATCTCCAATGCCCGTTTTGCTGCTGTTACAGAAAGGCCGGACCACCAGATAAAATCATTCAGCGTTGCCGGGCAATGGCTCGAAAAATACTTAAAAGCCAATTTAGCCAGTGCTTCATCCCTGCTGAGTGCTGCAGGTCTGGGAACACGGTCTCCCAGGATCGCATAAGTCTGGTTCTTATCTCTTTTTATTCCACTACACAAAATACCTTCCAGCTCCGCAAAAAAAATAAGGTGAGACAAACGGTCTTTACCAGTGCTCACGTTATTTTTCTCCATCTCGAGATACAACTCTTCCCGGCTGAGGTACTTATTATTGGCAAAAGCAGCTTCTATGACCTGATTGCTTTTCAGACAAACCTCCGGACTTAGGCCCAGTTCTTTAAATCTGGATTTAGATTTCACCATCACATGGGCGGCAGTGAGGTCCAGCATCCACCAGATGTCTTCTGCGGCCACAAAATGCCATGTTGGCCGGAGCAAATGCGTTCTCAGAATTGTGCCATGATCAATTCCCTCCTGAACCATTTTCTCTGTCAGACCAGGCGTTCTTAAACCAATTCCCCAGGTAGCCATTGCATAATCCTGGGCTTGTACAGCACCCATCCAGGACACCAGATCCTTAGCCTGATTAAAGCTCCCTGACTCGATCTGCTGATTAATTAACCTGATATTGGAAATATCTGCCGGATTCATCCTCTAATCTTTCAATTTTATATATTTTTCAATGATCTCTCTATCCACTCCGATCTTTTCGTCCTTTTCCATTCCACGCTGAATCAACGTATCCTGCTTCAGGGTTACCGTAAATGTGAAAGTCTTATTTTCCCATTCTCTGTAATTGCAATACTCCAGGTATTCTGTATATACATTGCCTTTTAAGGTATATTTCCCTCCTCCCGCAACAAATATGGGAGTTGTATCTTTTCCCATCTTCAGGTCATGATTAAGGAAAGCAAAGTGGGTGTCATTAATGATTTTGATTTGTTTCTGGCCCTTACGGTAATCTGTAAAAGTAGTGTCGCCTTTCTGGATGGTAATTCCTGATACCAGGTGCCATGTTCCTTTAATCGGAACATCTTTAGCCTGACTTTCATTAAGGGATTTTAACGCCGGAATCAAAGCCGTAGTTAACAGCAGCATACTAATTTTCAAATTCATTTGGGTTGATTTTAGGGTTTTAAACTATTCCCTAAAATATCAAAAATACTTTTCAGATGTGCTATTATTTTCATCAGAATATATTTGTTTTTTTGGGGTTATTTATTGATTTTGAAATGTTCTCAAAAGCGGGTAAACCCGGTTTAGCGGCTATGAAGCTATCATAAGCATATCCATTGCTGTTTTTAAAAGGTATGCCTATGACGGTTTCATTTGGAACGCTCTTGCTTCCCGTGTTAATGGGCTATGAAGTGTTATATTGCCAGATAAACAAATCCTTTATCCTTGTGCTTATATTTTTTCAGTACAGCAGGTCCGGACACCAACACATATTCATTCAACACCTGGGCTACAAATTCAGCTTTGATTAAATGTCCTCCCCGTTTGCGACATTCCCTGAAAATATCAAATGGCCCCCGTTCTACATTTGTGAAAAATCCCTCAGAGCGCAAGCCTTCCATTTCCGTTTGACAAAGCTTCAAAAGGTATAACTTCTCCCGCTCCGTATATTTCTTTAAGGGATCTTCTTCATTGATCATATATAATAATTCAACAGCATCATCTTCCCTAAGCTGAAACACTTCATATTGAATATAGTCCCCCTTTAAGCTTTGCCGGGACAACAACCTCACTTCATTACCATTTCCTTTCACACTTCTAAAAAATTCGGCAGGTCTGCAATCAAATATTTTAGCCATTACAGACACATCACCCAACCACAACTCCTTATTGGTTTTAAAAGCTTCACGTTCCCCGATAAAGCTATTGCCCCTACCGATTAAAAAGGAAAGCTCTTCCTGAGATAAACCCGCAGCAATCCTTTTGATCTGAATGAAATAGATCAGGTCAAATGTCATAAAGCTAAGTTTTAGCCCTTTTTCTTTTGTTTTAACACTAATTATCATAATTTCTCGTTTTAATTAACCAAAAGTAGAAATAATGGCTTTATTATTTCGGTTGTATAATGTTGTAATTAACAATTATAGGGGTTGTATTATACAATTAGTTTATTCAAGCAATAAAATAATTTAAAAAACAAGTAAACATCATGACTAAGAAACCTCATTTGGGAAAGAATGTAAGCCGCATCCGTAGAGCAAATAACATGAAGCAAGAAACATTAGCGAGAGCGCTGGGAATAAGTCAGCAAGCCGTATCTAAAATGGAACAGAGGCCTGTTATCGGAGATGATTTGTTAAATAAAATCGCCAAGATTCTAATGGTGTCACCCAATGTTCTAAAAATCCATAATCAGGAATTTATCATCGACAAGATCACCAAGCGCAACAAACAGAATTACAGTTTCAAAAAGTTGATTGGTTTGACGATCAGACTCATCATCAGAATAATTAAAAAGCTCTTCAAAGGAAATCAATAATTAAGGAAGTTCCTTCGATCAGAATATAAACTGTAGCAAAAAGTTTTACCGGTCGAAGGAGCTCACCGCTGAAGGAGCCCATAAAAAACACCCGGAAAAAGGAGTTACATTACTAATTTTCGCGTCAGCCTGAACTTAGCGAGGCACCATACGACTCCGAAAGCGATGATCAGCGTAAGTACACAGGATACCAGCACATTTAAACCTGGATGCAGCTCAAAATGAACAGCTATATATCTGAAAATAACCCCTATAAAGAAATAATGAATCAGGAAGATTCCAAAAGAATAATGAGCAATGGTATTGATGATCTTTAGGAATGTCCCTTCTTTAAACTCCAGACCTTCCACCAGTAAGAACACCCCTACGGCCTCCAAAAGAACATTTGGTGAACAATAGTACCATACCATTTCAATATTAGGAATCGAAAAGGGAACACTGATGGTCAGGTAATAAGTAATGCCATATCCGGCTAAAAACAGCAGAGCACCTGTCCAACGTTTAGCTTTATTGCTCCATCCCGGCAGATAGGTATACAGGTAATGGCCCATTAACAGATATCCTATAAAACCAGACAAGTAATAAAAAGAATGAAACTCATTCCAGTCACAAACCCCGAAAGCCAGACCTGTCAGGAATTTCAGGTAAGGAATAAAAGTGGAAAAAATAAAAATTGCCAGTACCATTTCCAGTTCTCTTTTTGTCGCTTTAACCACCCATGGGGATATGATGGGAATGATCAGGTACAATCCGACCAGCATGTACAGATACCAAAGGTGTGGAGAAGCATCTCCAAAACTCAATGGAAGCTTCAGGACATCCATCAATAGCTTATCCAGGGCTTTATGATTCAGTACCAATCCATCAAAAAGAACATACGCTACCCCCCAAAAAAGCAAAGCAGGGATAATTCGCCATAAACGTTTCCTGTAAAACTCCAAAGTGCCCAACTTAGAAGGCAATAACAACACTCCCGAGATCAGTACAAACAAAGGAACGGCAAAACGGTATAGAGAACCAATATAAGTTCCCCATTCAAAATTGAAATTCCCATCCTGATTAAGAATAATACAGTCATTGGCATGAGCTACAATCACCATAAATACGGCAATCACCTTTAATAAATCAAGCCAGTTAATCTTTACCTTATTCTTCATACGATCCATTTCCATTATCAGCAATCCTTCCATTCTATACCTTCTAACACTTTTGGGAGGATAAACCTAAACCATTTAAGGCAAACTACCAAGGATTGCCTGTAAATGTGAATATCTTGCCAAAAAAGCTTAATGATTAGCTATAAGGATAGAACAATAAAAATTCATGCCACCTAACTTAGTAACCGGCTAACCAATAAGCACTAATAGGATATGAAACACTTCAAAAAAATCAGCATCTGTTTCTTTTTATGGATTTTCAGTGGTCACATTTCATTTGCACAAGATATCGACAGATGGGATAAAGAGGCGACTGAAAAAAACAACCCCAATACACTCTGGTTCAAAAACGCCAAATTTGGGATGTTTATTCATTGGGGATTGTACTCAAAACTGGCAGGGGTATGGAAAGACAAGGATTATTATGGCAGTGGGGAATGGTTGATGAACCAGGCTAAAATCCCCGCAGCAGAATATGCAAAAGTTGCCTCCACCTTTAATCCGGTTCAGTTCAATGCTCAGGAATGGGCCGACCTCGCCAAAGATGCTGGAATCCGTTACATGGTCATTACGGCGAAACATCATGAAGGGTTTGCCATGTATGATTCCAAAGTAAGTGATTTCAATATTGTAAAAGCTTCTCCCTATGGCAAGGATCCGATGAAAGCACTGGCAAATGCCACCAGAAAAAATGGCATTCAGTTCGGGTTTTATTATTCTCAGTTTTTAGACTGGCATGAACCCAATGGTGGCGGAAACAAATGGGATTTCAAGGAAGCAGACAAGGATTATCTAAAATATTACAAAGAAAAATCGATCCCCCAGTTAAAGGAGCTGTTAACCAATTACGGCAATCTTGGTATTGTCTGGTTTGATATGCCTGGTGGGCTAAATAAACAACAAACACAGGAACTCGTAGATGAAATGCATGCCCTTCAGCCTAAAAGTTTGTTCAGCAGCCGCGTCGGACAAGGGCTGGGTGACTACCGGACTTTTGGGGATTCAGAAGTCCCTGCAACTCCGATTAAGGGTGCCTGGGAGTCGATCTATACCCATAATGATTCCTGGGGATACATCAGTCATGATATGAATTTCAAATCTCCGCGGGAGATCATTCATCTATTGGCAAATGTAGCTTCAAAGGGCGGAAACCTGATGCTCAATGTAGGCCCCGATGGAGAAGGAAAAATCCCTTATTATTCGGAGAAATTCCTCAGGGAAACCGGTGTATGGTTAAAGGCTAACGGAGAGAGCATTTATGAAAGCACTTATGGATTAATCCCCGCACAACCCTGGGGTGTGAGTACCTCCAAACCCGGAAAACTATTTCTTCATGTGTTACAGCCTTCAGGAAACGGCAAAATCGAAGTACCAGGAGTAAACAGCAAGATCACAAAGGTTTACCGGCTCACTGATAAAGTACCCTTAAAATATTCATTGAAAGACCAGGTGCTCCTGATTGATATGCCGCTTTCAGCTGATCCTCACAATACGGTAATTGCAGTGGAGTATCAGGGAACATTGAATGATGGTTATTTAAACAATATCCCAACAGTTTCTGCTCAATATGACAACAATACGCTGGAGGTAATCAACGCTAAAACCAGTGGTGCCGCAAAGGTCGAAACCCTCACTTACAGTCATTATTTCGGAGATTGGAAACATACCCCCTGTATTGTTAAAATGACCAGACCTGATGACCAGGCTGAATTTAAATTCAACATTACAACACCCGGGGATTACAAAGTATCATTAGAATATTCCTGTCCGGAGGAAAGTTCAAAACAGGAAGGGCTGATGGAATTCAACCACAAAGCATATCAATTCCTGACTTTGAGAACTTCGGAATTCAACTCCGGGAAACCTCTGTTGTTCATTAAACATCCTGTAGCCATAGTATCAGTAGCCAAAGCAGGAATTTATACCATAAAGTTAAGGCCAGAAACGAATGGTAAAGAGTTGTTCAAATTAAAATCTGTCATTTTACAGCCAGTTCTGTGATAAAAAACTTTGTGATCAGGCAGCAACAGCACCTGATCACAAAGTTTTAAATTCAGGAGATTAATCTTCCACAAAGTCCAGGTCTTTATGATGTGTTTCAGGAATGGTTTTAATACAGTAAAATCCGATTGCAAAACAGATCAGGCCGACGATCCCTGCGGCGTACAGTTCCATCACCTGTGGTTTTAAAAAAGTGTAAAATGTGGTCATCAGCACCACAGTGCCCCTTACCATATTCGGAATGGTGGTTGCAGCAGTTGCACGTACATTCGTACCAAACTGTTCTGCACCGATGGTGACAAACATTGCCCAATATCCAATTCCAAACCCTGTCCAGAGGCACATGAGGTATAAACCTGTTGAAGTCTGAATTCCGGCATATAAGAAGATCAGCGTTCCGATGGCTGCGAACAGCATCAATAAAGCTACTGCCTTACGACGGGATTCCAGCCAGTAGCTCAACAGGCCGCTCACCAGGTCGCCTGCTGCGAGGCCTACATAACACCACATCACGGCCAGGCCTGGTTTGATCACTTCAGTGATGTGCAGTGCTTTTCCAATCTCATTGCTAAAGGTGGCCAGAATACCGATTACAAACCAGGTAGGAAGCCCTACTCCAATACATTTCAGGTATAAGATCAACCGGCTTTTTTTTGTAAAAAAAGAAAAGAAGTTTCCTTTACTCAATTGTTCTTTGGCCTTCATCGCATGAAACATTCCTGATTCAAATACCCCAATCCTTAAGAACAACAAGAGAATTCCCATTCCTCCGCCAATAAAGTAAGCATTTCTCCAGCTAAACAATTCTACAGTAAAATAACCAACCACAGCACCGAGAACACCCACTCCGGCCACCAGCGATGTACCCAGCGCCCTTAGGCGTTTCGGCAGGCTCTCGGATACCAGGGTAATCCCCGCTCCCAGTTCTCCTGCAAGGCCCACCCCGGCAATAAAGCGCAAAATCTTATAAATAAACACATCATGTACAAAGCCGCAGGCAAAATTTGCAATGGAATAGGTAATGATCGAACCGAAAAGTACAGAAAGCCGGCCTTTTTTATCACCCAGAACACCCCACAATACACCTCCAAGCAATAAACCTGTCATCTGCCAGTTGAGGATACTTGCGCCTTCTATGGAACGGGCAGCTTCATCAAGCCCCAGTTCAGTTAAACTGGGAATCCGTACAATCCCAAACAAAAGGAGGTCATAGATGTCGACAAAATAGCCCAGGGAAGCTACAATCACTGGTGCGCTCAGCAAATATGCCAGTGCACTCTTTTCTTTGGGTAAGGTGGTCATTTATAAAAACAGGTTTTAGCAGATGAATTCTATTTCTAAAATAGTGATTCCATTCTGATATGGTGCTAATACCCAATATTTTTGTCTGTTTATTTTAGCAGGATCTTCCTGAACCATAAACCCTTTACCGTAAATCACCTGTTTACTGTAAATCATCTGAGATACGACCTCAGCTAATGCTTAGTAAAATCTCCTGAAGAAGTTAAGAAGTAACTGGTGGTTTTACTTCAGTGGTATCCTTTGCAAAGGTAGGCACCTGGTATCCTCCAAAATCAAGAACTGCTTTTGGGAACAACTTCTTCAACCCCTGTTCCTCCGTTTTATTTACCGCAGACTGGTACAAATAAACCTGCTGAAGTTCTTTTAAGCCTTTCAGGCCAATTAACCCTTTAGCCGTCACTTTCGTGCCTGTGAGGTTTAGATATTGTAAGCTGCTTATTGTTTTCAACCGGGAGAGTCCCTGATCGGTAATTCCGGTTTGTGTTAAATTGATCCTGACCAGATTTTTAAGTCCTGCGATCACTTCCATTCCTTTATCGTCAATACTCGTATTGGCCAGATTTAACCAGATCAGCTGGCTGTTCAAAGACTTCAACAGCGTTAATAAGTTGGCAGAAGGCTTAGCTGTTACAAAGCTTACTGATAAATAATTGCTGTTGTTCGTTACCGGAATCACCACCACTCCGGCGGCTTTCAGATCAGCGATCACCTTAGCATCAGCCTTGCCTACTTCCTGAGCAGGGATCTCTAAAATCTTATCTGCAGCCTTCTTTGCCCCTGTCTGAAAGCTCAGCAATACAGGTTTGATCTTTTCATTTTGTTTCAGGTCCTGTACTTTTTTATTGATATCTGCCCCCTCTTTGATCCACCATTCCAATAAAGCCAGCTCCTGAGCAGAAAGCTGGGGCTTTTCTTTTGGCGGCATGTGATCCTCATTGCTGATGGGCAATAACAATCTTTTGATCAATGCACTTTCCTCCGCACTTCCAGGTACCAGAGCCTTTCCCTCTTCACCCCCTTTCAGCATAAACTCCCTGCTGTCGAGACGAAGTTTTCCTTTCTGTTTCTCGCTGCCATGGCAACTATAACAACGGTTTTTCAATAAGGGTTGCACCATATGTGTGTAGACCATTGCCTGCTGTACGTTTACTACCGGAGGAATTGCTGAGGCCCCTTTTTCAGGACTATCTGTTAATGCTGAGGTCAGGTAATCCGATCCATGGGTCAAAGAACCACCATAATGTCCCGTCAGCGTAATCAACAGCAATAATCCTGTTGCCGAGAGGTTTAAAATCAGTTCCCGAACCGCTTTCTGAACCATCAAATAGGAAACCAGGGAAAAAACCGCAGTGCTGATTCCCAGCCATTGGTGAATCCCTACCAGGTTGCCATCATAATCGCCACTTTGGGATAAAAGATAGCCACTCAGACAAGAAAATACAGCTCCAAAGAAACCAAGAAGATAAGTCAATGGGATAGCCCCTTTAATTCCTGAGAACTTAGGGTACCTGCTGAGCAGCTGAAACAAGCAGCCCATTAATAAAATTCCTATCGGAAGGTGTACCAATATGGGATGAAACCTCCCGATAAGGTCGGATATAGACAAAAGCATCATTATGGCCACAAATTATTGATAACGTTTACGCAACAGGTTCATCATATACACATTTATCCCCCACTGATCGGCAACCGGCTGACGTGTAAAAGGCAAGGTTGGCATATAGTCAGGCGGGCCGAATTCAGTCAGGATTGTCATTCGCTCTCCGTTTTTCTTTTTACGGGCGATCACTTTATCCCACCAACTCAAATGCGCCTTTAATGCATTTTCCCATTCCGGTGCCCTTGGATCATTTACCTGAGGACCCTGAGGGTGTCCAACCCGGGAATGAATATGAGAGACCCTTTCCAGCGCCAGATCAATCGTCTCCTGTTGGTCTGCCAGCAGACTTTCATGGACATTACACCAATGAGAAATGTCCAGGGTAAGACGTAATTCCGGATTTCTTTCTATAAACTGCCTGGCCACCGGAGCAGAATATAACATTCTGCCGCGATGGGTTTCGTGATAAACCGGAATTCCGCTTTCTTTTGACTTTTTAGTCGTATAATCAATAATAGCCCTGTTCTCTTCATAGCTGAAATAGTCTTTACCCGAATGGCAATTGATGTAAAGCGGTTTCTGGACACTATTAAGTGCAGCATCCAGATTTTTCATAAATGTTTCCAGGTGAGGTTTTGCTTTGGGTTGACCAGCGCCACAAAGAAAACCTACCTGTAGCTGATGCTTTTTTAAAGCATCGTATAAGGATTGCTGTGCCGCAGGATTGTCTGCAGGCCACCAGACCTCAATTCCTTCATATCCTTCTTTTTTTGCTGCCCGGCAAAACTCATCGGTGTTGCCATTAAAGCCCCAGTCTGTGGCCATAAATAACAATTCGTATCCTGTAGCGGCTTTAATGCCAATCGCATCCTGTGCGATCAGCTCGCTGAGTGGGCTGAATAATCCCGCAGCAGTGGCGGTAGCAGTAGTTTTAATAAAATTCCTTCGGTTTTGCTGCATTGGTTTCTTGTGGTTGTTTGGTTGATTTTAAATTAGGCGATGATGTCCTGGATCACCTTTCCTGCTACATCGGTTAAGCGGAATGGCCTGCCCTGGAAAGGATAAGTAAATTGCTCATGATTAAATCCGAGCTGGTTAAGGATGGTTGCCTGAATATCAAAAGGATCTACTTTTCCACTCAGGGCACTATAACCAATCTCGTCGGTTTCACCGTGTGTAAAACCCTTCTTGATTCCGCCACCAGCCATCCACATCGTGAATGCTTCGGTATGATGGTCCCTTCCGTTATAAGGATTTTGAATTCCATTTCGATTCTCCATCATTGGTGTGCGCCCAAATTCACCTCCCCAGACCACCAGCGTTTCATCCAGCAATCCTCTTTGTTTCAAGTCCAGTAATAAGGCTGTAATTGGTTTATCGGTACTCCGGCATTTATTTTTCAGGCCGATATTGAGGGAATTGTTGGGTCCGTCACCATGCGCATCCCAGCCCCAGTCAAAGAGCTGAACATACCTTACCCCTTTTTCTACCAGCTTTCGGGCAAGTAATACATTATTCGCAAATGAGGATTTTCCGGGTTCTGTACCATACATCTCATGAATATATTGTGGTTCATCATTGATGTTCATCACTTCAGGGGCAGAAATCTGCATCCGGTAGGCCATTTCGTACTGGGAGATCCTGGAAAGGATTTCCGGATCATTATAGTTCGCATATTCCAGTTCATTGGAAGCATTGATGGCATCAATTGAGGCCTTACGTAAGTCCCGGCTCATGCCATGGGGGTCTTTAATAAATAACACCGGATCTCCTTCACTCCGGCATTGCACCCCCTGATAAACGGAAGGTAAAAATCCACTTCCCCAAATGCTTTTACCTGCATCAGGGAAACTTCCTCCACTCGTCAGTACCACATAACCAGGCAGGTTTTGGTTTTCCGTTCCCAGTCCATAAGTGGCCCAGCTTCCAATACTTGGTCTGCCCAGACGCGGACTTCCCGTATGAATCAACAGTTGTGCTGGTGCATGATTAAACTGATCGGTGCTTACTGCTTTCAGGAAACTGACTTCATCTACCATGGTAGAAAAATGAGGCATATTGTCACTTACCCAGGCCCTGCTTTGTCCATGCTGGGCAAATTTTGCCTGTGCGCCCAACATTTTAGGAACTCCCGTAATAAAGGCAAACTTCTTCCCGGCAAGCAATGAAGGCGGACAATCCTGTCCATCCATCTTCATCAGCTCTGGTTTAAAGTCGAAGAGTTCCAGCTGGGAAGGAGCACCGGCCATGTGCAGGTAGATTACGCTTTTAGCCTTCCCGAAAAACGGCGGGGATTTTGGCAATAAGGGGTGTGCCGGATCATATAAAACCGGATTATTACCCTTAGCTCCAAAGCTGCAGCTTCCAAACAACGAGCCCATTGCAATCGCCCCAAGGCCCATTGCACTTTCTTTCAGGAAATGCCGGCGGGTAAAAGACCGGAGTTCAGTTTCCTTAGCTTCTTTCACCAGGCGGTGTGCGTTTAGTTCATCTCTTGTCATGACGTGATTTAATTTTTGGTCACTACTTCATCCAGGTTGAGCATAGCATTGGCGACAATCACCAATGCCGCTTTCTCCGGATTTTTATCTTTATCTGCGGTTCCAAGGATCTCTCCCATTTTTGCAGGGTTCTTTTTATAATCGTTAAAGGCTTGCATATATAGTTTATCCAGGATCTGCAGTTTAGGTGCAGCAATAGGCTTGTACATGACCCATTGATAGCCCTTACTGATCTGCTGTCCGATATTTTTGCCACCTTCCAGTTGCATCCGTTTCGCAAAATGACGTGCCATTTCGATGTAAGCCTCATCATTCAGGGTGACCAAAGCCTGTAAAGGCGTATTCGTTCTGATCCTCCTCGGACTGCAAACCACCCTTTGTGCCCCATCAAATGCAATCATTGAAGGATAAGGGGCTGACCTTTTCCAGTAGGTATAGATTGCCCTTCTGTACTGATCTTCGCCTTTAGAATTCTGCCATTTCGCCCCATTGTAAGGAGAGTTCCAGATCCCTTCCGGCTGCCATGGCATCACGCCATGTCCGTACATTTTTGTACTCAACACCCCACTTGCCATTAAATGCTGATCTCTTAGCTGTTCGGCACTCAGGCGGGTACGCGGACCTCTGGCATAGTAATGATTGAACAAATCTTTTTCTTTCATCTCTTCAGAGAGTTTGGAATCCTGTCTGTAAGTCGCACTCATCACCATTTCCTTCAGCAGGGATTTCACACTCCATTTATACTTATGCATCAGTTCCCATGACAGGTGATCCAGCATTTCTTTGTGTGTGGGATTCATTCCCTGGGTTCCCATATCTTCCAGCGTCTCGACAATTCCGGTTCCGAACAGTTGTTCCCAAAGGCGGTTAACCATGGTACGGGAGAGCAGTGGATTTCTTGGATCGGTTAACCACATGGCCAGTCCCATTCTGTTTTTCGGTGCATTTTTGGGCATGGCATAAGCCAGTGTTTGTGGAACACCTACCTGCACTTCTTTTCCTTTGGAAGTCCAGGCTCCCCTTTCAAACACAAAACTTTTGCGCTGTCTGTTGGCAGGATTTTCTACCATCACCGGAATAGAAGAAGGGTTTGAATTCAGCAAAGTCCAGAACAGTTTCCTGTTTTCCTCATATCCGGGTTTAGCCTTGCCGGGAAAGGAATCAGAGAAGTAAAACCAGTCAAAATATACCGCAAACTGGTCTTTATTTTTGATTCCCGGATTCTGGTAACTGAGGTATAAATCATGCACTCCGTTTTGTGGTTTGAGCTCTACCTCTAAGTTTTGATATTTATCTCCTGAAGGAACTTTCCAGGAGGCAATTACCGGACCATTGGCATGATCTAAACGCAATTGCATATTTCCTCCCGGTACATTTGAAGAATAGCGGTAAATCAATTGTTTTACCCCCTTTAAATCTACTTCCGGAATGCGGGCTACGGCATTGTTCTTGAAAAACAAGGCGATATTATTGTTGCCAATCACGGCATTTTTAAGGCTGTCTGTGGTAGTAGAATTGATGCTCGGTTGTCCGGTTTTAAGAAACTTGTATACTTCTGCGGCCTTTTCCTTTCCGGCATTTTTTACCAGCCAGGAATTTAAATCCTTAAGTTTTGTTTGCAGGGAATCGTCATATTGTCTCAATAACGGATACTCAGACTGCAGGTCTTCATCTCTCGTATTGTTAAAATAAGCCATAAACTTATAAAACTCATCATGCTTAAAAGGATCATAAGGATGGCTATGGCATTGTACACAGGCAAATGTGGTACTCAATAAACCTTCCCAGGTGGTATTCACCCGGTCCATTACCGCAGAAACCCGGAACTCTTCATTGCTCGTCCCCCCTTCATCATTGGTCATGGTATTTCTGTGGAAGGCGGTCGCGATGTATTGCTCATCAGTTGCGTTGGCAAAAAAGTCTCCTGCGATTTGCTCAGTAATAAACTCATTGTAAGGTTTATCCTGATTGAATGCCTTGATTACCCAATCCCTGTATTTCCAGACCTCCCGGCCGCCATCAGATTCATACCCTTTAGTATCCGCATACCTTGCCACATCCAGCCACATAGAAGCCCATTTCTCACCAAAACGAGGAGAAGCCATTAAGGAATCTACCAGAGTTTCATAAGCTTTATCACCATCTTTACTCTGGAGGTATTGCTGCATGACCTTTTCTGAGGGTGCCAGACCAATCAGGTCGAGGCTTACTCTTCTTAACAAAGTTGCTTTATCTGCTTCTGCGGAAGGTTTCATTTCCTTTTCCTCCAGCTTCGCATAAATGAATTTATCGATATCGTTCTTTACCCAGTTGTCCGTTACATCAGGGATTTCCACTTCTTTCACAGGAAGGTAAGCCCAGTGGTCACCCCATTTTGCTCCTTGCTTAATCCAGCGCTTAAAAAGATCGATTTCATCTTCATTTAACGCTTCATGCTGATAGGGCATCCTCAGTTCCGGATCTTTGGACAGCAAACGTTTGATCATTTCACTTCCATCTGGATCACCGGGAATGATGGCAGGTTTTCCGCTTTTAGTTGCGGCCAGTGCTTCTTCATGGAACAAGACACTAAATCCTCCCTGTTTCTTCACCCCACCATGGCAAGAGATACATTTCTTGTTGAGAATCGGCTTGATCTCTGTATTGAAATCCACCCGATCCGAGGAAGGCATCAGGAAGGCCCCCAATACCACCACTACTAAAATAACGAGGATCACAAGCAACTTTTTGTTACGAAATAATTTCATACCGGGAATCATACATTTGGTTAGTTCAGGTAATTGCTACAGGTATCTTTTCTTTACTAAGAACCTGATAACTAATATAGCTTAATTAAAAGATAAAGATAACCTCTCCGGCATTACAAGACTTCACATAGATTCTCCAATACTGACACTATATTGCCCTTCAAATGAATCCCATAGAGAAATACTGCGTAATATTATTAATACATCAGGAAGAAATCACCTATTGGCTTCCCCTCATCCCTCCACGGGCCTGAGCTCCTTATCCGCAGAAAAGGCCTTTCTCCTTATCATCCAGGATATTGCAAAAAAACCAAACGTTTTGATATTTAGATACATATCCTTATATTTGTAAAAAGACAAGAACATGCTTAAGTACCAATATATCCAAATGAACATCAGCAAACCAATGGTTTGTCTGCAGCGGATAGGCATGCATCTTCCTATCCTGTCCGGGATATAACACATCCTCCAAGATATTCAACGATTACCCGAATTAACAATTTAACAGCCTTCCGGAAGCTTGTTCTTCCCGGAACAAAAAAGAAAATTATCCATATGGACATTTTATATACCACTGAAGAGAAATATCTCGAAGCCCTTGACGAGCTGGAGCACGGCGAGCCTCAGAAAGCGCTTCATCTAATGAATGAAATTATTCAGATTGATCCCGAATATGCCAGGGCATATTATCATTTGGGAAACATCTATCAGGATAGGTTCAAAAATTATCAGACTGCCGGATTTTATTACAAGAAATGTATTGGTCTGGAGCCGGAATTTCCTGATGTATACCTCCCTTACCTTCGTTTGCTGACTACTTTGGAAATGCCAAATTTAGCAGAACAGATTTTCCAGAAAGCCCTCCTTATAAAAGGAGTATGCAAATGCTGCATCTATGAACAAATGGGAAACTATGCAGAACAGGACAAAAGATGGGAAGAAGCCAATGAGTTTTATAAGCAAGCCTTGCTAAACAGCACAGGAATTGAAGATAAGAGCGCTTTACACGACAATCTCCAACGATTGAGAGATAAAAAACAACTGACACAACGTGTCATTTATAATTTCGAATAAACATCAGGGGCTGGAAAGAGCCCCTGATTTGTAAATACCCTATTTCAATTTCTCCATCAGTTCTTTCGCCTGTTCGTAGTTGGGATCAGCCGATGGAATCTTGCTCAGCCATACCAGCGCTTCCTTAGGATTCTTTTCCTTCACATAACTCAATCCGACATTGTATAAGGCATCATATTTAAACACTGATGTCCCTTCATATAATTTCAGCAGCACTTTACGGGCTTCCTTTTCCTGGCCGCTTTCCATCAGGGCAATCCCATAATAGTAGGCCACCATTGCCCGTTCCGGATTGGATTGATAAACAGGGGCTAATATTTTTATTGCAGCGGAAAAGTCGCCGGCATTATAAAGTGCGGCAGCATCTTCTATTTTTTCTTCCGCACCCGTTCCACGTTCCGCTACAGACATTTGCCTGCTGATGGCATATTTTTCATATAACCCTCCGGACCATGGTGCCCAAACGAATAGCCCGATCAGCAATACGGCAGCAATGCTGATCCATTTCAAATAGCTATTCAAAACGACGGTTTTTGCCTCAGCTGTAAAATACTGTCCATTCAGTTCCTTCAATCTGTTTTCGACAGCTTTATCCGCCGGATCAGCAGCAATCCTCATCTTTAAAGTTTGATGGATATCCTGATATTCAGTCAACAGCTTCTGTAATTCCGGATCCTGTTTCAATAATCCCTCAAAAGCCTGTAGCTCTCCCGCTTCCATATCCCCTTCCAGGTACCTTGCAACATCAATTATTTTATC
This sequence comes from Pedobacter caeni, assembly GCF_900129215.1. Lineage (GTDB taxonomy): Bacteria > Bacteroidota > Bacteroidia > Sphingobacteriales > Sphingobacteriaceae > Pedobacter > Pedobacter caeni. Next base: position 419,059 of record NZ_FQUQ01000002.1, on the reverse strand, counting down.
CTCGTTAGTCATTATTCTTCCGTTTTAATTGATTGAACCATTTTAATCAACGTAGCCATGCATTCAGATTTCTTTTTACGCAGGTAACCATAGGTTACCCCTAAAGCTTCAGCAACTTTTTCCTGTGCCTCCCCTTTCATACTCCAGGAAATGATCTCCTGACAACGTGCACCAAGCTTTTCAAATGCACTGTAAAACAAATCCGATTGTCTCGCCTGATTTTCCAGCTCATCTGCCTGTGCAAAAGTATCTTCCCCAATAGCTAATAAATCCTCCTCCAAATTTGTTACCGGCAAAATTGATCTTTTTTTGATCTGGTTCAGCCATTTACGTTTACAAACCAATAAGAGGTAAGGTTCAAAGGGACAGGTCAGCTCCAGGGATTTATATTTCCCCTGCCGGTAGATGTCCATTAATGATTCCTGAAAAATATCCGCAGCATCATCTTCACTACCATTATTAAAGGTGATCCATGATTTGATCTTATGGGCACAACGTTTATAAATATCATTGATAATGACGGCATCGTTATTTACCAGTCCGACAATAAAACGTTGATCTGCATGTATGTTTTTGGCCATATACCGGATTAAATAAAAGGAGATACCTCTACGAATTTAAAGTTTCTTTTGACAAGCTGTAAAAAAAATGCAGGAAGGGGGGTAACAATTTTTCAATCCACTTGATCTCTATTCGAATCACACATTTATTTAAACTCTACAGACATGAAAAAGTTCAACCTAATCTCCACATTATTTATTGCAATCGCTTGTTTAACCATTGCATGTAAAAAAGACAAAGGTACCGATGAAGGCATGGTACAAAGCGCTAAAGATTTCACAGCGAAATTTGGTGCGCAGCAGCAAAACCTGCAAATCAATGCTTCCGCATTGCCACAGACTGTTACCCTGGCCGGGGGAACAAAAATCAATTTCCCTGCCGGCTCACTTACTAAAGGAGGTGTAGCAGTAACAGGAATGGTTACTGTTGAGGCGATAGAAGTGCTCAAAAGAAGTACTGTACTATTTACCGGAGCAAATACCAACCACGTATCAGGAGCGCCTCTTGCTTCCGACGGGTTCATCTTCCTGGATGTAAAAGCCAATGGCAGTAGTGTAGACCAGAACCTGGCCGTACCGGTAAAAATAGCCATTCCTGCCAAAAGAGAAGGTTCAACACAGCTTTGGATAGGTGTTGATCAGAATGACAAACCTTTGGTTGCTGCAGGCAATAACCAAATGGCATGGCAGGCACCAAGGCCACAGGCAAATGGTGTAGGTCAGAAAGAAGTAAACGCGGCAAATTCAGCTTTCACCTTCGACTTTGGCGCATTGGGATGGATCAACTGTGATGTATTCTACAGTTATTCCAATCCTAAAACCACCATTACTGTTGAAGTGACCAATAATCCAGGCACAATGGCCAGCTTCCATGCCTATAGCGGAGAAACCTATGTTTTCTTCTGTCCTAAAGGAAGCAATGTTGCCGCTCAGTTGTATACCCCTGCTGGTGCTAACAAAGTAAAAAGTTACGATAACACAATGCCCGTTGGTGTTCAGGGCCGTATGCTTTCTTTCTCTATCAAAAATGGCAGGTTCTATTATGCCGCACAGGAGGTAACGATCAGTGCCGGACAAAACATCGCATTAAGCTTATCCGAAACTACCGAAGCAGCTGTTCAGAATGCCATCAACAGCCTCGACAGTTATTAAATAAACACACGCTCCGATACCTGAAGATAAGGCCCTTAACAGGGCTTTATCTTTTCTGGTTTTTAAGGATTTTATTGTTAAATTTATTAGCTAAGATGAAAAAACTAGTCTGCCTCCTCGCTCTACTCTCCTTTGGACAGGCATTTGCCCAAACGCAAATCGTTCCGGCGGATACCGTTCCTGCCATTGTACATCATCAATCAGGACCCAATGGCATCACATTCAGTTCCACTTTGCGTCCACTGAGACCAATTGCCGGAGCACCCGAACCATTTTACACTTATTTTTGGGAATTTGGCGACGGTAGTTTTTCATTTGAGAAGGATCCCCTTCATCTCTTTCCGGATAGCGGCCTTTATCAGGTACGCCTTTTTGCAACCAACAGTTATGATGATGGAAAACGGCCACCAACACGGCCAAAGCCCCTTAAACCGGGGTCAAGCAGACCCGTACTTGCAGCCAACCCATATAAATCTGAGCCTTCTCTGTTTAAATCAGGCGGATCAATTGAAATGAAAACCAATTGCATGCCCAAACCCGGCGACGACATGATGCTGGTACTTGGATACCGGAATAAAGCCGAAAATGGCATTGCCAGTTTAAATGGCACCATCGCTTTCCTCTACAACGACAAGGAGTTTAATAAAGACAATTTTGAACTTGCTGAAGTCAGGAACTATCATAACGAAAAAAAGTCATCTATGGATAAGTACGGCAGTTTCGCCGCACTAAGACCATCAACAGACGGCTATGCGGCCTCCCTAAACGGTCCGTCTTTTTCTGAGGCCATTGTTCCGGTATTCGATCCGGAAAGCACAAGCCTGATCAAAGAAAAAATGAATGCGTTCAGAAAAGCGGAAAGCTGGAAATTTGAAAACCTGAAATCAGGACAGGAAAACTTTCTTTTTCTTCATTTAAAGACCACTCCTGAAATGATTAAAGATACCAATGCAGTGGTTAAACTGACCGGTATGTTTATTCCTGATGATGCCCTTGCCCCAACAGAATTCTTTACCATGGAATTGCAGATTGTAGCGTCTCATGATCCGAATAAGATGATCCTGAAAAACAGCAGGATGAATTATCGTTTTACCGGAAAAAACAGAAAACTAACCTATAGGGTGAAATTCCAGAACACAGGTAAAGGACCGGCAAAAAAAGTAGATGTAGGTGTAGCCATCCCCCCAAACCTAAACATTGCTTCCATCGAAATCCTGGATTCAAAACCTAAAATTGTAAACTGCGATTCTGCTTATGCCAATCAAAGCTGTATGGATACGGTCAGGACTGCAGATAGCGTTCATTTTGTCTTCAAAAACATATACCTTCCAGGTTTACAGCAGAAAGGGGTAAACGATGCAGACTCTACTATGGGTTATGTAGAATACAGAATTGGCTTTCTGGAAAAGCCTAAAAAACTTCCATTCAGAAGTGGTGCTGCGATCGTATTTGATAAAAATGAACCTATTTATACCAACCGGGCTACAGGAAAATATAAAACAGGACTTTCCCCCGGAATCATTGCCGGTTATGGCTTTCCATTTGAAAATGGCAACAGTCCTTTCTCCGGACAAAAGAACATTACTTTCGGACTCAGCATCGCTCCATATGCTCCACACCGGTATTTCCTGCAGGCAGAGCTGTACATGAACTCCTTTTCCGAAAAAGAGTTCCTCATCAAAAGAACTCCCGGAGATGGAAGGTTTATTTCGGTTCCTAACCGAAAGGAAGAAAGAATAGATTACACCGATAGCACAGCAAAAATCAGGGTGATCACGATGAACATTGTACCCTTACAGTTAAGGCGCAATTTCAATAAATATTTTGGTGCAGGAATTGGGACCATGGTTTCTTTCAACCTGGATAAACAGGCTAAGCCCCTTCGGACCATTTTCCTTGAGGCTACTGCTGCGGGAACCAGCCCTCCGATTAAGGAAAGTTTTCAAAAGATCAGCAGCAGTTTCAATGATTTTCAAAACACCCTCTTTGCAGATATTCAAGTCGGAAAGGTACATGTAGGTCCGGCCATTGGCTTCCGGTATTTATACACTTTACAACAGAGTAACAATAGGTTAATCACTTATTTAACGTGGAAGTTTTAACAAGAAAACGAATGCTGGGCTGCCTTTTTGCCCTGCTTTTCTCTTTTTCAATGATGCTGAACGCGCAAACGGTCGGCAAGCTTCCTGTACCCATCAAAAAAGCACTGGACTCCTTAAAAAAAAACGACAACCTCAGCGAGTGGATCTATTCCCGCATTGATTATACTCAGGCCGATCCGGGGGCAAGTCTACCTTTCCTGATGAACAGCACTAAGGATGCCTGGCGCAAGCCAAAAACCGAAGCAGAAATGCAGGCCTGGGTATTGTTATTGAGTCACCAGGGCTATAATCAAATGTACGCAGGAAATATCCTCAACTCCATCAACTGTTACGAACAGGCCTATAATTATTGGCAGGACCATAACGTTTATACGGACATTTCTGATTTTGTGTTGAAACCCTGGGCCAATAACTATACCCGGCTCGGAGATTATGAAAAGGCCATTTTCATTCAACAAAAAACACTGAGTTTCGCCGTAAAAGAAAATAATGACGCGCTTATTGCCTCTACTTATAACAACCTTGGCATTTCTTACCGTTCTATCGGCGACTTCAATAAAGCATTGCAATGCATTCAACTGGGGAAGCAGAAAGTCAAGCCTGGTTCTGCAATATCCATTCTTTTAAACAATACCCTGGCGGATATTTACAAAGATAAAAATCAACTGAAGGAAGCCGAAGTCACCATTTCGGCAAACATAGCCTTACAACGCAATACCAAACAGAATGAAGACACCGCCTATTGGTTATTGAGTAGTTACATTACTGCAGGAGATGTTCAACTGGCTCAGAAAAAATTCTCTTCCGCGGTAGGTTATTATCAACTGGCATTAAAAACCAATGATCAATACTACCGGGGAAACAGGCTAAGGGAGAAGGCAAATGTCATCACTCAACTGGGGAAAATAAAACTCGGTCAGCGGGAAGGGAAAGCGGCATTATTGTACTTTAACCAAACACTGAGTAGTTTAGGTCTGTTAAACTCCGCCGGACAAGTCGACCAGAACAAGATTTTTGGCGATAACCGTTTACAGGATGTCTTTTACCAGCGTTCAATTGCCTACTCCCTTTCAGGGGCAGAAAAAGAGGCGCTTCAAAACATCAGATGGTCCCTTTTGGCCGGCGATAAAATCCGTTTTGAGCTGGCTGATGTAAAAACAAAACAACGCTTTCAGTCAGAAACCAAACAAATGGCAGAAAAGGCCATTGCCATTGCTTTTCGCTTATTGGAAAAGACCGGACAACACCATTATGCAGAGTTGATCCTGAACCTCATGGAGCAAACCAAGGCCCGGACGTTATTAGACGACATCAGGCGAAATCAACAACAACTGAGTCTTCAGACCAGAGATACGCTGTTTCTCCAAAAACAAAATCTGGAAAGTGCCATCGCTTATCAGGAAAAGCTATCCTTACAAAATGCAAAAGCAAGGTTCAGCGCGGATAAAAATACCGCTGATCTAAAATTTAAACTGGAATACATCAATAAAAAGCTGAGGGAACGTTATCCGGCTTTAGCCTGGAATGGGGAGGCAACAATGAATACACAGACCATACTAAAAAGGCTCCCTGCCAAGGCACATTTCATTGTTTTCTTTTCAGGCATCAGCCATATCTATGCCATTGAGATCCACAACAGACAGGTTAAACAGATCACCAGAATACCAGATGCTATTCGGGTTAAACAGCAGATCAGCAATTTTGTAGAAAGCTATTATAGTAAAGGTCCGGAAGCGATGATGAATGATCCCAAAGCTTTCTTCGACGCTTCTTATCGTTGTTATCACACTTTAATGGGCGATTTCAATTTCCATAAAAATGAGCACCTGATCATTGTGCCCGATGAGGTTCTTGGAAAACTCTCTTTTGAAGGATTGATTACAGCGCCATCTTATCAGCCGTCCATTTCCCGCTGGCCATTTTTCATTAGAAAACAAAACATCTCCTACGCTTTCTCTATACAGACCTGGCTCAACCAGTCAAAGAGAAAGCAAGGCCCTGCTGATGAAAGCATCAAAAGCACAGCACTTACAAACAGCAATGAATTTGCAGGGCTGTTCATCACCCATCAGGGGAAAGACAAAGCCGCAATCCCTGCTGTTGCCTTTGAAGCTGCCGCTTTAAAGAAACTGGTTTCCGGTAATTTCCTGATTGATAAAGACGCAAAAGCTAAAGATTTTTTTAAGGAATTCGAACAGGCAGATGTCCTCCACATCAGCACCCACTCCTACCTTTCAGGCACCCGGAAGGAGCCCACATTAGCCTTTCATGACGAACAGGTCTTTTTATTTGAGTTGTCTGCCCGACAACGTGCGCCGGCACTGGTGGTCCTCAGCGCCTGCAGGACAGCCGATGGAATGATGGCTGATGGCGAGGGAATCATCAGCTTAAGCAGAGGCTTTGCTGCCATCGGTACACAAGGGACCATTGCCAGTCTCTGGAATGTGAATGATGATGCCGCAGCGAAAATAACAGCAGATACTTACAAAAACCTGTTAGAGGGAAAAGAAATCAGCGCCTCCTTACATGAGGCCAAGCTAAACTGGCTAAACAGTCCTCAGCAGCATCCCGCGCAATACCTCCCTTATTATTGGGATGCGCTTATTTTCATCGGTTACGACCAGAGTATGACCCTTCCTCCGGCAGAATGGCCTCTGGGTTACTACATTGCCTTGTTATCTATAGCCGCACTAATTGCCGCTTATGTCTTCTTCCGGTTTAAAAGGTAATTATTTACCCTGTTTTAAAACGATAGCTCCCAGTGGTGGAATGTTCAAACTGATGGAATGTTCCCGTCCATGACAATCTACCTGCTCAGAGATCAGCAATTTTTCATTGTGTTTCCCGCTTCCGAAAAACTCCCTGGCATCCGTATTGAAAATTTCTTTCCATTTTCCTTTAAAGGGTAATCCAACACGGTAGTTTTCACGATAAACTGGTGTCATGTTTAAGATCACGACTAAAGTATCCTTTGCTTTAGTGGATTTCCGAAGGTAGATGTAGACCGAATGTGCTGCATCATCGGCATTGATCCATTCAAATCCTTCATAAGAAAAACTATGCTCGTATAAGGCAGGTTCAGAACGGTATAGATTGTTGATTGCCCTGACCGTCTTCTGCATACCCAAATGAGGAGCATGCTGTAATAAATGCCAGTCCAGCGAGCTTTTAAAATCCCATTCATGGGTCTGCGCAAACTCATTGCCCATAAACAACAATTTCGTACCGGGCTGGGTAAACATATAAGCATATAAAAGACGCAGGTTTGCAAACTTCTGCCATTCATCTCCAGGCATTTTATAAATCATGGAAGACTTGCCATGCACCACTTCATCATGAGAAAAAGGGAGCATAAAATTTTCGCTGAAGGCGTAGGTAATGCTAAAAGTCAGCTGATGGTGATGGAATTTCCGGTTGATGGGATCGTTTTTAAAATATTTCAACGTATCGTTCATCCAGCCCATCATCCACTTCATTCCAAAACCTAAACCACCTGCATGCACAGGATGAGTTACGCCAGGATAAGTACTACTTTCTTCTGCAATGGTCTGTACCCCTTCATAATTGCCATATACCGCTTCATTCAGGTCTTTTAAAAACTGAATCGCCCCAAGGTTTTCACTTCCTCCAAATTCATTGGTAGCTGCATCTTCTTCTTTCCTTGAAAAATTAAAATACAACATAGAAGCAACTGCATCTACGCGAAGTCCATCGGCATGAAATTGATCCAGCCAATATAACGCATTGCTGATGAGGAAGGACCTCACTTCGTTCCTGTCATAATTGAAAATATAGGATTTCCAATCCGGATGGAAGCCTTTACGCATATCCGCGTGTTCATAAAGATGTGTTCCATCAAAATGGTAAAGCCCGTGTGCATCTCCGGGGAAATGCGAAGGCACCCAGTCCAGAATCACTGCAATGTTGTTTTTGTGCAGTTCATCAATCAGGTACATCAGTTCTTCCGGTGTTCCATGTCTGGAGCTTGCTGCAAAATATCCGGTAATCTGGTAGCCCCAGGAAGGGAAATAAGGATATTCCATGATGGGCATCAGCTCCACATGGGTAAAGCCCATATCCAGAATGTAGGGAACAAGACTATTGGCGATCTCTTTATAGGTCAGTACCCGTTTAGGTTCTGCAGGATCTCTTTGCCAGGAACCCAGATGCAGCTCATATACCGACATTGGCTGGTTCAAAGCATTGAGTTTAGGCCGTTTTTTTAACCAGGGTTTATCCCTCCATTTATAATCCGTATCCCAAATTACAGATGCCGTTCGTGGCGGATGTTCCCAACGTGTGGCAAAAGGATCGCCCTTTTGAATGTCTACCCCATCAAAACCTTTGATCGCATACTTATACACTTCTCCCTTTTTCAGTGCAGGTATAAAACCCTCCCAGATACCAGAGGCATCCCAGCGTTTATTTAAATGATGTGCAGTCTGGTCCCATTTGTTAAAGTTACCAACTACACTAACCTCCTGGGCATTGGGTGCCCAGACGGCAAAATAAGCACCATCCGTTTGATCGATGTTCAGGAGATGTGCTCCCATCTTCTCATACAAACGGAAGTGCTTACCTGAAATGAATAATGAAATGTCAAAATCAGTAAATAAGCTATACACCCAAACGCTTTTACTGCGTTCTGTTAAAACAGGATTTTCTTTCTTTTTACCGGCTACTTTCTTACTGGAACTGCTTTTACCTGATGTACTCATTGATTATGATTTTAATTTTTCACATTACTCACCGTATACTTTGATCGTCATAAAATTCTTATTGGATTTAAAACGCAGACAATTGCGTTCATCCATGTGGAAATCCGTTACATCTTTTTCATCTACACTAATCTTGTTCACTTTAAAAGGAAGCCCGATGATGTTATAATTATACAGTTCGTAGTTAGGGGTATAAAGTCCGTCTACGCTCTGCTCAATTGTCAGTCTTTTTTTGTCTCCTTTAACGCTGAATTTCTTTTCAGAATAGATGTCCTGTTCATAAGCAAAGGTATCTCCATGATCCTCATAAAGGAAGGAATTCACTTCGTAGTCAGAATAATAGATATTCAATAATACTTCATCTACATTTTTTTCTCCAACGTATTGCATCACCGGATATTCCGGGATTACTGATCCGGCACGTACAAATAGCGGCATATGATCCAGCGCAGCAGCGATGTTATGCTCACTTTCTCCGTTCAGTACCTCATGTGTCCAGAAGTTATACCATTTTCCTTTAGGAAGGTATACCATACGTGAAGTTGCTCCCTGCTCTAATACCGGACAAACCAGGATTTTATCCCCGAAAGTAAACTCATCCTGACGGAAATGGTTGCTTACATTTTCCTGTTCCAGCATCACTAAAGGTCTGAGGATAGGGAATCCATAACGGTGATGTTCCCAGAAAACAGAGTATAAATAAGGCATCAGACGGTATCTCAATTCGATATAAGTCCTGTTGATACTGGTATAAGGCTCTCCAAAGCTCCATGGTTCTCTTTCAGCAGTATCTCCGGCAGAGTGTGCCCTCATAAAGGGCGAGAAAGTACCCAGCTGAATCCAGCGCGTAAACAATTCTGCATCAGGTTCACCGCTGAAGCCTCCAATATCTGTCCCACAGAACGGAACTCCGGAAACGGACATTCGCTGACATTGGATATTTCCTATTTTCAGGTGTTCCCATGTCGCTACGTTATCACCTGTCCATACACAACCATACCGCTGCATTCCGGAATAACCGGCCCGGGTAATGGTAAAAGGACGTTTATTACGCATCAGCTTTTTCAGGCCGTCGTAAGTGGAGCGCACCATCTGCATCCCATAAACGTTATGCGCTTTACGGTGTGACCCACGATAACCATCAAAATTATGTCTTACATCATTAGGAAACGTTCCCGCACCAAACACGGCAGGCTCATTCATATCATTCCATACACCGGCGACGCCAATATCGACCAACTCTTTATACAAGTTACCCCACCATTCCCTTACTGTAGGATTGGTAAAATCCGGGAACTGGCATCTTCCAGGCCATACATGACCTTCCATGAAATAATCATCACTCCTTCTGCAGAAGTAATTGTTTTCTTTCCCCTCTTTAAATACCCAGTAATTGTCGTCCACTTTAATTCCCGGATCAATCATAACCACGGTTTTAAAACCATCATTGGCCAGTTCCTTGATCATTCTTTTGGGATCAGGGAAATAATTTTTGTTCCAGGTGAAGCAACGGTAGCCATCCATATAGTCGATGTCCAGATAAATGGCATCACAAGGAATATTTCTGGACCTGAAACCATCGGCAATTTCTTTTACCTTCTTTTCAGGATAATAACTCCAGCGGCATTGATGATACCCCAAAGCCCATTTTGGAGGCATAGGGTGAGTACCCGTAAGGGTTTGATATCTTTTCACCACGTCCATCATATGCGGACCATGGATATAATAGTATTGCAATTCTCCGCCATCCGCCCAGAAGCTGGTCTTTTGGTTGTCTTCCTTTCCGAAATCAAAATAAGAACGGAAGGTATTGTCAAAGAAAATCCCGTAAGCGGCCTGTTGGTGTACTCCCAGGTAAAAAGGAATGGTCCGGTATAGCGGATCCTGGTCCCATCCAAATGAATAGGCATCTGTATTCCAGTTCTGGAAATGACGGCCTCTCAGGTTCATGTTACCCGATTTATCTCCCAGACCGAAGAAATTCTCTTCGGGCAAACATTTTTTAGTGGCATACACATAATACCCACCAAACTCTATATTTTCTTCCCAGTGCATCGGCGACTCATCTTCGCTCATCACCATCTGGGTTAACTTTTCTGTGAAAGAGATGTGAAAATCTTCTTTTCTGATTTTACAGGTAATGGTATTGGTGGAAATCGCATAATGGTCTTCCTGCTCTTCCATTTTAAAGGTCGTGACCTTCTGGTCTACTACCGGAACGGCATAAGAGAAATCATCTAAGAAAACACCATGTGGTGCCAGTCTGACCCTGATGATCTCATCGCTCACCACCCTGATTTCTACCCTTGCATCGCCATCAGAAAAGTAAAATTTATTCCCCTCTTTCTTAACCTTTTGCACTGCAGAGAGGTATTTCTTAACAATAGGCTTCAGGTCGGTAACAGGATTATTCAAATGTTGTACTGTCTCTTCAACAATTTCCTGAATTATGCCATCGTTCTTTATTTCTTTCCCGTGTTCGTTTTGTTCTTCCATGAAAATCGTTTAAGTAATAATAGCAGATCAATAGATCGTGTAATCTGTACAACTAAGGTGTTAAAATTTATATGAAAAGCAAAGGATTATTTTGCAGCTTTTCCTCTGGAAGCGATGGTTTTATCCACAAAAAAGCCCCGGTTTGAAGGCCGGGGCTTTTATCGTTTGCAGAGAGATCCCTAAGGATTAAAAGTATAAGACACATAGTACAGTGCCCCTACAGAAGGGTTACCGTATGAGGTGAAATAATATTTGTTCAACACGTTTGATCCTCCGATTTTGATCATCGAGTTTACAGAAGGTACTTTCAGGTTGACCTGTGCATCAAGTGTACTGTATGCAGGTACTTCTCCTGAAGCAAAAGAAGAGTTCCAGTAGAACTTATCCTGCCAGCGCCATGCCACATTGAAACCTACATTTTTGATGATTTCTTTATTTCCTAATCCAAGGTTATAACGGTATTTAGGGGTGTTGAAATCATTGATATAACCTGTAGGAAGATCACCGATCTCATTATAAGATACGTTACCGCTTACATTGAATTTACCCAATAAATAGTCGACTCCTAAAGCAGCACCATAAGCTTTCACCTCTCCGGTTGCGTTCACAGGAACACCGAATTTAGTGAAAGAACCATCATCACCACGCTGATAAACATCTACAGCGGTAATGAAGTTTTTATACATGTTGTAATAAGCATAAGCATCAATCAGAAACTTAGGTCCTAACAATCCTTTGTAACCCACTTCATAAGCCTGAACACTTTCCGGAACTACTCCTTTGGCATCAAAATTATATTGCTGCAACAATCCCGGGTTTGGTGTACCTGCAGAAGCAGAAGCCAGGAAGGCACGGTAGCTGACATCCGTGAATGGCTTATTTGTATAAAGGCTATAATTATTCAGGCTTTGAGGCAAACCACCAATTAACCTTTGTGAACCACCACCAACAGATAAATCTATATATTGATTCTGTGTAGTCGGGTTTCTATATCCTGTCTGATAAGATAAACGGATATTGTTATTAGGAGCAACAGTAAATACACCCGTTACTCTTGGTGTAAAGCGGCCTTCAAAATTTTTGCTTTTATCATAACGTCCGGAAACAGTTAGTTTCAGTACATCATTAAATAATTTCTTACCCAACTGAGCGAAAGCACCATATTCATTGATGTCGATTTTATCATTAAGGTCATTAAAAATTGTACCACCAGACCTTAGCTGAAAGATACGGTAAGAAGCACCGAGTTGGAATTCTACCGCATTGTTCAGGAGATTACTGAAATTGTACATCCCCTCATAATGATATAAATTGGTTTTATCATTGAATTTAGCCCCATAAATACCCTTTTTAAAATCAGTACTGGCAATGGTGGTATTCATGATCTGATCTTTAGCCGCTTCAAATGCTGCAGATCCGGGTACAAATCTTCCCACATCGGCTGCCTTTCTTGCCGCAGCATGTGCCCCTGCTTCATCTAATCCTGCATTACGGGCACCAACAAAATTGGCTACATACTGAGGAAACCAGTCTGTTGATCTCTTAGATTTCTCATTGATATAACTACCCAGAATGGAAGAGATATAGGAGTCTCCGGAACGTTCCTGAGTAGTATATCCTTTTAGGAAGAAATCCCGTCCTTTTAGTTCCAGTTTGTATTGCCCGATACTGAAATTACGCAAAGAATAACGATCCGAACCAGTGTATACAGAAGTTCCTGTTCCCCAGTTGGCCTGAGCGATTGCTTCAATAGTAGGCGTAAAGCGATAGTGCAAAGCACCTGAAGTTTTTAAAGACTGAGTTTTATAATCTACTAAGTTTACTTCTTCATATCCTGTTCTGGAAACACTCTGATCCGGAAGGAGTGCAGGGTTTTTGAAACCCAGGGTAAATGCGCTGAACCGGGGATCTGTAGTTAAAAAATTAGTCAATGCAGGACCTCGCAGTGGGTGGGCCCTGAAATCAGCAATCTGAGCAGCTGTTGGAGGAGCTGTCAAACCTAAAGCTTGCTGAACAAAACCAGATGTACCTGCATTAAGTGCGGCCTGCGCCACATTTTTCATATTCTGACTCACCTCATCACCATAGCTGTTGATTCCATCATAGTTAGGATCAGAACTCCTGTCGCCCGGCTTGGCCTGACGTGCAGCACGGTCAAAATTGCTGAAATTGTTTGCATGCCAGTCTTCCGCCTGCATAAAAGAGAAAGTACCTTTAAATGCGAATTTATTGTTCCATGCTTTTGCTACACGAACATCCAGTTGATTAAATGGCTGGGTTTCGCTGCTATTGTCGTTCACATGGTTGATTCCTCTTTTGTACTGGAAACTTGCACCCTGGTAATCAAAAGGACTTTTTGAAGTGATCAGCATGGTACCGCTAATCCCTCCCGCACCGTATAAAGCAGAAGATGCTCCCGGCAGCAGCTCAACATTGTCTACATCCAGGTCATTTACCCCAACGATGTTACCAACAGAGAAGTTCAGTCCCGGAGCCTGGTTGTCCATCCCATCCACATACTGATTGAACCTCGTGTTTCCATTGGAGTTAAAACCTCTGGTATTGATGGATTTGAACGTTAAACTCTGGGTGCTGATTTCCACCCCTTTCATATTGTTCAATGCATCATAAAAAGAAGGTGCTGCCACCTCTTTAATTGCTGCAGCGCCCATCCGCTCTACAGACACCGGTGATTCCAGGATCTTTTCCGGCGTTCTGGAAGCAGAGATCACCACTTCCTGTCCTAAAAGTGCGGTTTGTTCGAGTTCAACATCCAGATTGGACGTATTGCCCGTAATTTGTTTTTCCACCGAAGTATAACCTAAGTAAGAAATCACCAGTGTAAATGGAGCCTTCTGTGATGTACTAAAGTTATATTTCCCGGCGTTATCAGTAGCCGTGCCTGCAGTAGTGCCTTTAACGGTAATCCCAACACCTGGTATTGGTTCTTTAGTGAGTTTATCGATCACCGACCCACTAATGACGACGTTTTGTGCCTGTGCTACTGCAGCAGTAACAAAGAACAATAAAAACGTGAAGATTGCTTTTGTAAAAGTTTTGCTCATAGGTAACAATTTTATATTTGGTTAATTTTATCTTAAATTTAATACAATTTTTTAATTATCCAAACCGTATTCTGTGGAATATTTAATTGACAAAATCTAATTTTCATTTTAAACGAATTAAGTTTTGTGTTAAATTGCAGAAGCCAAAAAATTAGCAATTAATTGATAAGATAAAGCGTACCTTTAATTCAATTATGATGAATAAAATAAAAGCCCTGATTTGCATTGTAATCCCGATCCTGTTAGCATATGCATTGAATACAAAGTTCGGAAATACTCCCCCCCTGCTCAAATTTCTTAACCCCTTTACCGGGTTCTGGCAAAACGCAGAAAATGCAACGGTGAAAGCACGTAAGAGTCTCGTTTTAAAAGAAACCCTTGAAAACGTGGACATTGCTTTTGACGATCGCATGATCCCACACATCTTCGCACAGAATGACCATGATCTTTATTATGCCCAGGGTTATGTTACCGCCAAACACAGGTTATGGCAAATGGACTTCCAAACCCGTTATGCGGCTGGCCGTTTATCCGAAGTTGTAGGAAAGAAAGCCATTGAAGTAGACCGGTACCAACGGAGAATGGGAATGGTTTACGGAGCAGAGAAATCCTTTGAAGGAATGATGGCTGACCCTAAATCCAAAGAAATGATCCTTGCTTATACTGCCGGAATCAATGCCTATATCCACTCTTTATCCCCTTCAAAATTACCCATTGAATATAAAATATTAGATTTCAAACCCGAAGACTGGACCCCGATCAAATGTGCCTTGTTGTTAAAGCAAATGTCGGCCGTTCTGGCGATGGGTTCTGACGAGTTTTACATGACCAATATCAGAAAGAAATTCGGCACTGAGGTGGTAAAAGACCTGTTCCCGGATTACCCTTTCAAAGAAGACCCGATCATTCCGGTAGGAACGAAATGGGATTTCCAGCCACTTCCTATTCCAACAGCACCGGCTTCTTTCACAGAAATGATGACCGGATCAGTAAAAACCAAACAAAAAGAAGAAGGAATCGGAAGTAACAACTGGGCATTATCCGGCTCAAAGACCCTTTCAGGTTCCCCTATTTTATCCAATGATCCACATCTTGACCTGACCCTGCCTTCGATCTGGTACCAGATCCAACTGCATGCTCCGGGTGTGAATTCCTATGGCGTCTCTCTTCCGGGAGCCCCGGGTATCATTATCGGATTTAACCAGAACATTGCCTGGGGTGTAACCAATGTTGCTGCTGATGTGCTTGACTTCTATCAGATTAAATTCAAAGACAATACCCATAAAAGCTATTGGTACAATAACGAATGGAAGAATACCAGTACGCGTCTGGAAAAAATCCAGATCAGGGGAGATAAAGCAGAAACCGACACCGTTTTTTATACGCATCACGGTCCGGTAGTCTACCTTCAAAAGCCACAAGGCTATGCCAAAGCAGGAAATGTCCCGGTAGGTAACGCCCTTCGCTGGATTGCACATGAAAAGTCAAATGAGCTTAAAACATTCTACCTTTTGAACCGTGGCAAAAACTACGACGATTACCGTAAAGCTTTAACATATTATACTGCCCCGGCACAGAATTTTGTATTCGCTTCTGCTGATAATGACATTGCCATCACCGCTAACGGTAAATTCCCCTTAAAATGGAAAGATCAGGGCAAATTTATACTGGATGGAACAGATCCAAAGAACGACTGGCAGGGATGGATTCCGGCAGCACACAATCCTACTGTAAAAAATCCGCCAAGAGGTTTTGTCAGCTCAGCAAACCAATCCTCAACAGATCCGAGTTACCCTTATTACATCAATTGGGAATTTAGTCCTTATGAACGTGGGAAAAGGATCAACGACCGCCTGACCGCGATGACGAAAGCCACTGCTGACAGCATCCGCATCATGCAAACCGATACCTATAGCATCTTTGCTCAAAACATTCTGCCTGCCATTCTAGGTCTGGTAGACAACAGCAAATTGAACGCAACACAAAAAGAAGCACTCCGGATCACTTCGGAATGGAATAAATATTACGAAGGAACCTCTCTTGCAGCAAGTATTTTTGACCTATGGACCAAAAGGCTGCAATCGAATATTTGGACTGATGAGTTTACAGTAGATTCCGTACCAATGCGTTTCCCTTCCCGCGACCGTTCCCTGCAGCTGGTTTTAAAAGAGCCTAACTCCAAATGGATTGACAACATCAATACCCCTGAAAAAGAAACACTGAGTGACCTGGTCAACGAAGCTTTTAAATATTCATGCGACAGCCTGGAGCGTAAATATGGCGCGATCGGTAAGAAGTGGGAATGGGCCAATGTAAAACATACCAATGTACCCCACCTGGCAAAAATTCCCGGTTTCGGATCAAAAACCCTCATGATTGGTGGTGGCAAAATGACCATCGATGCCCTTAGTGAAAGTAATGGACCTTCCTGGAGAATGGTCATCGAGCTTGGTAAAACTCCTAAAGGACATGGCGTATTTCCAGGCGGACAATCGGGAAATCCCGGCAGCCGTTTCTATGACGACATGATCGATACCTGGGCAAGCGGAAAATTGTATGATCTTTATTTCATGCAATCCCCAAATGACCCTAATGCCAAAATAATTTCTCAATTAAAAATAACCAAAAAATAATAGAATGGTTTTTATAGTCATACTTATCGCTTCCTTTTTACTGCAAATGGTACTGCCCTGGTGGGTGATCGTTGCGATTTCTTTTGCAACCTGCGGATTAATCGGCAAAACGGCAAAAATCTCCCTTTGGTCCCCTTTCTTTGCCATCCTTTTGCTGTGGTTGGGAATGGCCTTATTTAAAAGTATCCCTAACCAGCATCTTCTGGCTTCAAGGGTTGCTGAAATGATCGGTGTAAAGTCCTGGTGGATCATATTGGTCCTGAGCACGCTATTGGGTGCTTTCGTCGCTGCAGTCAGTGGCTTTTGCGGATATCACTTCAGAAAAGCAGTGTTATCTAAAAAAACCAATGATTAAACTAAAACATTCTTGCGTATTTTTGCCGGGTGAAGGATTTAATAAAGCAAATATTTTCTATAAGCAACAACGGGCAGTTTGAGGAAACCTGCCTGAACGTATTCCGGCATCAGGCAGAGCACTGTCGCATTTACAAAGAATATATCTCACATCTCAGGGTTAAACCTGAGGAGATCAGTTCCTCCGTACAGATTCCTTACCTGCCGATCAGTTTTTTCAAAACGCATGAAATACTCAGCAGCAAAGCAGCTCCTGAAATTACATTCAGCAGTTCAGGCACTACAGGGATGATCCAAAGCAGGCACCTGATTACCGATCTGTCTGTTTATGATCAAAGTTTTACCCTTGCTTTTGAGCAGTTTTACGGGAAGATCGAAAACACCTGTTTCCTGGCTCTGCTTCCATCCTATCTGGAAAGGGAGGGTTCTTCCTTAATCTATATGGTGGATGCCCTGATCAGAGACAGCAAACATCCTGATAGCGGATATTTCCTGCACAACCATGAAGAATTACATCAAAAATTAACTCAGCTGAAAGCAATAGGCCAGAAAACCATTTTAATTGGGGTTACCTATGCCTTACTCGATTTCATTGAACAATACCAGATCGATTTTCCGGAACTGGTGGTGATGGAAACCGGTGGAATGAAAGGAAAAAGAAAAGAAATGGTCAGGGAGGAATTGCATCAGCTTTTACAAGATGGCTTTGGGGTGAATGATATTCATAGTGAATATGGCATGACCGAACTCCTTTCCCAGGCTTACTCTAAAGGATCCGGAATTTTTGAATGTCCGCCATGGATGAGAATCCACCTGAGAGATACCAACGACCCGCTGACTCTACTGAGCAAAAACCGCAGCGGAGGCATCAATGTCATCGATCTGGCAAATGTCAATTCCTGTTCTTTTATAGCCACTCAGGACCTTGGAAGGCTATTTCCTGATCACTCCTTTGAAGTATTGGGGCGCTTTGACAATGCTGATATCAGGGGTTGTAATCTCCTGGTTCAATAAGCTCCCTGAAAAAAACCATATTCATAAAAAAATCCCGGCCTGGACCGGGATTTCTGTTTTAATATTTTATGCTTATCTGGCGATCAGCAGGAAGTAGTTTTTCTTTCCTTTCTGAACAATAATGAACTGATCATTCAACAGATGATCTGCAGAGATGAGCTCTGCTGCATCTTTTAATTTCTCCTTATTCACAGACACACCACCACCCTGAATCAATTTCTTCGCTTCTCCTTTAGATGGGAATACCGAAGATTTTTCGGCTAGTAAAGTTGCCGCATCAATTCCTGAATTCAATTCTTCTTTTGAAACCTGGAACTGAGGAATCCCTTCAAAGATCTCCAAAACCTGTGTTTCAGTTAAGGTTTTGAAGAAATCCAGTGAACCATTTCCAAATAAGAATTCTGAAGTTTTGATGGCCGTTTCCAGTGCCTCCAAAGAATGTGTTCTTACAGTAATGTCCTCAGCAAGGGCTTTTTGCAAAATGCGTAAATGAGGTGCTTCATCATGTGCAGTTTCCAGCTTTTCAATTTCTTCTTTAGCTTTTAACGTAAAGATCCTGATCCACTTCTTGGTATCATCATCAGAAGCATTTAACCAAAACTGATAGAACTTATAAGGCGAAGTTTTCTCAGGATCTAACCAAACGGCACCACTTTCAGTTTTGCCAAATTTAGTTCCGTCTGCTTTTTTAATCAATTGAGTGGTAATCGCAAAGGCAGTACCTGCGTCTTTACGTCTGATCAGCTCAGTACCCGTAACGATGTTACCCCACTGATCTGAACCGCCCATTTGAATGAGGCAATTATGGTGTTTCCATAAATAGTAAAAGTCAAAACCCTGAATCAACTGGTAGCAGAACTCCGTAAAAGACAATCCGGAATCACCATCCAAACGTCTTTTTACGCTATCCTTAGCCATCATATAGTTGACGGTAATGTGTTTTCCGACATCCCTGATAAAAGTAAACAGGTTCATGTCTTTAAACCAGTCGTTGTTGTTCACCATGACTGCTCCATTACCGGCATCTTCAAACTTGAGGAATTTAGAAAGTTGTTTCTTCATTCCGGCAAGGTTATGTTCTACCATAGCCTCTGTCTGAAGGTTTCTTTCGTCGGATTTACCGGAAGGATCACCGACCATTCCTGTTGCGCCACCTACCAGAGCATAAGGCTTATGTCCTGCACGTTGAAAATGAATAAGTGTCATGATCTGGGTCAGGTGTCCCACATGCAGTGAATCTGCAGTCGGATCAAAGCCAATATACCCGGATGTCATTCCCTCATTTAATTTTTCTTCAGTACCAGGCATGATATCCTGCAACATGCCTCTCCAGCGTAATTCTTCAACAAAATTGGTCATTATTATATCCTTTTGGCGCAAATATAGGAAAAGCACTGAACAAAAATGGTTACTTTTAAAGCGATGAACTTTCTATCCCACTTCTATTTTGAACGAGACAACTATGATGAAAACATGGTCATCGGTGTCATTTTGCCTGATTTAGTCAAAAATGCACAGAAAGACAGCAACCTGTATCCATTAAAAGAAAAACATCTTTTTGAAGGTGATGCCCTTCAATTATCGCTACTGAAAGGTTGGGAAAGACATCTGGAAGTAGACCGGATTTTCCATTCTTCAGAATTCTTCAAAACACAAACGAATGCCTTGAAACAACTCATTTTGCCGGTATTTGAAAACAGCCCGGTAAAACCATTTTTTCTCGCGCACATCGGATTGGAATTGGTTCTGGACCATTTACTCACCGTAAAGGGAACGGTCAGCATTCCTACATTTTATGAACGCCTGACCCTGGCCGACAAGCCTGCGCTGGATATTTTCTTAAAAAACTGTGGCGTAGCAGACACCAGCGTATTCTTTAAGTTCCTGGACAGTTTCATCTCCAGCAGGTATCTTTTCAGTTATCAAAAGATGGAAAACATCTCCTATGCCCTGAACCGCATCTGTATGCGCTTATGGGAAAACCCGTTTACCGAAGCCCAACTGTCCATGCTTACTGAAAGACTGGAACAATATAAGGAATCCATTGCCCCCGATTACCTGGAGATTTTTGACCGCATAGAAGGTATGCTTCCTCCTTTATTCTGATTTATTCTATATTTGTCTTATGCCACTTATGGAGATAAAAGACAAAATGGAAGCCTTGGTTAAGGAGCTTAACCAACACAGTTATAATTATTATGTTCTGGCAATGCCTACCATTGCAGATTACGAATTTGACAAGAAGTTAGAAGAGCTGGATAAACTGGAAAAAGAACATCCGGAATTTGCTGACCCCGACTCTCCAACCTTAAAAGTCGGAGGTGACATTACCAAAGCCTTTACCACCGTTCAACACCGCTGGCCCATGCTTTCCTTAGGCAATACCTATAATGAGCAGGACCTGCGTGATTTTGATGAACGTGTTAGAAAAACGATCGGAGAGCAGTTTCAATACGTTTGTGAGCTAAAATTTGATGGTCTGTCCATCAGTCTGACTTATGAGGATGCTAAACTGGTAAGAGCCGTTACCCGTGGCGATGGCAGCAAGGGCGATGATGTGACCACCAATATTAAAACCATCCGTAACATTCCTCATAAATTAAAAAACGCAGATGTCCCTCCTCTTTTTGAAATCAGAGGAGAGATATTCATGCACCGTGCAGCCTTTGACCGCCTCAATAAGGAACGCGAAGAGCTTGGAGAGGTACAATATGCCAATCCGAGAAATTTTGCCGCAGGGACCGTTAAAATGCAGGATTCAAAAGAAGTGTCTAAACGTCCGCTGGATTGTTTCCTTTATTCTTTGAATACAGATAAAAACTATTTCAAAACACATTGGGAAAGCTTGGAAAACCTTAAAGAATGGGGTTTCAACGTTTGTGAACATACCAAACTCAGCAACAATATGGATGAGGTTCTCGCCTTTATTCAATATTGGGAGGAAGCACGTTTTAAGTTATCTTATGAGATAGACGGGATTGTAATTAAAGTCAACAGTTATGCGCAGCAACAGGAATTGGGCTTTACCTCCAAATCTCCCCGCTGGGCCATCTCTTATAAATATAAGGCTCAGGAAGTAGAAACGATTCTGGAAAAGGTAACATACCAGGTAGGACGTACCGGTGCAGTTACCCCTGTTGCCAACCTGAAGCCGGTTCAGCTGGCCGGGACAACGGTAAAAAGGGCTACTTTACACAATGCCAATGAAATCGAAAGACTGGACCTTCATGAGGGCGATAGTGTATTTGTAGAGAAAGGCGGAGAAATTATTCCTAAGATCATCAATGTTAACCTGGACAAACGTAAACCCGGAGCGGTCAAAGTAAACTATCCGACGCTTTGTCCGGAGTGTAGTACGGGACTGATCAGAAAAGAAGGAGAAGTTGCTTTCTATTGCCCGAATGATGAAGCTTGTCCGCCACAGATTGTTGGAAAAATGCAGCATTTTATCAGTCGCAAGGCGATGAACATCGACGGACTGGGAGATGAGACTATCGAAACGTTTTATCAGCGGGACCTGGTTGCCCATATCAGCGACCTTTACACCTTACATGAAAAGTCCGATCAGTTGAAAACCCTGGAGCGCTTTGGGGAACGTTCCATTGAAAACATGCTCAAAGGAATAGAGCTATCCAAACAAATGCCTTTCGAAAAAGTACTTTTTGGACTTGGAATAAGGTATGTTGGTGAAACTGTAGCCCGAAAACTAGCCGTTGGAACGAAAAATATCGACAAACTGACCAGCGCAAGCCTGGAAGAGCTGGTAGCTATTGATGAAATTGGCCAGAGAATCGCAGAAAGCATCATTGAATACTTCGGAAAACCAGAACATTTACAACAAATTGAGCTATTAAAAGCTTATGGCCTGCAATTCGAAGTGGTAGAAAAAGAAATTACACTGGAAAGTGACAAATTAACTGGAAAAACATTTGTAATTTCGGGAGTTTTTGAGAATTACAGTAGAGAAGAGCTCAAAGAAATGATAGAAAACAATGGGGGCAAGATACTAAGTGGTATTTCTGCAAAGCTGAATTACCTTGTGGCAGGTGATAACATGGGTCCTTCTAAATTAGAGAAGGCAAACAAGCTAAATGTCCCCCTGATTTCTGTAGACGACCTATTAGAGTTATTGAAGTAAACATAAAAGATGAATAAATTTCACGGAACAGGTGTAGCAGTGGTTACACCATTTAATGCAGACGGAACAGTAGATTATGACGGACTTAAAAGCCTCATCAATTACTTAGTCGAAGGAAAGGTAGAATACCTGGTATCCTTAGGTACCACAGGAGAAGCATCAACCCTGAATAAGAGTGAGAAGAAGAAGATCTGGGAATTTACTGCTGAAATAAACAATGGCCGTTTACCGCTTGTTGCAGGTATCGGCGGAAATGATACTGCAGAAGTTGCACAAAGTATAAAAGATTTTGAAGCGAATGGTTATGATGCAATTTTATCAGCCAGTCCATATTATAATAAGCCAAGCCAGGAAGGAATTTATCAGCATTATAAAGCAGTGGCAGAAGCGAGTGCTTTACCTGTTTTATTGTATAATGTACCTGGACGTACCGCAAGTAATGTAAGTCCTGAAACCACCTGTCGTCTGGCAAATGATTTTAAGAACATCATTGGAACAAAGGAAGCCTCCGGGAATTTCGATCAGTTTAACCAGATCATGAGAGATAAACCAGCTGATTTCATGCTGATCTCCGGAGATGACCCAGTAGCTTTACCTATGATTTCCCTGGGTGCTGTAGGTGTGATTTCTGTGATTGGAAACGCTTTACCGAAGCAATTGTCTGACATGATCAGACTGGCTTTAAAAGGTGATTTCAAGGCTGCGGCCCCATTGCACCTGAACCTGATTGAATTTACCAGACAGATGTTTGCCGAGGGGAATCCTGCAGGCGTTAAAGCTGCCCTGAAACAATTGGGTGTTTGTGATGACCATGTACGTTTACCATTGGTAAAAGTATCAGATGAATTACGTCAGGCCATCGTTGCAGAGACAAAAAGAATCACTGCTTAAAAAAGCTTCTCCATAAAAAAAGCGTCCCGGTTTCCTGGACGCTTTTTTTTTGAATCAAAAAGCTTATTTAGTGGCTTTGTTTTTGGTGTCCTGAACTTCCAAACGAATGGCTTGGGCCAGGTTTTTAAGGTCTTGCATACCTTTACGTACGCGGGTTCCTGCAGCACTATTGGCTTTGTTGTAGAATTTGTCTGCATCGGCTTCTAAAGCGGCAACAAGTTCTTTTGCTTCATTAAATTTTTTCATCGTTAATTTACTCCTTTTAGTTTTTAATGGTTTGATTGATACTCTATTACTAAAGTAAGATGTTTATTTTAATAAAAAAAGAGTTTGAGACAATAAATAGGGCTAAATGAGAACTATTTTCAGCCTTTTCTGAGCCGCTATACCGCCTTTATTTCGAAAAGGAAACAGATTTATCCTTTAAATAAAAAAGAGGCTGTTTAATTAAAAACAGCCTCTTTTCATCAATTGTCAGAATGGTTATGCCATGGAGAACTGATTCTCTTTGTAATAACCACTTTTAAGTTTTTCAGACACTTCACTAAAAGCATCTAAGGTGCGCTGTACATCTTCCAAAGTGTGTGCCGCGGTAGGAATCAACCTCAACTCGATTAATCCCTTAGGAATCACCGGATACACCACAATCGAACAGAAGATACCATAGTTCTCACGAAGGTCCATCGTTAGTGCCGTAGCTTCCAGCAATTCTCCCTTTAAGAATACAGGCGTTACCATTGTATTGGTTACCCCTAAATCGAATCCACGCTCCCTTAAACCTTTCTGAAGGGTAGTTGCGATATTCCATAAACGCTCCCTTAACTCAGGACTGTTTTTAAGCAGTTCCAGACGCTTCAGCAAACCAATTACCATCGGCATTGGCAAAGCCTTTGCAAAAGTCTGTGAACGCATGTTATAACGGAAGAAGTTAGTCAGCTCCTCAGTAGAAGCCACAAAGGCACCAATTCCGGCCATTGACTTCGCAAAAGTACCGAAGTAAACGTCTACACCATCAATACAATCCTGTGCTTCGTGTGTTCCCGCTCCTGTTGGGCCCATGGTACCGAAACCATGCGCATCATCAATCAGTAAACGGAAGTCAAAATCTTTCTTTAATTCAATCAGTTCTTTCAGTTTACCCTGTGCTCCGGACATACCGAAAACACCTTCAGTAATCAGAAGAATACCTCCACCGGTTTGCTCCACCAGTTTAGTGGCACGTTCCAGTTGCTTACGGGCACTTTCAATATCATTATGCTGATACACAAACCGTTTCCCCATGTGTAAACGTAAACCGTCGATGATACAGGCATGAGATTCCGCATCGTAAACGATCACATCATTTCTATCTACCAGACAGTCGATGATCGATACCATTCCCTGGTAACCGTAGTTCAACAAAAATGCATCAGGTTTTCCAACAAAAGCTGCCAGTTCCTGCTCCATTTGTTCATGGTATTTAGAGTTTCCTGACATCATCCTTGCGCCCATAGGATAGGCCATACCGAAATCCGTTGCCCCTTGCTGATCTGCTGCTCTAACTTCAGGATGGTTTGCTAAGCCTAAATAATTGTTTAAACTCCAAACTAAATGCTCTTTGCCACGAAAATTCATATGAGGCGCGATATCTCCTTCTAATTTAGGAAAAGAGAAATATCCATGTGACCATTTTTGGTGCTGACCAATTGGGCCCATGCGTTTTGCTACTTTATCAAAAATATCCAATGTGTATCTATTTAAATTATATGTCTTATTTTTTGCAAATTTAAGGTTATTATGCTTTAATAGCAATTATACCCGTTTATCGGCCTAATGAGCGATTATTATGCCAAAAAAGCCTTAGCAACGAAATTGCTAAGGCTTTTAAATATTCAGATGATCAGATTAATCAACGTTGTCGTGTAAGAAAGAGTTGTTAGGTCTGATCTCTGTAGATCCGTCCTCATCATTACTCAATGTAAATCTTGAAACCTGAGACTCAGAAGAATGTTGTACCTGTTGCAATTGCATTTGCTTGCGTTTGTAAGCCGGTTCATTCTCCAATTCCTGTAAACCGTTGCTGGTTCTCAGTTTCATACTTAAGTCTTTCAGTCTCAAAATCCTTTCTTTGGATTTTTTCAACTGATCTTCGATAGACTCATCGCTTTTATCATCATCAGCACCTGCCTCAATAACTTCTTCTTTCTGAGGTTCTACATCATTGTTAAACACAGACTCTGGTTTTTCAAAAACGAAGTCAGTCTCAGCAACTTTGATTTCAAACTCAAACGAAGGTTCCTGGCTTTCCGCAGCCGAAGCTTCTTCTTCTACCAGGGTATGTCTTACGATCCCGTTTTCAGGATCTTCCATTTTTCTTTTGTTGTTTCCGTAAAGGTCACCGAAAAGATCAGATTGTTTGATTTCTTCTTTTGCTTTCATCACCGGCTCATTAGAAAGTGATTCAGGTTTAGGGGCAATAAAAGAATTGACCGCTTCTATAGGTTTTACCAGGGGAGCCTCCTCAGGCGTCAGCAAAGAAATCTTTTTCACATTCTTTTTCTCTTCATCACGCTGCTCTGTAGTCTGGAATCCGGTAGCAATAATCGTCACCGACAATTTATCTTCCAGGTTCTCATCAATACAGTTACCCCAGATCAGGTCTGCAGAAAGTCCTGCTTTGTCCTGAATATAATCTGTAATGATCGTTACCTCGTCCATGGTTACTTCACGTAAACCTGAACTGATATTTAATAAAATATATCTGGCACCTTCAATCTCGTTGTCTTTCAGTAATGGAGAAGCCAAAGCGCCTTCCACGGCATTTAAAGCACGGTTCTCTCCATCGCAGGCAAAACTACCCATGATCGATACCCCACTGTCTTTCATCACCGTACGCACATCTTTAAAATCCACGTTGATGTATCCCGGTACAGTAATGATTTCTGCGATTCCTTTTGCAGCGGTAGTTAAGATATCGTCGGCCTGTGCGAAAGCGGAACCCAGGGTAAGGTTACCAAAGATCTCCCGTAACCTGTCGTTCGAAATCACAAGGTACGAATCCACATATTTCTTCAGCTCATCCAAACCATCATTGGCCTGCATCTTACGTCTCTTCCCTTCAAAGGCAAAAGGCGTAGTCACGATGGCTACGGTTAATATGTCTAATTCTTTGGCTGCTTTAGCAATGATCGGGCTTGCACCTGTTCCGGTACCACCACCCATTCCGGCTGTGATAAACAACATCTTTGTCGTGCTTCCCAGCATTTGTTTGATGTCATCTATATTTTCAATAGCAGAGTTTTTTCCAACCTCGGGGATTGAGCCTGCACCCATTCCTTCCGTAAGGCTTGCGCCCAATTGTACCTTATTGGGAATCGGACTAAACTCCAATGCCTGCGCATCTGTATTACAAATAATAAAGTCTACTCCTGTAATTCCCTGACGGTACATATGGTTTACCGCATTACCACCACCGCCACCAACACCAATTACCTTGATGATTGATGACTTATCTTTTAACATTTCGAACTGCATATCTTTATGAATCAGTTATTTAAAAATTCGTTTTTCCTGTTCATCTACCTATGTAATAATACACACTTTTTAACAGGCGTTTCCCACAAGTGTTTAAAATGTGGAAAAATCGTTTATTGTGGATAAATATTATGATTTAATATAATCTTCGTCACTTACGTTCATATCATCCTTGACAAAATCCTTTGCTTTAGCCAATAACTTGTCAAACAAGCCACCACCGGAGTTTTTGGTTTTATCTTTTCCATCCTTAGGTTTTTCCACATACACTCCGGGTTGTTTCATTTCTTCAATCAACTCTTCCGCTTTCTGGATCCCTTTGATCAGCAAGCCAACACTCGTGGCATACATCGGACTTTTCAGGTCGTCATAAATCGTCTTAGGCATGTCTTCATATTTCGACAAATGCTCATTTGGATAACCTACGCGGCAATCTAAACCAGTCACATATTCTACCAGTTGAGAAAGGTGTTTCAACAAGGCACCACCACCGGTAATGACCACACCACCGATTAGTTTTTTCTCATATCCTGAAGATTTGATCTCATAATAAACATGCTCAATGATTTCTTCCATACGGGCCTGGATCACATAAGCTAAGTTTTTCACGGAAATCTCTTTTGGTTCTCTTCCTCTTAGTCCGGGAACACAAATGATTTCATTTTCTTTATTTTCTTCAGCCAGGGCAGAACCGAAACGGGTCTTCAACAGTTCAGCCTGGTTTCTCATTACAGAACAACCTTCACGGATATCTTCCGTTACGCTATTACCCCCAAATGGGATGACAGCAGTATGGCGGATGATACCTTCATGAAAAATAGCAATATCAGTAGTACCACCACCGATATCCACTAAAGCGATACCTGCTTCCTTCTCTTCCTCGCTCAACACCGATTCAGAAGAAGCAAGAGGCTCCAAAATTAATTCCTGAGTTTGTAACCCGGCATTGGTTACGCACCTCATGATATTCTTGACAGCAGTAACCTGTCCTGAAATGATGTGAAAGTTCGCTTCTAAACGCACTCCTGCCATTCCGATAGGGTCTTTTACTCCGGGCTCATTATCGATCGTAAATTCCTGAGGCAAAACATGAATGATTTCTTCTCCCGGGGGCATTACCAGTTTGAACATATCATCAATCAATTTGTCTATATCTTTTTTACCGATTTCATTGTTCAGCTCTCTTCTGGTAAGGATTCCACGGTGCTGCAAACTCTTGATATGCTGACCAGCAATACCAACGTTTACCACGCGGATTTCCACATTCGATTGCCCACTGGCCACTTCCACAGCCTGTGCGATTCCCTGCACCGTTTTTTGGATGTTGGAAACTACCCCACGGGTAACCCCGGAAGACTCCGCTTTCCCTATGCCCAGTACTTCGATTTTTGAGTGCTGCGTGCGCCGGCCTACGATCACGCAGATCTTTGTAGTACCAATATCCAATCCTACTACGATTGGAGACTGCACGATAGATTTTTCTTTGCCCATAACTATATCGATTTGTTGAGTTTTATACTATTTGTTCTTCTTGGTATCTGTTTTACTATTGTCTTTTGCTGCCGGCTTCTTTGCAGCGGTTTTTACCGGTTTTGTTGTCGCCGGTTTAGCCGTCTTTTTTGCTACCGGTTTAGCCGGTGGCTTTACTGTTGCCTTCTTTACAGGCGGGGCTATCTTTTTCTTTACCGGTGTAGCTGCTGCAGGTTTCTTCGCCTTCGCAGTTGCAGGCTTTACCGTTGCTGGTTTTGCCATTGCCGGTTTTGTACTTACAACCGGCTTAACCGTTGTTGCCGGAACTGCTGCTGCGCCATCAGGCTGGTCAGGATCATCTCCGTCATTTTTCATTTCCATGGCAATTTGCTGCATCACCAGTTGATCAACCACCGCTTTGTTTGCTTTCACAGTATCCACAATTTTCGGTCGCTTTACCCCGTTAACAATTATAGAATCCGGTTTACTTTTCACACAAACTACCTGATTGGTATATTTGATATTGATCGTTTTATACGTATCCCAGCCTACCTTAGGCATGGCTTGTTTGTAAAAGGCAAGCAGGTTTCTCATCTTCACCTGTAAAGAATCTGCGGAGCCCAGAATAATGCGTTGATTGCCTACTCTTGGGATCAGCTCAATATCTTCTTTATCATTTACAAACAGCTGTTCGATCTGTGCATCCCACAAAGTATCCTTCTTGATAAACAATGCAGTCTCATACAAATCCCTGGCCAGTTTAGTGATCAGTGTATCCACTCTTCCGGTAAAATGTTCCATCAGGTTTCCATTCGCCACCAGCACATCGGCCGTGAAGTTTGGAGATACCGGCATTTTCAATCCATTCCGGTCTATGTAATAGTCCTGACCATTCGCATTGATCACCCTTAAAATGGGCTGACGCTGCTTAATTTCAATATGAATCACCCCATCCATGTCCGCATATACGGTTGCCATTGCGATGTAAGGATTCGATTTAATCTTCTTCTCTATGTCCTGAAGGTTAATCTGCTCCAGCTTACGACCAATTAAAGAACCCTGGCTCTGCTTTAGAACCGCATCGATCTCTTCTCTTTCAATAAAGTTATCCGCACCTGGAATTAATATTTTGACATTCGTAATGGTCACCGTATTTTTCTTGCTGCTTACGAAACTCATAAGCACCACCAGGCCGCTCAGACAAAATATCCAGGCAAACTTGTTAAATACCGATTTCCAGTTGATGTCTTTAAACATTAGTGAAATTAGCTTTAAGTGGTTGTATTAACGTATCTATATCCCCTGCACCCACTGTCAACAGCAATTCAGGGTTCTTATTTTTAATGTGCTCCGGCACCAGGCCTTTCGCAATGATCTCTTTATTTTTAAGGCTGATTTTGTTCAATAAAAAAGCAGCATCAATTCCTTCCAATGGCAATTCTCTTGCTGGATAGATTTCCAGTAAAACCAGTTCGTCCACCGTGCTGAGTACCTTGGCAAAATCGTCTGCAAAATCACGGGTCCTGCTAAACAGGTGTGGCTGGAAAATCACCGTTAACTTCTTCTCCGGATACAGTTGTCTGACTGCGTCAAAACAAGCCCTTAATTCTTCCGGATGATGGGCATAATCGTCAATATAAATATGACCATCTCCGTTAACAATATATTCAAACCTTCTTTTTACTCCTTTAAAATTGGCAATAGCGACCTTTATTTTGTCCGCATCAATGCCCAGCTTTAAGGCCACTGCAATGGCAGCAACTGCATTTTCTACATTATGTTTGCCAGGCAGCATCAGCTGAAAATCCTTTATCAGTGTATCTCCATCTGCATAATCAAAGACAAACTTCGAACCTTCCACACGGATGTTCTGCCCTTTGATCGAAGAAGCTGCACCTGCACTATAAGTGATTCCTTCCTTCAAAGGCAATCCGGCTTTCACAAACAAGGTTCCTTCCGGTTTCAATTGTCCGGCAAACAATCGGAATGACTCTTCCAGCTGCCCCGCATCACCGTAGATATCCAGGTGATCTGCATCCATTGAAGTAATCACAGAAAGATCAGGATGTAAGGTCAGAAATGACCGGTCATACTCATCTGCTTCCACCACAACCACATGGTTATCACCCAGTAAAAAGTTACTGTTATAATTAGTTGCTATACCTCCTAAAAAGGCAGTACAGCCAAAACCCGTATCCGTCAATACATGCGCAATGATGGAAGAGGTGGTCGTCTTTCCATGTGTTCCCGCAACGGCGATACAGAACTGACCTTTACTAATGATTCCCAACACTTCAGAACGCTTTTTCAATACAAAGGCACTCTCCCTGAAATGGTTCAGCAAAATGCTGTTTTTTGGAATCGCAGGCGTATACACGATCAGTGTATCCACATCAGGTCTGGCAAAATCAGCAGGCAATTCAGTCAGCTCATCCACATAAGAAACCGGAATTCCTTCTCCCTCCAGGGCAATCGTCAGATTCGTTCTTGTCTTGTCATAACCACATACCACACAACCGCGGTTTTTGAAGTAACGCGCAAGGGCACTCATTCCTATCCCACCAATTCCTACGAAATAAACCCGCTTAATTGTTTCTAACTCCATCATGACCTCCTTTCCTCGCTAAAATCATTACTTCTTCTGCAATTATGTTATCGGAATCAGGCAGAGCCATCTTCCCTATATTTTCGGAAAACATTTTACTGCGTTCCTTATCATTCAATAAACTCAAAGCCTCTTTTACCAGCGTATCCTCCGCAGAGCGGTCGGCGATTAACAATGCAGCATTATGTTTTACCAGCGCCATTGCATTTTTTGTCTGGTGATCTTCTGCCACATTTGGTGAAGGCACCAGGATCACCGGTTTTTTAATCAGGCAAAGCTCTGCAATTGTACCCGCTCCTGCCCTTGAAATGATCAGGTCTGCAGCAGCATAGGCCATGTCCATTTTATTCAGGAATTCCAGGATCCTGATGTTCGGATGGAAATCCAGCCCTACCCGTTCCACGATCCCTTTATAATAAAACTTACCCGTTTGCCAGATGACCTGTACATCAGCATCAATCAATTCCTGCAGGTGTTTTTCAATGCTTTTATTCAATGTTCCTGCACCCAGGCTACCCCCTGTTACCAGGATGGTTTTCTTTAAAGGATCCAGCTTCAGTAATTCTGCACCTGCATGGTGTTTTTGTGCGATATCCACCACATCTTTCCTCACCGGATTCCCTGTTTTAAGGATATTACCTGTTGGGAAAAACTGATCCATATCGTCAAAAGCCACACAAATTTTAGCGGCTTTTTTACCCAGCCATTTGTTGGTGATCCCCGCATAGGAGTTTTGCTCCTGAATCAGGTAGGGTACATTTTTCAATGATGCAGCAAACAGGATTGGTCCGGAAGCATAGCCACCCACACCAACCACTACATCCGGTTTAAAATCAGCAATTAACTGCAAGGCCTTGCGCATGCTTCCAAGCAATTTAAATGGCAAACTTAAATTTTTCGCAATAGAGCCTCTTTGTATACCGCTGATATTTAAACCTATGATCTTATATCCGGCAGCAGGAACTTTTTCCATTTCCATTCTGCCGGTAGCGCCGACAAATAAAATTTCGCAGCCCGGCTCCATGCGTTTTAAGGCATTCGCTATTGATATCGCCGGAAAGATATGTCCGCCGGTACCACCACCTGAAATAATTATTCTCGTTGCTCTCTTCATCTTATATTATGCCATTGCAGGTATTTCACCTACAACTACTTTTTTACTACCTTTTTCTTCTACATCCCTGCTCACACTCAGGATAATCCCGAAAGCGATACTGGTAAAAATCATTGACGTTCCTCCCATGCTCACCAATGGCAGCGGAACCCCTGTTACCGGACCCAATCCTACTGCTACGGCCATGTTAGCAAAAGCCTGGATCGTCAGACTAAAACTAAGGCCCGCAGCCAGCAAAGCCCCAAAGGCCTTAGGACTTTGGGTTACAATCCGGACACATCGGTAGAGCAGGACGAGGTACAAAACAATCACCGTCAATGCTCCTAACAAACCGTATTCCTCCACAATAATTGCGAAGATAAAATCCGAATATGGATGGGGTAAGAAATTCCTTTGCGTACTGTTCCCCGGTCCTTTTCCAAATACCCCACCTGTTGCCAGGGCTATTTTTGATTGATCTGCCTGATACGTTTTATCTGAGTTCTGCTTCTCCGGATGCAGGAATGCGTTTACCCTCGATTTATAAGTTCCGGACCTCGGCCCTAAAAATACAATGAGTAACAGCAATACTGCCCCGCCTGCACATACAATGGAGATCTGCTTGATGCTGATCCTGCCAATGATGAGCAAGAGTATGCTTACCCCAAACAGCATGATCGCAGTAGATAAGTTCGCCCATGCAATCAAAGCAAAAACCACACATACCGATCCCATAATTGGAATAAAGGCTTCTTTTACATCCTTAATGTTTTCCTGCTTCTTCGTCAGCATTCTTGCCAGGAAGGTAATCAGGGCCAGTTTTGCCAAATCGGAAGTCTGGAAAGTCAGTCCGATTACAGGAATTTTCACCCAACGGGAAGCCTCATTGATGCTCGCCCCGAATATTGCCGTATAAAACAGCAATGGGATCGTGATGATCATCAGGATTTTCGAAATCCCTGCGTAATATTTGTAATCCAATAAATGCGCGACATAGATCATCCCTACCCCTATAATCACAAAGATCAGGTGCTTGGTCAATAAAACTTTCTCTACTGTTTTACCCACTTTATAAGCATAGGTTCCCGTCGCACTATACACGGTAAGTATAGAGATCAGAGACAAAAGGATAATGATCAGCCATATCCAGCGATCTCCTTTTGTTTTGTCTAAAATCTTATTTATTGCGATCATAATCTATAATTCTTTCACCGCCATCTTAAATTGATTCCCACGGTCTTCATAATTCTTAAACAAGTCAAAACTGGCACAGGCAGGTGATAACAATACGGTATTTCCTTTTTTAGCCAGGTGGTAAGCCACCTGTACGGCTTCATTTGCAGAAAACGTATTTACAATCACCTCCACATCATCTTCAAAAGCTTCGTGAATTCTCTTATTGTCTTTTCCCAAACATACAATAGCCCTGACCTTCTGACGAACCAGGTCTTTCAGCATGTCGTAATCATTTCCTTTATCTACCCCACCCATGATCAGGATCACATCTGTATTTACGCTTTCCAGGGCATACCAGGTAGAGTTTACATTGGTAGCTTTAGAATCATTGATGTATTCTACACCAGAGATTCTGGCCACATGCTCCAGTCTGTGCTCGATATTCCTGAAGTCCCCCATGCTTTCACGAATGGTAGCATTTCTGATCTCTAATACTTTTGCCACTATGCCCGAAGCCATAGAGTTATAAATATTATGCTTGCCTTGTAACGCTAGTTCTATGATGGACATGGTTAATGGGTCTTTATGGTTTATATTGATATGCATGTTGTTACTTTCCAGGTATGCTCCTTCTTCGATTTGCTTTCGAATAGAAAAGGGGTACATTTTTGAATTAAACCTGATATGTTTCATTGCCTTTATCGTCTCTTCATCATCGGCACAATAGATGAAAGTGTCATTACTACCCTGGTTTTGGGCGATGCGCATTTTCGATGCTGCATAGTTCCCTAATTTATAATCGTACCGGTCCAGATGATCCGGGGTGATGTTCAACAAAACAGCAATATCTGCTCTGAAATCGTACATATCATCCAGCATAAAGCTCGAGATCTCCAATACATACCAGTCAAAATCAGCCGTAGCCACTAAAGCAGCAAAGCTATTTCCGATATTCCCTGCCAATCCCACATTCAAACCTGCTTTCTTCAGAATGTGGTAAGTCAGCATACTTGTTGTTGTCTTACCATTAGATCCCGTAATGCAGATCGTTTTGGCATTGGTATATCTCTTTGCAAACTCAATTTCAGAGATCACGGGAACCTGTTTCTTTTTCAGTGCCACAATGATCGGGGCCTTATCGGGAATTCCCGGGCTCTTGATCACTTCCAGCGCATTCAGAATCTCTTCTGTGGTATGTTGTTTCTCTTCAAAAGCGATATTCAGCTCTTCCAAACGCTCCTTATATTGAGGGGCAATGGCACCAAAATCAGACACAAACACATCAAAACCATGTTTCTGTGCCAGCATTGCTGCACCTACACCGCTTTCTCCGGCACCTAAAACAACTATCCTCTTATTCTCCATTATCGTAGTTTTAAAGTGATGATGGTAATAATTGCCAATAGGATTCCAATGATCCAGAAACGGGTAACGATCTTAGCTTCATGGTATCCTTTTTTCTGATAGTGGTGGTGTAAAGGCGACATCAGGAATACCCTTCTGCCTTCTCCAAAACGTTTTTTAGTATATTTAAAATAGCTCACCTGGATAATTACCGATAGGTTTTCTATCAGGAATACACCACATAAAACCGGGATCAACAACTCTTTACGGATCATGATCGCAAACGCAGCAATGATCCCTCCGATGGCAAGACTTCCGGTATCTCCCATAAACACCTGTGCAGGGTAGGAATTGTACCATAAGAAGCCCACACAAGCACCCACAAAGGCACCCGCAAAAATCATCAGCTCTCCCGAATTGGGGATATACATGATGTTCAGGTAATCGGCGATCACGGTATTACCCGATACATAAGCCAGTAAGCCCAGTGTAAGTCCGATAATGGCCGAGGTCCCCGTTGCCAGGCCATCTATCCCATCTGTAATATTTGCTCCATTGGAGACTGCGGTTACGATAATCACCACAAACAACAGGAATACAAATACCGCATATTTCTCATAGCCATCGCCCAGGAATTTCAGGACTTTAGCATAATCAAACTCATTGTTTTTATAGAAAGGCACATTCGTCAGGGTAGATTTCACATCCTGCGTATAGTAAAAGCTTTCTCCTTTTTGTCTCAACACCATTGGCGCAGTAGTTTTCGATATTCCCGACTCATCTACCGTTTGTCTCACCACAATGTTCGGGTTGAAATACATCGTCCATCCAATGATTAAAGCCAGACCAACCTGCCCTACAATTTTAAACCTTCCGGCTAAACCTTCTTTATTTTTCTTGAAGACCTTGATATAATCATCCACGAAACCGATGATCCCCATCCATATGGTGGTAATGATCATCAGGATTACATAAATATTCGAAAGGTTGGCCAGCAACAGTGTAGGCACCAGAATCCCCAACAGGATCATGATTCCACCCATTGTTGGTGTTCCCTGCTTTTGCATTTGTCCTTCCAGACCCAGGTTCCTTACCGTTTCACCCACCTGCATTTTTTGCAGGTAATCAATAATTCTACGGCCATACACCGTGGTAATGATCAGGGAAATAATCACTGCTAATGAAGTCCGGAAAGTGATGTATTGAAACAACCTCAATCCCGGGAAATCGTAATGCTGATTTAGATATTCATACAGATAGTACAACATTAGCTGATTAAGTTTAATTGTTCCGTTAATATTTCCTTATCATCAAAATGATACCTCACTCCATTGATCTCCTGATACTTCTCATGCCCTTTACCGGCAAGCAGGATGATATCTCCTGGTCTTGCTAAATGGCAAGCCGTTTTTATCGCCTCTCTTCTATCCACTATACTCAACGTCTTACGTTTGTTTGTTGGCGACACGCCCTTTTCCATTTCCTCTACAATCGTTTGTGGGTTCTCTGATCTCGGATTATCCGAAGTCAGGATCACCTTATCACTCCAGTCGCAGGCCACTTGTGCCATTACCGGGCGTTTTGTTTTATCTCTGTCACCACCACAACCGATGATGGTAATCACTTGTTCCGTTCCTTTTCTGATGTCATGAATCGTACTCAACACATTCTGAACTGCATCAGGCGTATGCGCATAATCCACTATCCCAATGATATTCTGACTGGAGGTGATGTAATCAAATCTTCCTTCCGCACCTGTCAGGTTGCTCAAGGCTGTCAATACCGTCAGTTTATCCTGATCCAGCAATACTGCTGTTCCATAAACTGCCAGCAGGTTATACGCATTGAAAGAACCTACCAGTTTAAAGAACACATCTGAATGGTCGATATCCAGGTGTAAACCATTGAAACTGTTCTCTACTACTTTCGCTTTAAAGTCTGCCAGCTGTTTCAAGGCATAAGTTTGTTTTGTTGCTTTTGTATTCTGCAACATCACCATCCCATTTCTATCGTCCAGATTGGTCAATGCAAAAGCACTTGCCGGAAGCGCATCAAAAAATGCTTTCTTCGCTTTAATATAATTGTCGAAAGTTTTGTGAAAGTCAAGGTGATCATGGGTAATGTTGGAGAACACCCCACCTCTGAAAGTCAGCCCTTCAATCCTGTGCTGAACCACTGCATGGGAACTTACCTCCATAAAGCAGTATTCACAACCTTCATCCACCATATTCTGCAACAGCTCATTTAAAGCAATTGGATTAGGTGTGGTATGTGTTGCAGGAATCACCGCATCATTGATGTGGTTCTGCACAGTGGAGATTAATCCCACATTAAAACCCAGCTCACGGAACAATTTAAATAATATTGTCGCGATGGTGGTCTTACCATTTGTCCCTGTAATCCCGATCAACTTCAATTTTGAAGATGGGTTCTGGTAAAAATTAGCTGCCATTGCCCCTAAGGCAACAGAAGTATTTTCTACCTGAATGTAAGTTACCTCTGCATGGGTAAGCTCAGGGATCTGCTCGCAAACCACCACTGAAGCACCTGCATTAATGGTATCTGCGATATATTTATGTCCATCGGACAAACTTCCTTTAATTGCAAAAAATACAGCGTCCTTAATGATTTGACGGGAATCAAAAGCAAGCGCAGTCACCTCCCTGTTGGTTACACCAACCAGGTTTGTTATTGCTATTCCATATAAAACATCTTGTAACTGCATACTATCTTAATTCTAATTGCACTGCTAATCCTTTACCTATTTTACTTCCGGAAGGGATCGACTGACTAAACACCTTTCCACTTCCGATCACTTTCGTTTTCAATCCTACATTCCCCAAAAGATACAATGCATCTTTTAAGCCCATTCCATTTACGTTTGGCATAATCCCTTTGATCGAATTATACTCTTCATACACCACTCCATTATTGGTATCAATGCTATTGAAGTAGGTAGATTTTGCTGCATATAATGATTTAATTCCTAAAGCATTGTACACCTTTTTAACTGCTTTGCTCTGACCAGCTTTGGCTTCCGGGTTTTTCGTATTCCCTACCAAATGGTCTTTTACATTGTTATACATCTGCATATCACTTGCGTAAATGCGGTCTGCAATCTCTTTAAATACCGGACCTGCCACTGTAGCGCCATAATATCCGTTCTTAGGGCCATTGATTGCCACCATGATCGAGTATTTAGGTTTATCTGCAGGGAAATAACCACAGAAAGAAGCCTGATAGCTTCTCTTTGCCTTATACCCTTTATTGCCATCTGCCACCTGTGCTGTTCCTGTTTTTCCAGCTACCCTGTAAAACGGAGAGCCCATTAGCTTACCTGTTCCTTTGGTTACTACAGACTCTAACATGGCCTGTAATTTTTTAATCGTTTTCTCTGAACAGATCCGGTCGCTAATTACCCTGGCGTTAAACTGCTCAATCGGGTTTCCCAGTCTCCTGATCTCTTTCACAAAGATTGGAGCAATGTATTTCCCATCATTTGCTACTGCATTATAAAAGGTCAGCATCTGAAGAGGCGTAATCTGCATTTCATAACCATAAGCCATTTGTGGCAGGGTCATGTTTTTATTCCAGCTCCTGTTGGAAGGATTTTTAATCACTGGTTTTGCTTCTCCGGGGATTTGTAAGATCGATTTCTCGTTCATATGGATATCATATAGATGATCCGTAAACTGCGAAGGGTTGTCCTTGTAATGGTTATTGACCAATTTCGCAATCGCTGTATTTGCCGATTGCTCAAAAGCCTTCATCACTGTTACTACCCCAATCCCACCATGTGAATCTTTGATCGTATGTCCGGGAATTCTGTAAAAACCATCTCCGGTATCTACCAAAGTATTCGTATCTACTTTTTTATCTTCTAAAAGCGCCATATACGAAGCCAGTTTAAACGTAGATCCGGGATCCTGGCTACCACCGATAGCATAGTTAAACTTCTCTTCGTAAACTCCTTTAGACACTCTGGTATAATTAGCTACCGCACGCACTTCACCCGTATTTACTTCCATCAGAATCACCGTACCATGATCTGCATCACTTACGATCAATTGTCTTTCCAGGGCAGTCTGCGCAAGATCCTGCATATTGATATCGATGGTGGAGATAATGTCAGCACCTTCTTTAGGGGCAACTTCTGCTTCATCGTTTACCGGCATCCAAACTCCACCTGCAATCCTTTGAACCAATCTTTTACCACTTTCACCGTTGATATAGTTTCCGTAAGCACCTTCCAGTCCTACCCCATTGGCAACGTTCTCGTTTTTATACCCGATTGTTCTGGAAGCCAGAAATTTGAAAGGCTTGATTCTTTTGTTCTGTTGAACAGCAATCAGACCACCTGAATATTTTCCAATGTTATACAAAGGGAATGTTCTGATCGTTTTCAGTTCCTGATAACCGATCTTACGTTTGATCAGCAGGTAACGGGCACTGTCCTGTCTTGCCGAACGCAGGTAACGCGAATATTCTTTAGGCGTTTTATCTTTAAAGAACTGAGACAACCTGAGCGCTAAAGAATCTACTTTTCCATAGAACACTTTATCATCATCGATTCCACCGGCAAACAAATCCATCCTCAGTTCATACTCAGGAATAGAGGTTGCCAGCAGACTTCCGTCTGATGAATAGATATTTCCACGTGCAGCTTCCACATTGATATACTTAGTAGAGAGGCTATCGGCCATGGCACGCCATTTATGCCCCTCTACAAATTGTACATCGCATAGTCTGACCAATACTGCCACGGCAAGCAGTACAATCAGTCCGAAAGACAGATAAACACGCAATAATATGTTTGCTCTAATGTTCATTCGTATTTATTACAATTTTTTTAGGAGGTTCGGTTAATTCCTTAATCCCCAATGTATCTACCTTTTTAGCAACTTCAGTTAATTTGCTTTTAAACATTAAGTCTGCTTTCAGCGACTTATATTCCCAGCTTAACTCCTTTACTTCTTTATTTAATTTATCAATACTTCTAATGTTCTTTACCGCCATATGGCTGTTTGCAATGTACAGCATACACAAAACAGACAAAAACAGCAAAAACGGTAACATGTCTGTTGCCGCTTCCTTAGTTACTACACCCTCGGTAAATAACTTTTTAAAGAACGCTTTTTCACCTTCAGGCTCCCTTTCTTTCCTCCGTGGTTTCTTGATCTGAATTTCTTCAGGTTCCAAATCCTCCTCTTCTATATGATGCCTGAACTCGTTATTCATAGCTTTTCTCCAATCCGGAGTTTGGCACTCCTTGCCCTGCTATTGCGTTCCAGCTCTTCAGCATCCGCAATCACTGCTTTTCTGGTGATGATTTTAAAGGGTTTTTGTTCGTTCCCATAAAAATCTTTTTCTACCTCACCTTTAAATTTCCCCTTTGCTATAAAATTTTTAACCGGTCTGTCTTCCAGAGAATGGTAAGACATCACCACCAAACGGCCTCCTGTTTTCAACACATCAGCAGTTTGCATTAAAAAATTCTCCAGCACTTCTATTTCTGCGTTGACCTCAATGCGTAAAGCCTGAAACACCTGAGCCATATACTTATGCTCTTTTCCTTTCGGAATATGCGCACCTGCAGCTCTTTTAAAATCAGCAAGTGTTTTAATCGGTTGTTCCACACGGCCGGTAACGATGGCACGGGCCAGTGATTTAGCATTTTTCACTTCACCATAGATTCCGAAAATTTTATGAAGTTTATCTTCTGTATAGGTATTCAAAACCTCAGCAGCTGTTAAAGCGCCTTGTTTGTCCATACGCATATCCAGGTCAGATTCAAACCTGGTAGAAAAACCTCTTTCCGGCACATCAAACTGATGAGAAGAAACGCCAAGGTCGGCCAGAATTCCATCTACGGCTTTATAACCCAGCAAGCGCAGGTTATTTTTGATGAAGGCAAAATTCTGGTCTACAAAAATAAAACGTGGGTCATCAATCTTATTCCTTTGGGCATCAGGATCCTGATCGAAGGCGATCAACACTCCGTCTTTACCTAAATGCTTCAGGATTTCTCTTGAATGTCCGCCACCACCAAAGGTCACGTCCACATATACACCATCAGGCTTGATACTCAAACCATCGATACATTCTTTCAACATTACGGGGATGTGGTAATTATTCTCCATCATTCCTCCTGTTCTTATTGCCCATTACTTCTTCTGCAAGCATTGCAAAGTTTTCAGGCTCTTTATCAAACAAAGCATCATACGCTTTTTTGGACCAGATTTCGATCTTGTCAAACTGACAGGCCAATACCAGTTCAGCACTGATCTCAATGCCTACAGATTCCAATAAAGACTTAGGTAAATTCACCCTTCCGGTCGCATCCAGAGTCAATTCCGTCGCGCCGCGGGTAAAATATCGAATAAATTCTCTGTTTTTTTGTTCGTACGGATTCAACTTACTTAACTCTTCCACGATTCCCTCCCATACTTTTTTCGGATAGATCACCAGGTGCTTTTCAAAGCCTCTGTTAATCACAAGTCCCTCTTGCTCAACGTTGGGCAATTGTTTTTTCAGAGACGAAGGAACCATCAAGCGGCCTTTCGCATCCAATTTACAATCAAATTCTCCTAACAGTTGAACCATTTTTATATGTGCACTTTTTATGTAGGGTAAAAATAGATATTTCTACCACTTTTTACCACATTCTACCACAAAAAATTATCAACATATTTCGTACCAAGATTTTTGCCCCTTTAAAGTGCTAAAAAGGCCTAAATCAAGGTGGTAAAAAAAACAGGCGTTTCGTCAAAAACGAAACGCCTGTCCTAAATTTAGTCACAAATGTTACACATTGATGGCTTTTACTCCCGGCAATTCTTTGCCTTCCATATATTCTAACAATGCACCACCACCGGTAGATACATAACTTACTTTATCTTCTAAATTAAACTTGGCAATTGCCGCAGCAGAATCACCGCCACCGATTAATGAAAAAGCGCTATTATCCTGAGTAGCAGCAACAACCGCATCCGCAACAGCACGGGTACCATGCTCAAAATTAGCCATTTCAAAAACACCCATCGGACCATTCCAAAGTAAGGTTTTTGACTCTTTAATCACTTTAGAAAATAGCTCAACAGTTTTCGGACCGATGTCCAGTCCCATCCAGTCTGCAGGGATATGACCAGTATCTACATCCTTTTTCTCTGCATCATTTGCAAATTTATCAGCGATGGTGGTATCAAGTGGGAGATATAAATTTACCCCTTTGGCTTTTGCTTTTTCCAGCAACTCCAGACAAAGTGCCATTCTGTCTTCTTCCAATAATGAAGTACCGATTTCACCACCTTGAGCTTTTGCAAACGTATAAGCCATTCCACCACCAATGATCAGGTTATCTACTTTGTCCAATAAGCTCTCGATCAATAAAATTTTATCAGAAACCTTGGCACCACCCATAATTGCGGTGAAAGGCTTCACTGCACCATGGTTTACTTTTTCTGCATTTTTCAATTCTTCGGCCATCAGATAACCGAAGTATTTATCGTTAGGGAAAAATTCAGCAATAATTGAAGTAGAGGCATGTGCACGGTGTGCAGTACCAAAAGCATCATTCACATATACATTTCCAAGCTTAGACAGCTTTTCTGCGAAATCACGGTCTCCTTTTTCTTCTTCTTTATAGAAACGCAGATTCTCCAATAACAATACTTGGCCCGGCTCCAGGTTTCTGGCTTTATCTACAGCCGATGTACCGATACAATCGTCAGCAAACTTCACTTCTAAATCCAACATTCTGGAAAGGTCACCTAAGATGTGTTTCAAAGAATATTTATCTTCAGGCCCGCCTTTCGGACGGCCCAGGTGAGACATCAGAATCACTGAACCACCGTCATTCAATATTTTAGTAATGGTAGGTAATGCAGCACGCATTCTTTTATCATCGGTAATGTTAAATTCCGCATCCAGAGGGACATTAAAATCTACTCTGATTAAGGCTTTCTTATCTTTGAAATTACACTGGTCTATTGTCTTCATTATGTTATTGTTTAGAATTATTGGTTTAACGGGCATTGCACCAAATATAAGCAGCATTAACGGATGTCAGCCCATCAATTTCAAAATATTTAGCCCTTTACCTGCTCAATTTTTTGAATCAAATCCACCAGTCTGGCAGAATATCCCGATTCGTTGTCATACCACCCTACCACTTTAACCATATCCCCCACAA
This sequence comes from Pedobacter caeni, assembly GCF_900129215.1. Taxonomy (GTDB): domain Bacteria; phylum Bacteroidota; class Bacteroidia; order Sphingobacteriales; family Sphingobacteriaceae; genus Pedobacter; species Pedobacter caeni. Next base: position 376,544 of record NZ_FQUQ01000002.1, on the reverse strand, counting down.
TAGAGGTAAGCTGTGCATCAAAAATGCAAGAGTGTGGATTGTCTAAAATATCAACGGAAACAATCGGATCTTCTGTATATTCCACTAAAGCTTTCATCTCATTTTCTGAAGCTTTTTTAAACGCTGCATTAATTTCTGCAATGCTTGCAGGGGATTTCAAAAGACAGGTAAAATCAGTTAAAGACCCATTCAGCACCGGAACTCTGATCCCTGCTCCTCCTAATTTACCTTCCAGATGAGGAAAAATATTGGTGATTGCTTTTGCAGCACCTGTACTTGTCGGAATGATAGAAGCAGAAGCTGCCCTTGCCCTTCTCAAATCTTTATGCGGACCATCATGGAGGTTCTGATCCCCTGTCATGGAGTGAACAGTGGTAATGTATCCTTCCAGCACGCCCCAGTTGTCATCTAATATTTTTACCATTGGTGCCACATTGTTTGTGGTACAGGAAGCATTGGAAAGGATGGAACTTTTTAAATCGATGGCTTCATCATTTACCCCAAGCACCACCATAGGAATGTCTTTATCCGAGGCCGGTGCAGAGATCAACACTTGTCTGGCACCTGCCTGTAAATGTTTGCCTGCTCCTGCCCTGCTGATAAATTTTCCTGTAGATTCCAGAACCAGGTCAATTCCCAGTTCTCCCCATGGAAGTTCTTCAGGATTCGCTTTTGAATACACCTGAATTTTCTTTCCATTAATAATTAAGGCATCCGATTCAAAAGAAATTTCTCCTTTAAACCCTCTGTGTACCGTATCATATTTAAACAGGTGTGCCAGCGTTGCCGGATCACCTAAATCATTGATGGCAACAACATTGATGTTTTTCTCAATCGCCCTACGTAAGAATATACGGCCAATTCTACCAAAACCATTAATTGCTATATTCATTTCTATCTGTTGTTTTGTTGGTTCTGCAATTCAGAATGCCCCTCGGCCTTTTAAATTACGGCGCAAAAGTACCTATATTCTTTATAGGAGCAGTACAAATTCCGGATAGAATATTAAAAATTACGCAACGATTAACTTCCTCTGATATTCAGGGTATCCCTAAGCAGGACATCCCTTAAGCGGTATTTTTTATCAGCCATTTTCCGGATCAGAAAAGTGAGCAGTCCATTTGACAAAATACAAATCAAAAACAACAGAAAGATCAGTGTAAAACTACCAAGATGCCGGAGCAGTAAGGTCAGTCCCAACATACTGACATTAAAAGCAAATAAGCAAAGGACCACCTGCCGGTCTGTATATCCTAATAATTTCAGACGATGATGGACATGATTTCTATCCCCTTTAAAAGGAGGCTTTCGATGCAATAAGCGGATCAAAAAGACCCGCAGACCATCGAATACCGGAACGATCAGTACCGAAATCGCTATCGCCATCGCTGCATCAGCAGTAAGAAGAACAATACCTCCTGAATTTAGCAGCTTCATGAACCTTAATGCCATCAATCCGGAAATCAACCCGGTTACCATGGCCATTGCATCTCCCATAAATATTCTTGCCGGAGAGAAGTTGTATAACAGGAAACCTGCGAGTGATCCGGACAGGGTAAAGGCGATTGCAGCATAAGTATGGTCTTGTCCGATGAAGAGTATCACACCAAAGAAAAGATTTACAAAAACACCTAAAGTTGCAGCCAGACCGTCCAGACCATCGATCAGGTTAAAGACATTCATGAGCAATACCAGGAAGAAAACGAGAAAAGCCAAATCCGGGCGAAAGCCCGGATCCAGATCAACCATCACAGGTTCATTATGCCCCCCGTATAAAACCAGCGTCACTGCACATAACAATTGCACAAAAAACTTCAGAAGCGGACTGATTCCGCAAACATCATCACTCAAACCGAGCATAAACAAAAGGAAGCAGGAAGCCAGAAAGAAAAGCATTTTCAGATCTGCCTTTAAACCCAGAAACAACAATACAGGAATAAATACCCCTGTGAAAATGGCGATCCCCCCAAGCCTTGATATCTGTTGTTCATGCTTTTTCCGGTAAGCATCAAGCTCATCAAACAGGCCTAACAGAGCAGATAAACGAATCACGACCGGCAACAATAGCACTACAAGCAAGAAACTGAAGATAAAATAGCCAATACATTCCATGTGCATCCAATTAAAAAAACTGTCTTACTTTTCTGAGCTTTTTCAGCAGCAGTACGAAAAAAGGATAAGGGATTTTATGGGCAGCTAAAGCCTTATAATCATAAACTGCTGCACGGCTTATTTTCCGGAAAGACCCGTTACTCAATCCACCAAGCCTCATATTTACCAGAACCTTATTCAGAAATACGGCTTCAATCCGGTTGCGGTAGAAATACCTCAATATCAACTCATAATCCGCGCAGGTGCCATAATCCAGGGAATATCCCCCTAAGGAACAAAACAGGGCTCTTTTTAAAAAAAGGGAAGGATGTGCGGGCATCCATCCATACCTCAGGTCTTTCCTTTGATAAGCTTTAGAAACCCATTTCCTTCGCAACTCAGAGGGCCAGCGCCTCTGTATGAAATTCACATTTCCATAGACCCCCTCACACTGATGTTTTTTAAAGCAGGCTGCCACTTCAGTAAGGATGCCCGCATCGGGAAAATAGTCATCCGCGTGCAATACCCCTACAACCTCTCCGGTAGTTAGTGCAATCCCCTTATTTAAGGCATCATACAGGCCCCTGTCTTTTTCAGAACAGAAATAAGAAATGTGCTTCAGATGCTTATTGATGACAGAAACCGTCCCATCCGTTGATCCCCCGTCAACTACAACATACTCTATAGAAAGATAGTCCTGAGCAGCCACCGATAAGATACATTGTTCAATAAACTCCACGTTATTAAAAACAACTGTAACCACACTTATTTTCATTATTCTTTAATATATATAAAACCAAATATACTTAAAATAATCAACAGTTAATTAATATCACTAATAAATAATTAAATATTTAAACCACAGCTTAACAAAAGTATGCCGGCACAAAAAAAACCGGAAAAAAATTCCGGCAGACACATGAAAAACGGCCTGAAAGAATAACTTCCGGGCCGCTTTTCATTACATAGGTATGAAGATTAATTGTCTTCCGATTTCAGGAAAGACCTCATCTGTGTTTCCAGCTCTGCGTGTTCAGTCAGCCATTTTTCAACAGCAGCCTTCTCCTCATTGCTACTTTCCATAGCAGCCATTAATGAACCCAATTCAGCATCATCCAACTGAAAATTTCTAAAGAATGCCGTCACCTGAGGGTTTGCGGTTACAAAATCCTTATTCGCTACCGTCTGTATAGATTCCACTGCACCAAAAACACCTTTAGGATCATTCAGGAATTTAAGTTTATAAGTACTGAAAATATAGTGTGGCGCCCAACCGGTAATCACGATAGGTTGTTTTGCATCAATGCTTTTCTTCAATATCGCCAGCATCGCCGCCTCACTTGCAGACTGCAGTTCCAGTTTCAAACCATAATCCTTAACCGCAGCTTCGGCCTTATTCATGATTCCTGCACCAGCATCGATGCCCACAATCTTACCATCAAACATCGCTGCATTGGCATTTAGTTCCGCTATGCTATTGATCTTTACATAGTCGGGAACCACCAGACCGATTCTTGCGTTTTTAAAATTGGTGCCCAGCATTTCCAGCTTAGCCCCAAATTTATCCAGATATTCTTTGTGCGTTACCGGCATCCAGGTATCCAGAAACACATCAGCATCCCCTCCTGCTACTGCAGCAAACACTGGTGCTACATCTGCATTTTTCAAGTCTACAGTATATCCTTCTCTTTCCAGCAGGACTTTAGACAAATGCGTCATCGCTACTCCCTCTGCCCAGTTTACATAGGCTATGGTTACTTTTTTATCATTTACAGTATTTCCACAGGAGTAAACCATCCCGATGGTCAATGCGATTAATATTCCGCTGATTATTTTTTTCATGGTATGTTGTTTTTTATTTGTTGATGATCAATTTATACGCTGACCAGCCTACGCGTTTATCTTTTTCACTGGCCCGAAAGATTGAGTAATACGGTCGAGGATTACTGCGAGAATTACAACTGCAATCCCACCTTCAAAGCCTAAACCGATTTTCAGTTGCGTGATCCCTTTAAGTACCACTTCACCTAAGCCACCTGCAGCAATCATGGCAGAAATCACCACCATAGAAAGCGCCATCATAATGGTTTGATTTACTCCTGCCAGGATGGTCGGTAATGCCAGAGGCAATTCTACTTTAAACAGCAATTGTCGGGGTGTTGCCCCGAAAGAGCGCGTCGCTTCCACGATATCTTTTGGCACCTGACTGATGCCCAGTGTAGTTAAACGTACTGCCGGAGGCATTGCAAAGATCACGGTAGCAAAGGCTCCCGGAACCTTTCCAAGTCCAAAGAACAGTACAGCAGGAATCAGGTAAACGAAAGCTGGCATGGTTTGCATCAAATCGAGCACTGGTCTGATCAGTTTTCCCGCCATGGGTGTTTTTGCCGCCCATATCCCCAAGGGAATGCCCATTAACAAGGCTATAAAAGCCGCAGATAAGATCAATGCCAATGTTGCCATGGTTTGTGCCCAATACCCCATTCCCCAGATCAGGGTTAAGCCCAAAAGCGTAAACAACATCAGTCCCCATCCTGTCCTTTTCCAGGCCAGAAATGCAATTAATGCAATGACCACATAAAATGGGGGGAACATCAGGGTCCACTCCACAGCATTCACTACAGACTCTACCACTACTTTGATGACCTGAAATAAAGCGCCAAAATGAAGGGTAAGCCAGTTTATAAATTGTTCTATATAAGTTCCTATATGTATCATACTATATTATTTCTTTTTGAAGGTTATCAATTGTGTTTCCTGTAACATTTTCCCAGCTCGCTCCTGTAGTTTCGATCAGTAAAGAAGTCTGCGCAACGATCCCGATCAATTTGTTTGTCTCGATATCCACAATCGGAACTGCTCTTCCATTTTCTGCAATGAAAGGGAGCATCTGTTCTACGGTCGTTTCCGGATAAGCCACTGGAATATCTTTAATGATGGCCTTTTCGATGGTATGTTCTCCTTTGGCTTTCAGTTCGAGGATATCTTTCAGGTATACAAAACCCAGAAAATGTTTATCCACCGAAACCGCCGGTAAAGAGGTAAGTCCGGAAGAACGCATCTTGCGCAAGCTTCCTTCCACCCCATCTTTTCGCAGAATAGCTACCGTTGGCTTTTCAAACATCAGACTGGCCGCTGTAATGATCGACTTACGGTCTACCTTCTCTACAAATGAAGACACATAATCCGTTGCCGGGTTCGTTAATATATCTTCAGGGGTCCCTATTTGTATCACTTCTCCATCTTTCATGATTGCTATGCGATCTCCAAGACGAATGGCCTCATCGAGATCATGTGTAATAAAAACAATAGTCCGGTGCATTTTTTCCTGCAATTCAATCAGCTCGTCCTGCATTTGCGTGCGGATTAAGGGATCCAGTGCTGAAAAAGCCTCATCCATTAACAGAATTTCCGGGTCATTTGCCAATGCCCTTGCCAGGCCTACACGCTGTTGCATTCCTCCAGACAGTTCGCCCGTGTGTTGATTTTCATATCCATTCAGGCTGACCAGATCGATCACAGTTTTTGCCTTTTCTTCACGTTCCTTTTGAGGGATATCCTGCAATTCCAGTCCGAAAGCCACATTTTCAAGCACCGTACGGTGAGGCAAGAGTCCGAAATTCTGGAATACCATGGCCATTTCTTTACGGCGGACTTCCTGTAACTCTTTATCTCCCAAACTTGTGATGTTCCGTTGATTTAAGATCACATTTCCTGATGTTGGCTCTATTAATCGGTTCAGGCAACGTAATAAGCTGGACTTACCACTTCCTGATAATCCCATGATCACAAAGAATTCTCCTTGTTCAATATCAAAACTGGCATTTTTTACTGCTACAGTACAGCCTGTTTCTTTAAGGATCTCCGCTTTGGTTTTCCCTTGCTTCAATAATGAAAGTGCCTCCTCTTTTTCCTTTCCGAATATGAGTGTGAGGTCTTCTATCTTAAGTTTAGACATGTCTTTATATGTTAGATGTTAGATGTTAGAAATAATAGCCGATATTGATGTTAAACCGGCTATGCCATTTTGAGTCTGCATTGCCCGAGGACAATCCATTTTGCCATTCCGGGCCTAACCAGGGTTGATTGTTCCCTGCTGCCCAGTCTATATAAGTCACCAGATTGCCGGCAGTGACCATTCCACCCAATACATTCATTTGGGAATCGGTATATCCGGCCTGTGGCTTACTCATGTAAGAATAGTTTTCATAAAAGGTAACCCCTGTCACCGGACCCAATTTTAAAGGTACCGTATAGGCAAAAGATGCGGTATGCAACCAGGCTTTAGTGGCTACTTCATACGCCGACCCATAAGCAGCAAGGCTGAGTACATCTTTATACTGTGCGGAATCCGCCAAATGATATTGGTAATACATCGACTGAAGTTTCACATTCAGTTTCCCAAAGTTGAGGTCTGTATGTATCGCCGCGGCCCATCTTGAACCCATTTGCCCTGTAGGAATGTTATATACTCCTCCAAGCATTCCGGAGATGCCAATGCGTTTATTGTCCGACAGCAGGTATTCTGTTTTCAGGTTTCCCTGATTTACTTCTTTGTTTCTGCCGGCAACATCGTAGGAATATCTGGAAGGATCAATTTCCGTTTTATCGCCAAAATCCAGCTCCATTGCATTTTTGAAGAAGGCAAGATCATAAGACCATCGTTTGCTGTGTTGGTGAAACCTTATTCCCATGGAGGCTTTATCTTCAAAGCCGAGGTAATAAGGCAGGTTAAAAAACCAGTTGTGAGAGTTATAAGTGGTATTACCGAAGGGATTCTGAACGAGTCCGATGGCCAGATTGGTACTGTCGTTGAAATGATAGGTTAAATAACCGTCCTTTAAAAAGCTTCCTCCTGAGGATTTGGCATAAAACCGATATTCTGCATGAAAATCAAGTTTTTTATACGAGGCGTCTGCATTGACCCGGAACATATCGAGTCCGAAATCTCCTCCTCTTTTTACCTGCTCTTTCTTCCAGGAAGAGAGGTTATAGTTGAACCGCAATGCACCTCCGATCCTGAGGCTGGGTTGGTCTGACCGTATGGGGACCGACACTGTGTCGGGTATTGTTCTTACCGTATCCTGGGCTAAAGTTGTGGCTAATGGGACAACTATAAATAGCACTAAACAGCCTATAAGCTGTGTGAATTTTACCATAATAAAGTTTAATACAGGCCCGCTTAATTGCTGCTTGTAATAAAATGCTTTAAATAAAACATTATAATGAATTCCAGGGAGTCAATTCCCTTAGGCATTTAAACAGATATTGTGCTGTTTTCTTAAAAAGAAAATAACGCGCAGATGGCGTAAGAACAGCAAAGGTTTAAATTAAAAACAATGCAAAGGTAAGAAAAAATAAGCAATAAACCAAGTTTCTATCAGAAATGGCACTCCGGAGAGGGCCTTCTTACCATATAAAATACTACTTTTGCAATGCTTAAACATCAAATGTAATCACATGAATTTAGAGCACCTGGCCAAACAACTGGCCTTCATCCACGAAATCGACAAACTCAAGTACATTCAACGCAAAACCCGCCTTTTTAACAGTCAGCGGAACGAAAACGATGCAGAGCATAGCTGGCATCTCGCCATGATGGCCATGGTCCTGGCCGAACATGCCAACGAAAAAGTAGACATTCAGAAAGTCGTAAAAATGCTGCTCATCCATGACATTGTAGAAATTGATTCGGGAGATGTCTTTTTATATGATACCACGGCAAATCATACCAATACTGAAGCAGAAAGAATTGCTGCCGAAAGAATTTTCGGCCTTTTACCAGATCAACAGAAAGAAGAATTTATTTCAGTCTGGGAAGAATTCGAAGCAGGAGAAACCGCTGAAGCCCGGTTTGCCAAATCAATGGACAGACTGGAACCGATCCTTCAAAATGTATCCAACGAGGGAGGCACCTGGGCAGAATACGATGTAAAGTACGAAACCGTCATTAAGAAATCCAGCGGGATTCAGCGTGGCTCCCAGATACTATGGAATCACACACAGGTACTTTTCGAAGAAAGCATTGAGAAGGGAATATTAAAGAAGAGTTAACAATCCCTTATAAATCCACCCATCCCAGGTCCTGATATATTCTTTGAAAATATTATTTTTGACAGAAATATTGAGTAAAATCTTAAATTAAAAACACATGCAAGAGAGCAATTCACTAAATCAGGTAGCAGAATTTCATAAAACATTTAAACATCCGATTAAAGATGTTCCCGGTATCCCTGCTAAAGAAAGATGCAACCTAAGGGTTTCTCTTCTCGCTGAAGAGTTGAATGAATTGAAACAGGCGGTTGAAGAAAATAACCTGGTTGAAATCGCAGATGCCTTATGTGACCTGCAATATGTGTTATCAGGAGCCATTTTAGAATTCGGACTGGCAGATAAATTTAAAGCACTTTTTGATGAGGTTCACCGTTCAAACATGAGCAAGGCCTGCAAATCGGAAGAAGAGGCGAATGAGACGATCCAACATTACAGGAACAATCATCAATGTAATGCTTATCATAAAGAAGAAGATTCCTTATTCCTGGTCTACAGATCCAATGACGATAAGACCTTAAAGTCTATTAATTATTCTCCGGCGGATCTTAAAAGCATCATTTATTAAAAACCGTTCAGGCAGGAAACCAAAAACTTTCTGATCAAACCTTGATAAAGAAGCAGGATCTTTTAAAAAAGATCCTGCTTCTTTATTTTCAGGTCTGGCATAGACTTCAGACTTATTCGAATAATAACCGGTTCTCCACAAACAATCCCTGATTACAGACGGATATTAAAATGCCCCGGAAAACCTAAAAAATAGATTGTAATTTAAAATCCGCAACCAAAATTCAGATCAGATGTTAAGAATACTTTTTTGCTGCTTGTTATTAAACCTGTTTTCCACTCAGTCCTTTTCTCAAAAGTTATTTCTCAAAAAGATGCCTCCAAAGGAAACAGCGGCCATCAGTTTTTCTGAGCCCGTAAATAGTCTGATATTTTTCGGATCAGATGATGGCAGCAGTAAATATCAGAAACACAAAAAGCACCGTAAAGAAGTACACGCTTATTTTGGGGCGGTCTACTCCAGCTTACCAATATTCAACATTGATGAACAGAAAGTCGTAGCTTATCACAATCAATCAGGACCGTTTTTCTTTTATCGTCCCAATACAAAAAAAGCCTACGGAATGCTGATCTCAAATGGAAAAGATCAGCCAATTCTGGTGACTCAACCAGACCAGTATATGAAAACAATAAAAACCTACCTGAACATCAGCTCTGCTGATGACCTCGTTCCGAAAACGCTGGATCGCAAAAACAGCATCGGTTTACAGGAAGAAATAAAACAGATTCTGGCATCAAAATTCCTACCCGACGGGAATTATGCAGCTCAACTGATTAAAAACGCCAATACGATCCATTATTTAAGCCAGTCCAAAAAATATATCCAATGCAATTGTCCGGAAAGAATTACAGAGATGTTCAAGGATAGCCTGATGAAAGAGAAGATGCCTAACCATAGTACATACCGCTATAACGATAAAAATCAGGTATTGGAAATGAACCATTTTTATGAAGGAAAATTGAGTTATAGCCTAAAATACAGCATAGACAACTCAGGCCTGATCAGGAAACTGGTATCCAGCGATGGGTCAACCAGCTCAATCACTCAGTTTGTTTACGAAAAAGACAGGTATCATACCGTACAAATTGAAAACGGCCAGCCTTATAGTTTTGAAACCTTTTACTTCAACGACCAGAAACAATGTGTCAGGAGATTTTCCAGAGGAGCTGACCCTACTTCAAGCAGCAATACAGATTATATCTTTGATAAACACGGACGCCTCATCAGAGAAAGCAGCACAAGCTCAGAAACCATTTATCAGTATAAAAACGAAACAGACGATCTTTACAGCAGATCCGATTTTTATAGCCTGAATCCAAAAACACTGAATTCGCAAAATGAGCTCATCTGGGAAAGCCCTGAGCGGCAAATCTATCTGGGAAGAGACAAAGATCAGCAGCAATTATTTAAACAGGTAACCATTACAGGAAAAGATGGTAGTCTTAAATCTTATTTTTATGATAAAAATGATCAGCTAACCTCAGTTACCATCATTTCCTGCAAACCATGACCATAACAAGTTAAAGTTCTACTTTATATTTTCCCGGAGTAACTCCATATTTCTTTTTAAAGGCGGTGGTAAAATGCGTGCAATTTTTATAGCCGGCGTATTCACTGATTTCTGAAATGCTCTTCTCTCCTTCCGACAACAGGCGTTTTGCCTCTTCCATCTTCAGATCGCTCAACATTCCAAATACCGTAGTCCCGAACACTTCTTTGAAGCCTTTTTTGAGCGTAAACTCATTGGTCCCGATTTCAAGTGCCAGCCGGCGCAGGGAATGTACTTCATTTGCCCTGGTAAAAATAATGTCCCTGGCATGGTGCATTTTCTCCATGTCCGCAGGTTTTAAGGAACAAAAGGAGTTGCAATCATGAAAGGCAAACTGCTCCAGTTGGAGCAGCAACAACTCTACAACCTTAGCTTCCAGGTACATTCTTTTATACATTCCTTCTTTCTTACAATCCAGCATACTGCGGATCAGAGAAACCATTGCCGGTGTAATCGGCATATTGTGCCGCCCCAGCATTGCAGGATTCTGCTGATTGATCTCCTGAATAAAGTTTGTAAAGATCTCCGTATCTGCAATGAACTTCTTAAACAGCGGGATCGACAGATTTATTTCCAGCACCTGGGTACTCATGGTATTAAAATGCAGGTTTCCTTTAATCCCGGGAACGTAAATGATGTTATGATGATTGCTATTGAACTCGTAACGCATGCGATTACTTCCAGAAATATTGGTCAGCGTATTTCCTGACAGGTCAAAATGCATCTCTACGGTTTCAAAATCACTTTCAAAATTAAGGATCGTCTGCTGCTTTAACCTCAGGTCCCCATATGCAATATGAACACCTTCAAAAAAGATCTCCCGGTAGCTGCCTGTTCCACCAAAGCATTCCAGCGAGGTTGTCCGCTCTACAATCGGTTCACCAAGATAGTGGTAGTTGTCTGGAAAGGCATGCTCCATTGTCATATCCTGGAGGTCGGAAAAATTCAATGTGATCTTCATAATTTATTCCTTTTAGCGTCATTTTTATTCCCGAAATCGTAATCCCCAACGAGAACAGGAAAGTAGTTTTGCGCCATAAAACTACACTTATTTAGAATCAATCTAAAACATATGATTAAAAAAGTACTCGTATTCAGCTTATTTATTTTTTGTTTATCCCGGGCCAATGCCCAAAAGGGGGGAGAAATCAATGGATACATCCATACTGAAGACAATCAGGCTGTTGCCGGAGCAATTATACAAATTAAAGAATTAAAACTGGAACGAAGCAGTGACAAAAACGGCCGCTTTTCTTTCAATCTTATGCCTGGAAGCTATACCATCTTTGCCATCCACATGGGCTACCATACTGAAAGTTATAAAATTTCCGTTAAAGCAGGAGAAACCGCTCAGCTGGACATCAACTGTAAACATCAGCCGATACAATTAGATGCAGTCACCGTTACTGCCGAAAAACGCGAAAACCTCTTACAGAAGGTACCAATGGCGGTTTCTGCTTTAAGCGGGAAACAGATTCAGGAAAGAAACATCAGGGAAATGGGGGATCTCGTTCTCGCAGTCCCGAATCTGATGTCAATGAACATCGGCTCTCCTTCGCTCAATATCATGTCTATCCGTGGCGTGCTGACCTTTTCTCAGGATCCTGTAGTTGGAGTTTACATAGATGGAGTTCCTATGTTTGATGGCTATTCTGCCAGTGTTCAAATGCAGGATATCGAGCGTGTAGAAGTACTCAGAGGTCCACAAAGCACACTTTATGGAAGAAACGGGCTCGGTGGAGTCATCAACCTCATTACCCGCAAGCCAGACAATAATTTTCATGGTTTTGCAGAAGCAGGGATTGGCAATTACAACGCTCAACGCTACAATATTGGCTTATCCGGCCCCTTGATTAAAGATAAACTCTTTGCAGGAATCTCAGGTTTATATGATACACGTAAAGGCTATTTCCACAACCAGTATGATGGCAGAAAGTTCGACAGGCCCGAAACCTATAATGGCAACTTCTACCTGAAGTATCTGGCCAGCGACAAGCTTTCTTTCACCTTCAATGCAAAGGTAGAGCATAACGATGTCCCCGGAGCTTTCCCCTATGTTCCAGGAGCAGAAAAAGCCCTGAAAAACCCTTATGTCATCAATCAGAACGGAACAAACCTGGAGAAAAGAAAATTGGTTACCTCCTCATTGCAAGCCTTATACCGGACCAATGGTATAGAATTGTCTTCCGTAACAGGCTATACCTATCTCAGCGATACCTATAAAGACTATGATATTGATTATGACACCTACAATGCCATGTCATTTGAGGTACCCAGAGCACCGCAAAACACCCTTACTCAGGAATTTAAAATCGTAACGGACAGCAGGAAAGCATTAAAATTCACAGGAGGCATATTTGGCTTTATAGATCGGAAAGAAGGCAATACCATTTACCTCACCGGTCCTGACATGCCACCCTCAAAAGATCCAAACGCCCCGCTTCCGCCATACGATTCGGCGACAGATACCGACCGGAAAATTTATGGTATTGCGGCCTATACCAACCTTTCCTATGCCTTGAGTAGTCAATGGGAACTAACAGCAGGTCTGAGGTATGATTACGAAAAGAGAAACATGAGTTATATCCAGGGCTTTTTTAAGGCCCCAAACCCATGGATGTATCAGCCTGAAGCAAAAATAAAAGGTCATAATGGTGCTTTTTCTCCCAAGCTGAGCATTTCCTATAACCCCGAAACAGACCTGTTGCTTTATGCCACTTATTCCCGTGGTTACCGTTCCGGTGGATTTAATGCCTACACGCTTGATGCCAGCAGGTTAAACTATAAACCCGAATACACCAACAATTATGAAATCGGTTTTAAATCAGAATGGCTGGATAAACGCCTGAGGGCCAATGTTGCACTCTTCTACACACGTTGGAAAGATCAGCAACAAACGCTTACTGTACCCGAAAACCTGATAGACAACATCGGCGAGTTGACAAACAAGGGTGGAGAACTTGAATTAACAGCACTTCCTGTAAAAGGACTGGAAGTCAACTACAATATCGGTGTGGTCCATACCCGTTATGAAAAACTACTACTTCCTGTTTCGAAGACAGAAAACAAGGACTTTGTTGGCAACAAACAGATTTTCACTCCAAGTTTCACTTCTTCATTATCTGCCACCTATCGTTACTATGCAAATGACCAGACCAGTTTTTATGTCATCCCTGAATGGAAATATTTCGGAAAGCAATACATGACCTACTATAACGACCTGACTCAAAATGCTTTCAGCCTGATCAACATTTCTGCAGGCATTAAATACAGGAAGTTTGAGTTGAGCTTATGGGCCAAAAACATAGGGGAAGCAAAATATCTTTCTTTTGCTTACGCCACTCAAACCGCAGCAACTACCCCGGTATTAATCGGCAATCCAAGGACTTACGGAAGTTCCCTAAAAGTAAGGTTCTAAGTATAGAAATCAGCAAATCACCTTTTAAAAAGAAACAAAATGCAACTTAATATAGAGAACCTTACCAAAACCTATTCCAACGGAAAACAGGCTTTAAAGAATGTGTCGCTCCAAATAGGGACCGGCATGTTCGGCCTCCTTGGTCAGAATGGTGCAGGTAAATCAACCTTGATGCGAACGATTGCTACTTTACAGGATGCAGACTCAGGAAGCATCCATCTGGATGATATTGATGTCTTAAAGGATCCTGCTGCAATGCGTAGAATTCTGGGCTACCTTCCCCAGGATTTTGGCGTATACCCCAATGTATCCGCAGTAGAAATGCTCAATCATATTGCAGAGATGAAAGGACTGAACAATGCGGCAGAAAGAACAACATCAGTAAATGAATTGCTCCACAGGGTGAACCTCTATGAGGTCCGAAAGAAAAAACTCAGCACTTATTCCGGAGGAATGAAGCAACGCTTTGGCATTGCCCAGGCTTTACTTGGCAACCCAAAAATCATTATTGTCGATGAGCCTACTGCTGGTCTCGATCCATTGGAGCGCAACCGCTTCTACAACCTGCTCAGTGAAATCGGAGAAAACACCATCGTAATCCTCTCCACCCACATCGTGGAAGATGTTTCTACCCTTTGCAACGACATGGCCATCATCGGAAATGGAGAAGTGATCAAATCCGGTAAGCCCTCCGACATAGAAAATGAACTTAGTGGCCGCCTTTGGGAAAAACAGATTGAGAAACAGGAACTCCCGTTTTATCAAAAAGCAATGAACATCATTTCCAACCGCTTCCATTCCGGAAAACTCATCATTACGGTACTGGCGGATTCGCCTCCGGACCTAAGTTTTGAACCAAAAAAGCCTTCCCTGGAAGACAATTATTTTCAATTGATCGCTAGTGATTTCACCCCGCAAAACGTATAAAATATGTTCTCTACTATTTTCAGTTTCGAGCTGAAGCAACATTTCAAAAAGCCCTTTACCTGGATTTTCTTATTGTTGATGATTGCACAGGGCCTTTATTACATGAGGCATACCGGAGAGTTCTTTGGTGCGGATAAAACCTATGCAAATGCCCCGGCCATCCTCTATACCGTTTTGGCAGGAATCGGTTATATCGGCTTCATCGTAACCGCTATTCTGGGAGGAACGGCACTTGCCAAAGACCTGGATTACCGTACTTCTTCCCTGCTTTATACCACCAGGGCCAGTCAGCAGTCCTTCTTTTGGGGAAGATACCTTGGCTCGATCACCATACTCCTGTTGTTAAATGCAGGCTACCTGCTTGGGATCATTTTATACAGTTATCTTCCTGTTGCCAATCTCGGTCCCTTATCATGGAATGCGATACTGAAAGCGGTATTGTTTGTTTTTCTACCCAATATCTTTGTGATCTATAGCTTATGTTTTTCCGTTTCCGTTTTTACGCGGAGTGCAAAAACCGCCTACGGAATTTCTCTTACGGCGATGCTGTTGATGATTTTCGCGGAGACTTCCTTTAACAACAATGCCAGTGTTGTCCTGGCTGATCCCACTGCCTTTTCAGTTTTACATGCCCAGTTAGAGCATTTCTCTCCTGCTCAGAAGAACAATTATTCACCGGGTTTTTCTGGTTATCTGTTTTACAACAGGTTGATCTGGATCAGCATTGGAATGCTTTCTCTTTTGATTGCTGCAAGAAAATATTCTTTCAATAAGTTCGGGGCAAAGAATGAGGGTAAAAGTAAAACAAAGATACAGGATGTCCCCCGGCTTCTTACAACACCTGTTTTACATACAGAACCCCTCTCTAAGGTCAGTCAACACTTCTCTCTTTCTTCAGCAATCGGCAAAGCCTTTTCACTTTCCTGGCTGGAATTTAAGAGTGTAGTAAGGCCATTGGGATTTAAGATCTTCCTCGGCATGTTGCTGATTATTTATGTGTGTTATATCGCCGTCTGGCAGCAACAATACTATTCCGCTGCCCCAACCCTACCCGTCACCATTGAAATTACCGGGGTTACCCTCCCGCTCTCTTTTTATTTTCTGATGTTTATCATCATCAATACAACAGAATTACTGTTTAAAAACCAGAGCACCGGTTTCTGGCAGATTGGCGATGCGCTTCCCCTGCCCACATGGGTTACTGTGACCTCCAAAATCATGGCAATGCTGGGGGTGGCATTACTCGTTACCACCTGCTTAATGTTATTCGGGATGCTCGTTCAGGCCTTAAAAGGCTATCATCATTTTGAGCTTGAGGTATACTTCAACGACCTCTTTATCCGCTGGATTCCCAAATACCTCACTTACATTTTTCTATGTGTCTTTGTGGCCGGAATCACTGCAAACCGATATGCCACACACTGGATCAGTATTTTGATCCTCATCATTAGCGTGATTTTACATGAAATAGAAGTGATTGAACAAAACAGGTTGAATTTTATGTTCTCACCCGGATCAGCGATGAATACAGACATGAACGGCAATGGCATTTTTTCGCTTTCCCATGCCTGGTTCATGACTTACTGGACCTCATTCGGCCTTGCGATTTTCTCTATCGGGCTATGGCTATGGCAACGTGGTACCCCTTCCGGTCTGGGAAAAAGAATATTAAAAAAAGGAAAATTCAGCCCTGTTCTTTTATTGCTTTTCGTCCTCGGATGTGCAGGTTTCTTTTACTGTCACCATATCATTTACCAGACCGTAAATATAGAGAACAAGTTTCAGGCGAAAGCAGAGGAACGCAACGAGCAGGCGCTTTATGAAAAGACCTATCTGCGTTACCGGTCATCTCCTCAGCCAAAAATCCTGAATCTGGAACTTCAGCTGGAGCTATATCTGGAAAAAAGAAGTTTAACCTACAACAGCAGTTTAAAATTAAACAATCCAACCCATCAGCCCATAGACACCTTACACATAGAATGGATGGATTTCTCGGTCATTGACCAGCTCAGTATTCCAGGTTATACACTTAAGCTGGTTAAAGCAGATCAGGAACTAAGGCACAACAGCTATCTTTTGAGCCATCCCCTTCTGCCGGGTGATCAAATGACATTAAACATCAAGGGGAGCCTGCATTATCAGGGATTCACGAATGATGATCCACAAAAAGAATTAACCTTCAACGGAACATTTCTTTCTCAGGACCTCATTCCTTATTTTGGTTATGATGACCGAAGAGCATTAAAGCTCAACAAATACCGGGTCGAGAACGACCTGAAAAAAATCAGCTCCCGTTTGCCGGAAGTCAAGGACCCTCTTGCTGCAACACAGTCGTTTGCATCCACACAGGCAGATCGTATGAATTATACCTTAAACATCAGCACCACTGCTGATCAGACGATAGTGGCACCAGGTTTATTGAAAAAAGAATGGAAAAGGGACGGTCGTCATCATTATCAGTTTGTTTCTGAAAAACCTGATGTTTTCAGTTTTCATATCCTGTCGGCAAAATATGCTCAAAAGAAAGAAACGATACAGATCGCAGGGAAGACGCTTAACATAGAAATCTCTTACCATCCTGACCATGCTTACAATGTAAATCACCTGATGCAATCTGCAAAGGAAGCCCTTCAGTTTTTAAATAAAACCCTGGGGGCTTATCCTTATCAAACCCTTAAGATCGCAGAAAGGCCGCGTTATGACCAGGATCTTTTCTCCAGCGGCAACCTCATTATTCTGCCTGAAAACCATGGTTGGATCGCGGATATCCGCAGACAGGAGGACTTAGACTACCTGCGCTATATTACTGCAAAACTCATTGCACAACAATATATGCAACAAGCAAATATCAGTCGCACCCAGGGTTTTCCTGTGATTACCCAGTCTATTCCCGGCTACCTGGCTTATCAGCAATTACAACATTTCTACGGTGCAGCTTCTCTTGAAAAACATCTGGAGAAAAGCCACGACCTCTACCTCAAGGGAAGGGCAAAAGAACAAAACACAGAACCGGTCTTAATCAAATCCGATGAAGATGCGGGCTATGTATCCAGTCAGAAAGGAAGTGATGCGCTATATAAGCTCAGCAAACTTACCGGAGAACAGGCCATGAATCAGGCCATCAGTACTTTCCTTAAAGAGAGTAAGGATGCAGCGAAACCAGTTAATGCCTGGTTATTTTATGATTTGTTAAAAACAAGCGTCTCCGGAAAGGACAAACCGATGCTGGTTAAAACTTTTGAAAGCACAGCGGAATAATCAGCTGTGCTTCCATTTTCAATAAAAAGAACGCTCATTTCGAATAAAAAAAACCCGATCAATTATGCAGAACGAAAAAGAAAAACATTTTATCCTGAACGGAAATTTAAAAACAATCCTATGGAGACTCTCCTGGCCTTCGGTTCTGGCGATGGTATTGTATGGTCTCAATAGTTTTCTGGATGGCGTTTTTGTTGGTCGTTTAATGAATAAAGAAGCTTTAGCAGGTGTTGGAATCGCTTATCCCCTGGCTCAGATCACCCTTGGTTTGGGCAGCCTGATCGGCACCGGTGCAGGAACAGCTTTGAGCATCTGGCTGGGCGCAAATGAAAAAGAAAAACTGCAAAAATTAATCGGGACGGTGAACGGAATGAGCGTTCTGCTCTCTCTGCTCGTTTGTCTGCCTTTATATCTTCTTGCGGAACCTCTGGTCCGTCTAATGGGTGGTGCAGGCGATGTGCTGACCTATGGGACTGCTTATTTCAGGATAACCACGATTGGCGCATTGTTCTGGATTCATGGCCTTGCCCTGAACATGGTAATCCGTGGAGAGGGAAAGATGAAAACTGCTGCCTGGATGATTGCCCTCGGCTTAATACTGGACGTCATCCTTAAACCCATCTTTATTAAAAATTTTGGTTGGGGTGTTTCTGGTGCAGCATGGGCAACCAATACAGGAATGCTCTTATATTCTGTCATTGGCCTATGGTATTTTGCCAGGAGAAAATCTTCTTTTATCAGCAAATGGAACAGCCTGAAAATAGATGTACCTATCGCTAAAGAGCTCTTGAAACTCGGTTTACCAGGAATGATATTGACCATCATGACAGTCGTACAAAGTGCAGTGGTATTAAATGCAGTCACCAGATACGGAACATCAGCCGATTTACCTTTTTACACGGTCTGTAACAGAATCCTTTTATTTATGATGATGCCTATCATAGGACTAATGCGTGCTTTACAGCCGGTAAGCGGAATGAATTATGGAGCAGGGCAATACGACAGAGTGATTCGTTCCTATTGGTTATTTGTCTTTTATGGCTTTTGCATCATTGCACCCTTCTGGTTATTTATGACTTTTTTCCCGGCCACGGTGATACTGAGTATGCTTCCAAACTTCGTCATCAGTCCGCAGCAACTGGTTGATTTCAGGGTGTATCTGGCAGTATTGCCTTTCTTACCTATTGTATTTATGTGTTTAGTGACACTTCCTTCCATACAAAGAGCAAAGGAAACTTCATTGATTGCCATGCTCAGACAGGTGTTTTTATATTTCCCACTGATGATCTTTTTGCCAGGGTATTTTGGAATAAGCGCAATTTACTGGGGCAGTACAGCGATTGACATGGTCATGATTGTTCTTGCACTGGTAATTTTAAATCGTTGTTTTAAGCGTTTGCCATTAACCATTCAGACAACGAACTGACCAAACAGGTCAATACACTTTTCCTACGGTTGAACCTGTAATCTATACAGCTCGTCCCTTTTTTCAAGGTGGTCCTATGCCGTTTAGATATTTTCGTCTCATTAAATATCTAAATGGCA
Source organism: Pedobacter caeni (assembly GCF_900129215.1). GTDB lineage: Bacteria > Bacteroidota > Bacteroidia > Sphingobacteriales > Sphingobacteriaceae > Pedobacter > Pedobacter caeni. The sequence goes on along the minus strand of NZ_FQUQ01000002.1, from coordinate 357,137 downwards.
TGAAAATAACATTCATTTTTCTCTTCAGTTTTCTCAGTTCCTTTCCTCTTATTTTATCCGCACAACAGCGCATCACGATAAGCGGTACGGTAAAAGACGGAGCAACGGGAGAAACACTGATCGGGGCAACCGTTAAACTGCAAAACGCGACTCAAAACATTGGCCTTGCTACAAATGCTTATGGCTTCTATTCTATCACTACAGCTGCAGGAGAATATAACCTGACCGTTAGTTATAGTGGTTATCAGATTTCAACCCAAAAAATCTCACTCAGCAAAGCATTGACCATCAATGTAGCGCTTTCCTCTGCATCCACCTTACAGGAAGTCCAGATCAGTGCCGGAGACCTGAAGAATGAAAATGTAAAAAATCCGCAGATGGGTTTAAACAAGATCAATATGAAGGACCTGGACAATGTACCTGTGTTATTGGGTGAAAAGGATGTGTTGAAAGCTATACAATTTCTGCCGGGAGTAAAATCCGGAGGAGAAGGTAATACCGGATTTTTTGTCCGCGGTGGTGCTGCTGACCAAAACCTGATCTTACTGGACGAGGCTACAGTTTACAATTCTGCGCATTTACTGGGTTTCTTCTCCACTTTTAATGCCGACGCAATAAAGGATGTGAGTCTGTATAAGGGTGGGATGCCGGCACAATATGGAGGCCGTTTGTCTTCCGTACTGGATGTTAAAATGCAGGACGGTAACGACAAAAAGTTTGGTGTAGAGGGTGGTATTGGCCTCATTGCTTCACGCATCAAAGCTGAAGGCCCGCTGGTCCAAAATAAAAGCTCTTTCATGATCAGTGCAAGAAGGACCTATATCGATCTCCTGTTGAAAGCTTTTGGCGACTCCGCTTTGAAAAAAAACACCCTTAATTTCTATGACATCAATGCGAAAGTGAATTACAAATTTGATGATAAAAATACCCTTTACCTTTCCGGTTATTTTGGTCAGGACAATATTGGAATTAAAGATTTATTTGCCAACGATTGGGGCAATACGACTGCCACCATGCGTTTTAACCATATTTTTAACAACAGGTTATTTTCCAACACCTCCTTAATTTACAACCGCTACAGCTATGCCGTCGAACTGATCGATGAACAAAGCAATGCCAAAGTGAAATCGCTCATCAGGGATTTAAACTTTAAACAGGATTTTCAGTACTTCAGCAGCAACCACTTGCTAAGATTTGGATTACAAGGCACACATCATCAAATCACACCTTCTGACATTACTGCTTCAGGTAATTCCAGTATCAATCCCCTTTCTATAGAAAAACGCTATGGTGTGGAGTTCGGCGCATATGTATCCGATGAATGGAAGCTGAGCGAAAAATTCAATTTGTTAATTGGCTTACGCCTGAGCCAGTTTTCCTTGCTCGGCCCGGGAAAAATCAACACTTACAACCCTGCAGCTGAAGTCATTTCATCTAAAACGTATAGCAGTGGAGAGTTTGTTAAAAACTATTTCAACCTGGAGCCCCGTTTTTCAGCAAGCTATACCTTAAATGATAAAAACTCAATCAAAGCTTCCTATAACCGTAATACTCAAAATATTCATATCCTGAGTAATTCAGGAACAAGCGCTCCTACCGACCAGTATGTGATGAGCAGCAACAACATCAAACCCGAAATCGGGGATCAGATTGCTCTTGGATATTTTAAAAACACGGAAGACAATGGTTACGAGTTTTCTGCAGAGGTATATTACAAATGGTTGCAAAACCAGATCGATTATAAAGATGGTGCAGATCTGACGGCTAATGCCGAGGTAGAATCACTCCTCTTATATGGAAAGGGCCGTGCTTATGGAGTAGAGCTTTATGGAAAAAAGACCAAAGGCAGGCTGACCGGATGGATCAGTTATACGCTTTCAAAAACCGAACGGCAGTTTGATGGCATCAACCAGGGAACTTATTTCCCTGCCAGACAAGACCGTACACATGACCTGTCATTGGTGGCCATGTATAATCTTAGCAAACGTTGGTCTGTTTCTGCCAACTATATTTTCAATACCGGAAATGCGGTAACCTATCCGGCAGGCAAGTATAATGTAGGCGGGTTGACTACCTACTATTATACAGATAGAAATGCCAACCGGATGCCGAATACTTCAAGACTGGATATTGGGGCTACCCTCAAAGCTAAAGAAACCCGCAGGTTCCAGAGCAGCTGGACATTCAGTATATACAATGTGCTCAATACTAAAAATCCTTATGCCATCAGGTTCAGAGATAAAGAAAATGATCCGAGCCGCACGGAAGCTGTGCAAACCAGCCTTTTTGGAATCATCCCTTCTGTAACTTATAACTTCAAATTCTAATGACCATGTTAAAACAAATTAAATATATAGCCATACTTTTTACCGGGTCCATCGCATGGAGTTCTTGTGAAAAGGTGATTGATGTGAAGCTCGACAATGCAGAAAGCCAGCTGGTGATAGAAGGCACCATTACGGATCAACCGGGGCAGCAACTGATCAAAATCAGCAAATCCGTACCTTATACGGAAAACAACACCTACCCTCCGGTTAGCGGGGCAGTGGTTCTTGTTACAGACGACAATGGGCATTCCTGGACCTTTTCTGAAACGACTCCCGGGTTTTATACTTTTCCTGCTCTGAAAGGAGAAACCGGACGTACCTATACGCTTAAGGCCACCGTAAATAATGTGGTGTATACCGCCAGTTCCAGCATGCCTGCTCCGGTAGCGATTGATTTCCTGGATGTAAAAGTTTTCAATTTTGGTGGTGATGATCAGAAACAGGCCCAGGTACATTATAAAGATCCTGCCGGCATTGCCAATCAATATCGTTTTGTAATGAAAGTGAATGGGATTCAATCGAAACAGGTATATGCAGAAAATGACCGCCTGAGCGATGGCAATGATGTTCCGAGTGTATTATTCTTTACCGGGAATAATGACGATCAGGATCAGTTGAGAACAGGGGATGTGGTGGATATTGAAATGCAATGTATAGATAAAAACGTATTTCTTTATTGGTATACGCTAAGCCAGCAATCCTCAAATGGCCCCTCTGGCGGAACTACTCCCGGAAACCCGCCTTCAAACATCAACAACAAAGCCCTGGGTTACTTCAGCGTACATACCGTAAGTAAAAAGCAATTGACCGTTCAGTAATCTGAGTTACAATGATCATTCTTGCATTGGTTATTTTCTTAAAGCGTTGTTTCAAGCGATTGGAACAACGCTGATTGATCATGTACCTGCTTTATTTCAAGGTCATCACCTTCTCCAACAATCTCGGCAAGCCATTTCTATTGACGTTATCGCTGTCCCAGAAGCTCATTATACAACTGATGAAACCATTTTTTACCGGACTGGCTACCGCATAAACCGTTAAAGTTTTCGCTCCGTCCATTTTTATCAATAAGGAGTTTATCCCCTTGAGGCCATAAACCATCTTTTTTGCAATAGCTTCCCTCCCTTCAAAAACAACATTGACTGTAGTATCTGATAGCGATTTCCCACCTTTCTGCTCCCTGATTAATTTCCATTGGTCATTTACGGTCTGGCTGGCATCTTCCAGTGTTTTATGAATACTCCAGCTCATTTGTCCATTGGAAGGACATTGAACATTATTCACGCCCATATACCTGCATCCCTCTCCCAGAGCTATTTTTCTACCTGCAAAATTGAGGCTGTCCGGATTCATAGAGTTGAATACGCTGTTCGGAATCGCATTGTTCTTAATTAACGTCACAAAACTTCTTTCAAATGCTTTATCGTCCTTGTTCATGGTGGAAAAACTAATTCCAACCAGCTTTTTATCGGGACTTTCAATAAAGTAATAATGATGATTAAAAACAATCCCTTTCACCTTCTCCTCAGATCGACCTACATATAGATTATCAAATTTCAACAGGGAATCTGTCTTATTTAAATCAGCTTCTCTGATACCGGATTTTTTGAAATTCTTAACAATGTTTTTCTTTGAAAATTCAACATCAAATTTCTGACTGGAGATCTCAAACCCATCGACATTATAAAATTCAATTTTCTGATTATAAAGTCCCTGCAACCGGGACAGTAAACCGTCATCAGCCTGTCCAAAGACATGAATACTCATGAACAGAAAAAAAAGGGAGGTAAAGATGAGCTTCATTTTATTCCTATATCCAAATATTTTCATTGAAGATACTCAATTGTAATGAAAAATTTAATCCCGAAAATTATAACATTAAGCCACTTGAAGCACTGATAAAAACTATTAAGGGGCTCAATCTGGATGGAAAAGGATGTTAAGCCGAAATCTATTGAGCTTCTTTCTTGTGTTAAGGTCATATAGAATGGTTTAACATTGCCTTAATTAAGGTGGTCAGGGGTAGGCTGACGGTAGGGGTTGAAAGGGCCTGATAGGACTTATCCCCCTTTCAAAGCCATTTGATCGGGAGCTGTACTCGACTTGAAAACAAAATCACTATGCGCTATGTTAAAAACATGAATACTGAGATATATCAGAAACAAAATTTATTTAATTCTGCTTTAAGTCGGCTGATGGAAAGCGGATTTCCAATAGTGTATATCTCGGCAACCTGAACGAACGAAAACTGGAACACCTTCCAGGGAACCCCGGTTAAGAAAGATTCAGAATTCCCAAAAAGACAAATAATTTCCCATCCCCCCTCCTCTTCGCTTAAAAAGCGAGGAATGGGGCGGGTATGGGAAATATTTCAGAAAACAATTGTGAAACCGTTCGGTTACACTTACATTTGTAACCGAACGGTTTCATATAAACAAAAAATAAGTTGAGAAGAGATGTTTTTCAGGCCATAGCCGACCCTACGAGAAGAGAAATTATTGACTTAATTTCTCAGCAATCCTTAAACCTGAATGCTGTCGCAGACCATTTCGACATGAGCAGGCCTGCGGTTTCCAAACACATTAAGATCTTAATGGAATGTGGGTTGATAATGATCAGGCAGGATGGCAGAGAACGTTATTGTGAACCGCAGCTCCAAAAAATCAGGGAAGTAGCTGCATGGGCAGAAAAATACAAGACCTTCTGGTCGCAAAAACTGGATGCGCTGGAATCCTTTCTTGAGGAGGAAAATCAGCCTAAATCATAAATTTAAATCTACAACACAATGAAAGCAGAACCACTTGTACTTGAAAGAACATTGAATGCGCCGGTATCGCGTGTATGGGATGCATTAACGAACAATTCAAAAATGAAAAAATGGTATTTTGACATTGCTGACTTTAAGCCTGAAATAGGTTTTGAATTCCAGTTTTATGGTTCAAAAGACGACACCAGATACCTTCACCTCTGTAAAATCACCGAACTCATTCCGAAAAAGAAACTGACCTATACCTGGAAATATGAGAACCTACCCGGCGAATCCGCAGTCAGCTTTGAATTGTTTAATGAAGCAGGAAAAACCAGGTTAAAGCTGACTCATACAGGGTTGGAAAGTTTTGTCACAGACAATCTTGATTTTGCACCGTCCTCATTTAATGCAGGCTGGACGCATATCATTGGTACTTCATTGAAAAACTTCGTGGAAGAAGGCCAGGGTATTTCAATATAAGGATTACCCGGAACAGGTGGATTAAGGTAAGCTAACAGCCACCTTAATTACCACCCTTGTTTGTTCCTTCATCCCCCCGGATTAGTTTCTTTAAGAAGCGTCTTCTGTTCCTGCAAAAATAAAAAACCGATATGAAACCATCATAAGCGTACCGCTTAAAAACAGTTATCAATATGCTTATGATCGCTTCATAACCGATAAAAACAAATATATACTGATGAAAATAAAATAGCAAGCGAACGAATAGATTAAAAAATATATCTTGCGGGTTCAAACCCACAACAACTTTTATGGCTTCTTCACGAAAGGCAGCGTTAAGCTTCATTTTCATCACGATGTTATTGGATGTGATTGGCATAGGCCTGATTATTCCGGTATTCCCTCAATTGATCGAACAATTGATCCATGGAAATATTAGCCAGGCTTCCCAATGGAGTGGTTTTCTGATGTTTGCCTATGCGATTATGCAATTTGTTTGTGCACCAATTATTGGAAATCTGAGCGACCAATATGGCAGAAGACCTGTTTTATTGTTGTCTCTTTTGGGATTTGGAATTGATTATATTTTCCTTGCACTGGCACCAAATATCTGGTGGTTATTCCTTGGAAGAGTCATTGCCGGTGTTTTTGGTGCAAGTATGACCACTGCCACAGCTTATATTGCAGACATCAGTACAAAAGAAAACAGGGCACAAAATTTCGGAATGATCGGTGCTGCTTTCGGTTTAGGCTTTGTAATTGGCCCGGCCTTAGGTGGCTTATTGGGACAACTGGGACCAAGGGTGCCATTTATTGCTGCCGCAATCCTGACGCTGATCAATGTACTTTACGGCTATTTTGTTTTACCGGAATCTTTATCAAAAGAACACCGCCGGCCTTTTGAATGGTCAAGAGCAAATCCAATGGGTTCTTTATTGTGCCTGAGGAAATACAAGGGAGTTGGTGGATTAATCGTTGCCTTAATTTTTATTTATATCGCCGGACATGCTTTACAAAGTACCTGGACCTTTATTAATATTGAACGTTTCAACTGGAATACCTTTTTAGTAGGCATCTCGCTCGCTACTGCGGGAATATTGGTCGCACTTGTACAAGGTGGTTTGATCCGCTATACCAGTCCGAGGTTAGGGAATGAAAAAAGCATTTATATTGGTCTTGGGCTTTCGGCTTTTGGAATGGTCTTATTTGCTTTTGCCAATCAAAGCTGGATGATGTTTGCTTTCCTCGTTCCTTATTGCTTAGGTGGAATCGCAGGGCCGGCCTTGCAGGCCACGATCTCAGGCAATGTCCCACAGAACGAACAGGGAGAGTTACAAGGGGCACTCACCAGTCTGATGAGTGCGACAACCATTGTAGGTCCATTGTTAATGACCAATCTTTTTGCCTGGTTTACCAGGCCAAATGCCCCTGTTAAATTCTCCGGTGCTCCATTTTTAGCTGCTGCAGTTTTAATGATCATCAGTGTATGGATTTGCAGCAGGACCATGAAAAAAGAGTCTTTTATCAATAGAAAATAAGCTAATTGTTTTCCCTGATCAGAAGGATTGACGGAGAAGACACACCTGCAATATCGGACAGTGCTGATTCCTGCTGACGGAATCCATATTGCTCATAAAAAGCAATCCGGTCTTTCTCATCTGCTTTCTCAGTAAGCGTGACCGCATCATAAGCTTTGCAAATCATGATGCATTTTTCCATCAGACGGTCTTTAGCTTCTCCTTCATTAAAAGCATTCAGCACTTCGAAATCCTGCAGATGAAAAACACGCTGATCAGCAAGATGTTCAGGAACGCTCCCCTTTCCGGTAAGAAAAGCATAACCTGCAGGCTTTTCATCTACATAAACGACCACCAGCTGATTAGAAAAAGTATTTAAATTACTGATGATGGTATCCCTGTTATACTTTTCGAACAGATAATCGGCCATCTGTTTTTCATTGAGCAAGGCACCATATTTCTCATGCCCTCTGGTTTCTCCAAGATATTGTAAATCCGCTATTCCTTCTTCTGAAGCTACGGTAAATTTTGTTTTAATGCGATTGTCCATATAATAATGATAATCCTCAAAATTAAGGTCTTTAAAGAAAGAGACAGGTCCAGAATATGAAAATCAAAGGGGTACAGTTCCAAGGGAAAGCAATAGGATCAGCCCAATAAATCCTGCGCAGTTTTACCCGCAAGTTTTAACACTTCTTCTCTTTGTCCGGTGTATTTACTGGCGAAGATGATTCTGAAATGCTGCTCAAAAACAGAACTGAAAGAAAAGGCAGAGCCTGGCGTGAAACGAACACCTATTTGCTCACAATGTTTGTAAAACATTTTCATATCCAGCTTCTTTTCCATTTTAAGCCAGATGCTATAGCCTCCCTTCGGCTGACTGATGCGGGTACTTACAGGAAAATATTCAGAAATGAGGTTAATGGTCTGGTAAGACTGAGCCGCCAGCTGCATCCTGAATTTCCTGACATGCCTGTCGTAACTACTGGTCGACAGTAATTTGGCAATGGTTTCCTGATAGATTGGAGATACGGTACTTCCCAGAGAAAACTTAAGTTGCTCCGCCTGTTTAAAAAACCTCCCTGGGGAGAGCCAACCTAATCTGATTCCGGGAGCAAGGGTCTTGGAAAAAGAAGAGAAGGTCATGACCAGGCCGCTATTGTCCATAGACTGGATATTTGAAGGACGGCTACCCGAGAAATGAAGATCACCAAAAACGTCATTTTCGATTATTGGAATGCCTTTAGATTGGGCAATCGTAAGCAGTTCCAGTTTATCCGCATCTGAAAGAACAGCACCGGTAGGATTATGGAAATTGGGTGTCAGCGCAATTGCCTTTAAAGGGATGTGTTCTGTTGCCCTTTTCAGAAAGGCAACATCAAATCCGGAACCCCGATGTACCGGAATTTCTATAACTTTCAGTCTTAAGTTCTTTAGTACCTCCAGCATAGAAAAGATACAGGGACTTTCAATTGCCACCACATCTCCCGGGTTTGTAACCGACGCTAATGCAATGTAAAAAGCCTGAACAGCACCATCTGTGATGATCAGTTCTTCTGCATTAAACCGGCTATGATACCCTGTTGCCCGGCTGGCAAGCTGATCTTTCAAAAATTCCGACCCATTGGAAGGATAATACTTCAGCAAGCTGATCCCCTTCTCCCGGATCACCTGCTGCATTGTTCTCAACAGAAGCTTCTGGGGAATAAAAAGGTCTCCGGGAGCAGCTACATTAAATTCGCTGAGGCTATGTTTCTTTTGTGAATCGGGGTTGGTCGTGATGACCGATAAATTATTTTCGAAAACAGCATCCCTGATCAAAATGGCTTCTGGCCTCTTAACAGCCTGCTCTTTCTCTTTTTTTCCGGCTACATAATAACCGGATTTAGGAATACTTTCTACGAGGCCTTTTATAATCAGATCGTCGTAGGCACGCTGTACCGTACTTAAACCAATATTGTATTTTAGTTTGAGGATTCTGACAGAAGGAAGCTTATGCCCTGGTTTTAACCGGCCAGCCACAATATTGGCTTCCATCTCTTCTGCGATTTCTTCGTATCTGTATTTCTCCATAACGCCTGCTGATGAGCTGCTGGTCCCGGCAAAGATATGATATAAGCAGCGATCTTCCGGTTTATTGAATCCGGGACATTGCTAAACACAAAACGACCGTTGATCGCAACGGCCGTTTTATGTTTATATTTTAGCAAAAAAACACTCTTTATTTGAAGCTACCTTCTTTATCCAGAAGTTTAAAATAAGCATCTAAATTTGTTCCCAATGAGGCTTCAAATGCTGCTTTCAGGTCTTCCGGCTGTGGATGTTTATTTTTCCATAAGCTGAAATAATGCTGAAAAGCTTTATCCATTTTTTCCCGTCCTACTTCATTTTCCAGCAAGTGTAACCATAAGGCTGTTTTCACATAAGAAATCAGGCCGTATTCATCAGAGCTGGAGAATTTATCTGCTGGTGTTTCTATAGCTGATTTCATGGGAATTGAGCCCATCACCTGGTAAATCCGCGAAGAAAACTCCGGCTCCGGCAATTGTTTAACCTGTTCAGGAATGGCATCTCCGAATAAAGAGTTGGACCTGTATTTCTCTGCTTCATATCTGAATTGAAAATAACTGTTCAATCCTTCATCCAGCCAGGTATGTTTTCTTTCGTTACTTCCGAGCATGCTCATAAACCAGTTGTGCCCTACTTCATGGGCAATTACTGCGTCAAGAGATTCCTTTTTAGCATCCGGACTGGTGATTAAAGTGATCGTTGGATATTCCATTCCACCACTTGAATTATTTGCAGGCCCCTCTACCACCTGAACTACCGGATATTCGTACTCCCCGATCCACTTGCTATAATGCTTTACCGCATCTTTTGCATAGTCGATACTGTTGTTCCACAAGGTCTCTTTTTTATTGTGGTAATACGTAAAGGCATCTACAGATTTCCCTGAGGCCAGTTTGGCTGTATCGTATTGGATCACAAAGTTCTTCGCTGCAAACCAGGCAAAGTCAGGAACATTGTTGATTTCGTAGGTTAATTTCTTCGTTGCATTTTTATTTAATGGTTGATAAAGCACTGGTGTTCCGGTTCTGTTCGCTGCATTTTTAGCGCCTATTGTCTTATAAGCAGTAAGCTCATCAGCATTCTGCAATACACCTGTTGCTCCAACAACATAGTCTGAAGGTAGGGTAATGTTTACTTTAAAGGAAGCATATTCACTATAGAACTCCCCCATATCAAGGTAAGGAAACTCATGCCAGCCATCCTTATCATATACTGCCGGTTTCGGATACCATTGACAAACCATAAACTCTCCATCCGCAAAGCCTGATCTGGAGAAGTACGAAGGAAGTTTAACATTGAAATCCGTAGCGATATTTACAGATGCTCCGGGTTTTAGCGGCGTAGCCAGTTTCACTTTAATGATGTCAATATACTGGGGATTGGGATGTGCTTCCGTAATTGCCTTTTTGCCATTTACTTTGAAATTTAAGCCGTCTATACTACCATAGGTGTATTTTTCCATTTTCTTTGCTCTGGTAGTATCATTTTTCAATTGCTGGAACAAAGCGGTGGATTCCTGCTTATATGCATTTGGCCAGATGTGGAACCAGATAAAATCAAGCGTATTCGGGGAATTGTTTTTATAAACTAGCTGTTCTGAGCCTTTAAGCGTCTTTGCCTGATCGTTCAGGGCTACATCAATCGTGTAACTGACTTCTTGTTGCCAATATTTTTCCTGTGCAAAAGTGCTGCTGCTAAAGCATACAAAAAGGATTACCAAGCATTTTTTCATTAGCATATATTTCTTTTTAATGGTCATGATCTCATTATTGTAATTTGTTTGTTATTGGCGCTGAAGCCGTCATTTTTTATTATTTTTATTGTACCCGTCTGAAGACATGAATTTGTTCTCAAGACAAATATCGCGCCCGGATCCCCAACTATAACAAATTAAACGGCTTTAATAAAACCTGCTACATAAAATTAACACATTTTAACACTTTCAGGTCATCAGTCAGAAAATTTTTAACTTAAATTTGATATACCTTAACCCACTTAAAGATAATGTTTCATAAAGAAAGCTATGAGCTGCATGAGAAATGGTATAACGAAAAGTTTCCTACTCCAGAGGCGAAATCTGACTATTTTAAGAAAAGCAGATACGAAGATGCCGGTAGTATAGGATCATGGCTTCAGCGCTTGTTTTTTGATTGTCTGAACCCCTTGTTAAAAAATAAAGACCAGCGATGGTTAACTGTTGGGGATGCCTACGGTTTCGATGCCAGATACATTCTTAAGAATGGGAATAAAGCAACTGCAAGTGATCTGAATACAGATTTCCTCAGTATTGCGCATCATGAAGGGATTGTCAATGATTTTCGCTCTGAAAATGCCGAAAGGTTATCATTTACAGATGACAGCTATGATTTTGTCCTTTGTAAAGAGTCCTATCATCATTTCCCACGCCCTTACTCTGCATTATACGAGATGATCAGGGTTTCCAAAAAAGGGATCGTGGTGATTGAGCCACAGGACCCCATTTCAAAAATGCCTTTATTGCTGTTTATGGTGAACAGCCTGAATGCCATCAAAAGTAATTTAGGATCGTCAATCTGGAAAAACAGGTTTTCTTATGAGCCTGTTGGTAACTTTGTGTACAAGGTGTCGGAACGTGAGTTTGAAAAATTTGCAGCAGGTTTAAACCTGCCGATGGTTGCTTTTAAAAAAATCAATCCCAATTTCTATTTTAGCGGGGCTGAGGCACTGGAGGCCAATATGAAAAATAAAAAATTCAGATCCATTTATCTTAAAAAATCATTTCTGGACGTTCTCTTAAAGTTGAAGATCATTCCGGGCCAGGTATTGTCCGCAATCGTCTTTAAACAGCTACCCAATGAAACAGAACTACAAGACCTTAAAAATGATGGCTATAAAATCGTAAACATCCCTAAAAACCCTTATATTAACTAAACCAGCGCCATTCATCCCTAGTATAGATTTATTCATCAGACAGATTCATTTAGTAAATAAATATATCATGAACAGGAGCATACACATTAGCAGGACAAATCCGGAACATCTGGACTTCAGAAAATTAATCGCTCTTTTAGACGAGAACCTAAGCATTAACAATGGAGAAGACCATGCTTTTTTCACACAATTCAATAAAACAGATACCATAAAACATGCAATAGTTGCCTATATCGATGGGAGTGCAGTAGGTTGTGGTGCGATAAAGGAATATGGGGAAGGCGTAATGGAAATTAAGCGGATGTTTGTTCATCCTGAGTTCCGCAGACAGGGAATTGCCAGACAGATCCTGGAGCAACTGGAACACTGGGCAAATGAGATGAAATATGAAACCTGTATCCTGGAGACTGGGAATAAACAGAAGGAAGCAGTAACCCTTTATCAAAAAGTAGGTTATGAGGTGATTCCAAACTTTGGGCCTTATGAAAAGGTGGAGAGCAGTATTTGTATGCAGAAAAAACTAAAAGACCTTTCTTCAGCAGTATAGTTGCTGAAGAAAGGTCTTTATCTATTTTTTAAGCTTCCGAATTGATCGATTCCCATAGCATATCTTTCAATTCTGTTAAGCCTTTTTGGGCTACAGAAGAAATAAAGATGGATGGAATATTTTTAGGCAGTTCTTTCTTCATTTCAGCAACCAGCTCTTCGTCCAGCATATCGGATTTAGTGATGGCCAGTAAATGAGGTTTTTGCATCAGTTCCGGATTGTAATCCTGAAGTTCTGCTTTAAGAATGGCATATTCTTCTGCAATTGTTCTGTGGGTATCCGCCGGAACCATAAACAACAATACTGAATTTCTTTCGATATGACGTAAAAAGCGATACCCTAAACCTTTTCCTTTTGAAGCGCCTTCAATAATTCCCGGGATATCGGCCATTACAAATGATTTGCCTCCACGGTAAGAAACGATCCCAAGATTCGGCACCAGGGTGGTAAAAGGATAATCTGCGATTTCCGGTTTTGCTGCGGAAAGTACAGAAAGTAAAGTTGATTTTCCTGCATTGGGAAAACCTACCAGGCCTACATCGGCAAGTACCTTTAATTCCAGTACCATCCATTCTTCTTTACCTGCTTCACCTGGTTGGGCAAAGCGTGGTGTTTGAAGGGTTGGTGTTTTAAAATGCCAGTTTCCCAGTCCGCCACGTCCACCTGCAGTCAGGATTTTTGTTTCTCCATCTTCAGTGATTTCAAAAAGCACCTCTCCTGTTTCCGCATCTTTGGCGATGGTTCCCAGGGGTACATCCAAAATTTCATCTTTACCGAACTTACCGGAAGAGGTTCCACTGGAACCCGGCTGACCATCCTGTGCGATGATGTGTTTACGGTATTTCAGGTGAAGTAAAGTCCAGAACTGGGAGTTACCTTTCAGGATGATGTGTCCACCGCGTCCGCCATCACCTCCATCAGGTCCACCTGTAGAAGTCCGTATATCACGATGCAAGTGTGCAGAACCTGCCCCTCCCTTGCCGGAGCGACAGCATATTTTAACATAATCTACAAAATTTGAACCTTGCGACATAACCTTCTTTTTTTAAAATAAAAAAGCCGGCTTTTAAGCCGGGCTTTTGTTATCCTGATGAGATCAGGACCAATCCTATTGTTAAAACTAATATTTATCTACTACTTCACATAACTCAGCAAAGATGTCATCGATTTTTCCGATTCCATTTACTTTACTTAGTTTGCTTTGTGCTTCGTAATAAGGCAAAACATGAATCGTTTTGCTAAAATACTCGTCTATTCTTTTTTGCAATTTATCTGCCTGATCATCCACACGACCGGTTTCCAACTGACGTTGGGCGATACGTTTGGTTAATTCCTGCTGATCAACATCCAAAGCAATTACACCTGCAATTGAACTTCCTTTGCTTTCCAGAAACTCATCTAAAGCAGCCGCCTGAGGAACAGTACGTGGAAAACCATCAAAAATAAAGCCTTTGGCTCCAGGGTTTTTATCCACTTCTTCTTCCAGCATAGCAATGGTAATTTCATCCGGAACTAACTGTCCATCTGCAATTAGCTCACTTACTCTCTGGCCTAATGGTGATTGATTTTTAATGTGAGCCCTAAAAAGGTCACCTGTTGAAATGTGAATCAATTGATATTGATCTATCAATTTCTGAGATTGAGTGCCTTTGCCTGCACCCGGTGGGCCAAAGAGAACAAAATTTAGCATTTGGGTTGTCTTTAAAGTTTAGGAAGCCTTCTACCTTGGCTTAAGGCTTTAGTTTCTTGTTTTTCCAATTAATCAGATGATTTCTTCCTTAAATTCCAATCTGGTCAGTTAACCTGATCGACAATTACCGTATAAAACCATAAAATCTTTGCAGTCTTCAAAACCAGCCTTTTGTTTTGTTGACTATTTTCTCCGGGATTTGAGCTTCAATCCACCCTCCTTTTGGCAAGCCGCCGGAAGGATCAATTTACATCCAATTACCTGTATTAAAGTTCAAAACAGGTAAAATCCTTTTGAGGTTGCAAATATATAATTATTAATTTAGTATACTTAATTTTTGACAAAAAACTACGATTAACACCACAACGGCAACCTGGATAAAATAACATAAATCTCTCATTATCAATGTAATTACTCCTCAACAGACTCCAATCTGCCATGGGATAATTTATCCAAAGAAGATGGTGTAAATATAACACTATGTGGATTAATAAACTGAGCATACTGCCAATCAGTGTTTTAAGCAGTTGAATACAGGCAGATTATCTTGCAGAAAATCCCTCATCCGGGATTCCGGATCTGATCATCTATCAGAAAATAAGCGCGAAAAAACTGAAGCGCCTGAAACTGGATTGCAGACGCTTCAGCCAGCATTTATTTGCTTTTTTTAAGTAAATACAGGTCTTTCATTTCGCCTTCAATTACTTTTCCTTCCTGAGTTAACTGACGCAATTGTCTTCCCTCAGTTTTAAACTTTTTATAGGGTTCAATGTTATTTTCTCTTAAACTAATCACATCCGTATGTCCGGTTTC
Source organism: Pedobacter caeni (assembly GCF_900129215.1). Lineage (GTDB taxonomy): Bacteria > Bacteroidota > Bacteroidia > Sphingobacteriales > Sphingobacteriaceae > Pedobacter > Pedobacter caeni. The sequence goes on along the minus strand of NZ_FQUQ01000002.1, from coordinate 342,055 downwards.
CCGAGACCAATATCCGGTAGACTCAAGAGGTTTCGCTCCCGCACGGGTGAAGAGTTCTGTCAGTTTGAATGTTCCATTATCATTTAAGACCAGGGTTGTTTTAGCCGTTCCATCAGCATTAGGAATATTCCCTTTATATTTACCTGCATATTTTTTTCCCAGCTTATGATCAACAGCAACCTCTTTTTTACCTGCACCATCCAGTACTTCTGTTGCCGGCGAGGAAGTAGAATCAACTATCGTCGTATCCCCACCAGCGATATTGCCATTAGAAGAAGAAGTTTGAGTACATGCCGCAAAAATTGCTAAAAAACTTGCTGCTAAAAATATTTTTTTCATAGATAGATTTCAATAGTTAAATATGTTTCATTGTGAACAAATACAACGAGACTCAAACTATAACGTCTTATTTTCTCAATTCGCATTTTGACCTCACTTATCTTTCACAAAAGAGCAGGTTAAAAAAGCATCATAAAGGCTGATTTTCAAGAAGATTGAAGATTTATTTGGAAGTTATTATAATTTCACCGTTACTTTGTGTCATAATAACGCAAAGCAGAAATGAATCCGGAATTCCACACCTATAAAAACCCCTCTCTCGCAGTTGACCTTGTGGTATTCGGCTACCATAACCAGTCGCTATCTGTATTGCTGCTCAACAGAAAAGACGAGCCTTTTAAAAATGGCTGGACCCTCCCCGGAGGATTCCTGCAAATGGAAGAAACACTGCAGCAGGTCTGCAACAGGATTATGCACACTAAGATTGGCATTGAAAACCTTTATCTCGAACAGCTTTATTCTTTTGATGAACCCAACCGGGATCCCAGAGGCCGGGTAATTTCTATTGCTCATTACGCGCTGATCAATCCGGAGCGTTTTGAAATTGTAGCAGGAAAAATGGCCAACGATGTGCAATGGTTTCCGGTAAACCAACTGCCAGCACTTGGCTTTGATCATGGGTTGATCTTCGATCAGGCCTTGCAGCGGTTGAAATCCAAAATACTCTATTATCCTGTAGGTTTTGAATTGCTGGACGAAACATTTACCATGCCTGAACTACAGGCACTTTATGAATGCATTTTAGGCATTACGATTGACCGGAGAAATTTCCGCAGAAAGATACTGGATGCAGAATACATCTTACTAACCGGCAGCAAACGGGAAGGCTCAAAAAACCGCCATCCTGATTTATACAAATTCAACAAAGCATTGAAACAAAGTAATTTTCAATTGAACATTTCAGCTCAGCAATAGCATACCGCTTTGCGATGATGATTAAACCTTAAAACCATGACCAATTCCCATAAAGAAGAACTAATTAAAAAGTACCAGAAAAAAGAAAAGATCAAATTCCTTTTCTTCTGGGGGCACCAACCCGCCAAAGACGGCCATATTTCTGCAAGTTGTTTCAGTCAGTGGTGGATTGCTCCATTTACCCATGAAGGAAAAACTTACCCCAGTACAGAACATTGGATGATGGCAAAGAAAGCAGAATTATTTGAGGATTTTGCCATTGCAAAAAGAATCCTGGAGGTTAAATCCCCGGCCGAAGTAAAGAAACTGGGGAGATTAGTGGAGCGCTTTGATGCCAAAGTATGGGATGCTCATAAGTTTGATATTGTCCTTGCCGGAAACTATCATAAATTCAATCAGCATCAGGAGCTGAAAGACTTTTTATTGCAAACGAAGAACAGGGTTATCGTAGAGGCAAGCCCGGTAGATCCGGTTTGGGGAATAGGCCTCGCTGCTGATGACCCGAAAGCAGAAAACCCTTTATTATGGAAGGGTGAAAACTTGCTTGGCTTTGTCTTAATGGAAGTAAGATCGCAATTGAATGCTTAAACATCATCCAATATGAAAATCGAGTTGGTCAAAGGAGACATTACTACTATTAAAGCAGACGCAATCGTAAATGCAGCAAACAGTTCATTGCTGGGAGGCGGTGGAGTGGACGGAGCAATTCATCGAAAGGGTGGAAAAGCCATTCTGGAAGAATGCATTTTAATTCGGAACAGGCAGGGTGGCTGTGCAACCGGACACGCGGTCATCACAACTGCAGGGCTTCTGCCTGCAAAATTCGTGATTCATACCGTTGGCCCGGTATGGAATGGCGGATCTAAAAATGAAGACAAGCTATTACATGATTGTTATAAGAACTGCCTGCAGTTAGCATTTGAACACCATTTAAAAACGATTGCATTTCCCGGAATAAGCACAGGAATCTATCATTTCCCGAAAGATAAGGCTGCAGAAATCGCCATAGATACCGTCCGGAATTTCAAGAATGTAAAGGCATTTGACCGTTTGATTTTCGTTTGTTATGACGAAGAAAGCCACGAGATATATCAAAAACTATTGTAATTATTAACCTTCAACGCTATGAACAACATTAATGAGCATACCGAAATCTTCACAATTGATCATTTCCTGACTGATGAAGAATGTGATCAGTTGATTTTCAAAAGTGAAGAAATGGGCTTCGAAGAAGCGAAAGTAAATATTGATGGTCAACAGGCGATGATGAAAATGATCCGCGACAATGAAAGGATTTTATATAATGATCTTAATTATGCCGGAGAGCTTTGGGAAAGACTTAAAACCCATATCAGACCAGTCATTGGCCATGCTGAAGCTATTGGATTAAATGAATTATTCCGATTCTACAAATATAGCCCCGGACAACGGTTCAAAATGCACAGAGACGGCAGCTTTATACGCAGTGAAACAGAATTCAGTTATTACACATTTATGGTGTATCTGAATGAAGGATATGAAGGTGGAGAGACTAAGTTTAAATCCGGAGAGGTCATCACTCCAAAAAAAGGGATGGCCCTGATTTTTGAACACAGTCAGCGCCATGAGGGTGATCGCCTTATCAACGGAATCAAGTATGTTCTAAGGTCTGATATCATGTATAGGCTAAATTCCTAAACCTTTCCAATTGTAATTTAATTGTCATAGAATCACATTTACCCTCTTTTATTGTTTAGAAAGATTCTAAATAGATTACATTTGTCATGCTATTTGGTTAGAAAACAAAGTCCTGTTTACCTGTGCATAATGAAGCACAGGTAAGTCAGGCACAATCTTTAGATCCCATTTGATGAAGCGATTATCCACAATAAGTCATAGCCCAGTCCAATTTAACCTCGCCACATTATTCCTGAGAATCGGATTTGGCGCATTAATGATCCCCAGTCACGGTTACGCGAAATTGATCCATTTTGCAGAGAAGAAAGATACTTTCATGAGTTTTATGGGCCTGGGCAGTACTTTTTCATTGGGCCTGACTGTATTCGCCGAATTATTTTGCTCCATTCTTATCATTCTTGGTCTTTTTACCAGACTCGCTACCATTCCGTTACTCATTACCATTTTTGTCATTCTGGGCATACACAACTGGGAGATCTTTGGAGAACATGAACTTGTCCCTGCTTTTTTAGTTGGCTACCTGTCTATTCTTTTGCTGGGACCAGGGAAATACAGTATTGATGCCATGATCAGTTCTAAAAAAAGATAGGTTTTGTATTCCTTAGTTTAGTGCAGCTACAGGTTTTGAACGTGCAGAAATCATCACAATGATCAAAGCAGTGCTACTCCAGAATAACATTTGCCATGTTGCCGCATTCCATCCCCCATATTCCCAGGCCAGCAAACCAGCATAAGTCCCTGCTGCAGCTCCTATAAAATAAGTGGTCATATAAATGGTGTTCAGCCGGCTATGGGCATGTTCATGCAAGCTGTAAATTCTGGTAAAATTGGTAATCTGCGTGGCCTGAACCCCAATATCCAAAAAGAAAACGCTAATGATCAGAACAGCTATAGAAAAAGGGAATAGCTTGATCAGAAGAATACTTCCAATAATCATGCAGACCGTCATCACGAGCGACTTATACACACTTCCCCTATCTGCCAACTTACCAAAGTAAGGTGCAACCAGCGCCCCTCCTATCGCAATCAATCCAAATAAACCAATTGTTCCTGCATGATAATGAAATGGAGAAGCACTCAAATGAAAAGTCAGGGTGGTCCAGAAAGAACAAAAAACCCCAAAGGTAAATGCGCCCAACACCGCAGCCTGCCTCAACACCTTATATTCTTTAATCAGGGATAAGGTAGATCTCAAAAGGCTGAGGTAATTTCCTTTAAATTTAGACGCAGCCTCGGGCAGGTAAATTTTTAAAAGGATGCACATGACCATCACCATGAAAGCCGAGATCGCAAACACGGACCTCCAGCCCAACCATTCGGTGAGGAGTCCAGCTGTAACCCTTGCACCCAGGATTCCCACCAAAATTCCGCTAAACACCTTACCCACCGTGGCCCCTCTGTTTACCTTATCTAAAGTCGCCGCCATTGGTAAAATGATCTGTGCGGGTGTGGAAAAAAGACCAACAAAAAAACTCAGGATGGAGACTTGCAGGAGACTGGTAGAAAAAGCAACCATCACCAGTGTTATGGAGAGCAATCCTGCCAAACCGATGATCAGGTTTTTCCTGTTTACTTTATCCCCAAGGGGGAGTAGAAAAAACATTCCCAATCCATAACCGAGTTGGGAGATCATAGAAATCTTGCCAATTTCACTTTCTGTCGCATTGACGGAAAGCCCTATTTCCTTTAGAATCGGTTGGTTATAATATACGTTTGCTACTATAATTCCTGCGGAAATTGCCATTAAGGGAATCACTACAGGTCGTATTTTTGTATTTTGATCAGACAGCATCATTTGTTGTTTAGGAATGTCGCAAATCTATGACCGCTCTGATTTTAATAATTGTACTTATTAATCCTATACTTGTAAAATTCAACGTGAAAAGATTTATCCAGCATGAGGCCCTTTTTATCCGGCATTTTACTACGCTAAAATGGCCTTTTCCTTTGCATAATCACGATCATTTTGAATTGGTGTTCATCCATTCCGGCAAGGGAAAACATTACCACAATCAGATAGAGCAGCATTATGAAGGCAAAAGTCTCTTTTTACTTGCACCTCAGGATGGCCATATTTTCGATATCACGGAAGAGACCACCTTTAGCGTATTGAAGTTCAATAACATGTACCTGGAGGGCTTTTCTAATGAAAAGACAACGAAAGACTGGAGTAAACTCATTGATCATTTACTGGCCATCAGTGCCACTTATGATTCCAGGTTAGTCAAATCTGAAGATGATCTGGAAAAGATTGATCAAATCATGTTATTGATTGTCAGAGAATGGCAAAACACGTTAAGCCCATCCAATGAGCTGATTTTTCACCTCATCCGGGCAGTATTTTCCATTCTGAAGAAGAATGCCATCACTGATATGATCACCGAGCAATCGCCAAATGGCCATACTTTGATTTCCGTCGTTGAATTTATCCACTCCCATATCCAGGAGCCAGAATCACTAAAGATGAGTGTACTATCTACCCATTTCCATTTCTCTCCTAATTATTTAAGTAATCTGTTCAAGCGTCAGATGAATGTTTCCATCAAACAATATATTGATGATTATAAATTCAAGGTCATTGAGAGTCAGTTGAGTTCCGGGAATGCGACAAAAAAAGAGATCAGCTATAAATTCGGCTTCAGCGACCTCAGCCATTTTAACAAGTTCCTGAAAAAATACAATCCGTTAAATGGCAGGATACCGGGAAAGAATGAAAATGGAGCAATTTATATCGCTCATTTAAATCATCAGCAGAGCTAAAAACGTTTTTCAAACGTTATGCTGTAAAAATAAAGAATTGCCATAAAATGAATAAAAACTATAATGTAAAAATCGAAGGAAACGAAGAATTACTGGAGCGGTTTATCGATGCCATCTGGTCTGATACCATTAAAGAATCAGCAGAATACCCCCATCCTCTTGAATTACCAACAGGAGAACTTTTTCTCATTGATAGTATCATTAGATATTTCCTGAATAAAGCACCATTTACCGCAGAAAAAGCCGGTCAATTTTGTGATAAAATCAGAAAGCAGGCCCCGGAAGGATTTCAGGAATACAGCCTGGAAAAATGGGTTGAAGAAAATGTTCAAAAACCATTTTTTGGTAAAGCGCCTGTCCGCTCTGCAGATGATTACCTGCTAAGCCCAGGCACTGATCTTTCTGCCGTAAACCCTGAACATTTAAGTTTTGTATGTTATGTGGCCATCTGTTTGATGAAATACGGAGCAAGCTTTGAAATCGTGACCGTAAACAGGTACTTCCGGATGGTAAAATCCCTCGGTTCAAATGAAGTGGAAGAATTGAAAAAATATGGTTCAGGGAAACTGGCAACACAGTTAACAAACTATAAAGATGAAAATGTAAGCTGTGTAGCCAATGATGTTTTTGCCACCATTAAAATCAAAGTAAATCAGGAATGTGAAGCGGCTTATCAAGCCATCTTTCAGTTCATAAACGCACTCCTGAAAGTTGATTTCCCGAAAAGTTATTCTATAGAATTTTCCGCAAAAACAAAGCAGATCCTCCCCATAAAAGGACTCATCAAAACCGGTGTCCATCATCTCTTTGCCAACGCTGTTCAATATCCGGACCTCCATAAATTAATTGAAGAATACGCCCTCCTTGCAATGAAAAAATGGGAATGGTACCATAATCTACAGGACGAAAATTGCGCGATGCCTTCTACCTTTGCTGTTTTTGCATTGGGTCTTGAAAGTGAAAAACACTTTGAGCTGGTGAAAAAGTACATGCAGGAGGTTGACGAAGAACACCAATCCATTCAGGAGAAATTCACTCCTGCTTTTGTGGAAAAGTTTGGCATCAGCAAAGCCTCCTTACCTGTCTTTATCAGCTGTATTCTATCAATGCAGGAACACAAACCGTTTAAACTGTTTGCTGAAGCTTTCCATAACGTTGAGAACTTACAATTGCTGCTGGATTGCAAAAGAAATTTTACGGATTACATCAGCAAAAGCAGCAAAGAAGACTGGTCGGAAGAAGATGCCAGAGAGATGCCGGCTTACATTTGGACTTATGTGATCTACAGCATCTGGGGACCCGACAACAAATACCCTGCACTGATCAAAAAGTCGCCTCCCGAAATGAAAGCTTTTTATGAAGAACTCTTGCAATAACATGACTTGAAAATCCTTTAATCTGAATACCTTTTACAGATCATATTATCAGCATTATAAAGCTTATGGAATATAGACAATTAGGCGCATCCGGACTCTTTGTTCCGGTACTCACCTTTGGAACCGCCACTTTTGGTGGTGGCAACGACTTTTTTAAAGCCTGGGGCAGTACACAGGTTGAGGAGGCTACGCGCATGGTCAACCTGTGCATGGATGCCGGGGTCAACCTCTTTGATACCGCGGATGTTTACTCAGCAGGTTTATCAGAGGAGATCCTGGGGAAAGCCATCAAAGGAATAAGAAATAAAACCCTGATCTCGACCAAAGCCACCTTCACTTTTGGAGAAGGCCCCAACAACCAGGGATCCTCCCGTTTTCACCTTCTAAAGCAACTGGAAGGCAGCCTTAAGCGATTAAACACCGATTATATTGACATCTATCACATGCATGGTTTTGATGGGAATACCCCGGTCGAAGAGACATTAAGAACCCTTGATGACATGATCCAAAGTGGAAAAGTACGCTATATTGCCTGCTCTAATTTTTCCGGATGGCACCTGATGAAATCTTTGGGAATATCTGAGAAATATGGCTGGAATAAATATGTGGCCCATCAGGTATATTATTCCCTGACCAACAGGGAATATGAATGGGAACTGATGCCTTTAGGTCTGGATCAGAATGTTGGCAGCTTCATCTGGAGCCCACTTGCCGCAGGCCGCTTAGGAGGCAAATACGGACGCAACAAACCCATTCCTGCAGATAGCCGCATTGCACAGGGCGGAAGTCCTGTTCCGGAGGCCATCCTGAATGAAGAAGTCTTCTATAACATTACAGATGCCCTTGATGAAGTGGCTGAAGAAACAGGAAAAACAGTGGCACAGATTTCCTTAAACTGGTTGTTGCAGCGTCCTACCGTTTCAAGCATCATTATAGGCGCGAGAAATGAGGAACAACTGAAACAAAACCTGGATGCTGTAGGATGGAATTTAACGCTGGAACAAGTAAAGAAACTGGATGCAGCTAGTGAAGTTCCAACGATCTATCCTTACTGGCATCAGCGTCAGAATACCAGCCTGAATCCATTACCAGATTTTTACTAAACGGGAAGCATTATCGGCTTAACCTGCTTGAGCAAGGGATTGACTCAACAGGTCAATAAAAAACAAACTTTACAAAATAAGAAAGGCGAACCAAATGGTCCGCCTTTCTTATTTTCCCTGAGCTGTAAAAAACGGATTAAATTAATCCTTCTTTCACACATAAACTAATGAGTTCAGAGCTGGTTTTAACACCAGATTTCCGAATAATATTCTTACGATGAGATTGAACGGTATGCAGGGAAATAAATAGTGATTCTGCAATTTCTTCACTTTTATAACCAAGGGCGATCAACTTAATGATTTCCATTTCCCGTTTACTAAAATTTAAATTGAGCGAAGTGCTTTCCGATTCTGGTTTGACATTGACCGGCCATACATTCTCCGTTCCCTTTAAATCCATCAATGCAGGGGTGTAATCATTCACAGCGGTCAGGTGATTGATATTCGTATGAATATGAAGTACCTGTGAGATACGGCCTGTTTCCTCATCAGAGAGGAATACAGACTCATTATGGAACAATTCATAATTGCCACCAACCACTTTGAACCTAAAACAGTAAGTCGTTTTGTAATAGCTCTTCAGGTTATCTTTACCTACCTGATTGAGCATAAACCGATAACTTGCCGATTCTGTCTGCGCTACATAATTGATGTCTTCAGGATGGATACAACCCAGGATACTATCCACAGTTGCTGATTCCGGATCTAGTCCTAAGATATCAGCGATACTTGGATCTATATATCTGATCTGTTGGCCATAGAAATCTACTAAATAGTAGTAAAACTGCCCTGGACTAAGAAATGAGGGCAAAAACTGATCTAAAATTACTTTAGGTAAAGCCATATTTGAACGTGTGTAGAAGTCGCTACGCCTATCCCAGGGAGCATTCATGACGTTATTATTAAATTCCATAAATTCCATAAGGTTAATTGAAAAGATTAAAAAATAAAAAAACGGCTCGTCAGTTTATTCATAACGGGTTTTGAGAACGTCTTTAGTTTTTCTTCATCTTATTAAAAAAATATAAAGTAGGTATTGTAGGATCAGAAGACGGGTTCTGCCTCAAAAACTTACCAGATACAATTATTCATTAACAAATTGGCATTAAAGAGCAGATAGTTACCGCAAAGGTGTGTTACGCCGGAGACTCGCGGGGTAACAGGAATAAGAAATGATTTTGACATGGTGAAATAGGGGTTAGATTAAAAAAATTATAAATTGATTAGATTCATATTTAGTTAGCACAATTAACAATCCGATCTGAATGATCTATTATTCAAACGACAAAGAACTCCCTTATGGTCTTACAGAACCAAGAGAAATATTTTTTTCCAAAGAGTTGATAAAACGATAAGAGAAAAAAAGAAGCAAACTGAACATCAGCCCCCCTGAAAGGAACAAAAGACAGTTGATGAAGTACAAATGATAGATCAGCATCGGAATTTAAACAAATTAGGAATAAAAATTACTCTTTAAGAAATTTAACCTAAAAAGACCTAATTTTAAAAAAATTCGGAGTTTCAGATTAAACTTCTAAAGACCAATTAACAACAAAAACTAATCCAATTAAACAGAAAAAGCATCCCTATAAGTGGGGATTTTACTAAAAACTTTTTTGATAAATCGTTTTTAAGCAATCAAAAGGGTATTTTTTTGTTTCCATCACCAAAAGTCAACTAATCTGACCGAACGAAAGCCCGTTCTTATGCGAAATCAGAAACTTTTTTTCAAGCCTATTGCTACTTTTATCTACAAAACCAGGCATTATTCCTCATTTTTGTTCAAAAAAACAGAATAGTCCAAAATTTCAAAAGTTTAAACAAGCTTTTTCATTGAAATATTTTACACCGTCAGGAAACAGGCAAAGCAATTTAATTAACCTGCCGGCTGCGGCTCAATCTGCCTGATCATTTTCAAAAGATAGGCTCCGTAACCACTCTTGATCAATGGTGTAGCAATTGCAGACAGCTGCTCATCATCAATGAAATTCATCCGGTAGGCCACTTCCTCGATACATCCGATTTTCAGCCCCTGACGCTCTTCGATGACCTGTACAAACTGACCAGCCTGCATCAATGAAGCAAAAGTACCGGTATCCAGCCAGGCAGTCCCCCGACTCAGCACTCCAACTTTAAGTTTACCCTGCTCCAGATAAACCTTATTCACGTCTGTGATCTCATACTCTCCCCTTGGAGAAGGTTTGATATTCCTAGCAATTTCTACCACAGAATTGTCGTAGAAATACAAACCAGGCACCGCATAGTCCGACTTTGGTACTGAAGGTTTCTCTTCAATAGAGATCGCTTTTTTATTTTCATCAAATTCCACCACACCATAGCGTTCGGGATCTGACACCGGATAAGCAAAGACCACGCCTCCCTCAGGGTCAGAACTACCCTGAAGGAGCTTGGCCATCCCGTCCCCGTAAAATATATTGTCGCCGAGTACCAGTGCTACTTTATCTGTCCCGATAAAATCTGCACCGATTACAAAAGCCTGGGCAAGGCCATTAGGCTCGGCTTGTACCGCATAAGAAAATTTACACCCCAGCTTACTTCCGTCACCCAGTAGCTTCTCAAAGTTCGGCAGGTCATGAGGTGTTGAAATGATCAGAATTTCATTAATCCCCGCCAGCATTAAAGTAGACAATGGATAATAGATCATTGGTTTATCATAGACCGGCATCATTTGTTTACTCATCACCAGGGTCAAAGGATGTAAACGTGTCCCGCTACCTCCTGCTAGTATAATTCCTTTCATTTATTCTTTTTTTATAGCGTTAATACATTTGATCAGGCTATCCCTCCAGTAGGGGATCTCCAGACCATATACCTGTTTAATTTTTGCCTTATCCATTACAGAAAAAGCGGGCCGGGCTGCTTTGGTTGGATAAGCAGAACCCGGAATTGAATGGAGTTTTACCACCGTATCACTCAGGTCAAAAATGGCCTTTGCAAAATCATACCAGGAGGTCACTCCTTCATTGCTGTAATGGTAGGTTCCGTATGCTTTACGGTCTGATGCGATGATCTCCAATAGCACTAATGCCAGGTCTATCGCATAAGTTGGTGTTCCTACCTGATCCACAATCACACTGAGTTCATCACGTTCCGCACCTAGCTTAAGCATCGTTTTCACAAAATTATTCGCAAATTCAGAATACAGCCAGCTGGTGCGAAGGATGTAATGTTCCTTTAATATTTTTGTAATTTCCTGCTCTCCGTCAAGTTTGGTTTTACCATAAACACTGATCGGTTCAGCCGGGTCATTTTCATTTAAAAGTTTCGGTACTTTTCCATCAAACACAAAATCTGTAGAAATATGGAGCAGTGTTGCCTTAAATTGCGCACAGCATCTGGCCAGGTTTGCGGCACCGTCTTTATTGATTTTCTCGCAAAGGCCGGGTTCATCTTCCGCTTTATCTACTGCAGTATATGCCGCACAATTGATCACGAATTCAGGCGCTTCTTCCTGAAACAATTTTTCCAGGATAACCGGGTCCAGTATATTCCCTTCAAATTCATCGAGAAAACGAACAGAGGTGACTGCTCTTTCTTCGCAAATTTTACTGATGCATTGACCCAATTGACCGATTCCGCCAAAAACAAGTATGTTCTTTTTACTGTTCGTTATATTCATATTGTTGGTTATAATATTCCTGATAATGCCCGGAGGTTACATTTTCCAGCCAGGTTACATTTTCAAGATACCAATCTACAGTTTTTCCCAGACCTTCTTCGAATTGTAAGGAAGGCACCCATCCCAGGTTCTCCTGTAATTTTGTAGAGTCAATTGCATAGCGGAGGTCATGCCCTGCCCGATCTGTTACATAGGTAATGAGTTCCGCAGATGTGCCGGGAGTTCTTCCCAGTTTTTGATCCATGATCTTACACAACAAATGGATCAGGTCGATATTTTTCCATTCATTATGTCCGCCGATATTATAGGTATCCCCGGATTTTGACTGGTGGAAGATGGTGTCAATTGCACGTGCATGATCTTCGACCCAAAGCCAGTCGCGCACATTTTCACCTTTACCATAAACAGGTACAGGTTTATTATTTTTTAGGTTGTTAATGGCCAGCGGGATCAGCTTTTCAGGAAAATGATGAGATCCGTAGTTATTTGAACAGTTCGAAATGACCACATCCAGGCCATAAGTATCGTGATAGGCCCGAACAAAATGATCAGAACTCGCTTTTGAAGCAGAATAAGGGCTATGCGGATCATAAGAAGTACTTTCCGTAAACATCCCTATTTCTCCAAGGGCACCGTAAACCTCATCTGTGCTGACATGGTAAAAGCGATGCTGAGGATAATTTCCTTTCCAGGATTCTTTTGCCGCATTCAATAAGTTCACCGTTCCGATCACATTCGTCATTACAAATTCCATTGGATTACTAATGGAACGGTCTACATGCGATTCCGCAGCAAGGTGGATCACCGCCTCAGGTTTTTCCAATTGAAAAAGCTCATTAATAAAGGCTGCATCGGTAATATCTCCTTTGATAAACCTGTAATTAGGAGCCGATTCGACATCAGTAAGGTTCAATAGGTTGCCTGCATAAGTTAGTTTATCCAGGTTGATGATTTCATAGTCAGGATAGTTTTTTACAAACAACCGGACCACATGTGAGCCGATAAAACCAGCGCCACCGGTAATTAAGATCTTCTTCATATTCAGTATTTTTTTAGCTGTTAATACGCATTATCTTCTCCTTTGATCATATTAATGACCGTCAGGAAGACAATTTTCACTTCTAACATTGCAGTCCAGTTTTCCAGGTACCAGATGTCGTGTTGTACCCTTTTTTGCATGGCATCGTCTTCTTTGGTTTCTCCTCTGAAGCCATTTACCTGTGCCCATCCGGTGATTCCCGGTTTTAAGAAATGGCGGACCATAAATTGATTGATGATGGCCCGGTATTCTTCTGTATGTTTTAGCATATGTGGTCTTGGGCCTACTACACTCATATTTCCAAAGAGTACATTAAAGAACTGAGGCAACTCATCAAGGCTGGATTTTCTAAGAAATTTCCCTATCGGAGTAATGCGGTCATCGTCTTTGGTGGCTTGTTTTTTATCACTGTCGTTGTTGACCTTCATGCTTCTGAACTTATAGCACCAGAAAGGCTCATCATTCCTTCCGCTTCGGAGTTGTTTAAACAAAACCGGCCCTCTGCTTTGCATTTTAATCAGGATGGCAATCAGAGGATACAACCAGCTCATCAGAAAAATGATCACCCCAAGACTAAAGACTATGTCAAAAGCCCGTTTTTTAAAGCGGTTGCTGACACTTTCCAGGGGTTCTTTTCTAAGTGAAATTACCGGAAATTCATCTCCCACATAGCTGATCGTATAAGGCGTAGCCAGGGTGGTCGCCATATCCGGAATAAACTTTACCCTCAGACAATGCTTGTCGGCTACCTCCAGAAAGGTTCCAATTTCCGACATGCGGTGTGGTTCCAGCGATACATAAATATCCTTTACCCCACTTAATGCTGCTGCAACCATTTTGGAAATAAAACGGGTTGGCAGGTTTCCGTTTTCATCCGCATAGATCCTGCTGCCATCATCAAGATAACCATAAAAATCTATATTGTATTGGCGGTCCAGATAATGCGCCAGTCGCCTTCCGGTAGGATTAACACCAATTAAGGCTACTTTTTTATTTACGTTAAAACGCTGCACCAGTAAAAACTGGAAGGCAGTTCCAAGGAATCGGTTCAGCACAAAGGCGCCCAGCAACAAGGCATAGAATACCAACAGGAAAGTTCTGGAAAAGTCTACATCCCTGGAAAACAACAGATACAGAGCGAAACCAACACCATGTAATGCGATGCTGCGCCAAGTTCCCCTGTAAATCCGCTCCAGCCTTCTTGATCCATAATCTGAATACAGGCCAAAAATCACCGTATTGAACATCCACAGCAGGTTACAAACCACCATATAATGCTGCCACAGTTCATAAGAAACTGTTTTACCCAGGTATTCGGTAAGGTAATAGGCTAAAACATAGACCAAATTGAGCATTACAAGATCTGTAATGGGCAAGATGTATTTGAGCAAGTACAAATAACGTGTTTGCATCTGAAATGGGATAAATAGGGTTGAGTTGTTAAGAAGTCGTTAATAAATTGCAAACAAAAAGCACTCATTTATAAAAACAACCTAAAAATTTCAAGTCATCATAATAAACCTCTTAACATTTACCAAAATTAGCTCGATTACCGATTCAAAATGTCCCCACAAATAGGTATTTTAAGAAAAACAGCAACATTTTCAGCTCATGATAGGTAGTTTTACAATAAAAAAAAAGGAACTACTTATGAAAATTGCGGTAATAGGAACAGGATATGTAGGTTTAGTAACCGGTACATGTCTTGCAGAGACAGGAAACAATGTAATCTGCGTAGACATTGACAAAGCAAAGGTGGAAAAGATGCAAAATGGGATCATTCCCATCTATGAACCAGGCCTTGACACTTTATTTCTAAGAAATATATCACAAAAGAGATTGACTTTTACAACTGATCTTGCGCTCGCTGTCAGAGAAGCGCAAATCATCTTTATGGCTTTACCTACCCCTCCGGGAGGAGATGGCAATGCCGATCTTTCCTATATTCTGGGAGCAGCAGAAGACATCTCAAAACTCGTTACAGAATATAAAGTAATTGTCAATAAATCAACAGTCCCCGTAGGTACTGCCGCTAAGGTGCAGGCCGTTTTTGCAGCAAATACTACCGTCGAGATCGATGTGGTTTCCAATCCTGAATTTTTACGTGAAGGTGTTGCGGTAGAGGATTTCATGAAACCCGACCGCGTAGTGGTGGGCACCAGAAGCGAGCGTGCCATCAAACTGATGACAGAACTCTATGGACCTTATGTCAGACAGGGAAACCCGATTTTATTTATGGATGAGAAATCTTCAGAGCTCACCAAATATGCAGCAAACTCATTCCTCGCCACCAAAATCACATTTATGAATGAGATCGCCAATCTATGTGAACTGGTGGGATCTGATGTCGATGCCGTACGTCGCGGGATCGGTGCCGACGAGCGCATTGGTAAACGCTTCCTCTTCCCTGGCATTGGTTATGGAGGTAGTTGTTTTCCAAAAGATGTGCAGGCCTTATCAAAATCCGCAGCAGAAAACGCCTATGATTTTCAGATCCTGAAAGCAGTGATGTCTGTAAATGAAAAACAGAAAACTGTACTCGTCGATAAAATATTAAAATACTACAACAACGATATACAAGGGAAACATTTTGCCCTCTGGGGACTTGCTTTTAAGCCGGAAACCGACGATATCCGCGAAGCACCTGCTTTATACATCATAGACCGCCTGCTCAAACAGGGTGCTACACTTACTGTTTTTGATCCCGAAGGAATGGGTAATGTAAAAGCGCTCCTGGGAAATCAGGTTACGTATGCCATAGATCAATATGAAGCATTAAAAGGTGCAGATGCTTTACTCATCGCCACAGAATGGTCGCTATTCAGAAATCCGGATTTCGATCAGATGGAAGAATGTCTGAACAGTAAAGTGATTTTTGATGGCCGGAACTTATATGATCTTCAAAAGATGACTGATCTGGGCTATTACTATAACAGTATCGGCAGGTCTCTTATTGAAAATGAAGTTCTTATCGATAACCAATAACTACATGGATAAAAATAATTATGTATTGATTATGGCTGGTGGCATTGGCAGCCGCTTCTGGCCCAAAAGCCGCAATCATTTTCCCAAACAGTTTCTGGACATCTTAGGAACAGGAAAATCACTTCTTCAGATCACCTATAACCGGTTCTTAAAAGTCTGTCCTGCTGAACATATTTTTATCGTCACCAATAGTCAGTATAGTGATATTATCCTGGAGCAACTACCGGAGATTTCAGCCGATCAGCTGATTTGCGAGCCCAGCAGAAACAACACTGCTCCCTGTATTGCTTATGCATCTTTCAAACTAGCAGCCCTCAATCCGGAAGCTAATCTGATTGTAGCCCCCTCAGATCATTTCATCTTGTTTGAGGATGTTTTTGTAGAACGAATTGGTTTTGCATTGGAGTATACCCGCAACCACGAAGCCCTGGTGACACTTGGAATCAGCCCAATCAGACCAGACACAGGCTATGGATACATTCAGTACGGAAAAGAAACTGAAGAGGGGATTTATAAAGTAGAAAAATTCAGAGAGAAACCGACCCTTCAAAAGGCGCAAGAGTACCTCTCAGCGGGGAATTACCTCTGGAATGCAGGAATCTTTATCTGGAAAGCAAAGACCATCATCAGTGCTTTAAAGAAATACGCTCCTGAAATTCATGATCTGTTTGAAAGTGGAAAGGAACATTACAACAGTCCTGCGGAACGCGCTTTTATCGATGAAAATTATGCCAGCTCTCCGAACATATCGATAGACTATGCCATTATGGAACAGGCGGATAACATTTACACCATTCCTGCAAATTTCGGCTGGTCGGATCTTGGCACCTGGACTTCATTACACGAAGCTGCAGGCAAAGATGCCGCTAATAATGTGATTTCGGCCAAACAGGTCAATGTGCAGGATACACAGAACAGCATCATCCATATCAATACACACAAGGTTGCCGTCATCAGAGGACTGGACAACTTTATTGTAGTAGATGATGGCAATGCATTACTCATCTACCCTAAAGACCAGGAACAGGAGATTAAAGAGGTGGTCAGGCAACTGGCAGATGAATTCGGAGATAGTTTCACTTAATTAAATTAAAATATGGGGATAAATCGCATTCCATTAATCAAACACACGCTCTTCGGTATCGCTTTCCTTTTGATGTTCTCCAATCAGGCACATGCACAGCGGCTTGATGTTAAATATGAACTCGAGGCTCAGGCAATCGGTACCACAAATGATGTGGTTCCTTTCTGGATGCGGTCTAATCAATTTGGCTCCGTTCCCCTTTCCGGTGTATCCGCTGGCTTTATCGGAAGGGCTTATAAGGAATACAAAAAATCCAACACCAAACTCTTCGACTGGGGCTTTGGCTTCGAAGGAAGGGCCAATGCAGGGAAAGGTTCAAACCTTCAGCTCATTGATGCTTACGCAAAGGTAAAACTGGGGGTATTTCAGTTCAAAGCAGGCAGAACAAAGGATGTCATGGGGCTGAATGGCGATACGATATTGAGTTCCGGTAATTTCGCTGTTTCCGGTAATGCACCCGGAGTACCAAAACTGGAACTCTCTATTCCTGAGTATTACAGGGTACCCATTTTCGACGGACTGTTCTCTGTAAAGGGAAATTTTGTACATGGATGGCTGGGCAGGACACCCATTCTGGACAGCATCGCCCCTGCTCCTAAAATCATTTATTATATCAATGATAGAAATCCCAAAACATATTTCCATCAAAAATCACTGTACATCAGGCTGGGAAAAGCAGACTGGAAGCTGAAACTTTATGGAGGCTTCAATCATCAGGTGTACTGGGGCAATGAACAAGCTGCTTATGGTGATAATTTCAAATTGTCTCCTGCGGAAACGTTCTTTTATGTCGTTACCGGAAAAGCATATGGCACCAAAGGAGTTCCTACTTCTAAGATCGGCAATCAGCTGGGCTCAATAGACCTCGGTGCGGAATATGATTTCGATGCGGTAAAGGTCATGATCTATCGTCAGAATTTCTATGATGTAGGTGCTTTATCCAAACTTGGGAACATCAACGACGGCCTGAATGGGATCAGTGTTGAAAACAGAAAATATAACGACAAGACAACGGGCTTTGCCTGGAAGAAGGTTTTATTTGAACTCTTTTATTCTAAAGATCAGGCCGGATATCCCTGGTCTACGTTTACCAAATCGGGGGATGAAGACTATTACAATAACTTCTATTACGTGAATGGATGGTCTTATAAGAACATGGGCTTAGGAAATCCATTGATCACCGCCAGACATGATGCCAGAAGCGGACAAGCGATCAAAAAAGCAGATTACTTTATCAACAACCGGGTAATCGCGGTCCATACCGGTCTTAGTGGCACTGTCCTGAACTGGGACTTCATGACAAAAATCAGCTATTCCTGGAATTACGGAACTTTCGGAACCAGCATTTATGGAAACTCAACAGGTAAAATCAGAAATCCTCAAACAACGAATATCTTCAAACCTGTTGAGCAATTCTCCTTCTATTTAGAAGGCTCTAAAAAGCTTAAAAATGGCTATAGTGCAGGTTTTGCAACCGCACTTGATCAGGGCCAGCTCCTGAACAATTCCCTGGGCTTAATGCTCAGGCTAAAAAAGCAATTTCAATAAAACCACTAACCAAATATCACCTGTTTAAAACACCTTTCACTTCTGAAAGGTGTTTTTCGTATTGATCTACGATCAACTCCCAATCATAGATATTGGTAATTTTATCTTTATTTGCCTGTATCATAGCCTGATATTTATCTTCCTCATACCTCACCTGAAGCAGTTGCTCAGCTACGCCATCTGCATCGCTAAAATAAATTGCATCGGTACCCAGAATATACTTGTTAAAAGGATTGTCATTTGCACAAATTAAGGTGTTGGAGGCCATTGCTTCTAAAAGTGAAGGGTTTGTTCCACCCACAGTATGCCCATGGAAATAGATGTTAGAATAATGGCGTAAACTATTCAGGATATCGATGTTATAAACTCCACCAACAAAGCGGATCTGTCCATTCCCGGCATACTTTTCTTTTAAATAATTCCCATAGGTTGTCTCATGCTTACCAATCACCAAAAACGGGCGGTTGAGGTTTGCTGTTGCCACACCATCTAAAATGAGCTCAATGCTGTTCTCAGGTTCCAGTCTGGCGATGAGCATATCATATTGATAGGAAGATACCTGATAGCTTTTAAGGATACTTTCAACGGGCTGTTCAAACAAGGTTGCCCCGTAAGCAATAAAAGTAGAGTCGGCGTTATATTTTTGTTTGAGGTAATCCTGGATGCCAATAGAATCCGAAATCAGGTGATCGCTATATTTTACCCCTAATTTTTCGGCCCATTGCAGGAACTTTCTCACTTTACCTGAGTATTTCGTCCTTTTCCACTCTAGTCCGTCCATATTTGTGGTGACCACCACTTTTTTTGGCAATAGCCAGCCCCAGACAGATCCACTGGTATATCCCAATTGAAGAATGACATCACATTTGCGTTTTCTTACATCAAGAATACAGTTTAAATCATAGATGAATTGTCCGGCTGTCCCCAGCTTATGCTCCGGATCATAACAATGACGCAAGTCCACACCATTCCACTCGCTTTTCTGATAAGGATGGTTATGCGAATTATAAACGAGCACCTCATGTCCCCTCTTCACCAAACCCAGGGCTAAATATTCTGCACATTGCTCAAATCCACCATAATGATTTGGAATTCCCCGCGTTCCGATAATTGCTATTTTCATTGTTATATAATTGTTTTTTCTTGTTTTTTATTGCTTTACTTGTGCTTTTTATCGATTTTAAAAAGTTTTCAAGAGTTCAAAGCTTAATTGAAAGGTGCCGAAAAGGTAAACCCGGTTTAAAACCGGAAGATTTCATGGCTGATCAACAAACCAGTCTTGCACACTATTCCAGATTCTTTCTGCTATACTTTCCATTCCCTGATCAGAAGGATGCATGCCGACTCCTTTATTCTGATACTGGTTGAGGGCCGTATTCTTATCTCTCTCTTTGTAGAGCCCCTGCAAGTCCACATACGACCAGTTGTTCTGGCCAGCCGTCGCTTTCATGATGTTGTCAATATTTTTATTCGGCCAGAAGCTCCCCACCAGACAGACTTTTACATTGCTCCTGCCAGATAGCTCCTTTACAAATTGCCCAAGGTAAGTTCCCAACCCTTGCTTTACTGCCATGGCATCATCTACATTCTCTCCGATAACCAAGATGATCAGATCAGGATCAAAGGCCTTGTAATCTTTAAAATCATCAGGGTTATATTTCCAGAATTGCCTTTCAAAACCAGCAGCTATATTGCCGGATTTCAGTTTTACATTGGGCCGAACCGCCTTCATTTTCGCCTGAAGAATATGGACATAATCTTTTTCTGCAGTACTCGCTGCCATTCCCCAGTTTCCTGTCCAGCCTACTGATGGTTTGGCCCCATGGAAGGTGATGCTATTTCCCAGGATCAATACTCTTGAGGGAATAGAATCTATCCCTTTACCAGCTACAGACCCCATGGAAGTCAATAAAATAAGACTGGTTAAAACGCTTAAAAAGATCTTTCTAGTCATATATACCTTTAATAACACGGGCAGGAACACCCGCAATGATAGAATTAGCGGGCATGCTCTTGTTCACCACCGCACCTGCCGCTATAATAGAATTATCACCAATGCTCACCCCGGCAAGAATGGTCACCTTAGCCCCGATCCAGCAATTCTCCCCGATGCTGATTTTAGCGCGTGTGGTCCCCTGGTTTTTAATCAGTTTGTTTGGATCGCTGTAATTATGATTTTCCGGATGGCAGCTGAAATACTGACCAATGATGGTATTGTTTCCTATGGAAACACCTCCCGAACCACCGATACTGGCGAACTGACCAATACCGACATGATTTCCAATGTGAATATACTCCCCGAGGTTGTTAAAAGAAGTAGAGATGATCAATTGAGAATAAGCTCCTATGCCTGAGGAATTCCCGATACTGAGTTTCCCTTTTCCAAGACCACTAAGGTATACGCCATAATCAATTCTCACCCATTTCCCCAGGCTAATGTTCTGGCTATTGAAACACCTGACTGCCCTTCCCATGAAAATGAGTCCGGGTTTTTTCAAATGAAACAACAGAAAAACAATACCCCTTAAAAGTTCAACACTTTTATTCCTTACCAAATTGAATAAGGTACGGTTACTGATGTGTTCATCAAATTTAAAGGAGGGATTTCTTTTCTTAATAATGGTTTCGAATAGTATTTTCATTGGAATATAATTGTTTTTCAATGGTAATGAAGCGATCATAAGCATCCATATTTTTTTATTTCAATGCCTCCTTAACTGCACGCAAAAATTTATCCTGGTACTTTGCAGATGGCGTGAGCCATGCCCCTTCCCCATATTCATTCCAGGCATAAATCATCGCTACATTACTCGCAGAGCCAGAAGGATGATTTTCAAGTGTCCATTTTTTCAAACCTTTTATAGATTCATAAACTGAAGCCGGAGAATAGCCGTCAAAATGTGGGGAAGCCTTTTTTACTTTTTTAGTGTCATCCCAGGGGCGTGGATCCCAATTGAGTGTGGCCACCGGCATATATGGCATCCCTAATTTTAAAAAGCTGGTCCAGACAGATTGTTCCCTTGGACTTAAAGCCGAGATCTTGCTGACAGACTGGCCGGCAATTAGGGTTTGGTCATGGTAATTGTACCCGGTTAGCAGGTCAAAGCCACATTCCTTTGCCTGATCGGCATCAGCCTGCTTGGGACCAATACAGACCGCAATAGTGACCCCTTCCAGGCCCTTGGCTTTTGCATCTGCTCTCAGTTTATCCAATGCGGTTTTAATCTTCGCTGTTGAGCCGAAAGTGCTAAGCAACATCCTTAAACTGAGGAAAGTGAGCAATGGCTTTTCATTGAGTTTCAGGTAAGCCTTATTTTCAAACAACTCAATCCAGGTTTTCGTCACCCGGTCCCAATCGGCAGGTCTGATCAGGTATCCATAGTGATTTGCCACCAGCAGATTGAATTTCAATCCTTTTTTATCCCTGGTGTTTATAAATAAACGGAGGGCATTATTTCTTGGTTCCTCCAGGTTCTTTTTCGAAGAATCAGAATCATACCAGCAAAAGCTAAAAAAATCAATGTTCGCATTTACAGCGGCATTGACCTGCTTCTGAATAATTTCCGGCTTGCTCGTCACCCATCCCCAGACCGGCTCCCGTTCCTTAAAATTCTCTCTTAATGATTTGGTAATGTGATTGGTTTTCCCTGTCCATCCATCAAAATAATAAGCCCCAACCAGGAGTTGTTTTACTGGTTTATCCTGAGCATAAACGTCGGAGCACAATGCAGCAGTTGTTGCTGTTAAAAGTAAAAGGCATATTCTTATCTTACTATTCATTTTTTCCAGATTTATTTTTCAATTCAACTAGTTGTTTCAACTTTTTTTCAGCTTCTTGTTTCTGATATTTTTCAATCCTACACAGTTATAACCGGCATCAACCTTTTTACACCATTTCCTTTTTAAAGACTGCATCCAGTTTTTTATAGAACCCCTTTAAGGAAAATTTCTCATCATAGGTTCTTTTAGCATTCTTTCCATGTTGTTCCAACAAGTCCCTGTCGCCTGCATACCTGCTTAAAGCATTAACAAATGAAACCGTGTTATTGGGTTCAAATAGATATCCGCTTACTCCATTTTCAATAATTTCCGTCAGCCCGCCATGGTTTGCTGCAATAACCGGCTTGTATAAACTCATCGCTTCTATGGCAATCCTTCCAAAAGGTTCTGGCTTGGTGCTTGGAACAATGACCACGTCAGACCAGGCGTAGATTTCGGCAGTATCAGACACAAAGTCTAAAAACTCTACCTGATTACTCAGCCCGAGCTGTTCTACTTTTTTCTTTAGTTGCAGCACCAGATCTTCATTCCCTGCAGAAGTGCTGCCCACAATTCTCAATAAAACCGGGGAAGCTTTCATATTCACCAATGATTCAATGGCAAAGTCCTGGCCTTTCCATCCATTGATCCTTCCGATTAACAAGACCCTCAAAGGCCTTTCTTCTTTTTTCATTTCTGAGGCAACGTCTTTACCAAAGCCTTCAAAGGCATTATGAATTACCACACTGTTGTCTAACTTTTCAAAGCTTTTCAAAGTAGAGTACGAATTGAATATAATTTTTGATTTTGCCTGCCTCAGAAATAAAGACAACACTTTACCCAATGTTTTATTTGGGATTTCCCTGATGTGAATGATCTTCATTTGATGAAGAAAAGGGGCCAGCAGATAAAAGTCCAAAATCACTGAAGTATTGGCATACACCACATCATATTCATTGAACAATTTCTTTTTTGTGCGGAACTGGAATAAAGGAAACAGGATTTTCCCCCATTGTAGTTTCATCAAATAAGTTTTACTTAATAAGGAAAGGTTCAGGTACCTGATATCTACATTTAACTTCTCCAGCTCCAGCACCAATGGTCCGCTACGTGGAAGTACAATGGTTATTTTCTTAAAGTCGGCAGACTGACTAAGGTATTTTACGACTTGCAAAAAGCTTCTGTCAGAACCATACATATCAGCACTTTGGTGTACACAAATAATTTTCATTGGAATATAATTGTTTTTCAATGGTTAAGAAGCGATCATGATCTTGTATTATTCATTGACATTTATGGTTTTCAACAGTATTCTTGAGCTCGTAAACCCGGTTCATTTCGTTGTGTGATCTGTATGCTCATGATGGTTTCATCAGATTTCTGCTTGTTGTTTTTAATCGTTTTCAGAAGCCTTAAAGGGCTATTTTATTTTAAAAATCTCCTGTCCTGGTATTTTAACGCCAGCTTTAGAGAAACTGCTATGCTATAAAAATAAGCCAGCACCAAGGCCACCGGCCTGTCTGATAAAATCTTGGGCCAGGTACCTTTGAGATTTCTAAAGCGGCTTAACATCACATCTGCCGAAGGGTTTGACCACAACACCGTATCATGGTCAAACTTTACCTTTAAAACATAGAGCTGCTTTTCTAATTTTGAGAACCTGAGCATAAAGCTGGTATCAATGCCATACAAGTTCAGGCGCTCATCGAATTTCATTTGATGAGCAAGGATCACTTTGGAGGAAATGACCATTCCACTGGTAATTGCCAACACATTTTTAGAACTCATTAGTCCGGTCTTTATCTTTTTCCAATGTTTTCCTTTGAAATAAACAAAGGACCCCGGGCTCACCACTTTTTTATTGTTCAGCACAATCGGGAGAAAAAGAGAAATATCCGGGAAATCCGATATTGCTGCACCTAACTTGTCGAAATAATAATCCGGTAATTCGCTATCCTGATCAAGCAATAAAGCATAATCGTAAACATTGGCCTGCAGCACCTGATTATATAATTTCGACAACCATACGTTTTCAGGAGTCTGGATGTATTGAAACTTAGAAAAGACAGCCGATAGTCCGCTAATTTCTGCTTCCGGAGAAGGCTCCGGGCTATTGTCCCAGATCACCAGCTCCAGGTCAAACAGTTCTTTATTTTGCGATAACAAATGACTGATGGTAGGAGACGCTGAAATCGTCTTCTTATACAGCACCACCAAAACAATTAATTTAGGTTTGATCAACTTCATAGTTTTCATGATAGGTTTCCTTCTTTAATTATAAATGGCCAGCCTTCTGTCAATTAATTGTGTATAAGAATTTTCTTTGTTCAGAGTATTCCGGGCATTTTCCAGAAGCCTGGTGCCTAAATCTTCACTCTCTAATATCCTGGCCACCGCAGAGCAGAATTCCTGCGCGGTGTTACCAATTAAACAGTCATGTCCGTTTTTAAAGCATAAACCCTCTACCCCCACTTCTGTAGAAACAAATGGGATACCGGCATTCACGGCCTCAATAATTTTCATCCTGATTCCACTGCCAATACGGATAGGAACAATAAATATGCTATTCGCCAATTCCTCATGAAGCTGCTCCACATAACCCAAAAAGCTTACCGCGTCTAACAATCCGGCATAACCATCAATGGTTTGCTGATGCCATTTACCAATTACAGACAGTCTTAAATCCGGGTATTTGGATTTTAAAGGCATCCAGCAGTTCATCAGAAACCAATCTACCCCCTCTTTATTCGGGAAATGATCTTCCCCTCCGAGGAACACCAATTTATTGGCAGATGAAAAACCTGTTTCCGCTTTTCCCACTCTGATCGGAACCGGAGAAGAAACCAGGATCGGCTTTTTGATGTCTTTTTCTAAAAGGAGTTTATCGACATCAGAAAGTGTACAAACCATATCATACTTTTCCAGGGCAGATAGTTCAAACTTTTTGTTTCTTTTATAGATCCTTTTTAAAAAACCGGAATTGAAGCTGAAGAGCTCAAGCTCTCTCTTTTCCCTGATGAACCTGAGTTCATGGTGTACAAAAATCCGGTAAGAACTTTGTGGAATATATTCGGCAAAAGAAATCAGCTGGTGAAATTCCACCTGTACATATTCAAAATTATCTTCCAATAAGACATTTCTAAAATGATCAATAAATCCTCTTGGAAATCCAAAGCTTTTAGATCTGAAGAGTGTGGTATTTATTTTTAGCAGTTTATCCAGATTCGTCTTACAACCGAAGAAAAAGACACCTTTGCCGATCAACCGGTTGAAGAATTCCGAAAAACGGAACAAGATATCACCAAACTTATCCGAAACAGATTTATCTCTGATCACATAAGGTTTAAACTCTACATTTTTCCACAATCCTTTGAGCTCTTCAAGTGCTTTTTGCTCTTCCGGTTTCATGGTAAAGGCGAGGGTCATCTTAAAATGATGACGCATTTCATTATTGAATTCAAATTGAGCTATTCTTCCACCAGAATTTAGAGGGAATGGCATATATGGGGTAACAATCAGTATTTTCCTCATTGGTCTCTGTATTTAATTGAAAAAAAAGTTATAAAAAGGAATATTGGCAAGATGGCTGTTGAGAAGGGAGCCCAACCTGTTAGACCATAGATAATGTAAGCTACAAAGAGCCCGATTAAAGTAAGGGAGAAGACCTCATTATGTCCCTCCTTAATTTCTTTTTTTGCTTTAAAGATGTTACCAAATAAAAAATAGACCCATAAAAGAATCCCGAGAATCCCAATTTCACTCAAGATGATCAAATGAATATTGTGTATCGGATTGACCGAAAAGAAGTCGTCCATTGTTACCTGGCTTACGATACCAAGATGTTGTGAAATGTATGAGAGGTGGGCATTTAGCCCTACTCCGATGTATGGAGAAGTTTCAAATATATTGAATGCCATTAACCAGTGCACCATTCTGTTGTCATACTGATCAGAAGAGTCACTTTGAAGAAACAGTGCACTCAAAGGAGAGTAGACAATCAGATACACTAAAACCAGTACCGTTGGCACTACAAATTTCAAAATATTAGACATTGAAAAAATGTTCTTATGGGCATTCTTATCAATGTAATAGCAGGTTGAAAGCGTAATGATTAAAGCTAAATAAGAAGTCCTGGAGTACGTCAGGAAAAGCGTCAGGATACAAATGCCCAGGCATATTGCGCTCGCTTTTCTTTTGAAATTATACAGGTAAGTGGAGAGAAAAAAGGAAGAGGCAATCACCATAAATAAGGCTAACCTTCCCGGGTGATTAAAGAAGCCTACAGCTCCGCTT
The DNA here is from genome assembly GCF_900129215.1 of Pedobacter caeni. GTDB lineage: Bacteria > Bacteroidota > Bacteroidia > Sphingobacteriales > Sphingobacteriaceae > Pedobacter > Pedobacter caeni. Next base: position 315,537 of record NZ_FQUQ01000002.1, on the reverse strand, counting down.
CTGGTATCCAGTCTGGTGGCCCAGATTTCCGCAGATTCATGAAACAGCTTGGTTACGGCAGAGATCCCCAGGACAGGAAAACATAAGGCCAGGAAAAACTGAGAATAGGCCAGCCACATCAGTCCGTCGAAAAGACCGTTCACCACATCCGCTTTTGTCAAAAAGCTACTCAGCAATTTGAAAAAGAGAATATTGGATAAGAAAAAGATTGCAAGCACCCAGGTTCCGGTATAAAAAGAATTGTAAGGGTTCAGAAAAGAGATGATCAGCAGCACACAAAAAGCGTTGATCCAGTTGTTGAGGTTAAAGGAATAATTTATAAATCTCCGTTTCGCATAAGGCAGCACTGCAATAATTAACCCAATGCATAAAGAAATGATATAGATGGGCTGTACAGTGCCTGCAATATCATTCAGCTTTGGGGTATTCAGTGCTTTTCCAAATTCAAATGGGATGCAGAATATAAAAAAGCTGACCCATAAAAATTTGGTATCCCTTTTCTTTGTTTTAAGGATAACCGTTCTGAAAAGATAAATAGAGATGATAATAAATAATAATATCCCTTTACCCATGGGTATAGTTGTTACTTGTTTCTAGTTTAACCTTCTGTATGTTCTTTTTTACGCTGTTTTCGATCGACTCGAAGTTTTTAGTAAAGAGCTGAATCTTTTCTTTTGATTCGCTGAGCTTATCATAATCAATCAGGCAGATGTTCGGATCTACCTCAAACAACTTCACCATTCCCTCAAATTTATTGGCATAGGAAACGCCAAACATAGGCTTGGAGAAAGTTAAGCCTGAGATTCCCAAATGCATTCTGCCCGTGATGGTAAAATCCACTAAGGAAACATAACCCTTTAGTTCTACCCCATTTTTAATCTGGTCGGTATAAAAGCAATCCACAGACTTTGCCTTAAAATAGTCATTCAGAATATGGCTGATCGTGCTGTCACTGGCATCATCACAGATGGGTCTGATGTCATGATAAAGAAAAACAAAGGCATAGTCGCCCACTGCTAAAAAGCCTTCCAACAACTGCTTAAATCCAGAAAGGTAGTTTTCAAAACCGATCTTTTTTGCCTGAATGGCATTCGGACAAACCCCAATGATCGTTTTGCCATTTGCTTTGACCGTATTCGCCCATAGCTTATAATCGTTATAGGTATTGCTTTGATAACTTGCCGGTACATCCGGACAGATAAAAGCAATGTCATTTGTTAAGATCAGTCTGTCTGTAGCAATAAAATCTTTCATCCTGGTATAGGATTCCACATCTCTGATTTTCAACTTCACATCCTTAGCCACCTGAATGAATTTTGCTTTCACCACAGGAAGGATATTCTTGCTCACACTAAATCCGGAAATCTGTGCCTTTACCCCTATACGATGTGCCAGTTCGATCACCCTCAAACGGTTGATCGAGTTATGCACCCGGTAAGTACCATCCATAATATCTGCACCAATCACATAAACCAGAGAACAGTTTTTGATCAGTAACAAGAGTTTCAGAAAATTAACCCTATCGTTAAAGCCATCAATAAACTCTATATTTTTATTGATCGTTTTATAATCTTCCCTAACGATCCTGAATCCATTTAAAATGCAGACAGGCGTACCATTTGCAAAATTATTCATGAAACTCGTGATCATGATATCTTCCCCAAAACCTCCATTCAGATTTGCAGCGGGCAGCACCAAAATCTTATTCGCACTCTTTTTAGCCTTTATAAAAAGAGAACAGAAAAGGGCCAGCGACCAGAAAAACTCAACATATAACCCCTTAAATAGCTGCTTGAAATTGTTCATCATTAAAAATTAAAATTTATATCTTGTTACCTCACTTCAACAATATCTGCGAGTGGCTTACGCTCTGAAATGGCCACTTTGAAATCCTCTTTAAGATTTCCTACAGCCAGGAACATGATCGGAACACAGTCGCTATCCATCTGCATTGACGCCCTGAAAGCTTCATACTGTTTCACCGCATAACTCGTATTCAGGCAACAGACACCCAAGCCTTCTGCATGGAGCGACAATACGATAGACATCGCGAACATTCCCCCATCAATAAATACCTGATTTCTTTCATAGGCGAAAAAAGAAGACAGCTTTCCGGTGATCACAATCAGGGAGCTGATGTGTTCCCCAAAACCCCGGTTGCCATTCTGCACATTCAACAGCTTCTTCTTAAGCTCCACATTTGAATGTTCAATCACATATACTTTCCAGGCCTGTCGGTTACACACCGAAGGTGTATACCTTGCCGTATCAATGGCATTCAAAATCTGCTGAGTAGAGACCGGCTCTTCCGAAAAATCCCTCACACTGTGTCTGGACTTAAAAAACCCGGCATAATCGAAATCCAATGTGTCGGTAATTTCCGTTCTGGGAATAATTTTAGTGCCCCCGGTTTTATCGGAAGACGATTCATCACAACGGGTGATAAGACTTTCCAGTTTCCTGGATAAATATTCAGGAACTTTATGATGTGTGGCATCAAAATTCAAATACTCTCTAAGTGTAAAGGCGGTAATAGAGGTAACGGAATCGATCCCGTAATTTTTTATATACTCTTCTACCACATCCGCTAAAGCAGAAACTCTCGCTTCCCCAAATCCCGGTCGGGGATCCAGCAAGGCCAGCCCTTTTTCTATAGCATGGTATTCTTTAATGATGTAAGCCTGCATCATCTCCTTACTTCTTAATTTAAATGAAGCAGATTCCCGGTTAAACTTCCGATAATCATAGACGTAATCTTTGATGATCGATAACTGGGTTTGCTTAGACCGATAGAACCTTTTAGCCGATTTCGGAACGATCTTTTTTAGGATACTTTTCATAACTCAATAGAGACTACACGTGATTAAATTGTTTCTTTAAATTCAGTTTATCAGTTAACTGATTTGCTATCTTATGGATGATTGCTTTTTCATCATCACATAAACCAAAGAGATAAATGCTGACCAGGAAAACGGAAACACCCGCTACCCCGGTAAAGATGAACCTCCAGCCAAAATGAACATAAGTAACGCTCAGATAGCAAGTCAGCACCAGCAGACAAAGTGGTACAACCACTTTGAAAATCACATTAGAAAAGTACAGCCTGATGGATAATCCGGCTATATTTCTTAAAAAAAACAGCCTGAGTGTACAGGCGATGACCTCGATAAAACAATAGCCAATAAACACCGTATAAACGGGATACCCCAGCTTTAACAACAGGTAAGCAAGTGGCAGAGCCAACAACAGGACAGAGCCCACAACTGCCTGGTAAACCTTTACTTTTCCTGTGGCCTGTACGGCCGATTGCAGGCCCACAGTCAGCTGATTAATTAAGGTTGCACACAACATTAAAGAACAGAAAGCTGCTGTGTATTCTGGTACAATATTCAGCCACAGGTGAAGAATGGCATTCATTTCGAAAATGCAGGGAATGGCTGCAAAAGCCAGCAGGAAGAAACCAAACTTACTGCCGATCATAGAAAGACGCAACATCTTTTCCCGGTTTTCGGCTCCCTCACTTTTCATGATTTGTGGGTTGATTGCCCTTAAAAGGGTTAAAGAGAAAAAATTCAGTTGAGCGGCAACCTGGTTTGCGATCGCATAGGCTGCGTTGACTACCGTTCCAAAAAAGATATTCAACAAGATGGCCAGTCCCTGTGCCCTTCCCAGCGCACAAAGGGAACCAAACAGGTTCCATCCTGCAAAGGAAGTCAGCTCTTTCATCATTGTTTTATCTACGGAAAAAACACCTTCCAACGTGCAGTCTTCATATTTACCAAAACAATACACAGCATAAAGTAAAAAGCTGGCAATGCTGATTCCTGCAGTCAGTAATCCGTAGACCGACAATTTATCCTGAGCTACAATATATAATACATAAGCAATTCCTAGTTTCAACAAGGTCTCCACCACATTTACTATGGCCACCCATAACATATTTTCATGTGCAACAAGAGATCCTGTAAAAGGAACCGCTACAATGGTAAAAAATACCGTGACTGACATAAAATGATAAATCAACCGGGCCACTTCAACCCGATCAGCAGGAATATTCAGAAAGCCGTTAAAGAGGAAAAATCCGGAGATCTCCAACACAATGACCATCAGCAAGCCAATACCTATATGTAAGAGCAGGCTATTGGTAAATACCCGCTTTTGCATTTTCAGATCATTTTTTCCCTGATAAAAAGAAAGAAACCTTTGCGTAGAGGTGGCCATCGCCGTGTTTAAAAAAGACAGCATGGCAATCACTCCGGCAACAAGGTTAAAGACCCCGTAATCTACGGAGCCCAATGCATTTAAAACCAGCCTTGTCGCATACAACGAAATCCCCATTGTAATCAACATCCTGGCATATAATATACCTGTGTTGATCACCACCTTATTTGCTGATTTCATTTGAAATTATTTATTTCGTTTAAACAGTTTGCTAAAAAAACCTGATTCCTGACCACTCACATCATAATTGCCATAGCTGTATCCATAACCATAACCTTTGGTGGCCTTGATGTCATTCACCACAATACTTAATCCTTTGATTTTTTGGCTTCTGGCCAAATCATCCACGATATTGATTTGCTGTTTCAGGGTATAATTCTGTCTCACGAGGTACATACATACGTCTGAATAAGAAGCCAGCAATTGCGCATCAGTAACAATTCCTACCGGAGGGGCATCAATGATGATATAGTCAAACTGCTGCTTCAATTCCTGCATCAGCGTTTTTGTTCTTTCACTCAGCAGCAACTCTGCCGGATTTGGTGGGATAGGGCCTGAACTCACCACAAACAGGTTTTCCTGAGCTTTCAATGGCTTCACAATATCAGCGGCTGTTAATTCAGGAGTGGTTACATAATTGGTAAAACCTATCGGGTTTGAGATCTGCAGCTTGGCAGAAAGCCCTGGCTTCCGCAAATCGAGCTCCATCAACAACACCTTTTTATTCGTCAGCGCTAAAATTTGTCCCAGGTTAATGGCTACAAATGATTTCCCTTCCCCAGACATGCTGCTGGTCAATAAAATCACTTTCTCATCCGCATTCTTGAAGAAGAAAGAAAGGTTGGTTCTCATGGCCCGGAACTGCTCTGAAATGGCAGACCTGGAACTGTTTGCCACCACCATATTGTCGTTCCCCTCATCATGACTGATCTCGCCGATAATGGGAACCTGAGTCAACCTGATGATGTCTTCTTTAGTCTGAATTTTATCATTCAACATGTCTTTTACATACATCAGCCCCAGGGGAATCACCATCCCTGCTACCAATCCAAATAAATAGACCACCATTCTTTTCGGACTAAACGGCTTAACTTCAGACTTGGGGGGGTCTATGGTTTTGGAGTTAGCAATATTAGACGTCTTAGAAATGGCGGTCTCTTCACTTTTCTGCATCAGAAATATGTAAAGCTCTTGTTTAATCTGTTGTTGTCTGGCCAGGTTTAAATAGTTTCTTTCCACTTTTGGAACATTGCGGACCTGGCCTTCCGCTTTTTTCATTTGACCATTGATCCTGTTTCTGGTGATGATAAAGCCATCCAGGGTAGTGGAAATATTGGATTCAATATCCGCCCTTGCATTTGCAATTTCTTTATCCATCAACTGAATTCCGGGATTGGCCTCTGTTACACCGATCAGACGCCTGGCGCGTTCCAGTGTTAAGGCATTGTATTTTTCTACCGCTCCGTTAAAAACCAGGTCAGCAGGAATAAGCGAACTTGGCAATACCCTTTTGTTCTTGGCTTCATCTTTTAAATAGTCCTGCAAGCTTTTAAGGATACTGATCTGAGTTTCTATTTTCCCAAGGTCATTCACATATTGACCTGTGGTCTGCACCAATAATTTAGATTGCTCCGACATGTCCGCCAGGTTATTCTCCTGCTTAAAATTCTGGATGTTCCCTTCCAGGCCACCAAGTTCCCCGCCGATATAAGCCAATCGGTTTTGAATAAATTTGACGGTACTATCTGCCACCTCATTTTTATCTGTCAGGTTGGCCTGCACATATTTCTCAATGAGTTTGCTTAAAATGTCTTCTCCTTTTTTAGGAATGGCATGAGTTAAGCTCAGGTCGATAATGGTCACTTGTTTATTTTTAACTTCTACTGTAATCGCATCCATCAGGGCAATCACTTTTGAATCCACAGACATGATGTTAAAAGAATATTTTTCGTCCATCACAGGAACAGCATCTCCTTTACTGATCTGAATAAGCCCTACATCAGGAATGGTAAAAGAACGGTCCAGACCAACCAGTGTATCGATGCCATCAGCACTTACAGAAAGCTGGTTGCTTTTCAGAAAACTAACCGTTATATCTGTAGCTTTAATGGTATCTGCGCCTTTGATCACTTTTACCTGATACGGAGATTCATATAGCTCTACCCGCTTCAAAGTCCCTTTTCTGTAATAAGTGATGTTGAGGTTCATGTCTTTCACCACCTGTTCCATCAGGTATCTTGTTTTCAGGATTTCAGCTTCGTTATCAACCGTACTTTTTGTACCCAACAGGCCTCCTAAATCACCCAGAAGATCACCACCGCCGGATAAACCAGCCCCTTTCTTTTCGTCGTTGACCAATACGCGGGCAGAAATTTTATAATTGGGCGTTTTGTACCTCACATACAGGTTAGAAAATGCCAGACAGATCAACACAGATAATGCAATCCAATACCAATTTGCAAGGATCCTTGAGAGGATCTGTTTTAAATCCAATCCTTCTACATCCTCATGTACAGTTGTATATTCTGAAATTGTGTTTTTCATTAGTATATGTTGTTTTTTTCATCTGTTATGAAGCAATCATGATATCCGATCCTGCTGCGACAGGAAAGATCATGATGGTTTCATTTAATATGATATAGATGTCAGATGATGCTATTTATTAAAGTCTTGAGAACAATACGATCAACACGGAAAGGGCGGTTCCAATTACTGCAAAAGTTTGTGTCCTCGCCTGATTCAATGAAGCAGCTTTACCTTTGTTAGGTTCCACATAGATCACATCATTTTGTTTCAGGTAATAAAATGGGCTGTTGAAAACCTGGGAAGAGTTGAGGTCTAACCTTGCAAACTCTTTCTTCCCATCGATATCCCGGATCAGCAAGACGTTCTCTCTTCTTCCAAAAATGGTCAGATCACCTGCCATTCCCAGTGCATCCAAAACACTGACTTTTTCATTTGGCAAGACGTAAGATGCCGGTCTGGTTACTTCTCCCAATACCGTAACCTTGAAATTTGCATACCTTACCTGTACATTAGGATCTCTGTAAACCACGGATGCTTTACTTTTAATCAATTCCCGGGCTTCATAGGTAGTTAACCCTGCTACCTTGACCTTTCCAACTACCGAAATGTCGATTTCCCCGTTTTTATCTACCAAAAAACCACTTGTTGAAGAAAGTCCCGCCGGATTGGCCTGTTGAACTACCGAACTTACGCTCTGACCCGCCAGTTGATTAACCGGCATAGCCGTTGTAGCATCAATAGTTACAATAGAAATAGACAGAATATCATCAGTATGGATAGTTAACTCTTTAAATTCACCCGTTTTAGCAAACAAAGACTTACCATCTGCATCAATATCCTGGAAATAAGGAACTTTTTTCGTAACAGAACAGGAACTTAACAGAAAAACAGAGAAAATAATCAGACAATTCAGGTATTTTTTTGTTAACATTAATTTAATCATAGTAATTTCGATCTAAAAAAACCGCCTAACCAGCAGAATTCCGTAAAAGCAAAACTAATTGATTTAAATTTCAGTACACCTAGCCAGAAATGGGTATTTAATCAAAAAAACAGCTCCTTGTTCTTGAAACCCACATGTCCCAGCTTATTAAAAAGACGGCCGCTCTGTGTTTCTTGCGTTAACACGTGTAAATGTTTGTCGTGGTGCAGGTCTGTTCCCGCCAAATCATAGTAGTTTTTCTGTAACAGGTATTCCGCAAGCTTCTTCACATCCTTACCATAGTATCCGGATACCGACAGCAGGTTGAGCTGGAACAATACCCCCATTTCCTTAAAGCGGTGAAAGCGCTGGTGCTTTTCGAAGTAAAAATTATAACGCTCAGGATGGGCAAGGATCACGATGTATCCTTTTACCTGCAGGTTGAAAATGACCTGTTCAATATTTGGCATTTCGGAGAGGTATGACATCTCGATGAGCACATGTTTATTCGGCAAACAAAGGAGTTCAGAGGTAACTTTGAACGTATCATTGACCATGTACTCCGCGGCGGTCCCAATTTCAACAGCTACGTTTGCAGCCTTTAAGGCCACACGGGTATGATCTAACGCAGATTGTATCGTCTCCGGGGTATTGGGATATAAATCGCTGAACACATGAGGAGTACAAAGCAGTTTTTGAAATCCGAGTTCATGTAACCTTTTTATAAAACCTACAGACTGTACAACATCTGTTGCCCCATCATCAATGGCGGGCAATAAATGGGAATGCATATCCACTCCTAACCACTCCAAATGGTCGATGTGCGCTCTTTTTTTAAAAAAGGAAAACATGTTAAGGTTTTTAAAGGATTTTTTTAAACTCAAACCTGTAATTCATGATGATCTGCCAGAGTTTGCTTTAACAAAAGTACAATAGCGACAGTTTACATGCGCTATATTTTAAAATTTTATCCTAGGATTAACGAAATATACCCAATTATAGGGATACGGACAGGACAATTGCTCCTTATTTACCCTGTTCTGCACTGGTCAATATCCGGCTATTGAGCCATAACATCAGCACCCAGTAAACCACCCAGAATAATGGTAAGCTCAGTACCACTAAAAATACATAACCATGCCTGCCCAAGGAATGCTTAGCTAAACTCCAGTCGATTAGATCGTAAGCGAGTAAAAAGAAAACGTAAAACAAGACGGGAACAAAAACTATCCCAAGCGTCAGCACCCAGTTAAAACCGGTTTTCATCGCTTGTTTACGCTTTTTAAGCGCTAAAAAATGCAGGTAAAAAAGGCCTGAGAAACCTATCGTTGCCAAACCTAATGGACTGATGGCCAACAACACCTTCGACAGCAAAGAAAACACAGGGATGATTACAATTTTCAAATCCTGCTCAGGGAGCTTGTTTAGCGTCCAGGAATAAATGTTTTTATTTTTGCGGGCTTCCCCTACAGAAGCGCTTTCCAAACGAAGTTCTTCAGGTAACTCCAGGTCAATTTTTATTGGTCCAAAGGATGCCCAGTACTTAGAAGGAAATAAAGCGTAATCAATATCCAGACTCCTGTAAAAACCATAAGTATTATAACCCATAACTGCTTTATAAGCAACAGTAATCGTATTTTTTCCTTTTTTTAAATCGGCTTCAAAATAAACCAGGCTATTGACGTTTACGATTTCTTCCTTCCCTTTTTCGTAAAATACACCGACATCATCACCATCATGAGGTTTAAGAAAGGGGTAAAACTTAGGATCACCTTTTTTCATTGCCGCCTTAACATCCGCAGCATTCACGATTTTCCCGTTTATTTTAATCAAGGGTTTATCTTCTAAACCTATTGCAATAAACAACAATGGTAAAAGGCGGGCCTGCCCTGAACTTACTTCATAAGAAATCTCATATTGAGTAGCATAATATGCGGATTCTTGTATGGTATCATCCGAAATAACTTTGATTTTTATAGATTCAGCAGAAACTTCCAATTCCTTCCCAAAAAATAAAAGGGAGTGACTGGAGCCCTCCCGGTAGGGTTGTCCCATGTTCGCAAATACCGCAATACTGATCAAAAGAAAAAAAACTAAAAACAGGTGCCTGATGTACATATTGCTCAATTATTTATGATCTGATCTACGGTATTCCTGCCAGATCTTTTCTACTGCAAGATAACTGATAATTAATAAAATGTCCACCAGAATCAATAAGTGAGAACTTAAGCCAGTTATGCGCAGCTTCTTAGTCCATTTCCGCAATTTTTCACCTGATCATTTTTCCTCTGAGCAATATCTTGCCAATATATGCTGCAGTCCTGTTGTATTTTTCAGGATGTTGGGTGATATCATCCAATTGTTTTTCACCTAAAATCTTTCTTTTATCAGGAATCACAGGAGAGATGGACAACCTTACTTCATGTGTACCTGGCTCAACCTCAATGATATGATATTGCCCCCGGTATCGGTTATTACAAAATGAATTGAACCTGTTCAGCACAGCAACTTCGGCTTCCCCCTCTGGTACCGCCTTTCCCATATGTGGAAATCTGCCTGGATTCAGCTTCACCTTTTTACCGTCCAGCTCAACGATGAGCTGCCCCGATTCCGGACCACCGATATCAAAAAAACCAAACATTTCTCCCTGAAACTTAAAGGTAAAAGAAGCACCAGGCTGATCCGCTTTCATCACATAAGGAAACCAACCTGAAAATTGCCTGAACTGATCAATTTCATTGGGATCAACTGAGGACCATTCCCGGCTAAAGGTTGCAATTTCCTTTGGCGCATACATCGTTGCATCCTCCCAATGGTCAGCAATTAAACCAGCAGGCATCACGTGGGCTTTAGGCTGATCATTTTCTTTCATTTTTTCCATCGCCCTGGCAATTGCACCGGCATACAGGCTTCCTCCTGCTTCGGAAGGATGCACACCATCCTGACTAAAGATCAGTTGTCCCGGACTTAGCGTCGGGTTGTGTTTCTGACCGGGCACCTGACTGCGTTCCTGACTCAGCACCTGGCCAGCTTTCCAAAGCAGCTTCCCTTCCGCTTCCAATATCCCAGCCTGCAAACCCATATGTATCGATGGGAGGTTATAGTGTGCGGCAATACGTTCCAAAGCAGCAATATTTGGAGGCACTTTGCCTTCTGCATAATACTTTGCCTGTCCCTCATAAATGGTGTATAAAATGCAAATATCTATGGTGGGGTCGTACTTTATAATCTGACGGATGATGCCCTCCATTCCATCCGGAAAAGCCTGGTTAACCGCGAATTCAACAAACACCAGATCCGGATGGTATTTTAAAAGCTGATCATACAAACGACAAGCCCCTAAATCAGTCCCTGTCCCGGAAACACCTGCATTAATTCCTTGTAACTTCGATCCCGGAAACATGCTTTGGATGTATTTTGCAGACTGTACTCTATACATATTGCCGGCCCGGGTAATGCTCCCTCCCAGATACCCGATGTTCCCACTTTTTTTATGCTTCAGCTTATCAAAAAAATTAGGCAAACCACCTCTCAGCAAAAACTCGTTCCCGTTTTTAAAATCACCCGGCAATACCTCTGGTCCGTTCAGTGCGGCAATATCAAAAAATAATGGCATTGCACCAGCCTGACTTGCGGCAATCAACCGATCCCTTTCCTGATCTTTTTGTGGCACAGATTGAGCAGCGCCTGAGCAGGCATAACCCAGGATGATGAATACCAAGCAACTGAATTGAAAATGTTTTCTCATCTTAATCAATTTGAATGAACATTAAGGAGTCATCAAACCATAGGCTCTTACCAAAGCTTTCAATTTATTCAGCTCCTCTTCCAGAGCAGAAAGTGTAGCACCTGTTGTATTTGGAATCGCATTGTACTTAACAATCGGTGTCTGACCAAAAAAACCAAGTTTTCCGGTCGGCTCTGCCAGCTTCATTGCACCATCTGAACGGGTAATGGTAATCGGATTACCAGCCACAGTTCCATCATCATTTCTTCTGATAATTAAGAAATCAGAGCCCGCCTGCGCTCCTGCTTCAGCTACATTATTCACCCTGATGTCCCACCTTCTCAATCCCGCGGTCTGAAAAAGCAACTCTCTCAAAGTACCGGATTTTGCATTGATGGTTACCGATTGGTCCGGATCTCCATTACCTCCAACCACCAGTTTCTCTGCCAGAGGCTGCCGGTATCCGATCATCGTATTGTTTTTCTGATAAGAGTCTTTACTTATCCTGACTGCAGGTGGATATGCATAATTAGATAAAGGGATAGCTCTGGTATCTACGAATGAATTGCCAACAATGCCAATGCGTTTGATCTCCTCGCCCGGCACACCCGTAGTATAAGTATACACCCCGGAATTGAAATCTGTCTTGGTTACTGTAGTATCTGTTGCACCGATATTAATGAAAGAGTTACCTGTGATCAGGATATCTGAAGCTCCGGTAAGAGAAATCCCACCCCGGGCAACATCACGAAGAAGATTATTTGAGATCACAATGTCTCTCGCTTCCTGTATCACTGCTCCATTTGCCGAAAACGAAGAAACTACAATCCCTCTGCCCTGCGATTTATTCCTTGCATCGGTTGGCCCGTTAAACACTGTGTCAATCGTATTTCCACTTACCGTCCCGAAACGGGGACCATTCAACAGGGCGATCCCACCGAAACCAGAGCGCCTGATTACGTTTCCGGTGATGCTAAAAGTATCGGGCCCCGGCTCTGCAGTATTGCTTGGCGTATCCACAAAACCAGAACACCAGATTCCCCAATAGGCCACGTCATCAAATATATTATTTGCAATCACTACTTTTTCACATTGCCTGCTGACAGACACACCATTATCAGCACCTTTTTTTGTATTATTTCCAATAAACTGTACTGACTCACACCAGGTAAATCCAGGATCAAGACAGTTTTCAAAATAACAGCCAGTCACCATTACTCCATTACTTACCCCATGAAAAATCACAGGCAGTTGTCTTGTTTTTAATATATTACAGTTTTTCACGATGATATTCTGAATGCGCGGAAAGGATCCCCCCGGCTTCCTGTCGCCGGTCATGGCAATTGCAGAGCTAAAGGAAGGGGTATAGTTCCTGGCACGTCTTGGAAAGACACCTTCATCGATCACCCCACCTTCAAAAGTAAGGTCCGAAACCATAAAATTTGATAGGTTTGCCTTCGGCTGTCCGATAGCAGAACCAAAACTTGTGGTGGCCATGATCACAGCCCCCAATCCATTGCCTTTCATGGTGATGTTACTCTTTGGAATTAATGAAGCAGCCAGGCAATACCTTCCGGATGGAAATATCACCACTCCCCCACCTTTTGCAGCAGCAGAATCAATAGCCCTTTGAATTGCTGGGCCATCATTTGTAGTCCCATTACCAAGCGCACCATAATCCCTCACATTAAAAAATCCGGCTTTAGTCAGTGTGGTATCTGTTTTCAGCTCATCAGGATTTGCAGCATAGCAAATACCGGTATAAAAGAACAGGGACATGCCCAGTACATAACGTAAAACTTTCATCATCATCTAGATTTTATATTTGGCTCAACCTAAATCTATCATCCAAATGACAATAAAGCAATGAAAATCAGCAGGAAACGAAATTGGGAGCGTTCCCAGTTTCAGGGAGCGCTCCCAAAACCGGAGTTAACTTTATTTTGATTCCTCTGCCATATAGCCGTCCTCAACTTACCTGCTGAACAACAGATATATTTTATTTATAAAGCACTGATTCTCTGTATAAGTATGTTTTTAGTACCTAGGTTACTTTCTTGTACGTACTTGATGTGATCTTTTCAATTGTCTAGGTTTACAAGAAAACGATATGGAAAGAAGAATTTTTCTAAGAAATACTGCATTATTGGGAATTGCATCATTAATCCCTTATAAAAGATTATTTGCGGATCAACCGCTGGCCTCTGGCCATCTTAAAAAGAGTTTTCACCGTTTTGCACTAGGCGAATTGGAACTCACAATTGTCACTGACGGACATATACCGCTTAGCCCTGTTCAACCTTTCTTTGCACCTATGATTGATTCTGCGAAAGTGGCAGAAGAGCTAAAAAGTAATTTCCGTTCGGTAAAAGAAGTAGACCTGAGTATCAATGTATTGGTGATCAGAAAAAAAGACAAGTTAATCCTCATAGACACCGGAACCGGAATTTCCGAAGGAAATGTATCCGGATGGCTGCCTCAGTCGCTCGCCGAAGCAGGAATCGATCCCTCGCAGGTAACAGACATTGTGATCAGTCATGCACATCCTGATCATATTGGCGGATTAATCAATAAAGATGGTGGATTGATCTTTAAGAATGCGCAGGTCTATTTATCAAAAATTGAAAACAAGTTCTGGGCATCCAGTCATCCTGATTTTTCAAAAAGTAAGTTGAGTACCCAAATGGTGGAATCGGTGGTTTCCGTAGCACATAAAATTATTCCCATGATAAAAGACAGGCTTCATCTGTTTGATGATAAAGAAACTCTTTTTGATTGTATCAGGTTACAACTGACTCCCGGGCATACCCCCGGACACACTGTCTGTACTGTTTTTTCGGGTTTGGAAGAATTGGTCAATGTAGCGGACCTTGTCCACTCAGATGTCCTTGTGATTCCTCATCCTGAATGGGGATTCTTCGGAGATACAGACTTTGATCTGGCCATCAGCACCAGAAGAAAGGTATTGGAAGAGCTCGCGATAAAGAAACAAAGAATTTTCGCCTATCATCTGCCATGGCCTGGATTAGGACATGTCCGCAAAAAAGGCGACGCCTATGAACTGGTCCCTGAAGTATTTGTTTTGCCGGATTAAGTGATATTTTCAGGTCTACCTGTACCATCCAGCGATAAAAGAAACCGACCTTTTATGATAAAAAAATCATTACATTTATGCAACACCTAAATCACTGATTATGAAAGCGTTTCTTATCGTTGCACTTTGCTCATTTACCATAAACACATTTGCTCAGTTAAAAAGCACATCTGCAAATAAGACAGACACCATCCGTGTTTCTTATGACAATGCGACTAAGAGCCCGGATCATACGAGCCCAAATTATATTCATACTAATCCTCCGGTTCAGTGCTACATTGATAATATCCATGTTGGTGAGATTGCGGATATATCCTATCTAAATCCTGATGAGATTCTTACTTTCGATGTTGACAAAAAATCTTCAAAGATTCTTATAACGACAAAAAAGCCAGGTAATTTCAAGTTCCTTACTCTTCAGGAGGTAAAAAATAAGTACGTTAAATCTTCAAATCCAATTGCCCTCTATTTAATAGATGATAAATTAATCAAGGATAGTCATCAAAAGATTGATGAAAAATACATTCTGAGTATACAGGTCTCTGCTTCCGATAGCTTTGCCTCGTTCAAGAATACTCAAATGAAATTTGACATCATTAAGATCACTACAAGATCAAAAGAAAACCTTAAAAAGGCCAGTACGATTATGATCAGAGGAAACAGCCTGTCATCGGTTATTCCCAATAAGAAGAGTTAATGCAAATGTGCATCTTACCGGGATGAGAAAAACTAGATGATCATTTTCAGGGCAAGTATGTGTTTACAAATCCCTCTTTTCCCCTGATAAGCGGTAAACCATTCACAGGTACAGCGATCCCCCTGTTGATCCATCACGACCTTATGTTGTACTCCGGTTCCCTTTACAGTTGCTTCAATATAACCTTCTTCTCTTCTTATAATCTGAACATCTTCATTATCAATCAGCTTTTTCGCATTTTTCAATCTCGGATTTAAACTGAGGATCCGCTCTGTTTTAAAAGGAAGTTGCCGGTAAAAATGATGACGTCCCATCAGGTCATAGCCCAATAAACCAATCGAAGACAAACTTGATGTCAGCTGATCCATCGTTCCAAAATCAATATCATGTTCTATGGACAATAAAGTAGGATCAAAAGTCTCATTCGATTTCAAAAGACTGTTCAGTCCGTAAACCCATTCTACCGGAACATTTTCTGTCATTTGTTCCAAAGCTTTGCCCTCTCCTGAAAACCCACGGTAGGCATCCGGAGAAAAAGCCATCATTAGTTGCATTTTACCAAATTCACAAACTATTGCACAAGTCTGCTTATCTGTAGATTCGTAGATGAAAATCTTTTCTGATATGGCCAGAACCCCATCCAGCAAACGCAGCCTGTGTATCCCCCCAATACGTACCGCATCGGTAGTCATGAGTGTAGAGAACATAAACTTCCCGGCTCTTTTGGTGATAAAGAAATCACCTTTTACAGCTCCCTTTGGTAAAGTTTGAAAAAGCTGTATCGTCTGAATCTTATTCAGTTCAAACTTCAGGTCCATATCAGCCAGGTATAACTGTACGCTTGTCAATCCTTTTATCCAGCGCATAGGCAAGGTGACCTTCTTCTCGGTTATTTTAGCCTTTGCCGTAATGACCTGTACATCCTGCTGCCCAACCGCTAATGTTACCTTTTCATTCTTCTGAATGCTGTTCAGCGCATTTAACATGGGTTCATTAAAATCGACATTGGTTGTTCCGTTTGCAAGGAATTCCCCATCTATGGATTCAGGTTTCATGTCTAGCCTCACATACACCCCATTGCAGGATGAAAAACCTTCAAACCGGATCCTTTCTGTCCCTGCAGAAACAATTGGGTCCCGCAAACTTGGCGGTATTGGTCCGAAACTGGAACGAACCACCTTGGCAATGGTACTCCAGCATTTTGCAGTGACATAAGGATCAGTCAGTGTACCCCAGAAAAAACAGGGGATATTGTTCACTGCTTCAATTTCAGTCTGGTGCGCTAAAACAAGGCTGTTCACCCCCTTAACCTGGGTATAAGTCGAAACTCCGCTATATTGATATTGTAAATCGGTCATTCTTGTCTATTTTAAAATTTGTTTTACCAAAGATTTCAATGCTGGGTTATCTTTCAGCTGCTCAAATACTGTAGCCACAACTGCCGAAGGCTTTTGATTGGTTTTGTAAAGAAGATCAACATAATGCTCTACCAGTTTTTTAAAGTTAACCGGTAGCTTTTCCTGAATATCCATACCTGTAAACAACCTCTCCAGCAACTGTAGAAAAGCAGAATTGTGTACCGGAGAAACATTTTTTAACATGGCCAGACATTCCACCAATCTTAAAAAAGGACCATATTTATTGGATGCCAGAAAAGCCAGCTTTTCTGCAAACAAGTTCAGGTCAATACTCCGTTTCTCAATCAGATTGATCAGTACTTCTCCGGACATCAGACGGATGTCTTTTTTATCCTGAAAGAACGTGCAGGCAAAGACCAGCATTGTCGTATCAGAAAACGCAAACTCTTCCCGGTTCACCACATTTAGAAAGCCTTTCAGCTCCGCTCCGCCACCACTGGCAGTTATACAGGATGAACGCAATAGAAAATAGGCCAATGCATCCGGATTTTGTGGCATCAGACTCTGCCAGTAATACACATTACCTTCAATATTCATCATGTATCTCCATTCGTGTTTCCGGCCAAACAGGTCTAAGCCATATAAAAAATAATCAGGCATATTCTTATATCCGGGAATATGGAAATTCAGTTCGTACCAGGATGCAGAACGCTCTTTTTGGTTAGTTTGATAATTTGTAAATTCATTCCAGCGCTCCTCAAAGGTATAGGTCGCACTAAATGGAGCAACTACAAATGGAATGTCCTTAAGGTAGGTTTCTTCAAACTCCGGAAAGGTGGCATCAGGATAATAAGTTCTGGCTGCCACTGCCCAAACAGCTTTGATATGATCTTCATTTGTCTTTGGCAGCAATTTACCCAACAGGGAGGGCTTCTTAAAGGTAAGCGCTTTGCTTTCTCCCAAACAAAATGCCATCAGGTCTTTCAGCTCCCCCTCCAATTGCCCCAGCAAAGGAATAGCAGCTTCAGTATTTTCTCTTGGCATTCTGCTGATGGCAATACTCAGGTCCAGCTTATCGATTTCCTCTCCCGCTTTTTTATAAGCGATCAGTCTTTCCAGTAAAACCTTAGGCGCTACCCAATGGGGAAGATGGCTGGGAAAGGAGAGCATGGGCAAGGAAGATTGGTTACTTATCTTTTTCTGCACAGCACCCAGAAAGGGATTAATGAGCAATAGTGTTTTGATTTTTTGATAAGCATTCACGACTTTATAATCGGAATTATAATCCTCGATCTTCATTTGCAGAAAAATACTGACTGCAGATTTAGACACTGCTTCAAAGTATTTCTTTTCCATCTGTTTCCCGTAAGGCTGAAGCTGTGTAGTATAGTCCTCAGGAAATAAATGTCTTTGGGTAATAAAGGTATTTAGCAATATTTCCCCATCCGCCACTTCATCAGAAGCAATGAATTTCCCAAACAAAAATACGATGTCATTCCAGTCCTTCGGTAGTTCAATTTCTTCCAGCAGCACTTTTTCTTTTTTGGGCTCGTACTGATAGGTTTCCCCCTCCTCTGGCTCTGCGATTAACACCTCCTCAGTTAGAAATGAATTCAAACTGGTTTTGATATTACCTTGCATCAAACTCACATAGGACGATAACTTTTCACTCAGTTCAGGATCTTTTTCATCAGCAATTTTCAGGAGCAGCTTAGTTGCCCTTTCCTGTAAGTTCAGATCCGGCACCACATAAACATCAGCCAATAAACCACTGATCCTTTTATTGAGTTCAGGATAGGCTTTATTCAATTTTTCTAAAATCGGAAAAGCAGCTTTAATCGCCGTTTTATTCTCAGTTGCCATCATCACCGGCTCCAGCCAGTCCAGAAAAGAACGGACACTGAATTGCTGATCTTCGTAAATCTTCTTAATCAACTCCATGGCAAAGTTGACTACAGGCGCATAAGCATATTGTAAACCTGCGAAAAGATTTTCCTGTAAAGGCAGCAACTCTTCCGCAACAGGATTCATCTCGGTGATCCTTTTGCGGTAAAAAGATTTGAGGGCATTGTTCCATTCTTTAGTCTGGATTAAAATCCCCTGTTCTATAAAATGACTTCGTTTTAATTTACCTTCTGTTAATAAAGAACTGTAAATAATTTCCCAGGTCTTATGGGCATCATAGGCCTCCTTATCATTGTCCCTGAAATATCCTTGATGAAGTTCAGTTTCATAATTGAACAATTCCGGCACATCCCTTTCGTAAGCAACCTTGTCGTTGATTACATAATTGATATAGGTTCTGGTTTTAATTTTTGTTAACCATTCATTAAAAGAAGCAAGACTTAAAGCGAAAAGTTCCGGTTCATAACTGACTAAGGATTGATCTTCTAAAAAGCGTAATTGCTGATAGTTATATCTTCTCCAGGTATCTCTTTTAGACCTTTCCAGCAAAAAGCTGGTCAGCCATTCCGGTTTTGCCCAGGTTAATATCTCCAACACCAGAGGTTCGTCAATTCTTTTCAGCATTTCAAACGCTTCATCCGAGGAGTTGATTTCTGTTTTGTTGAACAATGCAATCGTACTCAGGGTAATGATGTCAGATTGCCGCTCCTCCGCTCTTATTCCCCATGCCGAATTGTCTTTTCTAAATTGAGGTTCATTGCTGAGGTCTATGTAATCCATCCAATATTTTTTGGCTTTCCTGATGTGCTTTTTTAAAGCTTCCAGGTTTCCTTTGGCATTGTCCTTTAAAAAAGGCAACAATGCACTCAGATCCTTTGACAGCACAACAGCATCGTATGCTTTAAGTATCAGTTCTATACCCGCACCAGAACTTTTAGCAGTTTTAGACGCAGTATGGCTAACCACCACTTCTCCATCCTCAGAATATCCTTTCTTTACCTTCTCATTCAATAGTTTTTCCGCTGCTTTCAGGCATTCTTCATTACTGCCAAATGATTTTGTCTGCGAAGTTCCACTGGTTCCGTTTCTTCCATATACCACTGTATATGCAGCATCCGTTACCTCTATTTGCCAGAATTTATCAGAGCTGCCATCAATATATTTAAGGTGCTTTTTCATGCCTTTTCCCTATATCCTTTTTTATGAATAAGATTTACAATTTAACCATCAATTCAAGCCTTCAGATCTCCATCCATCAATGTATATCTGCCAAAATTTCCTTTATATTAATACCTATGGGAAAAATTTCAACATTACGCTTTGAATTTGCCTAAAGATGCAATTAATCTATTATTTTAAAAAGAACCACCTAAGTTTTATATTCCGGATAATAAGCTCAGAACTTAACTTCTTCTTAATACGAAGACCCTACATTTGGCCGCAAATGAGAATTGGTACCAGGGTTCTAAACATAGATGATTTTTATGAGCAGTTTATTTATCGGTGACATTCAAGAAGATACCCTGGTTTTTGACCGCATCTATGAACAATATCATCAGCTCATCTATGCCAATATCTTCAAACTTATAAAATCTGCACCCATTGCAGAAGATATTTTGCAGGATGTTTTTTTCTCCCTTTGGGAAAACAGGATGAAAATCGATATACAGAAGTCTGTAAGCGGCTGGTTGTTTATTGTGAGTTACAACAAATCGCTGAGCATCCTTAGAAAAAAAGTCAAAGAAGCGGTCGAATATGTAGAAAACTACGACGCTTATGACGACATTTCCGAAGAAATCTTTCTGAATGAAGCCGTTTATGAATCTCAGCTACAAATTCTGGAAGAAGCAGTAGTTGCATTGCCTCCTCAACGTCAAAAAGTATTCAGGCTTTGCCATTTTGAAGGAAAATCACAGGAAGAAGTAGCAAAAATCCTCGGCCTCTCTACCGCATCAGTCAAAGATTACCTGAAACATTCAAAAAGATTCATCAGGGAATATGTGCTCACAAAAACTCATTTAAACCAGGCCATCGGCCTCGCCATAATTTTAACACTTTATTAATAATTTCATAACACCTCCCCGCACCCCCAAAACAAAGATCCCGCGTATTTATATCAGATGGCAGATATAAAGGATAACATAGAAAAATTTTGGAAAGCTGAACTGGATCAGCAAGGCCTCAATGACCTGAATCAATCACTTTCAGAAAATGAGCCAGCTCTTCAGCAACAGTTAAAAGCTGATTATGAGGAAATGCTGGCTTCAGGAATCATCTCCCAAAAGATCGACCCTCTATCTTCGCTGAGAATTTTAAAGACGCTTCAACTCAAGATCAGTCCTAAAGAAAACCAGGCCATTAAATTCAGCATTCGTCCGCTGTTAAAATGGGCAGCCTGTTTCTTATTGATCGCCTTTGCAGCTTTCTTTGTCATTTATCGCCATCAGGAAGCGCAGCCTGAACCAAAAACTACGCTGAGCATCCGCAAACAGGTAGAAGGAAAGAATTATGCGAACCACCAGCAAAAGGACATCCGGATTGTCCTTCCAGATGGTTCCATCGTTCTGCTTTCACCAAATAGTAGGCTGTATCATGCTGCCGACTATGGACTCAAAACCAGGAAAATCCAACTCCATGGAAAAGCAGATTTCAAAGTCGCCAAAAATGCATCCCGCCCATTCTCTGTCTATGCAGGTCAGATTGTAACTACCGCGTTAGGAACGCATTTTAACATGAGTACCCTTAGAAAAAACTATGTGACAGTAAAACTGATTGAAGGCCGGGTGGTCGTACATGCTGATGAACATGGAAAATTCAAAATGAAAGACACTTACCTTAAACCGGGAGATCAGTTACAGGTTAACCACAGAGATGGCCAGTTGACCCTCAGCAAAAAACAAGCATCAGCAAACCTTGAGTCACCGGTAAAACTTTCGCTTTCAAATCTTGAATTTAAACAGGAACAACTGTCAGTAGTCCTGAGTGGTTTAGAAAAGCACTACCACACCCACATCTCGTTTAATCAGGATGACATGAAAGGGCTTTCTTTCACAGGAAAAGTACTTCCTACTGACGAACTGAAAGATATCCTGAATATCCTATGTACGATGAACGGACTGGAATTTACAGAACAAAACAACAAAATCACCATCAGAAAACCAGGAAATTAATTCGCCAAACCACCATACCTGTACACCACAACGCCTGAGGTAATGGAAAGTTATGGCCCAGATTTTTAAACAAACAAATGCGTAAAAATGAAACCGACACAATTTTTTATGACTAAGCTACTCCTGATCAGTTTACTGCTCTTCACAACAGTAACGATCAGGGCACAACAAAACGATGGACACCTGAATGGGCTCGTGACCGATATCAAAGGACAAATTCTTCCCGGTGTCACTGTAATAGCCAGTACAAATGGGGTACAGAAAACCTGGAACACCATCACCAACGACAAGGGAAAATTCCAGCTGAGCGGATTGAAAACAGGTGCCAGTTACGACATTACCTTCTCCTCAGTAGGTTTTAAAAAGTATACCGAAAGCAACTTTGTAGTTAAATCCGAAGAAACCAATTCCATTCTGGTCAGACTAGAAGGAAATAACGAGCAACTGAACGAAATCGTTGTGGTTGGCTATGGCAGTCAGGCTAAGAGGGACATCACCGGCTCCGTAGGTTCTATCTCTGGCGAGCAGATTGAGAACAGGTCTATAGGTAGCCTGGATCAGGCCCTGACCGGCAAAGTAGCCGGTCTGAGTGTTTCCAATAATTCGGGAACTCCGGGAGCAGGAATGATGAT
Source organism: Pedobacter caeni (assembly GCF_900129215.1). GTDB lineage: Bacteria > Bacteroidota > Bacteroidia > Sphingobacteriales > Sphingobacteriaceae > Pedobacter > Pedobacter caeni. Next base: position 293,285 of record NZ_FQUQ01000002.1, on the reverse strand, counting down.
CCGTGTCCGTGGGATTGGAACGATCAACAACAGCGACCCTCTTTATGTGGTAGACGGCAACCCTTTCAGTAACATCAACAACCTGGACCCACAGGACATCAAATCCGTAGAAATCCTGAAAAGTGCCTCAGCAGCAGCAATCTATGGCTCCAGAGGGGCAAACGGTGTGGTGCTCGTCACCACAAAGAAAGGAAACAGCGGAGCAATGAAAACCGATTTTAATGTGTTTACAGGGGTACAAACCCTTTATAAAAAACTGGAAATGACCGATGCCACTACCTATGCTCAATATTACAATCAGGCATTGGTAGCAGGCGGACAAAAACCGGCGTTCAAAGATCCCTTAAGCTATAGGAAAGGAACAGATTGGCAGGATGCCATTTTCCGCAGCGCGCCAATAACCAGATATGGCCTTGCCTTATCTGGTGGAAAAGGGGAAGATGTTTACCGCCTAAGCGGAAGTTATTTAAAGCAGGAGGGAACACTGATCGGGACAGCTTACAGCAAACTGAGCTTTTCTCTCAATTCTGCCCATCAAATGAAAAAATGGCTGAAGTTTGGCGAGAACTTTAACTATGCCTATACCACTCAAAACAGCGTTTCAGACTACAACAGCGATTCCAGGGGGATCATCAGCACGGCACTGCAAATGTCACCTACTGTTCCTGTAAAAAATGCCGATGGAAGCTATGGCGTATCCCCATTTGCCAATACCTACAACCCTGTAGCCGCAGTAGAAAACATACAACACCTGGCAAAAGACTGGCAACTGGCCGGTTCGGTGTATGGACAGGCCGATCTTTTTAAAGGCCTGAATTTCAAATCCCAGTTTAACATTACCGTGGGCAATGGACGTTCACGTTCTTATACCCCTGTTTATTTCGTCAGCAACTCCCAGAAAGAAGATGTAAGCAGTCTGGAAGAAACCGCCTCAAATCATACCCAATGGGCCTGGGAAAACACCCTGAATTATAACCGTACTTTCGGTGAGCACCGCATCGAAGGTTTACTTGGTTTCACTGGTCAGCATTCCAACGAATCCTTTATTAGTGCCTACGGACAGAATTTACCGGCGGATGCTGCGCTTAATCCTTCCCTTCAATACCTTGACCTTGCCTCTGCCGGGATGTCTGTTGGTGGCGGAGGTGATGAATGGGGTATGGTATCTTATTATGGCCGTATCAACTATGGATTCAAAAACACTTACCTGGCTACCCTGAATCTGCGCCGGGATGGTTCTTCAAAGTTTGGTGCAAATAACCGCTTTGGAACTTTCCCTTCCTTTTCCCTGGGATGGCGTTTATCCAATGAACCTTTCTTAAAAAACCTGAGTTTTCTGAACGACCTCAAACTGCGTGGCGGCTGGGGAGCACTCGGAAATGCAGGTTCGCTATCTACCAGCGCCACTGTTTCTACCTTAAAAGTGAACATCCCCTATCCTTTTGGTGCAGGAAACGGACAAATCATCTACCTGGGTGCCACTCCATCCAGTATCGGAAACAACGACCTGAAATGGGAAAGCACAAAGGAAACAGACTTTGGTATTGATGCCTCCTTATTTGATAACCGCATTACCTTTACCGCAGATTACTATCACCGGTTGACTACAGGAATATTGATCCAATTGCCTATCCTCGCTTCTGTAGGCGTTCGGGAAGCTCCTTTTGTAAATGGAGGAAATGTACTGAACAAAGGCTTTGAGTTTACCTTAGGCTACCGCAGTAATAAAAATCATGATTTCAGCTATGAATTATCGGCCAATTTAGCCCTAAATCATAATGAGGTGACCAGCCTGACCAATGATGGCGCCGCATTCTATGCAGGAGAAATCAGCAGCGGAGTAGATGTCAGCAAAACAGCTGTAGGCCACCCGATCGGTTCATTTTATGGCTATATGACGGATGGTATTTTCCAGAACCAGCAGCAGATCAATCAGGCTGCAAAACAAACGGGTGCTGCACCTGGCGACATCCGCTTTAAAGACCTGAATGGTGATGGAGTGATTGATGACAAAGACCAGACCTATATTGGAAGCCCATGGGCAAAATACACCTATGGTTTTTCTGCAAACCTCTTCTATAAAAACATAGACCTGGCCATTGGCATCAACGGACGTGGAGGAAATCAAATTTACAGCGCCTGGAAACACAGTTCCAATTCATCGGGTATCTCCAATTACTATGCTCCGGACAAACTCCAGTCCTGGACCGGCGAGGGCTCGGGGAATAAAGAGCCCAGAGTAAACATCCTGGATCCCAACAACAACATGCGTCCTTCAAACCGCTGGATTCAAAGTGGCGCATTTCTACGCCTTAACAGTTTGCAGATCGGTTATTCCCTTCCCAAATCAAAATTGGAAAAACTGGGCATGAGCAGGCTGCGCTTTTACTTAGGTGCCGAAAACCTGCTCACCTTTACAAAATACGACGGATATGATCCTGAAGTTGGCATGCGCGATGGCAATGACGGAGATCCGCTTGATGTAGGAATAGACCGGGCGTACTACCCAAGACCACGTACCTTTTCTGCAGGTCTGAATGTCAGTTTTTAAAATTAACCTATCAAATTATAAAGAGATGAAACACCTTCTTACCACTTTTCTCCTTCTGTTTGTTCTAACTTTTTGCGGATGTAAAAAGTTGCTTGAAATCAATCCTCAGGGCAAACAAACAACGGCTACGTTCTTTACCACTCCCGCTACTGCCCGACAGGGTCTGATTGCTGCCTATAAAACCTTACAGTCTAACTATAGGACCAATTACCCGGGTTATGTCAGATGGGTATTTGGAGATGTCTGTTCGGATGATACCCGTGCAAACGGTGGAGACAACCCGGATATGATCCAGGTAGAGTATTTCGTAGCAAATTCTACCAATCCTTTTTTTGAAAATGCCTGGTCTACTTTATATCAGGGCATTCATGCCAGCAATCTGGTTGTCGAAAAGTCACCTTTCGTACAAGGTATGGATGAAACCACAAAAAACACTTATGTGGCAGAAGGCAAATTTCTGCGTGCATATTACTATTTCAATCTCGTACAGATCTTTGGAGGTGTCCCGCTGATGCTTCAGGAAAAACTCAGCGACTATAACATTCCAAGGAATTCAAAACAGGAGATCTACAATCAGATTGAAAAAGATTTACTGGAAGCTGAACCAAACCTGCCCAGCAGAGATGCCCAGGATAAAGCAGATTATGGCCGTGCGACTAAGGGTGCCGCTCAGGCATTATTGGCAAGGGTTTACCTCATGCAGGGAAAATTTACAGAGACAGAAACCTGGACAAAAAAAATCATTGACAGCAGAAAATACAGCCTGGATCCGGTTTACTACCACCTTTTCACCATTGACGGAGAATATGGCCCTGAAAGCATTTTTGAAATCAATTTCCAGTATGATGCCCGTTTCTATGATGAGGAAGGTTCAGGTGATGGAGATGGCAGAACAAGAGGCCCGCTTTCTTATGGCTGGGGATATGACGCCCCTACCCAGGATCTGGTGGATGCTTTTGAGCCTATGGATCCCCGTAAAAAAGCAACCGTCTATAAAACGGGTGATGTTTTACCGGATGGCACCATTGCCGATGTAGGAACAAGCCCTACCGGCTACCTGTGTACAAAATACCTGATCCTGAAAAATGAGATGCCGGATCAGCCAAAAAGTTCAGGTAAAGATCAGAATGTATTCCGTCTCGGACATGTCCTCCTTTGGTATGCAGAAGCAGCAAACGAAAATGGACATGCTGCTGAAGCTTTGAAAACTTTAAATGAAATCAGAAAACGGGCAAGGGAAGGAAATGAACAGATTTTACCAGATGTAACCACCCTGGATAAAACACTCCTTCGCGAAGCCATCTGGAAAGAACAACGTGTAGAATATGCAACTGAGGTATTTCGTTTCTTTGACCTGATCAGAACCAACAGAGCTGCAAAAGTACTTGGCGATTATGCTAAAAAATATAACGATCAGAAAGGCCGGGAATTTAAAGCAACCATCAACGAATTGTTTCCGGTCCCACAATCTCAGATTAATTTAAGTCGCGGGGTGCTTAAGCAAAATCCCGGATATTAATATTATTTTAGTCATATGAAAAGATACTTCGTCCTTGCACTATGCTTTTTCAGCATCTCCGGTTATGCACAAGATCAACCTGCTTCGGCAAAAAAGATCAGGAACATTATATTTATGATCGGGGATGGTATGGGTACCACGCAAATCTATGCCGGACTTACGGCCAACAAAGGCAAACTGAACCTGGAACGCTTTAAATGTATCGGTTTTTCTAAAACCAATTCTGCCAGTGATTACATCACCGAATCTGCGGCAGGAGCTACTGCTTTTTCCATCGGCGAAAAGACCTACAATGGTGCAATTGGAGTAGATACGCTGAAAAGACCTAAGCCAACCATCATGGAAATTGCAAAGAAAAACGGGCTGTCAACCGGGATTGTAGTCACTACAGATGTTACCGATGCTACCCCGGCAACCTTCGCAGCGCACCAGCCTTCCCGCGACCTTTCTGAAGAGATTGCAGCAGCATACGTCCAGTCAGATTTAGATGTACTCATCGGTGCCGGGACCAGTCGCTTTAACAACAGAAAAGACGGGCGTAACCTCATCAGCGAACTGGAGAAAAAAGGATACCAGTTTAAATCTACGACCACAGATATTGTTCAGGTCAAAAGCGGTAAACTGATCGGATTAGTAAAGGAAGATCGGGTAGCCCAGCGAAAAAATCAGCTGTTACAAACAGAGAAAACGGCCATTTCGATATTGAAACAGAATTCTAAAGGTTTTTTTCTGATGGTCGAAGGCTCCAAGATTGATGATGGCGGACATGCCAATGATCTGCCTTATGTAACCGAAGAACTGATCGACTTTGATCAGGCCATAGGTGCAGCACTTGATTTTGCAGAAAAAGACGGCCAAACCCTGGTGGTGGTTACCGCTGATCATGAAACCGGTGGATTAACGATTACCGATGGCAATCTGAAAACAGGCGAAATCAGTGGTAAGTTTTCTACTGACGACCATACCGGAGTAATGGTCCCTGTATTTGCTTTTGGCCCCGGAGCTGAAAGTTTTATGGGAATTTATGATAACCATACCATTTTTGCGAAATTCATGAAATTGATGAACTTCAAATAGTCAGAACCCATTTAACTCAATGCGACAGGAAACAACCCTTAATGGTGCGTTTCCTGTCGCATTCAGCTATTAGAAATACCAGAATACCCGCTATTTTTTTGATGCTCCAAAAGGTCTTAACCTACATAATCCTTACTCAGTGTTTTTGTATGAAAAACAAAATATGCACCCGGTAATGATGACAATGCGGATATGCTATAGAAAAGTAAACTGATCGTGATCGCGATCTGGGGGTCAAGTACAAAATATTTAGCTCCATACATAAACACCAGTTCCCTCGCCCCCAGCCCTCCTATTGTTAAAGGAAACAAAGCCAATAAAGACGAAGCCATAAAAAGCAACAAATAGGGAAGCAAAGCTCCCTCCACCCGTAAAGTATAAAGGATAAACAAGGCGCACAGCAACTGACAGGTCTGTCCACCCAATGCTTTCAGATGTATCTTCACAAAAGAGCCGCTATATTGCTTAAACCATAACCTCAGCATTAAATAATATCCCGCAGTTCCTGCGCCAATCAGTAACCAGGCCCAATAAGCCGGTACCGGTAATCCTGACACATTAGACAATAAGACCAACAGCAATATTGTAAGCGCCCACAAACCACTCAGCTTATCCATGAAAACGGCCATGACCAACTTACGGGTTTCTACGCCATAGTCTTTCCGCAGCAGGAAGATCTTATATCCATCACCACCTATACCTCCCGGAAGAAACATATTGTAAAACATGCCCAGCAGATACAATTTATAATTCAGCCATTCGGAAAGTTCTATTCCAATACATTCAAAGAAAGTCCTGACACGTGAGGAAGCAAACAATTGCGAAAAGAAGAACGCAATAAAAGATCCGAACAGCATAATCGGGTCAGCTTGTGCAAGTGTAGCACCCAGCGCTTTAGTATCCACATTCGAAAACACCCAATATAAAGCACCAGCGGTAAGCAGGAGCTTGATCAGGATTTTGAAAATGGAGAAAAGATTTTTCGGCATTTTCATCTCCCTTATTGTGGTTTGGATACCGCCTTTACAAACGAAGAGAATGTCACAAATTCAGCTTTTTTCTGTTTTAATTTATGGATAAACTGGTCCATCCTGCCGATCATTTTTGAACCAGTGTTTTTCCTTACATAGCCTGGAAAACCAAATCGCTCTTTGTCGTCCAGATCTGTAAATTCCCATGGATGGAAATAAACATTCAGGTAGCCGTCTACTTTTGTTGTCCAGCGTGCCAGCGCCACATACAACCATAAAGGAAGATTATGAAAAGATAACCAGAACAATGGGAACCGTACTAAAGGCGTTACTGAAGCCGGGATTTGCAAGACCTGATCTGTCTTAAAATAGGTTCTGGAGATATGCAGGTTGTTATAACGACCGGGCAACCAGGTTGGATTAACGGAACTATTGTACAGGTATCCGGCCTTTTGTATCTCCAGATCGTCTGTAGGTTGCATCCTTGCCATCCTGTAGCCAAGAACCGGGGCCTGAATGATCTTTTCCAATTCAATTCTTGAAGAACGGAGATGCTCCGTCTTAAAGTCAGAATGATAATAACCATGAGAAGCCAGTTCATGCCCTGCTGCCAGTAAACGCTGGATCGTAGGCAAGGCATGTTGTGCAAAAACTACGGTGCTGAAAAAAGTTGCCTTTACACCATGACGCTCCAATATATCCAATATCGCCTCTGTCCCTGCAATTGATATATCCATCTGGTCCTGAAAGGAGATCTCTTTTTGATATTCAAAGGGCATATCAAACTCTTCAATATCGAAACTAAGTAGTATCACGTGTTTTTCTTTATATTTTTATATTCGTTGACCGGACGATGTAATTAGGCCTTAATTTAACCTGCATAAACATCTTTCCAATGTAGATTCCTATAATACCAAGGATGATCAGCTGCAGCCCACCAAAAAACGCGATGGTCATGATCAGGGAAGCCCAGCCAGACACCTCGTGTCCAATGTAAAAGGCATAGAGCACATAGGGCAAATATAACACGGATATCCCGGAAAATGCAAAACCTAAATAAACGACATTATAAAGTGGTTTAATCGAGAAGGAAGTCACTCCCTGCAAGGCTAAACGGATCATTTTTTTAAAAGAATATTTGGAATGTCCTGAAAATCGTGCTGCGGGTTCATAAGTAACCGCGTATTGTTTAAAGCCGATCCATTTTACCAATCCTCTTAAAAAAGGTTCATTTTCATGAAATTCCTTAAACACATCCACCACTTTCCGGTCCAGCAGCCTGAAGTCTGAAGCCCCCTGCTCTAATTCAACAGAAGCCAACCTGTTCAATACCTGATAAAATACCCTGGAAGTGAACCGCTTTTTGAAGGGCAACCTTTTATCCTCTTTTCTTATCGTATATACCACTTCATATCCTTCCTCCCACTTTTCGATGAGTTGCGGAATCAGCTCCGGAGGATGCTGCATATCACCATCCATACAGATCACGCCTGCTCCACGTGCATGGTCCATTCCGGCCTTAACCGCCAGCTGATGCCCAAAATTTCGGGAAAATTCAACGTAAAAAATATGATCACTGTGTTGTGCCATCATTTCTAATACCGCCATTGAACGATCAGTACAGCCGTCGGCCACAAAAATAATCTCAAATAAATAGCCAGATAAGCCCTCAAAGACAGCTTTTATACCTGCAGCAATTACAGGGATATTCTCTGCTTCATTATAAGCAGGAATAACAATAGATATCAACTTTTGATTAGTCATGCGCCGGAATCGGTTTTCTGAAATCTACAGTAAGCATTTGGTATACAATAGCGAACCAAACCAATACACAAGGTAATGCTTTTAAGGAATAAGGAATAATATAGGTTTTTCTAATAAATCTTGGAAATAAATCCGAAGGAGAAAAACTGGTTAGAAGCACCGCAAAAACGAATAAGGCAATGATCCACCATTTCTTTGGATCGGGTTGAATTATAAACCAAATCGCCACTCCAAGCATTGCAATAATATAAGTCGGAGACTCAGAACCACTGCTGAAGATCACCGTAAAAATCAATACAGAACTCAATAGCATCAGTTGAAAATCCTTGCTTTTATATTGACTAACACGGAGATAAGGCAGCGCAAACAAAACCAGTCCACCTAATAGAAAAGGCATATTTGGAATAGAAGCATCACCTGAAATCCGTCTCACCATCCCCATCAGGGAAATGTCCTGCATAGAAACTAATGAGGCATTCAATGAATTTTTATGAACAAGTGAGTCTCTCCAATCTCCATAAGAAGTAGAGACAAAACCAAGATCAGAAAGAATTGCGGGCAGAAAGGCCAGTAAAGGCAGTAAAACCAATCCGCTGATGACAAACTTTGTTTTCTTTTGAGAAAAGAAGAAAAAAGCCAATCCAACGATTCCATATAATTTTACTAAAAACCCGACGACAATCATGACCACCGCTTTAACCTCCTGTTGCCTGAAGATATAAGAAAATGAAAGCAGGATCAATCCGGTAAGGCCAACATTGAATTGAAAACTCAATAATGAAGTCAGTACCTCATGTAAACAAATAATTGCCACCCATGATTGCTGTTTGAGTTTAATGGGAAGATTATATATCCCCCAATATAAGATCAACGCATTACAAACATTCCACAATACAGCCCCAATACTATCCGGCAATATGGCAAATGGGGCAATCAGCAAGGAAAAGAACGGACCATAATGATTGCTGTCGAAGTATTGTGCGGGATATTGCAGGTAAAGGTTAACCTCTTCTAAACTATGCCAAAAGACATACTTAAAAATCTTATAGTTGTTATAGCTACCGTGTAAATATTGTTTCACAGCTGAAACGATTGCAATGAGCATATACAATCCAAACACCACTCTTTTATCCAGAATAAAGGCCAGTATGCGATTTTGAGGTTTATCGGTAATCGATGTTGATGACATAGTTTAATAAGATTCGGTTTTTTTGTTTGCGCTTGATTTCAATAAATAAGTAAAACGGTTCAATCAGTTTTAATGCTCACTATAGCATTTATATATTTATTTTACTAAAACAGCTCACTAAGAAACAAATATAAATTAGCGGCAAATATAACGGATCGTTTCATTAAAATATACTAAACTTATTGACTGCAGTATTTTAATTTTGCCGGATTCTGAAAAATGGGACTAACTTTAAAAGTTTTTAGTCATACCAACAGCTACACCCTTTTAAATTACTTTTAATCCTTATATGGAAATCAGCCAGATATTAACTGAAATTTATCCGCTTCCTCCGGAATCGATCACGAAGATGTGCGAATACATCAATGAAGTGAGCTATCCGAAGGGACATATCATATTAAGAGCCGGAAAAATAGAAAAAAAGACCTTTTTCATCAAAAAAGGAGTGGTAAGGGCTTTTGCAACCCCAGGAGAAAATGACATCACATTCTGGTTCGGTGAGGAAGGAGAAACCGTACTCTCCATGCAAAGTTATGTCGAAAACAACAAAGGCTATGAGCATGTGGAGCTACTGGAAAACTGTGACTTCTATGAGGTCCACATCAGGGATCTTCAGGAACTCTTTAAAACAGACATCCACATCTCTAACTGGGGCAGGAAGCTGGCAGAAAAAGAACTGGTAAAGATCGAAAAAAGACTGATCTCAAGAGAATTGCAATCGGCCAAACAACGCTATGATGAGCTGATTTGTACAAGGCCCAGCCTTTTGCAAAGAGTGCCCCTGAAATTTATAGCCTCCTACCTTGGAATCACACAGGTAAGCCTGAGCCGGATCCGTAAGGAAAAATAAATAACCACCTCCATTATTTATCATAGGATAAATTTGTTCCGTCTTTCAAGGTATAATTTTGCATCATCATCTATTATAAAATAATGATGGTGCAAAATTATGTCTGTAAATCAATCCAGGGGATTAACCCCGGTTTTTCCAACTTCTACAAGGATACGTTTAGCCATCATATGGCTGGTGGTAGCGATATTCTATTTTTTTGGAGATTCGTTTTTTAACGAAAACAGCTCCACTACGGCTGCTGTTTTCGTCTTTATTGCCTTATTGGGAACCATCGTTACGGCATCATTTGGCGTAGTTAAGGAAGCAGATGAACTGGCGATAAAATTAGGTGAACCTTATGGCACACTGATCCTCACCCTCTCCATTCTGGCTATTGAAGTGATACTTATCGCCGCAGTGATGCTCGGTCCCGGAGAGTTCCCAACTATTGGAAAGGATTCCATTTTTTCTGTGATGATGATCATCATGAATCTCGTGGTTGGCTTGTGTATATTGCTGGGCAGCTTAAAGCATGGTGAACAGGAATACAATGCTCAGGGAACGCTTACCTATATCTCAATGATTGTGCTATTGGGCGGCATGTCCCTGATTTTGCCAAACACAATTATCGGAATGGGAAGCGGTACTTTCAGTACCGGACAAGCCATCTTTATATCGGCTTTAGTGGTGGTCATTTATGGAGTATTCCTGATCTTTCAGATGAGCAGCTACAGACACCTTTACCTGCAGCCACAGAAAGGAGCGATGGAAATCCATTTCTTCTCCACAAAAGAAAGCCGGAAGGAAACTGCTCCGCGCAATAACCAGGAGATTTTGATACGCTCAATGGTATTGATTGCGATGATCCTGCCGATCGTATTGTTGTCTCACAATATGGCAGCGGTTGTGGATTATGGAATAAAAGCCGCAGAACTTCCCCCTTTCCTTGGAGGAGTACTGATCGCCATCATCGTCTTTACTCCCGAATCCATTACCGCAGTAAAAGCAGCCCTGAATAACGAAACTCAGAGGGCAATCAACCTTTGTCATGGGGCTTTCGTATGCACGGTTGGTCTGACGGTTCCTGCAGTACTGATCATAGGCTTGATTACAGGCAAAACCGTGATTTTTGGGATATCTCCTACCGAAACGGTTCTGTTCCTGATCACAGTTGGCCTGAGCGCGCTCACTTTCCTCGGAAAAAGGACAACTCCTGTCTCAGGAATCATGCACATGACTCTATTTGCATTATTTATCATGTTGATTTTCAACCCTTAAATTTTATAAAAACAATTACAATTATGGAACCTGAAAGAGGCCCTATTTCACAATTCATGGAGAAAAACTACCTCCATTTCAATGCAGCAACGATTGTAGACGCTGCAAAAGGTTACGAAGCCCATCTTACAAAAGGCGGAAAAATGCTCATTTCCCTGGCCGGAGCAATGAGCACTGCCGAACTCGGGATTTCACTGGCAGAAATGATCCGCCAGGATAAAGTTGCCATCATCAGCTGTACCGGAGCCAATCTGGAAGAAGACATTATGAATCTTGTAGCCCATTCCCATTACAAAAGAATCCCGCAATACCGGGACCTTAGCCCACAGGACGAACTGGAGTTACTAAATAATAAATACAACAGGGTAACGGATACCTGTATTCCTGAAGAAGAAGCTTTCAGAAGGATACAGGGACATATCGAGAAGATCTGGAAAGATGCGGATGCCAAAGGCGAGCGCTATTTCCCACACGAATACATGTATCAACTCCTGCTGAGTGGTGTATTGGAACAGTATTACGAAATAGATCCGGCCAATTCATGGATGCTTGCAGCCGCACAAAAAGGAATTCCCATCGTTGTACCAGGCTGGGAAGACTCCACCATGGGGAACATCTTTGCCTCCTATGTGATAAAAGGAGAGATGAGGGCTTCCACTACAAAAAGCGGAATAGAATATATGGTTTGGCTGGCAGACTGGTATGCTAAAAACGCAGTAAATGAGGGGATAGGATTTTTCCAGATCGGAGGTGGTATTGCAGGTGATTTTGCCATGTGTGTGGCCCCTATGCTACAGCAGGATCTGGAAATGGACAATATACAGCGCTGGAGATACTATTGTCAGATTACCGACTCCACTACGTCCTATGGTTCTTATTCAGGATGCATTCCGAATGAGAAAATAACCTGGGGAAAACTTGATGTAGATACTCCCAGCTATGTCATTGAGTCGGATGCGACAATTGTTGCTCCGCTCATCTTTTCATGGATTTTAAAACATTAAGGCATACCCCTTGTTTGCCGGGGTTACTGGTCATGATGATCAGTAAAAGACAGGCCGTGTCAAATCGAAAACCGAATTGAACACGGCCTTGTCCTTCTATCAAATTCAGGAGAACAGGGTTACTAAAATCATTTTCGGGCATTAATGACAAAATCAACAGCGTCATGTCAGTTAAGCTCAAACCGTTAACCACGCTTCCATTTCTTCTCAGTTTAATGCTGTTGCTGCTCAACGACTTTTACTTCAAGGCAGCTTTTCATAACGCATTTACGGGAAAACTCTCAGACTTCTGTGGCCTGTTTATCTTCCCCATATTCTGGGCAGTCTTATTTCCTGGTAAAAAAAACTTTATATATTTCTTCACTGCTGTATTTTTCATTTACTGGAAAAGCAGTTATTCTACCCCATTCATTGAATTGTTTAGCAGGTATGTGTTTCCTGTTCAAAGGACAATAGACCTGACAGACCTGTTCGCACTTATCGTCTTGCCATTGAGCTGGTATTTTCAATCCATCCCTCAAAAAAGAACCTTCTTCAATCCATATTTGGCCGGGCTGCTTACTTTTTTCTCGTTTTGTGCGACATCTCAGCAGAGACACCACCTGCATTTTGAACAACCACAATATGTATTGTTTCAGGCAACAACACCATTGACCGACAGCAATTTAGTAAACCGTGGTTTTAAGGTCTACAATTTCCCGAACCTGCTTGCCGTTCAGGTAGAGGAAAGCCTCTTAGTTGGAGAAGAAGTAAAATATGATGACTATCACAAGAACCAGATTTTAAAAGGTCTTGATCAAGAGGTCTTATACGAATTGTCGGATCAGTATAAAGTACTTCCCTCCACACAGATCAACCAACTAACCATTAAAACAAACGATTACCAGGATTACTTAATATTCAGGGGAAGCCGGTTACATGGAAAATTCTTAAGAAAAAATCAGGATCAGATCCTGATTGAGGGCAAGTTTAAAAACGGGATAGAAGATTCTGTATGGATCTTTAATCATCCAAACGAAAATACCAGCACAAAAAAGACGTTCGATAAAGGCGAAACCATCCGTATTGAGGAGTTTACCGCTTCAAAGTTGAGCTCTTCAAAAAGTGTAAGTACCAGAGAGGAAACCAGCATGTTTAAGGGCTTTCAGCTTGCTTTCCTATTTGCGATCTTCGTCGCAATCATCCTGCTATTGAGAAAAAACCACAGAAAATCCCTTCCTGATCCTCAGGATATGAAAATAGGGTACAAAATTTTGCTTTGTATTGCGCTGCCATTTTTTAGCTGGTTTTTACAATTTGTGATCTGGAGCATTATTCCTGACCATTATTCTGCTTCTTTTGTCCAAATTTTCATTTTGATTTCGATGTACTTCATTGGCACTCCAGTTTTTCTTGTACTTCTGTTTTGGCTTAAGCCCCGAAAGCAAACTGATATCTTATGGTACTGCTTGTTATTGAGTTTATTGTTTGTATTTTGGCAAGAGACAATCGTTTTAGGCCAGCTGTTAGAAAAATAAAAGGTATTTAATGCAGGACAAATTAAGAGAACATATAGAAAAAGTAATCCTACTCAGTGATGAGGAATTTGCCTTTATATCGGCTCATTTTACGGTCAAAAAGTTCAAGAAACATCAGTTTATTATCCAGAAAGGTGATGCAGTGAAATATTCTTACTTTGTAGTGTCCGGGCTTTTAAAACTGGTACATACAGACGATTCGGGAAAAGAGCACATCATTTCCTTTGCAATGGAAGATTGGTGGGAAAGTGATTATTATGCCTTTTACACGCAGACTGAAGCAACCCTTTCGCTGGAATGTCTGGAAGACACTGAAGTGCTCGGCCTCACCTTTGAAAATTACCGGAAGCTATGCGATGGCCTCCAAAAGATGGAACGTTTCTTCCTCGAAAAATCAAATTTTGGTTTTCTTGGAGCGCAACGACGCATACTGTCATTGATCACCTCCAATGCAAAAGAGCGCTATGAGCAATTGCTTAAACGATATCCTTCTTTATTTCAGCGTGTCCCAAAATCACTGATTGCTGCCTATCTGGGTGTGTCCAGAGAAACCCTCAGCAGATTTTCCCGTTAGCCGGACAAAGCCTCTGATGTGACAAACCTCACACCATAATCGTGAGTAATGTCACCTTCAAAATCCCTGCATTCCCCGCAACTTTGGATCATTAATTACATACACCCATGGAAAAACCATGGCAACAGAAAACCCAAAGAAAATGGAAAAGCAAATCACTAATCCCTGGAAGTGGCAGGACCAACGCAGTTATGTACAAGCGGTAGAAGTAACACAAATACAAGGCACGCTCTACGTTTCAGGACAAACGGCCATCAGCCCTGATGGACAATCAAGTACTGCCGACATGAAAACACAATTAACGGAAGCCATACAAAATCTGGAACAAGTTGTCGGGGAAGCTGGTTATGACTGCAAAAATATAGTCAGGTTAAATATCTATACCACCTCAACGGCAGATCTTTGGCCCCACTTCCCTATCCTTCAGGACTGGATCGCTAAGCATGGCATGAAGCAGGCAACGACCTTATTGGAGGTCAAAAGCCTTTTTGAAACCTTAACAGTTGAATTGGAAGCCACAGTAGTAAGATAACCATTTCAGAATTTCTACAAATGGTTTAAGGATATATTATTTCATTAATTATGAAATAATATATCTTGTATAACTAAAAACTTAGTAGTACATTTAAACTAAGAAATTAGTTTAACGTATGAAAATCTCATTTTATTTATCATTAGTGCTATTCATCCTCTGCGACGCACAAGGTACCTCTGCACAGGTCACAGGTACTTTCTCTGAGGCCCCCGAAAAAAAAAGAACCCTCAGCAATATTGACGGGTTAAGCATCCCGGTAAATGCAGATCAGAATGGAAATTACCAGATAGGAATTAAACAGCTTAAGAAGGGTATTTACACCCTTACTGATGTTGGCGATATTTATCTGGAACCAAACTATACCTTAACTATAAAAAAGGTAAACAAAATCTACGAATTTACAGGAAAGGGTAGCCTGGAAAACAACCAGCTCAGACAAATTGAAACTCCTTTGGAATGGATGAAATCAAATAATGGCTATGGAGTTCCCCTTTCAGTATTTTTAATCGAGCCTGCAGTATTTATCTCAAGAATGGACAAATACCAGAAAGAAACAACCGCTTCTATCAGCGAATCTAAAAATCAGTTCTTTAAAGACCTCGTCAGCAAAGAAATTAACTACATCCGACTCAATAATATTTATAGCTGGAAACTCTTCTATGGCATGGATAGTACAAGAATGGACTCCTTAAAGAAGATGTTGGCTGTCCCACTCGCCTTGCGGACTAAAGACCACGCCCAAAAACAATACCAGGCATACTTGTATCAATTCAGCAAGAAAATGAATGATGAGGAAAAGAAACAAGTTAATGATATACTCTTTTCAGGATGGGATATGAATAATGAGCTGCTGTTTAAAAATTCATATTCATACAAGCAGGCAATAGTATACAGACTTAATTTTGAAGTCAGTTCAGGGCCATATAAAAAACTCAGTGATTCCTTAAAAAACCTCGAGTTGGCTAAACTCTCTTTTATTAAAAACGAGATCAACAATCCTTATATTAAAGATCATCTTCTCTATAACGCTACGCTTTCTCTGATCAAAAAGTCTAAAAATAGCGATAAAGTAACAGGGCCTTACAATGATTATGTAAAAAACAACAAGAACCCCAGTCATCTTAAAGCAATTGAGCAGGCCTTTAAGAATCTGAAAGAGACAGAAAAAAATGCGATCGCACCTGAGTTCAGTTACGCCAATCAGGAAAACAAATTGATCAGCCTGAAGAGCATGCGTGGCAATTATGTTTACATCGATCTTTGGGCTACCTGGTGTGGTCCATGTGTTGCTGAGATTCCTGACCTGAAGAAATTAGAACTTGCCATGAAAGACAAGAAAATAAAATTCGTCAGCATCTCACTGGATCCTCAAATCGACAAAAACAAATGGCTCAACTATGTAAAAGATAACAAATTACAAGGTGTTCAACTTATTGCCGACAATGACTTTAAGTCCGAATTTGTTCAAAAATTCGGTGTAAATTCCATTCCGAGATTTCTTCTGATCAGCCCCGATGGCATTGTGTTGGACAATGATGCGAAGCGTCCTTCTAATCCGGAGCTACAAAAACAACTGGAAATGTTATTAAAATAGACAGATGATAAGGGGCGGTGTTCAAAGACCTGGGCCATCCCTTATTTCGTTACTGGTCTGTTTCGCTTCGGTTTCAATGCATTAATTTTGTGGTCAACAAAAAGATACCTAAAAAATGAAAACACGAATTAACATCGAAAAAGCAGAGCCGGCAGGATACAGAGCAATTCTTGGATTAGAAAAATACATAGAAAGTACACCGCTGACAAGAATACATAAAGACCTGATTAAAATCAGATCTTCACAAATAAACGGATGTGCCTTTTGTATTGATATGCATACTAAGGATGCACGTAAAGCCGGAGAAACAGAACAACGTATTTATGCCCTGAACGCATGGCGTGATACCCCTTTCTTTTCAGAAGAAGAACAGGCTATATTAGCCCTGACCGAGGAAGTGACCTTGATCAGCAATCATGTAAAAGACGAAACCTACGAACAGGCAGCTAAAGTTCTGGACGAAACCTATCTGGCACAGGTGATCTTAGCAATCATTACGATCAATGCATGGAACAGGATTGGGATCTCTACCAAGCTGATACCGGCATAGAATAAAGTATTATAAATATAAAAAGCGTGTCCCGCAAAGACACGCTTTTTATATTTATAATACGCTTATGCACTTGTTAGTATCCTGTACTCTTTCATTTTATAATAACTTTAGACAAAACTAAAGGGCGGTTGGATTATATTTACTTATCAATTCTCACAAACACCACAGCCCAGATGTTGCCATATAAATCATTAATTCAGGTCGACCGACATTCTTCTGTAGCCCTATACATTCAAGTCTGCAATCTGTTTATCTCATTGATTACTGATGGTACACTACAACCATCCGATCTGCTGCCAAGTTCCCGGACTCTTGCAGAATTGATCGGCATCAACAGAAACACGGTAAAACTGGCGTATGAGGAACTGATCAGTCAGGGTTGGGCTGAATCTATTGAGCGAAAAGGCGTCTTTGTACTGTCGAGCCTGCCCATTCTATCCAAAACAAAATTACCCGAAACCCATAAAGACAACGCCCCTCAGGAAGCTTTCCTATGGACGAATAATTTTAAAAATGCGGTCCCCAGCAAGAATCTTCAGAAAACAATTCTCACTATTGATGATGGTTTCCCGGATGTACGCCTGACACCAATAGATCAGTTAATGCGCGAATACCGTAGCATTTCCAGGAAGTTCTATGGCAAAAACTTCCTGAAATATGGTAGCTCCAAGGGATCAGAACATCTTCGGATAGCCATCTGCAACTACCTTTCCAATACCAGAGGCCTGGCGGTCTCTCCTGAAAACATCCTGATTACCAAGGGGAGTCAGATGGGAATCTATTTGGCAGCTCAATTGCTGTTGCTGCCTTCTGATCATATTGCCGTTGGAATTTCAAATTACCTCTGTGCAGATGAAACTTTCAGACAAGCTGGTGCAAACCTGTTACGGATTCCTATCGACGACAACGGAATGGATATTGATTATCTCGAAGCGCTCTTACAACGCAAGACGATAAAAGCAGTTTATATCATCCCTCATCATCACTGTCCAACAACAGTAACCATGAGTATGGAACGGAGGTTAAAACTTTTAAAACTCGCCAAAGAGTATCGTTTTGCAATTATCGAAGACGATTATGACTTTGATTTCCATTATGACAATAAACCCTATCTTCCATTGGCAAGTATCGACCACAATCAAAATGTAATTTATATAGGTTCAGTTACGAAAACTTTTGCCCCTGCCCTACGGATTGGATTTATGACAGGCCCAGCCGCATTTGTGGAAGCCGCAGCTTCATTAAGAGAGCTGATAGACAGACAAGGTGATACCGTATTGGAAGAAGCATTTGCCCTGATGTTTGATAATGGAGAAATGGACAGGTATTTCCGGAAATCATTAAAAATATATAAGCAACGCAGGGATATGTTTTGTGAAATGCTCAAATCTGACTTTGCCGATCAGATAGAATTCAAAATACCCGAAGGAGGACTTGCCGTATGGTCTGCATTCGATCAAAAGATCAATTTGATAAAAATGGCTGCAGATGCCTTAAAGAAGGGCCTTTATATAGACGATGGTATTTTCTATAAAAACGAATCTTTTTCTGCCAATGGACTGAGAATGGGCTTTGCTTCCTTAGAGGAACATGAAATGGTAGAGGCGCTTAAAATCCTGAAAACAATAATCAGTTAAGTTCGCTGGGCCAGTCCTTATTTCCAGACTGGTATAGGTAGCATCCCTATCATTGCCGTAATTTTATCACAAATAAAAAATTATGGGCCATACATATCAGGTTAAAACCATCAAAACGAATATTGAAATTCAACAATGCTGGGATGTTGCTTTTTTGCTAAGACCACATTTGAATAAAGACAACTGGTCTTCTACAATTTCAGAGATGATGCAAAATGAAAAATACAGCATTGCCGGAATTATAGAGGAGGAGAAAGTTATTGCATTTGCAGGATATCGCATCATGACTTCATTGCACAGCGGCAACATCATATATATTGATGATCTCTGCACGCTGGAATCACATAGAGGAAAAGGTCTCGCCTCTCAGCTATTGGCCCATGTAAGAGCAATCGCCATATCCACGGGCAAAGATGCAGTAGTGCTGGATACGGGTTTCGACAACAACACTGCACAAAAGTTATATTTGAAGAGTGGATTTCAACTTTCTGCAGTTCACCTCAGTTCTTACTTAAGATAGTCAGCACTTAAGTAGGTTTCAAATTCATGTTGGATAGCATCCAGTACAATCTGCATTTGCGCATTACTTTCCAGTACCCTTCCACATAAGATTGCTCCTTCGATCATGGCGAAAACTTTTATGCTAAAATTCTTTGGGTCCAGATCTGATGATATTTCCTTTTTGCCAATGCCATCAGCGAGAATATCAAAAAATCTCTTCTGCGATGCCAGAATAACCTTCTTTACATTTTCTTTCATACCAGGATGGGTATCATCAGCTTCCACACCAAAGTTCAGAATAGGGCAACCACCTTCAGTTTTAATTCCTTTATAGGCATTCAGTAAATTAGAAAATTTCTCTTTTGCTGTTTGTCCGGATAATACGGCTCTGTCCAGTTGTTGAGTCAAAGTTTCTGTCAGGTATAAAAAAGACTCCGAACAGATCTCATCTTTACTTTCGAAGTTCCCATAAATGCCTCCTTTGGCCAACTTTGTAGCCTCCATGATGTCACTAAGAGAAGTGCCAGCCATTCCTTTTTTGTTAATAATGGGAGCCGATTGTTCAATAATGAATCTTTTAGTCCGTTCTGCTTTATTCATGAATGATAATTTGGTATCACAAAAATAAACCACTCGGTCTATTCAAGCAACACATTTCTTTATATTTTACTTTATAAGGATTATTTTATTCCGTTGTACCCTAAAAAGAATCAGCTGGACTTGTGTCTAAACAGGACTTGGGGCAAGTTAAAGACTGGCAATCATTACTCATGCAAAGGTAGAAGGAGCTGATCCAATTTTAAAAAAATAAAAAGTGCCAACCTTGTCCAATTTTGAATTTTGAATTGTCTTCAGTAAAAACAATCCAAAATTTAAGAACTAACATATGAAAATTGTCGTAATCGGAGGCACTGGCCTCATTGGAACAAAACTGGTAAAAACCCTGACTGAATCCGGACATGAAGTTCTGGCTGCTTCGCCAGGTACCGGTGTAAATGCCGTTACGGGTGAAGGACTGAATGAAGCCCTCAAAGGAGCCGAGGTAGTAGTCGATGTGGCGAACTCCCCATCCTTTGAACAAAAAGCCGTATTGGAATTTTTTGAAACTTCAGGACGCAACCTTATTGTAGCAGAAATCGTCGCAGGTGTCAAACACCATGTAGCCCTATCGGTTGTAGGTACAGATCGTCCTAATGCAAACACCTATTTCCAGGCCAAACTGGTACAGGAAAAATTAATAAAGGAATCAGGAATTCCCTACTCCATCCTTCATGCTACCCAATTCTTTGAATTTGTCGGAGGCATTGCGCAGGCAGGAATCCAGGAAGATCAAATACATGTATCCCCTGCTCTATTTCAGCCCATTGCTTCAGATGATGTAGTTGCCGCCCTGGCAGATGTTACACTTGGAGCACCACTGAACGCAACAACAGAAGTTGCTGGTCCTGAAAAGATGGGTCTGGATGAGATTGTCAGACAATACCTCGAACTTAAAAATGACAATCGCAAAGTGATCACAGATGTACACGCTCCATATTTTGGTGCAGAAATCAATGACCAGTCTCTTGTTCCGGGAGATCATCCCCGACTTGGTCAGGAAACTTACGCAGACTGGATCCGCAAACCTGGTAATTTAAGATAAGAACACCGCCCAACGTAAAATAAAACCGTTGTTTATTACTAAACAGCGGTTTTGTTTTTATCGAAAAACCAGAAAATGATCATCCGCCTAATTGTTCAATATGTCTGCTGATGGTTAGCTTGTCGGCATTTGAAACGGCCATATCCAGTGCCTGCTTATAATTTTGAAGAGCGGCAGTATGATCTACATCGGTATACAGATTGCCAAGCAACGAATAGTAAAAATGATTATCCGTAAGTTTCAGTTTTTCGGCCTCTGCGATAGCCGCCAGTTTTCCATTGACCTTTGCCAGCGCATATGTTCTGTTTAAAGCCACAATGGGCGAATATTCAAGAATCAGCAGGTTATTATAAAGCTGGAGGATCTGATCCCATTTTTCCGGTGTATCCTCCTTATGGGTATGCCAGTAAGCAATCCCAGCTTCCAAATGATACTTACTTAACTGGCCACCTGCAGCAGATAAGCCTAGATAATATTTACCCTGATCAATCAGTTCCATGTTCCAAAGGCTCTCATCCTGATCCTGGTACAAAATGGGTTCTCCATTCTGACCAGAACGGGCATCAAATCTGGATGCGTGGAAACACATCAGCGACAGCAATGCATTTACCTTTGGAAGGTTGGTATGGTCATGGGCAGTCAGCAAATAAACCAGTCTCATTGCTTCAGTACAAAAATCCCTTCGGAGTATGGTATTCTGGGAAGTTGAATAATAACCTTCGGAAAATAGCAGATACAAAGTGGTCAACACATTATCTATCCGCAGATTAATCTCCGTCAGACTTGGCTGTTGGATGCTGATGTTTACCTCTTTTAACTTCTCCTTGGCCCTTTTAAGCCTTTTATAAACGACTTCTTTATTCGTTAAATAAGCATCAGCAATCTCCTGAATACCGAAGCCACAAAGCAAATTAAGCGCCAGTGCCACCTGTGATTCAGCGGAGATTTCAGGACTACAGACGGTAAAAATCATAGCCAGCTGACTATCGCCAATATTTTTGACCGACAAATCCAGCTCAAATTCTTCCGTATTCGCCGTATGATACTGAATCTCCGGAGATAACTTTTGCTGGAACAGTGAATCTCTTTTTAAATAATTTTTAGTCTTGTTTTTCGCAACGGTATACAACCATGCCCTTGGATTATCCGGCAATCCTTTAGTGCTCCAGATTTCTGTTGCAGCAAGAAAAGTATCACTTACAATATCCTCGGCGATCTCAATATGAGCCATGCCAAATAACCGGCAAAGCACGGAAACGATTTTTTGATATTCGCTCCTGAATAAATTCGGAATCAGTTCCTGCTGCTTCATTCAAACAAATTTATCCTTCGGGTTCGCTTGCCATCCGTATTTCTACGTTTCCCCCAAGTTCAAGGATTGGACAGCCTTGAGCAATCTCCACAGCGTCTTCATAGCTTTCTGCCTTGATGATGACCAGTCCGCCGATAGATTCTTTAATCTCCACAAAAGGACCATTGATCACATGCTTGTCGGATTTCACCACCTTACCGGATATGTCCCAGCGCTGTAATGGTCTTGCCAGTTTATTTTGTGCTGCAATCCCGCCGAACCAGTTTTGCCAGGCACTAATGGAATTCTGCAACTCTTCCGGAGAAGGCTGAGCTTCTTTATTCGTGAAATCTCTTCTGAAAATCAATAAAAAATCATTCATATTCTTCTGTTTTAAACAAAAATAACCACTGATATTTATAATATGGAATAATAAATTGTCCTCATCCGGGATGATCAGGACAATTTATTGCTTACTAACCAAACATACCAACTTTATACGTTCCCGGCACATTTGGGAAAGAAAGATTAATGCGATTCCAGGTGTTGATGGTAGTCACTACCATCGTAAGGTCGATCAACTCAACTTCAGAAAAATGATCACTTACGTGTTGATAAACTTCATCAGGCACATGAGCCGCTGTAACCGCTTCCGCCCATGCAAAAGCCGCTCTTTCTCTTTCAGTATAATAAGGCGCTTCTCTCCATGCACTAAGACCGTATAAACGTTGTTCCGTTTCACCATTTGCTCTTGCATCTTTGTAATGCATGTCCAGACAATAGGCACATTGATTGATTTGTGAAACCCTGAATTCTATGAGGTGTCTCAATTCAATACCCAGTGTCGATTTTTTTAAATACGCTGCCATTTCAAATAATGGTTTCAATGCATTTTGTCCTTTTCCGAAAATGTTTATTCTCTTTTCCATTTTGTAATATTTTTTGAATTTATAACCTGAAGACAAACGGATTTTTAGAATTGGACAAATTTTGATGAATTTATTTTTTTGTAGGGTAGTAATTTCTATCTAACTTAGAATTCAGCCTGTTAAGAGGTTAAAGTATCATGCAAAAAATAAACACAGATTCATATCCCAAGGTTTATTTATATCGACGAATCGTTCAGGCAAAATTATTCATCGACGACAACTATGCTGAAAAAATAGACCTCAATAGTATTTCCGACGAAGCCTATTTTTCCAAGTTTCACTTTATCCGCGTGTTCAAATCTGCTTACGGAAAGACACCTCATCAGTATTTAATATACGTAAGGATCGAAAAAGCAAAAGAACTCCTGAAAGCTGAAACTCCTGTTTCGGCAGTGTGTTTTTTAGTAGGCTTTGACAGCCTTTCCTCCTTCAGTGGACTTTTCTCTAAGCTGGTCGGCAAATCTCCATCAGACTACCAGAAACATCACCAGCAAACTCAAAAGAAGATCAGCCAATCACCACTAAGCTTTGTGCCAGGCTGTTACGCCTATCAACACGGTTGGACTGAAAATAGCAATTTTGAAGAAACCGGGGATTGATTTATTACTGAAGTTTGTAATGAGTTTAACATCTAATCTAAATCACTATGATTACAAAAATGAGCGTTACAAATATTCATGTCATAAACCAGGACAGCGCCTATGACTTTTATGTAAACAAATTAGGCTTCAAACTTGTGGACGATATCCCTATGGGTCCTGAAACCCGTTGGCTAACCGTCTCCCCTCCTGAACAACCAGATTTACAGTTGGTTTTGTTTCCGGTTACAGTGAGCAAAATGTTTCCAAAGGAAGTGGCGGAAAACTTAATCGACCTCATCAAAAAAGGAATATTCGGTTGTGGGGTCCTCACCTGTAAAGATATTTTTGCGACCTATGAAGAGCTGAAAGCCAAAGGTGTTGAATTCATAAAACCACCAAAAAAGGAGTTTTATGGAACAGAAGCACTATTTAAAGATGATTCAGGCAATTATTTTTCATTGCAACCCTTAAATAACTTTGAAGATGAAAACAATATTTGATCCCGCCACAAGAGACGCGTTAACGACAAGAGTTAACGCGCTCAATGAAAACAGCAAAGCTCTTTGGGGTAAAATGAATGTTTATGAAATGACCAGACATTGTGCAATATGGAATGAATGGGTCCTGGGAAAGAACGATATCCCAAATAAACAGGGGCTGTTAGGTAGAATTTTCGGTAAAATGGCCCTTAAGAGTAACACTAAGGACGACAAGCCATTGGGCAAAAACATGCCAGCTGGAAGTGCATTCACCATAAAACAAAAAGAAGGTGATCTGGCTACGCAAAAGAAAATTCTGGTCGACCTCATCGCTGATTTTGAAAATTTTTCAGATGAGCAGTTCATGCACGATTTCTTTGGAAAAATGACAAGAGAACAGATTGGCATCTTTGCCTATAAGCATTCTGATCATCATTTAAGGCAGTTCAACGTTTAGCCAGAAGAGAATAAACTACAATTTTTCGATTTCTTCAATTGAAAGCTTTGTGATCTTGGAAATTTGCTCAATGGGCATGCCTGTTTCCTTTAATTCAAGAGCAATAACCGACCGTTCATCCAACCTGCCTTTTTCTATTCCCTTCTTCATTCCCTCCTCTTGTCCTTCCATTCGTCCTTCCAATCGTCCTTCCAATCGTCCTTCCTCCATTCCCTGTTCTGCAGCCTCCTTTTTAGCCCAGGCAATAGTACACTCATAATCTAACTTCGCTTTTAAGTTGGATTCATAAAGTGTCCTTTGCTCTTTTGTTAATTTACTCACCTCTGCGATTTTAAATAATTTTTTAAAGATTCCTTCATTTAGGGGTGATGGTATCTGGTTCATTCTGCTCATATTTTTAAGAATATAAAACCACTTATCTAGATCAGATGACAGTTCGTCTACCTCTTTATCGAAGTTAGGTAATTCCAGGAATTTAAACCCAAACTTGTCGTAGAAAACTTTGCCTGTATCTTTGTTCATTAAAACAATGTCGTGTAAAAAACGCTCGTCATTCTTGTCTCTGAATTTGAAATCTAAAACTGCAATCAGATAAACTTCCTTAAGTTGACTCCAATCGGCTTCGCCTTTAGGAAGTTGCTCGCTCACCAATCTGGACAAATAGTAAATACATCGCTCACGAAATCCTTCGTGTTCAAGGCGCTGCATCTCAATAATAAATTGTTCCCCAGCACTCCCTGTACACATCAAATCAAAAAATACTTTCTTATTTTCATCAGTACTTGCGACATGTTCTGTAGGACTAAAAACCAAATCAACAATTTTCTTTTGCCCGGCAAAAATGGTATTCAAAAATTCAATGATGATTTCTTTATTTGGTTCAGCTCCCAAAAGATACTTAAATCCAAAATCTGTTAGTGAGTCGATAAATCGTTGGGTGGCCGGGGATGTTGTAGCAGTAATTGTCATAGGCTAATCTATACACTACAAACAACAAAAACAAATTAATAATTAAAAATATATTTAATACAGATATATATTTATCACAAAACGACTAATTAAAATATTAATTAGTCGTTTTATATACTTTACATATGCTAATGAGGTCAAAATTCGGTCTGATTTCCCCCAATACCTGCAAATCCGGATCAGTTGCAGGAAGGTTCTGATAGAACGGGTTAAGATCTTAGGAAAACAGTGTGTGTGAATGGATTTGCTTAAACTGCTATTAGATATTCCTTGTATACAAACGGATAAATTAAACGTACAAAACTTCTGCTTCCTATATACCTGAAACCTCTTAAAGTACCAAAAGAGGTTTCAGGTACGTTCTAAGTACGTCCACAGGACGTTCCAGTTAACTGTTGTAATCCTATTGTGATCGAACAAGAACACTAGCTTAATTGTCTTTCAGGCTTACCTCTTTTTTCTCACCATCTTTGTCAATGGTCACTTGTTTTTCTATGTTTGCCTTGTCCCGATAGCTCTGTCTGGCGGAACCATAGTTCGTACTGGAACCAGTATAGCCCCAATAATTGTAATAATTTGTATAACCGGACACATAGGAGTAGTTATAAGAATTTGTAAAATCAAAACTGGCCATTACCACATAAGTACCTGGCATTAGATCAGCGAATTCAAAATGGCCTTCATCATCATAAACTTTTGCCTTCTTAACGCAGGCACCAAATTTCGGATCCAGTGGAACCTCCGGCATTTTCCCTTGTTTTTTGATTTTTTTATTTACAGAAATCCATTCTTCATAATAAGCAGAATTGGGAAAGAGTGTGATCTCGGTACCCTTGGGGGCAAACTGTTTTTTAGATGTATTGACCAGGCCCCCAAGTCTTTTACCTGAATTTGATTTAGCAAAGGCTCTTCCAATAATGACACTATTTCCCTTTGTGATTTGCTGGATTGCCTGTTCCTTATTGAACTGACTTTTGATGGGTTGGTAATCAATTTCTTCGTTTACACAAATTTCCCACATTCCTTTTCCCATAGACATTTCTCTTTGCCAAAGACGACGGTCTTTCTTGTCGATCACATAATTGTAAATGGCTCCGGTACTTTGCTCCAGCACGGTAGCTAACCATGTGTCATGCTTCCCGGTTCTGGGCGAATTAAAGACATAACTTTTCACCTCTTTAATCAAATAGCTGGAGATTAAGGTGTCAGAATTATTATCGTAATAGAACTCAGGGATAATTGCTTTGTATCCTACATCCAGTGGCAAAGTAGTAAACATATGTTCTGCCAGATTGAAATCAATATATAGCCCCTTCGGTCGTAAATTTAGCTTTTTGTCTTTTTTGTCTTTTTTGGAATAATAATTCCCTGTTATGGTTTCCCCAAAATTCAGGTCCAGTTTACTCTTTGCACCTTCCGATTTATAGCTGATTGACTTTAAGGTTTTCGCATCAGCAACAGAAGTACGTAACGTAGTCCATGCATTACTCTTTTCTGTGTATTTATAAAATAGGTTTAATTGGTTATTGGAAAAAGAGATATCATAAGTCATAGATCCCTGTTTTACCCAGCTTGTATCTTTTACATAATAAACGGTGTACAAAGATTTTCCGGTTTTAAGATAAGACATATTGATTTCCCGGCTACCGGGAACAATCGTTTTTTGAGAAAAAACTACAAAAGGGAGTAGATTTAGTACTAGAATAAGGATACGTATTTTCATTTTCATTACATTATAAAATGATTAAAGAGCTGATTGCTCAGCTCTCAATTAATTTTAAATCTAAGGTAAGAAAAAAGTAAAACAAGAGAAATACTACAAATCCAGAACTATTTTATTGCTTCTACGGGTTTTATAAATCTTGCGCTACTACTGTCGCATTAAAGTTTAAATCTCCGTTAACGTTATTTATAAAAATCGTATATATCTTGCCTGCTTCAAAATTAATCCCTCTCAAACCAGTTACAGGCAATACCACTCCACCAGTATTATTCCTGACTTCCAGATTCTGGCCAGTGCCTGCATTTATCTCTTTAAAAGGCCCTAACGTTCTCCAGCTTAAGCCGGGTATATTCTCTGGCGATTTCCCATTCGTATAGGGAATAATGGTCTGCTCTCCGAATGATCCATATCCAACACTGGTAAAGATTGAAGCTCCGCCCACATAAGCCAGATCAACAGTACCTGCCCTAGTTACAAAGTTTGCAAACCTTAACTTTACCTTACCAGCAGAAGGGGCTGTAAGATCATCATAAACCAATATAAGACTATCCGTATTACCCGGATTCAGCGTACTCGGCTTCAATTTCGGCACTGCAAAAAGGGTATGATAATACGTTGCTATTGGTCCATTTGGTCCCGAAAAAGAAGAAGTATTTGTTTCCTGTACGAAAGTGGCACTCCCACCAAATACATAGGAAGCTTTATACGTGGTACCTGTCCCTTCCGTTAAATTATACTGCACTTTTCCATACTGGGTATCCAGGTAAGCTGTGCTACCATTACGTGTTACGGTTACAGTCGTTACCTGCCTGGTAAAATCCCAAAAATGAACAGGTACAGCGGTAGCCCTTGCATTTATAAATTTCACTTTAGCATTTAATGGAGGTCTTTCAGAGGCATCAATATCCAGATAATCATTTTTATCACAGGCCAGTAATAGCGGCAAACTGACAACCAGCAACAAAGCGTTTTTTATAGAATTTAGTTTCATAATATCTTCTGTTATAATTTTTATAATCGTGCTGACAATCTTATAAATGGCTGGATTCCTGTTGTGGTACCGGCCTGTGTTCCACCGGGACCTTGATTGCGCGTAATGTTACTCCCGGGTGCGGGGATAGAATAATCTCCTAATACATTAAACAAATTATTCGCCCCGATTGTGGCCAGGATCTTTGGTGTGATTCTGTAACCTGCAGAAATATCAGTAATCCATATCGGGCTAAAGGTTTGATAATAATAATCAGGTTGTGGAAATTTAGCATTCAGCTGCGACACACTCGTCACCTTTCCAAAGTATACCGTACGCAATAACGCATTGAACCTTTTATAGCTGTAAGTCCCCTGAAGTGTTACCTTTTGGGCAGGAATATTACTGGTCACCCTTGCTTTTTCAGACTCATCAAAAATGATATATCGGTAAGCTTCCAATCCCTTTGGGGTATTCACTTTGGTCAGCTCCGACTTTTGAAAATTAGCGCCGGCAACAAGACTGGCATTGGCTCCATTGGGAAAGAGAAATCTATAACTTCCTGTAAACTCCAGCCCCCTTGTTCTGGTGCTGAAAGAGTTGTAAAAGAACTTGGCCTGTACCGTTCCGGTCTGAACAAACAAAGCTCTGACATCTGCCGGCAGGTTGATATCTGTTGCAGAAAACCGGCCCGTATTCCCCACGCGGTCTTCCACATCAATTTGGTAAGCGTCTACCGTAAGCTCAACATTCGGTATGGGCTGCGAAGTGAAACCTGCTGTATATCCTTTGGACTTCTCTGGTTTAAGTGCAGGAATACCTAAAGCCCTTGTAGCCGGATTCACATTATTGGCCGTTACCTGATCTATAGCAACGCCATTCTGAAAAGTAGTGGAAGTTTCGGTATAGTAGAATTGTGCCAGATCGGGGGCTCTGAATCCAGTATTAACAGAGCCCCGAATACCTAGCCAGTTGGCAAAGCTATACCGGGTAGCTCCTTTATATGTGGTCACGCTTCCAAAATCGGAATAGTTCTCCACCCGCAAAGCTCCCGAGATTAACCACTTACTGGTCACATTCAATTCGGCATCAATATAACCCGCAGAGATCGAACGGTTCACATTTACCTCATTGCCTGGTCTGAATCCGGCATGGATTTGTGAACCGGGAGAAAGCCCGTTAAGTGGCGTACTGCCTAAATTGGTCTGATAGGGAATACCTCCTGTGGTATAATCTACCCCATAAATAGGCCGAAGATCCCCTTTAATGTATGATCCCTCTTCTCCCGCAATGATCTGATAGGTTTCAACCCGGTACTGTCCGCCAAAAGCGACATTCAGCCCTTTTAATACCTGATCAAAAAACCGGCTAAAATCTAAACTGGCTGTATTCTGACTGGCATTGTAACTTCCTGCATCAAACTTACGTGGTGTTTTTAAGCCCAAACTGGCGTTCAGCGTGTTGGTGATCACATTTCCAAAATCGTTATTCCCATATACATTGGAAATGTCCACATTCCAGTCTTTTACTTTAGCTTTCAGACCAAAGGCGAAAGACTTATCGGTGATGATGTTGTCCATTGCTGGTAAAAAGCCATCCGGATAGATGAAAGTATTGTTTCGTTCTGTCCAGCCTGGCAACCGGTAGACCGCAGTAAACTGAGAGTTACGGTGACTAATCCCTCCAAAAGAATAAAGCTCTACACCTTCTTTTAACGGGACAGAAGCATTGTAAAACAACAGCCCGTCAATCGCTTTATTGGTACCACCCCTTTGATCAAAGAAATGACGGTCAATACCACGACTGGCTAAAATAGCATCATCAATTTCCCGGGTATAGATCTGATCAAAACCACGCGTATTTGCGCCTCCACCGTAAGCAGGGCCAATATATACACCAGCCTCATCATTTCCTGCAGGAAGCGAAACTGCCTGGGTAGCAAACTCCCCGGTGACATTTAAAAATCCACCTTTATTACCCAGTTTAACACCATAGTTACTGCTTGTACGTGTAGTAGTTCCATCTCCTCTTCTGCGGGTACTCGCGGTGGTATTAACAGACAGCTCATCCGTTGTTTTTTTAAGTACGATGTTAATTACTCCCGCAATAGCATCAGAACCATATTGTGCAGCAGCACCATCACGAAGGATTTCAATCCGGTCAATAGAACCTGTCGGGATGGAATTCAGATCGTAGCCAGTAGCACCATTACCCAATCCACCCCAGCTGATATTGGAACTTTTATGTCTTCTCTTGCCATTAATGAGTACCAGTACCTGATCAACTCCCAGGCCTTTTAACTGAACAGTTGAAGTTGCTGATGCTGCATCGCCCCCACCTGAAACAGAGGAGTGAAAGGATGGTGATACATATTGCAGCAATTGCGTCACACTTACCTGTGGTGCTGATTCCTGCAGACCTTTGACATCGATAATGTCAACCGGAACAGCAGAATTGAGTTTAGTACGACCGGCATTACGCGAACCAACAATCTGGACTTCATCAAGATCGCCATCAAGGGGTTTCAGGTTAATTTTCAAATCAGTTGAACTTCCAATTTCTATCTCCTGTGTTTCATAACTTACATAGGAAAAGATCAGGGATTTTGCATTTCGGACAGACAGTTTAAAAGTGCCATCTGGTTTTGTAATTGCACCACCGTTTAACCCCTTAATCACCACCGACACACCTGGTATCGGCCGGCCATCTTCTGTGGAGGTTACTGTTCCTGTTAGCGTTCTTTGCTGTGCAAACAAGCTCCGGGGTGCCAGGATGCCCAACAGCAAAAAGAAGGGTATAATTTGTTTCATAGTTTTCATTTAATAGTTTAGGTATGAATAAACAAGGCAAAAGGATATCCCCCTTACCTGTTTTCAGGTATTAATAAAGTAGATCATGATGTGGTTATTTAAGTACTGGCATTGAAATGGCCAGTCTTTTCATTGTTATTTCCCCTGCTAGGGACACAGGCATTGTGAGGTAAACCGGATCATGAAAGTGCAGCCGTTTATTTGCATATTTTATCTGTTAACTTTAGCAAAACGATCATCAGTTAGGGCTCTAAGAAAAGTTTCGATGTCAGAGATTTCTTCATCGCTTAGTCCCAGGGGTTTACTCAATGCCAGGTCACGATTCTTCCCGTTTTTTACAATCGCATCAGGATTATTATAATATGAAATTACCTCCTTCAGGGTTTTAAACATTCCGTTATGCATATAAGGAGCAGTAAGGGCTACATTTCTCAGACCAGGAATTTTAAAGTCACCCAGGTGAGCACTGTCCTTAGTGACCACAAACCTGCCCATATCATTCAGTTCCTTTCCGTTATAAAGACCAATACTTTTAAACCGGTCTGCAGTAAAATCCTCCCCGGAATGACAGGTATTACAATTGGCCTTTCCAATGAACAACATGCGCCCACGAACTGCAGCAGCAGATATGGCATGATCGTCGCCATTGATGTATCTGTCGTAAGGGCTATTTGCCGTTTCCATTGTACGCTCAAATGCAGCAAGAGCAGCACCTAAATGTTTATCTGTGGCTGGTCCCTTAAAAACACGTTGAAAAGCAGCAGCATAAATATGATTGTCATTTAACCGTTTTATCGCTTCAGCAATAGACAGGTTCATTTCTACCGGATTTTGAATAGGTTGTAAAGCCTGATGTTCCAATGATGCCGATCTGCCATCCCAGAAAAGATTTGGCCGGCCGGATAAGTTGGTAATTCCGGGAGTATTCCGTTCGCCTTTAGTTCCGTCAACCCCCAGACTCACTGCAGATGTATCTGCAAAAGCAAACTCCGGCTTATGACAGGAAGCACAACTTATTGTGCGGTCTTTTGATAAGATGGGGTCAAAAAACAGCTTTTCACCCAATTTCTCTTTTGTGGTCAGTTCGCCCGGATCATCGTTCTGGAAACCAACCAGCACGAGGAACACTGTGCTCAAAAAAAGAAAGACGGCTGTTTTATTATTTTTCATCAGAATTACAATTGTTTTTCAAAGGTTACGAAGCGACAATGAGCACGTTCATTGCTTTTGGTTCAAATGACAAGGGTGTCTGAAATTTAAGAGACACCCTTGTTCGATTAAGGACTATTTGGTCGCATTCAGCGTTACATTCAGGTCAAAATCATCATAAATGGTCTTGTCGCCTAAGTTCTCAAAGAAATTTTTAGACCTGAACTTGATCCCATATTTGGTCCTGTCTATGGTAATCTTTGCATCAGCCTGCACTTTATTGCCTTCAGTTTTGACTGTTGCGGGGAAAGTCACCTCATTGGTAATCCCTTTGATGGTTAATTTACCTGTCACCTCATATTTACCTGTACCTGCGGGTTTAGCAGAACTGATCACAAACTTAGCAGCAGGAAATTTTTCAACAGAGAAGAAATCATCACTCTTCAGATGTCCAAGCAGTTTCCCATTGGTCTCCGCATCGGTAATGTCAGTAACTGAAATGGTACGGGTATCAATATCAAAGCTTCCTCCTTTCAATACATTGTTGTCAAGTGTTAAAGTGCCATTGCTTACTTTAACATTGCCGGAATGTTGGCCAGTCACTTTTTTAGCCAGCCAGGTTACCTTACTGCTCTGTTCATCAACCTTGTAAACTATTGCTTTCCCTGACACGGAACTGGTTTTACCAGGCTTAGGATCACTGGCTATCCGGAATGCACTTAATGAAACTGCAAAAATGATAAGAATTAAATACTGTAAACGATTCATGATTTCTTGGTTTGGTGGTTTAAATTATTTGAATTGTGTTTTTATTATTTACCTGATGATACTGTTCCGCCCGATACAGGTATCGGCTCTGCGATCAGTTCATCCAGCAGTTTATTAAATTTCTTCTCGTATTCTTCGTAGTATTTACCTGTTACCTGACCAGTATAACCGGTATAAATCTCTCTCACTTCACCTTTACGGTCGATAATGATG
The DNA here is from genome assembly GCF_900129215.1 of Pedobacter caeni. Taxonomy (GTDB): domain Bacteria; phylum Bacteroidota; class Bacteroidia; order Sphingobacteriales; family Sphingobacteriaceae; genus Pedobacter; species Pedobacter caeni. The sequence goes on along the minus strand of NZ_FQUQ01000002.1, from coordinate 260,208 downwards.
GTAGTTGGGTAGGCCACGAATTTATTCAGGGCCGGCAGCTTGTCGGCCACAAGGCGCTTATCAGCCAGACCTCCAAACAGAATATCATACTTGATATCGTACTTATCTCGGAGTTTACCAAGGGTATACTTCCCATATTCCAGGTCGTCTTTTTGCTCAAAGCCAATAGCAATGGCTTCTACTCCCCGCTGTTTATTTTTATTGAACCATGGAGAAAGGAAAATGGTCTGATCAGTGCAGTTCGGGCACCAGGTCCCCACCAGCTCAACAATGACAACCTTGCCTTTATATTTATCATCGGTTAAAGAAACAGGCTTTCCGGTAAGATCAGGAAAGGTAAAATCCAGTTTTTTATAACCTTCTTTTAAAAAAGTAAGTTTGTATGGATCAGGAAGTTCTGCTGCGGCATCCTTTACACCAGTAAACTTCAGATTATCATAAATGCCCTGACTAATCTCTCCGGAAAGGGTTCCATCTTCATTGATTTTACCGTGGTAGATCTTCGGACTAGGTCCGGTAAAGCCGGAAAGCACGAACTCATTGCCTTGTACTGTTCCTTCAAGCTCCCTGCTATCACCTGTTACCTGTAAAATTACACCGGTTAACTTATTACCGGTTTGTTTCAGGATCGCGACTTTGTTCGGAACAGCTTCCTTAGAAAAACCCTTAAGTTCCCATTTTCCGGTAAGGTTTGCTGCCGGTGCAATATCTTTTCCCGGCTCCACAAAGCGATAGCTTTTCCCCTGCTCTGCGGTAAACGGTAAAGAGTTGCCTCTGAATCCGGGAACAAGACTACGATATTCTCCGGAAAGGGTACCATCACTTTCAATTTTGGCAACAAGCGCCGCATCATAGGTATTCATCTTGATGAATAACGAATCCGCTCCAACCTGCTTTACATGAAAATCATCTCTTCTTGTTCCGTTAAGCAAGGTAAAAACAGCACTATTGGCGTCTTTTCCTTTTACCTCAAAATTAAAAGGCACTTCAAATTCACTTACTTTAAATACCCCTCTCCAAACACCTTGTTTTATAAATATCGGTTTGGTTATTTTAATGGGTGTTTTTTCTGCTCCTAAGCTGGAAATACTGATCAGGCTGGCCATTGCGAAACCTGATAATTTAAATAATATAGGTCTCATGGCTATTTGCTTTTTGATGATGAGGTTGAAGTGAATTCCGCAGGAATCGGTTCGGCCAGGAGTTCATCCAGTACTTTGTTGAATTTTTTCTCGTAGTCAGCGTAATAAGTACCTGTTACAGTTCCGGTATAGCCGGTGTAAATCTCTCTCACTTCACCTTTCCTGTCGATAATAATGGTAGTAGGAAATGCGATGAATTTATTCAGTGCAGGCAACTTTTCGGCAACGACTTTCTTATCCGCAATACCACCAAATAAGATGTCGTAAGTGATTCCGTATTTATCTCTCAGCTTGCCAAGGGTATATTTCGCATATTCCAGGTCATCTTTCTGCTCAAAGCCAATTGCAATAGCCTCAACGCCCCGCTGCTGGTTCTTTTTAAACCATGGAGAAAGAAATATTGTCTGATCTGTACAGTTAGGACACCAGGTACCAATGGTCTCTATGATGACTACTTTGCCCTTGTACTTATCGTCAGTTAAAGATACAGGCTTCCCGTTCAGATCTGGAAAAGTGAAGCCAAATTTAGCTCCCGGTTTCAGAAAAGTAAGGGCATATGGATCAGGGAGCTCTACTTTCTCATTCTTAACCGCGTCGAACTTGAGGTTTTTATAGATCCCAAATCCCTGTTCACCGGAGATACTCTTGTCGTCATTAATGATTCCTTTGATGATAAAAGGACTTGGACCAGTAAAGCCAGACAGCTGGAATTCATTTCCCTGAACAGTTCCTTCAAGTTCCCGGGTATCGCCAACAACCGTCATGATCACTCCTGTAAGTTTATTTCCCTTTTGTTTAAGAATCGCAATCGAAGCCGGAACGGCCTCTTTAGTATATGTTTTTATTTCCCATTTTCCGGTAAGGTCAGTTGCCGGAGCAATGTCTTTACCTGGCTCAACAAAACGGTACGATTTACCATGTTCTGCAATAAAGGGAAGTGAATTGCCTCTAAAACCCGGTACCAGGCTACGGTATTCGCCACTTAATCTGCCATCTTCTTCTATTTTAGCTACCAAGGCAGCATCATAGGTATTCATTTTGATGTAAATAGAATCCGGGCCTCTTCTTTCTACATGGAAATCGTCCCTTCGGGAACCGTTAATCAGGGTAAATACTGCCGTTTTCGTATCCTTTCCCTTCAATTCAAAATTAAAAGGAACCTGTGATTCGCTGACGTTAAAGACACCACGCCATATCCCTTGCTTAGGAAAGGGCTTTATAGTGCCTGCAAAAGCGGCACCACTAAACATAAGAGTAGCCGCAAGGGTCTTAAACTCCTTTAAGTAATTTTTAGTCTCCATTGTTTTTGGATTAGTTAATTGTAATCAGGTTGTTAGTTTTTAAGTTTATTAATGAAAAACTGCTCAATGGTGGTGAAAGATCCGTGGTGGTTTTGGATCAGAGCAAATCAGGCTGCCATGAAATGGCAACATCGAATAGTGGTACAGAATTTTGTAGATTTAATCATCACTGCAAGGGTTAATTAATATTTCAATTTATAATTTTTAAATATGGTTGCGATCCGTTCATGAAAAACATTTGTCGGCATACCTTTATAAATCAAATAATTAATGGTGGTGATTAATTAGATGAAGCGTTATTAACAGGTCATATCTGAATTAACTTTATGTTTTCACCGATAGCCTGACGCCGTTTGATTTTTGAATATATGACCACCATAATATTCTATGATCAAAAGCATCAGGGTATCCGGGATTTATATTAAATTCCTGGTTCATTTCCCTGGCCCAACAGTGGTCCGGTAAAATAGTTTTCTGTTTAAATTGAACTTTCATAGCAATCGTTTTAATTATTAATAAAGCTTATACAGAAGAAGAAAGATGGCGCGTGGCTGAAACCCTTAAAACCGGTTCATTTCGCTTATCAATTCCGTTTTTAACGAATAGGTATTAGCACCTTTACAGCGGTTAGTATGGTTGCTAAGACATCGTAGGGCCTGTCCCTCAGTCTTTCTGGATAAGTATAAATAAAGAACTATAAAACAAATATAATAAATAATCTACCAAATTAGTAGTCTTTATTTAAAATACTCAAAGCAATCACATAACATATTGATTTACAGCTATATATTTTAACAAAACAAGAGATAATTTCCAGTGGGGCTGCTATCTTATCAGTCATTATGTATCGTACTATTGACCCGATACTGTCTCAGCATATTCTGCAAGTCAGCAATATAAAGTTCCAGTTCTTGCTTTGTATCTGCACTTAACCGTATTTGAGTCGCAAACAGATATTTACGAGATCGCTTTCCAGCTTTCGTCTGAATCTGAAAACGTCCGGAATATCCGCTTTGCCGAATGGAAGGTTTTATGGAGAAAACCACCGTATCAATATCTGACAGCGCATAAGAACTAGCCCATAATCCGTTCACTTTAAGCCGCTGATTTTTGATACTAAAAGGTTTTGGATTAACACCCAGTTTTCTTAGTATCCATAAGATTAATTGAACACCTATGAAGAGAAATATAGGAATCCATATCACCCAACCATACGCGCTGGAATAGGAGGTTTTCGCACTGATCAACTCAGTACTTTTGACATTCGCCATATGGTCTGTACGGACAAGTTTGCGGATATCGTCTGTACGGATTTCCGGAGAAAGCAGCTGATCAACTGTAGCCTGATCAGTAATGCGGTAAATGGTTTGTCCAATCAGCTGGGTATTGCCAAGTCGGTCAAAGTAGTAATAGGTATTGCCCTTTTTCCAGACCGACCCCGAGATGTTACTGACCATACCAATTTTCTCCCAGGTACCTGTTCCTGGCTCGTCCAGTCTATAGATCTTGGTCGACCTGGATTTCAGTCCGGGACTTTTGTTGTTACCCCAGCTTTCCTCTGCTTGTGCATATAGAATTTGCTGGCCATCAGAAAAGATCAGCGGTGCAATTTCTGTAAATTTCCCGGTGTTGAATGGGTTGTCATCAATTCTCACAACCTCCTTCTTTTCCGTATCAAAGTAGAAAATTCCTTCTTTGCTTAAAAATAGTGCATGATTAATATGTCCTCCATTTAGCGACAATACGCGGTAGGGGCTGTACTGCTTTTCGAAAGCAATGTCATTGACATAAACCATTCCTTGTTTGGGATCTATCAGGTAATTTTCCTGGTTTTGGGCATCAATAACAATCGCATACAATCCAGGATGGTCTTTGAGTGGCAGTATGGTATTTTCGTAATATACATGCTGACCATCTGCCAGATAGCGCTCGCTTTCACGGGTATCACCATCATTGTACAGTTTTGGAATCTGCCTCAACCGCTCCGGATTGGCCTGGGGAAGAATTTTGCCTTCGTAGTAAGACAAGGTTCCGTTAATGGCCACTTCCGTCTTCAGTATGGTACGATAAGGAGTTGCGCTGGCCTCCAATTTAAAGAAAGGATAAATATAGGTTTGGGGCTTATCTCCAATCCCAAAGCCATATTGCATCCGTTGACTTACTTCTGAGACGATCGATAGAGCCTTATTGCTTACACTCATCGATGCACAATAGCAGGTTTGCCTGCCATCAGTAAAATAATCATTGCCAATTGCTTTAGCTGTAGATGGATTAAAATCCTTGACGATCAGATTTCCGCAGTAAGCGTGGTTTTTATCTATGCCAAAATGTTGGTTTCGGTAGTTGTCGTCCAGCAATCTAAAGCTATTGGCATCCGCTTCCCTGATCAGGTAATTGCCATTACTTGGCACCGATGCATAAACCTGGTTTTGATAACGAAGATATATACCTCCTATCTCCTGTCCATCACGATCCATATTTGTGCTGCCCGGATCTCTGGATTCCGATAGCAGCAGGGATGTGATGAGTGCAAATGAAAACACGAGGAAAACAATAGTCACCGTTATTGCTACCCGCTTAATAATGTTCTGGTTCATGCTTTGTTGATCAATTAAACTACGATTCTATACCATTAAAGACGATCAATCTAAAGAAACATCAACCCGTTAATTGTCTTTTAAACTCATTTCTTTTTTCCCGCCTTCTTTGGCTATAACTACCGTAGACGGAGGCTTTTCAGGTTTTAAGTAAACCGTCTTGATTTCCGGGCTACCGGGAATAATCGTCTTTTTGACAAAAAACAATAAAAATTTTCATTTACATTAGACGATAAAAGGATTAAAGATAGATTCATCTCTTTCGTTAAATTTTTTATCGAAGGTAATCATGTGAAACAATTAAAACAAATACCTAAGGCCTGGCAGCGTTTAACCCATTACGCAGATGATTGGTTTGTAAATATCTGATTAGTGCTTCAGGATGATCGGTCTGAACACCCTGAACCTCTTTATCCATTGCGATTTTCCATTTTACAGGATTTTCATCAACCATTTGAACATCTAAATAAACACATAATCCCTTTTCCCGAATGGCGGTCATAAGTCTCGGATCCGGAATGCAATCGGTTGCTTCTAATGGCATTTTATCGAGAAAAGAATCCAATTCTTCTTTCGTTTTTATCTCCTTCGGCAAACCAGACATCAGCGGCATTTCTGGAACGATGGCTCTCCATGATTTATACTGCGCTGTTGTATTGATATAAACCAGCACTTGCTTTTCCATGCCCGCAGCTTTGATTTCTGCATAAGCTTGAGGCACATCCGCCTCCTTAAAGTCCAGGTAAATATTAATCCTGTTCTTGCAGGCATTTAGAGCTTCCTTAAATAGAGGTAGTTTATAGGTATGGCCGTCCTTAGCGTTCAAGGTCAGTTTTCCCAGTTCACCCAGACTCAAATCCTGAATCCTGCCTTTTCCGTTGGTCATATGATCTACGGTTTCATTATGCATTAAGACCAAATGACCATCACGGCTGGTCCTAAGGTCTATTTCAACATAATCGGCACCAAGGTCTATGGCTTCTTCAATTGAGGCAATGCTATTTTCAGGTTTGATCAGATGGCTTCCGCGATGTGCAATCACGATAAAGCCATTTTTACATTTGGGAAGCGGCGCTGTTGTCCGCTGCCCAAATGTGATCAAAACAAAACAGCTAAACAGGAGTGTCAGCAAGCTTGTTTTATCATTCATTATTTAAAAGATTATTGCTTCGCAGCAGGGTTCATATCGGTAAATTCCGCAGCATTATCTCTGCCTGATTTTTTCAGGGAAAAGGCATCAAATAATTCTCCTGAGGTTTTGTAAGCTTCAAACTTCAGCTTTCCGCCATCAATATGAATCACCTGGAACAGTTGTGTGTTTTCCAGAGAAACATTCATCCATTTGGCACCATCCACTTTATACATTTTAGGACCGGCAACAGAAACCAGGTATACTGGTCCGCTGGCCTCCCTGCCCGATAATCCGCGCGGCAGGTTTTGTCCGCGACTATACGTATGGTCATGTCCCTGCAAAACCAGGTCTATATGATACTTATCAAATAAGGGTTTAAACCGCTCCCTGAATTCTTTATTGTCCCTGCTTTTAGCCGTAGAAAAGATTGGATGGTGGAAAGTAATTACTGTCCATAACTTAGTATTCTCCTTTAATACCTTTTCCAGCCATTCATATTGAACCTTTGCCGAAGCCTCGTCCAGAATAATCATTTGAGAATCCAAAGAGATCACACGAACATTCTGATAGTCGATGTAATAAACAGATTCTTCTAATCCTGCAGGTCCATGCCCCGGCAAAGTATACTGTACCCCCCAATGTGGGTCCAGGATCAGTTTTCTTTTCTCATCACGCACATATTCATGATTTCCGGGAGAAGGCATGCTTGGAACCATTCCGTTGATAAAACCGCCACCATAATGCCATTCACCCCATTCCTGGTCATTGTTGGAGCGATTAATCAGATCCCCTGTATGAATGATAAACCTGGCATCCGGCTCATGAGAAAATGCTCTGCGGATCACACGTGACCATTTGGAGCGTATGTCATTCTGCGCATCACCCAGATAGATAAAAGAAAAAGGTTTATCCTGATCAGAAGCAGTGGTAAACTGAAACCATTCACTCCAATGGTCGCCGGCTCCTACGCGGTATGCGTAAACCGTTCCAGGCTTCAGGTTGTTAAAAGTAACATTGTGATACTTCGCGGTAGCATAGTTTTTACCACCAGATAGCAAGCGGGAATCCGCATCATAGGTGGCAATGGCATCTTCCAGCGCCGGACTTGAATCTTCGGCTTTAATCTGTGCTTTGGAACTCACAATTGTAGTATCCGTACGCCAGGTTACGGTCTGACTGGTCGCAGTATTGTCTTTCCAGGTTAAGATTACCCGATCCGGAAAAGGTTTCGGGTTAAAGTCCTGTGCCCGGGTATTTGTAAAAGCTGTAAAAACAAGTAATGCAGCAACGTATATAGATTTGTTTAAAATGTTCATATGTTATTTAAATTATTTCAGGGACCACATTAGTGTAGATTCTTTGTCCGGACCAAAAGCAGAAACCGCTTTCTGGTAATTCACTTTGTTTTTAGCGCTTTCAGAATCCGGGAAAACATAACGTTTAGGAATTCCTCTGCCCGCAGCTAAGGGGCCGGTAACAAAAGCAGGATAGCCGGTACGGCGTTGATCGAACCAACCTTCTGATCCTTTAAACAACATTGCCATCCATTTCTGGGTGATCAGTTGCTCCAATGTACCATCGTACTTCACTACAGATTGGTCAAAGTAGTTCAAAGCAGGTGTTATTCCATAGCTGCTCATCGACTCTCTGATTCCTTTGTAATACATAGATTCGGCAGTTTCTCCCGGCACAGTGATTTTACCTTTCTGCATTGCTTCCGCCAGAATAAAACATTGCTCGGTATAGGTAATCAGACTCGCTTTCAACAAAGGATTGGCAGAACCACCATTTTTTCTGAAAAAACCAGCAGAGAAAACGGACACATGATCCTCACCACCATTGTACGAAGCAGGTGCATCAATGGCATTCGGTACGCCAACATATTTATTAGGATCTACGGTTGAGCCTGCTGTACTTTTAACCGGTTCTACCCACACCGCCAGCCGGGGGTCATTTCTTTGGATCAGGCGGTCTACCAGCTCCTTGCTCACTTTCGTTTTTTGATAGTCGAAATCAATCATGGCCAAAGGGCCTCCAGGCCAGCTATATGCCGCCAAATTTCCCAGATAAGTTATTTCGGCATTGTCCGCACTGCTTTCAAAAACAGGATAAGCGGTCTTGTCACTAATAATGGTTTGCATTTCTGCAAATGCAGGAGCATAGGCTTTAGAAATACGCAACAACATTCTTAAGCGCAAAGTATTCGCAAACTTGCGCCATTGCAGGGCCTTGCCCTTAAACATCACATCGCCTTTGGCATTAATTTCCTCTGTGCTTCCTTTTAAAAGATCGTTAGCCTCACTCAGTTCTCTCAATAAATCAGGGTAGATCACCTGTTGTTGATCATACTCAGGATAAATCAGGTTACTTTCTTTCGACTTCAGGGCCTGACTATACGGAACATCTCCATACAAATCTGTCAGGTAAGCAAAATTAAAAGCTTTCATAATTTTACTAATCGCGATGTATTGCTTTTCAGAACGCTTTTCTGCGGTTTCCAGCAAAGTTTTATTGACCGATAAACGGGCATAGATATCGTCCCAGTCTACCGGTCCCCAGTCTAACAAATCATAACCTGTATTACGAACCAGTGTAAGGTATCTTGCTGCCGAAGCCGGCCTTCTGCCAACTGCATTTTCCTGATAAGCATAAGCGGTAGACAAGACCACTTCAGACATCAAAAACTCTGTATTGGTCGTCTCCGGAGAGTTTGGGTTCGTGTTGATCTCTTTAAAATCTTTGGTGCAGGCAGCCAGCATAGCCATAAACAACACCAGGATGGATTTATATTTGAATTTCATGTGTATGCAGATTAAAAATTACAACTTAATTTAAAGCCAAAAGAGCGGGTTCCCGGCAATGTCCAGTGTCCAACGCCCAGCTTAAATCCTTCGGTAACACTCATCGTGGTTTCCGGATCGTAGCCTAAGCCATTGGCAGTCCAGGTATATAAATTCCTGCCGATTACCGAAATGGAGAGATTGCTGATCGGAAGTTTACCCAATACCTTTTTGCCAAATACATAGGTTAAAGAAGCTTCCCTCAGTTTCAGGAAAGAGGCTGAATAGGTTAAACGCTCATAATACTTATTGTAGGTGTTATTGTAAAAATCGGAAGCCGCAATAATGACCTTATTTTCACTGAAAGTACCGTCACCATTTGCGATATAACCAGGAATAATCATCCCGTCGTTTCTTTTTACACCTTGCGAATCTACCCAGGGCAAACCTCCTGTTTGTGCATCTCTGCCCACAAGTGTATTGTCTGTTAAACCCGAATTGATCAGACTTTTAACCACATAAGAATAGAAGTTACCGCCTTTACGCCAATCTAAAAGAACATTTAGCGTCAGGTTTTTATAGCTGAAAGTATTGTTAAGGCCTACTGTAAAATCAGGATTATAGTTTCCAACTTTTATATATTCGGAATTGTTCCGGATATAATGCCCTGTTTTATCCAATAATGCGGCTCCGGCATACTGTCCACTCGGTACTTTCGTATAACTTGGTGTATAAAAATCTCCGATTTTAGTTCCTTCTTTAATTAAATAGCGAATGTTATCTCCATCCGCGCTACCCATAGAGTACTCCGGCAAACCTTCCATTAAAGAGATCACCTTATTTTCGTTCTTTGTGAAGTTTGCATTGACCTCCCATTTAAATGCGCCCTGTACAGGAACAGCGTTTAAGCCGATTTCCCATCCACTATTCTGGATATTTCCGGCATTGATTAAACGATTTGAAGCGCCCGAAGCAATGGTGGTCGGAATGTTGATGATCTGATTTCTTTTATTGGTCTTATACCAGGTCACATCCAGGCCTAACCTGTTATTAAAAAAGCGCAGATCTCCGCCAAACTCATAAGAAGTTGCGATTTCAGGTTTTAAGAAATTGTTTTTCAGGTTAAACTCGATGGTAGCTCTTTTTACATCTCCCCAATCCTGGTTGAAAGGAATGGTATTGAAGAGTTGGTATGGATCAGTATCACTTCCTACCTGCGCCCAGTTGGCTCTGATTTTAGCAAATGACAACAGATCTGATTTGATCTTCAGCGCATCTGTTAAAACCGTGCTTAATGAAACTGAAGGATAGAAGTAAGAATTGTTTTGTGCAGGTAAAGTACTTGACCAGTCATTCCTTCCCGTAACGTCCAGAAATACCATGTCCTTAAACGAGGCTTGTCCCATTCCATATAAGCTATTGATGCGTTTACGGGAATTGTATTGGGCATTGGTAATCGTTCCTGCACGCGCATTGTTGATGTTATAAATTCCTGGAATACTCAGACTTTCGGTCCGTTGAGCGGTACTTCTGTTGGTCTGGTCCATTTGGTTCCCTCCAACCGACAAGCCGAATGACCAATCCTGGTTCAGGATCTTCTTGTAACTGAGCAGGAAATCTGTATTCTGTTCTTTGAAGTAAGAATTATCCACGCCATAACCGCCAAATTTAAATCGTTTGGCACTAAAAGGGCGTTTGGTTTCATGCTCTTCATTGTACATGTCGAGTCCGGTACGTACCATTAAGCTCAGGTCTTTGGTAATATCAACTACCGCCTGTACACTTCCGGTTAAACGGTTTCTGTCGTAACCATTGGTATGTTCATTCGCTACAAAATATGGGTTATCCGAATCATCCGGTGAAAACTGTTCCAGGTTCTCCCGGCCTGGTTTCCAGTAATTCTTCAAATCTTTAATGCTCATATTAGAAGGCATGGAATAAACCATTTGGGTCACACTTTCCCTATAGGCTGAGGGGCGGTTGTCGCTCTTATTGTTTACATACCCCAGATTCGTACTGATCTTTACTTTAGGGTGCAATACATAAGTTGCCGCCAGGTTCAGCGTATTTCTGCTCAGGTCCGTATTCGGTACAATACCTTTATTGGACATATTGGTATAAGAAAGCCTGTAATTGCCATCTGCATTTTTACCGGTGATGGCAATGTTATTCGTATAGGTAGCCCCTGTTTTATAAAAATCTTTAGCATTATCAGGGTGTGACACCCAATCGGTAGGGATTGGCTTTCCGCTCGCGTCCAGCGGACTGTTCCATTGCAGGTGTTTTGTTCCTGCATCCAGACGCGGGCCCCAGGCCGATGAAGTATTAGATGCCGGATCATCGGTATATTCTCCTGCTCCAAACTGATTCTGGAAATGAGGAAATAGCCAGGCCTTATCATACATGGCATTTGAATTGAAGCTGACCCCAAAACCTTTCTTTCCTGACGAACCGCTCTTTGTGGTAATCAGGACTACTCCGCTTCCTGCCCTGCTGCCATATAAAGCCGCTGCACTCGCTCCCTTTAAAATACTGATGCTCTCAATATCATCGGGGCTGATGTCTGCTACCGGACTCCCGTAATCTATAGAAGAACGCCCTACTTCAGAGGTTGCTCTCAGCGAATGTGCCACTGGAACACCATCCACTACAAAAAGAGGTTGATTATCCGTAGCAATTGATGATTGGCCGCGAATGGTAATCAATGCACTAGATCCGGGATCAGAACCGGCGCTCACAATGTTTACCCCTGCTACTTTTCCGGCAAGGGAATTCACTACGTTTACTTCTTTCACCGTATTCACATCAGTACCTTTTACAGTAGCAATAGAATAACCGAGCGCTTTTTCCGAACGCTTAATCCCAAGCGCAGTAACCACTACTTCAGACAAAGCATTTTGATCAGGAACCAGGCTAACGTTGACCACTGTTTCTCCATCCAGGCTAAATTCTTTGGTTTGATAGCCCATCATTCTAAAAAGAATGGTGGCTGATGCGGTGCTTACATTCAAGCTGTAATCACCCGTCAGATTGGTCGTTGTGGCGTTACCACTTCCTTTTTCTATGATATTTACACCTGGTACAGGTAAACCTTTTTCATCTGTTACCTTTCCTTTAATCCGAACCGCCTTTTTAATGATGACCTGGTTGTGCTGAACCACATAAGTCAATTGCAGGGGAATCAGCAGACGGTTAAGCAAGCTGCTCACCATTTCGTTTTCTGCTTTAAAAGACTCCACCCTCTTGTTTAATACTGCGTCTTTGTTGGTGTAAACAAAAGACAGATTGGTTTTCTTTTCTATGCTTTTCAGCAATTCTGTTAAAGTCCCGTTTTTAAAATTGAAGCTGATCCTGCTATTTACTTCCTGCGCCTTTAATGGCGATGCCTGTCCGCTGAAGAACATAAGAGAAAGCATAAAATAAATGAGGGTAAAAAAACGCATTACTTTAAAAATTAATTGATTAGTCGCTACGGACTTTTTCATAACTTTGAGTGTTTTAATCGTGATGGGTTAAAATAAAATTGAAAATCATGAGCCGGAGCATGCGTCAACATGCTTCGGCTTTTTCTTTATAGTTGTCTAATTACATTTACCTCCTTTTATATAAATGGTCTGTTTGTTTATCGTATAATGGATATCTAAAGTCATTTTAATCGTTTGCAGCACTTCATTTAAGCTGACATTGCTAAACTTAGCGGTGAGCTTGCAGCCTTTGAAAGATTGATCAGCGATGATTTTTACCGCATATTTCCGTTCTATGGCGTCAAAAACTTCTTTTACAGGAGTCTGATCAAAGACCATTTTTCCTTCTCTCCAGCCAATGGCAGTTTGGGCATCTTCGACATTTTCAAGGGATAACTTAGCTGAATTCAGATCATCTACGGTTTTTTGGTTGGGTAGCAAATAAATCGCAGCCGACTGCCTTCCCGCAGAATCTCTGAAAACAGCAACCTTACCTGAGAGCACAGTTACTTCGGTCGGGTGCCCTTCCCAGGCACGAATGTTGAAACTTGTTCCAAGTACCTTTGTCCGGAGGTTTAAACTGTGAACAATAAATGGATGTTGAGGATCTCGTTTTACGTTAAAAAAAGCTTCTCCTTTAAGCTTTACTGTCCTTAAAGCGGCATGTTGCAGGTTCTTTGGAAAGCTGATGCTACTCCCCGAGTTGAGCCAGACCTCGCTGCTGTCGGGCAGCACGATACTGATCATCTTTCCGGAACCTGCCGACTTTGTGATCCATGCGATTTCGGTACTTTGTAAAACCGGATGCTGTACTTTATAGAAGAAGGTGAATAATGCTATTGCTCCAAAGACAGCCGCTGCAGCCAGCCACAGTTTCAGTTTAATGGTCTTTTTAGGTGCTTCCTGAACCAGGGAAGCCTGAATGGTGTTAAAACTATTTTTCCATTCGTCATTTTCAGGGGGCGCTGAAGTATTTTCCCATAGCCATAAAGCCTGTTCCAGTTCCTGCTGGTGTTTAGGGTCTTTACTCAGCCACTCCTGTATCTTTTTCTCCTCCTGTTCAATTTTCTGAACGTTGCCCTTGGCATTCTCCTTAGCGGATAAATAATCAAGTACAAATTTCCAGGTTTCTTGGTCCATTCCTATGCTTTTATAGAAACAAGACAAGAAACCGGGCATGCACTACGGGCCGCAAAACGTTAACGTTATATTAAGAAATGATTAAGTGCTTTTTATCGGAATTCCGCTTCGTTTTTTAGTACTCTTTCCTGTAAAAACTGAAAACCTTTAACCAGGTGATCTTCTACCGTCCGAACTGAAATATCCAGTAAATCGGCGATCTCCTTGTAGCTGAAGCCATCAATCCGGTACATATAAAAAACCAGACGTCTGCGCTCTGGCATCTGATCAATCAATTGATACAAGACCCGATTTCTATCTTTATCCTGATAAGTCTGAGCAGGATCTGATCCTCCATCCCAAACTTCCGGAACTTCTTCCTCATCGATGTGCAGAAAATTTGTTTTAGCAGTTTTATGGTAATTGGTGGCAGCATTTTTTACTGCCCGGAATAGATAGGCTTTTTCATTTAAGATCCGGACGTTGTTTTTCCAGATGGCGATGAACACATCATTTAAAATCAGTTGAGCTTCTTCTGCATCTTTGACCAGATATACCGCATATTTTTTGAGCGTAGGATACATCCGACGGTAAAGATCTTCGAATGCTTTTCCATCGAAGTTATTTACAAGATCTCCGTTAAATCCGACAGTATTGTTTTCGCCCATAAAAGATGAAGCGAAATTAGACCTGCCAAATGACAGATAGATTAACAAAATGTTAAATGAAGCGGGGAATAAGAAAGCTATTCAGCATGTGTAAGGAATCCCTTAAGCATGCTGAATCAACTTCATTATTATCAGTTCAACTATGATCTAATTTAGTCTGGCTTGTAAAGCTGCATTCTTTTCCTTTTCAACAAGAAGCAAATTTTCATAAAGCGCTTCGTTTTTTGATTGAAGTTCCCTGAGTACTTTTATTGCTTCAGCTAATAGGTTCAAAGGATCAACATGGTGAGTATTCACATTATTCACCGTCCCGCCTTCACCTTCGTGGGTATAACTACTATTATTAAACGTATTAAAATAGGTGATCGCGGCCTGTTCATCAAAATTCTCAAGTACCTGAACCGGAATTTTCAGTACATCTGCAATTGATTTCAGCAGATTAGGGTCTACTATTTCTCTGGATTCTATTAAAGAAATCCTCTTTTGACTCCATTCGGGCCCCAACTGATCGGCCAGCGCTTCCTGGCGTATACCGATCATTTCCCGAAAGCGCTTTACATTTTTCCCCTGGTGGACATTTGTCGGGGTATCTGTTATCGTTCTCATATTGTTGATATTAAATACGATCAAATGTACCAAAACAGCACAACGTAAATCATATAATAAAAACAATAATTTACATTTTGATTAATAAATATTTTACTAAGGTAAAAATAAGTAGAAATCAGAACAGTCATCTTTACAGGGCTTACATACAAACGTCTTAATGGAGTTTCCCTCTTATTGAGAATAGATTGCAGGAAAGAAAAAGAATTTCGCTAAAATTGTAAGGAATCACCCTTTCCTGTAACTTGCGAACAACCTTTTAGACAAATGACCGACCACTATTCTTTTACCGATCTCCAACTCGCAGATCTCCTGAAAGAAGATGACGAAGCTGCATTCACAGAAATTTATTCCCGCTATGCTGAAAGTTTAACCGGATTTGCAAGTTCCAAACTATATCACCTTGAAGATCCCCGGGATATCATTCACGATGTCTTTGTGAAATTATGGGAAGAAAGGAAACAATTAAAAGTGGACCGAAATCTGGAGGCTTACTTATTTACCCTGGTCCGTTATCGCATTGTAGATAAGATCAGGAAAAACATTACCCGTGAAGATTATTCGGAAATGGTCCTCGCTTTACAAACCACCCTTAGATCAGAAACCGAGCAATATATCGCGGCAAAAGAACTAAAACAGAATATTACACAAGCGCTGGATAAACTATCACCAAGAGTGAGGGAAATTTATCAGCTTAGCCGGGAAGAAAACCTGAGCATTGCTCAGATCGCAGATCAATTAAAGCTTTCCGAGCAAACCGTAAAAAACCAACTCAGCTTTGCATTGAAACATTTAAGGGAGTCATTAACCCTCTTATCTACCTCTGCTTTAATATTCTGGTGCCTTAAATAGGTGATCCTGATCCTCCTCTAAAAAATATTTCATTTTCTTATAGTACCAAACGCGGGTTCATACGGCTATTGTCAAAACCCGATAAAATGAACCCTGATATCGAAGCACTTCTGGACCGTTACCTGAAAAAGGAAACATCTCCTGTGGAAGATCGGCTCATTGAAAAATGGCTGACAGAAAATGAAATTGCTGATCCTGCATGGCAGCACCTGAACCGTACTGCTAAAGATCAGTGGCTTTCCGAAGTACTCCTGGATATTAAAACTTCTATTAAGGGAAATGAGCCAAAGGTGATCCTAAAAGAATCGAAAAAATATTTGTGGTATAAAATTGCAGGTGTAGCAGCAGTATTGCTTCTTGTTTTCGGCTTATACCTCAGCCGGCCGGAACTAAATTCAACCGTTATCTCAGCCGATCAAAAAAAACAGATTACACTTTCTGATGGAACGCGGGTTTGGTTAAATGCCGGGGCTGAGTTGAAATATCCTGAGTCTTTTACTGACGAATCAAGAACAGTATCCCTTTCCGGAGAAGCCTATTTCGACGTAAAACACGATCCCCACAAGCCTTTTCTCATTCATACCGGAAAAGTATTAACCACCGTTTTGGGAACTGCTTTTAATATTAAAGAAGATTTACATCGGCATACCATTGAAGTAACTGTAACCAGTGGTAAAGTGAGCGTTACGGATGATGGTAAATTACTCGGTATTCTTACCGGTAATCAGCAGGTAAGCCTCGATCTGAGCAGTAGAAAATCTGTTAAAAAAACAGTAGATGCCAACACTGTTATTGCCTGGCAGCATGATGATCTGCTTTTTGATGACATCACTTTAGCAGATGCAGCAATGCAGCTTCAACAGCGTTTTCATATAAAAATCACCTTCAACAATGATCAGTTAAAAAAATGCCGTTTTAGTGGCAGCACATTTAAAGATGATCAGCTGGATAAGATCCTGGATGCCATCACCGGTTTTAACAATGCAACCTGGAAAAGGAACGCTGATGGAAACATCATCATCTATGGAGAAGGCTGCAATTAATGAGAAATTAAACCCATTTTATGAATAACAACTAAGCTTTATAAGTGCTGGAAAGGCTTCAGAAGCCGGATCAGTCAAAAACAACCCATAAACCGACGGCTATCGGTTTATGGGTATCCCGGAATCCCGGGGTTTTAAATAATTCGTGATCAATTAAAACATTTAAAACTATGAAAAATTCTGCAAAAGTGTGGAATACGGGGATGATATGTGCTCATCTCACTGAAATACTATTTATAAATAAACAATTTATCATCTGGTTGATGCGTGTAAGTTTTGTCCTCTTTCTTTTCATCTTAACTTCATTACAACTGCTCATGGCCGTGGAGGTAAACGGTCAGCGTATGAGCGAATATAAAGTAAGCCTCAAACTGGAGGAGGAAAGTTTATTGACCGGATTAAAAAAAATCGAAGCGCAATCAACTTTCCGCTTCTACTACAGAAAAGCTGAGGTAAAGCAAATCACCGGTCTCCACCTTGCATTTAACACCAGAACGGTCGAAAACACACTCTATGAACTGTTAAAAAACACAGATTTCAGTTTTCGTCAGATCGACAATCATATTTTACTTGAAAAAAGACGGCCACAAACCGGGTATACTGTAAAGGGCCGGATCATCGGTCAGCATCATAAGCCAGTAGAATTGGTCACGATACAGATCAGCAAAATTACCAATCAAAATATAACATTCAGTGCTCTCCCGGATACAGGCGGCAGGTTTATATTAAAAGTTTACGAACAAGGAGACTATCTCCTCAGGGTATCTTCGCCAGAAACAGATAGCTTAACACAAACAGTTACGGTAGGGAGCACCGAGGTTCTTCAACTACCAGATATCGTACTTACGGAAACAGCGATACAATTAAAAAATGTGACCATCATGAATAAAAGAGCACTGATCAGTCGCTCGGTGGATAAATTAACATTCAATGTGGAAGGCAGTATATATGAAAAAGGTGAAAACGCGCTTAGGTTATTTAACGTCATACCCGGGGTATCGGTATTAGGGAAAAACATCCTTTTCAGAGGCAGTGAAAGCGTGAGCGTCTATGTTGACAACAGGAGAATACTATTACCCGGCGATCAGTTACTTGCTTACCTGCGCGCTATTCCATCAGAGTCCATTAAATCTTATGAATTAAAGGCTGTTCCAGGTGCAGAGCATGACGCCCAGCACGGAGGGGTAATTATTAATATTGTGCTGAAATCTGAATATAAGTACGGACTATCCGGGAGTATAAGTACTGGTTATTGGTATACTAAATATCATAATACCAGGGGTAATGCATTCCTGAATTACAGGGCTGGAAAACTCAATATCCAGGGAAATGTTAATTATTCCCGTGCTCCCGCTTTTTACGAGGACAATATTACTCAGGAATTCAAATCCACCGGGGCTTTTAGCCGGCAAACGGAGAAATATACTGAGCATTACCATGCTATTGCTTACAATATTGGACTTGATTATAAGCTTAATTACCAGCAAACAGTTGGGTTTAATTACAACATGTTCAGTAATCCTGGTGATTTCAGTAACATCACTACCACCAATATCGATTATTTTTCCAATGCAGAGGCAAGTTCCATTGACTCCTCTTCTTACACCAACAAAAACACCAGATTTAGCTATACTAATCGAATGGCAAATGCCTTTTACCGCAATAAGCTGGATACGAACGACAGTAAATTAGATATTGGATACAGTTATATTTATTATGGATTGAAAGACCCCTCAGCTATAGAAACGAACTCGTTGAATGGTTTCTTCACCAATACCACTGGCAAATCAATGATTCACGTAGCCAATGCTGATCTTGAAAAACACTTTTCAAACACATTGACGCTTAATGCAGGCGCCAAATACACGGCATCAGGTACAGACTATTCAATGGATTACCGCATTGGTCTTAGTGAACAGTCACCATTAGACCCATTACGGTCGGATAGATTTCGGTACAATGAATATATACTGGCTTTCTATAGCACACTTGCCAAATCTTTTAAGCAATGGGAGATCAAGCTTGGCTTAAGAACCGAACAAACCAATTATCATGGTAAATCAGCAAGCACCGGGCAAACTATTGGACGTAATCAATGGGATTTATTTCCCTCAGTACACCTCAATAAAAAGATAGGCGAAAATCATTCCTTTACACTTTCTTACAACAGGAGAATAGAACGCCCGGGGTTCAGACAGTTAAATCCTTTTGTGATCTATACCAACCCCTACACCCTTCAGGAAGGCAATCCCAATTTGCTATCCTTTTACAGTAATAATATACAATTGGAATATTTGTTAAAAAACAAGTACTCCTTAACCATTGGCTATCAAAACACAAACAATGCCATCACTACAAATGTCACAAACAAGGGTAATGTCATCATTTCAAAAGACGAGAATATCAGCGATAATGATAATGTGTTTATGTCAGTCTACATCCCGATAAGGATAACTAACTGGTGGGAGTTCAACACCAATACGACACTGAGATACCGGACAATAGATATCCGTGGCACTTCTCCTCTACAACGGTCAAAATTTACGCAGAACATCTGGGCAACAAATAAGTTCAATCTACCAGGGAAATATTTCATTGAGGTTTCAGGAATTTACAACAGCAGCAGCTTTTATGACATTTACGATCAGTTTAGCATTAAGAAAATCGACATCACCATAAAAAAGAGCTTTTTTAAAGACCGGCTCAGCTCAAGTATAGAATTACAGGATCCTTTCCATTTGTATAAACCACAATACGAGATCAATACCCCTGAATTCAGCAGAAATGTTTTAAGAAGCAGATTGGACTGGGCCAGAAATTTTGGAATCCACTTCACTTATAATTTTTCAAGTGGAAAAAAACAAAGCAGCAAAGAAAATATTGATGCTGCAGGAAATGAAGCAAGACGGCGTTTGTAAAGCAGGGATCTTTTATTTTGATTTTAATTCGAAATCAACGTAGATTGTACCACAAGAATTTTAGAACGTTTGATAAAGTTTACCTATATGAAAAGCATCTTCATTTTAAGCATTCTGGTATTAATCTGTGGATTGGCCAAAGCCCAATCTAACAGAGAAGATATAGAAATACGCTGGCCTAAAGCTGAAGGATGGAAACTTGACGAAAAATTATCGATCACCACTGATTTTTCTCGTCGCCGGCAGAAGTGGGACTTTAAACCTGACAATAAAGAAAGCTGGCAGGAAATAGTGATGATACTTAATGACGACCTCAGAAAAAACACGAAGAGCCTGGACAGCATTAACGTTTCCCTTGACTTAGCAGGTTCAAAAGGCACAACTTATAAACTTCTGAAAGAAAGAAAAAAGGGTCCCTTTCCTTATAAACTGATCAGTCTCGAAAATCGAAAACTTAAATCTGAACAAACACCCATTTCTACCCTTTCTTACCTTATAGACGGAAAAACCTGCAGACATATGGTCATTATTTCTGTGAAAACAGCAAAATTCTCGGCAGATTTCCTGAAACAATGGTCGGAAATTTTACTGAACAGCAAGATCGTTCCTTCTAAAGAAGGAAACTTTGAATACACTGATGATGCTTATGTGGATGAAAAAGAAATCAAAAGAGATGATGAATTTTACATCACTGCACGTTTTAAATCTGAGCAGATACAACATCTGCTAAAAGGGCAATCTGTTAAAATTGTGATAGATGATTTCCCCGATCTTAATCTTTCCGGCAAAGTATCAGAAATTGGCAATTCAAAAAATGAAGTAAACGGTTTCCCGCTTGTTCCGCCAGATAATAAGAGTGGAAATTTTATAAAAATGGTGGAAAGACTTCCTGTTACCATTAAAGGAGAAATGCCGTCAGGACTTAAAGAGCGGTTTAAAAATGGAATAAATTGTAGCGTCAAAGTAGCTACCGCTCCATAATACCTCCTGTTTTTTCATCAGGACAGAGTCTGGTAGAAAAAATCAAAGAAAAACACAAAAGCCTCAGATTCTCTGAGGCTTTTGTATATCCTGAGCACTTACCTTAGTTCCAGTTGTCTATTTTAACATCAATTGGATCAGGAGCGCCTTTTCCGGTTTCAATGAGAGACTTCAGACTCATCAGAAATATCGCCCATTTAGTACTGCAATGATGCATAAACTCCACAGGCTCCTTCCAGTTCAGGTGTTTAAAAAGTACGATAATGTAGTCGCCATCTTGTTTCAGTTCCCAGTTGATGGTGGTATCGATCCATTCTTCCGGTCCTTCTGCAACCTCCCATACCACTTGAGTAGGCGCATCAAGACTGGAAACTTTCATATCGAAGCCTCCTGCTCCAAAACGAAATTTAATGATATTCCCCACCTGATTTCCTTCTCCCTGAGTATTGCTTGTCCACCAACCGGCCAAACCACGTTCTGTAGTCAATGCCTGATAAACATCGTCGATAGATGACGATTTAATTCCAATTCTATGCAAGATATCTGCCATGAGTAATTCCTCCTTTTTTTAGTAAAATTAAGCCCTTACCTACTGAGACATAGGGTGTAAAATGGACATTACCACGGGTTGATTTGGACAAATATTCTTTTTATCTTAGTTAAAAAGAAAACATGAAGCACCTGACGATAGTCGTTCCGAATGGACAAAATAACTTAAGTAGCATTATAGGTGCCTATAAGATATTTACAAGAGCCAATGAGTACCGTGCAAATACCGGAAAAGGGGAACTGTTTAAAATTCAACTGGCAGGCATATCTAAAAAGGTGAATTTCCATGACGGATTGTTCACAGTAAAACCTCATGTTAATATTTCGAGCATAAACAAAACGGATCTCATAGTGATCCCTTCCTTAAACCATAATTACCATGAGGCTGTTAAAGGGAATAAATTACTGATTGGCTGGATCGAAAACCAATATAAAACCGGAGCTGAAGTGGCAAGTATATGTACCGGAGCATTTTTGCTGGCATCAACTGGCTTGCTGGATGGAAAAAGTTGTTCCACTCATTGGGCTGCAGCAGATAACTTCAGAATGATGTTTCCGAAGGTCAATTTACATGCAGACCAGCTGATCACAGATGAACATGGGATTTACACCAATGGTGGGGCCTATTCTTTCCTCAATCTGATGATTTACCTGGTAGAAAAATATTATGACCGGCAAACGGCCATCTTCTGTTCCAAAGTATTTCAGATCGAAATAGACAGACAAAGCCAGTCGGCCTTTACCATATTTACCGGCCAGAAAAGACACGATGACGAAATGGTACAAAAAGCACAGGCCTATATAGAAAGTAAGCTTGATGAAAAAATATCCGTTGAACATCTGTCTTCGCTCTTTTCTGTGGGCAGGAGGAATTTTGACAGAAGGTTTATCAAAGCCACAGGAAATACACCTGTTGAATACACACAAAGGGTAAAGATTGAATCGGCGAAGAAAACATTTGAAACCAGTCAAAAGACAATCAGCGAAGTCATGTATGCGGTAGGCTATTCGGACCAAAAAGCATTTCGGGAAGTCTTTAGAAAAATTACAGGATTATCACCATTGGAGTACAGGCAAAAATACAATAGGGAGTCTGCAACGATCATTAACAGATAAAATTTTGCATGTCCAAATCACCCCGCTATAATGTCCATTTCAACCTATCCTAATTCACATAATTTGTCTGTAAATTTATGACAGGCTTAAATTAGGAATCGTATATATAGATGACATCAAATTTCTTATATAAGTCTGCATACTTACCTTAAATCAAAAAAATATGAAGCTTAAAAGTTTAGTGATCGTACTATGTTTAATCATAGGTAGTCAATTGGCAAAGGCACAAGTAAAAACAGCTGATCTGGTAAAGGACTGGGAAAGATCAAAAGCTTATACTCAGGAATACCTGGATGCAATGCCAGAAAGCGGATATGCGTTAAAGCCGACTCCGGAAATGCGGTCTTTTGCGGAGCAGGTACTACACCTTGCAGATGCCAACTATGCGTTCGCTTCGGCAGCAGCAGGTACAAAAAGTCCGTTTGGTCTGGGCGAATTGGAAAAAACAGGCGATAAATCCAAAGCTAATGTGAGTAAAATAGTACTTTCGAGCTATGATTTTGTGATTGATCAGATCAAAAAAATACCTGAAGGACAATTGGGCGAATCTGTCAAATTGTTTGGAAAATTTGATATGTCTAAAGAAACGGCTTTGGCTAAAGTTTCCGAGCATCAAGCCCATCACAGGGGGCAAACAACAGTTTATCTTCGGTTAGCAGGGGTTAAACCTCCACAAGAAAAACTGTTTTAATACCAAACAGGAAACGGGAGACCTGCAAAGGCCTTGAAAAGGTAAAAGCCTCAGAAAAATCTGAGGCTTTTACCGTATAAAACATCGCTATTTCATTGCAAAGATAAAGATCTTCGAAGCCAGCATGATTCAAAATCAGGAAAAACCTTGGCTGATTGCATGCAGGTAAGTTTCATTATTAGATCGCTTGAAAATAATATCCTGGCATTGATTGAACCGCACGAATTCTTTTAAGGATTCAATAAACTTTTCAATTAGGATTTGCCCGAGATCGACCGGTTCAAAATGGATGTTATGGACAATCAATACTTTTTTCTTACGGTCAGCCTTGGCATCCATTCTTGCAATAAAAATTTCTCCTGCGAGTATTGGTAGTGAAAAATAACCGTACAGGCGTTTTGGCGCGGGCACAAAACATTCGATCTGGTAATCAAAATCGAAGAAATCCTTTAAACGGTGACGAAAGACGTTGAGGATATCGAAGGGTGAGAGGATGAAGACTTCATTGGAAAGTTTAATGTCCATTTTCTGATTGGGAAGCATGTACAATGGGCCTTTGATGCCCTCAACATTGACCACTTTTACTTCAGCAGTCTGAACCATCTTTTCCAGCTCCTGTTTAATTGTGTTACCTTTCACCCGACGGGAACGCCAGGCCATTTCTTTAACGGAGGCAATACCCAGGGCACCTAAAGTACGGAAAATGACAAAACGGACATATTCTTCGTCGGTAGGCATGGTTAGATCAGTTTCCTGTGGCACTAAGTTAAGTGGCAGGTCGTAGACTTTATGGAAAGCTTTGGTCCTGCTAATCATCAGATTTCCGTTAAGATAAAGCCTTTCCAGTGCAACCTTGGCTGGCCGCCAGTCCCACCATCCTGAGCTGGCTTCCATACGATCGTTCTCAAAATCGCCAACCATTAGTGCCCCTTCCCTTTCCACCCGGTCCATAATCTCCTTCATTAAATTGATTTCCGGTTTGCTGAGTGCTCCTCCTTGCATTTCAAACGCTTTTTTTACTGGCAATGAAAAGCGGAAATCCCGCATGGGAAGATAACCAGCATCTGAAGTGAAATACTCATAAACACGGCCATCTTCACAAAGGCTGGCCAGCCATTCTGTTTGATAGCCCGGTATACGCGCAACCATAACATGGTGGTGTGCACGCTCCACGACATAATTAGTATCCAGCTGTACGAATCCCATATGGTCAATCAACCGGTAAACGGCCTCAATTCCTGTCCCAAATTGTGCTTTCCGGCTAAGTCCGGCGGCCTCAAGGATGATCTTCCGTGCTTGTGGTTTCGTAAGGTCAATATATTCCATCACGTAAAATTAACCAGATTCTGCGTTGAACCTAGAGCGAGGATTAAAAAAATACTTAAATACAAAAAGCCTTAGATTTCTCTAAGGCTCTTCTCTTCCAGCTATTGGTCATTCCACCGGACGCATCCTGTAACTATCTTGGAAACAGAGCCACCAGGTCTTCCTGAGGAAAAAATGCTGATTTTCCGGTTCCGTCCTTCACAATTCCCACATACCAGCTTTGTACCCCTCCACCCGGATATCCGTAT
Organism: Pedobacter caeni; assembly: GCF_900129215.1. Lineage (GTDB taxonomy): Bacteria > Bacteroidota > Bacteroidia > Sphingobacteriales > Sphingobacteriaceae > Pedobacter > Pedobacter caeni. The sequence goes on along the minus strand of NZ_FQUQ01000002.1, from coordinate 235,675 downwards.
TTGTTCGGCAATTGAATCCCTCCTGACATCACACTCGAGAAGGCATCATTCTCAAGCAAGTACTCTTTCTTTCCGGCTTTCAACAAAAAAACGTACATCTCACCTTCCAGTTGTGGTATTTTGATGAATTCCGTCCACTGTTTAGGTTGCACATTCTTCGCCAGATATTCCATTGCATTGATATCCGAACCATCTCCATAGGCAATGTCTACAGGCATGCCTGCCGGAAAATCAAAATAGAAGGCAATTTGTTCCTGTTCTTCTATTGCCTCAGGATAATGATAACCTTCGGTTACTTTCTTACCATCATAAAAAAAGCGGACAGGCTTATCTTTATCCCTGTCTTTTTCGATGCCGTAGGTATACAGTACTTCATTTGTTCCTTTCTTTTTCAGTTCCATTTTAATGGCATCCTGATTTTCATAAGTTATGTTGCCGGTAAAACCAGCCCTACCGTAGAAATTGCGCATTTTGACACCATCAAAATACTGTTCCAATGTGTCACCTAATACAAAACCTTTGAAACTGATGGAACGAATATCCGTGATAGGCGTGATGACCATTTTCCCCTCCTTTTCACAAGAGGAAAAGAACATCGACAGGACCAGTAAAAAAACTGTTAATGCATTATATTTTTGTATCATCTGATATAGAATTAAAAATTATAGGAAAGTGAGAGACTGAAGCTGCGGCCCACATATCTCGTGAAAGTCTGACGGTCTCCAATCTGCTCTGAAGGAGATTTACTGTAATCTACATAGCCTTCTTCGAATTTATCTGTAAAGCCCCATTTGTATTTGTACACATCATTCCATTCCGAATTAGCTGGCGGTTTTGCATTTTTAATCTCATAAGTAGAGGCATCATTGATATAAAAACGGTATGGTGCATCCAGCAGATTACTCATATTCAGTTTGAACTGTGCCTTATTACGGTAAAAACGATAACTCACCTGTGCATCCATCTGGCTTCTGGGTCTTTCATATTCTACCAGATTTGGGTCACTTCCGGTAATAAAAGTTTTATAGCCCATATAATTGAACACCAGGTTCAGTCCTAAATGCTTACCCACATAATTCACACCTCCATTAACAACCGTAGGCACCTGTCCGTAAAGCGGACGCTTGTATTTCATATACTCGTAATGGGAACGTTGCTTCCCTTTCTCATCTGCTTCATACATCAACACCCTGGATTGTACTTCCGACTTCAGTAAGGTAAGGTTACCGCTCAGCGTAATGTCTTTCAGCAAAGCCACTGAGGGTGCAATGAAACCGAGCGATTTACGAATTTCGATCTCCATCCCTTTGATTTTACCCCAATCTGAGTTATTGGTATACACATACAGATTGTCCGTTCCGGAAACATCATTAACGGCATAGAACTCCGCCGGCTTGTCAAAATACTTGTAGAAACCACCGATAGAAATCACATCTCCTGCAGCCGGAAACCACTCCAGTTTAACATCATAATTGTCAATGATTGAGGATTCCAGTCCCAGATTCACTTGTCTCCTGCCAAAATTGGTATTGTACCTGGAGAACCTGGAATTATCCATTAAAGATGGCCTCACCACGGTTCTCGCATAAGAAGCACGTATATTGAAATTGCTAAACGGTGTATAGGTCAGGTGGGCTGAAGGCATGAATTTCCACCTTACACTATCTCTGAGGGTGACTTCGGGAGTCCTTTGCATATTGCTGCTGTTCTGCAGGCTGTCGTATCTGAAGTACTCGTACCTTCCTCCCCAAACCAGCCTCAGCTTATCCGTAATCCTGTTGTCAAACATGGCGTATACTGCCTTGTTCACATCCTTGCCCTCATAGCGGCTCAAATGAAATGATGATGGCATGTACAGCACATCCTGCATTGGATTTTTCATATCCATATGGTTACCAAAGTCCTGTACCGGCATATAGCCATAAGGATTGTTCACTACCACAAAGCTAACGATCGGCAGCATATTCCACTCATAAGTGGCGTGCCTGTCCAGGTAAAAAAGCCCGGTTTTAAAAACCTGTTTTTGTTTGCCGATTTTGAAATCAATGGCAGCATTCAGGCCCGCTGTAAGGTTTCGTTCCCGGTAAGCAAACTTGTCGCGTTCCAACCTGGCGCCACCACCGGCAGCACTTCCCTGACCAGGAAGGTATTTATAAACCAGCTTATTGGCCAATTCTTCAGGGCTTAGCAGTGCGGTAACTGCATCAGTTTCCCGGGCATCAATGGATACTCTTGCCAGGTTCCAATCCAGCTTTACCCTGCCCAGCAAATGCTCAGCACTTATTTTGTTCTGTAAAAGATCCGTAAAAACAGGCCGGTCATCTTCTTTGATTACCGGATGCTTGTTAACGTCAGTATCTTTAGGTTCGGCGTACAGCCAGCCCGTAATCCGTTCCAACTGTTCGTTGAATACCCGTGTGTAGAAATTGTTGACCGTGATCTGGTGTTTTCCGTCGCGGTAACCTCCGTTTAGCAAGGCACCCAATGTCGTATTGAAATTATACAAATGGCCATTGTTGATATTATCAGGATCGCTTGGAGTGGCTCTGATTTGCCAGCTCCCACGTCTGATATTGGTGATGTCATCGATGCCCTGGGTATTGCGGTAGCTCAACGACCCCACAAAACCAATTTTCTGAGCTTTTTGCTTCGACAGGTCATAACTCTGCCCAACGCTAAACTGGTAATTCTGGGAAGGCATACTCCGAAAAATCCTGCTGCCCAGGCGCTCAGTCCCGCCAATACTACGGTTTTGTGCAGCCACCTCGGCAGCTGTTGTATTTCGCGGATCGTTGGTTCTGGGATTGAAAGTGGAAACATCTTTCAGTCCGGCCGGAAAATGGTTCCTGCTTCCATCATCAAAACCCAGGTAATCGTATTTCCCGCGCTGATAACCATAAAAATCCTTGCCCATCACCCGGGAATTGAAAGAAGTCCCTGCACTGAAGGAAAAGAAGTCTTCTGCAGGAATAGAGATGGTATTCACCTGGATCAATCCTCCGCCAAAACCCGAGGTCATGTCTGCTGTGGCAGATTTACTGACCACGATACTTTCAACCAGGTTACTGGGAATCAGGGTAAAGTCGAAATTTCGGCTTTGTACATCTGTGCTCGGCAGCATGATCCCATCCAGCTGAGCCACATTGTACCTTTCTGCAGCACCCCGCACCACTACATTCTTGTTATCGGTAGTACTCAATCCGGTAATCCGCTTAAGGGTTTCGCCGATATGTTTGTCGGGGGTTGCACTGATTTGTTCGGAAGAGATGCCATCGGTTACGGTAGCGGCATTCTTTTGTCTGGCATATAAACCTTCTACTGAAGCCTTGCGGTAGCTGCTGGTAATCATTACCGTTTGGAGGCTTTGGGCATTTTCCTTAAGGACAATATCAAGGGAGGTATTCTTGTCTGAAATCACCTTAACATCTGTAATCTGCATAGAATGGAAACCGATATAACTCGCTTCTATGGTGTAACTCCCTGGGGGAAGGGAAAGCTGATAACTTCCATCTACCGCATTACTTACCACCTGCCCAAGTTCGAGCACTTTCAGGGATGCTCCGGGAAGCGGTCCGCCTTTACTATCGAGGATTTTCCCTGAAAGGCGACCAGGTCTTTGAACCGGAGTATAAGTGACCACAATATTCTGACCTGTTTGCTGATAACGGGTTGCAGTACACTGAGAAAGCAGTTGCAGCGCTTCTAAGAGCGAACCCTTAAACTGAAGATCTACTTTACGGTATTCTTTAATTTCACCCAACGTATAGACAAAGCTAAAGGGGGTTTTAGTCTCGATCTCCTCCAATATAGCAGAAATCGTTTGTTGCCTGGCATTTATACTAATGGTCACTTCGCTCATTTTCTGTGCTTCGGCTACATTGGCCATCAGCAGTGTAGAGGTCATTGCCAGTAAAATGAGGATTAAGGTGCTGTACTTCATAATAACGAATAGCTTCGTTCGTGATTTTTTCATTATTTTTGTTTGATTTTAAAGAGTTTATTCTATTTAAAATGAATCCCCTTCTTTAGTTGTCCAGACCTGGAAAGGGGAATGATACTAATGGTCTGTGGTTTAAACACCGCAGACCTTTTTTAAATGTTTGTAGTTAACCTATAGGCAGCCCCTCCCTTTAATAGTGATGTAATTGTCCTGAATGCGGTAGCTGAAACCCGCACTCTTTTTAAGCAGGTCCAGTAAAGCGGTGACCGGCAGGTTTTTGAAGGTTCCTTTAAACCTGCAATTTTTTAACGTTTCCTGTTCAAAGATGATTCTGACGTTATACCATCTTTCCAGCTTTACAGCCAGTTCCTCAAAACGTTCTCCTTTTAATATCAGGATATCCTTTTTCCAGGCTGTAACCGGATTGAGGTCTTTCAGGGTATTCAGTTCTACAAGCCCTGGTTTTTTAGTATAGACCAGTTGCTGTCCTGGTTTTAAAGCCGCGAAAGCTTTTTTTCCTTTCCCTACTTCTACACGGCCTGTGGCTACGGTTACATCCAGCTTTTCCTCTTTATCAAATGCCCTGATGTTAAAAGAGGTTCCCAGCACTTTGGTATATAAACCGGCATACTGAACGATAAAAGGTTTAGAAGGGTTTTTCGCAACTTCAAAAAAGCCTTCTCCCTGGAATGAGATGGTCCGGTTAGTCTGATTGTAATCGTCGCTATAGGTGATGCTGCTTCCGCCACTCAGGGTAACTACTGTTCCATCGCTCAGTGAAATGGTTTTCCTTTGTCCGTATTGGGCAGTCAGGATATGTGATTTGAGGGGAGTTTGACCCGTGTGACTGAAATTAAAGTTATTGAAAAAGTAAAGAAAACCGATTGCTACCACAAGGCAGGCGGCCACAGCATAGGTAAGGCCCAGCATCCTCCGGTTTCTTTGAGGTTTGATCTGCTGCATGACCTTTTGTATACGCAGTTCGGCAGCAGCATCTGATACCGCTGTCAATCTGGATTCTTCCCAGAGTTGTTCTATTTGCTCATCCAGTGCAGCTACGCTTTGAGGCTGGCCTATGATGTCCATAAGCTCCTTCTTTTCTTCAACGCTCAACCTGTCATCTATATAAGCAGAGAAGAGCTCGCTTAACCTTTGTTGTTCCATTACCTGTATGACAAATCCGAAACAGGTTTTGTCTACACGCTTACATTAAGCTTACGTTAAGTTTCATTCACAGTAATTTAATACGGTATTTAGCTAGCGAAGCAAGCTCAGCAGGATCACTACACACAGCTGATCGGAGACATTTGCTCTCAATAATTGATAGGATTTTGCCAGCTGACTGCGTACAGTACTCGGAGAAAGGTTCAATTTTGCAGCAATTTCGACGGTCGTTAATCCCTGCTCCACTTTCATGCGGTAAATGACCCTGCGCTGAGGAGAAAGCTGATCGATGAGTGCAGCAGCAATTCTTTTCAGGTCATTATATTGTACTTCTGCTTCCCCATCCAGGCTCTCCTCCTGTGCTGCCGCATATTTTTCTTCATGTGCATACCGGCGCGCAATTTCTCTAAGACTATTTAGCGACTGGTTTTTAGCCAGGGAGAATAACCAGGCAGGCAATGACTCAATCGCATTTAATGAGGCTCTTTTCTCCCATATCTTAAGAAATACATCCTGTGAGATTTCCTGGGCAAGTTCGGGAGACTTAACGATCTTTAAGGCAAACTGAAAAATGCGGGGTTCATGCCTGCGCATGAGTTCTTCGAAGGCAGATGTTGTTCCTGCTGCCATTTCCCCTAATAGTTCAGCATCCGTTTGTAGCGCAACCCTTATTTTATCCATCGTTTGCTGCAAAAATAAAGGGCCCAATGTTATGGTAATATTAAGATTGGCAATTAAAAAACAGAATAGTGGGGGGGGGGGAACAATTATCTGCTTACGTTGATATACTAGCAAAACAAGTATTAATTTTTTTTTATATGAGCCCCTTAGTAGAGATTTCAAACTTAAGAATTATAAACCTAGCCTATACCCCCTGTTACAATAATCATTATTTTGTATCAATATATCCCTCTCGTTCCACAAAAGGAATTTCATTTATTTTATAGCTAATGATATATGGAACTCCCGAAGATTTAACTTTATTTTTCTGAAAATCGCTGATGGTATATTCCTGCCCTTTTAGATTAAAAACAATTTTATCATTATTATACAATGAGTCTTTCTTATTGAGATGAATTTGAACATCGATTTTGTTTCCGCTTGTAGAATAAAGATCTAACCTACCAGTATCAATCGTGACATTATTTCTTTTTAAATAGATAGGGGTTTGCTTTATTTCTGTCTCTCTGGCATTCATTATTACGATCGGTGGAAACTCAGTTGAAAAAACCCAATTCTGATCTTTCACAGTCTTACACTGCACCAATAAAAGCATACAAATTCCAGTAATGCTATTTTTTAAACTTAATTTACCCATAATAATTGGTGTTGAAAACTTTTGATCCAAATGAGATATTCCTAAATAATTATACATACACTATGATTGATCTTAAAATTTACAGGAACTTCATGCTTCTCAAAGCTAAATCAATATGATCGCCGGAAAAATGTTTTTCATGATAAAGGAAAATATTTGGTTACAGACATTCAGTAAAAGTAGCCTGATAGTTACCCTACAAATTCAATTCCATTTTTTCCTAAATCAATAAGCATCTCCGCTTTAGATCGAAATTAAGTATGTTTGAGTAAATTGGATTGATAATGAAAGATGAGCTAACCAGCCACATCATGTTCCCGGGAAATTCCCAATATATAAACAGCTGAGGGCGTTCATCATTAATTCAGCATATGTTTTATTGAAATGAAAAAGCAAAACATTCAAAATTCAAGTTATTTACAAAGAGAAAGAAATTTTCTTAGCACAATTACTTCTGAGGACACTTTCCAGGTAATTATTGGAAACGATGGTAGTAGTACCTTACTATTATGGCAAGATGAGTATTATATGGAATCATATTTAAATTCCTGTAAAACGCCAATAAGATTGAATAAGGTTGATACTGTGTATTTTTTAAAATGGATGAAAGAAAATCATCAAGAGATGAATTATGCTATTCATCCGGCATTTGGGCAAGAATCTCCTAAGTTGTCTACAAAAGAACTGAGCGAAAAAATTATAGAAAAAATGGAAAGTGATGGTGACTTCTATGATACACTAAGAGCAAACAATTTATTATGAGAACAATAGAAGGGAATAAGATAGCTTCAAAGTTGTTTCGTGAGGATATAAGAAGCAAAGATTTCAATAAAGAATTTGAAAGGATATTTGAAATTAAGATTGAAGATTTCTTGTCTGACTATGAATATGATGAAATTGATGAATTTCCTATTGAAATTGAGAACAGGGGTATTATGATTGGCTTTATTGCTAAGACTATTAAAGTACCACCGCAAATAGCATATATTGATTTAGATGTTTATAATCATCCTCAACATATTGGTTATTTAGCAAAAAAAATCCCTGTTCCTTCTGCTTTTAAAAAGTCAGCAGATATTGACAAGCATTTAACTCCCTTTGATAATCTTAGACTTTATTACTCCCTTTATAACCCAGAACAAATAGACAGGATCATATTTCACTATGAAAATTTGCGATATGAATTATCATTAACGGGAGATCATGTTGTTTCCAGAATAAGAGTTTGTCTTGCTGAAAATGAATCAACTATAAACATGAGTACCTACTATCTTTTTGATAATTGATCATAGGTAACAGCGGGTTCTGAGACAAAAAGAGTAATTGTGGATTCGGTTTATCTTGAAAAGTGTCTTTTAACGGAAAAAATATCTAAGCCATGAAGTTAATGAAGCCGCTCTGTTTATCTCGATATAGAAAAGTATGTAAACGCAAAAAGCCTTAGATTTCTCTAAGGCTTTCTTCTGTGCACTTGTAGGGATTCGAACCCCAAACCTTCTCATCCGTAGTGAGATGCTCTATCCAATTGAGCTACAAATGCATTTCCGTTTTCGTTGTTTCGTTAACGGACTGCAAAAGTAGTGTTTGAAATTGATTTTACAAATTTTATTTGAAAAAAATCAAGATACTCAATCAGACAAAGGGCCTCTTATGCTTCTATTGAACGCTTAATCGCATCAAAGTCAGGCATATTACCTGCATCTTCCAACACTTCTGAGTGAATAATTTTTCCTTCTTCATCAATTACAAAAGCAGATCTTTTAGAGATTCCTTTCATATTGAAAGCAAAATCTTCGTACAAAGCACCGAATGCTTTAGACGTTTCTTTGTTAAAATCAGACAACAAAGGGAACTGATAGCTTTGTTCTTCTTTGAATTTAGCCAGCGTAAAAGGCGAATCTACTGAGATCCCTACTACATCTGCATTCATTCCCTGATAATAGCCAAAGCTATCTCTCATCGTGCACAGCTGTGCAGTACACACACCTGTAAAGGCCAATGGGAAGAAATGAACAACCAGTTTTCTACCTTTATAATCAGATAGAGACACTTCTTTCAGGTCTGAGCTGAATAATTTAAAATCCGGGGCTTGATCGCCAACTTGTAATGCCATAGTATTTATATTTAATTTCTTTCTTTTAATTGCTGATTCAATATCGCCAATCCTTCCTGAAAACTCCGCGGCTGATAGCCAAGATCACGAATTGTCTTATCTAAGATGAATCCTGTTCTTACCGGGCGTTTAGCCGTCTGGTTTAACGTTGCTGCGCTGATCTCTTTGATCAGGCTTTTATCCAGGCTCCAGTAATCGGCTACCTTTCCTACCAGTTCAGAGATGCTCATCATGTCCTTTCCGGAGGCGTTATAAACACCTTGCGCATTTTTCTCCACCGCAAGCAAACAGCAATCGGCGAGATCTTCTGCCAGGGTAGGCATACGCCACTGGTCATTGACTACATTAATAGGTTCTCCTTTTTCCAAAGCACCTTTTGCCCATAGTACAATATTACTACGGCTCATGTCACTGACTATACCATATACAATGATGGTTCTCAGGATTGCCCATTTTCCACCTGCTGCGATGATCGCATTTTCGGCATCTAATTTTGTTTGTCCGTAATAACTCAAAGGGCTTGGCGGAGCAAGTTCATCGTAAGGTCCGTTTGCACCATCAAAAATAAAGTCTGTAGACAAATGGATGAGTTGTATATCGAACTGTTTACAGACCTGAATTAAGGTCTCCACAGCACCTACATTCAGCTCACGTGCCAGCTCTTTTTGCGACTCGCAAGTATCCACATTGGTCATTGCTGCCGTGTGAATGATCGCATCCGGTTTATATTTCGCTACCACTTCCACTACATTTGCCGGATTCAGGATGTCCATTTCGGCATAAATATATCCTTCTTTAACAGGGAAGCGGTTCTCCCCTTTTGAGGTTGCAATCAGGTTAAAATCTTTTGTTCTCAGTACGCTTTCTGTGATCTTTTGCCCTGTAAGGCCGTTACTTCCTGTTACTAATATAGTTTTCATCAATTATTCTTTCTTTTTTATACGATCATCCGGCACTCAAAAAACTCGCTTTTTACCATCAAAAAGCCACTGTCTGAACCTCGATTTATACCTGCTAAATTATTCATTTAAAAACTGTGGAAAAACTTTTTATTTATATATGTAATTTATGTTGGAAAATCTTAACTTTGCAAACCGAATTGTGGGCTTGTAAAACAGCCTTTAACAAATTGATATTTATAATTTTACCCAAAACAATATATGCCTAACATTGGAAAAATAGCGCAGATTATAGGACCGGTAGTTGACGTGAGTTTTGCTGACGATGCTCATTTACCTCAAATTTTCTCTGCATTAGAGATTGAAAAAGAAAACGGCCAGAAGATCGTTTTAGAAGTTCAACAACATCTTGGTGAAGACCGCGTACGTGCAATTGCAATGGACTCGACCGATGGTTTAGTTCGTGGCATGAAAGCATTAGATACTGGTGCGCCTATCAAAATGCCTGTTGGTGATCAGATTAAAGGTCGTCTATTCAATGTTGTTGGTGAGGCTATCGACGGAATCAACGTAGTTGATAAAACCGGCGGAAGACCAATCCACAATGCTCCTCCTAAATTCGACGAGCTATCAACTGAATCAGAGGTACTATTTACAGGTATCAAAGTAATCGACTTATTAGAGCCTTATGCTAAAGGTGGTAAAATCGGTTTGTTCGGTGGTGCGGGTGTAGGTAAAACTGTATTGATCATGGAATTGGTAAACAACATCGCGAAAGCGTATGCTGGTTTATCAGTATTTGCCGGTGTAGGTGAGCGTACTCGTGAAGGTAATGACCTTTTACGTGAGTTTATCGAATCTGGTGTAATCAACTATGGTGAAGAGTTCCTTCATTCAATGGAAAAAGGTGGATGGGATTTAAGCAAGGTTGATACAGAAAAATTAAAAGATTCTAAAGCAACATTGGTATTCGGTCAGATGAATGAGCCTCCTGGAGCACGTGCTCGTGTGGCTTTATCAGGACTAACCGTTGCTGAATATTTCCGTGATGGTGATGGCGAAGGCGCTGGAAAAGACATCCTTTTCTTCGTTGATAACATCTTCCGTTTCACTCAGGCAGGTTCTGAAGTATCGGCACTTTTAGGTCGTATGCCTTCTGCAGTAGGTTACCAACCAACTTTGGCAACAGAGATGGGTTTAATGCAGGAACGTATTACTTCAACTAAACGTGGATCAATTACATCTGTACAGGCGGTTTATGTACCTGCGGATGATTTAACGGATCCGGCTCCGGCTACAACGTTTGCCCACTTAGATGCAACAACTGTATTGTCACGTAAAATTTCTGAGCTTGGTATTTATCCAGCGGTGGATCCATTGGATTCAACTTCAAGGATCTTATCTCCGGCAATCTTAGGTGATGAGCACTACAACACTGCTCAACGCGTAAAAGAAATCTTACAACGTTATAAAGAACTTCAGGATATCATCGCGATTCTTGGTATGGACGAGTTATCTGAAGAGGATAAACTGATCGTTCACCGTGCGCGTCGTGTTCAACGTTTCTTATCTCAACCTTTCCACGTAGCTGAGCAATTTACAGGCTTAAAAGGTGTACTTGTTGACATTAAAGATACCATCAAAGCATTCAACATGATTATGGATGGTGAAGTTGACGAATATCCAGAGGCTGCATTTAACTTAGTAGGTGGTATCGAAGATGCAATCGAAAAAGGTAAGAAACTATTAGCGGAAGCAAACGCTTAATTAAAGCGCTTATACTTTGAATATGACACTAGAAATATTAACACCAGATAAAAAAGTCTTTGAAGGCGAAGTAACAGCGGTTACGGTACCAGGTACTATGGGCTCTTTCCAAATTTTAAGAGACCATGCTCCTATTATCTCAACCTTAGAAGATGGACCAGTAATTATTAAAAGCAAAACCGGTGAAGAGACCTTTGTAATTAAAGGTGGTGTGGTTGAGGTTTTGAAAAACAAAATTATTGTCCTTGCCGAAGGGGTTGCTTAATATTTAAAGCATAATATAAAAAAGGATGTCTGAAACAGACATCCTTTTTTTTTGCCTTTTGATTTATTTTTTCATGAAGGATCGCTGAATCCCAAACTCCCAGCGGTTGATCTTGCCATGTTGGCCATCAGAAATATTTTCGAAACGCTGTATTCCCCTGTTCATCCTGAGGTACAGGCGTAAGGAACTACTCACTTTAACCTGAGCATCCAGCACAACAGACATAAAGTTTTTAAACGCTTCCTGGTCGCCATTCAGCCGGTATTTATACCGGTTGGTATGAAAATTCAATTGCGGACCTGCACCCAAACGCAGAAAAGGCAAAGCCTTAACCTGAAAAAGTACCGGCAGGGACCAATAGCCCATTCCTTTCATCCCGGTCTTCAGTCCATCAACCACTTCCGTATTTTGTACCCTTGTCCGGTTATACATAATTTCAGTTTGCACGCTAAACAGTGGTAGTGCATCAAAATTCAGGTATAACCCAAACTGGTAACTCAAGCGGTTCTTGTCTGAAAAATTGGAGTTACCACTCACATTTGTGGTCACAGCACCAAGCTTAGTGCCAATATCTATTTGAGCAACGGCGGAAAAATTAAAGAGGGCGGTTAATGTCAATAAAGCTAGTGTCTTTCTCATTTGTATATCGTATAATATTTATAGCGTTGACTTTGAATAAATCAAAGCAACTACACATAGTATACAACTGTAAATCAGAATAGGACTAGTTGAAAAAGAAAATAAATTGAGAAATTAACTATTTTATTCACTTATTTAACATAAAACCCTGATGGGTTTATTTAATTCTCTCCATAAAAGCACTTTTATAAGTGATGCCAATAGGAATGGCTCCCTTTACATTTTTCAGGCGCACCACATTCCCTTCGATCATCTGGATAATGGAGATCCTGATGATATAAGAATTATGCACACGAACAAACTGTGTAGCGGGAAGCAAGGTCTCCAGATCCTTCATATTCATTAAAGCAGGTACCAGCTCGCCATTTTTGTAAATGCCCACATAGTTTCGCATTCCCTCTACATAGTCAATTTCGTCAAAATTGATCTTGATCAGCTTTCCTTTCTGCTCCGTCTTCACAAAAATATAATCTTTACGCTCCTCTTCCACCTTTGTCTTATCCAGCCCAGACAATAAGACCATTGCCTTCTGTGCACTTTTCAGAAAGCGGGGAAAAATAATGGGCTTCAATAGAAAGTCGATCACATCATGATCAAAACCCTGCATTGCAAATTCACTATAGGCCGTGGTAAAAACCACAAGATGCTTGCCTCCTAAGGCTCTGGTAAATTCAAGCCCCGACAACTCCGGCATTTCAATATCAGAAAAAATAAGGTCAACCTCAGCCGTATTCAAAAATGCCAGTGCCTCCAGGGGATCAGTAGAACTATAAGCCAACTCCAGAAAAGGAGTCCTTTTAATATAAGACACAAGAAGGTCTACCGCATATTGCTCATCATCAAGCACTAAACATCTAATCATACAACAAGTTTATTATTCTGTAATTGGCAATCCCTATCCCCAGCTATTTGGGTTTGTTTATTAGTCGGCTAATTTCCTACTTTGTTACGCATAAAAGTTGTAAAACTTTCTTTCTCTATCAATAAAGAAATCTGAATAATTCTGGTTTGAATCAGTACATCAGCACATTAGCTGTAATTTACGGTCTTTCAGGGGATATAAACACACTCATCCTACTTATTTTGTTACAAAAGAATAATAAATCGGTACCTACAATAAGCCAATCAATGTATAAAATATGTGCGAAATAATTCAATAATTTAAATTTAATCATCAGCAACAATGGATAATCCCCCAAATCACATTGTTAGGGAGCTGATACTACAAAAAGAAATAGATTAATAACAATAATTGAAAGATAAGACAACCCCCCTAAAGTTGTTTTTATAGCCCTGTTTCAGTTCCCCCCCGGCTGAATGCAGGGCTTCTTTTTTACAGCCGGTTTTTCATTCCAATCCAATAAATTTTCAGCAATTTTTTCAGCGTTTTCCACATTTCAGGAAGAAAATCACCAAAATTACAATGCTAGCATAACACCCATACCGAATACCGATTTCATATTTGGTATAGTAGCGACCACTTAAAGATATTAAAAAGCTATAATTTGAAGAATTATATTTGTATATTACAAAATATTAAAGAATAATATTTTTTTTCATTTATTTTTAGCTGGCTATTGATAGTATAAAAGCCAAAGCCTAAATTGGATTTATAAAGTAACAACAAATAAAGAACTAAAATGAACCTTATTAGCACCGCCTTAATTATTGTCATTATTAATGTGATTCTTCTGCTGATTCTTCAGAGGGATAAGGCGCTGTAAATGAATATTTAATACAAAAATATACGCAAGCGCCCCCCAAAAGTGGCGCTTTTTTAATGAACCGATAAAAAACAAAACAACAATCTATAACCAAAATGAAATACTTTAATTCAAATACAGTGTTATACTTAGACGGCAAGTTCCAGAAAGCCGCCAACACAACCGCCGATATCTACGGGCAATCGCTCCATTATGGCTACGCTGTATTTGAAGGGATCAGGGCTTATCATACCCATAACGGAACCCGTGTATTTAAGATCAGGGAACATTTCGAAAGGTTAAAAAAATCTGCAGAACTGGTAAATATGCCCTTTCCATGGGACATCAACAACCTGATCAAACAAACCTATAAATTACTGGAATTAAACAATTTAAAGGACGCATACATTCGTCCATTGGTATATGCTGCGCCAAATATGTCGCTGGTAGCTGCAACCGATGTTTCGATCATGATCTGTGCATGGGAATGGGGAGCTTACCTTGGCAACCAACAACTAAAAGTTTGCATTTCCAGCTATGAACGCCCGAATCCGAAATCCACGCCTATTGAAGCAAAAGTAAGCGGCAACTATGTAAACTCCATCCTTGCCACTACTGAAGCAAAACGTAAAGGATTTGATGAGGCACTCTTATTAGATATGAACGGCAACATCGCCGAAGCTCCCGGAGCAAATATTTTCATCGAGAAAAACGGAAGATTATACACCCCTCCTCTTGGTAATATCCTGGCCGGAATCACCCGTGCGACAGTGATAGAACTATGCCGCATTCTGGATATAGAATTAATAGAAAAACACCTGACGGTAAACGATTTGAAACATGCAGACAGTGCTTTCTTCTGTGGAACAGCAACAGAAATTGCAGGGATTGCAACTATCGATGAATATCAATTCCCGGTAAGATGGAACGACAGTGTTGGTGCCACGATACAACGCACTTATAAATGTTTGGTATTAGAAAAACAAAACTACGAAGTAATCATATAATATGTCACAATCACCAGAATTAAACCGCTACAGTAAAGTATTCACGCAGGACCCAACCCAACCTGCAGCACAAGCCATGCTATATGGAATTGGTCTGACCAAGGAAGATATGGATAAAGCACAGGTCGGTGTTGCCAGTATGGGATACGATGGAAATACCTGCAACATGCACCTCAATGATTTAGCAAAAATTGTTAAAGATGGTGTCTGGGATAATGGAATGGTCGGTTTAACCTTCAGCACCATCGGCGTAAGCGATGGCATGTCAAACGGAACAGACGGAATGCGTTATTCACTGGTTTCCAGAGATGTAATTGCAGACTCTATTGAAACCATTTGCGGTGGACAATATTACGATGGCGTAATTGCTTTGCCAGGTTGTGATAAAAATATGCCGGGTTCTATCATGGCAATGGGACGCTTAAACCGTCCTTCAATCATGGTATACGGTGGCAGTATCCACTCCGGAAAATATAAAGGAAAATCATTGAATATCGTATCTGCTTTTGAAGCCCTGGGCGAGAAGTTGGCAGGCACCTTAAATGAAGAAGATTATCAGGGCATCATTCGCCACACTTGTCCGGGAGCCGGTGCTTGTGGTGGAATGTATACCGCAAATACCATGGCTTCGGCAATCGAAGCATTAGGCATGAGTTTGCCTTACAGTTCTTCTTATCCAGCATTGAGCGAGGAAAAAAGAAAAGAATGTTTAGATGCCGGTAAAGCAATCCGCGTGTTGTTGGAAAGAAACATCCTTCCTTCAGACATCATGACCGAAAAAGCATTCCATAATGCAATTGTAACAGTAATGGTTTTAGGTGGTTCGACCAATGCGGTACTCCACTTAATTGCCATGGCAAAATCAGTTGGATTAACCTTAAAATTAGCAGACTTCCAGGCGGTTAGCGACAGCACTCCGGTATTGGCCGATTTGAAACCAAGCGGACAATACTTAATGGAAGATGTTCATGAAATCGGTGGTGTTCCGGCGGTTTTAAAATACCTTTTGAAAGTAGGTTTAATTCATGGCGACTGCCTAACAGTAACCGGAAAAACACTTGCTGAAAATGTAGCTGAGGCAGCTGATCTGGATTTCGATGCACAGAAAGTAATCCTTCCGGTAACCAATCCGGTAAAAGCAACAGGCCATTTACAAATGTTATATGGCAACATCGCCGAAAAAGGTGCAGTAGCCAAAATCAGCGGTAAAGAAGGAGAAAGATTTGAAGGTCCGGCAAGGGTATTTGAAGGAGAAAAATCATTGATCGCCGGAATCCAGAGCGGAAAAGTAAAAAAAGGTGATGTGGTGGTGATCAGACAGGTAGGCCCTAAAGGCGCACCGGGAATGCCGGAAATGCTGAAACCAACCTCAGCCATTATTGGTGCAGGACTGGGCAAATCAGTAGCCCTGATCACAGACGGACGTTTCTCAGGAGGTACACATGGTTTTGTAGTTGGACACATCACTCCGGAAGCATGGGACGGCGGAAATATCGCTTTTGTACATGACAACGATACCATCATCATTGATGCGGTAAACAACACTTTACACCTGGACATTACTGAAGAAGAAATGGAAAAACGTAAAGCGGTTTGGAAACAGTTACCACCACCCGTCAAAGGCGGCGTCCTTTACAAGTACCTGAAACAGGTAAGCGATGCCAGTGAGGGTTGCGTTACCGATGCCTACACTCACTAATTAACCCGAAACCCCTATACCTAAAAATAAAACAATGAACACTGCACAAGAGGAAACAGCCACCTTAACGGAACCGAAGAAAACAGTAAATGTTTCTGGTTCTGTAGCTATATTGGAAGGATTAATAGCGGAAGGTACCGATACCATTTTTGGATATCCCGGTGGTGCCATCATGCCTATTTATGATGCGTTATACGATTACAAAGACAAGTTAAAACATATATTGGTTCGTCATGAGCAAGGCGGCACACATGCCGGCCAGGGCTATGCACGTTCTTCAGGCAAAGTTGGCGTGGTATTCGCCACCAGTGGTCCGGGTGCAACCAACCTGGTAACAGGATTGGCAGATGCCCAGATTGACAGTACCCCTATGGTTTGCATCACCGGTCAGGTTTACGCACACCTTTTAGGAACTGATGCTTTCCAGGAAACGGATGTAATTAACATTACTACTCCGGTAACGAAATGGAATTACCAGATCACTGATGCGACCGAAATCCCAGGTGTATTGGCGAAAGCTTTTTACATCGCCCGCAGCGGCCGGCCAGGTCCGGTATTGATCGACATCACCAAAAATGCACAATTGCAAATGTTCGATTACGAAGGTTATACTCCTTGCGACCATATCCGCAGTTACCGCCCGAAACCAAATGTCCGTAAGGAATATATTGAACAGGCAGCAGCATTGATCAATTCTGCCAAAAAACCTTTCATCCTCTTCGGACAAGGAGTTTCTTTAGGAAATGCAGAACAGGAGTTTAAAGCTTTTGTAGAAAAAACAGGAATTCCGGCTGCATGGACCATTATGGGTGCAGGTGCGATTCCTACAGATCACCCTTTAAATGTGGGAATGTTAGGAATGCATGGCAACTATGGCCCGAATGTACAAACCAATTCATGTGATGTAATGATCGCTATTGGCATGCGTTTCGACGACCGTGTAACGGGACGTTTAGATAAATATGCAAAACAGGCAAAAGTAATCCACCTGGATATTGACCCTGCAGAGATCGATAAAAACGTAAAAGCTGATGTTCCGGTATGGGGAGATTGTAAAGAAACACTACCGCTTTTAACTGCTCTGGTAGATCAGAAAGAACATAAAGAATGGTTGGCTGAATTCAGGGCCTTTGATAAAACAGAGCTGGAGACTGTCATTCATGATGAGTTAAATCCTCAAAGCGGAGAACTGACCATGGGTGAAGTGATCAACCAGTTAAATGAACTGACCAAAGGTGAGGCAATCATCGTAACCGACGTGGGCCAGCACCAGATGGTGGCTTGTCGTTATGCGAAGTTTAACCATACCAGAAGCAACATCACCAGTGGTGGATTAGGCACAATGGGCTTCGGCTTACCTGCTGCGATTGGCGCTAAATTCGGAGCACCAGACCGTACCGTAGTTGCGGTAATCGGTGATGGTGGTTTCCAGATGACGCTTCAGGAATTGGGTACGATCATGCAAAGTGGAATTGATGTGAAGATCATGATCCTGAACAACAGGTTCCTGGGCATGGTTCGCCAATGGCAGCAATTGTTTCATGAGAAACGCTACTCTTTTGTAGACATCACCAGTCCTGATTTCGTGAAACTTGCTGATTCTTACTATATCGCAGGCAAAAAGGTTTCTGAACGTGAAGACTTAGTCAGCTCATTGGAAGAAATGTTAAACCACAAAGGTTCTTACCTTTTAGAGGTAATGGTAGCCAAAGAACACAATGTATTCCCAATGGTTCCGCAAGGAAGCAGTGTAAGTGAAATCAGACTTAAATAATTAGCAGATCATGAGCAGTTCTCAAGAAATAAACGAAAAACAGGAATTTACGATAACGGTATACACAGAAAATCAAATCGGATTACTGAACCGTATTGCCATTATTTTTTCAAGAAGAAAAATCAATATAGAAAGCTTAAACACTTCTCCATCGGAGATTGAGCACATCCACCGCTTCAATATCGTGATTCACGAAACGGAAGAAGTGGTGCGCAAACTGGCCCGTCAGATTGAAAAACAGGTAGAAGTATTAAAAGTATACTTCAATACCAATGAGGATATCATCTGGCAGGAAATGGCGCTTTATAAAGTGCCTACAGACACGATCGCTGAGCTGGTATCGGTAGAACGTCTGCTTCGTGAAAACGGCGCAAGAGCGGTAGTGATCCGTAAAGATTATACGGTATTCGAAACTACCGGCCATAGGGAAGAAACAGATAAACTGATCGAAGTTTTACAACCTTACGGGCTGATCGAATTTGTCAGAAGTGCAAGGGTAGCGATCATCAAGGACAGCGATGGCTTTAACCGCAAACTAAGAGAGTTTGAGCGTAGAGAACCAGGACAGGATGTGATCGAAAACGAATTCCTTGACAAAGAGAAAAACGTATTCAGCATGTAATTTTCAAGAGCCGGATGCGCTCAGCAAAACAAGAACAAATAAATATTAAAGAATTAGAACCTATAAATAACCATTAAAAACGATGTCAAACTATTTTAACACACTACCTCTTAGAGAAAAATTAAACCAATTGGGTGTATGCGATTTCATGGACAGCTCAGAATTTCTTGACGGCGTAAATGCCCTTAAAGGAAAAAAACTGGTGATCATTGGTTGCGGTGCTCAGGGATTGAACCAGGGTTTAAATTTAAGAGATAGCGGTTTAGATGTTTCTTATACCTTGCGTAAAGAAGCAATTGAAGGTAAAAGAGATTCCTGGAAAAATGCGACAGAGAATAACTTTACAGTAGGTACTTACGAAGAATTGATCCCTACAGCTGATGTATTGATCAACCTGACTCCTGATAAACAACATACTTCAGTAGTTACTGCAGTAATGCCTTTAATGAAAAAAGGAGCGACTTTATCTTACTCACATGGTTTCAACATTGTGGAAGAAGGCATGCAGGTCCGTAAAGACATTACCGTAATCATGGTGGCTCCTAAATGCCCGGGTAGTGAAGTAAGAGCAGAATATGTACGTGGTTTTGGTGTACCTACTTTAATCGCGGTTCACCCTGAAAACGATCCTGAAGGAAAAGGTCTGGATCAGGCTAAAGCCTATTGTGTAGGAACAGGTGGCCACAAAGCGGGTGTATTAAAATCATCTTTTGTAGCGGAAGTAAAATCAGATTTAATGGGCGAGCAAACGATCCTTTGCGGATTGTTGCAAACAGGCTCTATCCTTTCATTTGATAAAATGATTGAAAAAGGAATTGATGCAGGTTACGCTTCTAAATTGGTTCAATACGGTGTGGAAGTGATCACTGAAGCCTTAAAACAAGGTGGTATCACTGCGATGATGGACAGATTGAGCAACGTCGCTAAAATCAAAGCGTTTGAGGTTTCTGAAGAATTGAAAACGATCATGCGTCCTTTATTCCAAAAACATCAGGATGACATCATGAGCGGTGAGTTCAGCCGTGTAATGATGGAAGACTGGGCTGCTGGTGATAAAAACTTATTGTCATGGCGCGCTGCAACAGGCGAAACTGCTTTCGAAAAAACTCCTGCCGGTAACGTTAAAATCGGCGAACAGGAATATTTCGACAATGCATTGCTAATGGTTGCTTTTGTAAGAGCAGGTGTGGAATTGGCTTTCGAAACGATGGTAGAGGCTGGAATTAAACCAGAGTCTGCTTACTACGAGTCATTACACGAAACTCCACTGATTGCAAACACAATTGCCCGTAAAAAATTATTCGAAATGAACAGGGTGATTTCTGATACTGCAGAATATGGTTGTTACTTATTTGACCACGCTTGTAAACCACTACTGGCAGATTTCATGACTAAAGTTGATACTGACCTGATCGGTAAAAACTTCAACGATGGTAAAGATGGTGCTGTGGATAACAGAGCATTGATCGCCGTAAATGAAGTGATCCGTTCACATCAGGTGGAAGTTGTAGGCGCTGAACTAAGAAAAGCGATGACTGCAATGAAATCTATTAAAACTGCCTAATCATAAAATTAAAGGATTCAGGTTTTAAAGATCTGAATCCTTTACAAAGCAATAAAAAATGTCAAAAACATTAGTAGAAAAAATTTGGGATGCCCATGTGGTAAAGAGTGAAGTCGGATTTCCGGATATTTTATATATCGATACGCACTTAATACATGAGGTGACCTCCCCTCAGGCTTTCGATGGTCTACGCAAAAGAGGCTTGCCTGTTTTCCGTCCACAGCAAACTGTGGCTACGGCAGATCATAATGTGCCTACCTTAAATCAGCTGCAACCCATTAAAGAAGAACTTTCCCGTTACCAGGTAGACATGTTAACCAAAAACTGTGCAGAATTTGGCATTGAGCTATATGGTTTAGGTCATCCTTTCCAGGGAATTGTACATGTGATCGGTCCGGAGTTAGGGATTACCTTACCAGGAAAAACGATGGTGTGCGGAGATAGTCATACTTCAACACATGGCGCTTTTGGTGCCATTGCATTCGGTATCGGCACTTCTCAGGTGGAGCAGGTTTTTGCCACGCAATGTTTGTTGCAGCAGAAACCAAAAACCATGAAAATTGAGGTGAATGGTGCCCTTGGACAAGGCGTCACTGCTAAAGACATTATTCTATACATCATCTCTAAAATATCTGCTGCCGGTGGTACAGGTTATTTTATTGAATATGCAGGTTCTACCATTGAGGCTTTAAGTATGGAAGCGAGAATGACGATCTGTAATATGAGCATTGAAATGGGTGCCAGAGGCGGATTAATTGCCCCTGACCAGATTACTTTCGACTACATTAAAGGAAGAGAGTTTGCACCTGCAGGTGAAGAGTGGGACAAATCACTGGCCTACTGGAAAACATTATACAGCGATGCTGATGCCACATTCGACAGCGTTTTAACTTTCGATGCAGCAGACATCAGCCCAATGATCACTTACGGAACAAATCCGGGAATGGGAATGGGAATCGCAGAACATATTCCTTCTACTGCCAGTCAGGTTGCTTCGGAGCAGGCTTCTTTCCAGAAAGCATTGGATTATATGGGCATCGAGCAGGATACTGAATTGGTAGGTAAAGCTATTGATTACGTATTTATCGGCAGCTGTACCAATTCCAGAATGGAAGATTTACGTGAAGTGGCGGAGTTTGTAAAAGGCCGTCAGAAAGCAGAAAATGTAACGGTATGGATCGTACCTGGTTCCAAACAAATCGAACAACAGGCAATTGCCGAAGGATTGGATAAAATCTTTGAAGCTGCAGGATTCCAGTTGCGCGAGCCTGGATGCAGTGCTTGTTTAGGAATGAACGAAGATAAGATCCCTGCAGGAAAATACTGTGTTTCTACTTCCAACAGAAACTTCGAAGGAAGACAAGGACCGGATTCCCGCACCTTCTTAGCCAGTCCGCTTACCGCAGCTGCTGCTGCAATTACCGGAAGGGTTACGGATGTAAGAACTTTATTGAACGAACCTGCACACGCTTAAATAGAAGTACAATGAAACCATCATGATCTTACAGATTACAAAACAATCAAAAACAAGATCATGATAGCTTCATAACCACTAAAAAGCAAATAATAAACAAATGAAAAAATTTGAAAAATTGACCTCGGCGATTGTGCCTTTAAATATAGAGAACATTGATACCGACCAGATCATTCCTGCCAGGTTTCTAAAGGCAACCACGCGTGAAGGTTTCGGTGAAAACTTATTCCGTGACTGGCGTTATAATGGTGACAATACCCTAAAAACAGATTTCGTGTTAAACAACCCTGCTTTTAAAGGCAGAATTCTGGTTGCAGGAAAGAACTTTGGTTGCGGTAGTAGTCGCGAGCACGCCGCATGGGCCATTCAGGATGCAGGTTTTGATGTAGTAATCAGCAGTTTCTTTGCAGACATTTTTAAAGGAAATGCATTGAACAATGGTTTATTACCTATTCAGGTAAGCGATGAGTTCTTAGCAGAGATCTTTAGCACAGTAGGGAAAGACAATTCGGCACAATTAGATGTGGATTTGGAAACACAAACAGTAACGAATGTAGTGACCGGATCTAAAACTGATTTCGAGATTAATCCTTATAAAAAATCCTGCCTGATCAATGGTTATGATGACATCGATTTCATCTTAAACCAAAAACAATTAGTTGAAGAATTTGAACAAAACAGATAATGTCACAACCCGTCGTCCATATCGCCCACTTTAATCTAAAGTACCACCAACAACTGGTGTTACAGGATTTGAGCTGGGCAATAAACCGCAATGACAACTGGTTGTTGTGTGGATCGAGTGGCACTGGAAAAACCTCGTTGGCCAAAGCAATTGCTGGCCTGATCCCGGTTCATGACGGGGATATTAAGATCAGTTTCGATCCGGAAAGCGCATTACCGGCAACGGTACATTATGTAGCCAACTGGTACCAGTTTAAAGACCTTGAAGGCGCTTCAAACTTCTACTATCAGCAACGTTACAACAGCTCGGTAACTGTGACTACCGCTACGGTAATCGCCGAATTGGAAATTTATGGTAAAGAATACCAGCTTCAATTTGATGAACTTGAGCGGATCTTAGCCGCTTTAGGTTTTTCAGCATTAAAAAATTCTCCACTGATCCAGTTGTCCAGCGGAGAACATAAAAAATTACAATTGGTAAAAGCCTTATGGTTAAAACCTCAATTGTTAATATTAGACCAACCCTATAATGGACTGGATACCCTTTCCCGCAAAAACCTAAATGGCTTGCTGGAAGAAATCTCTGCAGCCGGAACACAGTTGATTTTAATCAGCAATGAGACAGAATTACCAGCTGTGATCAATCGCTTTGCAGAGATCAGAGAAGGTGTGTTGACAGAAATCTCCTTTGAAGACCGGACTGTGGATCTTGTAGAAGAAATCCTTAAACCTGTTCCTGAATTTTTAAATAATGCCTCGGTTTCCACAACCTCAGATCACATCATCAAAATGATCGATGTCAATATCAGTTACAGTGGAAAACAAGTATTGAAAAACATCAACTGGGAAGTAAATTCCGGAGAGAAATGGCTTTTACAAGGCTATAACGGCTCGGGAAAATCAACTTTGTTGAGTTTAATTGCAGGTGACCATCCTCAGGCTTATACCAATAATTTTTACCTGTTCGGTAATAAAAGAGGAACAGGCGAAAGCATCTGGGAGATCAAGGAACGCATAGGCCTGATCTCACCCGAACTACACTGGTATTTTGACGCTTCTGCTACGGTATGGCAAAGCATTGCTTCCGGATTTTATGACAGCTCAGGCTTGTTCTGCAATCCGGGTGCCACCAAACATAAGCAGGTAGACGAACTGATCAGTTATTTCGGATTAACGGAATATAAAAACAGGTTGATGAATGAGCTTCCTTTGGGCAAGCAAAGGTTAACCTTACTGGCCCGGACCATTATCAAAAATCCGGAAATATTAATACTTGATGAACCATGCCAGGGCCTGGATCAGCAACAAACACAACATTTTAACAAGCTGGTGGATGAATTGTGTAAAAATGGGACAACCTTAATTTATGTTGGCCATTTTGAATCTCAACTACCAGACTGTTTAGAGAAAAGAATTTTATTAGAAAACGGAGAAGTAAAATCCGTAGAACCGATGTTACAAAGTATCTAGAACTATGAAGAAAAATATATTAGTTATTCCCGGCGACGGAATCGGACCTGAGGTGACCACCTGGGGTAAAGCAGTATTGGAAGAAATCGCAAAAGGTTTCGGACATGATTTCAGTTATGATGAGGCACTGATGGGCCACGCTGCAATTGAAGCAACAGGCAATCCACTACCCGATGAAACGCTCGAGAAAGCTAAAAAAAGTGATGCCATTCTTTTTGGTGCAGTTGGTCATGCGAAGTACGACAATGACCCTTCATTAAAAGTACGTCCTGAGCAGGGATTACTTAAAATCCGTAAGGAACTTGGTTTATATGCCAACCTCCGCCCTATTTTATTGTTCGACGAATTGTTAAATGCTTCGAGCATTAAACCTGCGATATTAAAAGGTACTGATATCCTGTTTTTCAGAGAGCTGACAGGTGATGTTTACTTCGGAGAGAAAACCCGTTCTGAAGATAGAAACACCGCTTCTGATTTAATGATCTACCACCGCTATGAGGTAGAAAGAATTGCCCGTAAAGCATTCGAAGCTGCCATGCAACGTAGAAAAAGATTGTGTTCTGTAGATAAAGCAAACGTATTGGAAAGCTCCAGATTATGGAGAGAAACGGTACAACAGATCGCTAAAGAATACCCTGAAGTACAAACGGAACACATGTTCATTGACAATGCAGCCATGCAGCTGATCAAAGATCCTAAACAGTTTGACGTGGTATTAACGGCAAACCTTTTTGGCGATATCCTTACCGATGAGGCTTCACAGATTGCAGGTTCTATGGGGATGCTGGCTTCAGCTTCTGTAGGCGAAAGCACAGGCTTCTTTGAACCGATTCACGGCTCTGCCCATGACATCACCGGAAAAAACCTGGCTAACCCGCTGGCTTCTATCCTGTCGGTATCCCTGATGCTGGAAATCGGCTTCGGACTGAAAGATGAAGCTAAGATCATCATCGATGCAGTAGATCAGGTGCTGAAAGAAGGTTTCAGAACAAATGACATTGCCGACGATACGACCAACCCTTACAAAGTTCTTGGAACTAAAGAAATGGGACAATTGGTCTTGAAATATATTACACAGAAAACTAATCCCTAATCTCCCAGAATTATGTTACACGATCCTAATAGAGTCTATGTGTTTGACACCACCTTACGTGATGGTGAGCAAGTACCGGGTTGCCAGTTGGCGACTCCAGAAAAAATTGAAATTGCAAAAGCACTGGAAGCGCTTGGAGTGGATGTAATCGAGGCCGGCTTTCCCATTTCCAGCCCTGGTGATTTTCAAAGTGTAGTAGAGCTGTCTAAAGCAGTACGTGAACCGATTATCTGTGCCTTAACCCGTGCCAACAGAAAAGATATTGATTCGGCCGTTGCCGCTTTACAATATGCCAAAAGACCAAGAATCCATACCGGAATTGGTTCTTCTGACATGCACATCAAATATAAATTCAACAGCACCAGAGAAGATATTCTTCAAAGAGCAGTTGAAGCGGTAAAATATGCGAAACAGTTTGTGGAGGATATTGAGTTCTTTGCAGAAGACGCAGGTCGGGCAGACAATGTGTTTTTAGCACAAATGATCGAAGCCGTCATTGCTGCCGGAGCTACAGTGGTAAACATTCCGGATACAAATGGATATTGCCTTCCGGATCAGTATGGTGCAAAGATCCTTTATCTGAAAGAAAACGTTAAAAATATAGATCAGGCAATTATCTCTGTACACTGCCATAATGATTTGGGTCTCGCAACGGCTAATAGCCTTGCAGGATTGATCAACGGTGCCCGCCAGGTAGAATGTACCATCAACGGAATTGGCGAGCGTGCAGGGAACACAGCGCTGGAAGAAGTGACCATGGTTTTAAAGACACACCATGCACTGAATTTGAAAACCAATATCAACAGCAAACATTTCACAGAGATCAGCTCAATGGTGAGCCGCATGATGCACATGCCGGTACAACCGAATAAAGCAATTATTGGCCAGAATGCATTTGCACACAGTTCTGGTATTCATCAGGATGGATTTTTGAAACATAGAGAAAACTATGAGATCATCAATCCGGAAGATGTGGGCCTAAATTCAGCAGATATCATTTTAACTGCACGTAGTGGCCGTCATGCCTTAAAGCATCACTTAGAGCGCTTGGGTTATGAGATCGACAGATTAAACCTGGATCAGGTATATGAACGCTTCCTGATTATGGCTGATGAAAAGAAAACGATCGGTGACGATGATATTCTTTATCTGATGAGCGATACAGAAGAAGGTGCGGTAAAAAACGGTTACAAACTGAACCTGTTACAGGTACTTTGTGGTGATCCTTTGAGCCCTACGGCCAGCATCAGATTAGAATATGATGGCGTAGAGACAGAAGCGATGGCTACCGGAAACGGACCGGTAAATGCAACGATCAAAGCGATTCAGCATATTGTTGGAAAAGACATCCTTTTAAAGGAGTTTACCATCCAGGCCATGCATGGCGGAAGTGACGATGTGAGTAAAGTAAACATGAAGGTTTCTTATGAAGGGAAATCTTATGTAGGCTATGGTTTTAGTACAGATATCGTAAAGGCTTCGGCCAATGCCTATCTGGATGCAATGAATAAATTTATCTAAGATGAGTGTAGAAAAAGAAGTTGTACTGGATTTTCTGGCGGCAGCAGAACGATTGAAAGGTACGGTAAAACGTACCCCTTTGGAATATAATGCAGGACTTTCTAAAACATACCAGGCAAATATTTATCTGAAAAGAGAAGATCTGCAATTGGTACGCTCCTATAAATTAAGAGGTGCTTACAACATGATCAGCACACTGGAGCCAGAGCAAATGGCACAGGGTGTGGTCTGTGCAAGCGCAGGAAATCATGCACAGGGTGTCGCACATTCCTGTAAAAAACTGAACATCAAAGGGGTTATTTTTATGCCGGAAATTACCCCCAGGCAAAAGGTGAAACAAACAGAAATGTTTGGTGGAGACCATATTGAAATTGTACTGGTAGGTGATACTTTTGACGATTGTTTAAAAGAAGCACTGGCCTATACCGCAGCAAACGGAATGACCTTCATCCCTCCTTTTGATAACACAAAAGTGATTGAAGGACAGGGAACAGTTGGAGTGGAAATCTTTGAAGACCTGCCTGAACTGGATATGGTGATCATGCCTATTGGTGGTGGCGGACTTGCTTCTGGTGTGGGCAGTTACTTAAGAAACCTGAAACCAGGGATTGAGCTGATTGGGGTAGAACCCGAAGGTGCTCCTTCCATGAAACAGGCCCTGAACAGTGGTGCTCCTGTCCTACTGGGCGACATCGATCGTTTTGTAGATGGTGCAGCAGTGAAAAGAGTGGGTAACCTCACTTTTGAATATTGCAGGGAGCTCCTGGATCAGATGTTATTGATCCCTGAAGGGAAAATCTGTACGACGATCCTCAAACTCTATAATGAAGATGCCATTGTAGTAGAACCAGCAGGTGCTTTAGCAGTAGCTTCTTTAGATCAGATCAAAGATCAGATCATAGGAAAAACAGTGGTTTGTATTGTGAGTGGTGGCAACAATGACATTGAAAGAATGCAGGAGATCAAAGAGAAATCTTTACTCTTTGAAGGATTGAAACATTATTTCATTGTCCGCTTTCCACAAAGACCGGGTGCACTAAAATTATTTGTGAATAATGTATTAGGTCCTCAGGACGATATTACCCGTTTTGAATTTATTAAAAAAACCAATAGGGAAAATGGTCCTGCGCTGGTAGGTATTGAGTTGGCAAAACCAACGGATTATGAATCCTTGTTACAAAGAATGAAAGAGTTTAAATTTGAGATCATTGAACTGAATAATGATCAGACACTTTTCGAATATCTGGTATAACAACAATAGATATAATCACCCTAAGGCTGTATCATAAATTTATGATACAGCCTTTTTTTGTATTTGAAGTTTTTTTAATCAGAGATCAAACTTTTTGGAGTATATATACGTCCCTCCTGTAAGCAGTTTTTTATCCTTAAGAGATTTTACTCTAAAGTAGGTAGGTTGGTCTGCCCATTGCGTGGCGTTAGGCAGATTATTTTTAGCAATATTAAGGAAATTCGCCAGGCTTTCGACCCCAGTGCTACCAATTGAGAAAAGATTGCCTAAACTATAATAAGCTCGTATAGTTGAAGTATTCACAATTTTTTTCTGCAGCTCAGTCATGGAAGTGGTGTCTTTTAAGGCTGCATTTAACGCTCCTTTTATCTGATCGTTAGAATAGAGATCCGACTCCATAGCGAACAAGCCATAACGGCCAAAAGTTACTTCAGACATATAAGCTGGCGTGTTATCGGCAAACAAGGACGGATCTATTTCTTTATCGTACAGCTTCCAGTCGGGGGCACTGTCATCCAGGAGAGCAGTGTAACTATCCTGCCGGTAAAAAAGATAAACACCAGATAGGAAGCCAATAGATTGATTATCCGGAATAAGATTATGAATGCTTTTTATCTCTTTAGACTCCATATTATACCTCAATCCGTATTTGTAATTGTTAAACAAAACTTCATTTTTAATATCCTCATACTTATTAAAAGTGGATATGGTATATTTTATCTCCCCTTTTTTCTTACTTAGCTCTTTACTTCCCCCTACAGATTCACGTGCCTCGGCTATTTGGACGCGCATACTGCTTAAGGCGAGCCTGGATATTGTTGTTTTATTTAAGATCTCTCCATTCCCACCTTTGATTATTACAATCTGATTCTCATTTTGAGGGATTTTTGGATTGAAGTAATTCAGTTGATTTTTTTCAAGAAGTTCACGGCCATTAATAGAGAATCCGTAATAATAATCTCCTGAAGAGGAATCATTTAAAATACCAAATTCAGCTGCTCCAGAAGCAGTATTTTCATAATTAAAAATTACAGATGTGCTGTCCTTGCTTAGCTCAAAAGACGTTATTTTGAAATTCTGCTCAACCAGAGATTGCTTTATTGAGTCTATTTTTTTGCTGATTATGAGCTTTTTTTTATCCTCAGCGGACCCCACAAACGGCGGATCAGGCCGGACATCCGGAGCCTTTTTACATCCATTAAAAAAAACGGAAACCAATACCGCTGAGATATAACACAATTTAACAAACTTTCTATGCTGCATAACGCTAAGGGGGATAATTTTACACCATGTACTTTTCTAATCAGACACCATATCCTACAATTCGTTACAAAATAAAGGCGAAATTTATTATTTAATTACAATAATTCACACAAAAAAAGAATATAACCGATATGATTTTCTATTATATGATATAATTATACAAATATTTTTCCAGAATGTATGTTTACTAAACATCAGAAAATAAACACCACTCCTTATAGAAATTATAATGAATCTGGCGCAGATGGGCATAGTTTTCTTTAATTTTATCCTTCATTAGCGTTTCAACAAGAAAAGCTTTGGAATAACATGGAACAACAGCACTTGATCAATGAGGACATACTTCTGGAAAAATTTCCAGGTAAGGGAGGCTGGACCTTTGCACGTCTTCCGGGTATATCAAAAGATAAACACAGACCTTTCGGAACCAGGAAAGTAAAAGGTTTCATTGATAGTTATGAAGTAAAAGATACTGCGCTGATGCCGATGAAAGAAATGTTATTCATTACCGTAAGGGCAGAAATACGCAAGCAAATTGGTAAACAGGCAGGGGATTATGTACGCATCGTATTATATGATGACGGTGATCCTGTTTCTGAGATCGTTCCTGAAGATTTTATCGAATGTTTAAAAGATGAACCGGCTGCCTGGGCTTCTTTTCAGAAACTGAGCAAGACGCGACAAGAAGAATGTTTTCAATGGTTAATGGAATCTCCGGTTGTTCAGACCAGAGTCCAGCGCATGGCAGATGCCATTACCAATTTAGCTTCAGGATTGCCTTTTCATGCGACAAAAAGATAATATCCTGAAAATATAAAAAAGGCATAAGGTCCGGACTCCTTATGCCTTCTGACATTTAGTGTTTTCTATCTGTTACCTCAATCCCTTTTTTTCCAGATACCGGATCAGTTCGGCAGGTCGGTCTGTTTGCATTACATTCGCTCCATGAGCAATTACCCAACCCCAATGTGCGTCTGCATCATCCATTGCATTTTCATCATCATGACCCGCACACAGTTCCGGCCATAGGGTATTTACCCATACTGTAACTTTCTTTTCCTGCATGAGTTTTATCGCTTCTAATACCGGCGAATCTTCGGCATTGTAAATCACTTCAAACGCAATGGGTTTAAATTCCTTGATGTACTCTTTGGTAAAAGTAACCGGTCCCTCAGTCTCTGCAGCCTTATAGATATTATAATTAACAGGCCAAACCATCGGCATGTAGATAATGCTGTCGGCCAGTTTACCTATTGCAGAACGAAGCTCCTTAAAAGACCTGTTTCCCTTAAAAATCGCCTGATTCACCGTATTTGTTTCTTTCAGAATCCGGTAAGTTTCCGGGATATAGTCCCAGGCTTTATCCAGGTTTACAAGAACAGGTTTTCCTTTTACAGCGAGCATCATTTCTTTCAGGGTAGCCATGTGATACCTGGTAGGCATTCCGGCACCGTTTCTCAGCTTTACCTTTCTAATTGAATCTAATAATAGCTCGCTCACCTTTCCTTTTCCTGTAGTGGTCCTGTCGATCGTTTTATCATGTATAATGACCAACTCACTATCCTTTGTCTTTTGCACATCAATCTCTACAATGTCGACACCCATTGCGATGGCATATTCAACCGCTTTAATGGAATTTTCAGGAGCATTTCTCCAGTCTCCCCGATGGGCAACCACCAAAATATGATCGTTTGAAGGATGCTTGAACTTCGTTAATATACTTTCCGCAGTTTTAGGTGCATGCTGACCAAAAGCATAACTGAGTGAAAGCAACAGCATAGTTAATACTGCTACCTTAAATTTTATAAATCTTTTCATATACGCTAGTTAATTATTGATGTTGACCATTCTTTTTTAAAAACCGCAGCAATTCCTGAGGCCGGTCGGTCTGAATGATATTGACTTTTTTATCTAAGAACCATTGATAAACATTTTGATTTTCCAGTACCAGGTCATCATTATGGCCAGCATTATGCTGTGGCCATAATGAGTTTACCCAAACATGATATCCTTGTTTCCTCAATGCTCCAAAGTCTATCAGATGATCTTCATTTTCTCCGACAGTAAACTCAAAGCCAAAGGGTTTATAATTCTTTGTAAAATCCAGAACTGCTTCCATTCCTTCTCCTTTATGTAACCGGATAATTGGCATATAATAGATGGAATCTAATACAGCTCCCAGCTTTCCCCTGGTCTGTTGGTAATTTTGAGCCCCTTTAAACAAAACCTGATCGGTCATCTTCCTTGCTTTGACCATTGGATACACCATTTTGATATAATCAAATCCTTTATCCAGGTTAAGCATTGCCTGATCTTTAGCAAGATCCAATGCCTGTTCCAGTGTTGGTATTGGCATCTGTGTAGGAACCCCAAGGCCATCTTTCAGGTAGAAAGCTTTCAATTCCGTATAGGTAAAATCACCAGGACGGCCTTTACCAGTCGTTGTCCGATCAATGGTACTATCGTGCATCAGAATCAAAACACTGTCTTTAGTCATTGCCAGATCTATTTCCACCATGTCTACTCCCATTGCTATGGCTTTACGAATTGCCCAAAGAGAATTCTCAGGTGCATTCCGCCAATCCCCACGATGAGAAACGACCATTACTCCCTTTCGTTCTCTACTTAAAGTCTGTTTTCCTGCCGACGTTTTTTTTACCATACAGCTGCTGAACAACACAACCGGCAGGATAAAAATTAGTAAACTCTTTTTCATCTTGATTGATTTCAGGTCTTAATTATATCCTTTATTTTGTTTGATGGCCGGATCAGTATTGACCTGGCTTTGAGGGATCGGTTGTACAAGCTGGTCCTCATTAATGCTAATGCCCTGATACCCTGGAGTAACTTTAAAATAGGCATTCATGACCTCTATCGCTTTTCCAGTCCTGATCAGGTCAAACCAGCGGCTTCCTTCTCCAACAAATTCCCATTGTCTTTCCTGAGCAATCACAGGTCTGAGGCTATTTTGATCCAGACCTGTTACTTTATCCAGTCCGGCGCGTTCCCTTACTTCATTCAGTAAGTCCATTCCTTTACCCGGATTTCCGGTTTCATTATAACATTCTGCCAGCATCAGCAAGACATCCGCATAGCGTAATACCACCACATTGCTTCCCCCATCCTCTATTGTAGAAGAGGTTTGTACCAGTTTTTTTGTAAAAGGAACCCCACCGGAAGTGATGCCCAGGTAAGCCGCTTTTCTTCGGTCTTTGGCAGTAAAGGAATTGTAGACCATACGAGTAGGTAAATTATGGCCTTTTGCACCACCTACTGATCCTGACGGGCTAAATAATTGAAATCCCCTGCTTCCTTCTTTATTCCCGTTAATACCTGAAGCAAACTGTACATCAAAAATGATCTCTTCACTGTTTTCAAATAAGGGGTCAAAAATCCTGGCAGGATCTGTAAGCAATTTATATCCCAATGGACCAACCTGAGCCAGCTGAGCGATCGCAAGATCATATTTATGGAGCGTCAGGTAAACTTTCCCTAACAAAGCCAGCGCAGAACCCTGTGTAGCTTTTCCCTTTAATGAGCGCGCCTTAGGCAGCAAAAGAATCGCCGCTTTTAAATCCTGCTCAATCTGGGTATATACTTCTGCTTTCGATGTACGCCCCTGACCGAAATAATCGTTCACATTGGTCGTCTCTTTAGTCACTAATGGAACGTCTCCAAAAATCCTGACCAGATTGAAATAAGAGAGCGCTCTGATAAATAACATCTCTCCTTTCAGGTAATCTCTGTTCTGTGCAGACATTTCAATCGCATCAATCCTGTTTAAGATGACATTCGTTTGCTGAATACCAATGTATGCAGCCTCCCAGGTATCTTTAACAAGGTCATTCAAGGCAATTGCACTAAAAAGATCCAGTTGTCCATAGTTTCCTCCGTCATTGGCAGGCACCTCATCAAAAGTATTATCAGAAGGGATTTCTCCAAATACCATATAATTGGCACCATACTGACCTTCCTTTTGCAGCATTCCATAAGCAGCATTCACACCTTCATTGATTTGTGCTTCATTTTTATAAAAGTTGGTCAGCATTTTTTCTGTTGTGGGCACAGTATCGAGTCTGCTTTTGGAACAGCTCATTACCGATCCTGCAAACAGTAACAGACCTAATGTATTTTTGAGTATAGTTTTATGACTGATCATGATCTTAAAAATTTAAGTTTAACCCCAGGACATAGGATTTGGCGACAGGATAATTGGCATTATCATAGCCTTGTGTCAACGGGTCTTCAGAGTTTTCACCCGTCTTCAATAAGTTTGGATCTGTTTTTAACGACGTTGCATCAATACTAAATCCTTTGTAAGGAGTAATCGTAAACAAGTTATTGCTGGACAGGTAAACCTGTAGTCCTGACAATCCAATGCGTTTTACAAAACTCGTTGGCAACTGATAAGCGAGGCGCAGGGTTCGTAAGCGCAGATAAGATGCATTATCGAAGAATATATTGGAAGCTCTGGTCTCTTTCCTGTTGTTTGAAAAGTTACCCATGTTCGGCGTAGCATAACGACCATCAGGATTATTTACCGGATGAAAACGGTGGTCAAAATATTCTTTGGAAGCGACAGCAAAGCCTTCACCAGAACCAAACACAGTAGAAACAGGTCTGCTATAAATCTTTTTCCCCAACTCTCCGCTCAATACGAAACTCAGATCAAAGCCTTTATAACTCAGTGAACTTGAAAAGCCAAAACTTATTTCAGGTGCCGCAGTACCGAAGCCCATTTTATCTTTGGAATCAATGATTCCATCTCCGTTTAAATCCGCAATGATGTAATCACCAACCAGCGTTCCCGCCATCTTTGGAGAATTATTCAGTTCTTCAGCTGTGCGGTAAACGCCGGTTACCTTATAACCGTACATTTCGGCTATCGGTCCGCCAACTCTTGTTCTGGCAAAGCTATTGGTTCCTGTGAGGATCTCATTCTGTCCGTTTCCAAGCGCCAGCACTTTATTTTTATTGGTAGAGAAATTTACAGAGGGCCTCCACTTAAACTCGCCCATCATGATGGCCTTGTTAAGTCCCAATTGCAATTCAAAACCCCAGTTTCTGATCTTTCCGATATTTTGGATCGAGGTGCTGTAACCAGATTGAAGCGGGACAGGCACATTTAAGAGCAGGTCGTTGGTATTCGACACGTAATAATCCGCCGAGAGGCTAAAATAATTATTGATCAGACTCATGTCCAAACCCAGGTTGATCGATTCTGCAACCTCCCATGAAAGGTTTGGATTTGGAGCAGTATTGATGCGATACCCTCCGCCGAGCACTCCATTGTTCACGTAATTCTCTTCGAATAACAAGGACTTTGCTCCATAGTTGGGGATCTGGTTATTACCCGTTCTGCCCCAACCAGCTCTTAATTTCAGATAGTTCAGATAAGGATTACTTTTATTAAAGAACGTTTCCTCACTCAAAAGCCATCCAAGAGAAACGGCCGGGAAAAGACTCCATTTGGAATTGTCCCCAAACCTGGAAGATCCGTCTCTTCTTACAGAAGCGGCAAGCAAATACCGGTTGTCGTAGTTATAGTTTACCCTTGAAAAGTAAGAGATCAATGTCCATTCTTCCTGCCTTTCCCTTGCTGAGAAACTGGTTCCACCGGAAATGTTTCTAACCTGATCATCCGGAAAATCAAAGGCATTTGTTTCATTTGACTGAATGTATTCGTATTGAAATGATTGCCCTGCAATGACATCCAGCGTATGTTTACCCAGACTTTTATTAAAAGATAGTACATTTTCATTCAGGTAGTTCTTTCTGAAAATAATCCTTCTGGTCGCTTCCGTTTTGTCCGGAGCTGCCTGACGGTAGCGCCCAACATCTGAAGGATCGAACCTGTTGGCATTATAAGAAGAAAAATCTCCGCCTAAAGAGGTTTTGAAAGTAAAATCCTTCAAAAAATTAACTGAGAGATAGGAATTTCCAAACATCTTAAACTCATTGGTTTTATTGTCGATCATCCTCATCATTGCTATTGGATTTTCAGACAGTGCTCCGTCAGTGGGCAGGTTTGTCTTGATCTGATCGGAAATATTAAGTTCACCTTTCGAATTATACACCGAAAAAAACGGATAACTGATCATTGCAATAGCCAGAGGATCAGTAGACCAGTCGCCCGTATTATCAAAAATATTTCTTTTGCTATAAGAGGGGTTTAAGGTGATCCCAAACTTAATCTTATCCGTTAAAGCAGAAGTAATGTTGATATTAGAGGAATAACGTTCGAAATTTGAACCAATCACAATTCCATCCTGTTTAAAGTAATTCCCCGTTACGGAATATTTACTTTTAAGGTCACCACCTGATACATTCAGGGTATGACTCATCATCGGTGCATTTTTGAAAACCTCATCCAGCCAATTGGTATTTTGTAAACCGGGTTGTTTTTGAAGGTAAGGCAGGATATAATCAGGAATCAACTCTCTTTTTGAAGCTCCGTTTTTTAACCTGACACTGGCATCATCAGACTCTTTTCTGTTTAACGGATCTTTGGAGACGTAACCTGTATTTCTTGCTTCCAGCATGAATTGCGCCATCTCATAAGCATCTACCAGTTTTACATTGTCTGCACGCTGCTGTATCCCATAATAGGAATTGAAGCTTACTGATGTTTTGCCTTCTTTCCCTTGTTTGGTTTCTACCATGATCACCCCATTTGCTCCTCTGGAGCCATAAATGGCAGTAGAAGCGGCATCCTTCAGAATCTCAATAGACTTAATGACGTTAGGATCAAGTGCGCTCAGGCTGCTACCCTCCGTTAATGGAAAACCATCTACCACCACCAATGGGGCTGTTCCGGCAGTTAAAGTTCCCGTACCACGAATTTTGATCTGACTTCCGGCACCCGGACTTGCAGAGTTTTGAACAATCTGTACCCCTGCAGCTTTCCCGACCACAGCTTCAGCAAGTGTGCCACCTGCGTAACCCGTCAGATCTTCAGCTTTTAAAGAAGAGATGGAGCCGGTAACACTGGATTTTTTTTGCGTACCATAGCCTACCACCACCACATCACTTAAGGTATTGACATTCTCTTTCATTTGAACATTCAATACTGAGGTACTCGCTGAAAAAGATTTTTCAAGGGTATTGTAACCGATATAAGAAAAGATCAATACACCTTCTGCCTGATCAGTGCTGATCTTAAAGTTACCTCTGGCATCGGTTACCGCAGCACTTTTAGTTCCCTTTTCTTTGACTGATATCCCTGGAATCCCTTCCCCCTTCTCATCGGTTACGAGTCCTTTTACACTTGTTTGTTCTTGCTTTTTTTGTTGTACAACCACAGCAACACTTCTATTGCTGACTTTAAAAGCTACAGGAAAACGGTTCTCTAAATACTTTAAGGCAGCATTCAGTTCCAGCTGATTGATTTTAAGCTCATCAGCATAGAAATCTTTGATCAGCTGTTCAGAAAAGATGAAGGAATAGCCGGATTGTTTGGCCATTTCATTAAAAATAGCGGTCAGACTTATTCTTTTCCCCGATACAATGGTAATCGCTTTTTGTTGGTTTTGTACTTGTTGATAAGAGTTGCCTGCCTGTGCAGTACCAAACATAAATGCATAGCAGAGCAACCCAATTGTACAATATTTTTTCATACTTTTGGTAATTGAAATCAGTTTCATAATTGATATAGGCATTTCGTCGATGCGTATATTGAAAAACACTTCGGAGCACCACACTATGTGGTGCTTCCGTATTTAAGGGCTACTCTATTTCATAGTTGTCTTTATTTATTGTTTTAACCACTAAACCGAATGGGAATCCCATTTCTTCCAGACTCTCTCTGGCAGAAGAATAATACAATGTTCCTGTAATTTTCAGCCCCTCTTTCACACTTTTTGCTGTCGTGATTTTCACACCATACATCATAGAAATCTGCTGCAATACTTCTGACAGGTCAGTATTTTTGAAATCCAGTTTTAAGTTTTTACGCTGGATGCTTTCGTCGTGACTCATTTTAAGTTGTTTTGTCTTCATGGTGTACCACCATTCATCGCCAGGTTTTAAAATCGTCGGATCTCCTTCCTGGTAACTCACCTGTACCTTCCCTTCGAAAAGCGCCACTTTAGCTTCCGTATTTCCAGGTAACATGGTCACCTTAAAGAAGGTTCCTAAAACTTTTGTTTTTACGCCTCCGGAATTTACAGTAAAAGATTTCCCATTATGTCTGACTTTAAAAGTGGCATTTCCTTCCAGAAATACATCTCTGTCTGAGGAACCAAACGCTGCAGGATATCTCAATTTACTATACTGCCCAAGGATAATCTCGGTACTGTCTTTTAGTCTGATGATTTTAGAAGAGGCATGGGTAGCTACCTCCAGATAGTCGGCCTGATTGTAGTATTTCAACCAGGAGAAGGTAGCAGCACTTAATAAAACAATCGCTATGGAGGCAGCAAACCAATAAAACGACCGCTGTTTTGGTCTTTCTGTTTTATGATCAATGTTTTGCCATATACGGCTCTTCTGCACCGGATCAAGTTCCCCATGATCGGGTATTTCGTTCCAGATGCGGTCAAATTCATTAGGATCTATATTTTTTTGTTTCAATGCTTTTCCTTTTTTTAACCTATTACGTTTAGGAAAATGAAAACACCACCTCTATATTTAATTATATAGATGATTTAATACAGTGTTAACTTAATTTTAACATTAAAGCAGGGATTTGGAGAGTTTTGCCTGTTCCCGAAGGTAAGCAAGGGCAAGGCCGATTTGATTTTCGACGGCACTTTTAGAGATTTCAAGATGTTGGGCGATCTCCTGACAAGTCAGGCCATCAAAACGATGGAGCATAAATATTTCTCTTCTTCGGTCCGGTAACTTATCCAGAAGTTTATAGAGGTAATCTTTTTGTAGTTCTGCTAAATGAGGATCCTCAGTATCCTCTTCCTCAGCAATCATCGCGTCGTCTTCAATCCGCTCTTCCTGATTCTTTAATGATCTGTACCAGTTAGATATCTCCTGCTTTGCTGTTTTAAAAAGAATGGCCTCTACAGGGGTCTGTTCGTTAAGTTTAGCCCTGTTGTTCCAGATATGGATAAAAATATTCTGTACAATATCTTCTGCAGTATCCCGGTCGTTGGTAAAACGATAACAAAATTGGTATAATTTATAGTGACAGGATTCAAACAGCGATTTGAATGCCTGATGATCACCATGTTTTATTTTAACCAAGATTATATTCATATCCCACACCTGATTAGGTTTTCAAAAGTACAAAAAAGGGAATGGCAGATCTCCCATTGAGGCAAAACTTAACCTTGCCTTAACACCCTTTAATCTATTTGGTTTTATGCTGTTTAATATCAAGTGTAAACTAAAAAACTAAACCTGTTTACCAGGAAACTCGGCTTTCAGCTTTTAGAGAAATTAACATTATTTGCTGAGCTCGAGGCTATCAAGCGTTGGTTTTTGGGCTTCCCGTTTTTTGATTAAAGTTGTCATCTTCAGGAAATTTTGTTCATCCCAGTAATCCCATTTCACTGAAGACAGGTCGTGTTCCTGTTCATACATGCGCAATTGCTTGGTCATTCCACCGGCAACCAGATGATACTGGCTTAGATCTTTAACCGGATATTTCATAGTTTTCCATGGAACATGAGGATAATCCCGCATGATGAGCTGTCCTATCCCTGCCGTGGCAATAAAGGTATCATTGGGATTTACAGTTCCGATAGCACTTGTTTTTCCTGTATGTGAATTGGACGAAGAAGAAGTCAGGAATTTTCCGGAATCTGTTTTTAAGAATACCGAACAGGTAAATCGATAGAGTGTATCCTTTGATAAGTTTTTAAATTCAGCAAAAATGGTAGGCTCTCCGTTTACCAGGTCAATTTTAACCAGGGTTCCTTTCAACATATCCAACTGCTTTTTTACCGCAACTTCCTGAGCCTTTCTGCCGGCAAGATCGGCCATATCTTTTTTCAAACCAGCAATTTCCAGTTTATGGCTCTCTGCCAGGTATTGTTCTGCCATGTCAACCATGTTATTGTAACTTTTACCATTCACCATCTGCATGATAATTTGATTAAAAGATTTGTTTTTATCTTCCTCCGGATGATCAAATTTATGTTTCATAGCTGAAGCGGTGATGACCCTCAAAGCGACTTCAAATCTATTTTGATCCTCTTCACTAAGCTTACTTTTTATTTTTTCAGCAGAAGCTTTGAACTTTTCTTCAGAACTACCGTCAATTTTTTCTGAACAGCTGGATAAAAATAAGAGCAGAATACTGCTGATTATCATTAATTTCTTCATTAGGTGCAATTTTATCTTTTAAGCGTTTATCTTTTTTAAAGATCTGTTTTTTTGTTTAAAAATAACCTATTGGATGAATTTATCAGGGTCAATTCCATCCTAAATCTTTAGGTCGCAAAAGGACTATGTTAATTAATGTTAATTAGTACTGCTTAATGTTAAAACACACTCATTAATAGAAAATCATATTACCTTTATACTTAAATCAAACAAAACCAATGAGAAACCTTCAAAAACAAATTTATTCGATAGCACTATTTTTCCTGTTTTTCGTCATCACTCAAAAATCC
This sequence comes from Pedobacter caeni, assembly GCF_900129215.1. GTDB lineage: Bacteria > Bacteroidota > Bacteroidia > Sphingobacteriales > Sphingobacteriaceae > Pedobacter > Pedobacter caeni. Next base: position 195,876 of record NZ_FQUQ01000002.1, on the reverse strand, counting down.
ATCGCGCAAGATACCGTCACTATAGCTAAGCCTCTTCAAAGTCTAAATAAAATTAAATTGATCATACCTGGAATATTCTTTGAACATGAACACCTTATTTCCCCTTCAACAACAGTTTATGGTGGGATTGGTATTGGCGCAGGTGTCGCTTATTCTTACAGCAATTGGGGTGGTAGTAATTGGGCTTTTAGCATGTCTCCAACTGCGTACCTTGGTCTCAGAAATTACTATAATCTGGAAAAAAGGGCTAAAAAGGGGCGCCAAACAAGAAATAATGCCGCTAACTTTTTTGGGGTTGAGATTGGTGGTTCCACAAAAGCAATCGTAGAAAAAAACACATACGGAAATGATGGTGGCATGGCATTAGATATCTTTTGGGGGATTCAGCGTAGCCTTGGTCGCAAAATCAATTTTGAAATGCAGTTAGGCCCTTCTTTGGGTACTGATTTTGAAGAATTTAAACTACACACTGTTTCAGGAAAAATAGGTTTTTCTTATATCCTTTAGGCGTTATAAAAAAGCTGATTAACTTTCAAATCAATGTAAGAGGATCCCGCTCTCGTCAAATAACTGACACTTGTCTTTTTCATTAATGTTTCCGGTTGAAATGTGTTGCATATCCGTTTTCCTCCAATTGACCTTCATTTAGCCAATAACAGGAGGTTGATAGGTTCATAATTGGTCTGTCAGACCTTTTAACGATGTTTCCGAAATCAAATGACCCTTTATTTTAGGATAGCACATATGAATAGGATATGAAAAACATTTCGTAAATTGTTTTTAATCAATTCACTTACTTAAATAAATTAAAAATGGGAACATTAATAAATGGGTTATTTGGCGGATTCCATGGTAGGGTCGGCAACCTGGTAGGTTATACCTTAAAAGGTAAACATGTCATCAGAATGATAGGCAGAAGTAGTAAACCGCTTACTCCGGCAAGGAAAGCAAATTGCCAGAAGATGACGGTGGTCAATGAGATCCTCAAGCCTTCAATTCATGCGATCCGTATAGGGTTTCGCCTTGCGGTTGCCGGAACGGACAGAAACGAGTACAATGAAGCCGTTTCTTACAATAAAAAGAATGCGCTTCAGGGAACATATCCAAACATCAGTCTGGACTATACCAAAGTATTACTAAGCATGGGGACTCTTCCTGTGGCTGTCAATACTTCTATCAGCCAGGCAGAGGAGAAAATCACCTTTAATTGGGATGTATCGGACATCCCGATGAGCCAGTATCATAATGATCGGGCCATGCTGGTGATCTATTTTCCTGATTTAAAAGAGACCTCTTACCAATTAATCGGGGCAAAAAGAGTTGAGGGTAAAGATGTACTTTCTATCGATCCTTCACATGTAAATGCACGTATGGAAGCCTATATCTCTTTTGCCAGACAGGATGGCAGAGAAGTCTCCAATAGCGTACACGTGGGCTCTCTAAACTTAGATCGCAAAACAGAAACTGCAGGCGATAATACGTCAGAAATTAAAGATATCCCTGAATTTGTTCATTTGCTGCAGGACGAGCTTAGCCAAAAAGTAAGTGGAGACTGCGAGCTAAAACTCAGTCAATATGATGGCCGCATTGCAGAACTAAACATCAACTCCTCTCTTGGCGAACAAGTGGATATAAAAGAATCCCTGTCTTCAACACTGTTTCTTTTATTTAAAAAAGCTAAGATCAACCGTGTTGTCCTGAAGATAAACGCAGACCATGAGCAAATGATCGGTTTATTAGAAGAGCTTGGTTTAAAAAAGGAAGGTCATTTTATTGAAAATCGGTTTGTAGATGGCAAATGGATCAATGAATATCAATTTGCCATTTTAAAATCGGAATGGGATCTGTTGAACTAGCTCTTTAGCAAAGAGCACTTTGATTGATTTGTTTAGGTTTTAATATACTGGAAGATTTGAGTATCTATCCCAGCAGGGAATTCCTTTGCATTGACTGTAATAAAGAACCAATCAGATGTTTTCTAAGAAGCCTTTTAATCTTGCCCAGTACATTGTGGGGCGAGGTATTTCTGGATCAAAAACCAAACTATCAGGCGATAAATTGGCAACAAACCTATTGATCGCAATATAGTTCTGTATAACATTTTAATTACAGCATAAATAAATACAAAATTGTATTTTTATGGCAACAGATTTGCTGTAAGAACATCAAACACACAAATCATATGAAAAGAATCTTATTACTACTCATCGCAACTGCCACGCTGGGCCTGGCATCCTGCAAAAAGGATAACGTTATACAGGAGAATGTTCCTAACAAAACAATTATTTTTACGATTCAACCTGGCGATTGGAAAGCAACCACAGATAAGTCTGCTTTCTTTGCTGAGTATTCAATTCCTGCAATAGACCAACTTAATGTAGACGAGGAAGGAATTTTAGTTTACTTCGATCACCCTGTTAAGAATACAAGTTTTATTCAATTGCCTTACACTTTTGAAGGTGCAAGCTATAGTTATGAGCATTTTGATGGTGGACTTTCTTTTGATCTTCAAAGGGCAAATTTCGTAAATGAAGATCCGAAACAACCAACTGTGCCAATTAAGGTTAAAGTTATTCTAATCCCTTCAATGAGATAAGGTAAGGTATAAAAGCCGATTAAAACTTTAAAAAACGACCAATGTTCGCTTGAACGTGGTCGTTTTTTTTATGCTCTCCCCTGTTCAGCTGAATCGCCCTGATCGTTACTCCATTTCTTTCCAGCAACAGTTCTTCATAAAAACCTTTATAATACACATCCTTTACTTCAAAACGCCTGCTGGTCCAGGAATTGCTCAATTCCACCCATTCCGGATAAAACACCGCATTCCCTTCTTTAATTTCCAGGCCAAGCTTTTTTGCCTCCTCCGTATTCAATACCACTGCATTCCCAAGCATTCTCGCCGTATAAATATGATTTGGATGGTTATAAATTTCCGCAGGTTTCCCTTGTTGCATCAGATGTCCGTCCTTCAGGATCAACAACTCATCTGCTAAAAACAATCCATCTGCGGGATCATGAGAAACCATAATTACTGTTACTCCGGTTTCCGCAGCAATACGCTTAATATCCGCTCTCAATTGGTTCTTCAACAACGCGTCAACCTGACTAAAAGGTTCATCCAGCAACAATACAGAAGTATCACTGACCAATGCTTTTGCAATGGCCACCCTTTGTTGCTCTCCACCGCTCAGCTGTGTAATCTTTTTATCTTTCAGGTGGTCAATATGCAAATGAAGCATCATCTCCGTTGTTTTCTCATGCTTATAATGCACATCGGTATTGGCCAGCATGGAAGCAATATTATCATATACTTTCGCATAGATGTTCAGGGAGAAATCCTGAGTCACCATTTTCATCTCCTTATGACCTGGAATCAATTGTTCATTTGGCCCAAGGATTCGTTCTCCTTTAAAAGTAACCTCCCCCTCATCAACGCTCAGCAAGCCATAAATACATTTCAACAGGGTCGATTTCCCGCTTCCGCTTTCACCAATAATGGCAATGATCTCTCCTTTATGAATATCAAAACTGATATTTTGAACACCTGAAGCCTGTTCCTGCTGATATTGTTTGCTGATGTTTTTAACGCTGATGATTTGTTCCTTCACCCTGTAAAGATAAATATTTAATACAGCTGAAGCTCAAGGGAATTAAAAATGTCCCATCTTACTATACCTTTCCAGCGCCAGGTCAAGATCGTTGGTCGCATTGGCAGTGAGGCGTAAAACTACCTTACCATTTTTATCCAATAGAATTTTGGTGGGAAATCCGGTAATGTTATACGCTTTGATGACATCGATATCCGTATCATCTTTATTTAACAAATTGATCCAGTCTATACCATCTTTCCACATTGCTCCAACTGATGCGGCTCTTCGTTCTTCTTTTGTTTTAGGATGTTCATTGCTAATGCCAACAATTTCAAAGTCCATATTTTTGTACTTGGCACTTAGCATTTTCAGGTGCGGGTTCCCTGCCCTGCAAGGAATACACCAGCTTCCCCAAAAATCCAGCAAAATCAATTTGCCTCTTTTAGCGGCGAGTTCAAAGGCTTGTCCATTTTGGTCTGTCCCCTTAAAATTTAAAGCCATTGTTCCCGCAGCTGTTGACTTCAACGACGCGACTTTGTTGGTCACCTTTTTTGCAATACCGGTGTTCCGGTATTTGGCAGATAATAAAGAAGCACAGGCGATGTACTGATCAGCAGTATAAAAATTAGGCATTCGTCCCAACAGGTACCAACTCAATAATGCATCCGGATAAGTAGCAATAAAAGTTTTCTGTTTAGCGATAATTTTCATAGAAACGGCCTGTCCTTTATTGATCAGAGCTTTCAGCAATAAACTATCTGATTTAGGCAAAGACATCATCTGCTTTCTTAAGTTAAGGTCTTCTGTGATCAGTGGCTGGGCAGTACTCCTAAAGATCATAAACCCTTCATTTTCTACATCGCCTTGAATGCTGATCCCTTCAAATTCATTGATAGCTCCAGAAATCTGAAGATCAGATTTGAAGATAAAAAGATCAGTTCCGGATACGATTTTGGAAGATTGACCAGCAGACTGCTCATTTGTGCCAGACTGCCCATTTGCCAAAGCGTTTAATTGTAGCCAGGCAAGCACTGGCTCCGCCTGACGTTTTATTTTAAAACTGAATTTCCCTCCAATGAGATCCTGACTATAATTTTCCTTCTTTTCGGATTGGAAAGAGAGGGCCAGCCTGTGGCTGCCCTCTCCTTTTAATGTTCCGCTGATTACGATGCTGTCTTGCTGTGCAAAGGATTGCAAAGCAATTAACAAAAAGATAAGTCCAAGCTGAATGTGCTTCATATTATTGCGGTTTATAAACCATATCAATGATGTTCCCTAAACCGCTGATCTTTTTTGTATTGGAAGATACATTACCTGTTGGCGCGAGGTCAAAGTAATAAAGTGCTCCTTCTGCTCCTTCATTAACACCTGCCACGAGTGCGCCTTTAAGCATTCTAAGGGCTACAATATGCGCAGCAGCATCCGGAATCTCATAAACCTTACGTGCAGCGTTCATTTCTACATCATACACATAGATCTTTTGATCAACCGCATAATAGATCAGCGGTAAGGTAGAAGCGATCGTAAAAGTGCTGGCACGGCCGATATCAGGAACATTTGCCATAGGCTGATACTTTACAGCCGGATTGGTCCCATTAGAATTGATGGTATAAAAGTGAAAACTCTGGTTTCTGGGGTCCTTAAATAACGCATAGAAGTGATCCAGTACTGGTGCAGGCTGCATAAAAACCAAGGTCTTGTTGATCTTGTTCATATCAAAAGCAGCGCCTTCCACAAGTGGAAAAGCAGTCAATTCAGACTTATTTGCCGGAAGGGACAGAAATCCCCCATTTTTTTCATCATAAATAATCCCCGGATATTTAGAACCCACAGCCATGAAGTTAGCGGCCTTGTAATCACCAGGAATCCTGGCTCCAAAACGTGTAGGAGGAGGTACATTTGTGGCCATCACATACAATAATCCATCATTAATGATAAACTCCCTATCTCCCCCATTTTTTAGAAAATACAACTCTGGTTTACCTGGGGAAGGTTGCTCATAGAACAAAGAATTATAGTTTTGAATTTGTATAAAATCGTTTCCTTTCAATTGGAGGAGATCCGATGCAGTTTGCACAAAGACCTTCTGTTCCTGTTGTCCGTAATAGGTATAAACCCTGTTTGCTCCATCCGGGATTGCGTTTCCATTACTCAGTTTATAAACATCAGAGAATACTTTCCCTGCTGGATTAACCATGTCTATATCGACATCGTTCCCTTTGCGGTTCAACACCATCCATCCTTCAGAATATGGCGTAATCACCTTTAAGTTAAAAGATTTGAATTCACTGATTCCTGTAGTCTGATCTGTAACCTTGAACAGCAGTTCATAAGCATCTGTAATTGGCTCTTCGGTGATCACCACTGCAAGGTTCTTTTCTTTGGACAGGGTTTTTGTTTTCCCGGTCTTGGGGGAATAAATTTTCCATTCATAGCTTAATATGTGACCACTTTCGGATTGATTGACCTCCGGTGAAATCTTTAGAGAATCGAATTTCATCAGGCTGAAATCGGAAATGGAATCTATTTTTACGTCGTTTAGTTTGGTGTACTCATAATTCCCATGGTCTTTTGCACAACTGCTCAGCATCAGCAAGACCGCAAAAAGGAAATGCATATAGGCGGTATATTTTTTCATCATCTTCATAATTTTAAACCATTCTAATTGGGAAAGGTTACCCTGTTTCCAAATTCATCCATCATCAAACCGTTAATTTTCTCATCTTCAGCAAGCGCATTTTTCAACTTTATTTTCAGATAAGTCATCTGACTATAGGGAACCTGTTCAGGATAAGCAAAGGTCGACATGCCCAGGGTTTTAAAAATAAAAGCAAATTTCACTTCACTAAAAACCCCAAAAAAGACCGCAAGCCGCTGATCCCAGTTGTCGGGTTTAGAAAAGAAATCATTGATCTTAATTTTGTAGCCCAGTTGTTTGGTGATGCCCGGCATAAAATCCTTTGAAGCCACCACATTTAATTCCAGAAACACTTCTTTTTTTTCCAGATCCGGACTGCGCAATACCACTACCGGCAGACTCATTTTGAAAGAATCGGCAGGCATCACATAAGGAAGTAACTTATAATGCTGCCCGGCAATGGCTGTACTTTTTCCGGACGGCTCCAGGATGATCTCCCGGGGAGAATTTGCAGCCTTCCCCATGATACGTACCTTTACATAAACCGTATCCTGCAGAATCTCAGCTTTTTTAACAGCGAAAGAATAAGAAGTACTGTCTTTACTCACATCAGATGCTACTTTTTCGATATAAAGATGTGCCTCATCTTTATACATAATGAGTTTATCTTTCACACAGGAACTGAGCATCATTGCTCCAATAGCCAGACACATTGCGGCTGTGATTTTCATCGTTTTATTTATTTCTAAACTCATATTCATTATCAGGAACAGGTAAAACATAGACTTTATCATTGGCTACAACTGTAGAGCCGGGAACTTTTGGATAGCTAAATCTTTTATAGTAGTAAAAGAGTTGTCCTTCACTAAAAAATTCCTTTTTATACTCTTTCATGATTTCTTCTTTTACGCCATCTAAACTCAAAGTAGTTGCCAGGGCTGCGACTCCCCGATGCAGACGGATTTCGTTCAGGTAGCCAATAGCAGTAACCGGATTTGCCTCACATTCAGCCAGGATATAGAACATTTCTGAAATTCTGATCAGGGGCATCAGCTTAGTATACATCCCCCCATCCACAGTCGCTTCTGAATATTCCTGCCAGAATTTGGAATGGTATTTTACGGACTGGTCAATCTCCCATAAATAGATATATCGAAAATCTGTAGAGCCACCGGCAGAGATCTCAAATACTGTTTTAATATTGCTTTCCGAATGGTTAAGTTCTGTGGCATCAATTCCCGCAAGGTGGAATTTAAAGTATTCTGAAACCGGCTCGTTTAATTTAGATATATACAGGGAGAAAATATGCTCAGTAGAGAAGGTCCGGTCCTTTCTTATTCCGGTAAGGCTTGCACTTTTAATAAACGGATGTTTTTTAGCATCAACCACCTGCCTGGCACAGAGGGCTGCATTTATTTTATCGCCCTTGTAGAGGTAAACGCGAGCTAAGATGGCCTTTACGGCAAAATAGTTCATCCGGTTTGTCCTGAATTTAGACAAATCATCACCACTTACCGGAGCCCCGTTAATGGGATCGTTTTTTTCCAGTAAGGCTTCTGCTTCCTTAAGGTCAGCAAGGATATACCCTATTGTTTCATCGATGGTAGAAAGAGAAGCGGCACTAGTACTTAACTTGCTCACATAGGGTATACCGGCAAGATTTCCTCCTTTGCTATAAGCCGGGGCAAAAAGACGCAGCAGGTCAAAATGCATAAAAGCACGGAGGGCGAGGCTTTCTCCTTTGATCAGGTCGAAATTACTTCCGGTGAAAACACCTTTCTTCTCTTCGATATGTCCCAGAATGTTATTGACATTTGCGATTGTATTGTACATCTCGTTCCAGATCGCATCAATCCTTGGTCTTATTTTTATATTCAGGTAATCATATCGCTGTGCAAAATATAACTTGTGGCCCGTATTGTTAACCGCATAACGTTGCGCAAGTACATCCAGAAAGCCCATGGTCAGGTTATCTGAATACAGTTCCCGGGCCGACATCTTAGAATATACCCCCAACAGGGCATCTTTAAATCCAAGTTCATTCTCAAACAATTCTGCTTCTTTGATTTGAGAAGAAGGGCGGACATCCAGCCATTTTTTACAGCTCCCCAGGCTTCCTGTGAGGAAAACAAGGAGCATGCCTGTGATCAGTATTTTAAAGTCTTTCATAATTTTTGAAGGTTATAGGGTGGTTCTAAGAGAGAAAGAAACAGAGCGTGCAAAAGGATAATTCAATCCTCTTTCCTGTTTTACAGTTGATATTCTAAAAATATCATTCATATAAAGTGATAAGCGGAGGTTCTGCAGCTTTATTTTATTCAGGAATTTTTGTTCAAAATCATAAGATAAGGAAGCCGATTGCAAGGCAAATACACTTTCATTCTGAATGAACCTCGATGAGGTTTTAGTGATGGATTTATCCTTTACGTCCTTAAAAAAAGTGAGGTCACCCGGAGATTTCCACCTTTCTTCATATACCCTTCTATCGGTATTAAATGCAGGATCAACATTTTCTACACGTTGAATTAATGTAGAATTGTATATCTGATTCCCAAATTTATAGGAGAAAATCACATTGAGGTTAAATCCCTTGTACCCGGCAAATGTTCCGAAACGACCTTCCAGGTCGGGTTCCAGAGTCCCCATAGCCTGTTTATCTGCAGGATCCCAGATATTGGTCAGACTGCCATCTTTCTTCACAAAAACCTCCTTACCATTACTTGGGTCAATTCCTTTTGAAGGCACAGCCCAAATGGTATTTACAGAGTAACCTTCTTCCAAACGGACTTTTGGTGTCGTCTGATCACCTTTATCCTGATCTGCATTCAGCTTCTTAAAAATTGCCCCCACATTCTGGATCTTATTTCTATTCTGAATCCCTGATGCGCTGATGCCCAGGTAGAAGTCTTTTGCTGAATTTTGTTTCAGAATCACAAATCTGGACGTAATTTCAAAGCCATTGTTTACCAGCTCTCCAAAGTTCGCTTTGTAACTGCCAAATCCTACCGATGGAGGTGTAGTAATGTCTGCCAGGGCATTCTGAGTCAGGTCATGATAATAGTTCATGGAAACATCCAGACGCTCGTTGAACAAGAGCAAATCTGCACCAATATTCGTAGACAGCTTATTTTGCCATTTTAAATTCTCATCCCCAAGAGCCAGCAAAAAGGCCCCTACCCCAACGCGATAATTTAAATTGGTAAAATAACTATAGGTGGTCATTGCCTGGTATGCAGGGACGTTTAACCCTCCTTGTGAACCATAACTAGCCCTGATTTTCAGTTTATTGACAAACTTAAGGTCACTCATAAATGCCTCTTTATGTACATTCCAGCCAGTTCCTACAGACCAGAACTTCCCGAAGCGGTTCTTTGCCCCAAACTGGGAAGAACCATCCATTCTGAAGGAAGCATCAAGGAGATATTTCTCCATATAAGCATAGTTTGCATTGGAGAAAAAACCTATCCGCCTGCTCACCTCTTCCAGACCGGAGGGCTTTCCATTCAATTCATATTGTTTGGCAAAGGTGATGTCAGCAAGCCTGTCGTTGGGAAATCCTTCGGCAGTAAACTGGTTGAAATCAGTCGAATTATCTGCGATATTGACCCCACCAGCAGCATAAAGGGTATGTTTACCAAATGACTTTCCAAAATTAAAAGCCAGATTCCCCTCGTAATTGAGCATTTTACCATTTCTAATGGTATAGGACCCTCTTCTGAAGAAATCTGCCTCCGGATAGTTGGCAAATTTGCTGTGTTGAGCAGAATAGAATTCCTCCGAATTGGTACTTTGCTTGGTTAAGCTCAAATTGGCAACAAAGCGCAGCGCCCTGCTCACAAACCATTCGGCAGAAAAATTATTGACAAACTCCTGATAAGAACTAAAATCTTTGGACCTTAAAGTAGTATTATAAATAGGGTTAGCGAATACTGAGGGTCTCCGGTAGACATCAAAATAACCTTCGTCAAGATTTGTTTTCATCCTTCCTTCATCGTCATAAATGCTCCAGTATGGATTTAGCAAGGTATACTGTGCAAAATTACCATAAGGAGAGTTATTCGCCTTATTGGTGTTTATGGTCAGGGAATTTCTAAATTTAAATTGCTCAAACTGATAAGAAATAGAAAACTCTCCGGAGTAATTGGTACGGTCGGATCCTTTCATGACACCTCGCTCTGTACCTTTCGTAAATTGCAATCCATAACGCACGAAATCATCTCCACCTTCCGCATACAAGGTATTTCTGTCGGAATATCCGGTACGGACAGGTTGCGCCATCCAATCGGTATTTACTCCTCTGGTTACCGCTTTCAGACGTATACTGTACTGCTCGTCATATACCTGATTATACTCCCCGCCTTCTGCACCAAATAGTCCGGCACTCTTTTCCAGGGCCAGTTTACCTTTAGCATCCAGGAGGTTATAATCCGATAAATCAGGCATGGACAGCTTGAAATCATTGTTATAGGTAATACTTAATTTTCCTCGTTTCGGTTTAATTGTTTCAATGACCATTACGCCATTTGCGCCTCTCGATCCATAAATTGCAGTTGCCGCAGCATCTTTTAAAAGAGAAACTGAAGCGATCCTGTTCATGTCCAGATCAAAGACCCGCTGTAAAGGCACTTCAAAGCCATCCATGATAAACAAAGGCTGATTTGGCTTTCCTGTATAACTGCCCTTAATATCCGGAAAGCCGGAACCTCCCCTGATCTGTATGTCGGGAAGCGCATTTATGTTTGAACCGATCGTATTGTTCTCAATGATATGGAAGGAAGGATCCATTGCCGAAACTGCCGACAACACATTCTGGGCACTCACCTTTTTCAGGTCTGCAGCAGAAAGCGTGGTAATTGCACCGGTATAAATTTCTTTAGGTCGTTCGGAAATTCCATTGATCACCACTTCTGTCAACGCTTTTTTCTCTGGCTCCAACCTGACTACAAATTCCCGTTTGGCACCAATCTCGACTTCCTTATTCTGATATCCTACGTACCGAAACACCAATACTTTGGCATCTTCAGGAACGTTAAAGCTAAACTCTCCCTTGTCATTACTTTTAAAGACATCTGTTTTTCCTTTGATCAGGATACTGGCATTTGGCAAAGGGATTCCCATTTCATCCAGGATCTTTCCTTTCACCGGCACATCGGTAACCATGTGTTTTCTTTGCGAAGGCTGCTCTTCCTCTCTTCGGATGATGACCGTTTTATCTTTAATGATATACACCAGGCCCTGTCCGGCAAGAACCGATTTCAGGGCAGTTTCCAATGGCTGATTATGGAGGTCTATGTCCACTGATTTCAAGCCATTCAACTGATCCGGCTGCCATAGAAAATCGTATCCTGTCTGTTTTCGAAATTCAATAAAGACTTCTTCAAGTGCCATCTTCTTTTTATGAAGCAGCACCCGCTGAGCAAAGCCGGCTGCACTGACATGAGCCATCCCGGCGATCAGCAGTGCGGTAACTAAATTTATTCGCATCAGTATTTTCTTTTTATCTGTCCTCCGCAGAAATTTCATCGCGCAGGCGGGAAGCCTGCACCCCTTGTGTGTAGAATTTTTATACATTTGAACTGTTTAGGTTTCTATTTGTAATAGAATGGGTTAGTAACGCTATTTTTTGCAATGAACCTGAATATCTATCCAATGTCCGATGGCCGTCGGGCATTGGTTTTTCCAGATTTTAGCGCGCTCCTAAGGACATCGGGAATGTGTTCTTTTCATTTGTTAATTGGTTTAGTTGGTTTATAAAATTTCAGGCGATTCGACTTTGACTTGTTTACCCTTTATGGTAAACTTTACCGGAGCGGTTAATTCCAGTTTTTCCAGTAACTCAGAGATATTCTTAAAGCGGGAAACACTTCCGCTAAATACCTGATGTCTGGCAGATTCATCTTCATAACGGACATCGACGTCATACCAGCGACTGATTCTCCGCATGATACTCTCCAGGCTTTCTTTATTAAACACGAAATACCCATTGGTCCAGTCAATGGCATTCTCTGTATTTACCTGTTGTACTTTTATTCCTTTTGCGGCAATCAAAGACTGCTCCCCAGGTTTCAAAATCACGCTTTCTCTTATAGATGAAGCAGAGCCCTGCTCAATAAGGTTCACCTGTATACTTCCTTCTATCAGCGTTGTCCGGATATAAGGCTCTTCTATATAGCTATTGATGTTAAAATGTGTTCCAAGCACCTTTATCTCCTGAGTTCGGGTCTGAACAATAAAGGGGATCTGTTTACTTTTGGCGACCTCAAAATAAGCTTCACCAATCAGCTGCACCTTTCGCTCTTTTAAGCCGTTCAGCAAAACAGGGTATACCAGTTTAGAGGAGGCATTGAGCCAGACTCTGGTTCCATCAGGTAAACGGACCTGGTATTGTCCTCCCCTGGGCGTTTCAACAGTATTAAAGGCAGCAGCATTCGCCTCCTGATCACAGGAGGTACAGGCGGTATAGATCAATTGCCCATCAGTAGTTTTACTGATTCTGGTTCCTGCCTGTTCGGTCAGCGCACCGTTACCTGCATCTGTCAGACTGATTTTTTTGCCATTGGCGAGGGTAAGCATGGCCTTATTTCCCCCGGGTTGAATGACTACAACATCTGTTAAGGGAGTAGAACCGTACTGCTTCTGAAAAAAATACGCTCCGATACTCAATAGAACAAGCAATACTGCAGCTATCCGAATCAGTGATTTGTACCTGAAAACAAGACCGGCCTGATCTTTTCTTTGCTGAATACTTCCCAGTAACCTGGTCTGAAGCGCTTCTTCTGAATCGTCCTGTCCCATCCATATGATCGGCTCATCACTACTCATATCATACCAGTGATCCAGCAATTCGCGCTCTTCGGAACTAATCGTTCCTTTTAACCACTTATCCGCCAGTTCTCTTAATAGGGCCTTATCAGGTATGCTCATTCGGGTTGCTTTTCTTATATAGTGTATAAGATTCAGTCCTTACCCTTAGTCGGGTATAAAATAAATAATTAATTGGCTATGACCGATTGAGAACCAACCGGTTAAAACGAAAGAGTAATGCAGAAAAGCGCTGAATAGATTTCCTCAGCATGCGGAGGGCTTTACTGATATGTGCTTCGATCGTTTTTCTGGACAGCTCAAGTCTATCCGCGATTTGCTGATCCGTCAGGCCATCTTCACGGCTCATGCGGAATACCAGCTGACATTTTTCCGGCAAGGTCTGAATAGCCGCTTCAATCTCCAGCTGAAGGTCTGAGAAGTTCAGCCATTCCTGGGTAGAATTATCAACAACCATCATTTGATGGACATCGTTCACGCCCTGATGGCTCAGATTTTTATTGAGGGTCATTCTTGCCATGACCTTATATTTAACAACTGCCGCGATATAAGTATGAAAACCATGCTGGATCCGGATTCTGCGTCTGCTGTTCCAAAGGTCTATAAACGCATCCTGAACCACCTCTTCTGCATCGGTATGGGATTCCAGTTTCTGCAGGGCTTTATAGATGAGCCGCTTCCAATAACGTTGGTATAACAAAGTGAATGCATCTTCATTATCATCAGCTAACAAATCATACAATTCGTTATCACTTAAGTCATTATATTCATACATGATGATTAGTCCCCCCACGAATGTAGCAAATTAACAGAAAGCCACCTGAGAATCCATAAAAAAATCCTGTAACCAATAGGCTACAGGATCGATTATATTTGTGTGCGTGTGTTTCTTTTATAATCCCAATGTGATACCGAAGGACATATTTCTCAATCCATTTTGTGCGGTAGTGGTAAACATATCATTGAAATAATACTTGGTGAAGAAGCCGATTGCGCCATAACCAATACGAACAGTTCCTCCATAACGGAAAGGCTCAAAATTATAGTCGTCTTTAATCTTCTCTTTTCCTCTTTCTTTGCTGATCTGTTTCACTTTTCCATTTAACAAAAAGGCAACTTCAGGGCCAATTACAAAATAAAAGCGTTTTCCATTGGAGTTTTCTTTTGTACGGAATTCAAAATTCAGGGGGATGTGTACATAACTGCTCGATAACCTGTTTTTGGAGAAGTTGATCTCTTCTTCAGTATAAGCCATTGTCGGGCTGTTTTTAAGCAAAGTGATGTTCTTTTTCAGGCGGATCATTGTCCAGTCAAAACCTCCTGCCAGGTAGATTTTAAAATTAGGATTAAAACGATAACCAAACTGAAGGACATCAAAGGAAAAAGTACTTGATTTTCCGCCGGTATAATCCAGGAATTCATTGTCCTTCGATAAAGAAAAACTTCCGTTGTCTACCAGCCTGGTGAATCCCCAGTCTAACCTGGTAAAGGTGATCCCTCCGACAAAACGACCTTTCGCAGCCTTGGCTTTTTTAACGCTGTCGCTCTCCACCTTACCAACAGAAATGCTGGTTTCACTGCCTAAAGAGATGGTTACTTTACGTTTTGTACGGGTACTATCTTGTTGTGCAACTGCGCTTTGAGTCATGACCCCGGCAAGCCCGCTTACCAAAAGTGTCGTTAGTAATAATCTTTTCATATAATTGGTTTGATCTGTGTATCCTTATGTTATCTGTTCTTTTTTGAGTTGAACTTTAAAATCCCGATGTTGACTGCAATTAAAGAAGAGTTGTCATCATCGTCGGTTTTAAATTGTATAATTTTCTTTTCTCTTTTATCTAATTTATCCACTACAAAGTTGATCACATCTCCTACATTTCTGATGCCTTTACGTTCCCGTACTTCTGTCTCTGCGATCTGATTATTCTGCTCGCCTACTACCGGCGGATCTATTTTGGCAATCATGACCTCCTTTTCTAAAGTAGCGATCGGTTTGATCTCTTCTTTCTGTTCAGGAGCAATAACAACCTCTTTAACCTGTTGACGCTGTGCTTCCAGGTTTGGTTGCACCGCCACCTGATTATTTTTACGAACCAGGTTCTCCAGCTTTACTTTCGGTGCCAGTACCAATGGTGTACTTTCCGGAACTGCAACAACCGGTTCTTCAACCACCGTGTTCAGCTTAGGTGCTGCTACAGGAACCTTTTCTACCTTTGCGGTAGCTGCATTTCCCTGTAATTTCAAAGGCTCAGTTTTCTGAGAAAGCAAACCAATTGTCGTCGCAATGACCACTACTGCTGCTGCCGCCCAGTATACCGGGAATCCCTTTTTTTTCTTTGGTGCCAGTTCTTGTTCAATATTGCTCCATAAGTTGGAAGAAGGTTGAATCTCGGCCTCTTCAAACCTGTCTTTAAACAACTGATCAAAATCTTTATCCTGCATAGCTTGCATAATCTATACCCTCCATTTTTATAATCTCTTCTTTTAAGATCGCCCTTGCTCTCGACAACTGCGATTTACTTGCTCCCTCAGAAATGCCCAGTGTTGCGGCAATCTCCTTATGAGAATATCCTTCGATGGCGTACATATTGAACACCATCCTATATCCGTCTGAAAGCTTTTGTATCACTTTCAATAAGTCCTGCATGCCCAGCCGGCTAAAGTCAAATCCGGTAGAAGGTTGTTCGTAAGCATCTTCAATCGGAACCACATTTAAGGTCCTCAGGTTCTTACGGTAGCTTTCAATCGCGGTGTTCACCATTACCCTTCTCATCCAGCCTTCAAAAGAACCATCTCCTCTATACTCCGATACCTTTTGAAAGATCTTGATGTACCCCAGCTGCAATACATCTTCTGCCTCCATCCGGTCTTTTGCATAACGCATGCAAACCGCCAGCATTTTGGACGCAGTTTGCTGATAAAGCGCTTCCTGCATCTTCCGCTTACCGGCTTTACAGCCTTCCATGAGTTCCTCTATCTTATACTGCGTCAAAATCATTGTTTGTTTGGTATATAGAAGATGCACATCACAACGGAAAGGTTGCATGCAAAAGAAAATAAAATGAATAATAATGAAGGAGTTAGCTTTCGTGCTTTTTCCTGTAGTGTTTGTACCATTTTACAGCAAGCATAATGACCACAGCAAATATAATCAGACCTGCAAGACCATAAATCCAGTCTATGGCATTTTTCAGGATCACTGTAAAGACAATAGCCACCAGGAGGATGGTAGCGACTTCATTCCATAAACGAAGCTTAAAAGAGCTCGTTTTGCATTTGCCCAGCTTCAGCTGATACATCATGTTCTGACAAATGAAATGATAGATGAGTAACAATGCGACAAAGCCCAGTTTTACATGAAACCAGGAGGTCTGCAATAACAGAGGGTTCAGACAAACCATGCTGACTCCGGCAACTACGGTGAGCACCATTGCCGGGGTGGTAATGATGTGCCAGAGTTTGGCTTCTATACGCTCATATTCTTTTTGCAGAATATTACGCTCTATTTCTGGTTTATCCTCTGCTTCTACATGATAGATAAACAAGCGAACACTATAAAACAATCCCGCCATCCAGCTTACCATAAAGATGATATGAACAGAGAGTATGTAACGATAGTATTCCATTGATGTTTGTATTTATTTTAAAATTAAAAGAGGCCATTTAGCAATAAACAGCCTCTTTATCATATTTAGTATCTGAATTCTTTAACCACTTCAATCGCATATTTTACGTTGTCAAACGGAATATCCGGCATGATCCCATGACCGAGATTAAAGATAAATCCGTTCTCTCCACGCATACGTTCAAACAGTTGAAGGATATGTTTTTTGATCACCGGTTTATCCGCATACAAAATATGTGGATCCAGGTTACCCTGAACGGCAATACCTGCAGGCAGTGCTTGTTTAATGTTTAATAAATCTGCATTCCAGTCTACCGAAATCACATCAGGATTTGCCTGAGCCATGATTGGTGCAAATACAGAGCTTCCTTTACAGAAGGAAATGACAGGAACGTCTTTTCTGTTTAGGTTAGCAATGATTTCCTGAATATAACGGTGTGAGAATTCCTGATAATCGTTCCATGATAAAGCCAGTGCCCAGCTATCAAAGATCTGGATGGCATTTACGCCTGCAGCAATCTGAAGGTTCAGGTAATCTGCCGTAACTTTAGCAATTTTCGCCAGTAAGCGGTGTGCCAGTTCCGGATGGTTGTGCATCAGGAGTTTCGTCAGTTTAAAATCTTTTGAAGAACCGCCTTCAACAAGGTAGCTCATTACGGTAAATGGTGCACCAGCAAAACCGATCAATGGAATGCTGCCATTTAAACGCTGCTGAATTACTTTAATCGCATCAGCAACATACTCCAGCTTGTCCAGCACATCTACATTCAGGTTGTCAATATCCTGAGCATTACGTACCGGGTTTGCAAATTTAGGGCCTACACCCTGAGTAAAACTAAGGTCTCCGCCCATTGCCTCACCTGTTACCAAAATATCACAGAAAAGGATGGCTGCATCGATACCCAACAAATCAACAGGTAACATCGTTACATCCGCAGCAATTTCAGGCGTTTTGCACATCTCCAGGAAAGAGTATTTGTTTTTGATTTCCCAGTACTCAGGCATAAAACGACCTGCCTGGCGCATCATCCATACCGGTGGACGTTCTGTTTGCTTTGAAAGTGCGGCATCTAAAAATAACGTATTCATGTTTTATTTGTTTGTTTATAAGCGATTTGCTTCTTGCTCTATTTTATTAATTATCTCTTGTGCCTTTGGGGTTACTGCCAGCTCTTTTGCCTTTTCGATATATGCTTTTGTTCTGACTGCATCTTTTTTTCTGAGTGCCAGATTGGCCAGATGGATCAGTACAAAAGCCTTATCATTTTTCCCTCCCAGAGGGAAGCGGCTGGCAATTTGAAAATGATGTTCTGCAACATCATATTCTTCTCTTTTCAGTGCGATATTGGCACGCATAAACTCATAATACCCTCTCCTGTTCCGGGCTAACCGGTCGGGATTAGGTACTTCTGCCAAAATCTTTTCTGTTTTTTCATAATCTCCATTCTTAAAATGTTTGGAGGCCAGTAAAATGGAGCTGTGTTTGAAGTGGCTCCAGATCACAAAGGCAAAGAAAAAACCGGCCAAAACAGCCAGTTGAATCTGATCGTAGAAAAGGCATACTCCTGCCGCAATCACGAAGATTGCCATCAGGGCATACCTGCCTTTTGCGTTATACATTAATGAATATCCGTGAATTTATAACCTACACCTCTGATGGAATGGAAATACACCGGGTTTTTCTGATCTGGTTCGAAATACTTACGGAAAGTCAGGATAAAATTATCAATTGTACGTGTAGATGGGTATACATCATAGTTCCATACCGTTTCCAGGATCTGCTCACGTGATACTGCTTCGTTCTTACGTTCGATCAGCAATTTCAGCAACATCGTCTCTTTCTTCGTCAGGGGAACAATCAGGCCATCGTCTTGTTTCAATTCAAAAGAGTTGAAATAGATCGTTTTATCGCCAATTTTATAAGAGTTGATTTCTTTAAGGTCGTCCGCTTTCATGCTGCGTTTTACCAAAATCCCAACCCTTAGAATCAGTTCTTCCAGGTTAAACGGTTTTACCAGGTAATCATCAGCTCCTTTTTTCAATCCCATTACACGGTCTTCACTGGTGTTTTTGGCTGTTAGGAAAAGGATAGGAACTTCTGTATTTTCCAGTCTGATCGTTTCACATACCTGGAATCCATCCATCTCAGGAAGCATGACATCCAGAATGATCAGGTTAAAACGTTCTTCTTTAAAAACTTTTAAAGCCGTTTTACCGTCTTTTACTGCATGAACTTTGTATCCTTCAAGTTCAAGGTTTAATTTTATAGCATCTAATAAGTGGTCTTCATCTTCAACCAGTAGTATTCTTAATTTCTGTTGCATAATTATCAACTAAATGTGATTTCAAAAATAGCACCTTGCGGTACGTTATCTCTAACGCTGATATCAGCGTCGTGCATTTGTAATACTTCCTTAACAATAAACAGGCCCAATCCTGTGCCTTTTGATTTTCTTACATTCTCATTACCTACGCGATAGAATTTATCAAAAATCAACATTTTTTCTGCATCAGGAATACCCGGGCCCTTATCTGAGACTCTTAAAAATGCATGTCCATCTTTTTCCGCCAATTCGACATCTATATGCATACAGGGACCTGAATATTTGACAGCATTTTCGACCAGGTTCGTCACTACTGATGACAAAGAGAGCTGATCTCCAACTACCTTTATACCAGGCTTTACCGACAAGCTGATGACCTGCTCACATCCACAGGAGTGAATTTGTAAGCGGTCTGTAATTTTAGTCACCATTTCTGAAAAGTCGAACTCTTCTTTAAAGAAAGAATAAGAACCATTTTCCATTTTTGTGGCCAGCAACATGTTTTCCACCAAATCATCCAGGCGCTCAATATCCTTAAGGGAATTGTTTAGCAGGGAAGTTTGTCTGGCTTTATCCAGGTCGCGCTTAACGATGGTTTGTATAGATAATTTTATAGCAGCCAGCGGCGATTTCAGCTCATGTGTTACAGAAAGCAAAAAGTTCTGCTGCTGTTCTCTTAAACGGTCTTCTTTTTTGATCGACTGATGTAAAAAGTAGGCACCTACACACAGGAGGAATAAAAATACAGATCCCTCTCCCATCACCATCGCCATCCTTGCAGGCTCCAGTTTTACGACAAGCGTTCCCCAGGAGATCAGCTGTACCAAAGAGTACAGCAACATGAAATAAAATATAACGATTGATTTCTTCAAGGTGACTGGCTTTATATACTATAAATATACTTTTTAATTTACTTATTCCTGAACACCACGTCAAGACTCTCCAGGATCGCTCTTTTCGCTTTCTCCAGTTCGATCTTGGTATGTGCTGCAGAAACAAAACCTACTTCATATCCTGACGGACCGATATAGATTCCTCTGTTTAGCAATTCTCTGTGTAATACTTTAAATTTCTCCATGCTTGCCGGATCAATATCATCCGCCGACTGGATCTTGTCTTTATCTGTAAAGGCCATCCAGAAAATAGATCCCACATGGAATACTTTTAATTTGTAGTTCCTTGCCGTGGCAAAACGCTGAATGCTTTCTGCAAACTCAGAAGCTTTATTGTTCAGCTCTTTGTAGAAACCTGAACGCAATAATTCTGTCAGTTGAGCGATACCTGCAGCCATTGCTACCGGATTGCCCGACAATGTACCTGCCTGATAAACGCCACCATCAGGAGAAATATGTCCCATGATTTCAGCCGAAGCGCCATACATCCCTACAGGTAATCCACCACCGATGATTTTACCATAAGTTACGATATCAGGTTTAACACCATAATGTGCCGCAGCACCTTCAAAGCCCAATCTGAATCCGGTGATCACCTCATCAAAAATCAATAAAGCTTTATTTTCTTTACAGATATTTTCTAAGTATTTGATGTATTCTACATCCTGCATCAACAAGCCGTTGTTTGCCGGAATACCTTCAATGATTACCGCTGCAACCTGATCTTTAAACTGATCAAAAGCGGCTTTAATCGCCTCTCTGTCGTTCAAAGGAATCACAATCGTTTCCGCAGCAAATGATTTAGGCACACCAGCAGATGAAGTCTCTCCAAAAGTAACCAGGCCTGAACCTGCTTTTACCAATAGAGAATCGGTATGTCCATGATAACAACCTTCAAACTTGATGATTTTATCTTTTCCCGTATACCCACGTGCCAGTCTGATTGCCGACATGACAGCCTCAGTACCAGAACTGGTGAAACGGATTTTTTCTACAAATTTGTTGTTTTTGATGATCAGCTCTGCCAGCTCATTTTCTAAAGCTGTAGGTGCGCCGAAGCTCATCCCGTTCTGCATTACCTCTGTCACCTTATCCCTAACCTTTGGATGGTTATGGCCCAGGATTAACGGACCCCAGCTACCGCAAAAATCTATAAATTGATTTCCATCGGCATCCCATACAAAACAGCCATCTCCCTTTTGAATAAACAAAGGAGTGCCATATACTGATTTAAAAGCCCTTACCGGAGAATTTACTCCTCCCGGAAAATAGTTTTTAGCCTTTTCATACAGTTCTGCCGACTTTTCTCTTGAAATATCAGGTTTACTGCCCGTACTTACCGGCATGTCGCCTTCATTTCCTGAAAACATTTTTTTTAAAGATTCTAACATATTTTTATTTCCTTACAACCAATTCTTTTCAACCATATCCCTGATGTGATAAGTGGTAATAATGCTCGCTCCTGCACGCGCAAAGGCATGCATGGTTTCCATTACTACTTTTTGCTCATCAATCCATCCTCTTTCTGCAGCAGCCTTCACCATAGAATATTCACCGGAAACATTGTAACATGCAATCGGTAAATCTGTATGTTGTTTCAGGTTATGCATCACATCCAGGTAAGCCAAAGCAGGCTTCACCATCAATACATCTGCCCCTTCACTCTCATCCAGCAAAGCTTCTCTCAAAGCCTCGTTTCCATTTCTGAAATCCATCTGGTAAGCTTTTCTATCGCCCTTACTCGGTGCACAATCTGCTGCCTCACGGAAAGGACCGTAATATGCAGAAGCAAATTTTGTAGCGTGCGACATGATCGCTGTGTTTACAAAACCCTGTCCATCGAGCAACTGACGCATTGCCCCAATCCTTCCATCCATCATATCTGAGGGTGCAAGCATATCAGCACCCGCCTGCGCATGTGTCAGTCCCATTTTAGCAATCACCTCTACGGTAGGGTCATTCTGAACGTAATCGTCTTTTAATATTCCGCAATGTCCGTGAGTGGT
The DNA here is from genome assembly GCF_900129215.1 of Pedobacter caeni. Classification (GTDB taxonomy): domain Bacteria; phylum Bacteroidota; class Bacteroidia; order Sphingobacteriales; family Sphingobacteriaceae; genus Pedobacter; species Pedobacter caeni. The sequence goes on along the minus strand of NZ_FQUQ01000002.1, from coordinate 173,978 downwards.
ATAAGAACAAACGCAAACATCGGTCACAATGTATAAGTCTTCTCCAAAGTTTTTCTTTAACAGGCGAACTGCCGAAGGAACAAGGGAATGGTCATGATATGCAGAAGCCGCATCTTCCGACTTCTCATCACCTACACCAAAAAGCATGATCTTGTTTACACCAAGTTTCAAACCTTTCTCCACATCGCTCAATAAAGTATCCTCAGAAAAGTGGCTGATACCCGGCATCGCTTCTAAAGGATGAATTACATTTTTACCCGGCACGATGAAATACGGATAAATGAACATGTCTTTAGATAACCTCGTTTCAGCTACCATTTCCCTCACTACAGGATTTTTTCTCAATCTACGCGGACGGTGCACCATATCAATTTTATTTATTTTATATCTATTCCGAAAACAGCCTCCGCCAATCCGATCTCATCAGGAGAATAAGGCTGGATGTATTTTACACCCATCTCATCAAATTTCTTCCCTGTAGAGTTTCCGATCGCAATCACCTGCTGTCCGGGTTCTAATAAGTTTTCTACAAAATAAGCGTCAACATTAGAAGGGCTGGTAAAAATCAGAACTTCCGCATAAGTCTGGTCTACGTCCTCTTCAATTACAGTCTCATATATCGGCAGGTCTACTACCTTCGTATCTGGTTTTAATGCTTTCTGAATGCTCAGTAAAGAGTCTTGTGCCCTTGGGAACAACACCGTTTTTCCAGCTACCAGCTCTGCAAAAAGTTCAGCTACCTCATCAATATCACCACCTTCGCCAACGTAATCAGCAAGGTGTCCTGCTTTTCTCAAAGAATCTTCAGAACCTCTTCCTGCTACACCAAACTTCATGTGTTTGGACAACAAGGGCTTCAGGTTGAAGAAATACTCCACACTGTTGCGGCTGCTGAAAAAGATCCAGTCTATATGTTTCAGGTAGAAAGGGTCCAGCACATTCACAATCGGGAATGTACGGATCAGCGATCTGCCTTCAATTTCTATCTTATGTTTTTCTAATGCTTTTCTAAAATAGCTGTGTTCACCAACCTCTCTGGAGATAAATACCTTGGAAGGTAGTTTCCTGTCGGGGTTAAACTTAGCTACGATCTGCTCTGCAACGCCTTCTAAGCTGCTTACGCGACAAAAGTAACGGTCAGGAAAGTGCTCATCAGTTTCTGCTTTGGAAGTCCAGATTTCATATTCTCCGTCTTCTTTTTTGCAGTAACAACCCAATGGCATGTGACAACCGCCCTCAAACAGGTTTAATACCTTACGTTCTACGCCAATTGCCTCGATCGTTTCCTGATGGTTCAGTTGTTGCAACAAATCAGATAACTCTTTATCATTTTCCCTGATCTGAATGGCCAATGCGCCTTGTGCAGGAGCAGGAACCAGCTCAGTCGTATCTACTACCTCTACATGAAATTCTGAAAGATCGATATTCAAACGGTTTACACCAGCTTTAGCCAATAAAATCGCGTCATAATTTTCATCTCTGAGTTTCTGGATCCGCGTAGGTACATTACCTCTCAGATCTTCAATGTTCAGGTCTGAACGTAAGGAAAGCATTTGCGCTTTGCGTCTGTTGGAAGAAGTACCCACCATCGCTCCCGTTTTCAGGGAAAGCTTTTGTTTGATGTCCACACAGTCTTTCAGGATCAATAACAACTCGGAAGGATCTTCACGTTCTGTTACTGCTGCAATGGTTAATCCTGCAGGATGCACCGTAGGTAAATCTTTATGAGAGTGTACAGCTATATCGATGGTACCACCTAAAAGTTCCTCTTCAAGCTCTTTGGTAAAGAACCCTTTTCCTTCCAGCTTGTCCAGTCTCAGGTTTAAAATCTTATCTCCCTGAGTCTTGATGATCTTCAATTCGGCTTCAGCACCAATCTCTGCAAGTTTGTCCTTAATGAAGTTGGCTTGCCATAAAGCCAGGTCGCTGCCTCTTGTACCGATAATAAGTCTTTTCACGTTAATGCTAATTTTTCCGCAAATTTAGCTATTCTTTACCAATATCTCCTTTGCCATAACCATTGGAACACTGATGCATTTTTTTTCCATGTAATTCATCACTTTTTCCAATACCAATCTTGAGTTTTCATCAAGACCGTTGATCTCGTCGGCAAAGACGCCATTGATAGCAGTATGCTTAATTTCCTTGATTTTCTGAGGAACAGAACTCATTGCAATCTCTATCTTGCGCTGACGTAATACCAATTCAAAGTCCTTGATATTTTCTTCTATGATGTGCTCGGCATTCACCAGCTCATCATAACGTTCCTGAATATTTTTGCGGGCAATCTCTTTAAGAGATTCAACTTCTATAAAATGAATGGGGAATTCTGCAACCACTTCAGCAGCGGTATCGTTTGGAACCGCTAAATCGACAATGGTCTTTTTACCGGTTTCTCCATTAAGAAGTTTTGTGTAGATTTCTTTAGTAATGATGGGTTCAGTAGCACCTGTACAGGTAATAATGACATCAAATCCCTGGTTGTAATTTTCCAGTTCGGTAAGCGGGTACGCGGTACCGTTTAATTCTTTGGCCAACGCCTCTGCACTTTCTAATGTTCTGTTGAAAATGGAGAAGTTGGAGTATTTATGTTTTTTAAGATACTGAGCTATGTTTTTGTTGGTCTCACCGGCACCAATGATCAGAAGCCTGGAGGTCGCAGCCATTTTCAGGTCGCGCAGCTTGCGGTAAGCTAAAGAAACGATAGAAACCGGATTCTTTGAAATGTTAGTATGGGTATACACTTCCTTTGCCGTCTTTACTACTCTGCTCATGATCATCCGCATATAGTCTCCGGTGAAGCCGGCAACCCGACAGGTTTCATAAGCTTTTCTGACCTGCGCAAGAATCTCTTTCTCCCCTACTACCAGACTCTCTAATGAGCAGGAAGTTCTTAGCAGGTGATTGAAGGCTGCTCCCTGTTCATATACAGAAACGTTCTCTACGAACTTATCCATATATTCTTCGGGTAAGCCCATGTTCAATACCGTAAGGAAGCGGGTGATGTATTGCTTGTCTAGTTTATGGGCGGAAGTGAATACAAACTCGACCCTGTTACAAGTCCCCATGTAGAATATTTCTTTAACACCTAACTCCGATTGAATGTTTCTCAATCTGTCGTCTAATGTCTGCTCACATATCACCAATTTACCCAATGCTTTTAGGTCAATATGTTTATGCGTAAAAGCAATGATCTTTAAATATTCCAAAATGTCGTATCCCTGTTTATTTTTAGCGTAACAAAAGTAACAACCGAACGTTATTTCACTGTCATTATGGAGTAATTAAGAGCTATTTAGAACGATTTCAAATAGCAGAATGATTGTCTAAACATCTTTTCCTTAAGTTTGTTATATAAGGTGACTACCTTTTATTTTTTTATATATGATTAAAAACGAGCAGTTTACATTAAACGGAGCATCAGGAAAACTCATTATTGGCGACTGTACTTACGACGATAAATCTCTGAATCCGCCAATTATAATTTTTGTTCATGGCTTCAAAGGTTTCAAAGATTGGGGTGCACATCATCTGGTTGCAAGCTATTTTGCACAAAAAGGTTACAGATATCTCAAGTTTAACCTGTCGCACAGCGGAGTTACGTCGGAAAATTTAAAAGATGTGACGGATTTGGAAGCTTTTTCTTCGAACACCATAAGTAAAGAACTGGCGGATTTGAATGAGATTATTGAGTATGTAAGTCTGACTTATAGTGGTTCAGAGATTTATTTAATCGGGCATAGTCGCGGGGGCGGTTTGGCAATCGTTCAGGCAGCAGATGATTCCAGGGTAAGTAAACTGGTCACCTGGGCAGCAATTGCTGATTTCTCGAGCTTATGGAAAGCGGAACAGGAAGAAGAATGGCTGAAGACAGGGAAGATATTTGTAGAGAATGCAAGGACTAAAGAGAAAATGCCACTAGGTAAAACACTTTTAGAAGATTTTAAAGCGCATAAAGAGGAATTTAACATTATTAGTGCTGCAGGTCGAATTCGCATTCCATGGCTGATTATACATGGTGACGAGGATGTAAATGTAAAGTTCAGTGTGGCACAGGAATTGGCACAAAAGCAGTTAAAAGCAGAGATACATAAGATTGAAGGAGCAAACCATGTGTTTGGTGCTTCGCATCCCTATCAGGGAACTGAATTACCAGTGCATTTGCAGCAGGTATGTGAGAAGACATTGGAGTTTTTGAATCGCAACAACTAGGAGCATCTACCTGGAGCAATCATTAGGAGCGTTCGTTAGTAGTAATTATTAGGAGCAATAATTAAGAGCAATCATTAGGAGTAATTTTTAGATAGAACTTATTACATAAAAAAGAGATAAATTATTCGAAGACTGGAACCTTTGCCCTGAAGGGGGCAAAATTCCTAGGCCTTCTCATAACATATCTCTTTTTTCTTTTAATCTTGCTCAATTGGGAGTATACCTGATTAAGAGCAGAACTTGACTGGGTTCAGGCCCTAATTTTGAGCAGGCACCAGCACTTACTTAACTGTAAAGGCTACAACAGTGGTACCCCACAGTAAGCTTACTTTACCTGATTTCTCAATTTTGAAGGTCATTTGTTCTGTAGCAGTTGCCGCTTTTCCAGGTTTTACCACTACACGTAAAGCATCATCAGCTTCCGTATAATTGGTTCCCCATTGCTTCCAGGTTTTGTTGAAGATGATGGTCCATTCTTTTTCGCCAGGGATGGTGTATAAGCCATACTTGCCTGCAGCAAGGTCTTTACCCTGAACTTTTACCGCTTTACTCACTTCAAATACGGTGGCTTCGTTAGCGCCTGTACGCCATACTTTTCCAAATGGGGCAATTTCTACGCCGATTGTTCTTCCTTTTACCGACGGTTGGCTATAGTCAATGCTAACTGTGGCTCCGGAGCTGATGGTTTCTTTTACGCTCGCTGGTGGACTTGCTTTCTTCTTTTCCTGTGCAGAGGCTGTAACCAGCGTAAATAAGCTCACGAACAAGGTTAATACAAATATCTTTTTCATAATCAATAAGGTTTTTTAGGACTCTAAGATGCTGAAAAAAATTAAAAAAAGAAGGCAACAACAGACAATAACTATCTTATATACACAGAATTGTGACAATCAGAAGCAAAGTTAAATCAGAGAAATTATTTGACTTCAACCCAGTTCCCGTCTTCCCTGATCAGATCGATCAGATCATCCAGTGCACGGTCTGCATTTACGTTTTTCTTTACCACCTCTTTGCCCCGGTATAAGGTTATTTTTCCGGGACCGGTTCCTACATAGCCATAGTCGGCATCTGCCATTTCACCAGGGCCGTTTACAATGCAGCCCATGATTCCAATCTTGATTCCTTTTAAATGGTCAGTCCTGGAACGGATAAGCTGGGTTGTTTCCTGAAGGTCAAACAAAGTACGCCCGCAGCTTGGGCAGGAGATATATTCTGTTTTAGAGATACGGGTACGTGTTGCCTGCAGGATTCCGAAACTGGTGGAGTTCACCAAAGGAAGACCTACTGTTTCAGCAGCATTGATCCATACGCCGTCGCCCAGTCCGTCAGTAAAGAGTGCACCAAGATCTGTTGCCGAGTAGAGCATCAGGTCGTCCGCGTTTAATTCGGGATAGTTTCTTTTGATGATGACAGGAGTCTGGATATTGTTTTTTAAGAGTTTGATGAAGAGTTCTCTTTGTGCAGCCATTCCATGTATGGCATTGGTTTCTAAAACCAACACTACATTGTCTTTTAAGCTTTCCAGGTTCGCCGTTAATGCTTCAACAGCGTCAATGCTAACCAGGTTTATATGTTCGTCCTTTAGTTCAGTTTTTTCGTATTCAGCGTAACTAAGTAAAGGGTGACAATTGGTTTTATCTGCCAGTCCTAACCAGGTCTGATAATTATAGATCTGTTTCAGGTTTCCAGGAAAAGAGAACGAAGGAAGTCCATCACCCAGATAAACCAGGTCACAGGCCTGATCAGCCATATTGTATTTATCCAGTCCGGCGCTATATTTATAACCTACAGCTCCCAGGAAGTATGGATCTTTTAAGTTTTCTTTTGATACATCCAGCATGACTACAGGATGATGATGACCACCGATATGTTGAACAGGTTTCGTCTGCCTGCGGTTGTATTCGTAGGGTTGGTATGGAAGGTCCTGTATGGTGATTTTTTCTCGTTCTTGTGATAGGTCCGTGATTAAAGCCCTGTTTTCGTACCTCATGGCAAGCGCTTTTGCTACAGGTGCTTCGAACTCCGGATCTTCAGTCAGGGACACCCTGATGGTATCTCCAAGGCCGTCTTCCAGGAGCGCCCCGATGCCAACAGCCGATTTGATACGTCCATCTTCGCCATCGCCAGCCTCTGTTACACCAAGGTGTAAAGGATAGTTCATCCCCTCTTTAACCATGGTAGCGACCAGTAAACGATAGGCCTGCACCATGACCTGGGTATTGCTGGCTTTCATGGAAATGACCAGGTTATAATAATTCTGGTCTTCGCACATGCGGATGAATTCCATGGCCGATTCAACCATGCCCCTTGGGGTATCACCATAATGACTCATGATCCGGTCTGATAAAGAACCATGGTTGGTACCTATGCGCATGGCAGTACCATACTCTTTACAGATTTTCACTAAAGGGGTGAATTTCTTGTAAATGCGCTCCAGCTCTGCCTGATAGGCTTGCTGGGTGTATTCTATATTTTCAAAACGTTTTTTATCTGCGTAATTACCCGGGTTTACCCTTACCTTTTCTACAATTCTTGCTGCAGATTCTGCTGCATTTGGTGTAAAATGGATATCTGCAACCAAGGGCACTTTGTATCCGCGGAAAAGTAATTCTTTCTTGATGTTAGCTAGATTTTCGGCTTCTTTGATGCTCGGGGCAGTGATGCGTACATATTCACAGCCGGAATTTACCATGCGGATGGTTTGCTCTACCGTCCCGATCGTATCCATCGTATCTGTAGTAGTCATTGACTGAATCCTGATCGGATTTAAGCCCCCCATAGGGATGTCACCTATGTTCACCTCGCGGGTCAGGAACCTTGAATATTGGGTTAAACTATTACAATATCCACCATTTAACTCTTTTTGCACAACTACGTCTTCCATCAATTTACGATACAATTATGGGGCAAAGATAAAGATTATGTTTATTATATCAGTCTTTCCTTGGTCACCAGTGTGTTGGCAATCAGGTCATGAAAACATTGCTGCTTCCGGTTCAGGAAACTGTACAGGTAGCCAAAGAAGGCAGGGAGCACGGAAAGTATTTTTGCGGCATTTCTTCCAAAGGAATTGCTCAGGCTGATGGGATTCCCCATCATATCGGTCACCTTTATGTTTAACAATGCTTTTCCTATGGTTGCTTGTTTCCCGGAAGCTTCGGCAATACTGCTATAAAAGAACTTGACAACCGGAATGATCGGAAGACCAGTCACAATCGCAACAATCCTTTCGTTTTTTTCTGTTATAAAAAGAAAGCTCAACAGCACCAGAAGGGCATAACCAATGGCAATAAAGAAATAATCAATTACCGAGGCCAGCAGGCGCTGATCGAAAGAAGCAAAATACTGAGGAGCGGTTTTGGTATGACTAAAACCAAGAAGCTCACGCAGTTCTGGGAACTCATGAGCTTCTTTATAATCGTCCATTCCCGGTTTTCTTACAAAGGTTCCCGGATGGATATCTAATTCTTTTAGTGATGCTAATGGATAAGGACCTGTAGGCTTTCCGTTAATGACAACTGTGTATTCTCCTTTAACAGGACTTTCCATTATGCTTTAAATTATATGCTGAAGATGATTTGCGTTTAGTAACGCTTCACTTCAAAGTTACTCAATCCGCCATCTAAATTGATAAATATCTTTTTGGTGGAGGCACTGTAGTTTGGCGTTTCATACGTTCCGTCTTTCAGCTTGGTAAAACCTTCAAAATCTTTTGCAGAAAGACCTGTTTTGGTTTTAATACGGCAGCCTGATCCTGTAGGAACATTAATTTTAACATCTGCAACACCGGTTTTGACATTGATATCCGTGATCGGAAGTAAGTCTCCAAATTTAATATCCAATGCTGCTGCACCGCCGTCAAAGTTAAATGCGCGCAGTTTGTACTCAGAGAAATCAAAATCTACTTCTCCTGCACCCATGCTCATATGAACTTCCCATTCCGGTTTTTTATTCAGACGCAACTCTACATCATTTCCTCCGTCGTTCATCGACCAGCCCGACTTACCTTTCATTTTAAACGTCAGGGTGTTCACACTGTCTGTCCTTACGTTCTGCAAAGTGAAAATACCTGATTTTCTTTGTACATGTGCAGTAATCAGACTATCGGTTCCTCCTTTTAATTCAAAAGATGTTCCTCCTCCGGAGATGTTCAGAACCGTCTTTTTAACCAGGGAATCCTGATAAGCCTCCGTGAAGTTCTGTTCCTCATAATTGTCTTCTTCGGTACGGATCTCATCCTTAATGCGGTCGCCAATCCAACGGTCTCTGTTTGCAGGCGGTTGCTGCCCCCTTACAAAGAGCATGGATAAGGTAATCACAAGTACCCCGATGGAAACATAACCACCTACTTGTGATTTGTTTCTGCTGAATAAAATATTTACACCCGCAATGATCAGGAATATAGGCCAGAAGCGAAATACGCTGCGCCAGTAAAAATCAATGATATCAAAGTTTTCCAGAAGAAGTACGCCGCCGATAAACAACAGCACAATACCCCACATTATTCTATCCGTTTTCATCTGTATAAATTTAGATTTTTAATTGTCATGTTTTGTAAACCTGTCGTCAGCAGGAGTTTCAGGATTGGTTCCCGGTTCCGGTGTGATGATTGGCGCATTGCCCTCAGGAGCTATGGGAGATGCCGGAGCAGGCTCATTTGTTGTCCCACCAGCCTGTGCTGCACCCGCTTGTTCCTGCTGGCTTTTCCAGGTTTCCCATGCATTTTTATTTTTGCCTTTCATGATGAAACTCAATCCTATCGCCACAAAAACCAATGGCCATAATTTATGTAAGCTAAACCAGAATGGAATGATGTTAAACTCATTCATCAGGAAGTAAAGTCCGATCACCAACAGGAATAAACCACCCACCGTTCTTCCGGTTTCGTTGTTATTCTTTTGGAAAGGCTTGTTAAAATCCTCCATTTTAGACTTTGCTTTAAACGGATCTTCATTGATGCCTGACCCGGTCCAGCCGCTGGAAGTTCCACTGGTTGTACTACTTGTTGATTCAGTTGTATTTTGCGGTTGTGAAAACGCATTCGGCGAATTAAACGGATTGCTTTTGTCGCCCTGTCCTTTGTAAAAATCATTAAATCTTGAAAACCTTGCTGCCGGGTCAAAATTCACCGGAACAACGATCCACATGATAATATATACCAATATCCCCGTACCCACCAAAAATATAGTGGAGAGCACAAACAACAGCCTGATTATGGTTACATCAACCTCCATATACTCTGCAATTCCTGATGAAACACCTGCTAATACTTTGTCGTGCTCATTCCTAAATAATCGCTTGTCCATAATACTATCCTCCTTTTCTTTATTTATTTTTTCTTTAAAACTGTATCGGCTTCAGGGTTACTTCATCAACATTTACACCAGTGCTTAAGTTTAAAATGGTGTATAAGGTATTGGCAATATCTTCCGGTTGTACAAATCGCTCAGCAGGAATTTCTGTTCCTTCCCATGATGAGGTTAATGTTGATCCCGGCAAAATGGCCGTTACTTTAACGTTGTATTCAGCTAACTCCCCTCTGCATACATTATTAAGACTGAGCAAGGCTGATTTAGTTACACTGTAACTACCTGCATTTGTTACAATTTCCTTACTTGCCACAGAGCAAATGTTAAAAATATGCCCGGAACGCTGTCTACGCATCATTTTACCGAAAAATTTAGATAAATAATAAGGGGCCAAAAGGTTCAGATTCAGTTGTTTCTCCAAGGAATCATCTTCCTCATCCAGTAATATACCGGGTGTAAATATCCCGACATTATTAACCAGCACCTTCAATTCCGGCATTTTTGCTTTTACCGCTTCACAGAAAGCATATGCAGCTGCTTTATCACTTAAATCCGCAGCATACGTAAAAACAGAAACGCCGGTATACTTCAGTTCTTCGGCAAAGGCCCGCAGCTCTGCCACATTTCTGGAACAAACCGCAAGGTTATATCCATTTTCGGCAAGCTTAGTAGCAATGGCTTTTCCAATTCCCTTGGTAGCGCCCGTGATGACTGCATTCATTTTATCTCAATTTTGCAGCAATATTACATAAAATGCGATATACTATACAGCGATTTGACCACTTAAAAGGGGACAAAACAGGCAGTAAGCGAAATAATTATTTAATAAATAAAGAATGTCACAACAATTTTTGTTGTTTCTTTGTAGTATTATTGCATTATTACCATAGCTAATTTTTGATTCAATGAATTTCACCAACTTTGGCAGGTACATCCTTTTATTAAAGGCCGTATTCAGAAAGCCGGAAAAGTTAAGTATATATATGAAGGCCATTTTTAAACAAATGGACTTTATCGGCGTCGGCTCAATCGGACTAATTGCCATCATTTCGACCTTTATCGGAGCGGTAATGACCTTGCAGATCGCCTTCCAGTTAGTGAGCGACTTTATTCCTAAAACCATTATTGGTTCTGTAAACAGGGACTCCAGTATTCTGGAACTTAGTCCAACGATTACAGCAATCGTATTGGCCGGTAAAATTGGTTCGGCAATCTCTTCAGAGATTGGTACCATGAGGGTAAGTGAGCAGATTGATGCCCTGGAGATTATGGGAATCAACTCTCCGGGATACCTGATCCTGCCAAAAGTCCTTGCCGGAATTACCATGGTCCCACTATTGGTGATCTTATCAATGGTATTGAGCATTGGTGGCGGATACATCGGCGGAACATTATCAGGAGCAGTTTCTGCAGCTGAATATGTACAGGGGATTACCACAGACTTTAACCCTTATACCATTGTTGTAGCCCTGGTAAAAGCATTCGTTTTTGGTTTCATCATTACTTCTGTTCCTGCCTATGAAGGCTTTTACGTAAAAGGCGGAGCCCTGGAAGTAGCACAGGCAAGTACAAGGGCGGTAGTAGTAAGTTGTATTACTATTCTCGCATGTGATTACATCGTAACCCAGTTATTACTATGATCGAAATCAAGGACATTTACAAATCATTCGGCGATAATGAAGTTTTAAAAGGAATTTCAGGACAGTTTAAACCAGGGGTAACAAACCTTATTATTGGAGGCTCCGGTTCCGGAAAAACCACTTTATTAAAGTGTATGATTGGCTTGCACCATCCTGAAAAAGGAAGTGTAGAGTACGATGGGCGTGAATTTACGACCATGAACTTTGAGGAGAAGATCGAGATCAGAAAAGAAATCGGCATGCTTTTTCAGGGATCAGCACTCTTTGATTCCATGACCGTAGAGGAAAACATCATGTTTCCTTTAAATATGTTTACCGATCAGAAACGCGCAGAAAAACTGGACCGTGTAAACTTCTGTCTGGAACGGGTAAACCTGACCGGAAAAAATAAACTTTTCCCTGCTGAGCTTTCCGGAGGAATGAAAAAACGTGTGGGAATTGCCCGTGCGATTGCCATGAACCCTAAATACCTCTTTGTTGATGAGCCCAACTCCGGTCTGGATCCTAAAACCTCCATCGTTATTGATGAGCTGATCAAAGAGCTGACTGAAGAGTACAATACCACAACAATCGTGGTTACCCATGATATGAATTCCGTAATGGGAATCGGTGATTACATCTTATTCTTACACGAAGGAAAAAAATTCTGGGAAGGATCAAATAAAGAGATTGCCCATACCGATATTCAAGAACTAAATGATTTTGTTTTTGCCAGCCGTTTTATGAAAGCTGCAAAAGACAAATTTTAAATACCCATATTTTTATGATAAGCCTGTTAACACCCACACACTGGAAAGATTATGAGTTGATTGATTGTGGTGATTTTGAAAAATTAGAACGCTTTGGCAACCTTGTGTTGTGCAGACCTGAGCCTCAGGCCGTATGGAAAAAGGTGCTTTCTGAACAAGAATGGAAGAAACTGACCCATATCCGGTTTAAAGGACGCTCGGCAACTACCGGCGAGTGGATGAAAAGCTCGGCGCACCTGCCCGACCGCTGGAACGTAAACTACAAAAATGATGAAGTAAACATCAACCTTCGTTTAGGACTGACCTCATTCAAGCATGTTGGTGTTTTTCCGGAGCAGGCGGTAAACTGGGATTACATCTCTTCTTCGGTGAAGAAATTCAAAAACCCTGTTCCCAAAGTACTCAACCTTTTTGCTTATACCGGTGCAGCATCATTGATCGCAAAAGCAGCTGGTGCAGACACCACTCACGTAGATTCTATTAAACAAGTGGTAAACTGGGCGAATGAAAACCAGGAGCTTTCTAACCTGAAAGATGTGCGCTGGGTAGTGGAAGATGCTTTAAAGTTTGTAAAAAGAGAATTAAAACGCGGTAAAAAATACAATGGGATTATCCTCGATCCACCTGCATTTGGACATGGTCCGAATGGAGAAAAATGGAAACTGGAAGACCATATTCAGGAAATGATGCAGGATGTGGTTCAGTTACTGGATGAGGAAGAACACTTCTTAATCCTAAACACCTACTCCCTGGGATTCTCTTCAGTAATCGTAGAGAACCTGATCAAGACTTCTTTCCCACAGGTGCAAAACCTGGAAACAGGAGAGTTGTACTTACAGGCAACTTCCGGAATAAAATTACCACTGGGTGTTTTTGGAAAGTTCAACACTTTCAAATAAAAAAACACACCTGAAAAAACAAAGCGTCGGGGCCTAATCCGACGCTTTAAACACACCTAAACCCCAGCAACACCTCACTGGTTATAGACTCTTTTAGCTGTTTACAGCCAATTCATTTGCGATTTTACGCCAGTTCTCATCTTCCGGAATGCCTGGTTTACGCTTTCCAAAAAACTGAACGATAATATTTCCTTCGGCATCAAAAACTTCAATACTCGTTACGATTCCATCTTTCGTTGGTTTTTTCACCAGCCAAAGCGATGCAATTCCATCCATTCTTAAATGCATGTTAAATTCAGGATCAAGCACATTGAACCATGGGCCCGTTTCCAGAATCTTTTTGACCAATCCGGTATGGATCTGTATACAACCGGCACTCCCGGTAAAAACCATGATCTCCAGATCGGTATCAGAAACCTGATGTAACATTGCTTTCAGTGCGGCCAGGCTTACCGGGATGGCATGTCCTTCCGGAGCCAGACGAAGCGCCTGTGTCCTTGTCAGCCCATAGGTATTGAGCAAACCATGAAAATCATGGGTATCCTCTAAATCCAGCCAGGCCTGTTTAAAGTCCGACACAGCGACTTCCGCATCAGCCAGTTCTACAACAGGTTTTTTAGCTTCATCACAGACCAATGCGGCATGCTGATCGGCTAAAGTATATTTTGCAACCAGGGCCTGATAAGCAGCCTCGTCGCTACGTTCGGTCATATAGATTTTATGGACTGCTTCTCCGTCTTTTCCAAAAAACTGAAGGCTCTTCCGCTCGTTTTCATTTACAGCGAAACCAGATGCCCAATGGCTCATGAACAATCTGATATCGATATCAGGATTTACTGCCAGGCCAATTGGCCCACGGAAAGAAACTTTTTTATAAACCCCTTTACGCTCATGCACACAATGGTCGTTACGCGTTAATCCCATCACATAACCCAATCCTTCTACTTCTTTTAAAATTTCCGGAAATTGCTCCTGCAAACGGATCGCGGACTCCCCTACCGTCGTGGCAATCAATGCTGCTTCAGAGGTTCCCAGCTGTTTTGCTGCATCTCTGATTCTTACCTTTGGCTGCTCCGCTTTAAAAGCTGCCCACTGACTTTTCAAATCCAATGTCTTTTCCATACGATTTTATTTTAATATTGTTGCCGGTACCACCAATGGACAGTTATAACCTTCACATTCCATCAGCTTTACCTTTATACTGAACGTTTCGTGTATATTTTCACAATTGATCACCTCAATCGGAAGCCCTTCGGCTACCTTTTTACCATTCTTTAACATCATGATCCGGTCTGCAAACCTGGATGCAAAATTGATATCATGCAGGATACAGATCACACAGTAACCACGGTCGGCCAGCGATCTTGCCAGTACCATAATCTGCTGCTGGTACTGCAAATCCAGGCCATTGGTAGGTTCATCGAGTAAGAGGCATGCATTGGGGCTATCGTAGATCTGAGCGATCACCCTGGCCAGCTGTACCCGCTGTTGTTCCCCACCAGAAAGGGTATTGTAATCTCTGGAAGCCAGGTGTGTAATCCCGGTTTCTTCCATTACCTGATTTACAATTCCGAAATCTGCGGCTGTTGGTTTTTGCTGAAAGTGAGGATACCTCCCCATCAGCACCAATTCTTTTACCTGGAAAGAAATAGAAAGGGTATTGTGCTGCGACAATACCGCCCTTGTCTTTGCAAGGTCTTCCAGTCTGTAGTTATCCAGTTCTTTTTGATTGATCAGGATCGTCCCTGCAGCAGGTTTGATCTCCCGGCAAAGCAATTTCATCAGGGTGCTTTTACCGGCACCATTTGCACCCAATATGGCCAGTAATTCTCCTTTATGGGCATCGAAGCTGAGGTTATCCAATAGCTTCTTACTGCCTGCTTTATAGCTGAGTCCTCTAACTTTGATCATCTATGGATTATTTTTATTTCTTTCTGTAATGATGATATATATAAATACTGGTGCTCCGATCATGGCCGTTAATATGCCTATTGGCAATTCCGCCGGTGCCACCACCGTTCTTGCAATCAAATCTGCCAGTGTCAGCAACGCCGCACCCAATAATGCCGCTCCCGGAATAACCAGGCGGTGATCAGCAGTGAATGTCATCCGCAAAATATGTGGGATAATCAGCCCTATAAAGGCAATGATCCCTGCTACGGCTACCGAAGCACCTACAGCCATGGTCGCCAGCGCGATGATTAATCTTTTAACCACTTTCACATTCACTCCCATATGCATGGCCTGCGCTTCTCCAAGGGCAAGAGCATTTAATGATTTGGCAAGAAAAGGCAAGGCAAATACCGGAATTAATACAAATGGCAATAAGGCGGTTACTGTTGGCCAGCTTGCTCCTCCCAGACTACCCAGACTCCAGAACGTGATGTTCCGTAACTGCGCATCAGTTGCCATATAGGTCAGTAATCCAACAAAAGCACCTGCCAATGCATTAATGGCAATTCCTCCAAGTAATAAAGTGGTAATAATGGTTTTTCCGTTTCTCATCGCAATGCGATAAACCAGCATGGTTGTTAATCCTGCTCCGATAAAAGAGGCAAGCGAAAGTGCATAAAAGCCAACAAGGCCTGTCAGCTCTTTGAATATTTTGGTTTCTAAAACAATCATCACGACTGCAAATAAGGTTGCTCCTGAAGAAATACCGATTAAGCCGGGTTCGGCCAGTGGATTGCGGAAAAGCCCTTGAATTGCAGCACCGGAAACACCCAATGCAGCTCCGATCAGCACGCCCAATAACACCCTTGGCAACCTTAAGTTTAAAAATACTGCTGCCTGCTGCGCCTCAAAATTCTGATGATCAGATAATCCGGTATGGTAGGCCAAAATAGAAAGCAACTCAGAAAAGCTGATGTGTACCGCACCTACGCAAGAGGAAATCACCATCGTCAGGATCAGAACAATGGTTAACATTAAAAGGATATATCCGGTGTTTCTGATCACTTTATCTTCCCTGCTAGTTCTGTTACTGCCTGACCTAAACGTGGACCAAAACTGGTCAATAACTCACCATTCATCGTTACAAAACGCTTGTTCTTACCTGCATTTGTTTGCGAGATGCCCTGAACACCTAAAAGTCCATCTGCACCACCCAGGCTTTCCAGTCCGTCTTCAAACAAAAGGATCACATCCGGATTGGCCTTTACCAATGACTCTGAGGTCAATGGCTTGTATTCTGCAAATTCAGTAATGGCATTTGTACCTCCTGCAAGTTCAATCACTTTTTCTACCGGAGTTCCTGTTCCACCCACCATCATGGTACCAGTACCACGGGCATAGATAAACAACACCTTAGGTTTCTTCGGATTGTTGATGCTTTTTTGTGCAGTTGCCAGTTCTGTTTCAAAAACTTTGGTCAGTGAATCTACTTTAACCGTATGTTTCAGACTATCTCCTACTGCACGGATCAGGTCTTTTGTTCCCTGTACCGTGAAATCCTGATTGAAAAGGATCAGCCTGATTCCTGAGCTCCTGAACTGGGCCGCCAGCTGAGGGCTTACTTCTTTCGCGATTCCCACCACGATATTGGGTTGTAGGGATAACACTCCTTCTGCATTGATCCTCCGGTTATGTCCTATTTTAGGCTTGCTTTTCAGGCTCTCCGGATAGTTGCTCGTAATATCTGTCCCTACAATATTTTTCTCCATTCCCAGACCTGCGACAATCTCGCTCACTGTCCCGTTCAGAGAAACAATTTTTATGCTGTCTGGTAACTGTTCTTTGTTCTTTTTGTCTGCACCGACATTACAGGCAGAAAGTGCCGTAACAGCTGTACACAACAATAATATCCATCTGTATTTCATGCGTATATCTTTATTTTTAGATCCGATGATGGTCTCATCATTATTCTTTATCTAATCGGGCTCCGTTCAGTAAAAAGAGGAGCTTCCGGCATCCACCGGAAGCATCCTTCAACCTAAACTAACCAAATTTTAGCCCTTTTTAACGAGTGCATATTCAATCACAGGTTCACCGCGTTTACCGCCATCACCCGATCCCATTGAAATGAATCTCAGTTTATATACATTTCCTGAAGCGTCTTTAATTACATAAAAACGATCCGGCCTGGCTCCTGTTGCAGGCATAGTTGAACGCCATTCGGAACCAATTACATTTCTTTCTGCTTTAAGGCTTGTGCCTGCGATATCACTTTCTTTAAAATTTGCAAATGTGACTTTGCTTGTGAATACTTCTGCTGCCTGAGCACCACCAAGATTATTCATAAATACCACATCAGAATATGCATAAGGATAAGTTAATGTCTCATCTTCTGGTTTATTTAAATCTTTTCCATAATAAATGGACCATGTCCATACAAAATCCCATTTTGTTTTTGCTGGTTCTACATTGACTACCTGCGCATCAGCAGGGAAAGCAACGAAAGTAAAATTGTTTGCAGGGTCTTTCGTAATGTCCAATGTTTTGAAAGTCTTATCTTTTAGCTTAGCGTATTGTAAGACATAACCCGACCCTTTACGCAAAACTCTTATTTTCAATAAATTATCAGCAGAAACATCAAGACCACGAACACCTCCGGCCGGATTCACCACATAAACCATATTCTCTGCGTCTGTTGCAGAAACATTTGAGATGATATCCTTTGTGATGTCCCCCTTCACATTGTCAATATTCGCAAATGACTTCGCTCCGGTAACGCCGGTAGTGATAAAAAGATCATTCAAAATCACATCAGTCTCTGAAACTGCGTTTAAATCTACTTTACCATTCAGTTTAATGGCTGAAGTTCCGTTGGTATTGTTCAATCTAACTCTAAAATCATTTCCTGCTGAAAATCCAAGAACCCACGATTTTCTGTTAACATTCACCATTGAATTACTGCTCAAATCCACATAAACAGAATTTAAGGCTCCACTTCCATCTTCAGTTCCCGCAATACCCTTTAGAGTTAATTGTGAACCTTCAGAAGTAATGGAAGAGAAAGTCAACTGAGATTTGGTGGTCGAACCCATTACAATAGGACTCCCTGCAGAAGTGATGGTAAAGTCTAAAGTTTCTGTCCCATTGATTACCGCATTGGCCACTTTTTTCACTTTAAAGGAAACACCTGATCCTCCTGCCGGAATAGTTAATGACAAAGTGTTGTTGGTCGCTACCGGATCAGTAGTATATTCTGTTCCATAAACCAGTCCTGTTCCCGTTAAGTTGATCGTTAAAGGGATAGCAACGGTACTGGCCATTGATAAGTTAATTTTAATGACCGCTTCTGTTGCCGTAGCTTCAAAACCTTGTTTAGCCGCTTCAAAATTGACCGTATTGTCTGGCAATGGCGGATCAGATTTCTTACAGGAAGTTCCCGCAGTAACTAAAGAGATCAGTAGAAGGAAATGGAAAATTCTTTTCATAATATGCTGTTTTGTTTTTTATTAATTTTTCGACCAATGCATGGTTAAGCCGAGGAAATAAGAACGTCCAACCCCATAAGGGTTACTTCCACCGGATGTATGTGCACCCGATTGCCCTCCGTTAACCCTTAAACGGGTAACATCAAAGACATTCTTTACTCCTGCATTTATCGTCAGGTATTTATTTACAATTTTATTTAAAGTGAGATCAGCGACATGAAAAGACGCTATTTTAGAGAGAATCACCTTGTTTGCATCTGAAGCATCCTGTACGTACATTGGTTTTTTACCAGTAAACTTATAATACAAACTGACATTCGTTCCAATCTTAGGAATCAGGTAACTGATATGTGAACTGACCTCGGGAGTCCATACAAATTCATTGAGATCACCGAATCTGTCCTTGTCTTCAGTGTACTGATTGTAAGTTCCGATATAAGACAGGCCCAAACTCGCCTGAAAAGCTTTCCAGGAAAGCCTGGTATTCCATTCTGCACCGGTTGTTTTATACCTCGCTATATTCATATACTGATTTACAGTGCCAGTTTCACCAATTGGCATCAGACCAATCAGGTCTTTATACTCATTAAAGAATCCGGATAACAACGTATTTAAGCGAATTTCTTCTGTATTCCTGAGGTTCCATGAAAGAGAAGCCTGATAAGTATTGGAATATTCTGCTTTAAGATTTTCATTACCCGACAGGTCATGACTGGCATCTTTAAAGTAGAAATACAACTCTCTGATCGTTGGCGCCCTGAAGCCTCTTGCATACGAGAGCCTTAAGTCCATATCCTTATCCAATCTCAGCTTTGCATGTAGAGAAGGAATGATTGGAGGGGCATCATATACTGAATTCTTCAACAATCTGAAACCAGGGGTAATGTGAATGAACTTGTTCAGTTGTATTTGCCCGGTGAGAAAGAAGGCATAATCATTGATCACTGGCTCTCCCTTAAAACGTCCTCCCTTTCCGGAGTTACGGTTAAATTCGATTCCTGGCTGCAAAACAATTCCCGGCAACAATTTATATTGTAATGCGGATCTGAAAAATGCTGTCCCTAAAATATCTTTATCCTGTGATCCGGGTTCTGTAGATAGGGTTTCTTTTCCTGAGCTCAATTCTGTATCCGTTGATAAGGTTCTGCGGCTATAATCTGTATAGGCAGCGGCGGCGTCGAGGGTAAGCTTATCCGTTAAGATAAAAGAGCCCTGCAACTGGTGAAACCAGCGCTTAGAAAGGTACTTTTTATCTGATACTTTAGGAGAGTTACTGACCGGGCCAAAATAAGATAAGGTTTCATCAGCACCGTTAAACCGGTACCAGACATCCATCTTTCCACTTTTAAATCCTGTTGTTGCAGAAGTTAGCCACTGGTCTTTTGGAAGCCATTCGTTTTGTCGTCCGGTCTGGTTGCCTTTCCATCCACCAAAATTATTGCGTGTACCCGAACCACCAATGTGCCAGCCATTTTTCTGCCAATTGACATTCAGGTATTCATTATGCACTCCTTTATCTTTAAATGCCTGATATTCTTTACCTGCAGTTTCTTCCTGAATCCTTGCAGTGACAGAGAAATGATCACCTCCGCCTCTTTTGGTAATGATGTTAATTACACCAGCCATGGCATCTGTTCCATAAACTACAGACATGGGGCCTTCGATAATCTCGATCCGTTCCACTGTGTTCACATCGATCTGCCCAAGACTTTCTCTTTCTGTGCCCCGATCCATCATGGGTACCCCATCTAAAAGAATTTTAACACCTGAGCTGCTGACATCCATTCCCATCATTTGCGGGTTGCTGATTCCTGTTGCAGGGTCATTTGTAAACCGGAATCCCAGCTCGGTGCTCAATATCGCTTTCAGGTCTGTCGCACCGCGAAGCCTGATCATCTCACTGTTGATGGTTCTGATGTTATAAACAGAATTACGGATGGACTGAGGTTCGTATAAACCGGTAATCACTACTTCTTTTAAATCGTACCCACTTTCCTTCAATAGAATCAATGGGATTTCCTGTTGTTGTCCTGCAGTCACTGATACCGGAACCTCAATTTGTTTCCTGGTATTCGATTGAACAATCAGCAATTGATTTCCCTGAGGAGCAGAAATCCGGAAAGTACCTTTTTCTGAAGTATAAACGATCCTGTTCAAACCTTTCAGGAAAACCATCACATTTGCAGCGGCAGCTCCGTCAGCAGTATTGACCTTACCTGTAATTGCTCCCTCTTTTTCCTGACCTTGTGTAGCCAGAGCAGAGATAAACAGCAAAATAGGAAGCAACAATCGTTTCATTATTAATTTATTTAGAATCGTTTTAAATAACTCCGCAAGTATACGGACTATTTAGAATGCTTCCAAACATTATTTATAATTGTTCTATATAACTGTCGCATTTTTCAGCAATCCCTGAAGAATCGGCTTTTTTATTCCTATAAAGAACCTTATACTTGTAACAATTTTTATCTTTAGAAAACAATTACCACCATATGAAAATACCTCAGTTAGCAGGAACAGTTTTAATCGGAATGGCATCACTTGGTGTATTCATCAGTTGCACTTCCGACGCAAAGAAAACGACCGAACAGAAAAAAACAGTTAATGCCAACGGAGATACCGTTGTTACCGAAGAACCGGAAGTAGGCACAGTGAGAGAGGCAGTAGATACTGCAAAGTATAATTCGCTGTTAGTAAAACTTGCAAATGGTGATACTACAGGCAAATGGCCGGTAAAAAACCAACCTATTCCTTTGGCAGGAGCCATTCTTCCTTTTAAACGTATTGTCGTTTATTATGGAAACCTTCATTCAAAAAAGATGGGTGCTTTAGGAGAATATGCACCTAAAGAAATGTGGAGCAGGTTAAACGCAGAGATCAAACATTGGGAAAAAGCCGATCCTACCACTCCTGTTCAGGCAGGTGTTCATTACATTGCTTCTGTAGCCAGCGGTACACCCGGAACAGACGGCAAATACATCAACCGTATGGGCGACAAGCAGATTGATTCTGTCTTGAAGATCGCTAAAATGCAGAACGCTATTGTATTCTTAGACATACAGGTAGGTTTAAGCAATATCAAAGCAGAGTTACCAAGATTAGAAAAATACCTTAAACTACCACAGGTACATTTAGGTATTGACCCTGAATTCTCTATGAAGGATGGCAGCAAACCAGGAAAAAGAATCGGAACTTATGATGCAGCAGATGTGAATTACTGTGCAGAGTATCTGGCTAACCTGGTTAAGAAGAACAACCTTCCTCCAAAAGTATTTGTGATTCACCGTTTCACAAGAAAAATGTTCACCAACTATCAGAATGTAAAGCTTCGTCCTGAAGTTCAAATTGTGATGCACATGGATGGATGGGGTGAACCAGAACTTAAAAAAGGAACTTACCGTCACTTTATCTTCCCTGAACCGGTTCAGTTCACCGGATTTAAATTGTTCTACAAAAATGATTTAAAGAAAGCTCCAAACAGGTTATTGACACCTGAAGAGTTGTTGAAACTAAAACCAATACCGATTTACATACAATATCAATAAGATAAAAAAAGAGGATGCCATAAAGCATCCTCTTTTTTTATGCTCCTAAAAGCTCATTCTTGCCTGACTTTTAGGATTGTCCAGTTTAGTACTTTTCCGGCTGCCGTTTACCGTCACATGCACCATGTTCGATTGGGACTCATGTTCCTCAAAAAGTATATTGTTGTTGATATCGAAGGTTTTAATTGCCGCCACCGGTGCTGTTTCAAAATAACACCAGGCCGCATCTTCTTCAATCTCATAACCGATGTACTTCAAAACCAGTGATTTTTGATTTGCTTTCACCTGTAAATGTTTTTGGACATAATCAGCAATCAACTGGTCTACCTTTTTACGGTCCACAGGTTTTAAGATGTTCACTTTTGTTTTGTATTGATGATCCAGTGCTTTTTCAAAATCATCAAAGAAGATACGCACACTCACCTGTACTGCTTTTGTTTTGGAATTCTGGGTGATTTCCGTAACACTAACATAAAAAGGGTGAAAGAGATGAAGGAAGGAGATCAATAAAACCTGTAACATAGTTGTTTGTAAACGACCTTAAATTAAAAAAAAGTTTGTATAATTAATTCAAAATTACGATTTTAAACCCCAATGCAAGACTTTTGGCTCTATTTCCAGTTAGGATGGCAACATATTTTAGACTGGCAAGGATATGATCATATCCTGTTTGTGGTGGTATTGTGCGTTAATTATGCCATCAGTGACTGGAAAAAGGTCCTGATCCTGGTTACCGCTTTCACTGTTGGACATAGCATTACCCTGGCATTGAGCGTCTTCAAACTCGTTACCATCAACACCCCATTAATAGAATTCCTGATTCCTGTTACCATTCTGATTACCTCAGTTTCCAATATTCTGAGCAAGAAGCCTAAACACAGGGGTTCAAATTTCAAATATGCTCTTGCCCTGTTCTTTGGTCTTATTCATGGTATGGGTTTCTCAAATTACCTCAAAAGCTTACTTGGAAAGAGCAGCAATATCGTCGGGGAACTCTTTGCCTTTAACCTCGGACTGGAGTTTGGACAGGTCATCATTGTGGTCGGTATCCTCCTGCTTTCCTTCTTCCTCATCTGGATTGTAAAAATAAAGCGATGGGACTGGAATTTCTTCATCTCATCTGCTATATTTGGAATATCATTTATCATGGCTGCAGAGCGATTTTCCGCTGCTTTTTTAAATTGACCTGCTAAAATACCGGCGGCGAACCACACCAACAGACCACCCTATTCCTAAAACCAATGAAAAGAAATTTACTGCTATTTGCTGCTATTTTTTTAAGTATACATACCTATGCCCAACATTTAAATAACCCCGGTTCTAACCATGGGAATAAATTTGAACAGTTGGGAACCATCATTTCAGACCCCAATTCTTACCGTTCGGCCTCTGGTGCACCTGGGCCAGCTTATTGGCAACAAAGGGCAGATTATGATATTAAAGCCGAACTCGACGAAAAAAACCTCCTGCTTACCGGCTCAGAATCGATCACATATTACAACAATTCGCCTGATCCTTTGAGCTACTTATGGGTACAGCTTGATGAAAACGAGCATAAAGCTACCAGCGACAATAAGCTTACTGAAACCAGTAAGATGACCGATCAGATGACTTACCAGTCGCTTTCCGGTATTATTGGCGGAGCAAATGATCTTGGTGTAAAAATCCTTAAAGTAACAGACGAAAAAGGGACTCCTCTTCCTTATACCATCAACAATACGATGATGAGAATTGACTTACCTGCAACGCTTCAGTCAAAAGGAAAATATAAATTAAACATCTCCTGGAACTATAAAATCTCTAACCGGATGACCGTTGGTGGCAGAGGTGGATATGAATATTTTGCAGAGGACGATAACTACCTGTTTACCATTACCCAATGGTTCCCAAGAATGGCCGTTTACTCGGATTTTCAGGGCTGGCAAAATAAACAATTTGAAGGCAGAGGGGAATTTGCCCTGGTTTTCGGAAACTATAAAGTAAACATGACCGTTCCTGCAGATCATGTTGTGGGTGCCACAGGAGAATGTCTGAACTATGCTCAGGTATTGAACAGCAGCAATCTGAAAAGGTGGAACGAGGCGCAAACCGCAAAAACACCCGTAGAGATTGTCAACCTGGAAGAGGCAAAGTCGGCAATGACAAAGAAATCTACCTCCAAAAAGACCTGGACTTATGCTGCAGAAAATGTGAGGGATTTTGCCTGGGTATCTTCCCGCCGTTTGGTATGGGATGCGATGGCCACCAATATCAATGGCAAAAAGATCATGGCCATGTCTTATTATGGGCCTGAAGCCTATCCTTTGTACAATAAATACTCCACCAAGGTGGTTGCTCATACCTTAAAAGTGTATTCAAAACATACCATCCCCTATCCTTATCCGGTAGCGATCTCTGTGGAGGCCGCAAACGGAATGGAATATCCGATGATCTGCTTCAATCATGGCCGTGCGGAAAAAGATGGAACTTATACAGAAGCGATTAAATACGGAATGATCGGTGTGATCATTCACGAGGTAGGACATAACTTTTTCCCTATGATCGTCAACTCTGATGAAAGACAATGGTCATGGATGGACGAAGGACTCAATACCTTCTGTCAGTATATGGCAGAGCAGGAATGGGACAACAATTACCCTTCACAACGTGGCCCGGCACACAAGATCGTGGATTATATGAAAATGCCTAAGGATCAGCTGGAACCCATCATGACGAATTCGGAGAACATCATCAATTTCGGCCCGAATGCTTATGCTAAACCGGCAACAGCACTAAACATCTTAAGAGAAACCGTGATGGGCAGGGAATTGTTCGATTATGCTTTCAAAGAATATGCAAAGCGATGGGCTTTTAAACACCCTACCCCTGCCGACCTGTTCAGAACAATGGAAGATGCCTCTGCTGTAGATCTTGACTGGTTTTGGAGAGGCTGGTTTTTTGGAACAGATCCGGTAGATATTGCCCTGAATGATGTCCGTTATTATCAGATGAACAGCAGGAAACAGGAGCTGGAGAATAAAGAAGCTCAGAAAACATTTGAGAGGAACAATGACAACATCAGCAGGGAAAGAAACCGTAAAGAAGGCCTGAAATTTGCCGTAGAGCAGGATACCAGTCTGAAAGATTTTTACAATAAATTTAACCGGTTTGAGGTAAGCAAAACTGCTGATGAGCAGTTCCAAAAGTATTATTCTTCCTTATCTGCTGAGGAGAAAAAGTTATATGAAAGCAAAAAGAACTTTTATGAACTTGATTTCTCCAATGAAGGCGGATTGGTGATGCCCATTATCATCGAATGGACCTTTAAAGATGGAAGCAAAGAAACAGACCGCATCCCTGCTTATATCTGGAGAAAGGATGAAAACAAAGTGACTAAAGTTTTTGCAAAAGATAAAGAAGTGGTTGCCGTACAAATTGACCCCTACCGTGAAACTGCTGATATCAATGAAGATAACAATTCATGGCCGAGAAAAGCAAAACCTTCGAGGTTTGAATTGTTTAAACAACAGCAAGGGCCAAGGGGTGCTTCTGCAGCGCCAAACCCGATGCAACAGTCCAGACAAAATTAACCGGCAGCGTTCCGGTGACCACTCCTTTATTCATCAGGGTTTGTTAATCTTTTTTCAAACAGGCAATCACCAATAAGATCAGGGAGAAACCGGAACAGACCGTCCTCAAGGTATGCCAGTTATTCCAGGATCCGGCAAAAGCATCACGCATTACTTTTACCTGTTCCGCTGAAGCACCTTTCAATGAGAATGCTTCCAGCTGATTGTTCAATGGGATATTTCTCAGAATCGTGACGCCAAAGCCGCCAGTAATGAAGATGAGAGCGGCAGCCAATATCCAGATAAACTTAGCAGAGAAGGGGCCTTTTCTAAAACCAACTACGGTCAGTACCAGAAATAAAGGACTGCCTAAAAAGCCAAAGAGAAATACAGGGTTTACAATGGCCCTGTTGATTTCCTGCATCGCCTGTATATATTGTGCATCGGGGAGCTGCATAAAAGCGGGATTCACAGCTACTGAAAAAGCATAAAACAAGCCCGCGATTAAGGCAGTGGTAATGGTGGCCAGCGCCAGTAAAGAAGATTTATATCTGGTCATAACAGAAAAACTTGTTAATAGGATATCCCCGGGGTTTGATGAATATAAGTTCGGTCGTTTAATTGTTTCAGCATAAAATCAGCCACATCGGCACGGGAAACTTTTACCTGGATATTTTGATCAGTCGCAGGGAAGCCATGTCTGTAAACACCGGTTTTTCCTGTATCCGTTAAATTTCCGGGACGGACAATCACCCAGTCCAGCTTACTTTTTTTAATATATTGTTCCTGAAGCTCGTGGTCTTTAAATGTTTTACCGAGTATAAAACGAACGATGATGTGCTTGAAAACAAATGAGGTTTTATCCAACACTTTTAAACTATCCCCATACCCCAGAGAAGTCTGACAGATCAACCGGCTGACACCCGTACTTTCCATCGCCTCAATGATGTTCTTTGTGCCCTGAGAACGCAATACCCCAACCTTAGTTGCCGGAGAACCCAGCGCCGATAAAACTGCATCCTGTCCCTGCATCACAGGAATCAGGGATTCCCGGTTCATGACATCTCCTTTAAAGGTTTTCAGGTTTGGATGCTGGAAAGATAATTTTGATGGATCACGGACAAATGCGGTTACCGTATGTCCTTGTTCAAGCGCCTGTTCCAAAATATGGCGGCCTGTACCACCTGTTGATCCGAAAATAAGTAATTTCATTTCTGTCTTTTTTTAAGACAATATTAAGCCACATCCGATTGGAAAAATAGAACAAAACCGACAAGGGTATTATTTTATCAGTTCGGGGAAGTGATCGGCAACCTTATTTGCTTGTTTTTGATATTGATAAGGGGAAAAACCTGCAAATTCTTTGAAAGTCCGGATAAAATGCGACTGATCAGCATAGCCATTTTCATAAGCGATGTCAGAAAGCTTTTCATATTCGTTATTTTTCAACTGACTCAAAGAAGCCTGAAAGCCGCAGATCCGGGAAAACATTTTTGGAGAGATCCCCACATGTTGCTTGAATTTTCTTTCGAGACTCCGTTCCGACACTTTCAACTCTTCCTGCAATGCCTTTAAGGAAGCCGTTCCTTTCGATTGGATCATCATCGACAAGACGTAATCCGTCTGTGCATCTGTTTTATGATCGTTTTTACAAATCTCGGCAAAAAGGTAAGCACAAAGCATATTGATCTGCGCAGATATACTGTCCATATTCAGCAATTGCTCTCTTAAATAATATCCCTGTTTGGTCGCTAACAAGTCCAGATCCATACAGGTATCTGTCAGCTCATTTGCATTTAATCCAAAAATAGATTTCAGGGCATTCGGAAAAAAACAAAGGCCTATCATGGTAGATTTTCCAAGTGAAATTTCGGCATGGGTCGTTGCCTGGCCATATAAAAGAACATTCGGAATCTCCTTGTTGTTCTGTTTAAGCAATCCGGTTGCCCCATTTTGAAAGATTAAGCCTGGGCTACCATCTGCTATGATACTGAATTGTTCATTCATAGTCCCAACCTCCAGTGTCCAGATATAGCGGACATAGTTGCTCAGGTATGCCGGAGTATGGATTTGTTCGTACCTCATTTTCGTATCACAACAGGGTTTTGGTAGTTTTTGAATAAATTTATCTCTAATTATCTGAAAATCAAAACATCATTATTCGTTTTTCAGCAATCCCTCTCCCCAGGCATTCAGTTGCCATAATATTTTAACCAGGTCATGGCCAGTCCTGGTTAAATGATATTCTACTTCAAGAGGTTTTAGTTTAACCACCTGTTTTACCACCAGACCGCTTTCTTCCAATTCCTTAAGCTGTCGGCTTAACACCCTGCGGTTAATATCAGCAATATGATAAAAGAACTCCGAAGGCCGCTTCAGCCCTTGTTGCAGATGCCATACAATGGGAATTTTCCATTTTCCACTAATGGTATTTACTGCATGCTCCAGGGGACAGATTTTGTTTGCATCTACTCGGATTTTGTTTTTCATCAGTATATATATGATATTTTTCGTGTTATTTATTGATTTTGAAATGTTCTAAAGAGCAAGTAAACCTGGTTTATTGGTTATGAAGCGATCATAGCCTTGGTATTACACATTGACATTTATTGTTTTCAACGCCATTCAGGAGCTCATAAACCCGGTTCATTTCGTTGTGTAATCTGTAAGATCATGATGATTTCATTCAATAATTTAAAAATAGGATAGGACAATTTTGTCCCATATTGACTTTACAGATGATCTGGCCGAATTTAGCATTTCAAAAAACGTTAAGGAAATGAAAGAAGAAATAATGCAGAGAAACCAGCTGTTCAACCAGTTTGTAAACGAGAAAAACAACACAGAATTGTCGGCACTATACAGCGAAGATGCCTTGCTTTATCCTCCTAAACAAACCGTTATCAAAGGAAAAGATGCGATCAGCGATTTCTTTGGAGCCGTCTTCAACCAGGGAATCAATAAAGGTGATTTTTCAACAAAAGAGATCAGCATTGAAGGAAACCTTGCTTATGAGACTGGAGACTACCTGCTTTTTGCAGGAAACGATCAGGTCGTTGCTCAAGGGCATTATTTATACGTCTGGAAATACATTAACGGAATATGGTATATACATCAGGACATTTGGAATGACTAATCAGAAACCAGTATTACAAACACGGAAAGGAGCATTGACAAAAACAAAGATACCGGCAGAGGTAATGGAGCTTTTGAACCAGGGAACAATGGCTTCGGTAAATTTAACCGAATGGCTTGCCGTAGATCACTTACAACTCCTCGGTTATGTTTTTAAAGACCAACCGCATTACCTTAATAAATGCAGGGAAAATGTACAGAATTTAGCGCAGAACAGTATAAGAAACGTTACCATAGAGATTGGCAGAACATTGTTAACAGAAAGCAGCAAAAGCCGGGACCTCCAACTTTTACCCTTTCTTAGCCAACATGCTTCAGATAGTGTCCGTTGCTGGGCTTGTTATCTCATAGGCCTGGATCAGGACTTAGCTCTTCAGGAAAAGCTGAAGGCAATTCAACCTTTTGCTGCAGATGAACATTTCGGCGTCAGGGAAATTGCCTGGATGGCCTTGAGAACAGACCTGAGCAATCATCTTCCGGAGGGAATTTCCATTCTTTCTGAATGGGCAAAATCGAAAAATGAAAATATCCGGAGGTTTGCGGTCGAATCCATCAGACCCTGCGGCGTCTGGTGTAAACACATCAATACCTTAAAAGAACAGCCTCAACTTGCATCAGTGATTCTTGAAGCACTAAAGGCCGATCCTTCTCCGTATGTGCAACTTTCTGTTGGAAACTGGTTAAATGATGCCGGAAAGACCAATTCCCTTTGGCTGACTACCCTATGTGATCAATGGATGGAAAAAAGTCCGGGTAAAGCCACCACCCAAATCATCAAAAAGGCCTTGAGAAACCTGAAGCACTAAAAAAAGCTTCGGGTTTCTATGCCCCCGGAAAAGCATTACAACGCAATTCCCGGTTAAAAAATCATGAAATTTTCATTACCCTTTAAAGGAACGCACTTTCTTAAGGTTTAGCGGTTATCTTTAATAAAAAATAACCCATCTACCCATGGAAAACCAAATTTTACCAGAATTATCAACCAAGATTCAGGGACTCTTCTACCTTAGTGAATCTGAGGCTCCCTTAGTGATTGAGAAGCTAGGAGCGCTTCCAAAAGAACAAGTAAATGCAAAGATCGCAGAACTGAATGCCGCGGCTCCTGAGACGCTGATTGCAGTAGAGCCTGCAAGCTTTTTTGAAAAGATCCTGAAAAGCGCAGATCCCAATGACGACATCGTGCTGGCCAATGCCAATAAGTTCCAGGAACTGCATGCCTTTTTGAAAAGCAATTTCTCCGGAATTCAGGTTACCCGTATTGAAGACGGCGTAAAAGTCCCGATTATCATTACAGCGTTTTTACCAGACCACACTTGTATTGCGCTAACAACCTATGCCATTGAATCTTAATCCATTCTATTGAAAAACTAAAAAATAATCTCCTTATGAAAAATTTTATGAAACATTTCTATGTACTGGGCATGCTATGTCTGGTCCTGGCCTCCTGTAAAAAAGAATCACAACCGCAGCCGGAACTAATCAGCAATCAAAAGGCAAGTTCAGTACAGACTGAAAGCACCCAATTGTTGACAGAAGGTTTTGAAACCGGCAGCAAAGGTGCTTACGCTTCTGCTGCTGTGACATTGGGTTCAGGCTCCTGGACCATGGATGACGCCCTGATCGGTAACCTTGCCGGAGATGTAAAATCAGGCAGTCAGTCTGCCAGAATCCGCAATACAGGTTCCTTGTCCATGAACTTTAACATCAGTGCAAATGACAGCACTACCGTTAAAATTGACCATGCTAAATATGGGAGCGATGCTTCCAGTACCTGGCAATTATGGATTTCAACAAATGGTGGCAGCAGCTATACACAAGTAGGCAGTACCATTACCAGCAGCTCTTCGACCTTACAGACAGCAAGCTTTCAGATCAGCAATACAGGCAATATCCGCCTGTCTGTACGTAAAGTTTCAGGTGGCACCAACCGGATCAATATTGACAACATCAGCATAAGTACAGGTACTGGTGGCGGAACAAATCCGGGAGGTGGACCTACTGCAGGAGATGACAGCCATCTGTTACTTGGCAATCCGAATGCTGCAGTTGCAAACATCACCTCTCCAAATAACTACCTGATGGATCAAACCTATTATACCATCTCTTATAACCGCGACAGAGGAACACCGAACTGGGTGAGCTGGCATATCCAGTCTTCTGATATCGGAAGCACGTCAAGAACCAATGATTTCAGAGCAGATGCGGCATTGCCTTCCGGCTGGTATCAGGTACAAAGCAGCAGTTATTCGGGTTCAGGATTTGACAGAGGACACAATTGCCCATCCGGCGACAGAACTTCTTCGACTACGGCAAACTCCTCTACCTTCCTCATGACAAATATGATTCCTCAGGCGCCAAATAACAACCAACAAACATGGGAAGGCCTGGAAAGCTATACCCGTGGTCTGGTAAGTGCAGGTAATGAGGTGTATGTAATTGCCGGTTCTTATGGAACGGGAGGAAC
Organism: Pedobacter caeni; assembly: GCF_900129215.1. Classification (GTDB taxonomy): domain Bacteria; phylum Bacteroidota; class Bacteroidia; order Sphingobacteriales; family Sphingobacteriaceae; genus Pedobacter; species Pedobacter caeni. The sequence continues at coordinate 143,099 of NZ_FQUQ01000002.1, read as the reverse complement.
GGGCTCTAATGGAGGTGTAACCAACACCATCAATAATGGAAATGTGACTGTTCCATCTAACGTATGGAAAATCATTGTGGTCTTGCCAAACGGGAATAATGACATCAGCAGAATTACCAGCACAACAAGAGTAATTGCCATCAATACACCAAATACAAATACCATTAACAGCGACTGGAAGACTTACAGAACTTCAGTGAACAGCATAGAAACAGCTACGGGCTATAACTTCTTTGCAAGCATTCCTGCAACGGTCCGTACTGCCCTTAAACAGAATGTAGACAACCAGTAAAAAAAGATAAAATACAAAAGAGCCGCCTTAAACATAATTAAGGCGGCTCTTTTAGGTTATCGGAACTTAAAATAATCCCAGTTGTCCTTTATCGTCTATTTCAACGTCATCAGGATTTGTGATCTCTAAGGTGATCTTTTTTATTGGTTTATCTTCTTTTGGCTTTGGATCATTCCAGGCCTTTTTAGCTTTTACCGGAGCCGCTGGTTTCTCCTCAGCAGGTGTTACTGGTGTTTCAGCAGCCAGGGCCTCATTATCTGTTGAAGGCACTGCAGATTCTTCTGCAATTGGAAGACTTTCTTTCGGTTGTTCCTCAGGAGTTGCTTCGGCCACAGGCTGTGCTGTTACCGGCTTGTCTGCTTTAGGTACAGTAAAAGGTTTCTTTTTAACCACAGGTTCTTTTGCAACTGGCGCTGCTTCAACCGGCGTTTCTGCTACTTCTTTAACAGCTGCTGCTTCAACCGTTAAGTCGATCACCTGCTCAGTTACAGGCGCTTCAACTACAGGTTCTGCTGCTACTGATGCTTCAGCAACAGGCTTTTCGGCAACTGCTTTTTTTACTTTTGTGGCCACAGCCTTCACAGGAACCTTTTTCTCTTCCTCTTTTTCCTCAGTAATTCCGTTTTCTTTCCCAACAACTTCCGAAACATTTTCAACAGCTTCCGGAATTTCTCCGACAAATACCTGACCTTCTTCTTTTTCTTCAATTATTTCCGAAATCTCTTCGGCAACTTCTGAAAGTTCCGATTCAGCGATCACTTTAAATTCAGGAACATCTGCTGGTTCAGCATCCTCTTCTTCATCAGGTTTAGACTCATCGTCTCCTCCCTCAGTTTCAGTAACAGCAGATTTTTCATCTGTAGATTCCGCATCTGTATCTTCTATAATTTCTTCCTCTGCTGATGCATCTGCTTTTCCTTCTTCTTCCAGTTCTTCTTCTTCATGATTGAAGATCTCAATATTTTGAACATCATGTTGTGTCAGTCGGTTTCCATTAGCACGGATTCCTTTCACATCAATAAATTCTGCCAGCAGGATTTCCAGGGTCTCAGGAATCTGCGTTTTACCTTTCAGCACATCTACTTTCAACATGGCTTCAGGATTGCTCGTCAGGTGAAGGAATTTTGATCCGTTCTCCTCAGAGATCAGACTTAGTTTTTTTCCTACCCCGATTGCTTCAAAAACAAAACGTTTGATAAAGTGATTTTTCGCTTTCCCTTCATATTGCACTACTGCAAATGGCTTTTCAGGATCAAACTTCTGAATCAGCACCAGGTCCGCATCAAAGTGATTGCTCAGCTCAAAGGTGCTCAACTCATACCAACCATCTTTATGCACCTGAAGGATCTTATCATCACCATCAAATTCACCAAGATACTTGCCACGGCCGTCTACATTCAGTCTTCTCAAAAGATCATCATACCAGATCTTTAATCCGGATAAGGTAGATACCCCTTTACTTTTCAGCAATACTTTTTTGATCGGGTATTTGGACACAATATTCCCTTGTGATCCACGTCCTTTGATCGCAATATCTGCATAATCCAGGTCGAATTGGAGTTTCTTTAACTTGGTATGCGGTTTCAGCAGGACCGTTACAATCTCCGCTTCTCCGTTAGGGTTTGCCGTAAAGTACAACATTTTAGAGCCTTTACTTCCCTTGGTCAGGTCGTATTCCTTATCACGCGTTACGCCTACAACTGCAAATCGTTTCACGTAAGAAATTCCACTCGCCCCATCTTTATAGATCATATTGTAAATGGTCCGCTCATCTCCTTTTTTAAAGACCTGAGCATGGAGGATACCTTTCCCTACAAAATTCTTATCGGCAACTTTGGTGATGATACATTTACCATCTTCCCTGAACACAATAATTTCGTCCAGATCAGAACAATCTGCAATAAACTCATCTTTACGCAAGCCGGTTCCGATAAAACCATCCTCACGGTTCATGTATAATTTCACATTGGCCAAAGCAACTTTCGAAGCCTCCACCCTGTCGAACAAACGGATTTCCGTTTTACGTTCTCTTCCTTTACTGTATTTATCCAGTAACCTCTGGAACCAGGCAATGGCATATTCCGTCAGGTGACGCAAGTGATTTTTAACTACTTTAATCTCATCAGCCAAAGATTTCATCTGCTCATCCGCTTTTTTAACATCAAAGCGGGTGATGCTGCTCATCGGTTTATCGATCAGCTTCTTAAAATCCTCCGGAAGGATCTCCCGGTAAAGCTGTTCCATGAACGGGGCGAATAATTTATTCAGCACCTCGACTACGACATCAAAGTTTCCTGAATTTTCATATTCCGCGTTTTTATACATCCCCTCCTGGATAAAGAGCTTTAACAATGAGCTAAAGAAAATTTTCTCCTGAAGTTCATGTAACTTGATCTCTAATTCCTGTTTCAGTAAAGCCTTGGTGTTTTGCGTATTCTCGATGAGAATATCATTCACACTCAGGAAATGAGGCTTATCCCCTTTAATGATACAGGTATTCGGGGAGATCGAGACTTCGCAGGAAGTAAAGGCATAGAGGGCATCAATGGTCACATCCGGAGAAATTCCGGGTGCCAGCTGAACCACAATCTCTACATGTGCTGCCGTATTATCCTCAATCTTTTTGATTTTGATCTTTCCCTTATCATTGGCCGACAGGATACTGTCGATCACAGAGCCCGTAGTGGTGCTGAAAGGAATTTCCGTGATGACCAGTGTTTTCTTGTCTTTCTCGGTAATTTTGGCCCTCACCCTGATTTTACCACCACGCATACCTTCATTATATGCAGAAAAGTCTGCCATTCCTCCGGTAAAGAAATCAGGTAATATATTTGGGCGATGCCCTTTTAATGATTCAATAGAAGCCTCCAGCAATTCAATAAAATTGTGGGGCATGACTTTCGTTGCCAGACCTACCGCAATACCTTCTGCTCCCTGTGCCAATAGCAAAGGAAACTTTACGGGTAAAGTGACTGGTTCATTGTTACGGCCATCATAACTCAATTGCCATACGGTAGTATCCCCATTGAATACCACTTCATTTGCAAATTTAGACAGACGGGCTTCGATGTAACGCGGAGCAGCAGCACTATCGCCGGTAATCGGGTCACCCCAGTTTCCCTGGCAATCGATCAGCAGATCTTTTTGCCCGATCTGCACCATTGCATCCCCGATTGAGGCATCCCCATGCGGGTGATACTTCATCGTATTTCCAATAACGTTTGCTGCTTTATTAAAACGGCCGTCGTCCATTTCTTTCAGCGAGTGTAAAATGCGTCGCTGAACAGGTTTTAAACCATCATTAATGTGTGGTACTGCCCGATCAAGAATGACATAAGAAGCATAATCGAGGAACCAGTTTTCGTAAAGTCCATTGATGGGAATTACGGTATGTTTGCTTTCTTCGTTTATGTTGTTTTCTATTTCTTCGCTCATCAAAAAAGGATTGGATGTTGTAAATATAAGGGTTGAAAACGAAATTTTAAGAACTGAGTTGTTAACAGTCCTTTGTTAAGAAACACCCCTTTTTCAAGAAGACATTACACCACCAACCGCTCTTCAACAAATACGAAGGGCAAGAGGTTCTTAATTCCCTTAACTTTTAAAATTTCACCGTTGATGCAATAGAACAAGACTTCTATTTCCTGTTTTTGCTTTTGCTCTACCTCCGCCATGACCTGTAAACAAGCACCACAGGAGGTGACCGGTTTTTCGATGACAAAGTTATCAGTTTTTGCCGTAATTGCCATACTTTCGATCACTGCATTTGGATCTGCCGAGCCGATTGTAAATAAAGCCACCCTTTCTGCACATAATCCCGAAGGATAGGCCACATTTTCCTGGTTGCTGCCCAATACCACTTTGCCTCCCTTTAACTGAAGTGCTGTCCCTACCTTAAACTTAGAATAGGGCGAATAAGAAGTTTTTAGCGCTTCTTCCGCCTGTAAGCACAATGCTTTATCTTTCTCACTTAATTCCTCCAGTCCCTTAAACGACTGGTAGCTGATTCTGAAGTTTCTCTCATCCATAATTTAAACATACAATTTTTCCTTATTTCCTGAACATCAAATTTTAACCATTAGTTCTAAACAATTTTATTATATTGATTGTAGATATACTATAATAAGCCAGAAAAAAGGCCCCGGTGGCATGATTTTGGTTAATAACGGCTAGAAACTCTCAATTAAAGTCAATTGAATAAATATATACGTAAAAGTCTTAAAGTTGTTCTTTGGATTATCGCCAGCATCATTATGCTCGTTGTCCTTATTGCACTTTCCCTCAATATTCCCGCAGTTCAAAACTTTGTTAAGGATAAAGCCATCGGCTACCTGAAAAATAAAACCCATACCGAGGTTAGCCTGGAGAGCATCCATATCGGTTTCCCAAAAGATGTGGTCCTCAACAAGTTCTATCTGGAGGATAAAAAAGGAGATACCCTTTTGTACGCTCAGAAACTGGCAGTAGACATTAGCCTGCTCAAATTATTGAGCAACAAAGTCGAAATCAACAACATCTCCCTGCAAAAGATCAGGGCTAATGTGACCCGCATCAACCCGGACACCACATTTAACTTCTCCTTTTTAGTAGACGCTTTTATGTCTGAGGAGAAAAAACCGGAAGATCAGGTGCAAAAAGATACCGCTTCCACACTGAAGTTTTCACTGAGCAAAATCAGCCTGGAAGACATTGGCATTGTTTACCGCGATGATGTTGCAGGAAACGATGTGAAGTTGAGTCTCGGTGAATTCAAAACAAACATCAAAGATTTTGACATGGACCATCAGCGCTATGTGATCAAAACCCTTTCCCTGAAGAATTCCAACTTAAAATACTTCCAGAAAAAGCCATTAACGCAGTTAAAGGAACACCTGAAAGAAAGCATTGACACGGCAAAAACGGAATCAGGAAAGCTCCCTCTTGTTGAGGTAGAAGACGTAGCGTTCAACAACATCAAGATCAGTTTTGATGATCAGCTTTCCAAAATGAGTGCCGATGTGAACCTGAATGAATTGCAGATCAGCCAACTTCTTGCCGACCTGACCAACAGTAATTTTAAAGCAGGAAGCGCAAAAATCAATAACTCTAAGGTAAGCTATAAAGCGGCTGCCAGCGAGATGAAAGCAAACGTAGACCTGAAGGAATTTTCTGTCAGTAAGCTAATGGCAGACCTGAACAAGAGCAAATACGAGGTAGAAGAAGCGACTTTAAACAATTCAGATGTTCTTTTTGCGTTTAAACCTACTCCTCCTTCTAAGCCTGCTCCTCCATCAAAAACAGCGGCAAAAGCAGATGCAGCAGCTGCTTCAGCTCCCATCTCTTTACTGTTGGGCAAATTGAACCTTTCCAAAAACAATGTACAGTTCGACAACATGTCGGCAAAACCAGGCAAGGGAATGGATTTTAACCACTTAAAAATAAAGAATCTCGGATTGGTTGCTGAAGAATTGGGCTATGGCGCCGATGGCAGCATCAAGGTAAAAGTGAAAGAAGGGGTTTTAACAGAAAAAAGTGGTTTCCAGCTATTAAAACTTCAGGGAGATGTCCTTTACTCAGATAAGGCAGTGAAAGTGAAAAACTTTCTCCTGAAAACACCAAACACTTCCATAGAGAATGCAACTGAGCTGAATTATACCGCAATGGAAGACCTGACCAAACATCCGGAACGGGTAAAGATGAGCATGGTCGTTAAAAATTCTACGATAGGACTTAAAGATGCGGCTTATTTCAGCGATGCCGTTCCTCAGGAATACAGAAACGAGAAAATCAGGGTGAATGCCACGATGAACGGATATTTAAACAACCTTTCCATTCCGCGTCTGCAAATTTCAGGGTTAAAAAGCACCAATATCGACATCAGCGGAACTGCCAAAGGGCTTCCGGATATGGATAAGTTATTTCTGGACCTGAACATTAAAAAATTCGCTTTAACCAAAAAAGACCTGTTGGTATTGATCCCTAAAAAATCGTTGCCAACGAATATTGAATTGCCAAATGCAATTCAGGCAAATGGGAAGTTTACCGGCTCCCTTACCAATTTCAAAACCGGCTTTAACATCAATACCGATATGGGAGCAGCAAAGCTCCTGGCCAGTATGAAAGGACCAAAAGGGAAAGAAAGCTATACCGCAGATGTCAATCTGAACAACTTTAATGTAGGACGCTTGTTGAAACAACAGGCACAACTGGGCAGGATCACTGCCAGAGCAACCGTTAACGGAACTGGCCTGGACCCTAAAAAACTAGCCGCAAAATTCAATGCAGAGGTGATCAGTGCGGATTACAACAAATACAAGTATCAGAATTTAAAGCTGAGCGGCACTTATGCACAGCAGAAACTCGACCTGAAGAGTAATATGGCAGATAGCAATGCCAATTTTAACCTGACCGCAGCAATAAACATCGCAGGAAAATATCCTGCAGTAAAAGCGAAAATGGACTTAGGTCAGGTAGATTTAAGGAAATTAAACTTTAGTCCGACAGAGTTTAAACTTGCAGGAACAGTGGATGCCGACCTGAGCACTGCCGATGTGGACTACCTGAACGGAGATGTTTTCATCAGAGGATTACAAGTGGTAAAAGAAGGGAAAAGGTTCAATGTAGATACGATCAACCTACATGCAGAGACCAGTGCAGAGAAGAGTTTGCTGACCTTAAAATCAGAGCTCATGAGGGCGAGGATCGATGGACAATACCAGCTGACCAATCTTGCTACAGCAGTGACTAACCAGATCAATAAGTATTACCAGTTCGGAGAAGTGAAACGGATTCCGGATCAGCGTTTCCGCTTCTTTGCCAGAATCTATAACCCTAAATTCATTCAGAACTTTGTTCCGGAGTTAACCACCTTCTCCCCTTCTATGATCTATGGGTTACTGGATACGAAGAAAGACAGTTTAACGATGAAAGCATGGGTACCACAAGTGGTATACGGGGATTATAGGGTGGATAGCACGAAATTGAGCGTCGATAACAACGACCAGAAGCTCAATTACAAACTGACTGTGAAGAGCATGCAAAGCTCTTCCATCAATTTATACAATACAGAAATCAGTGGCGCGGCCGTCAATAATAACCTGGGGGTTAACCTCTTTTTAAGGGACAGTAAACTGAAAGATAAATACCTTCTCGGAGGTAATTTCCAGTCCATCAATAAGGATTTCCGATTTAGCCTTGATCCTCAGAAACTACTATTGAATTACCAGAAATGGGCCATATCCCCGGAAAACTATATACAGTTTGGCCAGTCAGGTATCTCTGCAAGAAGTTTTGACCTGAGTAAAGACAATCAGTTGCTGAGCATCAACAGTGTCAACAACGAACCCAATTCCCCGTTGAAAGTATTGTTTAAGGACTTCAGAATAGAAACCCTGACTAAATTTGCAGAGCAGGATAGTTCTTTGGTTGGCGGATCGATCAATGGAACTGTAGATGCAAAAGACCTGGCAGGAACACCTAAATTTGAGGCCAACCTGACCATTGATCAGCTGCGTTATCAGAAAGACCAGCTCGGCACTTTAAGGGTTGCAGTAAACAACAATACGGAAAATGCTTTTGAGACCGACATTGCCTTAACAGGAGTACATGAACTCCGGGCAAACGGGTTCTACTATACGGCACCTAAAAGCGCCTTAGACCTGACCCTGAATATTGATAAAATTGACCTGAAAGGCCTGGAAAGTGTTTCTATGGGTCAAATTAAAAAGGGATCAGGAACAATTACAGGACAGTTATCTGTAAAAGGAGAACTTACTGCCCCTAAAATATTAGGAGATATCAATTTCAAACAGGCGGCATTTACCGCAACCTATGTGAACTCGTATTTCCGCATGAATAATGAAACGATCAGTTTCACAAATGAAGGAGTTAAGTTTGATCACTTTACCATTCTGGACTCTATCGGACAGCCTTTAAAAGTGGATGGAATGGTGTATACCAACAATTATCAGGACTTCCGCTTCGGATTGGATGTATCAGCCAATAATTTCAGGTTAATGAACTCCACGGCTAAAGACAACGAAATGGTCTATGGAAAGGTATTTGTGAGCACCCGCTCTTTCAAAATCAGGGGTGATATGAACCAGCCTGACATCAACATGAACCTGCAGGTCAATAAAGGAACAAAGTTCTTCTTTGCAATGGTGAGCTCCGACCCTTCGGTTGTGGATCAGGAAGGAGTTGTACAGTTTATTGATGAAGATGCCCCACCATTTAATGGAAAGAAAGCAATTCATACAGACAGCATCCCTAAATCAGCATTTAAAGGATTCAACCTGAGTGCGGATATTGATATAGATAAGGAAGCAGAATTTACCGTTGTGGTAGATCCTGCTACAGGAGATCAGCTAAAGGTAAGAGGAGAAGGTAGTATGAATGCCACCATGGACCCAAGTGGAAAAATGAGTTTAACAGGCCGCTACCTGTTGTCTGATGGTGCCTACAACCTCAGTGTTGGCCCTAAAAAGATGGATTTTAAAATCCAGCAGGGAAGCAGCATTATCTGGACAGGAGAACCGACTTCAGCTACCGTTAAGATCACGGCAGTCCGTGAGGTCAACGCTCCTGCGATAGACCTTGTTGCCGATCAGGTACAGGATCAGCAGTTGCAAAAAAACCAGGCCAATCAAAAATTCCCATTCCAGGTATACCTGGATATCACCGGCGAACTGATGAAGCCCATCATTGCTTTCCGGATTGCACTACCGGAAAATGAGAAGAATGCCATTGGTGGAGCAGTAGAAACCAAGCTGCAACAGGTAAATGCAAATGAAAGTGAATTAAACAAACAGGTCTTCGCCCTGCTTGCCTTAGGCCGTTTTATTGCAGACAATCCATTCCAGAGTCTGGCCACCGGCGGCAATAATATTGCAGAATCTTTCGCCCGCTCAAGTGCGACGCGATTGCTGGCTCAACAAATGAATAACCTGGCCTCAGACCTGATCAAAGGGGTAGACATTAACTTCGGATTGAATTCTTCAGAAGATTACTCTACCGGAAAAATGGAAAACAAGACTGACCTCGAAATTGGTCTGTCTAAAAAACTATTGGACGACAGGTTAACGGTGACTGTAGGTAGCTCGTTCGGTTTAGAAGGGCCAAAACAAGCCAACCAAAGCAGCAATAACATTGCAGGAAATGTCAATATTGAATACTTATTATCAAAAGATGGACGTTACCGCTTAAGGGCTTACCGAAGAAATCAGACCGAAGGAATCATTGAAGGTCAGATCATAGAAACCGGACTTGGTTTTGCATTGGTAGTAGACTACAACAGATTCAGAGAGATCTTTAGAAAATTCAGAGATAGAGACAACAGAAAGAAAAAAACAGAACAGAAGCCCAAAGATGAGAAAGCGAATTAAACCCTTATTATTTATGATTTCGTGTTTGATGATCGCTGCCTGCAGTACGACCAAACACCTGCCTGAAGGAGACAACCTGTATGTAGGTGCCACGGTTAAAATCAATCCGGATTCTACAGGAAAGGTAAAAGGCCAAAAAGGACTGGAAAGCACTTTGGAAGATAAAACCAGACCGCTTCCCAACACCTCTGTTTTAGGCTTCAAGTACAAGCTGTTCTTTTACAATTTAGCAGGTGAGCCTACGAAAGAAAAAGGATTCCGGTATTGGTTGCGCAACAAAATGGGCCAGCCTCCTGTATTGGGAAGCCAGGTGAAATTGAAATATAATAATGATGTATTGAGAAGCTACCTCAGCACCATAGGATATTTACAGGCAGAAGTTACCGGTGATACTGTGGTTAAAAATAAAAAGGTGAAAGCGATGTATACTGCCCAAACTGGCACAAGGTATAAAATTAATAAAGTCACCTTTCCTAAAGACAGCACAGGAATCGCTGCCAACGTCAATAGCAATTCTGCCAAATCGCTCTTAAAAGCAGGGGATTTTTATGACTTTGAGACCATCAAAAATGAAAGGATCAGAATTGACAACGACCTTAAAGAGGCAGGATACTTCTATTTTAGTCCGGATTTCCTGCTGATACAGGCAGATAGTACCATCGGCAAAGGGATGGTCAACCTGTTTGTGAAGGTAAAAGACAATACACCGGAGGTTTCGAAGAAGCCATATACCATCAATAACATCACTATTTATCCGAACTATAATTTAAGAAGCGACTCCAGTATTAAAGCCAGTGAGCCAATATTATATAAAGACTTTAAAATCCTGGATCCGAAGAATACCTTCAAATTAGGCGTATTTGATCGTCTTGTGTTTTTTAACAAAGGAGAAACTTACAACAGAAGAGACCACAACCAGTCCTTAAACAGAATGGTGAATATCGGAACCTTTAAGTTTGTAAAAGCTGATTTTATTCCGATTGATAGTTTTAAAAACAATCAGCTGGACGTGAACTTTTACCTGACACCATTAAAGAAAAACTCCTTATCCTTCCAGGTCACAGGAACCAGTAAGTCGAATAACTTTGTGGGTTCAGAAGTTAAGATCACGCAAACGACAAGGAACGTTTTCCGTGGAGCAGAACAACTGGAAGTAAGTGCCAGTGGTGGTTTTGAAACACAGATCAAAGGAGGGCAATCAAAACAAGGGAATTCTTATTCCTTAACCGGACAGGCAAAACTGAGCTTCCCCCGTTTCCTGATTCCTTTTTTTAAATTCAACAGTACAAATGCTTTTATTCCAAGAACGAATATCATGGCTTCTTATCAGATCCTGAGCAGGATTGATTATAGCCTAAATGCGATCAAAGGAGAATTTGGATACAACTGGAAAGAGAGTGTTTTTAAAGAACATACTTTCAATCCAATATCCATTAACTATGTAAAATCTAATGTAAAGAACGACACTGTACTTAGCAAAAACCCTGCTTTAAGGACTTCGCTGGAGCCCCAGTATATTATTGGTCTAAACTATAATTTCACTTACAATGACCAGGTGGACAACAGCCGGAGAAACAACATTTACTTTTCAGGAGACCTGGAAACGGCTGGAAACCTGGCGGGCCTGGTCACCTCGAAAAATGACCTTGGAAAGAAAACCTTATTTGGCACTCCCCTTTCTCAGTTTATCCGTTTAGAAGGTGACGTAAGAAATTATTACAAGGTCAATAAGAATGTGACCTGGGCGAGCAGATTTAACCTTGGATATGGTTATACTTATGGAAACAGTACTTCCCTCCCATTTGTACGTCAGTTCTTTGCAGGAGGTAGTAGCGACATCAGGGCATTCGGAGCGAGAATCCTCGGCCCTGGAAGTTTCAAAGTATCAGATACAGTCGCATTCAGAGATCAGGGCGGCGACATCAAGATCATGCTGAACACGGAACTTCGTTTCAAGCTTTTCAGTATTTTTTACGGTGCTTTATTTGCTGATGCCGGAAATATCTGGCTAAGAAAAGAAGATCCTGAAAGACCAGGAGGAAAATTCAAACTAAACAGCTTTATGGATGAAATCGCGATTGGTACCGGTGCGGGATTGAGGGTCGATGCCTCCTTTTTTGTATTGCGTTTAGATGTGGCTGTTCCAATCAGAAAACCATACCTTCCTGAAGGAAAAAGATGGGTCATCAATGACCTCAATTTTGGCAGCAGCACCTGGAGAAAAGAGAACTTAGTCTTTAACCTTGGGATAGGATACCCTTTCTAACATTAGCTATGAACTTTATAAAAAAAATATACAGCTTTCTTAAAGCAACCGGCCATCTTTTTATTGCGGCCGGAAAAGGCTTCATTGAAGACCGGGTGATGAAACTGAGTGCGGCCCTGGCCTACTATACCATATTTTCCCTGACTCCCCTCATTATCATCATCATCTCTGTGGCGACTTTGTTCTTAGGAGATAAGATGGACCCCAATACCAAGCTTTTTGGAGAGATCAGTGAGCTGGTAGGGAATGATGCCGCCAATCAGCTGAGAAGTTTTGTTAACAATGCCAATTACTCTGGTAAAAGCACCTTCGGACTGGTCATCGGGATTACCGTCCTGGTGATTGGAGCAACTGCCATTTTCATAGAAATCCAGGACAGCATTAACTTCATCTGGAAAGTGAAAGCAGTACCTAAAAAAGGATGGAAAAAATTCCTCACCAACAGGTTGCTTTCCTTCTCCCTGATTGCCTCCTTAGGCTTCCTGCTCCTGGTATCACTGGTGCTCAATAGCATTGTAGTTGGCCTCGGCAAAAAGATAGCCCAATACATCCAGCTCGAGGAAGTTTCGGAAATCATGATGCTTGTGGTGACCAATGTGCTGACGATTGCGGTGGTGACCTGCATCTTTACCATCATCTTCAAGGTATTACCCGATGTCAGGATCAGGTGGAAACCGGCAATCATAGGCGCCTTATTTACGGCCCTGTTGTTTGGCCTTGGTAAATATGCGATTGGAATTTATATTGAAAAAGGAAATCCGGGTTCTCCTTTTGGAGCAGCAGGATCAATCATTGTGATTCTTCTCTGGATCTATTACACCGCCATTATCCTTTATTTTGGCGCAGAGTTTACCCAGGCGTATGCCGAGAAATATGACCATGGAATTGCACCGAGTAAATATGCGGTGCTGATGAAAACCATTGTAGTGGAGACTGAGACTGATGTCCTGCCCCCACAACATCCTGAAGATACAGTAGATGTAGAAAAGGGTTAAGCCGATTCCGCAATTACTGATTCATCATCAATGCTTTCATCATCCACGATATCATGACTTACCGCTGCTGTAGCTGCGCTTTCATCCGCTGATACCAGTTCCTCTATCGTGTCTTTTTCGACCCTCAGGTTTCTGATGATGTGCTGCTGTCTGTCCGGTGTATTTTTACCCATATAATATTCCAGCAAGCTTTTAATCGTCTGGTCTTTCAGGATCACAGGATCCAACCTGATGTCTTTACCGATAAACAATCCAAACTCATCCGGCGAAATCTCACCCAGTCCTTTAAATCGGGTAATCTCGGGCTTATTGCCCAGCTTCGCGATAGCCGCCTTACGCTCCTCATCACTATAGCAATAAATCGTTTCCTTTTTATTACGTACCCGGAACAATGGGGTTTGAAGAATGTATACGTGTCCTGAACGCACAAGGTCAGGAAAAAACTGAAGGAAGAAGGTCATCATCAGTAACCTGATGTGCATTCCATCCACATCGGCATCGGTAGCAATTACAATATTGTTATAGTGTAATCCTTCTAATCCATCTTCAATATTTAAAGCATGTTGTAAAAGGTTGAACTCTTCATTTTCATACACTACTTTTTTAGTCAGCTCATAACAGTTCAAAGGTTTTCCTTTTAAGCTGAATACGGCCTGACAATCCACATCCCTTGATTTGGTGATTGATCCTGAAGCAGAATCTCCCTCAGTGATGAATAAAGTAGTCTCGTATTTTTTCTCATGGGTGCTGTTGAAATGCACCTTACAATCTCTGAGTTTTTTATTGTGCAGGGATGCTTTTTTAGCCCTGTCGTTGGCCAGCTTTTTAATTCCGGCAATGTCTTTACGTTCCCGCTCCGACTGCAGGATTCTTTTCAATAAAGCATCTGCAACGTCAGTATGTTTGTGCAGGTAATCATCCAGTTCTTTCTTTACGAAATCGTTGATGAACGTTCTAACAGAAGGTCCGTCCGGCCCCATATTCTGTGAGCCCAGCTTGGTCTTGGTCTGCGACTCAAACACTGGCTCCTGAACACGAACAGAGATGGCTGCAATGATGGATGCCCTGATGTCAGAAGCATCGTATTCTTTCTTATAAAACTCTCTGATGGTTTTCACCACCGCCTCTCTGAATGCCGCCTGGTGTGTACCACCCTGAGTGGTATGCTGACCGTTTACAAAAGAATGGTAATCTTCCCCATACTGTTGTCCGTGGGTCATGGCAATTTCAATATCGTTACCTCTCAGGTGAATGATCGGATAGCGGATGGTCTCTGCACCTGCATGTTTATGCAACAGGTCATACAGTCCCCTTTCAGAGAAATATTTTTGTCCGTTAAAGTTGATGGTCAGCCCTGCATTCAGGAACACATAGTTCCAGATCATGCTTTCCACAAAGTCGGAGATGTAATGGTAATTCCTGAAAATGGTTTCATCCGGATAAAACGTAATGGCAGTACCATTGCGCTGAGTGGTATCGATAATCGGATTATCAATGACGATCTCCCCTTTCGAGAACTCTACCTTTTTCGTTTTGTTATCCCGGTAAGATTGCACCATGAAATTGGTAGATAAAGCATTCACTGCTTTTGTACCCACCCCATTCAGACCTACAGATTTCTGGAAGGCATTGCTATCGTATTTACCACCGGTATTGATCTTGGAAACACAGTCTATCACTTTACCCAAAGGAATCCCGCGACCATAATCGCGTACGTTTACTTTCTGATCAGAAACGGTAATTTCTATGGTGCGTCCGGAGCCCATAACAAACTCATCAATAGAGTTATCCACAATCTCCTTAAGCAATACATAAATCCCATCGTCCTGTGCAGAACCATCTCCAAGTTTACCGATATACATACCGGGACGCAGTCTGATGTGTTCCTTCCAATCGAGGGAGCGTATACTATCTTCGTTATAATTCGGTTCAGCCATGATGTATGTGTGAGTAGATTTACAAATTTAAGGTAATATGCCGGGGAATCAACCACAAAGTTTCAACAAATACACATTTTCCTGTATCTTCAAAGAATAAAACAGACCACACCATGCCTACCAAGAAACAGCTCTCCCTCTTCGACTTATCTATGATTGTGGTGAGCCTGGTCATCGGGATGGGCATATTCCGGACTCCGGTAAACGTAGCTGCCGGGGCACAGGTTCCGGAATTGTTCTTTTCTGCCTGGATCATAGGCGGCCTGGTGGCTTTATGCGGAGCGCTGACGTATGCAGAAATCGGCTCCAGATTTCCGGTAACGGGTGGTTATTACAAGATTTTCTCTGCTTTTTACCACCCTTCTATTGCCTTTGCCATCAACTGTATCATTGTCGTTTCCAATGCCGCTTCTGTGGCAGGAGTATCCCTTATCGGATCAGAATATTTCAGTAAAATTATCCTGCCTGCAGAGCTACAGACCGAATTCTCCAGAATCGTCATTGCCGCCATCACCATCGCTTTATTTTACGTACTGAACCTCATGGGTCTGAAAGTAAGTTCAAAAACACAGAACGTACTTTCCATGGTCAAAATAGGAATGGTGCTGATCCTGATCTGCGCTGTCTTTGTAGGTCCGGGAGCAGAAAACATCAGCAGCAGCCTTCCGGCGTTTAAGACCACTACAGGAATTGCGCCCAGCTGGACGGATTATGGAAAAGCGCTGGGCATCTGCCTGATCGCCGTATCTTTTACGTTTGGAGGTTACCAGCAGGCCATCAATTTTGGTGGGGAAACCAAAGAGGCCAACAGGGTAATTCCCCGGGCAATCATGACCGGACTGGCCATCATCATTGTCTTATACATGGCGATCAATTATGCCTATGTGAAAGTCATTGGTTTCGAGCAGCTGAAAACAGCAGAAAGCATCGCTGCCATCCTTGCCGGAAAACTATTTGGCCCTGCAGGGTTCACGATTCTCTCCTGCCTGATCTATTTCTCGGTGTTGGGTTATGTCAATGTGAACCTGCTGAGCAATCCCAGGGCGATGTTTGCCATGGGGGAAGAGGGTGCACTTCCTAAAGTTTTCACCAAAAAAACGAAAAACAATGAGGTGATGTTTGTGAGTCTGACGGTCTTTGCCATTACTTCGGTCTTCACTTTATTTTATGCCCAGACCTTCGATAAAATCCTCAACTATACCATATTTCTGGATTGCATCGGAATGGCCACTTCCGCAGCAACCATCTTCTTCCTCAGAAAGCGGACTGCACATCTGGACAAAAAGACGATCTACAGCATGACACTCTATCCCTTACTTCCTTTAATATTTATTGCGGCTTACTCTTTTGTAGGCATCAGTATATATGCAAATGACCCGGAAGCCGGAAGAAATGGCCTGTTGATATTTGGCGGATTTATCCTCATCTATTTCATCAACCGCTTCTTTAACTCTAAACCTGCCACACCAAATGATACCAACTGATAACAGAAATATGTATACCGAATTCCTCAATTGATCATGCCGATAAAACAGTTACCTATAAAAAAAGAAATCGCTTATGCTGCCGGAATGATGGGATGGAGCATCATGACCAATATCATCATTGTCATGCTCCCTTACTTTTACCTGCCGCCCAATAATTCCGGACTGAGTCCGCTGGTACCCCAGCTATTGGTATTCGGGGCTTTTAATATCCTCTCCTTAATTGCAGCTTCCGGAAGGTTATTTGATGCGATTTACGATCCCTTTATTGCTTCGCTCAGTGATGGCAGTCAGAACCCTAAAGGCAGACGGATCCCGATCATGAAATACGCGATTGTCCCGGCAGTGATCTTCTGCTCCCTCGTTTTTTACCCATTGGTAAAGGGCGAAAGCGTAACCAATGCCTGGTGGCTCACCTTTGTACTTGCAGGGTTTTTCATTTCCGTAACCACCTATATCATCCCTTACAATGCTTTACTGGCAGAACTTACCCATAGTGCCGACCAGAAAGTCAGGCTATCCACCTATCAACAGGTGGGCTTTGTGTTCGGAATGATTCTGGGTGCACTTTGCAATAACTACGCAGATTTTATCCAGCACTTTTTCCATGTGACCGACCGTGCACAGGCTTTACAATACACCATCTGGGGATTGAGCATCTTCTCCGGCCTGGTGATGATCCTGCCGATTGTCTCCATTGATGAAAGAGAATATTCGGCAGCCAAGCCAACACATATTGCCTTGCTTCCTGCCATTAAAAACACCTTTAGAAATTCAAATTTCAAATATTACCTGATTTCAGATTTCACGTATTACATCGCCCTGAGCATCATTTCCAGTGGCCTGCTTTTCTTTGTAACGGTGCTGCTCGGCCTTCCTGATTCTGATGGCGGAAAGTTTATGGGAATTATGGTAATCCTCTCCCTGCTCTTCTACCCTTTTATCAATTACGGCTCTAAAAGATTCGGAAAAAAGCCATTGGTACTGGTCGCCTTTGTCTTGCTCAGCCTGATATTTGTCGCCATCTTTTTTCTGGGTAAACTGCCCTTCTCTTCTACCATGCAAATGTACATCCTGGTGATCTGTGCTTCCTTTCCCCTGGCCTCCCTGGGGATCTTACCGAATGCCATCCTTGCCGATATCGCACAGCAGGATACCCTGGAAACGGGAGAAAATCATGAAGGAATGTTTTTTGCCGTAAAGTACCTGTTTGTCAAACTCGGACAAACCATGGGTATCGCTATTTTTGCCATGCTCACCGTTTATGGTAAGGATCCCGGTCACGATTATGGCCTCAGGCTGAACGGAGTAGTAGGCTTTGTCCTGTGTGTCCTTGCCCTATTATTTTTTAGCCGTTTCAAAGAAAACAAACCCACTAATTAACAGACACTTAACTATAAAACAAAGGAACACACAAAAGCCAAAAGTAATACGTACCTTTGACCGGAACGATACTCTTTCGTTTCATTTTTATACATTAAAAGACAAACACATTGTTATTCGAAGAATTAAACCTGATTGAGCCCATTTTAAAAGCGCTGCAAACAGAAGGTTATACACAACCTACCCCCATACAAGAACAATCTATCCCAACCATACTTCAAGGCAGAGACTTATTAGGATGTGCGCAAACCGGTACAGGTAAAACTGCTGCCTTTGCCATCCCAATGCTTCAATTGCTGAGTAAGCCGCATATCAATACTAAAGTTCATAAAGCCATCAAAGCATTGGTGCTGACGCCAACGCGCGAACTGGCCATCCAGATCGAAGAGAGCTTTAAAGCATATGGTAAAAACCTTCCGATCCGTCACCTGGTGATCTTCGGTGGTGTAGGACAGAAAGCACAAACTGATGCCCTTCACCGTGGTGTAGACATCCTTGTAGCCACCCCCGGCAGACTATTAGATTTGATGAACCAGGGTTTTATCAACCTCCGCGACATCGAACTGTTTGTTCTGGATGAGGCCGACAGAATGCTGGACATGGGATTCATCCATGATGTTAAAAAGGTTATCGCTAAACTACCTGTAAAAAGACAAACCTTGTTTTTCTCGGCAACCATGCCTCAGGAAATTCAAAAACTTGCAGATACCATCCTTACAAATCCTTTGAAAGTGGAAGTTACACCCGTATCTTCAACAGCAGAGAAAATTAAACAAGAGATGTATTATGTAAGCAAGAACGATAAGAAAAACTTATTGATCCACATCTTACAGGATAAAACAATAGAAACAGCATTGGTATTTACCAGGACCAAACATGGTGCAGACCGCATCGTGAAAGACCTGATCAAAGTAGGAATCAAAGCCGAAGCCATCCACGGAAATAAATCGCAAAACGCGAGACAAAGAGCATTGACAAATTTCAAAGCCAAAGCAACAAGGATCCTCGTCGCTACGGATATTGCTGCACGTGGAATTGATGTAGATGAGCTTGCCCATGTGATCAATTATGAATTGCCGAATATTCCTGAGACTTATGTACACAGGATTGGTCGTACAGGTCGTGCGGGATTAAGCGGAACAGCACTTTCTTTCTGCGATGCTGAAGAAAAAGATTTCCTTAAAGATATTGAGAAACTGATTGCTTTGAAGATCCCGGTAACAGAAGATCATCCGTATGCGATGAGCTGGCAAAGCCTGATGACCGCTGCTACTGAAAAACCAAAAGGTAAAGGTCAGGGTGGAAACTCCCGCGGACAAGGTAGCAGAGGAAATGGGAAACCTGCAGGGAATGGACAAGGTGGTGGTCAACGTGAACCTAATCTGAGCGGTGCTAAGAGAACGCCAAGTAGCGGAAGTCGCAGGTGGAGTTCTAAAAAATAAAAGGGGCGGAATTTTGTTCCAATCTAAAAATCAAGCATACTAATCGAAGATTGAAATCTTTTGCCCTGAAAAAGGGCAAAATTTTCTAGATCTTCTCTTAGCATACTTGATTTTTTTATTAATACTGCATTTCCTGAAAGGGCTGACCAAACTGGGAGCAGACCGGTTTGGAGTATTTGTTTGGAGCAGGATTGTTAAAGAATCAATCTATTAAGCAGGTTTGTTAAGAGCAGATTTTTAAGAGCAACCTTGTTAAGGGCAAATCTATTAGGCCGGTTTGTTAAGAGCAGAATTTTAAGAGCAACCTTGTTAAGGGCAAATCTATTAGGCCGGTTTGTTAAGAGCAGAATTTTAAGAGCAACCTTGTTAAGGTAAATCTATTAAGCAGGTTTGTTAAGAGCAGAATTTTAAGAGCAACCTTGTTAAGGGTAAATCTACTAGGCCGGTTTGTTAAGAGCAGATTTTATGAGCAACCTTGTTAAGGCCAAGTCTATTGAGCAGGTTTGTTAAGAGTAGAATTTAAAGAGCAGATTGATTATACAGGTTTATTAGGGCATGCCAAATCTGACAATCAACATGAAAATTCATTTAAAGTAATTCCATTAGGGAGGTTTTATGATGGGAAAACAAATCAGAGACCTTTTATGAAGTTTAACAAAGCAAACTTCCTTAGGCACGTTCCAGGATCACATTCCTGGTCGAATAATCATTCAAAAGAAAACTTATAAATTGGTTTAATTGATTGAATTTAAAGAATTTAAAGAATTTAAATCTATTTTCAATACCTGAAGACCTGGATTATATTCAGGATTAGCAATCGGCTCAAATCAGAGTACCACTTAAACAAAAACACAGGCTCTACTTCCTCTCTATATCTGGTTGTTTCTGCTTTCTGGCCTCTCAGCTAATTGATCAGATTCTATAAAAAAGTCCCTTGAGTATGTCTTTAGAAGTTTGTTCATAAAAAGATCATAAAAAA
The DNA here is from genome assembly GCF_900129215.1 of Pedobacter caeni. GTDB lineage: Bacteria > Bacteroidota > Bacteroidia > Sphingobacteriales > Sphingobacteriaceae > Pedobacter > Pedobacter caeni. The sequence goes on along the minus strand of NZ_FQUQ01000002.1, from coordinate 122,959 downwards.
AACATTTTTGTTAAACTTTTTTTAACACCAGACGTTAAGTATTTTCTATATCTTGTATATAGTTAAAAACAAAAACTATCAAAAATGAAAAACTTAATGAGCAAAATGATGGCTCTTGTAATGGTTGTAGCCTTTATGGGAGCTACAGTTACCGGATGCAAAAACAAACCAAAAGATGCAGACCTGAAAACTGCTGTTGAAACTGCAATCCAGGCAAATCCAAAACTTACAGCTTCGGGTGTAACTGTTGAAAAAGGTGTAGCAACACTTTCCGGACAGGTTCCTGATGAAGCGACCAAAGAAGAGTTAGGTAAAGCTGCTGCGGCAGTTCCTGGAGTAGCTTCTGTGGTTAACAACCTGACTATTGCTGTTACTAATGTTGAAATTGCTGCTGATAGCCCATTAGCTATTGCTGTAAAAGATGCAACAAAAGATTTCCCTACTGTTGCAGCAACCGTTGCTGATGGTGTGGTTACCCTAAAAGGAGAGATCCAAAAAGCCAATCTTCAAAAACTGATGATGGTCTTAAACGCATTAAAACCTAAAAAGGTTGACAATCAATTGGTAATTAAATAATTCAGGAGGAACATAAAAATGGCTTTACAAGAAAAATATAAAGAATTGATAGACGCTGCAACTGCTGCAGGCGTAAACGACCTGAACGTACGTGAACAGGAAGGTGTTTTGTACATCGACGGTGCTTCAAGTGGTGCTGTAAAACAACAACTTTGGGATACTTACGAGCGTCTTGACCCTAATTATGCTTCTGGCGACGTGGTGATGAACATCAACAGTGTAGCCGGCGTAGTAGAAGGCACAAAGCTAAAAGTAACTACCAATAGCTCCAACCTTAACATCCGTAAAGGTCCAAGCACCAATGATGACATCGTTGGTAAAGCTGCCAGACACGAAGTAGTAACCTTAGTAGGAAAAGAAAACGACCAATGGTGGTTAATCAAAACCGATCAGGGAGAGCAAGGCTACTCTTTCACTCAGTACCTTACCCCCGTTGAATAAACGATAAAAAAGAATTAAAGAATAAAACAAAGAGAAATAAACCTGGAAAAAGAACCTGCTGCTTACGGTGGGTTCTGCTCCCAAAGAAAAAACTGTTTCCTCAGAGAAGGCCTAGAAAATTTTGCCCCTTCAGGCAAAAGATTTCAGCCGCCGAAGAGTGATGCAGTTTTTTCATTTCCATTAAACGGTGGGTTCTCCTCCCAGAAAAAAAACTGTTTCCTCAGAGAAGGCCTAGAAAATTTTGCCCCTTCAGGCAAAAGATTTCAGCCGCCGAAGAGTGATGCAGTTTTTTCTTTTTCGTTATTAAAATACCCTCCACAATAATAAACAGGCCCTGTCTGATTGAGCAGATGTAATTCCGTCTGCGCCTGCATTGCCATCAGATCAAAAACCGGTTGTCTGTTTTCAATTTCCCTGATCATCTTCTTCTCATCAATTGCCGCAGCAGCATTAGAAACGAAATAGTCTTGCTTTAAGGAAGTTTCCGGCAATCCTGGGATGTTGTTTATCCAGTAGGTTGCAGCCGCCCGGGCATCCTCTCCCTTTTGCTCCATACGGTAATTCCAGCTTGCCCATGCCAGCTTTGTCTTCGGCATAATTGCAGCATCCGTATGTATGACATTTTTCCCCGACTCATACCTGAACACAGACAGCAGCCGTTCTTCGTCTTTAGTCTTATGTTTTACAATTTTATAGGCTTCATCAGCGGGGCAAGCCATAATCACGCGATCAAACAGTCCTTTTGTACCATCTGTAGCCAGTACTTTTACTTTACCATCTTCAAGGCGTTCTACTTTACCCACTTTTTTATTCAGCAGAATTTTATCTTTAAAAGGGCGAGTTAATACTTCCTGCCAGGGTTGGTTTTTGTCGTCCGGAGTGAATCCCTGATATCCGCTGGCCTGACCTGCAAAGCCATAACTGTTAAAATGTCTGAGCAGTGTTACGATCGGGAAGTCAAGAATTTGTGCTTTTGGTGCCGTCCATAATCCGGAACTTAGGGGAATCAGGTATTTCAGGATGAAATCCCCGGTATATCCAAATTCCTTGAGATAACTGGCGATGGAACAGTTTTGAAATTCCGGCTGATTCAGCACTTCTGTACTACTTTTATTAAACCTGCCGACTTCCTTTAACAATTTTAAAAAGGAGGGCTTAAACAGGTTACTACGCTGTGCGAACAGATGGTTTAATCCGGGGCCACGGTATTCGAGTTGTTCAGGAAGGTATTGTACACTAAATGACAGGTCGGTCTTTTTCAAGGGAACCTTGATTGCCTCAAAAAGAGCGTAGAGCTGAGGATCGGTCTGAGGGTGAATAACCAGGCTCCCTGCTGTTATAGAAACCGGGTTTTCAGCATCTTTCAGGGTGACGAGTGGGGTACATCCACCAATATGATCCTGTTCCTCATAGAGGGTCAGGTCGTACTTTTCATGCAGGAAATGGCCGCAGCTCATTCCTGCGATGCCGGCTCCTATGATCGCTACTTTTTCCATCAGGTATTCTTTTTAAATAAATAAAGACCAATACCTTATTTCCAGGGCTTTTAAACTTTCCTTATCCGGATGATATGAAGCCAGTGCATCACCTTCATGATCGGATATGTTGGATCAAACTCAAACCATCTGGAGGCAAAGTTCGGGTTATTTGGCTTTTTGTGGTGGTTGTTCTGAAACAATTCTCCCAGCATCAGGAAGTCCAGCGGCAATGAGTTTTTGCTATGGTCATCATTGTCGTGATTTGAATACCCGTATTTATGTCCGCACCAGTTTACAATTGCACCATGAATAGGTCCCATTAAGAAATGGATTGGCAACAATAAGAACATCCACCATGCTGTAGCGAAGGTGGCATAAAACCAGACATAGAAAGTGATGAATACGATTCTCGTGATCCAGGAATCACCGATTTTGTCGATGATTGGCCATGAGGGATATTTATCTCTGAATTGTTCTTCGGGTTCTACGTTATATTTTGAGTAATTGAGGTAGATATTTTTTGTTTTGATCATCATTCCCCATACATCTTTCACAAAATGAGGAGAGTGCGGGTCTTTTTCTGTATCACTAAACGCATGGTGCATCCGGTGTAAAATGGCATAAGCCCTTGGATTTAAGAACGATGAGCCCTGAGACAGGAAGGTGATGGCATAGAAGAATTTCTCCCAAAAGCCATTCATTTTGAACATCTTATGGGATGCATACCGGTGTAAAAAGAAAGTTTGAGAGAACAGAGACAGAAACCAGTGTAAAAGAAAGAAAACTAAAATGATCATATTTATTTGTATACGTACGGGTATTAATTTATACGGATGTTTGGGCTGTAAAAATAGCAAAAAAAATCCCGTAAAAGTTTTACCAATACGGGATTATATCTTAGGATCTGTTGATTTATCTGCCGAAGTCGTCTTGTACCCTTACGATATCGCTTTCATCAGAAGGATTTGCCGGATCTGTATGTTGCCAGATCTCAGAAACGATACCCCAATCATCCAGGCCAATCAAACGGTGTCTTTCACCTTGTTTTAACTTGATCGTCTGTGCTGGTGCAAGCTGTTGTACCTCACCCTGATCATCAGTATCGCTGGTGCTTACGCCTACTGTTCCATTCACCACTCTCCATATTTCTGCGCGACGGTGATGGTATTGCCATGAAAGACGTGTATTAGGCGCTACGATTAATATTTTAGGGCTCAGTTTACCTGATATCTTTAGTTCATCAACATTTAAGCCATCAAAATAAACATTGGCAAACTGCTGCGCCTGGTCTTCATCAATCACAAAAAAACCTCCCCAAGGGCGGGTTTCATCACGATTAACGACATTAAATCCTTCAATTTTTAAGCGTTGAGCTACGCCATCGAATATTTCTTTTTTCTGATCTGACATTGTCTTTAGGTATTTTACTTGCCAAATATAATAATATCGCTTTAAAATGAAACCCGGCTTAATGCATTAAGACAGCCTGCTGATTTCCAGGAGGTCTTCATTCAGGTCAACCATCAGGTTATAAAGTAATGCAACATTTTTATCTTCAGGATGTACCTTTCCATCCAGGATCTCATAATAACGGTCCTGAAACTCATCATAAGTCTCGTCCGGAACATCAATCACCATCAATTCCAGCTGACAGCTCGTATGGTAGAGCATCTGTGCCATAGAAAGGTAAACGGTGGGTAAACTATCGACCAGATCTGTATAGGTCTGACTCCCCCAGTCCATAAGGTAACAATAATAATTATCTGAGGCCAGCAGGTTGTATTCTTCATTTTCAAAAACCGCTATCTCATCCAGGTTATTGATGAGAAAATAGGTGCTTAAACATTGGAGTGCTTTGTCTACAGAAGCCAGCAATAATTTCACTACCTCATCATCCATTGTTCTCAGCAGTTCGTAATCATAATCAGAATTAGAATCTGCGTCAACTAAACCTTTCAGGTCTGAAAGCTCCTTTTCATGGGCGAGAAGAAAGCCATTTTTACAAAACTCATTGATCGCAAAGCTCAATACATGTGGTACGATCCCTTTAATTGCATCTTCCAAAATTCCCCCTTTCGAATATTATTCTTAAAGCTAAAAAAACTAAGGTCATAACAAAACAGAAAAGAGAAGAATTAATTTTTTCATGATACCTTTAATTATGGAATACGAAATCTCAGAAGTAGTAGTCAAACACATTAAAAATCAATTCAAGCCCTTCTTAAATATCGGGGATAGAATTTGTTATCAGAGGGACCCCGGGCTTCCTGATCCAGCCTCAAGCTGTTTAATTACACATCTTGATTTATATTATCAGTATGAGCTAAAAGAAGATCATCAAATGACAAATAGGTTTTATTACGAAATACAGGGCCTCAATTGTCATAATAATGTTTAATTTCAATTAATGGAAACTTTCCTATAATGAAGTCCGTTATAGTCATAGTTTGTTTGGTTTAGGTTGGTCTGTGGTGGGCCAACCAACAATTAACAGGGATACCTTCCCAAGGTCATCCCTGTTTCTATTTATACCCATTTGTAAAAAATACGGGATAAAAACAAAGCCATCCCTGATTGCAGGGATGGCTTTGTTTTTATCATCATCCGGATTGATCATCGTCCGGAATGCAGGTTATCTCTCCAGCAGTTTTTTGATTCTTTTAACAATATAGTCAATATCGAATGGTTTGCTGATGTAGTCATCAGCACCGGCAGTAATACTTAATTCTTTATTCTGATCATTTGCAGACATCACGATGATTGGAATATGTTTGGTAAAAAGATCTGTTTTCAGGTCTTTACAGATTTCCGCACCATCCCCATCAGGTAACATGACATCTAAAATGAATAAATCAGGCACAGAATCTTTCAATTTCTCTTTTAGCTCAGTAAAAGTAGAGGAAAGCTGTAATTCATATCCCTCATCTTTCAATAAAACACCAATTATATATCGGATATCTTCATCGTCTTCAAGTACATGTATTCTTTTGATCATTTTCAATTGTTTTTAAATGGAACTTCAACTTAGTCCTAGCAACAATTTTGCCATAGATCACAAAAGGGAGTGTAATTGTTACGAAAATCCGGTTAACACAAAAAATAAGATTAGTTTTTCAAGTCAACATTCTTCGTAGATCTATTTATTTTGGTGATGATCTCATCCAGTTCTACTGCCGAACGTTCCAGCATTTCCAGTAAGGAAAGGTCGGTCTGATTGCGTTGAGCATCTGCTTTCAGCAAATCGAGGATACCCACAATATTGCTCACCGGCCTCCGTAGCTCATGCGAATTGTTCCAGGCGATATCTTTAAGCATCTGGTTTTTTCGTAACAGGCGTTGTTCATAATTTTTGCGTATCGTGATGTCTCTTAATGCACCAACCATTTTTTCTGCCTGCCCCTCTTTGTCCAATAAAATAAACGCCTGATTGGAAACATACTTATAAGTGCCATCTGCACATTGCAGCTGATACTCACAACGCCAGGAATTGCTGAGTTCTGCCAGAGATGTTTCCATACTCTGCTCCACCCGCTCCCTGTCTTCCGGATGGATTTTACTCAGAATCCATTCCCGGGTATTCTCCCGGCGATCGGGACCATACCCAAATATCTCGGTAAAGCCATTCATCCAGCGCAATTCGTCTGTATGTGGACAATACTCCCAGATCACATCATTCGTAACGCTGGTCACCGTCTCATATACATCCAGCAGCTCTTTGATCCGCTCTTCTGCTTTAACATGTTTTTCGATATCAATGGCGATTACTGTATAGGCAGGTTTTCCCTGATAGACCGTTCTGTGGTGTGAGATGAGCATATGAAAAAGATCCCCGTTTTTCTTTTGATGCAGCCAGACACCTGTTGCCCTACCTTCTGTATGTTCAGCGCCCAGATAATCGTCCAGTTTGGCGCGCTCTTCATACGGCCGGAGGTCCAGTACGGTCATACCTAAAAGTTCTTTTCTGCTATAGCCATATTTCCTGACCATGATCTCGTTAACATCCAAAAGCTGGTAATTCAGCCTGTCTACCACATAAATTGCGGCGATGGACCCTTCAAAAAGTTGTTTATAGTTTTTTTCAATACTAGAGAGATTTCTCCGGTATATTTCGATCAGCAGAAACAGGATGATACCGGAAACGACCATAAAAATAATGTTTTTATAATCGTATAAAAAGCTCATATCTTCTCCCGGAGTATCTTTATCCAGTTTTTCGATCCAGTTACTTCCAAGGTTTAACCACATCGCCCCCAGAGCAATGTAGATAATGGTAATAAAAGCCGATTTCTTGCGCATGCTGATCTTAACTTTCCTCTATCAGCTTCAGATCCTGATACATATCCATCAACATCTCGCCCGGATTGACATTAATCGCCAGTGCAATCAAATAGAGTTCTTCTGCTCTGAGCTTTGCCGTTTCCGTTAAGGTCAGCTCATTCATCCTCGCCCGCGTTAAGCCCGTTCTTCTGGCCACCTGAGCCTTATTTACCGAACGCTTCCCCAAATAATATCCCAGCTTAGTTATTCTAGTCATAGAAAAGTATAGATTTTTTTAACATTAATATAGATAAATATATAAATGGCAAAGATAATCCATACAACAATTGGTTAAATAGATGTATAATCTTTACTTTTGTATAGATTATACATACAAACCTAAGCGCTAACCTCAAAATTATGAAAGAAGAAAACACCATCATTTTCCGCGCCCACATGTCTTCCTTTAATGTGGCCATACTTTACCGTTTTATGATCAAAAGGATTTCAAAAGGATACTCCAGTAGCGAGACGTCCTTTTTAATGGGCTACAACTCCGATTTAATCAAAAAAAAGGAAGATTTAAAAAACATAGGCTTCTCTTTAGAGGAGATCCATCTATTCAAAAATGCGATGGAGGAGCGCTCCCTGAAAACATTCCTTCCCGGGCAGGAAATTCAAAAGCAGAGCTCAGATTATTGTTTAATAAAAAAAACTGAACCATCGCAAATCCAACTAAAAATGCTCCGTATAGCACCCGATAATTCCGAGGAGCTGATCTTCCAGCTTCAGGAAGAAAACCTCGCTTACGCCACATATGAGCTTGCTGATGCCGAAAGCCTGGCAGAAGCAAAGGCCATATTGAACGTTCTTTTTGAAAGCCGCCTCTTCTTTAGTCCTCAGATTCCACTCGTGATTTATCAACGCTGTCGCAGTGCTGTAGGCAACGATGGAATCAGTCCCAGACATGTACAGGCCGCATTATTGGAACTGACAAAGAAAAAGGACTTCCCTAAACTTAAACGGATCAGGTCAAACGACTACGGCTGTATGTATGAAAAAGTATTTGAATAACCTTAACACCATATACATGAAAAATGAAAACCCGGAAGTATTGGCCATCCCGCTGAGCTTTAAAATCGCCTGCGCTACCTATCACCTGGCAATACCGGAAGTATTGCAGTTATTTATAGACCACATCTCCTTTTACGACTCCTTAAGTCATAAGTCCGACGACTGCTATCGCCTTGCAACGAACACTTTGCTGCGTTATGTCCATCCCAATATCGAAGGAATGAGTCCTGCATTCCGCAAAAACAGGGAAGCCGTTATCAAATACATCAGAGAAATCATTCAGATGAGCGTCAGACCGGGAATTGTAGAAAACAAAAGAAGAAAATTATGCATTCCAATCGTAAAAAAGATTTTTCGCCTGATGGAGCCTAATGTCACCGCAGCAGGAAAAATACAATTATACGGGGATACCATACTCCCGCTGAGTATGGACTTTGCCATTATGTGCGAAACACACAATTGTAGCCCGGAAACCTATATCCAATATTTTATGGATCAGATTTCTCTACCGGAAACCCATGCCCGAATCGGTTTACATTGTGTATCAGAAAATCCTGCTATGGCCTTTTTCTACAGGAGCATTACCAAATGTAGCGTCCTGCCCAGCTCTCCTCAGCAAAAGTCTTTACAAATTGAATTCATCGATGATATCCAGGAGTTACACCTGAGGCTGTTCATCATCCGGGATGTTGCTAAAAGACGCGACAGCTACAAAGAACTTTATGATAATTACTACCAGAAACTTATACAAGCAACTTAAACACATCAGAAATTATGAACCTAAATTTAAAAATTACCCTTCCCGAAGATTTCAAAATTCTTTGCGACTTATTCCAGGTTACACCAGAGGAAATCATAAATAAGTTTATCAACAGGGTATCTTTTCCCTTTTACTACAGCCGGCCGGATGGCAATGAACGTTGGGCAACATTATTCTTTCTGAATGAGATTTCCGAGGGCAACCCAAGTGTCCAGGCAGAATTACCGCTTCATGAACCATTTATGGATGCCCTTGCAGAAGTCGTTTTTAAACACCTGGACATCGGGAACAAAAATGTAGAAAAAGCAGAACTTGCAGGCAGGATGGTCATGAAGAAATGGCATAAACACATCCTCGCAGAGCGAAAGAAATAACTTTTTCCGTCATCCTTCATTTGTTCCGGATGGCGGAAAACAATATTTTCTATCCTACGTTCCCCGATTATATTAATTTTGTTCCATGGAGCCTTCAATGCATACATCCGGAACCACAAAAACAATCAGGTCCTGGGTGCTCTTATACTTTGACAGCTTATACTCCTGGGCTTTTTATAAAACTTCCAGCAAAGAGTCTGCGGAAGACCTCGTGCAGGAAACATTTTTAGTGGCCCTGAAGTCTTTTGATAAATTTGAAGGCAGAGCTGATCCCAAATCATGGCTCTTTGGAATTTTAAGACATAAAATCACAGATTATCACCGCGAAAAATACAGGAAACAGACCATTCCGTTGTCGGAACAGCCCGACCATGCTTCCGAAAATCCTGATCATGCATCTGATCGCCTGCTCAGTACGATGTTCAATGCCGATGGGGAATGGAATGTACCGGAAAAACCACAGCCATGGCCGGAAGAAGCGGGCCATATCTTAGACAATCCCGATTTTAATCAAGTATTACAGGATTGTTTGAAGAAATTACCCAGATCCTGGTTTTCTGCCATTCAGCTGAAATTTATGGACGAAAAAAAACCAGCAGAGGTTTGTCAGGAGTTAGGGGTTACGCCGACTAATTACTGGCAGATCATCCATCGGGCAAAATTGCAACTTAGAAAATGTATACAGATCAATTGGTTTAACGGATAACGCATATGAAGAAAAAGATCATACACCTGATTCTGCTTTCCTGTAAGAAAGCCACGGAGCTGATAGAGAAAAAATCGTTATTTGGCTTATCATGGATAGAAAAAACACAACTGCGTTTACATACCAATGTATGTGATGGCTGTACTATTTATCAGCAACAGAGCATCTTGCTGGATGAAGCAGTTAAGGGGCAATTCAAAAACGATGCCTTAAAACAACGCATTCTGAGCAGTCTGGATAATGAAACCGGTCTTTACCCGGGCACAGACAATTAGCTTTGATGAGCTGATCAACATCAATCACAATTGATTACAGCCCATCAAAGCATTTAATTTTACTTTGCCCTTATCCAGGTTGCCAGATCATTCAGCAAGGTTTCAGAGACACTCACAGGCACTCCGTATTGCGACAAATTCCCTTTTTCTTTTTGCGGGCTCAATAAATGATTCAGCTCAGGATATAGTTTCAAGGTCACATTCTTTTTCTTACTCAGGGCTTCATTCCAAAGCTGAAAATCCTGTGGAGATACCTGGAAGTCAAATCCCCCCTGAACAACCATCACCTTTTGTTTGATCAGCTTTTTTGCTGTTGCCACCTGATCATAAAGGTTCAGATCCACCCAATAAGCCGCCGGTATTCCCAACAATAAAGAATCAGGTTTCATCAGGCCAAGCTTGGTAATCCTTGCTTTTGAGGTTTCCTTCAATGCCTCTTCGAGCTGTTTCTTTACCGTCCCGGTACTATCCTTTACGGTTGAGGCTGCATGTCTGTTTTGTTCATCGATCAGATCAGTTAATTTCCTTGCCGGAGCTGCTGCCAGAATCAAACCGGCAATATCCGGAGAAAGTGTAGCCATTCTTGGGGCAAGCATTCCCCCCATACTATGTCCAAACAAATATATTTTCTTTTTGTCCGCTCCCGGAACCGTCTTCGCCAATGCTACTGCTGCCAGGGCATCATCCATCACTTCTTCCTTTACCGTGAAAACTTTAGAAAATTCACCAGCATAAGCGAGTGTCCTTTTTACATAACGGATGCTGGCAATCCCTTTGGTAGCCAAACCTGCAGCCAGGTCTTTAAAGGGTTTGTTTGCTCCTACCGTTTCATCCATATCACTTGGCCCTGAACCATGTACTAAAACCACAATCGGGAAGTTGGTCCCTTTGGCTGGAGTAGTCAGCATGCCTACCAGGCTATGACCAGGTGTTTTAATATAAACCTCTTTTTCTTTATAAGCAGTAGTATCCGCATACGATGGTCTTACATACGACTGTGCATTGGATTTCTGTCTTGGAAAAAGGCCCATCAATTTCTCCGCTTTATTGAAGACCAGCATAAAGCCCTGGGTTTCCTTTTCGAATTTCACATCTACAGCAACAACAAAAAACTCGCCTTCTGTTTTACTTTGAACCACATCGGTACTTACGACCTTCCCAAAATTAGTATTCAGGCCTTTCCAAATCGTCTCCAGATTTTCAGCAGTAATTTTAGAATGGACACTTTCGTCGAAAAAGGCATAGGCATCATTAAACTTCTGCGCTTCCATCAATTTGAAGAAGTCGTCTGAGCGGTTAAACAAGGACAATACGCCTTGCGAAAATCCTGTTACGCTGAGGAACAGGGCAAAAAACAATAAAATAGCTTTTTTCATGTAATTGTTATCGTGGTTATTGGTTAATAGGGTTGCTTTCAGACCAAAGTTAGCATTATTTGGTTCTCTTTCGGGGATTTCTATACCACAAAAAAAAGGGCCACAAGGGCCCTTTCTTCTGATCATAGTAATCCGTTAGTTGTATCCCGGGTTTTGTTTCAGTACCCCCTGACTACGGTCAATCTGGTTTTGTGGAATTGGAAAATATTCATCCCTGTCTTCCATCACTACCGGCTTCAGGTAAGGAAAATATTCCCCTTCAAACTGAAAATAACTGTCCAGGGTTCGTTTCGCAATTCCCCAGCGCACCAGGTCATAAAAACGATGTCCTTCCAGCGCAAGTTCCAATCTGCGTTCCATACGTACGGCATTCCGTGCATAATCCTGGTTCGGGAAAGAGGGGTAAGGATTCACCTGATAAACCGCTACATTTACCCCTCCCACTTGCTTGGCCGGTAGCTTTGCAGCCCTGGCACGCACCTGGTTGACCAGTGTCAAAGCCCTCGGTACACCTCCTGTTTCCACTTCGCATTCAGCCGCCATCAGGTAAACATCTGCCAGGCGGATGATATTTACATTCAGTCCCGTTACATTGGTATTCCCCGGACCGGTCCCACTAGAAACCTGTGAAGCGTCTATTACATTTTTATAGGCTACAAAAGGGCCTCCGTTAGAAGGTTCACGGATCCAGGAATCGCCCTGCATCACCCCCCAGTCGTGGAAAGGAACACCTCTTCTGCCCATGGTATAATCCATACGCGGATCTATCTTAAGCGCTTTATCCAACTCATAAGTTTTTTTATCTGCATCACTAAGACCGAAATCAGACTTATAAGGATTAGCTCTGTAATCCTGCTCCAGCAGATAAGGCAATCCTGCGGCATCCACTTTAAAGGCATTAGCCAGGTCTATAGAGGGCTGGAAAAATCCGCAGCAGGTAATTGGCAAGCCATTCCCGTAAGGGAAGTTCAGGATGTCGCCCACATTGCCGTTATCACCACCTGTACCATCTGCACCAACTGAGTGTTGTACGGCAAAGATAGACTCCGGTCCATTCTCTTTCGTGATGTCAAAATTATTGGTGTAAGGTAAAGTTTCGAGTTGTGGCCTGGCGGCAATTACTGCGTTTAGCAAAGGCAAAGCATCCGGGTATTTCTTTTGATACAGGTAAACTTTTCCTAAATAGGCCTGGGCGGTAATTTTATTTACCCTTGTAACCGGATCTTTTGAAGTTACAGTCCCCAGGTTTTCCACTCCAAACTTGAGGTCATTCACGATAGCCGGATAAATATCAGGGGTATTGTCTACTGCCACAGTTGTAGTAGTTTCGGTAATCAGCGGTACGTTTTTAAAGATTCTGGCCAGAAAGAAATAATAATGCGCGCGCAAAACCCTGGCTTCTGCCTGAATTTCAATCGCCCTGGCTTCCGGGAATTTCTTATCTCCGGCCTGCACTATGCTTAGAAATTTCAGGGTATTATTGCAGCGAAGAATTCCTTCAAAGCAACGTGCCCAAACGTTCTCCAGGTTATCATTAGTACTCGTTGGTGCATGTCTTTCCAATAAATTCATATTGGGCTGATCGCCGTTATCACTTCCTTTATGTGCATTATCTGAGGTCACTTCTCCCAGCAGCCACTGACTGGGCGCGGCGCCATAGTTTCCAAAAGTACCGTTCACATTTCCATTCAAAAGAGAATAGGCACCCGTTAAAAATCCATCAACCCCTTCCTGAGTTTCCAGCTGTCCGCCGATCAATTCACCCTGTGGATTCTTTTCAAGAAAGGACTTACTACAACCTATTGAGGTGAGCAGGAATACGCTGAATAATATATAATTAATCTTTTTCATAACTTCTTTTTTTATCGTTAAAAACCTACACTTAAACCCAATAGAAACTGACGCGGACTAGGATAAATACCACGGTCTACCCCAAGGGCAGAAAATGTTTCCGTTTCCTGACTCACCTCAGGATCCAGTCCTGTATAATTGGTCAGCGTAAAAAGGTTGGTGGTACTTGCATAAATCCTCAGTTTACTCACCCCCCATTTGGCCCCGAAGACCTTTTCAGTTGGCAGTGAATAGCCGATTTGTAAGTTTTTCATGCGTAAAAAGCTTCCATCCTGAACATAATAGCTTGAAGAAGCATATTCCAGATCTGAAGCACGGATATTTGCCGAAGGAATTTTACTACCTGTATTTGTTGGACTCCAGGCATCCAGAAGCCTTGTACTTTTGGCTCCGTTGAAGGTAGAAAAATCTGTAAAATAACGGGTAGCCTCATAAAGGTCGATGCCTTGTACCCCATTGAAGAACATGGAAATATCAAAATTCTTATAGGAAGCATTGAAACTCAGGGAATATAAAAAATCAGGATTCGGGTTTCCGATAATGGTCCTGTCGCTAGGATCTATTTTATTATCTCCATTAACATCCCTGAACTTAAAGCCTCCTACACGGGCTCCGGTATAAGAAGCACTCTGGCTAATCTCAGCGGCATTCTGGTAGATCCCTAAGATGTCGTAGCCATAGAACGAACCAAAAGGTTGCCCCTCCTGCAGGATACTGGTCTGTAAGGTCCGGAAGGTACCATAAGGCTGTTTTGTAATTCCTGGTGCCAGTTTAACAATCTTATTCACATTTTTAGAGAAGTTAACCCCAATGTCAAATTTGAACGGTTTATCGTCATTCTTTCCATAATGATATGCCAGAGTCAGCTCCACTCCTTTATTGCTCATGTCTCCAACGTTCACGAAAGGCGATGCCCCCATTCCAACTCCCGTAGCAGGCAAAGGAATCGGGTAAAGCATGTCGCTCGTCTTTTTATTGTACCAGTCTAATGAGCCATCAATTGTGGATTTGAAGAGGCTAAAATCCAGCCCCACATTGATGGAGCTTAAAGATTCCCATTTAATGGCAGGGTTTTGATAATTATTCTGCCATACCCCTGGGGTAACATTATTATTCCCATCAAAGCTGTAAGCAGAATTAATGATCGAAGACTGGAATCTGTTGGCATATTGGAAGCCCGGAATCCTTTGATTTCCTGTTTCTCCATAACCTACACGGAGCTTAAAGTCGTCAATCCATTTCAGCTTATCTTTAATAAAACTTTCTTCGGAAAGTCTCCAGGCAACACTTGCAGCGGGGAAGTATCCGTACTTGTTTTCTGGTCCGAAGTTAGAAGAACCGTCACGGCGGATGGTTACACTAGCCAGATAGCGGTCATTATAAGAATAATCAGCACGCCCAAACAGGGAGAATAAAGAGCCAAGGGTACCTATACTCATATTGCTGATATTTTTAGAACCTCCGCCCAGGTAATAGTAGTCGGGATCCCCCAAAAGGAAGAACTCATTTCGTCCGGCATCTAAGCGCCTGGTATTGGAGCGGATGGCCTCTGTACCTGCCAATAAATTTAAACGATGTTTCTCCGCAAAAACCTTACTATAGGTCAGGGTATTGGTCCAGGTCCATTCGGTATTGTATCCCTGGTATTCATTCAGGTTATTTGAATTGTTGCCTTCAGAAAACTCTAGATTGGGATAACGCATACTCAGGCCATTAAAGTTTTCATAACGCATTCCGAAGCTCGTTCTGGCCGTAAGGCCATCCACAATATCCAGCTCACTAAAAACATTCCCAAAGAAGAAATTGCTTTTATTCAGGTTATCTTTTGCCCGGAAGAGGAAGGCCAGCGGATTTTCAGAGTTTCCCAGCTGACTTCCGCGGCTACCGGCAAAATTACCTTTGATGTCATAAACAGGAATAATGGTATTCATACGATACGCCCAGCTAATGGCACTGCCTTCATCCTGATACTCTCCTGACACGTTTGGATTAACCCCAAAACCAAAACCTTCGGAATAACTGTACTGCATATTTTCTCCGAAACGAAGCTTTTTATCCAGGGCAGAGAAGGTGGTATTGGCCCTTACATTATACCTTTTAAATCCAGTATACTCAATTGTTCCTTTTTGATTCAAATGCCCGATGGCAAAGCTATAGGTTGCATTTTCTCCGCCTCCGGAAGCTCCCAGCTGATAATTTTGCACGGGAGCGTTCCTGGTAATTGCATCAAACCAATCGGTTCCCTGTTGATTAGCTTTGGTAATCTGGTAGAATGTTCCCGGATCACGGCTATAATTATATTTTGAGGGATCAGCATCCGCAGCTGTAATTTTCTGTCCGGCAATCTTTCCTGCCACGAGGTATTCCGGAAGTGTTGGTGTAGCCCCATTCCCATAATTATCTCCTGTAGCGGGGGTCTCATTTGCATTTCTGTAGGCAGAGAAGAGGTATTCCGCATACTGCATCGGGTTCAGCATTTTAGGAAAAGTACCTTTCCTTGGCCGCTGTGTACCATAGTAGGTGTCAAACGTCACTTTAGGCGCACCAAGTGTTCCTTTTTTGGTGGTAATGATCACCACCCCATTGTTCGCCCTCGCTCCATAAATTGAAGCAGAGGAGGCATCTTTCAGCACCTGCATGCTTTCAATATCGTTTTGATTGAACCAACTGAGTTTTCCCTCATAAGGTACCCCGTCGATGACATATAAAGGATCATTGTTATTGATGGTCGTAACCCCACGGACTCTGATTTGAGGAGTAGATCCCGGAGCACCGTCATTTACGATCTGTACCCCCGGAGCTTTTCCCTGCAGTGCTTCCACCGCACTTGCCGCGGGTTGCGACTTCAGCTGGGTGATGTTAACGACTGCAACGGAACCGGTCAGGTCTTTTTTCCGCTGACTCGTATAACCGGTCACCACAATTTCACTTAAACTGTTGGCATCCGGCTGGAGCACCACATCAATTGTGTTTTGTGCAGCTACGGTAATTTCCCGTGTTCCATAGCCTACAAAAGAAATGGACAACACATCGCCGGGTTTCGCGACGATGGCAAAAATACCATTTGCGTCGGTTACGGTACCAACCTTTGTGTTCTTGACTTTTACTGAAGCACCGATAATGGGTAATTTGTCGTCACTACTGGTCACTTTACCAGAGATTTTGACCTGGGCGCTGGCTCCAAAATTTAGGAATAGAAAGGCCAGCAAAAGGAGAGATCTCCTTTTGAGATTGAGGATGATTTTAAACATAAGATATTTGGTTAGGTTAGTTAATAGGTTTGGGGTATTTCTGCTGTTTTACATAGGCCTGGGGGGATTAGGATTAGGATGATGATTTGGTTAATTGTAAAATGCCTGATACACAATATACACATAGTGTATTTAATACACAAGTACTTAGTGCTTTTTTTGCAGAAAAAAAAATTCCAAATAAACCTATAATGACCTTTCAACAGGAATGACCAAAGAAAAGCGCGCATAAAAAAACCGAAGGGATGCTTCGGTTCTCTTTTTCATCTATAAATCTACGTTATATATTAAGCAGGTTCATTTCTTTTTGCTGCAGCAGACAAGAGCCGTTCGGCTTCAATGATTGCCCGGGTATGTTCTCCTTCTCCAACTTTCCCCTTACGGTCAAAAGCTTCTACTTTAAACTTGTACAATTTACCTTCCTGCCCGATATAGGTAGCCGTTGCGGTCACCTCCATTCCTATCGGGCTTGCGGCCAGGTGCCTGATGTTTACCCCTACTCCTACCGATAGTTGTTGTGGAGTTTGTATCCGCTGTAATATCCTTCCGGCAGCGAGTTCCATCAATGCGATCATTTTTGTAGTCGCCAGCACATCTGCATAAGCATCGCCGGGCAATGCGGTCTCATGCGCTCCTAAAAGCCCCCTTGCTGTATCTTTTTCTGTAACAATTACAGATGCCGTTCCAACTTCTCCTACTGTTATCGTCATATTTCTGTTTTATTTCCAATTACAACATTCAACCAGCCTTTTCTATACCGGGCTAAACCTGAATGGCTTAGTTGGGTTGCTCAAAATAAATATATTCTGTTTTTTCAAATATTATCGCATAAGCAAGTTAATTATGATCAAATGGACTAATTGTTGCTCTTACATCGTTTTGTGACCGCGATTTTTTATCTTCCCAAATGAAATATTTTATTGCGACTATAGTTTTCATAATAACCATATAAGATAATGAGCCTTAAGACCACTTACACGACTTATCAACAAAATGCAAAAGATAGCGGGCCTTCGCCTGCCATAGCGCTACAGAAACTGACAAAAGATGAGCTTAAAACCACTAAAAGCTGGCATCAGGCGCTTGCAATTCTTGAACATGCAACCTCTTTACTTCCGGAAAACAGTCAGGAGGTATTTGAAGGGTATGAAAAACTTTTTATGGGCGGGCTCGATTTTAAATCGGCCGTTTACCTCGATGAAGCCGATTATGATTTTCATCTGGAAACCGTAATCGCAGTTCTTGAACGTCTGGCACCACACTTTCCGGTTGTTTATTCCCAAATCGCTTTTCAATACCGCGAGGCCAGAGGCACCCGCAGAGATCCTGCAAAGATTGCCCAATACCTGGATAAAGCAATAGCGCAAAATGTTGATTTAGCCATAGCCGTGAAAGGTTATCTGCAATATTATGGGGTGATTTTAGAAAAAGATGAAGAAACCGGCCTCCGTTTACTTCAGAGTTCAGATTCGGTATGGAATAAACTGTACAGAGGCTATTTGTCCTTAAATAAAGGGGAAACTGAAGGGATTCCTGCTTTAATAGCCGATTTGAAAACCAATACTGACCCATTAATAAAGAGAAATGCTTTGTTGTTTGAGGGACATTATTTAGACCATCAAGGCGATATCGATGCAGCAAAAGTGCTTTATCAAGGTCTTGTGGACAGCGACGAATCCGATTTTGCCATATTCAGATTAGGGACCATCATTTTCTCACAATCTGAAGAACCTGCTGCAAAAGAACAGGCTTTTGAACTCTGGAAAAATGCTTTTGAGTTGGGAACAATAGAAGCCGCCAACCATTTAGGCTACCATTCTCTTCCTGCTGATGAACAGCCAGGCAACGTGGATCAGGCCATTTACTGGTTTGAATTAGGAGCACGGTATAACAGCAATTTTTCTGCTTACCGTTTGGCATTACTCTACCTGTACGCTCCGCAGGCCCTTAATATAGAAGAAGGGATTTATTATCTCGATGAGGCCATCAGGAATGATTCTCTGGATGCAATCATTGAAAAAGCAGAGCTCCTGATTGACGGCTCACTTGTAGAGAAGAACGAAGAGGAAGGCGCAGCACTCCTTAAACAAGCCGCTGCAAAGAAATTGCCTTATGCCTTAAACAGGCTTGGCTACCTTTATGAAACCGGCCTTGTGGTGACTGATCAACCTGACCTTGCTACAGCCCTCGTTCATTATGAGGAGGCTGCGGAATTGGATTTCCCGACTGCCGTCAATAACGCTGCCCGTTTCTACCGCTATGGATTACTTGGAACCGCTGACCAGAAAAAAGCACAGGAGTTTTTTGAAAAAGGAGTAGAATTGAATTCTCCTTACTCCATGACTGAGCTTGGCTTCATGTATGAAGATGGAACCATTGAAGAGAACTATCAAAAAGCATTCGATCTGTTCAATAAAGCAGCAGAATTGGAATATCCTTTTGCACTGCATACTGCCGGAACTTACCTGGAGAATGGTTACCACAATCAAAATCCGGATCCTGAAGCGGCTTTCCCTTATTTCCTTAAAGGCGCAGAAATGGATTATGCCAACTGCCAGTTCGAAGTTGGCCGTTGCTATCGCTTCGGAACAGGAGTAGCAGAAAATCCGGATAAAGCACTTGAATATTACAGACTGGCCGCTGAAGCAGGCAATCCAAAAGCCATGGTAGAGCTCGGCTTATGCTATGAATATGAGTATGGCGTCTCATTTGATGCGCAAAAAGCTTTGGATTACATGCAGCAGGCTGCAGATCTGGGCTACTATTATGGCCAATATAAGCTCGGCTATTATTACATGCATGGATTAGTCGAAAAAGACACGGAAAAAGCCCTTCAATGGCTTGAAAAAGCAGCTGAAGCCGGGTCTGCACATGCCATGCTTGAAATTGGTGATTATTATATGTATGATTATGATCATATAGACCAGGCTGATAAATCCTTCGCTTATTATCAGAAAGCGATGGAAATGGGAGTGGTACATGAAGGACTGGGACTGGCCTATGAATATGGAATTGGTGTGGAGGCCAATAATGCCGAAGCATTTAAGTATTTTGAGATGGCTGCAAACAACAATTATGTGGATGCGATGTACCATACCGGGCGTTGTTATCTGAATGGTTTGGGTGTAAAAGAAAACCATGAAGAAGCCTTCCGCTGGTTCAATGAAGCTGCTCAGAGCAACAATTTATCTGCGCAATACTATACCGGTTCCTTATTGCTAAACGGTAAAGGTGTAACCATGAACAAGGAAGAGGGCATAGAATGGTTGAACAGAGCTGCGGCTGAAGAACATGCAGGTGCACAATTTGACCTTGGGAATTGCTACCTTATGGGAGATGGAGTAGAAGAAAGCGAAGATACTGCCATGTATTGGTTTGAAAAAGCGGCAGACAATGGCCATGAGAAGGCCATGAAATTAACAGGTAGAAAAAAAGGAAGATAATAATATGGATGAAAATCAGCAATACTTGTTTCAGGTAAACCTTAAGGGGATGATCTCCTTATTATCTGAGCATTTGTATAGCAATCCGAATACATTTGTGAGAGAGCTGCTCCAGAATGGAGTGGATGCAATCACTGCTTTAAGGACGATGGACGAAGATCATGAAGGCTGTATCAGGATTTATTTACCTGATAGCAGTCGTTCGGAACTGATCTTTGAAGACAATGGCATTGGCCTTAAAGAAGATGAGATTCATAAGTTTCTGGCCGTTATCGGGGAGAGTTCCAAGCGGGAGGCCTTCGAAGCGAAAGATTATATCGGCAAATTCGGTATCGGCTTGCTCTCTTGTTTTGTGGTGAGCAATGAAATCATTGTGGAATCCAGATCAGCACTAAGCGAAACTGCGGTCAGGTGGACCGGCAAATCTGACGGAACCTATCACATTACCCAGATCGAAGAAGAACGCCCGATTGGCTCAAAGGTGATCCTTTACCCTAAAGAAGAGTTTAAATATTTATTCAAGCCCGATGTTTTTCGCAAGAACCTGGAGTATTACGGAGAGGCATTACCCATGCCGATCCACCTTCACCATGAGGAAAATATCCATTGGATCAATGAAGCCGGAGCCTTATGGCTGGATCCAGCTGCCACTAAAGAAGAATTACTCGCTATTGGCAGGAAGGCTTTTAATACCGGCTTCTTAGATGCTTTCCCCATTGCAACTAAAGATGGTGGGGTAAAAGGCGTGGCTTATATCCTCCCTTACAAAACACAATTTAGTGGAAAGCAAACCCATAAGCTATTTTTAAAACGGATGTTTCTGAGTGATGATGACTGTAGATTACTTCCTAAATGGGCGTTTTTTATCCGTTGTATCCTCAATGCAGATGGTTTAGATGCGATCGCTTCAAGAGAAGCCCTTGTTTATAATGATGCCTTAAAAGGCGCTAAAAAAGAAATTGGCAATACGGTTAAAGCTTACCTTAAATCTATCGGCCTGATTGACCACCAAATTTATCAGAAGCTGATCAGCACGCATTACCTCCATCTGAAAGCAATTGCAGCTGAGGACAATGAGCTGTTACAGGTATTCATTGACGACCTTCCTTTTGAGACGAATAAGGGCATCCGGACTTTCAGAAATATCAGGGAGCTGGAAGACACGATCTTTTACACCCCGAATATTGATGATTTCAAGCAGGTCCGCCGTATTGCAGGTGCTCAGGGAACCCTGATCATTAATGCTGCTTATACGTTTGAGGAGGAGCTATTGAAAAAAATCCAAAGACTGGACAGCAGCCTGAAGATTGAGCAAATCTCTCCGGGAAGCCTGTTAAACAGCTTCCATGCTGTGGATGTAAGCCTCGACCCGCAGCTTGCCGATTTTGAAATCCGTGCCAGAGAAGTTTTGAAGAAGCTCAACTGTACCTGCAGCCTGAAGCGCTTCAGCCCGGAAGATACCCCGGCGATATATGTGGCTCCTCAGGATGAAATCAGCACAAAGCAACCCGTTTCTTCGAACAACCCGCTGACGGCAACGCTCAGTGCTTTTGCCCCGAAAAAGAAAGCGGTACAACCGGTATTGTGTTTCAATGCAGACAATAAGCTGGTGAAAAGCATGATCGGGATTAAGGATCCTTATGTTTTCCCTTCTATCGTTCACATTTTATATGTGCAATCACTATTGCTCGGAAAATATCCGGTAAGTGATACAGAAATGAACTTGTTTAACGAAGCACTCCATAGCCTCATCATTATGGGGATGGAGAATTTTATTAATATTTAATTACACCATGAGGTATACATTAGAAGTACAGAAATTATTAAACCGTGCAAACCAGGAAAGTATCCATCCAAAGGATGCCGGAAAATTATTGGTTCAGGCCATCCAGATTGCAGATTCGAATGAGGATGTGGAATTGGGATATGACTTAAGGTCTGAATTAATGGATAAAGAATGGGGTTTGTCTGACAGGACAGAATTTGTAAGTCTTTTCAGCTGGATGTTAAACGCTTATGATGCTGATCCGGAAAATTACGACATAGAAGACCTGTTATGGAAATACAAATGGATCATTAATGAATTGTATTCCAATCCTGATGTTCCACTGGAACAGATTCAACTCGTTCTGGAAGATTATAAGCGCAGGCTGGAAGAAAAAGGACTGGGCATCCGTTCCTATTATTCCAAACAGCTCAACGAGGCACTGTATCAGCAGGATGCTGCTAAAAGCAGTGTTTTTCTTGACCTGGTGAATTCCGTTCCAAGAGATGAGCTAAGTGATTGTAACGCTTGTGAAATGGACACAGAGGTGACCTACCTGATCAATGAAGGTAGTTTTGGAGATGCATATACCAAAGCCCTTCCCCTGATTCAGAAACAATATACCTGTGCCCATGTACCTGTGATTACTTTTTGCCAGCTGTGTTACATGGCGATCAGGAGCAATGAACCGGAAAAAGCAGCGGAACTCTTCCATCAGGCAGAAGAAGGATTACAGGAAGTAGAGAACGACAGCTCGCTGATCACTTCCATCGGCAACCTGATTGTTTATTTGTTCTATACAGATAAAGATAAAGGCTGGCAATACATAGAGAAATACCTTTCCTGGGCAGATTCTACCAAGACGAGCCGCAGATTTTTCTTCTCTCTGAATATGGCAGAGGCCTTAAAACAGGAAGATCAGGAAAAAAAGGTAAATATCGAACTACCTCATGATCATCCATTATACAGCGCTGCAAACCGTTATAAAGTAAAGGACTTGTACGATCACTATTACGACCAGGCACAACAGTATGCTGCTGAATTCGATGCGCGTAATCAAAACAATAATTTTTCCATTCAATTAGAAAAAGCGCTTAGTTAATAGCTATTGAAATTTTTAATCCTTCAGGATTTGATTAAATCCTGAAGGGTTAAAAATTAGATCAGGTTCATATTTTAATCTTTCCAGTGTACCAGATCATAAGGATAATGTGGATGGTCTTTGAAGCTGCTATCGTCTAAACCCATTACTTTGACTACAGCAGCAACCTCCCATGCCCAATAGCCGCTATACCCCCAGTCTCTTAAATGCGTATTATACCATGCGGCTTCCTTATGCAGGTCATACCACTTGTTCAGGTATTCTTTAATGGCCTGCTCAGTTTGCCCTACAGGCAGTTGTGAGATCTGATACAGCATTTCATAAGGTTTGTACCCGGCTCTCTTTTTGTTTTTCTGACCAGAAAGATAAAAGAGAAGCGAATCTGGCTTTAATCTTTCGGCGATCTTGTTATGATCAGTCTTTCCGATAAAATCAATCATCCTTTCGAAGTCTTCCTTTGGCAGATCAAACAAGATGGTCAATGAAAGCATCTGAAGTATCAGTGAACATCCCTGGTAATTTTCAGACCAGCCCTTCAGGAAAAACTCAAGTGCCTCCTTAAATACAGGTTTTATTTTTTCTACCGATTCTCCCTGTGAGTATAGATTACTGAACTTATCCAACCTGATCGTACAAGCGCTGATATAGTGAAAAGGTGACAATTCTCCATGTTGTTCAATGTATTTTGCAAAATCTTCAGGATCATTATTTATCCATTTCTCACACCTGGAAACTTCAGATTTAAAGTACCTCTTTCCTTTGAGCTTATCTCTTAATCCGGCTTTATTCTCTTTAGCTGTATTCCCGAATAATTTGTCGAATAATCCCATCTTAAGGTTTTAATCCTTCCAATGTACCATATCATAAGGATAATATGGATGGTCTTTGAAGCTGCTATCGTCTAAACCCATTACTTTCACCACAGCAGCAACCTCCCAGGCCCAGTAGCCACCATATCCGCGGTCTTTAAGGTGGGCATTAAACCAAGGGTCATCTTTATGCATTTTATACCAATTGTTCATATAATCAGCTGCTGCTTTTTCGGCCTCTTCCTTTGGTAATCTGGTGATCTCGTATAATGGCTGATAAACCGGAGGAAACAATATTCCCTCCCCTTTATTTTCTGTTTTTGCTCTTGAGTTCAGCAAAAACCAGAGTAATGAATCAGGTCTCCAGTTGTCTAATTGCTTATTGTTATCCGTTTTCTCCATGTAAGTCACCAGACGGTTGAAATCTTCAGTGGATATTTCAAACAGAATACCTAATGAGATCATGAGCAGGATATCAGCATAGGTAGCTTCTTTTTCCTCCCAGCCTTTTACATAATTATCCAGAGCAGGACCGTAATCTTTAACCAGTTCGGAAACCGGACTGCCAGCAGAAAATCTGAGGGAAATAATCCGTTGAAACTTTGAAGATATCGACCAATAATTGAAAGCAGTAAGGTTGGGCTGTGCAGACAAATCGTTGATGATCTCTGTAAACCTTATGATTTCGTTTTTAAAATACTTTTCGTCCTTGAATTGGTCCCTTAATTTTGTTTTACTGTCTTTAGTTGTGCTTCCGAATAACTTGTCGAATAATCCCATTTTAATATTGTTGTTTACTAAATGTATTTAAAAAATCGAATCTAAAAAAGAGGAACCTGCTTTACTACCCGCAAGTCCGCCTATGATACCTCCCAAAACTCCCCCAATTACTGTGCCTACTCCCGGACAGATTGCAGTACCAATCAATGCACCGATCTCCGCTCCTGCCCAGGCTCCGGCTGCACCTCCAATAGCAGATCCTGTTGCCTGTTGGGTTTTATCTCCAAATTCCCCTTCTTCTGCATACGCGCTTCCAATGCTGACCGCATCCATGACTATCCCAACAACAATGGCTCCCCTGCCGATCACCTTGCCCGTAGTTTTAAGCGCCGGCGTTGATTCCATAAACTGGGTGGCTTTCCAAAGTGCATTATTCGCTTTGGTAGCCCCTTTACTTGCCTGAATCTTCTGAGACAGTCTTGAGTCAGCCAAAGCTTTCATTGCAGCCGAATTACGGGCAGAGGACCTGGCACTGTTCATCATTTGTGCCGCTTTTGAGGGCGGTTTTGATTCCAGCATTTCGAATTGTCCTCTTGTGGCTTTGCTGCCATCTGAAGCATGTGTTTCTGATGATAACCCTGCCCGCGTTTTCTTTTTGCTACCGCTTCCTTCGGTTTTATCTGTATAAATCACTTCTCTTTCCAAGGTACCATTATTATTGGCCCTCCGCATTCCCGCCTCATCCTTTGGGTTGGCAATCGCACCATTATCAAGGTGATTTTCTGTCCACCTTTGACTGAGTTCTTTACCATTATTGGTATCTGCTATTCTTGCGGTTCCATACTTACCGTCAGTTTCCCTGTAAGTCCCGTTTCGTTCATAAGCACCATCAATTCCCGCTGCGGTATTCTTATCAATATTCATATTAGGATGCTCTGATCTGATATCCCGCCAATTGTTCTCCCTATGGTAGATGTTGTCTTTCATCTCTCCATAATTCCCGCTTCTCCTCCGGTCGCTCGGACTATTGTCCCTTACTAAAGAGAGTTTGCCATTTTCTACATCATATACCGTTCCTCTTTGGTTATAGTCAATTGCATCTTTATAATTTAACCATTGTGCAGCCATCCCCAGGCCTGTGTCGTAACCAGAACCAAAATCGGCTACATTTCCAAAAAATCCGGTAGGGGTATTAAAGGTTACACTAACCTTCCCACCCTTCTTACATAGCAGGTTGGCATCATCGAACAGAAGTTTATAGCCATTGACCTTTACTCCCTGATTGGTTTTATCCCAATAAATCGGATCTGGTACACATGCCCCACCGGTAACCGAACAGGTACCCATTGGCAGGATATTTTCTCCTGGAACCATATCCATTTCGCTCGCCAGGAATTCACCATAAATCTTGGTATTATTGTGATGCGTTACTTTAAGCTTGCATGGTGCTGAACCTTTATCGCACATCAGACAACTATTGTCCGGAATATATTTCTTTGCCATAACAATCTTTTTAATTCGACTGGTGAACTAATGGGAGAGACCATGGTCGGTTCTGATCCTTTTCTTTATCTGTTCCGCCCGGATGAATGAGCTTGACCTGATGGGCAGTCGTGACCTGATAAAAATCCGGCACTTCCACCTCCAGAAACAGATCGGCACTTTCCATCTTTCCATTTAACAGGATATATTCTTCTTCCAGATCCACCTGAAGGTCTACCTTTAGATTGTAAGTATTGGTCAGGTCTTTGAACATCCGGATGACCGGTTTGGAATCGAAATTTCTGACATCCAGTGTCCCGTTATTGGTGATCAGTAAGTGTTGATCATAGACCTTTGAGGTCTGCATGATATTTAGCGGTAAATCTGTTGTTCCAAAATACCGCGGGATGACCAGCTTACTTTCTTCTGAAACCGGATGCACCTTGGGAAGCGGCTGGAACAATGCCCTGAAGTGATTATAACCTATAAAACTTTGAGCCAGACGTTTTTCATCATTGAGCAACACATCTGTTTCTGCAATCATTTGCTGAAAGCCCGGGGTCTTTGCATATTTCTTAGACAGCTTTTCCCGAAACTGATCTTCCCAACGTGTTTTCAAGTGTTGCAGTCCCTGCATCCCCACTAGTTTTCCTTCCAGATTGGTGAGAAAATAAATTGGGGTCTGGAGCCATTCCAGATCTTCTGCCCATTCATGAATCAATGCACTTCCTTCCATTTTCTGATCCAGCAGCTTGTATTCAAACAACAGGTGATCATTCTTCCGATCTATTTGTCTGAGTTCCACCCATCTGTCTTGTACAAACTGATTGATCCTGCCCCCTATCCGCACTTTGCTTGCCGTGCTGATGTGATAGGAAATTGTTTCCTGTGTTTCCATCATGACTGATTAATTTCTACATCATCGGCCCCGATTTTTGTCAACACTCCCCCATATATGCTCATCTCATCTACAGAAGTCATGTCTGCCTTTTTTGAAGAGGTTTTAAGCATCCCTACTGCTGCATCAATCGTGACATCTTTTGCAGTCGCAGTCAGTTTGATGTTCTCCGTTTCGCTGGTAAAAGTGATGTCTTTTTTAGCGTTTGTGGTAATGCCTTCATCCTGAGCGGTCGTGGCAATCGATTTTTTTGCAGTAATGCTGATGGTACCTTCACCACCACCTTCCTGTGCCGGGCTTGAAACGAGATTAATGCTATTCCCTGCACTGATGTTAATGTCTTTTGATACCAGGTTTATGGTATTTGGCGCAGAGATCGTTACTGTTCCGTCTCCGTTCATGGTAATGACATTTCCACTCGGATCTTTTACATTAATACTGCCATCACTATCGTTCAGTATTACGGTATTTCCGCTTCTGGTGGTTAGTGATTTTGTCTTGTTCGTTTGTCCGCCACCCGTAGCAATCTTTCCATGAAAAACACTGCCCATCACGATAGGTCTGGCAATATTTCCTTCTTCGAAGCCAACCAATACCTGATCACCTTTTTCCGGAACGAATACAAAGCCCCTGTTTTTATTCACTTTATCACTGCTTCCTGCATCCGGGGTGACTACCCTCAGCCATTCCGTATGGTCATTTGTCTGACATTGCCATTTGAATTTGACCTTAATACGTCCCTGTCCCTGTGGATCATTGTTGTCCACTACATCCGCCAGCTGCATATCCGGACTTGGTCTTTCAAAGTTTTTAAAAGAAATCCGCTCTGTAGTCGATACAATCCCTTCAAAAGAATTGTTATAATGTCCGCGATCATCAATGAAATGCTGTACAGAAGTGATCAGAAACTTACCTAAACTCTGACTGTTAAAGCCCAGATCCTCTTTCAGACTCATACTGATATCTGCAATCACTCCAATACCAATTTCCGGATTATCTCCCTGGGCATTGATTTTCAACAGCTTGCTGATGTTCGCTTTTTCTTCATTCTCCACATGCGATTTAATATCGCTCCCATTATCCACCCGAATAGTAGAGGGTTGGTTGAAGGTTTTACTATACATGGTGTTGGAAGCATTCACGGCATGAATCAGATCCGGTCTGCCCTCTGCCTTTCCGGTACTTTCACTCTCCAGCATCTGATCCTGCTTTGGATTATAAGCAAATCGTTTGTTCTTTATAGGGGCAACTCCCATCGCATACTGCAACATCTGTATATCCCTTCCATAAAACAGGCTGATTTCTTTCTGATCATCCGGTTTCCCAAAATTGAGATTCTCCCCATCGTAGTAAAACCATTCATGATATTCTCCGCTCAGGCGATTTAAGAAATCGAAATCACTTTCCCTATATTGGATGACATAGTCAATAGGGTTGGCTCTGTCGGCTTTAGTGACGATCCTGAGGTCATTCTCCGGTGTATCCTTTGTGGCTAATTTTACGATCGTATTCAGGTCTTTATCCAGGTAAGATCCCAGATCCGGCCCCCTGTCGATCAGAATAGTCGGACTATAACCACTTACGATCAGGACTCCATGATAACCGTTGCTTTGGGTCAGTTCAACATTAGTCACCATTCCGGAGAACTTTTGTGTCTTATCAGCAGTATAGCCAAATGTTGCGGTTAATGTCTGGCCCACAAAATCACGGCTATCGTCCAGACTAATGAGTCCGGGAGCTCCCATTTGATCGTGTTTAAACCGGAGTTCAAAGTAATGGTGTGCGTTAAATTGTTGTTGAAGGGTGAAGGAGCTAAAGTATAATATAGACTTGTCTCCTATATTGATTTCTTTAATAAGATTGTTTTCCATAGTACCTGTTATAGAGATGATTACAGTTTTAGGTTCGACATAGCCTCCTCCAATAATTATTCCAATTGATGTAGTATTTAGTAAACTATTATTTAATTAATAAAATTGATATGTATATTGTCTGTGAGGTAAAAAGGAAACAGTGTGCAGGAAAAACTAAATTTCTAACCTGTGTATTTCCGCAGGCTGTTCTTCTGGAATTCTGAACACTCCTTATTCTTACTGCGGCTCATTTCCGAAGCCTGTTTTATTTCTTCAGGATGTTCAACTCCTCAAGAATATGATAAGCAATATCCTGACGTGCATTTGCGAAATCAGCCCCTCTGTTTTCAGTCTGTATGCAATTTGAAAAATAGTATACATTGTCTTTGGTGGTCACATAGCCTACATACCATCCAATGGTCAGATTATCCTGTTTTCCGGAGCCTGTTTTAGCCCTGAGCACCACTCCTGCGCTATCCTTAACCATCATCATCTTCTTTACGATATCCATAGAACGGGAAGAAAGAGGGAGTTTGTTCTGTTGTAATTTCCTTAGAAATTCAATCTGGGCAGCCGGCGTGATTCTCAAACCACCACGAAGCCAGAAACCATCTATTCCTCCTGATATATCTGCATTACCATAATTCAGCTTTTCCAGCCAGAACTTCATTTTTTCCTCACCCACCTTTCTCGCCAGTTCCTGATAAAACCAGACTGTTGAATTTTTGAAAGCGTTCTTCATATCGGTATCGGCATTCCATGCCGGCATGGGTCTTTCTTTCCCATCCCATTTGGAAACTACATTTTCATCTGCTACCGCAGCTGTTTCCAGTGAAATCAGGGAGTTACAGATCTTAAAAGTAGAAGCTGGTGTGAATGGAGTGCTTGCCTGTTCCTGGTTGTAACAGGTATATTTATCATTCTTCTGATCATAGAGAATGAAGGAACCCTGAACTTTGTATTGATCATAAAACCTTTTAAAGTCTTTTGTTTCTTCCGGCTTTTTCAGTTTAAATGAGCTTAGTCCCGAAAGCACAAAAAGAAGACACAATGGAATATAGATTTTCATAGGGTTGTTTTATTTGTTAAGGTCAATCTCGTAGATATTGGCCCAGAGTTTACCGGTTACATACATTTTATCTGAAGCTGCATCGTAAGCAATCCCATTCATCTCTAATGCTTCAGGATTGTTGTTTTTCTCGGTAAGCGCTAAGGTATTAAAGTTCAGCTTGCCAATCACCTTAGCAGTAGCCGGATCAATTTTAACAATATCGTTGGTGCCCCAGACATTGGCATAAATGAATCCATTAATAAATTCCAGTTCATTGAGTTTATCCAGCGCCTGCCCATTTTCTGTGACCTCCAGTGTTTTTACAGGCATCAGGCTATTCGGATCAAGAAAAGTTAATTTGTTGGTACCATCACTCATGATTAAAGAAACACTGTCTGTGGTTAAGCCCCATCCTTCAGCGTTAGCGTATTTAAATTCCCTGAGTTTTTTGAAGGTGGTGGCGTCATAGATAAATCCGACCTGGGTTTTATAACTGAGCTGATAAAGTTTATCTTTCAGGATTACGCTACCCTCTCCAAAGTATTTTGACCTGTCTAATTCTATTTTAATATCCAGTTTACCTGTCTTCAGATTCTGAATTCCGATCAAAGAGCGGGTACTGGGCATATCAAGCGGAGATCCGGTACTTTCAAACAGCTTGCCCTGGTGAAAGAAAAGTCCTTCAGTAAACAAAGAGGTATCATGAGGAAAGTTATTGGTTACATAATGGCTGATCACAGCTGTTGAGGCTTGCTGCGCACTTTTATTTTCTTCCTTTATTTTAGGGGTATTCTGACAGCTTTGTAAGCTCAGGGCGACAAGTATTGCGCAAATAATTTTTCTTTTCATATCAGTTGAAGGCAAAGAAAGGCAAACTACTTTTTCTTACCTAAAATGATGCAACTATTTATAAAAAAAGTCATCTTGTACTTCGATCACATCAAATGTTCATGAAAAATCTACTTACGCTATTTCTAATTACAAGTTCAATAAACCTGCTTGCACAAAACTGTAATTGTCTGTTGAATTTTGATTACATGACTTCGAAGGTGAGTAAGAATTATTCTGGCTACCAGGCAAAGGTTAACCCGGAAAACCAGGTTAAGTTTGATCTTTTTACAAAGGAGCTGAGAGAAAAAGCTGCCGGAGTAAAAGCAACAGATTCTTGTTTTATCCTCTTAAAAACATGGACCAACTATTTCCGGGACCAGCACCTGAAAGTGCAGCTCAATGGGGATTACAGGAAAGCAAATCCGGAAAAAGTAAAACAGATCAACGCTCATTTCTCTGTAAAAAAGGAAACCGTTGCTGAGGTATTGAGCAGTCAGACAGAAATTAAAGCATTAGATGAGGCCTCAATACTATTGAGGCTTCCCTCCTTTGAATGGTCTGAAAAAAAGATCATTGACAGTTTATTAAAAACTCAGGAGGTATCATTGAAGAAAAGTCCTTATTGGATTATAGACCTGCGGGGAAATGGCGGAGGAACAGATTATACTTTTCAATCCTTGATTCCTTATTTGTATACCCAGCCAATCTTAAGTAAACCTGATGAATATTGGTCGTCTGAAGACAATATTGCCATTTTAGAAAAGAACTTAAAGGGCTTGAATGCAGCTGCTCCACAGCGGAACATCCTCATGTCCATCATTTCTTTAATGCAGAAGAATCCGGGTCAGTTTGTGAATCCTTCTGGGAAGGATCTATTCAGCATCACATTGGACAGCGTAAATGCGTACCCTAAGAAAATCGCGATCCTAGTGGATAAAGGAACTTTAAGTTCCGCAGAATCCTTTTTATTGATGGCCAGGCAGAGCAAGAAGGTAACCCTGTTTGGTGAAAATTCCGGAGGTAGCCTTGACTATGCAAATGTTCAATATTTTGATATCCCCTGCGATGATTACAGCTTATCCATTGCGATTTCCAGATCTAAACGTTTACCTGAACATCCGATAGATAACACTGGCATTCCTGTGGATGTAAAAATCAAGCCTCTTGAAAAAGATAAAATAAGGTTTATTCGTCTACTCCAGAATCCATAGGTTTTCATTATTGTCATAACGAATTATTTTTACCTCAGCAGTTTCGGTTTTGTAAAACAGATACAGATCTTCTACATCCCTGACTTTATGTTTCTTATAAACACGATGCAAAAAGGGATGTTCCAGATAGCCTAAAAACAAAAAGCTGCCTTTAGGAGCTGTTATTTTGTTCTCCACTAATAAGCGGAACATTTCTTTTTGCACTTTTTCCGCATTTGCGTCTATATCTAAGGTGTTAAAAAAGCCATTACCGGGTACAATTTTTGAAGGTTTCGGAAAAGACACTTTATCTATTTTCATCTGAGGTTCTGAAAAAACAAACAGCTCATTTAACCGGCCGCCATAGGTTTGTTTTGCATCGATATGAAAGTACAATTGGTGATCAATCCATTTTGCCTGAAAACAGGACTCCATATCTCCGCCATTCTCATAACTTAAGATCTGGTGATTCCCGATTAAAATTCTTTTTTGCGTAGAGGGGGCATTTTCACCAAGAACATACCTATCCATAAATATCTTCCCGAAATCATTGTAAAAAATGTACAGAAAATGACCTTTAATATTAAAGTCGATCACATTAAAAAACTGATATTTATTTTTATCAGCAAGTAAATCCGAGTTACTTTCGAACCTGTTCAGGATCAAGGGAGTCTTTTTTGAATTTAGCAGCTGTGTTTCGAAAATGGTAGTATTACCTTTTCTATTCACCACCAATTGAACCGTATTTCCCTGAATTTCTTTTTTAAACTGAGTCATTTCCTGTGCAACACTTTTCACATTAAATATCAATAATATAGCGCTGAGTATTATGATAAGATATTTTTTCATGTGTCAATCATTAATTCGCTATTCGTGGCCTTAACGTTCAATATATTTAATTTTTGTTATATCCTGAAAGCTCATCACTTAATCATTGTATGCGATAGCCCGGAAAATCTCAATAGTCACCATAATGATTATGGTTAGACACCTTGCGTGCGTGCGGTTTCATGCACATTCTAAACTCGTTTCATGAAGTTTAATTGCAGAACAAGAAACCCAATCAACAAAAAAAGCCCTTAGAACTCAATCTAAAGGCTTCATCAGGGTGGAGAATAGCGGAGTCGAACCGCTGACCTCTTGCCTGCCAGGCAAGCGCTCTAGCCAGCTGAGCTAATCCCCCTCGTGGCTTGTGGGTGGCAAAAATAGCAATTAGTTTGTGGAATGCAAATAAATATTGAAATAGACGATCCTGATGCCTCCGATCATGATCCATGTCAGTCTTATCTGGGGCGATCATTGCCTTAAATTGGTAAAAAGTTATCTATATTGCGGTATTAACGCAAATCATAAAAAATGGGACTTTTTGACTTTCTAAAAGCCAGGAAAAAGGCAATCGCAGAGGATCTTTTCAACTCGAAGCAATATCAAATTGAAATTACGGCTCTGGCCCAAACATTTTATTTCGAGAACAAACAGGATCTGTCTGTTGTAAAAAAGAAACTATTATGTGAAGGGCTTGATGAAAAACAAAGTAACATCATAATAGAAAGAATGAAAGAAGCAACCGCTGAGATGGTTGAGGATTTTCAAACTGAACTAACTTCAGGTAAAATATTGAAAGTTGATATCATACCAAACCCTGAACACCAAAAAGGTAAAGTAGATAAAGAACAAGTTGACAGATATATTGGTTATGCCGCCTATCAAATCGAGCAAAAGAACTTTGACAACGCTCTTGAACTTCTTGATAAAGCAATAGAACTTGATGATCAGGCAGTTCTTGCGTACGCCAATAAAGGAGCAATATATGATGAGCTTCAGGATCACGAAAAGGCATTGTATTTTCATGAAAAGGCATTAGAAATAGAACCAGATAACATCCTGATTCTTGAAAACAGAATGGATACCCGGTTTGCAATGTTATCAGCAACGAATGAGGAGGACTTTATAGATTCTGTAAAGGCCTGTTTACGGGTGAATACCATGAATCCAAATGCCTTAATCTATATCACTCAATACTACCTAAAAACAAACAACATTGACAATGCCCTAATTTCTATAAAAAATCTATTTTCAGAATTCTATCA
Source organism: Pedobacter caeni (assembly GCF_900129215.1). Taxonomy (GTDB): domain Bacteria; phylum Bacteroidota; class Bacteroidia; order Sphingobacteriales; family Sphingobacteriaceae; genus Pedobacter; species Pedobacter caeni. The sequence goes on along the minus strand of NZ_FQUQ01000002.1, from coordinate 89,306 downwards.
GGAAAACATCGCAATAAAACTGCTGTTAAATACATTTGGCTCACTCAGCAAAGAAAAAGCCCTTGATCAATTTGACAAGTTTGAGAACGAACTCCCCCGGAAAGCAACATACCAGCTTAATTATTGTAAAGGTCTTTATTTGAAAGACCTGGGAGATTTTGATGCCGCTATTCAAACCTTCAAAAAACTTAATGCACTACAGGAATTTTCCTGGAATTATTATCAAATAGGAATCATTAAGAATTTACAAAATGAAACTGATGAGAGCATCACGTATTTAAAATTAACCTTTGATTTAGAGCCAGCCTTAAAACAAGATGCGAAGCAATATTTCGAACTGGAAAACTTATGGACAAACCCTAAGTTTGTTGAAATCACGAAATAAGTCAAGTATTTACTTATGCTGATACCACGGAAATGCTATATCAATGCAAAAGGATCTGCATATATGACTTCAAAGCCACGATACTCAGACTTCAGCTTAATACACAAGCCTTTCTGAAAGTCCTCCTGCGTTAAATCTTCCACAATACCATATAAATTCAATCCTGGCGGCTGAACGATCAATGTTAGCTGATAACTTAGAATTTCATCATTTTTCCCTGCAACAGGGTATTCTTCCAGTGTTGAATGTTTCCTATATGCTCCGGCCTTATCCAAAGCCTCATTAATCAGGTACATGATATGATCATCCCAGGTTATATCCAAATCTGAAGGCCCATTATATCCATACAGTATCGAAAGCGGGAATTCTATCCTGATTTCAATTGGCTGTTCATATAAGACCTTGATGTCAAGCTTCTTCATCCTCAAAAGACCGGGTCCAGCTTTTCGCCTTCATAATTGCTTTAACTTCATCATACGACAAAGGGTAAAAGTCGTGGGCATCTACCCCAATATCAAATGAAAGCCGATGGGCCAGGTCTGGCAGATTTCCATGCGAGTGTCCATATAAATGCCATGTCCCTCTTGAATCCCCTCTCCATACCCTCATTGCATAATGAAAAAGAACGATTCTTTGAACCCCGTTCTCACGTTCATCATCCTTAATTTTAATTTCATGGTATTCTTTTATCCATTTAAATCTTTTCCGGTTCCCTAAAGCCGAACCTTCGTGATTTCCGACAATGAGGTAAATGATGCCATTTAGCCTGTTTACGATCTGTTGAAAATCTTCTGGTGTGGCAATTCCGAAATCACCAAGATGATAAACCTCATCAGTCGGGCCGATTTTTTCATTCCATCTGGCAATCATGACCTCATTCATCTCTTCCACATTTTGAAATGGCCGGTTGCTGAACCTGATAATGTTGGTATGTCCGAAATGATGGTCGGAAGTAAAAAATATTTTGCTCATTAACTTTCAATATTAATATATCCAGGCTTTCCCCAGCCCTACAAAAAAGGGCATACAAATTCCGCCCTATCTTGAACTAAGATAGATTTCTTTTGGAAGAAGTTATATGTTCATCGGCAATTATCCTGGCTTCCCTGGTAAATGTTCCAGTTTATTCTTCAATACCTGATATTCTTTTTCCAGGGTTCGGAAAGCTTTGCTATCGACGGGGTTCCCCCTATTGCCCTGCATTTGCCCTAAATAATCCGCTTCAACAATAGAGAAACGCTGTTTTACTTCCTCGTATTTCTTTTTCTGACTGATCTCTTCCTCAGTTTTTGCTGCTCCGTTCAGGTTTCCTAAATAGACACTGTCTGAAATTTCCTTACCATCTGCAGCTCTGAAGCAGATATAAGCTTCTATCGGCTCATCCAGAAACCCATCGTGATCCAATTCAATAAAGCAGGTTCCTGCATCTCTCCTGCTGGCATTAATGCGCGAAGTAGCTGTTCTCTTTAAAGGATGATAAAGCAAAATCATGACAATATCATCATAACGTCCCTTCGTATTCCAACTGATCTGCACTCCTTTTTCTCTTTTTTCGAGTTTCAGGTCCGTAGCACCTGCTAAAGTACCATGACTCAGCTCCACCTTACTGTAATCCACAGAAAGATTAGGGTACTGCCCCTTTAAAGCCTTCTTTTTAATATAAGAAGTAGCCAGGTTATGCGCGTTTTTAACCGTTCCCTGAGCTTCCAGGTCAAAACTGACACTGATAAATTCTCTGATGGACGACACCATACGCATCGTTACTGACATCTCCTGGCGGTTGGCCAGCTGATTGATGCTTGGTTTGCCCGGATCACCAATGGTACGGCAGATATGCTGTCCCTTTAGCATGTAAAAAACCAGGTTGTTTATTTTTCCGTTTAAGGACCCTAGTGGTCCATTTGCTGCTTTTGCCATATTTAATGGGTTAATTGTTTAATCATAATAGTTAACAAGCTTATACTCAACAGTACTAATATAAGTAATAAATTTTATTAAAGTCAATACACTAGCCGTATACTGGCTTCATTTACTTCTAATTTAGAATTAATTTTCATCCTACAACAATAGGGCTTGGCAGGGCTCTAAGCCCTACAGGGCCCTACCAACCTCCTCGCAAGAAAGCAGCAAATAAGGAGCAACTGAAGCCGGTGTACGGCGTTAGTACAGACGATAATACCAGTTAAATCTTATTTAGCAGCCACCGTTTAAAGTTTTTCCTATCTTCAAGGCATGATCAGTCTGCCTGAAGGATTTAAAGTTTTACCCTAATGAAACCAAGAGCATTAATTATTAGCAGTCTGGAACAGACTCTTCTCGAACCCCTGACTAAATTGGGGTGTTGGAACAAGGTTTTGAGTATTGGAAAAAGAACCCAAAAGCCTCATTTCCAGAAAGTAAGAAAGAACTGCTTAAAAGACAGGCGAAATACTTTTCATCACAAGGCTTTAGCTAGTACAATTATTTCTTATATTTAAAATAGATAAAACAATTTACTATCCCTTAAGAATGCTTTTACCTACTGTCGGCATTGAACAAATCTTCAATCTTCCTTACACAAAGGAAGACTTTAAGATACTTCACCATCAGCCGATCAATATGCCATCCATCCCTCATGCCCATAAGCATGATTTTTATATGATCTTACTGATTGAAAAGGGAAATGGTATACATACTATAGATTTTAAAGCACATGAAGTAAAGGATAAAATGATCTTTTTCCTTGCTCCCGGACAGGCCCATCAATGGGAGCTTTCAAAAGATACTTCAGGATACCAACTGATGTTTTCACTTAAATTTTTATTACCCGGAAGTCAGCGTTTTCCATATTTTAATTTAGCCGCTTCTCCTTTTCTTCCTCTGAACGATGAGCAGTACCTGGAATTGGTTCAGGAACTTGCAAAAATGGAACAGGAGGTAAATACCATGCCAGAACTATACATAGAAATCCTTCAATCCCGTTTACAGGTGGTCTTGTTATTGATTAAAAGGTGGTATAGTGAAAACTTTGAAGTTCAGGAATTTACTCCGGACCACCGCATTATCCATAGTTTTCTGGCCCTTTTAGAAACACATTATGCCACACATAGTGAAGTTTCTTTTTATGCGAATGAGATGAGCGTCACAGCCAATTATCTGAATCAGGTTTGCAGAAAGAAATCCGGGATTACAGCTGGCGATTACATCAGGGAAAGAATTTTACTCGAAGCAAAAAGAATGCTGACCCTCACCAAGCTCGACATTAAAGAGATTGCCTATACACTGGGTTTCAATGACACCTCCTATTTTTCTCGCTTTTTCAGGAAATATACCAGTGCCAGTCCGCAGGAATTCCGAAAAATGAATAATTAGTACCCTTGATGTGCTAAACAGTCCTACCCTTATGTTTTAAGGAAATATACTTTTGTATCATGAATTACCGCATGACTTATTTAATGACATTGCTGATCTCCGGCTTATGTACATTTACCGCATGTTCACAAGAAAAAACTATGGAACCGACAAATCAAGGAGTCTTCGCTATCCTGGCGGAGCAAAATCCCGGCAAGCTTAAGGTTTGGATTTCCGGTCATAAAGACCTGGAAGTACGCAATGAAAAAGGGGAAACGCCACTGATGGCCGCAACCTACTTAAATCATCTGGAAATGGCTAAACTCCTGATTGATGCCGGAGCCAGTGTAAATGCTCAGGATAAAATGTTAAACAGCCCATTTCTTTATGCCGGAGCTTCAGGATACCTGGACATTGTTAAACTTTGCCTAAAAGCGGGCGCAGACTATAAGGTATTTAACCGTTATAATGGCACAGCACTTATTCCTGCATGTGAAAAAGGCCATGTGGCCGTTGTTGCAGAATTATTGAAAGATAAGACCTTTCCGATAGATCATGTGAACAGATTAGGCTGGACTGCCTTACTGGAAGCTGTTATTTTAGCAGATGGCAACAGCAAACAGGTGCAAATTGTAAAGATGCTGGTAGATGCCGGATGTGACATCAATATCGCGGATAAAGATGGTGTTACTTCTTTAACCCATGCACGTCAGAAAAACTTCAAAGAGATCGTCAGCATTTTAGAAAATGCAGGTTCAAAAAAATAATCTATAAAAAATAACAACACCTGATAAATGAAAAGAATCACATTTTTATTGCTTGGTATCATTTTCGGTCAGCTCAGCTTTGCTCAAAATAAAGCAGCAGATCTTTTGATCAAGTCGGCCACAATTATTGACATAAAAACAGGAAAGACCAGTTCAAAACAAGTGATCGCCATTAAGGACGGGATGATCATTGACGTATTTCCTGAAAGCCAGCGCAGCAAGTACAACGCTACAAAAACACTGGATGCTCAGGGCAAATATGTAATTCCGGGTCTGTGGGACATGCACATGCATTTTGGTGGAGGTGAGGAACTCATCGAAGAAAACAAGAACTTACTTCCTTTATACCTTGCTTATGGAATTACCACCGTCCGCGATGCCGCAGCTGATATCAGTCCGAGTGTGCTGCAATGGAGGGAAGAAATTGCAGCAGGAAAACTCCAGGGTCCTACCATCCTGACTTCCGGTCCGAAACTGGAAGGTTATAAATCGGTCTGGAAGGGAGACATAGAGGTTGGCAATACACAGGAGATCAAACTTGCCTTGGATTCCTTACAAAAAATGAAAGTGGATTTTGTGAAGATTACAGACAATACACTTAGCCCGGATCTCTTTTTAGAGAGCATCAGAATGGCCCGTAAACGCGGATATCAGGTGTCTGCACACATTCCCAATTCCCTGACCATGGAACAGATTGCGGCGGCAGGTTTAAGCTCGGTAGAGCATCTTGGATATGCACTTAAAGCGGGTTCTAAAGTAGAAAAAGAGATTTCAGCAGCTGTAGCCGCAGGAACCTTAAAAGGCAGGGCATTCAACCAAAAGGTGATGGATACTTTTGAAGAAAACGCAGCCTTGTCCACTTACAGGAACATGGCTAAACATGGCATGTACGTAACACCTACCCTATCCCTGAATTATATCCTGGCCTATTTCGAAAAAGATAACCACAAGAACGATGCTTATCTTCAATATATTGGAAAAGGCTTACAGAAAACCTATGAAGGGCGGGTAAAAAGAGTAGAACAGGACGATGCGGAAGCGATTGAATTCAGGCATCAGCTTTTTGAGAAAACAGTAAAGACCTTGCCGCTTCTGCAAAAAGCGGGCGTAAAAATAATGGCAGGAACAGATGCAGGTTACCTGAATTCCTATGCTTACCCAGGGATTGGTTTACATAAAGAACTGGAACTACTGGTTAAATATGGCCTTACTCCTCTTCAGGCATTACAAGCCTCAGTGGTAAATTCTCCTGCTTTCCTGAATAAGAAAGCCTATGGAAGCCTGACCGCCGGAAAGAAAGCAGACTTGTTATTACTGAATGAAAATCCTTTAAAAAACATCAGTGCTACACAAAAAATCCATGCGGTTGTAGTAAAAGGAGCCGTACTTGACCGTGCTGTTCTGGACCAGATGCTGGAAGACGTAAAAAAGAAGAACAGTTTATTACCACAATAAGGATCAATTAAGTAATTTAGGGAGTAACTAACGCTTATTCATTCCCTATGAAGATCTCAATTGTACTTGCAGATGACCATCCAGCAATCCTGGAAGGCATACAAGCCTATCTCAGCAAAGATGAACGTTTTAATATCATTGACAGTGTAACCAATGGACTGGCCCTTTTGCGATCCGAATCGCTTCAACATGCTGATCTGATCCTGCTTGACCTGAATATGCCTGGTCTGGACGGATTGAAAACACTGGATGAATTGAAGAGCAAAAGCCTAAAGGCAAAGATCATCATCATGACCAATTACAATTCGCCCGAACTGGTGAAAGACTGCCGGCTAAAGGGAGCGAGCGGATATGTGATCAAATCAGATAAGCTGGAACAGCTTTCCGGTATTATTTTGAAAGTATTAGAAGGCAAGCCTTATTTTCCTGTTTTGGAAGAAGATAAAACTGATGCGGCTTCGTTTTCTTATTTTGATGATTTCCTGAAAAAGCATAAGCTTACAAAACGTGAAGTGGAGATCATCCGGCTGGTTTGTCAGAATATGAGGACCCGGGAGATTGCGGAGCGGTTATACCTTTCTGAATTCACCATCCATACCCATAGAAAGAACATCATGCGGAAATTGGAGATCGGGGATTCTACAGTTGCCCTGTATGATTTCGCCATAAAGAACAAACTGATCATGAGTTAATAAAAAAAATCCAGCCGGAATATATTCCGGCTGGATTTTTAAGATTGAGATTATACCTAATACCCAGGATTCTGAGGTCTTAGGTTTGGATTGTTTTTAACCTCTACCGTTGGCAGCGGGAACAACAGGTGTTTTTCCGCCAGTACGGTTGCCTGACTGGCAGGGAATTTATGTCCTACAAAATTGTCGAAGCCCTGAGTCTTCACATTGTACACTTTTCTTAAGCGGACCATATCAAACCAGGTGATTCCCTCATAGCATAGCTCATGCCAGCGCTCACGCCATACGGCCTCCTCAAATGCAGTCTGTCCAAGACCGGAGAGTTCTGTTAACAAGGCTCGTTTACGGATCTTATTCACCGCAGCATAGGCCTCAGCATTTGGTGCACCATCGGCACGGTTCTGTGCCTCGGCGTAAATGAGCAGCACTTCTGCATAACGGATTTGAGGCCAGTTTAAATCACTCTGTGTAGTTCCTTTTACCTCAAATGTTCCATGGGCAAGGGAATCAAAATGCTTATAAATATAGGGTGCATTTAATTGCTTCAATGCACCATTTCCACCTGTGTAATAAGAAGTATAGAAGAAGCCTTCTCTATCTTTGGTCCTTAAATCTCCAGGTTCAAAAGACTCATAGAACTCGGTAGTCGGAACGGTGCTTCCAACCTCATCACTGTAAGCAGAAACATCTTTAAAATTTGGCAATAGCAATTGTTGCATTGGGTTTGCAGCAACAGTTGCCAGGTACTGAATTTCAAAAATATGCTCAACATCATTTTCCTTCTTTATATTATGTAAATCTCCGTAAGAATCGAAGAGCTTGAAACTTCCGTTATTGATTACTTCAAGCGATTTATCTGCAGCAAGCTTATAATACGCCGCGCCTTTATTTAATGGCTGCCCTGCCATTGTCAGGTATACTTTAGCCAGTAAAGATTTCACAGCACCTTTGCTCGCCGTTCCACTTGTAACTTTCCAAGGCAATCCGGCGGCTTCGGCAGCAGTCAAATCATCTACAATTTGTTTGTAAATGAGTTCAGTACTTGTTCTTGTAGGATAAAAATCAGGGGAATTAATGGTTTGAGGAACCGTCACCAATGGTACATCTCCGTATAGCCTTACAAGATAAAAATAGGCCCATGCCCTTAGAAACTTAGCTTCTCCGATAATCTGAGCTTTTCTGGTTTCATCCATAGGACTGATTCCCGGAACTTTATCGGTTACCTGATTGGTCTGGGCGATCACATTATACAAACCGGCCCACCAGTTTCTAACGAGCAAATTTTCCCCATTAAAAGATAAACCAAGCAGGTTATTCAAGTCTGAATTCTGACCTGTCTCTGTCCTTGCTGTTCCGGTAACCATTTCCAGCATAGAGAAGTTCGCTACAAAAATACCGGCACCATTTCCAATAAAACGTGTTTGTGCATAAGCAGCTGCAACACCAGCTTCCCCGTGTTCAGGAATGGTATAATAAGTATCAGGAGATAAATTTGAAGGATCTTGCTCTGCTAAGAATTTTTTACATCCTGTTCCAAGTGCGACCAGCGCAATGAGCAGGATTTTACCTGTATATTTTATATTTAATTTCATGATATATTTAATTGTTATAGACAACTGTTAAACTATAAACCAATATTTAAGCCCACCATATAAGTTGTTGGCTTCGGATAATCGAAAAAGGTTTGTCCCTGTGCAAAAGCATTGGAATAGGTGGTTACCTCGGGATCATTTCCGGAGAATTTAGTAGCCAGGAAGAAGTTCTGTACGCTTGAGTACACCCTCAGCCTGCTCAATTTCAGTTTTTGTACGACACTTGCAGGGAAGGTGTATCCCAGTAACAGGTTTCTGCCACGGATAAATGAACCGTCTTCCACCCATCTGGTATCCACATTGGTTACATAACCGGCTCTGGTATCTCGGATTGCTGCAATTGGGGTATTCTGATTTTGAGGAGTCCATGCGTTAAGTACTGAGCTATAGCTATTGGCCAATCCAACACGGTCTTCAGCAGAGTGTTTGGTCATGTTCAACACATCATTGCCTGCAGAGTACTGAAGTTCTATTGTCAGGTCCACATTTTTATACTTAAAGGTATTGGAAAATGATCCCCATGCTTTAGGGCTACCATTTCCGATGATCATACGGTCTGCATCATTGATCTGATAGTCCCCGTTTACATCAAGATATTTGATGTCTCCCGGTAATATCGTTTTACCTCTGTAATTGTATTTTGCAGCTTCTGCACGTTCGCTTTCACTCCAGGTACCAAGGCGGGTTAAGCCCCAGAAAGAACCTACGGCTTCCCCAACGCGTATAATTCCTGTTTCATTGGTAAAACCAGGGTTTCCTACACCAAAAATATCTGCCGGAGTAGCCAGTGAAAGCACTTTATTTCTGTTCATGGAGATATTGAAACTCGTATTCCAGGTAAAGTTTTCTGTGGTAATATTTACAGTATTGATGCCAATTTCCAGACCTTTATTTTCCATGCTGCCGATGTTTCTGGTGATAAAACTATATCCACTGGAAAGTGGTACCGGGGCATCCAATAACATATCGGTAGTTTTACGGTAGTATACATCTGCTTCAATACTGATCCTGTTGTTAAATAAGCCCAGTTCCAGACCAATATCAGACTGTCCGGTCTTTTCCCATTTCAGATCCGGGTTTGCCAGTCTGTTTATCCCGACACCTCCTAACCTTATGTTGTTAATAATTGCGGCAAAACCAGTTCCCAAAACATTTAATGAAGAATAGCTGGGAATTTCAGAGTTACCGGTTACCCCGTAACTGGCACGGAGTTTCAGGTTCGAGATCGTGCTGCTTCCTTTAATAAAATCTTCCTCTGAAACTTTCCAGGCCACTGCGGCTGAAGGGAAGAAGGCATATTTATTATTTTCTCCAAATTTAGAAGAACCGTCCATACGTCCGGTCGCCGTAAACAGGTACTTGTCCTTAAAGCTATAGTTTAACCTTCCGAAATAAGAGTTAAAGGCAAAACGTTCTGCTCTGGAACTTCCGGGAATCGGTTTGGTTGCCGACCCTAAATTGTTATACTGCAGGTAATCTGTAGAGAAGTTTTCACCACCAACGGCGAAACCAAAGATATTTGTTTTTTGCCATGATAAGCCCAGTAATCCGGTAACTGCATGGTCTTTGGCAAAACGTTTATTATAGGTCAGGTAGTTTTCGAAAGACCAGTATGTTTCTCTGTTGTTGTCTAAGGTTGTCGTTCCTTTCTGGTCAAAGGAGATTCCATATAAACTACGTCCGTTGTATTCTGAACGTCCGCGGGTAACGATATTTGCACCGATCACACTACGGAATTCCAGACCTTCGGCCAGGTTAATATTGGCATAGGCATTTCCCAGTGTATTTTGTGTTTGTAAAATGTATTTACGGTCAGTCAGGATGTGAACCGGATTTGATCCTCCTTCTGCACCAGGGTAATTCTGGTTATCTGCCCAGGAACCATTAGGATATCTCACAGGTAGAAAAGGAAAGCTTTCAGTGATCATCCTTACCGAGTTTAATCCTCCTGTTCCGATATCTACCAGGTTTTCAGTTTGATTGGTATAGTTTAAGCTTCCACCTACTTTCAACCATTTTTTCATCTGGCTATCCATGGTAAATCTTCCGGAATAACGTTTCAGGTAAGAGTTCTTCAATAAACCATTGTCATCTCTGTAGTTCAGGAATAAGCCGTAGTTGCTCTCGGAATTACCGCCGGTAAATCCAAGCTGATGATTTTGGGAAAGCTTGTTTTGGGTCGCTTCTTTAAACCAATCGGTATCATATAAAGGATTTCCATCGCTATCGAACAGTAATGGCAAGGTTTTTCTTTTAATTCTTGGATCCACATAAGTGCCTTTTGCAAAGCCTTCCGGGTCATAGATCTTCGCATTTTCATAAGCCAGGTTCTCTACCTCAAGAAATTCTTTTGCATTGAGCATTTCCACTCTTTTGGGTCCTATTGTTGGTACACTGAAATCGGCATCATAGCTGATCCTGCTACCCGTAGAAGAACCTTTTTTAGTGGTTACGAGGATGACTCCATTTGCCCCTCTGGCCCCATATATCGCAACAGAAGAAGCATCTTTAAGCACTTCCACGGAGGCAATGTCTCCAGGATTCAGGAAGTCGATCGCATTGCTGTTCTGGGTTTGAGACCCTACAGGAAGAATTACCCCGTCAATTACATACAAAGGATTATTTGTTGTTTTGATGGAACTGAAACCACGGATCCTGATATTGGTCTGACCACCCGGCCGACCTGAATTGGAATTTACCTGTACTCCGGAAATACGTCCGGCCAAGGCCTGATTCAGGGAAGCCGCAGGACGTTCTTTGAGTTGTTCTTCTTTTACAGATCCTACCGCACCGGTTACATCAGATTTTTTTCTTGTTCCGTAACCTACCACCACGACATCATCCAGGTTTACGCCTTCAGCAGGGACCAGTTTGATGCTCAAAGGTGTGCCACCCGACCCTGCGGCACGTATTTGTGTCGTATAACCGATATAACTAAAGGAAAGTTGCTCGGTAGCACTTTCTACTTCAATGCTGAACCGACCTGCTGCATCCGTTACGGTTGATTTATTGGATTTCAACGCTTTTATCCCCACTCCCGGTACAGGTTGTGAGTTTTCGTCCAGCACTGTTCCGCTGATGGTTATTTTTTGTGAGACCCCCTGAAAGAAAAAAGAAGCATGGGAATGGGCATCGGAGCTCATTCGCTCCGAGTTGGCTGCGAAGGCCTCTATTCCCGTTAGACAGAGCATAGGAAGCCCTGCCAGAACTAAGTGTTTAATTTTCATTTTGTTGTTTTTAGGTTAGTAATTTTATTAGGCATTGGGATATGCCTGCTGCTACAGCATCAATGGTTCATAATGGCGGATGCCTTGCAGCCATGGGTATTTGATGACACTAAACCGTTTTAACAATTTAGCATCAGAAGATTAGGTTGGTTTATTTATTCATCGGCTTTGGGTTAAGGGTGAATATTCGGGTTAGTTATGGGCATAAGTAATACGTTTTACCTATTGTTAAAAAAAAAAGGTAATCATGCTGGTTTACTTTTTTTTCTGATGTGGCTCTCCAATTGGATTGCGCATAGTTTGGCCCTCCCTTGAATATAAAAGGTCCTAAATCATCAAAAAATCATAAGCTAATACGTTTTACACTTTGGTCAAGAGTAATTCATTAAGGAATTGAGGATGTCCATATTCGGTTATATTTAGGTTGGTTAATAGTTTTAATAAAGTATCAGGCTCGAACTAATACGTTTTACTAATCAATATTAAAGAATAAATCCTAAATTTCAAACAATATCTGAAACTAAATATGATGGAGGTGGTTAGGGCATCTGGTCCCCTTTAAGGAAGTGCATGATCAGCTTAGCCGTTCTTTCCGAGGCACCAGCGGTTCCCATTTTACCGGATAATTCGACATAATCCTGCAACATTTGTCCGCGTTCAGCTCCTTCCAGGATGTTTTTTAGCTCCGTGCTGATCTGTAAAGTATTACAGTCCTCCTGAATAAGCTCAGTGACTACCTTCCGGTCCATGATCAGGTTTACCAGAGAAATAAAGCGGATTTTGACCAGCATTCTGGCAATGGAAACAGAAATTGCCCCTCCCCTGTACACCACCACCTGTGGCACATGAAATAAGGCTGTTTCCAATGTAGCAGTCCCTGAGGCCACCACCGCAGCTTTTGCCACATGGAGCAACTGATAGGTTTGACCGAATACAAGCGTTACATTTTCTGAATGGATAAACTGGCGGTAATAAGCTTCTTCGAAGCTTGGTGCTGCCGCGACCACAAACTGCTGTTCAGGAAAAGCAGCAGTTACACTTAGCATATCCGGCAACAGGCGTTCGATCTCCTGCTTCCTGCTTCCCGGCAGCAAAGCAACAATATCTTTATGGAGCTGGTACTTGTTTTTAAACTCCGGATCAGGAACAAATTGCGCGATTTCATCCAGTAACGGATTGCCCACATAATCCACTTCCATTCCCCAGCTTTTATAAAAGTCGACCTCAAAAGGCAGGATACAGAACAATTTATCTACAACCTGCTTGATTTTGAGCACCCTTTTCTGGTTCCAGGCCCATACTTTAGGAGAAATATAATAACATACTTTCAGACCTTGTTCTTTTGCAAACGCTGCAATTTTAAGGTTAAAACCAGGAAAATCAATCAGGATCAATACATCAGGACGGTAATCAAGCACATCCTCTTTACAAGCTTTCAGGTTTTTGAAGATCGTACGGAGGTTGAGCAAGACCTCAGTGAAGCCCATAAAGGCCATTTCCGAATAGTGCTTTTTTAACACACCGCCTTCGGCCTGCATTTTGTCACCACCATAATAACGGAAATCCGCAGATTCATCTTCTGCTTTGATGGCTTTCATCAGGTTCGCGCCATGCAGGTCTCCGGAAGCCTCTCCCGCTACTAAGTAATATTTCATTATTGATTGATTTTATAGAAAAAGAATACAAATGCCCATAAAAAAGTAGCACTGATGATGCCTCTTCCAAGGTTCTCCTTATTCAATTTAAAAAAGTAATGAAGTAATCCGGCATTGGCGGCAATACAGGCAATCAGCAACAAGTCTGCTTTCGCAAGGAAAGCATAACGGTGCATGAGGAACCAGGCAATGCATCCAAGGATGCCAGGGATCAGAATTCCGATCCCCAGACCTATAAATACCGAATCTTTAACCTTATTTAACATCAAATGTCCAGGAGTTTAAAATTGGGATGGCATGGTGTGCGGTCAGATCAAACTGTACCGGAACAACAGATACAAAACCATTTTCCAGGGCCCATACATCTGTATCTTCTCCTTTATCATTGTTCTGGAACACGCCTGTTAACCAGTAATAAGGGCGTTCATACGGATCTTTACGCTCGTCAAACTCTTCTGCCCATTTCGCATTTGCCTGTCTGCATATTTTGATGCCTTTCAGCTCTGCTCCTCTTGGAAAGTTGACGTTCAGTAAGGTTGCCTGTGGCAAACCATGTTTCAACACTTCTTCGGAAATGGATTTAATGAACTTTTTACAATGGCTGAAATCTGCGCCTTCAGAAAAATCATCCAGAGAGAAGCCTATAGAAGGAATCCCTTCAATTGCGCCCTCAACTGCAGCAGACATCGTTCCGGAATAGATCACATTGATCGAGTTGTTCAGTCCGTGGTTAATTCCGGAAACACACAGATCAGGCTTTTTACCTTTGAAAATCTTATTTACGGCCAGCTTCACGCAATCTACCGGAGTACCGGAACATTTGTACATTTCTACGCCTTCGTAAAGATCAACGCGATCAAAACGCAATGGTTTTCCGATGGTAATGGCATGTCCCATTCCGGACTGCGGGCCATCAGGGGCGACAACCACAACGTTGCCCAGCTCCTTCATCACATCAATCAGGTTTTTAATCCCGGGTGCCGTGATTCCATCATCGTTTACCACTAAAATATTAGGTTTAGAATTTTGTTTCGTCATGTCTGTAAAAATACAAGATTTCGAGAGAATGTTCAGGAATAATGCACATTCCCCAGTATATTTGAATTATAACTTATTAAACATGAAGAAGAAATTATTAATGCTCGCCTGTTTTCTGATTGCAGGAACGAGTATAATGGCTCAATCCGGCTTTCAATGGAAAACGGCCAGTTCGGGTGGTTATACGTATAAATATGTGACCAATGATCCGACAAAATCACGCTTTTATACTTTGAAAAATGGGCTGACAGTGATCTTGTCGCCAAATACAAAGGAGCCAAAGGTTGAATACCGCATGAGTGTCAGAGCGGGTAGTAATACAGATCCACGCAGCGCAACAGGACTGGCCCATTACCTGGAACACCTTCTTTTTAAAGGAACAGATAAGTTCGGGACTTTGGATTTTGGAAAAGAAAAGCCGCTGTTGGATAAAATTGACGGTCTTTATGAGCAGTACAATAAAACTACTGATCCGGCGAAACGTAAAGCAATCTATGCGCAGATCGATCAGACTTCTGGCGAAGCTTCTAATTATTCTATTGCCAATGAGTACGATAAAATGATGAAAGCGATCGGTGGTCAGTCTACCAATGCCCATACCTGGTATGAAGAAACGGTTTACAATGAAGATTTCCCTTCCAATGCGACCGATAAATTTCTTGCTCTGCAGGCCGAACGTTTCCGCAATCCTATTTTCCGTATTTTCCATACAGAGCTGGAAGCTGTTTATGAAGAAAAGAACCGCGGACTGGATGAGGATGCCTGGAAGGTAGAAGAGAAAACGGCAGAACTGTTGTTCCCCACCCACAATTATGGTCAGCAGACCACAATCGGGACAGTAGAGCACCTTAAAAACCCTTCTCTGGTAGAAATCAGAAAATATTACAATAAATATTATGTTCCGAACAACATGGCCCTGGCTATGGCAGGAGATTTCAACCCGGATGAAATGATCAAAAAAGTAGATCAGTCTTTCTCTTTCATGCAGAATAAACCGGTGGAGTTGTATAACCCGGCTCCGGAAAAACCTTTGACAAAAATTCAGAAACTGGATATTTATGGTCCAAGTGCGGAAAGCGTTCGTTTGTCTTACAGAGGATATGCAGAAAACAGCAACCAAAGTTTGCTGTTAGACCTGATCTCCAGCATCCTTGCCAATGGTAAAGCCGGTTTGATTGACATCAACCTGAACAAACAGCAAAAAGTGCTTCGTGCAGGTGCAGGCTATCAGCAGATGAAAGATTATGGCGTCTTTACGCTGAATGCTCAGCCTAAACAAGGACAGACTTTAGATCAGGCCAAACAACTGTTGTTAGACCAGATCAACATCCTGAAAAAAGGAGAATTTGATGAAAGCCTCATTAAAGCTACAGTGGCCAATCAGAAGCTGAGTTTATTACAATCTTTTGATAACAATGGTTTCCGTGTAGAAGCGGTAACGAATGAGTTTATCCTGAACCGCGCCAACAAATGGGACAAATCTTTAGGTGGACAGGATGCAATGGCAAAACTAACCAAAAAACAGGTTACCGATTTTGCCAATCAGTTCTTCAAAGACAACTATGTGGTTACTTATAAACATAAAGGCGAAGACAAGAGCATCGCTAAAGTAGAGAAGCCAACCATTACCCCGGTAAAGACCAACGCTACAGAAACTTCTCCTTTTGCAAAAAACTTATTGGCAATGCCTTCCACGGAGATTGCGCCTAAATTTCTGGATTATCAAAAAGACCTTTCTTTCGGTAAAGCAGGAATCGCTGACGTGATTGAAGTACAAAACAAAGAAAACAGCATCTTCCGCTTAACCTACCGTTTTGAAATGGGCGCATGGAACAATAAACTGATGCCTTATGCGGCTCAATACCTTGCATTCCTCGCTACAGATAAATATAGTGCTGAGGAGATCAGCAAGGAGTTTTATAACATTGCCTGTAACTATACTTTCACGGTAAGTAATGAAGTAGCCACCATCAATATCAGCGGATTACAGGAAAACTTCGATAAGGCGGTTACCCTGGTTGAGCATATCTTAACCAACTGCAAGCCTAATGAAGAAGCTTTAGCCGGACTGAAAAGCCGAATTCTCAAATCCAGAGAAAACAACAAACTGAATAAAGCGATGATCCTGAACGGATTAATGAGCTACGCACAATATGGTGCCAGCAATCCTTCGAATTATACCTTAACGAATAATGAGGTGAACAACATCACTTCAGCAGATTTACTGGCCATTCTGCACAATGTGAATAACTTCGAGCATACCATCACTTATTATGGTCCAAAGGATTTAACTGAGTTTACTGCAAACATCACTAAACTGCATAAACTTCCTGCAACCTTTACACCTGAAGCTCCGGTAAAAAAATTCGTTTATACGAATAATGCAACGAATCAGGTTTATTTTGCTGATTATGATATGGTGCAGTCAGAAATCAGATGGGTAAGAAATGCGGGTAAATATGAAGCAGCTCTTGCCGGTAAAGTGAACCTCTTCAACAGTTATTTTGGAGGTGGTATGGGTTCTATCGTTTTCCAGACCATCAGGGAGTCTAAAGCATTGGCCTACTCTACTTTTGCAGTTTATTCTGCGCCAGACAGGGCTGATAAACAATATGCAATGGTGGCTTATGTGGGCAGTCAGGCGGATAAGATGAATGACGCAGTAAAGGGAATGAATGAATTATTAACTGACCTTCCTGAGTCGGCTAAATCATTTGAAGCTTCCAAGTACAATGCAATGAATTCGATCGAAACCGACAGGATCACCAAAGATGGCATCATTGCCAGCTATTTTGCCAATAAAAAACTGGGAATTGATCATGATTCAAGAATCGATGAATACAATGAACTGAAACCTTTGACCTTTACTGACATCAAAGCTTTCCACACGAATAACGTGGCGAATAAACCTTACAATTATTGTATTGTTGCTTCTGAGAAAAAAGTGAAACTGGAAGACATGCAGAAATTTGGAACAGTAAACAAACTGACATTAGAACAGATATTTGGTTACTAAGACCTGATCACACAGGTCTGCTTATGGCCTTAAATGAAAAAAACCTTGCTGCGAATTTGCAGCAAGGTTTTTTTATGATCAATTATTACAATGATTTGATCCAGGTAACCAGTTCATCACGGGTCTTCCCTGTTTTCTGTTGCAACTTTCCATACAATTCATCATCTTTCCCCTCTTCATATTTCAAATCATCATCTGTAAGATCCGCATAAGCTTGTTTTACTTTACCCTTGATCTCATTCCATTTTCCTTTTAATTCTAACTTATCCATGATCCGTTTTTTTAATGTTTAACAATAAATAGATACCATAATAACAGGTCTGGAAAATTTTTGTTTGATTTCTTGTAACCTTTGCCCGGTTCTTTTCATCTAGTAAATAAGAGACCTATTGATTTTCAACCGATAAAAACCAAAAAAACTGATATGAAAAAATTATTTTACGCCTCCCTTATTTTACTTTCGCTGTCCCAAAGTTCCTGTACCATGGTGATCAAAGGCCTGGTAAAAACCGTAGTGAAAGGATACAACAACCATACAGAAATGAATGTTTCTTCATTCCAACTGGCAGACCAGGAAGGAAAGAAACATAGTTTTACCAGCTTATACGCAGGGAAGACGGTTTATTTCTATGTATGGGCAAGCAAATCAAATCGTCCTCCGGGAGAAAAGAACGAAGATTATACAGCCTTAAAAAAACGCTTTTCCAAATATCCGGATGTGGTATTTGCAGATTTTTTTATCGGGACAGACCAGGCGGCATGGGCTGCTGATGATCAAAAGAACGCTGGTCAGAATAGTTATTTCCTTGTTCAGGATGAAGCTTCTAAAAAGTTCTTTGCTGCCTTAAAAGAATCGACAATGGTTCCTTTTATCATTGGAAAAGATGGAAAGATGTTGTCTTTCAAAGGTCCGAAGGTACAGGACCATACTTTGGTTGATTATGTGCTTTATGAAGCGAGAAATGGAGTAGACGGGACAGCTGCAGCTAAAACACTGATCAGAGGAGTAAATAGTGATGAGCGGTTTAAAACACAATTATTAAAGGATTGGTATCAAGAGCATTTCAATAAGAATCCTGATAAGGTCAATTTCAGTGTTTCTTCTACGCAATAAAAAAGAGTAACGGATATGTTAAAGTTTAGCATAACCATATATATTAAAGAAGCCCTCTGTTTGTTAAACAGAGGGCTTCTTTAATATATTGAAAAATTTTATTTCTGAGATTTTTCTATGATTTCTTCTACTACTGCAGGATCCAGCAAAGTGGTAATATCTCCAAGGTTGGCAATATCCCCTTCAGCGATTTTCCTTAGGATTCTTCTCATAATTTTACCAGAACGGGTTTTAGGCAGTCCGGTTACAAAAAGAATTTTATCCGGTTTTGCAATGGCACCGATCACGCGGGTTACCGTCTGAAGGATGTCTTTACGGGTAAGGTCAGCATCTTCATGGTGGTTCGGGAAGATCACAAAAGCATAGATTCCCTGCCCTTTAACTTCATGAGGGAAGCCTACTACGGCACTTTCCACTACACCGGCATGCATGTTAATTGCATTTTCAACTTCGGCAGTACCGATTCTGTGTCCGGATACGTTGATGACATCATCCACCCTTCCGGTGATTCTGTAATAACCATCCTCATCTCTCAGGCAACCATCACCAGTGAAGTAAAGGTTCTCATAAGTAGAGAAATAGGTCAGCTTACAGCGCTCATGATCTCCGTAAGTGGTGCGCAGCATTCCCGGCCATGGAAACTTGATACAAAGGTTTCCGTTTACCCCGTTTCCTTCGATTTCTTTTCCATTTTCATCTACCAGGATCGGTTGAATACCTGGCAATGGTAAGGTAGCGAAACTAGGTTTGGTTGGAGTTACATAGGCAATCGGGGAAATCATAATTCCACCCGTTTCTGTCTGCCACCAGGTGTCTACGATCGGGCATTTGCTTTTTCCGATGTTTTCATCGAACCAATGCCATGCTTCTTCATTGATGGGTTCACCTACAGATCCAAGGACACGTAGCGAACTCATGTCGATGCCATTTAAAGGCTCCAGTCCGAAGCTCATTAAGGAGCGGATCGCTGTTGGCGCAGTATATAATATGTTTACTTTATGTTTTTCTACCACCTGCCACATTCTGGAAGCATCCGGATAAGTTGGAATTCCCTCGAACATCAGGGTCGTTGCGCCCTGTGAAA
This sequence comes from Pedobacter caeni, assembly GCF_900129215.1. Taxonomy (GTDB): domain Bacteria; phylum Bacteroidota; class Bacteroidia; order Sphingobacteriales; family Sphingobacteriaceae; genus Pedobacter; species Pedobacter caeni. The sequence goes on along the minus strand of NZ_FQUQ01000002.1, from coordinate 69,951 downwards.
GCGGACCGTATACAATATAAGAGTGTCCGGTGATCCAGCCGATATCCGCGGTACAGAAAAACACTTCGTCTTTCTGGTAGTTGAATACATTGGAAAAAGTATATCCTGCATAGACCATATATCCGCCAATGGTATGTACTACTCCTTTAGGTTTTCCGGTTGAGCCCGAAGTATATAATATAAACAACAGGTCTTCGGCATCCATTTCTTCAGCCGGACAGTTGGTATCTACCAGTTTGATTTCATCTTCCCACCAGATGTCGCGGCCTTTAAGCATGGATACCGGTGTACGGGTATGTGTGAGTACGATGACGCGTTCTACAGTCGGACAACCGATCAGGGCATCGTCAATCACTTCTTTCAATTGAATTTGTTTGTTTCCTCTGAAGGCACCATCAGCGGTGATGACTACCTTACATTCGGCATCATTGATCCTGTCGGCAATAGATTTGGCAGAAAAACCACCAAAAACTACCGAATGGACCGCACCAATCCTGGCACAGGCAAGAACAGCTACCGCAAGTTCCGGAACCATAGGCATATATATACATACGCGGTCTCCTTTTTTAACGCCGTTCTTTTTTAATACATTGGCAAAGCGGCAGACCTGCTCATGTAAAATTTTATAGCTTAAAGTGATGCTATCTTTTTGAGGATCGTTAGGCTCCCAGATAATCGCTGGTTTATCTCCATTTTCAGCAAGGTGACGATCAAGGCAGTTCTCTGTAATGTTTAACCTGGCTCCTTCAAACCATTTAATGTTTGGCTCGGAGAAATTCCAGGACAGGACTTTGTCCCATTTTTTTCTCCACAAAAATTTGTCTGCTATACCGGCCCAGAATTGTTCGGGCTGCTCAACGCTTAATTTATACGTTTCCTGATACTCTTCAAAAGAATTAATTTGCATGATTTGGTTTAGGTCAATAACTAAAACTCAAATATACCTTTATTAAAAAGCTAACAAAATTTTAATCGCAGGTTTTAAGTCATTTCCAGGTTTTCTTTTTAAACCAAATGAGGGTTAAGATTGTCTATAGTTTAACCTCAACCACTGACCTATGAGTAAACAACTATTCGACCAGATTTCGGAAACGCTGAGGCGTGCCGAGCTGGCCAACCAGCATTACCGTACTGATTCATTAAAATGGAACCTGGATACCCATAAGGCTCAGCATCAGCACCTGCGGACTTTGCTCAGGGAGATTTATGAGGTCCTGCTGCCCATCACGATCGTATCAATGATGAAATCTATTGCCCTTCCGGGGATTGCTGAACTGGACCTTCATGAGGCAGAACATCCTCTTTTGAAAACCAAACATAAGGCTTATGGGGTAACCCCAACCCTGTACCATTTGCAGGAACATAAACAGCTTTGGCTGCAACAGCTGGGGAAGGAAGAAAAGCCGGAATTGGTACATTATATCAATGAGGCGAGGCGTTATGTCCTTCAATTTGAGAATCTTTTAGGTGATTTGGAAGAGGCAGTGGTCGTTTAATCCGTTTAAATGTTGTATATTGCGCCCCGGGAGCGTCCTCAACAGGAATCTAAGCTACAGTTCGCAACGTGCTGTAAATAAATTGAAAATATTTTAGATACCTACTTGATGATTACAAATATTTTATTGATATTTGCACACTCTTAAAAAATTAAGAAAGAACAATTAACACACTATATTTAAAGGCATGTCTAGAGTTTGTGATTTAACCGGAAAAATGGCAATGACAGGTTTTAATGTTTCTCACTCAAACGTTAAAACTAAGCGTAAGTTTTATCCCAACTTACAACTTCAGAAATTTTATATTCCTGATGAGGATCGTTGGATAACACTGAAAGTTTCTACTTCAGCTATCAAAACCATTAATAAAATTGGTATTACTGAGGCGATTAATCGCTTCATGAAAAAAGGATATTTGTAAATAACAATGGTTGATGTGAATCGACCTTAAGATTAATAAAATGGCAAAAAAAGGTAACAGAGTACAAGTTATTCTAGAGTGTACGGAGCATAAAACTAGTGGCATGCCTGGTATGTCTAGATATATCTCTACTAAAAACCGTAAAAACACTACTGAGAGATTAGAATTGAAAAAATTCAATCCAGTTTTGAAAAAGGTAACTGTACATAAAGAAATTAAGTAATACATTTAGTATTTAACTAAATACAATCTATTTAGATCATGGCAAAAAAGGTAGTTGCAACCCTTAAAACGGGAAAAGGAAAAGAATATTCAAAAGTTATTACAATGACTAAATCACCAAAAGGTGCTTATTCTTTCAAAGAAGTTATTGTTCACAACGATCACGTTCAAGATGCTATTTCTGCATCTAAAAAATAATTTTAATATTTAATTATATTAAAGCCGTCCCTTTTAAATGGGAGGGCTTTTTTTGTTTAGTTATACATTCGTATGGGTTTATTCGATTTTTTCAAGAAAAAGGAAACCGCTCCGGAAGCGCAGGAAGCTCTAGACAAGGGATTAGAGAAAACTAAAGAAGGTTTTTTGAGTAAGATCACCAAAGCAGTTGCCGGTAAGTCGACTGTAGATGATGATGTACTCGATAACCTTGAAGAGGTTTTGGTTACTTCCGATGTTGGGGTGAGTACGACCTTAAAAATTATCGACCGGATACAGAGCCGTGTAGCTAAGGACAAGTATTTATCGACCACAGAACTGAACCGCCTCCTTCGGGATGAGATTCAATTGCTGCTTTCTGAAAACAACAGCAATGACTTCCGTAAATTTGAATACGGACAGCATAAGCCTTATGTGATTATGGTAGTTGGTGTAAATGGTGTTGGTAAAACCACCACCATAGGAAAGCTGGCGCATAAGCTGAAAGCAGAAAACCTGAAAGTAGTTTTAGGTGCTGCAGATACATTCAGAGCGGCGGCTGTAGAGCAGATTAAACTCTGGGGCGAGCGCGTTGGGGTACGTGTGGTTGCACAGGCCATGGGTTCTGATCCTGCTTCTGTAGCATTCGATACTTTGCAATCTGCGGTAGCCAATGGAGAAGATGTAGTGATCATCGATACTGCCGGACGTTTACACAATAAAATAGGCCTGATGAATGAGTTGGGCAAGATTAAAAATGTGATGGAAAAGGTAATCCCTAATGCACCACATGAAATACTATTGGTACTGGACGGTTCGACCGGGCAAAATGCCTTCGAACAATGCAAGCAATTTACTGAGGCAACCGACGTAAATGCATTAGCCATTACCAAACTGGATGGTACCGCCAAAGGTGGTGTTGTGATCGGAATCTCTGATCAGTTTAAAATTCCGGTAAAATACATAGGCGTTGGCGAAGGCGTAAACGACCTGCAATTATTTGACAAAAAAGCTTTTGTGGACAGTTTATTTAATTAATACGACTGATCCGCTTCAAGATAAAAAACACACATGAATACAAAAACCACATCTAAGATTATCCCCGTTAAAAAACCTAAAATCAATGTAATTACTTTGGGTTGTTCCAAAAACCTTTACGATTCAGAAGTTTTAATGGGTCAGCTTCGTGGCAATAGCATGGATGTGGTTCATGAATCCGATAAAATGGGTAAGGATGATATTGTAGTGATCAATACCTGCGGATTTATTGACAATGCGAAACAGGAATCTATCGATACGATCCTGCAATACAGCGAACTTAAAGAAGCTGGAAAAATAGGCAAAGTAATCGTGACCGGATGTTTGTCTGAAAGGTACAAACCGGAACTGGAAGCAGAGATTACCAATGTAGACGCCTTCTTCGGGACCAATGATTTAAATAACATCTTACATTCCTTAGGTGCAAATTATAAACACGAACTGATTGGAGAAAGGTTATTGACCACTCCTTCTCATTTCGCTTATTTCAAGATCGCAGAAGGCTGTAACCGCCCATGCTCGTTCTGTGCCATTCCTTTAATGCGCGGAAAACACGTTTCCCGCGATATGCAGGAACTGGTGAATGAAGCAAAGATCTTAGCAGCCAACGGAACAAAAGAACTGATCCTGATCGCTCAGGACCTGACCTATTACGGTTTGGATATCTATGGAAAACGGAACCTTGATGAATTGTTGAGACGTCTTTCTGATGTTCCCGGAATCGAATGGATCAGGTTACAATATGCTTATCCTTCGGGCTTCCCTATGGAAATCCTGGATGCGATGAACGAGCGTGAAAACATCTGTAAATACCTGGATATGCCTTTACAGCACATCACGGATAACATGTTGAAATCTATGCGTCGTGGAATCACGAAACAGAAAACGATCGACATCGTGAACCAGATCAGGGATAAAGTGCCTACTATCGCCATGCGTACTACATTAATCTGTGGATACCCTGGTGAAACAGAACAGGATTTTGAAGAAATGATGAGCTGGGTAGAAGAAACCAGGTTCGACAGATTGGGATGTTTCACTTATTCACATGAGGAAAAAACCCATGCCCATAACCTGGTAGACGATGTACCTGATGAAGTAAAACAGGAGCGTGTAGATGCCATTATGGAATTACAACAAGGGATTTCATTTGACATCAATCAGGAAAAAGTAGGAAATACCTATAAAGTTCTGGTAGATAGAAAAGAAGGTGATTTCTTTATCGGACGTACAGAATTTGACTCTCCTGAGGTTGATAATGAGGTTTTAATTGATGCTGCGACAGGTTATGCAGCCAATGGAAGCTTTGTTAACGTGAAGATTGACAGGGCGGAAGACTTCGATCTATATGGACAAATTGTAAAATAAAAGCGCGATGTGAGGAGTTATGCTTTATTAACTTAAATTCGTGGCAATGCAGGCCAAATACATCTCTTACCAGGAAACAAATGCCTTCTCCTCCGCTGTATTGGATTACATCAGTGGGAAGGAACAGTTAAGTGCTTTTTATAAGTATACACCGGATTTCGAAGGCTTTGCAAAGGCCATCGCTAACCGCAGTTTTAAAGGAAACCGGTCTACACTGACCAGCATCCTCCAAAAACAATATTCAGGAATTAAGCCTTCGGCCTTAGTTACCAAAAACATTAACCTTCTTGCTGATGACCGGACTTTTACCATTACCACCGGTCATCAGCTCAATATATTTACAGGCCCCCTTTATTTTATTTATAAAATCATTACTGCCATCAATCTTGCAAAAGAGCTGAAGCAGCAATTTCCACAATATAATTTTGTACCTGTATATTGGATGGCCACGGAAGATCATGATTTCGAAGAAATCAATCATGTGAAAATCGAGGACAGAATGCTGACCTGGAACAAGAAGGCAGCAGGTGCAACAGGAAGGTTAAGTACAAAAGACATCACGGAGGTACTGATCGCCTATAAAGGTTATCTGGGGATCAGTGAAAATGGTTTGCATCTATCTGAAATGGTAGAACATGCCTATACACATCATGATCAACTTTCTGATGCCACGCGTGAACTGGTAGATGGGCTATTCGGAAAGTACGGTTTGGTTTGCGTAGATGCAGACGAACATGAGCTTAAAAAACAGTTTGCAGCTGTTATGGAAGCTGACATCACTGGTCAGCACAGCTTTCAGCACATTTCGGCAAGCAATGCTGCATTGGAAGAAAAAGGCTATAAAACACAGGTCAACCCAAGAGAGATCAACTTCTTTTATATGACTGATCAGCTTCGCGAGCGGATTGTGGAAGAAGATCAGGTCTATAAGGTGATGCATACAGACCTCAGTTTTACGGAAGCAGAACTTCAGGAGGAAATCCGGAATTTCCCGGAAAGGTTTAGTCCGAATGTGGTGATGCGACCGGTATATCAGGAGATCATCTTACCAAACCTTGCTTATATTGGCGGCGGGGCAGAGCTGACTTATTGGCTGCAACTGAAAGCAAACTTCGATTATTACAACATAGATTTCCCGGTATTGCTACTTCGCAACTCTGCATTGCTGATTGATAAACGCAGTGAAGTAAGGATGCAGATTCTGGGCATCAACCATACCAATCTTTTTAAAGATCCGCTGACCCTTAAAAACGATTGGATTAAGGCGCATGTGACACTGCAATTGTCGCTGGATGATGAAGAGCGCGCCATCAGGGCTGTATTTGATCAGATCAAGCTCAATGCTTATAAGATCGATAAAACGCTCTCTCAATCCGCTGATGCGGCCAAAACAAGGGCCTTAAAACTCATTGCCAATCTGGAGAAAAAAATGTTAAGGGCAGAAAAGCGCAAACATGATACTTCATTAACCCAGATCGATAATTTAAAAGAAAAGCTATTCCCTACCGGAGTCTTACAGGAGCGTGTGTTAAACATCGCCCCGATGTATGTGCTCTATGGAGATGACTTTATCAATTCTCTGATTCTTAATTTCAAACCACTGGACCATCAGTTTACGGTTCTTTTTGCTACATCATAATGATTTTTCACACTTTTACCGAACAAAAACTCCGTCAGTTTACAGAAGATGTATTCCTGAAAATGGGATGTCCTGAGGTGGACGCACAACTGGCAGCAGATGTCTTGTTAAAATCTGACCTGAGGGGAATAGATTCCCATGGGGTAGCCCGTTTAAGTGGTTATGTGAGGTTATGGGAAAAGGAACGCATCAACGCCACACCTGAGGTGAGGGTAGTCCATGAAACAGCAACTACAGCGACAGTAGACGGAGATGCGGGGCTTGGATTAGTGGTGGCTCCTTTTGCCATGAAGATTGCCATTGAAAAAGCTAAAACTTATGGTAGCGGATGGGTATCTGTTAAAAATTCCAACCATTTTGGGATTGCCGGATACCATGCTTTAATGGCTGTGGAACAGGACATGATCGGGATCAGCATGACCAATGCCAGTCCGCTTGTCGCACCTACCTATGCCAATGAAAGGTTATTGGGAACCAATCCAATGTGTTATGCTTTTCCTGCAGGCAAGTACCCTCCTTTAGTGGTGGACATGGCCACCGCAGCTGCAGCAAACGGGAAACTGGAAATCGCCCAAAGGGCAAACCAGCCTATTCCTGAGGGTTGGGTGCAGGATAAAGATGGCAATTCTTCTACAAGTGCCCATCAGTTAAAAGATGGGGGTTCCCTCCTGCCATTGGGCAGCGATAAAGATCATGGAAGTCATAAAGGTTATGGTTTAAGTGCAACCGTTGATATTTTATCAGCTGTGCTTTCCGGTGCCAATTATGGCCCCTGGGTGCCTCCTTTTGTGGCTTTTCTGGAACCTTCTGCAAATCCTGTTGGAGAAGGTATCGGTCACTTCTTTGGTGCCATGCGAATTGATGGTTTCCGCCCTGCTGAAGATTTCAAAAATCATTTAGACAACTGGATTGAGCGTTTTAAATCAGCGAAAACCGTTGATCCGGATAAAAAGGTGATCATTCCGGGTGAACCTGAGTATGCCTTTGAACAGGAACGCAAAGTACAGGGTATTCCGCTGATTGATGCGGTGGTGAATGACCTGAATGAACTCGCTGCAAAGCTGGGAATTGAAGGGTTGTAACAGTTTTTCCCTGTACAGCTATTTTCTATAAAGCAATCCCTGCAAGACTATTTTTCTGCAAAGCTATTTAATCATAAAGGCTGCCCTTTTGAGAGCAGCCTTTATCGCTTTTATATAAACAAAAGATTATTTCTTAGCCCACCAAAGCGGGGTTAATACGGCATCAGCACCTTTGAGAGCGGTAACTGCCTGCTCATATCCTTTCGAATTTGTAATCCGCAAATTCGATGGATATCTTAAACGCTGAGGAAAGAAACTCACATTGCTGGTCATGTAATTTGCATCAGTTAATGCAGGAAGGTCCGGCAAAGATTTTTCGATCGCAGGATTTTCAAAGAATGGAAGACCTAATCTTCTCTGATCATTCCAACCTTCCAAAGGCAACCAAGGTGTTTGTGCAATAAATTTCTGAGTAATGATTTTTGTTAAGTGGTCGTTTTTCACGGTACCATTTTTATATAAATCATTCTTTGGATAAAGTACAGCAGTTGTTCCTGCTACATCTGTATATCCGTTTTTAAAGCTCATGGTATGACTTGCTGCAGGCTCTGCGGTATGATCCCAGTTTACAGAAGTTCCAACCCTGTTGAAGTCGCTGGAGCTTAAATAAGCGCCTAAATTACCTGTTACACCCCAGTACTCAAAGTTTGAACGGATACCAGCTTCGTATGCTGCTTTTCCTGACATTGGCGTATTCCAGCCACGTTCTGCCGCTTCAGCCAACAGGAAATAGGTTTCCCATGGTGCAAAGAAAATACGTGTACTTGCACTTGTCCTGAATTGATTGGATAAACGAGGTATGGTACCTTCATATGCTCTGACAAGGTTTCTTGCTCCTTTAACATCCCAGTTTCCGGTATTTGATGCATTCCAGGTATATTTCGCCTCAATGGTTTTGAGCGTCTCATTCGAACTATTCAGCAGATTTCTTTTCGTTGTTTTAGCGTCATTGGTCCATGATGGGTAGGCGTTAAAATTGGCATTTTCAAAATCACCAGGAATAATGAATGTTTTATAAGCCCTTGGATCTATCGAGTAAGGCAAACCATCAAACCAATATCCTGCTGATGGGTTGTTCGTCTTAGAGGTAAAATGGTCATCATACTTCAGTCCTAACCAACCTTCAGACTTGATATAAGGCTGATAGCTGGCATCCAGCTGATCGGCAGACTTAACTCCACCCAAGCCCAGGTAAAGGTTATTCAATGTTGCAGAAATGAACTGAGGATTCCATTCACGGCTCATTACTCCTGCAAGTGCATTCCATCCTGGTTTTTCTTGTACTTTGAAAGCCTGATCCATATTTGTAATGAAATCACTTCCTGTCGCAGCATCTTCAAATTCAGCTTTTGCTTTGTTCTCATCTACTTCTGATAACCTCATTGCTAAACGCATACGCATAGAGTTAGCATAAGTTTTCCAGTTCTTATAATTGTACCTGTAAGACGGATCAAGATCAGCAAATTCCTCCTTATTTTTAAGCGCGACATCAAGTTTACTACCTGCGTCTTTAAGTTCAGAAAGGATATAATAATAAATCATTTTCACCTCTACAAACTCAGGATTTGTGCCCTGAGAAGCAATCATTGGAATAGGTCCAAAATTGTCAGACATCTCGCTCATCAAATAGCCTCTCCAGATTCTGGCTATCTGTATCAGGTTGTTTGTATGTGGTTTTGCTTTACCCTCAGCAATTTGTTTGTTCGCAATTTCTATCGCTGTATTTGCGGAAGTAATCCAGGCAGAGATCTGATTGTAATAAATCGAAGACCAGCCATCGTTGTAAGCACCGGAAGAAATCCCTCCATTGCTTTGCTGATGTCCTGCAGTTTTCCAATACAAAACAAAAGCACGTTCTGCCACATCAGGATCTTGTTGTGCGGCAGTAATAGAACCATTAATAAAGTATTCCGGCTGAACCTGATCTTCATTTGCGGAAACAGGATCCACATTTATTTCTTCAAATTTCTTACATGACGACCACAACATTGCTGTTGCCAGGATCATACATGATGTTTTTATGATTGTTTTCATCTAATTGTTTTTAATTAAGGGGCAATCCCGATAGGTTAATAAAGCTTAGAAGCCTAAGGTCAGGTTAAATAAATAAGTACGTGAAGTTGGTGCACTGATGTTCTCAAAACCTGTAGCATTGCTACCTGTAGCATAGATCGTCTCAGGATCGACTCCATTCATATCACCTGTAATTAACCAGACGTTGTTACATGACAATCCTACTTTGACCTTTTGGAAAGGTGTTTTTGCCAACATTTTGCGTGGTAAATCGTAGCTTAACTGCACATTTCTAAGGCGGATATTGGTTGCATCGTACATGTTTGCTTCGGTTATACCAAGGTTACCATAACCACCCACTGTAGTCCAGTATCTTTCAGGACTTACTGCTTTGGTATTCTGTACATATTGGCCTCCGATAAGCACTACTCCCGGAACCACCATATCTTCTCTTAAACCATTCTTCGCAGTAACTTCGGCTGTGCCGTTTAATTGTAAAGCATTGTTGGTAGCTGAAAATATCTGTCCGCCAAAACGTGCATCAAAAAGGAAAGACAATCCAATTCCTTTATAAGCAAAACTGTTGGTCACACCCAACAAGCCACTTGCCTGTTGATTTCCAAGTCTTTCATTTTGTCCGCCACGTTTAGGAAGCCCCTCATCAGTAAGGATCATTTGTCCAAAGAAAGGGCTATTTTTATCTTCTACTCTTGAGAATTTACTTCCATAAATTTCACCATATTTTTGTTTGGTAGCAGCCAATATATATACGTCATCATATCCGCCTAAACGATATTGTGTAATGTCTGGTGTAAGCTCGTTTACCGTATTTGTATTTCTGGAGTAATTCACCATCATATTCCAGTTCAACGATTTCTCACCAGTCAGGATTTTACCATCTACCATTACTTCGAACCCTTTGTTTTCGATATCTCCGGAATTCACTTTTCTTTTTTCGTAACCACTCATTGGATCCATTGGGATCTCGATCAATTGTCTGGTTGCATTGGTTTTGTAATAAGCCGCATCAAAGCCGATACGTCCGTTTAAAAACCGCATTTCAGCACCAACTTCAAATGATTTAATCAGCTCACTCTGTACCTCAGGATTATAAAGGACTTTTTTTCTTGCTGCCGTGGGTCTGCCGTTAGGATCTTTACTAATATCATAAGTATTGTACAACTCGTATGGAGGAAGGTCATTACCTACCTGGGCAAAGGAAGCCCTTACTTTACCAAAAGTCATCCACGAAGGCAATGTTCCACCAACTTTCCCGATCATATCGGAGAAGACAAGTGATGCACTTACAGAAGGATAAAAGTAAGAACGTTTAGCTTTGCTTAAAGCCGAAGACCAGTCGTTTCTAAAAGTAACATCAACAAAAGCATATTGATCCCAGTTTAGCTGACCGGAACCGTATACAGAGTTTATTTTTTTACGTTTAAGTTCTTCGTTCATGCTGAGCAGACCGACCCCATTTTTGATGGAAAAGAAATTAGGCACAAAAAATTCACCTGTATTAGCGCCTAATATGTTCGTTTTCTGAGACATTAAGTTTCCTCCTAAAGTTAAGGAACCACCAAACTTACTATAAAGATTGTCTTTTCTTGCCGTGATTAAGGTGCTGAAATTCGTCTCTGTAAAGGAAGTTCTATCCACGCTGTATCTTCCGTTTTTTACAATCGGGCTACCTGCATAAACTTTAGCATTGGCATCTGTATTGTACATATCTGCACCTGCTTTGATCTCTGCATTTAACCAGCTGTTGAACTCATATTTTAAGGAAGCATTCATGATAAAACGGTCTCTGCTGTCCTCATTAGTGCTGAAACGGTTGCTCCAGTAAGGATTAACCTGGTTACTACCGCCAAACCATAACATGTTATTCTGATCGTTGGTAGCTCTGCTAAAGTTGCGGATATCCATAGATCTTGGCAGCATATAAACGGTTCTGAAGATATTCTCATCTCTCGCCCCGCCCATTGGCCGGTTGTTTGCCGTTGTATTGTTGTACTGAATTTTAGTATCCACAGTCCATTTATCGTCCTTACCGAATTTACTCAGTGCCCTCGCCAACAAGTTCGTCCTCGTCAGTTTAGCTTCCGGAGTCATCCCCTTATCCTCTGTTCTATTGAATGAGGTATAGATAGAAGTCCCTTTATATTGTTGTTGAAGGGAAACGCTTTGATTTAAAGAAAGTCCGTTTTTAAAATAGTTGTTTACATTGTCATAAGCCTGGATAGGTGTTTTTGAACCGTCCCAGTTTTCGGCCAACTGTCCTTCAATTTTCGGTCCCCAGCTCGAGCCAAGCTCTTTTTTTGTTGCTCCCAGGGAACCTTGTCCAAATGAATTTTGAAACTTAGGATTGGTGAAAATTGTCTCTATACCCACCGAAGAAGACACTGTGATTCCTAATCCACTTTGTGCTTTTCCTGACTTTGTTGTAATCAAAATCACTCCGTTTCCTGCTCTTGAACCATATAATGCAGCTGCTGCAGGCCCTTTTAATACCGACATACTTTCAATATCTTCTGCATTGATATCAGCAAGACCATTTCCCATATCCAGCTTAGGATTATTAAAATCATTATTGTCTGTTCCTGTAAAATTATCCATTGGAACACCATCCACAACGATTAACGGCTGATTGTTACCAGTAAGGGAATTGTTTCCTCTTAAGGTAATTTTTGAAGAACCACCAGGTCCGTTGCTGGAGCGGGTAATCTGCAAACCTGCAACTTTACCAGATAAAGCATTCACAAGGTTTGGCTCTCTGGCTTCTACCAGGGACTCTCCCTTTACTTCCTGCATCGCGTATCCCAAAGATTTCTTTTCTCTTTTAATACCCAATGCGGTCACTACGACCTCATTCAGCACTTTTTCATCATCCTGAAGGATCACCGTCAGGGTTGCAGATTGTCCTACTGCCACTTCTTTGGTGGATAACCCAATGGAAGTAAAAGTAAGTATTGCACCTGGCTTCACTGAAATCGTGAATTTTCCATCACCATTGGTAGAGCTGCCATTTTTAGTGCCCTTTTCAGTAACACTTACCCCAGGAATGGGCAAGCCCGACTTCTCCGTCACCGTTCCTGTAACTTTTTGTTGGGCATACGCTGATATTGTTATTGCGCTCAATAGCAGAACTGCCACACACTTTAAGTACATGTGTTTCATTTTCAATAAAATTAATTGTTAAAATTTAGGTTAATTGACTCGTATTGCATTGGTATTTAAAAGGTTTTAGCTCATCCCTAAACTAAAAGCCGTATTTGTATTCTAATTAAAATTACAGTTCTCTATAACCAGTGTTGCTGCCCCTAACAGTCCTGATTCTTTTGATATTTCGGAGACTTGAATGTCTGTGTATTCCGCCAGTCTTGGAATACAAAACTCGTTAATAGCTTGTTGTACCGGGGCCATAATTATTTTACTGGCAACAGCCGCCCGACCGCTCAAGACAATTAATTTCGGATTGATGATGTGAATTAAAGTGGCCAGACCTTTTCCGATCAGGAAAGCAGCATCAGACAGAATGGAAACGGCAAGCGGGTCTCCACCTTTAGCCGCATCCAGAAAATGATCTCCGGCTAACTTAGTTTCATCCAAAAACAACTGCTCCAGGCTTGAATTTACACCTGAGCTGATCTTGGCCTTAGCCTTGTCGACCAATACGAGGATAGAGGTATCTACCTCCAGGCAGCCTCTTTTACCACAGGAACACAGCTTATTACTCTCTGATAACGGAATATGACTGAATTCACCTGCATAGCCGCTATGTCCTCTGAACAAGGTACCATTGATCACCATTCCCAGTCCGATGCCCCATCCGATATTAACGACCATGACATCTTTAATTCCCTTACCAGCTCCGAATTTCAATTCCGCCAAAGCGATGATACTCGAATCATTGTCTATGAAGACAGGGATTCCCAATGCCTTGGTTAAATAACTCCTCAGGTTACCATCGCCCTCTACCTTGAAAAAAGTATGGTTGATTCCAAAATCTGCATTCACAAAGCCAGGCATACCTATCCCCACACCGAGAATTTCCTCCACAGGAATCCCGGAATTGGAAATATAGTTCTTTAAAAATTGTATCAGTATTTTAGTACCGTTAGGATATTCACTAAGCGATAGTTTCATTGTTTCCGGTGCCATTTGCACCTGATTCAGTAAATCATAGATGACCACCTGGGTAACCAGCTGATCCATTGATACCGCAATTGTATACCGGTGTTTTTTTTGATTCAACAGAAAAGTAAGCGCCCTTCTTCCACCGGTCGAAGGAGCCAGACCAGATTCCAGTACATACCCTTCTGCTACCAGATCGTTTACTGTCGTTGTAACTAAAGGAAGACTCTTATTAGTTAACTTGCTTAACTCCGTTAAGGTAAGCATGTTATTGTAATACAAGCACTTGATCACCTCCCTACGGAGCTGATGGTATTTTTTCTTTGTCGCAGTCACAAGTTTCGGTTTGTCGGCCCAAACTTAAATATTTTTTCGATAAACACAGTTAACTTATTAAAATAATTTTTAAGTGTATAAGAAAAAATACATTCAAATAAAAGGAAATTGAGATGACAAAAAAAATCCAGGATATTCATATGAAATATCCTGGATAAAATTTACGTTGTAATTAAAGATGAGTTATCGTTAATCCTGCTTATCTACCTAAGCAACAATTATTTCCTGTCGCTATTTATCATCCAGGACAAGCGTTTCATCACCTTCCTTATAAGGAAGAAAGACCATCACCAGTGTCATCATCTCATCAGTAGACTTCATATCTTTCGCGGAGAATACCATTTTGGGTGGATGATTGGGATTATTGGGATTTTCCTTTGTATTGTCGTAAGTTCCTTCGATCGTAAGAATTGCCCCTTTAGGGATTTTCACCAGTTTTTTTAACCTGTAAATCTCCTGCCATCTGAAGTCCCATGAAGGAATAGAAACCAGTTTAATCGTATCTCCTTGTGGTGATACTGCATAGGCCTTAAAATCTTTACCCAACAGGTGCATATGTGGCCATACATATAACAACGACTGATCTTCAGGTGTGGTAATCTTAAGATTAAACTTTCTGACAGAATCTGCAGGGATCATAAAATAAGGTTCAATAGACTTTTCTCCTATTCCACCGGAACCTAAACTGATCACACTGACCTTTCTGTTTATTGGGGTCTTTTTATAAAAGAAGTTGATTCCCGAGATGTCTTCCATATCCACAGCTGCTGGCGCATAATGGATGGTCAATAAAACCACGCCTCTTTTGGGCATGATCCATCCCATATCGTTTGGATAGGATTCAAAAGAAGTTCCCGGAATCCAGCCCCCGTAATAAGTCATTGTTTTTTTAAACGGGAAATACATGGCATATTTTGTCCGGTCGTCATCGGTCAGGTTCAGGTAATCATCCCCCTGGTTGATGTCAATTCCATCTTCTACCGGGTGAACGGCAAAATTAGCATGATGAATGATTTTTTTGTTACTGGACTCAAATTCTATTGCCTCCACATTTTGCATCTGAGCCTGTTCAAAAGGGATTTTGAACACGATGAAGCGCTCTTTGTTATCTCCCTTCACCAGAAAAGCTTTTTTCATTTTGATCACATAATCAGGCTTCCTGTGCAACTGTGTTTCTGTCGCACTTAAGGAAAGTGTTTCTGATTGCCCCTTACCGGCCTTCCCTTCAGGAGCCTTTTGATCCACCCATGCTGCGATCAATTGTTTCTCATTTTCTGAAAGAGAGCGGTCATTTTGAAAATCCCGGTAATGGGTGTCAGGTTTCCAAGGTGGCATATATCCCGACTGGGTAACTTTTTTAATGAAACCCGCTCTTTTGGCTACATCCTGATACGTAAGTAATGAAAAAGGGGCGGCATCCCCGGGCCGGTGACAAGGGGCACATTTGGTCTTTATAATCGGAGCTATATGCTGGTAATAAGTAATTTTCTGGGCGGAAACAGCTGTATTAAGCAGCAGTACCAGGCTAATTATCAAAGTATATTTTTTCATTCAAATGTTTTTTTGGCTGGGATTCGGTGAGCTATAAATCATTAATCAGGCAGCCAACAGGCTTGGTTTCCTTATAACTACTTGTTTTTGCAGTTATGAGTTGCGATAAGGCATCATCTAAATAGTTTTCGGTGATCACCTGTCGTTTTTTTCCCAGACTCACGGCCCAATTGTCAATCAAACCTCTGTAAGTGATTGCCCCCATGCGATTGATGACCAGCACTTCAGGCGTAGTTGTTCCTTTAATGTATTTGGTGAGTGAATGATTTTTATCAATTAAAACCGGAAAATTAACCTTGTATTTCCGGCTAAATTCGTCCACTTCTTTTGCGGTATACGCTGCTCCGGGAATGATTCCATAAAATGCGACACCAGGATATTTAAGCTGAAGTTTAGCCGTTACCGGGGCGTAGTTTTGACACAATGGACATTCTGGAGACAACAGTAACAATACGGTTAATTTTTCAGAGGTCAGACTGGTGTTTTTTCCATTCTTATCCATCAAATGAAAAGAAGACAGTTTAGACCAGGACAATATCTTGGGGCCTATAGTTGCTGAAATGCTCATTGCTCCTGCAAACCATAAGATCAGTACGATCGATTTATTAGATTTCATAGCCGTTGAAAATAGAAAGAACTCCGGATTGCATCCGGAGTTCCTTAAAATTAATGATTTTTCATTGATTATTTTTTATCCCACCAAACACGGCCGAAAGGATCATTTGGCCCCTGTCCGAAGTCGGGATTAGTAGCCATTTCCGCAAATGCCGCCTGTTGGTTGCTAAAGTTTAAATTTGATGGAAGCAAAT
This sequence comes from Pedobacter caeni, assembly GCF_900129215.1. Taxonomy (GTDB): domain Bacteria; phylum Bacteroidota; class Bacteroidia; order Sphingobacteriales; family Sphingobacteriaceae; genus Pedobacter; species Pedobacter caeni. The sequence goes on along the minus strand of NZ_FQUQ01000002.1, from coordinate 53,647 downwards.
TCGTCAGACCAGCTCTTCTGATCAGTTTTAGCTCAGAACCATTTGCCTTTAAAGCTGACCATGCCAGAACGGAAGTTGTATTCGGGAATCCTGTACGTTTCCACCATGCCCATGCTTCTAATGGCTGTCTGAAAAAGTCAAGATAAGCTTGAACAGCAATCTGTTCTGTTGCTTTCGAAGCATCAAATTTTACTCCTGTGGCATTGTAATAAGCATCAATTTCGGGTGCTTTTACTTCTACATAGTCACTGATTTTTGCATCCAAAGCTCTTTCATTATAAAACTGAACAGATGCATAAACTCCTTTTTTATACCAATCTTCAGCCACATCAGATGTGATATTTCTTGCGGCAAGATCTGCACGTATAAAGCAATATTCAGGATAAGTAAGTATAGGAAAAAAGCCTTTCCCTTTCCCATCCCGAAACCCATCATTCTCATCGAAATTTGGGGTAAACAAACGATGTTGTAATTCTGACAAAGTATCTTTCACCTTGTAGAGCGCGGCATTCTGAGGAAGTTTGGCGTCATCCGGACTTGGAAAACTGCCTACATATAGCGTATCCTTATTAGTTCTGTAATAGATTCTCAATCTTGGATCCTTTTTAGTCACCATAAAATCAACAACAGGTTTTGCGGCAACGAAATTATCCGGATTCCAGTTGGAGCCTGCATCTGCATAAGTCGGACCAACCTTAACCATCCAGGAATCTACGTTACCTGCCATTTGTACATTATCAGCTAAGACTTCAGTTGCGATCGCTTTTAGTTTAGCCGGATCGACCTTGATTAAACGAAGCGCTACTTTCAAACGAAGCGCATTAGCTGCTTTGATCCAATTGGTCACCGCACCATTAAACATTGGATCATTACCACCAAGATCCACCTGTCCGGTTGCTCCTGATCTTAAAGCTGTAACCGATGCTTTCAGCTGCGCGTCAACGGTTGCAAAAACCTCACTTTGCTTATCGTATTTTGGTGTAAAAGTGCCCCCATAACGTCCCTGAAATGCTTCAGTATATGGAATACTTCCATTGATATCACTGGTATAAAATGCATAATAACTCAGCAGTATCTGGCTGATCGCGCGAGCATTATTATGTTTTGCTTTTTCTGCTTCAGGCATCGCATCAATTGTATTAATACCATCAACTAAAGCAGCACCAACATTATTATAAAAATTCCCATAACGGGTATTAAATTGTGAGCCTACATTGTTAAAGTTTGCTGAATTCCCAGTAGTAAGTGTTGCATACTGCATCCATAAATTTGCAGCACGATAGACATCTGCAAAATACTCAAAGTCATTTGGTATGCTCGAAGATGCTTTTAAGAACTGATCTCCAGGTTTAACGCTATAGAGTGTTTCAGGATTTAAATTGGCATCCACAAAGGCCTGTTTCTTACATGACACCGCTGATATCATGACTACCAATAGTAGTGATAGATATTTTGTGTTTTTCTTTATATTTTTCATGTCAATATTTTTAATTTGATTAAAACGCTGCTTTTATGTTAAACCCTAAACTCCTTACATAAGGCCATCCCCCATATTCAGCAAAAGCACCTGCCCTATTGCTAAATATACCTTCCGGATTAATTCCATTTTTAGCAGTTTTATACAGATAGCCCAAATTTCTACCCGTCAGTGTTACCCTAAGGCTATTGATTTTGAAATTTGAAAGTAACTTTTTAGGTAAAGAATAACCCACAGACACTTCTCTTAAGGCTACCCATGTGTTTTCGAATACAGAATATTCCCTGATACCACTAGACCATTGGCTTAAGTTCTCATAATAAGCATAAGCAGGAATCGGCTGCAATAGCCCTTTACTGACCGCCTCTGCATAAGTCATGCCGCCCATATCTACTCCTTTTGAGATCAACCCATCATTCAACACACCATCAGGAATAATACCATCATGCTTAACGACACCTGCCGCATCAGTGTAAGTAACACCACCAGTGGCTTCATCACGACCAAATAATGAATTCTCCAAAGAACCATTTGCAGAACCATATTGATGTGTTCCTGAAGCCATTAAACCACCAACTTTAGCATCAACCTGAAAACTAAGTGAGAAGTCTTTATAAGTGAATTGCTGGGTTGTACTTGCAAGGAATTTTTCCATCATCGTACCCAATTCCTTTCTTTCTCCATTATAATCCTGAGAGCGAACGAAAGTATAATAACCTCCCGTTGTTCCGTATCCTGTATTTCCTAATACTTTTTTACCATTATTAGGATTTGCAATAGGGTTACCACTCGCATCTTTCTTTTGATAATAAGAGAAAGCTGAACCTGTTACCAATGTACCATAGTCTCCGCCAACTTTTGCAACGGAAACGATGTCATTACCAAAAGCATAATCCATCTCATAGGTATCTACACCTGAGTAAAGGGATATAATTTTATTCTTATTTCTTGTAAAGTTAATGCTTGAGCTCCAGCTGAAATCTTTTGTAACAACAGGTTTTGCAGTCATTAAGATCTCTATCCCCTGATTTTGCACATTTCCGGCATTCAGTGAGCGTGAGGTTACCCCTGACTCCATTGGAAGAGATAAGCTCAGGATCTGATTAGTTGAATTTCTTTTGTAATAAGAGACATCAAATCCCAGACGATCACCAAAGAATTTTAAATCTGTACCGATCTCCAGCTCTTTAGTTAACTGATTCTTAAGATCAGGGTTTTTCAAAATTCTATCAGAGAAACCAAATATTGATTGATTGCTGTTACCTGAATTATTGAAAGTTCCATTCAGGTTATAATATCCAGCTTTATTTGTGAACTGCGCTTCTGCATCCAAACCGGTATAAGAATATGCTGCTCTTAATTTACCGAAAGATAAGATAGAATTTTCTCCTTTAAATAAAGGTAATTCAGTAAAAGTCCAGGCCATACCTACACTAGGATAGAAATAAGAATGATCACCCGAACCATCTCTGTAAGTCAATGTTGAAGACCAGTCATTCCTGGCACTATAGTTCAAAGTCAACATATTTTTCCAGGTAAAGTCACCATAAATATATACCGCATCTGTACGTTTACCCGGATTTGGATAAGATTTGGTGGTTGCCGGGTTCAATGAATTTGAAATGGCATACAGATCAGGAGCATTCAAACCTCCATTGGTGTAAGATGAACTGAAATATCCTGAATTATTAACATTTAAACGATAGGTTTCTCCTCCTAAAGCGAAGTTAGTTTCCAGGTCTTCTGTAATTTTACGGCTTCCACTTAACAAGCCTTGTACACGGTAAGATTTATTACTGGATTGATCTATCTGGTAGTCTCCGCCAGCAAAACCGATCCTTGCACCTCTGTTTTTTCGCTCATATTGAGTAGTATAAGCATTTGTATTTGCCTTCACCAAGCCTGTCAACCAAGGCGTCAATTTGATATTAAAATCAATATTAGCAATCAGGTTATTTTCTTTTTGTATTCTATTGTCTTCAAAAAAAGCATAAGCCCAGCTTCCCAAACGATAGGGGTCATTAATATCAGCATCAACAGAGCTTAATGCACCACCAGCAGGATTGGTGTAATTTTTAGTATAGTAATTAATGTCAGCGTGTCGAGGCATATAATAAGTAAATGCAAACAGAGGATTATTCCTACTTCCCTGTCTTCCAGGATTTTTAGACTCCGACATTGTGTAATTTACACTTGCATCAACAGAAATTGTTCTGGATATATTCTGAGTACCCCTAAATGCGAAAGTGTTTCTATTCAGCGCATTATCCGGAAGGATACTGGTATTGTGAAGATTGGTATAAGACAAGCGAAAACTATTGTTTTCTCCGGCTTTTTCAATTGCAACGTTTGTATTGATAAACTTACCAGTTTCAAAGAAATCAAGTGGATCATTTGCGCTCCATGGAACCATGCGTCCATTCAGGTCTTTTACCATATGACCATCGAATTTTGGCCCGAAGGAATACCCCCCCTGATTAATTGCAGAAATATCCTCTATTTTATCAACCCCATTTGCATCTTTCTCAAATTGCGGCAAAATACCACCACCATATTGATTTTGAAAATTAACAATTTTATAGGCCTGATCAAAAGATGAAGTTTGTGAAACATTAATCCCTAATCCATCAGTCTTACGACCTTTTTTAGTAGCAATTAACAACACCCCATTCTGCGCCTTAGAGCCATATAACGCAGAGGCTGCAGCTCCTTTTAAGACTGTTAGGCTTTCATAATCATCAGCATTCAGGTTCTTCATGATATTACCAAAATCGGCATTGTCACCCCAGGAATCCGCGCCGGTTGTTCCTGGTTCAATTAGAACTCCATCGATCACCACTAAAGGCTGCGTATTGTTACCAAGCGAAGCATTACCGCGGATTCTGATTCTTGAGGAAGACTGAGGACCACTGGCTCCCTGGTTGATCATCACACCGGCAACCTTTCCTTGTAAAGCATTCACCACATTTGCGCTGTTCGTTTTAGTAAGCTCTTCTCCTTTCACCTCCGTTACTGAATAACTGATCTTCCTGGTATTGGTTTTAGTACCAAAACCGGTCACGATCACCTCTGATAAAGCTTTTGCATCATCCAGCATTGTCACATTTAAAGTACTTTTATCTTCTACAGTTAACTGTTGCGTCAGCAAACCAATAGAAGAAAAAGTAAGTACTGCACCTGGTTTTACCGAAATAGAATACCTTCCACTTGCGTCGGTGGCCGTGCCATTTTTACTGCCCTTCTCAGTCACACTTACACCAGGGATGGGCTCCCCTGATTTCTCAGTTACCCTTCCGGTAACTTTTTGCTGCGCATAAGCTGATATTGTTATTACGCTTAATAACAAAACTGCCATACACTTTAAGTACATGTGTTTCATCTTCGATAAATTTAATTAGTTAGAATTTAGGTTAATTGTTTAGTATTGCATTGATCTTTAAAAGGTTTTAGCTTATCCCTAGGCTAAAATTCTTCTGTATATTTTAGTTAAAATTACAATTCTCTACTACCAGTGTTGCTGCGCCCAGGAGCCCGGCATCTGTGACTAATTCAGAGACTTTTATATCTGTATGTTCTGCCAAACGGGGAATACAAAATTCGTGAATGGCCTGTTGTATAGGGGCCATTAAAATTTTGCCTGCAGTTGCCCCTCTACCGCTTAAAACAATAAGCTTAGGGTTGATGATGTGAATTAAAGTGGCCAGGCCTTTTCCAATAAGAAAAGCGGCATCGGCAAGAATAGAAACAGCTAAGGGATCCCCCGCCTTAGCTGCTTCCAGAAAATGATCACCAGGCAGTTTGCTACTGTCCTGAAACAAATGTTCCAGGCTTGAGCTTACGCCATCTGCAATCTGAGATTTGGCCCTTTCCACCAATACCAGCAAAGAGGTATCGACTTCCAGACAGCCACGTTTACCACAAGAGCAAAGTTTATTGCTCTGGGACAAAGGAATATGGCTGAACTCGCCAGCATATCCACTATGTCCCCTAAACAAACTACCATTGATCACCATTCCCAAACCGATCCCCCAACCGATATTTACTACCATTACGTCTTTAAGGTCCTTTCCTGCACCAAATTTCAACTCTGCCAATGCGATGATGCTGGAATCGTTGTCTATGAATACAGGCAATCCAAGTTCCTTACTTAAATATTTTTTTAGATTTCCATCTCCGTTTACTTTGAAAAAGGTATGGTTTACCCCATGTTCTGCATTTACAAATCCCGGCATTCCGATCCCTACACCCAAAATCTGGGCTACAGGAATACCCGATCTCAAAATATAATCCTTCAGAAAAGTGATCAATGCAGCCGTGACCTCAGGACTGTCCTTTAGCGTGAGCTTCAGGAGCTCAGGTTCCGTTTGTACCTGATTTAACAAATCGTAGATCTGCACCTGTGTAACCAGCTGGTCCATAGCTACTGCAACAGTATATCTTTGCTTCTCTTTGTTGAGCAGAAAGGTGAGTGCTCTTCTCCCACCGGTAGATGGAGCCAGTCCATGCTCCAACACATATCCATCAGCGACCAAATCATTAACCACACTGGTAATTAATGGTAAGCTCTTATGCGTAAGATGACTTAACTCAGTAAGAGTTAACATCTTACTGTAGTACAAATGTTTGATCACATCTGTCCTTAAGTGCTGATATTTTTTAATGCTGGCGGTCAAAGTTTGAGGTTTTGTCATATCAAACTTAAAATATTTTTACGAATTACAAGCATACTTATTAAATTATTTTTTAAGTATGGTGCACTTAAATAACAAAAAAATAAGATTTATGCCCGTAATTATGCCGGAAATGCAATTTTCAGCGACAAAAATATTTACAAAAAAAAAGCGGGTGATGCCATGCATCACCCGCTTTTAAGCCAATCCTATTGGCTTAATGTATTCCTTTAAGCAAGCGGTTCCATCTGATTTTACTGAAGAAAGATCCATTGGTATCATAGCTCATCCAGATAAACAAGGCTTTTCCAACAATATGATCTTCCGGAACAAAGCCCCAATAACGCGAATCCAGGGATCTGTGACGATTATCTCCCATCATCCAATAGTAATTCATCTTAAATGTATAACTATCGGCAGCAACACCATTAATCAACCAGCCTTTACCTGATTTCTCTACTTTATTTCCTTCATAGATCCGGATACTTCTTTCATAAAGCGGCATCGTTGCACTGTCCAGTTTCACTGTCCAGCCTTTTTTAGGAAGGATGATCGGGCCGAAATTATCTACATTCCAGTTTCTGTTCGGATCGAAAGGGAAGATATCCGCATCTCTTTTCTGATCAACTTCTGTCAACTCCTTCACTGATTGCACAAAATCCAGTTTCTTCACCTTGTCCATCATCGGCTCTGTACCTGTAAACTGGTAAGAATTCTGACTCATCGGAGCAATTTCATCGGAAACATTAAAGCCTATCTCCTTAAAAACATCGAAATTAACATCCGGAGTCTTAAAGACTACTTCATAGGCAATCTGTCCTGTATTTTTCAGCTTTTCAGCTTTACCATTGATGTAAACCAATCCATTTTTCATGCTCACCGTATCACCGGCAATTCCTATACATCTTTTGATATAATTTTCTCTTTTATCTACAGGCCGGCTAACAACTGTAAACTGGCTGTTCACCTTTTGCCAACCCAGAGATCTTACCATCTGATAATAGTCCTGATCCTGATATTCCAATGCTACAGTATCTCCCTGAGGATAGTTAAAGACTACCACATCATTTCTTTTGATATCAGATAAGCCTGGCAGTCTGCGGTAATCCCACTGAACGCCATCCCAATAGGCTTTAGTACCTGTAATAGGCATGGTATGGTGTGCAAAAGGAAAAGCAACCGGGGTCATAGGAATTCTTGCGCCGTAATTCACCTTGCTTACAAAAAGAAAATCACCTACCAGCAATGATCTTTCCATAGAGGCAGTAGGGATCGTATAAGCTTCAATAAAAAACACTCTGATAATCGTGGCAGCTATTACCGCAAATAAGATGGCATCAAACCATTCGCGGCTTTTAGTTTTTTTTGTTCTTGGCTTGGCATCTTTGTTTTTTTGCCAGAATTTCCAATTCATACTTCTTTATTTAAAATTAAATATATCGGCTATGTTATAAAAGCCTTGTTTATTTTGCAACCACTCCGCTGCAACTATAGCACCCAAAGCAAAACCGGCACGACTATGTGCAGTGTGTTTGATTTCAATATCGTCCACTTCTGAACTATACACAACAGTATGTGTTCCAGGAACGTTCTCAATGCGGTGCGATTCAATCAGCACCTCTTCTTTTTTAATTACATCCTCAAAAGGGTTTCCCACCAGCTCATTTACCCATTCGCTTTTGCCATCCAGTTCTTCAATGATCCCTTCTGCAATCGTCATTGCAGTTCCACTTGGGGAGTCCAGCTTTTGGGTATGGTGAATTTCCTCTACCTGTACATCATAAGCAGGAAAGTTATTCATCAGTTTTGCCAGCACTTTGTTAATGTGAAAGAAGATGTTGACACCTATACTGAAGTTTGATCCATATAACAAAGTATTGTTACTGCTCAAACACTCATTTTTAACTTCCTGTAATTGTCCATACCAACCAGTAGTTCCCACTACAATCGGAAGGTTTGCCTCAAAACAGGCGTAAATATTACCAATAGCAGCATCAGGAGCACTAAAATCAATGGCAACATCAGCCTTTGACAAACTTGATTTGGTCATATCGCCCAGATTATCTGCGTTAATTTTCAAAACCACCTCATGGCCTCTTTCCAAAGCAAAACGTTCAATAATTTGTCCCATTTTACCATAACCCAATAATGCTATTTTCATCAGTCTATAATTGTTTTTTTAATGGATATGAAGCTTTCATCTTGATAAAGCTTTCATAAATCCTGAAGGTTTCATCGTTGCTTCTATTTGTATTATGTTATTAGTATATAAAAACCAGCGCCTAAAAGGCAATTTTAACTTTAACCCCTGGCACAGGCATGTTTAAACCATACATGGTATTGGTATTCATATTGATAACTGTTGGAGAAAACTTAATGGCTACATCTCCAACATCAAAATACTTCAACCTCGCATCGATATAAGCTTCTACTGCATTTAAAAGATACAAACCTCCTAAAGAAAAAATGATGATCTGTTTATTTCTCTTATAGAGATCCTTCGCATTTACCAATCCTGTTTCTCCCACAGAGACAAATAAAGCATCATTAGTTTTTCCGGGGTTGGCTAAACGGTAGTTTAATTCAGCCATAATCCGATTATAGCTCTTGCTATTGTCGATATAGGAGAGGGTAAGCAAGGTAGCACCGGTATAGATTCCGGCAACTTTTAATCCCCGGTAGAAGGTGAAACCATTTCTGATCTGTCCCAGACCAGGGAGCATTAAGGAGCGGAGAAAAGCCCTCCTTCCGGCGATTTTACCAGGGTTTACATACTTGGGCTGTAAGGTATCTATTTTTTTGGGAACAGGCTTTAAGGCCGTGCTGTCTTTCTTATTGACCAATACTTCCTGCGATTTAACCGCAAAAGAAGTAAGCAACAATACGACCGACAGCAGAAAAACTTTTGACATTACCAATCCAATAATTCTAAGATTCTGCTCAGGTCATCCTCAGACATAAAAGGAATTTCTATCGCTCCCTTTCCATTCTCCCCTACTTTGAGCTTCACTTTAGTGGCGAACTTAGAAGCCAGGTCTCTCTGTAATTTCTGATATTCGAAAGACACCCCTTTAGGTTGTTTTGGAAACTTGGATTTTACTTCAACGCTGTTGATGCTTCTTACCAGTTCTTCTACTTTTCTTACGGAAAGGCCTTTATCAATAATTTCCTGGTGGATAAAAAGTTGTTTGTCGACTTCTTCAACATTGATCAGCGCACGTGCATGTCCCATAGATATTTTCTGGTCCCTGATGGAAATCTGAATGACAGGTGGCAATTTTAAGAGGCGAAGGTAATTGGTCACTGTAGTCCGGTTTTTACCAACACGTTCCCCCAGTTGTTCCTGCTTCAGGTTACATTCTTCCAGCATCCGCTGAAAACTCAGGGCAACCTCAATTGCGTTCAGGTTTTCACGTTGAATGTTTTCGATAAGTGCCATCTCCAGCATTTGCTGATCATTGGCACTACGGACATAAGCGGGTATTTCAGTCAGTCCGGCAAGCCTGGAAGCACGTAGTCTTCTTTCACCTGAGATCAGCTGATATCTGTTTCCAGTCTGTTTCCTTACCGTAATTGGCTGGATCAGCCCCTGAATCTTGATGGATTCAGAAAGTTCAATTAAAGCTACCTGATCAAACTCCGTACGCGGCTGGAAAGGGTTGGTATCAATATCAGAGATTTTGATATTCCCAATCGCACTGTTATTGCTGGTTTCCTGCCTGGTTTCGCTTACAGGGTTGACTCCGTTTTTCGGTGGATTAACCGAGTCGCTGTCATCTAAAAGCGCACTTAACCCTTTACCTAAACCTGTTTTTCGCTGAAAAGATGTCATTAAAATAATTTTATATAATAGCTGTATTTACATCCTGCACTTCTTTCACCAATCCGTTTTTGCGGACGATTTCCCGTGCCAGGTTCAGATAGTTTATCGCTCCTTTACAGTTTGCATCATGCATAATTACCGATATACCATAACTAGGTGCTTCACTTAAGCGGGTATTTCTTTGGATGATCGTTTCAAAAACCAGTTCCTGAAAATGCGTCCTCACTTCTTCTACCACCTGGTTTGACAAACGTAAGCGTACGTCGTACATGGTCAGTAAAATACCTTCAATTTCCAATTCAGTATTTAAACGGTTTTGAACAATTTTAATTGTATTTAATAATTTACCCAAGCCCTCAAGCGCGAAATACTCACATTGAACAGGAATGATCACGGAGTCCGCAGCAGTAAGTGCATTAATGGTAATTAAACCCAGGGAAGGAGAACAATCAATAATGATAAAATCATACTGATCCTTGATCTTCTCCAGAACGGCCTTCATTTTATATTCCCTGTTGGTCAGATTGATCATTTCAATCTCCGCACCGACCAGGTCGATGTGCGCAGGTAAAAGGTCCAAATTCGGGGTTTCGGTTTTCTGTATGGCATCTGTCGGTTCGATATCATTGATGATACACTCGTAGATGCTGTTCTTTATACTTCTTGGATCAAAGCCAATACCAGAGGTAGAGTTTGCCTGAGGATCTGCGTCAACCAATAAAGTTCTGTATTCCAGTACGGCTAAACTTGCGGCTAAGTTTATAGATGAAGTTGTTTTACCTACACCACCTTTTTGATTTGCCAATGCAATAATTTTACTCATTTATCTTTTTAATAATTACCAATTATTTACTGAAGGCTTGCTGTTTACTTGATTTAAGTCTATAAAAAATGCTATTTTTGTATTGATTTAGGCACATTTTAATGATTAGCTAAGATACAAACAATTTAACACATACGGCATATAGGTCTTAAGTGTTTTACACATCTTATTAACAATTTATCCATGGTAACGATCATCTCAGGAACAAACAGACCTGGAAGTAATACGCTGAAAGTAGCAAAATATTACCAGAAAGTACTGGCAGAAAAAGGATTACAAGCAAATATTTTTAGTTTAGAGCAGTTACCAGACAACCTGATTTCCTCTGATTTATATGGAAAAAGAAGCCCTGAATTTGAACCTGTTCAGGAATTAATGACCAAAACCAGCAAGTTTTTATTTATCATTCCGGAGTATAACGGCAGTTTCCCTGGCGTACTGAAAACCTTTATTGATGCCTGTCAGTTTCCGGATAGTTTTTACGATAAAAAAGCGGCTATGGTAGGTCTTTCTTCAGGTAAGTATGGCAATATCAGAGGTCTTGATCATTTTGGCGGAGTTTGCAGTTACCTTCACCTGAATGTACTTCCTTTAAGGATCCACATTTCTACCATTAAAATGGAGCTGAATGAACTGGAAGATTTCTTCAAAGAAGACACCTTAAAATTCACGAATCAGCAAATGGATAAATTTATCGCTTTCTAATCTTTTCTAAAAAGCCTTAAACACCAAAGCTGCTCCAGTTTTTACCTTCATTTCCAAAAACAAAATATCCGGGGTATAACATCTCTGCAATATCTTCCAGCAAAGCCACCATGGCCTGTGGATCTTTGGCCGCCGCAGCCTGATCATCCAGGAGGTAAACCCTGTTGTATTCTACCGCCGGCCATTCTTTACTCAGAAGAGAAGGCAAAAGCCCCATCATCTCCAGCATACTCGCGTCCTTTTCAGTGTAAATTAAGACCCTCGCCTGGTTAACATCTTCCTGCAAAACACCCCCGGCATCATTAATGATCCCTTCCAGGTTGCGGTTTAAATGATTCTCCGTATCCAGGCAAGCAACAGTTACCGGCTCCATAAATTTTATTTTATGCTGAATAAGGTCCACCCGCTCCTGAAGTTCTTCACTTAAGACTTCGTCCTCCACCTTATTTATAACCGCATTTAAAAAAGACATATTGATTTATTTATTACTTTGTGCAAAATTAGTATTCCTACACTGATGCATCGTATTATCACACATATTTTTTACGGATTATTACTTCTGGGCATTACGGCTTGTACACAGCACAACTCTGACAAAGAGAAAAAAGTGTTTAACATGAACCTTGATCAAAACCTGACTTCCCTTGATCCGGCATTTGCACGCAACCAGAATGCACTTTGGATGGTCAATCAGATCTTCAATGGCCTGGTACAGATAGACAGTAATTTAAATACACTTCCCTGCATTGCCAAAAGCTGGAAGATCTCTGATGATGGGCTGAACTACACGTTTAACCTCAGGAATGATGTTTACTTTCACGATGACCCTACTTTTCCGGGCGGAAAAGGGAGAAAAGTAATTGCCTCAGATTTCGTGTACAGCTTTTTCCGGTTGATCGACCCAAAGGTAGCTTCTTCAGGAAGCTGGATCTTTAGTGATAAGGTAAAGGATATCCATAATTTCGTCGCTTTAAATGACACGACCTTTCAGATCAGGCTGATCAAACCATTTCCACCATTTCTAAGCCTGTTAACAGCACAATATTGTTCCGTGGTTCCAAAAGAAGTGGTTAGCCATTACGGAAAAGATTTCCGCAGTCATCCAATAGGCACCGGGCCTTTCAAATTCAGGTATTGGAAAGAAGATGAAATATTGGTAATGGTAAAAAATGAAAACTACTGGGAAAAGGAAAATGGACAGGCACTCCCCTATCTTGACGCAGTGAAAGTGACCTTTATCAGTGATAAACAGAGCGCATTCATGAATTTCATCAAGAAAGAACTCGATTTTTTCGACAAAGTTGATGGCAGTTACCGAGATGATATCCTCACTAAAAGCGGACATATGACCAGCAAATACAAAGGAAAGTTCAAGCTTCGAAAGGGGGCATACCTCTGCACAGAATACGCTGGATTTCTGGTAGATACCTCAAAGTCTATTGCCAAAAATTCTCCATTAAAATATAAAAAAGTACGACAGGCGATTAATTATGCCATTGACAAGCCCAAGCTGATCAAATACCTTAGAAACAGCATTGGGATTCCCGCCACTTCCGGTTTTATTCCTCAGGGAATGCCAGGCTTTGACAGCACGGCTGTAAAGGGATATCATTATGATCCGGAAAAGGCAGCGAAGTTATTGGCGGAGGCTGGTTTCCCGGATGGAAAAGGGATGCCACAGATTACCCTGAGCACCTCTACCACTTATAAGGACCTGATGGAATTTATTCAGGGAGAACTAAATACCATCGGAATCAAAGTAAAGGTGGATGTGAGTCCGAATGCCAGTTTAAGGGATATGATGTCTAAAAATGCCGTAAACTTTTTCAGGGGTTCCTGGATTGCCGATTATGGTGATGCAGAGAACTACCTCGCCATGTTTTACTCGAAGAATAAGGTTCCTGATGGCCCTAACTATACTGGTTATTTCAACAAAGAATTTGACCGCTTATTTGAAAGCAGTTATTTTGAAAATGATCCAAAGAAACGTTTTCTCCTGAATCAGAAAATGGACAGAATGGTGATGGAATACGCCAATATAGTTCCCATACTTTATGACCAGTCGATCGTAATGACTCAAAATAACATCAGTGGTTATCCCCTAAACCCATTGAACCTGATGATCCTGAAATCGGTGAAGAAGAAATAAAAAAGCCTTTCCGTTATAACGGAAAGGCTTTTTCACTGAAGTATCAATGCTTTCAGCATCTAGTTCTGAACACCTCCCATTCCTCCTTGATCTTCTTTTTTCAAATCGTCATTTTTAATCCCCTTCTTAGGTTGGGTGAATTTCAATTTACCAAAGTTATAGCTCAGGTTGATTCCGAATGAGCGTAAAGGATAATGGATATTTGTTGTTTGCTCGTATTTTGAACCATTTTTTGCATTTGTTCCGTTATTCACAGTATTGATCACCAGATCACGGCTAAACGGATTCAGAACGTTCAAACCAATGGTTGCTTTTTTCTTCCAGATTTCTTTCTTCACAGCACCACCATAGAAGTACATCGCATCAGTTTTACCCTGGAATGTACGGCGTGGAGAATTAATCACGCCCCATAGCTCTGTGTTCCATCCACCCGGGAATGCATAAGCCGAACGCGCAAATGCAGTATAATTCAGGAATGTACCCGTATTCACCATATTCTCAGCACTACCATTGTTCACGTTATAGGTATTTAAACCAATATTTGCCATTAATGTCCATTTTGGTTTAGGATTGTAACTTCCAAAAAGATTCATACCATAAGATTCACTTCTCCCTATGTTGGCATAACTGGTCATGAACGCCTGAGGTGCTCCTGCAGGGACAGGGAGAGGAGTAACGATACTTTCGATCACATTTTTAGTGGAACGGTAGAATACCGAAGCATTAATCACAGACCCTTTGATAAAAGTGGAGTATCCCATTTCGATGTTATCACTTAACTCAGGATTCAGATCAGGATTACCCCTCATGATGTTAAACTGATCACTTTTATTTTCAAATGGGTTTAAGTAGAACAAACTCGGGCGTTGAATTCTTCTGTTGTAGCTTACTTTAATCGTACTTGCACCTTTTAAAGTTTGAGAAAGGATCAAGCTTGGAAACAGGTTAAAGTAGTCGTTATTGAATTTTGTTCCATCTCCTGATAATCCTTTTATCTTGGTGTATTCTGTTCTAAGGCCTGCTTTTGCAGTAATCTTTTTAGTCAGCTTAAAGCCAAGCACACCATAAGCAGATGCAACATTCTGATCGTAATCAAAATCCTGTGCGATATTGCTACCATAGTTACTGATGATATTTCTAAAAATCCCCTTTAAGCCAGTTTCTAAAGTCGTGGTTTTACTAAAAGGGTAAACATAATCTGTCTGTACGGTATATTCATTATTCTTTCCTGTGTTTGATCCTAATTCCGTTATTCCTGCCGGATCCTTTAGCTCGTTTATAGTGCGGTTAGAAAAATCACTGGTATTTCTTCCCGCAGATAACTGTGCTGAAACGCTAAATTCCTCTCCTTCTTTTTTACTCGTCTTGCGGTAATCGACACTCCAGTCTATATTATTAAATCCCATATCCATATCGCGGATATTCTTAAGAAGAAGTGTATCAATCTGAACGGCTGATTCACCAGGACCACCATTAGAAAACCGATTAATTTTCACATTTGTGCTAATGTTATGGTAATTATTGAAATCATAGTCCAATCCGGCACTTCCGTTATATCCTACTCTTGACCATTTAGAAAATCCATTCTGTAACACACTACTCAGGATTTTCCCGGTATTATCTCTCAATATATTTGAAGACAGTACTTTTGAATTTTGAGGATAGGCATGATTTACACCCAGGCTCCCCGTTAAAGACAAACGCCCTGTTTTGGCATTTAAATTAAAAGCACCATTGTTTGAACGCGTACCAACTGAAGCATTTACACTTCCACTGGTTCCTTCGGCATTTTTCTTTTTAGTAATGATATTGACAATCCCTCCTGAACCTTCTGCATCATATTTTGCTGAAGGACTGGTGATCACTTCCACACTTTTAATCTGTTCTGCCGGAATCATTTTCAGCGCGTCTGCGACACTATTGGCCATCGTTCCTGAAGGCTTTCCGTTGATCAATACCCTTACCGCACTCCCTCTCATTTGCAGGTTACCATTAACGTCTACAGACAACATCGGCACTTTACGCATCACATCTGTTGCATCTCCACCAGCGTTGGTGATGTCCTGTTCTGCATTGTAGACCAGTTTATCTACTTTATTTTCAATTAAGGCCTGCTGTCCGCTGATTTCTACTTCTTTCAGGTTACTTGCTGTTGGACTCAGGTAAATCGCTCCTGCATTTAAATCTGGTTTTTCAGGCGTGGTTTTTACGGTCATCACTTTCGTTTTATACCCCATAAAACCAATCGATAATTTATATTCTTCAGGGCTAACATTCGATAAACTTAGTTTTCCGCGTTCATCAGTTACCGCTCCGTTTACTGACTTGCTGTCCTTAGATTTCATTAAGGACACTGTTGCGTAATCTATTGGCTTTTTAGTCACAGAATCCAGGATGGTTGCCGTAATTCTACCTGTGACCATCTTTTTTGCCGGACCTCCCATAGGAAATTGTGCCTTCGCCCCCAGCATTAAGATTAAACCAACAAATAATAGTATAGATTTTTTCATAATAGTTTTCATTTCTTCAATTAGTCTGCGCAAGGTAAACTTTGTTACACATTGGGGCCATAGATTTTAGGTTTCCCCCAATTATTTGACGGTGAACTACGTTTTTTTATCGGTGAAAAGAAAGACTATTTCTCGTTTTACTGAACGTTAAAATCACGCTGCAGTCGGACATCATCAGATGAGCCACCCAGGATCAGCGTAAAATCACCAGGCTCCAGCACCCAGTTCATCTGCTGATTAAACAACTTCAGGTCATCTGCATTCAGTTCAAATTCAAGTACCTGTTGTTCCCCTGATTTCAAGGAAAGCCGTTTAAATTTCTTCAGCTGTTTAACCGGAGTCACCACGGAGCTTACTTTGTCCACGATATATAACTGAACCACTTCATCGCCATCTCTTTTTCCGGTATTCTTAACCTCCAGTTTCACTTTAACCACCAGATTATCCTGCGCACCAGAAACTGCAATATTCAAATTACTATATTCAAAGCTGGTATAACTTAATCCATATCCAAAAGGATACAAAGGTTTACCATCCACTTCTACGTAACTATGATTTGTTGGTTTCTTGAGATTATAGTATACAGGAAGCTGTCCCACTGACTTAGGAATAGAGATGGGTAATCTTCCTGCAGGATTAGACTTTCCGAACAATACATCAGCAATGGCATTTCCTCCCTCTTGCCCGGGATACCAGGCATCAACAATAGCATCCACATGATCCGCAGCCCAGTTCAGGTTTAAAGGCCGACCCTTGATCAGCACCAGCACCACCGGAGTTCCTGTGTTCACTATTTTTTGCAATAGTTCCAATTGTCTGCCCATCAGGTCTAAAGTTGCACGGTCATATCCTTCTCCACTTTCCATATCACTTACTGCAGCATCGGTTGCCTTAACCTGCGCTGCGCCAGTATTCAGATATTCTGTTTTAAAGTCCCGGGCGCTTGAACCTCCCAATACCACAACGGCAACTTCGGAATTCTTTGCCAGCGCCACAGCTTCAGCAATACCACTTGAAGTCGTGTCCCTGATGGCACATCCTTTGGCAAACTGAACTTCTAGCTCTTTTCCTGCATGGGCTTTTATTCCTTCCAGAACTGTAACTACAGCATTTTCATCCTGAGGGGCCGTATAATCACCCAACTGATTGTAAATGTTATCTGCATTCGGACCTATTACTGCGATTTTCTTAAGCTGACGACTTAGCGGAAGGACATTGTTTTTATTTTTAAGCAAGACCAGAGATGCGCTTGCCACTTTTCTCGCCAATGCGACATGAGCATCATTTCTTACTGTTTTTGCTGCTTTTTTAACATCCACATAAGGATTTTCGAACAGCCCCATTTCAAATTTAATCCGAAGTACCCTGGCAACAGCCGTGTCCAAAACACTGGTGCTCACTAATCCTTTTTTGAAGGCATCCAGCAATGCAGGACCATAACCATAGCCACTCAGGTCGGCATCCAATCCGGCATTTATCGCCATCGAAGCTCCTTCTGTTGCATTTGAAGCTACCTGATGGTTACTGACCAACCCCGATATGCTTCCCAGATCAGACACCACAAAACCATTAAAATCCCATTGCTTTCTCAAAAGATCAGTCAACAGGAAATGGTTTGCAGAACAAGGGATCCCATCAATAGAATTATAGGCTGTCATCACAGACAAAGCCCCGGCTTTTACCGCAGCTTTAAAAGGAGGTAAATAAGATTGAAACAATTCCCTTGTTCCGACAGCTACGCTTCCTCCGTTATGTCCCCCTTCCGGAACTCCATAGGCCGTAAAATGTTTAAGTGTCGATGCAATATTAAATCCGCTTTTCAGATTATTTCCCTGAAAGCCCCTGACCATTGCTTCTCCCATCCTGCTGTTGAGCACCGGATCTTCGCCATAAGTCTCCTCAACACGTGACCATCTCGGCTCACGTGCCAGATCAAGCACAGGACCATAGCCAATATGAGCTCCCTGAAGACGTGCTTCCATTGCAATTGCAGCAGCCATTTCCCGGATCAGATCAGGGTTCCAGGTACTGCTCTGCCCTATCGAAGTAGGAAAGACAGTTGTTCCGATAGCCATGTGCCCATGTGCACATTCTTCTGCCAGTAACATTGGAATATTCAACCTGCTGTTTTCAATTGCATATTTTTGAATGGCATTTGTTGCTTTTGCGGCCAATTCCGGTGTTAAGCCGGTTAACAAAGTTTTTTTTGTCCAGGGATCTGCCCTTAATGTAGCCCACAGCATCCCCGTATGTTGCTCAGCTATCGCTTTTTTAAACTCCTCACTTGCTTTTACCGCATTTCCGGTTTTGCTGTACATGTCCCAGCCAAGCAATACAGAAAGTTGTCCGACTTTCTCCTCCAGCGTCATTCTGCTGAGGAGGTCATTTATTCTTGATGTTACAGGAGCAGCAGGGTCCTTATATCCTGTTTTTTTCTGGGCGATACCAGATTGACAACAGGCAACCATCAGGACTGTTGTGATCATAACTATTTGAAAACCCTGTTTCATCACTATATGTTATTTATTATTGATTTTTAAAGACACTTAAGAGTAGGTAAACTCAGTTTGAAATGAGGAAACCACCATCAGCAGACCAGTTCTTATTGATAGGCCACATGCTGATGATGGTTTCATTTGATTACTAAATAGTAGAAAAAGAAAATGCCAGTGCAGGCAGATTTGCTGGAAGCCCTTTTGGCAGAATGACTTTAATCAGTTCATTCTCTTTTACCCATTTCAC
The DNA here is from genome assembly GCF_900129215.1 of Pedobacter caeni. Classification (GTDB taxonomy): domain Bacteria; phylum Bacteroidota; class Bacteroidia; order Sphingobacteriales; family Sphingobacteriaceae; genus Pedobacter; species Pedobacter caeni. The sequence continues at coordinate 34,748 of NZ_FQUQ01000002.1, read as the reverse complement.
ATTTTCTCCGGTTTGCAAAAGTTTGATTTTAGTTCCTTTAGCAGGCTCATTGCCAGCCCATGAAATTGTAGATGGCAGATTTTCGCCCTCTTTCAGGCATACCAATGCATATTTGGTTTTCGCATCTTTACTTTGTGTAAACCAGGTATTATTATGGTGATAGTTTTTGGTGATTCTCGTTCCATAAATCGCTTTCCCATTTTTAGTGACCCAATTTCCTATTTCTCCCAGACGACTAATTACGCCATCCGGCATGGTTCCATCTGGCTTTGGCCCAACACCAAGTAGTAAACTTCCTCCTTTAGCCGTGATTTCAATCAGGGAATGAATTACTGTTCCTGCAGATTTATACTGATCGTTGGCAGCAAATCCCCAGGCACCACCCAGCGTCATGCAACTTTCCCAGGGATGATCCAGTTGTTTTTCCGGAATGTGTTGTTCAGGGGTCTGGTAATTTTCATAAGGCCCATGCACCGTCCGGTCTACAATTAGCAAACCGGGTTGTGCTTTACGTCCCATTGCGGCAATCTTTGGCATATCAATGTCCTGGCTCCATGCCGGGATGGTTGCTCCCCAGGCACGCACCTCATCGGTTACGGTTTCCAGTGGCCTTACCCATCCGCCATCAAGCCAAAGGATATCGACAGTTCCGTAATTGTTCATCAGCTCAGAAATCTGATTAAAGGTCTGTGTTTTGAATTTATTCCACCTCCATGGGTTCTTCTTGATGTCGTAATTGTTATTGCGGTCTGCTGTTGCATATTTTGACCACCAGTAATATTGAGAATGCCAATCCGGTTTAGAAAAATAGGCACCGATCATAAAGTCCTGTTTCCTGAAAGCATCGAAAACATATTTAGCAACATCAGCTTTCGGATTTCCTTTAAAAGGACCGTTGGAGATTTTAAAATCACTCTCTTTAGTATCAAACATATTGAAGCCATCATGGTGTTTAGTAGTAAACACCAGATATTTCATCCCCGCAGACTTTCCTGCTTTTGCCCATTGTTCCGGATTAAAATTAACCGGGTTAAATTTTTCGCTTAAACCCCAGTACCATTTTTTATAGTCTTCGTAAGCGATGGTGCTATCTCTGGAAATCCAATCTTCAGAACAGAGGTTCCAGGACTCCATAATTCCCGGAACCGCATATAGGCCCCAGTGGATGATCATTCCGAATTTCTGGTCTTGCCATTTCTCCAGTTTGTTCTTTACCAAAGGATCCGAAGGCCATTGATAAGTGCTGGATTGGCCATGTACATTTGGCTGGCCGAAAGCAGTCATTTTAATCGATAAAATGATTGCAATTAATAGGGTTGATTTCTTCATTTTGTGTGGTTGTGTTTGGTTTAAGGTTGAGACCCGGAAAGAATAATCTCATAACAAAGCATTGTATTGCAAAAGGATAAACCCTTTTAGTATAGCTTCCCGGAAAACAAAAGACCTAAGATATGCAATTTTATGATACATGAGAACAACCAAAATCACCACTGAAGAAAGGATAAATATTGCCGGATAAAAGAAAAGCTCCGGACATTTGTCCGAAGCTTTTCTTATGATTAAATGAGCCGTTTTTAAAACTAGATCACAATATTTACGATACGACCTTTCACCACAATTACTTTTTTAGGTGTTTTTCCTTCCAGGTATTTCTGTACCTGTTCATCGGCCAAAATGGTTTCTTCGATTTCCTTAGGCTCTAAGGTCAGACTTAAATTCAGGTTTAACCTCGTTTTACCGTTTACGGATACCGGGTAACTAAATTCATCTTCGACCATATAAGCAGCGTTGAATTCCGGATATTTAACATAGGATAAACTACCGGCCTCATGTCCAAGGTTTGCCCAAAGTTCTTCACAAATGTGAGGAGCATAAGGCGACAATACGATCACCAGGTCTTCCAGAACCTGACGGTTTTTACACTTCAGGTCTGTCAGCTCATTCACGGCAATCATAAAGCTGGAAACAGAAGTATTAAAAGAGAAACGTTCTACATCATCCTGTACCTTTTTAATGATTTTATGTAAAGCTTTCAATTCGGCTTTTGAAGGCACAGAATCACTCACATTAAATACCCATTCTTCATTGTGGAACAAGCGCCAGAATTTGCGAAGGAATTTAAACACCCCTTCAATTCCGTTGGTATTCCATGGTTTACTTTGTTCTAATGGGCCCAGGAACATCTCATACATTCTTAAGGTATCTGCACCATAACTCGAGATCAGTACATCCGGGTTCACCACATTGAACTTGGATTTAGACATCTTCTCTACCTCTACACCGCAAATGTATTTTCCATTTTCCAGTATAAATTCTGCGTCAGCAAACTCGGGTCTGAAAGCTTTAAATTTTTCAAGATTTAAGATCTCATTCTCTACAATGTTTACATCTACATGAAGTGCCGATGTTTTATATTCTTTCCTTAGTCCATAAGATACTAAAGTGTTTGTTCCTCTTCCCTCTTCATCTACCACACGATATACAAAATTACTTCTGCCCTGGATCATTCCCTGATTGATCAGTTTTTTGAAAGGCTCTTCCTCAGTTACATGACCAAGGTCTTTCAGGAATTTATTCCAGAAACGGCTGTATAATAAATGTCCTGTTGCATGTTCTGCACCTCCGATATATAAATCCACATCTTTCCAGTACTCAATAGCATCCTTAGATGCAAAAGCTGATTTATTCTGCGCATCCATATAGCGGTACCAGTACCAGCTCGATCCTGCCCAACCCGGCATTGTGCTCAATTCATATTCATATTGATCGTCATAGCTCCAGTTTTCGGCTCTTCCCAAAGGAGGTTCACCGCTTTCTGTAGGCAGATACTTATCAATTTCTGGAAGCATCAGAGGCAATTCCTCTTCGTTGATCAGATAAGGCAATCCATCTTTGAAGTATACCGGAATCGGCTCTCCCCAATAACGCTGACGACCAAAGATCGCATCGCGCATGCGGTAATTGATTTTTGCTTTACCAACCTCCTGCTCTTCCAACCAGGTGTTTAGCGTTTGTGTTGCTTCGGCATAATTCATTCCATTGATAAAGCCGGAATTAATGTATTTACCTTCTTTGGTGGCATCAGCCTGGGTATCGATATCTTTCTGGCTATCCAGAATCTGAACGATTGGTAATTTGAAGTTTGTTGCAAATAGCCAGTCGCGCTGATCGCCACTAGGTACTCCCATAACTGCACCTGTACCATAACCTGCCAATACATAATCGGCAATCCATAGCTGAATCCGTTCTCCGCTTACCGGGTTGATCACATAACTTCCGGTAAAGGCTCCTGACACCGCTTTAACATCAGCCATACGGTCAAGTTCCGATTTCTTCTTCGTTTGGGCGATGTAATTATTTACTTCATCCAACTGCTCCGGAGTGGTCAAACCAATCACCAGTTCATGCTCAGGGGCAAGTACCAGGTAAGAAACACCAAATATAGTATCCACACGGGTGGTAAAAACTTCAATATAATCCTGACTAAGTGTGGCTACCTTTTCAGAAGGTTCGATCTTGAAACGTACGCTGGCTCCCACACTTTTCCCAATCCAGTTGCGTTGCATTTCTTTTACCGGCTCCGGCCAGTCTATGGTATTTAAGCCTTGCAACAGGCGTTCTGCATAGGCAGAAATCCTCATGCTCCACTGCATCATTTTCTTTTGCTCTACCGGATGACCACCACGTTCTGAGTAACCGTCTTTCACTTCATCATTTGCCAATACGGTTCCCAAAGCAGGGCACCAGTTGACAGTGCTTTCCCTTAGATAGGTTAAGCGGTATTTTAACAATTCTTCCTGTTTTTCTTCCTGGGTCATCGTTGCCCAGTCGGTCGGCAGGAAAGATTTGGTATCTTCATCACAAACGGCTTTCACATCTGCACTTCCCGAAGCATTAAACTTTTCCAATAAGCTGGTAATGTCTTCCGCACGATCTGTTTCCAGGTTATACCAGGAATTGAAAAGCTGCATAAAGATCCATTGCGTCCATTTATAATATTCAGGATCACTGGTCCTCACTTCCTTCGACCAGTCGAACGAGAAACCGATCTGGTCTAATTGCCTTCTGTAAGTATTGATGTTTACTTCTGTAGTAAGGGCTGGATGTTGTCCGGTTTGTATCGCATATTGTTCTGCAGGCAAACCAAAGGAATCGTATCCCATTGGATGCAATACATTATACCCTTTTAATCTTTTGTACCTGGTAAATATATCTGAAGCAATATAACCTAGTGGATGACCAACATGTAAACCTGCTCCAGAAGGATAAGGAAACATATCCAGTACGTAAAACTTAGGTTTGGAAGATTGCTCTTCTGCTTTAAACGTTTGATTTTGAGCCCAAAACTCTTGCCACTTTTGTTCTATTTCTTTAAATTGATAATCCATTACAGCTATGCCTTATATATAGCGCGAAAATAAGGAAATAAAGGTTGGATCAGAAACGCTTTCTCAAATACCTGATTTACCAAACAAAAAATGGCGGGGAGATTTGTTTTCCGGCGCATTATAAATGCTGTGATGCCCGGAAATCAGGAATGCGACGATACAGGCAATACAAACATATATCCAGCAGGAAACACCGAACAGTTCGAAGGCCATGATGCAACAGGCAAGGGGTGTTTTCGCCGCACCTGCAAATACCGCAACGAAGCCCATTCCGGCCAGTAAGCCCACTGGTAAAGGCAAGAAAACAGAGAGTGCACTGCCCAATGTGGCCCCTATAAAAAACAGTGGAGTGACTTCGCCTCCTTTAAATCCGGCACCAAGTGTAATGGCCGTCAGCAGGATTTTTATGGCGAAATCTTCATTACCGGAAGCCTGATTAAAAGCATCCACAATTACAGGAATCCCTAACCCGATATATTGATGAGTCCCTAATATCAGAACAAGCACAAGGACAATTATCCCACCGATGAAAGGGCGCAGTGGCGGATACTTCAATTTCTTGAATACACCGGAAAACAAATGGGTAAGCCTGACAAACAAAATCGCCGCAAGGCTAAACGCCAGACCGGCCAATATGCTATACCCTACACCCATCAACGAAATTGAAGGCACCATATTGATCTGGTAATGGGTATGTCCTACCCCCCAGAGTTCTGTAACATAAGCACCAATAAAAGCGGCAGCCAGTGCAGGAAGTACCGCTTTTTGAGGAATTCTTCCCAATAACAGCACTTCAATTCCAAATACTGCCCCGGCCCATGGCGTTCCAAAAACAGAGGCAAAACCAGCACTTAAACCGGCAATCAGTAAAATTCTCCGGTCGGCATGGTCTAATTGAAAAGGTTTGTGCAATTGATCAGCAGTTGAAGCCGCCATTTGTAAAGCCGTTCCTTCGCGTCCTGCAGATCCTCCGAATAAATGGGTAACTATAGTCCCCAGTAACACCAGTGGTGTCATTTTAAAAGGGATGATATCTTTGGGGTTATGAATGGTATCGAATATGAGGTTATTGCCTCTTTCCACCTCTTTTCCCCGATGGTGATACAATAAGCCTATCAGAAGCCCGGCAAGAGGAAGAAGATAAAGGAGGTAAGAATGGCTTTCCCTGAAATCGGTGGCCAGGTTTAATAAAGTCAAAAATAAGGCAGAAAGCGTGCCCGCAGCCAGTCCTGTCAATAAGCAAAGGATCGTCCATTTCAGCAGATAATGCGGTATGGACTCTCTGTTGAGAAACCCGGGCACAGACTTCAGAAAATTCGAATCTTTATCTCTTTTTACCATAGCAAGGCCTGAAACAGGAGGTCATAAATACAGGCTGATGGCAAATATAAAAAAAAGGCTGTCCTGAATATTTTTGAAACATCAGAACAGCCTTTTTTATTTGAATTTAATTGGTCAGATATGCTATCTGGTCAGAAAAAATTTCCTGGTTTCTGCAGGAGTAACACCATTTGATGTCGCTGTAAACTCCAGTTTATTGTCTGTAAGCGTATTGATCACACCGTTGAATAATTTTCCGGAAAACGACAGATTGATGCTTTCGATGCCGAAAACAACATAAGTCCCAAGCTCTCGCTTCGAACCGTAATTGAATTCCATCTGATCGTTCTCATCCCCTCTGAATTCGAAAAAGTCTCCTGCAACTCCGGGATAAGGAACCATAGCTGATCCTGTAACTGTAGTTTCTACTTTGGCAACCTGCCATCTTCCCACAATTTTTGCTTTCAGTGGGGCATCTTTGCCTGTTTCTTTTTTACATCCTGTTGCAATGCCAGCAATTATCATTAAGCAGACGGCAACTAAAGTAATTTGTTTTTTCATAGGTGATTTTTTAGTAATTAGTTTTTGTTTTTAGTATCCTTTTTCCTCAAAATCAACCTCAGCTCCCCCCTGGACACTTGCGTTTTTACACAAAAATAACGCCCAAAATTCCCTTTTGGTACAATAATGTTACAAAACGCTTACATAAAAAAGATTTTTTATGGCGGTAAATTGGGTCAAAAGCAGCCTGGACAAACTATTTCTAAGGATAAAGCGTTGTAGTTTTAAAGATTAAAAAGGGATAAAGGCCTATAATTTTAAATTAGTTGCTTATATTTTTTTATTTTCGCAAAACATAAAAACAAATACATGGAAGAATTTGAAGTAAGCGATGCTTCTAAGAAGACAAAAACCATTTATATTTCTACTATTTTCAGCATAGCATTGGTTTTATTAATGCTGGGCATGTTGGGGTTGATATTAGTACATGCTAAAAATCTTTCCAACTATGTTAAAGAAAATATTGTGTTAAACATTATTGTGGATGAAGGTGCAAAGGAGGCGGATGTTTTGGCTTTTCAAAAAGAGCTGAATGCCAATCCGGCGATTAAAACCACACAATATGTGAACAAAGAAATGGCTGCCAGAAACCTGACCACTGATCTTGGGGAGGATTTCGTGAACTTCTTAGGCTACAACCCATTGCTTTCTACCATTGATGTGTATTTAAAAGCAGACTATGCAAATAACAAAAGTATAGATGCATTAAAAGCAAGTATCAGCAAAAACCCGGCGGTAAAGGAAGTCATTTATCAAAGCTCCTTAATTGATATGGTGAATAAGAATATCAACACCATTGGTCTGATTATTCTGGCCTTCGCAGCGATCTTATTGATTATTTCCATCGCTCTGATTAACAATACGATCCGCCTTGCCATTTACTCACAGCGCTTCTTAATTAAAAGTATGCAACTGGTAGGTGCAACCAGGAATTTCATCCGTAAACCTTTCATTCTGTTTGCAGCATTGCATGGACTGATCGCTGCTTTCATTGCCATTCTGATCCTTTTGGGGATTTTATATTATGCACAAAGAGAGATTCCTGAAATTGTGATCTTAAGAAACTATACTGAATTTGGTATTGTTTTATTGGGTCTGGTGGGTGTCGGAATCTTTATTACGGCCATCAGTACCTCTTTTGCTGTCAGCAAATATTTACGTCTAAAAATTTACGACCTTTACAGATAATGATAGAGAAAAAAAACACTCCTGTAAATCAGGAAAGCAAATCTGAACTTGTATTTACAAAAAAGAACTATCAATTGCTATTGATCAGCATTGCGATTGTAGTACTTGGCTTTATCCTGATGATTGGTACGACAGACATTTACGATTTCAGAAAAACTTTACTGGCACCAATGACAGTACTTTTTGGATTCGGATTTGGCGTTTATGCTATTCTAAAAAAATAAAGCTTTCATGAATTATTTACAGGCCTTTATTCTCGCAATCATTGAGGGGATAACTGAATTTTTACCGGTTTCATCAACCGGCCACATGGTTATTGCAAGTGCAATCATGGGAATTGGGAAAGATGAGTTTGTGAAGCTATTTGAAATTGCCATTCAGTTGGGTGCGATCCTTGCTGTTGTAGTCCTTTACTGGAAAAAGTTTTTTGACTTCAGTAAGTGGCAATTTTATGTAAAACTGATTATTGCAGTCATTCCAGCCCTTGTTTTCGGGAAATTATTAAATGATTTCATTGATGAAAAATTAGGCAATCCTATATTTATAGCTGTTGTTTTATTGGTGGGTGGTATTATCCTCCTCTTTATTGATAAAGTATTTACGAAACCGGAAGTTCATCATGAAGCAGAAATTACCAATATGTCTGCTTTCAAGATTGGCTGTTTCCAGGTTTTGGCAGTTGTATTTCCGGGTTTAAGCAGAAGTGCAGCCACCATCATCGGGGGGATGCAACAAAAATTAAGCAGACATGCTGCTGCCGAATTCTCCTTCTTCCTGGCCGTACCAACCATGTGTGCAGCAACAGGCTATAAGCTACTTAAAGGATACCATTTGCTAAATGCAGAGAATGTTAAACTCCTGCTTTTCGGTAACCTGATTGCTTTCATTGTTGCGATTATTGCCATCAAATCATTTATCGGATTCTTGTCTAAGCATGGTTTCCGCGTATTTGGCTGGTATAGAATCATTATAGCTGTGGTGATCCTTGCCTTATATTATTCCGGCATCCCGTTGCACGTATCTTAATCCAAAATCATCAAAATCCAAACCTTAGGCAACCTTACATCTTACAAAGAAAACGTATTAAAAAGCGTGTACTGAAATGACAGAGAGTGAAAACATATTAAATACGAAAACCTTTCCAGACTTTAATTTTGCTGAGGGAGAACTATTACTCATCAACAAGCCCTATAAATGGACCAGCTTTGATGTAGTAGGAAAAATCAGAAATTCCTTAAAACCCCTGAAACTGAAAGTAGGACATGCAGGAACACTGGACCCTCTGGCAACAGGTCTGCTGATCCTTTGTACAGGTAAACTAACCAAGCAGATCGATACCTTTCAGGCAGAAGAGAAAGAATATACAGGTACCATGATCCTGGGTGCTTCTACCCCATCTTTCGATATGGAGACGGTGGTTGATCAGGAGTATCCTTTAGACGGCATTACCGAAGATGCTATTTATGCAGCTACAGTTCCTTTTACAGGGGAAATTCAACAGTATCCACCTGCGCATTCGGCAGTAAAAGTAAACGGAGAACGTTTATACGTCAAGGCCCGTCGCGGGGAAGAAACGGAATTACGTCTGAGGTTTGTTTCTGTACCGACCTTTGAAATCACGAGGATCGCACTTCCTGAAATTGATTTCAGGATCGTTTGCAGCAAAGGGACCTATATCAGGTCTTTAATTTCGGACTTTGGAAAGCATTTAAACAATGGTGCTTACCTGTCAAAATTAACACGTACCCGCAGTGGTAGCTTCCTTCTTGAAAATGCATTTGAAGTAACAGATTTAGTCAACTATCTTCGCAGTAAAAGAGACTCGGACAATCCGACAGCACCTCAATCTTAATCAATTATGCAAAGCCACTTCAAAAGTAAAAATGCAAGGTCGGTAAAAGACTTCCTTTTGATTACATGTGGTATTGTTTCGGCTTGTTTTGGCTTGAAAAGCTTTTTAATCCCCAATCATTTTATTGATGGAGGGGTTACTGGTATTTCGTTATTGATCAGCAGCCTGACGGGATTAAAACTATCCTATCTGATCATTCTGATCAACATCCCATTTATTATTCTTGGCTTCAGACAGATTGGTAAAGGCTTTGCCATTAAAACTGCCATTGCCATTTCAGCATTGGCGGTGTTTTTAATCGTATTGCCGTTTAAGCCGGTTACCGATGTGCCCTTATTGATCGCCTTCTTTGGTGGTTTCTTCCTTGGTGGAGGGATTGGCCTGGCCATGCGTGGTGGTTGTGTCATTGACGGGACAGAAGTCCTTGCCCTCTATATCAGCAGAAAAAGCATGCTCACTGTAGGTAATATCATCCTGGTATTAAATATCATCATCTTCTCTTTTGCGGCTATTTTCCTGGGTGTAGAAACGGCCATGTATGCCATCCTTACCTATCTTTCAGCTTCCAACACCATCGACTTTGTGGTGAACGGACTGGAGCAGTATACCGGTGTAACCATCATATCTGATAAAAGCGCAGAGATAAAAGAATTTATCATTGAAAAGATGAAACGCGGGGTTACCATTTACAAGGGAGAAGGTGGCTACGGAATAAAAAAAGACATAGATATTTTATATACGGTATTGACTAAACTGGAAATGGGGAAACTACAGACAGAAATCAGGAACATTGATCCGGATGCTTTTGTAGTCCAGCAACAAATTGCAGATATAAAGGGTGGAGTGGTATTAAAACGCCAGTCCCTGCATTAGTTAAATTTAGATACCATTAAGATTAACGCTTAAAAATTAACAGCTCAAACTAATTTCTCCCCTAGAAGGAGGAAATGGTAGGGCGTATTTACGAAATATTGATTTTCTAATGAAAACATATCACCATTTATCTGAGTTTAAAAAACTTGACAATGCCGTTGCGACCATAGGGACTTTTGACGGGGTTCATTTCGGACACCAGAAGATCATCAAAAGACTTTGTGAGTTGGCAAAATCAACTGGTGGAGAAAGTGTAATTCTAACCTTCTTCCCTCATCCAAGGATGATCATTGATCCGGAAAATCAAGACCTTAAATTAATCAACACGGTAGATGAAAAGATAAAGATCCTTGCAGAATTGGGTGTAGATCATTTGATCATCACCCCTTTTACCCGGGATTTCTCTAACCTCAGCCCTGCTGAATACATCAAAAACATCCTCGTTGATACCATTGGCATCAAGCAATTGATCGTTGGCTATGATCACCGATTTGGCAAAGACCGCAAAGGAGGAATGCAGGAACTGGAGATGTTTTCCAGGCAGTTTGACTATCAAATCGAGGAAATTGCCAAGCAAGATATTGATGATGTAGCGGTAAGCTCTACAAAAATCCGGAAAGCATTGCTGAACGGAGAAGTTGCTTTGGCAGCCAGTTACCTTGGCTATCATTTTTCTCTGCACGGAAGGGTGATTAAGGGGGATAAAATCGGAAGGACCATTGGCTTCCCTACCGCAAACATTTTTCTTGAGGAAACGTATAAGCTCATCCCTTCGGATGGAATTTATGCGGTAACGGTGGATATGGGAACGGAATCTTATAAGGGGATGGCTTACATCGGACAAAGGCCAACCATTAACGGCATGACCAGAAATATTGAAGTCAACATCTTTGACTTCAACAAGGAAATTTATGGCCAGAACATCACCATGACTTTCCTTGAATTCTTAAGACATGATGTGAAATTTACCGGACTGGAAGCCCTGAAAATCCAACTGCAAAAGGACAAAGAAGATACCCTCAGCTATTTTAGCAAAATCGGCTAAACGTCATTTAAATGCCTTTTTACTCTGTAAAAAGGCATTTTTTTATTATATTTACCTCAATGAGGTTTTTGTTATCTGCCATTCTTTTCTTTTTCAGTCATGTAATTTTCTTACAAAATGTACAGGGAAAAGGGCATGACGCGGTCAGTCCTTATGTTAGTAAATCAAATTTCAACACCAAAAAACTTTATTTCAATCCCCCTTCAAAAGCCCGTACTTCCCTAAAAAAAGCTTTTTTAGAAGACCTTACTTTTATCAGCCATGCCACTGCGAAACAAGGAAACAATCCCTGGTTCTTTCTGCGTGGCCAGGAAAAAGAACATTATATACCACTTGTAATCATCCGATATTATCACGTATTCCAGAATTTTGGATATGCTTATATATTCGATTTCCTGTACCCTAAACATGTCTTCTGGTAGTTATAAATAATCGAAATCCGATCAATACAATTTTATAACTTTAAAAAAAGACATTATCTATGATACATTTACCCGTATTAATCACTGATTTAGGTTTAATACTTGCCGCTGCCGGGATTACCACATTACTATTTAAAAGAATCAAACAACCACTGGTTTTAGGCTATATTCTTGCCGGATTACTGGTTGGCCCTCATATCAAATTTATCCCAACAGTTACCGACAACGCCAGTATCCATATCTGGGCAGAGATTGGGGTGATCTTTTTACTTTTCAGTCTGGGACTGGAATTCAGTTTCAAAAAACTGGTTAAGGTGGGCGGCTCAGCCTCCATTACCGCAATTGTGGAAGTGGTATTCATGCTCCTGATTGGTTTTGTTGCCGGACTAGCGATGGGCTGGTCTACGATGGACAGCATCTTTCTGGGGGGTATTCTCTCTGTTTCTTCTACTACAATTATCATCAGGGCCTTTGAAGAACTGGGCGTAAAGCATAAGAAGTTTGCCGGATTGGTTTTCGGCGTACTGATCGTAGAAGATCTGGTGGCCATCTTGTTATTGGTATTGCTTTCTACCCTTGCGGTAAGTCAGCAGTTTGCCGGTGCCGATATGTTGATCTCCATCCTTAAACTATGTTTCTTCCTTGTGCTATGGTTTATTGGAGGGATATTCCTGGTTCCTACTTTCTTAAAGGCTACGAAAAAGCTGATGAATGATGAGACCATGCTGATTGTATCCATTGCATTGTGTTTATTAATGGTATTACTGGCTGTAAAAGTAGGGTTCTCCCCTGCCTTAGGTGCCTTTATCATGGGATCCATACTGGCAGAAACAACACAGGCTGAACGCATCGAACACCTGACAAAATCCGTTAAAGACCTCTTTGCAGCCATCTTCTTTGTCTCTGTGGGGATGATGATCGATCCAAGTATTTTAATTGATTACGCCGTTCCTATCCTGGTGATTACCATTGCCACCGTACTGGGGAAATTTTTAAGTTCTGGAATGGGGGCATTACTTTCCGGTCAGCCGCTAAAAACATCGGTTCAGACAGGTTTAAGTCTGGCACAAATCGGAGAGTTCTCCTTTATCATTGCCACACTTGGTTTAACCTTAAAAGTAACCAGCGACTTTCTCTATCCAATTGCCGTAGCCGTATCCGCCATCACCACCTTTACCACTCCATATTTAATCAAGGCATCCGAGCCCTTTTACCTCTTCCTGGAACGCAGACTTCCTAAACGATGGGTAGAGGCCATCAACAGATATAGCTCCAGTACAGCGGGCATTACCACGCTTAGCGATTGGAAGATTTTATTAAAATCCTATACTTTTAACACCATTATCCATTCGGTGATCATTATTGCAATTGTCTTTCTGGGTTCCAGATACCTGCAACCCTTCATGACAAAAAACATCATCAATGGAAATAATGGAATCATCATCAGCTTAATACTTACCCTGATTTTCATGACGCCTTTCCTATGGGCATTGGCCATCAGAAAGATCGAAAAGAAAGCCTATTCTCATTTATGGCTAAACAAAAAATATACCCGTGGCCCATTGGTAGCACTGGAGGTTTTAAGGATTTCGTTAGCCCTTTTCTTTGTTGGTTTCCTCATTTATCAGTTCTATAGTACCTGGGTCGCTGTGGTCATCGCCATTGTGTTAATGATTGTGGGGATGTTCATCTTCTCCAGAAAACTACAAGGATTCTATAACAAGATGGAGAGCCGCTTCCTGTTGAACCTGAATGCACGTGAAGCTCAAAATGCACAACCCGAAATATTGCCATGGGATACCCACCTTGCGGAATTAATTGTTGCCCCGGAATCGGCACTCGTTGGAAAAACACTGATAGAACTCTCTATCAGAGAAAAATATGGGGTAAACATCGCATTGATAGAACGTGGAAAAATCATGATCCCCACTCCCGGAAGAGATGAAAGACTTTATCCGAACGACAAAGTACTGGTGATTGGTACAGATAACCAACTAGCAGCAATCAAAGAGTTATTTGAAGGCGCCAAAGAGGAAATTCCTGAAGAATCAAGTTTCCCTAAAAAGGACATGACACTTCAAAAGATTGTCATCAACAGCAGTTCTCCTGTCTACATGCAGAGCATCCGCAGTTCCGGCATCCGGGAAAAAACCCAGGGACTGGTTGTTGGAATAGAACGTAAAGGAGAACGTATTCTCAATCCGGATTCTAACCTCATCTTTGAGAATGAAGATGTGGTATGGATCGTAGGTAACAGCAAAAAAGTACCGGATCTATTGAAGTAATCCCGGAAAAAATAGCTAATCTTACCCTAACAATAAAACCCTGCCAGCAAACCTGTTGGCAGGGTTTTAGCTATAAACAAACATAAACCAACCACCACCAGCGACTAAAAATGAAAATAGATTCGGAAAAGAGTGAATTTTTAGATGAAATGCTGGAACACTGGCAGGAAGAAAAATTGCTCAGCGAAGCAGATGTTCAACGCTTACGCGCCAGCTATGAAACTAAAAATTTCGACTGGAGAAGGCTGGCTCAATATTCTTTCTGGATCGCAATGGCTTGTGGGGTAATCTCCCTTGGGGCATTACTGGTAGATGATACGATTTTAAAGTACCTGGAGCGCATCTATGACACCTCTGACGGCATCATTAGCTTTCTTTCCATCACCGGTGCCACTTATCTCTTTTACCTCAGCTTCAAAAGAAAGAAAACTAAATCACATCAGGTATTCAGTAATGAGGCTCTAATCTTTACCGCAGTGATGCTTACCGCCAATGCCATCGCTTATTTAGGCAAGGCGATAGGTACCGGCAGCAGTCATTTTTCAATCCTGTTGCTCATTGCGGTCGTCATTTATGGGCTACTGGCCTATTTCTTTAAATCAAGACTGATCTGGGTTTTCGCGCTCATCTCTCTTGGCGCATGGTTCGGAACAGAAACGGGTTACCTCTCCAGATGGAACTGGTATTTCGCAGGCATGAATTATCCTTTACGTTTTGTTTGCTTCGGAGCTGTACTCACCGGACTGTCGTTTTTAATGAAAGGGCATAAAAAGACGGACCATTTCTTCCCGGTTACTTATATCAGCGGAATGGTGTATTTATTTGTATCCCTATGGCTGCTTTCGGTATTTGGCAACTTCGGTACCCTGGAAGCCTGGTATGGCGTCAGACAAATCAGCCTCTTCTATTGGGCTATTGTTTCTGCTGCAGCTTGTATCATCAGTATTTTTGCCGGTTTAAAATATAGAGACGACATTGCCCGTGAATTCGGGATTACCTTTCTTTTCATCAATCTTTATACCCGTTATTTTGAATATTTCTGGGACAACTGGCATAAAGCACTCTTCTTTTGCGTTCTTGCGGCCTCCTTCTGGATCATTGGAAGAAGAGCCGAAAAGATCTGGAATGTAGAGTTTCTGAAAAAGTAGAGCCCTTATTTTATCCAGTGAACGTAGGCAATTTTACAGACATGGTATGCCGATAGCGCAAAAAACAATAGCGCAATCCCTTTATTCACCAGGTAACTGCTCAAGGCAAATTTCTCCTGTATATATTGAGCGAAACGGGCAAATCCATATAAAGCTACTGCTGCTCCTATCCCTGATCCGATACTAAAAATAGTGAGGGAAAGATAGCCAATGTCGATCCACTCATGAGAGATCAGGTAAGTACCTACAAATAACCAGTAAGGAATCTGCATGGGATTAATTACACCCAAAAGCATTCCGTACCTGATGCTGTCCTTTTTAGAATAATCTGCCTTCGGCATTTCTTTTCTTGATCTCCAGGTGATGAAACCTAAAATACCAAACATCAACACCATGATGACATCAATGATGTCTCCCAGCTTGATCTCACTGGAAAGCCATTGCACAAAACGCATGACACCAAAAGTGAAGAGGATTTCGATCGCGGAAAAGGCGCCTATAAAATATAGCGCCTGCCTGATTCCTCTGGTAATCGTGATCTGAACTACCGTAAGGTTAATATTTCCAGGTGGGATGTATCCCACCATATTCAGTATTACCCCTAAAAAGAGTGTTAAAAAAAGCATGTGCGAAGATACAATTATTTCATGTGTGCAGTTAAATACTTCGCAGTATACGAAGAATTTGAGGAAACCATATCTTCTGGTGTTCCTTCAAAAACGATGTTACCGCCTTTATCTCCCCCTTCAGGGCCTATGTCAATGATCCAGTCTGCAGATTTTATCATGTCCATATTGTGCTCAATTACCAAAATTGTATTGCCTTGCTCAATCAAGGTGTTCAATGCAATCAATAGTTTTTTAATATCGTGGAAATGTAAACCTGTCGTAGGCTCATCAAAAATAAATAAGGTTTTATTGGCATTATTCCCCTTAATCAGGAATGAAGCCAGCTTTATACGCTGTGCTTCCCCACCCGATAAAGTATTGGAAGACTGCCCCAGATGAACATAACCCAGACCAACATCTACCAGTGGCTGAAGTTTAGTCATGATCTTTGGTTCCCCTTTAAAAAAGTCAACCGCCTCATCGATGGTCAGATCCAGAATATCTGCAACGTTTTTATCCTGATAAGTGATGTCCAGGACCTGTTGTTTAAACCTTCTTCCTCCACAAGCTTCACATGGCAGGTAAATATCCGCCATAAACTGCATTTCAATCTTCACCTCTCCTTCCCCCTGACAAACATCACACCTTCCACCTTCTACGTTGAACGAGAATGCAGCCGGTTTCAATCCTGCGGCCTTTGCAGCAGGCAAAGCAGAGAACAAGGCTCTTACATCATCCCAGGCTTTTACATAAGTTACAGGATTTGATCTGGATGATCTTCCAATCGGATTCTGATCCACCATTTCTACCTGACTAACCAGGTCGTAATTTCCATAAATCCCATCATAGGCTCCGGTTTGTTCTCCGGAATAATTGCCGATTGCCTTTTGTAAGGCAGGATAAAGGATTTTTTTGATTAAACTGGTTTTACCGCTTCCGGAAACACCACTTACCACTGTAAACACCCCCAAAGGGAATTTCACATCAATATTTTTAAGGTTATTCTCCCTTGCACCTTTAATCAGCACATGGTCTTTCCAGCCTCTTCTTTTAGCAGGTATCGCGATCTTCTCGTCGCCGGAAAGGTAACGCCCGGTAAGGCTTTTCTTATCCTTTATAATCTCTTCATAGGTTCCACTGAAAACCAGGTTACCTCCATGAGTTCCTGCTTCCGGACCAATATCAATGATATGATCTGCAGCTTTCATCATCTCCTCCTCATGTTCTACCACAAGCACTGTATTTCCTACATTACGAAGGGAAAGCAATACCTCTATCAATTTATTCGTATCCCTGGGATGTAAGCCAATACTTGGCTCATCCAGCACATATACAGAGCCCACAAGACTACTACCCAATGAGGTTGCCAGGTTAATCCTTTGCGATTCTCCACCAGATAAAGTATTGGAAAGCCTGTTTAAAGTCAGGTATCCCAGACCCACATTGTTCAGATATAAAACACGGTTAACGATTTCCGCAAGCAGCCTTTTTGCAATCTTCTCATCATTTGATGACAGCTTCAGGTTGTCAAAGAAATCCAGAATGGTCGCCAATGGCATCAATACCACATCCATGATCGACTTTTCATTGATCTTCACATAAGACGCGTCTTTGCGCAACCGGGAACCTTTACAGTCCGGGCAAACCGTTTTTCCACGATACCTGGACAACATTACCCGGTATTGAATCTTAAAGGTCTGCTCTTCCAGCTCCTTGAAAAAAGCATCCAGACCTTCAAAATATTTATTCCCTGTCCAGATGAGTCTTTGCTCTTTCTCTGTCAGCTCATTATATGGACGGTGAATAGGGAAATTAAACTTATCGGCATTCTTGATCAGTTTATTTAACCATTCCCGCATTTTTTCACCACGCCATGGGGCGACGGCATTATCGTACAAACTCTTGCTTTTATCCGGGACCACCAGGTCTTCATCGATGCCAATCACATTCCCATAGCCTTCACATCTTTTACAAGCGCCATAAGGATTGTTAAAACTGAAGAAATTTGGTGTAGGCTCATCAAAACGAATCCCATCAAGCTCAAAGCGGTCGCAGAAATGTGTTGACTTCCCTTCCTGCTCTACATACAGGTCACCTTTGCCTTCAAAAAATCCGGTTTGTACTGAATCCGCAATACGGCTTAAAGTTTCCTCCTCGTTGTTCACCACAATTCTGTCGATCAAAATCCTTACGGTATCCGCATCGGCCAGTTCAAAGTCAACAAAGGACTCATCTTCCAGGATATTTTCAATCTTTAAAATCTCCTCTTTATAGAAGATTCTCAGAAATCCTTTTTGAAGCAGCACCGCTAATTCTTCTTTTATAGAGCGGTTATTGTGAGGGAATAAAGGGCAAAACAAAGTCACCACGCTTTCAGGTTCAAGCCCTGAAATGAAATCGACTACTGTACTCACGGTATCCTTCTTAACGATCTTTCCTGATACAGGAGAATAGGTTTTCCCTATTCTGGAGAACAACAGTTTCAGGTAATCATAAATTTCAGTAGAGGTTCCAACTGTAGATCTCGGGTTAGAGGTGATTACTTTTTGTTCAATGGCAATCGCAGGAGCAATACCTTTAATATAATCTACATCGGGTTTATTCATTCTCCCCATAAACTGTCTTGCATAAGAAGACAAACTCTCTACGTACCTCCGTTGACCTTCGGCATATAAAGTATCAAAAGCTAAAGAAGATTTCCCTGATCCTGACATTCCGGTGATGACTACCAGCTTATTTTTGGGGATTGCGACATCTATATTCTTCAGATTATGGACTCTGGCACCTTTTATGATTATATGTTTATGTGGATCTTTATTGATTTCGTTATTCATTGACTTCTGGATAGAATAGTGCTAATATAACCCAAAAAAAGCAATATTACCGTTTTTGGGAAGATGCAAAAATAAGGCTCTCAGCGCAGTTTTAATTTTTTTTAACACTTTTTATATTGTATTGTAATAAAAAAATGCTTCTTTTGGAGATTCAACGGACAAACTAAACCACTAACTAACAGGAGAAAGATATCGAAAAAAACATCTACTAAGTATTTTATAGCAATTAGCAGGGAACTTTTTAGTACGGATACTCCTATGAAATTAGAATTATATAGTGACCAAGACTTGGTGAAGTTATATCTTACCGGTGATGAATCGGTTTTGGAAGAACTTCTGAGAAGACATAAGTCGAAAATATACACATCTATCTATTTATTAGTTAAGGATCAATACCTCGCGGAGGATATTTTCCAGGATGCATTTATAAAAGTCATCAATACGCTCAGATCGGGTCGTTATAACGAAGAAGGTAAATTTTTACCTTGGGTGATGCGAATTGCACACAACCTTGTGATCGATTATTTCAGACGCGAAAAACGTGCGCCTGTCATTACGAGTGCTGACGGGACAGACATTTTCAACCTTCTTCAGATTCACGAAGAAAGCGCAGAAGAAAAAATGCTGAGAGAGCAAACACATTTCGACCTTCGTGCGATGATTCACTTATTACCGGATGACCAGAAGGAAGTTTTAATCATGCGTCATTATGCAGATCTTAGTTTTAAAGAGATTGCAGATCTGACCGATGTGAGTATAAATACGGCTTTAGGACGAATGCGCTATGCTTTAAGCAATCTTCGGAAGATGATGAAGGTGAAAGAAATCTCCTGATTTTTAACACTATAAAATCTCTCTAAAAAATTGTAGTTTAGGTTAAAATAAATTTATAACAATAACGTTTACTTAGTAAACATATATTTTTTATTGCTTATGATGGAAACCTTTACTTCACTTAACAGATTGAATTGCACACAGCCGAAGCAGGAAAAGCCTGCAGTTGATGCAGTTATAGAACTCGATATGATGTTCTATGACCATATCAGGCCGCAACTGGACCGCTTAACAAGAAATCCTTCCGATGAAACCATCGAGAAAATTTTAGCCTACTCCAGAGCGAAGTAATTCAAAAAAAACGAACTGAAGCTGCCCCCAAAAGGCAGCTTTTTTATTTAACGGGCTCCCGGGATCCGGAACTTTAGTTTTCTTTTCTTTTTTTCCTTCCCTTTTTTTTAACCTTGTCTTAGTTCTTCTGTTTATATTTGCCTATGCTCAAAAAAGACAGATACAAACTTTTTGTTGCCCACTTTTCTGCAAAACAGCCCGATGCTGAAACAGAACTACATTACAATAATCCGTACCAATTATTAGTTGCAGTGATCCTGTCCGCACAATGTACGGACAAGCGCATCAACCAGGTAACCCCGGCACTATTTCAACGTTTTCCAAATGCAAAAGCACTGGCCGATGTGACTCCCGATATTGTGTTTGACTATATCAGAAGTGTAAGTTATCCTAATAATAAAGCCAAACACCTGGTAGGAATGGCAAAAATGTTGTTAAATGATTTCAACAATGAAGTCCCTTCCGATATTGACCAGCTACAAAAGATGCCAGGTGTTGGCCGGAAAACCGCAAATGTAATTGCCTCTGTAATTTACAATGCCCCGGCTATGGCGGTAGACACCCATGTCTTCAGAGTATCCAGAAGAATTGGCTTATCTTCGGGCAAAACACCTTTGGCAGTAGAAAAAGAATTGGTAAAGAACCTGCCGGAGCACACCATTCATGTGGCACACCATTGGCTGATCCTTCATGGCAGGTATGTTTGTCTGGCCAGATCTCCCAAATGCAGCATTTGTGACATTACCAATATTTGTAAATATTTTCAACAAAACAATAAAATAACTAAAATAATTAGCGAAAAACCGGACTAATCAAAAAAAATATTTTTATTTCTTGCATTAGATTAAAGATTAGCTATATTTGCTAATATAATTAGCACGTAAGTAAGAGTTATTGATTCTTCCAACGGTAATATTTTATCTTACTCCCAGAATTTAATAATATGAGCGTAAACGCAGACAAATTAAAAGCATTACAACTTACTTTAGATAAGTTAGAGAAATCGTATGGTAAAGGTACCGTAATGAAATTAGGTGATAACGCTGTAGAGCCTATTGAATCTATTTCTACAGGATCAATTAGTTTAGATATTGCCTTAGGCATAGGTGGTGTTCCAAAAGGAAGGGTGATCGAAATCTACGGCCCTGAATCCTCTGGTAAAACGACTTTAGCTACTCATATTATTGCAGAAGCACAAAAAACGGGTGGAATTGCAGCTTTCATAGATGCAGAACATGCTTTCGATAAAACTTATGCAAAAAAACTAGGAGTAGATGTAGATAACTTATTGATATCTCAACCGGACAATGGAGAACAAGCCCTGGAAATTGCAGATAACCTGATCAGATCCGGTGCAATAGACGTGATCGTGATTGACTCTGTTGCTGCGCTTGTACCAAAAGCAGAGATTGAAGGTGAAATGGGAGATTCAAAAATGGGATTACAAGCCCGTTTAATGTCTCAGGCCCTTCGTAAATTAACAGGAACAATTGCAAAAACCGGATGCTGCTGTATCTTCATCAACCAATTACGTGAAAAAATTGGGGTGATGTTTGGAAATCCTGAAACCACTACTGGTGGTAATGCCTTGAAATTCTATGCTTCAGTACGCTTAGACATTCGCAGAACCTCGCAGATTAAAGATTCTGATGAAGTTTCAGGAAACAGGGTAAAAGTAAAAATTGTAAAAAACAAAGTTGCTCCTCCTTTCCGAATTGCAGAATTCGACATTATGTTTGGTGAAGGTATTTCTAAAACCGGAGAGATCATCGATTTAGGTGTAGATTTCAACATCATCAAGAAAGCAGGCTCATGGTTCTCTTATGGAGAGACTAAGCTTGGTCAGGGAAGAGATGCCGTTAAACAATTGTTATTGGATAACCCGGAACTTTCTGAAGAAATAGAAGCTAAGATCAGAGCCGAAGTAACTGGCGAAAAATTAGAAGAAAGAGTTGTTTAATATTCTTGTGTCCGATCCTGAAAATGGTTGACTATTTTCAGGACGGGGCACCTGGTGCCAGACACAAATACTAGAAAAGGCCCTGCTTTGTCAATGACAAGGCAGGGCCTTTTTGTATTTTTTTTAAGTGTACGTGTAGTGTTCAGTTCTGCGTTATTGCAGCTTCATATATTTTGCATCCACATAGATTGCCACAATAACTGCAACAACAATCGCAGCAAGCAACACTGCTAATCCAAGGTAATTCCGCTTTTTATCCTGTTTGATCAACCATACGATAAAAGCAATAAAAGGAATCAGCATTAAACCGAAAAAAATAAAACTCGTTGCACTCATAATTTGCTGTTATTAATATTAAAAATTCATCCTGGACATCGGAGATACGTCCTGTTCAACAAAATCACCGTTCAAATATTTCTGATATCCTGCAATGGCAATCATCGCTGCATTATCTGTACAATATTCAAAAGCAGGGATATATACATTCCAGCCATTTTCTACTGCCGTTTGCTGTAATGCAGCTCTTAGTCCGCTATTTGCTGAAACTCCTCCGGCAATTGCAATCTCCTTAATTCCGTATTGTTTAGCCGCCTTTTTCAACTTATTGAGCAGAATATGCACAATACTATGTTGAACAGATGCGCAAATATCATTCAAATGTTCCGATATAAAGTCAGGATTTTCTTTTTCTTGCTTTCTGATGAAATATAATATTGCGGTTTTTAATCCGCTAAAACTATAATTCAAATCTTTGATCTGTGGCTCTGGAAATTTAAAGGCCAGTGGATTTCCAAGTTTTGCCTGCTTGTCTACCAATGGGCCACCAGGGTACGGAAGGTTTAAAATCTTAGCCGTTTTATCAAAGGCCTCTCCTGCTGCATCATCCAAAGTTTCCCCAACAATTTCCATATCAAAATAATCTCTCACAAGAACGATTTGGGTATGCCCGCCAGAAACGGTCAGGCAAATAAAAGGAAAGGCAGGTTTCGGATCATCAATAAAATGAGCCAGAATATGGGCGTGCATGTGGTTCACAGACACCAATGGTAAATCCAATGCCAAAGCGAAAGATTTAGCAAATGAAACCCCAACCAATAAAGAGCCTAATAAGCCCGGGCCACGAGTAAAAGCAACCGCATTTAGCTCCTTTTTGTCTACATTAGCATCTGTTAAGGCCTGCTGTATCACAGGCACAATATTTTGTTGATGTACTCTTGAAGCAAGTTCAGGAATTACACCACCATAATTTTCATGAATTGTTTGGTTTGCAATAACATTGGCAGTAATTTTGCCGTTGTTACAGATAGCAACCGAAGTTTCATCACAAGAAGATTCAATAGCGAGTATTACTGGCACAATGATTATTATTAAGCTACAAAACTATTAAAAAACTATTAAAAATACTTCTTTGGTTTGTTGCATCAGTGTTATTACTAGTTGCGATCCTGTTATTCGCGCTTCAATTCAAGCCTGTGCAGACTTTTGTCGCAAAAAAAGCAGCAGCATATTTATCAAAAGAGCTCAATACCACCATCTCATTAACCGGAATATACATCAAACCATTTAAATCTGTTGTTCTGGAAAACCTGCTTGTTCTCGATCAACAGAAAGATACGCTTTTAAATACGCCCAAACTTATGGTAGACATCAACCAGCTCTCTTTAGAAAAAAGGGTTATTGATGTAAACACCGTACAGCTCAATGATGGCATATTTTTCCTCAAATCATATAAAGACGAATCTACCAACCTGGACTTCATCATTGACTATTTCGATTCCGGCCCGCCTCCTGTAAAAAAGAAGAAGAAAAAACCCTATAAAATTACGTTTGACCGGGTCATTCTGAACAACATCAATTTTAAATATAAAAACCTTAAGATCGATACGATCATGAAAGGGGTAAATTTTGAAGATGTTCATCTGAGCAACCTGAATGGCATTTTTGAAAAGCTAAATACCAGCGATCATATTATACAGGCAGACATCAAAAATCTGACTTTTAAAGAAAAAAGCGGATTCTACCTTAAAAATTTAACGGCCTTTACTACGGTTGACACCAATAAGATAGAACTTCAGAAATTGCTATTGGAAACCAACCATAGTAAACTTCAGGACTACTTTAAAATGAGCTTTAACCGTTTTAAAGACTTCAATGATTATGTCAACAAGGTAAGGATGAAAGCCAATTTCAAAAATAGTCATATCGCCTCACGTGATGTCTCTTTCTTTACTTCCGAGCTGGACCAGATGAACCTAAATCTGGATGTTGACGGGCAGATTACAGGCCTGGTAAATAACCTGAGGGCGAAAAAACTAGCCATTAAGGCCGGTAAGGCGACCCATATCAAAGGAGATTTCGCACTCAAAGGTCTTCCTGTTCTAAAAGAGACTTTTATGGACCTCAAAATTGAGATGGCGGGAACGAATAAACAAGATCTTGACCTGTTGCTAACAGGAATTACCGGGAAAAAGGCAAAGCAAATTCCTAAAATAGTTTCCAAATTCGGCAATGTTAATTTCAATGGTTCCTTTACCGGATTTCAGAATGACTTTATCGCCTATGGCGAGTTCAAGACCAAACTAGGACGCCTGGTTTCTGATGTAAACATGAAAATCGACAAAAAGGGAACACCTTCTTATTCAGGAAATGTAAAAACTTACGATTTTAACCTGGGTGATCTGATTGATGAAAGCACACTAGGAAGAATTACCGCATCTCTGAATGTAAAAGGCCGTGGAACAGAGATCAAAAGCCTTTACGAAAAACTAGACGGCGATATTGATTATATTGATTTCAACAATTACCGGTATAGAAATGTGAACATTGACGGTACTTTTGAAAAGAAATACTTTGATGGAAGTTTAAAGATCGACGACAAAAATGTGAAGCTTAATTTTGATGGCGGAGTAAACCTGAACGGAAAACTTCCCGAGTTCAACTTTAAGGCCGACATCAAGAAAGCCAGGCTGAGGGCACTTAAATTGTATAAAGACTCTCTTCAGGTCGATGCTTCCTTTAGCACGAACTTTTCGGGAACCAATCTGGACAACATTCAGGGAAGCTTACTTGTACAGCACATACAACTCAACAATGTAAAGGGTATTTATTATATTGATTCCATACAACTAAATGCCAATGGAATTGGAAAAGACAGAACACTGGCGATCAACTCCGATATACTGGACGCCAGCATAAAAGGGCAATATGATCTGAATACGCTCCCCTCTTATTTCAAGGCACTGGCGAAAACATATATCCCTTCCCTGAAAGCAGAAATCGTCAACTATAAGGACCAGATCTTTCAGTTTAACTTAAAGATCAAGAAGTTTGAACCGGTGGCTCAGCTCCTTGCGCCGGGTCTGGAGATTGAGGATCAGGCCATCTTTATTGGAAATTTCGATTCACAAAAGAAGACCGCAACGGTAAATGGCTTTGTAAAAAAACTAAAATACGATGGAATCATTGTGAACAACATCATTGTGGATGAAAATACCTCAGTGAATCAGCTACAGGCGATTATCACTTCAGACCGGGTGGATATCAATGACAGTTTATACATCAAGAATGTCAACATTTCAAATATCCTGAGAAATGACAGTCTGACGCTCAACGTTAAACTGGCCAATTCTGATGATGCAAATTCACTCGATTTAAACGGACTTGTAGAATTTGCAACAGACACTGTCGGCCGGGTCAGTATACTGCCTTCCATTTTGAAAATCAACAATGAGGATTGGAAAATCCAGGAGAAAGTAAGGATCAGCTTTCATGAAGGCAAAACACAGATCAATAACTTTGACCTGAGTAATGGCCATCAGCTGTTAAAAATTGATGGGATCCTTTCAAAGGATCCGGAAGATCTACTCCTTGTTGGATTTGAGAAATTCGATCTGGAAACTTTAAATCCTTTTGTCAAGGGGCTTGGTGTTAAGTTATCAGGACATCTGAATGGGGAAACCAAACTATATCAGGTATTAAAATCTCCCAGAATCTCAGATAACATCACCATTGATTCCCTTAGCTTCAACAATACTTATATCGGAAGTTTAACGGACACCTCTTCTTATCATAAAGCCAACAACCTGATCAACATTTATACGACCATTGAGGCATTGGATAAGGAGACACTCAGAGCAAGGGGTAGTGTAGACCTGGAGAAAAAAGAATTGGATGTTCAGCTGAGGCTGGATGAAACTGAGCTGGCAGTTTTGGAACCTTTCGTAAAGAAACTGGTCTCCAAATTGAAAGGAAACATCTCTGCTGACCTAACAGTCAAGGGGCCTTTTGAGAAACCTGCGATCAATGGAGAAGTGGCGTTTGACAAAGGCAAAATGACCATTAACTACCTCCAGACCGCATACACCCTCAATGACCAGGTGGTGATCGACAATAGTGTGATTAAGATCAATGACCTTAAATTAGTCGATGTCGACAACAATCAGGCGATCGCAAACGGAACCGTAGACCTCAATAACATTGACAATCCAACTATTGATGTGGTCGTGAAAGCCAAGAATTTCATGGCATTGAACACGACTGAAAAAGACAATCCGGTTTATTATGGACAGGCTTATGGAACAGGAACATTTATATTCAAAGGACCTACCAACCGGATGTTCATTGATATTGATGCAAAAACAGAAAAAGGAACAGTATTCAATCTCCCACTAAACAGCTCTGAAACCATTTCAAGTAAGGATTTCATCACCTTCGTGAGTAAAGACACGACCAAAACCGTTAAAAAACAAACCAGCTTTGACGGCCTGACCATGAACTTAAAACTGGATGTTGACCCCAACAGTGTCGCTAATATCTTCACCAGTCTTGGGAACCTTAGCGGAAGAGGAAATGCAACAGATCTGACCTTAAAGATCAATAGCCTCGGTGATTTCGACATGTCAGGAGATTATATCATTGAAAATGGTAGTTTCGATTTCACCGCACAGGAAGTCATCAACAAGAAATTCAATATCCGGCAAGGTGGAACGATTCGCTGGACGGGCAACCCAACTGCTGCCCAAATACAATTGAAAGCCATATACGCGCTTAGAACAGGCTTAGGGGACCTCTATACTGCAGCCAATAGAGACCAGAGTAACAACAAAAACGAAAGGGTATTGACTGAAGTAGAAATGGGGCTTTCCGGACTGCTATTGAAACCTGATATTAAACTGGACATATTCTTCCCCTCAAACCCTGCAATTAAGGAGGAGATGCAAGCTTATTTCAACGATTCCAATAACCTGAACCTGCAGGCCCTAAGCTTAATTATCAGAAGAAGCTTTGCCCCAGGTACAGGAAATGAGGATTTAGGAAAACAATTGACCAGTGGGGTAACCAGCACCGCAACTGAGCTCTTGTTCAATCAGCTGAACAATGTACTGTCGTCCTTAAACCTGGACTTCGTAGACTTTAACGTGCGTTCACTAACGGAAGCAAATGCCTCATTCAGGCTATTTAATGACCGGGTGATCCTGAACGCAGGGATTGTAAACAGAGGGGGTACAAATGATTTATCCCTTTCCGGATTCACAAGAAACAACGTGGGGGGTGAAGTGGAGATCCTTGGTCTGATCAAAAAAGATGGTACACTGATCGGTAAAGTATCAAACAAGCCTCCTACACAGCAAACCATCTTTACTGCTTCCGGCATCAATCAAAACAACAATGTAACCTCTTTGGGATTAGTCTATACCCAGCAGTTTGACAGCTTTAGAGAATTCCTCCGGAAAATAACCGGCCAATACAAAAGGGACCTAAAGAAAAAAGCCCAGCATGGGGAAACTCCCAAAACCAGGCAATTAATTAATAAAGAGGCCATTCTTAACGAACAGCAAAAGAACAACCCTAAAAAATAGGAAGCGCTTTATCCCTTCATGATCTGATGTCCCATTTTATCACGTTTGGTCCTCAGGTATTGTTCATTATGAATATTACTTTCAATTTCTATCGAAATGTTTTCTAAGATCTCCAATCCATAACCGATCAGGCCGGCACGTTTTGTAGGGTTGTTAGACATCAGCCTCATTTTAGAAATGCCCTGGGCTCTCAAAATCTGAGCACCTACCCCATAGTCTCTTTCGTCTCCTTTAAAACCCAACTTAATATTGGCTTCAACAGTATCCAGGCCGGCATCCTGAAGGTTGTAAGAGCGCAACTTGTTTACCAGTCCAATACCACGGCCTTCCTGGTTCATGTAGACAATAAGGCCTTTACCTTCTTTATCAATCATTTCCATTGCTTTATGCAATTGCGGACCGCAATCGCAACGGCAGGACCCGAAAATATCTCCGGTAACGCAAGAACTGTGTACCCTTACCATCACTGGTTCATCAGGTAACCATTCGCCTTTACTGATCGCCAGATGGGTCGCTCCAGTATCCAGTTGCGTATAGGCAGTCATCTTAAAATCTCCCCAGTCTGTAGGAAGGTTAACGGTTACTTCTTCTTTGATCAGGCTTTCTTTGCTCAACCTATAAGCGATCAGATCCTTGATTGAAATGATTTTCAATTGGTGCTGAGCAGCAATTTTAATTAAGTCAGGTAACCGGGCCATTTCTCCATCATCTTTCATGATTTCGACTAAAACCCCTGCAGGTTCCATTCCAGCCAATCTGGCTAAATCTACAGAAGCTTCCGTATGTCCGGACCGTCTCAAGACACCCCCATCCTTAGATCGTAAGGGAAAGATGTGCCCTGGTCTTCCCAGTTCTGCAGGATCGATCTTAGGGTTAATCAATGCCTGAATAGTTTTGGACCTATCAGAAGCAGAGATTCCGGTTGTACAGCCATAACCTATTAAATCAACAGAAACTGTAAAGTTTGTTTCGTAAGCTGCAGTATTCTTTCCAACCATTAACTCCAATCCGAGTTCATCACATCGCTGTTCAGTTAAAGCAGCGCAGATCAATCCTCTGCCGTAAGTGGCCATAAAGTTAATTACTTCAGGCGTTGCATTTGCAGCAGCGGTCAGGAAGTCTCCCTCATTCTCTCTATCTTCATCATCAACAACAATAACGACTTTACCAGCTTGTATTTCAGCAATAGCTTCTTCTATCGCATTTAGTTTGATTTCCATTTTTTGAAATATATCGATAAACAAACACTATGATCAGCTGCTTGTTCAGCTATTAAGATTAAGTACAAAGTTACAACCTTCCCACACAAATTCCTGCGTTAAAATATCATAAATAAGTAAGGAATAATTAAGGGTTATCAAGCCTGATTTTTAGGGATTAAGGTTTTACCTGAGGCTTCTCTTTTTTCTTTTTAAACAGGTTTACCACTAATTGTTTAAGGTTATTTACATCAAATAAGGCAGAGTCTACTGTAGCTTTATAAGTGAGGAAAGCACCAACCGGAGATAAAATAATGATGGCCAGCCAGGGTCCAAAAAATGGAGCCAGGGTCCCCGTAGTAGCCGACTTCTCTGCCACAGTGGCTATAATATGGTAAATTAAAAAGAATACAATTGCCATCACCACCGGTAATCCCAAACCACCTTTTCTAATGATTGCTCCAAGAGGCGCTCCAATGAAAAATAAAAGAAGGCAGGATGCAGCGAGTGTAAACTTCTTCTGATACTCAATCTGGACCTTTATAATGTTTTTAGCCCGTTCGGTATAATCATCAAGCCTGCCTGAAGTTGTTTGTTTGATAGAATTCGCCTGATCTAAAGCGCTTTGGATCACTGACAGCTTTTGATTTGCAGGTAATAAGCTCAATACAGGCTTATTAATCTGTTTTTCTGCGGCTTTAACTTTACTGTAGCCTTTAACATAATTATTCTGTTTAAAATAGCTTGAAACAGTCATAGCGGCAAATTTATTCACACTATCCAATTCTTTGCTTAAAGAATCTTCTTTCTTGACAAGCCCTTTAAGATTGAGCATCTGGGTATTATTTCTAAAGCCCTGCTCATCCGTTCTGTTCATCTTGAAACTGGAAATGTCGAACTTCTGATCGGTTTCTTTAAACCTCATCCTGGTAAACTTCTGCCTTGGGTTATAGGAAGAATTTTCTCCACTGGCCTCTTCATACCTCACTCCATTCTTTAGCTTCAGCAGAAGGTTCTTATCATCACTGGCCATTTTACCCTCCTTGGCAATAATGATCTTCGCAATCCCATTGTTACTGGTGTGGTCATAGATCATTACTCCTTCCAGAGAAATGCCATCTGAACCTTTTTTATCTACCCTGATTGAATATCCTGGAATGCTGTTGTTGAATACCCCTTCTTTCATTAGAAAAGAAAGTTTTTTATTTCTGATATCCCAGAGCAGGGAGCCGAATTTCAAATTGGCCTTTGGCAACATGACATCAGAGAATAAAAAGGAACCAATTGCAAAAAATCCAATCAGGACCAACAACGGCATCATCGCCTTTTGTAAGGATACCCCGGCAGATTTTATCGCCACCAATTCATAGTTCTCCCCTAACGTCCCGAAGGTCATAATAGAGGACAATAAGATGGAAAGTGGTAGCGCCATGGAAACATTTGCCGCTGAGGCATAATACATCAGTTCCAGAATCACATACCATTCAAAGCCTTTCCCGATTAAATCATCAACGTATTTAAACAGGAAAAACATCAATAAGATAAACATCACAATAAAAAATGTGACGATGAAGGGCCTAATAAATGCTTTGAGCAGAAGTAAATGAATCTTTTTCAATATACAAAGGTAATCAAAGCAAGCGAAAAATTATGCCCCAAGTACACTATGTAAATAGGTAATCTGGTTATCCCAGATCAAAGTACGTTCTGCCAGTGTATCTTCAGTAGCAAAGTCAGTAATGGATAATGCCACATCATTTGTTAACTCGTCCTGAACGATTTCCATTTCGAAGTAACAGTGAGGCTCATCATCGATCCATTTAAACTTCACCAGTTTATTCTCTTTAATACTCAAAAGCTTCGCTTTTTGTATTTCGTCATCCCATGTAAATGTATAAAGCTGATCGCGGAAAATCACATCATCAGCAAACCATTGAGATAAGCCATTTGGCTCACTAATGAAGCTAAACAAAATACGTGGAGACGACCTCAATTCATATTCTAACGTAAACTTTTTCTTTTCTGACATCGATGGATCCTTATATTTTGAACTATTAGACTATTTTTTTTAATATTTATTTCTAAAGAAAAGTAATTTATTCTATATTTGCAACTCTTTAGAAAAAAGACGCCCGGCGGGGTAGCTCAGATGGTTAGAGCGCAGGATTCATAACCCTGAGGTCGGCAGTTCGATCCTGCTCCCCGCTACTGATAAAAGCTCATCGAAAGATGGGCTTTTTTACGTTTAAAAGCTCTTTATAATCAGCTATTTACAACATTCTGAATTCCTGAAAGGCCTTTCTTCCATAGACTAAGCAAATTAGAATACCTCCGAAAATTGATTTGAATACCCCCTCTTATTGAGAAGCATTTCCACATAAAATCCCGGATTTTTAGCTTCTATCCAAAAGCTACAATTACAATTTACAACTAAATTATTCCTTCAATATATGATTAAATTGAGCATTTATTGAAAAAAACTGACCAAATAAGCCGGACAAACAAATAATTTTGGGGCATGTAAAAAAAATCAGCACTTTTTTAACCTCCTCTTCTTTCAGCGTAATGTTTATTACGATCTTAATCTTTATAATAAAGACAACCTATCGATTAGCAGAAAAAGAAGTAATGAGTTTTGATAAAAATGCATATAATTGATTGAAAAACTACACCTATGAAATCAGTATTATTTCTTTTATTATTCACATCAGCAATCTTTAGTACCTGTTATGCACAAAATGAGGAAGAGGATCTAAAAAAGATAGCCCTGAGCGACACGATACTAAAAACCCGTAGCCTCCTAATTCCCGGGCCTTTTGACGCGCAAAAAGCGTTGTTAAAATTGTTCCCTGGTCAATACTATAACCTTTCAAAAAAAGCCGGATACCAAAATGAATTGATCAATTGGGAGATCAAAAAAACTGTCAGAAAACCTTACACTGACGTAAATGGAGATGAGGGAGATCTCCTATTCCCTTTTGAAAGAGGTGTAGCCACCCGCTTAATGAATGTAATGGACTTTAAAGACTCTACAGGATTACAATATAAGGTCATCAGTTTCAATCACTCAGAATACGATGAGGAAGGACTCCAAACCTCCAGATTTACAGGAGGGCTCTTGGGATTGGCAAAATTTGCCTTAACAAAAGAAGGCTGGAAATTAAGAATATTTCAACCGGCAATCGCAGGTTACGGAGCATTTTCAAATTGCCCAATTCCTAAACCCTTATTAATTGGGGATGATCAATATGCTTTTATGATTGAACACCTGAATGGCGGAGGCGGAGGCCCCTTCTTTGGCGCATTATTTCTCATTGCCGGAACAAATGGTACTTATCAGCAAATCATGTCCGCATATGGCGTTAAAAAGACAACTGGATCGGATGAGGAAGAGCCTACTACCTGGTCAAGTGAGTATTCAGTTCCCCCTGCTAAGAAAAAATACTTCAGGGATATCATCGTTACAACCAAAGGGACCTATACATCCTCAAATCATGATGGTCTGCCTGACTCCGTTTCCTCCAGAATAAAAGCCGGAAAAAAAGGGACATACACCATTACAACACGCTATATCTATAAGGGAAGTAAAGGATATGAGGCCCAACTCCCTGCAGCTATTGTTGTGAAATAAACAGGAAAGTTATTTCTTTTTAGCGTAGCTTTCTGCCAGTTTCAAGGCTTCATAAGCATTCACAATTCCACCACTCACACAAAGATCAGAGAATACCGCCCTGGTGTTCTCCCCTTTTTCGTTGGTTAGCTTCACTTTTTGTATGACTTTAGTAACCGATTTCATGATAATTTCTCTTACCTGTGGAGCAGTCAATTCCGGATGGTAACTTAAAATAAGTGCAGCCAATCCGGAAACAACAGGAGCTGCCATACTTGTGCCATCCAATTCTTCATATTTTGAATCAGGAACTGTAGAATTAATCATAAATCCGGGAGCAAAAACATCTACATTATACTTTCCATAATTTGAAAAAGAAGCCTTTAGCGTTGCATCATTCTTATAGGCACTTGCACCTACTTCAATCCAGTTTGAAGCATGCGGAAGGTTGAATTTAGTAAGATCAGCGACTGGCTTTGCAGTTGAACGTGGAGATGGGCGTACCATTCCCTGGTTTTGCATCCGGCTATTTAAAGGCACCAATGGAATTGGCTTGGGCGCCTCTTTTTCCATTTTTTTTCTATAGGCAATGGCTTCAGGACTATCGTAATATTTATTAGGATAATTATCCTCCAAATCGACATTTAAGTTATCGTTACCAGCCGCATGAACCAGCAAAACACCCTTCTCTTCTGCATACTTTACCGCTTCATCAACCACTTCCTTGTTCCATTTGTAACCTTTACCAAAGCTCATGTTAATTACACGGGCACCATTGTCAACTGCATACCTGATTCCATTAGCTACATCTTTATCTCTTTCATCACCTTCAGGAACCACCCGAATACCCATTATGCTAACCTCAGCTGCAACCCCGTTAATACCAATTGTATTTTTCCTATTGGCCCCGATGATTCCGGATACGTGTGAACCATGCTCCGCATTTGGGCCCATGATATCGTTGTTTCCATAAAACTTCTCTCTCGCATTTGAATAATCATCTCCTACAAGTTCTGCCCTTTGATCATATTTAGGATTAAGGTTATATTTCAGCATCACATCATACTGCTTGTAAGCATCTTTTATTTCTTTATGAAATTTCTCAATACTTCCACTCTCTTTAGAACCAGATCTGATGATCTTTTTAACCTGCTCCTCCGTTTCATCCTCTGCTTTATAACTATCTATATCTTCAAGAGAGGGTATCGTTTTTTTATGGATCATTGCCACAGAATCCATTAGTTTATTAATGGCCACAATAACACTGAATGTTTGGTCTGCTTCATTATATTTTTTACCAAATTCTGTAGTGACTTTGGTATACAACTCAAATTCTTTCTTTTGTGTGCTGTCAAGCACCGTTGATTTTATAGTAGATCTGTATTTTGGTACATACTCCCTGTAAATCCTCACCAATTCCAAATTATCATAAGCCAGATTTCCCTTTTTAGAACCTATAAAATTCCATCCGTGTACATCATCTACATAACCATTGCCATCATCATCTATACCATTTCCAGGAATCTCTTTCTTATTGGTCCATAAAATGTCTTTTAGATCTTCATGATTGATATCAATACCACCATCAATTACGGCTACAATGATTTTCTGCCTTGGCTTTTTATCCTTCAGCAATTCTTTATATGCTTTTTCAGTACTTATGCCAAAATAACCGTCCTGAGCAAGGTCAAGATTGAACCAGTTTGCAGGGAGCTTAACGTCCTTACTCTGAGCAAAAACCGAAGCATTAGTTAACAAAAATAGCGCTGTAAAAAATAATTGCCTGAATCTCATTTGAAATTGCTTTTATAAATTAACGTAAAATACAATAATACGGTTTTATTATATCAGGGATAAAGATTTAGCATTTTTTAACAATAAATAATCCAGCCTTCACCAGAGATATTCTGCTATTCATGGGATGCATCATCTCAGCTTAGATACTCAAGAAGCAGGAGAATTGAACTGTAGATCCTATGATCATCAAATAAGCAATAACTCACCATAAACCAGCTGCATAGCGTGGCGAAGGCTTCAGAGGTGAATAATTGGCTGCCCCAAAGGGTTCAGGTCTAATAAAAGAAGAGGAGATGGCGATCTGCTGCCCGGGATATGGAGATCTTGTAAATCAGTCTCTCTGAACAAAAAGCTGATAAACAAGAAAAGCCTGTAGTTTCCTACAGGCTTTCTTTTAAGATTTGGCACCGACCTACTCTCCCACGTGTTACCGCAGTACCATCGGCTCTGGTGGGCTTGACTTCTCTGTTCGGAATGGGAAGAGGTAGACACCACCGATATAGGCACCTAAATATTTTTATTGTTTGATCTTTTATCAGTGATCATGCTTTCGCATCCCACCATCAAACAGTGACATATTATTGAAAGAAGTTAAGTTAGGAAGAACAAACAACAGTTTATTGCTCTTGAAAGCTTCGGATTATTAGTATTACTCGACTTTGATGTCACCACCTT
>NZ_FQUQ01000001.1 GCF_900129215.1 Pedobacter caeni | reverse complement strand
GTACGGTAACCCCAATTGATCAGACTTCTGCATTGAGCTTAACCAAAACAGCAGTTGTTGGCGTACACAATAAAATAGGAGACATCATCAATTACAATTTGGTAGTTAAGAACACTGGAAATGTAACGGTTACCGCAATTGCAATTACTGATGCCAATGCAGACGCAGGCAGTATCAGTCCGGCATCAATTGCCAGCCTTGCACCAAATGCTACCGCAAACATTACGGCTAAACATACCGTAACCCAGGCTGATTTAGACCGTGGTTATGTAACCAATATTGCCAAAGCTGATGGTAAAGATCCAAAAGGTGGAAACGTTCATGCCGAGTCAACTGATCCGACACCAATTCCAGGTGCACCAGTGGATCCGGCTTGTCCAAAATGTACCATAACACCGATAGACCAAAAAGGAGCGGTAGCTTTAGTGAAAACAGTAACCAATGCCGGAACAGGCGAAAATGGAGCCTTTGTATTAGGCAACCAGATTGAATACACGTTTACAGTTACCAATATTGGAAATGTAAGCCTTAAAGACCTGGTATTAAGCGATCCATTATTGAATAAAGCAGCAATCAGTATCCCTGGTATCCTTGCACCTGGCAAATCTGTAAGCCACGTTGAGAAATACACGATTACCGCAGTAGATATAGCCGCTGGTAAAGTAACCAACCAGGCTGTAATTAACGCTACGGATCCTAAAGGGGCAAATGTAAAAGATCAGTCAGGTACCGATGCGAATAATGACAATCCTACGGTCATCACCATTGCTAAACCACCGGTTGTAAAAGACGATACCAAGGAAACACAGCAGAATAAGCCAGTGATGATTGATGTACAGAAAAATGATGAACCTGGTAACAGTGACATTGTACCTGGTAGTACAACCATCATTACACAACCTAAAAACGGAACAGTTAAAGTTAATACAGACGGTACGGTAACTTATACACCAAACCCAGGTTATACCGGAACGGA
Organism: Pedobacter caeni; assembly: GCF_900129215.1. Classification (GTDB taxonomy): domain Bacteria; phylum Bacteroidota; class Bacteroidia; order Sphingobacteriales; family Sphingobacteriaceae; genus Pedobacter; species Pedobacter caeni. The sequence continues at coordinate 1,706,479 of NZ_FQUQ01000001.1, read as the reverse complement.
TGAGTTTACCTATACTGTAACGGATAAAAATGGTCAGATTTCCAATCCGGCTAAGGTTACATTGACTGTTGTTCCAACCAAACCCGTAGCAATTGATGATACTGCAGAAATCCAATGGAATACGGAGGTTAAAATCCCGGTATTGGGTAACGATAAAACCGATGCTGCAGCATTTGATAAAGGCACGCTTGAAATCACAGAACAACCTAAACATGGTACAGTAAAAGTTAATCCTGACGGAACAGTTACCTATCTGCCAAATAGTGGATATACCGGAACAGACACCTTTAAATATCGTGTTAAAGATGAGTATGGAAACTGGACCGATATCGCTACAGCAACCATAACTGTTAAAGGTTTCTTCATTCCAAATGTGATTACACCAAATGGAGATGGTAAGAATGACAGCTTCGTCATAGTGGGGCTGGAAAACTATAACAATGCAGATGTCACCATCTTCAACCGTTGGGGCAATGAAGTATACCGCAATAACAATTACAAAAATACCTGGACTGGTGAGGGACTGAATGAAGGAACCTACTATTACCTGATCAGATTGAATAGCAGCGGTAAACAGGAAGTTTATAAAGGTTGGGTATTAATAAAAAGATAATTGATAAGGCCGGCGAAAGCCGGCCATATACAAACAGATTATGAACAAACATATCATAAAAAAAGTCATACTAGTATTGGGGTTAACTGTTGCTGGTCTGATACCGGCAAAGGCACAGCAGAATATTCAGTTCTCTCAGTATATTTTCAATTCTTTAAGTGTGAACCCGGCTTATGCGGGATACAAAGAAGAATGGTTTGCACAACTCGCCCTGAGAAGCCAGTGGACTGGTCTTAGTGGCGCACCGAGAACTGGTCAGCTATCCATTGATGGTGTAGCTGATGCCAATAAAAATGTAGGTCTTGGTTTGCAGATTACAGACGACAGATTGGGGCCGCAATCGGCTACTTCAGTTTACGCCAATTACGCCTATCGCTTAAGACTTAACGATGAGGATACCCAACGGTTAAGTTTTGGAATTGGGGCAGGTATTACCCAATATGGATTAGATGGAAATAAGTTAAATCCCGTTGATTTTGACGATCCGAATTTGCCGGCAGGTAAAATCAGCACTACCATTCCGGATCTTCGTTTTGGGGTTTATTACTACAACCCAAACTTCTATATCGGAGCTTCCGCAATGGATTTACTTTCCGGAGATAAATCAAACAGCATTTTCAACTGGGATAAGAATAATGTGGCGAACCTGAAACGTAAGCGACACTATTACCTGATCGCAGGTACTATACTTAATTTATCTGAAGACACTAAACTTCGTCCAAGTCTATTGTATAAGGAAGACCTTAAAGGGCCTTCAAGTTTAGACATCAGTAGCATGTTCATCTTTGCTGAGAAATTCTGGATCGGTGGTTCTTACAGAACAGGTGTCAATCTTTGGAAAAAGGATTATGCCAAAGGCCAGGACCTGAGCAGCCTCAATTCCATATCTGCAATTGCCCAGTTTTATGTAACAAATACCTTTAGAGTCGGGTATTCTTATGATCACATCCTGAGCAAGCTCAGCAGCATACAAAATGGCACCCATGAAATTACCATTGGTATCACATTTCCTGGAAAAAACAAACGTTTACTTAGTCCCAGATTCTTTTAAGATCAATAGTCGATATATCGTTTAAACTGATGAACATGATGAATAAAAAATTTACCAGATACATTTTCCTTTTAGGCCTGGGATGTGCTTTTCGTGTTGCTTCGGCACAAGAGCAACCTTCCTTGCGCCAAAGGGCAGACCAACTGTATGCACAGTATAAATATGCCAATGCAGCTTCTATATACCTGAAGCTGGCGGATACCAGGAAACCAAAGCTAACTGATCTGGAACGCCTGGCCGATTGTTTCCAGAAAATGAACGACTATGAAGCCGCCGAGAATTGGTATGCAAGGGTTGTACAGGATCCGGAAAGCAAAGCAGAGCACCTGATTACTTATGGCACTATACTTAAATCCAACTCCCGTTATTCGGAAGCAAAAAAAGTATTGCAGAGCTATGCAAACAAAAGTGGCGATACCAAAAGGGTAACTAATGAAATTGCAGGATGTGATTCGGCTCTGATATGGATGGCTAAGCCTACGGCGCATAAAATTAAAAATGAAGCGCAAGTCAATACTGCATTTGCTGATTTTGGCGTGTTCCCAATGGACAATAAAATTTACTATACCGGCGAACCTGAACAAAGGTTGTTAAAACAGAAAGATGGCCGAACCGGCAATCCTTTTTTACGAATCTACACTGCCGACCGATCGACAGACAATAGCTTAAGTTCAAAGCTGATTAATAAGTCTGTCTATAATGAGGAGAAGTATCACGTCGGTCCGATCATTCGCAATCAGAAAGGAAATGTATTGTACGTGACGCGTACATACCCTGGGCAGTCCGGAGAAATTAGTAAAGAAAACAAAAAGAAATTCAGAACCAATAACCTGGAATTGTATATTTATACCGCAAATAACAGCGAATATGACGTTGTTCCCTTTCCATATAATGATGTTAAAAAATATTCTGTTGGCCATGCTGCATTAAGTCAGGATGAAAAAACATTGTACTTTGTGTCTGATATGGCTGGTGGTTTAGGCGGTACAGACATCTGGTATTGTGAATTGCAAAGTGATGGCAGTTGGGGGAAACCTCAAAATGCAGGTCAGGCAATCAATACCAGTGAGGATGAAATGTTTCCCAATATCGGGGCGGATGATACTTTATATTACTCCAGTAATGGCTTGCCGGGAATGGGGGGATTAGACATCTTTGTAGCAAAGGGTGAAAAGAACAATTGGTCTAAACCTGCAAACCTGAGATACCCGGTCAACTCTGCCGGTGATGATTTTGCTTTCATTACCAATATCGTAAATAAAGATACAACGATGGGTTATCTTTCTTCTAACCGTAAAGGTGGGGTAGGAAGTGATGACATCTATAGTTTCAGCAAAATCAAGCCTAAAATGATCCTGGCGTTGAAAGGCCTCACCGTAAATAAAAAAAATGGAGAGATATTGGAAGCTGCAACGGTCACTTTATATGCCAATGGCCGTCAGATTATTGCTAAACAAAGCAGCAAAGCTGATGGCACTGTTTTTTTTGAGCTGGCCAAAGGAACCGACTATAGCGTACTTGGTCAAAAAGAGAAGTTTTACAGCGACTCTGCAACGGTAAGCACCAAAGGTTTAACAAAATCAGACACCTTAAGTGTAACTCTGCGCCTGGAACCTTTATTTGAAATTGATAAAACCATTGCCATTCAAAATATCCATTATGATTTTGATAAGGATAACATCCGCAAGGATGCTGCAAAAATTCTGGACGAACTGGTACGCACCCTGCGGGATAACCCCACACTTGAAATTGAATTGGGTTCACATACCGACAGCCGTGGGATAGACATCTACAACCTGGACCTTTCCCAGCGTCGTGCACATTCCGTGGTAAATTACCTGGTTAGCCGTGGCATTTCAAGAAGCCGCTTAACTGCCAAAGGATACGGTGAAACACAATTGCTGAACCGTTGTGTAAATGGAGCTAAATGCTCTGCTGCAGCGCACCAGACCAACAGACGCACCGAGTTTAAGATTTTAAAAATGTAACCGGAACACCGGTCATGCCTGATGCAAGTTGGATGTCCGGAAATGCTAAAAGAATTTGAACGGCACTGATTATTAAAGAATTTTGATTTGAAATTTAATTGATTTTTATAAAATGCGTTTGACTATAAAAAATATCGAGGCTATAGATGTTAGCCCGGCCTCAAAACCTTATCGTTTTGATATTGACGTTAACGGAGTCGAAGTTGACGGTGTACTAACCCAAATTGATATTATTACTGCCATTAAATATTATGGTATGACGGAGCTATTGGATACTATAGGAGAAGAATATTTAAGATCACATCTGGAATGTCTTTAGTGTGCCATCGATAGCGTTAATGGATTTATAAAATATCGCGGAGAAATTATAACAAAAATTTTAAATACTCATACAATGGCAAGAAACGATTTAAAAGGAAAAGTTGTCCTGGTTGCAGGCGGCGCAAAAAATTTAGGCGGATTATTGAGCCGTAATTTTGCCTCAAAAGGGGCAAAAGTAGCTGTACACTACAACAGTGATCACACAAAATCAGATGCCGAACAAACATTGTCAGACATCTCAAATGCAGGTGGAGAAGCTTTCTTATTTCAAGCAGACTTAACCAAGGTAGAAAATATTGCTAAACTTTTTAAAGCTACAAAAGAAAGGTTTGGTGGCATTGACATTGCGGTCAACACTGTGGGAATGGTATTAAAAAAACCTTTTTTAGAAACTACCGAAGCTGATTATGATACTATGTTCGACATCAATTCAAAAGTAGCATACTTCTTTATTCAGGAAGCAGGAAAACACTTGAATGACAATGGCAAGATAAATACAATCGTAACTTCTTTGCTGGCTGCATATACCGGCCTGTATTCTACTTATGCAGGTGCAAAAGCACCTGTAGAACATTTTACAAGAATGGCATCCAAAGAATTTGGAGATCGTGGTATTTCTGTTACTGCGGTTGCACCGGGCCCTATGGATACTCCTTTCTTCTATGGCCAGGAAGCACCAGAAGCCGTAGCTTATCACAAGTCTGCCTCAGCGCTGGGCGGATTGACAAACATTAGAGACATTGCACCATTGGTAGAGTTTTTAGTAACCGATGGATGGTGGGTTACCGGACAGACCATTTTTGCAAATGGTGGTTACACAACAAGGTAAAATACATGATACCTATCCAAAGAGGAATTGTCATAAATGAGATGCGGTTTCTGAGGATTGAGTATTAGAAAATATCCCTATAGGGAGGGACGAATAAAAACAATAAAAAAAGAGGATGATCATTTTAACAATGATGCATCCTCTCTTTTTACCATCCATAATTATATAGATCGCATTTGATCAGATTCGATTAGATCTTTGGGTTCAGTATCTTGTTGATTCTATCCGCAAGGTCTTCATAATGACTTTTCGTCAATGGATTACCTGCGGTTACCTGAAGTGCTTTTACATTTGCGTTCAGTTTTTTCAATTCCGCGCGAACCAATAACCGCATATCAGAGCTGTTTGGATTGTATGGAGTGATGCCCATGATCGCATACGAAGACTCTACTACCGGTTTATCCAGTTTCAGCAATACACCTAAACGATCTGCATATGCTCTTTGTAATGCCCTTTTGAATACATCTGGTGTTTCATTAGAGAAGATGGCAACACGAAGATCAGTTAGTAGGTTTGTTACCGTATAGGCGTTATTTCCGTTTTTGATTTCGTCGTCGATCATTCTGGCAAAACCATAAGTCTCCAGCAGGGAAGTTAATACCTGGTTTTGCATTTCCATAATGCGGTTGTTCACTACTCCAAAATCAATTCTGGACATCATCGATTTGTTCAGTAACCAGTTTGGTGTAGCAAATACCTGTTTGTTCAGGAAAGCAATGGCCTGCTGTTGTTTGGCTTTAGAGGTATACGTATAAACTGCTCCGGGCTCATCTACAGTTTTTACATCTTCCTGCAATCCGCTCACATTAGCGACCACATGGTTTACATAACGTCTGTATTGACGGATCACTTCATAATACAAATCATTTGCATCTTCCAGTTCTTTTCCTGGCTCATAAGTCCATTTTTCGATGTTCGGAAGGATCCTCTTCAGGTTCTCAATTCCATAAGCACTTGCTTTCATGGCATTGTCGCCCAGGTCTTCGCTTTGTGCACGCGGATCGATGGAACCTTGCTTTCCGTAAAAATATACCGGATCTTTTGATTTCTTCATGATCATGGCATCCAATACCTTTTTCTCTTCTTTGGCAGATTGCGAAGCAGGGAAATAAGTATAACCGAATTTAATCGCGAACTGGTCATAAGCACCAATTTTAGGATAGATATCAGTAATGCCATCACCAGGTTGGGCAATGTAATTGAAACGTGCATAATCCATGATGGAAGGGGCAGTGCCATACTTTGCGGTAAAGGTTTTAGAACGTAAGGAATCTACCGGGAATGCTGCACTTGAACCAAAATTGTGCAATAATCCCAGGGTATGTCCTACTTCATGAGAAGAAACAAAACGAACCAGCTGGCCCATCTGTGTATCACTGATTTCAGCTCCTCTTGCTGCCGGGTTGATGGCTGCGGTTTGTACAAAGAACCAGCTTCTCAACAAAGACATCACATTGTGATACCATCCGATATGGCTCTCGATGATCTCGCCTGACCTTGGGTCAGCAATCCTTGGTCCATAGGCATTTTCTGTAGAAGATGCAAAATAGCGGATCACTGAATAACGGGCATCTTCGGTACTGAATTCGGGATCTTCCTGTGCAGTGGGTGCTTCTTTGGCTACAATTGCATTTTTAAAACCTGCGGCTTCAAAAGCAGTATTCCAGTCGTTCACTCCCTGAATCAGGAAGGGTACCCATTTTTTTGGAGTTGCAGGGTCGATATAATAAACAATTTGCTTTTTCGGTTCCACCAGTTCTCCACGACTGTAGGCCGCTTCATCTTTGGGCTCCAATCTCCATCTTTGGATATAGGCAGTAGGGGTAACGTGTTTATCGCTCACACTGAAATCCAGCTGTCTTTCCGTAAAGTAACCGATCCTTTTGTTTTCGGTACGGGCTTTCATTGCTTCTTTAGGCAATAGTACCATCGAAGTGTTGAGTCCGAAAGTCATGGCGCCAACGGTTTTGTCGGCCGGAAGTTCAGGACTTCTGTAGGTCTTTACTGTTTTTACTTCCACATTTTGAGGGAAGCTTTTTACGGTATCTACATAAGACCTCGTATTGTCTATTCCGGAGATTTTATAGGTCTTTTTCAAACCTTCAGGAAGGGACATTCCAGGGATATCTCCATTGTAAAAATCCGTGATGTCAATCAACACGCCTTTTCCATTGCTGCTGAAAGCCTTGATGTCAAAAACAGCAAGGATGGGCAAGGCGTTTGAGTTTTCCAATGCCTGATGAAGGTCTGAAGCTGCATCTGCTACATAGGTATAACTTGGTACCCTGATAAAGATCTGTTTATCTCGTTTTTCCCATTTCCAGACCTGGTTGTTGATCATCTCTCCACCATATTGGGATCTTGATTCTTTTAAAGCTACAGGAGTCTGGGTAAAGCGGGTTACCACAAGCATTTCTCTGCCCAACAGGGAGTCGGGGATCTCGTAGTAATATTTCTGATCTACTTTATAAATATTGAATAATCCGCCATCCGCTTTAGTGCCGGAAGGGATTACTTCTGAAAACTTTTTGATCGTACTTTTCTTGATTTCCGCTGTTTTTGCTACAGTATCTTGTTTTGACTTTCCGGCAATGCTGCCTGGCCATTTTGTTTTCTGGGCATAACCATTGGCGATGGTCAGTGCAGAAAGCATCATCAGTGCAGCGGCCTTTGTCAGGACACTGGTTTTTGGGGTTAATGTGGATCTGAAATTCATTAAAGGATTAAATTGATATTTGATATATGTATGTTAAAAAGGAAAATTACCAACCCGGGTTTTGTGGTTTTAAATTCGGGTTTACTCCGATTTCAACCAATGGAATCGGTAACCAGTAGTTCTTCTCGGTAAATACCCTGCCGCCGGCGATTTTTGGCGCATAGGTAAAGGTTCCGTTGACTGCTTTGGTGATGGTAACGCCATTTACTGACTTGTTCAGTAACGCTGTTGCCAGTTTCCAGCGACGAAGGTCATTGTATCTGATCTGATCTTCAAAAGCAAGCTCAATCCTTCTTTCATGACGGATTTTTACCCTCATCTCTTCCTGAGATAAGCCTGTTGGCAGTTCCGGCATTTTAGCTCTTTTCCGGATGTCATTGATGGCCTGGTATACTGTTCCGTCTGGTCCGCTGAATTCGTTCTGTGCTTCTGCATAGTTCAATAAAATCTCTGCGTAACGAAGGATCACCCAGTTGCTGCTGCTGGTTGTATTGGGATCTTTGTTGTAGTCAAAATCTTCTGCAATAAACTTCCTGGTGTAAAAACCGGTTGGTGATGCATTGGTGGTTGGCATGTCTTTCCCTTTAGTAAAGGTTTCTACCGGACGGCCTTTAAATGGGGCGGTATTGAAAAGGATGGATTTTTCGAAACGTGGGTCACGGCCTGCGTAAGGATTTGCCGGGTCATATCCTGATCCTGTTTCGTTATATAGCTTTCCGTTTTTCATTTCATATTCGTTCACCAGCTCCTGCGTAGGCCCGTTAACACCTCTTCCTCCGTATCCCGCCGGACTGTTATTTTTATCGTAACCATGTTGTTTTTCTGATTTTTGTCCATTGTAACGGTATTCCAGAATTACTTCCGGTTTAATCAGCACATTCTTTTTAAGGAAGGGATCGTTGTAATCTGCCTGTAAGGAAAAAGCATTGGCATCCATTACCTTTTTTGCACTTTCTGCAGCTTTTTGCCATGCCGAAAGATCATTTGATACATTGTTTAGGGGACTTGCAGCCCATAACAATACCCTTGATTTAAAAGCTTGCGCTGCAGCGCTGGTAATGCGGCCGATTTCTGCAGTCGGGTAAGCAGCTGGTAGTGTTTCAGCAGCCAGATCAAGCTCAGTGCTGATAAAGGAAATGCCTTCATTGTGGTTCATTTTCAGGGGTTTATCCTGAGCTTCATCTATCAGTTGTGCCTTAAGTACCAGAGGCACATCTTTGAAATTGCTGAACAGCTGGAAATAGACAAAAGCCCTGCAGAACCTCGCCTGGGCAACGAATTCTTTGCGCTGTTGTTCGCTAAGTACCGGAGCTGTAGCGGCCCTTTCTATAAAATAGTTCATTTTTCTGATCTGCCCATAACTGTCTTTCCAAAGGTTTCTCTGAGGAAAGGTTTCCACGAGGAAATTGCCGGTCAGGTAACCGGAAATTTTGCTTTCCTCAGCACCAATCACCTGAAGATCATCTGTATTGGTAGCGGGCAGGTAAGCTGTTGCAAAACCCGTGTTCTGAAAGTTGTAAAACTCATTTAGAGACAGTTCTATTAATTTCGGGTCTTGCCATAACGTTTCTTCTGAAATAAGTTGCAGAGGTTTCCGGTCAAGGAAGTCTTTCTGGCAGGAACTGAAACTGATCAGGCCTGCAAATAAAATTGCGATGGTATATTTAGTAGTGTGACGATTCATTTTCTTTGATCTTTTGATGAATAAATTAAAGGCCTAAACGAAGACCAAAAGAGAAGATTCTTTGGGGAGGATAAGAGTTGGCAAATGTCCCCGAAGATTCCGGATCAAACCTTTTGTTACTGGTAATGGTGAATAAATTCTGTCCTTGTCCGGTAAGGGTAAGCGAAGAAATTCCTACTTTTTTAAGTAATTCCTGTGGCAGGGTATAAGACAGTTGTGCAGTCCTGAGCTTGAGGTAATTTCCATTCTTTACATAGAAAGTAGAAGGGTATCTGTTGGCTTCATAGTTTGATAGCAATCTCGGATAACTGGCATCCTGACGCCCGGGTGTCCACCTGTCGAGGTGTAACTGATAGAAATTCGTTAAGTCTGCTGCCGGGGCATAATTGATATACACTCCTGTAGAAGCCTGAAAGAAGGCATCAGCAGCAAAGTTTTTCCATTTAAATCCAAGGGATAAACCGTAAATTGTTGGTGGAACGATGTATTTGGTGAGTACGTTTCTGTCCGGGCTACCGGCATAAAGTTCTACCACGCCATCGCCATTCAGGTCAGAATACCTGATGTCACCTGGTTTTCCGCTTACCGGGGTTCCTCCGGGACTGATCAGGTATTTTGGCCAGCTGTCTACATCCTGCTGATCCCTGAAAATTCCATCTGCTTTAAGAATACGGGCAGTACCTACCGGCAGGCCTTCCTGACGTAAACCAGGTAGCATGTTTTCGTTCTCTCCGTAATCAATTACCTTGCTTTTGGTAAAGGTCATGTTTAACCTTGCAGAATAACTTACCTGTCCGATTTTATTTCGATGAGATAGGGCAAATTCAAACCCGTAATAACGCTCTTTACCGAAATTCTCCAATGGTGCAAGTAAGCCAAAAGTCGAAGGAACATCATAGCCTTTGTTACGAAGGATGTCATATTTATATTTGTTATAGTAATCTACTTCTACACCCAACAGGCCTTTCCATAATGTTGCATCTATTCCGATATCAAAGGAGTTTACCTTTTCCCAGGTGATATTGGTGTTGGGAACTGAGCTATTGGAAATTCTTGCCATAGGGGCAAGCGCATTATTAGTCCCAAATACATAACCGACAGGAAGTAAAGTATAATTATAGAAATAAGAATACAATGCACCTCCGTCATTTCCCAGTTTTCCGTAAGAAGAACGGATTTTCAATTCATCAATAAATGGATAGTTGTCTTTAATGAAATTTTCCTCAGATAGGATCCATGCTACTGCCAAAGAAGGAAATAAGGCCCTTCTTTTACCTTTCGGATAAAATGGGGAACCGTCATACCTGAAATTGCTTTCTACGATGTAACGGCTGTTGTAGTTATAAACCAAACGGGCAACTGCACTTTGACGGGCACTTTCCATCGCATTTCCAGAGCTTTTCTGTGAATTGGGATCACCAAGGAACAATTGGTCTACACTGGATATTGGGAAATTGCTTCTTTCTGCTGTGATGGTTTCCCCTTTGAGCTCATTTTGCTCATATAAGGCCAATGCACTGATCGAATGTTTGCCAAACAGTCTTTTGTAGTTCATGGAAACCTGGATGTTTACGTTGTTGTTCTGAGAAATGTTCTCGCTTAATGAAGCCCTTTCTGTACCATTTTCCAATTTGTATTCATCTTTTAAAGCATTTAGGGAGTAGACCGGAAAAGGAACGGTAAAGGCTTTGGTTTTGCCGTTGTTTCTATCTACGGTTACTAAACCAGTAGCAGAAAGTCCTTTTACAAAGGGAATTTGTTGTGTTAGTTTTAAGCTTCCCGTGAAAATATTTCTATACGCCTTATTGTACCCGCTCCCTTCAAGGGCATCGGCTAAGGGGTTTCCCGAAAATCCGGAATAAGCATACAATCCGTTCGAAAAACGGGCAGGGGCAACAGATCCCAATACCGCCATCCGGCTGAACACACCTTCTCCGAAGCTGGCGGGATTTTTTCCTGTTTCAGTGACATAATTTAAGCCAACAGAAACCAAAGTAGTTGGGCTCACATCAAGGTCCACATTGCTGACGATTCCGTATCTCTTCATTCCGGAAGTACTGATCAGTCCATCCTGACCGGTATAAGTCCCGCTAAGGAAATAACGGGAATTGGTTCCGCCGCCCGTTAAGCTGAGGTTATGTTTGATCGCAACCGCAGAACTTTTCAATACTTCCTTATACCAGTTGGTGTTCGGATAGCGGTCGGGATCCGAACCGTCTTTGAATTTCTGAATCTCTTCTTCCGTATATTTAGTTCTTGTTGAACTGCCTTTCTCGGCTTTGTCATTGTCGAACATTTCATTGTTCAACAGGGCATAGTTGTAAGAATCCAGGAACTTCGGCAATTGTGTGGATTGCTGGAACCCATAATTACCACTGTAATTCAAAGAAACTTTACCGTTTGTTTTACCGCGTTTGGTGGTAATCAGGACAACTCCGTTTGCGCCCCTTGCACCATATACAGCTGCTGATGCGTCCTTAAGTACACTGATCGTTTCTATGGAATTGGGATCAAGTTTATCGATCTCCATTCCCAAAATACCCATACCTTCTCTGGCTACTCCATCGATTACTATGAGTGCCTCACCCAGACCACGGATCTTAATTGTGGAACGGTCCCGGTCAGGGGCACCGGAACTGCTTGGTGAGGTCGATAAACCAGTTACCCGACCCATTAAAGTGTTGGACAGGTTTACCGCAGGGGATTGAGCCAGTTCTTCTCCTTTGACCACTCCAATTGCACCGGTTACCAGTTTCTTTTGCTGGGAGCCATATCCAACCACGACCATTTCATTGAGTTCATTGGAGCTCACCGTCATGATGACATTGATCTGTGTCCTTTTGTTAATCGGAACTTCTTCTCTTTTGAAACCCAGATAGGAGAAGAGCAGGGTATGGTTTTCTTCCGCTTTGATCTTATAAAAACCATCGCTGTTGGTAATCGCTACCGCTTTACCTTCTCTCACGACGATGGTCACTCCCGGTAAAGGAAGGTTTTTGTCATCTGTTACCCGGCCTTCAATGGTGATGACTTTTGCGGCAACAGCTCCGGACTGCAAATTTTCAATCCTTTGCTTTACGACAATAATGTTCTTTTCAATGCTGTAAGTCAATGGCTGATATTTGAAAATTTCAGTCAGGGCCTCATTCAAGGTCACGTTTTTAAGGTCGAGTGAGAGGGATCTCGAATTTTTGATGACCTCATTGTTGAACATAAAGTAATAACCGGTCTGTTTTCTCAGGTCTTGCAGAATGGTTTTTAGTGTGCTGTTTTGCCTCGAGATGGTTACTCTCTGGGCAAAAGAAGCTGAACTTACCTGAATACCTAGGGTGATCAGGATAATGGTGGTTAGTTTCATGATGATGAATACTTTTTTTCTGACTTTAGAATGTAGTCGTACTTTCATAAATTTGAAATGTTTGGGTTTAAGATGAAGGATATGCAATCCCGGTAATTACCGGATTTTCTTTGGGGCAAGCCTGAGCATTGACCTTCCCGGCCGCGAACCGGGTTGGTTATTTTCCTGCTTACCTGCAATGCGGGTTTATTGACTTGGTTTCATGTGGTTTGTTGATTTTGTGGTGGTCATTTGTTCTTGTTTATCTGATGCTTTGGATGATGACCTTTTGATGGTCAATACCAAATTTTAATCCTCCGGTTCCTTCCAGTACTTTCAGGAAGGTGGATAAATTGCTGTTTCTTGGAATGATCCCGGTAAAGAGGAGATCCGGTTTATGGCCGCTGTAAACTAATTCTACATCATACCATCGTTCTATTTGCTGCATCACCTCTGTGATGGGCGTATCGTTGAATATAAAAGTTTCGTTTTTCCAGGCCAGGACCTCTTCAAGATCGGCAGTTACAATTTTTGGGGCCAGTTTACTCTTACCAGTCTTCAATTGTGATTGCTCGCCGGGTTTAAGAATGCTTGATGCTGCTGAACTGCTTCTTTTTAACCGGACACTTCCTTCAGCCAATGTGGTGCTGATCTGTCCTTCATTTGCATAAGCATTGACGTTAAATTTAGTTCCCAGTACTTCCAGTGCCTGATCTCCGGAAATCACACGAAAAGGCATGGTTTTATTTTTCGTGACTTCAAAATAGACTTCCCCGCTAATTTCCACCTTTCTTTCTCCCGCACTGAAATAGCTTGGGAAACGGATAGAGGAAACAGCATTGAGCCATACCTTAGTGCCATCAGGAAGAACCACACGGTATTGGCCACCTTTTGGCGTGCTGATCACATTGTATTTTACTGCTGTTGAAGCTGGGATTTGTGTGTCTGATTGCCGGTCGAAAGACAACTGACCCTCACCAACCCTGGCTATATTTACTTCCTGCTGATGGGCAAAACTTTCTTTTGTTGCGCCGTCTAAAACGACTTCAGATCCATCGGCAAGTGTTAGTATCGCTTTATTTCCACCCGGTTTCACCTCGTTTTTGAAGCTAAGTGCAGGCATAGGAGCAGCTGCAGGTTGGTCATTGTAAAAGTATACCGCTAAAGAACCAACGAGAAAAACTGCAGCGGCAGCAGCCATATAATACCACTTTGTCTGAGGCACAGGTGCTTTGTAAGTACGGTCAATTTGCTGGTCAATTTGTTGATCAATTCCGGAAAGCATACGGTTGTAGGTTTCTGTCTCTTCGGTTTCCGTTGCTGCAGGCCATTCGACCTGTTCGGGTTGTTGCGACCGGTACCAGTCCAATAACTGCTCGCGTTCCTGTGGACTCGCAGTGCCATTGATGTATTTTTCGATTAATAAGGGTAGATTTTCGTTCTTCATAGTAAGGAGCACCGGGCTAATTACCAGGATGTACATCGAGAAGAGGCTTTACCCTTAGTGGGAATTGAAATAAATTTAAAAAAGATGGAAATCCCTATTTGATTAGTAAAGAAAGGGCAATAAGAAAGGTTCCGGAGTTGTTCAGGTCTTTCTTTAAGGTCTTCAATGCCTTGGTGAGGTGGGCCTCTACGGTTTTTTCGGCAATGTCCATTTCCTTTGCAATCTCGGGAATAGACAATCCATCATTCCGGCTGTATTTAAACACGAGCCTGCATTTTTCAGGAAGTTGTTCCACAATCCCATCAATGTATTCCTGTAGAAATTTAGCATGGATCTTTTCCTCATCGAGTGCAACAAGCTCAGTCTGATAGTTTAACATGGCGAGTTCTTCTCTTCTTTTTTGCTGATGGATGCTCTTAAAAACGGAAAATTTAACGGCGGTAGCGAGGTAGGCTTCCAGGCTTTTAATGTCCAGCTGATTTTTTCTGTTCCAGAGGCCGATGAAAACCTCCTGCACAATTTCTTCTGATGAAGAACGGTCTTTGGTATAGGTATAGGAGATGGCCAGCAGTTTCTTCCAATAACGGTTAAAGAGTTCCGTAAACGCAACTCTATTGCCCAGACGGAGCTCGCCCAGCAGTTTCTGATCAGAAAAATTAACGTAAACCCCCATATATCCCGGGGCGAAGGTAAAGATAAATCAATTTTATTTTGGTATAAATCAGCTATATGGCCTGATTTGTTACATTTTAACCGTCGTTTTAGTTCGCTTAGCTATTCCATTTTTGTTAAATAAGGTTAAAAAATATTTGTGCTGCTCATACAATACCTAATTTCATTTGCATGAACCCAAATAGACTTAAGCCTTTCTTTGTCCTATTACTAATTTTGACTTATAGTATTGGGTCAGCGCAAACGCTTAAACAAAAAGAAAGAAATTTAAAAGCATTTTCGGAACTTTACGGTTATGTTCGTTTCTTTCATCCTTCGGATGAAGTAACAAAGCTGAACTGGTTTTTCTTTTCATTATATGGTGTTCATCAGGTCATGTCTGCTCAGAATGATCAAGAGCTTATTCGCGAATTAAAGGCATTGATGCTACCAATTGCCCCTTCAGTCATTATTGATAGCATTCCCATACTAAAAGATAGGGCGTTAAGTGAAATTATACCGGAAAAGCCATCGGAATATAAGCTGGTAAACTGGATACATCGTGGTTTAGCTTTACCTAATGGCTCGCCATTCTATAAAAGTCAAAGAAATAATAGAGATGCTGTAGAGCTGAACTATACCGACTATCCTCTGTCTACCCTAAAATTAGACGAAACAATTAATGGTCGTTATGAATTGACGGTGGAGGTTACGGGAGATATAACCGATTGTAAGCAGAACAATTTATTTATTGCCGCTTTTGATGGTGCTGAAAAACTGAAGAATAAATCTAATACGAATCGCATCACTGGAAAAACGATCCGATACAGATTCCAGGGAAATCTACCTGAGGGCGAAAAGAGTATCAATTTTACACTTAGAGTTCCAAAATATAGAATCGTTAAAATAAACAAACCAAACATTCAGGTTTTTTCCAGAAGGGGCAAGATAACGTTTGACTTTAAAGCACCACTGGAAGCCAGCAATGCCCCTTTGAATATCGTTTTAAGTATTGCAGAGGATAAAAGGTTTTATTTTACCAGTCCTGCCTCAATTTCAGAGATCACTTCAGTAAAACTGGGTAGAAAAATATATGCCTCCATTCCAGGTACTCTTTATGCCACGGAAATAGCGACTTATCCTAAAGTGGACTCCATGTTACTAGTCGCGTTCCAAAAAAGGATAAAAGATTATTGGTCAAAAAAGCCAAAGGAATATGCTCAGGAGGCCCGACTTGCGAATCTGGTCATCACCTTATCGGTCCTGAAATTTGCTTTTCCCTATTGGGAGGATACGAAGACTAATCCTGAAAAGTTATTTTCCTTCTTATTTGCGAGAACTATAAAAGATAACAATAGTCAGGATTTTTTAGAATCACTAAGACTGATGTCCGCAAAATTAAACGACGGCCATATGGGAATTAGTTATTCCGGTTCAGATAGGGTGGAAGAGAAATCGGTTAGTATAGAATCAGAAATGATTGACGACAAAATCTATGTCAAACGTGTTTTAGATTCCTCGTTAAAATATATACCAGTAGGTAGCGTCATTGATTCGATTGATGGTGAATCAGCTCAGAAAATATTTTACTCCAGATTCAGGCTTGTTTCAGGTTCCCCGCAATGGCGAAGCTACAAATCTCTTCTGGGGTTATTTGACGGTTTGTCTGATTCAACGAAGCTGGTCATCAATAATAACGGTATTCGCAGTGCTTTCAAAATTCCCAGGTTGAGTTCAGCCGAGGAGTATCGTCCGGTAGCGATGCCAGGATATGTTCCAAAAGACGGTCAACTTTCAGACAATGTCTATTATTTCAACCTCACCGGCGATTCCGTAATGAAAAACATCAACGCCTCCTTATCCCGGTTAGAACACGCTAAGTCAATCATCTTTGATATGAGAGGCTATCCAAAAGAAAATGTCAGTGCAATTTTTGGTCATTTGCTTCAATGTTCAGAACACACAAAATGGATGCATGTTCCAAAACTAAGCCCGGCTAACAACAGTAAAGATTTCGAAAGTATGGGATGGAATCTGGGGCCTAAGCTTCCCTACTTCAATGGCAAGATCATCTTCCTCTCAGATGCCTGCGCACAGAGTCAGTCGGAGAGTATTCTAGGTTATGTTAAGGGATTGAAACTGGGAACAATTATTGGCAAAGCAACCTCTGGTACGAATGGAGATGTGCAGACCATTAATCTGTTCGATGACTTCCGTGTCTTTTTTACAGGAACAAAAGTGACAAATGCGGACGGTACTAAAAGCCATTATAAGGGAATAATACCTGATATTGTTGTACGGTCTACTCCCTCTGGTTTGAAGACAGGCCGCGACGAAGTATTGGATAAAGCTTTGGTGTTTGCTAAGAATTAACGTTGGTATTTCCAGTTTCTGGATTTCCCCTCAGCAATCCATTCGAGTGCTGTAGTAAGTCTTTTCTGACGGGTTTCTTCGGTTTTCGCCTCTACAATCCATTCCAGGTATTCCTTTTTTTGAGAATAGCTGAAGCGGTCAAAATGCTCCTGGGCTGCCGGCGCTTCGGCCAGACTACGGGCAAAATAATCAGGGATCACGAGCTCGATCTTTGCCGCAAGCGGCTTTTTCTCCATCTTAATTCCTTCTTTATTCAGGATAACGGCATTTTGAACATAAGTGATGAAAACACTTTCCTCCGGCAGATCGGCAATGGAACTGATCCGGCCCAGCTGTCCCATGGCCTGGTCCTGGCTTTCTCCCAGTAAGTGATGGGGATCAGGGAGGAGCTTGCTTTTCCAAAAGCCAAAGGTGCAGTGGCTTTTAAAGGAGGCCATGCTGCAAACCGTTCCCTTATAATCGAAATGAGGGAAACTCCATTTCATCGTTTCTATCAATTCCGGACAAGCCTGATGAACAAGATTCCGGATGTGTCTTAAGATGGGTTGGGCAAATGGGGCAGCTTGCTCAATATAAGCATCTACTCTAGGGTCGTATTTTTCCATGGCGTATCTTATAATGGACCATAAATATGGCATACCCTAAAATAATCAAAATTTATCCGCTTTCCTTATCTGCCTTCATTTTTTGGGCTTAACGCTCTTTTACATAATGCTGACAGCTAAAACCTGCGAAAAAAACGGGTATCTGCTGATTTTATACTACTTTTGTTCATCATTATATCATACTACATGGATGCTAATTCAAAGCTGGCTTTACTTTTAAACGACACGAATCTGTCTGCCGAACTTAAAGCCATCGCAAATAAAGTTCAGAACCAGGAAAGGATTACCTTCGACGAAGGGGTTTACCTTTATGAACATGCCGAACTGGGCTACCTGGGCGTGTTAGCGAACTACATCAGGGAGCAAAAACACGGTGATAAAACCTATTTTAACCGCAATTTCCATATTGAACCGACCAACGTATGTGTGTACGATTGCAAGTTCTGTTCCTATTCCCGCATGATCAAACAGCGCGAAGAAGGTTGGGAGATGAGCGTAGACGGAATGATGGATGTGCTTAAAAAGTACGACAATGAGCCGGTTACAGAGGTGCACATTACCGGAGGGGTAGTCCCTAAACAAAACCTGGACTTCTACAGCGATTTCTTCAGACGTGCAAAAGCACACCGCCCTGAATTACATATCAAAGCATTAACACCGGTAGAGTACTACTATATCTTCAAAAAGGCAAAACTCAGCCATTATGATGGCATGAAATACCTGCAGGAAGCCGGACTGGATTCCATGCCGGGAGGTGGTGCAGAAATTTTCCATCCTGAAGTAAGGGAGAAAATTGCCCACGATAAATGTAATGCCGAACAATGGCTGGACATTCATGAACAGGCACATAAGTTAGGAATGAAAACCAATGCAACGATGCTCTATGGTCATATCGAACAATTCTGGCACCGTGTAGATCATATGGAACGCCTGCGTCAGCAACAGGATAAATCAGGTGGTTTCCAGGCTTTTATTCCGTTGAAGTTCAGGAATCAAAACAACCAGATGGACCATGTGCCGGAGGTTTCCGTGATTGAAGATCTGAGAAATTATGCCATTGCCCGTATTTACCTGGACAATTTCGACCATATCAAAGCCTATTGGGCAATGATCAGCAGACAAACCGCACAGCTTTCCTTAAACTTTGGAGTGGATGATATTGATGGTACTTTAGATGATACTACGAAAATCTATTCCATGGCTGGTGCAGAGGAACAACATCCTGCAATGAATACGGAAGAACTGGTCAACCTGATCAAACAGGTTAACCGCAAACCAATAGAAAGAGATACACTTTACAATGTGGTAACCGATTATACGGATTTCGTATTCGAAGGATCGGTAAAACCACAATATTATAAACTGCCCGTCATCAATTAATGGATAAAGAACTATATATCATCAGACATGGTGAAACAGAACTAAACAAACAGGGTATCGTACAGGGAAGGGGAATCAATAGTGACCTGAATGATACAGGAAGAGCACAGGCAGCAGCATTTTATGCGAAATATAAAGACGTTGCTTTTGATAAAGTATACACTTCTGAATTAAAACGTACCCACCAAACGGTGAAAGGCTTTATTGATGCCGGATTCCCATGGGAACAATTGTCGGGGCTCGATGAGCTGGCCTGGGGTGCCTGGGAGGGTAAACCTAACGATGAAAATGCCATGGCTGCTTTCAAAAGCATTATGGAAAAATGGCAGTCAGGAGATTATGATGCCAGTTTTGAAGGAGGTGAAAGCCCTGCAGAAGTAATTGTGCGTCAGAAACAGGCTTTGGAAGTGATCCGGGCGGCTAAAGACGAAAAAACAGTATTAATCTGTATGCATGGACGTGCCATGCGCTTATTCCTGTGTTTATTAACAGGAAGGCCTTTGAGCGAAATGACTGAATTTCCTCATCAGAATACCACCCTTTATAAAATTGAAATGACCGGAGATGAGTATATCATCGCCGAGTTTAATAATACGGATCATTTAAAGTAGTTCCCTTTTGAGTAAGATTAAGATTTCAGCAGTCTCCTATACCAATACCAAACCTTTTATTTATGGGATTGAGCATTCGGAGCTGAGGAGTAAAATAGATTTAAGTTTAGATATCCCGACAGATTGTGCAGCCAAATTGATCAGTAATCAGGTGGATATTGGCCTCATTCCTGTAGCTGCAATTCCAATGGTGCCCAATGCCAATATCGTTGCTGATTATTGTATTGGTTCTGTAGGCGCAGTAAATTCAGTGTTTGTGTTTAGTCAGGTTCCTTTCGGAGAGATCAGAACAGTAAGACTGGACAGTCATTCCCGCACTTCAAATAACCTGGCGAAGGTGTTGTTGAAATTTCACTGGAAACAGGAAGTCAGCTATACCACCGATCCGGATGCAAAAACAGAGGCTATCGTTCTGATTGGCGACCGCACTTTCGGTAAAAAAGCAGACTATCCTTATGCCTATGATATGGGAGAGGAGTGGATGAAATTTACAGGATTGCCTTTTGTATATGCTGCATGGGTAGCGAATAAAACAATTCCTGAAGCATTTATCACAGAATTTAATGAAGCCTTGTCCTTTGGACTTTCACACCGCAAGGAATTGCTGAAAGATTTGCCGGCAATCGCAGATTTTGATCTCGACGACTATCTGATGCATAAACTGGATTTTGAACTGACGGATAAAAAGCGCGAAGCTTTAAAGCTGTTCTTGTCCTATATTGAGCAGTTATAGATTTTTTTTAAAATTTTCCACAAACCGTATGGAATAAGCATTCAGATGCTATCTTTACGGTTTTGTAAATTAAAATACATTTTGGCTAAAGATAAGACTAAAGAAACACCTTTAATGCAACAGTACAATGCGATTAAAGCAAAGTACCCGGGTGCATTACTATTGTTCAGAGTGGGCGACTTCTATGAAACATTTGGTGAAGATGCGGTGAAAACTTCCCAGATTCTGGGGATTGTACTTACAAGAAGGGGAAATGGGCCTGGAGGGCACATCGAACTGGCAGGATTCCCTCATCATTCTCTAGACAATTACTTGTCGAAACTGGTTCGCGCCGGACAAAGAGTGGCGATCTGTGACCAGCTGGAAGATCCCAAAACCACTAAAACCATTGTAAAACGTGGTGTAACGGAATTGGTAACCCCAGGTGTGGCCTACAATGACAATATCCTGAGCCAGAAGTCAAACAACTATCTGGCGGCTGTTTATTTTGATAAAGCAGGAATGGGCGTTTCCTTCCTGGACATCTCTACCGGTGAATTTTACGTAGCTCAGGGAAATGCGGAATATATTGACAAACTGCTGCAAGGTTTTAAACCGAATGAAGTGGTTTTTCAAAAGAGCAAAAGGAAAGAGTTCCTGGAGCTTTTCGGAGATAAATTTTATACTTTCCATCTGGACGACTGGGCTTTTACGACCGACTATGCCACAGAAACACTGACCAAACATTTTGAAGTAAACTCTTTGAAAGGTTTCGGAGTGGATAAGCTGCAAATCGGAATCATCGCCGCAGGAGTGGTACTTCATTACCTGAATGAAACAGAACACCGCAACTTAAAGCACATCACTGCCATCTCCCGCTTAGAGGAAGATAAATACATGTGGCTGGACCGTTTTACCATCCGCAACCTGGAATTGGTAAGTTCTGCGAACGACAATGCCATCACTTTGTTTCAGGTGCTGGACCATACTTCTACACCAATGGGCGCACGTTTGCTGCACCGCTGGATCATCATGCCACTAAAAGAACTGAAGCCAATTCAGGAACGTCTTGGAATGGTAGAATTCCTGGTGAAAGATGAAGCTTTGGTAGAGGAGTTTTTAAACCACATCAAACAGATCGGTGATCTGGAACGCCTGATCTCTAAGGTGGGCTTACTGAAAGTCGGGCCAAGAGAATTGTGCCAGCTTAAAAAAGCATTGTACCATATTGAGTCTGTAAAAGAGATTGCGACCGCTTCAAATAATCCTTTCCTGATGGCATTGGCCGAGCAGCTGGATCCTTGCTTAAGCATCAGGGAAAAGCTGGAAAGAGAACTGCAACAGGATCCACCTGCATTGCTGATCAAAGGAAATGTGATCGCTGACGGAATAGACGAAGAGCTGGACAGGTTGCGTAAGATCTCCTTCGGTGGAAAAGACTATTTAATAGAAATTCAAAAAAGAGAAGCAGCCATTACCGGCATCCCTTCCCTTAAAGTGGCCTTCAATAATGTTTTCGGATATTATCTGGAAGTGACCCATACGCATAAAGATAAAGTGCCTGCCGACTGGATCAGGAAGCAGACGCTGGTTAGTGCAGAGCGTTACATCACGCCTGAGCTGAAAGAATATGAGGAACAGATCCTGGGTGCAGAAGAAAAGATCATGCAGATCGAAATCCGCCTGTACGGAGAACTGATGTTCCTGGTGAGCGCTTATATCAAACAAATTCAGTTGAATGCCTTTACAATTGCACAACTGGATGTATTGCTGTGTTTTGCCCAGCTGGCGGTGAAAAACCATTATGTAAAACCGGTAGTCAATAAAACCAAAAACCTGGACATCAAAGGGGGAAGACACCCGGTGATCGAAAAGAGGTTGCCGGTAGGGGAAGAGTACATCACGAATGATGTGTTCCTGGATAATGAAACCCAGCAGATCATCATCATTACCGGTCCCAATATGTCGGGTAAATCGGCCATATTGAGACAAACAGGATTGATTGTATTGATGGCACAAATGGGTTGTTTTGTTCCTGCAAAGGCCGCTACGTTAGGTCTGGTAGATAAAATATTTACCCGTGTAGGTGCTTCGGATAACCTCTCTTCAGGGGAAAGTACATTCATGGTCGAAATGAACGAAACGGCAAGTATCCTGAATAACATTTCTGATAACAGTCTGATCCTGCTGGATGAGATTGGACGTGGAACGAGTACCTATGACGGGATTTCCATAGCCTGGGCCATTGCAGAATTCCTGCATACCCATCCTACAGCAAAGCCGAAAACACTTTTTGCAACGCATTACCATGAGCTGAATGAGCTGGCGAATACCATGAGCCGCATCAAGAACTTTAATGTGTCGATCAAGGAAGTGGGAAATAAGGTGATCTTCCTCAGAAAGCTGGTTCCCGGCGGTAGTGAGCATAGTTTCGGTATCCATGTGGCCAAGATGGCCGGAATGCCGCCTAAGCTGATCAACAGGGCCAACGAGATCCTCAAAAAACTGGAGATCGACAGAACCGAAGGACAAAGCATTAAAGACAGCATTAAGAAAGTACAGAATCAGGCTTACCAGTTGCACATGTTTGCCATCGATGATCCTGTATTGTTAAAAATAAGGGATACCCTGAATAACCTGGATGTAAATGTATTGACTCCCGTAGAAGCTTTGCTGAAACTGGATGAGATCCAAAGAATAATTAAAGAATAAATTATGATGGCAACCAATCACACCGTTCTCAAAGGAAGATTTAAATCGTTACTTTTTTTAATGGTGCTGATGGTATTGGTAGCCTGTAGTTCCAGAAGAAAAACAGTGAGTACAACTACTGCAGCAAGAACAGCTGTGGCGATGTCCAACCTGAAGAGTAAACCTTTGTACCGCTTTATCAATGACTGGACAGGGGTGAAGTACCGTCTTGGAGGATTGGATAAACGTGGTATTGATTGCTCCGGCTTTGCCTTTTTACTGCAAAAGAACATTTATGGAAATGACTTGCCAAGAAGGTCAAGCGATCAGGCAACGGTGATCAGGACCAAAAGCATAGGTCAGCTCAAAGAAGGTGACCTGATCTTTTTCTCTTTTGGTGGCGGAGCGGTAGACCATGTAGGGATTTACCTCAATAACAATTACTTTGTTCATGCTTCAACTACACGTGGTGTAGTGGTAGACGACCTGAGTTTGCCAGCCTATCAAAGGGCAATGGTGAAAGCTGGTTCCATAAAAAATTAAAGAATGTCATTACCAAAACAAGAAGATTCCTTCTGGAAAAAGTATAAAAAATTTGCTACCACAGAGATCCTGATGTACCTGATCATGATCATCGGAATTGGCCTGGGGCTGATTATCCTGAGCTAGTTTAGTTTGTAGCCTGATTGGTTTACACAAGTTTGTTCAGTTTGCAGCCTGGTTTAATTTATAAACGAGTTTAGCGCGGTCTGCGATATGGACATTGCTCATAAACGTACTGAATTCCCCGTATTTCTCTGCCGGATAGTTTCCGTCCTTCAGTTGTAATCTGCGCTTATAAACCAATGTTTTCCCTTCTATTTTAACACTGGAGCTGTAGGTGCCAAAAATGCTGCTGATCAGTTCATTTTCCGGTTTAGCTTCTACTTTGAACCCTTCAGGGAGTTCATAGCTGAGTTCGTCTTCATCGGTATACCCTCTGTTGATATAGACAGGTAAAGTTCTTTTCCTGAGTTCCGGAATGCTGCGGGTTTTATTAAATGCATTTAATTCCAGGTAAAAAAGATCATTACTTTTGGCAGCATACTTCTGAATGTCGAGAGTAAAAGATTCCTTTATGTTCGGCTGATCCCCCTTATCCTGAAGGAGTTTGAAATCTTTGAAATTGATGTTATCGACATCATATTTCTCTTTTAGCAATTTTAGCTGTTCTGTATGAGGCTCTGAGATGATGTTCTGGTAATTGTCGTACTGAGCACCACTGAAAGTGGTGTTTAGCTTTCCGGTAACCGTTCCCTGAGCATCGACTTTCATGGAGACTTTTCTGTGCAATAAATTCATGTCGGTGCTCAGCTTTGGGGTTTTTAGTAATTTCCCACCTTCTGCAGTACAGGCCAGCACGGTCCGGTCGTCGGTAAAACCACCAAGAAAACCAAAGGGACTGTCAGAACTGGTGCATTCCAGCCATACCGTATCTGTTTTCAGAGGCACCGCCAGAATGATGTGGTTGCCCTGGTCCATGCCTGCAAAATCAGGATCCATACTCTTTTTAAGTCTTCCGGCATTCACCTGACAGTAGATGGAAGGAATATCTGCAGCCTTCAGCAAACTCTGTGTATAATTGACCAATGCTTTGCAATCTCCATAGCTGAGCTGCTGGACTTCCGTAGCCTGCATGGGCTGAAAGCCACCTATCCCAATCTGTACACTGATATACCGGGTTTTCTTTTGAACATATTCATAGATCCTTTTGGCTTTCTCCCGATCGCTTTCTATGCCTTTGGTGAGTTCTTTTATTTCCTGAACGGTACTTTCCGGAAGGGCTTGTCTGCTTTTCAGGAGGTCGTTGTATACCCATTTTCCAAGTTCCTCCCAATTCTGATAACTGCCTTTATACCCATAATAGCTGAACTGTCTGGCGGCAACCTTTACATAGGTCAGGTACTGATCAGGATCCGGGGCATAAGGTTCTGATTTAAAAGCAGGCTTGCTGCTGACCTGCCAGGTATAACTGACCGTTTTTTCAGTTTTCTGTATTTCCGGTTTGCCCTGGTAATTGTACTCCCTGATTCTGATTTCATCAGTCGGTTTGGAGATAAAGGTATATTTGCTTTTTTCTACGGATTGATCAGTAGAGGTGCTGGGATACCAATCGGGGATGATCAGGTTCTGTTTATTTTTGATTTCGTATTCATAGATGATGGTATACGGATAAACCGTAACTACCGGGGAGTAATGTTTTAAGCGGAAATCAATAAAGAGACTTCCATCGCTAACGGCGCTGTGGTCACTAAAATTGCTTTGGGTAAATTTAGTATTTACATTTCCAGCGGCATCCAGTATCTGTCCCCTGATGCGTTGAATGCTGCTGCTTTTGTCATAATACAAGGTCAGGCCCGCATCAGAATCCCCATTTTTGTTCAATACCGTAACCACCTTTTTCACGGTCATGATGACCTGATCGGTAGCCCGCATATCCACCATCGTTTCCATTTCCCGGATCACAGAATTGGCCCTGCTCCTCAGATTTGAAGGAACATTCTCTGCTGCATATTCCAGCTGGGAAAATCCCGGAGTTGCAACAGATACCAATAACAGTAAGAGCAGGTTTCTGATCATAATTATTTCGCTTTTTTGAAGACGATATTTGTCTTTTGTGTTTGAATGATCCTGCTGTAAAACTCTTTCAGGGAAAGGTATTCTTCCGGATGGTAAATAGGTTTGTTGAGCTGTAAAAGCTGGTTGAAATTAATGACATGGTCATTAAAGGAAGTATTGCTCAGGTACCTGCCACCATTCTCTGCCAAGCCTATGCTGAGGTCTTTTGGCTGGTCGGCAATCACGAAGTCCTCTGGTACCCTGAGCTGAATGCTGCAGCGGGTTTCCCTGCTTGTGCCCAGATCTACCGGATAAGTCCTTTCGTTCAGGTTGAAAGGGTTTTTGCTGATGTTGTCAATAAAGAAAGGGTTAAAGAATACCTGTACTGCTGAGTTGCTATTGTAGCCGCTCATCTCTATTTCATATTTTTCTATCAATGGCAGGTTCAGGCTATCCACATTCTGAATCTCATGTTTACTGATGCTGATTCCCGTCATCTTTTCATCGAATTTTTCTACATATTCCTCTATGGAACTGGCCTCAAGAATACTCCTTCTTTTTTTCAATCCTGCATATCCGGAGGAATAGCTGAGCAGCTCTCCTTTGATCTTACCGTCTTTAGTCAGGGTGGCGACAAAATTGTAACGGGTATAGTCTTTCTGACTGGCCTTAAGGTCGTACCAGTAAGAAGGTTTTTTAAGGTTGATGACCCTTCCTTTGCCATTGATACAGTGCAAAGGGAGCAGGCCAAAAGGGAGGAGTGGGGTAGAAGCATCCAACAGGTAGCTTTCTGTTCCGATATTGACTTTGGCTACTACATAGTTAAAATCGGTGATCACCGGAAAAAGGTTGTTTACCTCTCCGTATTCACGGGTAGAAAGGATTACTGCTTCCGCATCCAGATTCGCTGCAGAAAGTGCCGCAATAAGGGAAAGGTTGATGTCTCCGGTATTGCCAACATGGGTTTCCAATGCTTTTTTAACCGCGGTTTCACTATAAATACCGATAAAGCCATTTGATTTGATGTTTTTTCTGATGAAATCGTATACTGCCTGAGCCTTGCTCAACTCATCAGTCGTATTTTTAAGGATCTCTGGCATGAGCTCTTTAAACGCATCTTTTTTCTTCATCTGAGATCCAAATGAATTTTCTGAAACGAGCTCGTAATCGACATCCTTCCATGTTTTGGTCACGCTTTTCTTCCCGCCGTTCAGAAGATGGTAATCGGACAACTCAAAGTTAATGGCCGATTTAAAATTGCTGGCAGCGGTCATGTAATCTTCCTCGATAAATGCAGGAATATTTTTCATGATATAGGTCATCTTTGAACAGTCAACAGGCGTTCCATTGAGCCTCAGGCATTCCTTCTGAAGTTCTGCATTACTGGAGCTTAATTTTTGTGCGCCTCTGAGGGATACATTATAGTTGTAGAGCCCGGGGATGCAAGCCACATATTCACTGTAAAGTTTAGGAATGCCGGATTGAAATTCCCATGACCTGAAATTGAAAATTCTGGGAATTCTGATGCGGTAACTGTATTCAATAATGCTGCCATCCATAAGGTTGGGCATGGTGAACTTGGTAACCCCACTGTATTTGTTCCTTTTTTCCTTGAATATCTTCTTCGGATCCAGTTCGCTTTGCTTAAACTGGCCGTCAATATAATTGATGGTAACCGCGCGGATGTCGAGTACCTGGTCTTCATCGTCACTGTAAAGCCGCTGCGGAATAGCTACATTTCCTGCCTCAAAACCTTGCTTGTTAAAGATCTTGATCCGGACATGATAGGTGTAATCAATCATTAATTTCCCATAAGCTTCGTCATGGTCCATCCTCGCTGTTCCAAATTCACGGAGTACCATGGCATTGGCATTGCTGTCGAGGACCGTATTTTTCAATTCGATGTCTTCATGACTGATCCCCGCAAATTTGAAGTCCTGGGCGCTGGATTTCACCGAACAAATAATCAGAAGTAACAGGAGGTAAATGTATTTCATAAGAGCGTAACTAATTAAAGGCCAAGGTAAGGTACTTCCGGAAAAAATAAAAGAACTGCTGCTATTTTGTACAAAACTAAATAAGTTCAGGTTTAATGGATGATTTTTACGACTTTTGAAAAGCTACCAAAGAGTTAGAAAATGAATTCCTGAGGATTCAAACCTTTAAAAATAGCAATATATACTAATGAAATTAAATTTAAACCGCCCTCTTGCTTTTTTTGATCTTGAAACTACAGGTGTAAATGTAGGTGCAGATCGTATTGTTGAAATTGCCATTTTAAAAGCAATGCCTGATGGATCTGAGCTGATCAAAACCTTGCTCATAAATCCTGAAATGCCGATTCCTTTGGCATCATCGCTGATTCATGGAATCTACGATAAGGACATTGCCAATGAGCCGACCTTCAAAGCTGTAGCTGCTGAACTTGCTGAGTTTATCGGTGATGCAGACCTTGCAGGGTACAATTCCAACAGATTCGATATTCCGGTATTGCTGGAAGAATTTTTAAGAGCAGGAGTAGATTTTGAAATGTCTGACAGGAAATTTGTCGATGTTCAGAACATTTTTCACCAGATGGAACAACGCACTTTACGTGCTGCATATAAGTTTTATTGCAATAAAGACATTGTTAACGCACATTCTGCCGAAGCAGATATTACCGCTACTTACCATGTATTGCTTGCGCAGATTGAGCGCTATAGTGACACTGAGTTTGAAGATAAACAAGGTAAGATCTCCAAGCCGGTAAAAAATGATGTAGATGCCCTTCATACTTTTACCAATATGAATAAACCGGTAGATTTTGCCGGAAGAATGGTCTTCAATGAGCAGGATCAGGAAATCTTCAATTTTGGTAAACATAAAGGTAAAACCGTAGAACAGGTGTTTGATACAGAGCCTAGTTATTATGCCTGGATGAAACAGGGTGATTTCCCGCTTTATACCAAGAAGAAACTGGAAGAGATCTGGACCCGCTGGAACAAAAAAAAGGAGCAGCTGAAGCAGGAAAAGCAACAGCAGCAAGTGGTGGCAAATAAGCCTAAGCCAAATCCTAATGTTAAACCCAACCCATCAGCTGCGCCACCTAAAAAGCCAAAACCGGCAGTAGAGGTAACTAATGACATGTTAGAGCAACTGAAGATGAAGTTTGGAAAATAGAAAGAAATATTAGAAAATATAAAGAGGTTGTCTGGTTTAATTTCCGGCATCCTCTTTTTTTGTTAAAAACAATTGATCGTTATGAAGAAAATCTCACTTTTGCTGGTATCGTTATGCCTTTCCGGTTTGGTTTCAGCACAGCAAAGTTTGCCTGTGCCGGCAGAAATTCAGGCCGCTTATGCCAAAGGAACGCGGGCTGCAACTGGAAAACCCGGAGCTAAATACTGGCAGAACACCGCTAATTACGACCTGAAAGTTAATTTTAATCCGACGAGCCGTGAACTGAAAGGAATCGTAGACGTGGTGTATTATAACAATAGCCCTGATACCTTGAAACAGTTGTGGTTTAAGCTTTATCCAAATCTGTACAAGAAAGGGGTGGAAAGGAAAACCAAGTTCAATGACCGTGACCTGAATGAAGGGGTAAGTATCCTTTCCATGCAGGCCGATGGCCATAAGCTGGAGGATAAAGCAATGCGAATTGAAGGAACAAATATGCAGACTGCAATTGCGGCATTGGCTCCCGGAAAACACATCAAATTAAAGATTGAATATAAATATGACCTCAATAAGGGCTCACATATGCGCACCGGACAGGTAGATGAAGGTTCTCATTTTGTGGCTTATTTCTTTCCCCGTATTGCTGTTTATGACGATATCGATGGATGGAACAAATTTCCTTATACCGGAGATGTAGAGTTTTACAACGATTTCTGCAATTTCAAAGGAGAGATTACCGTTCCTAAAAACTTTGTAGTCTGGGCGACAGGAGATTTGCTGAATGCCAAACAGGTGCTTAAAAAAGACATCGCAGAACGTCTGGCGAAAGCAGAAAAAGAAGACGCAGTAATCGATGTGATTGATGATAAAGATTTAGAAAACAAAGCAGTCACTGCAGATCAGGCTTTCAATACCTGGAAGTTTGAAGCAAAGAATGTAACTGACTTTGTGTTTGCCACAAGTGACCATTACCTGTGGAAGTCTACGAGTCTGGTGGTTGATCCTCAGACAGGAAGAAGGACCCGGGTTGATGCAGCCTTTAACCCGATACATAAGGATTATTATGAGGTAATTGACTTTGCCCGTCAAACGGTTCATGCCATGAGTTACACTTTCCCTAAATGGCCTTATCCATACGCACACGAGACGATCTTTGATGGTCTGGATCAGATGGAGTACCCGATGATGGTAAACGATAACCCGGTAGAAAAAAGGCAGGACGCCATTACATTAACGGTTCATGAAATTTTTCATACCATGTTCCCTTTTTATATGGGAACGAATGAAACGAAATATGCCTGGATGGATGAAGGTTGGGCAACCATCGGTGAATGGCTGATCGGACCTATGATTGATACCACTATGGTTGATGAGTATGGGGTAGCACCGACAGCAATGTCTTCAGGTTCTAAGGATGATGTGCCGATCGTGACCTTAAGCACAGAACTTCAGGGGGCAGGTTCATTCACGAACTCTTATCCTAAGCCAGGATTGGGGTATCTTTTTGTTAAGGATTATCTTGGAGATGAATTGTTTCACAAAGCTTTACACCATTATATCACGCAATGGCAGGGAAAACACCCGATGCCTTTCGATTTCTTTTACAGCATGAACGAAGGATCAGGTAAAAATATGGACTGGTTCTGGAAACGCTGGTTTTTTGAAGAAGGAGTCACAGATATGGGGATTGTTTCTGCTGATAAAGTGGGAGAGGAATATGTGCTGATCATTGAAAACAAAAGCAATAAGCCAATGCCGGTAGATCTTTTACTGACCTACGAGGATGGTTCTACGAAACAGGTTCATCAGAGTATCGGTGTCTGGGAAAAAGGAGATCAGAAGGTGAGCATCAAGGTTCCGGGAGATAAAAAATTGAAAAGAGTAGAAATGGGAAGTGCCCATGTACCGGATAAAGACAAATCGGATAATGTATTGAGTTTGTAGTGATCAGGGCGTTTGTCGTAATCGGAATATTTTAATAAAAGGAGTCTGAAAAGGCTCCTTTTTTTGTATTATGGAATAAATGAATAACCTTTAGTTTAAATCGTTATTTTTGTGCCGGATGAAGAGATTATGCAGCCATATTCCTGATCAATTAATTGTTAAAGGCCGTCAGGTTCTGGCTTTCTTTTTATTGCTTACTTTATGCCTGCCTTCTTCATGTGCGTTGAAACAAGGCATCATCTTCTTTTTTTCTACTTCGGTTTCGGAAAAGTCGGCCTCTGTAAAAGCGGTTAAGGCCATTGCGCTTCCAAAAGTAAAGCTTGAATCCGGAATATCTGACTGTAAAATGAAAACCTGCGTAAAAGCATCGGTTCAACTGACATCCAGAGCTCAGGCAAGCACGGCTAACTTGTTGCCTTTCTTGTTTTTGATCTTGCCAGGGTTTCTGATTTCCCTTCTGGTAACCGATAAAAAGCTGAGTCGCATTCCAATCCCATACTCCCGGATTCGTTCGCCAAAAACTGCGATTTTCCTGCAAAACCGATTATTGCTGATATAGGATTCTGATTTTTAACATTTCTTAAATTAATCAGTATTGCAATTTTAAAACACATACCATGACCTCAATAAAAGATCAACATCATACACCAAAAAAGAACTGGTTTACCTTTTCCAATATCGGGATGGCGATAGCCATACTATTTGTACTCACGATTATATTCAGCCCGGAAGCCAAAGGCTGGGTCATCCAAAACCTGATGAAAATAGGTTTGGTTCAGGAACCGGCGATACCAAAAAGCTCAGAGCCGGAAACAGATACTGCCGTGGCAGTACCTGGTGGGGAGCAAGTGACCTTTGCAGATGGTAAAGGAAAATCCATCAGCCTTGCTGAACTAAAAGGAAAAGTTGTTTTTGTTAATTTCTGGGCAACCTGGTGTCCTCCATGCATCGCTGAGATGCCATCTATTCAGGCTTTATATACTAAGTATAAAGAGAACGATCAGGTGGTGTTTATCATGGTTGATGTAGACGGAAAATACCAGCAGGCCAATGATTTTATGAAAAAGAATGGCTATACGCTTCCTGTTTATCTACCGGAAAGCGAAGTTCCAAAGGAATATTTTGCAGGTTCAATGCCAACTACCGTGATCCTTGATA
Organism: Pedobacter caeni; assembly: GCF_900129215.1. Classification (GTDB taxonomy): domain Bacteria; phylum Bacteroidota; class Bacteroidia; order Sphingobacteriales; family Sphingobacteriaceae; genus Pedobacter; species Pedobacter caeni. Next base: position 1,674,611 of record NZ_FQUQ01000001.1, on the reverse strand, counting down.
AAGCAGGCAAACTGGCCTTCCATCATTTGGGTGCAGCAGATTACAGCGATCCTGAAATTATCGGATTCATAGATAAACTATTAAAATAAAGTATAGAAATACAAACTATATAAAGGTGTCCGTAATCAAATACAGGCACCTTTTTTATTTGGGTAATGTTTTAATGAAATCTATATTTCTGGTCAAGCCTTTAAACTTCGTCCGCTTCACCGCAGAGTTTTTAAAGATCGTCTTAAAAACATCTTCGGTAATGTCCAGCCAATCTTCCCGTTTCATCTGTAACAGGTTTTCATTGGGTTGAAACTTAGGTTCTGAATGAGGAACTGAAAACCTGTTCCATGGACAGACATCCTGACAAATATCGCAGCCAAACATCCAGTTTTCCATCTTATCATTAAAGGATTGCGGTATTTCTTCCCTTAACTCTATGGTCAGGTAAGAAATACATTTTTTTGCATCTATGATGAAGGGCGATAAGATCGCGTCAGTAGGACAGGCATCGATACATTTGGTGCAGGTGCCGCAATGATCGGTCTCAAAAGGGGTGTCGTATTCCAGGTCGAGGTCTACAATCAGCTCTGCAAGGAAAAAGAATGAACCACTCTTTTTATTGATCAGGTTGCTGTTTTTACCAATCCAGCCTATACCGGCACGTTTCGCCCATGCCCGGTCCATCACGGGAGCCGAATCCACAAAAGCCCGTCCGCTGACTTCCCCGATTTCCTCTGAAATGAAATTAAGCAATTGAAAGAGTTTGTCCTTGATCACGGTGTGGTAATCGGTACCATAGGCATATTTAGATATTTTAGGCGCATCAGGATCCTGCTGTCTTTCTTCAGGAAAATAGTTCAGTGTGAGCGATATGACTGATTTTGAATCGTCCACAAGAAGCCTTGGATCCAGCCTTTTATCAAAATGATTTTCCATATACCCCATCTCACCATGGTGGTTATTTGCCAGCCATTGCTCCAGTCTGGGTGCTTCCTCTTCCAGAAATCCTGCTTTGGCAATTCCGCATTGCATGAAGCCCAGCCTTAAGGCTTCGGCTTTAATCATCTTGCTGTATTTTGCGGAATTGTTCAACATCGGCTACAAAGATAAGATTTCGCGGGAAAACCTTTTAGAAGATGGGGTGTTGTTATTAAACTGGACTTAAACATTGAAATCATGGAACACAACAATCCACAACACAAAGAGGATCCACCACTAAAACCACATGTACCAATAGAAACGAATTACAATAAACATAAAGAGGATCCCGGGCCTTCTCCGCAGGCCGTAAATGAATACGATAAGAATGGTGCCGGACCGGTACTGAAATGGATCATACCCATATTGGTAATTGCATTACTGATTTACTGGTTGTTTTTCAGACATTAGTTAAGAAAACAGCCTCATGAGGAAGTTTGCCGGAATGCTTTGGGAATAACCTCAGCATTCCGGCAAATTTTATTTGAGTAACCTCACTTCATAAAGATCTGTACGACGATCTTTCAGGATTTTTACGGTTCCAAAATGATGGAGCTCATCTAAAAGGTGAAGGTCTACGTCTACTACGAGCATCATTTCTGTATTCGGTGTCGTTTCTGCTTTTACGGCATTGGTTGGGAAGGCAAAATCGGAAGGAGTAAAGACAGCAGACTGCGCAAACTGTATGTCCATGTTGTTCACCTTTGGCAAATTGCCCACACATCCTGCTATGGCCACATAACATTCGTTTTCAATGGCTCTGGCCTGCGCACACCTTCTTACCCTGGTGTACCCATTTTGGGTATCGGTTAGAAAAGGCACAAAAAGAATTTGCATGCCCTGATCTGCATAAATTCTGCTCAATTCCGGAAATTCTACGTCATAACAGATCAGGATTCCGATTTTTCCGCAATCGGTATCAAATACCTGGATTTTATCTCCACCCACCATTCCATAATATTTCTGTTCGTTTGGAGTGATATGGATTTTACGGTATTCTTCGGTCTTGCCACTTCTATGGCATAAATAGGTCGCATTATAAAGCTTGTTATTCTCTAAAATAGGCATGCTTCCGGAAATCACATTTACATTGTAGGAAACTGCATATTCCTGAATTTTCTGCACGATCTCTTCGGTCAGTTCGGCCAGCTTACGCATGGCTTCCATTTCCGGTAAATGGTTATAGGGTTGTAATAAAGGTGTATTAAAAAACTCAGGGAACATGATGAAATCTGATTTGTAGCCACTCACTGCGTCTACAAAGAACTCCACCTGTTCATAAAAAGCTTCAATATCCGGGAAGAGCCTCATTTGCCATTGCACCAGACCAATCCTGATGGTTTTTGCCGAGCGTGCCGAAGCATCTATTCCCTGATAGTAGATGTTGTTCCATTCCAGCAGGGTCGCATAATCCTTGGATTCATGATCACCTGGCAGATAATTTTTAAGCACCTTCCTCACGTGAAAATCGTTAGAGATCTGGAAAGTAAGGGTAGGATCGAAGATTTCTTTTGCCTTTACCTTATCAATATATTGTCTCGGGCTAAGGGTTGCTGCGTACTCATGGTAACGGGGGATTCTTCCTCCGGCAATGATACTTTTCAGGTTCAGGCTTTCACACAGTTCTTTTCTCGCTTCATATAGCCTTCTGCCCAGTCTTAAACCCCTGAATTCAGGGCTTACAAAGATTTCTATGCCATACAATACATCCCCCTCAGAGTCGTGGGTAGAAAAGGAGTAGTCTCCGGTAATATTTTTATAGGTATGTTTATCACCATATTCATCATAGTCTACGATGATTGATAAAGAACAAGCCACCACTTTGTCGTCTACTGCGATGCAGAGCTGACCTTCGGGAAATAATTTAAGTAATCTTTCAATGCTGCTTTTGCTCCATATCTGTCCACCCAGGGTATCATAGGCCTGTTGCATTGATTCTTTCAAATCATTGTAATCCGCTAAGGTAAGTTTTCTCGTTTCTATGTTCATATCAGTTAATTTAGCTAATAAGAACAGAAATGATGCCTAAATGAGCAGAAACATTAAAATAGTTTTCCTGTTTGTCCGGGGAAGTTCTTTTGCAGGTGTTTATAAGCAGCTTCGGTCACTTCCCTTCCGCGCGAAGTGCGCATCAGAAAGCCTTCCTGAATTAAAAACGGTTCATAAACCTCTTCAATCGTGCCTTCATCTTCACCAACAGCGGTAGCAATGGTTTTCAATCCTACAGGACCTCCTTTGAACTTATCGATGATGGTCACCAGGATTTTATTGTCCATTTCATCCAGGCCATGTTCGTCCACATTTAAAGCCCTTAAAGCGTATCTGGCGATCTCGGTATCAATTTGTCCGTTTCCTTTGATCTGTGCAAAATCGCGGGTCCTTCTCAGCAGCGCATTGGCGATACGGGGAGTTCCCCTGCTCCGGCGGGCAATTTCATAAGCACCTTCTTCTGTGATCGGGGTTTTCAGAATATCTGATGATCTTAAAACGATGGTAGTTAACAGTTTCGCATCATAATAAGCCAGGCGGGAGTTGATCCCGAACCTTGCCCTCAATGGTGCGGTTAACAATCCTGACCTGGTGGTTGCACCAACCAGGGTGAAAGGGTTGAGGCTAATCTGTACGGAACGGGCATTCGGGCCGCTTTCCAGCATGATGTCGATCTTGAAATCTTCCATTGCAGAATACAGGTATTCTTCTACCAGGGGACTCAGGCGGTGAATCTCATCAATAAACAAGATATCGCCAGGTTCCAGATTGGTGAGCAATCCGGCAAGGTCTCCGGGTTTATCTAATACTGGTCCGGATGTGACTTTGATCCCAACGCCCATTTCATTGGCAATGATATAGGAAAGGGTGGTCTTGCCAAGTCCCGGAGGACCATGCAGTAAAACATGGTCCAAAGGTTCTCCGCGTAACTTTGCAGCCTTTACAAAGATCTTCAGGTTCTCCATGATCTTTTCCTGTCCCGTAAAGTCTTCAAATTCCTGCGGGCGCAATACTTTTTCAATATCACGTTCAAAGGGAGTTAAGCTTTCTGAGTTGGGATCAAGATTTTCGTTCATGGGGTAAAGTTAGTATAAAAGGCTTGTAATTGATATTATTTGCTGAATTTGGAGGCTACAACTGCTTCCTTAACGCCTTTGGCATAGTTGTAAAATCCTTCTCCGGATTTCACTCCTTTGTTCCCTGCCGTCACCATATTGACCAATAAAGGACATGGTGCATATTTAGGGTTTCCAAATCCATCATGAAGTACATTTAAGATGGCCAGACAAACATCCAGGCCTATGAAATCTGCCAGTTGAAGCGGTCCCATCGGATGCGCCATTCCCAGTTTCATCACCGTATCGATCTCTTCCACACCAGCCACACTTTCGTATAAAGTATAGATGGCTTCATTGATCATGGGCATCAGAATTCTGTTGGCCACAAAACCAGGGTAGTCGTTTACTTCAACCGGAGCTTTGCTCAGTTTAGTGGAAAGGTCCATTACAATTGCGGTAGTTTCATCACTTGTGGCATAACCTCTGATCACCTCTACCAGTTTCATTACCGGAACAGGGTTCATAAAGTGCATTCCGATCACTTTATCTCCTCTGCTGGTCACAGATGCAATTTTGGTGATCGAGATCGATGAAGTATTGCTGGCCAGGATCGCTTCCGGTTTGGCATAGGTATCCAGGTCTTTAAAGATTTTAAGCTTCAGCTCCAGGTTTTCCGTTGCTGCTTCCACAATGAGGTCTGCATTGGCTACACCTTCTGCAATCTGTGTGAAATTAGTTATGTTTTTCAGGGTATTCGCCTTATCCGTTTCAGTAATCGTTCCTTTGGTTACCTGGCGGTCCAGATTTTTACCGATGGTGCTGATGGCACGATCCAAAGCCTCATTGTTTACATCAATTAAGTTTACCTGATAGCCAAATTGCGCAAAAGTATGTGCGATTCCATTGCCCATTGTTCCTGAGCCAATCACTGCGATGTTCTTCATTTAAGTTTTTTTATGGTAATAAGTAATTATGGTGCTAATCTATTGATAATCCATGAACCATCCACCAACTGGTAGTTTAAACGGTCGTGCAACCTGCTCGGTCTGCCTTGCCAGAATTCAATATGTGTGGGTTCTACCAGATATCCTCCCCAATGCAGCGGGCGTGGAATTTCTTTATCTTTATATTCGGCTGTTAGTTTTTCAACTTTCTCTTCCAGAGATTCCCTGTTGGGAATGACCCTGCTTTGTGGAGAAGCGGAAGCACCAATCTGACTTCCGGCCGGACGGGAATGAAAATAGGCAGAAGAAGCCTCCTCATCGATTTTACTCACCACTCCATCAATACGAACCTGTCTTTCCAGTTCTGCCCAGAAAAACACGAGCGATGCCTGTGGATTTTCTGCCAGGTCTTTTCCCTTGTCACTGTCGTAATTGGTGAAGAATACAAAGCCGTCTTCATCAAAACCTTTCAGCAATACAATACGCGCTGAGGGCTTGCTGTCGGAATTTGCGGTGGCCAGTGTCATGACATTCGGCTCATAGATTTGTGAGTCTACGGCTTCTGTAAACCATTTTTTAAATTGCAGGATGGGATTGCTTTCCACATCAGTTTCGGCTAGTTCTGCTGATCGGTATTCCTGTCTTAAATTCTGTAGATTTTCTTTATTCAGCTCCATGTACAAAAATAGGTTTTAGTTTATTTAATTTTATCGCTAAATTTCCGAAATGTTAAGTCGATTAGAGCCATCAGCAGGTAAATTATTAATTTCAGAACCATTCTTAATGGATCCTAATTTTAAACGCTCTGTAGTTTTTCTTACTGAGCATCAGGAGGAAGGAACGGTAGGTTTTATTCTGAATCAGCGCAGCACTTTGCTGCTCAACGATTTAGTGCCCGATTTTGCGGGTGCTGATTTTCCGGTTTACCTGGGAGGGCCGGTGGCGATTGACACCATTCATTTTATCCACAGAAGGCATGACCTGATTACAGATGGAGAGGAAATTGCCAAAGGGGTATGTTGGGGCGGTAATTTTGAGACTTTAAAGGTGCTGATCAACAACCGTCTCATTCAGCCGGCTGACATTAAATTCTTTATCGGTTATTCCGGTTGGTCGGGAGCCCAGCTAAAGAATGAAATGAAAGAGAATACCTGGATTGTGTCCGATCAGTTTCATGCTGATGTGGTATTCTCTAACAATGAAGAGGAACTCTGGAAGGAAGTGATCATCAACCTTGGACCTAAATACGCCCATGTGAGTAATTTCCCTCAGGATCCTAACCTCAATTAATAATTTTCAAGATCTATCGCGCTTTCTTCAATCTTTTTCTTCAGGTCGTCTTTGTAGGCCTGCATTTTAGCAGAAAGCTCCGGACTTGCAGTAGCCAGTATCTGTGCAGCCAGTAAACCTGCATTTTTTGCCGCATTTAAAGCGACAGTAGCAACAGGAATGCCATTTGGCATTTGCAGAATAGACAGAATAGAATCCCATCCATCAATAGAGTTCGACGATTTTACAGGAACACCGATTACGGGCAGGGTAGTGATCGAAGCAACCATACCAGGTAAATGTGCTGCACCACCTGCACCGGCGATGATCACTTTTAACCCTCTAGATGCTGCATTTTTCGCGTATTCAAACATTCTTTCCGGAGTCCGGTGAGCAGACACTACGGTCATTTCAAATTGGATATCGAATTCTTTGAGGATATCGGCTGCGTCTTTCATGATAGGAAGGTCAGACTTGCTGCCCATAATAATGCCTACTTGTATGCTCATTAGGAAATAACTTTTAGTGTGTTTTTAATATAATTGGCCTTTTCAATTGCTTTCTCGCGGTTTTGGTCTACAATGGTAATGTGTCCCATTTTGCGGAAAGGTTTGGTGTATTTTTTACCATAAAGGTGGACATAGACCCCTTCAATGGCCATGATCTTTTCTAATCCCTGATATTTAGCCACGCCATTGTGGTTCTTTTCTCCCAAAAGATTGATCATTACCGCATTGCTGATCGTGCGGGTATCACCCAATGGAAGGTTAAAGATCGCACGTAAATGCTGGTCAAACTGAGAAACATAATTCCCTTCAATGGTATGGTGTCCGCTATTGTGTGGACGCGGTGCCAATTCATTTACCAGGATATCTCCGTTTTTGGTGATGAACATTTCTACCGCTAGTAGTCCGGTAATGTTCAGTGAGGAGGCGATGTTCTTGGCAATGGTCTCTGCTTTATTCTGAATGGCAACAGGGTAAGTAGAAGGAGAGATCAGAAATTCTACCAGGTTTGCCTCTGCATTGAACTCCATTTCCACCATTGGGAATGTTTTGACATCACCGTTAGGGTTTCTGGAAACAATCACAGCCACCTCTTTCTCGAAATCTACCAGTTGTTCAATTAAACATGGGGCATCAAAAGCATTTTCGATTTCCGCCAGGTTGTTTATTTTCATGACCCCTTTACCATCATAACCATCTTTACGCTGTTTCAGCATATAAGGAAATGGAAACTGACTGTTGCGCATGTCTTCTTTGGTATTCACCAGCTGAAATGGTGCAGTAGGGATGTTGTTTTCTTTGAAAAATTGTTTTTGAACGCCTTTATCCTGAATCAAACGGATTACCCTTGACTGTGGATAAACGTGCTTGCCTTCTTTTTCCAGCTGTTCCAGCGCTTCAATATTTACCTTTTCTATTTCAATAGTAATGATATCTGCCTTTTTTCCGAAGTTGTATACGGTGTCGAAATCAGTGATGGAACCACATTCAAAGTAGTTTGCAAGGTGTTTACATGGAGCGTCTGTATCCGGATCTAAAATTAAAGTGGTTAAATTATAATTGATGGCCTCCTGTATCAACATCCTGCCCAATTGACCGCCACCTAATATGCCTAATTTTAAATCACTTATTTGTTTTGCCATATCGATATGAAAAAGTAATGCTTATTTTGCACAAAAATAACAATATAAACGGATTGATGGATGTAGATGCTATAATTATTGGCGCCGGAGCTTGCGGTTTGATGTGTGCGGTTCAGGCAGGGTACCTGGGGAAAAGGGTAATTTTGTTGGAGAAAAGTGATAAACCGGGAGCAAAAATCCTGATCTCCGGAGGAGGCAGGTGCAATTATACCAATCTGTTTGCCACTGATGAACAGTTCATTTCCAATAACAAACACTTTTCCAAATCGGCATTTACGCAATGGACAGTAGAAGATACGATCAGCTTTTTTGAAACTTATGGCATCTCCGGAAAAGAGAAAACATTAGGGCAACTTTTTCCTGATGGAAAGAATGCAAAAGACATTGTCGCTGCCTTTACCAATATTTGTGAAGACTTCGGCCAACAGATCATCTGTGATGCACAGGTGATGGATATCGAACAAACAGCAGCAGGATTTGAGGTCCGTTTTGAGAAAGGAAATAAATCGCGCAGTTTAAAAGCACCAAAGCTGGTCATCACGACCGGAGGATTGCCGATTCCTAAAATGGGAGCTACCGATTTCGCCTTGCGTTTTGCCAGAAAGCACGACCTGAAAATCATTGAAACAGCACCTGCATTGGTTCCTTTAACGATCACAGGCAAAGACGAAGACTGGTATGCACAGCTATCCGGAAACTCCGTTTTCTGTGAGGTGAGCAACGACCGCATCTCTTTTGAAGAGAACATCCTGTTTACCCACTGGGGGCTAAGTGGTCCGGCGATCCTGCAAATTTCTTCCTACTGGAAAAGAGGAGAGGAGATCAATATTGATTTATTACCGAGACAGGACATCCTTGAACTGATTGAAACAGAGCGTAAATCCAATGGCAAGTTGATGCTCTCCACCTTATTCAACCGGATTTACCCGAAGAAATTCACCGATGCCATGGGGAAATTCCTGCCTGTAGAAAAACAGGTCGCCTCGCTGACTAAAACTGAACTGGAAACGATTCAGAAAACCATTCACCTGTTTAAAGTAAAACCTGCAGGTGATAAAGGTTATGATAAAGCAGAAGTCATGCGTGGTGGAATTGATACCAATGAGCTGTCTTCCAAAACACTGGAATGTAAACGCATCCCTGGCTTATTTTTTGGCGGGGAATGTGTTGATGTAACCGGCTGGCTTGGTGGATATAATTTTCAGTGGGCCTGGGCAAATGGTTATGTGATTGCTCAAAACATTTAACAGATCAAACATATCGGTAAATAAAAACAATGCACACGATGAATAGGTATACTAAAATGATCAACACTGTTGGTCTGTTATTGTTGCTTACTCCAATTCTTTTAATTGTTTCTTCTGCCCGGCTTAGCGCACAGGAGAATTTTAATGTGATCGTATCTATAGCTAAAGGAGATCTGAACAAAGATTTACTGTTAGATTCTGTAGTCGTTACTCAGGATACGATCGCCGATACTTCCCCTTATCGTCTGGAGATCTTTTTCGCCAAAAAGGGTGGAGGGTATCAACTAAACATCCTGACTGATCAAGCGATTAATGAACAACATCCTAATGGAAAAGACGGATACAGAGATGGATATGGGTTTTCCGAGGTAACGATCAAAGCGGGTGTGATTGATATTTTCTGTCAGCTTTTAAGAGGTCACTTTCGTCATAAATTTCGTTATCAAAATGGAAATTTCGAATTGATAGGATACAGCTCCAAAACGTCAGATCCCCTTGGAATGAGTGCTGTCGATTTTAATTTGTCTACAGGTGTTTATCTTGAAACAGAGAAATACGATGACTCAGAGAAAAAAGACAATAAGCGCCGAAAAATCATCAGGATTAGCCCTTTGCCGAAGTTAAAAGACTTTGTTCCTTATTCGAATGATCTTTATTAATCGCTCATTAGTTTTAATTTGCTATTGAGTTTATCAACCATTTCTATCTGGCGTTTAAATTCATTTTTTATATGGCATCTGAATTTAATTTTGCTCTGAAAGGTAATAAAGAAAAATATCCCTCTCCTTTTCATCCCCGAATCTTTGCTGAAGGGCAAATATTCGAATGTCTTCAAAGCAGAAGGATATTTTTTCTTTAAAACAATGATTGCACCATCGCATGATGTTAAAAGACCTTCTTAAAGAAAGCAGAAGAGGATGAATTTAAACGGGTACAGTGCAAGGCTCGCTCATGCAGACAGCAATATATCATGCAGTATTTAATAAAAAAAAGAGCATGTTCTGAAAAGACCTAGAAAATTTTGCCGCCCTTCAGCGTGCAAAAGATTTCAGTCTTTGAAGAATATGCTCTTTTTTTAAAGAACAACTTAATATAGTTAAACTCCTTAAAATGTGCTCTTTAAAATGTGCTCCTTAAAGTGTGCTCTTCAAAAACCACCCCCTCAAAGAGCACTCTTCAAGTTGAGGTTAATCGCAATTAGGAACAGTATAAGTCCATGTCTCTGCAATCCCGGTTGGGAAGCTATAAATCATCCCTTTACCCATTTCAAACCAAAGCTTACCACGTAGTTTCTCACGACTGCCAATTTCATTCATGGAAAGGCTATCATAGATTCTGCCATTGATCACCACATATTTGATCTTTTCAGAATTTCTGATGTCATTTAGAGGATTCGCATCCATGATAATCAGGTCGGCTAGTTTGCCTGTTTCCAGAGAACCGATTTCTTTGTCCATTCCAAGGTAAGCTGCACCGTTTAACGTTGCGCTGCGGATGGCTTGTAAAGGAGTCATTCCTCCTTGTACCAACATCCATAATTCCCAGTGTGCACCCAATCCCTGAATTTGTCCATGAGCACCAAGGTTTACTTTTGTACCACCTTCTGCAATCTGTTTAACCGCTTTTGCAACTTCTATATGGCCGTAATCTCCATATTCTGAAGTCGTCCTTCTTCTGGCGCGTGAGTCAATAATCGGACGTGGGGTAAAGGCCATTAGTCTTTCATTTTCCCATACATTGGTCCTGTCATACCAGTAGTTTTCGCCCCACTGACTGCCATAACTTACAATCAAAGTAGGCGTATAAGCTACATTGGTGTTGTTCCAGAATGAGGTTACATCTTTATATACCGGTGCTACAGGAATGCTGTGTTCGATTCCCGTATGTCCATCAGCAACCATATTCATATTACTGAAAAAAGTAGATCCACCTTCCGGTACGACTTCCATTTTTAATTGTCTGGCCGCTTCAAGCACCTGCTGACGCTGATCTCTTCTCGGCTGATTGTATGATTTTACGGAGAATGCACCTACTGCTTTTAATCTTTTCAGGTGGGATAGGGCATCATCAAGGCTGTTGATCACTACTTTGAAATCTCCATCTGCTCCGTATAAAATAGACCCTGTAGAGTACAAACGTGGACCTACCATTCTTCCGGCCTTGAGCATCTCCGACTGACTGAACACCATTTCTGTGTTGGATGATGGATCGTGCGAAGTCGTTACCCCAAAAGCAAGGTTAGCCATATAAGACCAGTCCTGCTGAGGGGAGATCCCGTCCGGACTTGTTCTTAAATGCGCGTGTACATCCACTATGCCTGGCATAATGGTTTTGCCCGTTACATCAATTACCCTTGCCTGATCAGGGATGGAGAGCTCTGCTGCTTTTCCGATGGAGATGATTTTATTGTTTTCTATCAGGATGGTTCCTTCTTCAATCACTTCATCACCTTTCATGGTTACGATTCTGGCTCCTTTTAGAGCAAGTAATCCGGTAGGTGCATCGCTTTTAAGTTTTAGTCCGATCGCAATGCCAGTGGTGTCTGGTTTATGGACAGGTGTACTGTTTCCGGAATCTGAGAAGTTAAAAGCGGTATTGATCTCTCTGCTAAAATATTGTTCTCCTAAGGTCCAGAAGAGCTTCTGACTGTCATTGCTCCAGTGGATATAAGTTCCTCCATCTGCAGTTACCCTGGTCAATGGAATGGATTTATTGGTGGATGAAAGCTCCAGAGGGGTTCCAACAGTCACCATTGGTGTGATGTATACGTTAAACAATTCTGTAAAGGCCATCCATTTGCCGTCGGGGCTAGGTGTGAACTGAGTTACATAAGTGGAGGTATAGTGTGTCCTTTCGTTGCCACCATTGAGGTCAACGCTTTTAAACGCTTTTTTTCCTCCTTCATTTCCCTGGAAATAAATGCGGGTATCATCGCTATTGAACTGAGGTTTAATGCCGTTGTCAGAAACCAGTGTTTTCGGTCCGCCATTGGCCGACATGATAAAGATTCCGGTTCCTCTGCCATAAGCATAACCCAGTACATCGTTTCCGATGCCTTTTCTGAAAATGATTTTATCTCCTTTATTGGAATAAGAAGGGGAGTAGTAAAAACCTTTTTCATCAGTCAGGGTAACGGTTTTTCCTGATTTCAGGTCTGTTCTTTTAATCGCACCTTTCAGTTCATCATTCCAGGTGCTGTAAATTACATATTTACCGTCGTTGCTGATTTTTGGCTCGAATTCAAAGTCGATACCATTGGTTACCCTTTCTGGTGTTCCGTTAGGGAGTTCTTTTTTGTAAAGAAATCCGGCCGCGTTAAAAACAACCATTTTACCATCTGCAGAGGTGGTCAGCTGACGGATCATTTTTACATTGAACTCATTGCTGAAAACCCCATGCGGGAAATGCAGGGCCTCCTGAACGGTTTGTTTGCTGTTTACACGGAAGGGAATATCTGCAGATACGAGTGTAGCCAGGTCAATTCTTTTAATTTTCCCTTTTGCGTAAAAGACAAGGCTTTTTGCATCTGGTGTCCAGGCATAGTTGGGATAAACGCCAAAGAGCGCCCAGGTTTCCTGCTGGTCATGGGAAAGGTCTTCATATACCGGCCATTCTTCGCCTGTACGCAAATTTTGAATGTACATCACTGATTTCAAGCGCACTCGTTTCACGTAGGCCATCATTTTGCCATCTGGCGAGACTTGCGGCCTTGCAGCACCACCCGGTTGTGCGATCAGGTTGCTGAACTTTCCGGTGGTCATATCCAGCTGACGAATGGCATAGATTAAACCATTCGGGTCTTTACTGTATTCGAAATCAGGACCCGGTGTCATGTCTTCACTGAAGTAAAGATACCTTCCATTTGGACTGATATTAGGCTCTCCGGCATCCTGCTGGTCATTTTTTCTTTTGGTCAGCTGTACCCCTTCACCACCATAAATACTGTACATCCACATTTCTCCTGCGCCCATGGAACGTGATCCGGTGAAATGTTTTCTGGCCACGAGGTATTCACTGTTTGGTGTCCATGTGGCATTATTCAATAACCTGAAAGTTTCTTTGGTGACTGCCCTTTTATTGGAACCGTCGCGGTTCATGATCCAGATGTTGTCTGCACCATTTTTATCACTGGTATAAGAAATGTATTTGCCATTTGGGCTAAAACGGGGCTGTATATCCCATGCTACACCTCCGCTCAGCAGCGTTGCTGAGCCACCGGTAATGGGCATGCTGTAAATATCACCCAGCAAATCAAAAACGATATCTTTACCATCTGCACTCACGTCGAGGTTCATCCAGGTACCTTCATCAGTGTCGATGCTAAAGGTTTTTGTCGGTCCCTGGAATTTTTCGATGTCCCATTTCTTTTCCTGGGAAAATGACGACTGAAAAATGGACAGGAAACAGAGGGAAAGTATGGTTTTCTTCATTTGGCGTATGGTATAAATTAGCCCGCAATTTAATAATATCAGTTCATTTTTATAGTTTTGATGAGTAACCTTTTTATGAGTGAAGCAGAGATATTAAAAAGATACTGGGGATTTGATTCATTCAGACCACTACAGTCAGACATCATCAGTTCCGTTTTAAATGGCCATGATACCCTGGCATTATTGCCAACAGGAGGAGGTAAATCCCTTTGCTTTCAGATACCTGCATTGGTGAAGGAAGGAATATGCATTGTCATTTCCCCCTTGATTGCCCTGATGAAAGATCAGGTAGAAAACCTGAAAGCGAAAGGAATTGAGGCCGTCGCGATCTATGCAGGAATGGGGAAAAGAGAAATTGACATCCTGCTCGACAACTGCATTTACGGGAAAATCAAGTTCCTGTACCTTTCTCCGGAACGTTTATTATCAGAAATTGTGCGGGTTAGGATTTCTTATATGAATGTGAACCTGATTGCAGTAGATGAAGCACATTGTATCTCTCAATGGGGTTATGATTTCAGGCCTCCATATCAGCAGATCGCTGAAATCAGGGAGATTCATCCCAAGGTGCCGGTATTGGCGCTAACGGCTACTGCAACTCAGTTTGTAAGGGCAGACATTATTGAAAAACTAAAATTTACCGCACCTAAGGTCTTTGTTCAGAGTTTTGAACGGAAAAACCTGAGTTATGTGGTGCTGGATAAAGAAGATAAATATAAAAAACTGATCGATATCGTCAGGAATGTGAAGGGGAGCGGATTGGTTTATGTGCGCAACAGGAGGGAAACCTCAGAAGTTGCTTCTTTCCTGGTCAGGAACCAGATTGCCGCTGATTTTTATCATGCCGGAATAGAAAGAGCAGAACGTTTCCGGAAGCAGGAAGACTGGAAAAAGAATAAGATCAGGGTGATGGTGGCCACAAATGCCTTCGGAATGGGAATTGATAAAGCGGATGTCCGTTTTGTGGTGCACCTGGATTTACCGGAAAGCCTGGAGGCTTACTATCAGGAAGCAGGACGCGCCGGAAGGGACGAGCAAAAAGCGTATGCGGTTTTACTGGCCAATAAATCTGATCAGATGGCCTTAAAAGCCAAATATTCGGATCATTTTCCCTCAGTAGATGACATAAAAAAAACATACCATTATTTAGGTAATTATTTCCAGCTGGCTTTTGGTGCAGGAGAGGGGCTGACCTTTAACTTTGATCTTGCCGATTTTTGCAAGCGGTTCAATGTGGGGGTGATTAAGACCATGGCAGCCCTGAAATTCCTGGAACATGATGGTTACCTGACTTTGTCGGAAAACATATTTTTACCCTCGCGGGTTTTGTTTACCGCTTCGCATGAAGATGTATACCGCTTTCAGATTGAAAATGCAGGTTATGATCCTTTGATCAAAGCCATTTTAAGGTCTTATGGAGGCGCGTTTGATCAATATGTGAAAATTGAAGAAAATGAAATCGCCAAGAAAGTAGGCTTGTCTTTTAGCACTGCAAAGAAGATGATCAGCAACCTGGAAGAGCAGGGACTGTTGTCTTATTTGCCTCAGTCTGATCAGCCTCAGCTGCAATACATCCGTCCGAGGGTTGATTTTGTCCATATGGATATCGATGTGAAATACATCAAGCTGAGGAAAAAGATTCAGCTGGACCAGATCAATGCAGTATTGGCTTATACCGGAAATGCAGAATGCAGGAATGTGCAGCTGTTGAGGTATTTCGATGAGCCCAATGCCGATAAATGTGGTGTTTGTGATGTTTGCCTGGCTGAAAAGAAGGAGGATGAGCTGGATCAGCTATCGGACAGGATCGATTTTGAACTGATCAAACTGTTGCAAACGCAAACCCAAACGATAGAAGAGCTGCTGACGGAGATTAAAAGCGGCAGCGAAAATGAAAAGTTAGAACGGATCCGCGAATTGCTGGATGCGGGAAAAATAAAAACTGATGGTAAAAACTATTATCTTTAAATTGCAACAAACCTATATACCCATGAAGAAATTAAGCCTTATTGCACTAGCTATCCCCGTATTTTTAGCAGGATGTACCGATAAATGTATAGAAGATTCAGGACTTCAGATCAGTAAGGTCGTGGAACTGAAAAGTTATAATAAAATCAAAGTGAGCGGAACAATTAAGTTGGTGATGACGCAGGATAGCACTTATAACGTGAAGATTCAGGCGGATTCCAATTTGATGAGCCATATCAGGTCGCGGGTGAGCGGAAGTGAACTGGAGCTTAAACTGGAAGATGGCAGCTACTGCGGAACGGATTCAGTAGTGGTATTTGCAGGGATCGGGGAGCTGACAGAGTTGAATACCAGCGGGATGGTGAGGGTAATCGGAGAAGGACCTGTGTATGTGAAAGACCTGAAAATGGACCTTAGCGGAAGTTCCGATGTGAAATTGAACATCAGCGCGAGTAAGGTGACCACGAAAATTGATGGGATAGGTAAACTGAGCCTGACTGGCCAGACAGGAACGCATGTGTTAAAAACAAGCGGAACCTCTTCAGTAGATGCTTTTGATTTTGTTGCCGGAATTTATGACATCACAGTGGATGGAAAAGGGAAAGCCAATATCAACGTACTGAATGATTTAAAAGTGAAGACCTCAGGATCGAGTGAAATTTATTATAAAGGAAACCCAAAGAACGTAGACGAGAAAAAATCTGGTGCTGCTAAGCTGGAGAAAGTAAATTAGCCGTATTGCTGTTTTTTAGCTACTTTAGTTGCCTTATTTAATACATGGAACAGAAAAACGATAAGACAGTTATCCGGTCATGGGCTTTCTTCGACTGGGCAAATTCTGCTTATAACTTAGTCATCACCTCTACTATTTTTCCTGCTTATTATACGATCATCACCACCACTTCGGAACATGGAGATAAAGTGACTTTCTTTGGGCGTACGTTTACCAATACGGCGCTGTCCAATTATGCGCTTTCCCTGGCTTACCTGATCATGGTGATCCTGCTGCCCATTTTATCGGCAACGGCAGATTACCGTGGGAATAAGAAGATTTTCATGAAGATCTTTACTTACATTGGTGGGATTGCCTGTATGGGCTTGTTTTTCTTTAAGCTGGAAACACTGGAGCTGGGAATCATCTGTTTCATTATTGCAGCAATGGGGTATATCGGAGGGGTATTGTTTAACAATTCTTACCTCCCTGAAATTGCGACAAAAGACCAGCAGGACCGGGTGAGCGCACAAGGTTATGCCTATGGTTATGTAGGGAGTGTATTGCTGCAGATCATCTGTTTTGTGTTTGTATTGAAGCCTGAGCTTTTCGGTATTACCGATGCTTCCTTACCTGCAAGGTTGTCTTTCCTGCTGGTGGGCATCTGGTGGATTGCTTTTGCACAGATTCCTTTTAATAAATTACCGGCAGGTAGTCCTAATTATCAGTCAATCAATAAAAATCTGGTGCACAGTGGCTTCCAGGAATTGATAAAAGTATGGCGGCAATTGAAAAGCATGAAAGTGATGAAACGCTTTCTGCTTGCCTTTTTCTTTTATTCTATGGGGGTGCAGACGATCATGCTGGCAGCAGCTGGATTTGGGGAGAAAACATTACACCTGGGAACTTCAAAACTAATAGCGGTGATCCTGATCATTCAGCTGGTGGCCATTATTGGGGCTGTCTGGATGTCTAAACTGGCTAAAAGAATCGGGAATGTGACGGTGCTGATCCTGGTGGTCATCATCTGGGTGCTGACTTGTATTGGGGCCTATTTCATCACCAACGAATATCAGTTTTATGCATTGGCAGCTGTCGTCGGCCTGATTATGGGTGGGGTTCAGTCCTTATCCAGGTCTACTTATTCTAAATTTATTCCGGAAAACTCACCCGATACCACCTCCTTTTTTAGTTTTTACGATGTAACGGAGAAACTGGCAGTGGTGATCGGACTTTTTACTTTTGCCTATATTGAGGAGCTGACAGGAAGTATCCGGAATTCCATTTTTGCATTGGCCTCGTTTTTTATTTTAGGATTGATATTTTTGCTACTGCTTAGGAAAGTGGCACCAAAAATGGTTAAAGGTTAACCATCATACATTTTTAATAAGAACAATAGATACACATGAAGATAGAATTATTTGTTCCTTGCTTTGTTGATCAGTTATATCCTGAGACAGCATTTAATACGATAAAGCTATTAGAGAAAGCGGGTTGTGAGGTGTTTTATAATTCTGCCCAGACTTGCTGCGGGCAACCGGCATACAATGCAGGTTATTGGGAGCAGGCGAAAGAAACAGGAACTAAATTTCTGAGTGATTTTTCAGAAACTGACTATATCGTAGCCCCCTCAGCCTCCTGCGTAGGGATGGTGAAGAATGGATTCAGCGACCTGTTTACCAATACGATCGTCCATAATAAATGCAGAAATATACAGTCTAATATATTTGAACTTTCAGATTTCCTGGTGAATGTGCTGAAAAGGGATTATTTCGGTGCAGAACTGGATGGAAAAGCAGTGTATCATGATTCCTGCAGCGGATTGCGCGAATGCAAGATCAAAGAGGAGCCAAGGTTGTTGTTGTCCAAGGTTCATGGTCTGGAAATGGTGGAAATGAAAGATACCGATATGTGCTGCGGTTTCGGCGGAACCTTTTCTGTAAAATTTGATGCGATTTCTTCTGCTATGGCAGAGCAGAAAGTGAACAATGCCCTGGAACAGGGAGCAGAATACGTGATTTCTACAGACCTTTCCTGTCTGATGCATTTGCAGGGATATATCGATAAGAACAACATTCCTTTAAAAACAATGCATTTGGCCGATGTTTTAGCGAACGGATGGTTGGAATATTAATCATCCACTATTTAAATAACGGTTCCCCGGTTCATGCTGATCATCCGGGGAACCATTCTCCTCTTTATTTGTAAGTATAGGTGTAATTGATCTGGCCAACTTGTTCAAATGGGCCGTCGAAATTACTGGATTTAGATAGCTCCTGAATGGTAAGCATCCCGTCTGCTCCGTATGTGTTTTTGAATTTTTTGTAATCAGAACCAGATCCATCAATGTATTCCTGTAGCTGACCCTTCTCATTATAGTTGTAACCAAATTTCAGTTCCCGGATAATTGTATTTGTCTTTCTGTTAAAAGATGATTCGGTAAGTACGTTGCCTTTCGCATCATAGGTGTAAATGGTCTGATCACCATTTAAATCAGGTGGAGTCAGAAATTCTTTAGTGGTGTTTCTTTGGTTGGCGTCGTAGCTGAATATGGTGGTTTGGAATAATTTGCGCTCTTCACCCTGGGCCTGATAATAATATATTTTGGAAACTTTTCCATTTGCACCAATCTCCCGTGTCTCTGTCTCATATAAATCGGAGAGCTTATATTTTTTTATCTCTACAGTAGTATTACCAATGTAAGCATATGCATTTCTGTAATTGCCTTCTTTTACCTCTGTTACTTTCTTGTTTTCGTACTTGTAGGTGATTTCTTCTTCATAGCTTAGAGGCCCATTCATTCCCACACGAATCATTGACAATGTGATATTACCATCCTGATCAAATTCCTTTCTTGACCAGGTAAAGGTGTCAGCAGAAACAGGGACTCCGGCTTTAATGGGGGTCATTTTTGCTTCAACTTTAACCAGTTTTTTTTCAGGAATTACCTCAGGAGTAGTTTCAGGGGCCGTGGAGGATTTACTGCAGGCAATAAAAAGAAGGGGAATTGCGGCAAGTGTTAATAGCTGTTTTTTCATTGTTACTTGGATATATAGTTTTAAATATGGCCTTAGCAGTCTGCTGTATGAGAATGCGGGTTGCTTTATTGTTGAATGGTCTGGATATCAGTTGTGGTATCTTTTATAGCGTTTGCATATTTCGATGTGGCAACTAAAATTTTATGCAAATGTAGATGTTTTTAGTGAAAATAAATATAAGGATGGTTTTATGATAATTATTGTAAAAACGAATCATCGCAGATGTGTTTTATTTCGTCGTCTTATGTTCCCGTGCTAATTCTGTGTGGATATCGGTTGTCCGCCTCTCTAAAGTTGTTGTATCGGGTGTAGGAAGTAGGTCAGGATAAGAAAAATCAAATTATAAACCTTATATTTGCTCTTAGACGATGAGAATATCTCAAGTTGTTTGCAATAATGTTTTATTACACGTAAAATAGAAATTATTGTAAATGTTTATAAATCAATTAATTCACTAAAATCATAGTTGTAGATGATTAACATTACATTACCTGACGGCTCCAGTCGTCAGTACGAAAAGGGCACAACTGCCCATCAGATCGCGCTCTCTATTTCAGAGGGATTAGCGCGCAACGTTTTAGCAGCCGAAGTTAACGGTGAGATCTGGGATTCTTCAAGAGCAATTGAAGGAGATGCATCTGTAAAGTTGCTGACCTGGAATGATGCTGCCGGTAAATCTACCTTCTGGCATTCTTCTGCCCACATTATGGCCGAAGCATTGGAAGCCCTTTACCCGGGTACAAAATTCGGGATAGGTCCTGCCATTGAAACCGGTTTCTATTATGACGTAGATTTCGGCGACAGGGAGTTTTCTTCAGATGATTTCAAGGCAATTGAAGCCAAGATTTTAGAGCTGGCCAAACAGAAAGAAGTTTTTGTGAGGGAAAGCGTTTCTAAAGCAGATGCGATTAAGTATTTTACTGAAAAGGGAGATGAGTACAAGCTGGACCTTTTAGAAGGTCTGGAAGATGGAAAAATCACTTTCTATAACCAGGGACAGTTTACTGACCTTTGTCGTGGGCCACACATTCCAAATACCGGTTTTGTAAAAGCGGTAAAATTGATGAATGTGGCTGGTGCTTACTGGCGTGGTGATGAAACAAAAAAACAATTGACCCGTATTTATGGGGTTACTTTTCCTAAAGCAAGTGAGCTGACTGAGTACCTTCACATGATTGAAGAGGCGAAGAAAAGAGATCACCGTAAATTGGGTAAGGAACTGGAATTATTTGCTTTCTCTGAGAAGGTAGGAATGGGCTTGCCGTTGTGGTTGCCTAAAGGTGCGGCATTGCGCGAACGTCTGGTTCAGTTTTTAACTAAAGCACAAGGTAAAGCGGGATACGAGCAGGTAGTTACTCCTCATATTGGTCATAAGAACCTGTACATTACTTCAGGTCACTATGAAAAATATGGTAAAGATGCTTTTCAGCCGATTAAAACTCCGCAGGAAGGAGAGGAGTTTTTCCTTAAGCCGATGAACTGCCCTCACCATTGTGAGATTTATAAAGTTAAACCACGTTCTTATAAAGACCTTCCTTTGCGTTTTGCAGAGTTCGGAACAGTATATCGTTATGAGCAGAGCGGAGAGCTTCACGGCTTAACAAGAGTTCGTGGCTTTACTCAGGATGATGCCCATTTATTCTGTCGCCCGGACCAGGTAAAAGAAGAGTTTAAAAAAGTAATTGATCTGGTATTGTATGTGTTTAAATCTTTAGGTTTCAACGATTACATTGCACAGGTATCTTTAAGAGATGCGGAAAACAGGTCGAAATACATTGGCTCTGATGAGAACTGGCATCTGGCAGAATCTGCGATCATTGAGGCTGCCGCAGAAAAAGGTTTACCTACTGTAGTGGAATATGGTGAAGCAGCATTCTATGGTCCGAAGCTGGATTTCATGGTAAAAGATGCTTTGGGAAGAAAATGGCAGTTGGGAACAATTCAGGTAGATTACAATTTACCGGAACGTTTTGAACTGGAGTATACTGGAAGCGATAATCAGAAACACCGTCCGGTGATGATCCATAGGGCTCCGTTTGGTTCCCTGGAGCGTTTCATCGCAGTATTGATCGAACATTGCGCTGGTAATTTCCCATTATGGCTTTCTCCTGAACAGTTTATCATTCTTCCGATCTCTGAAAAGTATGAAGATTATGCAAAAAAAGTTTCAGATGAATTAAATAATTCCGATATTCGCGGTTTGATTGACTTTCGGGATGAAAAAATCGGACGGAAAATCAGAGACGCTGAGGTTAAGAAAATACCTTATATGCTGATTATCGGTGAGAAGGAGATGGCAGAAGGAAAGGTTTCAGTACGTAAACATGGTGAGGGAGATTTAGGTGAAATGACTCAGCAGGAGTTCAGTGAATTATTAATTAAAGAAATAACAATTTAAATAGTATATAAATTTGGCATTAGGCAGACCAGGATTTAACAGGGGACCACGTCCTCCTTTTAAGAAAAAAGAAGCAGAACATAATATTAATCAGTTTATCAGAGCTCAGGAGGTTAGATTAGCTGGAGATAATGTTGAACCGGGGATCTATCCTTTGGCAAAAGCTTTAGCCCTTGCCGACGAATTGGAATTGGATCTGGTTGAGATCTCTCCAAATGCAGTGCCTCCGGTATGTAGGATCATTGATTACAGTAAGTTTGTTTACGAGCAGAAGAAAAAGCAGAAAGAGATTAAAGCAAACGCAAAACAGACCGTAATTAAGGAGATCCGTTTCGGTCCTAATACCAACGATCACGATTTTCAGTTCAAGCTGAAACACGCGGTTAGCTTCCTGGAGAACGGGGAGAAGGTTAGGGCTTACGTACACTTTAAAGGTAGAGCAATTGTTTACAAAGAGCAGGGAGAGATTCTCTTACTGAAATTTGCACAGGCGCTTGAAGATATCGGTAAAGTGGAGTTATTACCTAAGTTAGAGGGCAAGCGTATGTTTTTAACGCTGGCTCCAAAAGTTGCTAAAAAATAAATAAATTACATAAATAAACACAGGTTATGCCAAAAATGAAAACCAATTCCAGTGCTAAAAAGCGTTTTTCGCTTACTGGAACAGGTAAAATCGCAAGGAAGAATGCCTACAAAAGCCACATCTTAACCAAGATGTCGACTAAACGTAAGCGTAATTTGGGTCACACTTCAATGGTGTCCGCAGCTGATATGGGCAACGTTAAGCGTATGCTTGCCATCGGTAAATAATTAAATTTTTAACCAGGTACCCGGTAGTAAGTTTGCTGTAATACGCAACACCGTTTATCAAAAAACAACACACTATGCCACGTTCGGTAAACGCAGTAGCTTCGAGAAGAAGAAGGAAAAAAGTCCTTAATATGGCCAAAGGCTATTGGGGATCAAGAAGTAAGGTTTTCACCATTGCTAAAAATACGGTAGAAAAAGGTTTGCAATATGCATACCGTGACCGTAAAGTTAAGAAAAGAGAATTCCGTGGATTATGGATTCAACGTATCAACGCTGGAGCACGTCAACATGGTATTTCTTACTCTCAACTGATCGGTAAATTAGCTACTAAAAACATCGGTCTTAACCGTAAGGTTTTAGCTGATTTAGCAATGAACCATCCTGAAGCTTTCAAAGCTGTTATTGATGCAGTAAAATAGATCGTAAGGTCATTTTAATAAAGGAAAAGGGAGCAATTAGCTCCCTTTTTTATGCACGGTATTTTATTTTTATAGATGTCTTTTTGTTAGAAAGCGATGTGTTCTCCCGCTTTTAACACACTTTCCTGATCCAGGTTTTCCAGCTGAGGAATTCTTCCCAGAATAGGGATGCCGGAATAGGTACTGATGTAACGCTCAGATTCCTCATTGGCAGGACCATTGAAAATGAGCCCTTCTACTTCAACTTTGTTTAATTTCAATACTTCCAGGGTGAGGAGGGTATGGTTGATGCTGCCCAGATAGTTTTGTGAAACAACAATCACTTTTGCATTTAAGCTTTTAATAAGGTCAAGGATCAGTTCCTGTTCATTGATGGGGACCATTAAGCCACCTGCGCCTTCTATCACGAGGTTGTTGCTGGTCGCGGGAGCTGTTATGGCTGCAGCTGTGATCTGAATGCCATCTATCCTTGCCGATAAATGCGGGGAAAGGGGCTGGGTGAGTTTGAACTGTTCCGGATGGATGGTTGTTTTTTGATTACTGATTAACGCGGCGATAGATAAGCTGTCGCTATGATCCAGGTCACCGGACTGGATGGGTTTCCAGTAATCTGCCTGTAGTTTTTCCGTCAGGATGGCACTGACTATGGTTTTTCCGATACCTGTTCCGATTCCGGTAATGAAATAAGTTTTACTCATGTTGTTTTAATAAGACCAGCTGACTGATCAGTGTTTGAATTTCTTCGTTATTATTATAGGTATGCAAACATATTCTTAGCCGCTCGCTTCCTTTCGGGACGGTGGGGCTTAAGATGGCCCGGACATCGAGTCCTTGTTGCTGCAGGCTTTCTGCTGCAAATTTTGCTTTTTCACTGCTATGGTAAAGAATGGTTTGAATGCTGCTTTTACCTGAAATGTTGCTTTTGCCCGATTTGCCGGGGATTCCTGCCATTTCAATCCGACTGCTGTATTCCTCAATTCTTTCCGTAATGATTGGGGTATAATCCCTTTCTGCAAGTAACTGATAGGCGGCATGGACACTGGCAATGGCATGAAGGGGGGCAGCGGTGGTATAGATGAAAGACCTTGCAAAATTAATGAGGTATTGACGGAGAGATGGGCTTCCCAGTACAATGGCCCCATGACAACCTAAAGCTTTGCCAAAGGTGACCACCCTTGCAAATACCTCTTTTTCCAGGCCAAGTTCCTGAACCCTTCCTGTGCCATGGCTTCCAAAAATTCCCAGGGCATGTGCCTCATCTACAATGAGGTTTGCACCATATCTTTTGCAGCAGGCATTGATTTCTGTTAAAGGGGCGAGGTCGCCATCCATGGAATACACACTTTCTACCAGCACATAAATATTTCCGGTGGCCAGTTTCAGTTTTGCTTCCAGGGCATCAAGGTCATTGTGTTTAAAGGTATACCTGCTGGCATGGCTCAGACGGGCTCCGTCTATGAGGCTTGCATGAATGAGCTCATCAGAGATGATCGTGTCTGTACGCTGCGCTAAACTGGAGATCAGGCCAATATTGGCATCGTAACCGGAATTGAAGATCAATCCGCTTTCTGCCTGGTGAAATTGAGCGATGAGCGATTCGGTTTCTTCTGTAAAGGCATGGTTGCCACTCAGTAACCTGGAACCACCGGATCCGCTGCGCAGGTCTGGGATTTGCAGGAGCAGGGTTTCGATCCGATCTTTCAATATCACTGATCTGGAGAAACCCAGATAATCGTTAGAGCAAAAGTCGACAGGCAGATGGAGTCTGGATAGTTTCCTTAACGATCCGTTGTCTGCTCTGGCTTGTAACCTGTCTTGTATAAACTGCCCGGTTTTGTTCATATGGTCCAAAAATAAAGAAAGCAGGAGGAACCTGCTTTCTTTATTTTGATTTTATGACAAATGACCGTTCCTGAACGGTTGAGCATTGACTATTATTTAGTTTTTGTTGAGCTGTGAAATTGATTTCTGCATTTGTGCCATCATGCTGCTCAGTGTTTCAATTGTAGGTTCTGGTGTAGGATCAGGAAGCGTAGAAGAAATGAAGGCCTTGGCTTTCCATATTTCCAGAATTTCATCTGAAGCAATGGTATAAGGATCATAGATCTTGTTGTCTGAGATCAGTTTCAGTTCTTTGTTTTCTTTAAAGCGATTTCCTGCTCTTTTATAAACTACACCTTCATTTTTGCTGATGATGATATACGTTTCTCCGGCTTTTACATCATTCCAGTTGTCCAGGTATTCTGCAAGGATGATACTTCCCGACTGGATGGGCAACATCGAATCCCCTAAGATTTCAAAAGCCCTGAATGTTCCTTGTTTTAAGAAAGGGAGGGGGAGTTGAAATTTAGGAAGGTCCTTGATGTATTCCGGATCTGAGAATCCGTTCAGGTAACCTGCACTTGCTTTCACCGGGACCATTTCTATGTTCTCTTTATCGTCCTTATCTACGGAGATGCTGAGAATTCTCAGGTTTGAACCCTGGCTTTTTGGCTTCGGTTTCCAGTTATCATTGATGTTTTCGTTAATAAACTCGTCTATGGTCAGGTCAAAATACTCTGCTATTTTTTTTAGCAAATCATATTTAGGTTCCGCCCGGTCTTCTTCGTACGCTCCAATGAGCGATCTCTTAATGCCCATAGCATCAGCGAATTGCTGCTGTGTGTGGCTTTTTTTCTTTCTAAGGTACTTCAGGTTGGAGGATATATTTGACATAAAATAAAAGTTTAATATTTATTTGTTTTTACTAATATTGTTAGTATTATTGTACCAATAAAGTTAGTAATATTTATTCGAATACCAAATAGCTGTACTAACTAAATTAGTTTATATCATTTAATCCTTTAGTCATGAAGAAATTTGTATATATCGTAACTGATAGAAACCGCAAGAGTTTACATGTTGGAATGAGTTCTGATTTAATTAAGACGCTTGATTTTTATAAGCAGATGCCTAGTTTATTTTTTGATTGCGGCGAGCAGCTGACGAGATTGGTTTATTTCGAAGAGTTTAAAACTGAAGCTCAGGCATTGAGCAGGTTTAAAGTAATCAGCAGGTTTACCAGAATGCAGAAAGAGCGGATGGTAAGGGCTTGTAATCCGGATTGGATTGATCTGACGATCGGATTGGACTTTGAACACATCATCAGCAGTAAGAAGATGATGAACCAGGTGAATCTTCCCTTTATTCTATCATAGATTTTGAACCGGGACACCCCAACCGTTTGCCGGGGTGTTCCGTTCAAATGATTTTACCAGCCTGGGGCAAAGGTTAACCCAAATACACCGGCTTTAACGTCTTTACGTTGTAGTGGAAACGCGTAATAAGGTTCTAATACAAAATAACCAAATACATTCACCCTTAAGGATACACCAAAACTGATGGCAGGTACGCGCTCATTGGTAACTTGAGTCATGATGGGCTGACCAGCAGCATCCAGTCTGATGTTTCCTTGTGCATCTCTGGCAGGTTGAGTGGTGTATGTAGGTTGATCCTTGAATACCACCTTATTGCCTTGATTCCAGGCTAAACCTGCATCAAAGAAAAAGTTCAGGTCAGTGAACAGGAATTTTGAAGGAATCTGTGCTAACTTTTTAGGTCCTGTAAGTGGCAGGCGTACTTCGAAGTTGAAGACCGCAATTTTATTTCCTGATAATTGGTTGATGTCGAAATCTCCGCTGGTAGAGTTGCGGCTTTTGTAGAATGAATTGGCCTCATAACCTCTGATGAAATAAGGATATCCTATAAATAATGGATAAAGTCTTTTTCCATCTTCTCCAATTCTAAAGTAGTTAAAGGTTCTTGCGGCAATGGTAAAAGGCTTCAGACGTACATATTTTCTGGCATCCAGGGATAAGGCATAAAATTTATAATCTCCGAAATATTGTTCTGCACCTACCCGGTATCTGAATCCCTCCAGAGGAGAAGTCATTCCCATAATGGTATTGTCTCCCACAAAAGAGGCATTCGCCTGCAAAATAGTAAATGAATTCAGGGAGATGCCCAGCTCTCTGGAAGCCTGATCTGTAGGGATTTTATTTTTATCTGAGCCCAGATAACCTCCGATAATCCCTCCACCGAGATCCTGATAATAGTTACTGAAGCGGTCTACGCGATAGGTATATCGGGAGAAAGCTCCTCCCAGTTCAAAGCGGTGTACTTTGTTGAATGGATAGGCACCAAATAGCTGAGCCTGTTCTTCAAAAGTACGGATGATATTGGTCCGGTCGTTATATACATTGACTTTCCCATCACGTCCATCCAGTTGTTCAGCAGCAATGTCCCGGAAGCCCGTTACATATGGAGAGTGGGAAATCGCACCACCCCAGTTGATTCTGCTCGACTGGTTAATGTATCCTACCAAGCCCCCGAAATCATAGATCTCTCCATTTACAGCAAGGTTAGCTATGATTTGATTTCTACCAAGAATATCACTGAAACGACCAGAAATACCACCCTGTAAACCTGTTCCAAAGCGACTCGTTGATACACCTACACCACCACTGTTCGCCAGGTAATCCAGCTTAAATTTAGGTCTGTAAGGCACCAGTCTCATGGAGTCTGTGGTTGTTTTTTCGAAACGTTCAAAGTTAGCCAGATTAGAATTTACGATGTCCACACCCAGGTTCTCCATAGGAGGGAGGACTGCCGCATCGAAATTCACTTCATTTGCATCTACCGGTTTCGACCTGAAATTGCTAAGTGGTGAGTTGTATAACGTATAGCGTTGTGAACGGTAATAGCTATATACAATATCATCATTTCTGGAAACTGACATTGCAGGAGAGAATTCTGTGATTCCACTGATTCCTGTAAAATAGTCGGTCAGCTGTTTTACCTTTTTATCGGAAAGGTTGTACTCATACATATTTCTGAAACCATCCCTGTTAGACAGGAAGAAAATCCTGTTGCTATCCCCGGAAAACTGCGCATTCAAATTGTTTGCACCCGGGAAGACCGGAATGTCGGTCAGGGTTTTGGTTTCGATATCATAGACTGTCAGGTTGAGTGCATGAACGGCTGTATTCTTATTTGCAGACATAGAAGCCCTATCGGAAGAAAAGACGATCTTCTTTCCATCAGGTGCATAATTTGGTGCATAATCAGAATAGGTATCGTTGGTGATTTGGGTAACCTGTTTGGTTTTCAGGTTATAAGAGAAAATGTCACTCTGACCTTCTACCATCCCTGAGAAAGCAATGTCATCGCCATTGGCAGACCAGGATAAGTTCCCAAATTGCAATACTTCTCCCATTGGGGCACGTAGTTTTACGCTTCCCGAAGCCACATCAATGATCATCAATTGATTTCTGCCTTTACTGAAGATACTGAATGCAAACTGCTTACTGTCCGGCGACCAGGTTCCTGCAGATTCCAGGAAGTTAAAGTCGTCAATATGCGAATTGGAAATCTGACTGCTGAGTTTTCGGATGATCTTTCCCGTCTTTGCATCTGCCAGAAAGAGGTCAATTCCAAAAAGGTCTTTTTCGGATAAAAATGCCAGGTACTTGCCATCCGGACTGATTGCCGGGGCCACATTCATGTTTCCCGCATTCTTATTGTCTATAATTTTTGTCCCGGTGATTTTTACCTGGGAACTGTCAGATTTTAACATCGGGCGGTAATGCGCTTCAATGGCGTTTTTCCATAAACCTGAAAGCGTACGGTCGTCATATCCGAAAGTATACCTTAATCCGTTTTCATAACCATATTTCGCGGTCGCCTTAAACAAAGGAACGATGGTGGTATCTCCATAAACTGATCCTACAAAGGTCCAGAACGCCTGTCCGTAGCGGTAAGGGAAATATTTGTTGGAGTTGGTCAGGTCTTTTAAAGAGGGGATATCCCTGTTTAACAAAGCATCCCTCATCCACATGGAGGTAAAGGCATCTGTTTTCCCGATGGAAAGGTACTCTGCCATCCCTTCCACCATCCATAATGGTGTCTGGCCTACATTCTCCAGTGGGATAGAATCCTTTTCCAGTAATAGGTGGTATTGAAAAGCATGCACAAGCTCATGGCCCAATACATGTCGGGTTTGGTTGTTCAGCTCCATTACAGGCATGATCACCCTGTTTTTAAAGGCTTCTGTTACCCCGCCTGTACCGATTCCGATTTCACCGTTTAATGCGGTAGTTGTCTGGAAATCCGGATGGTTGTTGTATAAAATGATGGGATTTTTCTTTAAGAAGGTGTCTCTGAATACTTCCTGGTGCATTTTATACCAGGTCTCTGCATCCTGTGCAAATTTCTTGATCATCTTCTCATTTTTGAGGTAATAATAGATCTCAAAATGGGGTGTTTGCAGGACTTTGAATTTCTCATTTTTATACCTGACTATGTTTTGTCCGAAAACCTGTGCCCGGACGGAAGCAGCAGACACCAGGAGAATAATCAGAACAGGGAGTAATCGTCTAAAGAGAGTAGAGCTCAGATTCATAGTGTGATTATATTTTGTTGTGTTTAAATTTACGCAAAATTGTCTTATTAAGTTTACAGAGCAGCCGCAGTTATTTCAAAGAGAACGACAGGCGACTGCAATACGCTACAGGCAAACCAAAATTTCAGGAGGAAGCTTCGAGTAAATGCCCCGGACCTTTTGGGGCGGGGCATCGACATTCCTATGAGTTTTATTGATTATTCTTTTCCTGTTCTTTTTTGATCCGTTCTTTTTCCTTCTCCTCTTCGCGCTGTTTTCTTCTCAGTTCTCTTTTTTCTTTTCTGGTTAAGGGAACTTCAGTCGCAGGCTGTTTGACAGGCTCCGGAATTTTCTTTTCTTCGGTTTTGATGATGTCTTCCTCTTTTAACACCGGCTGTTGTTCTTCCACTACAGGAGGGGTAAAGGCGGTAGAATCTACCGAAAGACTATCCGAGCTGGAAGTATCTACCCGAATCCTCGGACTCGGACAATTGATCTCCCTGGTGATCTTTACTTTTGATTTAGGGAAAGCACCATAGGTATAACCCGTACTTGGATCATGGTAAACTTTTTCCATGAACTTGGCAAAGATCGGTAAGGCTGTTCTGGATCCTTCACCGGTTTCTCCGTTTTTGAAGTGAGCAGTACGCTCATCACAGCCTACCCAGACACCAGTAACCAGGTCTTTGGTAACCCCCATATACCAGGCATCCACATAATCAGATGAAGTCCCTGTTTTTCCACCAATCTGGTTGTTGTTTTTCCAGAGATCCCATTCCCAAAGTGCCTGAGAGGTTCCTCCAGGCTCTTCCATTCCACCTCTGAGCATATACAGCATCAGCCATGCAATTTCTTCAGAAAGTACCCTTTTTGTTTTTGCTTTGAACTCTTCAATGATATTGTTGTCCTGATCTGTGATCTTTTCAACGAGGATAGGTTCAGTTCTTACGCCTTCGTTAAGGAAGGTACTGTAGGCCCTGACCATTTCAAATACCGTCACATCATTTGGACCTAAACTCACAGATGGTACTGACTTAAGCGGACTTTCGATTCCACATTCATGGGCCCATTTCACTACGTTTTCTGCACCCACGGCTTCTGTAACCTGTGCGGTAATGGTATTTACTGATTTACCCATTGCCCAGCGCAAAGACATTTCGCGGTAGCTATAGTTCCAGTCTGCATTTTTAGGCTCCCAATATTCTGTTTTTCCGTTTTCTTCGTATTTGATTTTAACCGGTTTATCCGTGAATTTATCGCAAGGGCTCATGCCATCCTGCAATGCGGCCAGGTAAGCGAAAGGTTTAAATGTAGAGCCTGCCTGTCTTTTGCTCTGGTTAACGTGGTCGTATTTGAAAAATTTATGGTCGATTCCGCCCACCCATACTTTGATTTTTCCGCTGAAGGGATCCATCGTCATCATTCCGGTATTCATAATTTTTCCGTAATAACGGATAGAATCCATAGTAGAGAAGAGCGTATCACGGTCACCTTTCCAGGTAAAGATTTTCATCTTTTTCTTTTTTTCGAAATAGGCCTTCACAGAATCCGGAGTGTTGCTGTATTTTTTTTCGAGCATGGCGTAGATCGGCAGCTTGCGCATGGCGCGGTCCGGATAATCTACTTTTTTCTTTTCAGAATCTTCCCATGGATCTTCTTTGCCCCAAACACTGTAGAACCTTCTCTGTATGGTTTTCATTTGTTCGGCTACCGCTTCTTCTGCATATTTCTGAAGCTTGGAATCGATGGTGGTATAGATCTTCAAACCATCTTCGTAAAGGTCGTAATCATTGTCGTTCGCCCATTTTTCCAGGTATTTATCAACCGCTGCTCTGAGATAAGAATCACCATCACTACCTTCATCGATACGACCTTCCTTGAGTTTTATCGGGGTGCTTTTATAGGTGTTCAGCTCTGCAGCAGTGATGTAGTTGTATTTGTTCATCTGAGCCAGGGCAACATTTCTGCGTTCGAGGGCTTTAACAGGATTCTTTATCGGGTTGTAAAGGCTGGTACCTTTCAGCATGCCCACAAGCAATGCGGATTCCGGAACATCCAGTTCATTGGTTTCCTTATCAAAATAAATCCTTGCCGCAGTTTTAATACCATAAGCATTGTTTCCAAAGGATACGGTATTGAGGTACATGGTGATGATGTCGTCTTTCGGATAGTTAGACTCTAACTTCACGGCAGTCATCCATTCCTTTAATTTGGAAACGATGGTACGTACTACCGGAATGTGTTTGATGAAACCTTGTGATTTGTTATACCGGGTGCGGTAAAGGTTCTTGGCCAGCTGTTGTGTGATGGTACTTGCCCCACGCTTGTCGCCGGTTGCAGTGGAGAGTCCGCTGGAAAGTAAAGAGCGGAAATCTATTCCCATATGGCTATAGAAACGGACATCTTCTGTGGCTACCAATGCTTTGATCACACTTGGTGCAATCTCGTTGAAGCTTACAGGGGTCCGGTTCTCTTTGTAATAGCGGCCAATCAGCTTACCATCAGCTGTGTACAATTCAGATCCCACACGAAGGGTAGGGGCTTTAATGTCTTTATAGGATGGCGAATAGCCAAATAACCATAAAAAGTTGAGTTGCAACGCGCAAAAGAAGATGATAATACAGAATAGGAATATGCTTGGATAACGGATATACTTATTGCGAATTTCTTTAAACATGGGATAAAGATCAAAAAAACGTAAAACAGTTAGTGTTAAATTGTGTTAAAACTTGCAGTACAAATTAACGTAATTAATTTACTTAAATTTTATTCTATATTTAAATTAAAGAGATCAGACTGTAAACTACAAATTATAGGTGTTAAATGACCGCTGTAAAGTATTTTGACAACGGTCTAAAGCTTAAAGAGTAACGCTCAGTGATGCTGATGATTTTGATAAAAACCGGATGATTTGGGCCTATGAAAATTAAGCTGATCAGATCAGGGATTCTTTTCCTGATTTTTGCCTTATTCACTTTGTTTACGTATGAAGACAATGCCGCCGCTGACGGATTCACAAAGTTGGGTTTTCCCTTTCCCTTTTATCTGGTTACAGGTGGTAAACTTACTGATGCTGGTCTTAAAGCTGAATTTGGTTTCTTTTGGGAATGGCTTGTGGTCGATATCATGATTGGAATTGCTTTCGTTATTTTCGGGAACTTTGTGGCTGGAAAATGGAGAGAGACAAAATAGTAATATTTAATTTTTTATATTTACTTTAGTATAAATAACTTAACCGAATATGGCAGAAGTACTTTGGGTAATTTTCGAACTGGTAATAGGCTTTACACGGCCGGAATCCGAAGTAACCATTAGCAAAAGGCTGGTAGTTGGAATTGTTTGTACCGTTTTTGTAGTGGTAGGAATTCTTATCTATCTTAATAATCCGCACACCTCAGCTTCCAATATCTATTAATTTTAACTTCTTACCTGTTTCGTATTTGTCTTTTTCAGCTCCTGAAAAAGTCACCATAGCTCTGGATTAATCCGGTAAATAAGCTTCAACCGAACAACCAAAATTTCAACCAGCGACAGTTCCCAATACTGCACATTTATCCCTGATGATGCAGACTAAAATATTATCGGATTTTATTTCGCCTTTTTTGAAAGACAAAGGAAATAAAGGCATTATTGGAACGGTATATGCTAAAATGTATAAGACTATCTCTATATTTAATGAAGAGGATGTCAAGGAATGGTACTCACTGAGAGATGTTGAGGATCGCTTCATAACCCTTTAAAAACAATTGCATACATGAAAAAAGAGATCGAAAAATACCTTGCTACACCGGGAAAGAAAGTTTCATTGAAAGATTACGACACCACCTATAATGGAGATCAGGAAAAGGAGGAGGGGAAGGAGGAGCTGGAAGAAATTAAAGAAAGGTTGAGCAAATTACAGGAAACCTTATACGCTGCAAATGCCCATTCTATACTTATCCTGTTTCAGGCGATGGATGCCGCTGGAAAAGACAGTGCGATCTCACACGTTATGTCGGGATTAAATCCCCAGGGATGTCAGGTCTATAGTTTTAAAACTCCTACATCCGAAGAATATGAACATGACTTTCTTTGGAGACACTATAAAGCATTACCTGAGAGAGGCAGGATTGGTATACACAACAGGTCGCATTATGAAAACGTGCTCGTTTGTAAAGTCCACCCGGAATATGTACTGAGTGAAAATATTCCAGGTTATCAGGATGTCAAAAATATAGACGATAAATTCTGGGAAAACAGGTACGAGAGCATCCGTAACTTTGAGAAACATATTTCCAATAACGGAACAGTAATCATTAAAATATTCCTGAACGTCTCAAAAGATGAACAAAAATCCCGCTTCCTGGATAGAATCAATGACCCTGCAAAAAACTGGAAGTTCTCCTCCGCAGATATTACAGAGCGGGGAAGGTGGAAGGAATATATGGAAGCCTATGAAAGGGCTATAGAAGAAACTTCAACCGAACAGGCACCATGGTATATCATTCCTGCTGATAAAAAATGGCATGCAAGATTGGCAATCAGCCAGATCCTTGAAGAACATTTTACACGATTGAATCTTAAGTTTCCTGTGCTTGCTGAAGAAGAAGCGAAAAAGCTTGCTGAAATAAAGGAGGCCCTTCTTCAGGATTAAAAGTAAAAAGAAGCATTCTATTCGACGGCTGAAACCTTTTGCCCTGAAGGGGGCAAAAATTTCTATGCCCTCTCACAGAAAACTTCTTTTTGTTGAATGGCATGGTGGAGATAGTATGGTGGAATAGAAGGATCTGCACCTTATGATAGCATAACTTTGCCGGATAACCTTTGGACAGATAGCTTGTGGGTTTTAAAAAAAAGATGCGTCTTATGAAAAGGCATAGAAAGATTTGCCCCCTTCAGGGCTAAGATTTCAGCCTTTGAATAAAATGCTTCTTTTTTTCCTAAATAGGCGAATTGAATGCACCAGACTCAGACTAGTACACTAACTTAAATTTGCTTAAATCAGGAGTTCTTTCCCGTTTCCTTTCTAACTCATATTGATAAATAATACGCCCTATATTTCCCATGAAAGGATAGCAAACTGTCTCATATTCGTATTTATCGTCATTATAAATGCCATCTTCATTTGATTGTACAACGGCAGTAAGGAAGAATTCGACCTTGTTCTTTAAATCTACGAAATAGGCATTGTCGATGATGAAGCCGTAAGAGTCTCCGTATTTATTGAATATTCTGATGTTGGGCTCAATGACCGCATCCTTTTCTCTGCCATAATAGAGCATTTTTGCATAGGCAGGCCAGAATTCTGTGGGGTTATAAGAGGGATAAATGCTTTCTGTAGGTAATTTACTCATTTGGGTGTAGATAAGTTTGTAGTCTTCTGCACTCAGCTTAAACCTTTCGTTTTCCGGAAATGCTTCGGGGCTGATGAGTTTACGCATCATGGCTTGCTGATCGGAGATGCTGAAGGCATTTTTATTTTCCAGGCTGAAAGGTTTATTGACCAGCTGATCGGTACTGTCTAGATAACCTTTCCCCATACTGGTATTGCTCAGCTGAAGGGGATATTCTTTGGGGTCGTATTGTTCGGTCTGGGTATAGATCAATGTATTTTTATTGTAGAATCTGATGGGATTGGTATGCTTTGCCGTTTCTCCTGAGTCGCCTATGGCCAGCCTGTTTAATATCCTGCTGTCATTAAATCCGTATTTTTTTAGTTTGGCATTGATTTCTGCACGTCCAATAAATTCGAAGAGCCGGTTAAAGGCATCGTTATCACTCGTTAACAGGATCTTTTTGATGTAATGTTCTACTGAAGGGAGGCCATCACCGGAAGTACTGTCTTTGGATACCTTTGTTTGTCCGGCATAGGCCGAATCTGTGAGCATGGTACTTTTTGCACTCAGTCCTTTTATCTTTAATTCATTAATTTTCTCGAGGGCAAAGATGACTGCAGCAAGTTTTACGGTGCTCGCAGGGTAGAAGTACCTGTGGTTATCGAGGTTATAGCTATAGCTTTTGAAGCTGGGGATATTTTTATTGTTCCGGTTTACCTGTGTATATAATAATTGAACCTGATTTTTTTGCGGGTGGTTTAGTACGTTGGAGAAGAGTTCCGGGTTGTTGCGCATCAGTTGCTCAATAAGAACAGTATCAGTTTGTTGTGCCATGGTATTCAGGCTGAACATCAGGATGAGTAGGGTAGGAATTTTCGTCTTCATCGTTGTTGCAGGATTAATTGTCTTCTTATTAAAATAACAGTACTCCTAAGATAGCAAGGAAATGCTAAATAGCAGGTCAATTGTAAAAGTTTGTTGTTAGCAGGATATTTGAGTACCTTTGCCTCGCTTTTTGGTTCCCGGTGTTGCATCGGGATTAAAAGGGAATACGGTGTGATTCCGTAACTGTCCCGCAGCTGTAAGCTCCATAACGGTATTCAAATCGAAGCCACTTGTCTGACTCTTAATTGTTTAGAGTTATTGATTGGGAAGGCAGAATGTCCGGGAGTAAGTCAGAAGACCTGCCATTAGGTGTAATATTTCATAGCTTTCGGGGATTGAAGCTTGGAGTGAGTGCTTGTTTTTTGTATTTCATTTCCTTGATCCAACTGTTTGCTGTGGGTAAATAACTCACAACAAAAATGAGAAGAAACAATTTTACCATTAAAGGTATAAATCCTTGTTTTTTTACTTTCCTTGCCATTAGCTGGCTTGGAGGAATTATGCCTTTAAATTTACAGGCACAGACCGATTCGGTAAAGTTATCCAGGAAGGATTCACTGAATAAGGTCAATGACCTGAAAGAAGTCCAGATCAGAAGGATAAAAATCACCAGGCGACAAACCTCCTCAACCCCCTTACAAATTCTTTCCGGTGCAGAACTGGAAAAGCTGAACAGCCTTTCTGTGGCAGATGCGGTACGTTTCTTTTCCGGAGTACAGCTGAAAGACTATGGCGGGATTGGCGGCTTAAAAACCATCAATGTCCGCAGTATGGGCAGTACCCATACCGCAGTATTTTATGATGGCGCACAGATTGGGAATGCACAGAACGGACAGGTAGATCTGGGCAAATTTTCTTTGGATAATATTGAAGAGATCGAATTGTATAACGGACAGAAGAGTGCGATTTTTCAATCTGCCAGGGGCTTTGCTTCATCAAGTTCTTTATACCTGAAATCCAGACAGCCAAATTTTGAGGATGGACGCAGTAACCGCTTTAAAGGAACATTTAAGACGGGCTCTTTTGGCCTGGTTAATCCTTCCTTACTATGGCAGTCTAAAATTACAGATCATACTTACAGTACCCTCAGCGCAGAATTTAAGAACGCCCATGGACGTTATAAGTTTCGCTCTTTCAGTGGAGGATGGGACACCACAGGAGTAAGAACTGATGGGGATATCCAAACGATGAGATTGGAACTGGGGCTCAACGGAATCCTTCGGGACAGTAGTAAATGGAGTGTGAAGCTGTATGGCTATAATGACGAACATGGTCTGCCCGGTGCTATTGTGGCCAATGTATGGCATTTTTCTCAGCGGCAGTGGAACCGGAATTTATTTGCGCAATCGTCTTTTGAAAAAAATATAGGAAGATATAGCCTGATGGCTGTCGGAAAATATACCAATGACTACCAGCGTTACCTGAACCCGGATATTGTGTCGGTGGATGGCCTTTTAGACAACAGGTATTATCAGCAGGAAGTATACTTTTCCCTGGCAAATAAGTTTAAAGTAAATAAGTTCTGGGACCTGGTCTTGTCTTCGGATTATCAGATGGGTGATATGAATGCCAATCTGTATCGTTTTGCTTATCCCAGAAGATATACCTTTTTAAACGCATTCGCTACGCAGTTTCATTTTGACAGACTGGATATTCAGGCAAATGTATTGAGTACCATCGTGTCTGAAAAGGTGGAGACCGGACCACAGCCGGACAACAGGAATGAACTCACTCCATCGGTTTTGGTTTCCTGGCAGCCATTCGGACAAAAGGAATTCAGGATACGTTCTTTTTATAAGAGCATTTTCCGGATGCCAACATTTAATGATTTATACTTTACCTTTTTTCAGCCCCGGTCGATTAAGCCGGAGTATACCAAACAATATGATCTTGGTTTTACTTATATAAAAGGATATGAAGATCAGGCCTTAACTCAGTTCTCTATACAGGCAGATGCTTACTATAACAAAGTGAAAGATAAAATTGTGGCAGTGCCGGGAACTTCACAGGCCATATGGATCATGATGAACATGGGGATGGTAGAGATTAAAGGTCTGGATGTAAATATGCAATCTGCATGGCAGCTGAATAAGGATTTAAGCCTGAATGCTGGCCTGAATTATACATATCAGAAAGCGATAAATGTAGAAAAGACCTCGTCTTATCACCATCAGATTCCATATATCCCTGTACATAACATTTCAATTCTGGCCAGTGCAACGTACCGGCAGTTTTCGATGAACTATAGTTATCTTTATACGGGACAACGCTATAACCAGGCATTCAATAGTCTCGAGAATTATGTACAGCCTTTTTATACCCATGATATGGCCATACATTACAATACATTGATTCACAATCGGAAAGTCCGGCTTACAGCAGAGGTGAATAACCTCCTTAATCAACCATTTGAAGTGGTTACCAATTACCCAATGCCTGGTCGTTCCTATCGTTTTACCCTAACTTATGATTATTAATATGAATACAATTAAATCGATCTCCTCAAAAATACTTACGGTTTTATTACTGGCAGTAATGCTGACCAGTGCATGCCGTAAGGATCCGCAGGTCATTAAGGAAGTACGGGAGTATTTATTTCCACCAAAACCTGATCATAAGATGAAAGGATTTTATCTCGTCAATGAAGGCAATATGGGAATGAACAAAGCTTCCCTGGATTATGTGGATTTTGGTCTCGGACAATATCGTAGGAATATTTATAATGAGGCCAATCCCTCACAAGTGAAAGGACTTGGAGATGTAGGCAATGACGCGGCGGTATTCGGCTCAAAACTATATATTGTAGTTAATATTTCTAATAAAGTGGAAGTGCTGGACGTGAAAACGGGTAAGCGCATCAATCAAATCGACATTACCAATTGTCGTTACATTACCTTTAATAAAGGGAAAGCCTATGTGAGTGCCTACCTTGGGCAGGTGGGAAATCCCGCAGAGCCAAACGGGATTGTTGCAGAAATTGATACCACCACATTGAAGGAAATCAGAAGGGTCAAAGTAGGGCGCCAGCCGGAAGAAATGGCCATCATTAACGATAAATTATATGTTGCCAACTCCGGAGGTTACAGTCCGCAGAATTATGAACGTACCGTTTCAGTTGTTGATTTAAACTCCTTTACAGAAACAAAGAGAATCGATGTGGCCATCAACCTTCACCGCTTGAAGGCGGATAAATCTGGCGACTTATACGTGACTTCAAGAGGGGATTATCTGGACATTAAGTCCAAAATGTTTGTGATCGATACAAAAACAGATCAGGTGAAAAAACAGTTTGATGTAGCAGTCAGTAATTTAACCATCAGCAATGATATTGCCTATTTCTATAGTACCGAATGGAGTCATCATACAGGAAAGATGACCGTTACCTATGGCATGCTGGATGTGATCAACGAAAAAATACTGGGCACCAGATTTATTACCGACGGAACCGATAAAAATATTGTAATTCCTTATGGTATTGCTGTTGATCCCTCTACGAAAGAAGTATATGTAACCGATGCAAAGGATTATGTTTCGCCGGGAACGCTGTATTGTTTTAGTCCGGCAGGAGTAAAGCAATGGTCGGCAACTACAGGAGATATTCCCGCTCATTTTGCATTTGTTTATAAGTAATACTTTTTTAGCGTATTTCATTTATATCAGCGCGGATTGCAGGCCATCATTTAAAACATAACGCAACTCATTAACCATTAAATTAATACTGAATTCAATTGAACCTATACTAAATTCAACAAAATGAATACTAAAAAATATCTGGTTGCAGGACTTATGGTCAGCGCTTTTTTGTTCGGATGTAAAAAGGACCGGAATACTGAAATTGAGGTTCCTGTTGTTCCTGAAAGTAATCAGTTTGTGACCAGCCTGTTCGATTATGTTCCCGCACCAGGACAGTTTATAAATATGTCTTTTGGCACGATGGAAGCCGCTAAAGGTATCTTGAAGAAAGAGGGGTTGGTAAGCCTTGGTGCCTGGGGTGGGTACATTGTTCTTGGCTTTGACCATACGGTGACGAACCGGAAAGATCTTGCGGACATTATGATAAAAGGAAATGCTCAATCAAATTTTGCTGAACCAGGAGTGGTATGGGTGATGAAAGACGACAACAAAAATGGTAAACCTGATGATACCTGGTATGAGATTGCAGGGAGTGAATCCGGTAAAACCGGATATATCCGGGATTATGAAGTCACCTATACCAAACCTACACCAGCTAATGGCGATGTGGCCTGGAAAGATAATAAAGGCAATTCGGGTGTGGTTGGCATAAATGCTTCCCATACACAATCTTATTATCCGGATTGGATCAGTACCAGCCAATACACTTTAAAAGGTTCATTACTTCCATCTACTAATGTAAACATGACCAATCCCGGACTGATTGTAAGTATGCCATTTACATCAGGATACGCAGATAACCAGGTTACCGGAGATGCGATAGACATTTCAAATGCAGTAGATAAGGATGGAAAAAATGTGGTTTTAACGGGCATAGATTTTATAAAAATCCAAACTGGTATTCAGGCAAACCTGAAGGCGGTAGGAGAAATTTCTACAGAAATCAGTAGCGTCTCAGATCTGAGTCTCGTTAAATAAGCATAGACAAGCAAATCATTATTATAACAAACATCATAAAACCTAAACATTAAAAATATAGACCATGAAACTAAACAATACTCTAAAATCGATTTCATTTGCCGCTGTACTTATGGCCGGATTTTCATCCTGTAAGAAGGATAAAATGCCTGATATCGTACCTGGACCTATTTCTACCATCGGCGTTTATGTCCTGAACGAAGCTTACTTTTCGGATCTTCCCGGAACCAATAACAGTAGCATCAGTTATTATGATATTGCCACGAAAACAGTGGAAAAGGATTATTTTAAAAAGCAGAATTCGACTTCGCTTGGTGCAAATGCCAATGATTTGCAGCAATATGGAAGCAAATTGTATTGTGTGGTTTTAGGTACTACTAAGGCAGCAAAGGACTCCTATCTGGAGGTGATGAGTATTGCTACAGGAAAATCCATTAAACGGATTCCTTTTTCGGATGCAACAGAAGGTTTCTTACCAAGGTATGTGGTCTTCAATAAAGATAAGGCTTATGTTTCTTCCTACGATGGCAAGATCACTAAAATTGATACGGCAAGTCTGGCTATTGAATCCAGAGTCCTCGTTGGTGGCGCCCTGGAGCAAATGGCTGTTGTCAATAATAAACTATATGTTGTAAATTCTGCTCATTTTCAATATGGAACTGCCGACAATTCTTCTGTCTCGGTGGTAGATTTGAATACATTTACTAAGTCGAAATCCATTCCTGTGGGATATAACCCTACTAATATTACTGCTACAAAAACGGGAGAACTGTTTGTGATTACAAAAGGAAATTACGCTGATATCAAAGCTAGTGTAGATAAAATAAGCAGTGTTACTGATACTAAAGTCACTTCAAACGATAAGGCTAGCCTGGAGTTTTTGGCGGTTAATGGTACTAAAGCCTACTCGATCAGCACTTGGCCAAATTATTTCCTTAAGGAGTTTAGCCTTGCTACGAATGATGTGGGATCAGATTTCATTAAAGATGACACCAAGCTTGGGGCAGCGTACGGATTAACTGTAAATCCATTAACTCAGGATGTTTTTATTGGTGATTCCAAAGCTTCTCAATTCTTCTGCTTTAGCGCTGATGGTAAAAAGAAATTCTCTTTTGACGCAGGACTTATGCCTAAACTCGCTGCATTCAGATACGGTTATTAATCGTTTAATCAATCAAAATAGTTCTTCAAACAGAACAAAACAATTATCAATACAAGCAAAAACTAATGAAAATTAACCATTACCTGGTTCTTGCCCTGCTAAGCCTCAGCGTTTTATCAGCATGTAAGAAGGACAAAGATGAAAAACCCGTTCCAAACGTAAAAATGAGCATTGCCGATAAGGCGATCAATGGAAAAGTGAACGAAAAAACTTCATTCTCTGCCAGTATAGAAAACGGGGTGACGGTTGCCCACAGCTGGAAATTGGATGGGGTAATTAAAACCTCAGAACGTTCATTTGAATTTACGCCACCTAAGTCCGGAATTTATAAAATTGATTATACAGCAACAGCAGAAGGGGCGGTATTCAGTTATTCTTATACAGTGAATGTAGGTGTGCCAACAGTGCCGGCCTCACCAGGCAGTAATAGTTTTGTGACCAGGTTATTGGAATATTCTCCTGCACCGGGACAGTTTATCAACAAAGCACCGGGAAACCTGGAAAGTGCTAAGGGGATATTGGGTAAAAAAGGCATGGTAACCCTTGGCGCCTGGGGTGGCTATATCGTCCTTGGTTTTGACCATACCGTCATCAACGAAGTGGATAAAGACGACATCATCGTTTACGGAAATCCAATGCCCAACTTTGCTGAGCCAGGAATTATCTGGGTGATGCAGGATGAGAACGGAAACGGATTGGCAGATGATACCTGGTATGAAATTCCCGGCAGCGAGTTTAACAAGACAGGTTATAAACGTGATTACTCCGTGACCTATAAAAGACCAGTACCAGCTACTGCAGATGTACCATGGACAGACAGCGAAGGTAAATCAGGGGTCGTTAAAACCAATACCTACCATACACAGTCTTATTTTCCGGAATGGGTAACAGGAAATGAATATACATTGAAAGGCTCTCTGTTGCCTTCAACAGGGATTAATATGACCGTTCCAACTTATATCACCAGCGCTCCGTTTGCATGGGGTTATGCGGACAATACCATGGGTGGAGATAAGATTGACATTGCAAAAGCAGTGGATAAAGACAAGAAAACGGTAGCATTGGGTGGAATTGATTTCATCAAGATCCAGACTGGAATACAAGCAAATATGGGCTGGTTAGGTGAACTGTCTACAGAAGTGATCGGTGTTCAGGACCTGAGCCTGGTAAAAGCGAAATAAACCTTATAAAAGCGAAATAAACAAATACACTACAATAATAAATGAGAATAACAGGATTTAAGGAAATAGCAGCAGCAGTAATTTTATCTGCTGTACTATTTTCATGTAAGAAAGATAGCGCTGCTGTGGCAGAACCGGAAGTAAACCCGGTAAAAGGGAAATATGAAGATGGATTTTTTATCATCAATGAAGGATGGTTTGGTCATGGTACCGGATCTGTCAGCTTTTTTGATGCCGCGTCTGCAAGTTTAAAGGATAGCATTTTCCAGAAAGAAAATCCGGGAAAAGGATTTGAGTCGCTGACCTCTACCGTACAGTTTGGTACGATGTTCAAAAATAATTTATACGTCGTGAGTAAAGCTAAAGGGCCTGTGGTGGTTGCCGATGCGAAAACGATGAAAGAAGTGGGAAGAATTCCAGGCTCTTCAGAGTACGATTGGCGTGCATTTGTTGGGATAGATGACAACAATGGCCTTTTGAGCAGTAGTGATGGAATTTACCTGATCAACCTTAAAACATACAAACCTACCATGCGTTTGCTGGGGGCTAAAGGACAAACCGGAGATATGTTAAAGGCAGAAAATTATGTGTATGCCTTATCCCAGTCTGACGGCGCAATCATTTACAACGTATCTGATTATTCGGTAGCAAAAAAGATCAAAGGGGTGACTCTTGGTTTTGCCAGGACTCCAAACGGTAACGTTTGGTACACCGCTGGTAAATACCTTTACCAGTCTGACCCTAAAACTTTAGCGACCGACAGTGTGGAACTTCCATTCACACCAAATACCACCTGGTCTACCTGGTACGCTTCACCGATTACTGCTTCCAGCACAGAAAATACTGTATTTCTGGTTAAGGCTAACAGTTGGGGTGGAGGAAAAACCTTATACCGCTATATCTCTGGAAATAAGGCTTCCCTGGATCAGCCTTTTGTGACCACTCCGGATAAACAGTCGTTTTATAAAAATAACCTGGGCTATTATGCGAAGACAGATGAGCTGGTTACAGGAACCGTTCAGGATGGTTTCGGAGCAAACTATCTGGTTAATAAACTGTATTTCCATAATGCGAAGACAGGAGTATTGAATAAAACCATTACCTATGGGGAATACTATTTCCCGGCAATGTTTGTATTTCATTAATTTACCCGTTTTATTATCCGGTGGAAAAAATATAACTTTGTTGTATATTTATAAATGAACATGTCTGAATCTAAATTCAATCCGCGTACGATAATCTTGTTATTGATTATCATTTTTGTCAGCATTATCCGTGTTGCAGCTCCATTTTCCGGTGACTTTAAAGTGATCGCTAATTTCTCTGCAGTAGGGGCTATTGCTTTATTCGGAGGGGCATATTTCAACAACAATGTGAAGGCATTCGCTTTTCCATTAGCGGTTTTATTATTGAGTGATCTCTTTATCGCGAAAACTTCCGGTTATGGATTTTTCTATGACGGATGGTACTGGACTTATATTGCATTCATCCTGATGGTGGTTGTGGGCAAAGTGATGTTGAATAAAGTGACTGCATTAACTTTCCTTACTTCTTCGGTAGCTGCGGTTGTGGTTCACTGGATTGTTAGCGATATCAGTGCGATGTATATTCCCAACTTATATCCGCCAACTGTAGCAGGTTATATCTCTTGTTTGGTAGCGGCTATTCCTTTTGAACTGAAATTCCTTTATGGAACTTTAGTCTATGGATCAGTAATGTTTGGTGCTTTTGAAATGCTTAAAGCCAGATATCCTTATTTGAGCTTAACAAATACAAGGGTAGCTTAATTTATACTACCTTATTGAATCCCGGGATTCCCATGAGCAATCATGAGAAGCCGGGATTTTTTTTGATCAATTCCTCGCCGGCTACCAATTGACATATTCCTGCAATCTGCCCAACTTCCTGCAATCTGCTCAACCTGAGCACATGCAGGTATTTTTACAAAAAGATTTTTCGATTT
Organism: Pedobacter caeni; assembly: GCF_900129215.1. Classification (GTDB taxonomy): domain Bacteria; phylum Bacteroidota; class Bacteroidia; order Sphingobacteriales; family Sphingobacteriaceae; genus Pedobacter; species Pedobacter caeni. The sequence continues at coordinate 1,630,177 of NZ_FQUQ01000001.1, read as the reverse complement.
AGCAATGTTCTTTTGTTGATTTGTTAAATGTCTGATGATCAGTGAATGTAGCTTCCTTTTATTATTGTTTTTTACACTGATTATTTTTCTTAACTTCAATAGTGTAACCAGTTATTTACATTAAGCTTTATATCCTGAACTATGGGGGCAGACTCAGATATGGCAATTGTGGAGGGCTTGAAAGCAGGTGGGGGACAGCGAAGAATTTTTGAAGGGAACCTGTATAAAAGCTTCTTTTATTTTATCCGGCAAGGGGTAAGAAAATATGGGATTTCCGAAGAAGATGCATCCAGTGCATACTCGGATACCATCATCAGTGTCATCAATAACATCATCAAAGGTAGCTTTGAAGGGCGTTCTGCCCTTAAATCTTATGGCTATAAAATATTTTCTAATAAATGTGTTGACCTTTTAAGGAAAGATACGACTAATAAAGGGAAGGTAAATCAGGCGATACCTATAGATAGTCTCGTGTTTGAACTTCCTGATCAGGCAAGAACAGCGATTCAACAGCTGTTGATGAAGGAAGAACGAAACTATCTGATGGAAAGGTTGATTGCTCTTGGGGAGAAATGCAGGCAGATCCTGCTGTTTTTTGAAGATGGGTATAGCGACAAGGATATTGCCGGATTTATGGAATACAATTCTGCCGATGTCGTAAAGACCAGTCGGCTGAGGTGTCTGGAAAAATTGAAAAAGAAAGTTAATATAGAACAAACCGTAAAATGAACAATTCATTAGATCTCATCGCAGCCTATTTTGAAGGAACGCTTGCTAAGGAGGAGCAACAATCCTTTGAGGAACGCTGCGTAGATGACCCTGCCTTTGCAGAGGAGGTTGCGGAATATATTGCGATGAGAGAAGCCCTCAGAACGGAACTGCAGAAGCAAAAAAGATCCGAATTTGCCCTGCTTTATGCGGAACTGTCGGCCGGAGCGGCTCCTGATGAACCTCATCCTCCGTTGCCGCTAAAATCCGGCATTTCGATTAAAAAACTTTCATTTTACCTCGCTGCGGCCTGTGTGTTGTTGGTGCTTGGCTGGTTCCTGTGGCGGCCGGCAGAAAATGCAAAACAATTGTCTGAAAACTATATTGCTGCCAACTTTAGCACACTCGGACTGAATATGGGTGGAAAAGAAAGCGCAGATCAGTTACAGAAAGGGATTGCTGCTTTCAACGCCAAAAAGTATGAAGCAGCAGAGCAGATCTTTATATCCCTCAGCAGAGGAGCACAGCCAGAGCCGGAGGCAGTTAAAAACTTAGGGATTACCTATCTCGTTACCCAGAAGTATGACGCCGCGATTGAGCAATTTGAACGTTTATCGACCTTCAGTTTATACAGCAACCCCGGACTTTTCTATCAGGCTTTAGCCTTAATGAAAAGAGGGAAGGCTACAGATCGGGAAGCAGCGAAAAAGATCTTGCAGGAAGTGGTTCGCCGCAATCTGGCAGGAAGTAAAGAAGCAAAATTTTGGTTACAAAAATTATAAACATCCCTATTTATGACTAAACAACAAGAACCATCCAGGCGGAAAGATCATCCTGTCTGGATTAAAAAGACCAATAGTAAGACCGAGCGGTTATTGGCCGGCAGTTACCGGAAGGATCAGATTTTACTGTATTTCAAAAAGGTACCCACCCAGGCAGACATCAACATCATTAAAGTTTCCTTTAGGGATAGCGGTTTTAATCCCGATGGGATTAAGATCAGTTCTTGTGGAAACTGTAAGATTCCGGTGCAGTTATGGTCGGCAAAAGGAATTCATACCCTGGTCAATACCGATTCGGTAAGGGCAGGCTCAGGGCCAAAGTCAACCACCGTCGGGGAATCATATTCCCTTAATTTTTTCAATACCATTCCTGAATCTTCGAGGGAGCGGGAAGGGCTGAAGAAAGCTGTTGAGGAGCGGAACAATGAACGTAAAGAAGAAATCATCGTTGCCGTATTGGACACTGGAATAGATACTGATCTTGTAGATCCCGGTTATTTATGGCAGGAAAAAGATGGAACTGCTGTGGGGGATTGTTATAAAGCGCAAAAAACAGGCTGGAATTTTGTGTCTGATAATGGAAATTTTAAGGACGATCATGCCGGCAGGCATGGAACGGTGGTCAGTCAGTTGATCATCAATGAGTTTAAACATGCCAAAGAGAACAGGGTAAAGATTATGCCCCTTAAAACCCATGATAAAAACGGACAAGGAGATCTTTTTGGGATCATCTGTGCCATTCATTTCGCAATCGCCAAAGGTGCACAGCTCATCAATGCCAGCTGGGGGTTTTATTATTACTATGAACTTCCTGTTCCTTATTTGAAAAAGCTGATCAGCAATGTGCTCAGAAAACAGGGGATTCTTTTTGTCACCGCCTCAGGGAATAAGATTGATGCAGATGATGCCATTGCAAAGCAGCTGTACTTTCTGGAACATGGCCTGATGTTAACAGATTCACAGCTGAGGAACCTGGCCATCCATAATTTCTATCCTGCTCATCTCAGTACTGTTAGCAATAGCGTAGTGACTGTGACCACCACAGATGGGCGTACGGTATGTTTTAGCCAGAATTACTCAAAGGATTACGTAGATCTTGGAGTTCTTGCCGATGAGGTTTCCAAAGAAGGAATGAAGTTTAAACTCCCTTTTGAGGAGCTGGGACGGGTAACAACCCTGATCAGTGGCTCTTCTTTTGCGACCGCCATTGCGACAGGACTCATCGGGGCGAATTGTAAGAAAAGCCTCTACATCCCGAATATCAAAAAAGCAGATTTTCTGGCCGCACTTAAAGTGATGAGTAATGACGATCATACGGGTCAGATTCTGGTCAACCATGCCGCCCTTGCGAAAAAAGACATCCACAACGGCGCTTGTATCAAATAAAACAGCCGGCTTTTTATGAAACGCTTTTTATGGAAGGGTGCCTTGTTGTTGTTGCTGATGTTTTATGGAATTTTAGCCTTAAACGGCCAATGTCTTCCGGATCAGGACATCCTCAATAAAATAGTGGACATCCAAACAAATACCAGCGATAGTTATGCTCAAAAGATCGGGCACTTAAAAGAACTGCAGCACGAATTTATCAAATGTCATCCTTTAAAAAATGGGGTATATGCCCAGATTGTGCACCGCATAGGGGATATTTATAACAAGGCGGGTGATTTGGAACGCGCTATTATTTATACTAAGGAAGCGGTTAAGGTAAACATGGGAAAAGGGGGAGATCCTTCCTCTTTAACCAACAATTACTTTAACCTGGGCATTTTTTATAAAAAGCTTCATTTCCTAAAGGAGTCTCATCACTATTTTGGACGCTGCATTGAATCGGGACGCAATTATCCGGATAAGCATTTTATCGTTTTTATGGCCTATGAACAGACGGCCTATTCTTTTTTCCAAACCGGAGATTATGAGAAAAGTATTGAGCAGGCGGATGAAGGCTTATTCTTTGCCGCAGAACGCAAAGACCGGATGGCCATGGCTCCATTATTGGCACAAAAGGCACAGTCTGAAGTTGAAATGGGGATGTTTGCTGATGCTGAAGTTTGTGTCAGAAAGGCAATCTCCTTATTGGAGGGGAAGGAGGCAAGCCCGGAGCATCTGGCAACAAGTTATTCCGTATATGCAGATCTTCTTCAGAAATCCGGAAAAATCGCTGATGCCCTGAGCTTCTATCATCAGTCGCTGGAATTGAATAAAAGCCAGGAGAACTGGGAGCAATGTTCCAGGGATCTGCTGGAAATTGGCCGTGTTTACCTGCACCGTTTAAACCAGAAGAAAAAGGCGGTTTACTATTACAATGAAGGACTGAAAATGGCTCAAAAAGTTGGCGATAGTTACCAGATTGCAGGTTTGTATTCCAATATCGGGGTGGTATACTGGAAGAATAATGACTTTCATCAGGCATTGAAATGCTATCAGAAAGCATTGAATGTCCTCCCTTTAAATTTCAGTGATACTGCCATTAACAGCAATCTGACTAAGGATATGTTAAAGTTGGTCGCTAATGATTACTTCGTATCGACCATATTGGCCAATAAGGGAGCAGCCCTGCTTGGACTATATCGAAAAGAGAAAAACAGGAAGACACTGATGATGGCGCTGAAGACTTACGAAATCGCAGATCAGGCGGTAGACATTATGAGGTGGAAACAGGATGGGGAGCAATCCAAACTCATCTGGCGTAAAAAAACCAAAGAGATGTATGAGGAAGCGATCGAAGTGTGCTACCTGCTTCAAAACATAGAAAAAGCGTATTATTTTTTTGAAAAAAGCAGGGCTGTATTGCTCAACGACAAACTCTGTGCACTTTTTGCGGAGAATTACCTGGCAGAAAAAGACCGGAATGTCGAAAGACAGCTGCGGGTAAAAACATATACATTGAGCACGAAGCTCCTGTCTATGAATAAAAATGATGCACTTTATAAACAGGTATTGGATAAATGGCAGCACTCACAGGACAAATGGGAGTCATTTATCAGGGGATTGGAAGAGCAGTATCCTACATATTATCAATACAAGTACGACAACTCTGTATACCCTTACCCTTCGGTAAAGAATAAGCTTCGGGAGCAGAAACAATCCCTGATTGCGTATTTTACAGGTGATTCTGTCCAGTATGCCTTGCTCTTATCTCCTGAAAAGCAGAAACTGCTGAAGATTCCGTACCAGGCTTATGGGAAGGACGTCAAGAGCTTACTCAACCTGTGTTCCAATAAATCATTGCTGAACCAATATTACGGATCCTATGAAAAAGTGGCCTTTCGTTTATATCAGCAACTGATTGCACCGCTGAAAGTGCCAGAAGGACGGGTGATCGTGTCTTTGGATGATCAGTTTATCCCTTTTGATGCCTTGTTATCGGATTCTTCAGACAAGAGCAGCTTTCTGGCTAAGAAATATATCTTTAGTTATGTGCATTCCATGCGGGTGATGATGAAAAAGATCAATATTCAGACCGTTGATGAGCATCACTTTTTGGGAATTGCCCCTTCTGCTTACAACCAGAACTTTAATCTGGCCGCTCTTCCCGGGGCAGATCAATCGCTTAAAAATATCGTTCTCTATTTTAAATCCGCTAAGCTGATCATTAACCGGGCTGCCACAAGAGCCGGATTCCTAAATCACCTGAGCAGGTATGAGATTGTACAGATTTATGCCCATGCTGCTGCCGACAGCAGCAGGAAGGATCCGGTATTGTATATGGCCGATTCTACGGTTTCCCTTTCAGATATTCAAAAGATGAGCTTCCCGCATACTTCACTCCTGGTGCTCTCGGCCTGTAATACCGGGGTTGGCTATCATGCCGAAGGAGAGGGCGTGTTTAGTCTGGCCAGGGCATTTATGACTGCCGGTGTGCCATCTACGCTCACCAACCTATGGCAGGTTGACAATAAAACTACCTATCAGCTCACCGAGCGGTTCTATAAATACCTGCAGGAGGGAATTCCTAAAGACGTAGCCTTAAACCGGGCTAAACTTGATTTTCTTCTGGAGAATGATCAGTTGTATCAGCTGCCTTATTTCTGGGCTGCAACCATTGTTCTCGGCAATACCGATGGTATTGAAAATTCATCAAATTGCTGGTATTTAAGCCTGGGCATCGCCTTGATTTTGTTCGCAGGCCTGACTTTGCTGGATTTATTTTTGATAAAAAAAACAGCCTTAATCGCTGTTAAGTGACCTTTTCTAAAATATTTTAAAAAATATTCCTAAACGTGTTTCCCTTTGTTCCGGCTTTGCGACTAATGTGTTGAATCTATAGATCAATTCATCAATTTATTTAACCATTAAAAACCAAAACCATGAAAAAATTACTTATCCCTATCTGTGCAAGTTTGTTCCTGATGCTTGGAGCTACAGCAGCAAACGCTCAGGAAACTGCTAAAGGTATCATCATCAACACCAGCTCACAAGCTGAAGTAGATAAAGTGTTGGCCACCCTTAAAAATGAAGATCCTTCTACCTACCGTTTAACGGTCACAACTTCAAAAGGTGGCCGTTCCAGTTCTAAAGTGTTTGGTACTGCCCCAATTGGAACCATTGGTAAATTAAGCGGCTCTAAAATCGGAGCTAAAGGTGGTTTATCAGCTTCTGATGTGATCGTTGCCGTAAAAGTGATTACCAACGGAAAAGAGCTTCAGAATGCCGTGATTTCTCAATTGAACAGCAATCTGACTAAAAAGGCGGTTCAGTCTGTTAAATTAAATGCAGCCAGAGGCGGCGGAAAATAAACGGTATCATCCCTATTGGGGGGCGGACTTCGGTCCGCTCCCTTTTTTAAATCCTATAATCATGCGAAACAGATTACTTAAAGGCTTCCTCTACTTCCACCTTTGTGTGGTTCTATTGGGATCGGGATTGGCTAATGTATGCGATAATCAGGTGTTCGACGGGATGATGCTGAGGTATTCCTCCTGGACTGGTGGCGGTTTTGGTTACAGTTTCTTTTCGCCCAACGTAGGCAACCAGACTGTGGTTAAAACTTATACCCTGATTGACGGCAAAGAACTGAAACAAGATGCTTTCGGAACAGGGACAAATATTCTGGACTGCCGGTTTTCTTCGGTGCTCCATACCTTCAGGAACCACAAAGCCTACGAATTAATGTCCAGGGTAGTTGCTTCTTATATTTTTGCCAAATATCCCAATGCAGGGCCAACTTATATATCCGTTGGGGAATATATGCCTCCAACCATGGCAGAGTACCGCAAGTCTAGGAAAGCGAACCGTTTCCGGGAAATTTGTAATGGAACTTACACCTATAAATAAACTTCAGATCATGAAACCTGTAACCTTTAATCATGCCATACAACTCGCGGTTTTGCGTATTGGTGTTGCCCTCACTATTCTTGCTAAAATATTTGTAGAATTTGGTCAGCTGGATATGTTGTTCAGTCAGCATGGCATCATTCAGGATGTGCTGACGAAACCGCTGGATGTATCTTATACTTTATCGTTACCCAAGGTAATTGAGTTTTTTGGCATCGGGAATGAATCCGTTTTCCTGACGATCCTGTATGTCATATTTGGAGTTTCGGCTTGTTTTTTATTGTTTGGTTTCAAGACAAAGATCAGTGCATTTATCTGTTTGCTCATCCATCTGATGATTTTTAACGGCTATAACTTATTGGCTTTCGGCTTCGATGGATTTCTTTTTACCTTACTCTTTTATACCTTAATTTTTCCTGTTGAAAAGGTCTGCTCGATCGATCAGCTCATCCGGAAAGAAAAACAAAGCATCAACCCCCAACAGCTCAACTTTTACCTGCGGGTGTTACAGGTCCATTTGTGTATTGTCTATTTTACTGCAGGGTATTCCAAGCTGGGAGGGGCGGAGTGGATGAATGGAACCGCCATCTGGCAGGCGATCAACCAACCGCAGTTTTATACCGGACTAACTCCCTTTCTGAAATCACTGGCCAGTTATTCCTGGGTTTCGGCAGGATTGACCTGGGGTACCTTGTTTATAGAGTTGGGTTTCCCCTTGCTCATCTGGATCAGGTGGCCCAAAATGCAGGTCGTATTATTGATCTCCGTCTTGCTCATGCACGTCTTTATCGGAGCAGTTATGGGCTTACAAATGTTCGCCTGGATCATGATTGTATTCGACCTCAGTGCCTTTGGTGCCCTCTTATTCCGTAACCCAAATTGGCGCTTTTTAGCTATATTTGATCGGAAGAACACAATTTATGAAGAAGAAATTAGTCGTCTTAACGGGTGCAGGAATTAGTGCCGAGAGCGGATTAAAAACCTTTAGGGATACCGATGGATTATGGGAGGGGTTTAACGTTTATGATGTGGCCACCCCTGAAGCCTGGAAGAGAAATCCGGAAGTGGTACAGGATTTCTATAACCAACGGAGGAAACAGGTCCTGGCTGCTCAGCCTAATGATGCGCATCGTGGCCTGGTAGAACTGGAGAAACACTATGATGTTCAGATCATTACCCAGAATATAGACGATTTGCACGAAAGGGCAGGTTCTTCAAATGTGATCCATTTACATGGAGTCATTACCCGCTCTCAATCCGACATGCATCACAGGCTCACTTATCCCATCAACGGATGGGAAATAAAGATGGGGGAGCAATGTGAACTTGGATCTCAGCTGCGTGCACATGTAGTCTGGTTTGGGGAATCGGTACCTATGATTGAAACCGCTTCTGAAATCTGTGAATCCGCAGATATTTTTGTCCTGGTTGGGAGTTCCCTTGCCGTATATCCGGCAGCAGGCCTGATCAATTTTGTCCCTCCGGGAAGCCCGAGATATATCATTGATCCTAAGATTCCTGAGGTAAGGGACCGCAAAAAGGTGATCAGAATTGAAAAGAAAGCTACAGAAGGATTGAAAGAGTTACTTCAGCTGCTGACCTGAAATGTGCTTGACGAATAGAGATTCCTGAACTTAAAAAATCGTGATTCCGGCATTCCAGCCATACCATCCCTGGTTATTTCCACTAAAAGTATGGTGTTTTCGGGGAGGAACTTCCTGCCGGTAACCTTTGGCACTTGATCCCGGAGGAGCATCGCTGTTATAATAGGAATAGGAGGGACCGCCAAATATGGTAAAGCCTTTAAAGAGTTGAATCTGAAGGTTGACCTGGAACTTCGTTAACGTATTGCTGTATTTCCAGTTGCCAAGGTATAAATATTGAAAACTCAGTTCCGGAGCAACAGATAATGTTTTATTGAAGATAAAATCATGACCGAAACCAAGACCTAAGGTTTCTACCCTTGCAGAATCTGAAAAGTTTTTACCCGCAAAGATGACATTATATAAGTTTGCATTTCCGCTTTTATATGCTACGTTGGTATTGGTCAGCTCATTAGCATAGAGGCTTACTTTGTGATACCCATTTCCCACAAAATTAAGAAGACCAAGGCTTGTTCCTGAAGAGGAATCGGAAAAGTTGATCAGGGCAAGTTGAAACCCGGTATTGTTTTTGGCATAATTGAACAAACCTGCAAGTTGTACTCCGGAAGAAGTTCCTGAGGTCAGGTTCCCCAAACCGCCGATGGATACGCCATGCGAGCTTCTGGAATTGATATTTCCTAAACCTGAAATCTGTACCCCATGGTGTTCTTTACTCACGATATTGACCAGACCTGCGGCCTGAACACCTTTCATATTTCCGCTGACAATATTCATTGCCCCGGCAATCTGAACCCCTTTTGCATCACCTTTAACGAGGTTGAGCAATCCGCCAGCTTGTACGCCATTTAGCGTCTTTCGTACATCGTTATGCAGTCCGGCAATCTGGATTCCATCCACCGCTCCTCCAACTGCATTGAAAAGACCTGCAGCCTGAAATTTATTGACATCTCCCTTGGTGAGGTTAAACAAACCTGCCATTTCGAAACCATTTACCCCTGCAGTATAACCACCTAAGATATTAAGAGAGACTTTGTTGATCACCTGAGAGCTCATCATCCCATGGGAGCTTAATCCGGGGGTGAGAGAAGTTTGAAATGGAGTGTTGGCGAAGAAACCCGAAATGTTCATGTTCTGAAACCGCTGTTTAGAAGAAATGAAAAACCGGCCAATTCCCAGCTCTTCAATCGCATTGGAAAACATGCTGCCTTTTTCTTTGTCCGGATCATCATAAGATTCCGGTTTAATGGTGATATCTGCAAGAAAGACCAGTGCAGTATCTCTGTAAGTTTCCTTACTTGCGTTGAGGATCACTTCTTTGTGTTCCCCTTTGAAACGTAACCTGAAATAGCCATCATTGTCTGTTAAGGTCGACTGTAACAATCGTTTTTCATAGACACTGGCTTGTTTTACCTTTTTTCCTGTCTGAGTATCAATTACATATCCACTGATCATGTACAGGTTTTCGGCGGTAGTGATGTTTTCCGGTTCAATCGTCAGGTGGTTTACGGCATATCGGAGAATGATATATTCTGAATTTTCTTTATAATCGACCTTTCCATTGAAGATTTTGTCGAGCACATCTCTTACCGGTGCATTTTTCACACTCAGGTTTACCAGACTATCCTGCGAAAATAAAGCGCCGTTATAGGCAAAGTAGAAATCTCCCGCTTTACTCATTTTAGCCAATACCGTACTTACCTTTTCCTGTTTGATGTCAAAGCTGAGGCGTTTGGAAAGGTTCTGCTGGTAGTTGACAACAGAAGTTTGGGCATGGGCGGCTCCATATAAGAAAAGGCACAGAATAGTCAGTTTGATCTTCATTACTTTTTATTAGACAACAGAATTTCCTGTTCGTTACCTGAGCGGGTTAAATTTAAAGCGTCACAAATAACTTTTAGATTCTCATCTATTGAGGTTAATTTTAGAGTGGTGTAAAAGGTGTGGTGTTGGGCTGCAGGATCAACAGTGATTTTTACACCGTAGGCCTCGCTCAATACCTGTGCAACTTCCGCTAATGTATTTCCGGTGCAGATAAATTGTTTGCTGCGGTAATAATTGTACAACTGATCTTCACTTTGTTCTTTGATCAGTTTTTTAGTGACATTACTGATGGAAACCCTTTCTCCTTTAATGAGCCTGATTTCTTCATTTCCTAACCTGACCTTTACAATTCCTGTTTCTACGATAACCTGCGTCTGGTTCTTGTCGTGTTTTACATTGAATGAAGTACCGACTACCTCAACAGATACCTGATCTGCCTTGATCACAAAGGGACGTGTTTTATCATGTGCAACGCTAAAGAAAACCTCTCCTGAATCCAGGCGTACACTCCGGTCATTTTTAAAATCACTGGCATAACTCAGTTGTGACTTTTTGTTGATCGTAAGCTCTGATCCATCGGGCAGGGTTTTCAGGAGCACTTCATTATTGGCAGTTAGTTCCGTATAGGCAACAGGTGCCATCAGCTGATAAAGTGTCCATGCACCAATGGCCAAAACAAATACTGCGGCAACTTTTAGCCAGGTATAATTTTTCTTCAGGGGAAGAACTACTGCTTCTTCCTTTTTATTCAGTTTTTTCGTTTTCTCTTTGAAAGTATTCCAGGCCTGTTCTTCGTCCACTTTACTTGCTGGCGCGAGGGTTTTACTTGCTTCCCAGATTTTTTCGAATTCGATAAACTGAGAAATGTTCGCAGGCTCAGCAGCCAGCCATTCCTGAATGGCCGTATTTTCTTCCTCACTTGTTTCCTTCAATAGAAACTTTATCAATAATTCATCAGTCATTGCTGTTCTTGCTTAATTCAAAAAATCTTTATAATACATGATCCCCAATAAAATGAGGGTTAAGAAATCAGCGAGTTTCAGTCGCAACACCCTCAGGGCTTTGCCCATCTGGTTTTCTACTGTTTTTATCGACAGACCTAACTGATCTGCGATCTCGCGGTATTTCAATTCTTCAAATCTGCTCATTTGAAATATCGTCCGGCATTGTTCCGGCAGTTCATTTAATGCTCTTTTCAGGTTAACTTCCAGTTCCGTAAGCTCTACTTTCGCCGAAGCGGATTCATGATGTGTATCCATGGTATGGTAACTAAATTCCTGGTGTTTAAATTTTATTTTCTCGTGTTTAAGATGGTTTAAGCTGTCATGGTAAACGCATTTGTAGAGGTATGCTTTCAGGGAAGTCTGGATGTTTAACAACTCCCTCTTTTCCCAGAATTTTAAAAACATGCCCTGTACGATTTCCTCTGCCAGGTCATCATCTTTAAGCATTACATTGGCATAAGCATGCAAGGCCTTATAATGCGTTTTGAACATCTGCTCAAAAGCTTCATCATCATAAATCTGCGGTATGGCTCCGGAAACGGGATCGGTTAATTTCACTTGTCTGATTCTTCTTCAAATATATTGGTTTCCTTTACTATACTGATCCGTTCTTTTAAATATTAATTCTTTTTAAGATCTCTTTTCCACTTTCTGAATTTGCAGTAATCAGGTCAATGTAAGTCACTTTAGGAAACCAGAAAGACCCCCCGTTTACCTTTACAAAAACCCTTTTCAGCAGGAGGTGTTTGCCTTCATCTTTGATATAGATATGATACTTGTTGTCCTGATCGGATTTAAGCAGATACAATGGCATTTTTTTATAGGCCATCAGGCGGATCTCATACTGGTCATTACCCAGTGCTTTACATTTTACCCCATAGGCAAAATTTTTCTCTATTGTAGTCAGCTCTTTGAGCTGTGCCTGCTCTTCATATCTGATCCAGGAGCCCTTAACCGGGGCTTCCGGATCCAATGTGCCGTCATCTTTAAAGTTGAGCTCATAGATCACTGTATTGGTGTCCGGAGTCCTTTGCAGAAAGAACAACAGGTTTTTGCCTGTCGGGGTGGGAAGTGGTGGATTTGCCACAATTGGCTGAGCGCTGATCACCTGATTTAATAAAAGCATAATCATCAATACTATGGCTGTTGTTTTTGCATGATTGTTCCTGTCTTTTTCCAGGTTTTTTTGTGAATCACGTTGTAGTTTATGTCTGTAAACCTTTCCCGGACTGGCGAAGATGAAAAACAAGCATTCGCGGATGCCATCACTGCTGCGGACATCTTCCAGCATGTCCCGGTACTCATGGAAATTCAGGACAAAAGGATTCGTTTTGTTCTCCAGAGGGGTGGTGAGGCCATAGATCGGTTGTTCTTCTTCGTATTGAAAAGTACCGAACATCTGATCCCAGATCATAAAAGTCGCCCCAAAATTCTTATCCAGATACTTCTCCTGACTGCCATGATGAACCCTGTGATTGGAAGGGGTGCCGAAATACTTTTCTATAAAAGGGTGCAATTTTCCGATCGCCTCAGTATGCACCCAGAATTGATATAAAGTGCTCAGCTGACTGGCCACAAGGAAGATAACCGGATGAAAACCCATCATCGCTACCGGAATAAAAAATACCGTTTTAAAGTGTTGTACCCAACTTTGTCTGAACGCAACTGTCAGGTTGTAATGTTCTGCAGAATGATGTACCACATGTGTGGCCCAGAAAAAGCGGTTGAAATGCGAGATGCGGTGCGACCAATAGCTACAGCAATCATACAGGATGAAGCAGGGGATTAAGGTCCACCAGTTCATCTCCATTCGCCATGGCAACAAATTATAAATCCAGATGGCTCCATATATAAGGACAGCCTTCATGGCAATATTTACGGCAAGATTTCCCAGTCCAACCAGCAAAGAACCAATGGTTTCTTTTCTTTCATAGGTTTTGTGTTCCCCGAAATAGGAAACGACAAATTCAATGGTAGTGAGTAAAAAGACTGCCGGCAGGGCATAGGCCACGATGTTTGGCGCTTTTGCCTGGATATGGTAAATATCTGATATATTGATTCTGGCTGCTCCGAACAGGGAGCTGATGTCTGGCCAGGTGGAAGTAATTGTTGCCATGACGCTAAGGGTTAAAATTTAATGACTTTCCCTGATCCGCTGATCTTTGAATCTACTTCCGGGCTTCCGGTATAGTAAAGAGTGCCACTTCCGCTGATTCTGGCTTTTAGCTCTTCCCGAACATTAATTTTACCATCACCACTTCCTGAAATGTCCACATCAGCTTCCTGTGCAAGGATTTTTTCCAGATTGATTGCTCCGGAACCGGAAATGTTCATTAACAGTTCTTTTACCTCAAAAACAGATTGTGCAATGACTTCCCCTGAACCGCTAACAGATGTTTTCAATTTATCAATCAATGGAAAAGCACCTGAAACCTGGATTTTACCGCTTCCACTGAGGGAGGCATTTCTTAGCTGAGGTAGGGTGACCAAAACTTCCAGGTCATCGTGTTGTACACTCACCTTATCATAAGAGAGGTAAAGGTTATCATCAATGATTTTCGTTTTGAAATAGGGAATCAGGTTGGAAGAACCTTTGATATCCACTTTATAGTCAGTTCCGTAGGTCACCTGAATGTTCTTTGAACCGCTGAGGTTTACGCCGCTGAAGTTTCCTGGGGTTCTGGTTTCAGTGATTTTATCCCCATTTGCCGTCAGTTTTTCTTTTGAGCATGACATCAGGAAGATACCGATGAACATGGCGCTAATGATTGTTTTCATAGTTTGATGTTTTGTGTGTGTAATGGTCTGAACCAAATTAAATGCCTTAGTGATTTTTGTTATTTGCCGCTTTCTAAAGCGTATTTTTTAGGTTTTTTGCTGTTCGTTTCCGTACGTTTTCTGTGCAGAAGCGAACAGCCATTCATTGAATGAATTTTTAAAGGATAAACTGAATACCACCTCCATAACCGATGTATAAGGCCTGAAGACTGTTTCCCCATTTATTACCCCAGGTATGGATGAACTTTGTATGTAAGTCCCTGCCTTCAGCAGTATTGGTGCTGATGAAGTTAAGTGAAGGGCCTCCGAAGACTTCGAAGTGTTTTCCGATTCTGAATGCAGGCAATACTTTTAAAGAGGATTTGAAGTATTCTCCGGCTTTAAAGCTTTCTACTGACATTCCCGTTAATTCGGTGTTTAGTCTGAAAGATTTACCCTGGAACCAATGTGCACCGAAACCGGCTTCCATTGCATAGACTTCATCTTTGTTTTTGAAGTTGTAACCGATACCAATGATTCCGTACAATACTTTTCCGCCAGATCTGAAAGATAGCATCGTGCTCGTGGTTTCATCAGTGGTCACACTGATTCCTTTTTCTCCTTTTTTGATGAGGTTAATGATGCCGATAGGGTAGTCGCTGCTGTCTGCAATATTGATAAAGCCTGCACCCTGGATTCCTTTTACTTTTTTGGCGATGTTGATGAAACCTGCAAACTGAGATCCGTTCACATTTTCGGCTTTATTGATGAAACCGGCCAATTGAGAACAGGAAACATCTTTGTTGCTATGGTTCATGAAACCCGCAAATTGTGAACCCTTAACTGAAGTCGCCTGGTTGAAGAATCCTGCAAACTGAGCGCCATCTACTGCTTTTGCAATATTTCCGAATCCTGCAAACTGAGCTCCTTTAACATTTCCTCTGGAAATATTTCCGAATCCAGCAAAGGCAGCCCCCTGGCCTTCGCCATAGGTATTTGCGAAACCGCCGATTTGTACGCCTTCTGCTTTTTTACCAATATGATTAGAGAATGCGGCAAATTGAATTCCCTTCGCTTCATTGCGTACGATATTAGAAAATCCTGCAAAGGAAAATCCTGTTTCTACTGAGGAGACACCAGCAAGAAGGTGGAAAGAAAGTCGGTTGGTATCTAAAGGAGCATGTGTTCCGTTGGTACTGAGTGGATATACAAATCCAATATGGATCTTTCCAGGCTTGGCATCCTGGGCAAAACTATTTCCGCCTGCTATTAAAAGTCCGGCCAATCCGAATGCTTTAATAGCTGTTTTAAAGCGGTTAGAAGGAATAGAAGGTTTCGTTTTCGTGTTGTAGAATATGTTCATTTTTGTCTTATTTTAAAGTGTGACAACGAAATGAAGGTTTACCCCTACGTGGTAGTGTAAAAAAATCTTATCTGTATATTTGAATAAGCCGGAACAATGAAAAAGAGATTTGCTTTTATAGTACTATTGGTGGGTTGTAGCCTTTTTTTAAAGGCACAGCCGGGACTTCAGTATCAGGAACTGGTGGCCAGAGCAAGCTTATGCCATCTTCAGAAAGACTACAAACAAGCGATTCTGTATTTTGAAAGGGCATTTGAATTGGAACAACCTGATGAGTTGAACGCTTATAAAGCGGCGGGTGTTTATGCATTGGCTCGACAACAGGAGAAAGCATTTCACTATCTGGACATTTCAATAAAAAAGGGTTGGACGGAGGCCGACTGGTTAGCATCTGATCCTTATTTTGAAAACCTGCGAAGTAAATTCCGGAAAGATTGGGATTTGGTGATCAAAGCGGCTTATGAAGGAGAACGTAATTATGAAGGATCGCTTAAGCATCCACAGCTCCGAAAAAAGATTAATCTCCTGACTTTAAACGATCAGCGGTTGAGATACGCACGTATTCAGGCAACAAACAAAGAAGAGCAGCGTACTATTGATGAGCAGATCCATCAGTCTGATAGGGACAATCTGGAAGAAGTAAAAAAGATATTAAAGGAATACGGATGGCCGAAGTTATCGGATATAGGCCGGGATGGTCAAAATAACCTCTGGCTGATGGTACAGCATGCTGATCATGACGTCAGTTTTCAGCAATATGCATTGGGGCTGATGGAGCAGATTAAGCATTCAGGACAACTTACTATGGAGAATTATGCTTTTCTGTACGATCGGGTGAAATGCAATCTTAACTATAAACAAAGCTATGGTACCCAGGTAAACTGGAGCGGCAATGGGAAAGCTGCTGGTTTCAGGCGGATTGCCGGAGAATCTGAGGTAGATCAAAGAAGGAAATTGCTTGGCTTGCCGCCCTTATATATTTATGCGCTTACCTATGGATTTGATTATAAACCTCTGACGAAAAAACTTAGCGCAGCGAATGATATTTCAGATCTGAAGCGAACGAAAAAACTATTGGATAGTGCATGGTTAATGTTCAGAGAAGGACAGTTTTCTAAGGCATATGATGCGGGTAATACCGCTTCAACGATAGCAGGAGGGATGAATGATGAACAAAATTATCAGTCGGCAGTACTTTTTGCTAAAATCGCGAGAACTGATGAAGACCCTAAATATAAAAGCATAGCCTTAGATTTTTTAGGACTCCTGAAACAGCGAAATACGCTGTCAAATAAACGACTTCTTCAGCAGCCTGAATTTAAACTGCTTCAGGAGGAACCACGCTGGAAAGATTTATTTTTGGCAAATCCCTACCAAAATTAGTTTATTCACAATTGTTAATTGCTATCATTAACGCTCCGTTTGCGAATGAGACCATTCAATTGAATTTAAGTCAAAAAATCTTGTTTAGATCCGTTTTAAATGTGTTCCATATCCGTTATCCTCCAATTGACCATCATTTAACCAATAAAAGGAGGTTGATAGGTCCATGATTGGTCTGACAGACCTTTTAACCATGTTTTCGAAATCAAATGACCGTTTATTTTAGGATAACGCATATGAATACGATGTGAAAAACATTTCGTAAATTGTTTTTAATCAATTCAATCACTTAATAAATAAATTAAAAATGGGAACATTAATAAATGGGTTATTTGGCGGATTCCATGGTAGAGTCGGCAACCTGGTAGGTTATACCTTGAAGGGCAAACATGTCATCAGAATGATCGGCCGAAGTGAAAAACCACTTACTCCGGCAAGGAAAGCAAATTGCCAGAAGATGACAGTGGTCAACGAGATCCTCAAGCCTTCAATTTATGCGATCCGTGCAGGATTCCGCCTTGCAGTTGCCGGAACGGACAGAAACGAATACAATGAAGCCGTTTCTTACAATAAAAAGAATGCCCTGCAGGGTGAATATCCAAACATCAGTCTGGACTACAGCAAAGTATTGATGAGCATGGGAACGCTGCCTGTGGTGGTGAATGCTTCGATCAGCCAGAATGAAGAGAAAATCACCTTTAACTGGGACATATCGGACATTCCGATGAGTCAGTATCATAATGACCGGGCGATGCTGGTGATCTATTTTCCTGATTTAAAAGAGACCTGTTACCAATTAATCGGGGCAAAAAGAGTGGAGGGTAAAGATGTACTTCTTATCGATCCGGCGCATATAAACAAACGCATGGAAGCCTATATCTCTTTTGCCAGACAGGATGGCAGAGAAGTCTCCAATAGCGTGCATGTGGGCTCTTTGAACTTAGATCGCAAAGTAGAAATTGCAGGCGATAGTACGCTGGAAACTAAAGACAGTTCTGAATTTGTCCTTCAACTACAGGATGAACTAAAACAAAAAGCAAGCGCAGACTGGGAGTTAAAACTTAGTCAGAACGATGCCCGGATTGCAGAACTCAGGATCAACTCTTCTGCTAACGAACAAGTGGAAATAAAAGAAACGCTGTCTCTTTTATTTAAAAAAACAAAGATTAACCGGCTTGTTGTGTGTATAAACACAGGAAACAAGGAAATGATCAGCTTATTAAAAGATCTGGGTTTTAGAAAGGAAGGCTATTTTATTGAAAACCGGTTTGTAAATGGCAAATGGATCAATGAATATCAATTTGCCATTTTAAAGTCGGAATGGGAGCTGTTGAACTAATGCTTTAGCAAAGGAATTTCTATTCTTTTTTGCGTGTTTTTATATACCAGAAGGTTTCATGATCTACCCTGGATGGAATTCCTGTGAGTCGACTTTCGGTAACCAGTTATCCTCAATACCCATAGCTTAGTTTACTGTTGTTGCATTCCGGATATAAATCACCGATTGGGTATTGTCAATCAGATAAATCACTTCAATCAGTTTTTCAATATATTCTTTGATGATGACCATCTCAGTCCCATCTTCAAGTACGTCATCAATAGTCTGGGTACGATATGCATATTCCACAATCCGACTGAACATTCGCCGCCAATCGTTTAGTGTTTTATAACTAAAGAAATCATTAAAGAAGCAATTGGTGTTTCTGATTTCCTCATGAGAAAGATTCCTGAAATGGGTAGTGATCAGGTTATGGTAATATTTGGACAGATCTACTGTGCATGGAGTACAAAGCGTAAGGTTTGATGCAATAGAGAATTTCTTGCCTTTTCTATAGAATATATGAGCAGCTTCTAAAAGTTTAAGAAGACAGGTGTAATGATAATGGTAATCTTCCGGATTTCCATATTTATTGGAAGAACATGAAGATCGGATTAAATGAAGGGTTTCAATTCGGAAGGATTCGATATCAGTATCGAATCTGCAAAAAGATTCCAGAAACAAATGAGGATTTGAAATTTGTTGTTTACTGAGTTGGTTGTAGCGGAGTTGGTCTTTGTTGCTCATAATGGAAAACTGATAAGTACACTTTACTATTCTATTTAATAACTTTGGTTTATAGAGATAGATATTATCTTTTTGAGATACTAATATAACAATTATGTAAAATATAAACAAACTATTAGTGTTTTTAAAAATACTAATAGTTCTTTTTTGCGTATGAATAGTTTTCTATTAGCGACTTTAGCCATAAATATTATATTATGGGTGATTGGAAGTTTATGATTAACGACCCTGAAAAGGATCTTTTATCAATAGGAGCATTGTTTGAGACAAATAAAATTAGAAAGATGTATGATATTTCTGAATTATACCCTACGAAGATCATAAAATTGTTAGGGATCAATTCGGAACGCTATTCCGTTAAATTAGCCGACCCTGAGAAATTTACAGTATCTGAAATTCTCAGATTAGCATATATTTTTAATGTTGATCCTAATCTTATATTAAACGTTATACAAGCTGAAACGGAAAGTAAAATTGCAGATAAAATAAGCGTTCAGAAAGCTAAGCGTATTTAGTATTCTGATTTAAGTTGATGGTTTGTGGACTTCTAAAGACTTTAGGTGTACCGAATCGAAATCTGATTAAAAATGGAGAAAGAAACTGTTAAGAAATTGCTTAGCAAATTTTATATAGAGTATCATAATAGCAACTATAAAGAGGCTGTTTTACTATTGAATGGTATTCTTTTGAAAGAAGAAGAGGAAGATTTTTGGATTTATTCCAGATTAAGCTCATGTCACTACGAACTTAAGGATTATGAAATGGCATTGTTTTATGCAAAAAAAGCATATAAATTAAACCCTGATTCTCCTTTAGTATTATGGGATTATGCTGGAGTATTAATTATGCTTAAAAAAGAAAGGAATGCTATAGAACTATTAAAACGCATACAAAATATGTCCAATGATTTAACAGAACATGGCTTTATGGATCCTGATGTGAAATGGATGAAATCTCTTAAAAACGATGCTAATTTCCTAATTGGTAAGGCTTATTATTTGATTTGCGAAGATGCTTTATCGAAGATTTTTTTATCGAATTATTTGTCTAACCGGGAAAGTGCTCTGAAAAGTATTTATACCAGGGAAGATGCCTTGCTATATTTAGAAAAAGTGGGTATATGATCAATGTAGTTCAGGTCTTATCACAATCCCACTATCCTTATCCGACGGTAATTGAGCCTTGATGTTTTTTCTACCTGGTACATTAATGAAGCAATGATCGTTGATCCAGTCATGGTTGACACCATAGAAATTGCTGATATCTCATTTATGAAGAAAGCTTTCTATTAATGAATTAATCTCATCTAGTTGTGCCTTAGTAGCGGCTCCACCCATATCATCATGATTTGTTTCCGTCTTAACAATGGTCATCGCATATTTTTTAATTTCAGCTGTTGAAGGGATTACTCCCGGATCTGCGATCTGATCCTTTGACCGGATAGAATAAAGCCTTGGGCTTTTTATTCGGGGAAAAGGTGCCCTTCGGTTATCTAATGAAATAACTTTACTCACCATATCAGGATACTTTGATGTCATTAGCATAGAGATATCTCCTCCATTGGAATGGCCAATAAGCACCAGATGCCTGTACTCTGCATTTGGGTATTTCTTCTTTAGTTTTTCAATAACAAAAAGGATGTTTGCTACTCCTGTTTCCCAAAATGGTAACCTTCTTTGGTATAAATTCTCTCCTGTTGGAATAGGGGAGTCGCTGGGGAGATCGTGTTGGATGGTTACTACCAAATATCCCTTTTCAGCAAGGTTTTGAGCAATATATCTATAATGTATATTTTTTCCCGGGTATCCGGGGCTTAGAATTACCGGAATGGGTTTCTTCTGAGTTTCGATACCAGGAACATAAATTGCAATTGGAACCAATCGATTCCGCTTAGCATCTGTCAAAGTCGAGGTATCTGGTTCAATAGGCTTGATTGAGGTTTTTTGAGCAAATGTTGTGCTGCCTGCTGTAAATATCAGCAGAAATAGTATAGTGAATTTAAAATACATATTTACGTCTTGAATGTTGGATAAAGATGCAGAAAATACTTTCTTAAAGAATAACCAGCGTAAACCAATATCTGTATATATTCGTACGATGAGCCCGTTAAAGAATGTTACTATACCCGATGAGGTGGTCATGAGCAAAATTTATATGATCCGTGATCAGAAAGTGATGTTGGATGAAGATCTGGCCGAGTCGTATGGTGTAGAAACCCGTCGGTTAAATGAGCAGGTTAAACGTAATAAAGATCGTTTCCCGGAAGACTTTATGTTTACTTTGACTGAGGATGAGTTTCCAGACTTGAAGTCGCAAAATGCGACATCAAGTTGGGGAGGCTGAAGAAAACTACCTAATGCTTTTACTGAGCACGGCGTACTAATGCTGTCCTGCCTCGTGATACAAGTGTTTTTACAATTATGTAAGTGTGGGAGAATCAAATGATAAAATGGCGGCGATTATATTGATTTTGATGATCAAAATTGATTTTTTAATAGATGAAGAATATACTTTTAACCGGATTTCTCTTTCTTTTAATTTTAACTGTTGGATGTTCAGATACTGATCACATTGGCGATGATTACGAAGTCTCATACGTTGATATCCAAAATAATCGAAATATATATTACAAGAATCAAGGTGTATTCGATAATTTGAGTGTCAATATGGTTATTTATAATAAGGATAAAATTCTTGTTCGGGGGTGTTTATTTAAAAATACTACTGAAGTAGATCATTCAAAATACCTATATTTTTATATTAATAAACTAAGTTATGCCAGTGATCCAAGTCAAATGAAAAGTAGCGGATTATTTGGACCGGTCGATTCTTTAGCGTTTGAAAATATTAGAAAAAATTTGGGTAACTCTGAAATATTGAGCTGGTAGAATTTAACATGGGAGCATACAATATTTTGAAAATGAACATCAATTGCAAGTATTGCAATGCAACATGCGTGGTTAATATACAATTCAAGTTTGCCGATACCTGGCAACATCAGTATCTTATTGGTGAGAAAGTAATGTGGGGTGGTGCAGATATTGGAATTCCTGGACTTGATAAAGTCAAAGTTTATGGTGTCTCGGACTTGGATAAATGTCCAACTTGTAGGAATCTGTTCCCATATGAATATGACATTTTCATCGAAAAAGATATAATTAAGTATGTCAACCACCTTGCCGATTTTGGGGACTACAATACTAATGATGGTAATTATATAATTTGCTGAGGACATTTTTTTGATAAAAAGGAAAGCAAATCAATGGCCATGCGGATAAAATCGTTGAATTCCAGATGTAAGTGACCGATTGGGTATTGTCAATCAGATAAATTACTTCAACTAGTTTTTCAATATATTTATTTAATGAATCACAATCCCACTATCCTTATCTGCCTGTACCTGAACTTTTATGTTTTTTCTGCCAATTACAAGGATTAACAATGCAATGATCGTTGATCCTGTCATGATTGCCACCATTGGCACTGCCGATTTAACCTCAAACATACTCACCCCAAACGAAGCCAGTGCGCCCAATCCCATCTGTACTGCGCCCATCAATGCGGATGCACTTCCTGCATTTCTGCTGAAAGGGGCAAGGGATAACGCAGAAGTATTGGGGTTGGTAAAGCCAAGGCAACATAAAAACAGAAACAACAAAACAATCGTTTCTACCAGTCCAAACCAATTGTTGATGCTTCCCAGCAGGAAAAACAAGACAATCACCACCTGTGTACTTAAAGCAACCATGATCAATTGTTCGCTTTTATATTTTCTTAACATCAGGGTGTTTACCTGGCTGGAGCCAATTAATCCTACAGATAGTAAAGCGAAAATCCATCCGTAACCTTCTTCAGAAACTTTGAAAATATCAATGAAAATCAAAGGGGAACCTGAGATATAGGCAAACAACCCGGAAAAGGCCAGTGCACCTGTAAACGCATAAGTGTAAAACTGAGGTTCTTTGAGTACGGATAAGAAGTTTTTGATAATGGGAACCGGTTTTAACGACAAGCTGGTATCCGG
This sequence comes from Pedobacter caeni, assembly GCF_900129215.1. Taxonomy (GTDB): domain Bacteria; phylum Bacteroidota; class Bacteroidia; order Sphingobacteriales; family Sphingobacteriaceae; genus Pedobacter; species Pedobacter caeni. The sequence continues at coordinate 1,607,392 of NZ_FQUQ01000001.1, read as the reverse complement.
TTTAAAGCTATCCGGCAGCCAAAGCCAGCTGGCAATCAGGTTGAGCAAACCCAAGGCCATCAGGATAATAAATACGGCATGCCATCCCAGTGCTACAGTCACATAACCACCAATTGTAGGAGCAACCATAGGCGAAACACCTACCACCAACATCAGCAAGGCGAAAACTTTCGCATTTTCATTGACTGGAAACAGATCCCTCACCATTGCAATAGAAGCTACCGCTGCGGCACAACTCCCGATGGCCTGCATAAAGCGAAGCACAATCAGGGCATCCAGACTTGTGGCAAATACACATCCTGCTGAGGCAAGAATATAGGCAGTCAGACCAATATATAATGGCTTTTTTCTTCCAAAACGGTCTAATAAAGGGCCATAAAGCAATTGTCCGGCAGAAATGCCAATAAAAAAGCTGGACAAGGATAAGGATACCCGAAGGACTGTTGTATGGAGATCTTTCGCAATCGCCGGAAATCCCGGAAGGTACATGTCTATAGAAAAAGGACCAAGGGCTGTTAATGATCCCAGTAAAAGGATCAGTAAGAAGTATTTTTGCTTTGTCATCTGAGAAGACAAATATAGGAATTGTAATTTTCCCGTTGCCGATTCTGGTTATAAAGTAAAAAAGATAACATCCAACCAACATTCTTCTAATTATGTAAGTTTTACGCAGGATTATATAAGTAGGTGGGAAATAAAAGGTATTATTTTTGTAGATTAAATAAATAGTTTTAACTGAAGAATACCTGGAAATATGACGTTATATGTTAAAAACATGGTTTGTGATCGTTGCGTGATGATCGTTCGCCAGCAATTGGAGAACCTTCACTTTGAAGTCAAAGACATTTCCCTTGGAAAGGTAGAGGTATCACCGGAGCCTGATGCACATCAGCTTCAGGACATCGCTTCGTCCTTCCAGATTCTAGGTTTTGAACTGATTGATAAAGAGAAGGATCAGCTGGTAGAGCAGATTAAGAATAAAGTGATCGAACTGGTTCACTATTCCGACCTGAACGAAATCCACCAAAGCCTTATGCAGCTGATCGCAGATCGTTTAGATAAAGACTATGCTTATTTAAGCCGTTTGTTTTCTGATGTGGAAGGAATTACCATTGAAAAGTTCATCATCCAGCAGAAAATAGAGAAGGTAAAAGAGCTCCTGGAATACGGAGAACTGAACCTGAACGAAATTTCCTATAAGATGGGATATAGCAGCAGCGCCCACTTATCTGCTCAATTTAAATCGCTCACCGGCCTGAGCCCAAGCAAGTATAAAAATGCCGGCCCAATCCACAGAAAACCACTGGATAAGCTGAAATAACCACCGCTGATCATCAGAAATACTAACCTGTGTTTATTCTCAGATTGGTAAATTTAATTTCGAACTATAGCCCAAAATTTGTAACATTATGGTGCTAAATAAATACAGACTGGAAAATATCCCCTTAAGATGCCTTTTTATAAACACTATTCCTTTGATCTTTGGTTAACTTTAATCAAGTCAGATCCAGCCTTTAAAACGGAAAGAACAAAATACTTTCAGGCCAATTTTAATTCAACAAAAAAAACAATAGAAGAAGTTGCGCTGATTTTCAGGCATGTAGACCTGATGGTGAACGCCATGAACGAAAAAACAGGAAAGAATATCGATTCTGATGAGATGTACCTGATGGTGATCAGTATCATCAACAACTATTCTACCGCCTTTCAGGATATTGATCTCGAAGGATTATATCTGGAAATGGAAGCATTATTGTTAAAACATATGCCCCTGTTGTATTGTTCTGAATGTATTGACGTTTTAAGTCAATTGAAAGAATCTGGTTTAAGTACGGTAAGTATTTTAAGCAATACCGGATTCATTAAGGGAGTAACATTAAGAAAAGTATTAAAACATTTAAATTTGGATAGCCTGTTAGATTTTCAGTTGTATTCGGATGAATTCCGTCTGTCCAAACCAAACCCTCAGTTTTTTCAGCTGATGCTGGATCATATTGACCGGAAAAAACATTTACAAATAGACTTAAAAGAGATCATTCATATCGGAGATAATCCTATAGCAGATGTCAGAGGGGCCGAAGCCATCGGCATCAACAGCCTGCTCATCAATTCAAACCATCTATCTATTTCAAACTTACTTTCATGATTCCATACACCTATTCCTTACATAAAATCCACAACACGGATCATTTTGGCTTTGAGCCTGATGATTACAGCCGGTTTAAGTTCGGCGATGCACAGGTGGCCAAATCTTTTGGTAAAGACCTGGCGGATGGATTCATCAGGTATTACCTGACAGAAAATTTCATTACCGGACAGATTGTAGTGATCTCCAGCCCGTATTGTTTTATTCCAACGGCGACTTTTGCGATGAAGAACTATTTCGTTTCGCAACTGAACCGCTGGCTGGTAGAACATGGGGGATTGGCCGTGCAGGAAGCAAAGGTACACCGGACCATTACTTATAAAGAAGATTATGGGGCGCTGAGTGCAGAAGACCGCATGACGCTGATCGGAAATGATTCCTTTCACATCGATAAGGACTTTCTGGAGGGGAAGACCTTACTGTTCCTGGATGACATTAAAATAACCGGCAGTCATGAACGCATGATCCTGAAAATGGTGAAAGAATACGGATTGAAAAACGATATCCACATGCTTTATTTTGCGGAGCTGATGAACAAAGACATTCATCCCAATGTGGAAAATCACCTGAACTACCATCAGATCAAATCCATATTTGACCTGGAAGAAATCATTCAGGGAGGAAATTTCTGTATTAATACGCGGATTGTTAAATATATCCTAAATTGCGATTTTAATAGTTTCTCTATCTTTTTGGAGCGCCAAAGCACAGATTTTATCAATAGTCTGTACGATTTGTCTTTGGGCAACAGCTACCATACGATAGAATCCTATTCGGAAAACTTAAATTATTTAAAGAATTACATACATAATAACAATTATAAATTGATTTAATATGGCGATTAACTTGCAAAAAGGGCAAAGAGAAAACATTAATGCCCCTAAATTTTCAATCGGTCTGGGATGGGATACCAATAGCTCTTCTACAGGAACCGCATTCGATTTAGATGCCTCTATTTTTATATTAGATGATCAGAAGAAATTAGTATCAGATCAACACCTTGTATTTTACAATAACCTGAAATCACCTGACGGAGCGGTAGAGCATTCTGGCGATAACCTGACCGGAGATGGCGATGGCGATGATGAGCAAATCAAAATAGACCTGACCAATGTTGATTCAAAAGTTGCCGAAATTTGTATCGTGGTAACGATTCATGATGCAGAAGCAAGAAGACAGAATTTTGGACAGGTAAGAAACTCTTTTATCCGTATTTTTGATGCTTCCACCAATGAGGTGATCCTAAAGTATGAACTGGAAGAAGATTTCTCTATCGAAACAGCTGTGGAATTCGGAAGAATCTACAAACGTGAAGACAAATGGAAATTCGAAGCAGTAGGAATGGGAATGAAAGGTGGTTTACAAGATTATTTAAACAAATATCAATAAGAAATTATGGCAATCAATCTTCAAAAAGGACAACGTATCAGTCTTGAAAAAAGCAACGGAAGTAAACTTCAAAATATTTGTGTAGGAATCAACTGGGGTGCCATTGAGAAAAAAGGCATGTTCGGTTTTGGTAAGAATAAAGAAGCAGTGGATTTAGATGCAAGCTGTGCCTTATTCAGTGAAAGCAAACAATTGCTGGATGTGGTTTATTTTGGCAGCTTGAAATCTAAAGATGGCGCAGTAAGACACAGTGGTGATGATTTAACTGGTGATATGGGCGGTGATGATGGTCTGGATAACGAGGTGATCACTTTGGATTTTGCTCAGCTGAACCCTGCAGTGAACTATGTGGCTTTCGTATTAAACAGTTTCAGAGGGCATGATTTCGGAACGATTCCATTTGCTTCGATCCGCATTTACGAAGGAACCCCTAAACGTGTAAATGAAGTGTTTGCAACTTACGACATTGCAAATGGTTCGAACTTTGCCGGCCATGTATCTATGGTAATGGGTGTATTCTACAAGAAAAACGGAGAATGGAAATTCAACGCAATCGGAGAGCCTACAAAAGATAAAAAATTAGAAGAAACGGTAAATACCGTAACACAAAGCTATTTATAAGCTCTAAAGGTTGATGATCATTTTATTAAATTATGGAAACAAACCCAAGTAATACCCAAAACCTTACTCCTGTAAAACTGGATAAGGACGGAAATGTTGATCTGACGACCATTACTCCTGAGGAAACCAGGAAATACAATGAGATTAGTAAATCATTGGAACCTTCGGATGTGAACTCTATCCTGAATTACGGTGTAGAGGCACAGAACTCTATGGAGAAATACAGTAATGATTTTTTATCATCTGTACGGACCTATAACAGTGGTGAGGTTGGAGGATTAATCAACGAATTGCTGACGGAACTGAATTATATCGATGTTTCTGAATTGGAACAAGGTGGTTTTAAATCTTTTATTTCAAAAATCCCATTCCTGAAAAACCTGGTGGTAGACGTGAAGAAACTCTTCCAGAAGTACGATGTAGTGGTGAACAATATTGACAAGATCACCAATAAGATCAAAGCAGGACGTTTAAATTCGATTAAAGACAACAGCTCGCTTCAAACGATGTTTGATAGCAATGTGACGTATATCCATCAAATGGAAGAACTGATCATCTCCGGACAGCTTAAATATAACGAGTTAGGCATAAAGCTGGCAGAGATGGAAGGCAGACCTGCAGATTATCAGGATTATGAGATTGCTGATTTAAGGGATTACATCAGCAGACTGGACAAGAGACTGGCAGATATGAAAATTGTCCGCTTTATCATGTTGCAGTCGCTGGCACAGATCCGTGTGGTTCAGAACAACAATACTTCTATTGCCGAAAAAGCACAGTCAATTGTATCCACCACCATTCCGGTATGGAAAAATCAGCTGACGATTGCTGTAGCACTGCAAAGGCAAAAAGCCAATGTGGAAATGCAGAAAAAGATTTCGGATACCACGAATACCATTTTACAGAAGAATGCGGAAATGCTGAAACAAAACAGTATCGATGTAGCTAAAGAAAATGAGAAAACAGTAGTGTCTCTTGAAACCTTGAAGATGACCACCAATTCATTGATCGAAACCTTAAATGAGGTGAAGAAAATTCATGAAGAAGGTGCTCAAAGCAGAAGGGTGCTGGATGGAGAACTAAAAACTCTGGAAACAGAACTGAAGAAAAACGTTACCCGCGTTAATTAAAATTAATCAATGGATGAACGTCGTGTTTATATTTTAAAGGAATCCCGCACAGAGATCAGCCGCTTACAGCTGCTCTCTGTGTTTTTTGAGGAGGAGTCTGTCTATAAAATATACTTGCGCAGTCAGGTGATCCATCAGCTGTTTGAGAACAATGAAGATCTGGATATTGATAAACTGGAGCTTTTTCATGTTCAGTTTACCTCAAGCGTGATTGAGCTGCTCAGAAAGATTAAGAAAAACAATGAAAAGAATGTAAGTCTGCTCTATGACGAAATTCATCTGAATGAGGAATTGATGGAGCGGATGAACAATACGGTGTTTACCGACAAGAATTTCAACCTGGATAAACAGAAACAGGCTTTAAAGATCAATTTGTCTTTAAGAAAGTTATTCCAGGTGTTGTCGGAGCTGAGTACCGAATTCCCCTTTTCAAGGAACATCAATTCCTTTAGTTCCAGGTATGCCAAGGATTTCTTCTATAACATCAGTCCGGATCAGTTGAGTCAGCTGATTGATTATGATCCGAAGGAAATGTATATTGACGTTAATGCCAGCATCCAGAAGAAACTAATGGGCCTGCTGTGTAAGTATGATTTCAAAACGGAATTTTTCTATGGGTTGAAATCCGGGCAATTGATCATTGAAGTGTATAAGTTCATTGATGTAGACCGGCATTTTCTTTTCTTCCCAAGCAGGAACCTGTTCCTGTTTTGTGATCTGAATGTGTTGAAAGAGGTAGACTGGTCTACAAACCTGAGCGAAAAGGAAAAGATCATTCAGGAGCTTTCCTATAAAAACGACAAGCTGGAGAGCAGTGCAGCAGCACTTAAATCCTATATTCCTAAAGAAATTATCGATCTTTTAGAAGAGAACTACCTGAAAATATCTGATATCAATTTCCTTGACCATCTGAATAACTTTGATGTGCAGGCAAATATTTTAAAAGCAATGCTTAAAACCGATCTTTTTTAGCATTTTTAAGGCAAATACAAGTAAATTAAAACTATAAAGTAAAAAATGGATAATAATTTAATTAATCATCCCGGTGTACTGATCGGGTTCGCAGTGCTGATCCTCGTGATGTTGCTGTTAGATTTGGGCGTTTTTAATAAAAAGGTGCATGCAGTAACCAGTAAAGAGGCCGCAATATGGTCTATTGTATGGATCACACTATCCATGGCTTTCAGTGGTGTAATTTACGCAACCTCCGGTTTTGAGAAATTTACACAGTTTCAATCGGCTTACTGGATTGAAAAGGCCTTATCTGTAGATAACCTCTTTGTGTTTATCCTGGTATTTGGATTCTTTAAGGTGCCTAAAGAGTTGCACCATAAAGTGCTTTTTTGGGGAATTATCGGTGCCTTAGTGTTCCGCGCAATTTTCATTTTTGCCGGTGTAGGACTGATTAACCTGACTTATCTTCCTGAAATGACAATTTTTGGTGAAGTAGTAAGGATCAATGTGATTTTGTCAATTTTCGGTCTGTTCCTGGTTTATGCAGGGATCAAATCATGGGTGGCAAGTGATGACGATGATGAAGAGAAAGATTTCAGCCAAAGTGCAGGTGCACGTCTGGTTTACAAATTCTTTAAAGTAAGTAAAGAGTTTGATGGTGCTAAGTTCTTTACTGTAGAGAATGGTATTAAGCTGGCTACGCCATTATTGGTTGTAGTAGCAGTAATTGAGTTCACAGATTTAATTTTTGCCGTTGATTCGATCCCTGCGATTTTCGCGATTGCTCCGGATGATCCGCTGATTTTATATACTTCCAACATTTTTGCCATATTGGGTTTAAGGGCTTTATATTTCCTTCTGGCCAATTTCATTCACATGTTCAGCTTACTGAAATATGGCTTGGCAATCATTCTGTCGTTTATCGGAGTAAAAATGGTGATTGCACCAGTTTATCACATCTCTTCTCCGGTTTCTCTGGCGATAGTAGGAGGGGTATTGATACTGTCGGTAATTGCCTCACTGATTTTCGTTCCTAAAGAAAAGGAAGCAATAGAAGAACCAAAATAGATTTTAAAGGTTTTATCACCTTAAAAGACCTGAACAGAAATACTGTTCGGGTCTTTTTTTTACCTTTAGACAAACGATTATTATGCAACATTCTGTTATTCTTCCTGTCACTCCTGAAAGTAAACCTTTATGGTCAAATGATCCTTCTGCTGCGGTCCTGGATACCTTAAATGCTGGCGCTGTGCAGATTGAACTGATGCTTCAGGGCTACCATTCCCGAGAAAAAGTGAGAACGGTCAGCTTTGACGATTCGACCCTGCAGTTGCTCGCTACAAATGAGTACCGTCTTAAAGCAAACTATGTAATCGAAGAATACAGTGTATGTAGTGCCATTGATCAGGTGGATTCAGAAAGTATGCCGTTGACGGTTTCTTTGCTGAGCGAAGGAACTGCGATGGAAGTAAAGGGAATTGATTTGCCGGAACGGGAGCCTGATTCTTTATAACAGCATAATCTTCCTCAACTTCCTCCTGAATTAAGCTCCTCTGTTTTTATGGTATCCGGAATTTCAGTGCATAAAAAAAGCCAGCAATTTCTTGCCGGCCTTTCATTATTAATTGATTAAACTAGAACAAACTAAATTCAACTCTACGGTTTTTCTGACGACCAGCAGCAGTTTTGTTAGTTGCTATTGGTTGGTTAGGTCCGTAACCTGTAGCTTCGATACGTGAAGCATTTGCACCTTGTGATACTAAATAAGCTTTGATTGCCTCAGCTCTGTCTTTCGATAAGCGTAAGTTTAAAGCCATTTTACCAGTGTTATCTGTGTGTCCAGCTAATTTTAAGCTGAAGTTTTTCTCTACTAGTAGCGCAGCAACACGGTTTAATGTAGGGTAAGATTTAGCACGGATAGTCGCTTTTCCTAAATCAAATTCTAAATCTCTGATCGCTTCGTTCACTACTTTTTTGTCAGCTTCAGTAACGATGATTTTTTCTCTGATAATTGCTGGAGCTGCTTTTAATGTACAACCTGCACCGTCAACGATAGTTCCAGAAGGAGTACCTGGGCATTTGTCAAATTTGTTAGCTACACCATCACCATCATCATCACCCATTTCCTGCGCATATTTAGCTTCCATTGCTTCTTTATCTCTTTTAGCATTTTGCTCTGCTGTAGATAAAGCTCTTCTCAGGTCAGCACTTTCTTCTGCACTTTGGTTACGTAAGTTAGCCAATGAGCTGTAGTTTTGTAACTGTGGTTTTGATTTGCTACCCAAAGCAAATTCTAAACCTGCGTGTCCGTAAGAGAATTTATCGAATTTACCATTACCAGAGTTATAACCGTCAAATTCAGCTGTTTTAGTAAAGTTAACATCATAACCAAAGTCTAAATTGATACCTTTGGCGATACCTAATTTAAAACCAGCACCTACCGGGATAAAATATCCGTCTTTGAAACCTCTGCTCTCAGTAATAGCACCATCAGTTACTCTCGCACCAGATGACATATAACCCACACCCGCTTTTACGTAAGGGATTAAAACTGCATTTTCTCTGTTAATGCTGATGTTTGCTACATTGTAAACAGCGTTTAAGGCTGCCGACCATTCTAAGCTTGTTTCAAAGCTTGTGTTTGCATGGTAAACTGGTCTGTCATTAGCATCAAAAGTATCAAAAGCTCTTAAGCCTTTAACTTTACCAGCTAAAACGTCAAGTTGTAAACCTAAAGAAGGCAAGATTTGTTTCTTGATGTAACCACCATAACCCAGGCTTTCTTTAGCAGCCTCGAAATCGCGTTGCGGGCCATTAAAGATGGTGTTGGAACTCAACACACCTGCATGTCCACCGATTGACCAGGTACGGAATTCTTTTTTTCCAAAGCGTCCTGTAGTTTCAGGCGCTGTATCTTGAGCGAATAATTGCGATGATACTCCCAATAGGGCAACTACCATTGCGGCTTTTGTAATGTTAGATTTCATTTTCTTTTTCAATTAGATATATGTGCATCCAGTTTTTATGCTGAACTGCTAACCTCCTTGTAATAACCTTGCCAAAGCTATTTTTGATGGAAAATAAATTGAAATAAGCTTATAGTCAGCTTGTTAATGTCTTTGTCGGGATATTAATAAAATATATCCTTTTTGATAAATGCGGTGTTTTTTTGTATAGTATTTGCTACAATTCCTCTTTTTTTAGAAAGAAATCGAAAGTTAAAAGAGGGGAAGAAGACTATAACTCAAAGACTTCTCCCTTTTCCGGAATGCTGACCTGGTAGCCAATTTCGCTGAGGGCTTCCGACAAGCTTTGGGTGCTCTTGTCTTCTCCATGAACGAGAAATACTCTTTTTAATTGTGCGGGGTCCTGATGTTTCACCATATTGACAAGGTCGTTGTGATCACCATGTCCACTCAACAGATCTGTTTGCTGGATGGTTGCATAAACCATAAGGTCGCGGTTTCTGAGTCTGATGATTGGATCTCCGCGTAAAAGACGGTTGCCTAAGGTGCCTTTTGCACAATACCCAATAAACAATATCGTACAATAGTAGTTCTGAATGTTATAATAAAGGTGGTCCTGTATTCTTCCGCCTTCGAGCATTCCGGCTGAAGAAATAATGATACAGGGTTCATGGTAATTTGAAATGGATAAACTTTCTTTTTTATCATTTACATAGGAAAGCTCTTCAAATTCAAATTCATCACCTTTCTGTTTGTAGAATTCTTTAGCCTCATCATTTACCAGATCATGGTGTCTGCGGTAAATGTCCGTTGCAATTTCTGCCATCGGACTGTCTACGAAAATTTTAACCGGTGGGAGCAAGCCTTTACTGAAAATCTGGTTTAAGGCATAGACCAAAGACTGGGTCCGGCCAATACTAAAAGCCGGAATGATCAACCGGCCGGGAAATTTAACACAGGATTCATTAATGGTTTCTACTAATTTTTGCTCCAGACTGACATCCGAGCTGTGGATTTTGCCCCCATAAGTGGATTCTGAAACGAGGTAATCTACTTGTGGGATAGGTTCCGGATTTACCAGTACCGGATAATTGTTTCTTCCGATATCTCCTGTAAACGCAATTTTCTTTTCCCGGCCCTGGTCCTGAACGGTCAACACTACTGCTGCTGCTCCCAACAAATGGCCAACGGGGATGAATGTTAAAGAAACGTTACCGTTTAAACGAAAATCTCTATGAAAGCCGATGGTCACAAACCTTTCTACGGTATCCATGACGTGCTTTTGAAGGTATAAAGGCTGCGGGCCGGTGCCAGAACCTCTTCCACGGCGGCCTTTCGATTTTGATTTGTGTTGCTTGCTGAGGAAAATCTGAACAGAATCCAGTAAGAGCAATTCCGTAAGGTCTGCTGTTGGGGGAGTGCAAAGGATTTGTCCTTCAAAGCCCATTCTAATTAAAGTGGGTAAATTCCCGGAATGGTCAATGTGTGCATGGGTCAGGATAACCACGTCAATATCGGAGGGATCAAAAGGAAAATATTGATTCTCTTCCTGATAGGTGTCTTTCTCATAATCGAGACCACAATCAACCAATATATTATAATCTTCTAATTGCAGCAGATGCATACTCCCTGTTACCTGTCTTGCTGCTCCCCAAATGGTCAATTTCATAGTTGTGGTATTCCTTATTGGAGCCAAGTTATCATTTTTTATAATTTATCCGCATCCATCCATGTTGAAAAATTGCTGATCTGGTATTGATAATTAAGATCAGCCGAAGGATTTTCACTGGATATCCTCTTCCATTGCTGTAGTTCATCTATAAAGCCAGGAAGCGGAAGGCCGGAAACCTGAGCGGCTTTAACATAGAATTCCTGTCTGCTGGGATGATCGGGTGAACATACATTATATATATGTCCGAACGATTGGTTTTTGAGGACTGCCATGCTGAAGCCAACACAGTCTTTAAGGTGTACCAGATTAACAGGGGCCTGTCCGTTGGGGATGTTTTGTTTTCCGGCAAAGAACCTTCCGGGATTTCTGCCAGGGCCAATTAGTCCGCTGAAACGAAAGATGGTGGTTGTAAAGCTTCTTTGGGTGCTCAATAGCTTTTCTGCTTCCAGCATGGCTTTGCCGGATGGGGTGTCGGGGGAGGCAGGACTGGAACTGTTGATTTCCATATTATGATCTCCATACACAGCTGTGGAGCTGATAAATATGACCTGTTTTACATAATGCTGTTCTGCAATAGCGGCGATACCCGCAATCTTTTGACAGAAAGTATGTTGCTCCTGACTGCTTCTTTTTGGAGGAATGCTGATCAGTAAGAGGTTTGTCTCAAAAAAATCAGGATCGTAATGTTGCTGGTCCTGTTGAAAATCGATGAGGTAAGGTTGAATGCCTGCATCAGAAAGTGTTTGCAGTTTCTCTGTTGTGGTACTGGACCCTTTTATGGTATAACCCGCTGCGATTAGATTTTTGGCAAGCTCTAAGCCATACCAGCCACAGCCAAGGATGCTGATGGTGGTGATCGGGGTAGGAGGAGTTGTTGGCATTTTATTTTGTATTTCCGGAATGGTGGCGAAGCAATAAAAAAGGGGTAATGCCTAAACATACCCCTCTTTTATAAATTGAATTGAGACTAAAGAACTGTTACGTTTGACGCTTCAGGACCTTTTTTTCCTTCATTCAATTCGAATTCTACGCTGTCTCCTTCATTCAACTCTCTGAATGAATCTCCTGCAATCGCAGAAAAATGTACGAAAATATCTTTTCCTCCATCTTCTGGAGTTATAAATCCAAATCCTTTTGCAGAATTAAACCATTTAACTTTTCCTGTTGTACGCATATTATTATATATATATTTCGATGTGAAAATAATGAATAGAATATTAATATCAAAATGTTTAAACAGGGCTTGAAACAATTTAAATAAAAGGCATTTAATGTTGTTAAAACCTATTTAGAGATAGATTGTTAAGGTAAAGAGATCAGCTTCCCTGTAGAAATTTAAAACTGATAAAATGGATAAAGAGATGAAAAGACCTAAAAAGAGGACTTATGAAGAGCCGGACAACCTCGGACTGGATGCAGATCAGTCCTCAGAAAGCTTCTCTTATTATAGTCATTTGAATACAGACAATGACCGTATTTCTGGAAATCCAGACGGTGAAGACGATAATCATAATGCAATAGGGCCAGTTACTTATACTCCTTTGATGGACAAATGAGTAGTTTGGCATCATTTTTACAGTATACCCATGTAAAACAAATATATATTTTATGAAATGATCGTAAACCTATTGCTCAGAAACCGCAATAAATGTTATGGTCAATCATCACCAAAAAACAAATTCCCATGAAAAAGATATTTTCAGTAGCAGCATTGGCGATCATATTATCAGCATGTTCAAATAATGCGAAGCAAGAAGCGATGATCAGACAACAAGCAATTGTTGCCGTAAAAGATAGTCTGAAATTGGATAGTTTTAAAAGAGCAGATGCCCGGGAAAAAGAAAGGGTAGCAATCGTGAAAGAAGAAAAAGCTAAACAGGAAAAAAGAACGCTTTTGCTTGCAGAAAGAAATGAAGCAGCATCGGCAAGAACCAGCAATAGTTCTTCTTCCCATAATGAAGCTGCCGTACCTGCAAAGAAAAAAGGCTGGAGCCAGGCTGCAAAAGGTGCCGTTATTGGTGCCGGGGCAGGAGCTTTGGGAGGTATTCTGATTGACAAAAAAGATGGTAGAGGTGCAATTATCGGTGGAGTTGTGGGTGCTGGTACCGGTTATGTGATTGGTAGAGCCCAGGATAGGAAATCAGGAAGAGTACAGCCGAAGAATTAATTATAAAATTACCCGTTTTTCTGAAAAGCCAGATAAAAAACCTGTATACAGGTTTTTTATCTGGCTTTTCTCTTGAAATCATAAAAATCTCTCTTCCTTCTTTTGTCAAATTGATAGATTTCTGTGCTTTATTTTGAACGGAACAATCAGAAAATGTTCGGTAGCCGGACAATTCCGTCAACTGAAATAAATAAATGGTTGAAAACACAATTTTGGCCATCGAATTCCCCAATTCCCATTTTTGTAAATTGTAGAAAAATGCCCACAATGGGGTAGGTTTTGGGTAAATAAACTACCCGGAAAAGATCATTTGTGGAATAGCTGAAAATTAAATGATAAGGGAAAAGCGGTCCTCATTGGCCCTAATCTTTGTTTTTAAGCCGGATGCCCTTGTCCAAGTTTGTCTTTTTTCTTATTGGCGTGGTTTTTTCCTTTATCCAATCGTAACCACAACCTAAAATGAGAATTCAATATACATTATTGTTGTTTCTTTTGGTGTCTTTGTTCAGTTGTAAAAAAGACACCTCGCTGGATAATTTATCCAATGTGATTCTGAAGAGAGAAGGTCTTTTGAGAGTAGAGTGCAATGATTGTGAAGTTAATTATCAGGTTTATACCAAGGAGTTCAATGTGGGGATTGATAAAGGAAGTAACGATATCTCTTTTTTCTATGCTGGTGATTTTGACCTGAAGACTGAGGTGTTGTCAAAAAAACAACAAAAGATCAGACTGGTAGTGATCGATTCATTTGGCCGGATTGTATCTAATGAACTGAATGACTGGAATGCGGGGGAAACGCGTAAAAGGACATTCGAAATCAGTATTAAATAGTTTAATCTATACTGATTAAATTGAATAAGGGGGATCAATAGAAAAAGTATTATGTTTACACAAAGAACCAGTAACAACAGCACAGGCAGCAAAGCTCCTAAAATAGGGAATATGCCTTATGTGGATAGGTTTTTGCTATGGAATTCAAGTAAAAATCAGCGTAACGAGTACATGGAAATTAAACCAGATGATAAAAAAAGTATCCTGATTGTAGATGACGAACTGAGTATTCTGAAATTGCTAAGTTTCATTTTAGCTGCCGATTATGACCTGATCATCAAAAAGAGCGGGATCGAAGCCATCGCCTGGCTGGAAGAAGGAAACGATCCGGATTTGATCATCTCAGATCTGATGATGCCCTACTTTGATGGAAGCACATTAATCAGAAACCTCAAAGTAAGCGGTTTTTATAGAAATACCCCGGTAATCCTGTTGTCAGGAGCAGAAGACTTAGCCGATAAGGTGAAGCAGATGCCTTTTAAAATAGACAGCTACCTGGAGAAACCTTTTAATCCCGCAATTCTGAAATCTCAAATCGCTCAACTCATAAAATAATGACAACCTCTACAATTAACCGGCCTCAGATAAATGCAAAAATTGTGCATTTTGGAAAACTTTTGAAAGGAGTGATCATGGAGGAGTTTGATGCCAATGTGGACCAGATGGATGATCCGAAGGATTTTAAAAGGTATCTCGATCAGCAGTCTCTATTGACTTTACCCGATATCATTTTAATTGAGGTAGATGACAATAAGCATTGTTTCGATCAAATCAAAGAGATTAAAAAGAATCCGCTCTTACAAGGACTGATCATCGTTCTGTTGGGGATCAAAGAAGACAAATCCTGGAGAAAGATGGCACTGGACCTGAAAGTGAATGACTATTATACCTATCCTTTTCCTTTGGAAGACTTCAGTGAAAGACTTAATTTTTTAGTTAAATTTAAGTTGATTAAACCGAAACTATTGGAACTTGCTCAAAAAGTGGATATGGAATATCAGATTCCCTGGACCAAACGTGCATTTGATCTCGTTGCATCCGGAATGGCGCTTTTATTCCTGTTTCCGATCTTTATCATAGTGGCAATTCTCATCAAGCTGGAATCGAAAGGTGCAGTGATTTATAAGAGCAAGCGGGTGGGAGCCGGATATAAAATATTTGATTTTTATAAATTCCGCTCGATGAGGAGTGACGCTGACAAGATGGTAGAGTCTATGGCAGGAATGAATCAGTATGCCAATGAGTCTGATGCTAAAAACGGGAAAGCTGCATTTGTTAAATTTAAAGATGACCCGCGCATCACCAGACTGGGCTCCTTTTTAAGGAAAACGAGTATAGATGAACTTCCTCAGCTGATCAATGTTTTTATCGGGGATATGTCCCTTGTAGGAAACAGACCTTTGCCATTATACGAAGCTGAACAGTTAACCACAAATGAATGGTCTACAAGATTTCTGGGACCTGCGGGTTTAACCGGTTTATGGCAGATCAGCAAACGTGGTAAAAAAGACATGTCAGAAACCGAACGTAAGGAGCTGGACAACTACTATGCGACCAACTATTCCATATTCCTGGATCTGAAAATTATCCTCAAAACCATACCTGCTTTAATTCAAAAAGAAGAAGTGTAGGAAGACAAATAAAACAAGAAACAACCAAAAATTAACAATCTTAATATTAAAAGATATCACTCATTATGAAAAATCTATTAAAAATTACCATAGCATTTCTAATGCTTTTAAGCCTGGATACTTATGCCCAGGAATCCATCATCAGCAGCATTAAATACGCTGATCTGGAAAAATATATTGCTTTGGCAAAACAAAACTATCCAAGAAGAAAAGCTTTTGACCAAGGTGTTCAAAAGGCTAAAGCTGAATTGCCGATTACTAAATTGTCCTATCTTGATATTTTCAATGGCTCTTATTTTTACAGACCTGAAAAAAAATCTGTACTGGATCCCATCAACCCATATAACGTAAATGGATTTCAATTCGGAATCAATGTGAACCTTGGTACCTTCCTTCAGAAACCATTCACTGCAAAAAAAGCGAAAGCAGAATTGAAAATTGCTGAGGCTCAGGCAGAGGAATATGATCTGGCTTTGGTAGTTGAAGTTAAAAAGAGATATTATGCGTATATTCAATCGATTAATCAATTGAAAATTTATACAGAAAGTGTTCAGGACAATAAAAATACTGCTGATAATCTGAAATACAGATTTGCAAAAGGTGAAACAACAATGGACAATTATAACCAGTCCAGAATAAACTTTACCAATGCGCAAACCTCACAGATTCAAGCTGAAGTAGCGCTGTTGACTGCTAAAGATGCGTTAGAGGAAATGATTGGAATGAAGCTTGCTGACGTTAAATAATATTTGCTGATAGAACTCAATAATGGACATTAAAGCTTTCTTAAAAATTTTATACAGATACAAATGGGTGCTGATTGCAGTACCCGTTGTTGCAGCGGTAATCACTTTTTTTCTCGTAAAGAATCTCCCGAAGCAATATAGTTCAGAAGCACAGATTGCCACCGGACTGATCGATCAGTCGAAACAGGTCGCTACTACAGGGACGCAAAGTGCCGATTTCTTTAAAACCAGCCAGCAGTTCTCCAATATCATTGAAAGAATAAAAATGAGAAAGGTGATGAGCATCCTTTCTTACAACCTGATTCTTCATGATCTGGAAAAGCCTAAAGAATCTTTTAAGCCTTACAGCAAAAAACTGGATTCCCTTAACAGTGATGGTGTGAAAGAAGTAATCACACTTTACAGACAGAAATTACTGAATAAAGAGGTGATTGCTGTTGATGATAATAAGGGCAAATACAGACTTTATGATATCATCGGGTCTATGGGATACCATAAAGAAGATATTGAAAAAAAACTAAGTATTTACAGACCTGATAATAGTGATTTTATCAACGTGGATTACGTATCAGAAAATCCAAACCTTTCTTCATTTGTGGTGAATGTACTTACTACTGAATTTATCAATAACTATGGACAGGATGTAAGCACTAACCAGACTAATTCAATTCAACTTCTGGATTCTTTACTGAAAAAGAAAGAATCTGCGATGGACCAGAAAAATGCTGCGTTAAAGGCATTTAAGATGAAAAATGGGGTGCTGAACCTGGATAAACAATCAGAGATTGTCTATACCCAGATTTCCCAGAACGAAGAGCGTAAAGCACAGGCTTTACGTGATATCCAATCGAATCAAAGGGCTATTGCAGATATTGAATCTAAGTTAAAAGGTAGGGGTGATGCTTTTTCAGGCGGGAATTCCGGAGTAGATAATAAAGCGGTATTAAACCTGAAAGGTCAGTTAAAAGTAGCGAATGATGCTTATATTGACGGTGGGTTCAGAATGGTGGATAAGTTGAAAATGGATTCTTTGAGCAGGCTGATTGACCGTTTGAGCAACAGAATGTCGGATGATAATGTAACCAATCCTCAGGCTTCAAAACAAGCCTTGATTCAACAAAAGCTGGCATTGGAAACCGTAGTTAGTCAGGCGAAAGGAAGTATCCAGTCTATTGACAGGGAACTTGCTGTCCTGAAAGGTAAATACAATACCATGGTTCCTTTTGATGCAGGAATTCAGAATTATGAACGCGATGCCGAACTGGCCACGAAAGATTATATGACTTCACTGGACACCTATAATCAGACCAGAACAGAGCAAAATGTAGCCTTGAAACTTCAGATTGCCCAGGTCGGATTACCAGGATTGCCGCTTCCTTCGAAAGGGATATTGTATGTGGCCCTGGCCGGAATTTCAAGTTTCTTCATTTGTATTACTGCACTGCTGGTTTTATTCCTGCTGGACCATACCATCCATACTTCAAAACAACTGGCTTCGGCAACCGGAGCTCCGGTATTGGGGAACCTCAATTTATTAACCGAAAGTGACCATACCGTCCGGAACATCTGGAACGATAAAAGCAACAATGTAAATTTCAATATGTATAAGGATCTGTTGCGTTCCCTGCGTTTTGAAATCAGTACAGTTATGGGACAGGACGAAAGTAAAATACTGGGCATTACCAGTCTTACCGAAGGGGAGGGGAAAAGCTTTATTGCTTCCAGCCTTGCTTATGCCTTTGCCATGATTGGTAAGAAAGTGTTGCTGATCGGTGGTGATGTTCAGGTGGCAAAGAGCAATTCAAAAGAACTGGCCACAAGTCAGAATTTTGAAACCTTTTTGATCAAAAGAGAGATTCAGGTTGAAGACCTCATTACGGTACTGAATAAAAACACGAACAACAGCTCATTGTTGGAACTTCAGAACCTTAAAAGCCTGAAAGCAGGTTTTGATGTGCTTCGTAAGGAGTTTGATATCATTATCATTGATGTGAACAGCTTGAAGGAGTTGAATATTGCTAAAGAATGGTTGCTTTTTGCAGAGAAAAAGATCGCTGTTTTTGAAGCGGGCCAGGTGATTAACGATGAAGATAAAGAGCTTATTGAGTACATCAAAGGCCAATCTGATTTTGTGGGATGGGTCTTGAATAAGACAAGGCCGAATAAGATAAAAAAAGGAGAGGCGGCTTAATCACCGCATTTTTACAGGAATCCATAAGATCCAATCGGTGGTATTTAATACCTGCTGATTGGATAAATTTTTACGCTTAAATCGCATGAAGCAGTTTTTTTTATCATCTCCTATAGTTAAGCATAAAGTTATCGTCCTGCTGGTGGGGATTCTGATTGCGGTATTGGTGAGTCTGCTGACTATAAAATTCGAAGCCATCGGACCACTGGTATTAGTTGCCGTTTGTCTGGCGATCGTTTTTACCATATTTGTTTTTAAAAATCCCCGTAACGGCCTGATCACCCTTATTTTTTACTGTTTTATGATGTTTTTCCTCGGACGCGAACTCCCTGGAATTCCTTATGGAATAGGCATAGAAGTGATTCTGATCCTGACTTTATTTGCTGCTCTTTTTTTTTATGCGAAAAAGGATTGGGCAAATTGTCAGAATGACTTATTCAAGCTTTTTCTCCTTTGGTTTCTGATTAGTTTTTTTGAGGTAATCAACCCTGCAGGGGCAAGTATAAATGGTTGGTTCCATGAGATCAGAAGTGTGGCGCTATATCCTTTACTGATCGTGATTATTGGCCTGGTGATCTTTAGAACAGAAAAAGACCTGAATGTATTTTTGCTGATCATCATCGGACTGGCCCTGGTCAGCGCGCTGAATGGAATTAAACAGCTTCATATTGGTTTATCTCCCGGAGATCAGAAGTTTCTGGATGATGGTGGTGCGATTACGCACATCGTGTCGGGTAAGCTGAGGATATTCTCCTTTTATGATGCCGCTCAGTTTGGAGCTTCCCAGGCGCAGTTTGTAATTATTGCCATCACTTTGGCATTCGGTCCTTTTAAGCCCTGGAAAAAGATCGTATTCTTAATTTTAACCCTTATTTTCTTCTATGGAATGATCATTTCGGGAACAAGGGGAGCCTTGTTTGTATTGGTGGTTGGAATGTTTATGGCGATATTTTTAAGCAAGAATTTTAAAGTACTGATCATTGGAGGAACGATTGCAATGGTGTTCCTGGCGGGATTGAAATACACGAACATTGGTAATAATTACTACGAAGTTTACCGCTTAAGAACGGCACTGGACCCAAAAGATCCTTCGCTGAACCTCCGGTTTATGAATCAAAAGATACTGGCAGAATACCTGCAGTCGAAACCCTTTGGAGGAGGCCTTGGCGTAATTGGGGTATGGGGTAAGGAATACAATAAAGATAAATTTCTTTCTACAGTTGAGCCGGATAGTTATTGGGTGAAGGTTTGGGTAATGTATGGCATTGTAGGGTTTGTCATCTGGTTTTGTATGATGATGTACCTGTTTGGAAAATGCGCGGGAATCATCTGGAAAACAAAGGATGATAAACTGAGGGTGAAACTGATTGCACTGATGTCGGGGGCGGCAGGGGTATTCTTCTGTAGTTATGGAAATGAGATCATTAATAACATGCCTTCTTCTATTGTCGTGTGTTTATCCCTGGTATTTATTTATCTTTCCCCAAAAATGGATGCCGCCATTACTGCAAAGAAAATGAAAGAAATAACCGTTTAGTATAATTTTAAAATTGTAATCATGCCTTTTGAAATATTTATTATACCAGGATTGCTTTGTTTGATTTATGGCTTTTTCAGAGGACAAAAATATTGGTCCTGGATGAATGATCAGAATGATGAAAAGATTAAATAACGATAACCTGATATTATTGAAATGGAATTTATAGCTTCTTTACTTCAGGCATTGCTTGGGTATAATCTGGTGCTTCCGGTTGTACTCTACCTCTGTTATCTTTTGTTTGGAAAAAAAACTAAACCAGTTGCGATGAGCGGTAAACCTTATGATTATGCGATCATTGTTACTGCTTATGAACAAACCACACTTTTACCTGCTGTGATTGCTTCCCTGCTAAAATTGAATTATGACCATTATTTAATTTATGTGGTGCTGGACAACTGCGGACCCGAAGACATCGGTATTGACCATCCGAATGTGATCCAACTCCGCCCTGAGCAGGTGCTGGCAAGTAATACGCGTTCTCATTTTTACGCGATTGATCATTTTAAAAGAAATCATGAAATTTTAACGATCATTGATAGTGACAACCTGGTAGATCCGGAATACATTCATGAACTGAATGTTTATTTTGATCAGGGATTTGATGCTGTTCAGGGAACCCGCGCTGCGAAAAATCTGAATTCTACCTTTGCCTGTCTGGATGCCGCAAGAGATATTTATTATCACTTTTACGATGCAAAGCTGTTATTTGCATTGGGCTCATCGGCCACGCTTTCAGGATCCGGAATGGCCTTTAGAACTTCTTTGTATAAAGATGCCCTAAGTGGCCTTGATGTTCAGGGTGCAGGTTTTGACAAAGTATTGCAGGCACAGATTCTGAAAATGAATAAACGGATTGCTTTTGCCGGGGATGCAGTGGTGTATGATGAAAAAACCAGCAATTCTGATCAGTTGGTGAAACAACGTTCCAGATGGATAAATACCTGGTTTAAATATTTTATACTCGGTTTTGATATTCTGTTTAAAGGAATAAAGAATGCGAGTATCAACCAGTTTCTATTCGGGATCATATTGTTGAGACCGCCGTTGTTTATTTTTCTTATTCTTTCTTTTCTGTGTATGGTAGGGACTGCATTTATTGCCCCTTTTATGGCATTGAGCTGGCTGATTGCTTTCCTGTTATTTATACTTGGCTTTCTTATTGCCCTAATGTCGTATCCAACAGATAAAAGGATATACCAGTCGCTGATCAATATTCCAAAGTTTATATTTTATCAGGTGATTTCTCTGGTTTATGCAAAGAAAGCAAACCAAAGGTCGGTAGCAACCAGACATGAGGTAAATAACTAATTTAAGTAAGGTGAATACAGAAACTATAAGGGGAAGAGACATTGTAATCGTAGGCCAGCAGCCCTGGGACGTTGAAATCGGAAGCAATTGCAAGAATATCGCAATTGAACTGAGTAAATACAATCGGGTTTTGTATGTGAATCAGGCCCTGGACCGCATTACTTTAATGAAGAATGCCAAAGATCCTAAGGTCATGAAACGACGCAATGTGATCAAAGGTAAGGAAGATGGTTTAATCCCCGTTTCTACCAATTTGTGGAATCTTTTTCCTGATGTTCTGGTCGAATCAATAAACTGGATCTCTCAGGAAGGGATATTTGATTACTTAAATAAGAGAAATAATAAATTGCTTGCTGGATCCATACTTAAGGCGATGCAGGTACTGGATTTCAAAACAGTGATCTTGTTTAATGATAATGATATGTTCAGGAGTTTTTATCTTCCGGAGCTGCTTGCTGTTGAACAAAGCGTTTACTATTCCAGGGATTATATGCTGGCGGTGGATTACTGGAAAAAACACGGAACAAGAATTGAACCTTTGCTGATTGCTAAAAGTGATGTATGTGTTGCAAATTCTACTTACTTAACAGATTATTGTAAACAATACAATGCGAACTCTCATTATATAGGGCAGGGTTGTGATCTGGAACTCTTTTCAGGTTTAAGTGATCAGGACGTTGTCCCTGAAATTATGGAATTGCCAGGAATAAAGGTGGGATATGTAGGTGCATTGCAGCATATCCGATTGGATATAGACCTTCTTTCTTATCTGGCGCAGCACAACCCCGACTGGAGTATTGTCCTGGTCGGTCCTGAGGATGAAGTTTTCAGGAGCAGTGCGTTACATGGGCTTTCTAATGTGTATTTTTTGGGAAGTCAGAAGCCTGAACACCTTCCGAAATATATCAATTCATTTGATGTTTGTATCAACCCGCAATTGATCAATGAAGTGACCATTGGAAATTATCCCAGAAAAATCGATGAATATTTAGCGACAGGGAAGCCGGTTGTGGCAACACTGACACAGGCAGTGAACATTTTTAAAGACTGCGTATATTTGTCTGAGCATAAGGAAGAATTTGTAACACTGATAAAAAAGGCAATTGCCGAAAATTCTAAAGAAAGAGCAGCATACCGGCAATCGGTTGCCAGTTCCCATACCTGGGAAAATAGCGTGAATGAACTGTATAAAGCCATTAATAATGTTATTTAAACACTAGTATGTCTATATCAGAAAAAATAAAGGCAAATCCATTCTTAAAAAAAATAGCACATTGGATGCTGATTCCTTCCAACGACTTCAAGCCGAGGTGGTGGGTGAGGACATTCATTAATCCTTTTAAGCACAAAAAAGGGAAGGGGGCAATGATCCGGTGGAGAACCAGGATGGACGTATTTCCATTTAATCATTTCGAACTTGGTGCACATAGCATTATTGAGGATTTCTCTACGATAAATAACGGAGTAGGAGCAGTCAGGATTGGTGAGCGCTCGATTATTGGAATAGGCTGTACGGTAATTGGTCCGGTAGAAATCGGAAACCAGGTGATGCTGGCTCAAAATATTGTAATTTCGGGCTTGAATCATGGTTATGAATCAATTGAGCTGTCTCCGGCCGAACAAAAGGTGATCACAAAAAAAATCACCATTGCTGATGAAGTCTGGATTGGGGCCAATTGTGTCATTACAGCTGGGGTAACCATTGGAAAACATGCTGTAGTTGGTGCGGGAAGTGTCGTGACCAAAGATATTCCTGAATATTCAGTTGCCGTAGGAAACCCGGCAAGGGTGGTGAAAAAATATAATAACCTGAGTAAAATCTGGGAGAAAATTTAAATTATTAGGGGGCTAATATGAACAAATACAAATGAAAAGGCGGCAGGCTATAGCCAACATTTTCTTTATCGGGGGGACTGCCTTTGCAGCTATTATTGGATATGAATGGTATGATCTGAAAAAAAAACCGGATTTAAGGGTATTGCCATCTTATAAAGCATTGATAGCAGAACTCGCTGAAACAATTATACCTGAAACGGATACTCCGGGTGCAAAATCAGCTAAGGTAGAAGACTTTATTGTCCTTTTTATTTCGGATTGTGAAGATAGCAAGGAGCAGAACAGCTTTCTTAAAGGGTTGACTGAGGTTGAAGCTTTCGCTTATAAAAAATATCGGCTTCCCTTCGAAAAATGCGGGTCACAGGAAAAAGTGGCGATCTTGCAGCACTTCGAGAGTAAAAGCTCAAACTGGCACCCGTTCATCAATAAGGTGAGGGTTAAAGTATTCGGAAGAACCTTTTTTAACCAGTTGAAAGAGCTTACCGTAATTGGGTATTGCACTTCTGAGATTGGTTGTAAAAAGGGGCTTGCCTATGACTATATGCCAATAACTTATGAACCTTGTATACCATTACTGAAACATCAAAAATCCTGGGCAACTAAATAACAGATCATGAACTTAACAGCAAAAGAAAGCGAAGGACAAAAATTTGATGCTATTGTAATCGGATCAGGAATTAGTGGGGGATGGGCAGCAATGGAGCTCTGCAAGAAAGGGTTGAAAACGTTATTGTTAGATCGCGGGCGAAATGTAGAACACATCAAAGATTATCCAACAGCAACGTATAATCCATGGGATTTTAAATATCGGATCAATAACTCGCTCAGGGAACAACAGGAGAATCCCTTGAGAAGTTTCCTTGCAGATGAAGCAGACCGTCACTTTTTTGTCAATGATAAAGAACATCCATATATTCAGGAACAACCCTTTCACTGGTCAAGAGGGTATCAGGTGGGCGGACGTTCACTGACCTGGGGCAGGCAATGCTACCGGTTGAGTGATCTTGATTTTGAATCCAACAAAAAGGAAGGCATCGCCATAGACTGGCCGATCCGTTATAAAGATCTTGAAAAATGGTACGATTATGTGGAATCGTATATTGGCGTAAGTGGACAGGCGGAAAACCTGCCTCAATTGCCCGATGGTAAATACATCAGCCCGATGGAGCTGAATTGCATTGAAAAACACTTAAAAGGTACGATCAAGAAAGACGATCAGGTGCTGACTATTGCCAGGATTGCAAACCTGACCAGGGGATGGGATAACCGTGGCCCTTGTATGAACAGGAATCTTTGCCTCAGGGGATGTCCCTTTGGTGGTTATTTCAGCAGCAACAGTTCCACTATCCCTGCAGCCATGGCCACAGGTAACTTAACCCTCAGGCCGTTTTCAATTGTAAAAGAAATCATGTATGATGAACAATCGCAAAAGGCCAGCGGAGTCCGGGTGATTGATACGGTTACTCATGAAGTCATGGAGTTTTATGCAAAGCTCATTTTCTTAAATGCCTCTACCATTGCCACTGCAGCTATTCTGCTGAACTCTGTTTCTAACCGCTTTCCAAAAGGACTCGGAAACGATAGCGAACAGGTAGGACATAACCTGATGGATCATCATTCTTCAGCTGGTGCATATGGGGTGCACGATGGATTTCAGGATACCTATTATAAAGGAAGGCGGCCTTGTGGTTTTCTTATTCCAAGATACCGTAACTTAACGCAGAATGAGAAAACTGGTTTTAAGAGGGGCTATGCAGTTCATGGGCATGGCGAGCGTATGGAATGGAGAGACCGGTCCAGGGTTTTACCTGGCTTTGGCGCTGATTTTAAACAGCAGCTCACTACACCTGGTCCCTGGACGATATGGATGGCCGGATGGGGGGAATGCCTGCCTTATTATGAAAATGCGATCAGCCTGAACCGGGAGCAAAGAGATTCCTGGGGATTACCTCTGGTGAGTATCAATTTCTCCTTTAAGGAGAATGAAAAGAAAATGATGGAAGACATTCAGAATAGCTGTGCAGAGATGTTGGAGAAAGCCGGATTCAGAGATGTCGAGCCATTTAATTACCATCAACCCGGAGGGCAAACTGTACACGAAATGGGGACGGTAAGGATGGGACATGATCCAAAAACCTCTGTATTGAATGGACATAACCAAATGCATGCTGTTAAGAATGTGTTTATTACCGATGGGAGTTGTATGACCTCTTCGGCTTGTCAGAATCCTTCTCTTACGTATATGGCACTCACTGCCAGAGCATGTGAGTATGCAGTTAATGAATTAAAAATGGGAAATATATAACTTGTTGTATGAATATTTTTAAAAATCCAGAATGGTTAGATCAGTTCCAGTACTCGTTTAAAAGCTACGGGGAGATTGATCCTTTGCTTTTTGATCAGATCAATACTGATCTGGATCGGGTACAAAGTAAAGAGCCCCTGGTTAGTGTGGTGGTCATTGCCTGGAATGAAGAGGAAAATATCCTGCGCTGTGTGGCTACTTTATCTAAAATGCGGACAAACATTCCGTTTGAAATTATTGTGGTTAACAATAATTCTACAGATAAAACCCAGGCGATCCTGGACCGTTTACATATAAAATCTTTTATTGAACTGAAACAGGGAGCAGGGCCTGCCAGACAAAAAGGGCAGGAGAATGCACTTGGAAAGTATATCCTGACGGCAGATGCAGATTGTTTTTATCCTGATTGCTGGATTGATGAGATGACTACAGTCCTGCAGCAAAAAGATGTGGTTTGTATATACGGACGGTATGCATTTATCAGTGAACCCGGCTTTCCACGATGGAAACTCTTTATGATGGAAAAGATGAAGGATATCGCAGCAGCGATGAGACATGCAAAACAACCCTATTTCAATACTTTTGGAATCAGTATGGGCTATGTCAAATCCTATGGTCTGAAAATCGGTTTTATCACCATTAACAGACGGGGCGAGGACGGGCAATTGTGCATGGACCTGATGCAATACGGAAAAATCCGACAGGTAAAGGCAGACAAGGCGAGGGTATGGACAGGAGTTCGTACTTTACAGCAGGATGGAAGCTTTATGACGGTAATTTTCAAAAGGATCTCTGAAGAGATCAGACGCTTTAAGTACAACTTCATTTCCCGAAAAAAAACAAATTGAGCCCAGGCTTCACATTTACCTATACATGAAATCAAAACTACTAGCCTTACTTAATATTGTTAAAAGTAAATATTTCTTATCTCTGCTGAGCAACGGAACCAATGCCATTATTGGTATGGTGACCATCTCTGTATTATTGAGGATGCTTTCCATCCATGATATGGGGGTCTGGGGCTTCTTTTTGACTATATTATTGCTGGTCGACACCTTAAGGTCTGGTTTTCTGGCAACTACAGTAGTGAAGTTTTACTCAGGCTCTACTGATGAGCGTAAAATTGAGGTGGTCGGTTCTACCTGGTTCATTGCAGGTTGTATTACCCTGGTCTTTATTCTGGTGAATATTCCGGCATATTTTGCTTCTTTATATGTTGAAAACCAGAGTGTCACTTTGTTTCTGAAATTCTTTGGTCTCAACTACGTATTGTCGCTTCCATTTTTTGTGGCCAATTGTGTGTTGCAGGCCAAACAAAGGTATGACCGCCTGTTGATCCTGAATTTCAGTAATCAGGGGTCTTTCCTTTTCTTTATTCTCATCCTGATCTTCATTGGAAGGATTGAGATCACTACGGTAATATTTGTCTACCTGCTTTCTAATCTTTTATCCAGTTCCCTTGCTTTGATTATGGGTTGGTCGGAGTTTAGAAAGTTCAAACACAGATCGCCTAAGGTGACAAGAGAAATGTTCGATTTTGGGAAATTCACGGTCGGAACAAGTATCAGCTCTACTTTATTGAGCACTACAGATAGCTTTATCATTAACTTTTTTCTGGGCCCGGCCGCGCTTGCGATTTATAATGCCGGAACAAAGCTTACTCAGATCATAGAAATTCCGATGCGGAGTTTTGTGTATACTGCGATGCCTGCTTTATCTGAAAATTACAATAGCGGAAAAAAATCGGAGGTGATTGTGGTCATGAAAAAATACATAGGTATTTTTACCATTGCGATGTTACCCGTCATTATTCTGACCTTTATCTTTGCAGAGTATGCAATTTTGTTGTTGGGTGGGGGCAAATATGTACAGACTGAGGCGCCAAATATACTTCGCATCTATATGATGCTGGCTGCGCTCTATCCTGCAGAAAGATTTTTTGCGTTAACGCTGGATGTGATTCACCTTCCAAAAATCAACTTCATTAAAGTATTTATCATGTTTATCGTAGTGGCGGTTACCGATCTGATTGCGATTTATTATACACACAGTATTTATGGAGTTGTTGGTGCTTCCATTTTCAGCTTGCTGACCGGTTTGCTGATTGGCTATTTTGCATTGAATGCTTATTATGAGAAATTCCCGTTCTGGAATATCTATCAGTATGGTTACAGGGAAATCAAGGAATTAATCCGGACCAATAAAGCAAAGTTCCTGGGCTGATTTAATCCCTTGATTTCCTGATATGATCTATTCGACAGCGCCAATAGAAGGTGTACTGCTGTTACGTTTGGTATCGTAGTAATCATCAGTTAACCAGCTGAGGCTCTTTCCTTTGGATTTCAATGCCGAATTTCCGTTTAATTTAAAGTCTGATTCGTTCATAATTCCTGCTTCCTGAAGGGAGCTGAAGTAAAGGTTATTGGACTCTGTTACCGCCTGATTTGCCTGAATGTTGTTGATATAGCTTTGTTGTCCGGCTGGTTTATCAAATCCCTGAGGATGAGCAAAGTTAATTCCTACATTATTGTATACCTGCATAGTACCACCAAACAGATCATAAATGTCAATTACAGTACCAATCCAATCCTGACTGGTATTCATCTTTCCAACTGTGTTATTGTAACAGATGGCATTGGAATAAGTAGTTTTACCAGACCACATGTGTCTTGCATAGCCCTGATATTCAAAGGCTGAGTATTTACGGGAATTGTAAATGATGTTGTCATAGGCAGTTGAGGTTGTTGCTGTTCCTCTGGAATAGATCCATGCCCTTACAAAATTGCCCTGATGATTGGTGCATTTGTTATGGTGAACATGACCATTGCCCGCTACGAAAACAATTCCGTTATGAATTTGAGAATCACTATTGATGTTATTAAAGGTATTGTGATGGATGTTATAATCCTGTACGTTTCCAACTTTAATACAATCGCCCGGAGAACTGTTCTTGAAAACACAATAGGCAATTTCCAATCCCTTTACAAAACCTTTGTCAATACCAGTATCTTTATTGATCTCTCCACCGAAATATACAGTGCCTGCATTGTCAAATTCACAATCAAGGATCTTTATGTTGTCAGATCTGCTTTCTTCAGAACTGGTATATGTTTTTCCGGAAATGCTGTTTTCTATGGAAATACAATAATCAGGATTATTGGTAAACCTCATTCTGCTGATTTCTACACCCGCCCAATAGTCGTTTATGCGGATGCATCTGTAAGGAACGCTTAACAATTGAAAGCCATATTTATCTTTTGATCCATTACCTGAAATCGTCAGGTTTTTTACATTTGTCAGGCTGATTTCTTCTTTCACATAGACCACGCCATCTGCCGTGTTTTTGATGGTCATTCTTTTGCCCTCAGGAATTTTGAGGTTTTTGAGATTTATACTGGAGTAAGAGCCGCTTTTTATTTTAATCAGGATATTTCCCATAGAAGACCACTTGGTTCCTTCGATGGTCAGGTTACCGGAACCAGTACCGAGTTCAATAACGGTATCGGGCTTTACTTCGGGGTTTGGTGGGGTAACAACAGGAGGATCAGGAACTTCAACTACCGGGGGAGTTTCGACTCCTATAACGCTTTTTTTGCAGGAACAGAAGGTAATGAAGAGAGCGGTTAAAGATAAGAGCGCGATTATTTTTAATCTCATAAAGTTGTCTTAATTAAATTTTTAATATCAAAGCAATATCGAAATCCCTATATTTCTAATACTGAAAATGATGTCATCCTTTTGGTAGTTAAGCGTTTATCCAGCTGGAATTCGATGCAATTATAGTCAAAATATTACTTACAAACTGCGTTTTGCAAAATTTTTGTGAAAAAAAACGGCATAATTGGGGTATTTTGTGAAAAAAAATCCCCAGTTTTTGGTTTAAACCGGAAGGTTGAGGGGGCTGGAGCAGGTTTGTAGATTCTGGTATTTCTTTAAAAAAAAACTCCTTTATCCGGTAGTATCTGTTGATACCGGATAAAGGAGTTGCAGGTTTATGAGTAGCCCCAGGCTTAAATCACGGGGTCTCTTAAGCTTTTTTCTTTGTTGCTGAAAAACGTTTTGACAATATTGATGATGGCTCCCATAGAGGATTTTGCTTCAGATTTGAAGGAATTTTGGTGTAATAATTTATTGCAGGTAGCTACATCCCATGGTTTTGTAAAGAAATCCCTGTAATAGCTGCTTTCAGGATTAACCAGTACTTCAATTTCAGAGGACCATTCATAAACCATATTGGTTAAGTTATTATGGGTGCGTTGCATGATTTTATAACCGACTGATTGTTTTGGGAGGTATTCCAGAAATACATTTCCGAAATCCTGCCAGGCCACAAATCCGATAGTCTCTTTATCATACATGATGATTTTTCCGTCTATTTCCTGAATCAGCCATTTGTGAGATTCTTTTGGCATTAAATATTCACCAATAATAGAAGGCGTTTCGATATAACCTCTTGAGGCCACCCTTGTTTGTTCTTTCAGAAAGGCAATAGGATCATCTACATGTTCCAGCACATGGCAGCAAATGATATAATCAAAAGATTGATCTTCGAAAGGAAGAGACTCCCCCTCAGCAAGTACGAATTTTTGATGTGGGTAAACTTTGATATTCCCGCTTCTGTGGTAATTGGAATCTACATATTTGTCTACAACTACATTCGCTCTCGGATGGGGATAGTTGCCACCCCCAATTTCTAAAACATGGTAGGCTTTTTTTATGGAGAGGTGGTTCCGGGTTTTAGGATTGCTAAACTTCATATAGCTAACTTGGTTGTTTCGGTTTTAACATGATTTCTGTCTGTGTTTACTGCGTATTTGTGTGGTGGTAATTGAAAGACCTCTGTCAAAAAGTATTCCACAGTTGGGCATTAGCTCCATCCCAGGCAGTCGCTGTCTATTTTATCAAGTATTTCCCCATCTTTAAGCATATCGAATTTTCTGGCAAACATCATCTCCGACTGTTTAAGGCTTTCAAAATCAGCAATACGGAGTAATTTGGGGTTAACCTTTCCCTCAGACCAATCAATATAGCGCAAATTATTATTCAGTACCTGATCTTTAAAAGGGGAATTCATCAGGAGAGAGCTGAAGACAAATTCGTCGGTTCCCCAGGAGTATTTTAACGACCGGGTCAGCCTTTCTGATTGCTGAAGCTGTTCAACCACGTATCTGGCTGCTGCTGTGGTTACGGTCCACCAGGTCGCCTTATTGCCTCCATAGAATTGCCCTTTGATGGGAAACTTTCTTAGGGGTAATACGGCATTCATGATCTTTTGAAGGGTATATTTCCATTTAAAGTTCAGATCGGTGAGGTGATATTTTTCATATCTGTGCAGCGCCTCTTTTAGCCAGGCAGAATCAGCTGCGGTTTCATAGGAAATAAAGCTGGTGCCTGCATTTTTTTTAAGGTAATCATGAAATTCACCGGGAGGGACCAGGGGGTAATCCTGTCCGCTGAGGAGGTTGATATAGTCATGGTTCTGATTTAGAGAAAGCACTTCTTTCAATGCGCTGATGATTCCGATGAACAGGCTGTTGCCGCCCCAGTTACAGTTGATCCTGTTTTTGATAAAAGTCACGTTTGGTATGTCCAGGAGCGATTTAAAAGCAGCAATGTCAACTTTAAGGTCTATATGTAAGTAAAAATCTGCCTCAGGATGTTGTAATCTGTTGATTAATCTACTGAGCTGATTTGGGTTGGTATGGGCTATGATGATATGGGCAATGCGCATAATTGAATTTAAAATGTAATCCCCGTTGGGCGGTGTTAGCTAGTAAATAGTTTTACTAATAAACGTATAATTCAATGATATCATATTGTTTTTTTTGTTCAGGATCAGATGAGACCTTAGGGGGGCTGGGATAATGTTGAAATTTACCCGTTTTGGGGTTTTGTTTTCTTAATTAGCCCGGCTACACCTGAAAATTTTCAGGTGTCTTTGTGAAATTACTTGCTTATCTTGTTTTGGCATGATATTGTACTCTTATCGTAATTATGAAAAACCTCTTTACGCTTCCTCTTTATTTTCTAATCGTGACTTCGGCCCTTATAATGGGTTGTCATTCTGATAAGGTTAATCATCAAACAGAGATTGGTGAAATTGTAAACGACAGTATTCATGAAGATG
This sequence comes from Pedobacter caeni, assembly GCF_900129215.1. GTDB lineage: Bacteria > Bacteroidota > Bacteroidia > Sphingobacteriales > Sphingobacteriaceae > Pedobacter > Pedobacter caeni. The sequence continues at coordinate 1,575,832 of NZ_FQUQ01000001.1, read as the reverse complement.
GAAGTCATCCTCCTGTTTCATCAAAGGCAGATACCTCATCAATAGCAGAGACGCTTCCGGTAGCAGCTAAATCTGGTGCTAAGATGGCAGACCTTACCGGGATTAATGCTTTTGAATGGGATTTATTACAAAATCCCAAAGATCCTGCGGATGGAAGCCGGATTTATGAGCCTAAAATGGCTTTGGCGAAATCATTTGGAGGAGTAAGGCATTATATTGATTGGGAAAGGCTGGAACATAAACCAGGTCAGTATACCTTTAACCCGACAAATGGTGGTGGCTGGTATTTCGATGTTATGTATGAGCGTTTTAAAAAAGAAGGAATACCTGTGTTGAGCTGTTTTCAAAATGCTCCGCCCTGGTTATCGGCCACATATCCGGCAAAGGAAAGAACTTTTTCAAACATTCCGGCACCATATGGATCAGATACTGAAAAACCAACATCATACCTGGCCCAGGCCAAGTTAGGCTTTCAGTTTGCCGCCAGATATGGAGCGAATAAAAATATAGACTCGGGCCTTGTTAAGGTATATAAAGAACCAAGATGGTCAACAGACCTTGTGAATACCGTTAAAATCGGACTTAATTATGTCAGGTATGTAGAATGTGGAAATGAACCGGATAAATGGTGGCTTGGGAAAAACTCTCAGCAGAATGGCCGGCAATATGCCGCAAACCTGTCTGCATTCTACGATGGGCATAAAGGAACAATGGGAAAAAATGTTGGGGTAAAGACGGCTGATCCTTCGATGAAGGTAGTGATGGGTGGGATAGCCCGTCCTGATATCAAATTTGTAAGGGAAATGATTGAATGGTGCAAGGAGAACAGAGGGTACCGACCAGATGGAAGCGTCAATTTGTGTTTTGATGTGATCAACTTCCACATGTATTCCAATGATTATACAGGTTGGTTTGCTAAATTTAAAAGTAAAAAACGTGGTGTTGCTCCTGAAACCAATGATATGGGAGAGATTGCTGATGGATTTGTGAAACTCGCCAGGGAATTGGGGCATGGAATGGAAGTATGGACCACAGAAACAGGTTATGACCTTCATCCTAAAAGTGTACAGAAAGTCATTGCTATAGGATCGAAATCATTGGAATTGACTCAGGCAGACTGGATTTTACGTACTTCTTTAATGTATGCAAGACATGGCCTGGACAGGGTGTTTTTCTATCAGATGTTTGATGATAAGGATGCCAAATTAAATGCAGGTGAAACATTTGGTGCCTCCGGACTGGTTACATTGGCTAAACGCAGGTCAGCAGCAGATTATCTTTTACAGGTTCGGAAGTTAATGGGTGAGTATCGTTACAGCCGCACTATAAATGAAGATCCGGTAGTGGATGTCTATCAGATGGGCAAAAAATCAATGTATATTTTGGTTGTGCCTGATGAAAAAGACAGAAAAGAAGCTTATGAACTGAATATGAATGGAGCTAAAACAGCAACCATATATTACCTGAAACCAGGCTCAGACCAAATGGAAGTGCGCCAGAAAAAGACACAGAACGGAAAGCTGAAAATATTGGTTTCAGAGACTCCTGTATTTGTCCAGGGAAGTTAAGGTCTGTGTAGCGGATATTTACTGGTTTTTCAATTCCCAGAATGAGCCTTCGTATTTAAATGGCCTAAGCTGCAGGTAGTATTTTTTGTCTTCAGAGAGGAAATTGAAGAGCTGGCTGTAATTTTCTTCCAGCTGATTTTCCAGTTTCTTCCGGTTAAAAAAGGTGCAGGGATAGGAGGCCTCAATTCCGTAAAATACCGGTGGGACATGTTGTATGGTGACGCGGTCTGTGTCTTTGTCATTGTATCCTACTAAATCCAGCATCAGATAAGGAATCCCGACAGATTGTAATTTTTTCAATAACTCGTAAGGCTTGTCTATGTATTGTAAGACGCTTGAAATTAATAACATATCCGGTTCCGGGTGATCTGCCATACAGGCTTCGATATCGGGGTAGAAACGGACATGTTCGTTTTCAAAAGATGCTTTTCCTGCAGCCACATAATTTGGTTGTTCTATGATACACCAGTTTAATTCTGTCAGATGTGATAAGTAGGAAATGTTCTGATAATAGGAAGTGCCAAGTGAGCCGCCAAAATCAATCAAGGTGAGTTTGTTGTTGTTTCTTGCAGAAACCAGTAAAAGCGCATTCAGTAAATTGAAATTGAGTTCAACCTGATCGTAAAGAATGCCATCACGTTCATAGGCCGCTTCTTTATTTTTTACCTTTTTAGTGGTTTCTGCAATCCTCGAAAGGATATGTTCCTGGTCGTAACCTTTGCAGTGTTTTTTAGCTTCTTCGTACGTCCCATAATTTCCTTTCCAGCCATATTTAAAGCTATACCATCTAAGGCTATGAAATATCGGGGGAACAAGTTCTTTAATTAAATAATGCATAGGCAGCCGGGTTTACTTAAATTGATTTAACACATCGATTACCTGCATGATCTCTTCTGTGGTATGGGCATAGGAGCATGGAAGACTTAGTGTGGTCTGGTGAATTTCTGTAGAGACCGGGTAAGATAAGTGGTTCATTGCCGCTAAAGCCTTTTGTTCATGAGGAGGTACAGGGTAATGAATTTCGGTGGTGATCTGATGTGAAGATAAGTATTCTTTGAGCCTGTTGCGCTCCGGATGTCTGATGTTGAAGATATGATAAACAGGATCAAAATCTGCTAAGACCAGTGGTTTGATGTACTGCCCGTCCAAATGTTCCAGGTATAAGGAGGCCAGTTTTTTCTTATGTGAATTGATCTCATCCAAGTGGGGCAGTTTGATCCTTAAAAAAGCAGCCTGAAGTTCATCCAGCCTGGAATTATAACCCACCACATCATTGTGGTATTTTTTCTTCGAGCCGTAATTTCTGAATTGTCTGATCTGAACATCATCTGCTTCTGCCCGACAGATCACGGCTCCGGCATCCCCAAGTGCACCCAGGTTTTTTGTAGGATAGAAACTAAAAGCACCAAAATCTCCGAAAGTTCCTGCAAGCTTTCCTTTATAGGTTGCCCCATGCGCCTGGGCGCAATCTTCTATCAATTTTAGCTGATGATCTTTCACAATGGAAAGGATCGGGTCCATTTCGCAGCATTGTCCATATAAATGAACCACCATGATGGCTACGGTCCGGGAGGTGATTGCAGCCGGAATCAATTCAGGGTCAATGTTATAGGTCCGGATGTCTGGCTCAACAAATACAGGGGTAAGGTCGCAATGTAAAATCGCCAGAATGGTTGCGATATAAGTATTGGAGGGAACGATTACTTCATCACCTTTTTTGAAATTACAGCACTTTAAAGAAAGAATAAGTGCATCAAGACCGTTTGCAACACCGGCAACATGTTTTTCCTGGTGATACGCTGCAAACTCCTTTTCAAATGAGGAAACCTCTTCTCCCAGAATGTACCAGCCCTTAGCCAGGAAGTCTTCAAATTTTTTCGTAAATAAGGTTTCAAAAGGCTGATTAAGCCTTTTTAAGTTTTCATATGGAATTGGCATAAGGCTCATAAATGTAATCTTTGGGATCAAAAGCAGTGGAGGCCAAAACGAGTAAAATGGCATCCTGAGAAAAATCATGCATGACATGCCAGTCTTCCGGCTCTAAAATCAAACATTTATCCGGTGTGTCTAACTCAAAGATTTCGGTCTTTTTGCTATCGTTATTTGTAATTTTGCAGGATCCTTGTATGCAGATCGCTGCCTGATGGGTATTGTGATGCCTGTGTCCACCACGGTCTGAATCATCAACGGCATAGATATAGAATAACCGTTTGATTTCAAAATCAACCACTCTGTCTAATACGGTAAGAATTCCCCGGGTATCTTTAAAGGTCTTTAGATTAATGATATGGGCCATGTAATTGTGCTATATAAAATTAGAAGTTTGGTATCGATCAGGTTCATTAATTTTGCGCTTTTCAGCATTTCCAGTTTTCTTGCAAACAACATCCCGGATTTTTCTATCGGTTCGAAGTCATGCTCATCCAATACTTTAGGATTTGGTCCTCCGCCTGACCAATCTATATACCGGTAATTGTCATTTACAATCCGATCCTTGAGAGGAGAATTCATCAATATGGTTTGGAAGACAAACTCATCGCTTCCCCAGCAGAGAGAAAAGAAATTGGATAGTTTTTTATCTCCCTCTACTTTATTGACTACATACATTGCCGCTTCAGGGCTCAACATCCAAAACATTGATTTTCCATACGGGTGCATATGATAGGGGAGCTTTCTTTTAGGCAGGATATAATTGAGTGCATTTTCTATTGTATTCTTGCCTTTAAAGTTGTGATTGGAAAGGAAATACCGCTCCATTCTGATCAGTCCTTCTTTCCAGTCGTTCTTGTAGTCACGAAAACTCATGAATTCCTTACCCATATTCTCGCTGAAAAAGCCGGCCATCGCATTTGCAGATTGTAGCGGATAATCCTGACCGCTTAACAGATTGATAAAGTCATATTTAATTCCCGTCGCAACTATTTCTTTGATCGACTCAAATGTTGCTTTAACAGTGTCAAATCCCGCCCATTTTACATCAACTCTATTATTAATAAAATAAACATTGGGTAATGACTTTAGAAATAAATGTGGATTGATATCAAATTTCTTATCCACATGAATGTAAAAATCAAAATCCTCATGGACCATGTTTTTAATCATTCTCTCTGTTTGTTTTGGATTTGTATAAGTTAAAATAAGGTGGGCAATGCGCATGTACGTCGAAATATTTGAATATTTTTCACTGGAAAAACAGAAATGATTTACTGATGGTACAATGTATTAAAAATTCTATAATTGTGCCCTGTTTCCTGCCTATTTTTAACTATAATTAGGGGATTATTTCCTTAGAATGACACTTTCACCTTCTTTAAATAAATGATCGTTTTTCAAGCAGCCTTGTTGATAGAATTTCTTGCATATAAGATACTTAAGAGGGCAAATAGCGAAGAAAATCTTGAAAATTATCAAGACATAATGGTTACTTTTACAGCCCATGAAACTTTGTTCAATTATTACCGTAAATTTTAACCAGCCAGCAGTAACGCTGGACTTTCTGAAGTCCGTAAGAGAAAACACCAAAGATCAGAATGTTGAGGTTATTTTGGTAGACAATGGGAGCAGGGAAGATCATGAAGAAAGTTACAGGTTAGCCTACCCTGAGCTGGTTTATATTCGTTCAGAAAAAAATCTCGGTTTTGCCGGGGGCAATAACCTGGGGATACAAGTAGCTAAGGGGGAGCATTTGTTACTGTTGAACAATGACACAGAAATTTCTGGTAATCTGATTGAAACTTTATCTGCTGAACTGGATGCTAACCCCGATATTGGTTTGCTTTCCCCATTGATTCTGTATTTTGAGCAGCCTGAAATCATTCAGTATGCCGGTTTTACAGAGATGAATTACCTGACCTGCCGGAACGAAGGTATCGGAGCGATGGAACAGAACAAAGGACAGTACGATCTGGATAGCAGGGAGACCGGGTTTTGTCATGGGGCAGCAATGATCTGCAGGAGGAAAGATCTGGAAGAAGCAGGCCTGATGGCAGAAGAGTTTTTCCTCTATTATGAAGAACTGGATTGGTGTGAAAAGTTCAGGAAGGCCGGTAAAAAGATCTGGTTTACGGGTAAAACCAAAATCTATCATAAAGAGTCAATGAGTGTAGGGAAAGAGAGTAACATCAAAACCTATTTTATGACCCGGAACAGAATGCTTTTTATCAGGCGTAATACCGGAAGCGGGAATATATTTTTGTTCAGCATTTACTTTATCTTCATTGCCTGTAGCAAACAGGTGCTGATGTATCTGATTAAGGGACGTTACGATTTGATTAAATGGGTATTCAAGGGGATCATCTGGAACCTCAGCAATGCTAAAAACAGTAAAAAATTAGGATTTAAAATTTAAAGATCATATATGATTGTATTTTTCTGGCTTTGCCTTTTCGTTATCATTTATACATTCATCGGGTATGGTTTTTTACTCTTTATCCTTGTTCGTTTAAAACGAATCTTCAGGAAAGCATACGTACTGCCTCTTGAGGGAGAATTACCTTCGGTTACCATTCTCGTTGCAGCCTATAATGAAGAGGATATCATTTCCGAAAAAATAGAGAACACATTTGGTCTCGACTATCCAAAAGAAAAGATTCAGCTGATCGTGATTACCGATGGTTCTACAGACCGCACTGCGGAAAAAGCCGGACAGTATCCGGATTTGCTGTTGCTCCATGAAGATATACGTGCAGGTAAAATGGCAGCGATAAAGCGGGCAATTCCATTTATTGAAGGAGAAATTATTGTATTTACAGATGCGAATACTTTTTTAAATAAAGTGGCGGTCAGAGAGCTGGTGAAGCACTATAGAAACGAAAAGGTGGGCGCAGTGGCCGGCGAAAAAAGAATCCTTGTGGAGGAGGCCGCGGATGCGAGTTCAGCTGGTGAGGGTTTTTATTGGAAATATGAATCCCTGTTAAAAAAATGGGATTATGAGCTGTATTCAAATGTGGGTGCTGCCGGAGAATTGTTTAGCATCAGAACCCGGTTATACCAGCCGGTAGAATCTGATACGATCATTGACGACCATATGATTGCCATGAGAATTGCAGAAAAAGGTTTTTTAATTGCTTACGAGCCTAATGCCTATGCAATGGAAACTGCATCTGCAAATACTGCAGAGGAGTTAAAAAGAAAGATAAGAATTGCTGCAGGGGGAATTCAATCCATATTCCGGTTAAAAAAGGCGGCGAACCCATTTTGTTTTCCCGTGCTGACCTTTCAGTATATCAGTCATCGGGTCTTGCGTTGGACAATTACACCTTTCCTCCTGATTTTAGTATTTTTTTTAAATGGAAGAATAGCCTACCAGGATGGGCCTGTTGTTTATAAAGTTCTATTTGCTGCACAACTTGTTTTTTACATACTTAGTCTTGCAGGCTGGTTTTTTGAAAGTAGAAATGTAAGGATCAAGGCGTTCTTTATCCCGTACTATTTTTGTGTAATGAACTATGCCGTTATTGCAGGCATAGTCCGTTATTTCAGGAAAAGCCAGAGTGCTGCCTGGGAGAAATCAAAAAGAAAATAGGACCAGCAGGTTTTAGGAATGGTCATAGCTGAGGTAAACAGGTTCCGGTTGATCAGCGGCTAAGGCCAGACTAAACACGTAATCATCTGCCATTTTAAAACTGTTCACCTGGAAAGATAATGCCCCTCGTTCTACCAGTTGATGAAGAGAAGGTACCAGATCCAGTTTATCGGTCAGGCCTTCTCCCGATGCTTTAAGCAGTGCTTCTTTCCTCGTCCAGAGGGTAAAGAAATTTAAAAGATAGTCTTCATTTTTAATGTAACCGATCTCTTTCTGACTAAAGCTGGAATCCAATACAGATTCAAAATTAAAGTCCCTGTTGATGCGTTCCAGGTCTATTCCTACAGGGGCCGGGCCGATTGCGATCAGGATGTGGTTGCCACTGTGGCTCACATTAAAGGATATTCCCTCAATCGCTGGTTTTTTATTTGCGGTAGTATGGTACCTCAATGCGGAAGGAGGTAGGGTTAAAAATTCAGAAAGCAGGGTTCTAAGAAAGAATTTAGAGGAAATGTAGCGTTCGCGGTCTTCCTTATGGAAGAAACGGAGGGATCGCTTCAGTTCTTCCTCCGAAAGTACCTGAGTATAAATTTCCTTTATAGCCTGATAATTCCGGTTGATCTGAATATTGAATACATAGGTTTTCAGGGGCTCTATGGTTAGCTCTTTAGAAAAAGCTAACCAGGAATGTTGTTCATGAATTAAGGATTGCGTCATTTTTATCGTTTCTATCTTATATTTTTTGATCAAGCGCCCCCTGGAGAATCCCGGCAAATTTCTTGTCGTAAGGAGGATAAAGGAAGGTTTTATGGTCTCCGGGAACGGAATGTATTTCCACCCCTTTTTGTGCAAATTTATCCCAGCCTAAATAAACCTGATCATCAAGGTAATAAAGGCGTTTTTCAACTCTGAACAGGGTCACCTTCACATCAAAGGGCATCAAGGTATAATCATCCAGTATTTTGTCGTATACTTTGTAGATTTCCAGTTCATAAGGGGTAAATACGTAATTTTCCAGTCCCTGATCTGAATCGTAACCTCCTTTTAATTTTCGCTTGATTACACCCGATTGGTAAGTTATGGTTTCAGCAGGGTGCTTAATAAAGGATTTTATGATAAATGGAATTTTACAGAACTGTCTTCGTATTTTTTTTCCTATTCCTTCTTTTGAGGCATCTGCGGACAGGGTTGAAGTGGCATTGGTATCCATTACTCCCAGCATTTTGATTTCTTTCCCCATTTCCTTCAACTGCCTTGCAATTTCAAAAGCGATAAAGCCACCCAGGGAGTATCCTGCAATTGAGTAAGGACCTTCCGGATCGGCTTTTATAATTTCACTGACATGTATTTTTGCAATTTCCTTTAAGCTTGTCGGAATTTCCATTGCCTTATTCAGTCCCAGTGCCTGTATGCCATAAACAGGTTGGTCGTCATTCAGGTATTGACTTATTGATTTAAACAAGAGAATGTTAAGTCCCCCGCCATGAATAAGGAACAGCGGCGTTTTTGTACCTGTGGTACGGATTGGGACAAGTGAAGCCCAGCTCTCTTCCGGCTGATTTACAACGAGTTGTTTTGCTAATTTCTCAATGGTTGAGTTTTCAAAAAGAGTTGATAAAGGAAGACGTTTTCCGGTTTCTTTCTCGATCGCCACCATTACCTTTACTGCCAGAAGGGAGTGTCCTCCAAGCTCAAAGAAGTCGTCATCCGTTTTGAGATCTTCAAGTCCCAGAGCATTTGACCATATGCTGGAGATCAGCTGCTCATTTTTTGTTCCTGGCAAAGCATTCTTAACATTTGCTGAAGCCTTTTTAGGATTTGGTTTTGGGAATGCATTTCTGTCTATTTTCGCATTTGGAGTTAAAGGAAACTCCTTTAATGCGACGAATTCTTCCGGAACCATATAAGCCGGGAGTGTTTTCCAGAGATTTTCCTTCCACTTTTGAACGGTTTTCGCAGGAATGGCCACTTCTTTTTTTGAAAAAGGGATTCTTGAGAAATGACGGATGTCCTGATGAGGATCAGCTTCAAAGGGAGGAGGTGGCAATGCCAGCCCTAAGCTTTCCGGCAGGAATATGACTTCAAATAGTCCATCTGTCCCGTCGGTTGTCCACCTGATGTGCGGATGATAGTTAAAACGTTGGGCCAGCTCATGGAAAAGATCCGGATGAACACCTGTTGTTACCTCTTCTACTTCTGCCTTAACGCTTTTTAAAGAAAGGTCGGGAGCGGCGTTTTTCATTAGCTGAAGCAGGTGGTGGTCTTTTGCCGTTCTGGCATTTATGATGTTTTTTAAGGCAAAGGTCTTTCCTGGTTTTTCGGTCATCATGGTTTCTAATGCCGGTATTGAACCGAGGTCTTTCCAGTCTAAATCAAGTTCAGGTCTGACGTTTTGCGGTGCTGTACCCGTATAAAGCCATACATCATAATGGTATTTTGTGGTTTCATTTAAAGCCTTTCCTTTGCGGAGCTGTATATTTACACCTGTAATTTCCGGGATTAGTTCTGGTAACTTATAAAAGAATCCAGGATCAGCTACCAGTTCATCCTCAATTCTCACCCGGTTACTTACTGTCTCCTTAAAAGAGGCCAGTGTGGCAGAATCCGGAGAGTGGGAGAGGTGGTCCATGGCATGGCACATTTCCAGTGAGTTTTTCCCCTGCATATCTCCAATGAAGATACATCCCCCGGTTTTTACGGATTTTACCGATTCCTGAATGACCCGGATCAGGTACTCCGCATTCGGAAAATATTGCGCAACGCTATGAATCAGTATCAGGTCAAATGAATGCTGGACAATGGATTCAAAATCATCAGCAGCAGCTACTTTTGCTTTTACGTGTGCCCAGTGCTCCGGCCTGGCTTTTAGCTTTTCATTTAAGCTGTGAATCGCCGTTTGTGCATAATCTGTAGCAATATAATAATCTGTTTCCGGAGCGAGTTCGAACAACAGTTGTCCGGCACCACTTCCGATCTCATATATTGTTTTTGCACCAATTTCTTTTATTCTTTCTACGGAAGCATTGAGCCATTCTGCAGCTTGCAGCGCCAGATCATCCCGGTTGTCGTAATGCTCAAGTAAGGTGTCGTCCAGTTTTTGATCTGCTAAAGCGATATTCTGTTTAGAAGCTGTACCCATATCATAGAGGGTATCCCATCTGTCTTTCCAGGCCAGCTGCTCTTCTTCCTTATGGTCTTCCTGATCCAGAAGGACATAGGCGATGAGCCTTCTGTCTGCAGCAGTTTCACCTCTCGCCAGAACGACCGCTTGTTTAACCCCTTCCTGTGTGGAGATGATATTTTCGATCTCTCCCAGTTCTATCCGGTGACCGCGAATCTTCACCTGTTGATCGATACGTCCCAGACATTGGTATTCTCCATTCTCTAATAATTTCCCGATATCTCCTGTTTTATAGAATTTTGCACCCGGGACTTTCGAAAACTGGTCATCGGCAAATTTTTCGGCACTGAGCTCCGTTCTGTTCAGGTAACCCTGGGCAACGCCGTCACCGCCAATATATATTTCTCCTGTGGCATGAGGAGGCACAGGCCGGCCATTCTCGTCCATCAGGTAAATTTGTGTATTATGGATCGCAGTACCAATACTCAATACTTTGTCTTTTTCTGTCAGCTGTTTCAGTGTAGACCAGATGGTGGTTTCAGTTGGGCCATACATGTTCCACAGTTCTGAAACTCTTGTCAGCAGCAGGCTGGATAATTCTTTAGGTAAAGCTTCACCACCAGAAAGTGCTTTAAGCGCAAAACGCCTTTCCCAGCCCGAATCAATCATCATTCTCCAGGTTGATGGAGTAGCCTGCATCATGGTGATTCCCTTTTCTTCGATCATGCTGAGCAGCAATCTGCCATCCCTTGCCGATTCTGAATCGGCAAGAACTACTTCTGCACCAGAGATCAGGGGAAGGAAAAGCTCCAGACCGGCAATGTCAAATGAAATGGTAGTAATTGCGAGTAAACGGTCATTTTCTGTAATTCCCGGTCTCAGTTGCATGCTTTTGAGGAAGTTCAATAAGTTTCCATGACTGATTTTCACGCCTTTTGGTTTGCCGGTAGATCCTGAGGTGTAGAGGATATAACACAGGTCGGTATCAGTAATGATTTTTTCCGGAGCTTCTTGTGAATACTGATCGAGCTGTGGCCATAATTCTTCCATAAGAATTTCTTTCGCCGGTGTCAGGTATTTACCTTTCTGGCGTTTTGATGCCAGGAGCAATTTCGCAGATGCGTCTTTTAGCATAAATGATATCCGCTCTCTTGGAAATTCAGGATCCAGAGGGAGATATACCGCTCCGGATTTCATAATACCAAGCAAGGCGACCACCATTTCTATAGACCGGTCTACGGACAAACCGATCAGATCACCCGTTTGTATGCCCTGTTCTATTAAAAAAGCAGCAAGCTGATTAGATTTTTTGTTCAGATCATCATAAGTGAGCCGGGTATTTTTAAAACTAATGGCTGTCTTATTTGCATATTGACCGGCAGCGTGATATAACAATTCCAGGGTCTGTTTTTCCGGCCAGGTCATTGCAGGAAGTGAGCTGGGCTCAGTTACCGGCTGATGGTGCTGCAATAAATCATTTAAAGCAGTTTCAGGATCATTGGCAAGGATGGTTAACAAGCGCTCGAATGAGTTTGTCATTTCCTTGATACTGGAATCCTTAAACAGCTGCGTGTTGTAAGTCCATTCCAGTGTAAAATGCTCCTTTGATCCGGTTGCATTCAGGAAGATTTCAAAAGTTTCATAAGCTCTTGGATTGGAAATGAGCTGGTGACTAATGCCTTCAAATGAAACGGCACTGTCCATCCCCATATCTATATTGAAAACTACCGGTACCAATGGAACTCTGGACTGATCTCTTTTTACGTTTAGTTTTTTTAAGAGCTGTCCAAAGCTCAGTTGCTGATGCTCATATGCATCAAAAAAGGCGGTTTTCCGGTATTTTAAATATTGAATAAAAGAAATAGAAGGATCAATATGGCTCTTTAAAGGTAAGAGGTTGACACAATGTCCTACCAGTTCAAAGTTCTCTGTTGCCGATTGCCCTGCTGTAGGAAGGCCCACTACGATTTCAGGTTGTCCGGTTAACTGATACAGGTAAATTTCAAAAGCACTGAGCAGGGTATTGACCAGACTGCTGCCTGCTTTAGCTCCGCTTTCTTTCAATTGATTGATCAATGCGATCGGAAGTGGATGATCTGTCCGGCTGGCCTTATAAGTACGGGTTGCAGGTCTGGTGTAATCAATGGGCAGATCGAGCTCCGGAACATTGTCTTTGTAGAGATTCAGCCAGAATTGTTCAATTTTACCAAATTCCTCAGTTTGCAGAAAGTCTGATTGCTCCTGTGCGTAGGTACTGATCTGAGGACCATTGTCTAATGCCAGTGGCAGACCTTTTATAGCTGCATTGTATAGTTTACTCAGGTCCTCGAGGATAATTCCAAAAGACCAGCCATCTCCAATCAGGTGGTGAATGACCAGGCTGAAATAGTGGTGTTGTTCCGTCAGTTTATGAACAAAGACTCTTAATAAAGGGCCATTTTGCAAATCAAAAGGACGGATCATTTCTGCCTTTATAAATTCATCCAGCAGGTCTTTTTGAGTAATGCTGTCCTGTTTACTCAGGTCTTCGAGAGAGAGTTCCGGCTGGAAGTCTTTATAAATGATCAGGTTTTCTCCATTTGCACTAATGGAGGACCTTAAAGCCTCATGTCGTCTGACCACCTTTTCAAAAGCCGCCTTAAAATGATCAAAATCAAAAGGCCCTTTTAAATCTAAAGAGATCGATTCATTGTAAGCCAGACTGGCCTCATCACCACCGATGATGCAGGAAAGCCAGATTTCCCGTTGGGATTCATTGATGACTACAGTTTTTTCAATTTGTTTAAGGTCCTCAAAAGGATTAAAATTAATCTCTGTAAAGCTGAGCATTGAATTTGGTTCAGTCATGACTAGGCGTTAATTTCAACTTTAAGGAATTTGCCTTCCTGTTCAGGATCGCTGATGAACCATGCAGGATTACCTTCCTGATCTTTACCCAGTCGGGCCCCTTTTACCGGAGGGTTATCTGCATTGATGACAATGGCATCCGGATTAAATCCGGTGTTCAGGGTTTTTGGTGATGGAAAAAAACCTGCAGTAATCATCTCATCCATACTTTCTGTAAAGCAGCTGATGATCCTGGCGATATCGGCATCCGAAGTTGCTTCAGTAATAAAACAAGGGAAACCATCCAGGATGTGGATTCCTTTCTCCCTCATTAAAGCAAACATCAGTTCACTATAGGGCAGCTCTTCATTGAACTTCACTTTCCATAACGAGCCATAGTTGGCCACGAAGAAAGGAAGGTTTCTCTTTTCTATCTCTTTATTAAGATTGCCGGCAATGTAATTGCCTTTATCGTTTAAACTCTGCTGTAATCCCGGACCTTTTTCTTTCATGTAGTCCAGTGAAGCTTTTGCCGATGCCAGGGCGAGTGGGTGGCGGACAAATGTTCCGGCAAAGTAAGTGACCCCAACTTCCGGGAAGGAGGCATCACCATATTGCCATGTTCCGCCGTCAAGGGCATCCATGAAAATTTTCTTTCCTGCAATCACACCGATTGGAATTCCTGCACCTACCACCTTTCCATAGGAAGCGAGGTCTGCGCGGACGTTAAATAAAGCCTGCGCACCACCAGGATGCATTCTGAACCCGGTGATTACTTCATCAAAGATCAGGGCTGATCCTGATGCTTCAGTGATGGCCCTGACTTCTTTCAAGAAATCTACCGGCACAAACTCAGGTCTTCTGCTTTGGATCGGTTCAATCAATACTGCGGCAATTTCATCGGCCCTTTCTTTGATGATGGCCAGTGCTTCATCCGTTCCATAGTCCAATACCAGGATGTTCTGAACCGCTTCCGGCATAATTCCGGCCGCTGCAGGGAAGGATTTTAACTTTTTCGTGCCGCGTACCAGCACTTCATCAATGATTCCATGATACGAACCTGTAAAGGCCACAATTAAAGAACGTCCGGTAACGGTCCTGGCGATACGGATACAGCCCAGAACAGCCTCCGACCCTGTACTGCACAATGCAGAACGGTCGAATCCTGTAAACTCACAAACCAGTTTGCTTACTTCAGCTGCCAGCTCATGCTGAGGTCCTACTTCATAGCCATTCTCTATTTGCTGATGCATGGCTTTTTTGATCACCTCAGGCTGATAACCCAGCATATTTGAACCAAAGCCATTCAGTACATCAATATATTCGTTTCCATCAAGATCCCACATTTTACTGCCACTTGATTTATTGATGACGATTGGATAGATGAGGTCTTTGGTCTGAGGCTTAAATCCGGATACGACCCGCGGATCGGCCATATAAGTCCTGCTCTCTGCAGCATATGCTTTGCTCTTTGCGGTTCTTTGATTGTAACGAATGGTCAGCTCTCCAAGGAATTCCTGTTGTTTAGGGTTCAGGTCTGAAGAATGACGTTCTATTTTTGGCGTTGCACCAAATGGTTTTTGTATCTCTGCTTTTTCCTGCAAGCTGAGTTCTTTATCTAATGCCGGTGCCGGGGTAGCTGCTTGCTTTTGAGCTAAGGGAGCTGTGGCAACCGGGCTAAGTACAGGGCTGCTGCCTTGCATCAGCATGACTTGTTTGGATAAAATTTCCAGTTGCTGGGCAATCAGTCCCAATGCACTGTCGTTTGCAGGGGCCGTGTTTATAGGGAAGGAGTTGGCCGCCTGGATTGGGACGGAAATGCTCGCCTGCTGAACAACCGTTTCCTGTGGATCAGGAGGAGTGTTTTCATCAAGGTAAGTGACCAATGCGGCAATGGTAGCATACTCCTCATTTAATTTTCTAAAAGTGATGGGCAGATTAAATTCTCTTTTTAAGGAAATGGCAACCTGGGTAAGTAATAGTGAATCCAGGCCTATTTCAAGGAAGTTTCTGTCGGATTCAACGCCTGCCATTTCGATTCCGGAGGCATCTTCTAATACTTGTTTGATTTTTGAGGTTAAGTTGTTTTTTCGCATGATCAGAGGGTTAAAGTCTCGGTTATTCAATGGAGGATTTATTTCGTTTAGCAGGGTAGAAGTGTTGTTTATTGCAACAGCAGGAACCCAATATTTGTTTCTGTCAAACTGATAAGTTGGTAAGCTCAGGAAATTGCGGTTTCCAGGGCCGTTGTATTGCTCCCAGTCTGGTGTTAAGCCTGCGTTCCATAACTGTCCAAGGGCAGTGAGAATTGCGGTATGGTCATCTTCCTTGTTGTAGAGACTGGCAATGGCTTTTACCGGAACTGATCTTAATGCCGCAATCTGTTTTACGAGCGTTGTGGTTACTGTTCCGGGGCCAACTTCAAGGAAAAGGGGCTGATCGTAGTTGAGAATGGTCTCTATTGCGTCAGCAAACTTTACCGTGTTTCTAAGGTGTCTGGCCCAATAATCCGGATTTACGGCTTCTTCGGGAGTCAGGGTTTTTCCGGTTACTGTAGATATAATGGGGATTCCGGGAGGATGAAGCGTCACCTCAGCTACGACTATTTTAAAATCTGCTACGATGGGATCCATCATTGCCGAGTGGAAGGCGTGGCTGGTGTACAACAGTTTGTTCGCAATCTCTTTGGTATCCAACAGGGCAGAGAAGGCTTCGATCTCCTGATCAGGCCCGGCAACGACACATAGTTTTGGACTATTGATCGCTGCAATGGAAAGCCCTTTGGTGAGCAGGCCATCTAAATTGCCGGCTTCTGTCCTTACGGACAACATGGATCCCGAAGGAAGTTCGCTGACCATCGCTCCTCTGGTTGCAATTAACCTGAGTCCATCTTCCAAAGAAAATACACCAGATAAATGAGCCGCCACATATTCTCCGATACTGTGCCCGCAGAATAAGGTTGGGACAATTCCCCAATGCATCCATAATTTTGCCAGTGCATATTCTGTTACAAATAAGGCAGGTTGTGTATATCTCGTATCCTTTAACCGTGCATCTGCGTTCTCATCCAATACTTCCGGAAAAATGATGCTCCGGATATCCAGTTGAATAATAGGTTCCAGTATGCTGGCACAAAGGTCTATTGATTTTTTATAAACAGGTTCGTTTTGATACAAGCCATGGGCCATATTTAAATACTGGGCACCCTGGCCCGGAAAGGTAAATATAATTTCCTGTGGCACTTCCTTCAGGTGGTTTACCTCCGCAGGAACTGGCTTGTCATTCGAAAGATGGGAGAGGAGTGCTGCTTCGGAACGGACTACAGCAAACCTCCTGAACTGGAAATCTTCTCTTGACCGGCGAAGCGAGCTGCCCAGATCAGAAAGATTTACAGTTTCATTTTCTTTAACATAGTGAGACAGGGCCAGGGCATAATCTTCCCTGCTTTTCTCTGTCTGTGCAGACCAGGTGATCAGTTCCGGGGAACGGGACGGAGCAGAGGGGAGCGGTGTTTGCTCATATTCTTCCAGAATCACATGGACATTTGTTCCTCCGACCCCAAAGGAGCTCACACCTGCAATTCTTTTTTCTTCGGTGTTCCAGTCGCTTAATTTATCATTGACATAAAAAGGACTGTTGGCAAAGTCGATATTCCGGTTCGGACGTTTATAGCCAAGAGAAGCAGGGATTTTTTTATGATGGAGGGCAAGACAGGTTTTAATCAGCCCGGTTACCCCGGCTGCCTGTGTCAAATGCCCAAAATTGCTTTTTACTGAGCCAATCGCACAAAATTGCGTTTTGGCCTGTTCTCCGAATGCTTCTTTAAGTCCTTCAAATTCTATAGGATCTCCAATAGGAGTACCCGTTCCATGAGTTTCTACATAACTTATTGCGGAAGCTTCAATCCCTGCATCCTGAATGGCCTGTACAATGGCATCGCATTGCCCTTCGGTACTTGGGGCCGTAAAACTCCCTTTTCCTGAACCATCATTATTGATCCCGATGCCTTTGATCACTCCATAGATCTGGTCGCCGTCGGCAATGGCATCATTTAGTCTTTTCAGCAGTACCACACCTGCTCCATCGCTGAATACGGTACCTGTAGCATCATCATCAAAAGGGCGGCAGTGTCCGTCGGCACTTAACATACTCCCTTCCTGGTACAAATGTCCGCTATTGATTGGGGCGGTAATACTTGCCCCACCAGCTAATGCGGCATCACACTGGCCGGAACGTAGGCTGCCTACGGCTTGCGCAATGGCGAGTAAAGAAGTCGAGCATGCAGAGTTTACACTCACTGCGGGCCCTTTCAGGTTTAAATGGTAAGCCGTACGTGAGGCTACATAATCTTTTTCATTAACAGTGAGTACCTGAAGTTTCCCCTGGTTCTCTATGAGTTGAGGATGTCCCAAAACGTTGTATTCGTAATACGTATTATTGCCTGTTCCGGCAAAAACACCAATCTTTGAGCCTGACTTTGAGGATAGGTAGCCACTTTGTTCCAGCGCTTCCCGGGCAATTTCAAGAAATACCCTTTGTTGTGGATCCATCAGTTCCGCTAATTTGGGGTTAATCCCGAAAAATGAGGGATCAAACTGATCTGCATTTTTTATAATTCCTCTTGCCCTGACATAAGAAGGGTCGTTTTTTAAAGCAGGGGCAATGGTTTCATCCAATTCTTCCTCCTTGAAGAACGTGGTGGTCTCTTTCCCTTCCAGCAACAATTTCCAGAGTGAAGAGATGTTTTCAGCTCCGGGGAACCTGCCTGCCATGCTGATGATGGCAATGGCATCTGAACCTGCTGTTCTATCTTGTTTTTTCACTGTTTCCCGGGCTTTTTGATTGCTTTTATCCAGGAATCCAGCCATAGCTGCTACCGTTGGAAACTGATAGAGCTTGGTGATCGGAAGGGATAGGTTGAACTGGTATTTAATAAGGGACACCATTTTTTGCGCCAGTAAGGAATTGCCTCCGAGCTCAAAGAAATTATCATCAATACCTATTTTATCATAAAGCAACAGGTCTGCAATTAAATGGCAAAGCTCCTGCTCAAGAGGAGTTCCCGCTTTCCGGTACAGTACGTTTAAATCAGGCCGTTTTGCATCTGGTTTTGGTAAAGCAGATTTATCTACTTTTCCACTCACCGTTTTAGGGAGACTTTCCAAATGAACGAAGTTCGAAGGAATCATGTAATCGGGTAAAGAATCCCTGATGGCATCGCGCAGGAGCAGGGCATTGAACTGCGCTTTATTGCCTACCACATAGGCCACAAGGTTTTTTCTGCCCGGCTGATCTTCTCTCAGGATCACTACCGCCTGCTCTATATATTTCTGTTGAAGAAGGATAACTTCGATTTCGCCAGGTTCTACCCGGTTTCCGCGGATTTTGACCTGACTGTCTATCCTTCCTCCAAATTCTATTTCTCCATTGTCCAGGTATCTGCCCTGATCCCCTGTTCTGTAAATTCTGATTGGCCCCTGATCAGGGTGATTCCAGGTCATAAATTTCTCTGCGGTCAGCTCCGGCTGATTTAAATAACCATTTGCCAGGCAAACACCGGAGATACAAAGTTCAGCAGATGCACCCTGTTCTGCCAGTTCCATCTGATCATTCAGCAGGTATATCCTGGTTCCGGCCATTTCAGAGCCAATGGTAGGGATGGCATCCCATTGTTGCGGATCTCCGGAGAGCCGAAGTGTGGTGACACAAACCGTCGCTTCTGTTGGTCCATAAATATTCAGGAGTACACTGTCGGGGATCGCAGCGAAAAATTGCCTGATGGCAGGTGTTATTTTGAGTAGTTCTCCGCCGGTAGTTACCTCTTTCAGATCAACAGGGAACTGTTTTTCTGCTACTGCAGCTTCTGTGAGGTATTGCAGGGTTACATAAGGGAAAAAAGCCTTACTGATGCTGTGGTCGGTTAAGAACTGCAGTAAACGGCCCCCATCCAGGCGGTAATCATCTGTAATAAGGTAAACTGTTCCACCGGTAGTTAAGGGAACAAAGATCTCCTGAAAGGAGGCATCAAAGCTCAGGTGACAAAATTGTAAGGATCTGACACCTGCTCCGCTAAGTGCGTGTTCTTTTTGCCAGTTTAGAAAATTAACCAGGCTGCGATGTCCCAGGCATACTCCTTTAGGTTTACCTGTTGAGCCGGATGTATAAAGGACACATCCGTTCTTGCCTTGTACAAAGGAAGTGATTTTATCGTATGGAGTCCGCTCATCTGAGCTTAGCGGCTGAAGCCCGAGCTGAGCAAAGAAGGTTGTCTCCTGAGTTAATGAAATACAGGTTTTAACTCCTGAATCGTCTCTGATCTGTTGAAGACGCTGCAGGGGATAGGCAGGGTCAAGTGGGAGGTAAGCTTTTCCCGATTTGAGAATCGCCAGTAAGGCGATCACCATTTCTAATGAACGGGTGGTACTGATCCCGATAATTTCTTCCCCTTCTGCTTTGTTTAAGATCTGGTTTGCCAGATGGCTGGCAGCTAAGTTCAGTTCATGATAGGTTAACGATTGCTCTTCAAAAACGACCGCCTGAAGTTCAGGGTATTGCAATGCAGCAATTTCAAATAGCTGCTGGACAGTGGCTTCTTCGGTTTGGCTTAATGTGAACTGTGTTATAGACATAAGGGGGAGAATTGAACATTTGGCATATCAACTTAAGGCTATCAGAAAATGATGATCTTCGAACTGTTATTTTAATAATGAAAAATGCTTGTTATTTATAGGTTTCTACAGATAAGTATAGAAACTTTAGCTAAGCTATTTCAAATAGCACTCCTTATTTGAGTAGTTTCATTATAATCTAATTATACATTTTTCTAAATTACTAAAATAAGGTGGGCTTTGAATGGAAAAAAACTGTCTAATAATGAAATCTTAAAGATGGTATGTGTGTTAACTGTCTTTTTATTAGCTGTTTACGCTGCCGTGTCGCTGCTTCTCTAAGTTTTCTTCTAAAACCAGCGGTTGTAAAAGCGACAGAATTACGGTGTTTTTTTTCTGTAAAATAGTTTTTACGCCCTAAGGTACTCAGGGGATTAATGGAGGTAAAATTGGACAGGTTGTCCGGTATTGAGGTGATATTTACACAGTATGGGGAGGGCATAAAAAAAGCCGCTTAAAAAGCAGCTTCTCTTGTTGATCTATTTTTTTTCAGGTGGAGTGGATACGATCTCTCCAAATTCATTCACATAAGCCATCATGCTTTCCAGATCTCCGCCTGTAGAATTCTGCTGACGTTCTTGCTTGCGCTGTTCTTTATCTTCTTTTTTCTTCTGCCTGTTTTTTTCTAGTTGCTTCTTCATGAAGGTAGCCTGAGATTTAGCCATAAATTCAATGTATTAGTTAAAAAATAACTCTCTCCTCTGGTTTTACCTATTCTATAGCCCGCTTTCGTTGATTCCATTATAGATCAATCTGGCTAGAATGTAATTTAATTCTCGGGAGGCAACGGATCAGCAACCTGGAGAAATTGAAACCTAATCAAATGGATTGATTAGTAAGTAAGTAGTAAGAGAATAGTTGTAATGATATCCCGTTTCATGCAAATATAAGCAATTTTAAGTTCATAATCAATTCTGATGTAGTTTTAAATCATGTGAAAGGGATTGATTCTTTGTTTAAATGGTTTGAGCATCCTTAATGTGAATGAATCTAAATTGCAAAGAGCTGTTTTGCTTGCAGATTCAATCTCTATTTTTGTCAAAAAAAAATAAACATGTCAAAAACCAAACTAACAATAAATAACAACGGTTCTGTGAAGATTGAAGGCGATTTCGAAATTGTCGATGCGCAAGGGAATGAATATGGTTTACAGGGGAGGACCGCATTGTCTATCTGTCGTTGCGGCTTGTCGGCAAATAAACCTTTTTGCGATGGTGCGCACCGTGGGCATTTTGAACATGATGCCATCGCATTTGAGCTTCCTCCGAAAAAGGCATAAAAATTATCTGTTTTATCATAAGAAAGCCCTGATGCCGTTTGGTATCAGGGCTTTCTTATGCCTTTTGATGTTACTTGCGCAACGTAAGGGTATAGCTGGTGAACATTTTTGCCTTCATCACTGCTGTTGTTGGTGTTTTCATTTGAAGAATGACGTTGTATTTCATGTTGCCGGCATTGACGAAAGCCTTTAATGAATCCGGAGATATGATTGGTGTAAGGCTTAGTTTTGAATTTTTGGTCTCACTGGGATTGAGTACTTTGGCCAGGCTGTCTACTTTAGTGCCACTGGTGACATTTACCTTCATGCTGCCAATGTTTGCAAAGTTGTTTGCCGGGTCAATACCAACGGTTTCCTTCAATCCAGGCGGAGTGTTTCCATCCGGAGTTAGGAAGGTGCTTTCAGACAGGGTCAATGTGATACCGGATAACTTAATGCTGACAATGTCTTTTAGTTCGAAACCTCCTATACTATTAATTCTTTCTGCCAGGTTTATTTGGGTTGCGAGGTTAGTTATGCTCTCGTTGGGGCTCACTACATTTGTGATCACAGGGATGTCAAAAAGAATGGTGTCTGGTCTGATGATGGTGTCTCGCTGCAGGCTTTCACTGACTTTGTTGCACGCGGAAAAAGCGAGTAGGAGTGAGGCTGCTATGAAGAGTAAGTTCGTTCTCATGATTGTTCTAATAATGCTGACCATTAAAAATGACCGGTGTAAAAGTACATATTAACTTTTTAAAGGAAAATGGTTAGTTTTGATTATGCAGCTCTCCCTGCTGTTTTTTCTCCTTAAAACCCAAAACCTTTATGATATTTGGCGAAAAATAAGCCCCATATAATGTTTTGTGTGATTTGTTAAATATCTTGTTTTCAGTGTGGTTATTTTAATTCAGTTAATCTATAACTGTAGATTCTGGCTTTCAGGAGATTCTTTTTTGTTGTTTATGACAGAATAAAATTCTGTTTTCTTTGTAAAGCATCTGTATTACAGTTGGTTGTGTGTACTTCTGTCAACTAATATTGCTGTCTGTTGTAGGCTGCCGAAAAATCGGTTCTCATGCTCTTGAACCGCTCCACTACGGTGGCAATAAATGCTTCGTCCAGCATCTGAAAAATCTCATTTGCCCCTCCTCCACTCAGGTCTAATTCGGATAATTTATAACTCTGTTCAAGGGTTCCCTGCTCAAACTTTACAATGTACTTTTGGTTCATGTTGAACAAAGTGATCTTGCATTCCGGGTGTGGTAATTCTGCTATTACTCTCATGTTTTTTTTCTTAATAAAAAGCCGTCGTTTCAAATGATGAAAGACGGCTTTTCCAATTGATCTTAATTATAGTTTAACGCCCATTTCCCTGATCAGGAAATCAGCTTTGTCGATTTTTGAAGCTACCCATAACACGTAACGGATGTCTACGCCAATTGATCTGCTATAGCTTTCATTCCATGCATAATCATTGATCGTGGCTCCATAAGCACGGTCGAAGTTGACACCAATCAGCTCACCTTTGGCATTCATGATCGGAGAGCCGGAGTTTCCGCCTGTAGTATCCATATTGTAAAGGAAAGATACCGGAACATCATTCAGGTCCTTTTTTGCATAGGGGCCAAAGTCTTTGGCTTCCCATAAGGCCTTGATTTGTGCAGGATAGTCAAATTCAGGGTTTCCGGTGGTTCCTTTTTCAAGAATGCCTTTAATCGTGGTATAAGGCCTCATGTAAGAGGCATCTGCAGGCCAGTAGCCTCTAACGTAGCCGTAAGTAAGGCGTAAAGTGCTGTTGGCATCAGGGATGAAATCCTTTTTCTTGAATTTCTCTTTTACATTGACGTAATCACCCATTAGCTTGTTCAGCAAGCCTTCTCTGCGGTCTTTTTCCGGTTTTAGCTCTGCAATTTGTCTGGCGATGTCTTTTTCAAATAAGAGCAGGCCGTCATTGTAGTCTGCAATGGCCTTTGGTGATTTTAAAAGCGTATTCATGACATAGGACTCGTCTTTAAGTTTACTTAAATCCAGGGTGTTTTCAATAAACTGGTCGATTACAGCATTGCTGGTTGCTCCTTTACTGCTCACCTTGTTTACTGCATTTACCTTTTGGTTGGGGTTAAACGCTGCGGCATCGGTTAACATTCTTTTGAAAATTTTCCGGTCTGCCTCTAATTCATAAGCGCCGTAAGTGTTGCTTAATGATTGTTTCAGGGCGCTGATATTCTGGTCGAAGAAGCCTTGCTTCTGAGCTGCAGGTTGTGCATCAAGTGCTGCTTTGAAATTATTGATGTTTTTTGATACAGACAATAAGCTGGTGGAGTTGTAGATCTGAGAAAACCATAAGTCTCTCTGCGCATCCCCATTGATGAGTTTATATAGATTATCGATATCAGTCATCAGGCTGCCGTATTTTGCTTTTACATCGACGTTATTGTTGATGAACTGTGCAAGCGAGGCGTCTTCCTGTTTCTTTTGTGAAATGAGATCAATGCCTTTTAATCCCTGAAGTTTACCTCTGTAGTTCTTCAATACATTGGCGTTTCTTTTGATCCTGGTGGCTAGTTTGATTTCTGTAGTTTTGCTTTTCTTTCCTACATTTTCCATTGTGGTATTCTGGAAGTCGTACAATTCAGATACATATGGCAGCACATATTGTTGCTGGTACTGGATGAATTCAGCAGGGCGGTGGCGGAAAGTCTTTCCCGGATAACCTAAAATGAAGACAAAATCTTCTTCGTTCGTTCCATTCGGGTTTACTTTTAAGAATTTCTTAGGTGTGTATGGAACATTGTCTTTTGAGTATTTTGCAGGAGAACCGTCTTTTGCCACGTAAGCGCGCATGAAGGAGAAATCTCCGGTATGGCGTGGCCATACCCAGTTGTCAGTTTCGCCTCCGTATTCGCCGACCTGACGGTTGGGAACATATACCAGTCTGACATCCTGAATGGTCTTATAGCGAAACAATACATAGGTCTTTCCTATGAACATTTCCGATACTTCTGCTTTGATGCTCGAATCTTTTTTCTCTGCTTCCTCTGCAATGTTTTGCATGGCATCGTTGATGAGTTTTAGTCTG
This sequence comes from Pedobacter caeni, assembly GCF_900129215.1. Taxonomy (GTDB): domain Bacteria; phylum Bacteroidota; class Bacteroidia; order Sphingobacteriales; family Sphingobacteriaceae; genus Pedobacter; species Pedobacter caeni. The sequence goes on along the minus strand of NZ_FQUQ01000001.1, from coordinate 1,551,785 downwards.
GAAGCCGGATCTTCGATCTGAGCCACAGCACCCAGGACTCTATCTGATACATCTTCATAACTGTCAGTGATGCGGCAGGTTAACCCTTTTGCCTCAATTTCCTGTTCATGTGATTTAGCCACAAAACCATTGGTCAGGTAATCGTGTTCTGGTGTGCTGGCCAGTTGTACAGCGCTGAATGCACAGTGGTGATTGGTGATGATCAGACCTTCGTTTGAGACAAAAGATCCTGTGCATCCGCCTACGTTAACAAGGGCATCCACAAGGCTGGTGCCTTTAGGATTATAGATTTCATTCTGGTCTATCTTTAAGCCTGCTTTCTTCAGGTCTAGTTTATGAATTTCACTTAAAGGGAACATTCCCTCATCCCAGGGTTTATGCCCCGACTGGATGATTCCAAGTGCTAATAGTGAAGTAAATAATAAGGTTTTCTTATTCATTTCGATGGTGTGTTTATTTATGAAACCCCAAACTTAGATAAAATTTCGGCAAGATTTAGGATTGGTCTTTTGTATCTTTGGCTTACAATTGCTAACGAAATACGACATGGCGGAAGACTTAAAGATTATCACAGATACCAGTAAAGAGGAGCAGTATCGTTCCCTGATTCCTCAGATTAAAGCTTTAATTACCGGAGAGCCGGATCAGATTGCAAACCTGGCAAATATCGCTGCGGCATTGAAAGAGCAGTTTGGCTGGTTTTGGGTGGGTTTTTATCTGGTGAAGGATGGAGAGCTGGTTTTAGGTCCGTTTCAGGGACCCGTTGCCTGTACCAGAATTAAAAAAGGAAAAGGGGTTTGTGGAGCTTCATGGTTGCAGGCAGAAACTTTAATCGTGCCTGATGTGGAGGAATTTCCAGGACATATTGCCTGTGCTGCAGCATCCCGTTCCGAAATTGTGCTGCCCTTATTTAAAGGAGCTGAAGTGATCGGCGTGTTGGATGTGGATAGTGAATATCTTGCTCATTTCGATGAAGTTGATGCTAAGTATCTGAAGGAAGTAATTGATTTGTTAGATGCCTAAACTGCCTTTCTCTTTTTATCAGAATGAGGATGTAAATGAGCTGGCAGTACGCTTGCTGGGTAAGCGTTTGTTTACGCGGATAGATGGAAAGCTAACTGCTGGAATGATCGTCGAAACCGAAGCTTATAAAGGAGTAGAGGATAAAGCATCCCATGCTTATGGTGGCCGTTATACCGACAGAACTAAGGTGATGTATGAAACTGGCGGTCTGTCTTACGTGTATCTCTGTTATGGAATCCATCATCTGTTTAATGTCGTGACGGCGGGTAAAGGTACACCGCACGCGGTGCTGATCCGGGGTCTTGAGCCTCTGGAAGGTCTGGATCTGATGCTGGAAAGAAGAGGGATGTCTGTCTTAAAACCCAATATTACTGCCGGGCCCGGTGCGCTTGCCAAAGCCATGGGGATTGACCGCCTGCTGAATGCGAAAGACCTTGGCGGAGAAGAGATCTGGATTGAAGAGGAGATGCCGGGCCAGGTGTTTTCTGAAGTCATGGCAGGCCCGCGGATAGGGGTAGATTATGCCGGTGACCATGCTTTGTTGCCCTGGAGATATTACTTCAGGGGGAACCCCTATGTCAGTAAACCCCGAACTTAATGCCATTTTGTTTCTTTCGTTTTTTGGGGCTTGGATTTTTGTGTTGTAAAATCTATCTTTAGTTTATCTATCATACTGAAAAACAAAGCTAACCAAATATGCAAATACATTTTCCCGAATCCCGCCGGATTTATGAGATCAATGCTAAATTGATTTAACCGATACTTTAATTGTTGAAATTTTGTGGCTTCTTTACCGAAGCCTCAGGTTGAACTATGTCTGGAAATTTAACTTCAATCCTTCTATATTAATCTACTTATGTGCTAAGGCTGAGGTCAAAGCAGCCTTGAAATTAAACTCATCCCAAATGAAAAAACTATTTTTTATGTTATTAGCAGTAACTGTTGTCCTGAGCAGTTGCGAACGTTTTGCCGGTACGCCGGAGCCTTCTGCCATTGCAGCAGATGTGCCTGCTTCCTTTAAGGTTTTTGATGCCATTCTGTTTTACGACGGATATGCTGCTCCCGTTTCTGAACCGGTTCCGGCCGGGGTAACCAGGATCAGTAACTCAAAATACATCAAAAAGCTATCCACCGAACAGTTAAACAGTGCTGGAAATTCGATGGACCTCAAAGTAACCATCAGAGCCGCTTGCGACAATTATGATCGCATTGGTTATGTGGGTATTGCCCTGGTCAAAAAAGATTCTGTGTATAGCGAGACCGGAGGACGGCACCTGGAGATCGGACGTTTCATTACGCCATTTATGGATAAGAACAAGCAACCGGATCAGGTTCCCTATCTGTTTAGTATCGATAATGTCTCTTCGATATTCAAAGATGCGGCGATCCGGGCTACCTATGATATTTATGTGGAGTTTATGGTATTTGGCGTTCCTTACGCAGCGAATACACAGATTGCAGGTTGTGCAGGCCGTAACGATACTTTTTATGGTACCATTGAGTTTACCGGTAAATCAGCCGGAACAGCGGTAACGGATTCTGTTTATCTTGCTCCTCTGTATTTCCATAAATATTTCAATAATTACGACAATACTGATGTGGCTGGTAAAACTGTAAAAACAACCACTTTTAATGTGCCTAAGGCTTTAAAAACAGCAAAGCTGTATCTGATTACTTCTAACCATGGAGCAAACTCAGGAGGAGAGGAATACGTGCGAAGGGATCATTTTGTTTATTTTGATGGGGTACAGAAGCTGAGCTACAAACCGGGAGGCAAGTCTTGTGAACCTTACCGGACTTACAATACCCAGGGGAATGGCATTTATGGATCCGCACCCAAGTCGGCCAGTAACTGGTCTTCCTGGAGCAACTGGTGTCCGGGTGATGTGATTCCGATACGGGTGATTGACCTTGGGGCGCTGGCTGCCGGAAACCATACTTTTAAGATTGAAGTTCCGGATGCCGTTTTCAAAGATAAACAAGGATATATTCCACTGTCGGTGTACCTGCAGGGAACCAAATAATCAATTGGATTGAAGTTAAATTGAGGGGCAGACAATTTTATTGTCTGCCCTTTTTGTGTCTTGCTTACCGGATTGTGGATAACAAAAAGGGCATCAGGTTTATTTATCTGCCTTTTTTATTGATATTTGAAACAATGAAATTTGAGAACACTTTAGCTTTTGCGCAAAGCCTGGATCAGGCAGATCCGCTTTCAGACAGGAGAAACGATTTCTTGTTTCCTCAACAAAATGGAAAACCATTTATATATCTATGTGGCAACTCTTTAGGCTTGCAGCCTAAAGCAGCACGTGAAGTACTGGAACAGCAGTTGAGCAACTGGGAAAACCTGGCTGTGGAAGGTTGGTTCGAAGGAAGCAGCCCCTGGATGTTCTACCATAAAGAACTCAAAAAACTGATGGCACCCATCGTTGGCGCATCTCCATTGGAGGTTTGTCCGATGAATACCCTGACGGTAAATCTCCATCTTTTGATGGTCAGCTTTTATAAACCTGCAGGCCGCCGGTTCAAAATCATTATGGAAGCCGGAGCCTTTCCTTCAGATCAGTATGCCATAGAAAGCCAGGTTCGTTTTCATGGATTTGATCCGAAAGAAGCCATCATTGAAGTGAGCCCGAAAGCAGGGGAATATACCTTAAGAACAGAAGATATTCTTGCAGAGATCGCAGCAAATGGGGAAGAAATTGCCCTGGTATTGTTTGGTGGAGTGAATTATTTTACCGGACAATGGTTTGATATGGAAGCGATCACTAAGGCAGGTCATGCTGCAGGTGCGATCGTTGGTTTCGATCTGGCCCATGCAGCAGGAAATGTACCTTTGCAACTGCACGATTGGAACATTGATTTTGCCTGCTGGTGTTCCTATAAATACCAGAACTCGGGTCCTGGAGGCATCAGTGGGATCTTTGTTCATGACAAACATTTCGGAGACACCACACTCAACCGCTTTGCCGGATGGTGGGGCTATCAGGAACAACAACGGTTTAAAATGGAAAAAGGATTTATTCCTGAAGCCGGAGCAGATGGCTGGCAGATCAGTTGTACACAGGTCATGCCTATGGCACTATACCATGCCTCCTTACTGAATTTTGAAAAAGCAGGATTTATTGAGCCGCTGAGAACTAAAAGTAAAACTTTAACTTCTTACCTGATTTACCTTATAAATGAAGTGAATACGGCATTAGGTGAAGAGCAGTTCAAGGTCATTACACCTGCAGATGAAAAAGACCGTGGTGCTCAGGTATCCATCATTGCAAAGCAGGATGGTAAAGCGGTTTTTCAGCAATTGGTGGCACACAATGTGCTTGGCGACTGGAGGGAACCGAATGTGATCCGCTTAAGTCCTGTTCCAATGTACAATTCTTTTGAGGATGTATTCCTTTGCGCAGAACTGATGCTTAAAATAAGTAAAGAATTACGACGATGATCAATTATAATCCCAAAGACTGGGTCACCTTTATTTTTCATTTCGACAAGGCCGATACCTTCAGGAAACTATGGCCGCTGATGATCAGTGTGGCTATATTTTCAGGTGCGATCGCTTACCTGGAACTCAATTACCTGAAGCTTGCAGAGAGTTCTTATGTGAAGAACATTGGAATGATGCATAGCCTGCTGGGCTTTGTGATTTCCATGTTGCTGGTATTCCGTACCAACACCTCTTACGACAGGTGGTGGGAAGGCCGCAGGTTGCTCGGTGCATTGACCAATGTGAGCCGGAACTTTGCCATCAAGATCAAAGCCTTAAGAATGAGCCAGGAGGACAATGAGTTTTTTGACTATGCCATTCCGAAATATGCCTTCGCTTTAAAGGAACATTTAAGAGAGAAACAGTACTTTGGCAAAAATAGTTTGCTGATTGAAGTGGATGGGGGAAAGCACATTCCAAATCAGGTGGCCACGAGCATTTCCACGAGAATTTTTGACCTTCAGGCCTCAGGAAAGATCAGTCAGGAGCAATTGATTATACTTAATGCAGATGTTCAGCAATTCACTGATATCTGTGGTGGATGTGAGCGTATTAAGCGGACGCCGATTCCTTATTCTTACAGTGCTTTTATTAAGAAATTTCTTTTCATTTATGTGATTACCCTTCCTTTTGGATGGGTGTTCAGTCTGGGTTATTTTGTAGTTCCGATTGTGCCTTTTATCCTGTATGTACTGGCGAGTTTAGAGCTGATTGCAGAAGAGATTGAGGATCCCTTTGGCCTGGATGCAAATGATTTGCCGGTGGATGAGATCTGTAACAACATCGAAAAACACGTAGGGGAGATCTTGAAATAAATGGTAAAGATTGCCTGGCATCACTTATTTGCACATCCTTTGCCTGAAGGGCATCGTTTTCCGATGCTCAAGTATGAATTGATTCCTGAGCAGCTGATGCATGAAGGTGTCATCACAGGAGCCAGCTTATTTGCTCCTGAGGAAGTTGCTGAAGAGGTGATCCTGTGGAGTCATGATAAAGGATACTGGGCGCAACTGAGAGATTTAACGCTTCCGCCAAGGGAACAAAGACGTATTGGCTTCCCCTTAACGGCACAATTGCTGGAAAGGGAAACGAGGATTGCCCAGGGAACGATTGATGGGGCGGTCTATGCGAAAGCCAATGGGATTGCCTTTAATGTGGCCGGAGGGACGCATCATGCAGGGAGTAACTGGGGCGAAGGATTTTGTTTGCTGAATGATCAGGCGATTGCCGCAAATTACTTGTTGAAAAAGGGCTTGGCTTCCCGGATCTTAATCATAGATTTAGATGTTCATCAGGGAAATGGAACGGCAGAAATTTTTTATAATGAACCCAGGGTGTTTACGTTTTCTATGCATGGGGATAAGAATTTTCCCTTCAGAAAGGAAACATCCGATCTGGATATTCCTTTGGAAGATGGGGTCACAGATGAGCAGTTTTTAAAAAAACTGGAAGAAACACTTCCAACATTGCTGTCACATCAACCCGATTTTGTGTTTTACCTGTCGGGGGTAGATGTATTGGAAAGTGACAAGCTTGGAAAACTGGCTTTGTCAAAAGAAGGTTGTGCAGCGCGCGACAGGAAAGTATTGCAGTTTTGCAAAGACAATGGATTACCGGTACAGGTAAGTATGGGTGGGGGCTATTCTCCAAACATCAGAGACATTGTGGATGCGCATTGTAATACATTTAAAATTGGTTTAGATATTTTTGAATAATTATGAAGATTGTAATTGCAGAAAAGCCCTCTGTAGGGCGTGAGTTGGCGAAAGTCTTCGGTGCTACAACAAGAAAAGATGGATATATTGAAGGAAACGGGTATTCTTTTACCTGGGCTTTCGGGCATTTGCTTCAATTGGCTCCACCACAGGAATACGGTTTTATAGGCTGGAGGAGGCAACATTTGCCGATGCTGCCCAAGAAATTCAAACTGGCCATCCGTAAAATCAAAACCAAAGACGGTTTGATAGAAGATCCGGGGGTAAGAAAACAACTGGATACCATTAAAATGCTCTTTGATGAAGCTACGGAGATCATTGTAGCGACGGATGCCGGGAGGGAAGGTGAACTGATTTTCCGTTATATCTATTATTTCCTGAAATGTAAAAAACCTTTCAAGCGGCTTTGGATCTCTTCCCAGACTGATGAAGCGATTAAAGAAGGGTTCCGCAACCTTAAACCGGGCACAGATTACGATACTTTATTTAACTCGGCACATTGCAGGTCTGAATCCGACTGGCTGGTAGGAATGAATGCGACACAGGCCCTGAGCATATCTGCGGGCAATCGCTCTGTATTGTCTTTGGGTAGGGTACAAACTCCTACACTGGCCATGATCTGCTCCCGCTTTCTGGAAATTAAGAATTTTGTTCCCCAAACGTATTACCAGCTGGCGATACAACTGGATAAGGACGGACAACTTTTTAAGGCCATTTCTGTCAATAACTTTAACAATAAAGAAGAAGCACAGGGTTTATTTGATCAGATTCAGGATGTGGCCGGTGGTTTTCCTAACGGAGGAAAGATCCTCAGTGTGGAAGCCAAGCCAAGAAAAGAACCGCCTCCGCTACTACACGATTTAAGTAGTTTACAGCAGGAAGCAAATAAACGCAAGGGTTTTACCGCGGATCAGACACTTAGCTTGTTACAGGGCTTGTATGAGAGTAAGCTGGTAACTTATCCCCGTACCGGGAGCCGGTACATAGGGGATGATGTTTTTGCAGGAGTACCCAACCTGATTGATAAATTAAAGGATCATAAAGATTTTGGTAAACAGGCAGAGTTCCTGAGTACTGCAAAGCTGAGCAAACGAAGCGTAAATGCCAAAAAGGTAACGGATCACCATGCCATTCTGCCTACAGGCGAATCGGCTTATCAGCTGAGTGGGGATAAACAGGCGATTTACGATATGGTAGTGGGGCGGATGCTGGAAGCCTTCCATCAGGAATGTGTGAAAGAGATCACCAAAATATCAGTAGAATCAGGCTCTTTATTCATAGCCAACGGAACGGTCATCCGCTCTGCAGGCTGGCGTTCGGTTTTCAACGAAAATGACGAAGAGAAAAAAGATGAGGAAAACCCTTCTTTACCTAAGGTAAAAGCAGGAGAGGAATTGCCTGTGGTCAATAAAGCCTTCATGGAAAAACAGACCAAGCCAAAACCGATGTACAATGAAGCCTCCCTGCTGAAAGCACTGGAAACCTCAGGAAAGGATATTGAGGATGAGGAATTGCGCTATGCGATGAAGGATAGTGGATTGGGAACTCCGGCAACAAGGGCTTCTATTATCGAGACGCTGATCAACAGAGAGTACATCCTCCGCGAAAAGAGAAATCTTGTGCCAACTCCGAAAGGACTTGCCGTATACGATGTGGTAAAAGACCAGAAAATTGCACAGGCAGAACTTACCGGACAATGGGAGAAACGACTGGAAGAAATCCGTTCCGGAGCTTCAGTGGCAGATTTTAAAGCAGAGATTACGGAATATACCAAGGCGATTACGCATGAGATGTTGCTGGCAGGAAATGGCCTGGCTGCGAAGTTAAGTCCGCCGAAAGAAGAACCGAAAGAAGAAAAACCTGCAGAGACACCTGCAGCATCATAAAATTTAATATAAGGACCTATGTATGTGCTGATCGTTATTGTGGTACTGATTGGGTTTAGCATATGGACGCTAAACCTGCCGGTTTTTGGAAGTTTGCCGGAGCAGGAACGGCTGACTAAAATTAAAACCCTTCAAAACTACGGAGAGGGAGAGTTAATGAACCGCTCCTTAACGCCAACATTACCGGAGGGGGTCAGTTACCTGGACATCATCCTTGGCATGCTCAAAGGAAATAAAAAGGCAAGACCTGCAAAAGCACTTCCTTTTCAGAATCCTGATTTTTCGGCGGTTGAAGGGATAAAGATTACCTGGTTCGGGCATTCTTCTTACCTGTTGCAGGTAGATGGGATTAAGATCCTGGTAGATCCGGTATTCAGTGCCAGAACTTCCCCTTTCTCTTTTATCGGAACAAAGAATTTTGAAGGTACAGGCTTTATCAAAGCTGAGGATTTTTCGGAACTGGACCTGATCCTGATCAGCCATGACCATTATGACCACCTGGACTACCAAAGTATTCTGAAGCTAAAAAATAAAACCAGACATTTCATCACCTCTATAGGGGTAGGTGCACATCTGGAACGCTGGGGTGTTCCTGCAGATAAAATAACCGAGCTGGCCTGGGGTGAAGAAAAGGAGATCAGCGGACTGAAGTTTCTGGCAAGAACTGCCCGTCATTTTTCGGGAAGGAAGTTTAAGCGGAACCAGTCGCTATGGTCTGCTTTTATTTTGCAAACCGCTCAGCATAAATTATATTTGGGTGGAGATTCAGGGTATGATACCCATTTTAAAGAAGATGGGGAACAATATGGCCCTTTTGATCTTGCGATTCTGGAATGCGGACAGTACAATGCAAATTGGCCACTGATTCACATGTTTCCGGAACAAACGGTACAGGCAGCAATAGATCTGAAAGCAAAAGTTCTTCTTCCGGTACATTGGGGTAAGTTTACACTGGCGACTCATGATTGGAATGAACCCATTATGAGGGCCGTTAAGAAAGCGGAAGAAGAAGGGTTCCAGCTGACCACACCCATGCTGGGAGAGCCTTTGGTTCTGGATAAATCCTATCCGGCCACGAAATGGTACCTCGATTAGTCTTTTCCTGGTATCTTCCTTGCTATATAACAGTTAATTGTAACATTCAATGGATATGCCTGACATATACCAGGAACGTCCTGGGGGATGTTTAGACGTTTCAGGTACGTTCCGGATACATCCGGGGGACGTTCCAGTTAACTGTTGTGATCGAAGGAGGACCGAAGGAGGCTGCGCTATGCTATCTTTATCTTTCCCTTATTTTCTGTATTTTTACCTGTTGCTTCATGGGCTGCCCTGATTTTATTTTTCTGTTGAGGAGTGATAAACAATATCTGAGAAAACCTGTTATTGAAATAAACCTTATGCTCATGAAAACAGATTTTGTAGAAATATTTCAAACGATCAGGGCTGCATTACAGCCTTACGCTACCTTAGGGTTCAGTAACCGCGTAAATAGTGAAACTGTATATGAATTGTGGAGTGATAAGAATGTAGTGATTGAGGGCCGGAAAAGAACAGAAGTGTTTTTTGCCAGTGTGGTGATTCAAAAGAACCATGTAGGGTTTTATTATATGCCGGTGTATGCCGAGCCGGAGATGAAGGCTGTTTTTGATCCGAAACTGTTGAAATTGTTAAAAGGAAAGTCCTGCTTTCATATCAAACAGCTGGATGAAGAACTCCTGTCGATGATTGAAAGTGCATTGGCCGAGGGGTATAGATTATATAAGGAAAAGGATTGGGTAGCATAACAACAGAATGGCAATTAGATTTTATTGCCGCATTAAAGGAAAGGGGCATTGCCTGTAAAGAAGACATTGCCTTTAAAGAAGAGCAGTCTTCCTTGATTTTACTGGATAAAGGACAGGTGGTCATCAATATGGTATCTTTACAAACTGAGGTTGATCCGGAAAACCTGATCCGTCTTCAGGCAGATTATCAAAAGAAAAACATTTACCTCGTTCATTTATGGGAAGACATCTGGAAAACCAGGAGTATGCAGGTCCTGGGCAGGATAGGCTCTATCCTGGGCTTAAATAAAACCCTTCATGGGCGCAAAGCAAAAGTCCTGGTGATCAATCAGGCAGAGGCCGATGACTTTTTAAAAGAGAACCATTTACAGGCATCAGCGAAAGCTAAATATAAATTTGCGCTGAGCATCGATGGGGAGATGGTTGCAGTGGCTTTATTTAGCGGGGGCAGGCCGATGAACAGGATTGCTCCGGATTACCGTTCTTACGAACTGATCCGTTTTGCGAGCCTCATTGGGTTTACCGTTACCGGAGGCTTCAGTAAATTGTTAAAGCATTTTATCAACCTGGTGCAACCGAACGACCTCATGAGCTATGCCGATAAAGACTGGTCTTTGGGTAATGCCTATGATTTATCCGGTTTTAAGCTCGTGAAGGAATCTCCGGCTGTGGCCATCTGGTTAAATAGAAAAGACTTTAAAAGAAGTTTTAGTCATCGGTTACCGGCTGCTTTGCAAGCTGATTTAAAAGAACTCAGTTTGCAGGAACAACAACAATATCTTTTAGAAAATGATTACGTCCGGGTCTTCAATACCGGAAACTTAAAATACATCTTATACTTATAAATGGAGCAGCAGCACCCACTATTGGTCGTATTAGGCCCAACAGCTTCCGGAAAAACGAAACTGGCGGTAAGGCTGGCCGATGCGCTTCAGGGCGAACTGATCAGTGCCGACAGCAGGCAGGTGTTCAAAGATATGGACATTGGTACAGGAAAAGACCTGGAGGAATACCAGATCAACGGCAAACAGATACCTTATCACCTCATCAACATCAGGGAAGCTGGTGGCAAGTATAATGTCAATGAATTCAAAGAAGATTTTTACCAGATTTTTGAAACGCTGACTGCAAAAAAAATCCTGCCCATCCTATGTGGGGGGACAGGAATGTACATGCACAGCATTTTCCAGGACCATGAGTATACGGCAATTCCCGTAAATGAAGCCCTTCGGGCAGAATTAAGGTTAAAAGATATTGAAGGATTAAGAACCCTGCTAAAAACTTATCCTCCTGAATTGACCCGTCATGCGGACCTGTCTTCTTTTAAGAGACTGATCAGGGCAATAGAGATCGCAGAATATTTAAGTCATCATGAACTGGTTGCGGTCAAAAGGCCATCGATCCAACCTTTTGTCGTTGGGCTTACTTCTGAAGTCGGTCTTCGCAGAAAAAAGATCCTTCGCAGGCTGGACGACCGGCTGAAAGAGGGGATGGTGGAGGAAGTAAAAGGGCTTCTGGAAAAAGGAGTAGATCCGGAAGTGCTTACTTTTTATGGACTGGAGTATAAGTTTATCGTCGCTTATCTGTCGGGAACCTTAAATGAGGCAGAACTGAAATTGCAACTTGGAACAGCGATATGCCAGTTTGCAAAACGCCAGATGACCTTTTTCAGGAAGATGGAAAAGGATGGGGTGGACATTCACTGGTTCGATACTGATCAGGATCCCGATCAGTTATTTGCGCAGGTGCTGGATGCCTATATGCAGCATAAGGCCGTTTAAAGGGCGTAAATGGGTGGGTGGCATGCATTTTGCAAAGGCTATGGTATGAAAAAGTCTACCACCTTTATGGCTTCAGCAGTAGCTGCAGTAGCCTTATTTTTAAGTACGGATGTTAATGCGCAAAAACTTGGTGTAGGTGTTAATTTAGGTATTCCAACCAGCGATGGTTACAGTTTCGCAATTGGTGCCGATGCAAGAATGCAATTTGACGTTTCCAAACAAGTGTCTATTCCTGTAACAACAGGTTATACCCATTTTATTGGCAAAACAATTAACAATATAGATATCCCTGATTATGGATATATTCCATTGAAAGCTGGTATCAAAGTATTTTTTGATCCCAGTGGATCTGGTCTTTATGGTATGGGGGAGGTCGGTGCCGCCTTTGGGGTGACCAAAAACTCAGGAACTTCCTTCCTTTATTCTCCAGCAATAGGTTATGCATGGAGTAATGGCCTTGATCTTGGTGTAAAGTATGAAGGTTTGCCTAAGGACGGTCTGAACACTGGTCAGGTCGCATTACGTGTGGCTTATGGCTTTAAATTATAGGTCTGTAAAAGACTTAATTACACTAAGCCTCCGATTTTTTCGGGGGCTTTTTTACTTATTTAAATTTAAAATGGTAATTTAACCAAAAAACAGAATATCATAGATCTGTTATTCATAAAAACTAATACACTTATATGAAAAGATACCTCGCTGTAGCGGCAATTATGATTGCTACATCCTGTACAAACACTAACCAAAAAGTGGCTTTAAGTGCTGACAGTACTGCTACAAGCAAAGAAACAGAAACTGCAACAGTTAGTGTTCAGTTAAAAGATGCCAATGTACAGGCCATTTACAATGGTTACCTCTCTTTAAAGAATGCACTCGTCAGCTCCAAGTTTGAAGATGCAAAGAAAACAGCGGCTGAGCTGAAAACAAAGCTATCCGCGCATAAAGGATGTGAGAATACTGCCCTTACTGCAGAAAAAATCGCAGGTGCCAAAGATCTTGCTGCCCAAAGAAAAGACTTTACTGCCCTTAGTGCCGATCTGATCGCCATGTTTAAACATGCGGACATCGAAAAAGGATCTATTTACGTTCAACATTGCCCAATGGCAAATAACGGAGATGGAGGCGATTGGCTGGCTTCAGAAAAGAAAATCCAGAATCCATATTATGGGGATGAAATGATGGAGTGTGGTGCTGTTCTTGAAGAACTTAAACCCGCCAAATAGAATCTCGGATTCTTACTTGGATTTGACTCACATTTAATAATTATTTAACAGCTTTGTTATAGCTGATTAAATGCTAATCAAAAAGGATTAGCTAGTTTTGTTTATTATAAATTTAAGATATATATATGTCAGATATTGCAGAAATTAAGATTGACGGAAAAGTCTATGAATTTCCCGTTATTACAGGTACCGAAGGGGAGAAGTCTATAGATATTTCAAAGCTTAGAGATTTAACAGGTTACATTACCTTAGACCTGGGTTACAAGAACACGGGATCCACGAAAAGTGCAATTACCTTTTTAGACGGTGAACAGGGAATTTTAAAATACCGCGGTTATCCAATCGAGGAGCTTGCAGAAAAATCAACTTTCCTGGAAGTGGCCTACCTGCTTATATATGGCGATTTACCCAATCAAAAACAACTGGATGATTTTCAGGCTTCGATCAGCCGTCATACACTGATTCATGAAGACATGAAGAAGTTTTTGGATGGATATCCTTCGAAATCTCATCCAATGGCACAACTGGCATCTTTGGTGTGCTCATTGTCTACCTTCTATCCGGAATCTTTAAATGCAAACTCTGATCCGGAAACGATGGACCTGACCATGATCAAATTACTGGCAAAGTTCCCGACCATCGTATCTTTCATTTATAAAAAATCTTTAGGTCATCCGCTGATCTATCCTAAAAATAAATACGATTACGTAAGCAATTTCTTAAACATGATCTTCGGTCAGCGTACTGAAGAGGTGGAAATTGATCCGGTAGTGGTAAAAGCAATGAACACTTTATTGATCCTTCATGCTGATCATGAGCAGAACTGCTCTGCTTCGACAGTAAGAATGGTAGGTTCATCAGACTGTAACCTTTATGCTTCTGTATCTGCTGGTATCGCTGCATTATGGGGCCCGCTTCACGGTGGTGCAAACCAGGCGGTGATCGAGATGCTGGAAAGAATTAAAGAAGATGGTGGAGATACAGAAAAATGGATCAACAAAGCAAAAGATAAAAACGATCCTTTCCGTATGATGGGCTTTGGCCACAGGGTTTACAAAAACTTTGATCCAAGAGCTAAAATCATCAAAAAAGCATGTGATGAAATCCTGGAGAAATTAGGCATCAATGATCCTGTTCTAGAAATTGCCAAGAAACTGGAAGAAGCTGCATTAAACGATTCTTATTTTGTAGAACGTAAACTGTATCCTAACGTAGATTTCTACTCAGGAATCATTTACAGAGCTTTAGGCTTCCCTACAGATATGTTCACGGTATTGTTTGCCTTAGGCCGCTTACCGGGATGGATTGCACAATGGAAAGAGATGCATGAGAACAAAGAACCTATCGGTCGTCCACGTCAGATCTATGTAGGTCATACCAACAGAGACTTTACAGATATTAAAAACAGATAGTCTCCTGATTCAGGAGCACAAAAAAACCGCTGATCAATATGGTCAGCGGTTTTTTTATAACTAATATTTTGATTTTCTTACATCAGTACTACTGATAAGGCAATTCCGATCAGGGAGGTGATGCTTACCAGGATGGTGTACCCAATAAAAAGGAAGAAGATCTTAAATGCAGTTACCCAGCGTTTACTTCCATAAAAAGTGCGTAAAGACCTGTAGATGTACCACATGATGTAAAAGAAACATACCCATTGAAAGAATAGACCGGAATCAAACAGGAAGCCTGTGACCCAGCTCAGTAACAAGGTGATCAATACACTCAGGAATAAGGCGGAATGAAGGTGAAAGGAGTAAATCAGGTGTTCATAATAATACTTCTTTTTACGGATGTATACCAATTTTAAAAGGATTGCAAACAAAGGAAGCAGCAGGAACATCATCTTTGGAAGGTTATGAACAAAATCTTCTACCATCTTTTTACCAACATCTCCGGGATAATCCTGAAGCTCTATTCCTCTTTTTTTGAAATAGTTCTCAATGAAACCATCCCTTTTTTCTTTAGGTAAGGTTTTCTGATACTTGTCATATTCCTCAGGAGTGGCAAATTCGTTGGAGCGAACCATGTCGTCGATGTCAAAGTATGCGATGTCAGATTCTTTTTCTTTCTCGCGGTTACCTGCGTTTTTGTTGATGTTGCTAATGACGCTGTCCCTCAGTTTTCCGGGCATTGGCACACGGGACATGCCTTCTTTAAATATCGTCAGGCCATCTTTTGGAAGGCTGTCTTTTTTCTGTTTTTCCGTCTTTGCTTCCGGAGCCTCTTTTATATGCTTCTCTGCTTTATGCCCACCACTAAGGATGACCAGAAAGAAAACAATACTCACAAAAATATATAAGCGGATCGGGTGGATGAAAGAAACCCTTTTACCGGCTACATATTGTTGTGTAAGCCAGCCTGGTTTTACTAACAGCGGTTTTATCGTACCGAAGAACTTCGACTCAAAATGAAAATAATCGGCTGTCGCATGAACGATCATGTGTAAAGCATCTTCTTCTACGATGATGTTTTCCTGTCCGCAATGCGGACAGAAATGATCTTCAACAGTATGACCGCAATTTAAACAGTTTTTTTCCTTACGATATCTTCCAGACATATATTACATTAAAATTCCAGCGATAGACGCTGATAAGTAAGAGGCTAATGTTCCACATAATAAGGCTTTTACACCCAGTTTGGCTAAATCTGCACGACGTTCCGGGGCAAGGGCACCAATTCCGCCGATCTGCATGCCGACACTGCTAAAGTTGGCAAAACCACAAATGGCAATACTGATGATCAGCAATCCTTTATCCGTTACGATAGGCACTGCTTTAGAGGTCAGGTTTTTAAAAGCTAAAAATTCGTTTACCGTTAATTTTTGTCCAAGCAGGGTAGCGGCATTGCTGACATCCTCATTTGGAATTCCCATTGACCAGGCAAAAGGATAGAACAATTTACCAAAGATCCAGTCCAGCGACAGGTTGAAGTCGGGATTAAAAATATGACCAATATTGATCAGCGTCCAATCTACCAATGCAATCAGGGCAATAAAGCCGATCAACATGGCAATCACGTTCATGGCGATCTTGAAACCTTCACCTGCACCATGCGAAATTGCATCAATCAGGTTGGTATATTCACTTTTCACTTCCAGCTTTACTTTGCCCATGGTCTGAGAAACTTCAGTTTCCGGGAAAATAATTTTGGAAATGATCAATGCTCCAGGTGCAGCCATTAAGCTGGCCATGATCAGTTTTGGGGCCAGGTTCATTCCTGCCTGTGCACCCATATTGGCGTATACAATCAGGATTCCACCGGCAATACAGGCCAGACTCCCGCTCATGGAGGCGAGGAGCTCACTCTTTGTCATCCCTTTAAGGTAAGGTCTGATCATTACCTGAGCTTCTACCTGGCCAACAAAGGCACTGGCAACGTTGCTCAGGGCTTCAGCACCGCTCACACGCATGATGAAGTTCATTCCTTTGGCAATCACAGCAACGATACGCTGCATGATCCCGAAATGATAAAATATAGCTACGAGTACGCAAACCAGGATAATGGTTGCGGTCACGTTAAATGCAAAAACAAAACTGTGTGGCGTTTCGTATCGCTGGGCAGTACCATCAAAGCCGATGGTAGCGACTCCGCCATATACGAAATCAACTCCTTTTTTTGCGAACTCTTCGATCTTCTGCATCCCTTTACCAAGGAATTCGAAAAAATGCTGAACTGCGGTAACGCGTAATATTAATACTGCAATAAGAATCTGGAGGGTAAGACCACTTAAAACGAGTCTGTAATTGATCTTTTTCTTATTGTTTGAGAATAGGTAAGCAATGGCTAAAATCAGAATGATGCCTATTACTCCGTGGAAACGCTCCATAAATGGTTTGGATAAAGTTTGGTTAGTTAAAAACTAAAAAATAAATATGCTGATAAACTTATAAATAATGAACTATTTGTCTGAATTTCTTTTACTTAGTTCATCGCGTATTCTTGCCGCTTTCTCATAAGCTTCTTCGGCAATTGCCTCCTGAAGTTTTTGATTTAACTCCTCTATGCTAAGAGATTTATAGTTAGCGCCCGGGATAGAAGCACCTATGTCTTCAGAGCCCTGATCTTTGGGAATATTTTCCATGTTCTCCAGAAACAGGAAGTCATTGCCTTCAATGACGATGCCTGCAGAAGAGAGGATAAATTCGTAAGTGTAGATGGTGGCATTAAAGCGGACCGCTAATGCAATGGCATCAGAAGTTCTCGCGTCAATTTCCTGGATATTTTCGCCGTCGGTACAAATTAATTTTGCAAAGAAAACACCTTCTACGAGATTGTATATGAGGATTTCTGTGATTTGTACGTTGTAGGTCTGAGCGAAGGTTTTAAACAGATCATGAGTTAATGGCCGGCTAGGGACCATTTTCTCAATTTCTATGGCAATAGCCTGTGCTTCAAACGCACCAATAATAATCGGTAAACGTCTTCTGCCATTTACTTCACCAAGAACCAGGGCATAAGCTCCTGATTGGGTTTGGCTGTAGGACAAACCAATAATGTCGAGTTTTACTTTTTTCATATTAAATAATACCCGGCCAAAACAAGCGCTTCAGCCGGGTATTCAATTAACCTTTATGTGCTTTTAAAGCTTCAATTAATTTAGGGACTACCACAAAGGCATCACCCACGATTCCGTAGTCAGCAACCTTAAAGAAAGGTGCTTCAGGATCAATATTGATCACTACAATTACTTTAGAAGAACTTACTCCCGCCAAATGCTGGATTGCTCCGGAAATGCCGATCGCAATGTACAGGTTTGGACTGATCGCAATTCCTGTTTGTCCAACGTGCTCAGAATGTGGTCTCCAGTCTGCATCAGATACCGGTTTAGAACAAGCAGTAGCTGCACCTAATAAATTAGCCAGCTCTTCGATCATTCCCCAGTTTTCCGGAGCTTTTAAACCCCTTCCTGCTGAAACTACCAATTCTGCATCCGGTAAAGAAACTTTGTTGGTTGCCCTTACAATTTCTTTAACAATAGCACTGAAGTCTGTTGATTTGATTTCCGGGCTGTAAGCCTCAACTGTTGCCTCAACAGCAGCTTCTTTTACGCCAAATGCATTTGGGTTTAAGGCAATCACTTTAACAGCTGAAGTCAATTCTGTAATGGCAAAAGCTTTACCTGAGAAAGCTGTTTTCTTCACTAAAAACTGACCTCCGTCTAATTTTGGCAATTCTACTGCACCATCCACTAATCCTGCTTCCAGTTTCACGGCAATACGTGGAGCCAAACCTTTTCCGGAGAAAGAGTTAGACAATACCACTACTGCTGCATTTTCTTTCTTTGCTGCTTCAGCGATTACTGAGGCATAAGCCTGGTTAACGAAGTTTTTCAACTGGTCGTTAGCAACATTTAAAACTTTAGAAGCGCCGTATTTACCAAGCTCCTTAAGTTCAGCTTCTCCAACATTACCAATAGATATCGCGGTTAAACTACTTCCTTGTATATCTGCAATGGCTTTAGCATAAGATACTGCTTCGAAAACAGATTTCTTAAACTTACCATCGACTTGTTCTACATATACTAAAACTGACATAAGATCTTTATTAAATAAATTTTTTAAACTGTGAAATAGAAAGCTTAGATAACCTTAGCTTCTGTATGTAGAAGGCCGATTAATTTTTCTGTTTCTTCTGCAGGAACCAATTTAACGGCACCACGCGGAGGAGGAGTGTCAAACTGTTGTACTTTTGATATTTGTGCGATTTCTTTAGCTTCTACAACCTGAAGAGGTTTAGATCTTGCAGACATGATGCCTCTCATATTAGGGATGGTGGCAACTGCTGTTCCTTCAGCACAACTTGCAATGAATTTGCCGCTTACAGAAACCACTTCTTTACCACCTTCGATCTCGCGTTCGATGGTTGCAGTAGTTCCATCATAATCTAATTTCTTAATGATAGAAATAGAAGGGATGTCTAAAAATTCGCCAACCATTGCCGCCACCTGTGATCCATTGTAATCAATAGATTCACGACCGCAAAGGATCATGTCATAATCAGTGGTTTTCGCGTATTCAGCGATCTGATAAGCAGTGAAATAAGCATCTCTCGGGTCAGCGTTGATTCTGACCGCATCATCGGCTCCGATAGCCAGTGCTTTTCTTATGGTTGGTTCTGTGACGCTTTCTCCAACATTGATAACGGTAACGGTTCCTTTACCACCGGCACACAGCTCAATTGCTCTTGATAAGGCAATTTCATCATATGGATTCACAATAAATGAGACTCCTGATGTATTGAATTGTGTATTATCGTTAGTAAAAGTTATTTTTGTCGTTGTGTCGGGCACATTACTGATACAAACTAATATTTTCATAAAATTGTCTTTTTGCAAATCTAATTAAAAAAGCAGGGAATTAAAATGCAAAGTACCCGATTAGCAAAGTTATTGGAGTTTTTATCCAATGATCCTAATGATCCATTCGTTCTATACGCTTTAGCGACCGAATACAACAATTCAAATGACACAGAAAAGGCATTTGAATATTACCTGAAACTCACCAATGACCATCCGGATTATGTTGGGACATATTACCATTTGGGCAAATTATATGAAAAACAGGGACAAAAGGAAACTGCGCTTCCAGTGTATCAGAAGGGGATGGCCGTGGCCAGAAACAAAAGAGACATGCATGCCTTTTCTGAATTACAGGGGGCTTATAATTCTGCAGCAGGTTTAGATTACGAGGACGATTAACCTTTATTCAATTGAGCAAAAGACAACTGCTGTTTATCAGGGATGTGTTTTTATTTACGTTTACTGCCTTTGGCGGTGCACAGGCACATCTCGCCTTACTGTTAAAGTACTTTGTGAAAAATGTCAGGTACATTTCTGAAGAGGAATTGCTGGAACTCAATGCCCTTGCGCAGGTCCTGCCCGGGCCGGCCTCCACACAAACACTGGTGGGCATTGCCTATAAGGTAGGCGGGTTAAAACTTTCCATTATTACCTTTCTGATCTGGATCATCCCCTCTGCGGCAGTGATGACCTTTGCAGCCATCAGTTTTGCGAAATGGGACCAGAAGCAAAAATTCAGTACTATCCTGGAATACATGCAGCCCATCGCCCTTGGGATTGTGGCTTTTGGTGCTTTTAACCTCGCCAAAAGGGTGCTGGTGTCCCAGTTGACCATTTTTCTGGCCGTTGCTGCGGTCATTGTGACATTAGTGCTGAGAAATGCTTATGTATTTCCCATTGCTATTTTAATAGGAGGGATGATCTCTTCGGCCATTGGTACCCCAAAGGAGGAAAGCGACCTGCGGGTAAAACTATTCTCCAACATCAACCCTAAAAAACTGAGTTATTTTATCAGTGTATTGTTGTTGTTTTCTTTGCTGGGGGCCATCATCAACCGGACTTCGCCTTTTAGTTTACCCATCAGGTTGTTTGAAAATTTTTACAGAAACGGGATCCTTATTTTTGGCGGCGGACAAGTACTCGTGCCTTTAATGTTTACCGAGTTCGTAGAAATGAAACATTACCTGAACGGCCCGAGCTTCCTCTCAGGATTTGCACTTCAGCAGGCCTTACCCGGACCAACTTTCTCTTTTACAAGTTATGTGGGGGCCCTGAGTATGAAAACTTTTGGTTATGGCTTAACGGGGCAGATTTTGGGTGGTCTGGTCGCCGTAATGGGCATCAATCTGCCGGGACTCATCCTGGTCCTGTTCATTGTTCCCTTTTGGGAGGACCTTAAAAAGATCTCCCGCATCAAATATTCTATGACTGGTATTAATGCCGTGAGCGTGGGCTTTATCATTGCCGCATTTATCCTCTTGGTGAAACCAATGGGCTTAAACCTGATGGGGATAGGCGTGATGACGGGAACCTTTCTGGTGCTTCATTTTACCAGAATAAGCCCGCCATTAATTGTTCTGGCGGGAATCTTATTAGGTTATTTCATTTGATCTTCTGATTAGAACGGTGCGTCATCATCGTTCATGTCGTCCATTCTGGAAGGCTTGATGATGACATTTCCTGCTGGTCTGTCAAAATCCTGAGAAGGCTGCATGCCTGCACTCGGGCTTTCCATAGAGAAGGACGTAGGTGCAGAGAAGTTTTCCTCCAGATCCGCAAACTTAACGTATTTACCAATAAAGCGTAATGGTACAATTCCGGTTTCACCGTTACGGTGTTTTGCGATAATTACCTCACCGATACCTGCCTGTGAACGTCCCTGCTCATCTTCCGTAATCCCGTAATATTCCGGTCTGTACAGGAAGAGCACCATATCCGCATCCTGCTCAATGGAACCAGATTCACGTAAATCCGATAGCATCGGGCGTTTACCATTTTGTCCGGGTCTGCTCTCTACCGCACGACTCAGCTGAGAGAGTGCCAGTACGGGAACGTTTAACTCTTTGGCAACAGATTTCAAAGCTCTGGAGATACTACCAATTTCCTGCTCCCTGTTACCACCACCACCTTCACCTTTACCATGCATCAGCTGCAAGTAATCGATGATGATCAGTTGTAAGTCGTATTGTGATTTTAACCTTCTGCATTTTGCCCTGAACTCAAAGATATTTAGTGCCGGGGTATCATCAATTAATAATGGCGCTTCGGTTAAGGTACCTATTTTACTGTGGAGCTGTTGCCATTCCCATTCAGCCAGATTTCCTTTTCTGATCTTTTCCTGTTCAATCTCCGTTTCTCCGGAAATCAAACGATTCACCAACTGTACCGAGGACATCTCCAGGGAGAATACCACTACTGCACGTTTAAAATCTACGGCGGCATTTCTGGCACAGGTTAGTACGAATGCGGTCTTTCCCATCGCCGGACGTGCAGCGATGATCACCAGATCTGAAGGCTGCCATCCACCGGTAATCCGGTCGAGGTCAGTAAATCCGGAAGGTACACCGGTTAATCCATCGCTCTTTCCACGAAGTTCCTCTAAAGTGGCCAGGGATTGTTTTACAATCTCGTCCATTTTCTGCGTATCCCTGCGGAGGTTGTTCTGAGCAATGTCAAACAGGTTTTTCTCTGCATGGTCTAACAAGTCGAAAATATCGGTGGTGTCCTCGTAGGCATTCTGAATAATTTCAGAAGAGATCCTGATGAGTTCGCGCTGGATGTATTTCTGGGAGATGATCCGGGCATGGTATTCTATGTTTGCTGCCGAAGCAACTCTATTGGTCAGGTTGGTGATATAATAAGCACCACCCACCATTTCCAGTTGCCCAAGGTTTCTGAGTTCTGAAGTTACCGTTAAGATATCTACGGGTTTTGATTTCTGGAACAATAAGGCAATGGCTTCAAAAATCTTCTTATGCGCTTCTGCATAAAAAACTTCTGGTTTTAAGATGTCAATTACTGTAGAAAGGGCATCTTTTTCTAACATCAAAGCCCCAAGGACAGCCTCTTCAAGGTCTAATGCCTGCGGTGGTATCTTTCCCATGGTGTTCATGGAATTGCTCAACCTGTTCTTTCTGGCAGTGAAGTTTGCTTTGTCTTGTCCCTGATTTCCGTTATCGTTACTCATAGGCACAAAAATATGGAAAAATTAGGTCCTTTGCTTAATTCTTTTATGAACATTTAAAAAGAACAAATACCGGAATTCTACCATCGCCCTGCCAAATCGAACTTATTTTCCAACAGAACTATGTGGATAAGACGGACTTAGCGCTATGAAAAAATAGGATTCCTTTAATCGCAATATTTCAGCTATTTTTGCGCTTCAATTTTAAGAAAGATGGAAAATTCCAGGAGAGCCCCGAGAGCGAAAGAAAATAATGAATTCGTATTTGGTATACGTGCTGTAATAGAAGCAATTAAAGCGGCTAAAGATATTGAAAGTATTTATGTTCAGCGCGGCTTGTCAGGAGAGTTGATGCTGGAGTTGAAAGCCCTTCTGAAGGATGTGGACGCGCCGATTCACAATGTGCCGGTAGAGAAACTAAACCGGATGACACAGAAAAATCACCAGGGTGTAATTGCGGTGATCTCTTCTATAACTTTCCAGAAAATTGAAGACATCATTCCTGCGGTTTATGAAAAAGGGGAAACTCCTTTAATTCTGATCCTGGACGGCATCACCGATGTGCGTAACATGGGGGCAATTGCCAGAACTGCTGCCTGTGCAGGGGTTCATGCGATTGTGGTACCTACAAAAAACTCGGCTCAGATCAATGCAGATGCGATCAAAACTTCTGCCGGAGCCTTATTTACCATTCCGGTTTGCAGGCACCCGAATCTTCATAAAACCGCCCTGTTTTTACAGGATTGTGGTTTACAGATTGTAGCCTGTACCGAGAAAACAAACGATTTGATTTATGCACCTGATTATACCGTGCCTACTGCAATTGTAATGGGAGCGGAGGATGAAGGGATTTCTAATGAGATCATGAGAATGGCAAACCATCTGGCCAAAATTCCGATGATCGGAGAAATCAGCTCATTGAATGTTTCGGTTTCTGCCGGAGTAATTCTATACGAAGCGATCAGACAACGTCAGTTGTAAGCTGAACCTGTTAATTGTAAGCTGATATTTATTACCTGATATATTGGGGAGCCCTGAAGAAGCTCCCCAAAAAATTTTAAGCTTCTTCGAATAGATATCCGCTATACGCCAATCCTTTGGCAACACTGATAAAATTATCTCCTGAATTTACCGGTACTCCAGGAAACTTGTTGTTAAACAGGTTTTTAACTGCGGCTACCAGGGAAGTTCCTCCGGTAAGGAATAAACTGTCGATTTCATCTGGTTTGATCTGGTGTTTAAGGATAAACTCATCGAGGTATATGTTGATCTTTCTCAGGTCTTTCTGAATAATGGTATTGTACTGCTCAATGGAAACCTGCTCATCAATTTCTATTTCCATCTTTTTATACACAAAGGGTGATGCTTCGGTTTTCGACAACTGCACTTTTGTCTTTTCAATGGACTGGAAAAGAGAATACCCCAGGTTATTGTCGGTCAGGGTGATTAGGTTTTTCAGTTTCGGATGCTGTTTTGAATAATGGTAATAGTTCTGAAGGTCATTTCTTACCCTTAATCCATTAAAAAAGTTCATCTGTTCCCAGGAGCAGATGTTACTGAAATAGGAATTGGGAACGGTTAACATTTTACCCGGAGCAGCTTCATAAAGGGTGTCTTTCCCGAAATGGGGCGTTCCGCGGTCCCACATAAAAGAAGAATCAAAGCTGTCTCCTCCAATATAAATACCTCCGGTGGCCAGGATGTCATTCCTGCGGTCTTTGCTGCCTACTTTAGCAGGGTCGAGGATGAGGTAGGTGAAATCTGTCGTACCACCGCCTAAATCGGCAACGAGTACTTTTTCCTTTTTGGTAATGGTCTTTTCATAGGCAAAAGCTGCGCCTATCGGTTCGAACTGGAAGCGGATATTGGTAAATCCCGCATTTTCTGCAGCTTTACTTAAACGTTTCTGTGCAAGGGCATCTTTTGAAGTATTGTCGTCATCAAAGAAAACAGGCCTGCCAATGATGGCTTTTCCGCAATCTTCTCCGATAATGAGGTCTGCCTTCTGTTTTAAGTCCTTTAGAATTAAAGTAACCAGGTCCGAAGCATTGTATTTTTTATTGTATACGCGGGTTTCTATAAAGCTGCTTCTTGGCAGAATTCTTTTGATAGATTTCATAAACCTGCCTTTCATGCCATCTTTCAGGTAGGCAGCAATGGCATCTTCACCCACAAAATAGCTGACAGGTTCTGCAGCACTCAGCTCATTCTGGAAATATAAAATGGAGGGAACGGTAATCGTAGAGATGATTTCTTTTTTTTCATCATCATAGATGGATAGGGCGGAATTGGTGGTACCAAAGTCAATTCCGTATAAATACTTACTCATTGTAAAGATAAATTTGGGGGCAACGAATGTTAAAAACAATACATCCGGATTCTGGCAAATGCTAAAATCCGGATGTACTTATGAAAAGGTAAACTCTTGGTTATATGTATTTTGTGCCGAATTTAGATTTTACATCGGCCACAATCTGTTTAATGTTTTGTTCTTCGGTTCTGGGGCAGATCATCAGGGTGTTGTTAGATTCTACCACAATGTAGTCATGGAGTCCCTGAAGGATCACCAGCTTGTCTTTAGGGACGTTTACCATGCAGTTTGAGGAATCAAACATCATCACTTTCTCTGCCGGGATCACCGCGTTACCTACATAATCGTGTTCTGCAATATCATAAATTGAAGCCCAGGTGCCCAGGTCTGACCATCCGAAATCGGCAGGCAGTACATATACATTGTCCGCTTTTTCCATGATTCCGAAATCTATAGAGATATTGGTGCATTGCTGATAAGCCACGCCAATGAACTCAGTTTCATTGCTGGTGTTGTATACCGGGTTTCCCTGTAAGAAGATCTCATGCATCTCCGGAAGGTGCTTGGCGAAAGCTTCGGTGATCGACTTTGCCGACCAGATAAAGATCCCTGCATTCCACAAGAAATCACCACTCTGAATAAAAGATTTGGCAAGCTCCAGGTTGGGCTTTTCTGTAAAGATTTTAACCTTATGGATATGATCGTCTGTCTTCAGGGTATTTTCTACATACTGGATATAGCCATATCCGGTATCAGGTCTGCTTGGTTTAATGCCTAGTGTAATCAGACAGTCGTTCTCAGCTGCAGCTTTTAAAGATTGTTCTATCGCTGCAATGAAAGCATCCTGATTGGTGATGGTATGATCTGATGGGGCTACTACAATTGTCGCATCCGGGTTGAGGTTCAGGATTTTCATGGAACCATAAGAAACACAGGGTGCGGTATTGCGCATGATCGGTTCAGCAAGAATCTGGTTTTCTGCTAACTCAGGGAGCTGCTCTTTGACAATATCTTTATAAATCTCATTCGTCACTACAAAAATATTCTCTGGCGGACAGATCTTTAGAAAACGCTCATAAGTACTCTGGATAAGGGTTCTTCCAATGCCAAAAAAATCAATGAACTGTTTGGGATATTCTGTTCTGCTAACCGGCCAAAATCGACTGCCAACGCCACCAGCCATTATTAATGCGTAATTATTTTTATTCATGCTAAACTATAGTCTTAAATTATACCTTCCTGAAGAAGGTCGTGTAAATGTATCATCCCAAAATAAGCTCCAGCATCGGTAACCAATAACTGGGTAATGTTATTTTCTTTAATCAGCTCCAGTGCATTAATTGCCAGAAGTTCTTTCTCAATGGTTTTAGGATGAGGGTTCATCAGGTCGCTCGCTCTGATGTCGGCTAAATTAGTATGTTTTTCTAACATTCTCCTGATATCTCCGTCAGTAATAATTCCTAAAATCATATCTGCCTCAACAACAACGACTGCACCTAAACGGTTTTGACTAATTTCAATTATGACATCTTTTACAGAAGCGGAGGGAGCGATGCTTGGTTTTTGGTTTTTAAGGGCGATGTCTCCGGCTTTCAGGTACAGTCTTTTACCCAATGCACCTCCGGGATGGTACCTGCCAAAATCTTCTTCATTGAAATTTCTTGCATTCAGCAGACAAATGGCAAGGGCATCACCCATGGCCAGTTGCGCCGTAGTGCTGGTGGTTGGGGCGAGGTTATGCGGACAGGCTTCCTTTGCCACGGTGGTATTCAGGATGAGGTCAGCCTGTTGGGCAAGCTCCGAATTCAGCTGACCTACCATGCCGATCATCAGGTTTCCTGATTGTTTCAGCAGGGGAGCCAGGACTTTGATTTCAGGGGTGTTTCCACTTTTGGAAATACAGATGACAATGTCGTCTTTCTGGATCATTCCGAGGTCACCGTGAACGGCGTCTGCAGCATGCATAAAAATCGACGGAGTGCCTGTAGAATTGAAAGTTGCAACAATTTTCTGCGCGATAATGGCGCTTTTACCTATTCCTGTAACAATAACACGGCCCTTACATAGCAGAATATGGTCGATAATGCGGATAAAATCATCATTTATATGCTCAATTAAGCCTAAAATAGACTGTGCTTCCAGCTGTAACGTGTTGACTGCGTCCCCGATAATAGATTTTTTACTTTTCAAACAGAATTAATTAGTATATTGATGCTTTGAATTAGTGCAAAATTATGTTATTTTGAAGTAAATATAGCACTGAATATTTTATACGCGTAATGGATGTGAAAAAGTCGTTGTTTGATAACTTACAAACCTTTTTTGGTTTTAATAATTTTAAAGGTGATCAGGAGTCTATCATCACTAATGTTCTTGAAGGAAAGAATACGTTTGTTATTATGCCTACAGGTGGAGGGAAGTCCATATGTTACCAGTTACCGGCGCTAATGAGCGAAGGTACTGCAATTGTTATATCGCCCCTGATTGCCCTGATGAAAAATCAGGTAGATCAATTGAGGGCTTTCGGCGGAAGCGACAGCATCGCTCACTTTTTAAACTCTTCTTTAAACAAAGCAGAAATTACCCAGGTAAAAAGCGACTTGCTCAGCGGACAAACCAAATTGTTATACGTTGCCCCGGAATCGCTTTCCAAGCAAGACAATATTGAGTTCTTAAAACTGATTAAGATATCCTTTGTGGCGGTCGATGAGGCCCACTGTATTTCTGAATGGGGGCATGACTTCCGTCCGGAATACCGGAAAATCAGACAGGTCATTTCTGGCCTGGGAGATGAGATCCCGATTATAGCTTTAACGGCAACGGCTACTCCGAAAGTTCAGCAGGACATCATTAAGAACCTGCAGATGTCGGATGCCACCTTGTTTAAGTCGTCCTTTAACAGGCCGAACTTGTTTTATGAGATCCGCCCCAAAAGAGATGTCATCAAGGAAATGATCAGGTACATCAAGTACAATACCGGAAAATCAGGGATTATCTACTGTCTGAGCCGTAAAAAGGTGGAGGAAGTAGCGGAAGCCTTAAACCTGAATGGGATCAAGGCTTTGCCTTATCATGCAGGTTTAGAGCCTAAGGTAAGGGCCGATACACAGGATAAATTCCTGATGGAAGATGTGGAAGTCATTGTGGCGACCATTGCTTTCGGTATGGGGATCGATAAACCGGATGTACGTTTCGTGATTCACCACGACATTCCGAAGAGTATGGAAGGCTACTATCAGGAAACTGGCAGGGCTGGCCGTGATGGAGGAGAAGGGGTATGTATTGCTTTTTACGCACAGAAAGATGTAGATAAGCTGGCCAAGTTCATGAAGGACAAGCCGGTGTCTGAACGTGAAATCGGGACACAGATCCTGAAAGAAGTGATCGACTATGCGGAGTCTGGTGTTTGCCGCAGAAAACAAATCCTGCATTACTTTGGAGAGAACTTCAACGAAACAGGCTGTAACTGTATGTGCGACAACTGTAAAAAGCCTAAAACGCTTTTTGATGCAGAAGAATCGCTGCTGGTTTTACTGAAACTGGTGCAACGCATAGGAGAGAAGTTCGACGATACACATATCCTGAATATTTTTACCGGTTCTGAAACGGCACAAACCATTGCTTATGAGCATGGCAAGATTGCGGAGTTTGGTCTGGGCATCGTAGAAGGAGAAAACTACTGGAAGTCTTTGGTCCGCCAGTCGGTACTGAACAACTTCCTTTCTAAAGATATTGACAATTACGGTCTTTTAAGACTGACCAATAACGGAAGGGATTTCATTGAAAACCCATACAGCCTGAAATTTGTGCTCAATGAGCCGATAGAAAGTGCTGCGGACGATGATGAGGATGATGTGAAACATGGTACAGGCACGCTGGATACGCAATTGTTACAGCTGTTAAAGGACCTGAGAAAGAAAATCGCCAAGCAAAAGAATGTACCTCCATTTGTGGTATTCCAGGACCCTTCATTGGAAGAGATGTGTACGCATTATCCGATTGCGATGGATGAGTTGAAGCAGATCTCCGGAGTAGGAAATGGAAAGGCCATGAAGTTTGGTTCTCCATTCATTGAGCTGATTAAGAAATATGTAGACGATAATGACATTGAGCGCCCGATAGACCTGATCATCAAAACCCAGGCAAATAAATCGCAGCTTAAAGTGTCTATTATCCAGAATATCGACAGACAGATTGGTCTGGAAGATATCGCTAAATCCAAAGGCATCACTTATTTCGATATCTTAAAAGAAATCGAAGCCATTGTAAATTCAGGCACCAAGCTGAACCTTAATTATTTTGTTGATGAGTTGATTGATGAAGACCGTCAGGATGAAGTATTTGATTACTTCCAGTCTGCCGAGAATGACTCTATCGATGAGGCTTTAAAAGAATTGGGGGAGACAGACTATTCACGTGAAGAAATCCAGTTAATGCGGATTAAATTCATGTCTGAATTCGGTAATTAATACAAAAGATACAAAATGATCAATTTTCCACTAGATAATTTAAAACATCAGGATTCCAATAATTTCTTTCTAATGGCCGGACCATGTGCCATTGAAGGAGAGGACATTGCGTTACGCATTGCTGAGAAAATCATTACCATCACTGATAAACTGAATATCCCTTATATCTTCAAAGGATCTTACCGCAAAGCGAACCGCTCAAAAGGAGGCTCATTTACCGGAATCGGAGATGAGAAAGCTTTGAAAATCCTGGAGAAAATCGGTAAAACTTTTAATGTACCTACGGTTACTGATATCCATGAAAGCGCAGAAGCTGCAATGGCAGCAGCTTATGTGGATGTATTGCAGATCCCCGCATTCCTTTGTCGCCAGACAGATTTGCTGATCGCTGCCGCACATACAGGAAAAGTAGTTAATGTAAAGAAAGGTCAGTTTTTATCGGCTGGATCGATGAAATTTGCTGTAGAAAAGATCGTGGAATCCGGAAATAACCGGGTGATCCTGACTGATCGTGGAAATACTTTCGGCTATCAGGACCTGATTGTAGATTATCGTGGATTACCTGAAATGCAGGCCTTCGGGGTTCCTGTAGTGATGGATTGCACACATTCCCTGCAACAGCCCAACCAGAGTTCGGGAGTAACGGGTGGAAAACCTGAGCTGATCGAAACGATTGCCAAAGCAGCAATTGCTGTTGGTGCGGATGGCTTGTTTATTGAAACACATCCTGATCCGGCAAATGCAAAGTCTGATGGTGCAAATATGTTACACCTGGATTTACTGGAAGATTTACTGGTAAAACTGGTCAGGTTGAGACAAGCGGTGATCTGATGATCTAACTTTAGGCAATAACATAATTAATTTTATGGTTATGGATGAATATGAAGCAGCACTGCATAGATTGGCCTCAGATACCTTGGTATTTGGCCCTGTTTTGGCTGCTCAGGTGACTGATAAACTCGAATCAGGAACTGAACTCAGATATGGCCACCGCGACTATTGTGGTATGGGGATGGCGATGAATGAAAATAAAGAGTTCTTGTATGGTGAAATCTGGGACGGCGCTTTTTCCGAACCGAAAATCTTCCCCAACAGAGATTTATTTGTTGCCTGGCTGGCTCAGCAATCCACTTCTTCACTAGCCCGTCTGGATGATGGCGATTTTTTTAGTGGCAACCAGATCATTTCCCGTAAACGACTGCTTGATTTTATAGCTCCGGACTATCCAAAGCCGGACTTGGTATAGACAGTATAAAATACTGGTATTAAGTTTGATGATAAAAATCAAATTGAACCAATCATGGCAAAAGCGCTCCTGACATTTGTTTTGTTCTTATCCCAGATGCTCGTTTTCGGGCAGGAGAAACTCATTAAAGATTTAGATCATGATGGGGTAAAGGATACGGTGTATTTATCCGGAAAAGAGTCTATTATAGTATGCCGGTTATCCAGTCAGAAGTTTACAAAAATTCAAAGCCAGGCACTGGCAAATCTAGATGATAACGCCGGAATTAAGGCCACTAAAAGTGGCTTTGAGCTTTTCAATGACTGGATGCGGACAGGTTTTAAAACTCAGTTCAGGTACAACAAGGATACTAAAAAAGTACAGCTGATTGGTGTAAGCAGGTATTCATATGGTGGTGCTACCCATGATGGAAGCGGGGAATCCAGTTTAAACCTGTTAACGCATGATTACATCGGAGATTGGAATTATTTTAACCCTGCGGCCAATAAGGGATCGGGAAAACTTGTTAAAATTCCAACGATCAGGACAAAAATGAAGTTTAAAACCGTTAATCTGGAATCATTTGACCTGGGGGTGTATGATGATTATGAGGCTAAATGCACAAAGCTGTCTGAACAGCACCAGAGCGGCCGGGCGCTCTAGATTTTAGTAATGATAAAGGAGGTTCTCCTGTTCTTTTTCCGCTTTTCTTCCGTTTCATTTCCTGCAATTGGCTTGGTTTCCCCATAACCTTTGTAAGTTAATCTTGCCGCATCAATTTTGCTTTCAATCAGGTGATCGTATACCGCTTTGGCACGGTTGACAGATAGTTTCTCGTTTTGAAGGTCATTCCCTACATTATCCGTATGTCCCTGAACCTCTATGTGGATGTTCGGGTTGTTTTTTAACAGCTCTTTCAGGGTTGCAAGTTCTGTCACTGAAGCGGGGAGAAGGGTATATTCATTCGTATCGAAGAAGATGTTCTTCAGGACCATATTTGTACCGACTTTCAACCGCTCTAAATCAATCTCCAGAAGAAAGGGTTTGTTCCCATTGACGGATTTAAGCTCATAATTTTCAGAATAAAAAAGATAACCATCTGCACTGACGTTAAAAGCATAATCAGCACCGAAAGGCATTACCGCAAGAAATTCCCCATTGTCTTTAGAGGTATAATCATTGTAAGCAGTCTTTTTATTGCCCAGGTTGACCACCTGTACCCTCGCTTCCAGGAACTTCCTGGTTTCTTTATCCCGGACAATGCCTTTTACATAAGTAATGGCCATTGGTTTTTTATCTTCCGGCAGTTTAAACTGGTAAATGTCCATGTCGCCATGCCCGTCTTTTAAATTGGAAGAGAAAAAAGCTTCTGTTCCGTTGGGGCTCACAATCAATCCGGTTTCTTCACTAAAACTATTGATGGGGTATCCCATATTTAAAGGTTTGCTCCAATGACTGGTACTGTCCATGCGGCTCATGAAAATGTCTTTGCTGCCCATGCCTGGCCATCCATCAGAAGAGAAGTACAGTGTTTTTCCATCGGCATGAAGGAAGGGCGTATTTTCATCATAAGGAGTATTGATCTCCGGGCCAAGGTTGACCGGTACTGACCATTCGCCTTCTTCATTGAGCAGGGTTTTCCAGATGTCATAACCACCAATCCCCCCTGGTCTGTTGCTCACAAAATACAAGGTACTTCCATCCGGACTGATGGCGGGTTGCGATTCCCAGTACATAGAATTTACCGGAGCACCAAGGTTAAAAGGCTGTCCCCAGTTGTTTCCTTCCTTATGACTGACATAAATGTCACATCTTCCCAGCCCATTCGGCCTGTTGCAACCCGTAAAAAAAAGGTATTGCCCATCAGGAGAAATAGATTGTGCACCCTCATTGAATTGGGAAGTATTGATATTACTGCTCAGGGAAACAGGGTCGGTCCATTCTTTATCTACTTTTTTAGAGATAAAAAAGTCTTCATTGCCATCGATATTTCTGCTGAAGATTAAGGTTTCATTGTCGGCAGTAATGGCCGGGAAGTAATCCCGGTGCTTAGAATTGATTTTTGCACCAAGGTTAACAGGTTCGTATTTCTGGGGTGTTTTTAATGCCTGGATGGAAAACTCACAGTCCTTTCTGTATTTCTCTGCTTTGGCAAGAAAGGCCTTGTCATTTCCGGTATATTTTTCGATAAAGACATTGATGTTTTTCAATGCACTTTGGTAATCACCGGTATTGATCTGACATTCGGCCAATCCATAATGCAGACGTACGTCCGATCCGGCACCTAAGGCAAGCGCTTTGTTGTAATATAACTTGGCTTCTTCAAAAGATCTGATTCTCCGGTTGAGTTCTGCAAGTTGAATGATGGCGTTCTGAAAGTTGGCATCAGCTGCCACAGCATCCTTTAGCGAAGCAATGGCTGCTTCGTATTCATTGTTATTCAAATAGGCCTGGGCCTTGTCAAAATCCGCTGTCGCTTTTTTGACAGTAGAGTTTTGCGCGTTAACCCCAAGAATTAGAAAAACTAAGAAAGCGGCAATAGATATTTTTTTCAAAACGCTACTGTTAATGAATAATATTAAATGTAGCGAAAAATCCGAAGATATAATTAAGGGATATTTAAATATTTGTGAGTCTGTAGGGAAATTTCCCATTTAGGGTTTGCCATTACATAGTCAATAATCAGTGGAGTCATCTCTTTTGATTTGGACCATTCTGGTTGTAAATACAACTTACAGGAGTCAGAAACGCTTTCTGCGTATTTCTCTGCCCATTCGAAATCACTCTTGTTGAACACAATTACTTTCAGCTCATTTGCAAAAGGAGTGATGTCCGGACGGGGCGCTTTAAATTTCTTTGGAGAAAGACAGATCCAATCCCAGGTTCCTGAAAGCGGATAAGCACCAGAAGTCTCGATAAAGGTCAGGATATTTCTTTCTTTTAACTTTTGGGTCAGGTAATCCAGGTTGTATATCAGTGGTTCACCACCGGTGATCACTACTGCTTTTCCGGGAAAACTATCTGCTTTAATGACAATGTCATCTGATAAAGTCAGCGGATGTAATTCTGCATCCCAGCTTTCTTTCACGTCACACCAGTGACAACCGACATCGCAACCTCCCAAACGAATAAAATAAGCCGCTTTTCCTGTGTTAAATCCTTCGCCCTGAATGGTGTAAAACTCTTCCATTAAAGGAAGTAATGTGCCGTCTGCTGGTATTTGATGTGCCATATAAAGGCTGCAAAGGTAAATAAAATATCCGCGGGAAATGAGATTATATGTATATTGAAAACGTTTATATGACCAATCTATGAAAAAGAAGGGAATCCGGAGATGTTGAAGTGGTATAAAATAGAAGGAACCTTCCCGGAGCAGGATTTTGTCACACAAATTAAGGTGAACGGGAAGAAATTATGTATGCTGAGGCATCAGCATCAGGTTCATGTCGTTCAGAATACCTGTCCGCATGCCGGAGGGATATTGAGCGGAGGGCGCTGTAAAGATGGGTATCTGATCTGTCCGATTCATCGGTATGAGTATAGTCTGGAGACAGGAAGGGGAGCAGAGGGGCAGGGGGATTATATCGATATTTATCCGGTGGAGGAAAGAGAAGATGGGATTTACGTGGGCTTAAAAGAAAGCTGGATTAAGAAACTATTTGGATAAAAAACAATTTGTATAAAAAGAAAGAGGGTTGATTCAATAATCAACCCTCTTTCTTTTTATCGTGATATCCTGAATTCTTATGGATAGATTTCTTTTTTAGCTGAAGCCAATGTGTTCTTTAATAAACCCACAATCGTCATCAGACCTACACCTCCGGGAACCGGAGTGATCCATGAAGCTTTAGGCGCTACGTTTTCAAAATCAACGTCACCGTACAGCTTATAACCTGATTTAGTTTCTGTTGAAGTCTCTCTGTTGATCCCTACGTCAATGATGATTGCACCAGGCTTCACCATATCTGCAGTTACAAAATTCTTCTTGCCAATCGCTGCTACAATGATATCTGCCTGTAAAGCCAGCTCTTTTAAATTCGCTGTTTTACTATGCGTCAATGTTACTGTACAGTTTCCTGGGTTTGCATTTCTGGCCATCAGGATACTCATCGGACTTCCGACAATGTTACTTCTGCCGACTACCACACAGTGTTTCCCTGTGGTATCAATCTGATAAGCCTGTAGCATTAACAGAATTCCATAAGGTGTTGCAGGAATAAAGCATGGCAGATTTCTCATCATGCGTCCCAGGTTTACCGGGTGAAACCCATCTACATCTTTACGATAGTCGATCGTTTCCGTTACTTTTTCAGGATCGATGTGTTTAGGAAGGGGAAGTTGAACGATTAAACCGTCTACTCCGGCATCCTGATTGATTTCTTCGATCTTCTGAAGCAATTCTGCTTCAGTAACTGTGACATCATATCTGATCAGGGAAGATTGAAAACCTACCTTTTCACAGTTTTTCATTTTACTGGCAACATAGGTTTCGCTGCCACCATCATTTCCAACCAGGATTGCAATTAAGTGTGGCTTTCTGCCACTCTCTGCTAAGAAAGCTGCGGCTTCTGCTGCTATTTCCTGTTTTATTTTCTCTGATGCGAATTTTCCGTCAAGTAACTGCATGTAATCCTAATGATGTTGTTTATGTATAGGCAATGCCGGAGCATTGCCTGGAAATTAATCTAATTTAAGTACGGCCATGAAAGCGGTTTGTGGAATCTCCACATTACCTACCTGACGCATCCGTTTTTTACCTTTCTTTTGTTTCTCCAAAAGTTTACGTTTACGGGAGATGTCACCACCATAACATTTGGCTGTTACATCCTTACGTAAAGCCCTTACGGTCTCACGGGCAATGATTTTTGCACCGATAGAAGCCTGGATCACAATTTCAAACTGTTGTCTCGGAATCAATTCCCTCAATTTCTCGCAGATTCTTTTTCCGAAGTCATAAGCATTGGTGCGGTGAATTAAGGATGATAACGCATCCACATGTTCACCATTCAACAGAATGTCCAGACGTACCAGTTCAGATTGTTTATAACCGATCTGATGGTAATCGAAAGAAGCATATCCTTTAGAGATGGTTTTCAGCTTATCGTAGAAATCGAAAACGATCTCACCCATAGGCATTTCAAACACCAGTTCAACGCGGTCTGAAGTCAGGTACGACTGATTGATGATCGTTCCTCTTTTCTGAATACAAAGAGACATTACGGGACCAACAAATTCAGCTTTGGTAATGATGTTTGCTTTGATGAAAGGCTCTTCCACAAAATCCAGTTTACTTGGATCAGGAAGGTCTGAAGGGTTGTTCACGATGATTTCATCACCTTTGGTCGTATGGGCGATATAAGACACGTTGGGAACAGTAGTAATTACCGTCATGTCAAATTCGCGTTCCAGACGCTCCTGGATGATCTCCATGTGCAACATTCCAAGGAACCCGCAACGGAATCCGAAACCTAAAGCTGCAGAGCTTTCCGGTTCAAATACGATCGAAGCATCGTTCAGCTGCAATTTATGCATGGCCTCACGAAGTTCTTCAAACTCATCCGTATCTACAGGATAGATCCCCGCAAATACCATTGGTTTTACCTCTTCAAATCCTTGAATGGAATCTAAGGAAGGTCTGGCAACGTTGGTAATCGTATCTCCAACCTTTACCTCACGCGCTTCTTTAATCCCTGATATAATATAACCTACGTCTCCGGTTTTCACCACATCCTTAGGCAACATGTTTAATTTTAGTACACCCACCTCATCCGCAAGGTATTCTTTGCCGGTATTGATGAACTTTACTTTATCACCTTTTCTGATTTCACCATTCACTACTTTGTAGTAAGCGATGATCCCTCTGAAAGAGTTAAATACAGAGTCAAAGATTAAGGCTTGTAATGGTGCCTCTGGTTCTCCAACCGGAGCAGGTACGCGGTCTATAATCGCCTGAAGGATTTCCATTACCCCCAGTCCGGTTTTTCCGGATGCAGGAATGATTTCTTCGCGTTTACAACCAATCAGGTCGATGATCTGATCTTTAACCTCTTCAGGCATGGCACCTGGTAAATCCATTTTATTCAGGATCGGGATGATTTCCAGGTCATGCTCTAAAGCAAGATATAAGTTGGAAATGGTTTGTGCCTGAATCCCCTGAGAAGCATCAACGATTAATAAAGCACCTTCACAGGCAGCGATAGAACGGGAAACTTCATAAGAAAAATCTACGTGTCCGGGCGTATCGATCAGGTTTAATATATATTCCTGTCCGTCCACTGTATAATTCATTTGAATGGCGTGGCTTTTTATCGTGATACCACGTTCACGTTCCAAATCCATATTATCCAGCAACTGAGCCTGAGACTCACGTTGGGTAATGGTTTTAGTATATTCCAGTAAACGGTCGGCCAGGGTACTTTTCCCGTGGTCAATATGTGCAATTATGCAAAAATTACGTATGTGCTTCATCAGTGGCGCAAATATAGGATTTTGAGTCGATTAATTTATCGTAATTTCATCAAAGAAAGAATGGGCGAGCTCACCTGAACCATCATGCCAGTCGCCGAGAATGCCATAGGCCTTGACTACTACCTTGATATACCTGCATTCTATGCCTGCTTTGGCACTAAACTCCTGAATTTGCCTGCGTTCATCCTTAGGATCAACGCTTGATTTTACCTTACCGATTTCTGTAAAATGAATGTTGTCTGGAGAAGCATAAAAGCTAACTTCTGCAGGAATGATGATCCAGGCATCGGCATCTTGTAAAGCTCCGATGCTTACAGTGTTTACTTTCTTCTTCAAACCAAGGTCTACAACCGCTTCAATTTCCGGACTACGGAAGCCTTGCCAGATGTCTCCGATCTTATAATTAGCCGTTCCCCGGATCCCATCAATCAGAGCATTGTCACCCCCACCTGTGAAAGTAGGATTGATCGGGGTTTTAACCTGTATGGTATAATGTTGATCTGCAATTTTGTAGGAAGCTTCAACAGGGAAGCTGTTAACATAACCCTCTTTGTAGGCAATGGCTTTTATCTGAAGACTTTTGTCGATTTCAAAAGGCCGGGTGTAAAGAAGCGAAGCTTTGGAAGGAGCAGAACCGTCTGTGGTATAATAGATTTGAACATCTTTTAAAGGATTGCTGATGCTGACACTATGTTTTCCTTTGAAAATAGCCGATGGCCCATTGATCGATGGGTTAGGGGTAATGAGTTGTTCGCTGATCCTCATGACTGGTTTTTCCAGGCTGTTCAGGTAATCCATATCAGGCTTTTCGGAAAACTCAAAATCTAGCCTTGCTCCGTTGGACAGGTCTTCGTAATTTAAAAACAGTTTCTGATGAGGCTTGCCATTTAATTTTAATCCCGAGGTATAATAGCGGTCTTTATCCAATGAAGGTGCATTTACAATGATCTTTTTGCCATTTTCCAGATGAACGGTTAGTTTTTTGAACCATGGGCTACCAATGTTGTAAATGTTATTGCCAGGGGATACCGGGTACCAACCCATTGCACTCATCACCAACCAGGCGCTCATCTGGCCGCAATCCTCATTCCCGGACAAACCATCAGGCTGATCGTGGTATTGCTCCCTGTAGATTCTTTGGAGGTAATGCGCGGTCTTTTCCGGATGGCTGGTGTAATTGAACAGGTAAGACATATGGTGACTTGGTTCGTTTCCATGTGCATACTGCCCGATTAATCCGGCAATATCATCCTGGGCCCGGCCCGTTAATCCTTTTTTTGTCGTAAACAATTCATTCAGTTTTTCCTGATATGCAGGCGCTCCGCCCATAAATTCCATATGGGTATTGATGTCCTGTTGCGTGCTGAAAGAGTAATGCCAGGAATTTCCTTCTGTATAATTGCTGTTTACTTCTGTAGGTTCGAAAGGCTTATAAAAACCTCCGTTCTGGCGGGCACGGATAAATCCGGTTTCCGGATCGTACAGGTTTTTCCAGTATTGTGCCCTGCGGCTATAATGTTCCTGGTCTTCTTTTTTACCCAACAGGCGGGCGAATTCCGAGATGCACCAGTCGTCATAAGCATATTCTACCGTTTTAGAAGCTGATTCTTCCTCTTTGTCGGAAGGAACTGCACCTTCGGCAGCATAGAGGTCAAGACCAAATTGTTTCCTGTTCACGGAGA
This sequence comes from Pedobacter caeni, assembly GCF_900129215.1. Taxonomy (GTDB): domain Bacteria; phylum Bacteroidota; class Bacteroidia; order Sphingobacteriales; family Sphingobacteriaceae; genus Pedobacter; species Pedobacter caeni. The sequence continues at coordinate 1,513,237 of NZ_FQUQ01000001.1, read as the reverse complement.
CTTTCATGGCTTCCAGTGCTTTTGCCGTATCGAAATCTCGGATTCCTTTAGCATAAGCATCTACGATAACAGGAATGGCATGATTGCCGATCATGCAAAAGGTTTCATTCGAAGCCAGTTCCCAAACTGGTAGTAATTTCCCCTGATCGTACATCGCCAGGAAGGTCTTGATAAAATCAAGCGTTCTCTTTCTGTCGGTTAAGGCTAGTAATGGATGTTCGGTACGGTGGGTATCCCATAAAGAGAACACCGTAAAATATTCAAAGCCATCGGCTTTATGGACCTTTTTATCCAAACCCAGATACTGCCCATCCACATCCATAAACAGATTAGGGTTTAAGAAGCTGTGGTATAATGCGGTATAATAGGTGCGGAGTTGCTTCTGATCGTCACTTTCTGCTTCCACTTTAGAAAGTTCTGTGTTCCAGGTCTTTTTAGCTTTCGCAACTGTGCCTTTGAAATCATAGTCTTTCAGCTCTGCATTCAGATTTTTTAAGGCGCCTTCTGCACTTACTGCAGAGATGGCCACTTTGGAAAGTACATTTTCGCCGGCTTTGGTATCAAACTGAATAAATAATTTGATGTTTTTACCGGAAGCTTTTTTCAAACCTTTCTGTACGATATCATCCAGTGCAATACCATAAGATTTGAAAGGTTTGCTGAATTTAGCGAAGAAATAAACAGGCTGGTCTTTTGCCCAGGCTTTAGACCTTCTGAAGCCGCGAATCTCTGTCGGGCTGACGATCTCAATCCAGGAGTCCAATACCCGGTCTCTGTGCTTTAAATCAATGATGATGTTGGATTGATTTGAAGCAGGAAAGGTATATTGGTGTAGCGCAACTCTTCTGGTGCTGGTCAGGGCTACATCAATGCCATATTTATCGAGTTTAGTCGCGTAATATCCCACACTGGCCTTTTCATTTTTCTTTTGAAAAGGAGAGGAGTAAGCAGTATTGTTGAACTCAGGTTTCCCTATGGTAGGCATAAACAATACATCCCCGTAATCGGGGATGCCAACCCCACTCAGGTGGGTATGAGAGAAACCGTAAACTACAGTATCGGTATCATGGTAACCGGAGCAGCCATCCCATCCGGTTAAACGGGTATCAGGGCCTGGCTGGATCATGCCAAAGGGCATTGAAGGGCCGGGATAGGTATGTCCGTGGCCTCCTGTTCCGATAAAGGGATTTACATATTGGGTGTAATCTTTTTTAGTTTGAGCAAAGCTGATGGAAAAGGACAGGGCAACAAAAAAGATCGTGCTGGTCAGTTTTTGTGTCATTATTTGTTGCTGTTGGCCAGTTCAATCAGTTTTTTGACCGTGGCAGTATCCGTCAGGTCAAAGCTGAATTCGTCGGCTGATGTACCCATACTCAATTCCGGTTTTCTGTACTCCATTTCGCTTTTTATGGCATGTTTTGCAGAGGCATGGAATTCTTTTGCTCCGGTGATCCGGATGATTTCTGCAATGTTTTCTGTTTTGACACCTGCTCCGGGCATAATGCTGATCCTTCCGGCAGCTTGTATGATCAGTGCTTTTAACTTTTCTGCACCCTGAATTGCCGATATCGCTCCTCCGGAAGTCAATACCCGTTCACAACCCATTTCGATGAGTTCTTCCAAAGCTTTTTCCAGGTCATTACACATGTCAAAAGCCCGGTGGAAAGTTACTTTCATGGGCCTTGCCAGCTCAATCAGTTCTGCACAACGTTCTTTATCAATACTGCCATCAGTTTTGAGAATCCCGATCACCACACCATCACAATTTAGTGATTTACAGATGTTGATGTCTTCTTTCATGATGCGGAACTCCAGGTCGGAGTATAAAAAATCTCCACCTCTGGGCCGGATGATGGGATAAACCTGAATTTTCAGGAGTTCCTTCGCCAGTTTAAGCTGAGCATAACTGGGAGTGGTCCCCCCCTCATGCAGGTTGTCACAAAATTCCACCCTCACTGCGCCACCTTCCTGAGCTGCAAAGGCCGAGGTAAGGGAGTTGGCGCAAACTTCCATTTGAATCATTTTATATAAAGAAAATATGAATTAATAATAGCTTTTTCCCGGGATCAGTAAATCGTCCTTCTGACTGGTACATACCGCATAGCTGAAGCCTTTTTGAATGGCATAAGCACCGTATTCTCCTTTTTTATTCAAGGCCAGGAAACCCACCTGAATGCCTTTTGCAATTTCCGGTTTTTTCTTGATGATCCTCATTACCGCTTCTTTGCAGGCATCTTCAGGAGCATATCCTTGTCGCATGAGTTCTACAACAAGGAAGCTACCCACATTACGGATCACTTCTTCTCCAACTCCGGTTGAAGTGGCACCGCCAACTTCATTGTCTACATATAAACCGGCACCAATAATCGGGCTGTCACCCACACGTCCATGAAGCTTATAAGCCATTCCGCTGGTGGTACAGGCACCTGAAATGTTTCCTTTGGCATCAATAGCCAGCATTCCAATGGTATCATGGTTGTATTGATTTCCTGGTAATTTAGTAGGAGCTGCTTTATCATAAAGCTTGTTCTCAATGTTCATTACCGGCGCATACTTGGCCGTTTTAAGCCATTCTTTCCATGCTTTTTCACTTTCTTTGGTGAGCAGGTTTTCTTTTTTAAAGCCGTTCTCCAGTGCAAACTGAAGCGCACCATCACCTACAAGCATCACGTGCGGTGTTTTTTCCATTACCAGTCTGGCGACAGATATCGGGTGCATAATATGTTCTAAACCAGCTACTGCACCACAATTACCTAAATCATCCATGATACAGGCATCCAGGGTCACATGTCCATCTCTATCCGGCAATCCACCATATCCTACAGACTGATTTTTAGGGTCCGCCTCCGGAACATGAACACCTTTCTCCACTGCATCTAAGGCCCTGCCTCCGGTAGAGAGTACTTTCCATGCGGCCTGATTGGCTGCAATACCGAAATCCCAGGTAGAGATCACGATTGGTTTTACGGGTTCATGGGAAGAAGGGGCAGGGATCATTGCTGCTGCACTTGTTCTGTCAATGGCCAATAACGAAGCGGAAAGCGCAGATGCTTTTATGAATTTTCTACGGTTAAACATGGTTTGGTTTAGTAATCTTTGTTTGGTTAAATGATATTAAAATTGTCGGCATCCTTTAAGAAAGGAAAAGCCTGACGGGTTTTTACAAGTTCTTCATAACCGATGCTGAAGGTATATAAATCTTCATCTTCAGGTTTATAGTATACGGTTTTACCCATAGGGTCTATACATTGAGAGTGGCCGCTATGGTACACCTCTTTTCCATCATGACCTACGCGGTTGGCCGCAATCACATAACTTTGATTCTCAATTGCGCGCGCTGGAATCAACGCATTCCAGTGTATGGCACGTTTGTCCGGCCAGCTGGCCACAAACAAGAGGATGTCATATTCTTCATTCTTATTACGCAACCAGACTGGAAAACGAAGGTCGTAGCAGATGGCAAGGCGGATTTTCCAGCCTTTCAATTCTACAATAACGTTTTCATTTCCAGGGGTGTAGGTTTTGTCTTCCTCACCTAAACCAAAGAGGTGCCTTTTGTCGTAATGACTGTATCCGCCGTCAGGAAGCATCCAGACCAGGCGGTTATAGTAATTTCCGTTTTCTTTGATGATCAGGCTTCCGGTAACCACACACTCATATTTCTGTGCAATTTCGTTCATCCATTGCATGGTTTTTCCACCCATTTCTTCAGCAAGAGCTTCTGCATTCATGCTGAAACCTGTATTGAACATTTCAGGAAGAATAATCAGGTCTGTTTTTTCTTTAACACCCGACGATAACCTCAGGGATAAGTTTTGAAGATTCTTATCAATATTTTCCCAAAATAGGTAGGCCTGAAAAATAGTGATCTTCAGGTTTTTAATATTCAGGTAATCTGGATTTTCCATTATTCTAATTTAAGGGACTGTAAATTATAATTTAACTAATCTTTCAACGGCTTTTTCCAAGGTTTCTTGCTTTTTAGCAAAACAAAAACGTAAAACATGGTGGTCCGTATTCCGGATATAGAAGGCAGAAACCGGGATAGAGGCTACGCCATACTCCTTAATTAACCTTTCGGCCATAGCGACATCTTTTTCATCGCTGAGGTGCTCATAGCTAACGCATTGGAAATAAGAACCATTGCAAGGTAATAATTTAAACTTGGTTTCGGCCATCAGGGAACGGAACAAATCGCGTTTTTGCTGGAAGAAAGCCGATAATCCCAGATAGGTCTGTGGATCTTTCAGGTATTTTGCTATGCCTACCTGCATCGGGGTGTTCACACTAAATACATTGAACTGGTGTACTTTTCTGAACTCTTTCATCAAGGGTTCAGGGGCAAGGCAATAGCCTAATTTCCAGCCGGTAGTGTGTAGTAACTTGCCAAAAGAGGCGACAATAAAGCTCCTTTCCCGAAGCTCAGGATATAAGGCTACGCTCTGGTGCTTTTTCCCGTCAAAAATAATGTGTTCATAAACCTCATCACTCAAAATCATGATGTCGGTATTTTTGGTCAGTTTGATCAAGGCCTTAATGTCTTTTTCGGACAAAACACAACCTGTTGGGTTTTGCGGGCTGTTTAATATGATCATTTTGGTATTGGCAGAGAACAACTTCTTCACCATCTCCCAATCAATTTCGTAGTTGGGAGGGGCAAGCTGATAAGGCTTCACCAGGCCGCCAAGCATTTTAATCGTTGGGGCATAGCAGTCGTACGCAGGCTCAAAGATGATGACTTCATCACCTGCATTGATATAGGCGTTCAAAGCTGTAAAAATGCCTTGTGTACCTCCGGCGGTAATGGTAACCTCCGTCTCGGGATGGTATTCTGCTCCATAAAGACTGTTCATCTTTTCAGAAATCAATTCCCTCAGGACCGGAAGGCCGGTCATCGGGGCATATTGATTGAATCCCTGTTTCATTGCATCCGCTACATATTCAATTAGTTTTGGATCGCATTCGTAATCAGGAAATCCCTGAGAAAGATTAATTGCTTTGTGTTCTTCAGCTAATTTGGACATGACCGAAAAAATGTTCGTGCCTGTTCCAGGTAATTTTGATTGTGTAGATATCATGTGGCAACGAAAATAGAAATAATATTTATCCCCTTATATCAGATTTATTTAATAATTTCATCCTGCTATGACTTTTAAAACAAAAGAAAGCAGGTTGCTGCTCGTTTTAGGCTCTTTTTTCGTGGCCAATGCCATTCTTTCAGAATTTATCGGTGTAAAGATATTTACAGTCGAAGGAACACTCGGTATCAAACAATTTGACATTAATTTATTGGGGGTGCCCAACCTTTCTTTTAACATGTCGGCAGGCGTATTGACCTGGCCGCTGATCTTTATCATGACAGACATCATCAATGAATATTTTGGTGTCCGGCAGGTGAGGTTCCTTTCGATTTTAACGGCCGTATTGATCTCTTATGCCTTTGTCATTGTGGGGGCAGCAATGAAGCTTACGCCATCAGATTTTTGGGTAAACCAAAACATTCAGGGGCATCAGCTCAATATGAATGCGGCTTTTGCGGGGATATTCGGACAGGGGATGTGGATCATAGTAGGCTCTATCATCGCTTTCCTGGTGGGGCAGATTGCCGATGTGCTCATTTTTCATAAGATCAAGAAGGTGACAGGTGATAAGGCACTTTGGTTAAGGGCAACGGGTTCCACGGTAGTTTCCCAGTGTATTGATAGTTTTGTGGTGATCTTTATCGCTTTTTACCTCAATCCTCAGTACAACTGGAGCTGGCAAATGGTCGCTGCGATTGGCCTGGTGAACTATACCTACAAGTTCGTCGTTGCGATTCTGATGACACCTATATTATACCTTGTCCACGGCATCATCGATGGTTACCTGGGGAAAGACCTGGCGCAGCGCATGATCAAAATGGCCGGTAGGTAAATCAAATTATGCAGGTCATCAAATTATAATTTGATTCTTTTGTCAAAGACGAAGGACTCTGATTTCAGCAGTTTAATCAATTTAAAGTCGGGGTGTTTCGGGTTGATCAGGTAATTGTATTCTGCAGGAATGATGGAAGAGGGGACTTTTAATACGGCAGATTTTCCTTCCAGGATCCAGCTTTCACCCATTTCCTGAGTGAGGGGCATGTTTTCAAACTCCACCCAATCTGAAGGTAGTTTTTTCAGTTCAATGGTCAGTACTGTGATGTCATCAGGGATCTCAATGGTCATCACCTGGAAAGCGTTGTTGAGTCCGATCTGATTTCTGTGCACTACATTCTCAAGACAGGCCAGAGAACGTGAACCTGCAGCATAAATAACATCCACTTCATTCGGATTCCAGCGTGCAGCTCTTCCTGAGGCGACCAGAGCGCCTGCATATTTTGCGAGGGCGATACGAAATACCTGCATATTAGGCTAAATCACCATATTCTATCCGGATGAGTTCTTCTTCGATCAGTGAAATCCCGGTAATGGTATCCATCAGATCAAAAGGAATCTGGTTTCCCAGGCCATAAGAAGGGGTATTCAACCATAAATGAAAGGCTTTGGCTGTTCCAAAAATTTCTATCCCTTTTTCAAAGAGTGAGAAGGATTTCAATAGCTTTTCACTTAAAGCGGCATCCAGCTTTGAAGCATTGGAAACGTAATTCTCGATGGTTTTTACATTTGTTTTAAAGGTGTCCTGAAATTCTTCGCGGGTAAAACCGGAAAGGCTCAGGAAATCCAATGCTGCCTTTGCTGATAAGCCGTTTTTAGAGCTGGTCAGTACGCTGATCGAATTGGTGTATAGGGATTGATAAGGTGCGATTAGTGCAGCCTCGGCAACTACAGATACTTTAGCTTTAGTTTTATAGGGTTTTGGAGTGTTTGCCATAATACTTCTTTTTTGCTATTTCAAATGTAGGAATATTTTCTGTGGTTTTTAGAATATTTTCCAAACAAAGACGCATTCCTGACAATCCCGGCATTTGAAGGGCATGGAATGCGGCTTTGAAGAGGGAAGGAGGGCTAGGAAATCTTCTTTACTTCCAGTATTTTAAACTCCTGGATGCCATCGGGCATCTCCCAGTTGATGATGTCGCCGGTTCTGTATCCAAACAACGCAATGCTGATCGGCGCAAAAACAGATACTTTCTGCAGCTTGATATTGGCTTCTTCGGGCGTCACAATCCTGAAGGTAAATTCTTTTCCGGTCTTCGTATTGGCGATTCTGGCCTCAGATTTCAGACACACGACATCGCCAGGAAGGTCCTGATCCGCGTAAATGGTCGCTTCTTTGATTTCCTGTCTCAGTTTTTCCTTATTATAAGGACTCATATTGGATTTATCTAAATGTTCTTTTAGCAGTTTTAAATCGCTTTTTGATAGTGATAATGATTTTGTTTCCATGTGATCATGTCTTGATATAAAAAAATAAGTTAATTGCTTATGATAAAATAAGGGGCAACGCAACAGAATTATCGCGTAAAAGGTCAATCGGGTGTAACAGAGCGCCAGCGAAACCGCAGGAACCCATTGCTTAAAAAAATAAAACAGCAAAATTGACCAGAAGAAGAAGGCCCCTGAACCGATGTTAATACGAAGTGATTCGGGGCTTAATTAATAAAGTCTTTACTCGTGATCTGATAAGTAAAGCCAAAGGGATAGTTCTCCCTGAAAAACCTTTTGAAAAGGGCATACACCTGCAACTGACTTTTATTATAAGTCATTAACGTTGCTTTATATAGACCACTTTTTTGTTTCATTTTTGCTAATCTCGGTAGCTTTTTGGCAAATTCAAAGTAAAAGACGTTTTATTTTAAATCATTACCTTAGTCAGACTATCGGTATTATATGAAAACATTCCTCATCGCGTTATTAGGCCTCCTGGTTTTTAACCCAGACGCTGGCTTTGCACAGGGTTTTACGGCTAAGGAGAAATCAATTATCCTTTCCGGTGATACGGCAACCATGTTAAGGGTCACTCAGATTACGGAAGCACCGGAACTGAAAGTGCTGACTACGGCCTCTGCTGATATTGACCCGAAAGATCCTTTAATCAAAGTTCTGGCACAACGGATGTACCTCGCCATGCGGGATGTAACCAGACCTGGAATAGGGATTGCCGGGCCACAGGTAGGCATCAACCGCAACATCATCTGGGTAAAGCGGTATGATAAGGAAGGGGAGCCTTTCGAGCTGTACCTGAACCCAAAGATCAGCTGGAGATCGGAGCTGCTGCGTAAAGGAAGAGAAGGGTGTTTGTCTATCCCTGATGTGATCGGTGATGTGGTCCGTCATCATGCCATAAAGTTGAAATACGACGACCAGTCGGGCAGCTCAAAGGAAGAAATTATTGAAGGATTTACTGCGGTGATCTTTCAGCATGAAACGGATCACCTGAATGGAATATTGTTCACAGAACGCCTGAAAGAGCAGGAAAGAAAGGTCTATAATTCCCTTGCGGGAAGGCTGGATTTCATGGTAGAGAAGTTCTATGCGCGGCCCTGAAACGCTCCTGAAGGGGCCTCAGCGAAGCCGGAATGAGGCTCAAAAACAAGAAAAAAGCAAAGATTTCGCATAAAAAGTGCAATAGAAGCCAAGTTATGTACGTTTATTTCCAAAATAATATATATTTGGCTATAAATTAAATAATCAAAACATGGAAAAATTTTCAAAAGTTAAAGAATTACTAGCTTCTGTTGAGGCTGATGCAGAGAAGTTTTATAATGCAGGAAACAGTGCAGCAGGAACAAGAGTACGTAAAGCTATGCAGGATTTAAAAGTTCTTGCACAAGAAATCCGTACTGAAGTTACAGAGAAAAAGAACAGCGATAAATAATATCGAATTATTCGAACATCATTAGCCGTTTACGGACGGCTAATGATGCTTATTACCCTCCCCATTTCCCCTTCCAGCGATGTCTTATACAGCAGCTCCAAACAGATATTCTCAAATGCAATACCGCAGATGCGGCAAAAGCGGATTAAAACTACCGGCAATTTCGCTCGGTTTATGGCATAATTTCGGACATGTAGATCAGCTGGAGAATTGCAGCAATATTTTAAAGCTTGCTTTTGACAATGGGATTACCCATTTCGATCTTGCCAACAACTACGGACCTCCTCCGGGATCTGCAGAAGAAAACTTCGGAAGGTTACTGAAAAGAGATTTCGAAGGATACAGAGATGAGCTGATCATTTCTTCTAAAGCGGGATATACCATGTGGGATGGACCTTATGGAGACTGGGGTTCGAAGAAATACCTTGTTTCGAGCCTGGACCAAAGCTTAAAGCGCATGGGACTGGATTATGTAGACATCTTCTATCACCATCGCCCGGATCCGGAAACACCACTTGAAGAAACCATGGCTGCACTGGACCTGATTGTACGCCAGGGTAAAGCATTGTATGTAGGGATTTCCAATTATAAAGCGGAAGAAGCGGCAAAAGCCATTCAGATCCTTAAAGACCTGGGAACACCGTGTTTAATCCATCAGCCTAAATATTCTATGTATGAACGCTGGATTGAAGGCGGGTTACTGGATTTGCTGGGCAATGAAGGAGTGGGTTGTATTCCTTTCTCACCATTGGCACAGGGAATGCTGACCGACAAGTACCTGAAAGACATTCCATCGGATTCCAGGGCTGCAAAATCTCATGGCGCATTACAACAGGACCAGATCACCCCGGAACGGATCAAACAACTCAATGAACTGAATAAAATTGCTGAAGGACGTGGCCAGAAGTTGGCGCACATGGCGCTTTCATGGATTCTGAGGGACGAACGGGTCACTTCTGTATTGGTAGGCGCAAGCAAACCTGAACAACTGGCTGATTCACTTAAGTGCCTGAATAATATAGTTTTCAGTGCGGATGAACTTCAAAAGATCGATCAGATCCTATCCGCTTAATCCGATATAACCAGCATAAAAAAAGGCAAAGAATAAATCCCTTGCCTTCTCCGGGTTTTTATACCGCAACCGCTGTTGCAAGAGCCATTTCTGCTTTCAGATCTTCTACAAAGTGGTCAATCTGTGCTTTGCTGACTCCAGGCATACAGATGACGTGGCTATTGCCATCTTCTGTTGCAATCTGCCATTTTTGTCTCAATGCGAGGGATGGTGCAGGAAATACAACCGTTAATGCCGAAGGGTTTGTCCATGCCGGAATACCAATGTCATTCATGCTTTTTACGGTATAAGCCGCAATTTCGAGGCATTCCAAAGCCCTTTGTTTCAATCCTTCTCTTCCTAATTTCTTCAATGCATACCACATGAAAACAGGACTATGTCCATTTCTGCTTCCGGTAATGGTGGTATCTACTGTACCGATATAAGGAATGGCCTTGCCAATTCTGTCTTTATAGTTCTTTTTAACCAGCACCAATCCGCAGGGAATCGGAGAACCGATAAATTTATGACCACTGATGGCCATACTGTCTGTGCCATGCTGAAAATCAAAACCAGGTTTCAAATCCAGCAAGGCGCTGTAGGTGCCTGCAAGCGCGGCATCACAATGGATATAATGGTTTTTAATGGCCTGTCTGCGGAGGATAGCCTGGATTTGCTGCAAATCGTCTTTTGCTTCCATCATGGTCGTGCCGATATTTGCCAGAATGATTACGGGTTGATCACGGTGCATCTGAACCATTTCGTTCAGGTCATCATAGTCCATTTCTCCGTTTTTCTGTGTTCTGATGACGATGCTTCGCAGATTGAGCAGCTGAATGTTCTTTTGAACACTATAATGTGTGGCTTCTGAGTAATACACAATTCCGTTAGGATACAATTCCCTGGCTACATAAAGCCCATATAAATTTCCTTCAGAACCTCCGTTGGTTACATATCCCCACCAGTTTTTTTCAGGGGCATTGAAGAGGTCAGCAAAGAATTCCAGTACTTCCAGCTCGAGGGAACGGGAATTGAGGTCGTAGGTAGATTCCACCCATGGATCCCCAACATTATTTAAGGGTAATTTTAAAAGAGGGTAGAGCTCCGAATAATCGAAATCCTGGGCGATCGGATAGCCGATAAAATATTTTGAACGTTCCTCGGCTAACTTCATATACGTACTTAAACGCTCGTTATCGCTGGAGTTTAATTGTGTTTTCATGGTGATGTGCTGGTATTTAATTCTTCAAAATTAGATAAGCACCATATATTTTCCTTTGATTAATTGATATTCAATAAAATATCCTGAATTGTCCTGATCAGACAGTAAAAAGCGCCATATTTGTATCCTGCTGAATCCCATTTCAGCAAAATGCAATGATTTATAAATTAGATAAACTGGACACCCGGATTCTGAATATCCTGCAAAAAGATGCTTCATTGAGTACTAAAGACATCGCAGAGCAGATTGGTTTGAGTGTTTCGCCCACCCACGAACGCATCAAAAGGCTCAAGTCGGAAGGATATATTGAGAAATATGTGGCCCTGGTGAACCGGGAAAAACTAGGGAAACACTTATTGGTCTTGTGTACCGTAACGCTCAAAGAGCAATCTATTGAAACCCTGAAAAACTTTGAGGAATCGGTTACGCAGTTTAAAGAGGTGCTGGAAGTATTGTGTATTGCCGGCGGACAGGATTATCTGCTGAAGATTGTGGTGGATGATGTGGACGACTACCACACCTTTGTGGTCACCCATTTGTCGTCCTTATCAAATATTTCCACGCTGAGCAGTAGTTTTGTCTTAAAAGAAATCAAAAGAGAAACGGCATTCCACCTTAATTTTTATCTTTAGGCATGGAATCTACACAAACTTTGCCCGTATTAAACGCAGAAGAGCTTCGTGTTCTTGGCGTATTGATGGAGAAATCTAAAACGACACCGGAGTATTACCCAATGACCATCAATGGGATTACTGCGGCCTGTAATCAAAAAACTTCCCGCAAACCTGTTGTTCAGTACGATGAACAGACCGTTGTATTGACCCTGGATGTACTCAAAAGAAAAGGACTGATCTCTACTGCTACCGGTGGATCAAGCCGTAGCATCAAATACAAACATAATTTTGCCATTGTCTTTCCTGTTACCCCGCAAGAGGTGGCGATTCTTTGTTTGCTGATACTCAGAGGCCCTCAGACTCCTGGTGAATTGAATACCAATTCCGGACGCTTATACGAATTTGAGTCTTTGGAAGAAGTGCAATCGGTCTTGGAGCGCCTTTCAGATGCAGAACAGCCTTATATTTTGCAATTGCCGCGGAAAGCCGGACAAAAGGAGATGAGGTATACGCATTTACTTGCCGGAACCCCAGATCTTAGTCAGGAGGAACAGACAGAGGAACATTACAGCAGACCCGCAAGCGAAATTGAAAGCCGCCTGGCAAAAGTTGAACAGGAACTGGCAGAAATGAAAGAAGCTTTTGATAAGCTGATGAAAGAACTGATGGGTTAATACTTATCCTAAGAAAAATACAAATGAAATTACCTTTACTATTGGCCGTGGGCCTGTTCTCGTTCAGTACAGGAATGGCCCAGTTGCCAAAACAAATCAATGAGCAGGACCTGGCCCGGATGAAGCTGAAAATCCATAAAGCAGCAGATGAGCAGCTGAAAAAATGGATTGCAAAACCTGAGAAGGACGACTATGAGTCTAAAGATTTTCTGGAGTTTAAAACAGATACGACCAAGATTGAGCAATTCATGAAGCAGCGCCTTGCCATTGACTATTCTACTGCTGGAATGGTAGAGGCCAGCTATGATGCAGAAAAGGAATATGATCTTTTGCTGAACAAGTATTATCAGCAGCTGCTCAAAACCCTGGAGGCTAAAGATAAACCCTTGCTGGTAGAAGTACAGAAAAACTGGTTAAAATACAGAGATTCAGAAAGGAAAATGAACGGACTCCTGACCGAGGATAAATATTCAGGTGGCGGAACCATGCAAAGGATCATCTATGCTTCTGCCTATCTTGAGCTCACTAAAAAACGTGTTTTGGAACTCCGGGACTACCTGAGCCGGATATAAACGCTTTTAGCTAAAACCATAGCCTGTGGATGGGTGTTGTATTTACGATAACATCCATCTTATTTTCTGAGATCTGCGATTTTATTTAAAACATTAAAAATTGAGATATGTCAAAGAAAGTTGCAGAGCAATTGGTCGATATGCTGATTCAATCAGGTATTAAGCGTATTTATGCCGTAACAGGCGATAGTCTGAATGAATTAAATGATGCCGTAAGGCGAAGTCCTGATATCCAGTGGATACACGTCAGGCATGAAGAAGCAGGTGCTTATGCCGCGGCAGCGGAAGCAGAGCTTCATGGTTTGGCTTGTTGTGCAGGTAGCAGCGGGCCGGGGCATGTCCATCTGATCAATGGCCTTTATGATGCACATCGTGCAGGCGCTGCGGTGCTGGCCATTGCCTCCACTTGTGCTACCGCAGAATTTGGTTCCGGTTATTTCCAGGAAACGAATACCACCAAGCTTTTTGACGATTGCAGTCATTATAACCAGATCGCAACCACACCAGCTCAGTTGCCAAGAATGGCACAGGCAGCATTGCAACATGCTTTTCATCATAAAGGGGTCTCTGTATTGGGCTTGCCCGGAGATGTAAGCAGTATGGAAGCGGTGGAGAACATGTCGGCAGACAGGACGTATTTTTCCAAAGCAGTCATCCGTCCGGCAGATGAGGAATTGCTGGCCTTATCAAAACTCATCAACAGCCATAAAAAGATTGCGATATTTTGCGGTGTTGGTGCTGCAGAAGCACATGATGAGGTGGTTAAACTTGCAGCCATGCTGAAAGCACCTGTTGGTTATTCCTTCCGGGGCAAAATGAGCATTCAATATGATAACCCTTATGAAGTGGGAATGACGGGTTTGCTGGGTTTACCTTCAGCCTATCATAGCATGCACGAAAGTGACCTGGTGATTTTGTTAGGTACAGATTTTCCTTATGTTCCTTTTATTCCGCAGGATAAGGTATTGGTTCAGATTGATACCAAACCAGAGCGCCTGGGCAGACGTGCAAAGCTGGAAATGGGTTTACATGGCGATATCAAAACCAGTTTAGCGGCATTGATTCCGTTGCTGGATGCCAATGAAGATGATAGTTTTCTGAATGCACAACTGAAAGTTTATGAAAAAGTAAAAGAACACCTCCATACCTATGTAGAAGATAAAGGCAAAGCCGACGCCATCCATCCGGAGGCAGTTGCTTTTGAAATCAATAAACTGGCAACTGATGATGCCATCTTTACCGTAGATACCGGAATGTGTTGCGTCTGGGGTTCCAGGTATATTCATGCGACAGGTAAGCGGTCTATGCTGGGCTCCTTTAATCATGGTTCAATGGCGAATGCCATGCCTCATGCCATAGGTGCCGCACTTTCCAGCCCGGACAGGCAGGTGGTTGCGCTTTGTGGGGATGGAGGGATCTCTATGTTACTGGGAGATCTGGCAACGATTAAACAATACAACCTGCCAATTAAGCTGGTTGTATTTAACAACCGCTCTTTGGGCATGGTGAAACTCGAAATGGAAGTGGCAGGATTACCTGATGCGGAAACGGATATGGTAAACCCGGACTTTGCATTGGTTGCAGAGGCGATGGGGATTAAAGGCATTACCATCAGTGATCCTGATCATCTGGAGTTGTTGTTAAAAGAAGCATTTTTACACAATGGCCCAGTATTGGTCAATGTCATGACGGATCCCAATGCCCTGGCGATGCCACCAAAAATAGAATTTAAAATGATGAAAGGAATGGCGCTTTCCATGACTAAGCTCATGTTAGGAGGGAAGTTTGATGAAGTGCTGGATACGGTGAAATCCAATTACAAACACCTCAAAAGTATCATTGATTAAAGATATCTTGATATCAATAATAAGGCCGGGAAGCGCATCTTCCCGGCCTTATTATTTGATATAGTATCCAAGCAGATTTATAAAGTATCTCTGCAGATTTGTATGATATCCCGTAGGATTTTATAGTATGCTATAGGATCAACAACAGGAACTAGTTGTTGACCATTTTCAAGGCACCTTCACTATAACGTGCACCTGTATTCGGATACTGTTCGATCACTTTCGAAATCGCCCGTAAATCAGCTTCAGAAAGTTGTACATCCACAGCACCTGCATTTTCTTCCAGATATTTCCTTTTTTTAGTCCCCGGGATAGGAATGATCTGATCATCCTGCGCCAATACCCAGGCAATTGCCAGTTGGGCAGGGGTACAGCCTTTATCATTAGCCAGTGCTGCAAAATCATTGGATAAAGATTTGTTGTTTTCCAGATTTTCCCCACTGTATCGCGGTAAAGTTTTGCGGAAATCACTTTCATGCAAGCTACTGATGTCTGTCGTATTGATCACCAGGCCACGGGCTAATGGGGAATAAGGGACAAGAGAAATACCCAGTTCATTTACTGTGCTCAGGATTTCTCCTTCCACATCTCTGGTTAACAAAGAATATTCACTTTGCAGCGCTGCAATAGGATGGATGGCATGGGCTTTCCGGATGGAAGCAGGCGAAGCTTCACTTAAGCCAAGGTACCGTACCTTTCCTTCTTTCACCAGTTCTGCCATGGCACCTACTGTATCTTCAACAGGCACATTTGGATCAATCCGATGGGCGTAGTACAAGTCGATGGTGTCAATATTTAAACGCCTTAAGCTGTTTTCTACTGCAATTTTGATCCATTTCGGAGAGCCGTCAAAATAGGTGCCGTTCACATTGCTTGCTCCTGCATTTTCATCTTTAAAGCGGAAACCGAATTTGGTGGCAATAAATACTTTATCCCGGTTTGGAACCAGTACTTTGGAGATCAGCTCTTCATTCAGGCCATTGCCGTACATATCGGCAGTATCCCAGAAGTTAATCCCCAGGTCCAGTGATTTATGTAAAGTAGCGATACTTTCTGTATCATCAGTTGGTCCGTAAGCGAAGCTCATGCCCATACATCCCAAACCTATAGCCGATAATTTTTCTGTTGTTGTTCCTAGATTTCTGTATTTCATATCGTTTTATTTTATGAATCAAAATTAGCGGGAAAAGGAAATGGGCTGTTTATAGGATTCAAACAGATGATTATAATAATCAAACAGTCATGATTCTTATGATGATCAAACAGCCATGCTTCGTGCATCGCCGGGAGTTACTCCGGTATGTTTCTTGAAAAACTGATTGAAATAGGCCGGGTATTCAAAGCCGAGGCTGTAGGCTACCTCTGCAATGTTCCAGTCGGTATGTTGTAAGAGTGCCCGTGCTTCTTTGGTAATGCGTTCCGAAATCAGTGCAGTGGTCGTTTTTCCCGTCACTTCCTTTACAGAACGGTTCAGGTGATTGGCATGTACGGATAAACTTTGCGCATAATCATTTGCTGTTTTTAAGCGTAATGCTTCTTCAGGGCTATCTATCGGAAACTGTCTTTCTAAAAGCTCCATAAACAGACTGGTAATTCTGCTGGGCGCATTGGCATGTTTTTCAAAGCTTCCTGCCGGTTGCATTTTCATGGCTTCATGAATGATCAGGTGGAGGTAATTGCGTAGCAAATCATACTTGTGGGTATATTCAGAGTCCATTTCTGCAGCCATTTTTCTAAAAATAGCAGAAACTTCTTCCTGTTGTATCTCGTCAATAAAGAAGACCGGATTACCACCGATTTTGAATAAAGGAGAGTCCTGCAGGCCATCTTTACGTTCATTGGCGTTGATAAATGCTTCGGTAAACAGGCAGAACCAACCTTCCTGTTTTTCTGACGATGCTTCCCAGGAATAGGGGATCACCGGATTTGAGAAAAGAAGGGCAGGGCGGTCAATTGCGATCCATTTATCTGCATAATGGAGTATTCCTTCCCCAATAATCAGGGAGACTTTATAAAAATCACGGCGGCTGTAGGGGGCCTGGACTCTGCAATGGTTACGGCTATATACATTAAAGTGACCTGCTCCCGCATTGTTTAACCGATGACCGGAGGCATTGGCTTGTGGAACACGCTGATAAAATTCTTCAATGGTTTCGGTATGGTTCATTTTATAAAACTATAAAATTCAAACAATATGTTTACCATGAAATTATCATAATTCCGGAATTATTCCTGAACAATTCCGATTCTCAATGCTTTTAAGCCGCTCAGGCCCTGCACATCTTCCAGGTTAAGCTCTTCCAGTTCGGGCTGAAGGATTCCTGTTTCCTGCAGGTATTTGATGAATGGAAGGTAATCCTCCACATCTTTCTTGTTAAAATAGATGATCGACAGTTTATCCGGCTGTGTCAGGCGTTCACCCGATTCGCTGACAGAAACTTTATCGATCCTCTTTTTGATCATCTGGTACCTGATGTTGTACGCACCTTCCACATCAAATTTACGTTCGTCTGAACGGAAGCTGATGTCTATGGTCTGGTTGTGTACGAAGATCAGTTGTGTGGTCTGCAGTTTCTTTGGCATTCCCGGCAGGAGGGAATGGGTGAGTTTTGCAATTGCCGCCATCGAAGAAAGCTGCCAGAGCCGCAGGTTTTTCAGGTGAAAATGGTTGAAAGGCTTTCCGGGAGCAATAGACTGCCCGATATAAATGTCGTACTCCACACCATCCGTTCTGAATTTCTCAAAATAGCAGGGATAAGACTGCTGGAGTTTTTCTTTTTCGGCTTCAAAATAATTGTTTACCGCGCTGTTGATCATCTGCATGGATACTTCCAGTGCATACCTGTTCTTATGCACTTCGCCATCTGCTTTGGTGGCGCGTTCCAGGTATTTATCTACCGTTTTCTTTGTTTTTGCGTCCTGTTGGGCAAGGTGGTTTAAATAATCTGTCAGTTCCGTTTTCAGAAAGCCGTTCAGGTTATTCTCCTCGGTGGTGTTCCAGTGTTCCTGATGGAGTCCTTCCTGCCATTTTCTGCAATTGAAGACCATTTCTTCCATCAGGGAAGAGTTGTGGCCGGTTTTTAACGATTGCAGTGTTTCCGAAGCCAGGTTCAGGTGATACTCCAGGTCAGCTCTGGTGGCGCTGTTTCTCTCAATGGTAGAATTTCTGATGTCAATGGCACCATACAAAGGATAGACATCATTGAAATAGATGGACTCTGTTCGTTCAGGCAGGTGTTTCTTTTTATTATGGAGGTGATGCCAGGCGACTTCATTGAATTTCCATTGCACCGAAGGCTGGATAGAAGTGAATTTTTCTTTGATGATCCCTTCTATTTCGAGGTTAAACTCATCAATATAAATTTGCAGCAATTGTGCCAATGGCTGGATTGCCGGTTCCAGCAGGGCCAATGCCGACTCATTAAACAATTCGCCTTCATAAGTATGCATCGCCAGAACACCCACCAAAACATGGTTGTAAAATAAAGGGATTAAGGCCATAGACCTGACCCCTAATTCAATGAAGCTGACCAGAAATGCAAATTGTTCCAGATTCTCTTTTGTAATATCCGGAGAAAAGAAGGAATTGGGTTTGTCAGAATATGCTGTGGCCAATTGCTGGAAAGTCTCCGGAGAAAGTCTTTTTTCTCCCCATACAGAGAATAAAATTCCCGTACCTCCTTTTTCATAGCCGAATACCGGTTTGTTATTGACCCGTACAAAAGGAAAGAGGTCGAACTCAATGCGGTTATTCTGAAGTAGCGTTTTTAAGGATTGGATAACGACATCATAATCTTCTTCTTTTTCGCCTGAGCTACGGTTGAACCGTATTTTATTGATGTTTTCTACCGCTTGTTTAGCGGTTACATCATGTACGGTAAGCATAGAAAAACCCCTGAACTGAAACAAGTTCAATGGCAGCACACTTTCCAGCATTTCGTATCCGACGCCATCAGCAAGGTGTTCATGGATCTGCCGAAAATCGAGTTCCGGCAGTTTTCCTTTTACTTTAACTTCTATGAAATCAGTGTTGACATTGACCTGATAATAACTCAGTAAACCGGTTTCCTTATTGATTCCTGAGTGATACTTTTCCTTTGGCAAAGGAATGTGGAACTTGTATAATTTTTGCAGAATAAAAGCATAGACATACCTTAACCTTTCCCTGTGAAATTCTTCAGTAGTTTTGGATTTAAAGTAATCTTCTTCACTTGCTTTTTTGTTGTTTAACAACTCATACAGGGAATCTGTCCCATAAAAGGTGATGGGCTGAAGTGGGAAACACATCCCCCAGGCTACAAATTTATCATCTTCCTGGGCAGGGGAAAGAGAGGCATAGATGTATTCTAAAAGGAGTTCATACTGATGAACATCTTCCAGTGGAATATCCGCTTCGCAGCCTTTTTCCTTTTCAAACTCCGCCAGTGTCAGCTCATAATAAGACCGCTTGATCGTTTGCTCTTCTTTTACCCTTCTTCTCAGGTATTCGATAAAAGGTCTGAAAGAGAGCTCCGCGTCGGCTTCTAAAAGTTGTACTTTACTACCGGAAAGGTCCAGGATGACTTGCTTCATGTCTCTAAGATACTACTTTTCGAGGATCACTTTTAAATCATCCAACCCCTTTTGCAGGTCTTTACCAAGCATTCCTTCCATATCCCAACACAACAGCATGAGGTTCATCGGATATTTCATTCTTCCTTTAAAGCCCCATTTTACTTTAGTCTGGGTCTCTGAAACCGATTCAGTGATCATATAAGCATCATCATTTGATTCAAAAGGTTCTTTAAAGCGAAGCTTCATATCTATCCTTTCTTCTCCTGTGATTTTTATGATTTCCTGTTCTCCTTTACCTACATTTTTATCTTTGCTCTCCCAGGCCGCTACAAAACCGACGGTACCGTCCGTTCCTTTATATTCTTTCTTTGCAGCAGGGTCCCTTTTAAGCCATACACTGTACAAATCCTGGTTTTTCAGGAGTTTGATGTATTCAAACACTTGAGATTTGGGTTTGTTGATGGTGATTTCCCGTTCTACTGCATAATCCTTTTTAACAAATAAGGCAACAATCAGGAGCAGTACCACAATCAGTACGATCCCGCCTAAGATTACTTTTAAGATTTTCATTGTTTTTCTCGTTTAGTGGTGGTTGATTTAAGTAGTTTGTTACTACTAAATTACATCCCTCTTTTGGAAAAACAATGCGCTCATCCCTCGTTTTTAAATAATATCCAGGACCTTATGTTTTTTTTCTCTTTAATTTTGTTTTTTAATTTCAGAATAGAATTGATTTCTCCTCAAGGCTTATCGGTCACTGCGTTCTTCCATATTCAAATCGGTATCGAAAGGACTTTTGGTAAAGGGGTAAATCGACTGTTTGACAAAGCCTTTCGGGTATTGTGCCTCATGTACTCCTGTACCTGCAGGCCATTTCTTTCCCGGAAGATAATAGGTGCCGAACATCCAGTCGATAAAAGGAAAAATGGAAGCGAAGTTATGCCCATAATATTTAGGATCCTCACAGTGGTGCCAGTGGTGGTATTGAGGCGTGGTGAAGATGTATTTCAATGGTCCGAAATTGATCCTGGTATTGGCATGAATCAACACCGCATGAATGGCAATGAAAATGATGTACACATTAAAAACAGTCGTCGAAAACCCAAGGATATATAAAGGGATGAAGGTCATTGCCCTGGTAAAGAAGATATCCATAAAATGTGTCCTGCTGCCGGCGAGCCAATCCATACTTTGTGTAGAGTGGTGGATAGAGTGGAACCTCCATAGGTATACGCGGGTATGGAAAAAGCGGTGTGCCCAATATTGAAAGAGATCCGTTGTAAAGAAAGCCAGAAACAGGGCCAGGGCGAAAGGAAGGCTTTGTACCCATAAATGTACCTGTTCCAATCCGATCCAGCCAAAGAATAAAACGGCAGGTTTTTGTGTTACGATTCCAAAAAACTGAATAAATAAATGGCTGATCACAAAATACATCAGGTCAGTTCTCCATTCCTCATGAAATTTAGTCTGAGATTTGTTTTTAGGAAAGAACAGTTCCAGTGGAATAAAAATGGCGGTCATCAGTAACAGGTCCAGAATCATCCAGTCCAGACCGAAGTGCCAGTTGGTTTTTTCTACACTTCTTCCCTGAACAGTAAATGCACCAAGTACAATTGCAGTAGCCGCAATCGAAGTTCCGGTTAAAGCCCATTTGATCCTTTTACTTAAAATCAGGCTGAGTAAGGCAAAAAAGAAGGAAGCGATAATTCCTACAGTCATCATCATTTCTACCACTTCTTCTGTATAGATTTCGCGAAATTCAGGAGTGGTAAGTTGCTCAGGATAGCGGAAACAGAAAATTCCCAGCAGGGCAAGGGTGGCTAAAAATATGGAGATGTATCCACTGATCTGACCCTGGCCGACCTTCAAACGTTTATTTGGTGACATAATATAGCTATTCTATAAAAAAATTAATAACAGAAATTGTGGTGATGTATAAGGTTTAAATATTTTCCCGAAACGAATTAAGGGTAAATTCTGTTATAAAACAAGCGCTTCTGTTTTTTTTCTTGCCAGAAACCGATCTCTGAGGAGTAAAAAAGGCTTTTCTATTGCATAACGCATGAAGAGGGCAGATAAAACTGAGGTCCTTGCATTGATCATCATCATTGCGGCAGATCAAAAGAAATAAAACAAAATCGGTAGTTTTGGAATAAACTTTGTCTACAGCTAATGATGCAATTACACCCTACGGCCGCACTTTCTTCGATTCTTGATAACGACTTCTATAAGATCACCATGCAACAAGGCGTAATCCGCTTGTTTCCAGGTGCAAGTGCACGCTATAAATTCATCAATCGTGGCAAGCATTCTTTTCCTCCGGGCTTTTCAAAAGCACTGAGGGCAGCCGTAGATCAAATGGCCTCACTAAAACTCAGTAAAGAAGAGAAGCATTTCCTGCAGGTTACTTGTCCTTACCTTGATCCGGTATACCTTGATTTTCTGGAAGGTTACCGTTACAATCCGGAAGAAGTACGTATAGAACAACAGGGAGATCAGCTGGAGGTTCATGTAGAAGGCCTGTGGTACCGGACTATCCTATGGGAGGTCCCGTTAATGTCCATGATCTGTGAATTGTTTTATGTCCTCAGTGGCTCAGAAAGAATCAGCAATGAAGAGATTATTGAAGTTACCCGGAAAAAGATAGAGAGCCTGAGGAACTTAGGGGTAACCGTGGCGGAGTTTGGTACCCGCAGGCGGTATTCTTATCAGGTTCACCGGCTTGTTTTGCAGTCGCTGAGTCAGTATGGAGCAGGTTCCTTTATCGGAACGAGCAATGTCCATATGGCGATGCTTCATCAGACCAAACCTATCGGGACACATGCCCATGAATGGTTTATGTTTCATGCAGCAAGGTATGGCTTTAAAATGGCCAATGCCATGGGGCTGGAACACTGGGTAAATGTATACCGTGGAGACCTGGGGATTGCTTTATCAGATACTTACACTACCGAAGTATTTTTTAAGCAATTTGACAAGATGTTTTCTAAACTTTTTGATGGGGTAAGACATGACAGTGGTGATCCGGTATTGTTTGCGGATAAAGTGATCCGCCATTATCAGGATATGGGCATAGATCCTAAATCCAAAACCATTATTTTCTCCGATGGTTTAAATTATGAAAAAGTAGCCCGCATTGCAGACTACTGCCGGGATAAAATAGGAATGTCTTTTGGAATAGGGACGAACCTCACCAATGATGCCGGTCCCGATCCGATGAATATCGTCATTAAAATGACCGAAGCACATCCTAAAGATGGGGAATGGACAGAAGTGGTGAAGCTCTCCGACGAACATGGAAAATATACCGGAACTGAACGGGTGATCAATCTGGCAAAAACTATTCTTCAGATTTAGCTATAGGACATCCCCAGCCATCATAAGAACCATTGTGTTTTTCTGCTGTTTCTACTAATTCCCAGACATAATTATTCACTTCATAAGGCAAAACGGTGTTTTTTCTGGAGATGTTGAGCACATAAGGGAAGTCTTCACGGTCATGTTTGTCCTGCGACAAGACCCTAAATCCGGATCCGTTAACCTCATCACTAAACGCTTTCATGTCCTCTTCTGAATTGAAATAAATCCAATGGTCTACTTCGCGTTCCAGCTCAAACACATCTCCGCTTTTTTGAAGCTGTCTCAATACTTTTCCGTTCTGTATACACTTGTATTCGTAATGGTTGGGGTACAGGAATTCAAAATAGGTTTTCCAGTCCAGCTCTTCAAAACTGTCTGTCGCATACTGGTATTGAGGAAAACTCATCATAGCCTGTTGGACCAGGCTTTCATATCCTTCGTTTGTTGGCGCATAAAAGAACAATTCCAGTTTGCCTGCAGATTTCAATGCTGCGGTAAACAAGGCATTGATTTTGGTTAAGGCTGCATCTACCGCATCTTCAATATCACAAATGGTCTGGAATTCCTCGTTGGTTGTAAATCCATTTTCATCTGGTTTTTGTAGCTTGACGCCAAACCACAATAGTTTTGACAAACCGGGAATAGGGGCGATCTGGTTTAAGGCCAGGTTTAAACGGATAGAAGCCGGAAGGTCATTTACCCGGCTGAAATAACTATCCCAGTCTGCAGGAATTTCTTTTAAGTCTGTCGTGGTATTGCTCATTTTATTTTTAATTATGGTTGAGGTAAAAGTAGTATTATTGTGAGAAATAAATTGGTAACAATGATAATAAGGAAAAAGTTTTTTAAAATGCGGATACCATCGCGTTTAGCACCCGATTGTGATCATTTGTCAATTTAATAGCTACGCTTATTGATTTTATCCGGGAAAGAAAAAATAATTATACTTACTTAGTATCTGATTAGAAGACGAATTAAATGGAAGGATCGAAGAAAAGGAATCCCTATAAAACAAATGCAATGTTGCTTGTGGTCATTGGTGGATTGTTTCTGCTGACCCATCTTTTCCATTTCGCATTTAGGAACACGATAGATCAACCCCCGACACCCGCTCAATATGCCGCTTATCTGCCTCTGGATTCGGGTGCTAAAAATGCTCATCTGGAGCTTAAGTCATTATTTGCCAATAACCTGGATAGGGGTAGACTTCTTCCTCCGCTGATGGATCCGGTAACCGGAATGGTCATGTTAAATACAGTAAAAGAAGAAACCAATTATAGCGATGGGAATGTTTATTACAGGCTTGATTCAAGTGGTCGCCTTGTGGATTCGTTGCTGGTTGAGGATTATTATATCAGCTTAAACAGAGAATACATTATTCATCCGAACTATTATTACTCCTGGTTTTTAGATGGTCATCAGGAAAAGCGGGAATATTTACCGGTAAATGAGGATTTAAAACTAGGAACTAAGGCTTTACAACAACGTTATGAAACCCTTTACAGGGATGCGGAGCTTGTTCAGCTTTTTGGCTATCAAATGCTCTGGGGGAATGGGACTACTGAAAGGGAAAAAAGAAAATATTATGATACAAAAACAGATAAGGCCATCTTCTTAATTCGGAACAAATGGTATGCACTTTATGGTAAAGACCTGAAGACGATGCCCGGAGGAGAGAAAAAAAAGAGCCTCGATACCATCAGACAATTAAACCTGGATCAGCTGGGTGTACCTAATCCGTACCTGTATGTGGCTAATTTCCGTAAAGATAGTAAAGGATATGAGGGATGGGATGGAACTGCTTATTTAAATATCATGATGGGAAAAGATACTTTAAAAGTGAGTACAGGAATGACTTTAAATGAATCTGTGGGGAAACAACCACCTAAGTATGTTCACTCACTCGAGTATTTTAGAGGAAAGACGATGCCTTTTGCAATCATCTGTAAGGAGAACAATCGCTGTTATATTTTAAAGTCTAATTAAACAGTTTATAAAAATGAGAAAGCCACAACGTCTATCCACCTCAAGAGTGTGTACGATCGCTTTATTGGTGTCCCTGTTAGCGATCATTGTCTGTACCGCAAGTTCTGACTCTTTATATGCTTTGTACTTTTTTGCCAGCTGCAGTCCCGGAGTATTTATTTTCACGATCATATACTGTTTTGTAATTCTTGCCCTGGAGGCCAGGGGGATACTATTTCCCAATGTGTTTTTCCGGTTTGCAACCCCTTTCCTTTTCTTTAGTCTGATCATCTGGTGGTTTGTTTCTGAAAATTATATTTCTGATTTTCAACAATATACAGGGAAAGAGTATCTGGGGCGTTTTATGGACTTCGCATTTGATTTCCTGCTGCCAATTGGGCTTTGCATGGGACTGGTCAGCCTGATGCTTCCTATCGCAAAAGAAGAAGAAGAAACAATGGCCTAGCCTGGTATCATTCCCACTTCAAGCCCCATTGGTGCAAATCGTCAATGATTTTTAGTAACTCCATACCTTTTGTAGTGGGAGTATATATGATTTTCATGGGTGCTTTTTCTTCTACAATAGTTTTATCAATGAGCTGCTCTGCAACCAGTTCTGAAAGCCGCTTGCCTAATATCTGATCGGATAGGGAGGGAAAAGCATTCTTAAGAAGGCTGAACTGACGGGCGTCTCTGGCAATACTATGGAGAATCTGCATCTTCCACCGAGTACTAATGTTTCGCAGTACCTCATTGACTTCACATTTGCAGCTGAGTACCAATAGGTTATTGGCATTTGATGTTCCCGGTTTTAGTTTACTCGACATAATGAATAAGAATTGATACTCACTTTAGGGTGAGTTATTGTGTGACCAGATGTGGCTGGCGACCTTTGCTCTCACAAAATAAATCATTATGAAAATAAAATTAATTAATGCAAAGTCATTTTACTTCCTGCTCACGTTATTGTTCATCGTTTTTCAGGCCAATGCCCAAACGGAGAAAAAAACACCTGTTTTTGTATTGGTACATGGCGCCTTTCATGGAGGTTGGTGCTGGCAAAAAGTGACCAGACAGTTACAGGAAAAAGGAGAGGTCGTTTATACCCCAACGTTAAGTGGACTGGGAGCGCAAAAGCACACCTTAAACAGCAACATTGACCTGAATACGCACATTACAGATATTGTCAATCTGATCCTTTCGGAAGACCTGCACAAGGTCATTCTGGTCGGTCATAGCTATGCCGGGGCAGTGATTGCCGGTGTTGCAGACCGTGTTCCGGAAAGGCTGTCGCAATTGGTATTCCTTGATGCCATGCTGATGAAAAACGGGCAAAGTGCAATGGATGTGAGTCCGGAAGATATCCGCATGAGTTTTAATAAATCCGCTACAGAATTTGACAAAGGCCTGAGCCTTCCTTTTTTGTCGGCTGAGTTCTTCGGTCTTACGAATCCGGATGATATCAAATGGGTGAATGAACGTTTAACAAATCAGCCCTTTAGAACTTTTACACAACGTTTGGTACTTAAACATCCATACGGTAATCGTTTGCCACTGACTTATATTGCCTGTACAAATCCGGAACTCCGTGCCATCAAGCCATTTGCTGAGGAAGCAAAGGCCGGTAAGGATTGGCAGTATCTGGAGCTGAAAACGGGGCATGATGCAATGATCAGTATGCCGGTTGAACTCGCCCGAATGCTGGAATCGTTAAAATGAGTTAACCAGCAGTATTTCTTAAAAGATTTAATTGCAAACCCGGCCAATATCATTTGGTAAAGGATGGTCAGGTCCGCTATGCCTATCAATAGAAAAAGGCTGATCATTTCATTAATGATCAGCCTTTTTCGGAAAACAATGGTACTAATTAAGCGCCTTGTTTTCTCGTATATTTTGTAAGGATCACAATCACCTGACCCTCAATCTTACCTTCAATCTGATCGGTATTGTTTTCTACCAGACGGATATTTTTTACCACTGTTCCCATTTTTGCATTTAATGTGGAACCTTTTACATCCAGTGATTTTATTAAAACGATGGAATCACCTGCCTCCAGAATAGCGCCGTTACAATCTTTATGGAATTCTGCTGCTGCAGCATTTTCAAGACCTGCAGACTTTGCCCATGCTAACCTTTCTTCGTCCAGGTACATCATGTCCAGGTTGTCCATTGCCCAGCTCTCATTGCTGAGACGGTTCAGTAAACGCCAGGAAACCACTTGTACACCAGGAACTTCACTCCACATGCTTCCTGTTAAACATGCCCAGTGTTTGCTGTCCAGTTCTTCTTTATTCTCAATCTGTGATAAACATTTACCACAAACGATGATGCAGTTGTCCTCATTGCTCTTTGACTGTGGAGGTACTTCATATACGCTAACCGTATCTCCGGATTGGCACAATTCACATTTGTTTTCGCTTCTCTGCAGCAATAGTTCTTCCAGTTTCATATCCTAATATTATGTATCAAAACGCGAAGATAATTATTTTAAGCGGTAAACCTTAGCTGTAGCTATGCCGAACCGGTATTGCTGTCCGATTTACATGCTGCAATTTTGCGTAGTAAGAATTTCCTGTCCAGAGGAGCGTTACTTAGCTGTAATGCCAGTTCATAGGCGGTGATTGCTTTTTCTTTGTCTCCGGTTCTTTGGTAGATATCGGCTTTGGTGGCAGAGAAAAGGAAGCTTTTTTGTAGCCCTGAGTTCATTTCCAATTCATCGATCTCCCTGATTCCTGCTGCGGCTTCCTGCAGATAACTTTGCGCAATAATTCTGTTTAGCCGGATATAGGGGGAGTTAGGTTCCAGGATTTCCAGCTGTTGGTAGAGATATACAATCCTGGTCCAGTTTGTCTGTTTAAAATCGGGAGCTGTGCAATGCAAAGAAGCGATAATGGCTTCCAGATGAAGGCGGTGAAGTTGTGTAGATTGAGTAGAGATGTTCAGGTAGTAAAAGCCCTCCTGAATGAATTTCGTATTCCAGCGTGTCCGGTCCTGTTCGGCCAGGCTCAGCCATTCCAGGGCTTCCGTTAAACGGGCAGGAAACCTCGACAGGTTAAAAAACATTAAAGCCAGCAAGGCATTGGCCTGATGGAAACAGGCGTTTTTGTGGTCCGATAACAGCTGAGTTAACCTGATGGCCTCATAGCATAAGTCGTTATTGATGCCCTTTTTAGCTCTTGTTGTTTTGTAACCTTCGTTGAAAATTAAATATAAAATGCGAAGCAAAGTTTCTGTCTGCTCTTCTGAAGGAAGCAGCACCCGGACATTTAATAAATCAGCTCTTTCTTTAAGCAATGATTTACACCTGCTCAGGCTTTTCTTTACTGCCTCGTGTTTCATCAACAGCGCATTGGCAATCTCAGGAACGCCAAACCCGGATAAGATGTGTAAGGTGATGATGATTTGATTTCTGGTGGAAAATACAGGCTGACAACAGATGATCAGCAACCTGAGCTGGCTGTCTTTAATTTCATCGTCTGAGCAGATCATGTCAAATTGTTCTTCCAGATCAATTGATGCGGACCGCAATAGTTCAGTAGAAAATGATTCGGTCTTTTGTGCCCTTTTAACTGCATTTAAGGCTTTGTTCCTGGCAACTTTCATCAGCCAGCCGGAAGGGTTATCCGGGATTCCGCTGAACCGCCATTTGGTCAGGGCAGATTCAAAGGTATCCTGAACGATGTCCAGGATGAGTTCAAGGTGCTGTAATCCAAAAATCCTGGATAAAACAGCAGTCATCTTTCCCGAATTTTCGCGGAAAAGATGCGCTGTCAACTGAGGAATATTTTCTTTATAACTCAACCTGAATAATTTCTCTGATTTCCACAGTGGCGCCAAGCGCTAATGACGGACATCCTTTAGCCAGTTCAGTTGCTTCTTCCAAAGAATTGGCCAGCAGAAAATAATAACCACTGATACACTCTTTGCTTTCCACATAAGGGCCATCGGTAATGACATTTCCTCTAACGTGTGCCCCATCAGGATTAAGCGGGTTTCCATCCTTAAAATTGCCTTTCGCCATTAGTTCTTCTACCCATTTGATCTGTTTTTCGACGTCATCCTGCATTTGCTGAGCAGTCATTTCTCCGTACTCCGCATTTTCTCTGATCAGCATTAAAAACTCTTTCATAAATCGTTTGTTTAATAAATACCTGGTTAATTAAAAGGTTGACAATCGGGTAGCTCGTTTAGGGACAAAATAGTTCATTTATTTTATATACCAATGAAGATACCTACTATACACGGTAACATTGAACGAAGGATATTGATCAATTATACTGCTGATCCGGCGGTAGTACAACAGCTGCTCCCTTTTCCGTTTCGCCCTAAAATTTATAAAGACAAGGCAATTGCAGGCATTTGTTTAATCCGCCTGAAAAATATAAAGCCGAAAGGTTTTCCTGATTTAGTTGGTGTTTCTTCAGAAAACGGAGCGCACAGGATTGCAGTAGAGTGGGATGAAGGCGGGGAGGTTAGGGAAGGGGTGTATATCCCCAGAAGGGACACTTCGCTAAGACTCAATACCATTGTCGGTGGCTGGCTGTTTCCCGGAGTTCATCATCTTGCAAAATTCAATGTAGAAGAAGCAAATGGTCAGTATCATATTGATTTTGTAAGTGCTGATCAAACAGGTGTTTCTATTGATGCAAAAGAAGTGGAGCTTCTGACTGAGAACTCTATATTTCAGACTTTAGATGAAGCTTCTCTTTTTTTCGAAAAGGGTTCTTTGGGGTATTCTCCAAATAAAAAGCAATTTGACGGTCTTAAGCTACAGACTTACCGATGGGAAATGAGAGCCCTGGAGGTGTCACAGGTCAGCTCCAGTTTTTTTGAAGATCAGCACCTCTTTCCAAAAGGATCCGTTGTTTTTGACCACGCCTTATTGATGACAGAAATTGAGCATGAGTGGCATAGCGTCTCCACACCGGCAGAGGCCTGATTGCCGGGCAATACAGCTGATATAAATACAACATCAGATCAATGTCAGCTCCTGTAAATAACCGGAAAGGGTCGGGGATCACCCTTTCCGGAGTGATAAAGGGAGAAATACTTATTTGTCAGCTGCTACTGCAAAGGCAACTGCAGCTTCAGCATGGATCATTGTCGTATCAAAAACAGGAACTGCAATGTCTTCCTGATGAATTAACAACGGAATTTCTGTACAGCCCAAAATGATACCTTCTGCACCTCTGTCTATCAACTGCTGCACAATGGCCAGGTATTTCTTTTTGGTTTCCGGATTCAGTACCCCTCGTCCCAATTCATTTCTTAAGGCATCTTCAATATAATCCCTGTCTTCCTGACTTTCCGGAATAAGGGGCTCAATTCCGTTGGCTATCAGTTTGTCTTTATAGAAATCCAATTCCATCGTATAGGTGGTTCCCAGTAATCCTACTTTTTTCAGGTTTACTTTGTTAATGGCGTCTGCAACCGCTGTCGTAATGTCTATAAGCGGGAGATTTACCCTTTCTGCAATCCGGTCTGACACAATATGGGCGGTATTGGCGCACAAAACAATGGCTTCAGCACCAGCTTTTTTCAGATTTTCAGCAGCGCTAACGAGCAATTCAAAAGTCGAATCCCAATCGTATGCTGCATTGAAACGTTGAAAATCATCAAAATTAACGGAGTAGATGATGCATTCTGCAAAATTTAGTCCCCCAAGTTGTTCATTTACGCCTTCATTGATATAACGGTAGTAATCTACGGTAGATGTCCAGCTGATTCCTCCAACAAGTCCGATTCTTTTCATTTGTATAAGTTTTTAAAATTCATTGTTTTTATGAGGTAAAAGTAGATAGCTTTGAGTAACTGTAACAGATACAGAAATTGACTATTTAAGTATAACAGATGAAAGCGTTTCAATACCTGAGCATTGCAGATGAACTGGAGAAATTAATCAATACAGAGGTTTATCCTGTTGGTCAGAAACTTCCTTCTTTGCGCCTGATCAGTTTGCGGTTCCGGGTGAGTGTAGGTACGGTATTGAAGGCTTTTATGCTACTGATCGATAAAGGCCTGATTCTGGGCAAGGAGCGTTCAGGCTATGTGGTCTTGAGAAAATCTATCCTGAATGCTGATTTACCACAAAGCTGCAAAAGGGTATCTGCTGCAAGTGAAGTGAGGGTTAATCCGCTTTTACACGAAATCAGCAGGGAAGGCCAGGAGCACAAATCTTTTATATCTTTTTTTAATGCGGTGCTGGACCCGGGCCTTTTGCCGCTTAATGCGATCAGACGAAGTCTGCAACATGCTTCAAGAGACCTGACAGGCGCACATTTATTATACGAACAGGCCAATGGAAATCCTTTGCTGAGACAGGCAATCGCCGGGAGGTCTTTCCGATGGTTTGGCGCACTCCATGCAGAAGATGTGGTCATTACAAACGGGGCATTGGAAGCTGTAAACCTATGCCTGAGAGCGGTAGCCGAAAAAGGGGATACCATCGTTGTAGAAACGCCTTTTTACTACGGAATCCTTCAGACGATTGAAGCACTCGGGCTGAAAATAGTAGAACTTCCGGGAGATACTTTATCGGGAATTGACCTCGATCAGTTGGCGCAGGTATGTGAGGAGCATCAGGTGGCTGCCTGTGTACTGATTTCTAATTTTAACAATCCCAACGGAGCGATGCTGTCCGATCAGAAGAAAAGAGATATCGCGGCCTTTGCAAAGCGAAAGAGGATACCAATTATTGATGATGATATTTATGGGGATCTCCACTTTGATGCAGAAAGACCTTCAAATATAAAAAGCTACGATGAGGATGGATGGGTGATGTTGTGCTCTTCTTTTTCTAAATCTGTAGCGCCCGGATACCGCGTCGGATGGTGTGCTCCGGGAAGATTTACAGAGAAAGTGATCAGACTGAAAGCGGTCACCAATGTGGCTACAGCAAGTGTCGTTCAGTTGTCGCTGTTGCAACTGTTAAATACAGGAGCATACGACCGCCATTTGCGCAGGTTAAGGCCTGAGTTGCACAAACTGATGTTGTTGACCTTACAGGCCATAGCGCAATACTTTCCTTTAGAAACCAAAGTGAGCAGACCGAAAGGTGGCCTGGTACTCTGGATTGAATTGCCCAAAGGAGTTGATGCAGTTGTACTTCATCAAAAGGCAATCGCAGCGCATATTCAGATTGCTCCGGGAGGCCTGTTTTCCAACCGTGGAGATTATACAAACTATATCCGGATGAGTTGTAGTAACCTGTGGAGCAAAAAAATAGAACAGGCCATCCGGCAATTGGGAAACATGATCAGGGACGAGATGAAAAAAAGAACAATTAATTTCTGAGCGTATTCCTTATTTGCTAGCTTTATTTGGTATTTGATCAATCCTTGCTAATTTGTAAAAAGATGAAACGTGGCGCTTTAATTTTCTGGACAATTTATAGCCTTTTCTTTGCCATTCCATTCCCCATGATCATCTATTATTCTACGACTAATCAGGATGACATCAACGGACTCAGAGAGAGTAACCCCTGGCTTTCCCTTTTTATTTTAGCGGCATCCATCATCATGTGGATTGTTGTCCTGGTGGTCTTTTACCAAAAATGGGTGTTAAATGTTTTTACTTCCAAAAAGAATATTGAGTACCTGGAAAAGGAAGGAGAACCTAGAGAGGCCCGGATTTTAAGTGTAAAAAAGGTAACCAGGCCAGGAGCAGAAATGGATACTTATCTGCTGGAGCTGGCCTTTAAAAACCTGGTAGGTACAGAAATTGTGCAGAAGTCTGGTGTGACAGACAGTAAACCTTTTGAACGTCGTTATGAGGTTGGGAAAAAGGTAGTGCTATTGATTGATAAGGAAATGAAACGTATTCCCTACTTTATTTTTTCAGGTACCATAGTGAAAATACATACCAAAATTGTCTTGTTCAGAACCCTGGGTGTGCTGGCAATCCTGGTCGTTCTGCTGGGATATTATGTCTATGCCTATCAATCCGAAAGTCATGGTATGGGCTGGAGGTTTATGAGTTTTGGGCACCCACTAATCGTTTGTCCGCTGGTTCTTTTATTTTACAGGATTTTAGTAGATCTTGTGGTTAACAAGTTGGGGGGAGATTACAGGGACAATAGCCCTTTAATTAAGTTTAAAGGAGTAAGGACAAATGCCAGACTCATCAGTGCCAGTCAGACAGGAACCTATATTAACGAACAGCCTATGATTCGTTTCGAGCTGGAATATACCGACGACAAGCAGCAAACGTATAACGGAAATATAAAAAAGATTGTAAACCTGCTGGATTTAAACAGTATAAAAGTCGAACATATGGAGATTTTTTACCTCAAATCCGATCCTACACGGATTGCTTTCGCCAGTGATTTAAATGAATTAAGCTAAACCGTATGAAGAAGTTAATTGCCCTAATGATTTGCAGCCAGATTCTCTTTAGTTGTAAGCAGATCTCGAAAAGTGTCGAGGAAACGTTTCAGCCAAATGATTCTATAGCCAATAAAACGGCGCAGGCTAAACCCGCCGGAAATGAAGACCATTTTGATACACAAACCGAAACCACCAGCAGTACTACCGTAGAAACACATACCAGTACCTATACAGAACAACATGTTGAAGGGAAAGCAATTGGTTTTTTAACGAATGTTGATCAGCTGACAAAAGCCGAAAACGACTTAAAAAAACTACCCCAATATCTGGGAAAGGAAATTTTCATTTATTTGAATATTAATTTTTATAATGATGGCCACATCACGGTCATGCTTCAGCATCCTGAAAACCCTAAGTACGTAGATAGTTATGAATACAATGCAGGTAAGTGGTCTGCACCCAAGCCTAAGCAATTATCTGTAAAAGACGACGTAAAGAGCAACCTGGTTTCGCTGAATAGTATCCCGTTTTCTAACGTTGCCAAAGTAACGGGTATCTATAATGAAAAAGCTTCCCATATTGAAGGAGCGAAGGCAAGTGACCATACTTACATTACCATCTACAAGCATCGGATCGAATGGTATCCGATGAACATTGATGGCACCAGGGAGCGTTATTTCATTCAGTTTAATCCGGATGGAACATTAAAGGAGTTCAAACAGGATTAAAATTTACACCTTTGCCTTATCTATACTTTTAACTTCAAAAATGCATAAAGTATTATTGATCACCTTGCTGTTAACTGCTAAGTTTATTCCTGTTGCAGCGCAAAACAATTGGATACCCGAAGTCGAAAAAGAGGGGATAAAGATTTATACCGGGGTATTGCCAAACTCCAGGATCAAAGCGGTAAAGGCACAATGTAATGTTAAAGCAACTGCATCACAGGTGGTGGCCTTGTTGATGGATGTGGAATCTGCTGTAGATTGGGTATACCATACAAAATCATGCACACTGATCAAAAGAGTTTCCCCTGATGAAATTTATTATTATTCAGAAATCAGTTTGCCCTGGCCTTTACAGAACCGGGATTTTGTGGCACATTTAAAGGTTAGCCAAAATGCAGTTACAAAGGTTGTTACCATAGATGGACCAGCCGTAAAGGGATATGTGGCTGAAAAGAAAGGTATAGTAAGAATCCAGGATTCCAAAGGGAAATGGATCATCAGCCCGGCAGGAGCTGGCCACGTAAACATAGAATACACAATACATGTAGATCCCGGAGGAACTTTGCCGCCATGGCTGATCAATATGTTTGCTGCCGAGGGGCCACTCAGGATCATTAAAAACCTCAAACTGCAGGTGCAGAAACCTGTATATAAAAATGCGGTTGTTGATTACCTGCTGGATTAATTTTGAGCAGGTTTCCCACTCAAAAACCGTTTAATCGAAGCCCGTATACAGATTACGGTTTAGTTTAAAATAGATCAGCTGATTTTTAAAGTCGATAATGGTATTGAATCTTTTCAGAAAACTGTTTCCATAAAATCCTGCCATTTTATCTGTAGCATCAATCCCATCAACAGAAGCAGATAATGAAACAGGAATGTTGTAAAGAAATTTAGCGGAGAATTCTATTGAAGGGCATAAAACAATTGGCATTTCGTAAGTGGAACCGTCTGAACCCTGAAAAGATGCGGCACCTATCTTTCTCATTTTTTGAACCAGGTCGTTTTTACGTACAAAAGGAGAGGCGAGGGTCAGTATATCATCCGCACCACTGTCAAGGCCGAATAGCCCGGAATATTTTAGTCCATTTACGGTAAAACTACTTTCAACGGCAGGATAATCATCAACCAGATGAAGTTTCATTTTCTCATAGGAGGAATAATCAACTTCTTTATCATCTTCCTTAAAAAATCTGATTTCGTTTTTATTGTAATCAATTTCAACGGTGTTTCCTTTCATTAAGTCAGTTCCAAATACGCCATCAAAGGCATCAGTATCGTATGGAATGAGTGCAAAATCTACTTTTTTTCTTTCGATTGTTCCAAAGCTTACTTTGTTGCCATTGCTTTGTTCTACGGTGTTGGTTCCGTTTGAACCTTTGTTTTCTGATTTTCCGTCAACGCTTAATCCTAATTTTTTAACAGATTGGCTATTGATCACTGAGCCATTTGCACCGGTATCGAACAGAAATTTAACACTGTCTTTTTCATTTACCTTAACATAAAGGTAAATACAGTTTTTTTCCAGTTTAAAAGGGATAATGCTGATTGGTTTCGACTGTCCTGAAACATTAAGAGTGATGATAGAAAGGAGTAATAAATAAATCAGTTTCATTGTTTTTTATAGGTTTGTTTGTCCTTTTGAAATTTACGGTCCAATGCTGATACCTCGGCATTGAAGCGCTCCCGCCAGTTTTCACCATAAGTGTTTTCCAGAATGCGGAAGTACTTATAATTGTCTTTTTCGTACACTCTTTGTTCGTCAGGCCTCACATCACAACCACCTTCCACACGTTCATAGCGGATGCCCCATTTCCGGATGATGCTGTCCATGGCCATATAATATCCAACAGGTGGCAGCTCACCAAAACGATAATCTACCCATTTTAACGTACTATCCGCAGTAATGACGGTTTCCTTACCTCTGGCTGTGTGACCATTTTTTTGCGTACAGGAAATAAACAATACCAGCAGTAATCCGTAGCAACATAACTTAATTTTCATCTTTGTATCATTATGAACACTATTCATACCCGCCATTTAATGTAATCTGAACTATAATGCTGTCTTTTACTTTCCATCTTGTCCATCCATGAAATTTTTCAGTGTAATTATCTACAAATCTGATCCAGTCATCTTGTACGATATCGACTTTTAACTGGTAAGTTTCATTCTTTTGGATTTTTTTACCATTAGGTTTGTCATACAGTTCCTTAGGATCATAATCGATAAAGGCTGCCCGTTTCAGTGCCTGCTCCCAGGTTTCGTAATAAAACCAATCAGGGATCCTGGACTGGTTAAAATTCGGATCAAAGAAACCACCATTGTCATCCATATTTATCCGTAAATCTTTTTTAGGATTTACCCGTACAAAGCTTGTTTCATAGGTCTTCTCGTTGATTAAAACCTGAACTCCATCATCGGTTTTGTCGATGACCCTAAACACCAGCTGTGGGACAAAACGTATCAAGCCCATATTTATATTTGATTTAGCATCGGCATCAGAGTCTCCTTCGGATAGGATATAAGGTTGAAGTTTATCCCCCAGGTGTTTTGTTCGAAAGTCGCATCGGCCTTTGTTCAGGCCGGTTTTCCGGGCTACAAATTGTATCGAATCGTAAGGTAGGGTATCTGTCTTTGATTGGTATAGCATAAGGGGTTTATTCGTGTTAAAATGGATCAATCCTATTCCCATTTTAGTTCCCGTTACAGGTAATACAAGTTCTTCTTTCTGCTTCTTCCTGCGCTTGTCTTCCTCAGAATGGCAAGCGCTCAGGATCAGCATCAGGTTCAATAATATGATCAGAAACATCCCAGTGACTTCCAGGGGCTGATTTTTGATAAGTAAGAACCTACCTATAGATAAGTTTAGAGATTTCGTTCCCATTTTCATCATATTCAATGTGCATCTGTAATTTACCGACTTCATCCCAACACTTATAGCTTTTATAGTTCCGGTTACATTCCACATAATATTCCCGTTCTATCTGCCCGGTGCTGTAATAGAGCCTTTGCCAGCCATTCGTATATCCGTTTTTGCATTCGGTTTCCCCGATTAAATTTCCATTGTTATGAAATTCTACTATAGTCCCTGTAAACGGCAGTCCCCGATAATCATACATATTACCACCACCCGCATCAATTGATTTATATTGTAAATCATCATCATCAAAATCTACTCTTATCATTGCATCATTAATTATTAAGCTTGGTACTTTTGGTTTCTTCCACATATCCGGAACCATAAAGATGATTCGGTTTCATCAACCAATGCGGTATTTTAAGCGTTTTTATATTTTCTAAAGTTGATCCTGAGCGACCTCGAATGGCTCATTTTTGATGAGCTTCCCGGTTTTATTATAGGTCAGAATCCGTTTTGATCCGTTAATGCTTTTTAGGATTTCCTGTCCATCCAGAACTCCGTTTTTGTAATATTCCTTTACCTCTTCCTTCTTTGCATTTTCATAACTGCGCGTATTTAGCTTTCCCGCTTTATAATCTTCTATATAGCGAAGTTGATTTTTAAAATATTGTTTGGTATGGATGATTCCGTCTTTACCATAATCTTCAGCAAAATTTGGCCCTGTAACATATTGTATTTTTCCGGTTGGATAGTAGGTGGTATCGAGTCCGGTAATGTCATTACTGATCTTTTCCAACTTTCCGTTTTCGTAATAGGTTTTCGAAATTCCATTTCCAAAATGCTCATTTTTATTTATTGAGGTCCAACCTTCCGATCTCATGGTCTGATTGGGATAATATCCCTTATAACGGATGACTTCTTTATCCCGGTAAACCTCTAGTGTTAGCTGCTTTCTTTCATAATTTTTATAGGATACCACCAAAGAATTGGAGATGATATAATCGGTTTTAAGGCTGATATGCTCCATAACCGAAAGGGTCCCCTCAATCAAGTCGTCTTTGACTTCCAGTGTTGCCTTTTGACTGGGGTTTTCAATCTGATATTTCCGGTCTTCCAGCAATACTGGTACTCCTGTTTCTAAGTCTACAATTTTTACCTTATTGATAAAAGCGAAGTCCGATTCTCCGATCTTAACCCTGACTGAAGTATTGATCTTTTGAGAAAAGGCATTGCCGGTTAGGAGCATTACGACCAATATAGAGGTCGTTTTTTTGAGCAGATTAACCTGCCATTCCCTGATTTTAATGCTCATATAAATGTTCTTGTTGTCGTAAATTTATAAAATTTTAAATGAAGGAATAGCGATTCAATAGATTAATTATGTGATTTATAATAAAATGTAATTTAAGCACCAGGAGGTAATGAAATCTGTTTGTATGATTCTGTTTAGCTTTATCATACACGCTGCCGCTCATGGGCAAGAAGGAGTATTTGATATTAAAGAGACCATAGGAACGACGGTAGCAGAAAAGGTGCTGAAAAGCAGATTGGTTTAAACCAATCTGCCCAATGCTGCTTTGTCAAATCCCTGGAATTCATTCATCCGGTTTTCCTTTACCTTCTGAACCCAATAGGGGTCTGCCAAGAGCGATCTGCCTACTGCTACCAGATCAAACTCGTTGTTGTCCATTCTTCGAATAAGCTCATCAATAGAAACAGGGTTGGAGCCTTCGCTCGTAAAGATGGTGGTCACATCATTATCCAGGCCCACAGCGCCAACGGTGATGGTGGCTTTTCCTGTAAGTTTTTTTGCCCATCCGGCGAGGTTGAGGTCAGATCCCTCAAACTCAGGATCCCAAAACCGGCGTGTTGAGCAATGAAAAATGTCGATGCCTGCATCTGCAAGCGGTATCAATAAGGATTCCAGCTCTCCCGGGCTTTTTGCCAGTTTGTTGTGGTAATCACTGAACCGCCATTGGGATAACCGCATCATCAATGCAAAATCTTCTCCAACCTGCTTTCGGATCTCTTTTGCGATTTCTACGGCAAACCTGCTGCGCTCTGCTAAAGTTTTACCACCAAAAAAATCGGTTCTTTTATTCGTATTCTCCCAGAGAAACTGGTCTATCAGGTAACCATGTGCGCCCTGAACCTCCACACTGTTAAAGCCCATTTTTTTGGCATGTGCAGCCGAGCGGCCAAAAGCAGCAATCGTATCTGCAATGTCGGCATCTGTCATGGCCCTTCCATTTCCAATCCCGGATGGGCCTTCAAAAGGGGCAGGGGGCAACCATCCTGAATGGTGATTTTCCTGGATTCCTATATGCCAGAGCTGCGGCGCCATTTGTCCACCAGCTTCCAGTACGCCATCAATAACCTTCTGCCATCCGGCCAGCGACTGGTCCCTATGGAAATCAGGAACATCAGGTTCATTGGCAGCCGATGGACGGTCGATCACTGTTCCTTCGGAAATGATCAGGCCTACTTCTGCTTCAGCCCTTCTTCTATAATAATTTGCAACATCTGCTGTCGGAATTCCGGCAGGAGAGCACGACCTTGTCATGGGTGACATTACAAAGCGGTTTCTTGTATTTAATGATTTCAGGCGGAATGGCCTGAATAAGCTTTCAATATTCATCGTCATCTGATTTTTGTTGATCTAGTTTTTCCATTGCGCTCCTTAGCGTTTTCTTTTCCGGGAGAGATTTTGTCAGGTCAATGGCTTTCTGATAGAGATCAATTGCTTTATCCGCTGCGGTGTCGGTATAGAGATAGCCTAATAATGCATAATACCCACTGCTGTCCCTGAGATTCAGCTTTTCTGCTTCCTGTATTCCCTTTTCATTCCCATAAACTTTGGCGAAGGCAAAAGTCCTGTTCAGCGCAGTTATAGGGGAATACTCGATCAGAATAAGCTGATTGTACAGCTGTAAAATATGTTGCCATTTATGCTGATCAGTTGGGGTACTATGCCAATAGGCGATGCCGGCTTCCAGGTGATATTTTGAGATTTCCGTTCCGGAACAGGCATTGACAAGGTAATAATTCCCTTTGTCGATCAGCTCCTGACTCCATAAACTTTTATCCTGCCGCTCGTATAAAATGGTTTCTCCCGAATCACCTGCTCTTGCATCCAGTCTGGAGCTCTGGAAACACATTAAAGCCAGAAGGGCGTTGGTTTTAGGAACATTGGTCCATGCATTTTCTGTGAGGATAAGTGTAAGCCTGATGGCTTCTGAACAAAGTTCTCTTCTGATGAGCTGGCTGTTAGACTTTGAGAAATAACCTTCATTAAACAAGAGATATAAGGTTTTCAGAACAGCATCAAGTCTGGAAGTAATTACAGTTTCCTGCAATGTTCTGATCTGAAAATTATCCTGACGAAGGACATTCTTTGCCCGGAACAACCTTTTCTTAATTGTTTCTTTTTTGCTGAGAAAAGCATCTGCAATTTCTTCTATACTGAATCCACAGAGGATCTGAAGAGCCAGACAAATCTGCGCTTCAGTAGAATTTCCGGGATTGCAAACCGCAAAAATCATGGCCAACTGACTATCAGTAATGCTTTCTTCATTGAAATCCCAGTCAGGCTCCCGTTCTTCCGGCTTAACCTCTCTTTTGACCTGCGTTTCAAAGACCGCATTCCTTTTCAGGTAGTCCCTGGTTTTATTCTTAGCCACAGTATATAACCAGGCCGTTGGATTTTCCGGCAGGCCATTCAAAGCCCATACCTCGGTTGCTTTTAGAAATGTTTCACTCACAAGGTCTTCTGCAACAGCTATGTTTTCCAATCCAAAATGACGGCACAGGACTGCCGTCATTTTAGTGTATTCCAGTCTGAACAACTGGGGGATAAGCGCTTGATCTCTACTTGTTGCCATTACGCTTAAAGCACTTCTCTTACCTCTATATTACCGCCCAGTTTAAAGATAGGGTTGCCTTTCGCAAATTCCACAGCTTCCTCAATCGTCTCTGTTTTTACAATGATATAACCACTGATAAACTCCTTGATTTCCGCATAAGGGCCATCGGTTACTACATTATCGGGCATTACTGTTTTTGCATTCAGTGTAGATAGGGTGTTCCCCTTGTCGGCCAGCTTGTTCTGAGCGGCAATACCTGCCAGCCAATTCATTCTTTCCTGGATTTGCTCAGCTGAGGGCTTCACATTGGAAGCATTGTTCAGCCTGAAGATTAATAAGAATTCTTTCATCGTTTGTAAATTTTAATGTTTTGCAGCAATGACGATTGAATCTTAAAGATGGGGACAAAAAAATATTTATTCTTTATAAATTATCGGATAATCGATATAACCATGGTCTCCTCCCTCATAATAAGTATTGCTGTTTCCGGCAGTGAGAGGGGCATTATGGCGAAACTTTTGAACCAGATCAGGGTTGGAGATGAAAGGTCTGCCAAAGGCGATCAGATCTGCAAGGCCAGCCTGTAATGCGGCTTCGGCGGATTCAGCGGTATAACCACCAGCGAGAATCAGCAGGTTCTCAAAACGTTTTCTCAGTGACACAATATAATCTAGCGGAATCGGTGGATTTCCACCTGTAGACTGATCGGAGAGGTGGATATAGAGAATGCCCATCCGTTGTAATTCATCGCCCAGGTATTCATGTGTTGCCCTTTCTTCCGCATATGCTGGAAGGTCATTCAGGGTGGCAAAAGGGGAGAGCCTGATGCCGGTACGTTCCCTGCCTATGGCAGCAGATACCCCCTCCATGATCTCCAGCAGGAAACGGCTGCGGTTGATGATGTTGCCTCCGTATTGGTCGGTTCTGCGATTGGTATGGGGATGCAGGAATTGCTCCGGCAGAAAACCATGGGCACCATGTATCTCAACCCCGTCGAAGCCAATTTCTATGGCACTGATTGCGGCCTGTACATGCGCATCGACCAGGTCACGGATACCCGAAATACTCAACACCTCCGGCTCTGGCATCGGCAAATGGCCACCACCCGGGATTCTTATCGTTTCTATGGCCTGTACAGCTGAAGGAGCAACCAGAGCTGCCGATCCCTCCTGGTTCAGCGGATGTCCTATTCTACCGGAATGAACGAGCTGTACAAAAATCTTTCCTCCTCTCTCATGGACTTCTTCAACTACCTTTTTCCATGCTGCTTTCTGAGCGGAATTGTATAAACCAGGAGCATTTAAGTACCCAACACCATTGGCAGCAACAGCACTGTTTTCGGCAATGATTAAACCGGCTCCTGCCCGTTGTCCGTAATAAACAGGGGCGGACGGGCTGGGGATTCCTTTTTCTGAACGCCGCCGGCTCATTGGGGCCATTACCACACGGTTGCGGAAGTTCATTACCGGGGTATTCAGAGGAGATAACAGCTTTTCTTTTAAACTTTTCATAACTATTTTTGTTGAACTCAAAATTACAAGCCGGGGAAAGAGGAGAACAGTGACAAAGCGGGGTTTCTTTTGTAATTTTGGAGGTCATGAAGAATAAGCAGTTGCGCCAGCCTTTTGAGTTGTATGTATCGGATATGGAATGCTGGAATGAGCGGCCATTGGTCTATCATTTCTTTGAAATTGTACAAATCCTGGAAGGCTCAGGAACACGCACGCTAAACCAGAATAGTTATCCCTATAGTAAGGGAAGTATTTTTCTCTTTACCCCAATGGATTGCCGGGGATTTGACATTAAA
Organism: Pedobacter caeni; assembly: GCF_900129215.1. Lineage (GTDB taxonomy): Bacteria > Bacteroidota > Bacteroidia > Sphingobacteriales > Sphingobacteriaceae > Pedobacter > Pedobacter caeni. Next base: position 1,470,994 of record NZ_FQUQ01000001.1, on the reverse strand, counting down.
ACAAATACACGTTTTTGCTCTATCCGCTTCTCAGAAGTTTTCCTTGGGCAATGGAAAAATGGCCAGGACCAGGCAAGAATTTCTCAATGGCTCAAACAACTGGAACATATTTTTTACCACCATAACCGCTTTCAGGAATTAATGGTCACCAGGACAGGAGATTGTAAGATGATCAGCGGACTGATGAACAGCATGGTGGAAGAGTATGAGCAGAAACAGTCCTATCATGAAGAAAACCTTCAGCATTTTGTCACGCTTATTCTAAACATCATTGCCAGAAATGTATCTGATGGTGGCGGAAATACGGCCACAGGTCTGGATTCAGAACCGCTCATCAACAGGATGTTGCTTCATATTCAGCAACACATCAATAGCCCTGAAAAACTAAGGGTCAGCTTTCTGTCTGCTCATTTTAACATTTCTGCGAATTATGTAGGTGAGTATTTTCGAAAGTTCAGCGGGGAAAGCCTCCAGTCTTATATCACACATTATAAGATGAGGTTGTTACAACAACGCCTTAGCCATAGTGCATTGACGATCAGTCAGATTGCGCATGAGCTTGGCTTTTCTGATGAAAGCCATTTGAGCAGGCAATTCAAAAAACATACCGGAATGAGTCCTCTGGAGTTCAGAAAGGCTGCTCATCGTTGATCCTTTAGGATTTCCAAAGCTTTTCCCATCACCTCATCTCTTCCGCTAATCAGGCCTTCCAGTGTTCTCTTTACCGGAATGTCTATTTTTACTCCTGATTTTTGATTTGGAGTATGGTCAGGATAAAACTCTCCAAAACCAGAGAAGAAGGAAAAGTAATCGCCTGGAAAATTAATGGTGACCGCCATCCCATTGGCCCCTGCAGTGGTACAACCAATCGTGGTGGCCTTGGTTACACCTTGTAAAGCAATGATGTTCCATTCTCCCTGACTTTGATTCCCTTCATCCACCAATACATAGTATTTTTTGTGTTTCAGGTTTTGATTTGGATTGGGCTTAATGATTTCATAGTCGATGATGGTTGCATTTTTCGACAAATCCGGACTGATGACAAAGGGGAACACATTGTAGGCTACGGTATCCGGTTTTGTGGCAATATAACCAGCGAGTGCAGTTCCGATTTTACCATCTTTTGGATAACCTCTGGCATCAACAATGATGCTTTTACAATTTTTTAGCAGGTTGGAAATGCTGTCCAGTTCTTTGGAGTAGATCCTGTTCATTCTGAGATAGCCAATGTTTCCAGGTAGTATTTTGCAAAATGGAGGATAGAGTTCAGGGACAGCGGGTGTTCTGACCAATTTACCCCTTAAGTTATAATAATCATCTCTTTTTATCCTTTTTAGTGAGGTCTGCTGATCAATTCCATTTCTCCGCGTGGTGATGACGGCTTCAGTACCTGCAGAACCTGCAGCAAACCAGGTGGCATCGTACTCCCTGTTAAAGCCAGCCTCATTAGAAGCAACAATAAAGCGGCTCCATTCTTTGGAGTGCTGTGCTACCGGAATATGGTCAATAGCAAGGACTTCATCGCCGGTTCTGAGTTGTGCCAGTGCGTTTTGTTGTAAGCTGTCCGGGAGAATAGCCGTCAGGTATGTTTTTCCGTTAAGGGAATTGCTGAGCAGGGGGAGGTTACCATCAAAGATACCTGCAGGTGTACGGCCGATTTTATTTTTTATTAAAATGCTATGCCCATCTTTTATGGAGGCGGTTAGTTCCATTAAAGCCATAAAGTAACTGGAATCTGAATCGGCCTCCAGAAACTTAGGAATGAAGTAGGTTAAGCTGAGGTCCCAGGAAGTAGGAATGAGGTGTTTGTTTGGCGAAAAGTAATAAATGCTGTTCCAAAAATTGAACAGACCAAGTAACCTGAGCCGGGCATCCGGAACCGTAGCCGATGGGTAACTGTATTGAGGTTTGCGGATGTAGACTGTGTTCTCGATCGTTTTTTCAGCTGTGTTTTTTAGTGGAGTATGAAGGAGTTTAAATGCAGTACGTTGCAAATCAGATTTCAGGAGGGTCTCAGGATCGTCCTTCAGTATTAAATCAGGAAAAGTTCCCAGAGTTCCATCTTCATAGATCATTTCCGAAGTCCTGATTTGCAGGGATAAACCATCGGATAATTGCATCGGGAAGGAATCACCATGGAGATATTCTGGTAACTCTCCAACAAAAATCAAACGGCATAAATTTCTGTTGCGCAATGCCATCAATGACCTCAAAGTATTGATATTGACGTTTCTGTTAACGAGGAAACAAAAACGGGCCTGTTCAGGTAAACTGACCGATTTGGCTGGCAGGAGATAAGCACCTTCGGAAATATTCCTGAATCCGTTATGAACCTGTAACTGATCTTTAATAAATCCCTTTTCATCAGGCGACCGGATGCTGAGGTCATGTGGATAGTCCTGTCTCATCAATCCTTTATAGTAAAAACTACGTGAGGTTGGGAAAATCAGGGTACTATTGATCAGGCTTGCGATCAGTGGTTGAACAAATCGGATGTATTGCTTTAATCCGAGATCAGCGTTTAATGAGTTGTTCCTGAGATCTATGACAAAAGAACGGATGGCTTTATGTTTACCAATGATGGAATCCGGAACCCTTTGTTTAAGAAAGAGTTCCTGGGGAACAGCGAGGTATAATTCTTTTTTTGCCAGTTGGTAATTCCCTAAGGCCTCTGCTGGATACTGCGTACTGGTGTTTTTTTGCGCTGCTGATTTTGGGTCAGGGTCATTGAGCAACTTAGAGTAAGGATCTTTCAGATCCGATAACATCGTAGCCAGTGACTTTTTTAAATTTTGGGCGCTGGGATCAGCGAGCAGGTCCCCGATATTAGCAATCATGAGGCTGTCTGCATTGAGCTTTCCCTTTCCCATATTCGGATGGAAATAATGAATTACACCCCATACCCTGGCAAAGTCCGCAATCCGCCGGATGCCCGCTGAATCAGGTGCCTTAGCCTCTTTTTTCAGTTGTGGGAATACGCAAAAGGGGAGAAGCATTGCGGGAATGAATAGAAGTACTGCTAATAAAAAAGGGCGAACGTGCTTTGTCTCAAGATTCATATTTACCATGACTAAGGGGTAAAGTTATCATAAAACAGATTACCAAAATTGTAAAAATCTTGCAGCGATGTGCTGGTTAATCCTGCTTATTGTACAACCAGATGAGCTGATCCTGCTCAATAGAAATGCGTCTTTTCAGCTGGCTGGGAGTAGCACCTGCCAGGGCCTTTACTTCTTTTGTGAAATGTGCCTGGTCGTAATAATTATTGAGGTAGGCAATATTGGTTAAATCCAGTTTTTCAGCAGGATTTAAGCGCGTCAATGCTTTTCTGAAACGTAGTGTTTGCAGGAATGATTTGGGGCTTTGCCCGATCTCTGCTGAGAACAGCCGGTATAGTGTAGAAGGGTTGATGTTCAGTTCTTTGGCAAGACGTTCTACACTCATTTGTTCCGGGCCAATGGCATTGATTACAAAGATGGCTTCATTGACTTTGGTATGAAGTTGTTTGCTCATCAGTTGCTTTTCCAGGAATTCTTCCAGCAGGTCGGCCCTTTTTAACGTGCTCTTTTCATTAAATAACTGTTCCGGAAAATTGGAATAACCGGTTTTGAAAACCGCCTCAAAGACCTGATTCAATGGAAGCAGATTTTCGAAGGGTTCATGGCTAAAAGCCCTCAAAGCACCAGGATGAAATAAAATACAAATCTGGTCTAAATCAGCATTGACCCGCACCTGAAATGGATTTTGATGAAAGCCATACAGACGGCTTTGATAACCATTTCCGCCCGTGTTTAATTCACATCTGTTGAGAACAGCATTTTTTTGGTAATCGATGGTGTTGTTTTTATAGATGGCAAGGCAAAGGTTCGTATTGGGGAAAGTAGTATAGTCTACGACGTTGCTGCCATCTGATCTGAAAAACAGAAAAGACTGTATGAATGGCCTCAAAAGAGGATGGCGGACTTTTATAATTCTCGTTTGCATCGTGATCCCAATATCGCAATTGTTATTGCGAAAATGGAATTTTAGTTACTTTATAATTTAATGCCGCTGTTGTTCCGGCGGTAACATCTATGGTCACCCCTGTGATCTTTGCAGCCATATCAGAAGCCAGAAAAACAGCGGTATTCGCTATGTCTTCCATCATTGGCAGCTGCTTTAACATGGTGTCGTCCATAAGTTTCTGAAAGAAACTGTTCAGTTCTTCGCCTGGGTTTTGCAATGCTTCTTTAAAAGGCCTGGAGTCCGGAGAGCCAGCCGACCGGATATTAACGGCACGTACACCATAGGGACCAAGCTCTGCCGCCAGGTTCCTTGAAAAGCTTTCTATCAGGCAACATGCCGGACCAAAGCCACCTACATTTGCGTAACCAATGCCTCCGGGTGTAGCCGTAAGCGATAGAATTACACCTGACCCCTGTTCCATCATGATCCTGCCAGCCGCAGTGGCGGTGAGGAACTGTGTGCGCATGGCGATGTGTACCGGACGCTCAAAGTCAGATAGCTCCATCTCCAGTAGTGGTATATCCTGGGTGTCTTTCAGGCCAATGAGGTTAAAGATGATGTCTATATGTCCCGTCTTTTGTTTTACACTGGCTAAATGTTTAACAATCGAATCCGCATCGAGTGCATCCACTTCAGCGGCTTCAGCGAAACCATGAAGGCCATTGATTTCGTCAGCAACTTTTTGGGCGGTTTCTATTCTTTTATGGGTCAGGAATACCTCGGCCCCGGCAGCGGCAAAGGATCGGGCAATGGCACCACCAAGCGAGGGGCTTGCGCCATATATAATGGCCGTTTTGTTTTGAAGTAGCATCTTTTGAGTTCTAAAGGTTGAACATGATGATTTTTACAATTCAAAAATGCAGGTTAACCCGGAAATTTAAGGTGTAGGGTTGCGACAAATAACAGGGGGATTCCAGCCAGCTTAACATGAAAAAAGCCACTCTTCAGAGTGGCTTTCAAATCCCCGGTTGGGTAAATATATCATCTTAACTGATGTCCTGTGAAGGATTAAACGGTCTCGTTAGTCGTTTTAATGGTTTTTTCCAAAGCACGTACGATGGTCTCTTTATAGGCCGTGAAATTGCTTTGACGTGTTTCATCTGAATCACTCTCTTTAAGCGTTTTTCTACCTGCTTTTATTTCCTGTAATTCATTTGTATACAACTCGGTGAACAACTCAGGCTCTTTATTTTTTAGAATCCTGACTGTATGTGAGTATTTTTCATAGCTATCTACAAGAATAGCCAGGCTTTTCTCATCATATACATTTATACCAGCTGTTTTTGTCAATAACTTTTCCAGCTTTCCTCTTTCTTTTGCGTAACCCATAATTGTCGCGAATATACCAGTTCTCCGGAATAATTATACTATGATCCTGGTGTTTAATTATCAGGATCGTGGAACAACTAAGTATATTCCAGGCAAATCACTGCTTTATTTAGTTCCTGATCATGGAATAGAAACACCTGATCAGCGGCATGCTCCTGAAAATCGTAACCCTCCATACAACCGATGTAATTAAAAAGTTTGTTCTTGTTAAAAGGTTTGTCCATCAGGTTTTCGCCTCCAAAATCAGCCTCTTCGAGTGGCAGGTTTTCTACATTGATTTCTTCCAGTACACCGTTGATTTTAGCATTGATCCGCTCTGATAGATAATCTGAATGCTGGTCGCTGTGCAGGTCTTCCGGAGTCAGTTGCCTTAACCGCTCCAGTTTCCTGATGTCATAAACACCCAGACCTGGTCTGTTGAAGTCCAGATCGTAGATCTTTCCGTATTTTTTGTAATAGGCCTTCTTTAACTGGTACATGCTGTCGTTGAAATTATACTCAATCTCAGCTTCTGTATATTCCTGAGCATAGTTGCCGGGGAGAATTTCTTTGGAAACGGTAAAATAATCCCAGCTGGCATCAAACTTATATTTGCCATCAATGAGGTCAAAGCCAAACATATCACATTTGGTAAAGTCGGTGTGAAAAGGAATGCTGTTTTCACCCACACGGCCATCGTAAATCTCTTTAACGGATACAAAATGTAGCCATTGATCTTTTTCAGGGGAAAAGAACTTTAAATTGATAGAGCATAAAGGGAGAAAGTACTTTTTATGATTTTCCAGGTCATCATAAAAAACATCTTCATATTCCGGAAAAATCCGGATACAATTTTCTGGTATTTGCATAGGTATATCATTGTTTTTTTTCGTGTCATGAAGCGATCATCAGCATGTTTATTACTTTTTGTAAGCGGTATGATTGTTTCACAGGTAATTTTTTGAGCAAGTTATAAAAAAGAAAAAACACACGGTTTCAATTGATGTTAATTGTATGTGATTTATTTGATCTAGTTTTGCGGATCTCCATGCGGTTTTCATAGGAAAAGCTCATTACCAACCCAGAAAGGTTTTAATTGACGCGGGCCATGATAAGTTCCGTAATGAAGAACGTAAATTAGCAGCTGATGCACGAACTTATTCTAAAAAATATCAGTAAACATATTAACCTGACTCCGGAAGAAGAAGCCCATTTTGTTGGCTTCTTAAAGCAAAAGCAGGTTTCAAAAAAAGACTTTATTCTTAAAGAAGGGCAGATCTGCAAGGAGATCAACTTTGTGGAATCAGGTACATTGAGGGCCTTCTACCTGGATAAAACGGGAAAAGAATCTACCATCATGTTTGCTGTCGCAGACTGGTGGGTAACCGACATGTTTTGTTTTGTCAATGAGCAGGCTGCCATGTTAAATATTGAAGCCATAGAGGACAGTTGTATTTTACAACTTCAGAAAGAGGACCTGGACCGTCTGTACCTCTCGGTTCCGAAATTTGAAAGGTTTTTCCGGATCATCATGCAAAATGCATACATCAGAGAACAGCTCAGGGTAATTCAGGAGCTTTCACTTTCTGCAGAGGAACGTTACCATAATTTTCTGATCAAATACCCTAAAGTCGCACAGCAGGTTAAACAAAAACAAATTGCTTCTTACCTTGGGATCACACCAGAGTTTCTGAGTATGATCCGGGGAAATAAAGGCAAAAAGAAAATAATTTCTTAAACTATATTATTTTTTCCTTCCGTTTTGTTCCCGTGTTTTGTAGAAAAGACATACCATATGCTTATACTAATTGCAGGTCCTTATCGTAGCGGGACCAACGACGATCCTATATTGATGCAACAAAACCTCAGCCGACTGGAAGCTGCAGCACTTCCTTTGTTCAGGTTGGGCCATATTCCGATGATAGGAGAATGGGTGGCATTGCCTTTACTTGAACTTGCCGGCTCAACACATCCTGGCGATGCGGCTTATGAAGAGATTTTATATCCGGTAGCACATCGTTTGCTGATGAAATGTGATGCTGTTTTGCGTCTTGAGGGGGCCTCTAAAGGTGCGGATGAAGATGTCAGAATTGCCCTGGAAAGAGGACTGAAAGTGTATTATCACCTCGATGAAGTTCCCCATGCAGAATAGCAGAGTGAATATCCTTGAGACCATCGTTTTATCCGATAACTGGTATACCTTAAGAAAAATCACTTATGAATACCTTAAAAAAAACGGAACCTGGGAAACCCAGAACAGAGAGGCTTACGATAGGGGGAATGGTGCTACAATTTTACTGTATAACAAGGAATTAAAAACAGTGATCTTAACCAGGCAGTTCAGGTTGCCTACTTTTCTCAATGGCAATGAAACCGGGATGCTCATTGAGAGTTGTGCCGGACTGCTGGACAAAGACAATCCTGAAGATTGCATCAGAAGGGAAACAGAAGAAGAAACCGGGTATAAAATTACTGAGGTTAAAAAGGTTTTTGAAGCGTATATGTCGCCGGGTTCAGTAACCGAAATCCTGTATTTTTTTATTGCGGAATATGCTAAGTCCATGAAAGTGAATGATGGCGGTGGAGTGGCAGTGGAACAGGAAGAAATTGAAGTGCTGGAAATGCACATTGACGAGGCGATGGAATTGGTTGCTAAGGGCGAAATAAAAGACGGAAAGACGATTATGTTGCTGCAGCATATCAAACTGGCGAATATTTTATAGCATTTCCATTTGAGGAATATTAGTCGTTATTTAGGGTAACCAAATACAAAACATATGAAAGTAGGTGCATTTTCAATCAGCCTGAGTGTTAAGGATATTAACGCTTCAAAATCATTTTATGAAAATCTTGGCTTTAGCGTCTTTGCAGGATCTCTGGCACAGAATTACCTCATCATGAAGAATGGAAATGCCCTGGTTGGCTTGTTCCAGGGGATGTTTGAAAATAACATTCTGACCTTCAATCCCGGGTGGGACGAGAATGCGGCAAATGTTCCCGGGTTTGATGATGTCAGGGATATTCAGAAACAATTGAAAAGTAAAGGCATTGAAATTGCCGGAGGGGCGGATGAAAGTACTTCAGGGCCAGCCAGTTTTATGGTAACCGATCCGGATGGCAACACGATTCTTTTTGATCAGCACGTCTAGTTGTGCTGTTAAGATCTTAAAAATGGGTATGGGGCTTTTCAGAAATATACTGTTCTTATTGCTGCTACTTTCCTTAAATAGCTTTTCACAGGCAAAAAAACAGGTGAATGTTGGCTATATGGAAGACTATGAAAAGTTGCCAAAAATAAGTTTTGAAAAAACAACGGCCCTGGTATACGAACAGTATAGTCAGGGTAAAATGCAACCAAAAATCAAGCTCAAAGAAACGAAGTCAAAGTTCCTGATTACAGCCAAAGGCCAGACTTACTGGCTAAAGAAATATGATCCCAATTCCGGGCAGGATGGTTTCAAAGGCTATGAGTTCATGAATTATTTCCCAAAGCTGAATATGTATGCGCTGACCAGTAATTCTACTGCTGAACACCTGGGCTTTAGTGACATGATTTTGATCGATAGCCTGACCAATTTCTGGTATAGCATCGTCTCCATAGGGGATGGAGCGGTAGAAACGCCAATCCCTTCTGTGAACAATAAATACCTGCTTTACTTTTACAATGAGGTTTACCAACCAAACCGCTGCATGATTGGGGTATTAAAGCTGAACAGCAGAAAAAATCCCTCAAAATTGTTAACCGCCCACCGGAGTTTTGAAAGCAGCAAATGGGCGGTAGATCAGCTGCGCTGGATTGATGACCAGTCCTTCCTTGTAAAAGCAGTGGTTCGTACCAAAGCAGATGGAAAACGATCCGAACATTTCGAATACTACAAGGGGACTATCGATCCCACCCAGGTCATGCGGCCTTAAACCAAATGATTTTTTATCCTACATTTGGTTTATTTCAGCCATAAATGCGAGAACTGATGACCAGACTTTCCCCGGAGAAAAAGCAGTTTATAGACGATAACTTTTATGAAGGAATCGGAAATAAACTGAGCAGAGAAAAATTCGACCAGCTTTTAACAGCGGAAGAATTACATTATTTAGCAGAGCATCACAATTGGGATGATGGTACGGAAGTGTTACAATGGATTGCTGAGCATGAACAATGTGCAGAAGCAACGGCATTGATGTTGTTTTGGCTGGCACAGCCGGATGAATACCTGGTCTATAGCTTAAAAACGGAACTCAAAAATGAAGATGACAATCGGATATTTCTGCTGATGAAGACAATTCTGGCCGGTTTTCAAAAAGGGTTTTATAAAAAATCAAGCCTTCATTTTGATCCGGTTAGCAGTCGGGGAGAAACTGAACCGCCAACTCCGGCCTTTATGCTGGATGCTACGAAAGGTGAAGAAACCTATGTATATTATGAAAAATCAGAGGTAGATGGCTGGTTTGATGAAGTATTTGAGAATAAGGTCAGGAACTGCCCTGATGCAATGACACTTTTTAACATTGCCTCCTTCGTTGAAATCCCTGAAAAAGCAAGGATGATTTGTCAGAGTGCATTATGTGATAAAGGGATCGCAATAATGGTTTTCTGGAGGTTGAAAACTTTTGCAGGTATGTGGACTGAAACAAGTGCTTTAACGAAAGAAATCGTGGAGAAAGTTTGCAACAATGAATATCAGGAAGTATTAAGCTACGATCCTGCAAAGGATAAAAACATCAAAATGAAAGCAGCAAAACAACGCTGGGAAATCCCTCAGGTCATGACACAAGCGGTTTAAAAAACGTCTTAATTAAGGTGGAAATAGGACCGTCTGATGGGAATAATGCAATTCAGGCAAGATTATTGAATGCAAATCACCCGGTCAGCGAATGGCTGGTCAATGGAACTGAATAAGAGAAATTCAAAATAAGATATGAAAGAAGAAATTCTTAATGAAATCAGGCGTTTGGGTGGAAACACCGACCATGTTAAAGGGCTGTCCTTAAAGGAGGATTTAGCAGCAATCACATTTAATCACCCTTTATACGGTGATGATTATGCTGATGAACTTTATGGAGCCGACAAATTTTATGAAGAAAATAAACAGCTTTATCAGGACAGTAAACAGGATTTTTATAAAAAACTGATCGGTCATTTTTTCTCAGATCATGAAATTCCTTATGGACAGGCATTTTTTAGAAACCAGCTTTTTACGCCATTTCGTGAAGGAACCTTTGACTTTGAAGAATGGAACGATATGTTCATTGACAAAGACGAGGTTGATCTGACTGAAATTTATAAGGTTTCAACGGATCCTAAGCCCGACTTTATGCTGATTACTTATGATTATGGTTTTCCTGATCATTATTATATCTGTTTATCTGATGAGAACCAGGAAAATCCGACTGTATTTGGAACCGATCATGAGGTTTTCTTTTCTGAGGTAACCAACAGAGGATCCTTAGCAGATTTCTTTAAGCAGTTTCTCTCAAAAGATGATTTCCTCAAGATCGTTGAAAACTATATTGAAAACGAAAAAACTGATAAATAAGATTAATCATAAATGACCCTACCTGATCTAATCCCTTCGAACATTGCCCCATTAATTGAACATTTTAAGGATTACTTACCTATGGATGCTGATGATATGGCGATGCTGCTACCCAGGGTATCTGAAAGACAAATAAAAAGAAGGCAATTTATTTTGCAGGAAGGTGATGTTTGTCAGCATTACAATTTTGTAGTGCGCGGTTGTTTTAAAATCTACAAAGTAGATGAAAAAGGAGGGGAGCACAACATTCAGTTTGTGACTGAGAACGACTGGGCTACAGATATTGGAAGTTTCCACGCCGAAAAACCCAGTGAATTATATATAGAAGCGATTGAGCCGGCTCACATCCTTCAAATCAAAAGACCTGATCTTCTTTTCCTGTATGTCAATAATCCAAAATTTGACCGGAACTTCAGGGTCATTATTGAAAACAAATTTGTAGAACTTCAAAACCGCTTGCTGCAATCTTTTTGTGAGAGTGCAACGGAGCGTTATCTTAAGTTTCTGGAACAATATCCCGAACTGTCCCAAAGACTTCCCAATACCCAAATTGCTTCTTACCTTGGAATTACCCCCGAATTTCTCAGTAAAATAAGGAAAGACCTGGTTTCGAAGTAAAAACCTTAATCTAGGTTAAGGTTCTTTCTTACGATAGCTTATAGGGTAGTCCGGAGCGGCTGCCCCACCTTTGTGATGTAATCAATTAATCATTAAAACATCATAAAATGAAAGCAATCATATTAGAAAAAAACGGCGGACCGGAAGTCCTGACCATCAGGGAAATTGCAGAACCTCAAACTACAGAAGGTACCGTAAAAATAAAAATCAAAGCCTTCGGATTAAACAAAATGGAATCCTATAAAAGACAGGGAATCATGGGGCCTGTTGCTGCTCCAACTGTTTTAGGAATCGAGGCTGCCGGTGAAGTGGTAGAAGATAAATCCGGTAGATTTGAACCCGGTCAGAAAGTAATCACCATGATGGGCGGACTGGGCATGAACCGCCAGGGCAGCTATGCGGAATATGTAGTCTCTCCGGCCGATAATGTTCTGGCCATCAATAGCGATATTTCTTATGAAGAGCTGGCCGCAATTCCGGAATCTTTTGGTACTGCTGCGCTTGTTCTGGATAAGGTCTTAAAAGTAACTGCGGGAGAAACCTTATTGATTAAAGGTGGAACCAGCGCCGCAGGAGCAGCCGCAATCCTCTATGCAAAATTTAAAGGAGTAAAGGTCATTGCCACCACAAGAGATGCCAACAAGTCTTTTCGTCTGAAACAGTTAGGTGTGGATTATGTGATTGTTGACAATGGGAATGTCTCAGAAGAGGTGCGGAAAATCCTTCCGGATGGGGCAGACAATGCTTTGGATATTGTTGGTAGCGATGGCATTCTGGATACTGTTGCGGGAGTAAAAGCCTTTGGGCAGGTAACGGTTATTGGCTTGTTGAGTGGTGCGCCTGTACTGCAAAATTTAAACCTCATGAGCCAGTTGGGACAATCCGTGAAACTCAGTTTTTCATTAAGCGGACTTCTGGGTACCAAAGCTTATCCATTAACAGAAACGCCCTTAAACCTGATTGCCGAACAGGTCGCATCCGGTAAAATGGCTTCTTTAAGAACGGCCACTTTTACTTTTGATCAGATTGCGGAAGCCCATGAACTGATGGACAGCAATAAGGCCAATGGCAAAATCGTCATCACGATATAAAATAAATAAAGACATGATTAAGCAATCAATTTTAGTGTTAAGCCTGCTGATTACAACAGGTTTAACCAATGCCAACGCTCAGGACAAAAAACAATTAAATCACAATTCTAAAAAAACTATCAACATGGAAACAGCAAAAACAGCAATCGAAAAACTACTTTTTAACTATCAGGACGCCTTAAATGTATCAGATGTGAACAAGGTATTGCCTTTATATACTCAGGATGGCGTATTTATGCCGCAGGGAGGTCCTTCAGCTATTGGTCAGGCACAATTGAAAGGTGCCTATGAATTCGTGTTCAAAAACCTTCAGTTGAACATTAAGTTTCAGATCGATGAAATCGTTGTGGTCAGCGAAGATTATGCTTTTGCCAGAACAGTTTCCAGAGGAACACAATTGATCCATGCCACAGGTGTTAAGGGAGAAGAAGAAAACAGGGAGCTGTTTGTCTTGCAGAAAGAAAATGGAGCATGGAAAATTGCCAGGTACGTTTTCAATAAAATGAAATAAGCCGATCAATTTTTGACGAGGAAAAGCTGCCCGGTTTAAGGCAGCTTTTCCTGGTTTATTGCTTTTTCATTGCTGAAAAACTAAAGTTATTGTCGACCGATTTAAAGCTCAATTGCTGTCCTTTTTTCAGTTTTAACCGGTAGGTTTCTGTTTCAAAACCAGCAGAGGGGCTGCTGTCTGGTTTAAGGCCCTCGCTGATCTCTTTTCCAAGAGAAACGAGGTAATCGTTGCCTTCTATTTTAACTACCTTCATCCAGGTCCATCCCGTTCTTTCTAATGTGCCATTACTGGCAAACTCAGTAAGGTTTCCATAATAAACATCATTTTCTTTCGGATCACTAAGTAGTACCGCTTCTTCTGTTTTTTCTTTTTTAAGCGTAGAAATACTTCGGAACACCTGAAATCCTAAAAAGAGAAGGACTGCAAATAGCAAGGTAAATAAGGCTTTTCCGAAAAAGTTGTAATGTACTTTTTTAGGAATCCTGGGGATCGTGTTTTCTCTCATCTGAGCATACTCAACCATTTCCTTTGTCCACTTCTGTCTGGGGACTTTATGCTTGCTGCCAGCGATAAAGAAGACCGGGTTAACTTTATTGTAAGTGCTTTCGCCAAAAAAAGTTCTGGAATGAAATTGATAAAGCACAAAAGTGAGGCTGCCGGATGACTGCCCTTCAGGAGGGACCATATAGTTCAGCTCTTCTTCAAAGATGGGTCCTTCGATTTGGGTAATTCTAATTATCATGACATCATAGGTTTATGACGGCAATTTACGATGACCTTAAGAAATTAGTGGAAAACAGGCATCTACAATGGGTCTACGTGAGCATAAAATCATCAGGTTGGAATGGAAATGTATTTTTCGTAAGCCACTATTTTTTCCTGCAATCTGTTTTCGAGGTAGCCGTTTCCACCTTTCAGTTCTTCTGACAAGCGAATGGCTTCATTCCTGTATGCAGTTTTTTTTGCGGTGTCCCAATGGCTTGGCGGTACCTGCAGATTGGTGATCCTGTCTGCCAGTTTTACAGCCCATACTTCCTTTTGCAGGTTCTTAATCCGTGCAAGGCTATCCGGCATTTTTTCTGCTTTGGGCAACTTGCTGTCCTTTGTTAAGGCCAGAACACCCTCTGCTACATCCAGGCCAAATACATTAGAAATTTCTTCAAATGTGGTATCGGTATCTTCCAGTGTATCGTGAAGCAGGGCGAGTTTTATGGCAAAGTCCAGCTTAAAGCCAGGACTGTGTTGCGAAGCAATTAAAATCTCCATTGCCACATTGCTCAGGTGAACAACATATGGGAGATTTGTCCCGGGAATGGTTTGGTTTTGGCTTAAATGTTTAGCGGTTGCGAATTTTATGGTTTCCTGATAGATTGATTGTATTTCCATTTTCTGAGGATGATTTGTTTTTCTTAAGGACGACTGGTTTCCTTAGCATTACCGGACTTTTAAAGTAATGATGGTGATAATGGCCAGCAAAATACTGATGATCCAAAAGCGGATAACAATTTTTGCCTCATGGTATCCTTTCTTTTGATAGTGGTGGTGGAGGGGAGCCAGCAAAAATATCCTCTTGCCTTCTCCAAACTTTTTCTTTGTATACTTAAAATAGCTCACCTGCATGACCACCGAAATGATCTCGATTAAAAAGACGCCACACAAGAGCGGAATCAGCCATTCCTTGCGGATCATGATCGCGAAAGCACCAATGATGCCACCAATGGCCAGACTTCCGGTATCGCCCATAAAAATCTGCGCAGGATAAGAATTATACCAGAGAAAGCCCACACATGCACCCACGAAAGCTCCGGCAAAAATCATCAGTTCTCCGGAATTAGGAATGTACATGATGTTTAAATAGTCAGCAATCACGGTATTTCCGGAAACATAAGCCAGTAAACCTAAGGTAATGCCTATGATTGCAGAAGTGCCTGTTGCCAGGCCATCAATCCCGTCGGTGAGGTTTGCCCCATTGGAAACAAAGGTAATGAGAAGCACGGTAAACAATAGAAAAACGGGTAATGCATACTTTTCGTATCCCTCTCCGGTAAATTTCAGAACTTTCGCATAATCAAACTCGTTCTGCTTGTAAAAAGGAACATTGGTTTTTGTGGATTTCACATCCTGAGAATAATAATAACTATTCCCTTTTTGCCGCAGGATCATCGGAACCGAAGATGCGGTGCCTTTTCCCTCAGGAACCGTTTGCCGTACAACGATATTGGGATGGAAATACATGGTACAGCCAATGATCAGACCCAGCCCCACCTGGCCCACAATTTTAAACCTTCCGGCCAGTCCTTCCTTGTTTTTCTTAAATACTTTGATATAATCGTCCAGAAAACCAACTGCGCCCATCCAGACAGTGGTGACGATCATAAGGATGACATAGATATTGGTTAAATTGGCCAGTAATAGGGTAGGTGCCAATATGCCCAGCAAAATAATCAGTCCGCCCATAGTAGGGGTTCCCTGTTTCTGCATCTGTCCTTCAAGACCAAGGTTTCTGATCGTTTCACCTACCTGTTTATTCTGCAGATAATTGATCATTCTTCTGCCGTAAACCGTAGTAATTACAAGGGATAAAATAATGGCCAGTGCAGTTCTGAAGGTAATGTATTGGAATAAACCTATACCAGGGATTTCATAATGTTGACGTAAGTACTCAGACAGGTGATATAACATGGAAATGGGGAGTCAGATTTAAATCGCTGAATTTACACCATTATTTTTATCTTTGTAGCGTAATTTAAAACAACAGTACCTCATGTAAGATCAGATTTCTTTCCGGAAAATAATGGAAGCCAGCTAATGGGTTTCTATAGTTATTCACCTCAAAAGAAAGGAATTATGATTATTCTTCAAGATATTACCTACTTACATCCCAACAGAGATTTATTGTATGCTGATTTAAATCTGGTGATCAATAAATATGATAAAATCGCCTTAATTGGCAATAATGGTGCTGGAAAATCCAGCCTTCTGAATATTATGGCCGGAAATTTACAGGTTTCAAAAGGAACTGTGAAAACGGGTTCAAAGCCATATTATGTGCCTCAGATTTTTGGTCAATTTAATGATTATACTGTTGCAGAGGCCCTGCAGGTTCAGGATAAGCTGAAATCACTGAAAGAAATCCTGGATGGACAGCTGACGGATGAAAATCTCGCGCTCCTTGATAACGATTGGGCAATTGAAGAGCGTTGTCAGGAAGCCTTTGCCCATTGGAAACTGGATGGACTGCGGCTGGATCAGAAAATGGAAAACCTTAGTGGCGGACAAAAAACGAAGGTTTTTCTGGCCGGAATCCGGATACACCAGCCGGAAATCGTGTTACTGGATGAACCCAGTAATCATTTAGATGCCTGGAGCAGGGAACGATTATATAACGATATCCTGTCTGCCAGAAAAACTTTTGTGGTGGTTAGTCACGACAGGACCTTATTGAACCATTTAAGCGTTGTTTTTGAACTCGGACAGCATGGTATTACCGTTTATGGGGGCAATTACGATTTCTATACCGCACAAAAAACGATAGCAGCTGAGGCCTTAAATCAGGCGCTGAAAAGTAAAGAAAAAGCCCTTCGTAAAGCAAAGGAAGTAGAGAAGGATGCTCTGGAAAGACAGCAAAAGCTGGATGCACGCGGAAAGAAAAAGCAGGAGAAGGCCGGTGTTCCTGCCATTTTTATGAATACACTCAGAAACAATGCAGAGAAGAGTACTTCAAAGATGAAAGGGGTTCATGCAGAAAAGATCGATTCGATCTCCCATGAGCTTGGTCAGCTGCGGAAAGAACGGTCTGATATTGACAAAATGAAAATGGACTTTAACCATTCCGGGCTTCATAAGGGAAAAATATTGATTGATGCCCGCGACCTAAATTTTGGCTATGATTCAAAGCCGCTATGGAAGGAGGGCCTTAGTTTTCAGGTCAGCAGTGGAGCGCGAATGGCCATTAGAGGAGAAAATGGTTCTGGTAAAACCACACTGATAAAAATGATTTTAGGCCAGCTCGAGCCTCAATCCGGAAGGATGGAACGTTCGGCCGGGGTTAAAGCCATTTATATGGACCAGGATTATTCTTTGATCAATCCTGAGTTGAAGGTTTATGAACAGGCAGAGCAGTTTAACTCCGGCGCTTTACAGGAACATGAAATAAAGATCCGCTTGAACCGGTTTCTGTTTACAAAGGAAGATTGGGATAAACCCTGCCGGGCATTGAGTGGGGGAGAGAAAATGCGTCTGATGTTATGTTCTTTAACCATTGGCAACCAGGCGCCAGACCTCATTATTCTGGACGAACCAACCAATAACCTGGATATCCAAAATATAGAAATCTTAACTGCTGCGGTTAATGAATATGAGGGGACACTGCTGGTGGTGTCTCATGATGCGTACTTTTTAAAACAGATCCATGTTGAGCATGACCTGCTGATCAATCATTAAAGATGCATCACCACTGTAACGACCAAACAAAGCAGCAAAGCCAACCCTGCAATCATCAGGTGCAATGAAAT
The DNA here is from genome assembly GCF_900129215.1 of Pedobacter caeni. Classification (GTDB taxonomy): domain Bacteria; phylum Bacteroidota; class Bacteroidia; order Sphingobacteriales; family Sphingobacteriaceae; genus Pedobacter; species Pedobacter caeni. The sequence goes on along the minus strand of NZ_FQUQ01000001.1, from coordinate 1,453,413 downwards.
CCCGCTAAGCTTTTCTTCTCTTGCACCTGATCTAAGCAGGTTTTGTCTTAATTTCTCTACTTTAAGCTCGTTCCTGCCGGTCTGCTCTGCCATGATTCTCAGATCTCTGAACCTCCTCATTTCTTCGGAAGTCCTTGGTGTGAGCACCCATGTTTTATCCTTTGACCGCAGGTAGATATAGGTCAGTGCTTTGTGTAATCTCTTGATTTCAAAGGCTTCAATCTCTGTCGGGCGGAAAGAGATCAGCAATCCATTTTCCCATTCAACCACCTTTCTGTGATAGTATAGGTACAGAAAGATCAGTATGAAAATTATGGGGCTGTACTTCAGGGCTTCAATATCAGTTAAATGATCCAGCAATCCCATTAGGCGGGGGGCAAAAGGTATGGTCTCCGAGTGAGCAATTGCAAGCAGGCCGAGGACTAAAGTGATGGTCCAAAGGACAGCAGCGATAAGCAGATAGATGCCCTTGATATTCATACAGGATAAAGTGACAGCGTAACCTTCGGCCGGAGCTATTGGTAAAGATACATTTCTAAGTGCCTCTCTGTCTGAGGTAGTAAGGCTGTTCTTTTTAAATACGTAATAACAGAGTCCTAAGGTCAGTAAAAGGATGGGGATAATTGCGATGGTTAAGATGCTCATATTTTTCAGGAAGAGATGTTTATCATTTTGGACTGCATCATGCCTACCTGATTGCTAAGGTAAAAAATCGCAGCTGTTTATGGGAGCCTAATAAATAATATCCAAAACTTAATAGGAGATAAGTAGTTATTAAAATAATAAATAATGTAAAATATGAAAATTGAAACCACAGACCTTTGCGATAAATTTAGTGATGAAATTAGTGTGGCTTTACCCATTGGTTTAAAGGATTTTGGAGGAACAAAAGCGTTTCATGGTGAAATCGTAACTGTGAAATGCCTTGAAAATAATCCGTTTGTAAGACAAACACTGGAGAAAGAAGGGATGGGAAAAGTTCTTGTAGTTGATGGTGGTGGTTCCAAAAAATGTGCCTTAATGGGTGATAACATTGCGGAGTTGGCCATAAGCAACCATTGGAACGGAATTGTTATCTACGGATGCATCAGAGATAGTGTGGCCGTTTCTAAATTACCTGTAGGACTGAAAGCTTTGGATGTTATCCCTTTAAAAAGTGGCAAGAAAAATGAAGGGGATGTTGGGGTAATTGTCAACTTCGCCAATATTGATTTTATTCCCGGGCATTTTGTGTATGCTGATGAAGATGGAATAATTGTTTCAAAGCGAAGACTTCATTGAGTTCCCACAACAAAAAAAGATCATAAAAGAGTAACATACCGATCGGTATTTTTATTATCTTTATTCCAAATCACCGGAACATTGCAAAGAGATTCGACAGTAACACATTCTTTTATCCTTGAAAAGGTGGCCCCGATATTCAATAAAAAAGGATATTCCGGGACTGCATTGAGCGATCTGACTGAGGCCAGCGGGTTGACTAAAGGTGCGCTCTATTTCCATTTCAGGAATAAACAGGACCTTGCCATCCAGGCATTCAGGTTAAACGTAAAAAAGGTGATCGATCCGCTGGCAGAGCGAATGAAAAGCCATGACCGTGCAGTTGAAAAACTGGAGATGCTGATCAGCTATTACCGGGATTACTATAGCCTGATCGTTGAAGAGGGGGGATGTCCGATCCTGAATATGGCCACAGATGCCAATAACAATAACCCGGAGCTTTTTGAGGCGGTAAAGAAGATCATTCTGAAACTGGAAAATGGTCTCATAGACATGATCAGACTGGGAATAGAACAGGGAGAAATCAAAGAAGATGCTGATGCTGTCGCACTGGGAAAGAACATTTATTGCATGATAGAAGGAGGTGTGTTCATGTCTGTGATACACAAAGATCCATGCTATGTGGCGAATATGATGGACTTGATCGCTCAACTTTTAAAAGAAATAACCATCACTTAAAATTTTTTATACACCAGCATACCGATCGGTATGCAAGACAAGAGATATGAAAAAAATACTAGCTAACACCAGAAAAGTAAGGTTCCAGGACTGCGATCCTTTTAATCACCTTAACAACGCGAAGTACCTTGATTACTTTATCAATGCGAGGGAAGATCAATTGCTTGACGATTACGGACTGGACGTATTTGGTTTGATTGCCACAGAAAAACTAGGCTGGGTGATCTCTTCTCATCAGATTGCTTACTTCCGGCCAGCGGCTGCAATGGAAAGCATTACGATTGAATCCCAGCTCATTTCCTATGATTCCAGGGCACTGGTTGTTGAAATGCGGATGTATGATGAAAAGCAAACCAGGCTGAAAGCTTTGTGTTGGACAAGGTTCAACCACTTTGATCTTGCCAGACAAAAACCAGCTGAACATTCAGCCGAACTGAGCCTGTTGTTCAGTCAGGCTCTGCTTCCTGTGGAGCAGCAGGATTTTGAAGCAAGGCGTGGACATCTCCTTCAGCAAAAAAACGAAGCTAAATAAAGGTAAATCGTCTTTTTTTTAAAATAAAATGCAGAAGTTCGCCTCTTTAATCTATTGAAATGACTAATAAAAAAGGATTTACAACGACCATTCTTCATTCAGACCGTCTTTTGAAGCCAGAATTCGGAGCCATACACCAACCAGTTCATAATGCCGTAACCTGGGGCTACGATGATGTGCAGGGACTGGTAGATGTTTTTCAGAACAAGACTAAAGGATATGCTTATTCGCGTCAGGGGAACCCAACCACCACTGCGCTTGAAAATAAAGTGACACAAATGGAGCAGGGACTTGCCACTGTTTCTTTTTCGACAGGAATGGCTGCGATTACTTCTACCATACTGGCTTTACTAAAGTCGTCCGACCATATCATTGCCAGCTCTTACCTTTTTGGGAATACCAGAAGTGTGATGCAGACGTATATAGACCTGGGACTTGAGATTTCCTTTGTAGATTCTACAGATGTGGAGCAGATTAAAAATGCATACCGCGAAAATACGAAAATGGTTTTTGTGGAAACCATTGCAAATCCTGCAACCCAGGTCTCAGACCTTGCTGCAATTGGTGATTTTTGCGAAGAAAAGAAACTCATTTATATGGTAGATAATACCATGACTTCTCCTTATTTGTTTCGCCCGGTAGCGGTAAAAGCAAGTTTGGTGATCAACTCACTAACGAAATATATTGGTGGTCATGGAAACGCATTAGGCGGCAGTATAACTGATACTGGTTTATTTAACTGGCTTGGATTTCCAAATATTGCTCCAATTATCAGAGAACAAATCCGTCCGGAAATGCAGGGCATCACTCAAATCAGAAAAAGAGGTTTGAGAGATGGGGGAGGAACACTTTCCCCGGAAGCAGCGCATAGTATTTCAGTGGGTTCAGAAACGATTGCCTTAAGGTTAGACCGTGCCTGTAACAATGCAGCAGTGTTGTCGGAATTCCTTGAAAATCATCCCTTGGTTAGTCAGGTGTATTATCCTGGCTTGAAAAGCCATCCTCAGCATGAACTTGCTTCCCGCTTGTTTTTGAGATTTGGTGGATTAATGAGTTTTACCCTGGTAGATGGGGTAGATTGTCTGAAATTCCTCAATGAATTGAAATTGGTGATCAAATCAAGCAACCTTGGCGATACACGTACCCTGGCAATTCCGGTTGCACAAACGATTTTCTTTGAGTTGGGTAAGGAGAAACGCGATGAAATGGGCATTCCTGATTCAATGATCCGCTTGTCGGTAGGTATTGAAGATATTGATGACCTGATCGGAGATTTCAGTACGGCATTTGCCGCTTTTAGTTAAGGAAAAGTTTAGCTACGAACAATTTTTAGCTAAGTACATGATACTTTAGAAACGCCCATGGTATCATGGGCGTTTTTTTATTGTTCGGGATCAGATTTCTTTCTTGTTTTTTCCTTTTCAGCTGCCAGTTCAGGGATTTTAGGTTTTAGATCTCTTGCCTTTTTTGGAAAGGTCCGGAGGCTGAGTGTTGCCGGATGCTGTTCAGGTTTGTAATATTGAATCTCACGTCTTTCAAAAGAGATAAACATCTTCTTTCCTAAGACTTTATGTTCACAAGGCTGGTAATAACTGGTCTTTTCCGTCCAGTTTCCCCTCTCATCATAGCGGTATTCGTAATGGTCAATTCCTGTTGGGTTACCAGTGTACTCAATGGATTGGTCGAACACTAAATTACCCAACTCGTCATATTTTCTGGTCGTTTTTAAAGACTTTTCCGTCCCCCGCATGTGATATTGCTGTTCTATTCTTTCCCTGTAATCTGCTGAATAAAAGTATTCGGTTTTATTTTCCAGCTGGCTTGCCGGTTTGTACCATATTTCGGAGGTGATAAAACCATTTTTGTCATAGGTATAATCAACATTCCGGTCGTCAAATATAAAACCTTTAGCTTCTGTTCTTCTTAAGGTACCGTTGATGGGTTTAAATGTCTCCCGTTTATATTGGTATTGTGGCGAATATTTAGTGATATAACCAGGAAAAAAGGAATATTTTTTACCGGGGCTGATCCGAAAATCATTGTCGTAATCAATGATTTCAACTTTGGTTTCGTTCTTTAAATACTGAATTTTATACTTCGAATAAGATTCATATTCAAAGCGTTTCCCTCCATAAATTTTATATCCGAATTCCTCAGTTAAGTTTCCCTTTTTATCATAGAACAAATGATTGTACTGACTGAGCTTATTGTTTTCATTGCGTTCTGTTAAAAGCAGTTTATCAAAGTACTGGTCATAATGATAACTTTCTATGATGTTTCCCTGGGTGTTTTTATATTTTTTAGTCCTTATCCTGCCATCTGGTAAGTATTCCGTATAAGAAACCAGTGCAGGTAATTTTCCCTTTTTATCGGACTTATAATAGCGAACAGCATAGATGTCTTTTGATTTGAAATTTGCAGTATCCTCATAAGTACGCCTGATAAGGTAATTGTCTAAATTCTGATTGATATCGATAGGGGCTTCCTGAGCATGTACAGAAAAAACAAAAAGAGAGAACATCAGAAGGGAACCATATTTAATGAACTGTGGAAATTTCATATCAGTTATGTTGTGAATGTCCTCAATATACGATACCAGGATATAAAGTAAGAGAAGAGATTAACGTTCGTGGTATATGACCTGTTATTTGCTGAATTTTTTGATACTTTGTGATATTTCAGGAATAGTTGAACTGAATCTGTTCGTTCATGACTGAGGATCTGTTTCTTTGTGATCAGGTTGCTCGAAAACTCAATGCCTGCATGGCCGATGATGATGTTCAGGATTGTACGGGTACTGTCCGTTATTGAACAGGATATTTCTATTTTTTAAAATTAACTTGTTGGTTTTTAGTGACTTGTTTAATGAGTTGCTTCTGGCATAAACTTAGACCATATGCACGTATGAAAAAGAACAGCTTTTATGATTTGAAAATTACTTTCCTGGTTTTGTTTGGCTTTATGTCATTCAGTACCATGGCACAAGTAAATAAATTACCTCCTGTTTCAAAGGAATTGTATAAAAAAGTTGCCCACCTGGACAGTGTGATGTTTGATGCTTTTAATGAGCGTAACCTGAAGACCTTAAAGGAGATCTTTTCTCAGGATATTGAATTTTATCACGATCAGGGTGGATTAACGCATTATAAGCAGAACATGGATTCTTTTGAAGAGGCTTTCAAAAGCGACAGAAAGGTCAGAAGAGAGCTTGTTGCGGGAAGCATGGAAGTAAGCCCGATTAGAGGTTATGGAGCTGTAGAAACAGGGATCCATCGTTTTTATGCCACAAAGAAAGGCGGACAGGAGGAGTTAAGCAGTGAAGCTAAATTTATGACGCTTTGGCAAAATATCAATGGGAAATGGAAAGCAACGAGAATTGTTAGTTTTGCCCATCAGGAATATTTGGAGGAATAGCTAAGCAGTCAGCATCTTTTTGATCAGGGCAATCTGCCCCAAATGATAATGGGTATGTTCGATTATTCCATGGAGATTTCTATAATAAATTCCATACTTCTCTTCCTCGAAATTCTCCCAAAGCTTACTTTCAGGCAATTGTTCAATTAACCGGGCAAAGTGCTCCGCATCGGTTAATGCTTTCACCCGTAATGCCTCCCAATCTTCCTGAGAATGGATAGGAGGGTGATTAAAACTATATTCATCCCTGGCATTTAGGGTTTCTCCCTGTAATACTTTTAGCACTGCACTTACATAATAGTTTACATGGTATACCAGAGCAGCGATGGTATTCAGCGACTGAATTTTAGTGGTTGCCTGTTGCCAGCTGAGCGCTGCTAAATTGTCTTTAAGGTTTGAGCAAGTCCAGTTTCCGCCAAAATGAACTTCTCTGAAATGTTTTGCGATTTGTGCGGTCAGATTCATAGGTAAATATTGTTTTATCCGGATGCCTGTTATGGTTTGTACATGTCCATATATTTCTTTAATTCAGGATCGTTATACAGACCAAAATAACGAGCAAAAAAATAAGCATTTCTGCTGGCAACTGCAATATGCCAGAGACCGATATAGGATAATGTACAATTATATCCAACTATCACTTTGTGCGCTTTAAACCAGGCAATCTTTTCTTCTGATAATTTAGGCTTTATGCGCAGATTTAACCGGTATTGATCACAGGTTTCGAGATAAAGACTGAGTTCTTCATGGGATAGGTCATGGATCAGTTCTTTTACACTTCTGGTTAGTGCAATGTTTTCTAATGATCTACGTAGTTCTTCAACAGTGAAGCGCGTGCCTTGGGATTTGAAAAATGCCCTGGCCTCCGCTTTTATCCCCGCTATTCGCGCTATCTTAAGCTCATCCGGTTTGTAATATGTTTTGTCAAAACAGTCAACCAGGGCATATAAAACAGCATACCCATAAGTTTTGTCGTCTGAGTCTACCAGGTGATAAGTCCCGTCGGTGATTTCAAAAATCAGTTGGACGCTTTTACCTTTTAAAGCCGACAAGTAATTGGTGAAGAACAAAAGATATTTCTCAATGGCTTTGCCGATCCTGATGTCATAAGGGAAGTAGGTTTCATCTGTGTTCCATATTACCCTGCTATCGTAAGAATCTGACAGGTATAATTTTATTTCAAGATGAGCATACCGCTCTATCTTTGTATAGAGACCTATACCTGTTACCGGTTGAAAATCCCAGTCAATGAGTTGCTGTGTAATGTGTGATAGCGCTTCAACGGAATAAAGTTTGTTGTTTAGTTGAATATCGGTCATGTTTATTTTTTCTAAGGTAAGTTGGGTTCCGATAATTCGTTCATCAGCTAAAGCTTCCCGAAAAAGTCTACATTCTAATTTTGCATATTGTTGTGATAAAACCGACAGCGAAATTCGGTGTTTCCTGCTTCCAGGAGGCTAATCAATGGTTAAAGTTAATGAAATTTAAGATTTTTTAAGATAGCGATGTTTATAGAACCGAAATCTTAAATTTGAGCAGAGAATTATCATTGAGTTTATATGATGTCGATTACAAACTTGTTTCTTGTTTTAATTAGTGGACTCGGTGTCTTACATGGTTTTTTCCTTGGCATTTACCTATGGACATCTTCAAAAGGTAAGCGCATTTCCAATAGAATTCTTAGCGTTATTCTCTTTGTACTCTCATTTCGCATTGGTAAATCCGTTATTCTTGAATTTGCTGAGCAGATTGATTTCCAACTTATCTTTATTGGTCTTGCTGCTTTACTCCTCATTGGCCCCCTTTTTTACTGTTATTGCTGTTCCGTTTTGAATAAGTCTTTTCAATTGAAAAAACATTTTTCCTTACATCTCCTTCCATTTTTATTCGCATTGTCTGCTGCGGTAATGGTCAGCAGGGAATGGGTTAAAACGACGCCAACCTGGGTGTTTGTCCTTATGTTTTGTCTCTACTATGGCCATTATTTGTGTTACCTGTTGTTGAGTTACCGATACATACAACAGGTTAAAAAAGAAACCGGCAACACTTTGGAGCTACAGTGGTTACTTCTTTTGTGCTACGCATTAACCGCGATCTGGCTGGTGTATGTACTGAATATCATGGAAGAACAAATCCCTTACATCATCGGGCCGGTATTGTATTCTGTAATCGCCTATGGAATCACATGGATATATATCAGGAAAAAATATTTGGATGGTCCATCTGCTGCAAAATATCAGACCACACCATTGAGCGAGACTGAAACTGAAGAAATCTTTGAAAAGATAAAGAAGCTGGTGGTTGATGAGGAGTTGTATAAAGACGCCGATCTCAGTCTGACTAAATTAAGTAGCCGTTTAAAAGTCAGCACTCAAAAAATATCCATGGCAATTAACCTCCGTTACCAATCTAATTTTAATCATTTCATCAATCAATACCGAATTGCCCATGCCTGTACCTTGTTTTCAGATCCAGGTTTTCAGCATTATAACATTTCATTTATCGCCTATGAATCTGGCTTTTCAAGCCTGAGTAGTTTTAACAGCGCATTTAAGAAGGTAAAAGGAGTTACCCCCTCAGCCTTTCGCAAAGCGTCCGAAAAATTTAAAATGGAATCAGTTAAAACCGAACCGGTTTAAAATACCACTAACAAAATCATCATTTTAACTGACGAAATGATCATATAAGAAGACCTGTTATTCATTTTAAGCTTGTTTTACCAAAAAAACATAAAAATGAAACAGACCATTCTTTTGGCATTCATTGCCGTGATCACCCTGAACACTGTAAGTGCTCAGATGAAATCCTTTAAATTTAAACAGGCAAAAAGAAAGTATATCGTGTATCCGCCGAAGACATACGATGCAAAAAAAACATATCCCCTTATCTATAATTTTCATGGAGGAGGAATGACCGCTACAGAACAAATGTTCTATTCCGGAATGAATGCACTGGCTGATCGACTTAATTTTATTGTCGTTTACCCGGCCGGAATTAATGCCGACTGGAATGTAGGTTTTGAGATGTCATATTTAAATGGAACCGATGATGTAGGCTTCATTAGGGCACTGAATGACACTTTAAAGCAGCATTATAACATCAACAACAAAGCGGTATTTGCTACTGGTTTATCCAGAGGAGGTTTTTTTTGCCACCGTCTTGCAGCCGAAATGCCGGAGACTTTTGCTGCCATTGCTTCCGTAGGAGGCCCATTGCCAGATTCAGTGAGATATTTTAACCGTTCGGACAAAAAAATTGCGGTAATGCAGGTGTCAGGCACCGCAGACCAGATTGTTAAATATGAAGGAAAAACTGGTGCTTATAGTTCTGCACAGGAAACTTTTAACTACTGGGTTTCACATAATCATCTTTCTCCGGATCTGAAAAAAGAAAAGTTGATGGATACAGATAAGAAGGATGGGACTTCGGTACTGATCACTGAAGTTGGAGCTCAGGGGACTGGAGTAATGCTGGTCAGGGTTCAGGATGGGGGACATACCTGGCCGGGAAGTGATCCTTTTAATATAGGTTTCCCCCTGGGAAAGACAACCGCTGATGTCAATGTCAATGAGTTGATGTGGCATTTTTTCAACCGAAACAAGAAACCCTAAAGGATGAAAAGCAGGGGATTGGCTGAGTTACGCAGTTCAATATCTCGGGGATATTTAATTAAATCAAAAATGTAACTTGCAGACACCAGGATAGAATCGAAAAAAATGAATAATGGGATATTCTATATTAAAAGGACCTAGATACAAACTACATTATATCTGTTTTGCTTGCAGAAAGAACTTTAAACAACCCAATCCAAAGGATGTGGCAGAACGAAAAGGAGAATTGTCTCTTTTATTAAATGGGTTTTACTTTGTAAAGCCAAAAAAAGAGATTCCGGTGGATATTATACAATACTTACAATACGAATATTTTGATAAGAAAGTAATCTGTCCGGAATGTGGGGCTAACATGATAAAAGTGCCGATGTCTTTTGAAACTCCTCCAAAGAAAAATATAAAGGAATGGAAGATCTTACAATCATTTTATGAGGCAAAAGGATATGTGACCAATGAGCTTCCGGATAATAAAAAGATGCTGATAGAGGTTCTGGAAAATTCTTTGGAATGGCATATCAGTATGTTGCAAAATGCAGATGATCATAAGTCTTATCTGGAAAAGCTTAACGATGCAAAAATCAGACTAAAGCATGAAATCGAAGCCATCAGGAATGAACTAAATCACCTCAAGATTTAGCAAACTAAAGATCATTTATGATGATATCCCACTGCTTTGTATAAAGAAGTTTCCGATCTCAACCGGTCCCTGATATTTTTTAATGAAGTTTCTGACACTTGTAGGCAGGTACAAATAACCCATGCCATTGCTTCCAAGTAGACCCTCATGAGTTTTACTGACTTCAGAGATCAACTGATTTTCGATTTGCAAAGTAAACTCCGGCCCAAAAAAACCTTTAAAAACAGGAACGAAGTTTTTCATAATTTCAGGGTCTATATTGATTGGTTCCTGTACCCAATAAGGAACCTGGGCACCAAATTTAGATAGGGCTAACCTGGAACCTTTGTCCCATTTTCGACTTCCCGGATTGTCATTCTTTTCTTCCTCTTCTGAGAATTTGCTCAGTATGATGCGCTGTGCCGGAAGTGGAATTGGAGAATCTTCCTGCGCTACGCCAATACCGGTATCCTTATGCAAAATGACACGTACTGTACCATTCTTTAGTTTCTCCGCTTCTGCTGGCTTGTTAACGGTATACATGAACGGAATATTTGCATCCGGACCGGAATTTCCGGACAAGAAAACGCTGATGCAATAGTTCTCGTCTTCCAGCAGGTGATTGACAGCATAACCACTGTCAAAAATGTCTTTCTTTAGTGACATGAGGAGCAGCATCGGTTTTTGATTAACCGGACAAATAGGGTAGGCCTCCATATCAATGTGTGCAAGTCCGCCGATTCTTGAGCAGTTTTCGGATGGTTTTAAGTCAGTTATTTTGATATGATACATGGCTGTCGGAAATTTTTTTGTTCAAAATTGGTCATATTTTCTGATTTGAAACGTTTAATATTGAAATTATATCAGGTATTGCCCTCGCCAGTGCTTTCGCATTTGAATTGCGGCTAAGAATTGTAAAACCTCGATTTTTTTCTTTCAATACTTTGATTACTTTTGCGCCCGAATGAGAATAGTTATATTTTTCGTCTTTCTGTTTTCCCACTTGCTGTGCAATGGGAGTGATTTCCGTACAGGAACACACCATAAAGATTTTAGCCATTCTTCACATCACCATACGCTTGTTAAGAGCGAACCTTTGAATTTTGCAACTACAGATCTGGATATTACTGAAATTGAGGAGGCCGACTTAGATGAGGAGCACCTTAATGGAGATGACGTTCAGAATGGATTGGCAAATCACAGCTGTCTTTTATTAGATAAGTGGTACCTGAGCTTCTTCCCCGTTTTGATTCTGGAAGATTACCACAAACATTTTAACTCTTTTCCACCCTTTTGCGGTGACACATCTCCGATTTACATCAGACAAAGAGTCTTAAGAATCTGAGCAACACGATACATCGGTTAACAAAAATTTGATTACACCTACCTCCCGGATTGATCCGCAGGTATGATGATGGCTGTTCCAGCCACTCCAACCGATGTTTTTCATTTATTCACTTAATTTCCATTTGATATCATGAAGAAAATAATCGTGTTCACGGCTGCTATTGCCTTGCTGAACCTTGCCAGCTGTACCTCAAAAAAAGAAGAGAAGAAAGAAGACAGCAAATTTACCACTACCAACCCTTTAAAAACGGATACTTCCTTTACCAAGGAATACGTTTCGCAGATCCGTTCTGTCCGCAACATTGAGATCCGGGCGCAGGAAAAAGGTTACCTGCAAAATATTTATGTAGATGAAGGCCAGTCTGTCAAAGCCGGTCAGTTGTTGTTTAAGATCATGCCGAAAATATATGAAGCTGAATTGCTGAAAGCTCAGGCAGAAGTCAAAGCAGAAGAGATTGAACTAAAAAATGTCAAGTTGCTGGCAGATAAAAATGTAGTTTCCAAAAACGAACAGGCCATGGCTCAGGCCAAGCTGGATCAGGCAAGAGCTGAAGTTTCCCTGGCAAAACTCCATTTGTCATTTACCGAGATCAGGGCTCCCTTTGATGGAACCATTGACCGTATTCCACTGAAGTTAGGAAGTCTGGTTGATGAAGGTGCATTGCTCACCAGCCTGTCTGATAACAGTCAGGTGTTCGCTTACTTTAACGTTTCAGAACCGGAATATTTAGATTACCAAACGAATGTCAAAGCGCGTGCTGGCAATAAAGTGAGCCTGTTATTGGCCAACAATGAACTTTTGAAAGATAAAGGAAATGTAGAAGTGGTAGAAAGCGAGTTCGACAATGAAACCGGGAACATTGCTTTCAGGGCACGTTTCCCAAATCCGGACAGGTTGTTGAAAAATGGAGAAACAGGAAAAATCCAGATGATTGTTCCATTAAGGAATGCGCTGATCATCCCACAAAAAGCAACCTATGAGATCCAGGATAAGATGTATGTATTTGTGGTTGGGAAAGACCAGGTGGTGCATTCCAGAAATATCACTGTTGCGGCTGAAATGCCTGATATGTATGTGGTCAGCAGCGGCCTTTCTGAAAGGGACAACATCCTGCTGGAAGGTGTTCAGAAGGTAAAGGATGATGAAAAGATCAGAAGCGAGCACATCGAAGCTAAAGAGGTGCTTTCTCATCTGCGCTTAAAAGCAGAATAGCGGTCCAGTTTGGTATCTATCACTAAAAAATAAACAAATGTTTAATAAGTTTATACAAAGGCCAGTCCTTTCTATAGTAATATCGCTCATTATCGTGTTTCTGGGGGTTCTGGCTTTGAGCCATTTGCCGGTTACACAGTTTCCTTCCATTTCACCTCCAAAGGTGAACATCACTGCAGAATATCCGGGAGCTAACGGTGAGCTCATGATCAAATCGGTCATTATTCCCCTGGAACGGGCCATTAATGGTGTTCCGGGAATGAAATACATGGCCTCTGATGCAGGTAATGATGGTGAGGCCTCCATTCAGGTGGTGTTTAATCTCGGAACAGACCCAAATCAGGCATCGGTAAACATCCAGAACCGGGTAGCCTCAGTGGTGAACAAACTACCGCCACTGGTGGTACGGGAAGGCGTAAAAATCACCCGCGAAGAATCGAACATGTTAATGTACATCAACCTGTACAGTAAAGATCCTAAGATGGATCAGAAGTTTCTATTCAATTTCGCAGACATCAATGTACTCTCAGAATTGAAAAGAGTAGATGGTGTCGGGGTTGCTGATATCCTGGGTAACCGGGAATATGCCATGCGGATCTGGCTAAAACCCGACCGGATGCTGGCTTATAAAATCTCTGCTGATGAGGTTTTAGAAGCATTAAATCAACAAAGTTTAGAGGCCTCCCCAGGTAAGACAGGGGAAAGTTCAGGAAAAAGATCTCAATCATTTGAATATGTGTTGAAATATCCGGGACGCTTTACCACTAAAGAAGGTTATGAAAATATCATCCTGCGCTCCAGTCCAAAAGGGGAGATCCTTCGCCTGAAAGATGTGGCTAACATAGAGTTCGGGAGTTCTATGTATGATATTTATTCCAATCTGAACGGCAAAGCTTCGGCAGCCATTACCGTGAAACAATCTTATGGAAGTAACGCCAGTCAGGTGATTAAAGACATTAAGGCCAAAATGGAGGAAATCAAGAAAAGCTCTTTTCCAAAAGGAGTGGATTATGAGATCAGTTATGACGTTTCCAAATTCCTGGATGCCTCAATTGAAAAAGTGATACACACGCTGGTAGAAGCATTTATCCTGGTTGGATTGGTGGTATTTCTCTTTCTGGGCGACTGGCGTTCGACACTGATCCCCGCCATTGCCGTTCCGGTATCACTGATAGGGACCTTCTTTTTCATGCAGTTTTTCGGAATTACCATTAACCTGGTTACCCTGTTTGCATTGGTACTGGCAATTGGGGTGGTAGTCGATGATGCGATTGTGGTCATTGAAGCCGTCCATGCCAAGATGCATGAGCAGCATATTTCTGCAAGAAAGGCCACCAAAAAAGTAATGCACGAGATCAGCGGGGCTATTATTGCCATTACCTTTCTGATGGCTGCGGTGTTTATTCCTGTAGCCTTTATGTCGGGCCCGGTGGGGATATTTTACCGACAGTTTTCCATTACGATGGCCACAGCGATTATTCTTTCCGGTATCGTGGCACTAACGCTTACTCCGGCATTGTGTGCAATCTTATTGAAGAACCATGGAAAACCGCAAAAGAAAAACGGACTGGATAAGTTCATGGACGGCTTTAACAGCGGGTTTGACAAGCTTTCAGGAAGGTACCAAAAAGTGCTTGGAACGATTGTCAGCCGTAGAATGGTCACTTTTGGTGTACTGATTGCTTTCTGTGCGGGAACTTATTTCCTGAACAATAGTCTTCCTTCCGGCTTTATCCCAAATGAGGATCAGGGAATGTTTTATGCGATCATTCAGACTCCTCCGGGATCTTCACTGGAAAGAACCAATGAAATTGCGGAAAGGCTACAGAAGATTGCAGAAAAGGTAGAAGGGGTGCAATCTGTTTCTGCCCTCGCCGGATACGAGATCCTGACAGAAGGAACAAGTGCCAACTCCGGAACCTGCCTGATCAACCTGAAAAGCTGGGAAGACCGTAAACATTCGGTTGGAGAGGTGATGAAAGAGCTGGAAGAAAAATCTTCTGAGATTTCGGGCGCTACCATAGAATTTTTCCAACCACCAGCAGTGCCTGGATATGGAGCTGCAGGAGGTTTTGAACTTCGTTTGCTGGACAAAGCAGGGTCTGGTGATTTCAAGAAAATGGAAACCGTGAGTAAGGATTTCGTGAAGGAATTGAGCAAACGTCCGGAACTGTCGTCGGTATTCACTTTTTATAGTGCAGGCTTTCCTCAATATATGTTAAGGGTAGACAATGATCTTGCCCAGCAAAAAGGAGTAACGATTGAAAATGCCATGAATACCCTTTCTACCCTGGTTGGAAGTAATTACGAAACCAATTTTATTAAGTACGACCGTCAGTACAAGGTGATGGTGCAGGCCTTGCCTCAATACCGCGCATTGCCTGAAGACATCCTGAAATTATATGTAAAAAACAGTCGTGATGAGATGGTTCCGTTTTCGGCTTTCATGAAAATGGAAAAGGTATATGGTTTGTCCGAAATCACCCGCCACAACATGTACAATGCTTCAGAGATCAGCGGATCTTCGGGCCCGGGTTATAGCAGTGGGGCAGCCATTAATGCGATCAATGAAGTGGCCGAAAAGACCTTGCCAAGAGGATTTAGTATCGACTGGGCGGGGATTTCCAAAGATGAGGTATCCCGTGGCAATGAAGCGATTTATATTTTTCTCATCTGTCTTGGATTTGTATACCTGATTCTGGCTGCACAGTATGAAAGTTTTATCCTGCCATTATCGGTGATCCTTTCCCTTCCATGTGGGATTTTCGGGGCCTTTTTATTACTGAAAATATGCGGTCTGGAGAACAATATTTATGCGCAGGTGGCTTTTGTAATGCTGATTGGTTTATTGGGCAAGAATGCGGTACTGATTGTAGAGTTTGCCGTTCAGAAACACCGTGCCGGAGCAACAGTACTTCAGGCAGCGATGGAAGGGGCAGCAGTCAGGTTCCGTCCGATCCTCATGACTTCCTTTGCATTTATTGCCGGATTGATCCCTTTGGTATTCGCTTCCGGGCCAGGTAAAATTGGTAACCGTACCATCGGTTCTGCTGCCGCTGGCGGAATGCTTTTAGGGACGATTTGCGGGGTATTAATCATCCCTGGTCTGTACTATATATTCGCCCGGATTGCAGAAAAGCATAAGCTCGTTAAAAATGAAGAAGAAAATCCATTAACTGAAGAAATCGATCACAATGTATAAACTGAATTTATATCGATGCATGTTTGCGTTGAGCATAGGTCTTGCGGTAGCAGGCTGTAAAGTTCCGTCGGTTGTGACTCCGACGGCAAAATTAACTGTTCCCGGAGCCTACGACAAGGCCCGGGATACCACTAACATGTCGGCTATGCCCTGGCGCAGCTTTTTTAAGGATCAAAACCTGGTCGATCTGATTGATACCGCTCTGAAAAATAATCAGGAACTGATGATCACTTTGCAGGAAATTGAAATTGCAAAGAACGATATCCGTGTGAAGAAAGGCAACCTCTTACCTAGTGTAGGTGTAGGGGCAGGCGTTGGTGTAGAAAAAGTAGGAAGGTACACCAGTCAAGGGGCAGGAGATGCGTCTACAGAAATTGTTCCGGGTAAAGCAATGCCTGATCCACTGATGGATTATACTTTGGCCATTCATGCGAACTGGGAAGTAGACATCTGGAAGAAACTGCGCAATTCAAAAAAAGCAGCGATCAGCAGGTATTTATCGACGGTAGAGGGCAAAAACTTTGTCATTACTAACTTAATCGCAGAGGTTGCAGATTCTTATTACGAGTTGCTGGCTCAGGATAACCAGTTGCAAATTGTGAAACAGAACATTGAACTGCAAAAGAATGCATTGGAGATTGTAAAAGTTCAGAAAGAAGCAGCCCGTGCCACAGAATTGGCGGTTCAGAAGTTTCAGGCAGAAGTGCTGACTTCAAAGAGTATGGAGTTTGAAATTCTTCAAAAGATAAAAGAAACAGAGAACAGGATTAATTTTTTACTCGGCCGGTATCCACAGGAGATCAAACGTGATAAGGGAAACTTTTTAAATTTATTGCCCTCGGCAGTACATTCAGGTATTCCTTCACAATTGCTGGCCAATCGTCCGGACATCAAACAGGCAGAGCTGGAATTGACAGCGGCGAAGCTGGATGTGAAAGTGGCCAGGGCAGAGTTTTATCCTTCTCTGGACATTTCGGCAGCAGTAGGTTTACAGGCATTTAAGCCATCTTACTTTTTAAAGTTTCCCGAATCAGTGCTGTATTCGCTGGCAGGGGATATTGCCGGGCCTCTGATCAACAGAAATGCCATCAAAGCGGAGTTCCTAAGTGCCAATGCAAGACAGCTTCAGGCGATGTATAACTATGAACGTACCATTCTGAATGCCTATCTGGAGGTTTCTAACCAGCTTTCCAAAATCAGTAACCTGGAAAAAGGGTATGGACTGAAATCGCAGCAGGTAGAGGCCCTGGACAGGTCGATCGTGGTTTCCAATGATTTGTTTAAATCAGCAAGGGTTAACTATTTTGAAGTGTTGATGACGCAAAGAGATGCGCTGGAATCCAAGCTGGAACTGATTGAAACGAAAAAAGAACAACTGAATGCAGTGGTTCATTTCTACAGGGATTTAGGTGGAGGCTGGCAATAAGGCTTGCAATTTTTTTAGCTGTATTATGGAATGCCCCCGGATTTGGGGGCATTTTTATTTGTTTAAACGCTGTAAAAGGAGTTGTCCTTCTTCCCAAAGACCGAGATCAGTCTCTGAATTGATATGGCCTTTCGAACCGACATCTATAAATTCACTGCCCCATTGTTCTGCAAAGTACATTGCCCTCTGTAAATCTATGTATGGATCGTTCCGGCTTGCGACCACGATTGATGGGAAAGGGAGTTTTGACAGGGGGATAGGGGCAAAATTTCTGATGATATCCGGTGTGTGTGTGGGAGAATCTACATCTGCCGGGGCAACAAGCAAAGCTCCCTTGATATGGATGGCTGAGTGTTTAACTGCCCAATGAGCAACCAATGAGACCGCAAGGCTATGTGCAACCAGGATCACAGGACCGTTTAATACGGATAAGCTTTCATTGAGTTTTTCCAGCCATTTCTCCAGTTCCGGTTCCTCCCAGTTGTCTTGTTCAAGCCAGACTGCATTGTCGAATTCTTTTAACCAAAAGCTTTGCCAATGCCTTTCTCCTGAGCCGCCCAGTCCTGGCATGATCAATATTTTTGTTCCCATTATTTATAACTTCTTGTATTACCGAAATTAGCAGATTTCCGCTAAAACTCTTACATGAATGTTTGATGCATTATATTTTTGGGATAGTTTGTGTTGACCTCATCCTGCAGCGTTGTTTGTACTTACAGTATGGTTTTATTCAGAAGATGGCTTTCCCAATTTTAAGCGCATAATCACCTAAATCTGTGAGGTTGGTATTAGACAAGATGATCACGGTCACATCCTCATTCAAATAATGAAACCATACGCAGTTTGCACCTGAAATTCTTCCATATCGCTCCATTCTTTTGTACTTGTCGTTTACGCCTTTGGAATCCCGGATCCACGCGCTATACCCATAGTCGTCCAGGCCTGGTGTTAGAAGAAGTTCTAATGTTTGTTTTTTGATTATTTTGAAATCAAAGAGTGCATTGTTAAACTTAATGAGGTCCGGAGTACAGGAATACATTGCGCCTGCAGAATAGAAATCTCCGACATACATGGGGATATTGGGGATCAAATCACTAACCTTATCCTGTTTGTAATAGGGGGTGGCCAGGTTGTTAATGAGCTTGTAATGGGAAAGCAGACCGGAATTGGTCATTCCCAGGGGGATTAGAATGTTTTGTTCCAAGACCTTCTCATACGGCATCTTATAAATGGTTTCCAGAATTCTGCCCAAAATCATATACTCGCCATTGTTATAGTCGAACTTTGTTCCTGGTTCGTTGATGATTGGCTTTGAGCAGAATTTGTTTACAATCTCTTCCAGTGTGTAGGGGGTATGGTAAAATCCTATTCCGTATCTCATGAAATTTTCATCTTTAGCGGTGTCCGTATTCATCATTCCAGAGGTATGATTTAACAATTGATGGATGGTTACCTTTGTTCCTCCTTCTCCTTTGTAGTCAGGTAAGTAGGTGTTTATTTTTTCCTGGAGACTGATCTTTCCCTGTTCCACAAGCTGAAGAATTAAGACCGCGGTAAAAGTTTTGGTAATGGAGCAAACCTGATAATTGGTGTTGTTGGAGAGTGGAGTGTTAAAGGCCCGTTCTGCAAGTCCAAAACTTTGATGGTAGGTTATTTTTTTACCTTTCTGAACTAATATGGTGCCGTTAAACTGGTGTTCATTTGCATAGTTGCTAATCAATTTATGGAGCTTGACAGATTGGGGAAAAACGGAGAAACTTAGAATAATCAGGGCTAAGGTCAGGATATATCTCATATTGAATCTTTCTCATAAGACGGTGTAATATGCCTGCCGTTGCAATATTTTTGATATAATAAATAAGTTTTGAGCTTTTTGGATAAAAACTGGTATCTTGATGTACACACACAAATAAACAATAAGCGTATGAAAACTACACAAGGTAAGGATCTCCTCCGTCGGGATCTTTGGCGGCTTGTACCGCCAAAAATGGTATTAATGGCTGCTTCGTTGATGATTGTCCCTTTCTTTGGACATAGCAAAGACATCTCCGGTAAGAAGAGTTTCTTTACTGGTCTGGTGGTCAGGCAGGATACAAGTGCAGGAACAAAAGTTTATAAAAAGAACATCTTCGGTGATACTGTTGTAGAGGATGAAAGGGGAAGAACTATTGCAACCTTCAAAAAGGACATTTTTGGAAACACTGTCGGACAGTACGAGAACGGAGAAAAACGAGTCTATAAAAAGGATATTTTCGGAAATAATATTGTCGTGGATGAGATGGGAAGGACGGTTAAGAAATTCAAAAAAGATATTTTCGGGAATACCATTGAGGAAGACGATAAAGGAGGGAAGAAGGTTTACAAAAAGAACATCTTTGGAGATACGGTTGTAGAGGATGAAAGAGGAAGAGTTATTGGAAAGTATAAGAAGGATTTTCGTGGAAATCTTGTCTTTGAAGCCAATTAAGATTTCTCAGGATACGATATAAATAAACGCCCTGTACTTATGATGGTCAGGGCGTTTATTTACCGGGAAACAGGTGCCTACCCGGCTCTATTCCCGTACTTGTCAAATTTTATCATTTGATAAAGTCGAATCCTAAAATAATTATGGATATTTTTGTGGGGAAATACCATTCCATTTTGAAAACAGATCTTTTCCTTGTTACTCCTCCCTTTACCCAGCTGAATACCCCGTATCCTGCAACTGCATATATCAAAGGTTTTTTAAACACCAAAGATATTTCTTCGACTCAGGCGGATTTAGGTATTGAGGTAATTTTGGCCTTGTTTTCCAGGAAGGGTTTGCAGGATCTTTTCTCTTATGCTGAGAAAAGACCAGGGAAGTCAAGAAGCATGAACGCAAAACGGATTCTTGCTTTAAAGGACGAATACATCAAAACCATTGATGCGGTTATTGCTTTTTTACAAGGCAAAAATCCAACCCTGGCCCTGCAGATTTGCCAGGAAGACTTTTTACCGGAAGCATCAAGGTTTGCTGAATTAGAAGAACTGGATTGGGCATTTGGCGCAATGGGAACGCAGGATAAGGCTAAACATCTGGCAACACTATACCTGGAAGATATTTCGGATTTTATCATTGAATGCATTGACCCGAATTTTGGTTTTAGTCGTTACGCCGAAAGGTTAGGCCGAAGTGCTAATTCATTTGATGAGCTTTATGAGGCTTTAAATCAGGAGTATACCTATATGGATCATATCCTGGTTAAAATTTTGGAGGAGAAGATTGCCGTTGTTCAGCCCAGGTTATTGGTTGTTTCTGTTCCTTTTCCAGGAAATTTGTATGCCGCTTTCCGATGCGCACAATATGTAAAAAGAAGTTATCCCGAGGTAAAAGTCTCCATGGGAGGTGGTTTCCCCAATACAGAATTACGTTCCGTTTCTGATAAAAGAGTATTTGAGTTTTTCGATTACATCTCTTTAGACGATGGGGAATTGCCTATTGAACTGATCTATGATTCGATCGTAAAAGCTGGAGATTTTCACCTTTATAAAAGAACTTTTCTATTGGATAATGGAGAGGTAAGTTATAGAAATGATGCTTTGAGAAGCGATTATAAACAGTTTGATGTAGGAACGCCGGATTATAGTGATCTGCTATTGGATCAATACATATCCGTGATAGAAATTGTAAATCCAATGCACCGGATGTGGAGCGATGGCCGCTGGAACAAGTTGACCATGGCGCATGGATGCTATTGGGGGAAATGTACATTTTGTGATATTTCTCTGGATTACATTAAGGTCTATGAACCTGTTGCGGCTAAATTAATTGTAGACCGTATTGAGGAGCTGAGTGAAAAAACAGGTCAGAATGGCTTTCATTTTGTGGATGAGGCAGCCCCACCAGCTTTGATGAGGGAAGTGGCACTGGAGATTTTAAGGAGAAAAATATCTGTCACCTGGTGGACAAATATTCGTTTTGAGAAAAGCTTTACCAGAGATCTGTGTATTTTACTTAAAGCATCAGGCTGTATCGCAGTTTCAGGTGGTTTAGAGGTCGCCTCAGATCGGTTATTAAAGTTAATAGACAAAGGAGTGACGGTTGAACAGGTAGCCCAGGTTACCCGGAATTTCACAGAAGCAGGAGTATTGGTCCATGCTTATCTGATGTATGGCTATCCGACACAGACCATTCAGGAGACGGTAGACAGTCTGGAGATGGTGAGACAATTGTTTGAAGCAGGTGTTTTACAATCCGGTTTCTGGCATCAGTTTGCCATGACAGCGCACAGCCCTGTTGGTATGCATCCGGAGAAATTCGGCGTGGTCAAAGAAACGGAAGCGATCGGAACTTTTGCCAATAATGACATCAATTACGTCGATAAAACAGGAATAGATCATAATAAATTCAGCTATGGCCTGAAGAAATCACTTTTCAATTTTATGCATGGCATTTGCTTCGATTATAAATTGCAGGATTGGTTTGATTTTAAGATACCCAAAACAACGATCCCTCCGGATTTTATTGAAAAAGCAATAAAAGAAGAAAGTAAATTTAATACCAAACCAACGGCTAAAGTGGTTTGGTTAGGGGGGAAACCGGAAGCAGAAAGCTTTACCAAATACAAAAAGAACAAGCCTTTGGAAATGACAATCTTAACTTTTCATGATAAAAAGGAAAGCTTTGACATTCAGACCAATAAAAAGGAAGGAGAGTGGCTGATTGCTATCTTAAAGAAAATAGCCGTTTCCAATACACAGGTTTATACCTTTCAAGACATTAAAACAGATTTTGAAAGTAATATGGAACATTTTGAACTGTTCTGGTATTCTGAACCCATTTATAATCTGAGAGATTTTGGGTTGTTGGTTTTATAAACTACGCCTTCAAACAGAACTACTTTTGATGCTGCAGATCGATAATTTTTATCTTTAGCTTCGGTAATCATGACCATAAATGGAAAGGATCAATAGTAAAGAGACCATAAAAAGCATTGTACTTCAACTAAAAACGCTTTTAGACGAAAAGGGGCTGGATGCTTTCATAACTGTACTCCATCAGGAACTACTCAAAAAGAAAGTCAGATTTCCTTTGCTGGAATACGCAGCAAGGGAAATGGCGATGTTTATTCCTGAACCGGATCAGCTCCTTATTACAGACCATATCATCAGATTGAAGGAAATTGGCAGTCAGGTATTAGCAGGAATTATACTTCAGCAACGTTTATCAGTTGATTTTGAGCGATCCATAGCCAAAGCTTGTGAGTATATACGATTCGGAGATCAATGGTATGTATGTGACATTATCGGAGAGCGGATACTTGGTTATGCTTTGCTGACTACCCCAGAGAAAACGATTCCTGTGCTCAGACAGCTGGCCATACACGAAGACAAATGGATCGTAAGGACAGTTGGTGTGGCTGCACATTATGCAGTTAAAAAAGAATTGGATCCGGTTTTTGTAACACCTGTATTCGATCTGCTCCTGTCGTTGGCGGGTACAAAGGATTTTCACACAAAAAAAGGGATCGGCTGGGGTGCCAAAACGATAGCCAGATTTCATCCGGATATTATTGCACTTTATGATCTGAAAATTGCGTCAACTGATACCAAACAATGGTTTCGGACAAAAATTAGAATAGGTCTTGGCCGAAGCAGGAAGAAATGACAAAAACGATTATTGTTAAATCCATACTCAATAAGACCAAACGGCGTGATCCCTGGTTTCTGGACGATTATACGGTCAATCCCTATAGCGGTTGCTCTTTTAATTGCCTGTTTTGCTACATCAGGGGGAGTAAGTATGGGATCAATATGGAAGAGAAACTAAGTGTTAAAAGTAATGCTGTAGAGCTATTGGAACGGCAGCTGTCAGCCCGGGCCCGTAAAAAACAGTATGGGATCATTGTACTGTCCTCGGCTACAGATCCCTATCTGCAAATCGAAAAGACCACACAACTGACCAGAAGTCTCCTGGAGGTGATTTTGCATTATCGTTTTCCGGTGCATATCATCACTAAATCCGACCTGGTGAGCAGAGATTTCGACCTTCTTCAAGCCATCGACAGTGCGGCAATACTTCCGGATGACCTTCGCCTTAAACTGTCCCGAAAAGCTTTCCTGACTTTCTCTTTTTCAACTCTTGACGATCCGGTTGCCCGTATTTTTGAACCTGGTGCAACGCCACCTTCTGTACGCCTGGAGACCTTGAAAGCCGCAGTACAGGCAGGACTTTATACCGGTGTTAGTATGATGCCCCTGTTGCCATTCATAACGGATACCACCGAACAACTTGAAAATATGTTTCAAGTGTTTAAAAGAGCTAATGTCGATTATATATTTCCCGCAACGCTAACATTACATGGTACTGAATCTTCAGATAGTAAGGTTCTCGTGCTGAGGGCTGTAGAAAAACATTACCCCCATTTGCTGGAGAAGTACCAACGGTTTTTTTCCAGCGGATCCCAGATGCCATTGTACTATCGGCGGGCTTTTAGCCAGAAGATGGAAGAGATGTGTCGGCAATACGAGCTCGGGAATAGTATCTTGCCGTAAAAATTGCAGCTCCATTTCGGCGATAATTTGATTTTAGTAATCAGGCAGTGGCAATAGGGTATGTTATTCTTTTTTGATTTTAATGAAAAATATTTTTTGAATAATAATAAAATTACGTATCATTGCAGCATGAACATGAACTCAATACAAAGCTTTATACCACAACCGATTTATCGGAGGGGATAGCTATGTATTGAATTAAAATATAAAATCCTCTTAGATAAGTCTAAGGGGATTTTTTGTTTTAATAAGAATTTTAGCGTCTGGGTTACGCTGCATATTTTCCTGTGGTGCAATGGTAGCACGTCTGATTTTGGTTCAGAAGATTGTGGTTCGAGTCCATGCAGGAAAACATAAATAATAAGCATATGAAAACGACATCAATACAAAGCTATATACCGCAACCGATTTATCGGAGAGAATAGCTATGTCTTGAATAATCACATTTAAAACAAAAGGTCCTCTTAGATAAATCTAAGAGGACCTTTTGTTTTAAC
Source organism: Pedobacter caeni (assembly GCF_900129215.1). Classification (GTDB taxonomy): domain Bacteria; phylum Bacteroidota; class Bacteroidia; order Sphingobacteriales; family Sphingobacteriaceae; genus Pedobacter; species Pedobacter caeni. Next base: position 1,429,077 of record NZ_FQUQ01000001.1, on the reverse strand, counting down.
GGAAATATAGCTCAATGGTTAGAGCAGTACTCTTATACGGTACCGGTTAAAGGTTCGAGTCCTTTTATTTCCACCATTATTTTCCTGTGGTGCAATGGTACATTTTGCTTTAGTTGAGGCCTGAGGTTTACAGATTGGTTCTGTTTCTTTCGTCCTCGTTTCCGAAATTTCTGTCTTTAGATTTTAAATTAATGTTGCCAAATTTAAAGCTCAAAGCCACTCTGAAGCCCCTTGTATCTCCGTAGCTTTTGATGTTATTGGCTATGCCGTTGGATTGATAAGAGATCAAAGGTTTCTGAGCATTTAATAAATCTTCTCCTGTAATGGTAAGGGACAGATTCTTTTTGAGGAATAAAAATTTCATCGAGGCATCCAGCATATTCAGGGAGGAGATATGAAAGATCTGGTAACGTCCGGGCAATTGTAAGCTATAGTTTAAGCCAAAGAATATCGATTTTGATTGGTTTAATGTGAAATCATTGTTGGTATAGAAATACCCATTTCCTCCATCAATAGATTGGATGAGACTGGTTTTTGATTTTACATTTTGATAATTTACATTAAATCCTGTAACGCTGTTCCACCAAGACCATTTTTTGAAATTATAATAGGTAGAAAACCCAATCTGATAGGTGTTGGCGTAGTTCAAAGGTGTGCTCTTAGTAATGTTTGTGGAAGCATCTACGATAGAAAGTTGTTGCCCAAAATCGGTTACCTGGGAGAAGTAAACGCTGCTTGCCCAGTTTTGTTTTCTGATGTAAGAAAATTCCAGATTATTGATGTAAGAGGGCTTTAAAAAGGGATTTCCTTCTGAATAATAATATGGACTTGTTTTAATTACAAAGGGATTCAGGTAATCAAAATCGGGCCGTCTGATTCTTCTGCTATAGTTAAGGGAGAAGGAGTTGTTATCATTGGGAACATAAGTGATGTATGCTGTAGGAAACAATTTTATATAATTGTTCTTATTGGTTTGGTTCAGGTTTCCGGAATAACCTTCAGTTTGTGTAGCCTCCATTCGAAAGCCAATTTGCGTTTCCCATTGTGCATTTATTTTTTTACTGGTAGAGAAGTAAAGCGCTTCATTGTGCTCTCTATAATTAAAGATGTTGGATTGATTGGTATCTAAAACCGGGATACCTGTCTTATTGTTATAAACGACCAGGTCATTATTGGTATTGGTATAAGAAAATTTTGCCCCAAAGCTGACATTTGCCCATTTATAAGGTAGCGAAACGTCTATATTTCCGGAATAATTTTTAATCTTATTCAGGTTGTTATTGATGGATGAAAAGAAAGTGTTTTGAATGATTTCTTTCTGAGGATCAAGTTCATTTCCATTAAAAGACCGGAAGTCTTTTTTTCTGTAATTGAAGTAATCGAAGTTTACCGTGATGTTTTTTTCAAGGGAATCCAGAGAAAATGAATGGTACCAGTTGAGCGAATTCATTTCAGGTTTGTTGTTTGCGATGACATCCGAAAGCACATAAGAATGGACTGTTTTTGTCGCTTGGTCTAACCTGCTGGTGAATGGTTGACTTGCCGATTCTTTATCTGTCAGGCTGTTAAGATACTTTATGCCGGTTGTCCATTTGTTAGTCAGCTTATAATCCAACCCAAAGCCTAAACTCAATACCTCATTTTTAGATTTGTTCCTGATCTCCTCATTCCACAGTTCATTGGGGTAAAATATCTGGCTGTCTGACGTTGTCAATAGTTTTTGTGTGCCTTTGTTAAAAGAAGCTTGTAAAGAAAGTTTGTCACGATTGAAATTGAACAAACCCTGCAGATTCCCACCTGCGTATGTTTTTTGAGTATAGGAGGTACCGATATTGGCATTCCATGAATTCGTCTTTGCTGATTTCAATTTGATGTTGATGAGCCCGCTGTTGCCCTCCGCCTCATACTTTGCAGGCGGTGTGGTGATGACTTCTATACTTTTAATGTTTGCGGAGGGAATAGATTTAAGGAAATCCGCGAGGTCCTCTTGTGGTATTCTTTGCAGGCGGTCATCAATCATAACCAATACTTCGCCTTTTCCTACAATAGAGATATTGTCGTTCTGAACCCTAACCGTTGGTGTTGCTTTTAGTGCATCCAATGCTGTTCCGCCAGTTGCTACTACAGAATTTTCTACATTGAATACCAACCTGTCAACTTTCTGTTCAATGATCTTTTTTCTGCCACTTATGGTCACCCCCCGGAGTTCTGTGGTTTCATTGATTTCTATATTCCCAAGATCAATGTTCTGGTTTAATACGACTTCCTGGCTGGTAAACCTCGTCCCAAATTGCGCTATAACTAACCGGTAATTTCCTTTCTCTGCCAGCATAAAGAAATGACCTGTGCTGTCACTTAGCGCTTGTCTGATCAATGTACTGTCGTTCTTCATTAAATTTGCATACACAAATTCTACAGGAGCTTTACGGGAGTTCACTACTTTACCTTTTAGCGAAAATTGCTGACCGAAAACATGAAGATGAAATAAAATGGCAACGAATAAAGGAATAATCTGTTTCATACTTTTTCTATTAAATTTTGTACAAAACTGTATTGAACAAGCTGTTTAAGCTACTTTTTTCGACAAACCCCTGCGGTTTATCTACTAACCCATTTTTTTACCTTTACCCGAATGGATACTTTTGTATAAAACAACTACAGATGAATAATACCACATTGTCAAAGCAGTCAGAACGGCTGGTTCACCTTTTATTCTGGATGTTAACGGCGTATTTTACGTTTGTAACAGATTCTTTTGAATTCAGATTCGTCCTTCCCAATTTATTTTATTGTACCTATGTGATCGTTTTTGTCGCTACCTTTTACTTTCATTACCTGGTGATCATGAAATGGGTTTTTAAAGTATTTCAATGGAAAAGGTTATGTTTTGGTGTGTTCATTTCTTACCTTGTTTTTACCGGGTTAAGGTGGTTTGCAGAACAGTTTCTTACCGGGATTTTATTTAATCAGATCAATTATACCAACCCTTCCTTTTTTGGTTATCTTGGTGATAACGTCTATTATAGCAGTAAACCGATCATGTTCAGCTCCTTTCTTTGGTATTTCATCTATTTTATCCATCTTTTGGAAGAAAAGAAAAACACCGAAATCAAGTTTCTTAAAGCGCAGATCAACCCTCATTTTGTTTTCAATACGCTAAACAATATTTATTCGATGGTTTATTTTCAATCTGATAAATCGTTGCTTGCGATCTCAAAGCTGAGTGAGGTAATGAGGTTCACCACTTACTACTCTCAAAGAGAACGGATCAACCTTTCTGAGGAAATCAATTACATTAAAGCTTATGTCGAACTGGAGCAATTCAGGCACGTAGAAAATGATTTTGTAAAGCTGAACATCCATGCGGATGATGAAAGTATCGAAATTCCACCTTACATACTATCTCCACTAATAGAGAATGCATTAAAACACGGACTTACTTCCAATCAGCATCCGATTATTGTAGATATCCGTACAGATTCAAAGAAATTGTCTTTTGTGGTAAGTAATGAAATGGGCACGCAAAAAAAAGATAAGTTGGGAGGAATAGGATTGGATAATCTTAAAAATCGATTAGAAATCTATTACCCAAATGCTCATGAGCTTATCCTGACCAGTGAAAATAATCGATTCAGGGCTCAGCTTCAGATCGATCTGAGCACCCTTAAAAAGTCAATAAGAGACAAAAAGTAAATATATTACAATGAAGAAAAGAATAAACTGTATCATACTTGATGATGAACCTTTTGCAGTAAAGCTCATTGCCGATTACGCATCGAAGGTCCCACAACTAAATGTTTTGTATGCCGGCAGTGACGTATTCCAGGCCATAGAGATTTTAAACACTCAGATGGTTGACCTGATCTTTTTAGATATTCAAATGCCAGATCTGACGGGTATCGAACTGATGCAATTGTTTAACCAAAAGCACAATTTCATCATTACTTCTGCTTATGCTGAATATGCTTTGGATGTCTACCAGTTCCATGTGATTGATTTCTTATTAAAACCGATCATATTTAACCGTTTTTATCAAAGCGTAGAAAAATACAACCGCTGGCAGGAAACTTTTCAAAGCGCTGAAACAGATGATTACCTGTTCGTGAAAGCAGATCGCAAGCACTATAAAATCGCCATAGATTCGATTTTGTATATTGAAGGATTGAAAGATTATATTCGCATTCATACCCCTGCAGAAAAGATCATTGTGTTGGAAAATATGAAAGATATTTTGCTCAAACTGCCTCAAAACCGATTTGTCCGCATTCATCGTTCCTATATTATTCCATTAAATAAGATCAGGGTTATCGAAGGATATCAAATACAAATGAGCAATGGGGAGTACTTGTCGATTGGAGAAACCTATCGGAAATTAATCGGGGAATGGGTAGATAAAAAATAATGGAACAGGAGATAAAATCGATCAGGTCAAGGGCAGGAGTGTTCCTCTTTAAGCAAACGGAGGATAAAGAGGAATGGTTTTCAATAGCCTCAGACTTTGGGGGATTTAACAGGATAGAATTTTCAATTCATTCCAACGACTATTTTGCTGAAGCAGGCTGGATAAAACTGCCTGAATTTTTAGATTATCTGGAGGACCATTTACCATCTTATATTGATAAAGCAATGAGCCCATTGCTAAATTTCGCTAAAATGTCAGGATACTTTAATGAGTTGGAACAAAGTGAATTAATGTTCGGTTTTGGGCTTAATGTTATTTTTTTAGAGCCCTCATTTACAACAGTCAACCGCTGGAGTTTCGAACTTGATTTTACCACAAGCAACAAAAACGATCATCTCGAAAATGTTGATGGCTATGGACGTTGGTTTGTTACATTTGATGGAGACTGCATTCGCGGAATCAGGAGGGAATCCTGGTAATGGAGTTTTGATCCAGACCATTTTTGCTATTTTTGATCCGATAAACCCCCAAAGCCCTTAGCCTGATTTTTTTTGAATACCTTTCCGATGACAGCATACAGTGAACAGATACAGAGAATAAAGAAAAAGTTGATTGAAGCCAAAGCTGCCGACAAGAGCTGCATGGTGTTTGGAGCAGAGCAACATGAATACGCAATCGGCGAGCCGACTACAATAGAAAAGATTGCTCAACTGGAAGAAAAATATTCAATTGAACTTCCGGAGTGTTATAAATCTTTTGTACTTCATGTTGGCAACGGTGATCTTACCGGGCAAAATCCCTCAGCAGGACCTTTTTATGGGATTTATCCCTTTGGAGAAAATATAAATGAATTAATCTATGCCGATTCAGAAAAGTATTTAAAAAACAGCTGTGTAATCCATCCAAAAATGACTGATGAATTTTGGAAAGCATTATCTCAAAAGATCAATGAGGATGAAACAATAGCTGATGAAGAATATGATCAGGAACTAGGTAAATTATGGGGCGGAATACTTCCTTTAGGCTCACAGGGATGCACCTATTTACATGGGATAGTGTTAAACGGGCAGTATAAGGGAAGGGTAGTAAACTTAGATTCAGATGGCCAAAAGCCGACCTTTGCTTTTGAGAGAAATTTCCTGGACTGGTACGAAAGGTGGTTGGATGAAGTGATTTCAGGCGATTTAATTCATGATCATACTGGCTGGTTCGGATATCATATGGGCGGTTCTGAGGAAGAATTGCTGAAGCTGTTTATATCTTCAATAGATGTCCAGGAAAAGGTAGATTGTTTAAACGGCTTATTGAATAAAAAAGGTTTAAAAGACGAAACGATAAATCGAATTGAAAGCTTAATTGAAACTAACCCAGAACATAAAGTCAGGTTAATTCAGCTCATCTGTAAATCTGATGATCAAATCGCCAAACCACATTTAATTGAATTGCTGCAAACAGACTTACTTTCAGTCTTCCAGTTTATTTATTGGTATGCAAAGGATAAAGCTATTGAATGGCTAAACGTTATCGAAGACAATGTCTTTAGAATTGAGGATGAGGAAACATTCAGGTTTTGTACTTACCTGCTAAAAGAAACAAACACAGACTACAGCAGGCTGATTATACCGTTTGCCAGACACCATATTGAAGGCATTAAGGTGCAATCACTTTATACCCTGGGCCAGTTAGAGAATAAAAAAGATTACATCGAAACATTTATTGAAGGATTAAAAGATGATTCTAACCGGGTAATACATACCTCATTACAAGCCCTGTCTGGGGTAAAAGACAATAGACTCCTGGCCTGTTATAAAGATATTGCTGAAAAGTTTCCAATAGAACAAGACTATATCCTTGCCAATCTTAACCATAGATTAGCTGACTATGGCCTGACCAACCGAACAGTTATGGGTACATCAGCTCCAAAAGAGTCAAATCCGTAGCTTTCATCGCCTGAGAATTGCAGAAACATTGATGTTTGGGTTTACTTCCAATGCATAATCGGCAATGAGCGATAGGTTTTCAGGTGTTTCTGAAAATGTATAATAAAAAAGAGAAGCATTGGTTTTGAAAGAAATAGAGTAGCCACCTTTGTAGCTGACCGGTGATATCTTAATTTTTGTCACCTCCATAAACGGAATTTCAGTCGTTCCGAAAAATTTGAAGAAAATAAATGATTTATCTTTTACAATGTATGATGGTAAATATTTATTTATAAAGAAAGCAGTTTCATTTTGTTTTTCCAGTCTTTCTACCTCCGTTTTAGAAAGCGTTCGGATCGTTTTAAGGTATTTTTCAAAAAACTGGTTGATCGGTAAGAGCATAGGTAGGGTCAGTAATAGTATCATCCCGGCAAATAAATAGCTGTCATTCATTCTGGCACTGTACCTTTCCTCCCCAAGTACAGTTCTTCCTATAGACAAAGTATCTGTTACAGATGAAATGAAAAAAGCTGAAGCGACAATCACAAAAAAAGTGACCATAGCGGTCATTACAATTTTTTTTCTTAAATGAAATTTCCGGATTAAATCCTCCATAGGTATTTGAATTACAATATTTATTCTTCCAGATCCTGAATGTTATTCCACGGATTTCAATTGGTTTTCTACGGATGTGAACTGGGTTGGTTTAAAAACGAAAGATATTGGTTATTTTAGAATAATAAATTATGAATCATAAAATTCATTATAAAATTAAAGCCATGAAAGCAAAACAAACTACCTCTTCCCTGATCTTAACCTCGTTATTTCTCTTTTTATTGTCTTCTTGCGGCAACGATTCCGTAAAGCTTGTTCAAGCCATGGAATCCGGATATGAGTATCAGGGTAAAAAAATAGAACTTGTAGGTGAATTTGATGCACCTTACTTTATGTTTCAATCGGGCAGGTCTAAAACCATTCCCATGTCTTTTGTGGTGAAAGCCCATGCCATGAGTTCGGACAAACACAATGTATCTGGTGTGATCCTGAACCTGGGGACTTCTGCAAATAGCGCATTACTGGATATGGCCGCAGACCAAAAGAAATACACACTGAAGAACTTTTATGTCTTTGATAAGAACGCTGAAAAATATAACCTTGATGAACATCCTGAATTTAAAATTACCGGAACGGTTAATTATGCTGAGTTTAAAAAGCCTGAAGGAGAACGGAATAAGGATAATTTTTCATACGAAATTACTGATGTGGTAATTGAGAAAAATTAATTTGAAAGGGGCTGAATGAAAGATGTAAACGATGATGAAAGAGAAATTTAATCAAATGATTGCCGGCATAGTTAAACCCTTATTAAAAGAAGAGGGCTTTAGTAAAAACGGGATGAATTTTTATAGAAAAAAAGAAGACCTGATCTTTCTGTTTAACTTTCAAAACAGCCAGGGGAACTCGGCTCAAGAGACAAAATTTTATATTAACTGTGGCATCCATTCCACTAATATTGACCGTGTAATTGGGAAGACAACAGGCCTTGATCCCAAAGAATCCGAATGTTATTTTAGAAAGCGAATTTCTTCCATTGTTGAATCTACGAACGATGGATATGTGATTACTCAGGAGACAGATTTGAATACCTTAGGTTTGAAACTTGATGAGGATCTCAAAGCTGCCATTGCAATGTTTAACAACATCACTTCAACAAATGACCTGATAGATTTGATGATAGAGAAAAATGGGCTAAACAATTACAGGGAACTATTTAAATATTTACTGCTGACTGAACGAAAAACACAATTAAAGCAATTTGTAAAACAACTCCACCGGACCTTTGGGGCCGAAAAGCGATGGGCTATATTTGAAAACAATTTAACAGAGGTATTAAAGGATAACAACAGCAAGGAAACCATTGCAGCCATTTTAAACGATGATTAAGTTTATAAAAGCAGGGCTGCATCCATAGTTTAGCAGGACATAAATGACTGAAAAAATAGCATTAACAACAAATTTGCTTGACCCACAAAGAAGAGTAAAAACAAGCAATATCAATAAAGGGATTTTAGAAATTCTACCTTTAGATTATCTCAGATTTCTGGAAGAATATGGAGCAGGAACGTATTGTGAAGAGGTGGTTATTCATTATCCTGACGAAATAGTGATCCCCGAAACATTTAAAGATGATACGGATTTATGGGAATTGGATGAAATGTTTACAGCTGAAGACCTTTTAAACGCCATTCAGATAGGCCGTAGCTTTAATGGTGACATAATTTGTGTAACCAGGAAAAAGGCAGGAAGTGTATTCGTTCTTCCAAGGCACAGCCTAAATGTCGTTTCCTTTAATCGCTTTGAGGATGCAATTCATTACCTTACCAGGGATTATCGTTCTTTCAAATTTTATTTGCCTGGTTTCGATCATCATCAACTACAAATCAGCCTGATTAAAGAAGGTGGATTAAAAGATATAAACCCTATCCACGAATCCTTTTTGGATGAATTTAAATTTGATTTTGTGATCCATTCAGATACCCAACCTAAATATTTTTTTAAAGAGCCCGGATTCTGGATCCGTTTTGACCTGATTTATAAGAATAGCATTTCGATGGGCTACCAGAAACAACTCCAGAACAAAAGCCAGCATATCATGGACCGGATTGAAGAATTATCAAAATAGAAAGCCATAAAAATGAAAATCCAATGAACTATCAGATATTTGAACCGAACAATGACTTAGCCTCGCTTGTCAAATGTTATTGGACATTGGAAAGCCCCAAAGAAAAAACACCGAAAAAAAACGCCATCGTGCCCGATGGCTGTATGAAGATGATTTTTCACCATGGCGATTTGTACAAACAATACACCGAAAACGGAAATAGTGTTTTCCTGCCAAGATGCTTCGTCATAGGGCAGCTGACCGGACCTTTTGAAGTGGAACCAACAGGTGAAACAGGCATTTTTTTTGTCTGTTTTCATCCGAATGGATTTTTACCTTTTGCAACCATTCCGATAAGGGAAATGGAAAATACGGCGATTCCATTAGAACAGTTATTTGGGACAAGGGGACAGGAAATCGGGCAAAAGATTTTAAATGCCAACTCCACATCGGAAAGAATCAATCTTATTGAGACATTCTTATTCGACCAGCTGAGGGATACAGCAACTGTTGACCAAATCGTTAAATCAACGGTCGAAACGATCTTGACGGCAAATGGACAACTTTCTGTGGATGAGCTTTCCAGACAAACAAATGTCAACCGCAGGCAGTTAGAACGCAAATTTTCATCGGCCATTGGTTTAAGCCCCAAACAACTTTCCAAGACAATCAGACTGCAGACCACACTCAAAACTTTGCTGAGCAAAAAAGTGACCAACCTTACCACTCTGGCTTACGAAAATGAATATTACGACCAGGCACATTTTATTAAGGATTTCAAAGAGTTTACGGGAATTACACCCAAAGAATTTTATGGGGATCTTTTAAAGATGTCTTTGATTTTTGATGGTACGGATTAGCCTTGTCGCATTTTTACAATTTCAGGTGCCGGACTCCATCTAATTTTGCTGTCGAACCTAAAATAATAAAATCATGGCAAATGTAAATCCAGTTGGGTGGTTTGATATCAATGTATCAAACTTAACACGTGCAAAAAAATTCTATGAAACAGTATTCAATATACAGCTTGTTGATTTTCCAGTGGAGTGGGGGAAACAATCAGCCTTTCCTTCAGACTATGAAGGCCTGAATATTTCAGGTGCACTAGTTGAAAAAGAAGATAGGCCTGCAAATGGAAATAATACGATCGTTTACTTTGTTTCCAGTGATTGTACTACCGAGGAGGCCCGGGTGGAAGATGCCGGTGGAAAAATTATTACACCTAAAATGTCCATAGGAGCGTTTGGATTTGTATCTCTCATCATCGATACAGAAGGCAATACGATCGGGCTTCATTCAAGACAATAATCTGAGGTGCCAAACTCAGTTTATTTGGCACCTTAATTTTAACAAACAATACCTAATCATTTAAAAATATGGCTTACGACATCAAACTTGCAGACAGAATAAGAGCATATCTGGCTGAAATACCGGATTTGGAAATTGAAGAAAAGAAAATGTTTAATGTTCTGAATTTTATGGTCAACGGGAAAACCTGCGTTTGTGTAAGCGGAGAGAACTTAATGTGTCGTTTCGATCCGAAATTACAGGAAGAAATTGCAGAAAAACAGGGTTATGAAACGATGCTGATGAAAGGAAAAGAGTATAAAGGTTATTGTTACATACATCCCGAGGGAATTAAAGCAAAAACTGACTTTGAATATTTTGTAAACTTATGTCTTGAATTCAATAAAGTAGCGAAATCATCAAAGAAGTGAAAATCCCGTTAAATCTGGTGATCCTGTTTGTATCTGACCTAAAACTATTTTTTATATTTAATCGCTTTTATTCAATTTCCACATGAAGAAATACTACCTGATCATTCTGGCTTTGTTGGCATTTACATCCTGCAACGGACAAGAAATTGTCAACACAGAGTTTTTGAATAAACTGAAATATGATCCGGACAGAAGAGCATATGGTATACAAACCACATTCTATCTCCCGACGGAAATCTCGGTTAACGATTACCCGATTTTAAAAGGTTATGAATTTTTCGGAACGAACATGCCCGCATTTGTTGATATTGCCATTAATAGGAGTGGAGAACAAGAATTAAAAATCCTGATTGATTTAAAAAATTACAAGAAACAGGAAAGCCCAATTTTGAAGATCATATTGTTTAAGTCAACAGTAAATTTATCTGTAATTGCATCAGCGTGGACTGAGCCTGAAAATAAGAAACTAATTGAGTACGAATTAAGGAGTGATGGCCTTTCGCAAGACGATTTAAGGAAAGGTTACTTTGCAAAAACCATAAAATTTAAGGCCAAAATACCCGTACAGTTAATTTCTTCGGATAAGTCTGTACCACTAAAAAATTCTCCGGAATTACTTGATAAACTTTATAATGCTATGAAGCAGTTAACTGATGACCTGAACAGTAAAAAAGATGACCAGGTGGTTAAAGCCATTCAAAAAGCCGAATATGAAACCGCACAACTTCGCGGAATGAAACATGAATGGGTGCTTAATGAAAGAAAAGCCATTTTATCCAATACATTTTCATTATTACCCAAAGATCGTTGTGAGCTGAAAATTTATGGAAATGGGAAATTGGCCACACTTGTAGAAAAAAGTAAAGATGTCATCAAGCAATCAGCCATTACCTCAACGTTTAAAAAGAAAAATCCTCAGTCTGATGTCCATCAATTATATAACCTTTATTATCATCAGCCAGATGAGCGGGCAGAAATGGAGTTGATTAAATTTGATGGTTATGCCATCACAAGATATGGTAAAAAAATGCCTGTGCCCTAATCACGATATGCAGGGGAATGAGTTCTTAAAGAGGAATGATTTTTACAATTTTTAATCATCGGTTATGGTTTTCTTTGGGATACTCAATATTATCCAATTAATAACATTGGTCTCCAACCAGATATTTACCTGGACAAGAGCGTAAAAGACTGGGTACAATTTGCCCTGGAATATGTAGAACAATAAAGTTTAAGCTTTTACTTCATTAATAAGAGGTAATCCAGATTCAAATGCATCTGCATTTCCAAATGTAATTTCTGCGATTTGCTGCATCGCCTCTCTCGTGAAAAAGCCCTGATGGGAGGTGATCAGCACATTTGGAAAGGAAATAAGTCTTGATATCAAATCGTCCTGTATAATGTCCCCGGAAAGGTCATGGAAGAAAAGTTTCGATTCCTGTTCATAAACGTCGAGCCCAAGATAACCAAGTTGAGCTGACTTCAGTGCTTCGATTACGTCTTGCGTGTCAATGAGTCCTCCACGGCTGGTGTTGATCAACATTGCGCCCTTCTTAAATAGTTTAAGCGTATTTGCATTGATCATATGCTGAGTGTCTTCAGACAGAGGGCAGTGTAATGATACAACCTCGGCTTCTTTTAGTGTCTCTTCCAGACTGCCATAAGACAAACCCTCCTCAACAAGGCTAGGATCCGGGTATGGATCATAGGCAACAATCCTGCACCCGAATCCTTTTAATATTCTGTAAAATGCCTTACCAATGTTCCCGGTTCCGATCAGCGCCACTTTGCAGTTGTGCAGGTTAAACCCAATAAGCCCCTCGAGGGAGAAATTCCCTTCCCTGACTCTGTTATAGGCCTTATGTGTTTTACGGTTAAGTGTGAGGATCATTGCCATTGCATGTTCAGCCACAGCTTCCGGAGAATAGGCAGGAACCCGGAGCACCTTAATTCCCAGCTCAGCTGCAACAGTAATATCAACGTTGTTAAACCCCGCGCATCTTAGTAGAATAAGTCTTATACCATTCGCTTTTAATGCATAGAGGACATCCCGGTCTGCACTGTCATTTACGAATAAACAGAGCGCATCGAAGCCTTTGGTCAGTGCTGCATTCTGTAGCGTGAGTGCAGATTCAAAAAAAGTCAGATCATGACCAGTATTGTATTCCTGTAGAAAATCCTGGTCATACTTACAGCAACTGAATATTGCAATTTTCATAATTGGTGGTTTCGGGTAAGGTACGCTATATTAACCGCAAGATACGATGAACTGACTCAATTCCTACTCATTTGCATTCGGTAGGTTTATACTAAATTCTCTGACCAAAACCATTGTGCAATTGGCGGTTGAATTTATTCTGATTGCCTTTACAGCCTGGTATTCTTCATCATTATAGCAATTTAGAGCCGCTTCTTCTGATGGGAATTTTACAATTGCATTCATCTTTCTGGCCTGGCCCTCCAGAACTATTGGAGTGGTATCTGAGGCTAAAACTTCTGCGCCATACCGCAACAGTATCGGATATACTTTCGGGCCGTATTCCTGGTATAGTTCTGTGTCTATAATATCGTAGCTGTTTATATAATACACTGCCATATTAATTGAGTTTGGTTAAATGATTAATAGATATATTCGGGTGGTACAATTCCGTTGCAACGCAGATAAACTGTTGCTTGTGCGCGATGTCTACCTGTAAAGCGTCAAATGCGGCATCCAGATAAGCCATAGTTTCAGTTTTGTCTTCTGTTGGAAGGGGAGGCATCCATGCGGTGTCTTTCTTTTTAAGGTAATTGTCTCCATACCAATGTAAGCCATACCCGATATGGTGCATGAGTTCCTTGAAATTCCAGATGGGATCTGCCGGTTTAAAATGATACAGCGCTTCAGGCATCATTTCCGCGACACTCAAAGTGTAGTTTTTAGCCTGTTCCAGTCTTGATAATAATTGAGTTTTCATAAAATGTATTTTTTGTGAAAACAAAGCTAGTCTCTGGGTTTGGATAAGATTTAAGGAAAATTGCGCTTTTTACTTTCGGGCAGAAGAGGGGGGCATCCCGTACATTTTCTTGTATGCTGCAGAAAAATGGACCAAACTGTTAAATCCTGCCAGGAAAGCGATGTCCGAAACGGGGGTCGAAGTGTTGCAAAGTTGAAGATGGGCATGTTTTAAACGCACGCGCAGTAAATATTGGTAGGGGGAAACTGTAGTGATCTGTTTAAAGAGGCGGTTAAAATGGAAAGGGCTGAGGTAACCCAATTCTGCAAGTTCTGACAAAGAAAGATCTGCAGTAAAATTTTCATTTATGAATTGCTTAACCGTTTCAATAGTTGGCAGGTAGTTCTTTTTTTGTTTAACGGTTAGCAAGGGAGGCAGTGCTGGTTTTTCATGCGTTAAAAGTACCTGAACAAAAAGCTCCGTCATCAGCGTTTCAACCCAGAGCCTGGGTAAACGGGCGGTTTGTAAAAGTTGAAATATGCAGTGATGCAGGTATTCTGTTTCAGGGGTTGCCTTAACTAAAACAGATTGAATATCCGGATTGCCGAAAAACCAGGACAGTGCACCAACTTGTTCCTTCAATTGTGCTAAGCTATGTTCTGAAATCGTAAAGATGGTACATTCGTCGGGAAACTTATGATCATGGCCAACCCTGTATTCATATCCAGGCTTATTGATCAGGAAAAAACCATGGTAAGCATCCAGATTATTTCTAAATACCTTGAATTGGAAATTTCCGGTTCTTATGTAAGCGATCACAAAATTGTCCTGATGTTCTTTATCAGAGACCGTACAATTCACGCAACGGCATAGAAAATTATGCACGACACAAATTTCTGAATCATATAGTGTTTGTATCCTGGCTTCCATTTTTATTGTTTTTTAATGGGTTGATGCGCTTTAAGATCATTGACAATACCGAGGCATAGACCACATAAGTTACAAAAATATAATAGCCTGGTTGTAATGAGGTATTATTTTGTGTTACCGTAGAAAGCAATTCCTCTTGAATATTCAGGTCTGAAAGCTGACTTTGTAAGATTCCGTTTAAGCCAATATAAGTCATCCCAATACCAACAACCATGACATCTGCCATGTCCCATTTGCCTAAATCCAAGGCTAAAAACCTGATCAGTTTATTTTCGGCGTATTTATCCCTGCCCCATATCAGAATACCTTTGCCAATCATTCGGAGCACAGGCAGAATGATTACGAAAAGCAGGATGAGGATGCCCACCAGTACGGCATCCGGTTTAGGCTGTTCAACTAATGATGTAACTACCCCGGTGATGCTCTTACTTTGAAAAAATAACACCTGGTTGGTAAAAGCTAACTTTTCGCTGAGCAGTGTAAAGCTCAATGACTGAATCCGGGCATCAACTTCTATAATCGTAGCTGTGATGCCAACCAATAAGAGCACAAAGGCGAATAAAAGAGAGAGGATATATAACGTGGTATGAAGACGTACTTGTTTTCTAAGTAAAAACCAGAGGCAAAGGGCCAGCAGCACACAACCAATCATAGCGTAAGTATACTTATACATGGCTGATTGTATGTTGGTAAGCTGCGAATTGATGGTTTTCTCAAAAGCCACAGAATTGTTGACATGGTATTTTTTATAAACGTGTCTTTTTACCGTAACACTGGCGGGTTCAGTATTGTCGAAAGTTTCCTTCTCCAGCTGGTTAACTTTGCTTGTGATGATGTTTTTGAGCCTTTTCTTGCTTGCTGGTTTATTGATCCTGTTCACGATGGTAGCGGCAAAAGCGGGTACCTCGGCCTGGATTTCCTCGGCATCAACCAAGGCATTGAAAGCCAGTTTTTTGAGCTTACCGCCAATGCCTTTCTGTGGTTTGTTTGCTTCACCTACGGCCTTGTCAACGAGATGGTTTAATTGTTTCTCTACCTTTTTCTGAAGCTCTTTTTTTTGCAGAGCCGTCATGTTAAACTCATTCACCTTTCCCTCCACCACATCGGCCATTTTCTCACGCCATTGGTCTACAGATAAGATGCCGAAGGTGATGTTGTTGGAGGCGCTGTAATCGGCTTTGATTTCTTCCTGCTGACTGGAAAGCGTAGTAATACGGTATCCAAACCAAGTCTCTCCGCAAAGCAGCAGACTCAGGCCAACCAGAAGTAAAATGTTGGGAAGGACTATCTTTCTAGTGGCTTTCATGAGGAGAAATGAATTTTAAGATGGTCGACAAAATCAGGCCATATAATACAAAACTGATGAATATGATAAATCCTGGCTGGAGTGCAGTATTGTTGGTGGTGATGACATTTAAATCATCGCTTTTTATATTCAGGCTCTTCAACTGGCTATCTAATAATCCGTTTAAACCGATGTAAACCATCAGTATTGCGATCACGATGACATCTGCCATGCTCCACTTGCCCGACTGGAAGGCAAAATACCGGATGATCCTGTTCCTGGCAATTTTCTTTTTACTCAGGAGGTGGATGCCGGTAGCGCTCAGCTTCATGATAGGGAAGAGGATGCTGAAAATCAATATCAAAATCCCCACCAGGACCGAATCCATAGCTGATTGCTTAATCAATACACTCACCACGTCCAGGATACTTTTACTCTGAAAGAACAATACCTGGTTCTCAAAAACCACATGTTCACCCAGCAGCACAAAATCGAGTGCTTTGATGCGTGCATCGACCTCTATCATAGAGGCCGTTAAACCTATAAAAAGCAAAATGAATGCGAACATCAATGACATGATAAAAAGAGGCGCATGCAAATCAATCCGTTTCCTTAATATCCACCATAACGATAAAACGATGACGATACAACCCAACATGGCGAAGGAGTAATTGTAGGTTAAAGTCCTGATGCGCGACAATGAGGAAGTCAGTTTCGTATTTAATTCCTCATTCGAAGATGCCTTATATTTGAGATAGATTTTTTCAGAGGCAGCCTTTGTTGCAGCTACCGTACTGTCCAGGTATTCCGCACGTTCCAGCGCATCAAACTTGGACATTGCCATTTTGCTGAGCTCCTTTTTATTCCTGGGATTATAAACTTTGGCAATGATTTCTTTGGCAAAAGAAGGAGCCTTTTTTCTGAAGTCATCCGTATCTACGAAATTTTTAACGATAAACTTCTTGATTTTACCATCGAGGGTCTTTTTGGGTTTGTTGATCAGCGCTTCCGCCTTATCAATCAATGCGATGATGATTTGCTCAACCTCCTTCTGAAGTTCTTTCTTTTGTTTTGCGCTAAGCGTGAAATCACGGATTTGATGACTTGCAATCGCAGCTACTTTATCCCGCCATTGCTCCACAGAGAACAGTCCTGAGCTAATGTTGTTGATATTGGAATAGTCTTCTTTGATCTCTTCCTGCTGTTCCGAAAGCTGGTGTAACTGGTAACCAAAATACCCTTCAGCACATAATAAAACTGCAAGACCAAAAATCAGCAGGAGTTTTGAAAGGATCGTTTTGTTCCCGAAGGTTTTAATTTCATGCATCGGCAGTCTGATGAGCTGTTGTTTTTCTATAATCTAATCGGTGAGCAATTAGTTGTATTCAACAAAGCCGAATTGGCAATTGTTTTAAATTCACGTTAATTAAATTAATAACATCAAGCTTCCGGAGCTATTTCTTCAGCGATTTTGGCCTATGGATAGGAGCCGAGGTATCTGTTGCTACTGACCAGCATAGATGAAGCCTTTGCTGAACAGCTAATCGATAGGGTAGAATTGAAGACAGACAAGGAGGTGGCAACCTTTGTCGATAGATAGATGATAATGCTTTATTTTGTTTTTTGTGTATAGTGGAAATGGCTCTTGTCTGGCTTCCAGGTATTGTTTCAGTTCAGATCAAATGACTTTCGGAACTCCAGCGGTGTAAGGGAGGTTTTACTTTTGAATAGTTTGTTAAAGGACTGGGAATACTCAAAGCCCAATTTGTAAGCTATTTCGCTTACGTTCAGGTCGGTGACTGATAATTTCTCTTTGGCCAATTCTATCAGATTCCCATGGATAAACTGCTGAGCAGTTTGCCCTGTCAGCGTTTTGAGCATAGTGCTTAAATATTTCGGCGACAGATGTAACCTTTCCGCAAAATATTGAACCGTAGGCAGGCCTTTTTTGCTGGGGACATCATCACTGAAATAATCTGCAAATAATAATTCCAGCTGATCCAGCATTTGGTGAGCGGCCCGTTTTCGGGTAATAAACTGGCGATTGTAAAAACGCTCTGAGTAATTCAACAGGGTCTCTATCTGAGAAATAATAATCCCCTGACTAAATTTGTCAATGTTAGCATGGTATTCCCGCTCAATGTTACTGATGATCCCCATCAGGATGTCTTCTTCCTTTTTGGATACAAACAGCGCCTCATGGATCGTATAGCTGAAAAATTCATATTTCTTTATGCCTTTAGCCAATGAGGTATTCCAAAGAAAATCCGGGTGGATGAGCAACATCCACCCGGATTTATTGGCTGGTGTACCGGTGATCTGTTCTATACCGAATACCTGGCCCGGAGCAATAAAGAACATAACGCCTTCGTCAAAATCATAAGACTGCTGGCCGTACGTTACTTTGCCGTCAATATTTTTCTTAAGTGATATAAAATAAAAATCAAAAGTCCACTTGCATTCAAAGTATTCTGGTAGCAGCTTTACCTCCGCATAATCCACGATGCTGATTAAGGGATGCTCTGGCGGATTAAGACTTCTGGTTTGATGAAACTCTTTAATCGTCTTAAGTTTTTTAATTTTTCTCATGCGCTTAGCTGCTACTCTTCTTGCAGTACCTTTTGTCCTAAATTAATAAATACTGTTTAATGGAACAATTACACCAGTCCTTTATTCCATTGCATAAGCTTCGGCAAAATCTTTGGCAAAATCTTTCAGCTTCACTTTGCCTAGTGAGGGTTTGTGCAGATGATAATCGTCGTAAAGCCTGCCGCTCCCCTGGCTTTCCTGCAGCTCAACAAAGCCTTTAGCCACCTGTTCATTAAAGCCAATGCTTAGCCAGTTATCCAGCAGCTGTTGGCTTGGAATGACCAGCCATTTCAAATCGGGTTTGCCGATGGCTTCGCCCAAAGCACTGGCAATCTCATTTGGCGAAACCTCATCACTTGCAACATAACGTATTGTTTTGCCCTCAAATTCTTTGTCCACCTCTTCGGCAATGACTGCCGCAATATCTTTTGGCGAGACCCATGGCTCTTTGACATCACCACCGTAATTGGAAATGATTGCCCCTTTAGACTTGATGTTATGAATGGAAGAAAACAAGTTGATGTAAAAGCTGACCGGGCGAATGAACTTGATCGCGATGTTGGCCGGGAGTTGTCGAAGAATGGTCTCTACATTGTGGTGGAAACGGATGATTCCGGTTCCTGTGTCAGTATGCGCGCCGATGCTGCTGAGGTGGATCAGCTGCTGTACCCTGGAGCGTTCTACAGCCTCTTTGTAATTTTTGCCGATTTTAGTAATGTCGCTGATAAAGTCAACCGATTTATCAAACATATCACCGGCAGCCTCCATTGTTTCCATAAGGTAAACGATATCCGCACCTTTGAAGATTTTTGCTAAGAAATCTACATCCTGTAAGTTGCCAATGGCGGCTTTTGCGCCAAGGAGTTCAATGTTTTTCTGACGTTTTGCATTGCTGCTGATAACAGTGACAGTATGGCCATTGCTTACCAACGTTTCTGTGAGTAGCCTGCCAATGTTCCCAAGTGATCCTGTGAGTACGATGTTCATATTTGTTCTTTTTTGTTGATTCAAAAGTCCGGACAATGAACAAGACGAATGTAGCCAAAAGTCGCTATGTTGTAGTATAATCTGCCAAGGTGCCAGAGATTTCCTTTATGGTCTTTATACTGAACGAATGCCTGCCCGTCAACCACCTTTTGATCTCGTCAGGATTGATGTCCATGGAGATCGCAAGGTCATTTTCTGAAAGGCCTTTGTCGGCTAAGGTTTTTACAGTTTTACTGGCCAGGTCCAGATTTAGTTGCGTTAATTCCTCTATAGCG
This sequence comes from Pedobacter caeni, assembly GCF_900129215.1. Taxonomy (GTDB): domain Bacteria; phylum Bacteroidota; class Bacteroidia; order Sphingobacteriales; family Sphingobacteriaceae; genus Pedobacter; species Pedobacter caeni. Next base: position 1,409,374 of record NZ_FQUQ01000001.1, on the reverse strand, counting down.
GGGTTTCCGTTTTCTTCCAACCAGATGGATACAAAATCGTTTTCTTCCATTTATGTTTATTGTAATTGTTTAAAGTATTCAGGACGCTCTGCGTCCTTAGTTCATTTGGGCGGCAAATCTATGATAATACATCTGTTATTGCAACTGGCACTTTTTATAATTTATCAGGTGCTTGCCAGAAATAAGCCGGATCATTTGTGGCATATTTGATCAGATTTCCAGAAGAAACTTTTAAGCCTTTAAGCGTGGTATACTGACTGGGATATAGGTTGATGTAGCTCACTTTTTTTTCTACAGCGCTGGTCTCCAGATTCCATTCGCTTTTTGTCGATACCTGAATCCAATACAGATTTTTCGACATGTAATGGTCCAGATAATTTGCTTTTGTTTGTTTCATCTGATTATTCCAGTTCGCATCTTCATTCAGTACCAATGGTTTTTCGGCAATCAAGCTACTTCTTACTTCTTCAATGCTAAGTAATTCGCCCTTGTCATTGCTCACGTAAGCATTAAATGTAGGGTCCATCCACAACCACTTTTTCTTTTCTTTAGACCATACCACGTTAATTACATGGCAATCAGAATCTGCTGTATCTTTTGGCATGCAGGTCACCACGCGGGAAAAATAGCCCATCGCCTGATAAGCATCTTTAAGAATAGTTGCCATCATCCTGCAATTAAAACCTCTGTTTTCCTTTTTGGCGATCGCGATAAGATCGATCGCATTTTGAGCTTGTGGATTGGATGAACTTCCATCATGCTTTACCACATTGTGCGCCCAATTTAAAAGATTTTTAAATTTGCTGATTTCAGTACCAGCTCCGGCAATAGAATCCAGATTAAATAGCTTGCGAAAAGCAATTAAGTTTGAATCAGAAGCATTCTGATAGGTAAAAGGTGATGATTTTTGTTCGGGTTGTACCTGATACTTGCCCGCTTTTTTAAGAATATACCCAAAATCTCCCCGGTCTCTTATTTGTTGAGCAAAAACTTTAAATTTTGGATCATTCCGCAAGAGGTTTAGGTCCGGATCAGTTGCCATGTGTTGATAATTGGAATATCCGGCAGCAGCGGCTCTTCCAAAATTGGAGATTGCTTTATCTTTATTGTTGACTAATGCATAAAAACAGGCCAAATTGTAGTAATTGTCTGGCATATTTCCCGCATATTTCGGTTTTACCGATGCGGGCAATTGCTGATACCTGGCTTCATAGGCTTCAAGACCCGTTATTAAGCCCTGATAATCTTTTTTATTATTTAAGTCGTTTAAGTTTTTAGTAAGCGTTGCGGCATAGGCCTCGAAGTCGCTTGCTGTTTGCTCTTGCTGGGCATTAGCAACAGTTACCATCAGGCAAATTCCAATTGCCAAAAGGAGTTTTTTCATGGATAGTTTTATCATCATCATTTGTTTTAGCTATAGATGATGGTTTTATGAAAAAGGTTGCATACCATGATAACTGAAAAGAAGGCAACGCTTTACACCATAATTTTAAAGGCTACTTTGTGAGGTAATCGGTCTTGTTGGCAATCCCGGTGGCTACCTTTGCATGAAATTTGACTATATTGCCCCGATAAAAGGTGTATTATTCCAATGACCAAAGTGAAAATCATCGAATCAGATCTTATTCGTGCAGTTGCAGATGGAAATGAAAAAGCATTTGAAGTTTTATATACCCTTTATTATCAAAAATTACACAAATTTCTGCTAAAAACCGTTCGGGGTCAGGAAGAGTCAACTTTAGATATTTTACAGGAAGCATTCTTAAGGGTATGGCTCAATAGGGACAGGTTAATGGAAATAGAAAATTTCCAGGCCTGGATTTATAAGGTGGTGAGTACAGAAGCGTTAACGCTGATCAGAAAAGAGCTCCATATCAAAACAAAGGCCGACAGATTGAAGTCATCCCTGGAAAGTGAAACGCAAATATTGACGCCAAAGCACATAGAAATTGCCGAAATAAAAGCAATAGTTAACCAGGCTGTTGAACGGCTGCCTCATCAACGGCGAACTATATACGTTTTAAGCAGAGAGGAGGGGTTGAGCCCCCTGGAAATCGCAATAAAACTAAATATCTCCATCAATACCGTTTACAATACCCTTACGGTAGCCCTAAAATCTATCCGCCAGGATCTTTCTAAATCTGGCTATGGTGTTCATCTCAGCATACTGATCATCTTAGAATTTTTATAAAAAAAACTAAGCCCCGATAGTAGTCGTTCGAAAAAGTGCATTCATACCTCTGATTAGGATGAAAATCCTGCCAAACTAAACCACTAACCACGTGCACAAAAAAAGAATCCTCGATTTATTGCAGCTATATTATAACAATATGTTGTCTGTTGAAGAGACTGCGGAACTGTCTCAGCTTATGGACGAAGCCGGACATGAAGAAGTAATAGCCCTGGTCACCGAAACCATAAATACTTTTACGGAACCGGAAGATGAGGAGGTCAGTGTAGATGAAACTGAAATCAAAGCCAAAGTTAACCAGATCTTATCCCTGGATAAGCCGCCTCAGGTCAAAACAATTGCTAAACATCCAAAAATAAGGTTCCTGAAATACGGTATTGCCGCTGCGGTTATGATAGCGATCGGTTCTTATTTGCTTCACCAAAATTTTAGCGAGCGCATTAACCAGAGAACTATAGCCGAAGTAAACCAGAAAGATGTCCAGCCCGGGCAAACCGGGGCTATATTGGTCCTGTCAGACGGACGGGAAGTTTTACTGGACAGTGCGGGTAACAGTGAGGCGATCATTAATCATGATGGTTCAAAAATTAAAGTCAGTAAGGGACAGCTTGTTTATTTAGATGGTAAAAAACCTGCTGGAAACAGCCTCAATAGTATCCGGACCCCTTTAGGACGACAATACAACCTCACTTTGTCTGATGGTACTAAAGTTTGGTTAAACGCTGCCAGTAGTATTGAGTATCCGGTAACCTTTAACGGAAAAACCAGAACAGTGGCCATATCAGGGGAAGCATATTTCGAAGTCGCAAGAAATACACAGAAACCATTCATCGTAAACATCGAAAATTCTAAAACCAATATCGAGGTTTTAGGAACACATTTCAATATAAACAGTTACGCTGATAATGGCAGTTACAAAACCACACTGCTGGAGGGCAGCATAAAGTTAAGTACCGGGAAACGGAACCTTTTACTACAGCCGAACCAGCAGGCTGTCAGCCAGCCAGATTCTGAAGGGATACAGCTCATCGACAATGTAAACTTCGCGGATATTCTGGCCTGGAAAAACAATTTGTTCCATTTTAACCAGGCAGATATCAGCGATGTAATGCTGGAACTGGCCAGGTGGTACAACATTGAAATTATATATGAAGGAACTAAGCCTTCCGGCACTTTTACCGGAAAGATACAAAAGGATTTAACACTACGACAGGCCTTAAAAATACTGGGGGCAACACGTGTCAGATACCAACTGACAGACGACAACAAATTGATAATTCAATAATATATATAAACCTAAACTATACGCTATGCGAAAAAACTGACCGGCCAATTCATGCAGGAAACTGCTTCAACAAACCAATTACGAACAAATCGTTTAATCCTGAAATTTATATTTCAAATGAAACAAAAAACTAACCAAAGAAAAAATCAACAGTCGCCGCCCCTAAAGGAAAAAAAAGCCTTTAGCCACTTTTTTGCGATGATGACAGTTGTGACCATACTAACCATTAGTATCTCTACGATTACAAACGCTAAAACTTTTTCTCAAACCATCAGGTTAAATCTAAAATCTGTACAACTTACCGAAGTTTTAACGGCAATTGAAAAACAGTCTGATTATACTTTTTTCTATAAGACCGAAGACCTTAAAGGACTAAAAAAAATTGACGTTAATGTCAACGAAAGTTCCATCCGTAACATCTTGCAGCAGGTATTAAAAGACCTGTCTTTAACCTATAATATTGAAGGCAAAACCATTGCAGTAAATAAAATTCTGAGTATACCCGGAAAAAATTGGGTTGCAGATGAAACCATGATCAGGCAAGCGGTTTCGGGTACTGTTAAAGATGCCGGTGGCAGCCCTATTCCAGGCGCTACAGTAACCGTAAAAGGGACCAAACGTGTGACCTCTACCAACAACACAGGACTGTTCAGTATAGAGGCGAGTGTTGGTGAAATATTAGTGGTAAGTTCTATCGGTTTTACTTCCAGAGAAATTACGGTTACCGGCCCTTCATTGGGAGACATCACCCTAAACGAAGCACCTGAACTACTGGGCGAGCTGGTAGTTGTTGGTTACGCTGTTCAGAAAAAGGAAAGTCTTACCGGAGCTTTGAACACAATTGGCGGAGATAAGCTAAAAAACATTACCTCGCCAAACGTACAAAATATGCTTGCCGGTAAAGCACCTGGTCTGTTCGTTGCACCTGGTTCCGGAAAACCGGGAACAGCAGGAGCGGTGATCATCCGTGGGCAGGCTAGTCTGGATGGGACCATGAGTCCTCTTTGGGTGATAGATGGGGTAATCGTAGGCTCCAGTCCGGGCGAAGTAAATTCAGAGGATATCGAGTCCCTTACGGTATTAAAAGATGCCGCATCAACAGCAATTTACGGTTCTCAGGGTGCCAATGGTGTAATCATTGTGACTACCAAGAGAGCAAAATCCGGAGAAATGACTATAGACATCGCTTCAAGAACAGGCTTTACCCAGCTTACCAATGGGAATTTACAAGTGATGAATGGGGCCGAACTGTATGACTACTTCTCTTCTTTCGCCAATGCAAATACCATTAGCTTTCCGCGCTGGAATGCAGATTTGCGCAACAGTAATTTCGACTGGTGGAAAGTAGCCACCAAAAATGGCTTTAACCAAAATCACAATATCTCCTTACGTGGAGGAACTGAGAAACTACAATCCTTCCTGTCGGTTGGCCTTTATGATGAATCCGGAGCTGTTAAAGGATACGATTACGAACGGTACAACTTTAGGTTAAACACGGTTTATAAGCCTTTGGAATGGTTAACCATTAAACCTTCTATTGTGGGTGCCCGTCGTGCAGTGAGTGATAAACAATATTCTGTAGCTTCAATGTATTCAAATCTTCCCTGGGACAGCGCTTATGATGCCAATGGAAATCTGGTAGGCCACCGTTCCAGTACATGGGTAAATAGTGCAAATACGAACTATTTGTACGATTTACAGTGGAACCATGGTGCCAATACCAATTATGAGTTTATGGGTAATTTTGATTTTGACATCAAATTATCAAAGAAATTCACCTTCTCTTCAGTTAACAACTACCGGTTCAACACGTACTCCGCCAGTGGTTATATCGATCCCCGTTCAAACGGTGGGATAAGCGTACTCGGCCGTATCACAGATTACAGATCTGAATATACCCGTCGTTATACCAACCAAATCCTACGTTATAACGATTCATGGGGAAAACATAGTGTCAGCGCCCTGGCAGGTTATGAGTTTAATGATTTCAGAAGTAAAACATTAGATGTCTACGGAACAGGTCTTGTTCCAGGCATTGAGGTATTGCAAGGGGTCTCAAAACCTGAAAGGACCAGGGGAGAAATAGAAGAATGGGCAGTGCAGTCTTATCTTTTTAATTCAAATTATTCGTATGATGGCAAATATTTGGCACAGGTATCTCTTCGCAGGGATGGTGCTTCAAATTTTGGTAAAAAATATGGTGATTTCTTCTCCATCAGCGGTGGATGGAATATCAACCGCGAAAGTTGGTTTAATGCTGGTTACATCAATACACTTAAACTTCGTGCCGCGTATGGTACAGTAGGTAACCGCCCTTCGGCCTTGTACCCTCAATACAATTTATATTCGGTTACCCCCTCTGCCGGTTATAATGGAATTCCAGGCCTTTTGATTAGCCAGATTGGCAACAAAAACCTGACATGGGAAGAAACCTATACCAGCGGGGTAGGTTTGGATGTGAATGCGTTTGACAACAGGGCCCGGTTAACGATAGACTATTATGTTAAAAATACAGATAACATTTTGTACAATGTACCCATTTCGGGCTTAACGGGTGTTACCCGGTTATGGCAAAATGTGGGCAAAATGAGAAATAAAGGAATAGAAATATCATTGGGTGGTGATGTTATCCGTACCAAAGACTGGTTATGGAGCCTGGATGTAAATCTTGGCCACAATGTAAATAAGCTTACAGACATCTACAAAACCAGGAACCTGGATGGCAGCTATTCAGCCAAACCGATCATAATAGGTGATGAACTGGGCTTAGCAGGTTCCGCCAGCAGAATTTTAGAAATTGGCTTACCTGTTGATACTTACTTACTTCGGGAATGGGCAGGCGTTAATCCCGATAATGGTTTACCGATGTGGTATAAAGTTAAGAGAGACGCAAACGGTAATGAAATAGAAAGGACAACAACATCAACTTATGCAGATGCTACTCAGGAAAAGGTGGGAAAAGCTACGCCTGACCTGTTTGGGGGTATTACTACTGCTTTAACCTGGAAAAAATTTGATTTAAATGCGGTATTCGGATACTCACTTGGAGGCAAGATCTATAATTATTCCCGTCAGGAATATGATTCGGACGGAGCATATACAGACAGGAACCAGATGAGATTAATGGATGGCTGGAGCAGGTGGCAGAAACCTGGCGACAATGCAACCCATCCTGTTGCCCGCTACAATAACCAGGATAAGGGAAATTCGACCTCTTCACGTTATCTTGAAAGCAATGATTTTTTTAGAATGCGTTCACTGGCTCTGGGTTACAATTTCGATCTGAAAAAGTATAAAGTCAGGAATTTAAGGGTGTATGTATCCGGAGAGAATTTATTTGTGATCACAAAATATTCGGGAGTTGATCCTGAAATACCTATTAAAGAAGACAATAATGCGATCCTGTTTTCTACAGGCCCTGCTGTTCACCCTATGGCAAGGAAATTCATGTTAGGACTTAATGTTTCATTCTAAAGAGCATAAAAAAATGAAAAAAATATTAGCTATAATTTTTGTTGCAATCGCCCTGTCATCCTGCAAGGTTGATAGAACGCCTTTCGGATCAATGGAATCTGAAAAAATAGATAAAAATCCTGAAGAAGCTATAGATGGTTTACTGAACGGAGTGTATGGCCAGCTTAAAGCCTGGTCTGATCCTATGCACCGTTTAGGAGAGTATGCAGGTGACAACATGATGATCAGAGGCTCGTCTACAGATCCATTCTATGAATTTATCTCCTTTGCCAGAACGCCAAATAATAGCAGGTTAAACACGTTTTGGAACAGTGGTTATAAAGCAGTGGCACAGGCTTCCAATATCATTAATATGATTCCACAAGGTAAAAGTGCAGCCATGGATAGTAAGTTGGGTGAATGTTATTTTGTTCGCGGATTGATGTATTTCTATCTGGTTCGTGCCTATGGACGCCCATATTATCAAAACCCCGAGACCAATTTAGGGGTGCCAATTGTTAATGGTACTCCAGCTAATGTAATTGATTTAATATTACCAGACAGAGCAACTGTTAAGGTAACCTATGAGCAGGTGATTTCGGACCTGAAAAAGGCGGAAGAGTTGATTTCAGTGAACAGAGGCCCTATTTATGCCTCTAAAGAAGCTGCTCAGGCTATCCTTTCGAGAGTTTATCTTTATATGAGCGGAACTTATGAAAATCCCAACGGGACTTATGCACAGCTGGCTGTAGACTATGCAAATAAAGTAATTGGCGCATCCAGATATAGCTTGTTGCAGAGAGGCGAGTTCATGAAATACAATACCTTTACACCTGAAAATAATAAAGAAACAATTTTTGCCATTAAACGTGTAGCCTCTGAATTTTCAGGCAACGATCATTATTCTGGTATTGGCGGAATGTATTCAAATATTGGCGGAATGGGCTGGGGGGAAATGTATGCCAGTGCAAAATACATTGACCTGTTAAACGAAACCGGCAGAAATGACTGGAGACCAGAGAAATATAAAATGGTGGATGCCAGGGCTGCGTTTATAGAGCCTACCTATACAAAAGGTACTGCCGGTGCCTATACCGAAGTCTTCAGATTTATTAAAGATGATAACGGAAATACGCTGAACTATGCTCAGGACACGGTAACAAGAAGCGGAGGTATTGTTACCTGTAAAGAACGCAAAGATGTGTACACGCTGACGCCGGTTGATGCCGCACAGGACATTTATACCATAAATTATAAAAATGGCAAAACTTACACTGGGGTAATAGACTATTTGATTACTTTAAATCGTGCTTACCCTCAATTTTATATTGTAAAATGTTCCCGTGAAGGAGAAGATTCTCAATTGCATTCTCCGGTGATCAGCAGGCTGGGTGAAGTGTATCTGAACAGGGCAGAGGCTTATGCTAAATTGCAAAACTATAGCTCAGCACTTGATGATTTAAACAGGATCAGAACACGGTCTATTATTGGCGGTGGATATGCTACTTTAAATGCTGCAAATGCAGGTGATTTGATTGACAAAGAAAGACAATTAGAGCTGGCCTATCAGGCAGAGCGTAGTTTTGATGTGTTCCGTAACGGAAAGTCTCTTGTCCGTCAATATCCCGGCCCTCAGAATCAAACAACAAGTATATCGGCGACCGATTTCAGGGTTGTTTATTACATCCCTCAAGATGCTATTAATTCCTATCCAGGGAAATTAACGCAAAATCCAACTAATTAGTCACCGCAAACGACGGGCAGTCATGCAAACTGCTCGTCGTTTGCTTTCTGATTCTCTATTAAAATTTCCCTTTCATGATTCTCAGTAAAACTTCATCTCTTTTTTGTCTGGATATGGGAACCTGACTGCCATCATCCATGGCAATGTATCCACCATCAGTTTTTACATAAGCAGAGATTTTTCGGAAGTTGATCAGATGAGACTGGTGTGTCCTGATGAAATTATGCTTTTCAAGCAATTCCTGATACTCCTTTAATGTTTTACAGACCAGGTATTGTTTTTTATTGTCTAAATAGATATGCGTGTAATTCCCCTCAGCCTCGAGTCTAATAATTTTATGGATAGCTAAGAACTCTATTTTATCCGATAAAGGAATAGCGATCCTCTGCTCATCATCTCCTCTGTCTATATTGGCAACCAACTCTTTTAACCTTTCATTTTCTTTTTTGGGATTAATCTGGATTGCTGCTTTTTCCACTGCATTGCTCAATTCCAAAATATTAATCGGCTTAAGCAGGTAATCTATAGCACATGCTTTAACTGCCTGTATCCCATATTTGTCAAAAGCGGTAACAAAAATAACTTCAAAATTCTGCTGGCCATTCAATAATTTTAACAAGTCGAACCCCGAAACTTCTCCCATTTCTATATCCAGAAAAAGTAAATCGGGGTTTAATTCCCTAATTAATTTAAGGGCTTCAACGGCGGAGCCCGCTTCGGCAATGATTGCTACATTTGGGCAATATTCCAACAATAACTGACGCAAGTTATCTCTGCTTTTCAATTCATCGTCAATTAATATCGCTTTTAAGGTCCTCATTAATCTATCGGGATAGTTAATACAGCAGTAACGCCGTTCTCATTTTCGCCTAAATTACTACTTAAATGTAAGTTTCCTACATTTCCATCGGCACTGAGCAGGATGAGTCGTTCTTTTACCAGCTTTAATCCAAAGCTTTTATTGCCCTCGGTTATATTTTCCTTTAAGCCAGTGCCATTGTCTTTGATCACAATTTTAAGGTATTTCTGATCACAAGTAATATGCATAACAAGGCGTCCTGCATCTCCCTTCTGAGCCAAACCATGCAGAATTGAATTCTCTACAAGCGGCTGAATGATCATACCCGGAATTTCCATTAACTGGGTATTCACTTCGGGGGAGACTTCAATTTCAAATTTAAAGTTAAAGCGCAGCTGCTCCAGCTCACAATAGAGTGTGATTGCATCTAGCTCATCTGAAAGAGTCACGAAGCTTTTCTCCGAATTATTCAGCACTCTTCTCATCAGCAACGAGAATTTCTCCAGATAAACATTGGCTTCTTTATACTGATAATGGTTAATCAGGGATTGTATGGAATTCAACGCATTGAACATGAAATGCGGGTTCATTTGTGAGCGTATGGCCTTGATCTCCAGATCCTTGATTTTATTTTTTAATAAAGTTTTCTTCTTTAAGCTGTTAATCCTTACTCTATACACCGAAAAGACGACAATTGAAGTCAGCAGAGCGGAGCAAACGCTCCACCCTATAGTCGTGATTAATGATGCCTTTTGTTCTTTGGTCATTACACCCGAATCTATTGCTTTTTTGATCAGTTCCTCTACAACCTGATGCTCATCAGGCGCTGCATCAAACAAGTAACTGGATATGACTCTAAAGTCTGAAGTAAATGCAAATGCCTTGATCTGCAGATGATAAAGGTCAAAATTCATTTGTTTGTTTCCCTCATCACTTAATTCGACATAAGTAACATTGGGCAAATCCTTCAGTTTTTGATCAATGGTATTTTTGTTCATCGTGGAGAAAGTTCCTTGCGCAATAACAAAATGAACCTGACTACCATTTTGCTTTTTTATAAGATCTATATAGCCTTCTAAAACATCAGGATTATGATTGTTCACAATTAATACCAGAGGCTTTCCTTTAAATCCGGTAAGATCAAGCGCACTTCCGTCTCGTAAAAGGAGTTTCCTGACAGGGCTTGGATTTCCTGGCAACCATTGCCTTGCTTGTGTCCAAACCTCTTTGATGCGATTTGTAAATATAGAATCGCCACAGTTATGGATGAAATCTTCATAATAATTTTTCAGCCTTTCTGTACTTTCCACTTCACTTTTGTAAAGCTCTTTTTTTAATGATTCATAAATGGCAGAATATAGGGGGTATCCCTCGAAAGATGCCATAGAGGTTGCATAATCAGCAAAGAAGCCGTACTGATCGGCATTGACCATGCCTAATTTTGTTTTCTGATAGGAGCTTAACGCCATCAGGTAATAATCGTAATAAAGACTTCGCTCAAGACCACTCATTAAAACAGAGGTGGTGTCAATACTTAGAAAGAATCCTTTGGGGAAGTCTTCAAAAGACACATTCGGTTTTTGTTGTTTACGGTATTCAGAAAGGTACATCAGTTTCGTCCCGGCCTGCACGTACTTAAAATCAGCTCTGCAATGGTTTAAAATTTCCGGAGAAACATGGTTCGCGTACTTGTTTATGGTAACCTCAAAATCTTTTTGCCCCTGTTTTTGAAAAGCTAAAAAAGCTGCTGGTGATTTTGAACGATAACTACGCTCATTAATCCATTGGTTGTTAAAAACGGATACCAAATCTTTACTTAGTGAGGCTTTCGCTGCTGCATTTCCAGCAAAAGAAACGGTGTTGTCAAAATCCCGTGCATCGGCCTTAATGATCAGTGTATCTAAGGGGCCCAAAAGGACACTGAAGGTTTTATATTGATCAAACTCACCAAAAATAAACCTGCGTCTTGAATTTAAACCTGCCAGAACTTCAGCGCGAAAAGAACCATCTTTATTAAACCTGAAAATCTCATCATTAACTCCGTAAATGCTATCGGTCTTAGCTAAATTGTTAATCCTACCTTTGATAAGTGCATTTTTTTGCAATTTGAAAGAGGCCGATTTGAAAACTGCATTAGCAATGTTATTGCCCTCAGTGGAGTTGGATAAGTCTAAGGTTTTAGCCAGGCTCTTACCCTCAATCAGCGAACTTATTATTGTTTCAGAAATTTGCTTTAAATGTGCAATTGGGAAAATCCTAACGGCCGGCAATTCTGTTTTTGGAGCAGTAGATTTTGTTTTAGCACTAATTGAGGAGAAGTGAATCTTTTGAGCGGTGGATAGTAACTTCAGTTTTGATATTTTACCATGGCTATCGGCCGTTATTTCGTAAATCTGTTTAGTTAGATCTTTTTTTCTGTTTTCCAAATAAGGAGGGTAGTAGGAATCATAACCCAACCAGATATTTTTTGCATCAGAATATTTTAATTTCATCCTTTCAAAGGAAACTTTAAAAACCAAATCTCCATTTGGCATTTTACTTGAAACCTCATATCTAACATCAAAGTTATAATCGAAGGTATGAGCGGTATTACTAATTCGAATATCTGCTTCAAACCAATCTCCTGACTTGAAGGTTAATGCAGCACTCTTTTTTTGAGCGAAGAGTTGTGAAAGCGCGAGCAACAAAATTATTCCAAGGCTTAAAAGTTTTTTCTGTTTCATGTTTCTAAGATTTAAACAAAAGAACTTAAAGCTATCCATTTCGTTTGGCCTCACTGAGTAGATGACTTCTATGACTTATTATTCTGCAATAATACCATTTCATCTCGCTGATTACTGCGAAATAATGATTAAGAGGCAAGAAAAAGTGTTACAGGGTGTAAAGTAGTTGAATGAAGTCAGAGAAGATATTAGTTTGACGATTGGTCGTTCAGTAGGTTCAACTTTTTCTCCAGATCTCCTAAAGATATTTTACCACGGGCAAAATCAATTTCCAGCAATGTACCCTGCTCTTTTTTTGTTAAAGGCCTGTTCTGTATAATCTCTATTAATTCATCCTCGCCGGCAAGGGGGGCCAGAATATTTTTCTTTTCGAGCAATGATTCGAAATACCGGATTCCAAACCTGCGCTGTGATACCGCGTCAAAATGAAGTCCATCCCCGTTGGCCGTTAATCCATTCGCTGTTACAAAGTAGCAGTTCGGTTTTGTTTCAGCGAATTTCTGAAGAGCATAATTAACCTCGTTATACTCAGTAAAATATTTACCATACCTGCCGCCGCTTAAAAAATCACCCAGACCGCCTGCAATAAAAGGAATATCTGGTGCGTCAAGCTGAGAGCGAAATGCATCAACAATAATACTCAGCTTATCGTGATAAAGAGCGGAAAGTCCGCCAAAACTATCATTTTCTCCCTGATGCCATAGGATACCGCTCAACTTACTGATCTTTAGGGCAAGCTTTGCCTGGAGCACGGCGCTTTCAAAGAGTGCTCCCCCGACAGCCCAATCATCCAGGCTTGTCCCACCGTCGGCACATGGTATCAAACCAATTTCTTCCTGATCATTTTTTAATCTCCAGGCACCCGCGAATGACGCGGCAAGTCCTATGCCTGATGTGGGCCTGTCAAAATTAATTGGTTCTGTCATTGTTTGCCAGCGGCCATTTACCAGCACTTTGATCTTTTCATCATAGATCTGTTGAACATCGTTCAAATATCCCCGGCCTGCCATATTGGACTGACCTACCATCAAAAAGGAGTTTATCATTATTTTTTATAGTTCTTTCTTTTAATACTTCTAATCCGCATCATCTAACAATCACTCTGATAAACCCTGTGAAAGCAAAAGCCCTGCCAATCGTAAGATTGCAGGGCTTTATACATTTTGATTTTGAATCTGGTGATCCCGCTGGGATTCGAACCCAGGACCACTACATTAAAAGTGTAATGCTCTACCAGCTGAGCTACGGAATCATCTTCTTTTTATAACTGAAGAGGCCGCGAAGGTATCATTTTTTGTTGAATCTCCAGAATAAAAATGAAAATTTTTATTCTGGATTTAAAAAGCATACAAATACCACACCTATATGCTCTAAAGAATACTATCGGCTATTTAACGCGCCATTATTTTCCAGGTTTTATAAATTGAAACTCCTGATTCTGCAAATCAGAATCTCCTGTTTTTTTCCTATTCCAATAAGGGAACGACTATTTTAAATAATTTAATACTGTGAAAAGGATCTTACTCCTGATTTGCCTGGTTACAGGGCAAAACCACACTTATACCTGAAAACTTGCAGAAGAGATGATTCGCGTGCCGGCAAATAAGTATTCTGGAAAATAGAATTAATTATTGGCAGGAGTTAGACGTTTTGGCAAAAGGAGAAAGCTTGCAATCATTTGCAACTTAAATAAGTTGTGTATATTCATCGGCTAGCTCTCAGCTTCAAAAAAGGAAAATTAATGAACTTTAAATTATGAAAAACATATACCTATACTTTGTATTCATTTTGATTTCAGTACAAATGAATTTATTCGCTCAAAATATTAAAAGTAAAGACAATTATACTTTTCAAGTAAGAGAAGAAAAAGGCGACTTAAATAATGATGGTAAAATGGACAAAATAACGGTAAAAATGGATTTAATAGATGAAACAAGGCCATTAAGATTACAAATTTTTCTATCTCAACCAAAAGGACGAAAACTAACTTTAGCTGTGTCTTCGACCCAAATAATTGAAGCACAATATCCTGTTGAAAAAAAGGGAAAACATAGTGAATACCAAATTCCGAATTTTTTTATTGAAAAAGGGGTTTTATCAATGTGGAGTGAAATTAAAGGAGGAAATATTACTTACGATTTCAAATATCGTAATGGCAATTTTGAGTTGATTAATGTAGAGAAATTAACTCAAAATTCAATTGATGGCAGTATTGACGAAAACACTGTGTTTACAAAAACTGAATTTAACTTAATTACGGGCCTCAGAACCGAAACTGATGATCATTTGGATTCAAAAAAAATATTAAATAAAAGAACAAAAAGGGTTTTAATCAGACCCTTACCGAAGATACAGGATTTTAAATTTTCCGATAAGAAGTTATATTAACAACACCAAAACGGCTAGTATGGCAATAACGAAAATACATTACATATCGTCTGATCTATCTTAATGAGTTATATTATTGTTCATAAATGCATCAATCACCACCGTATTCAAGTCATTAGGAAGGGAATGTCCCATTCCTTCGATTTCCATAAAACATGCATTCGGGATGGAATTGGCGATGTCTTTGCCACAGGCCAATGGAAATATGGAGTCTTCCGATCCATGAACTACTAAAGTAGGTGTTTTGATTTTTTGCAATTGGTTTAAATCGTAAGATGTTAATGTCATTGCACAAATCTGACCTAAAATATTCGCTGATGGCGCTCTTTTCAGGTCTTTTAAAATATTTTCTTTTTCTTCTTCTATCTTAATTGGAAAACGGCTTCCCGCTATGGCTTCGACAAATTCCAGTCGCTGATCCAGATATAAATTCAATTCCTCTTTAAAACTGGGCATTGGCCGAAGCATTAAACCCATTATTTCAGCTTTAGTTTGGGGTAAAGTTGGATTTAAAGAAGTTGACATGATAATGGTTAAACTCTTTACCCGTTCTGGAAAATCTGATGCGACAATTTGTGAAACAATTCCACCTAAAGAACGACCAAATACATGTACTTTTTCAACTTTCAGTTCATCCAGTAGAGAAATAACATCATTGGCCATATCCATCAATTTATAAGAATTCTTTGGATATTCTCCCTGTTGAAGAAGACCGATCAGCTCTCTCACATCATTTATATCATATTCTATAAAAGTTGATAAACCGGAATCTCTATTGTCAAAACGGATAACTCTAAATCCTTTGTCCACAAGTTCTTGACAAAATGAATAACTCCAACTCGTCATTTGACTTCCCAATCCTGAAATCAATAATACTGTTTCAGAATTCTCAGCGCCCATTATATCATAGAAGAGGTCAATTTTGCTTAGCTTGGCAATTGGCATTTTTAATGAATTTAATAATGTTCAATCTTTCTTTCCAACAAGCTTTCATATACTGCCTGTTTCATTTTACTCAATTCTTTCTGATGATCAAAAAATGGAGTCTTATTTTCTTCTAATACTTCAATCATTTCGAAGCTGAACAGATCTTCCCCCAAAGTAGTCCAATCATATTGGAATTCGGTATTTTCAAATTGTCCGTTTTTCAATATAAACTTGGTTCTATTGATCCAGGCCTCTGCATTAAGGGTAGGTTTTAAAAATGTTTTTCCATTTTGACTATTTCTTATCGCAAGAATCCCCATCACTGCTTTTTTGTTTTCAAATTCTTCCCTGTATTTCTTTTTTGCCTGTTTATCCATTGTATTATTTTAATTAAACTTTGAAATCAAATCATTTAAAACATCCATCAGCATGCTGTGATTCTTCTTTTTCAATGATGAAAAAATTTCTTCGGCAACTTCTTCTGCGGTTATTTTAGCCTCTTCATAAATCCGTTCACCAACTTTGGTCAATACAACATAGCTCACCCGCGCATCCCTGGTATTGGATTGGCGATCAACTAAACCTGTTTTCTCCATCGGAGCAAGTAACCTTGTAATTCCAGATGCGGTAATACCCATTCTAACTGCCAAATCAATTCTTCGACATTGGTTGTTGGGGCTGTTTTTCAGAAGATAAAGTATGATGAAATCACTCAGACCCAGACCATGGATATTCAGCTTATCAAATTTTTTTGAAAGAATCGATTGAGTTTTTATGAGAGACAAAGCTGAATTTAAATTTTCACTAATCATTGAAAAGTACTTGAGTTGTTAAGTTTCTACAAACATAGTTTTTTTTATTTTGATACAAAATATATATTGTGATTTTGTTTAAGTATGAGAAGGTAATGGTTTTATTTAGAGCATTCAACATGCTTAAAATCAATATCTTTGATCTCATTTTAAAATTGATAATGGTAATTCCAAAATAATCTCTTTACTTCAAATCGTGTGCTTTGAATACCTTTAGCGGGGAGTCCTCAATGATGCTAACCAGTAAAATAGTAAGTTTTAATTTTCAGATCCTTACATAGCCTTCGTTCCTCAGTTGGCTTTGATGCTTAAGGTCTACAAGATGTCCCATTAAGCAACCTGTTCATTAGTTGATGGCGTCGGATTCGGTGAGTAGGACGGATCTTTAAAACTACTCACCGAATCGCTCAATTTTATATGCGAATCGCTGGAGGTTTTGGTACCCCCTTAAAAAATAAAAACCCTGCAAACATACTGTTTGCAGGGTTTTTATAAGTTTTGATTCTAAATCTGGTGATCCCGCTGGGATTCGAACCCAGGACCACTACATTAAAAGTGTAATGCTCTACCAGCTGAGCTACGGAATCATTCTCTTTTTATAACTGAAGAGGCCGCGAAGTTATCATTTTTTGTTTGATTTCCATATTTATTTTGAAAAAAATAAGTTAAAAAAGATGCTCTCGATCAATTAATCGGAGTTTTAGAAATCAAGCGCCAAGATTGTCAGTGCGTTAGCTTATTTTGGTGGAATTGCATGGATTGATAATATATGCCCACAAAACATGTTTGTCTGTCAATTATAACCGTCTGTCTGCATTAAGTTCCGGATCGTCTACTTAATTTTTTGCAATATGTGATTCAGTTATTTTAGTGTAAATAAGAAAAATCATGAAAAGACTACTCCCAATCTATGCTGCTGTATTCATCTTTACTGCAGCGTTTGGATTTACTCCTGCCAGTTGTGCTGTTTATTTCCAGCTGGAACCTTTTGTTTCAAAAGACGTTAAAAAACCGGTAGAAAGGGTCAGAATTATGGCCAATAAGCTATTGGAAGTTTCTAAAATACCAGGACTTTCCATTGCGGTAAGTCAAAAGGGTAAAATTGTTTATGCCGAGGGATTTGGTTATTCAGATGTGGCAAAGAAAATCCCTGTGAATCCGGAGACACAATTCAGAACGGCTTCCTGTGCCAAAGTGATCACCATCACTGCACTGGGAAAATTGCTGCAGGAGGGTAAATTGGATTTGAATGCCGTTATCGATAAATACCTGCCCAACCTGCCGCCCAGCTATCGCACAATTACCCCGCTTCAACTGGCCGGCCATCTGTCGGGTTTGCCACACTATGCCGATGATGATAAAATTGAGAATCGTTTCTACAATTCAACAGAAGAGGCTTTAAAAGTGTTTTCGCATCAGAAACTATTAAGCCCTCCAGGGACTAAATATAGCTATTCTACTCATGGATTTACGGTATTATCTGCTTTAATGGAAAAAGTCTCTGGTATGGCTTTTCTGGATTACCTGAACAAAGACCTGCTGAAGCCATTAAACATGAAAAATACCGGACCGGACCTTAGAAAACATCAGAGCTATACCAATCTGGCCAGGCTTTATGATTTTAAAGATCATCAACTGATAGAAGAACGCAATCCTGAAGATGTTAGCTATAAGTGGGCTGGGGGTGGATTGATCAGCACGCCATCAGACCTGGTAAAATTGACCTTTGCCTACACCAATGGGTTTTTAAAAAAGGAAACTGTTCAGCAAATGTTCAAACCGCAACATTTGTTGTCCGGAGAAATCGTACAGATTGGCATTGGATGGAGAATTAGTAAGGATATTTATGGAAGAAATGTGATAGAACATGCGGGGGGGATGGAAGGGGCCAGGACGGTGGTTTGTATGTTCCCTGATCAGGAAACGGCGATTTCATTGATGGTGAATGCTTCCTGGGCGAGCTCAATAGAAGAAACCGCACATTTATTCGCTCAGCTTTTCATGGACGATCAGGAGGTCAATAAAGTTAAAGACATAGAGACTGAGGTTAACACCAGCAGCACGCTGGATGGGAAAACGGTTAATGGGACTGCTCAACTGAAATTTAAAGGAAATATCGGCAATCTGATGCTTGCAGATGGCAAGCATTATACCATAGTTCCATTAAACCGGACAAATGTATATGGCTTAATAAGCACACAGGGCATATATTATCTGGAAATGAAGTCAGTAAATCAGCAGGTGACTGCAAAAGCGATTGCCTACGGTTCTCAGCTAAAAGACAGCGCGATAGACAAAGCCCCTTTTTTACAGTTCACCTTCGCGGGCAGCCTTTAATTTTTCTTTGGTACAAGAGAAAGAATAATAAATGAACTGAATTTTAAGAGACTGGAGAAGAATTGGGAAATGTAAAGTATATTCAACTGGTTCGCTTTCTGATTTAAAGCCGCCACAATAGGGAATATGGTAAGAATAGTCGCCAATAGGATGACCCATTTGATCCAGTCTTTTCCAATAAAGGCAAAATACCCAAAAGTGAGGAACATTAAAGATACTTCTGCAAGAGTAACCATGTCGAAATCCGGATTTGTTCCTTTTTGAATAAATCCATTAATCAGATCAACGGCTATTGCGGCAAAAATTAAATAGGCTGCGGGTTTATAATTTGGGTGTATCTGATCGTCCATTATTGATAAAAAGTTGCAATGTACCATTTAACTATTAAATGCTTACCTATCTTTATGGTGGAGAATCGCATTTGTTTATAGCGATTGGAAAGACCGTACACCATGACAGAATTGGAACAACTTGTTTATCAGTACCAGACCAGTTCAGATGAAGAGGATAAAGCCGACCTTATCGGTGCTGAATTTGAGTTTTTAGATGACTACCACAAATGGGAATTCCTGTTGCCACTATTAAAAGAGGAGCAGATTTATGACCTCATAAAGGTGAACATTTACAAAATCATTGAAGTTGCTGATTTTAAAGGCCTCGATCTGATCGTTATAAAAGATGATATTTTAGCTTGCTTAAAGGCGGAGCAGGATGAATTGGTCAGAGAATATGGCTTTATTGCGCTAACCTGGAACTTCAGTAATTTTCATGATGTGATTGACTTTTGTGTGGAAACAGTTGCAAACGAAGAGGAGGAAGAGAACATCAGACATTGTGCGTTTTCCGTAATTACAAAATCAAAAGATTTGAAAAAGATACATTCCTTACGCGATCAACTTTTAAATATAAAGGGCTTTTCGAAGTATACCACGAGGTTTTTTAATGATCTGGACAATGCCGGACTAAGCGGATAGCAAAAATTAACTATTGATTGTACGCTACTGACATAACATTAAACGATTTTAGCATATCTCTGATTATTTCATCCAAAGCATTTAGATTTATTTCTGAATCACACAAATAAATGAAAAAAATCACCTTATCCTGTATCCTGTTGTTCAGCACAGCAACATCCATCTTCGCTCAGGAGTCGAAACCCTATGAAGGTGTTCCCGGTTGGGAAGAATCCAAAGACCAGCGTATGAAATGGTTTAGGGAGGCCCGCTTTGGCCTCTTTGTCCACTGGGGCCTATACAGTGCAGCCGGTGGCTCCTGGAATGGCAAGGTCTATCCTCAGCATTACGCCGAGTGGATAGAAACCTGGGCCAATGTTCCAAGTAAGGAATATAGCGAAACGCTAAAGCCAAAGTTCACCGCGGCAAAGTTCAAACCGGAAGAATGGGCAGCATTGGCCAAAGAAGCAGGTATGAAATATATGGTGATTACCTCCAGACATCATGAAGGATTCAGCATCTTTAACAGTAAAGCTCCGTATTCATTGAACAATCCGGTAACGGGTGGAACAAATATCTCTCCGAAAGGAAGAGACTTATATGGGGAAACAGTTGCTGCTTTCAAAAAAGCAGGTTTAAAAACGGGTGCCTATTATTCCCTGCTGGATTGGCAGCATCCGGATTCTTACCATACTTTCAAAAACAATCCCCGTGTGCCGGGAACTCAGCCTAATCATGAGGTGTATAAGAATTACCTGTACGATCAGATCAAAGAACTGGCAACTAATTATGGTAAAATGGATGTGCTATGGTTAGACTTTAGTGCCAAAAATAATCAGGGCGAAGCATGGGGCACCAAACGTATCCTCACAGACCTGATCAAATGGCAGCCAGGCATCATCGTGAACAATCGCTTCTGGGAAGGCCTGGAAAATAAAAACGGAGATATTGGCACACCTGAAAAATATGTTCCGCCAGCAGGTTTACCTGGGATGGATTGGGAGGTGAGCCATACGATGAATGAAAGTTATGGCTATAGCGCTCATGATCAAAACTGGAAATCTTATGATAAAATGATGAACCTGTTCCTGGAGACGGTAAGTAAAGGAGGAAACTTCTTATTAAATATCGGTCCGGATGGAGAGGGACAGATCCCTGAACAAGGTGTAAAGATTTTGAAGGAAATCGGAACATGGATGAAAGTGAACAATGAATCTGTATATGGGACTACAGCAAGCCCATTTCCCTCACTGGATTGGGGATATGCGACCCAGAAACCAGGAAAATTATACTTACAAGTCTTTAATCCCCCCGCAAATGGAGTGCTGGACGTGCCACTGTCCAGCGCCATTGGCAAAGCTTATATTTTAGGATATAAGGGCAAACCTTTAGTGGTTAAAACAAATGCTGGTGGAAAGGCCATTCAGCTGCCTGCTGATTTCTCCGGCCCCAAACCAATGGTCGTAGTTACAGAAATCAAAGGTATTCCTGCTGTGATCGCCAATAAAGTGAGTTCATTGAAGGATGGAAGTATTTTACTGACAGCAAATAATGCGAAACTAAGCGGTAAGATGAAGCTGAAAGGCGCATCGACTCACGACCCAAACAGACCAAATACCATCGCTTCATGGACGGATAAAAATGATCATGCCTACTGGGATTTAAAGATTCAGAAACCGGGAAAATATAAAGTGCTGATTAATTATTTCGCCGCTGCGGATGCAGGAGGAACGCTTCTTTTTACACTTGAAAATAATACCCTTAACTATGGCTTCCCATCAGAAAACAATGGTGGTTTTAAAGAAGTCGAAGCTGGTGTGATTGAGGTTTCCCAGCAGGCAATAGGAGCAGCGTCTCTACGACTGGAACTTAAAGCAACGGGGATCAATGGTAAATTTATGCCAGAGATCAGCAGCATTACACTGAAGCCAATCTAAGGGCTAAACGTAGAAAGTCCGGCATGCTTTAATGGAATTCCCTCAGGAAGTTAAACACTTTTTGAGGGAATTTTTATATTTAGCTGTATCTCCTGGGTTTAAAAGTAGTTCTTAAATAAGCAGAAGCTCCAAGAACAGGCAAATAAAACAATGTTTATTAGTAGTTTTGCGCGCAAAGAACAGATTATGGAAGCGAGCGAACTAAGAATCGGGAATTATACAATGGATCACGGCCATCCGGAACAAATACCTTATGGGTCTGATATTGATTCTGCCGGATTGATGGAGCCGATTCTGTTGACAGAAGAATGGATAATTAAGTTCGGCTTTGAACGCTTCGAGTTTGAATATGAAGAGGGACTTGAAACCACTTATGTATTAGAAAAATCAAATGGTCATCAGTTCGTGTTGAGTGATAGTTTTCAACCTATGGATGGTGAAATTGCTATGCTCGACTATAAATTACAATACGTTCACCAGATCCAGAACCTCTATTTTGCGCTTACCGCCACTGAATTAACTATCGGTTCATAAACAAATCATCGTATTCAATCGTTATTGGATTGGCTGCTAAAACAAAGCACCTTAAAATCCAATATGCATTCAATAGACTGGACTAAATTTTTTATAGGCGAAGAAGACTGGACTTTTCTTTTGGAAATAGGCCTGCGTACAGTGGTGATGTATTTTATTATACTGATCGGGCTGAGGCTTTTAGGAAAACGTGGTTTAAGACAGCTCTCTGTCTTTGAGCTAGTGGTGATCATTAGCCTTGGCTCCGCTGCCGGTGACCCCATGTTCTACAAGGAAATCGGCTTACTGTTTCCAATTGTCATATTCGGCATTATTGTGGCCGCCTATCGGCTTACCACTTACCTGATGGCCAAAAGCAGGAAGTTTGATGACCTGGTGGAAGGTAAATGTGTCTATTTTATTATTGATGGTGAGTTCTCTATCAATGGCTTTAATAAAGAAAACCTGGCACAGGATGAATTCTTCTCTGAACTTCGTCAACAAAGCGTATCTCATCTCGGACAGGTCGAAACTGCGATACTGGAGACTTCAGGCAATTTAAGTATATTCTATTATCCTGATGAAAAGGTAAAGTACGGATTACCGATTCTTCCCACGCTCTTTGAACAAGCAACTGAAAAGGTGAGGGAGGCTGGAAAATATGCCTGCTCACATTGTGGGAACGTGTTGGATATAAGTCCTGTGAAAGAACGTAAATGCGGTAAATGCGGGCATAAGAAATGGGTTGCAGCAATAAATGCCCGCAGGATCAGATAAAGACCTGAATCAATTCCTTTTTACCTGCCAATTGCTATTGCTGCTACTGGTCTTGCCTGCTGACCCTGCTGAGCAGTACGCGGAGTGGTGTTGCACTTTCCTAGCATGGTATAAATCAATACAAATATAATGATCGTCGACAGGCATCCTCCGCCCAGTTTTTTGGCACCCCATGCCGCGATAATTCCTCTGAAAAAATTGTTCATATTGACGTATTAAAGGTCATTTCTTCAATGATTAGTTTGGTGTATAACATCCCTGATCATCAATTAGTTTTGATACCCGATAAATGATGGCTTTATACTCAGGATCATCAGCTGTTTTTAGAGAAGATAAATTCGCAATTGCCCCTTTTAATTGTCCTGATTGCACTCCCGGAATTTAATTTGTTCTATTTATCTTAGTATAAGCAAACCAACAATGTGAGTACCAGCAAGATTTAGTCACCTAAAAACCAGAAAACATGGCAGAATTAAGTCCTTACCTGTCTTTTGCAGATAATTGCGAAGCAGCATTTAACTTTTATAAATCCGTATTTGGAGGAGAATTCCTTACCCTGATGAGGTTTGGCGATGTTCCCGGAGAATACAAACCCGCAGAAAATGAAAGCCAAAAAGTAATGCATGTGGCCTTACCTATAGGAAAGAACACCGTTTTAATGGGAAGTGATACGCCTGGCACTGTGGCAGCCCCTATAACTGGAAGTAATTTTTCAATCACGATCGCTCCTGAAAGTAAAGAAGAAGCAAAACGTTTATTCGAAGGGCTTTCAGCAGGAGGCACAGTTACAATGCCTTTGAGTAAAACCTTCTGGGCAGAAAGCTTTGGAATGTTTACAGATAAATTCGGAGTCAACTGGATGGTCAACTTTCAATAAACTCTTGAAGGAAAGACAGAGCGCAATTCTGTCTTTCCTTTTTATTAGAATGTAATTTTATCATGTATCTTGCCTTAAAATATAAAATACTGAATCTTTGATGGGCTCAAAACATGAGAAAAATTGCCAATGTCATTTTACTATTTACCTGTCTTTTATTTAGTTATTGCAGCCCCACAGAGGCTTACCACGGATATGTTTATGATGGCCTGACGAGGGAACCTTTGACAAAGGTATTGGTTAAGGAGCGGTTACCGGCAAATGCTAAATTTACATATACTGATGCAAAAGGCTATTTTAGGATAGAAAATAAGAAACAATCTTTTACAGATCTGATTTTTTCGCTCGATAAATACAGAATAGATACTCTTCCTTCAATTTGGTCGCAACATGGCGAAAAGTTGAAATATACTTTTCTGAATCATACACCCGATACCGTATTTTTGATGCTTAAAGACAGCCTCTGATCATGAAACAACGGCTTGATTACAAATTATTCATTCATTCCAATGGGAAGATGGTTCGCCTTTCTTTTTGTATCATCATGCTGTTGTTTACGGCTTACAGCCCGGTAATTGCACAAAAGAAAGTCACAAAAGGTAAATATTTTCTTGCTGTAAACTTTTCCATTCCTTTTGAAGTTTTAGTAAACGATCTCGTCCTGGTTAAAGGGGGAGTAGATGGTCTTGCTGCTGCGGAAAATCTGGATGCTTTTTTGACGACTGATGGCAGGCAGAAAATTAAAATACGTGTTTTTGCCCCCAACATGGAGAAAGGAGGGGTAATCTCTCCCAAACTTTTAAAATCCCTGAAAGGAGCTGTTTATCAACGTGATTCGTCCAAAGAGAAGTTGTTGTTGTCTCTGGATTTTTCAGGCCAGCAAACTGCAAGACCATCTTTTGAACAGGAGTGGACATTCGATCATCATTCGGAATTGAATTATGGAAGCCTGAAAAACGCCGTAAATCTGAACCGCATGGATAAGCAGGAATTGCAGAAAATGGTATTGTCCCGATTCAATGAGTTAAGAGCCATCTTAAATGCTGGTGATGGGACCACTTTTATGAAAATAATAGATAAGGCAAAGCATGATCTGTTTGCTGCCGAAAGAATGTCCGTTGCGGAGCAAAAAGCCTATAATGAAAACCTGATGGGTTATTTTGATGCACATAAAGGCATCATGCCTGAAATTAAAAATTATCAGCTTCGGATCATGGGAAATGGGAAAGCGGTAACTCTGGAAAATGCCACAGCCCCGAAAGGCCTGGGGGTGTTGACTGCTGAAGATAAAAAAGACAATTCCCGCTATCAGAATTACTTCATTTTGCAATTGCCTCAGCATGGAAAACAATTTGAGGTGTTTAAATATAGTCTCTCTTATACTGGTCTGGATTAATTGATCAGATTGCTGTTTGAAAAATTTATTCCGGAAATGAGAGGCCGTAGACGCTAAGTAGACTCCTGTATATCTTGATTCCTGTGCGTATTGGCTATTTTTGGTGTACATCAACCAACAAAGTTCAATATGGAAACGATCCCTGCAAAGACCTTTCAGATCAACATCAACCCTCCCTTTAAGCATACTCAAACGATGTGGGAATGCATTAGAGCGGAACATAACTATGGGGATTACGGAGATGATGATATTGCAACGATCACTGTTGCACTTTACGAAAACAAGTACTATGACAAGTTCAAAGGAAAAGATTTTGAAGAATGTTTCTATAATTGTTGCAAGGAGCGAAGGGGAGAGCTGGAAATTATTGAAGATAAAACCATAACAGTTGCCGGAGGTAGCAGTTATATCCGGATGGCAAAGTCGTCTTACGGGTATTTCTACTATTTTGGAGTATTAAAAATCAGCGAGGCCTACAGCTATGATTTTGTAGGAGACTGTGAAGCAGGTCAGTATAAAAAGTACATTCCCTTGTTCGAAGAAACATGGAAAAGCCTTCAGTATTTTGGTGGTCAGGTTACAGCGATGGAGGAACAGAATAAAGGACTGGATGCCTTGTTTAAGACTGCAGCTCTTGCTCCCCTGGAAACGGAAGAAGAGCAAAACGCTGAAATTCCTGAAATCAAAGATTTTCAGATTCCTGCAGATCAGCAGGAGGAGTTTAAGATCGATCATGTCTCATTTGATTTCCTGGAAGGTTCCAGTTGTTCCATCCATAGTACAGGAAACACCGGCGATCAGCTCAGTCTTTATCTCCAGGCGGCCATCCCGAATTATCAAAAATATGGTCATATCCTGAACGATTACGATGATGGTGTGGTGTACTTTCGTTTCGACCTCAGAGATATTTATCAGAAAGGGATTCCTACTGGTAAGTTCTCTATAGAAAAGGACCGGGAGGAGCGAAACATGGTTTCTTTATGGAAAGGTGGCTTTCATTATAGCCTCTCTCTTTTTGGAGAACTTACCCTAAAGGAGGGTTGGGTAGGTTTCAATGGCTATTTCAGGGATTTTATGGAAACAAAAGTATATGCGGTAAGTTTGGCAAAGAAGATCAGCCTGGCTGATTTGAAATGGGAACATTATCGGTTCAGCTCTCTGACCGAAGCCAGTACTGCAGCTCCTCAAACGGTCCGTCACCTGCAATTAAATAATCTGGCTGCCAGTAAATTGCCAGACGAAATTTTCAATTATACCCAGTTGGAATCCTTAAATATATTTTACGATAATGGCTTTTCAGGGTTGCGCCTGGAGGAAATTCCTGCTGATATTTATCGGCTGGGTAAATTGAAAGATTTATCTTTCTACTGGATAGATCTGGTGAAGGTTATTCCGGAAGAAATAGGAGCGCTCAAAGCGCTTCGTTCCCTTGGTATCGTAGGAAGTCAGGCAAAGACATTGCCTTCCATGGCCTTAGAACTTCCTGACCTCGAATTTTGCACTTTATCAAATAACCAGCTGGAAGCAATTCCCGACCAGCTTCCTTCAAGCCTGAAGTCTCTGTATCTTCAAAAAAATCAATTGAAAGCATTGCCTGCATCGCTGGTCAGTTTGTCTAAGCTAAGATGGCTGAATATAACCGATAATCCCTTTGAGTCCTTGCCCTCAGGAATAGAATACATCGAGTACCTGGAGCTGGAACTGGAGAAAAAGCAGGCATTGCTTGACTATGAATACAAAGGTGCCGACGGACTTGGAACCATTTCATTTGACAATGAATGCTTTTCTGCAATGACATCAAGGGACTTAAAATACAACTTAAGCCATTCGATTGCAGAAGCTGAGCTTGAGGAATATAAAAAAGGTTTGGAGCTGCTGGCGCTATGGTCTGTAGCGCTCGAAACCACTAAACCTGATGATTACAGCAGGAAGGGAAACTGCAGGTTTGGAGGACTCCCGGATCTCCCTAAAGATATGGCTTATCCCACCTTTACTACTTATCACAACGATGTATTGGGGTATCAGTTTATTGCGCAGTTAAATTGTGAGGAACTGAGCACTTTTCAGTCCTTTTTGCCCCGCAAGGGAATACTTTATTTCTTTATCACAGATCAGGAGGACTTCAGTGCAAAGGTGATTTATGCCGAAACGGAACTGTCTGACTTGCAATCCGCAAAAGATCTGGATGTAAATGAAGACTTCATTTATGATGATCATGGGATCTTTCATCCATTTATGGTTAAAGCGGATAAATACGCAGGTATGCCTTCATTCTATAGTGATGAGCATTTATATCATGGAGATGCAGAGAATTTAACAGACCTGGAAGAGGGTGATTATGACCTGATCGACAAATTCAGGTCAGGTTTACATCCGGATCAGGTTAAACCGGTGCATAGCATCAATAGCTATGTTTTCAAGCAACACGGTTCGCCTCAGATAGAAGCGGCCAGTAAATTAAAAGGTCAACCCCAGGATTATATGGTGTTGCTTAGGGTAAGCTCAGATCAGAATCCCGGTTTTTGCTTTTGGGATTCAGGAGAAATTTACTTCGTTATTCATAAAAGTGATCTCGCAAAAGCAGATTTCTCTAATATCTTTTGTAGCTTGGAAACCAGTTAATTAATCGTCAGAATTATGGCTGTGATCGCATTCCAGGTCATCGGAGTACTCATTTTTATCCTGGCTACTTTTGCCTGTGGAAGAGCAATCAGAAGAAAACCAGATTTAGAATTTGCAAAATTACCCATCAGAGTAGTTCATTTCTGCTATTGGTTTTTCCTTGTTCTGCCAGCCGGAATCAGCTTTTTAACCCCCGGACTTTTACATTTGGATGAAACACTGGGATTGATTTCCTTGCGGGATGATCTGTTTTTATGGATCCCGGGAAGTTTATTTCTGCTCATTGGATCCTATTATTGTATGGCTTCTACCTTCTTATTGTCTAAAATTGGCCGCGGAGCAATGGCATTTAAATTTTCCAGAAACGTCGTAATCAGGGGAGTATATGATCAGGTGCGGAACCCAATGGCACTGGGATATTACCTCATGTTATTGGGCCTGGGACTGCTTGCTCAGTCTACTTATTTTTTTCTCTTCAGTCTGATCATGGTTATTCCCGCACATCTCTTTTATATCAAATATTTTGAGGAATTTGAGGTAGAATTAAGGCTTGGAGCACCTTATCTCCAATATAAGAAAAACACCCCCTTTCTCATCCCCCGATTTCTTAACACGGGAAAAACTCAGCAATAAAAAACGTCTATTGATGCTCTGATACCTTGTTGTACTGCCAAAGCACATTTATGATTTTCCATTCCCCATTTGTCTTCACGATGTGCATATAGTCAATCCATTCATCTGCAATCAGCTTAACGGAGGCTGTCAAGGCCGATATATCCAGTAATTTTATGTCCTTTCTTGGTGTTTTTGGGAACTTATCTCCGGCAGTATTATAGCTTTCTGCAAGAATCACCAGGTTCTCGGCCGAAAACTCAGAAATGTAATCCCTTTTTGTTTTTTTATTTTTGAATACCGACCTTTTAACTACGCGTGGATGTAGGGCATCGTCCATTTGCTTTGGATTAGGGTTGTGCTGAGACTCAATATAAGCAAGTGCAACCCTCTTGATGTCAAGTGAATCCTGAGCGGTCTGGCCCTGAACTTTTAAAGAACCAAGAACGATAAATAAGATAAATAATGGGATTAATTTCATAAATGAGGTGGTTTTTTCAGTGCTTTGTTACTTTAGATAAATGCTGCTTCTTATTTAAATAAATATAGACAATGCTTTTACCTTTTTTATATATCATGCAGTATTGTTTGTAGTTTTTTCCCGCACTGGCTTTTTACTTGTAGTGTTTTTGGATTATCTTAGAGCTATATATTTATTCGGGCGATCAAAACATGCTATTTTGAAATTTATATCTCTAAAACCTAATATTCATACCTTAAACAGGTCATAGAACTGAACAGTTTAAGACAAAATTACTCAGGAACAATTCACTCAGAAACAAAATCACCCAGATGTTATTTAAGATCGAACACCTGCAAGGCATAAAATCCGGAGCTATTGCTCTGGCCTTCCGTAAATGGAACAAGTTGGCCGCGAAAGAAGGCAGTCTAATGAAAACTGCTGTGGGAATCATAGAAGTGCTGGAGGTCTCCAGAGTCGAATTGTTAGAAATAACGGAACAGGAAGCCCAAATGGCCGGCTTTTCAAACCTCAATTTGTTGATAGATTTGCTGAATAAGGTAACTTCCGGCGATATTTATCGCATCCGGTTGAGCTATAAATCAGAAGATCCCCGTCTGGAATTAAGAGAAAACACCCTGCTTGATAAAACGGAATTTGACCTGCTAAAAGCCAAAGTAGAAAAGCTGGATAAATTCAGTAAACAGGGAGACTGGACACTTCAAATATTAAATGCGATAAAAAACAATCCGAAGCTCAGGGCTGCCGACCTGGCATTACTGACCGGTAAAGAAAAGGACTGGCTTAAATTGAATGTGCGAAAGCTTAAAAATCTGGGTTTAACCATTAGTTTTGAACCTGGCTATACACTTTCTCCTCTGGGCGAACATTATTTAAATAACTTGTAGTATCAATTGATAAAGATAATGATGGAAAAATTAACGAAAGAACAGCTGATCGGCCTGGTGGAAAGGATCCAGAATGGAGAAGGGGATACCGAAGCGGAAAATGATGAATTGATTGATGTCTTTATGGATAACGTGCCGGATCCTGATGCTGTAAATTATATTTTTGAGCTGGAACATCAGGACCTGACACCAGCACAGATTGTAGATAAAGCATTGGCATACCGTCCAATTCAACTCTGATTTTTATGAAAATAGAATTTTTACCATCTGATCTTAATTTCTGCATCTACCTCCTGATGAGCTATCCCTTTGCCTCCGATCATGAAACGGAAAGTATGTTAGATGAGTTCATATCAGATCACTATCAAATGCCTGATCAGGAATGGCAAACAGAGCTCACCGGTGAAGCTAAGCACCACAATGGAAATGATGCACAAGACTGGAATGGCACAACTTTACAGCTGGAGATCAATGAAGCGGTTACTTTATTTGTAGAATACCATCCTTATGAAACGATCTTTTTCTTTAATGAGGTCTATTTAGGGAATACAGGCGGGCATTTCCGTCTTTCCTTATTAAAGTGGACCGAGTTTTTGCAGATCATCGAAAATCGCGAAAGTTCCGGCTTGCTGTTTTTCCTGTTGCTTACTTTAGTGGTGGGAGCCGCAGATGAAAAGGAAATGATTAGAAATGAAATTGAACAGCGTTTGAAAATTACGGCATTTAAAGCAGAACATCATCCCATAATAGCCATGTATTTAAGCAATCATGTCGTATTTGATGAAGATGATGCTGAAATGTTTTTCGAAGATCCTAAACTCGGGACATGCTGCAAGCGCAACCATTCCGAAAGAAATCCTAAAAATAATGAAGAGGAGATCATCATGGTGAATGAGGTGATCAAACTCGCCATGAGACCATCATAACCCTAAAATCTAAACCTATGAAAACTTTAATCAGCTTATTGATCCTGTTTCCATTCCTGTTTGCTCAGACCAATACCGACCTCCATTTTCTGGAGGGCACCTGGAAAGCAGAAAATAAAGAAAGCTATGAAAGCTGGAAAAGAACAGGGGATGATCAATTGAAAGGTAATTCTTACAAAATTAAAGCAGGTAAAAAGATCATCACAGAAGAGTTGCAGATCAGACACCTGAACAACAAAGTGGTTTATCAGGCCAGGGTGCTGAACCAGAACAATGCACAGGTGATTGAATTTGAGCTGAATAAAAACCTCAAAAACAAATATTCTTTTGAAAATTCAGACCATGATTTTCCTAAAAAGATCCAGTACACAAAACTAAATGACACCACAATCTTTGTGGAAGTCCTGGGAGAGAACGATAAAGGTTATGCTTATAAAATGGGAAAACTGAAATAATGACTGCTAAAACAAATACTTATACTTTACGGGAAAATAGTACCGGTAAGATTTTTAACCTTTCTCTGAATGACAAGGTATTGATTTCCACGCAGGGTAAACCTGATAAACTAAAAACCACGGAGAAAGCGTTTCCTTCAGTAGAAGAAGCATCCCGACAAGCGCTGAAAAAAGCCTGGGAGTTGCTGAAAAAAGGATACGTCCTCAAAAATGACCAGCCTGCAGCTGGCGAAGCGGGCTTACATTATTTCGTTGGCTCTGGTTATACCGGAAGCCTGGCTTTTGAACATACACCAGATGGGATTTATGTATACAAGCATGGTCATTTCAATAATCCAACAGATCAGCAGGATTTCATGGTACGCATCGATACGGAAGGAAACCTGTTGGAAACGATACTACTCCCTAAAATCCTGGCCTGGGACATGCAGTATAGCCCCATTTCAAACCTGTTGCTCCTGGATCTTGACCACTATATTTTTGAATATACCCTTTCCGGCAAAACATTCCGGCAACTGATCAAAGGAGAGAACGGCCGGACCAGTTTCATTTCCATCCGGGGAGGAAAAACGGCATTTGCCACCCGGGAGACACTTTTCCTGACTGACCCTCAAAACAACGTATTACTGGAACAGGAATACACGATCGAGACGATCATGGGAAGTATACCCTTTTGTGCCCGGTTGTCAAAAAGCGGGGAGCAGATGGCCTTTTACCATAAAGAAGGAGAAATAGAACTCATCAGCAGCAAGGATGGACAAATCATCCGTAAAATCACCGGTGATTTCGAGAGGGTTGATCAGATGGAATTCGCTCATGAGGATCAGCTATTGATAATCAGAGCGTTATATGGTAGCCGCGGGCTCCGTTACTTTGACCTGAGCACAGGCCAGGAGCAGGCTTTTGAAAGTCTGGAAATACCAGAATACAGCAAAGAGGTCAAAGCTTTCTGTTTGAATAACGATCAGTCCAGATTGGTACTCCTACAGAGAACCAGGGCTTATGTCTACGATTTTAAACAGAAAAAACTCCTGTATAGTTTTGCGATAGACCACTGTGTGAAAACAGCTAAAATCAAATTTATAGGAGATCTTCTTGGTGTCAGAACAGATTACGGATGTTTTAGCTTATACGCTATTTAACCCAAGCGCTACCAAACTCAGTTCCCCGGATTTTCTTATAATATTTGCTTGATTTACTCCTTATTTTTTTAATTGAGATAAACAATAAGGAATAATTGACAGGTTAAATTATATATTTGGTATAAATAAGCAAAATACCATGTCTATGAATTTTCGCCTTGATTTAAAAAGTATGAACTTTTCTGTAAAGGAGCGTCTTTGGATGAGCCTGATCTTACTGGTTTTGATCGGTTCCGGTTGCAGAAGGGTGGTCAGGGAAGAAAAGGTAGGGGAGTCTGTAGAGGAAACAGTTATTTCGGAAGCAGATGATAAGGCAGAAATGAAGAAGGTCATGGGCCTGAAACTCCCTCACAGGACAATTACAATTGACAAACAGTATCAGCTCAGGATCCCCGATTATTATAATTTTAAGCTTGAAAAGGAAGCGCCGGAAAACTACGGAGAGGATAAGCTTGGCAAACTGGAGCTGGCAAAAGTAAAGGACAGTATCCGGGTGATTACATTGGCAAGTACCTTTTCTAAAGCACTGAGATTATATGATCAGACGATATTGATCATTCCCGAAACGGATGCTAAATTAATAACCCTGGACGACATAAAATCAAGTTACGAAGATCTTGAAACGGTTTATTTCCAGGATGAAAATAGTATTGTTTTTGATGAGGATAATAACTTCGTGGCCATTCATCTGGAATATGATCAGGCGAATAAAAGTTATATTTATTACAGGGCCGAAATGAGCTGGACCCATGAGTTGCCAAAAGACCAAAAAGTAAACCTCTTTTATCATCTGATCAGGAACGCTAAAAATTTAACCAGCAAAAGCGCGGACAATGTGAAGTTCAGTTCATGGGAGGATTATGTACGCAACCTACCTGTACTTGAGGTTAATATGGCGGTCGGGGTGTTTAAAAAATTAGGAAAAGAGCTTAAATTCTTCTTAGACGAAGGGGAGAGTGTTTTCCCAAATGCCGATCATGTAGACCATACTTTTGTGGAATTATTCCGGCTTGACGCGCCTCAGCGACTGCATTTTCAAAAACAGATGGATGGGGTTAAAGTAAATAAGGTAAGTGAATTCAGTAACGATTATGAGCAGCGGAATGTGATCGACGTAAACAACAAAGCGCTCTTTACAATAAGACAAGATGGACTTTGTTATATTATTGGCTCAAGGAGCATGCTAAGAGAAGGCCGTTTTGGCCCCCATTCCGTACAAATTGTTTGCCCCATAGACTATAACAATAAAAGCTTTGTGCTAAAAAGTAAGATAGATGATATCGGGGATACCGAATCCGATCTGTTTGTGAAAATGTTCAGCTATTTTGCTAAGCACCACACTTTATCCATTAAATCGAAATAAGAACCACCTAAAAATAAACTCATGTTTAAATATTATATAGTTCCCTGTTTGTTGCTTTTAGCGCTTGCTTCCTGCAATCCGGTAGGAGAGAATATCATTGAGCTTCCTTTGCAGGCGGGGGAAATCTCATCGGCCGAGAATATTGACTTGAAAAAAGGAGATAAGGTGGTGATCTGGTCAAAATTAACGCTGAATGATGATGAGGTATTACCGGATTTTAAGGTCCGGGTCAATGTAGAAAATGAAGGAAAATCTGTATGGTCAGATAGTTTAAAAGTGCTTAAAGGCAGGCATGCCATCAATTCGGAGCGCAGCACCGAAGCTTATGAGGTATTGGGTGGAGGGGATTCAGACGGTGTGGAAAAAGATTCGACGGCCTACTATTCAAAACGTACATTCGAATTGGACAATGCTGATTTTATTGTGCCAAAGGATGGCAAATATAATTTTGATTTTAAACTGAAGCTGGACATTAACAGTCATAATAAAGGATTCTCCATCATATTGAGAAAACTATAAAGCAGGTATCCCTACCCGCCCTTTGATGTTAGTTGAATTTTTCAATATGCTGCTCAAAAGCTTCTTCATCTTTTTCCTCGAAATACTCCGTATAGAAAGATTTGTGAAGAATATAATGGACCACATAAGAAAGCATGAACATGGCTATACTTCCCAGCCATAAAAAAAGAGAGAATACCTTTTCCATAAAAAAGAAAACGAGGCCTTTTGTAAAATTAAAGAAATCGGTAACATCTTGGTAGTAAAGGAATAAGATGATGATGAACGGCACGATTAAGGTGCTGATTTTATACCTGCTCAGCAAAACAACTGCAACAATAAATACTGGTATCTTGTAGAGTACAGCAGCCTGACGGTATCCCTCAGGATCTCCATAATATTTATAAAGGATATAAAGGGTTAACAGAACCGAATAGATGATCAAATGAATATACCGCTTTCTTTTTAGATGCTGAATGTAAGTGCCGATTGGCAGGACACTCTTTTTTACAAAAAGCAGGGTAAAAAGAGAGATCAGATTTAAAACAGGTATGATTGATATTGCATTTAAAACCCCTAAATATTTTTGTAAGGTGTAGTTTCTGTATTGAAGCAGAATGGCAAAAAATCTTCCACTGATCAGCAATATCATCAGATAGGATAAAATATAGGTGATGGTGGTTGGTTTTGAGGACGAGGAAGAAAACGATATGGAAAATATGGAAGCACCCATATCTATAATGCTGAGCAAGAAGATCGTGTAACTGATCATAAAACCCCATTTAAAGAACTGATTTGAAATGGGCTGAACTTCAATCGGGGAGAATAACTTTTTAACAGCATAAATCCGGTTGGAAAGATACATGAAAGCGATCAGGGCACCAATGGATTTAAAGGTAATCAGCAGGAAGATGATAGAAACGATAATGTCTTTAACATATAAGGATTCGGTGCCAATCCTTCCAATATAACTGTATAGTGTATTGGGGTCAGAACTTACTCCATAACTGAAAACCATCACACTTAAGAACGGTACAATCAGACCTTTCAGTCTGGAGACTCCTTCCGGTCTCCCTTCAGATGTATAGTAAAAGACGGCAAAACAGATGAGCGGAATAAAAAAGGTGATAAACCTGATCACACTATAAATGTTGGGACTATTGTCTATGGGAAAATGGTAATCAATAAAGAGGGACCAATCTGCCTGGAAAATATAATAGGGCATAAAGAGGAGTTGTAAAATCAGCCCTTTAGCAATCAATTTATTCCTGTAAAAATACCAGGCAAAAAGCAGACTTTGCAGGAACCAGTTGGAGCTATACCATAGGTAAGTATAAAAAGTATTGTCCGGTCCGTAGCCGTTTACAAAATAATTGCTGATTTGAAGAAATGCAACGATGATTCCTAATACCCAAATATAGCGGAGGGCTTTTTCTTGTTTATCACTAAAGAGCAAAATCATAATAATTAAATTTGGTTTTCAGGTTTAAAACAAGTTCCCGGTTTAAACAAATATATTAAAGTTTTACAATCTGCATGATGTTATGTAAGATAAACACGTTATTTAAATGAAAAAGGTTTGAATTTAGCGTAATTTCATATCGCTTTGCTGATCCTTGCGGTAGTAGGAGGCATGGCAGTGTTCCGGGATTTAAGGAACCATTAGAATCTTCCCGGTACTTTTTCTTCCCTCCATCAGGTCATGGGCTTGCTTACCCTCCGAAAGCCTGAAAATTGTTGGTGGAGAGACCTTTATTTTTCCGGAAATGATCCATTCAAAAAAGTGGGCTGACCTTTTTATCCTTTCCGCTCTGGACGTAAGGTAATTCCACAAATCACCTCCGGTAATTGTTTTAGAATGTGCGATGATCCATAATGGATTGCCCAGTTCCAGTTTGCCACCAGCCAGGCCAAAGAGAACGATTTTACCCCGGACTTTTGTGACGGCAATACTCCCTTCCATGGTGGTTCCTATACTTTCATATACCACATCCACACCATCCGGACAGATCTCTGAAACTTTTGTTTTCCAGTCTTCATCATATAGAAATACAGCATCTGCACCTAAGGAGAGTGCCACTTCTTTCTTTTCGCCGGAAGAGGTCAGACCAATTACTGTAGCGCCCAGCATTTTACAGACCTGAATGAGCAATTGTCCAACACCACCTGCTGCTGCATGAATAAGAACCGTTTCGCCAGGTTTTATCTGATGACTATCGGCGGTAAGATAATGAGCGGTCAGGCCTTGCAGCATAATAGAAGCCGCAGTTTCAAAGCTGATTTCATCAGGTAGGGGAATCAGATGCTCCATTGGGACTGCAACCAATTCTGCATTGGCTGATGGAACATCGGCAAAAGCAACCCTGTCGCCAACTTTAAACTCAGGATGATGGTGGTTATCCTTTACAATTCCTGCGCCCTCAAAGCCATTGATGTAAGGCGCATTGCCGTTCATCGGATAGGTTCCGTTCCTTCGCATAAGATCGGCAAAATTCAGCCCTATGGCCTTCATTTCTACCAGTATCTCTCCTTTTTTTAATTCAGGGGCGCTGATTTCTTTATATTCAAGTACATCGGAACTTCCGAATGCTGATAATGTTAATGCTTTCATGGTATAGGGATTTAAAGTAATTTAAGAAAATGCTGCTGAACCTATTTAGGTTCTCTGATTCTTTACCATAAAACTACATATGTATTAAACCTTAAAATTGTACAATTCAGAACAGATGGATATATCAGACCAAACCCGTCTATAGAAAGTCGGATTTCGGATTGAAAAGGGTTTTGCTAAAACATAAGGTCTTAAGATAGCTATAGCACAGCATTTTAAAAAAAATCTTTAGTGATGCACTCTTATTTAGAATTATTATATATTCGTGCAATTTATAATAATTCTAAATAATAGTGTAATCATATGAAACAATGCTACTTAATCCTGTTGTTGCTATTTCCAGCCTTCTTGTCGGCTCAAACCACCGACAGTCTTAAAAAAACACAAAGCTTTTTAAGTGGGAGGGTAACTGATCTATCCGGTAAGCCAGTCGATAGAGCAACCATCACTTTGCCCGATACAAAACATAAGACACTAACAGATAGGGAAGGGGAATTCAAACTCAGCGGAATTTCTGCCGGAACTTACCATATTCTCATCAAAGCATTAGGTTATAATGAATTGCAGGAGATCATCTCCATAAAAAATAATGAAGAGAACCGGGTTACTTTTACACTGGAGGTAAAATCAGAAAAGCTTACTGAAGTTGCCATCACCGGACAGAAGCGAAAGACCGCCTCTATTACCAAATCTGAGCTGGCCTTGATTGATATTCCCATATCTATACAGGTCATCGATCGTAAGCTCATCGAACAACGACAAATCATAAGCATAGAGGATGCGATTAAAAATGTAAGTGGACTAACACAGAACAATTCTTATAATGGGGCTTATTCTATGTTCAACGGACGCGGATTCGACTTAAACGCTTCTGCAAATTTCAGGAGAAACGGGATCTTTACCTATAATAACAGTCAGCTGTTCACCGACAACATAGAAAGCATAGAAATTCTGAAAGGACCTGCTTCCATTCAATTTGGTGATATTGCTCCCGGAGCAGTGATGAATTTTGTAACAAAAAAGCCCTTAGATACCACTTTTCAAAAATTTGAACTTAAAGTGGATGACTATGGAATGATCAGACCTACAATAGACATCAATGGTAAACTTACCAAAAATAATAAGCTACTGTACCGGTTGAATACGAGTTACGAAAGTGGTAAAGACTTTGTCGATCACGTCAACAGTAAGAACTACCTTATCGCACCGACAATAGCCTGGAAAATAACGGATCAGCTGAACTGGAATATTGAACTTGTGGCCAGAAATGATCAGCGGACAATGTCTCCTGGTTTAGTGTCAAAAAATGGAGATTTTGAAGAACTGAAGAAAATGTCGGTAAGGACTTTTCTGGGAGAGCCGAATACCCAGGCCAGATACAATGAAGCCAGTGTATACGCTACCCTGAGCTATAAGCTGAACAAAGACTGGCATTTCCAGAATACCTTTTATTATTCTAAAGTCAATTCTTCCTATGAATCCATTTATTTTACTGACAATAAGGTGTTGGACAATGGGGACCTTAACAGAAAGAATGAATTCTGGAGAACCTTTGAAAAAAGCATAGGAACTTCAAATGATTTAATTGGTAAAATCAAAGTGTTGAACATGACTCATAATGTGGTATTGGGTTTTGATAATTTCTATAGTGACAATGCCTATTATAATGCCGAGTATAAAGACTTAAAACCATTTAATATTTATAACCCCAGATATGGAGAGAACGAATTGCCTTTAACCCCGGGTTTTGAAGGGGATAAAGACAAGGAAAAAAGTTTTATAAAACGATATGGTTTTTATTTACAGGATCAGATCAAGATCTGGAAGGATAAACTTCAGTTTTTATTAGGGATACGTTTTAACGCAACCACAAGAGGTCAGAAGTATACCGCTGCGGTTCCGGCTCCCGATGGTTATAGAAATGACAAACAAACACCCTTCACCCCCAGGTTTGGCTTATTATTTAAACCTTACCCCAACCTTTCTTTTTATGCTTCTTACGCGAAGTCATATGAACAAAACGGATGGGAAACAACCTCTAGAATTATGCTGAAACCCACTTTGGGAGAGCAGCTGGATTTTGGTGTGAAATCTAATTTTTTAAATGACAGACTGGGTATTTCATTGTCGGTTTTCAAAATCAATAAAAGCGACGTCATGGGGTATGTAATGGGATTGGCCGGCAAACCTGATTTCCCTCATTTATTCTACAATGAGGAGTTTAAATGGGCGTTGTATGATGGCGCAAAACATCGCAGCAAAGGGATTGAGCTGGACATTAATGGTAAAATCACAGGGGAATTGTCTGTAAACATTGCCGCTTCCTATATAGAAGCTAAAGTGGTGGCCGATCCTGCCTATAAAACCGGCAACCTGCTGTCGGGTGCTCCAAAAGTAATTTCTAATCTATGGGCCGACTATCAGCTGGATAAGATTTTGTTAAAGGGCCTTGATATCGGACTTGGCCTTTCTTACAGGGGGCAGTTTTATAGCAATACACTCAACCTCCCTAATCAGAAAGTATCCAGCTATCTGTCCATGGATTTGGCGGTAGGTTATAAATATAAAAATGTATTTACCCGGTTGAATGTGAGTAATTTAACCAATAACATTGGTTACCTGGCTACTGACGGGGTTTACAGGCCGTTTTGGCCAAGGAGAAGCATCTTTAGTATTGGCTATAAAATCTAAATTATCCTGTTGATTCTAGTCTGGAAAGGCCTCTTCATGCTTAAAACTGGAAGAGGCCTTACCGCTTAGATCACCTTTTGCTTTTATCTTACTTTGTGAAATTCAGATCGTAAGTCTGCTTTCTGATGTCCCCATTCTTTGCGGTGTCAATTTCCTCCAGGTACAGATTCAGTTCGTTACCCGTAATTTTTTTGATCTCAAAATCGTATTGAACTCTGGATTCTTCAGGGTAGATTAGTTTCAACCTCTTATCGCCTTCCAGTTGATAATTGTATTCACTTTTGTCAAAAATAGCTTTCCCATTATCCTTGATTTCTAAGTCAATTTTCTCTTCATAAGAGATGTTCTCATTT
Source organism: Pedobacter caeni (assembly GCF_900129215.1). Lineage (GTDB taxonomy): Bacteria > Bacteroidota > Bacteroidia > Sphingobacteriales > Sphingobacteriaceae > Pedobacter > Pedobacter caeni. The sequence continues at coordinate 1,369,621 of NZ_FQUQ01000001.1, read as the reverse complement.
TGTTTTACCCCATTTTTGTAATTGATTTCTAAAATTGATTTTAGTGTCCATTTACCTACAATTGCCGCTTTTGCCTCTATTGCAGGATCTTTCTTTTTGCAGGACGCCAGGCCAATCATAAGTAATACGACGAGTAGTAATTTTGAATTTTTCATGAGTATGTATTTTAGATAAATTGATGAGGGTAAAATTACCTCGCTGGCAGCCCTGAACAAAGAAATGAGGAGCTACTCATCGACTACCGCTTACCTTTCAGACGTCTACCGTGCGACTACGTGGGGTGCCTGAACCCTCCGGTCTTTATTTTATCAACTCTTTTGCTTAATTTTATTAAGCCGGTTGCAGTACCAATGCCTCACCATAAAAATGTAGACCATGTCAAATCTGACTTACATTTCGCCTTTTTTTATTGTTTCTAACATAAAAGATTCAGTGTCATTTTATATAAATAAACTCGGTTTTGAAACACAGTTCATTGGCCCTGGAGAACATCCTTTTTTTGCCATCGTAGGACGGGATGAGATCTCGGTTCAGTTAAAGGCAATTGCTGATGACATTAAACCGGTTCCTAATTATACCAGGCATGAGTGGGCACGATGGGATGCATTTATTCATGTTATTGATCCGGACCTTTTATTTGAGGAGTACCGCTCTGCCGGAGTAACATTCCATCAATCTATCAAAGATGATGAGGATGGCCTGCGTGGATTTGAAATAACCGATGCGGATGGATATGTCCTGTTCTTCGGCCGACCAATGTGAAGTTCCTCGGAAGAGGCCAGGATCCCCCTTAAAGAAATCGCTTTCTTAAAAGCTGAGACAATTTGTGAAAATTAAGATAATTTAGGGGAAATTATGTGATGGTAGTTTATACCTCATGTGATCTATGCATTTAACTATTTGCTGTGACTAAGATAAAGAGAATAACCCCAACAGATTTCAGAGGACAGTTTATGTCCGAAATGTCGAATGAATTTGCGATTTTAAGGACACCTGTTCAGATCCATGATATCGCAAAAACTTCCAGTTTCATAAAGGTACCCACACCGCTGCACAGGCCCGAATACAATTTCATCGTTCACATCACCAAAGGAACTGCAAAACAGCAGGTCGATGCCAATGTGGTGTCACTAAAAGAGAATGAAATCTTATTTGTCAGGCAGGGAAATGTGACCTCATTAAAGGAGGTGAGCGCGGATGCTGCGGGGTACATGATTTTATTTGAAGACCAGACACTCAATCAATTGTTATCAAAACAAGAGCTCATTAAACTCTTTTCTGCAAACATCGTGATTCATTTATCAGAGGAGAGCAGCGTATGGCTAAACACTTTATTCGGTTTGCTGAGCACGGAGATCTATTACCCAAATCCAAACCTTGGCGTCTGTTATTCCCTGTTGCAGGCAGGCTTACAGAAAATCTTTACCTCCAGTAAAGAGCTGAATAAAAGCATTAGCCGGAGTGCGGAAATTACCTTCAATTTTAAGGAACTGGTTTATAAGTACTACCTGGAGAATAAGACGATCTTATTTTATGCCAGTGAACTCTCTGTTTCCGAAAACTACCTCCATAGATGTATAAAAGAAACCATCGGCGAAAGTCCAAAGGAATGGATCAATAAAGTCAGTATCCTGCAGAGCCAGTTGTTGTTACAGGACCTGACCAAGAGCATTTCAGAAATCGCTTTTGAGCTCAATTATGGCGATCCCAGTTATTTTGGTCGTCTCTTTAAAAAGATAACCGGAGTAACCCCATCCGAATACCGGATTGCATTTATGCAGGATTTGTCCGAGTAAAGGGTGGTTTAGTTTTAAAGCAACCTTTGTTTTCAGCCCACCTTTGTATTATCAAATCAAAGAAAAATGAAAACATTAATAACTGTTGCCTCCTATTGTAAAAACAAAGTGATCACCAAATGGTCATTCCTTTGTGTCCTCACCTTAACGCTCCTCTTTTCCAATCACAGCCATGGCCAGATCATACAGGATATTGGCGGTGTTGCCGCTACTGTTCATAGTAAAGCCAGCTTTAAAGACCTGCCCGCAGAAAGTTCATTGTCGGACAATAAGTTTCAGCTGAATACTTATGATGCATGGCTGCCCGTTCCCCCTTTTAAAATTGGCAATACCAGCGTTTTTAGTAACCTGAACTATCGGATGATGGATTTCAAATACGACAACAATACGATCGCTGATCCAAACCGTATTCAAAGAATTCATGAAATAAAATCCGTAATCATTATCCGGCACCCGATTTCAAGTAAGTGGTCTATTTTGGGAATCGCCATGCCAACCCTTGCTGCAGATTTTAAAAAATCCGTTTCCCTTGATGACCTGATCCTGGATGGAATACTTGGGGTCTCGAAAAAATTTGGTGCCGAATCAAATCTCGAAATCGGACTCGGTGTTCATGCCATGTATTCCTTCGGAGAGACTTTAATTACCCCGGGTATCTCAATTGATTACCGGAGCACCAACAACAAATGGTTGGCCCAGTTTTATTGGCCAAGGTTAAATGTACTCTATAATGTAAGCAAGGATACCCAGGTAGGTTTGGCTGGTTCCATAGACTGGACGCGGTTTAACCTGAAGAATTATATGGGCTATAAAGGTCGAGAAGTAGACTACGCCCAGTTTTCCACGATCCATGCTGGCTTGCAGGTACATCAGCGGGTAGTTGGAGGGATCTGGTTGCAGGTACAGGGCGGAATGGGACTTTTAAATCGTTATGAACTGTTCGATAACAAACAAAAAACCGTAAATGACTTCTCTGTTTCTAATATGGCTTACGGAAAAGCAGCACTGAGCTATCGCATTGGCAGGAGATAAATAACATTGCCGGAAGATCATCTAATAAAATCCATTAAACAATCAATTCAAAATAATGAAAACAACTATGCTGACCATAATGGTCCTGTGCGCATCCGTTTTAGCGAAGGCACAACAAGTAAAACTAAACATCAACATCACTAAAATTGAAGCAGGTAAAGGCACCGTTGTGCTGAACATCTACGATAAAAAGGAAGACTTTTTGAAAACCGTGTTCCTTAGTAAAACACTTAAAGCAGATCAGTCAGATTTAACATTTGTGGTTGATCTGCCGAAGAAAGGCAGCTATGCGGTCACTGTTTTTCAGGACCTGGACAACAATAAGAAACTAAAGCAGGATTGGTTTGGTATCCCTCAGGAACCTGTTGGATACGGCAATAATTTTAAACCTTCCGCCAAGCCAAAATTTAAGGAGTGTGCTGTAAATGTAGATAGTGACAATACAACTCAAACCATTAAACTTTATTAAATCTCATGAATGCCTTATGAAAAATAGAAATTATCCTTCTTCAGCTTTCAATCTGCGTTCCCTGTTTGCTGCCGCTGTGCCTTCTTATGTATTTCCTACTTTAATGTCATTTGTATCAGGTCTTCTGCTTCAAAAAACAGAGCTGATGACGGCAAGTTATACGACGATCGGTTTGTCGTCCTTAGTCTCAACGATACTTAGTTTCATTATACTCTGGCAATTTGAGTCCAGAAAGATATTAAATCACCATAGACTGATCAGATCATTACTGATCATCCTGTTCATGATCAGCCTTGGGATGATGTGTACCACCATATTCAGCCTTCAGTCAGAACGCTTTAATATCATATTCTCAGTCTTTCTGGGTGCAGCAATAATCACGATCCGGCAAGAAATAAAAAATTATAAAGATGAAAAAAATTAAGCCCACTATAGTTGTTTTTGGATGTACAGGTACGGTAGGGAGGGAAGTCATGCGCCAGTTAAATACTCAGGATTGTATGGTAAGGGGGGTGCTTAGAGGCCCGGAACGTCATTATCCGGTGTTAATCGGCAGTCAGCCATCAAATGTAACTTATGTGAGTGCCGGTCTGGATTCAGGCGGGCAACTTAAAGAAGCCTGCAGAGGGGCAGATGCATTGTTTCTTTTAACTGCAACCTCTCCAAACCAGGTTGAATACGAAATTAACATCATTGAAGCGGCCATACAAAGCGGTGTAAAACGAATCGTTAAATTGTCGGCACCCATAGTCCAGTTGCCCGCAAAAGTAGAGGTGAGCCAATGGCATCGTAAAATAGACGATTATCTTTCTCAGAATATGGATGATTTTTGTTGCCTGCGGCCGCATTCATTTATGCAAAATTGGGAGCGCAATACCTTTACCATCCAGTATTTTGGTAAAATTTACGGAGCATTAGGTGATGCACAAAGAAATTATATTGATTGCCGTGATGTAGCTACGGTAGCGGTAAATCATTTATTAGCCGCAGAAGCGTTAACGCAGCGGTCGGTTGTACTTGCAGGTCCTCAGGCGATTACGAATGTAGAAATGGCCGAAAAACTGTCCCATATCACAGGCCGTAAAATCGACTATGTAGACCTCACACCGGAGCAGTTGTTTAACCAGTTAACCAATAAAGCAAAATTACCCAAATGGTTAGCCAGCCATATTGTGGAATTGGATGATCTGGCCGTCAAGGTTCCTGAACCGGTTACCGATACCATTTCAGGCCTGATCTTAAGAAGACCGCGCATCATGGATGAATACCTGCAGGAGCAGCGGCATCTTTTTAAAAGAAAGCCGCTCTGGAAGTTGTTATTTTAGCCCGGCTATTTCAAAACCCTGCTCATCTGTTGATTGCAGGGTTTTGTGCTAAACGGGTGTTTTTATGATGCTTTTTTTGAATTCCTGGGCAGTCATTCCGGTTCCCTGTTTAAAAAAACGGGAAAAGTAAGCTGAATCTTCAAAGCCCAGTTCGTATCCTATTTCTTTAATACTTAATGTATTAATGGTGATGAGCCGTTTCGTTTCCAGTAGAATACGGTCTTTAATTACCTGAGAAGCCTGTTTATCTAAGAATTGTTTGCACAGTGCGTTCAATTGCCTTGGTGTGATCTTAAGCTGTTCTGCATAATCCTGAACCTCATGTTTGCTGGAAAATTGCGCATTCAGCAATTGTTTAAAACGGAGTAACTGCTGTTGCTGAGGACCAACCTGAAGATGATGCTCCTGAAATTGTTCTTTCCGGATGCGCAGGATCTCCATCAGGATAATTCTTACATATGCGGATATCAGCGAGGAGCAGCCCATGCGATCTGTTTTATATTCCTCCAGGGATAAGCTCAGCAGTGTTTTTAGTTTATTCAACTCTGTTTCATTGATTGAAATCACAGGATGTGCCTGAAAATGATCGAATAAAAAGTGTGAAAATAAACCGGTATCTGCATCGGAATTTTTGTTGAAAAAATCCTCTTCAAACTGTATGGAATACCCATATCCACCTTTATCCCGCATCAGCTGATGTACCTGTTCCGGTGCGGTTAAAAAAATGACAGCCCCCGAAAAAGGATAGGCTTCAAAATCAATGTAATGAACTCCTGAGCTTTCCTGTAAGATGAATATTTCATAATAATTATGGCGATGGGGGTATTGACGGTCAAATATTTTAGACTGATCATCAAAGTCGGCAATAACGATATGGCTATTCCCTCCTTCAAATTTTGAAAAGCTATGGTCTAACTGGTGAGTAGGGATTTTTGATCTCATGTCGAAATGTGCAAGTATAACTACTATTTATCCATTTTTCAGAGCGGGTTGTCTACCTAATTTTACATCATCAAAACAGGAGCATGAACCTATGGCAAACAAATATATTCCAATGGAAAACATTAACAGAAGACAATGGGTCAAACACAATTCTTTTCTGGCCTTATTTCTTGCAATACCTGAATCCCTTTCTTCATTTTTTAAAGATAAACAAATACCTACCATGAATGTACAAAATCCGATCTGCATTACTTGCGGAGTTCAGTATGGATCAGCCAGTCAGGATCACTGCCCTGTTTGTGAAGATTCCAGACAACATGTAAACGTAAACGGCCAGCAATGGACCACCTTAAGCTCCATCAATAAAAACCACAAGAATATTATTGAAAAGGTAGCGCCAAATATTTATTCCATTTATACGATTCCCCGTTTTGGAATCGGCCAGCATGCCCATTTAATCATTAGTCCTGCTGGAAACATCCTATGGGATTGTATCAGTAACCTGGATGAAACAACGATAGAGCTGATCAATAAACTCGGCGGAATAAAAGCCATTGCCATATCTCATCCCCATTACTATTCGACCATGCTGGAATGGAGTAGGGCATTTGATCATGCCCCCATTTATATCCACCATTCAGACCAGCAGTGGGTACCATTTAAGGACAGCGCTGTTAACTTCTGGGAAGGTCGGGAAAAGGTGCTTTGGGACAACATCAGGTTGGTGTTGTGTGGAGGTCATTTTGACGGTGCTTCGGTAATCCATATTCCTCAGCACAACGGTCAGCTCCTCACAGGTGATATGCCTTTAGTGGGATCTGATTTAAAAACAGTAACTTTCATGTACAGCTACCCCAACTATATTCCGCTATCTGCAAAAGCGATACAGTTTGCAAAGCAATCATTGGATCCATTGGAATATAATACGGTCTATAGTGCCTTTGGTGCATATATCCTGGAAGATGGAAAGAAAAGGGTTGATTTTTCAATAAACCGGTACCTGGATCGTATAAAATCATAAATAATACCATCACCTATAAATAAAACAATAACCATATACCTATGGAAACCAGTCAATTCAAATCAGAAGAGATACATCAGCGCTTTCTTAAATTTTATGCTGAAGCCATGAAAAAGCTTCCGGTACCAATGGAGATCCTTGATATCAAAACTACTTATGGAACAGTAAGGGTTTATCAGTTTGGAAATAGGGGAGGCCTTCCCATTCTGCTCTTTCCGGGCAGGGCAGCATCAACCCCCATGTGGGAAACCAATCTGAGCGGATTATTGAAGACCCATGATGTGTATGCGATGGACCTCCTGGGAGAACCAGGTTTAAGCACCCAAACCAGTCCTATCAAAAATAACCATCAGCAGGCCGATTGGGTGGAAGAGGTCATCACCGAACTAGAGGTAGAGCAGGTGCACTTGTTAGGTGTTTCTTTTGGCGGATGGTCTGCTGTAAATTATGCCGTCCATTATCAAAAATACATTGCATCCATTATTTTGCTGGACCCCGCATTGGTATTTGCTCCATTTTCTCTGAAGATCATTCTGTTTTCATTGATTTCCACCCTTCCCTTTATTCCTGAATCCTGGCGTAAAAAATCATTTAGCTGGATTTCCGGAGGAGCTGAGGTTGACCCTGAAAACTCCACCTCCCTGCTGATTTCAATCGGATTAAAAGATTTTGCGATCAAAACGCCCGCACCTAAACAGTTTACGGTAGAAGAATTAAATGGGATCCGGCCGCCCATCCTGGTTATTTTTGCCGGTAAAAGCATTGTACATGATTCAGTTAAAGCTTTAGCCTTTGCAAAAAGCCTTTCCAGCAAGGTGGAAGCTGAGATTTGGCCAAAGGCTTCACATGCAATTAATGGAGAGTTCCCGGATGAAATCAATGCACGTGTTGGGAGATTTCTTGCAGGTATGAATGTATGATGTTTGCTTACTGCCGGTTTTTGAAAATATTTAGTACTTTAGACAGCAGCTGATTGATTATGAAATATGTATTCTTTATTGGAGCCCTGCTAATCGGTGTACTGTGTATATTAAGTTCGGTTTTCTATGCTTACGAAATGGTACCATCGACAACCAGAGAGATTAGCTTTCCTGAGCTGAAGGAGGTACTTTATTTAAAAAAGGACAATTGGGGCATTTCCGGAGATAAACAGATCATGTCCTTATCACGAAGCAAATGGACTTCAATTGACCGGGATTCTGAAAATGATTACATTTTAGAGGGACTTCAGGAGGTATTTTATAAGCAAACCAAAGATACACTAACGCTATTTTTAAGGCGGAAGTTCAAACTACCCAAAGATTTTGAAAGTAAAGTTGTGATCAGGCAAATAGAATTGGAAAACCCTCAATTCATGGATCTCTTTGATCAATCAAAGCTCGGTAAAGTGGCTCGCTTCTGAATGGTCAGACTCAATGGGGATCTTTATTTAAGGGCACTTCGCATTTGCACATAGTCATTGGGTTTTAACTGATCCGGCGACAATCTTTCCAGTTTTCGCAATGCCTTTGCTCCGGATTGGTAAACATAGACTGCATTGCTGTCTCTGAAAAAATAATTGTATTTGATCACTACAGGGACCTGTCCCCGGCCGCCATCACAGCCCTGAATTACATCTACCGTTGAGCCAATATACGCCATAGATTCAGGCTTAGCCATATTGGGAATAATTTTGTTTTCGATGAGTAGTTTATCATCAACGGCGTAGGCAAGTTTGAGGTTTTTTATTGGAGATTTATGTGGGATAATTCTCCTTGCAGTACCTTCAGGGCCGGCAGTCAAGATTTTCTGCCCGTCGTCGAAGAAAGCCTCAGTTCCGTGCTGGTAAGAGGTTATTCCCGATATAAACCGGGCTTTATTGTTCAGCCAGTTCACAGGACTTAGTTTTTGTGTATTGTAATCACAGTTATAATATTGAAGGCCATCGAAATAAAGTCCCGAAGCGGTAATTTCAAGAGATTGGGCTTGTTTTACCTGAGAGAGGTTGAGGGCCGGGAAATCATTTATCGCTTCCCAGCCATTATAATATACTTTCCCATTTTTGGAAATCAGCTGATGCTGAGGACCTGACCATTTGGCCTTTAAAGGATAAAGATAAGCGTTGGTGCCGTCTTCAAGGCCCAATCCTGCCTCGATATAACACCAAATGTGCCCGTCTCCCAGGTCTGCAAATGCATTCAGCCAATTGATGGCAAGTTCTTTGATTTTGAAAGGTTTTTTAGCACCTAATGATAAAAGGCTTTGGGTAATATCTGTCTTATCCAATACGCCCACATCCATAATGTAGAAACGGTTCCCATCAGTAAGGAAGTATTTTTCATCATTGTTACCTGCTTTAAAACATTGAACAGATGCAGCATTCAGACCGGGAAATCTAACTGCTTTTTTATCTCCCAATTCAAAGGTCCAGACTTGTTTCTGATCTTTAAGCAGGAACTTCCTGTTCCCGAAATGAGCAAGGATCACCGGGCGACCGGGGAAGGTGCTGATCAGTGTTTTATTTAGTTTTCCGGATGATGGATTACGCTGAAAATAGAACCATTGTCCTTTTATGCGGAGGATATTGGTTTGTAAAACCTGTTCTATGTTTCTCTTTTCCGAAATTTTCAAAGGCGTTATTTCTTTCTGATCATAGGCCGGGCGATTCGACATCAGGTAATACGTATCATCGGCCAGTAAAAGAATGTCCTCGCCATATGTGGAAACAATACTGATACTTTTGCAGGACAGCTGAATGGAAAAGATGCGCTCTTCGGCAATGCTGCTCCCATTTGGATCTATCACACGTACCTGTAGTACGGGTTTTCCCTTTGCGATCATTGCCGAATATTTTGAAGAGGTGTGGTAGTGGTAACATTCGCTGGCCACCGCTCTGGAAAAGCTGGTCAGGATGCACAGGACAGAAAGTATCGTCAATTTCATAGGACTTTTGTTTTAGGATGCAATGCCTTCCTTTTTTCCATAAGACAATAATATTAAATGAATTCCATCATTTATTTAGCAAATTAGTAGAAAGGATTTAATAATCTGTGTATGAGTAGTCTGATTCTGATTTTCTTTGCCGGCCTGGTTGCAGGAGCAATGAATGCCGCTGCGGGCGGTGGTTCATTTATTACGTTCCCTGCAATGTTGTATGCAGGGGTTCCTGCAGTTTCAGCCAATGCCTCAAGTACAGTGGCTCTGTTTCCCGGAAGCCTGGTCAGTGCCTGGGAGTACAAAGAATTTATCAAACCTTTTCCGAATGTCTCTATGCGCCTGATGATCCTGCTTACCTTTGCAGGTGGTTGTTTGGGGGCATTGTTGCTCTTAAATACCTCTTCCGCCAGTTTTAGTATGCTCGTACCCTGGCTGTTGCTAACGGGGGCACTTGCCTTTGCTTTCGGCAAACAACTGGGAAATCAATTACGGAAAAAAATCCATATCGGGAGCGGCATCGTACTTAGCGGGCAGTTTCTGCTAGGGATCTATGGCGGTTATTTTGGTGGAGCCGTTGGAATTATGATGATGGCCGTGTGGAGCTTATTCGGCCTTTCGGATATCAAAGTGATTAACGCCAATAAAACATTGTTTGTGAGCATTGCTAATGCGATAGCCGTGACCTTGTTTATAATTGCAGGAAAAGTGGCATGGCCCGAAACCAGTGTGATGTTGGTCGCAACCATTTTGGGTGGTTACTTTGGGGCAAAGTATACGAAAAAGATGGACCCTGTTAAACTGCGGAGGGGGATCGTTATTTTTAATTTCCTGATCACAGCCGTATTCTTCATAAAGGTATACCTTTAAAACATCGAGGCAATGTCTTCAGCAAAATACCTGGAGTAACAGACATTCCTTTCCTACTGTTCGATTCTGTGTATTAATAGTCCGATAATGAACAGTGTTCGCTTGTTTTTATTTTAATTGGCTTATTATTAGTGTTTTGCGTGGTATTTTTGCTTTGGCACAGGCTTTGAATATTGGCCTCATATCAATTTTAATCGCAGCAGATGTTTACATTAAACTTTAAAATCGCGTTCCGGAATCTTTGGAAAAACAAAGGATTTACATTAATCAATGTGGGTGGCTTAGGGATTGGTTTGGCCAGCTGTATGGTTTTATTGCTTTATGTAAACTACGAATGGAGTTACGACAGGCAGTTTAGTAATCAGGAAAACACCTATGTGGTTTATAATAACATCAAGTCAGATGGTAAGATCTTCAGTGTCGACGTAACTCCCGGCGCTATGGCGGCCGAAGTAAGCGCTAAAATACCGGGTGTGGCCCTTGCCTCGCGCTCGGCATCGATGGGACCACAGTTAATCAGCAATGGTGAAAAGAAATTTAAAAAGAAGGCTCGCTATGCAGATCCGGCTTTCTTAAAAATACTCGATTATAAATTTGTAAAGGGAAATCCAAATGCGGTTCTGCAGGAAGTAAACACCGTTATCCTAACTGAAACTCTGGCTAAGAGCCTGTTTGGTAACGAAGATCCAATTAATAAAATCGTAAAATTCGACAACAGCGAATCCTTAAAAGTAGAAGCCATAATTGAAGATGTAGCACCGAACAACAGTATTCAGTTTGATTACCTCTTACCCTGGGTGTTTGCAGAAAAAATAATGCCTGAATTAAAAAAGACCAATTGGGGTGATAATTCTTATTTAACCCTGGTGCAGCTACAAAATAACGATCTCTTTGATAAGGCAAGTGCAGCTATTAAGGGAATTTATCTGCGTAATGATAAAACAACCACTTCCGAAGCCATACTCCACCCATTGAGCAAACTGCATTTGTACAGTGAATTCGAAAATGGGAAATCAATCGGAGGTAAAATCGATCAGCTCAGGATCTTTCTCATTCTTGCATTCTGCATCCTGTTAATTGCCTGTATCAATTTCATGAACTTAACCACTGCTAAATCAGGGAAAAGAGCTAAAGAAGTTGGTGTTCGCAAGGCGATAGGCTCAAGCCGGAAATCATTGATGGTTCAGTTTATGTTCGAAAGCGTGTTACTTTCCTTATTGGGTACAGTGCTGGCTTTTATTCTGGTAGAAATAAGCCTGCCTTATTTTAACAACCTGTTGAACGTGAGCCTCATTGTCGAATACCAGAACTGGAAATTCTGGCTGGCACTTTTCACGCTGATCATTTTTACCGGCTTCCTGGCCGGGAGCTATCCCGCATTTTACCTGTCTTCATTTGAGCCTGTCAGGGCGTTGAAAGGCTTTGCCGTAAAAGCAGGGTCCTCATTTCCCGTACGTAAAGTATTGGTCGTTTTCCAGTTTGTATTTGCGGCCTGTCTCATTATATGTACGGTTGTTATTTATCAGCAACTCAACTATATCAAAAATAAACCTATTGGATATAACAAAGATAACCTGATCCAGATTGCCGTAAAGGGAAGTCTGGGCGACCAGAAAAAATTGGAGCTGTTAAAAGAGCAATTGCTAAAATCAGGAGTTGCCAGCCATGTGACTTTCTTTAATGATGATATCAATCTGGACAGCAGGAATACCATGGATGTGACCTGGAGCGGGAAAAGTCCAAATGAAAACATCATGTTTAATTATAGGTCCTCGGGGTATGATTTTGTTAAAACGATGGGTACAGTGATGGCAGCAGGGCGCGAATTTTCAGACAAATATGCCGATTCCAATAGTGTAATGGTTAATGAAGCTGCGGTAAAAGCCATGGGGCTTAAAAACCCGGTAGGAACAACCATTAAATTCTGGGATAAGCCGGTTACCATTATTGGGGTCATGAAAGATTTTGTATCCTTATCTGCTTACCAAAAGGTAATGCCCATGCTTTTCCATCCAATCAGTAAATTCAAAGCGGAAGTTGTTCTGGTAAGGTTAAAGGAGGCTCAGAACATCAGTGCCTCATTGTCCGAAATAGACAATATTGTTAAAGCAATGAATCCTGAATTCCCTGTGGACCGTACATTTTTAGACGAATCATTTGATAAAAAGTTTGCCCAGGAGAAGCTGTTGGGTACCTTGTCTAATTGGTTTGGAGGTTTTGCGATATTTATTTCTTGTCTGGGCTTACTCGGCCTGGCTTTATATATGGCAGAACAACGTAAAAAAGAAATCAGCATTCGTAAGGTGCTTGGCGCAAATACTTATAGTATTCTGGCCTTGCTCAACAGAGATTTCATAAAATTGGTGATCATTGCTAATCTTATTGCCTTTCCTCTGGCTTATGTGGTGATCAATAAATGGTTGTCGTCATTTGATTTCAGGGTAGCAATATCCATATTTCCCTTTGTGCTGGCGGCGGGTCTTTCACTTATTATTGCGCTGTTAACAGTAAGCATTCAATCTGTAAAAGTGGCGAAGGCGAATGCGGTGGATGCCTTAAGAAATGAATAACCTTTGGTTAACATAAATGAATATGGTCAAAAAGAAAGTATAAAAATGACATTGCCAGAAGACATCATTACGACCATTGAACAGACATTTGCCAGTGATGCTGACAAAAACTATGTCACTGAAAAAATGTGCTCATTATTTACAGCAAGTTTAAATGTTGGACCTGCCCAGCTTGCCCGTTGTATTTTATGCCTGGCCAATGGCAAAGTTGAAATTGTTGAGGAAATCTTTGCATCAGGTTTTTATGGCGACCCCAGAGACCTTATTGTTCAGGCCATGGAGAAATCTGACCACAAAATTAACTGGGGGCTTTAACTTTAGTTCTTCTTATTTTACTGAATTAGGGTGAAAAGATTAATTTTGGGGCAATTATGAATTCTCTAAACACTTTCATTTGCTCATCATGTGGCAAAGAACATTACGAATGGCCTGCGCTTGCTTTTCCTTGCCCTGCCAGTTATGCCGGGCTCAGTGAGGAAGAAAAACAATACGGACAAACTGAGCTTAACGAAGATTTTTGCGTCATTGAATATCCGGATCGGACTGACTTTTTTATACGGGTTACACTGACTCAGAAAGTAACCGGAAGTTGTGACGGGTTGGATTATGGTGTTTGGGTTTCACTGAGTGAATCCAGTTTCCTAGATTACAATGAGAATTTTAACAATGAAAACCATGAAGTGGTTTACTTTGGATGGTTGTCAAACTGGCTGCCGGATTATGATTTTAGCAATTCAATTCCAATGAATGTGGAAACGAGAAAAGGCAATCAACGACCAGACGTTATTCCCCATCAGGGTACTGACCATCCGTTTGTCAGGGATTATTATGATGGAATTTCAATGGAAGAGGCAGAGCGCAGGATTGCTGCGTTGTTTGGAGAAGATCAGTCATAACACCAGATGAAAATGGCTTTAGGTTATCTCTCTGTTTTTACAGTTTTTTTTGTTGTGGCTTGCAGTCAGAGTGCTAAAAGCCAGGTACAAAGTGCACAGAATGATAAGTCAAAAAGAATAGATGTAGTCTATGATACTTTATCTTTTAAAGAGGAAATGAGCGAAATTTTACTCAAAAAGAACGCCGCTCTTGATAAGGAGAAATTAAAGTTTTATAAGAAATTCATCAATTCAGGTAAGATTAATCAGTTGCAAAAAATCAGGGATAGGAGTTCAAAAACCGAAATAAAATATTTGGGCCGGTTAAAGGATCTCAAAACCAAAAAATCTTATCACATCATCACGAACTTCACCATATGGGGAATCGGAGAAATGTTATCTCCTAGAGGTAGGAGCGAAGTGGTATTTATCGATGATAGACAAAATAGTATCATGGATTATCGGTTATCCATGCCCGGAGATTTACCGATATTTATCCAGAAAAATGTTCTTTTCTTTCAACTGGAAAAGAAGAAACTGGGTATCTCTATAATGGGCGGACTTCCGCCTCAATTATGTCTTCCTGAAATCGGATGTAATTAAACGCTACTTTTGATAGAAAAAGAGAAGAGATAAAAGAGAATTAAAGAATAATACATGAATAATTACCTGACAAGGGAACAACTAAAGGCTAAACTCAATGTTGGGAAAGCAGTAGAGCAGTGGTTAGGGCACTATGACAGTGATGACGGCAGAGTTCTCAAATGGCTTCGTATATATTCACAAAAGGAAGAATATAATCTTCTGTATATAGAGTGTTATGATCAGGGAGGTGTAGATAATCTTGATATCTCGGATTTTACGGTAGTTGATCCGGACGAGCCTTATGGTTTGTTAGATACTTTTAATACACCAGATGAAGTGATTAATTTTTCATTAGATAAATATGGTGCTGAAATAGATCATTTTGTAAATGACGGAATGATACAAGAAGAATACCTTAATTATTTGATTAATAAATGAGATTGGCCTTGCTAATGATTGATCCCGGAAAAAGAACTCAATGACCATTAAAAAAACAGATTCACCTGCTGGCCTTCGCTTTTTACCTATCGTTGCATTGGCTTTAATGGGAACATTGCTCTTTACAATTCCAGGTTGTTCAAGAGATTTAAATTTTCCGGTTATTTCAAATGAAATGTACCTCAGGCAGGGAAGGGTTAAAGATAAAACTCCAGTTACGGTAGAACTCCTCAAGCTGAAAGCAAGAACGAAGGTTTATAAGACTAGTCAGGCTGAATTTCTGAAAAAAGAGATGGATACATTGTTTCTCCTGGAGAGTTATGATCCTCAATATGCGTCAGTAAATGCTACGATAACTGATAGAAAGAATCGCATCAGTTATAAGTATGTAAAGAATAAACTGATATTACTGGAACGATCTGCATTCACTGATTATGAAATAAAACTGGTATTGAAATGGGATACACTTGAAATCAGAAAGGAATCAAAACTTAATGGAAATTTACTCGGTGGAACTATTGTTAATGCCAGCAGATGTTATAGGAAAGATGGTAACTGGGTTATTGAAAATATTTATTTCAGCGATTTTTTTGACCTGAAAAGGGATCAATAAAAGACCAATGGCTTTAGCTGATCTCCCTGTCTGCAGAAATTGTTCCTCCTGAAAACAAACTAAAGAACTCTTTCTTATAAAATTCACCTAATGGCAGATCGTTTCCATTCAGATAAATGGTGTGGTGGTCAAAAGATTCTATGCAGTTTTTGTTTACGATGTAGGATTTACTGACCCGTATAAAAAGGTCCTGAGGGATTTTTTGGTGGAAAGTTTTCAGGTTCATGGCCGTGATCAGCTTCTGATTGGCCATATGGATGACGACATAATCTTTCAAGCCTTCTATAAACCTGATGTCGTTGTATTTTATCTTGTGAAATCTTCTGTCTGATTTAATCAGAAGAAAATCTGCTGTGTTTCCCTCAAGGGTATTTTGTTCAGGGTGATTTGAAAGCAGACTTTTGTACAATTCTGCCTTTTTTATTGCTTTATCCAGCCTGAATGTATCTACAGGTTTAAGGAGGTAATCAATTGCATCCAGTTCATAGCTCTTCAGGGCATATTGCGGATAGGCGGTTGTAAAGATGACCAATGTTGGAGCTGGCAATAATCCGGCAAACTCAATTCCGGAGACCATGGGCATTTCGATATCCAAAAAGATCAGATCAGTATCATTTGTGCTCAGAAAATCAAGAGCTGCCCGGGCGTTGGAAAATTCTCCCAAAATTTCAATATTGGAGACCTCCTTAATCAGTGCCTGCATTTCTTGTCTGGCTAAGGGCTCGTCGTCTACAATGATACAGTTCATATTGGTATAATTAAGGTGATGTTAAACTGATTTTTAGTGGAATCTACATCTAAAGAATGGTCTTCCTGGTAGAGTAGTTCAAGTCTGCGTTTAATATTTGCAAGCCCCAATCCGCTGTTTTTTTTATCTGAAGGCATAAATTCAGGGTCTTTTGAGTTTGCACAAGAGAAATGGAGCTGATTTCCTGAAAGCGCTATTTTGATGCGGATAAAAGATTCTCCACCACTAATATCAACACTGTGTTTCACCGCATTCTCTACAAAAGTGGTAAATAGGTTAGGAGGTATATAAATACCATTCAGTACTCCCGGCTGCTCCGGAGTCTTAATCTCGATAGACAATTTATCCCTTCTCATCATTTCCAGACTGAGGAAGTTGGACAAAAAGGTGATTTCTGATTTCAATGGTGTTTTCTCCTCATTATTCTCATAAATCTGGTACCTCAGGAACTCAGAAAGTTTCATAATGATGAGGTTAGCCTTTTCAGGATCGCTGCGTACCAGTGCCTTTATACCATTTAACATGTTGAAAAGAAAATGAGGGTTGATCTGATTTTTTAACTCGTTAAGTTCCATTCTTAACGCCATGGTTTTTAACTCAGAGATTCGTTCGTTATCTATGGTCCAGCGTTGAAATAACTTGATCATCGTAGTGATTAATGTGATAGATACCATGATGAAAAAACCCTCATTCAGTCCTCTGATTTCTCCAAAATGGGCATGAGCTGTTAACACTTTGCCGAAAGCCAGCGCGCCACTAAACAGATTTTTCATCAAAAGCAGACATAAAATCACCAATAAAGAGAGCGAGGCCAAATAGTATACATACTTTGCTTTGAAGAAAAATAGCGGAACCAGTATATATGTATTGATATAACACATGGTGATCAATACCGCGTAGATCAGTAGTAGCCTATAAAATTTTAAAGCCCCCGAATATTCATTTTGTGAACTAGAACTAAAGATGACCACAAATGTGACGATCAGTAGCAGTGCGTGACGCAAAAAGCTAAACCGTTTGTCCACAATAAACTGCTGTAGTCCGATATTCTTGATTTCCAGGTATTTTTTCATACTAATTCTTGTCCATCCAAAGGTACTACAATTGGCTACCTATGGTTTGTAAATTATACCAAACCCTGCTTTTCTTATATCAAAAATCAGCTCGGATCTCTTTAGTATAAAATGTAGCTGCTTTCGTATAAAAACAAAAATACGGATTGGGATTATGTATTCTTTTGCAGCGTGTTACCCATTCATTTTACCATTAAATTTTAAAATAAACAATAAATATGATATCAAGAATAATTGTGATTCTATGCATGCTGGCATTATCGGTTGACTGTCTTGCCCAAAATACTGATAGTACTTCAAAGGTTAAAAAAGATACGTTGAATTTCCCCAAACGGGTAGTGGCCGTTGTTACAGACAACTTTGCCATCATCCGACCTTTAAATTTCGAATTTTCCAATACTTCTCCTTACAACTTCAAACCTGAACATGGAAACGGCAGCCTTCCGGAGAGTAGGGTTACGAAGTTTCAACAGATGAAAGTAAGCGCTAATTTCAATTTTATTAAAAGAAAATCCTGGCTTCTGGGGGCAACGGTGGGTTACAGAGGGACCTCGGTTGAGGCCGAAATCATGCAGCCTGAACAGCCTGAAAAAACCATTTTCAAAGATGACTTTCATTACCTTTTTTCAGGACTGAGCTTCAGCTATTTTTCAACGTTATTTAAAAAGCCTGCGTTTTATTCTTCGACCATCCTGCTCGACGGGAGCGACAAACATTTTGAACGCGTTAAGGGAATGTTTACCGCCACAATGCTATTAAAAGCAAATCAAAGGACAAGAATGACCGTTGGGTTTGTGATTAATATTGATCCTGCGTCTCAGATCCCGGCCATCCCAACATTCACTTACGAACATAAATTCAATAATGGCTGGATTGCAGATGTCGTATTGCCAAGAAGTATGTACCTCAGGAAATTCGTTTTCAGGAAGAATGGCAGATTCTCTGTAGGCATGGAAATGGATCAAACCCTCCTTTATATGTACAATTTAGAGGGTACCAACCAAAAATATGAATACCGCCAACTGGACATCAATCCGGGAGTGGTTTATGAGCATGCACTAGGCAAGCACTTTATATTCACTGCAAAGTCGGGAGCGAAATTAACCAATAATGGAAGAGTTTTCAGGAAGGAGAGTTCGTTTGAAGATCATATATATGAAATGAAACCAGATCCGTCATTCTACTTTAACGTAGGTGTTTCATTTAACCCACTTTCTCTTTTTGGAAAAAAACGATAAATAAAAGATTATGGTAGCAGTTTTTAAAACAAATGCTGAATTCCGCAGAGATGCAATGAAAATTATTCAGCTATTATCAGGAGCATATCAGGGATTCACGGTTTCAATAGATCAAGAGGATGAAGACAGAATTCTCCGGGTGGAGGGAGATTTCTTCGATGTGGAAGATATCATCAATTTACTAAGGTACTATGGCTTCAATTGCGTTTATTTCCCATGTGATTGGTGAGTGTATTTCTTTGGCCGGTTATTTTATTCCTTTTTTTCTACGCTAAGAAGCTCTCCTCTTTTTTTGTCATCGAATTGCGAATAATGAATGGCAACCAGGTCATCTACCTCCAGGGGGAAGGTCACATTTGCGTAAGTGATGTCAAATCTTTCCCCTCCCAAAAAAATGACCATCTCCTCGCCAGGTGGCTCTTTTTTGGTGATTTTACCAGTGAGTATCATTTTCGGTTGATCCAGGGACCGTTCATTTTTTTTAATGCTGGAAAAAGCAGAAATATTATACCAGATCACAAGGGCTAGCCAAAAAAGTAAATACCATATTCCAAAAAAGAAGCATACGACCAGCAATGGTAAGAGAATGATATTTGGCTTGTAATAGGTACTTATTGCTTTTTTAATTACTTGTTTATCTTCTGCTGTTAGCGGGACAAGGGTTGTGGTGTAGGAACTGTTCATATGATTTTTAGTCTTTCTTCTTCCAGGTCGATCTGATACAATTGCTGACGAATGATCTCTTCATCAACCGAAACATCTTTATTGAGTTCTGATAAATACTCCCGCTGGCTATCGAGCAAGCCAACAAAGATAACTTTCATTTCTTCATTCATCCAGCTGTCATCTGCTGCCTGTGTTTTTTCTTCCCAATGCTTCATGATCTTTTCCATGCCTGCATGGCCTTTTAGTTCATTATCGTACTTGTTTTTAAGGTACTGATAGGCATGTTGTTTCAAACCTTGCTTCATTTTGCGTCTCGCCTGTTCCTCTGCCTCTTCATTCATAATTCCACCAAATGAACCGATACGTTTTATGAAATAAGGGAGTGTAAGTCCCTGCACAACCAGGGTAAGCAATATCACCACAAAAGTGATAAACAAGATCAGGTTTCGGTATGGAAATGCAGTGCCATCAGCTAAGGTAACAGGTATAGCCAATGCCGCTGCTAATGATACCACACCCCGCATTCCAGTCCAGCCAAGCAATAGTGGCATGGTGATCCGCATTAATCCGGAACTCGCACGGGGTGCCACACTGGGACGGAAAATCAAGGTGGCCGTCATCGCTGCATACGAACTGATGATCCGGGCAGCTATCAGCACGCCTGTGACCAGTAAACCATAGCCAATGGCAGTGCTTAAAGGAATGCCTTTTGACCGCAGTCCATCTACAATTTCAGGTAATTCCAGGCCGATAATCAGGAAAACAATTCCGTTCAAGACGAAAATAAAGCTTTCCCATACGCTATGCCCCTTGATGCGGCTGGCGCTGTTCAGGAAAGTTAACCTTCTTGCAGACATATATAAACCACCGCTTACCACCGCCATTACACCTGAACTGTGGACCTGTTCTGCTACCCAGTAAATAAAATATGGCTCAATGAGGGTAAATACGATATCTGAAGGTGCATCTGTTGGCAATCGTTTATGTGCCTGCACAAATATCCAGCCCAGCAATAAACCAATGGCAACACCACCAATTACCATCCAAAGGAAACTAAGTGCAGCCTCCTGCCATACAAACTGGCCTGTGCCAACTGCGACCAGGGCAAAACGAAAGATAATAAGTGAGGAAGCATCATTCAATAGGCTTTCTCCTTCCAGTACCGCCGAGGTAGATCTGGGAATCTTTACAAAACTGGTAATCGCTCCGGTACTTACCGCGTCTGGGGGTGATACAATACCACCCAGTAAAAAACCTAAAGCAATGGTAAATCCGGGAATCAGATGATTGGTCACTAAAGCAACAGAAAGTGCCGTAAAGAATACCACCAGGAAAGCAAAGCTGCCAATAATACGCCACCATTTTTTCATCTCTTTAAAAGAAATGGACCAGGCAGCTGCAAAGAGCAGGGGAGGAAGAAAAATAAAAAAGATAAGGTCAGGATTGATCTTTACCGCCGGCAACCCGGGAATAAAACTAACCAGCAATCCTGCAACGACCAATAAAATAGGATAGGCAATCTTAAGCTTGGCGGCCCACATATTCAATAGCACAATTGCAGCGATCATTGCCAGCAGAAAAGGTAGAAGGGTATGCATAGGTTAAATTCTTTACATCAAAATATCATTAACAGGCTGAATTGGTTTTGGAAGATCTGCTTCCCCCAGTATTTGCAATAAATCAATCTCAATAGTCCGGCATATAGATAACATGGGCACATCTGTTCCCAATCCTTCAAATGGATTTTCTGAATAATCACCGATCAGTTCCATGACCACATAAATCCAGCCTACAATTGTGCCAAATGGAATCATGAGCCAGACACCTGCATCGCCCAATTTTGCGAACTCAGCAACAACCCCCAAAGGTGCAAGGAAGATAAAGATGCAGTTAAAAATAAAGCTCAGACTGGCATATTGACGGGGAAGCGGAAACTTTTTGATGCGCTCAGCTCTGCCTTGATGATCGTAAAAATCCATCAGCACTTTCTGCATATCCAATTGTCGGCGCATATGCAGGATTTCTTTTTCTTCCAGCTCAGCTAAGTCCAGGGATTGCAAATTGATCATTTGTGTCGCTTTATTGGCTGCAGATGCCCATTCCGCTTCCTCAGCAAAATAGTTTTTCTGCTGCTTTTCGGTTAAAAAATCTGTAAACTGACCAATCCCTTGCTGTGCTCTTCGCTGGCGGGCAATTTTTCCAAAATGGTGTTGTAAACTGATGTGCTCCCATTGGGTAGGTACTAACAACTGTTCCCTTAAAGTATACAACCAGGCAATATGCCGGTAAATTAATTTTGTTTTGATCTCCCTGATCTCCTCAAGGCTGTACCGGTTGCTGCGGATATAAGAGTTTACCAATATTCCCCAGCTTCGGCTGCTGTTGACAATGGCACCCCATATTTTCCGCGCTTCCCAGACCCTGTCGTAAGATTGGTTATTCTTGAAACCTACATAAAAGGCCACCGCAGTACCAACCAGTGATACCGGAAGCCAGGGAATGGAAATCCAGTGCCAGCCAACGATCTTATACAAGACTGCAATGATCGACATGTACGCAATCAACCAGTACAAATGATGACCTGAAAATTCTAAGATCCCTTTTATTGAAATTGTTTTTTTTACCAGCATCGTTGGAAATTTGTATTTATTTCTGTTTTTTAACCAGCCTGTTGCCTAAAAGTTAATGTTCAAAACAGAACGGTAAACTAAGGGTACAGTGCATGCAGGTTAAGATATGAAGATAAAAAAATAGCGGAATAAGATGCCATGTTTGTCTATTATTTACACCTTTCTGTAGGCATTAAGTTCGGGATCGTCTACTTTATTTTTCGGAATATGCTATTCCTTTATTTTAGTGTAAAGAAGAAAAACCATGAAAAGTATCCTAGTCACTATTGTCCTCTTTCTTTCAGGGTATCACCTCGCGTATTCCCAAAATGAAACTGAACAGAACCCGCACAAAATCGAACTGCAAAAAGTTTTAGACACTTTTATGTCCAGCTTAAAAGCTAAAGACAGTACAAGTATGTATAATTTATTTTATGATGGACAGGTAACCTGGGTAGGAGTATACAAAGATAACACGCAACAAAAAAGAACGGAAAAAGATGCAAATGCTTTAAACTATAAAACAGCAGATTACAAATCCTGGTTTAGAAGCACTACTCAGGGATCGGTTAAAGAAGAAAAGTTTTACAACGTCAATATGGATACCGATGGTAACATTGCTTCGATCACGTTCGACTTTAGTTTTTGGGCAGGTGGTAAAAAAGGGCTGTGGGGGAAAGAATCCTGGGGATTGGTTAAAATTAAAAATGAATGGAAAATTACAAGTGTGATTTTTTCTATGGAGAATGAAAATGCTTTTCCTGAACCCGATCGGGGACAATAACAGAATCATCACGGCAAAATAGGCGAAAAACGTGATTCGTCCACATATTCCCTCTGATCATCATCTAATCTTGTTAAGTTACAACTGACTTTTGTAGATATTAAACTTAGCAAAAGATGAGTATTCTTATTTTTAATGGTTCCCTGGATCGCAGGAGTCAGAGTACAGCAAATAGCATAAGTACCTACTTAAAGCAACATCTGGAAGAGAAAGGCATCACGGCTACCGTCTTTAATCTCGCAGATGCACATGTTCCCTTTTTTGATGCCACATTGCCTGAGACCCCAAAATCCGTTGAGCTAATGGTCCATGAATTCCGTAAATCGGACCTTCATATCTGGCTGAGCCCGCTGTATCATGGGGGCATGACAGGTGCGATGAAAAATAGTCTTGACTGGCTGGAAATCAGTCGGGAGTCATGGGGACCTTATCTAACCGGAAAGGTTGTTGGATTGGTCTGCTGGGCAGATGGTGGATATGCCATTCAGGGGATTAATGCGATGGATGCAGTGGCCAGATCACTCCGTGCCTGGACATTGCCTTTTTTTGTGCCTGCCGTTCGTAATGAAATTTATGATGAGGAAGGCAGGATCAGTCCGAATTACCAAAAGAAATTTGAATTGCTGGTACAGCTGTTAACAGACAGTAAAAAGACAGGGATTGAAAACAAGGTAAGTTGTTGATGATCAATCGTGTGAATTCTTTGTTTGATGTCATTATGGAGAACATCAGGAAGATCTCAGGCTCCTATGGTTTGGCGCCTTATTCGGTCATGGAATTTCCGGCCTTTGAATTCAAAGGCGGGCGGTTTATCGCAATGTTCATCTGGGACGATTATAGCTTTAGTGATCTGGAGGATTATTTACGGAAAAGCCAGGAATATTTAACAATGGACTGCCTTTTGCAGGATGATTTTATTACTTTAAAACTTCAGGAATTATCAAAACCCGCTATATTACGCCAATGGCAACAGCATCAGCTTGAAATTGCCCTCGGCATTACACTTGCAACGTTGAAGGCACATAGGGTCACTTTTCATATGATTGATAAAAGTCTTGCACCAGACATCCTGCAATGGGTAGAGGGAAGGAATGACCTGATCTTATCCGATGTTTTATTAATCGGAGTTCAGGAAGAACACATCACCGGAGCGTAAAAGAGAAAAATATGACTAAAAGCAAAAAGATACCCATCCATACCATTACAGAATCTTTTTCCGGCATGAACATCGGAAGGATAGGAACTCAGGAATCTTTTATAGCTCCTCATGAGATTTCTCTGCCTCACAGACATGAACATTATTTCTGCATTTTGGTCGAAAAGGGGGAGATGGAAATTCTGGTAGATTTTAATAAGGTCATATTAACTCCTGATACGGTGTTTATGTCCTATCCGGGGCAAATACATCAATTTATATCCAGGACAGATTGTGAAGGATGGATTTTGTTTTTCGATGATACCCTGATAGGTGAAAAAGCCAGAACATTACTGGACCAGTTCCTGGCTGAAATCATCACAATGGATTTGTCCGTTAGTCAGGCCGAATTAATCAGGAATATGCTTGGGACAATTAATTATGTATATCAAAACGGCCGGGGGAGTATCTTTAGGAAACAAACCCTGCAGTCCTTATTGCTGGCATTTGTGTATGAAATTTCTTCCATTTATTCATCCAGTGAAAACAAGAAGCTGGTACAGCATTCGGCCCGTCAGATAAATATGGCCAAAACTTTTTGGCAATTGTTAAGAAAGGATACTGTCATAAAGAAGCCCTCTGATTTCGCAATGGAGATGAACATCACTACCGGCTACCTGAATGACGTGGTTAAGAAGGTAACCGGATATACAGTTACCGATGTCATACAAAAGGAAGTCATCAAAGAAGCCCAGCGACTCATCATATATTCCAGTTTATCATTGAAAGCAATTGCGGAAAAGTTAGGATTTAACGATTATAGATATTTTCTCCGTGTTTTCGGTAAAACGGCAGGGCAATCACCGGGAGCTTTTCGCGATAGCTTTCTATAAGGAATTGGTATTGCCAATAACCCTTTTACGATGTTCCAGACCCCAGGTGATCATGGCATCCATAACAGGATCAAGTGAGCTTCCCGAGGTGGTCAGTTCATACTCTACCGTAACCGGTATTGTGTTATAGACCGTACGGGTGACAATTCCATTAACTTCCAGATCTTTCAGCTCCTTAGACAGCATACGTGGCGTGATCCTGGGGATTCCATTTTGTATTTCCTTAAAGCGTTTTCTTCCAAAAAGTAAAGTGCCTATTATCGGCAACTTCCACTTACCACTTAATACATTCAAGGTGTCATTTACCGCCAATACGAATTCCGCCGGGCACTTTTTTACCTCTTCTAATTTTAATAATTTGCTCATTTTCTGCTGTTTATTCCAATACTATACCAAAGTATACCGGTATACTTTAGTATAGTGCTTACTAAAGTATAGCAAAGGTAAGGTATCTTTGTCTAATAAAAACAGAACGATGAAAGATAAAATGAAAATAGAGATTTGGAGCGATATCATGTGTCCATTCTGTTACATTGGAAAAAGGAAATTTGAATCGGCTCTGGCCCGGTTTTCTCACAAAGATGAAATACAGGTGGAATGGAAAAGCTATCAGCTGATACCAGAAATCAAGACATCGCCGGATAAAAGCCTGAATGAGTTTTTGGCTGAACAAAAGGGGATGAGCCTGGAACAGGCCAGCTCGATGAACAATCATGTGGTTCAATTGGCAAAACAGGTTGGACTTGTTTATAATCTTGATCGGGCAATCCCTGCAAATACTTTAAAAGCACACCGGTTTATCCATTTTGCAAAAAGGTATGGTAAGCAGGATGAAGCCGAAGAAATCTTGTTCAGGTCATATTTTACGGAAGGGAAGAACATTGACGATGATGGAATGCTGGTTCAATTTGGTATAGACATCGGTTTGGATGGCACTGCTCTGAAAACTGCTTTGGAAAACGGAAGTTTTGCCAATGACGTAAAAAAAGACATTTACGAAGCGCAACAGGTTGGTGTACGCGGTGTCCTTTTTTTGTGTTTGATCACAAATCTGCCATTTCAGGAGCTCAGGAAAGCCAGATCTTTCTGGAAACATTGGAGAATACATTTATAGAATGGCGAAAAGTGAATCCTGAAGTCAAACTGAAGGTGATAGAAGGACAGCGTTGCGCTCCGGATGGTAAATGTGATTAGGGAAACGAAAAGTTAACAAAACAAACATATGTATAAAGAGAAGATATTAATAACCGGAGCTTCAGGAGCCTTCGGAAAACATACGATTGATTTTCTGTTGAAAAAGGGAATCGCAGCCGGGAATATCGTTGCATTGATAAGAAGCCCTGAAAAAGGGCAGGAGCTAAAAGAGAAGGGGATCACTGTAAAAATAGGTGATTACGATAATTATCAATCACTGGTTGATGCATTTCAGGAAATTGATAAACTATTACTGGTATCGGGAACGGATCACAACCTGCGGTCGGAGCAACACGATAATGTCGTAAATGCAGCAAAAGAATCGGGAGTTAAACATGTGGTATACACAAGTGTAGAACGTAAAAATGAGACTTCATCATCTCCTTTGATCATGCTGTTGGCTTCTCACCTTTATACTGAAAAAGTAATTAAGGAAAGTGGTATTCCCTACACGATATTAAGAAACCCGCTGTATCTGGATTTTGTACCCGTTATCCTTGGTGATAAAGTCAGGGAAACAGGAGTGTTTTATCCGGCAGGTGAAACGAAAGCAGGTCCCGCTCTGAGAAGTGAGATGGCAGAAGTTGCTGCCAATATTCTGGCGACTGAAGGGCATGAAAACAAAGAATATTCAATGTCTAACAGCGATCAGGTCTCTTTTAAAGATATTGCCAAAATATTGACAGAAGTTTTCGGTAAAAAGATCAGCTATATCAGCCCTGACCTTGGTTTTTACAAGGACGCACTGGTGATGAACGGCGTACCCCCAGATTTTGTGGATGCAATTGCCGGCTTTGCAGAAGCCATCAGACAGGGGGAACTGCTTCCGGAAAAAACAGATTTAGAAGATTTACTGGGAAGGAAACCAACTACCGTAAAAGAATTCTTAAAACAAGCATATTCCCAGCCTGTTTCAGGTTAAAAACAGGTTACGATTTTATGGAAGTCTGCAAGATGATCAATCAGGTAATCAGGGTTCAGGCTCTTGCAGGCATCTTCATCTCCATATCCATAAGAAGCCCAGCATGATTTTATTCCACTGTTTTTCGCGAACAAAAGATCTGAATAGGTATCTCCGGTCATGATCACTTCGCTGTCGTTTTGAATCTGGAACTGTTTTTTTATAACGGATAGATAACTGTCGGGGGCGGGTTTCATATTGAGGTTTTGCATCAGCGGACTACCATCTGCAATCAACAGGTCTGTATACGCTTCAAGATGGAAAAACTTTAAGGAATTGCTGACGCTCTGAAAGCCTTTATTACTGAGCACAACTACAGTTTTGTTTTTCTCTTTCAGACCAGATAAAATTGCAGTCGCGCCCTCAAACAGGGTGGTATATTGGGCATCGATGTCATTGTAAATGGCTCTGTAGGAATTTACCATGGCTTTAACCTGCTCTGAAGGTAATGTCCTGCCTTCGGGATGCATGTGGATCATGGCTTCGCTGATGGTGATTCCTGAACCAATGGCTGCTAACCTCAGTTGTTCTTCCGGAACCGCAAGCTGGTATTCCCTGAAGGTTTCTGCAATCGCCTGGTTAATGGTGTTGTGGGTGTGACAGAGCGTTCCGTCATAATCGAAGAGAAAATAGTTGAGTGTGGTCATTGATATTGAATTTAATGGATCGTCGGGGATAAATGAAGTCTGCCGTAATATTTGTGAACGTTGGGGGTTTCAATAATCAGCAATAAAGTAGAGTTTATTTTTATTCTTAATTGCCGATTCACAGATTTCAATAATGGCATTGTATACTTCTTGCGCACCCAAACTCTCTGGAAGGACGATAGATTTCATGTGACCATAGAATTCTTCAAGACGGTCAATTTCCACCTCCCCATTGTTCTCATCACCCCAGGTGTCTTCATCATATTGATTGGAGGAGTGGTACTTATGTATGGTACTTTCAATGGGGAGCTCTCTATAGTCTGGATAAAACAGATCTAAGATCAATGTGAAATATGATGACCAAAACTCAACCTCAAATACCAACTCCCCGGATTCATTACGTTCTCTGAAGTAAGCCTCCCGAATTTGTACGAAAGTTTTTTTCTGAAAATCAGACACAAGATCTATTTTTCTCATATTTTGTTGGATTATATTAACAGCTAATCTAGTTATATTAACACCGTATGAAGCGATCAACGATGATAATTATTTTTCTAATGTTGTTTTTTGTACCTGGAATTTCAAAAAAATGCGACATGCGTATGAAGCCCTAAATTCAGAATCCTTTCCGGGTTGATCAAACTAAAAACAATGAAGATGAAAAGATCCCTATTTATCAGGATCACTATTACCAGGAGGTTTTGTGCGGGTACAAAAAGAGAAAGTATCTGAACCTCGGACCAACATAAAATTGGGCTTCAGAGCAATAAATAGTATATCTGATTAGCGCAATTTTGTGCTACAACATTTAAACTATAAAAAATGAGCAAGACAATTTTAATTACAGGAGCCGCAAGTGGTTTTGGGAAAATCGCTGCATTTGATCTGGCAAAAAAAGGACATAAGGTAATTGCTACCGCACAGGTTTATCCCCAAATGAGCGACTTAATAAGAGAAGCGAAAGCGCAGGGAATAGAACTTATTGTCGACAAACTGGATGTGACCAATTCCCGTGACATCGCCTATATCCACCAAAAATACGATATTGATATCCTGATCAGCAATGCAGGAATCATGGAAGGCGGACCAATAGCAGAGCAGCCTTTAGACCTGATCCGTTCTATGTTTGACGTGAATGTGTTTGGTGGACTGGAACTGGCGCAAGGTTTCATCAAAAAGTTTGTAGACCAGAAGAAAGCGGGCAAAATTGTATTTACGACTTCTATGGGTGGTTTATGGACCGTGCCTTATGTTGCTGCTTATTGTGCCTCAAAACATGCAATGGAATCAATAGCCGAAGGTTTAAGAACAGAACTGGCATCATTCAATATCAAGATTGCAACCTGTAATCCTGGTGTTTTTGGTACCGGTTTTAACGATCGTGGGGTGGATACCATTTCCCGTTGGTACGATCCTGAAACCAATTTTACACCAGCTTCAGTTTTTGACGGTACAACCGAATCATTAGCCCACCAGTTAGATCCCCAGTCAATGGCAGATTGTATTGTTGATGTGGCATTGGATGAAAATTCAAACTTTAGAAACGTACATCCGAAAGAAACCGAAGATTTTGTGAAACAATTGCAGGTAGAAGCCTGGACTGCAAAAAGCTAAAACAAATTACAAAAGCACGGGGAAATCTGTGCTTTTTTATTACAAATCAAAACAAAAAATGAACATAACATATAATGAAGCAGCGAAAGCCTTGAATGCTGCTGCAGAAAAAGCGAAATCATTAAACATTCCCGTAAGTCTGGCTGTAGTAGATACAGGCGGGCATCTGGTGGCTTTTGCAAGATTGGACAGTGTTTACGGGGTTATAGAATTCGCCCTGAAAAAAGCAAGAACGGCAGTGATGTTTGGTGTAGACAGCGAGGTGATGGGAACCATTGTCGCAGGGGCGGATGTGCATGGTTATGGAATGCTGAACACTAACGATGGATTACTAACGATTGCAGGTGGTGTGCTGATCAAAAATAAAGAAGGCAATATCATTGGAGCCATCGCCTCGTCTGGTGGATCACCAGAACAGGATAAAGAAATTGCAAGTGCAGGAAATGTTGTACTTTCTTAAAGATTTAAGATACTTGTATTATGGAAGGAAAGCGTGAAATAATTTTTGACAGGTTGGTGTATTCCTGTGTCTTTGAAAAACATAGAGGGCATGAAGAGTTTATTCCCGAACATTTTTTAGGCTTTCAGCTATCAGGCGAAACGCATGCTTTCCATGCAGATGGCAATACGGTCATTCCTGAAAATACAATTGTGCTGGTGAGGAAAAACCAATTGATCCGGACCATTAAGTATCCTTCCAAAACAGGGAAATACCAGTTTGTTTCCATTACGCTCGACAAAGAAACCTTGCAACAATACGCAATTGAAAACAAAATTGCAGTAAAGAAGAGGTATGATGGCAAACAGAAGTTGTTTTTTGAACCTGATGATTTCCTGCAAAATTATTTCATTTCACTTACGCCATATCTTAATAAGAAGAAAGAAGCAACACCTCGTTTGGCAGATTTAAAAATCAGGGAAGCGATCGAATTACTACTGCAAAGCAACCCTGATTTTAAACATATCCTCTTTGACTTTTCTGAACCTTACAAAATAGATCTGGAAGAATTTATGAACCATAACTATATGTTCAATGTCTCTACAGCATCGTTTGCTAAACTTACCGGCCGGAGCATGTCGAGCTTTAAACGGGATTTTTCTAAAACATTCGGTACCACGCCAAAGCAATGGCTACGGGATAAGCGTCTTGATGAGGCCTTTTACAGGATTAAACATAAGAAACAAAAACCTGCTGATATTTATCTGGATTTAGGATTTGAGAACTTGTCGCATTTTTATTTTTCCTTTAAACAAAAGTTTGGCTTAACCACATCAGAAATATAACTTCGATTTAATGGACTTTATTCAACAACTACAGATCTGGGTAAAAGGGGATGTCACTCAGGGAAAGATGATGGTAGGAACCGCAATTGTGCTGCTGTTGCCAGTTCTGATAGGCATCATGAGAAGCAGTAATACACTTCTGCAGGGCATGCTGATCCCGGTTGGTTTATTGTTGGTCATGAATCTGGGCTATGGAAGCTACTTACTTTTAAGCAGACCAAAGGCTTTGGTCCAGATTGAAACGCAGTTTCGCAAAGATCCTGAGAAAACCATGAAGCATGAGCTTACAAGGGCCAAAACAGAGGATAAAAGTTATGGTCTTTCAAAATCTGTATGGGCAGTATTAATGGTGATTTCAGCTGTGCTTTATTTTGTCTTCACGAAGAATTACTACAAGGGGTTGGCGCTTGGTTTGATCGGAATGTTTTTTGGAATGCTGATTATTGATGCGTTCTTGCATGATCGGGTGAAACAATATTTAACCAAATTAGATGGATGGTCCAATTTTAAAGAACTACCTACAATAAATCCATAGAAATTCCCTCCAGAGTAGATCATGTAGGTCTTCTGGTATACAATACCCGGTAAAAAGAGCCAAAATTCCCTTGTTAAACGATTAGTTTAACAGCTCCCATTCCGATTTTAAAATTGCAAATTGATATTCATTGATCCATTCACCATTTACAAACCGGTTTTCAATAAAATAACCTTCCTTTCTAAAACCAAGATCTTTTAATAAGTTGATCATTTCCTTGTTTCCTGTGTTTATACTCACAACAAGGCGGTTAATTTTTGCTTTTTTAAATAAAAGAGACAGCGTTTCTTTTATATCCACTTGTTCATTAGCAGGGGAGTTGATCCTGAGTTCAGCAATGCGGGCATCGTTCTGACTGAGTTTTAACTCCCAGTCACCGGATGCTTTTTGTTTAAGTTCATCCTGAAGTTGAAGGACAAATTCAGAACTATCTTTAGTTTCCAGTGTGTTATTGCCTGCAGTTTCTACTTTGCGATCTAAGTTCAAAGAGCCCACATGTACGCTATTGGAGACTGCTCTGCCATCCTGTCTGGCAAAAGAGATATAGGCTTCCATGCGTTTGTTGATATACGCCGGATCGATAGTGAGCACATCTTTACCCTCAACTCTTTTTGCCCCGATCAATTGGTAACAGGTATCTTTTAAATCAGGAAAATAGATCACGAGCATCGCCCGGTCATTATGATACTGACTCATCGGAATGTCCGATATGTCCCAGTTAAAGGTGATTTTCTCCTCATTCTGGCTGATCGAAGCATTCACCGCCACAGGCAGTGTTCCCATGCTCATTAATACTTTGCTGTAGTCCAGACTAATGTTTGGATATTCACCCTGAAGGGCATTCTTTTTATTGTAAGAAACGGCTTCATTGTATTCGTTTCTGTCCGTTCCGACAACCGCAAGGCGGAATCCTGCACGGATCGCATGAATTGAAGGGTTTAGGATTTCATTGACCACTGTCATCTTCTGGCAATTTGCTTTTCTTGCCGGAGTAAGTGGTTTTTCGCTTTTGCCTATCATTCTGATGACATGTTTACCTTTTAAGGTATAACCTACCAGGTTGCCGACTCTACCATGGAATCCGCCAAATAACCCATTTATTAATGTTCCCATTTTTAATTTATTTAAGTAAGTGATTGAATTGATTAAAAACAATTTACGAAATGTTTTTCACATGGTATTCATATGCGTTATCCTAAAACAAACGGTCATTTGATTTCGAAAACATGGTTAAAAGGTCTGTCAGACCAATCATAGACCTATCAACCTTTTGTTAATCGTTAAATGATGGTCAATTGAAGGATAACAGATATATAACACATCTGAAACGGATCTAAACAGGATTTTTTTTGATCTGGAAGAGGTGTACTGGACTTTTATGCGATGGTGGGGCCATCTTTTTTTTCTGTAACAATTTGTAAATGTAAAAATCTAACAATTGTGTGGCAATTAATATTGACTCACAGTTTAATTTTGCACGATAAATCAATCAAAATGACTAGAAAGGGTTTCTCCAGCCTTGGTATATTTTTACTGACCTCCATTTCTCTCTTACCCATGTTTATCCTGTATAGACTGGCAGATCTGTTGTACGTGCTGGTTTATCATGTTTTTGGTTACCGCAGAGCGGTAGTGAGGGGAAACCTGAAGCTTTCATTCCCTGAAAAGAGTGATGCTGAAATTAACGTTATTGAAAAGAAGTATTACAAGTTCCTGGCTTCGCTCGTCGTTGAAATTGTGAAAATGAAGAGCATCTCTGAAAAGGAACTCAAAAAACGGGTAAAGTTTAAAAATGCGGATCTGGTAAATGCTTATTTGCAGAATAATGAGAGTGTACTTTTCTGCTCTGCACATTTTGGCAATTATGAGTGGGTATGTATGGGCATTGGGCTGGAGTTTTCTGCTGGGGATCATTACCCTATTTATAAGCCTTTGAGTAACCCTGTTTTTGACAATTGGTTTTTGCAGATGAGGAGCAGATTCGGGAACCGTATGGTCTCCATGCGTCAAACCCTAAGAACTATACAGACTACAAAGAATACCACCAGCATGTTTACTTTTGGTAGTGACCAGGCGCCTTCCAATGGGGAATCCAATTACTGGACTACCTTCTTAAATCAGGAAACTTCTATCCAGCTGGGCATTGAAAAAATAGCAAAGAAAAGCAACAGGCCGGTTTTTTATCTGAAAATAAACTACCTCAAACGTGGCTATTATGAAGTGGATTGTGTTCCGATTTGTTTAAACCCGGCCGAAACTGCTGAATTTGAAATTACCTTGCTTCAAACACGCTTTCTTGAGGAAATGATCAAAGAAGCACCAGCTTACTGGTTGTGGAGCCACCGCCGCTGGAAACACAAACCACCTGCAGCAAAAGTAAAAGAAGTGTATACAGAAGCATAAAGATCAGTTAACGGGCTCCTTGATAGTTTGAGAAAGTACAATAGAATAAGATAACTTAACTGTTCATTTTATTCATTTTGCCTTAAAACCGATGTCTATATCTTGTTTAACTCAGTATGTCGATATATTTGATGATGAGAAGTTTCATGATGAAAAATCGCATAAGGATCTTTCGAAGGGAGAAAAATCTAACCCAGGCTGAATTTGCAAAACTACTCGATATCACCTCATACAGATTTCGTAGTTTGGAGAGCGGACGGGCATTGCCTTCGCAAGGACTGGCAATGAAAATAGCAGAGATGCTTGGGGTATCAATTGATCAGGTCTTCTTCATCGAGGAAAATCCCGGATAAAAACTGTTTCCTGAAATTACCTTAATCCTTATATTTGATAGCAGATATGAATATAGAAGAATTAAGGGACTATTGTTTAGAAAAACCGGGTGCTGCCGAGGGTTTTCCTTTTGGCGAAGATACCCTGGTTTTTAAAGTCGGAGATAAAGTTTTCCTGTTGACCAGCCTGGTAACCGGCAACCGTTTTAATGCCAAATGCGATCCCGAACGAGCCGTTGAATTGAGGGAACAATACGATGAAATCATACCAGGTTTTCACATGAACAAGAAACATTGGAATACGGTATTCATGGATGGTCGTCTGACCAGAAAGGAATTGAATGAGCTCATTGACCACTCTTATGAGCTGGTATTTAATAGTTTGCCTAAAAACAAACAACAGGAGATTGGTAAATAAAGGTCATAAAAGGTAAAGCCCTTTATGACCTTTATTTGTTATTTACCGGCGTACTTGTTATTTACCCAGGCTTAGCCTCAGATTCAGCTCAAAACTACCGTTGGTATAAGCACTTAGTGCAGAAGTTTGTGTAGTATACGTTCCACTGATCAGGTATTTGCTTTTGTAATCCATGCCTAATCCAAAAGTTGCACTTTCAGAGCTATGGTACATCACCATTGCAAAGACCTGCCTGTTGGCCATTCCAACCTGAACACCGCCATCCCAGATGTTATCATGTCCTTTTACACCACGGTAAACAACTTTGGGTTCTGCATCAAAACCATCGGGACCCTGACTGATTGGAAATCTGTAGCTCACTGCTGAGTAGAAAGTCGCTACGTCGGCCAGCTTAATGGTCTCTTTTTTCAGAAAAGTTTTGAGGTTGGGGATGGAAGCCTGTACCGTTAACCTGTTGCCGGTGTAGGCGATTCCAAAATCTCCGTCCAGGTAATTTTTACGGTTATTGTATTGCCCAACGAGCGGGTCATTGGGATTTCCGTAAAGATCTGTGTCTTCCAGGCGTTGAGATAAGATCCCTAAGGAGAGCCCGAAATGAAGTGCATCATTTTTCTCATTTAGCCTGAGGTGGTAAGCATAGGTGGCCAATACCCGCGTTTGTCTTTGCAGACCGGCACTTTCATTGTTTACGTTCAAGCCAATACCAACCCTCTTAAAGCCATAATCCGCAGTAAGGCTCTGGGTTACAGGAGCACCCGGCACATTGTCCCAGAGTTTGCGATAGGAGCCATTGATTTTTATACCTCCGGTATAACCCGCAAAGGCCGGATTGATCACATACTGATTGATATAGTACTGAGCAGACAAGGGATTTAACTGCGCTTTTGCTGTGTTTACTGAAGCGGTGAAAGCAATCAGTAAACCTATTTTGTGTATGATTTTCATGTCTCTTCGTAATGGTTATGAAGCCTGCATTCCTTTGAATGGGTAATGCAGGCTCCTTAATTATTAATTTTCTCTGATAACAGTAATAAAGCCTCTGAATTTAAGCCTGTTCGTTCCAAAGTCTATGATGTAATAATAGGTTCCTTCATCTAAAGGCCGTCCGTTCAGCATGGCATCCCAGCTGTTGTCGTATCCTTTTTTGGTGTACAGGATCCTTCCGGCCTTATCAAAAACCTTCACTTCATTATTCGGATAGAAATCAATGTTATCTATGATCCATTTATCATTAAAACCATCGCCGTTAGGACTCAGGATATTGGTTCCCTTGATGAGGGCAAGATCATCCAGTACGCCCAGGGTAAAGGTTTGTGTTTGTGAACAACCGTTGGCATTCGTTGCGGTTACTGTATAGGTGGTGGTTTCACGTGGTCTTACCGTTAGCGTTGCTGAGTTAAGACCAGTCAGAATGCCGCTGCTGTTTGACCATACGTAATTTGTTCCGCCACTTGCAGTAAGCTGCACTGTTGCGCCTTTGCTCACCTGATTCCCCTGGTTGCTGCTGATCGTTACGATTGGCGTGCTGTTGACCGTCAGGACGAATGAACGGGTTTCGGTATCGATACCACCATTTTCTGTACCTCCATCGTCTTTCACCATTACCGTAACTGTGGCGGTGCCCGCAGCTCCGCTTCTCAGTTTGTAGGTTAAGGTTCCTGTAGCAGCGCTACCGGATACTTTTAAGGATTCAAACAGACTGGAGTTGGTACTGGTAACAGTTAGTTTTGCAATCTGACCGCTTTCCGGACCTGCACTGATTCCTGTAAGGTTAACGGTTTGTGTAGCAGTGGTTGCACAGAGGGTCTGGTTACCGATTGCCGCAAGCGTAGGGGCCTCGTTCACATCACTTAGGTTAATCGTCAGCTCTTTGTCCAGCGAAGTGTTGTTTTGTGTAGTAGAACGAACCCTTACTTTGAAAATGGATTTGCTTTCAAAATCCAGCGCTGCATTGCTGAGTAGTTTATTGCCGCTTATCGCAAACATTCCATTGTCTGTATCACCTGCACCTGTTACCAGGGAGTAGGTAAAGGTAGTGGCCGGGCGATCAGAAGTACTGCTGAGTGTTCCTGCAGAGGTTCCCAAAGCAGTATTTTCGTATAGTGGTACACTGGCAAGGCTGATGCTGGTAGGCACATCGGTCTTGATGGTCAGTGTTCCTTTCTGATAACTGATGGCGTAGTTGGCGGCCACAGCACCACTGATGTTGATGTCGTAGGTGCCTGCCGGACTATTGGTGGTTGCGGTAGTGCTTAAAGACGGGAGCGTTGTCAGCACTGAGCTGCTTTCTCCATTTGCCAAACCAACATAGCTTGCGGTTAACGGAGGATTTGCATCACCCAGAAATTTAACCTGAGGATCAGCGGTGATGGTCAGGGCTTTTCTGTTTACGGTTAGCTTGCCATTGGCATAAGCAAAACTGTAATTCCCCAGGCCTGTTCCTATGGCTGCTGAAGGAATGATGTCATAATCAGAGCCTGCAACGCTT
Organism: Pedobacter caeni; assembly: GCF_900129215.1. Classification (GTDB taxonomy): domain Bacteria; phylum Bacteroidota; class Bacteroidia; order Sphingobacteriales; family Sphingobacteriaceae; genus Pedobacter; species Pedobacter caeni. Next base: position 1,333,150 of record NZ_FQUQ01000001.1, on the reverse strand, counting down.
GCCGTTGCTGCGGCACCCGGACTGCTGAAGCTTAACGAAGTGATGGTATTTCCATTGATCAGACCGGTTGCTGTAAACTCGCTGCCGGTAAAAATCAGGGCCTCACCATAAGTCTTGTTCAGGTTTTTGGCGGTGATGGTCAGCGTTTTTTGCGTGATCGTCAGCGTGCCATCCGGGTTGTTAACGGTATAGTTAGCCAGTTTGTTCCCTGGATCTGCTAATGTAGCAACGATTGGGTAGGTCTGGCCTCCTGCAGCAGTTGCCAAGGCACCGGTGCTGCTTCTGGTAACGAGGATATTATCGCCGTTTTGAAGCCCGGTGATGTTTCCGGTAAAGTCGGTATTGGTCAGTACATCACCGTATACTTTAGAGCGACTGTTGTTGACGATGGTTAGCGTTGCATTGTTAACCGTTAATGTCTGCTGTACATTGGCCGCTGCATTGACGCTTCCGTTGCCCGGCTGACTTGCCGTGATGGTGGTACTTCCGGATTTCAAGATCGTGGCCATATTGCCTGCAATGGAAACGATAGCAGTATTTGTGGCTGTATATTGGATCGGAAGACCAGCAGATGAATTTACATTCCCCAAACTAAAGGAGGCATCTCCATAAGTTTTTGTGGCTATTGCATTGAAAGTAATGGTCTGACTGCCTTTGGGAACCGCAGATACATCCGCACTTAAGGCACTGACATTGCCAGCCTGATCCAAAGCCTGAATGCGGTAGTAATAAGTCGTACCATTGATTAATCCCACATTCGTAAAGGTTGTTGTTCCAGCCGGAACATCAGCAAGGACGGTGGTTGGCGATGGACTGGTTCCGTAAAGAATCCTGTATTTTGCCAGATCAGGCTCTGAATTAGCCGCCCAGTTCAGGATGAGCTGTGTATCACCCGAAGCGGCGATAAGGCCCGCAGGAATTGCAGGGGCAGTACGGTCGAAGGTTACTGAGCCGGTACCTGTAGAAACCGGAGTTCCTGCATTGCCTGTAAGGTCACTGAAAACGATGTTGTAGGCAACCAGACCTTCCGGATCTGTTGAAGTAAAGGTGTAAGTAGCCGTCCAGTTATTGCCTGTGGCTGTAGGCGTTACCGTATGACCAGCGATCGTTACCACAGGTGTCTGCAAGGTTTCGCTGGCCGTAAAGGTCAGGGTAGCCGTGTTGCCTGTTTTGGCAAGGGTAGGAACCGTATAATCAGAAACAATGTTTACCGCAGTTAAGACTGGTGCAGATTTGTCAAATGTTACAGATCCGGTGCCTGTAGATACCGGAGTTCCTGCATTGTTTGCCAAATCGCTGAAAGCAATGTTGTAGGCCACTAATCCTTCTGCATCTGATGAAGTGAAGGTATAGCTGGCGGTCCAGTTGTTGCCCGTAGCTGTTGGCGTTACTGTATGGCCCGCGATGGTAACCACCGGGGTTTGCAGCACTTCGCTTGCGGTAAAGGTTAAGGTTGCGGTATTGCCAACTTTTGCCAGGGTAGGATTGGCATGGTCTGAAACAATATTTACCGCAGACAGGGTCGGTACAGATTTATCGAATGTCACGCTGCCTGCACCTGTGGAAACCGGGGTACCCGCATTTCCGGAAAGGTCACTGAAAGCGATGTTGTAAGCAACCAGGCCTTCCGTATCTGTTGAAGTGAAGGTGTAAGTGGCTGTCCAGTTGTTTCCTGAAACTGTTGGTGTTACCGTATGACCTGCGATCGTTACTATTGGTGTTTGCAGTGGCTCACTGGCGGTAAAGGTCAGCGTTGCAGTATTGCCAACGATAGCAAGAAAAGGAAGGGCATTGTTCGATGAAATTTCTACCGCAGACAAGGTCGGCGTAGATTTATCAAAGGTGACGCTGCCTGTACCTGTAGAAACCGGAGTTCCTGCATTTCCTGCCAGATCACTGAAAGCGATTTGGTAAGGAACCAAACCTTCTGCGTCGGTAGATGCAAGGGGATAGGTTGCTGTCCAGTTGTTTCCAACTGCGGTTGGGATTACCGTATGACCTGCGATGCTGACCACTGGAATCTGTAACGCTTCACTGGAAGTAAAGGTTAAGGTAATGTTGTTACCAACCTTCCCAAAGAGTGGATTGGCATTGTCGGATGCAATGTTTACCGCGCTTAAAGTTGGCGTGGTACGGTCGAAGGTCACACTTCCTGTTCCTGTGGAAACAGGGACACCCGGGTTTCCGATCAGATCACTAAAGGCAATGTTGTAGGCTACCAATCCTTCGCTGTCTGCTGAAGTAAAGGTGTAGTTGGCCGTCCAGTTATTGCCTGTAGCTGTTGGAGTTACCACATGGCCCGCAATGCTGACTACCGGAGTTTGTAAAGTCTCACTGGCTGTAAAGGTCAGGGTAGCGGTATTGCCAACTTTCGCGAAGATCGGATTGCTGTTGTTTGATGTGATATTTACCGCGCTTAGGGTTGGTACGGTATGGTCAAACGTATAGAAATCACCTGTCAGACCGGTTGCAATGTTGTTTCCGGCAATATCGGCAATTCCTGTTCCTGCATTGTTCAGGTTCAGTCCGATGGTCCCGCTACCGGTGATGGCATTGACGGTTACCGTGTAAACGGTGTTGTCTGCTGTGGTGACGCCTGCGATTGTTCCGGCAGTACCAGTTGTCGCAATGCTAAAGTCTGTCACCTGTACATCAGATACGCTTTCCGAGAAGGTTACCTTATAGCGCACACTCGTGGCCAGGGTAGGATTCGGATCTGCCAGGGCGATACTGCTGATCACCGGAATAGTGGTGTCTATGGTTACCGCAAGACCTGTGGAAACCGGACTTACATTACCCGATGCATCTGTTGCTTTAGCAGTAACAGTATGTACACCTGGTGTTAAGGTAGTTGCAGTAATCGACCAGTTTCCACCAGTGGCGATGCCTGTTCCAAGTACGGTTGTTCCGTCGGTATCGTATAAAGTTACAGTAGCACCTGCTTCAGCAGTTCCGGTAAATACAGGGATCGTCACATTAGTGATGTTGTCTGTATTTGAGAAACCACTGTCGCTGGCTGAGGCCAGTACAGGTGCTGATGGTGCATTTGGATTGGAAGTGTCAAAGGTTAACGGAGGAGTTGTACCTGCGCCACCATTGTTACCTGCAATGTCCGTATAAGTGGCTGCTGCCACAGTGATACTTGCTGTACCTTCGTTGGTAGCTGCAGTTGGGGTAAAGGTCGCTGTGCGGGTCAGGCCTGTGCCCGATATCGCAGCTAATGTACCACCAGTAACGACTACATCACCTGTTGTTCCATTCCAGGCGAAAGTAGTGCCGGGATCTTCAGAGAAGGTAAAGGTAATCGTTGCGGTTTCCCCTGATTTCAATTGAGGAACACTGCTGGTAATGGCCAGTGTAGGTGAAGTGGTATCGATCGTTACGGCAAGACCTGTTGAAGCCGGACTTACATTGCCTGCTGCATCAGTTGTTTTTGCGGTAACAGTATGTACGCCTGGTGTTAAGGTAGTAGCAGTGATCGACCAGTTTCCACCGGTAGCAATACCGGTTCCAAGTACGGTTGTTCCGTCGGTATCGTATAAAGTTACTGTAGCACCTGCTTCAGCCGTTCCGGTAAATACAGGGATCGTCACATTAGTGATTTGGTCTGTATTTGAAAAACCACTGTCGCTGGCTGAGGCCAGTACAGGTGGAGATGGTGCATTTGGATTGGAAGTATCAAAGGTTAAAGGAGGAGTTGTACCTGCGCCACCATTGTTACCTGCAGCATCCGTATACGTAGCCGCTGCTACCGTTATACTTACGGTACCGGCATTGGTACCTGCTGTTGGGGTAAAGATTGCGGTACGTGTTAAACCTGCGCCTGAAATCGCAGCGAGTGTGCCACCGGTAACGACTACATCACCTGTAGTTCCGTCCCAATTGAATGTGGTTCCAGGATCTTCAGAGAAGGTAAAGGTAATTGTTGCGGTTTCCCCTGATTTCAATTGAGGAACATTGCTGGTAATGGCCAGTGTAGGTGAAGTGGTATCGATGGTGACTGCAAGACCTGTGGAAGCTGGACTCACATTGCCTGCTGCATCTGTTGCTTTTGCAGTAAGGGTGTGTACACCTGGTGTTAAGGTAGTCGCCGTGATTGACCAGCTTCCTCCGGTAGCAATACCAGTTCCAATTACCGTTACGCCGTCAGTATCATATAAATTTACTGTCGATCCTGCTTCGGCTGTTCCGGTAAATACAGGAGTGATTACGTTGGTGATGTTATCCGAGTTGGATACGCCACTATCGCTGGCCGCTGCCAGAACCGGTGCCGATGGAGCAGCAGGATTTGAAGTGTCAAAGGTCAGTGACGGAGTAGTTCCCGCGCCGCCATTGTTACCTGCAATGTCCGTATAAGTGGCTGCTGCCACGGTGATGCTAGCTGTGCCTGCGTTGGTACCTGCAGTTGGGGTAAAGATTGCTGTACGTGTTAAACCTACGCCTGATATCGCTGCTAATGTACCACCAGTAACGACTACATCACCTGTTGTTCCATTCCAGGCGAAAGTAGTGCCGGGATCTTCAGAGAAGGTAAAGGTAATTGTTGCGGTTTCCCCTGATTTCAATTGTGGTACATTGCTGGTAATGGCCAGTGTTGGTGAAGTGGTGTCGATGGTTACGGCAAGACCTGTTGAAGCCGGACTCAGATTGCCTGCTGCATCAGTTGTTTTTGCAGTAAGGGTATGTACGCCTGGTGTTAAGGTAGTAGCAGTGATCGACCAGTTTCCGCCAGTGGCGATGCCTGTTCCAAGTACGGTTGTTCCGTCGGTATCGTATAAAGTTACTGTAGCACCTGCTTCAGCCGTTCCGGTAAATACAGGGATCGTCACATTAGTGATGTTGTCTGTATTTGAGAAACCACTGTCGCTGGCTGAGGCCAGTACAGGTGCTGATGGTGCATTTGGATTGGAAGTATCAAAGGTTAACGTAGGAGTTGTACCTGCGCCACCATTGTTACCTGCGATATCCGTATAAGTGGCTGCTGCCACAGTGATACTTGCTGTGCCTGCGTTGGTACCTGCAGTTGGGGTAAAGGTCGCCGTGCGGGTCAGGCCTGTGCCCGATATCGCAGCTAATGTACCACCTGTAACGACTACATCACCTATAGTTCCATTCCAGGCGAAAGTAGTGCCGGGATCTTCAGAGAAGGTAAAGGTAATTGTTGCGGTTTCCCCTGATTTCAATTGAGGAACACTGCTGGTAATGGCCAGTGTTGGTGAAGTGGTATCGATCGTTACCGCAAGACCTGTTGAAGCCGGACTTACATTGCCTGCTGCATCAGTTGTTTTTGCAGTAACAGTATGTATGCCTGGTGTTAAGGTCGTAGCAGTGATCGACCAGTTCCCACCGGTAGCAATACCGGTTCCAAGTACGGTTGTTCCGTCAGTATCGTATAAAGTTACTGTAGCACCTGCTTCAGCAGTTCCGGTAAATACAGGGATCGTGACATTAGTGATGTGGTCCGTATTTGAGAAACCACTGTCGCTGGCTGAGGCCAGAGCAGGTGTAGATGGCGACGCCGGATTTGAAGTATCAAAGGTTAACAGAGGAGTCGTACCTGCACCACCATTGTTACCTGCAGCATCGGTATATGTAGCCGCTGCGACAGTAATGCTTACAGTACCTGCGTTGGTACCTGCTGTTGGTGTAAAGATTGCTGTACGTGTTAAACCTGCGCCTGAAATCGCAGCGAGTGTGCCACCTGTAACGACTACATCGCCTGTAGTTCCGTCCCAATTGAATGTGGTCCCCGGATCTTCAGAGAAGGTAAAGGTGATCGTTGCGGTTTCTCCTGATTTCAATTGAGGAACACTGCTGGTAATGGCCAGTGTAGGTGAAGTGGTATCGATGGTGACTGCAAGACCTGTTGAAGCCGGACTCACATTACCCGCTGCATCAGTTGCTTTTGCGGTAACAGTATGTACGCCTGGCGTTAAGGTAGTAGCAGTGATTGACCAGTTTCCTCCGGTAGCAATACCAGTTCCAATTACCGTTACGCCGTCAGTATCATATAAATTTACTGTTGATCCTGCTTCGGCTGTGCCGGTAAATACAGGAGTCGTTACGTTAGTGATGTTATCCGAGTTGGATACGCCGCTATCGCTGGCTGTAGCCAGAACAGGTGTAGATGGTGCTGCCGGATTGGAAGTATCAAAGGTGAGTGCCGGAGTAGTGCCTGCAGTACCATTATTCCCGGCCAGATCCGTATAAGTGGCTGCTGCAACAGTAATACTTGCAGTACCTGCATTGGTGGAAGCCGTTGGGGTAAAGGTTGCGGTGCGGGTCAGACCTGAGCCTGATATTGCGCCAAGTGTTCCTCCGGTTACCACTACATCGCCAACGGTGCCATCCCAGGTAAATGTTGTTCCCGGGTCTTCACTAAAAGTGAAAGTGATGGTGGCAGTTTCCCCTGATTTTAATTGCGGTACGTTGCTCGTGATGGCCAGGGTAGGGGCGGTAAGGTCTATGGTTACCGGAAGTCCTGTTGAAGCTACACTCACATTTCCGGCAGCATCTGTTGCTTTTGCCGAAATGGTATGCACGCCTTCTGCCAGGGCTGTGGAAGTAATAGACCAGATTCCACCGGTGGCGACAGCGGTTCCGAGTACGGTAGTTCCGTCTGTATCATATAAGGTCACTGTTGATCCCGCTTCGGCGGTTCCTGTAAAAACAGGAAGGGTGACATTGGTAATCTGATCTGTAGGTATACCACTGTCACTTGCCGCAGCCAACACAGGAGTTGAAGGTGCGTTCGGGGCTGTGGTATCGATAACGAAATTCTGATTTGCACCTAATGAGCCAGGAGCACCTGGCGTTGGTAGGGTTAAGGGCGCATTTGCACCAAGACCATTCTGAATGGTTGCTCCACCGGGCAGGGTAAGCGAGCCTATGGCACTATAGTCCAGGTCTGCGGAAGTTTCTCCGGCAGCTACCGTATAAGTGAAAGTGAGTACCGTGGTTCCTGAGCCTGAGGTATAGAGCCCCTTTCCTCCGCTGTTTAGCGCGAGTTCAGGAACTCCTGAGACCAGGGCAGGTTGGTCAAATGTGACCGTGACCAGCACCACGCCTCCTTCTTTGTAAGTAGTGACGGTGTTTGGGGAGTTCACATCTGTTACGGAAAAAGTAAGTAAGGTCTGATGTAGTCCCTGTGTAAATAATGGGTTTGTTCCAAGGGTACGAATCACCGCTTCTCCAACGGTAAAGCCCATCGTATTCCCTCCGGGCAGCACTAAGGTGCCACCAGCGGAACTGGTTGTATGGCTATTCGCAGATTGAGCATTTGCAGTTAAGCAAGCCAAAATCGAAACCCACAACAATATAATTGTTTTAAGGTATCTCATAATGATATGTTTAATGATTTTGGTGAACTGATTTACTCAATGCTTAATCCTGCGCTGGCATAGCCAGCGGTAGTTGTAATCAGACTGATACCTGCCGCTGAAGTAGAAAATACCAATAAAAAGCGTGTCTGGGGAGTTACCGGGATATTAAGTCCGGTGGTAATTCCGTTGGATATAGCGCCTATAGATATGATGCCTGATAATGACGGAGCTAAAGTAACTGAGGCTCCGGGAACTGCGGTAAAGCTGTTGTCTGGGGAAGTACTTGAATAAAGCTGTGCATTTATGGTTACGGTTGAGCCTATAAGTGATAAAGCTGCCGTAGTACTAAAATAAGCAGACATACTCTTTATGGTTCCACTTCTTGGCATAGAAAAGGCGAAATTCAGGAGTGTACCGGATGCTCCTGTCAAATCAATTGTGGATCCAAGTATGGAAACACTGGGTGCACTGCTCCCGAACCCGACAAAGCTTGGGGTACCAGCCAATCCACCGGCAATGGTAGTCATGCTTACAGGCATACCCGATGCGAAAGGAATGATTGCGCCGCCATTTGAACCTCCTGAAGCATCATTGGCATCTGTAATCCTTACCCATGCCCCGGATTTTGAATAATAAAAACCTTTGGTTCCACCAGTCTGATACACTAGTAAACCATCACTTGGAGAGGAGATTGCTGCTGCTGAGGTTACTCTTGGGATGAGGATTCCTTTAGTGGTCGACCAAATGTCCAGAACGGCATCATTTGCAGGAAAAGTGCCTGATCCGGGGCCGATTCCGACACCGCCGACATTGTTATTCAGAATGTTCGCACCTGCAGCGGTCCAGCGGTTGTCGTTGCTGGTTATTGCGGTTGAGGCGTTTAGCGCATAAGGAACACTAACCAGCTCTACAGTACCCAGCAAGGTGTACGCAGATCCACCTGCGATATCCGCTTCAATTTTGAGGTATTTATTTCCTGTAGCCCAGGGGATGAGGGCAAATGTACCCGTTACTACTGTTCCTGTTCCTATTTGTAAATTTACCAGTCCGAATGCATTGGTGGTAGGCAATTGCGTTTCTGTATATATCGCAGCGCCTACAGGGCCATTCTGGATAGTCAGCCGCATTCCTACAGCCTGACTGGGTACCGGCTGGCCCGTGGCGTTTCGGATCACCGCCTGATAATTGATTTTTTGTGGTGTTTGTGCGAAACTGTTAAGCACAAATAAAAAGAATGCCAGTAGCGTAAAAGTAAATTTTTTCATAAGAGAGGAATTAAGAGGGTTCAATTTAAACTTGGTAATGAAATACCATTTCAGAACGAATAGTATTTCATTAATAAAGTTATCGGCTTACGTATACTAAAAGTTAGATTTTAGCGTTGTACTTGTCTAACCATTGAATGGTTGTAAAAGAAAACTGTCTTTAGGAAACCTTTTTTTGAGAGAAATAGGCAGTTGGCATTAATCCTGTTTCCTTTTTAAATGCGTTATAAAATGTGGCTGTACTTTTAAATCCACATTCGTGCGCTACAGACTCAATCGTCATTCTTTCTGATTTGAGGGGGTATTGCTCCATGAAAGAGCGGATTCTGTATTCGTTGATCCAGTCTCTGAAATTCTTGCCAATTAGATTATTGAGTACAAAAGAGCAATGGTGAACAGGAATGTTGAGTTCTCCGGCGAGGTCAACAATCTGAAAATTCTCCAGCAGGTAGGGTTGTTTAATTTCCATGACTTCTTTCATGGAAATTGAATATTTTAACAACTGTTCAGGTAAAAGACTCATTTTTTTTGCCTGATTGATCTGTGCAGGCGCTTCGGTATCCCCATGTTTTTGTCCAGGGTTCAGGTTAACTGACACGAAAAGATAACCGTAAAACAATCTTGGATGATGCAATACGAAAACCATAATGATGAGTACGATCATACCATTTATGATCATGAATAACGTATTGATATACGGCTTGTCTATATTCCAGAAGGCGAGGGAAAGGAAGCCGGCCAGGTAAAAGAAAGTGCCTATCCTGAGAAACAACAACAACCAGTCTCTGCGGACGGGTTCAGTCTTTTTATCCAGAATTTTTGATTTTAATACCGCATACCAGGTAACCGATAAATAAACGATCACCAGAACAGGCCTGCCTAAATAATAGAAAACCGGAGAAAATAATCCTGTGCGCTCTGTAATGAACAGCTGTTTGTTTTCTGCAATCTGAATGGCAATCAAATTCCAGTTAACAGGGTTACTTAAATGCCAGGGAAATATATGGATAACCGCAAAAATAGCTGGCATAAAATGTAGCCATTGAAACTTAAGCGGCTGCTGGTTCCGCTGTATGAAACTGATCACGTATAAATAAAAACACGCGGGTGTGATGTACCATAAAGGAGTAAACAGTTGGTATACAAAAGGAAATAACGTTTGGTGATCAGAATGAATAAATAAGGTGATCAGGATCTGGCCAAACCTGGAAAGAAAAAGTAGGGCAAGCAGGCGATTCAATAGTCTATTCCCACGTTTAGCGAAAAACAAGTGCAGTGAGAACAGCAATAATAAAAAGCAGCTGATGCTGCTAAAAAAGAGAGAGAGGGTCATAACTTAGGAGGTTACTATCTTAAATGTAGCTTAATTATTTCAAAATATTACATGAAATTTATTGTCAGCTCAGCAATTTACTGGTGTTTTCAAAATATTGATTTTGATAGGTTGAAATAATAAAGCGTGTTTTTCTCTCCTTACGGTGTAATTGTTAACTCTTTGTTTTTTAGTTGTTTGTTTGTGTTGTTTTTGTTTGTTTACAGAGAAATATTCCTGTAAGTTGTTTTTCTTTAAAGCTATTGTATTTGTGTAAAAATGAATAAGATGAATAAAATCATCATGATCTTTGATGGAAAACTGGTCATTTGCTGAGCGGGGTAAGTGGAACATAGAAAAGTTATTATATCCTTTTATTTGGAACTGTTCTAAATAATAAGATATTTGTGCTGTTTATTCATCTAAGACCAATTCTATGTGCAATCCAATCGTAATTTCAAGGGAAGGAGATGTTTCCGTTACTCAATGTGCAAACTGTAAGGTCATCAATATCTGGAATAGAAATGCTTTAATGACATTCTCATTTGATGAGTTCTATAAATTTATCGAAGCAACGAAGGACCTTATATTCGATGATTACATTGAAAACAACCCTGATGGAATTGAAGTGGTCATCTTTCCTTCTCCACTCGTGGATATTTCTCTTGTATTTACCCGGGTAGAGTGGCATGAGTTTTTCTCTGCTTTAAATCAGGCGGCCTATATGCTGCAGATTTATCAGATGGTACACTGCTAATCTCAGTATCTCGTTTCTCTCCATAGCCAGATCGCTCAAAATAGGGTAGATGTCCTGTTTTTTTATAGTTGTAGCCCTTTTGTAGTAGGCTTTTGCTTGCATTACATCCTGTAAAGGTGCTATTTTTGAGCTATAGTAATGACGGGCATCATCCGTGCCATGAAAACAGTTGACGTTTTTGAACGATTGAAGAGAATAAAAATTGAATATGAATAAATACGACTTTACACCGGAAAACTTATTAAAGATTATCCAATCTGAACTCGTTCCTGAAGATGACGAAGGATTTGAATTTGAGCTGGACGAATTTAAGGTATGCATTTTTAAACCTTATATAAACGAAGAAAATGAGCCACGAGGCGATACCATTAGAATTGAATACAATGGTCAGTACATTTTAAGCTTTGTACATAGTGACGGTTTTGTATTTCCTTTCTATCTTGAAAAAGACGGGAATTTAAAGACCCTGACCAATGAAGGTCCGCAGGAAGTACAGGCCCTGGCTCATAAGTTATGGGTAGCGATCATCAATGAAATGGAAAAGCTGGAAAAATCAGAAGAAGAAGGCCGCTGGCTGGCCTTCTCGGCACAATTTGGCGATCATAAAATCCCGGATTTGCTGAAACAGCTTTTTGAATTTCAGGAGCTGGAAGGTGCAGGTAATTTTGCTGACAGCTTTTGTTTGTATCCCATAGAAAAATATGGATTGAAAAGCTGGTCTGAAGATTCGGAATGGCTCAGGTCCTTTACAGAATTTGCTACAGCCACAGGTGGCGGAAGCAGCTACGCTTTCTGGCACATAAAACCAGATCTTGAAACTTGCCCGATTGTAGTGTTCGGAGACGAGGGCGGTATACACGTGGTGGCCAGCGGGCTTCGTCAATTGTTACAGCTGATTAGTTATGATACCGAGATTTCGGTAGGTTTGGAAGAGGCTTATTATTACCGTGATGAGGATGAAGAAGAGGAGCGCAGCGAAGGCCGGGACAACTACCTGCAATGGTTAAAAGAACATACAGGGCAGGATGCAATTGATACCAGTGAAGAAGCAGATCGTATCATGTCGGTCGCAACAGCTCAATATCAATCCGCTTTAAACGATTGGTTGCGCAAGTTCGGGATTGAGGTATACTCTTAAATTCGGGTGGCATTGCTGATGTAACACCTGGTAGCCGGAGAACGTCTTTTGTTAAACCAACAAATTAATAACATGGAAAAAGACTTGATTCTCCGGCTGGAAAAGCTGGAAAGAAAACATCAGAAACTTAAGGTGGCACTAATAGGTTGCGCTACATTGCTGCTTCTTGTCACACTTGGCTTTTCTTTTAAAGGTAAGGAGAGCTTTAACATCATCAGAGCAAAAGGGATTGTGATTGAAGACAGTTTAGGTAAGGACCGCATTCTGATTGGTGCACCGGTTCCTTACTCAAAATATCGGGTCAGGACAGATACCAATCTGGTTCGCAAACATATGGCAGGCAGAATATATAAAAAGGATCCGGAACAGTATATGAAGTGGTACCGCCGTTACCGGCACAGTGCCATAGGAATGATTGTCATGAATGAGGGAGGCTTTGACAGAGTCTTAATCGGCGATCAACTCGCTGATGCCAATGTAGGAAGAAGAATATTTGATAATTCAGGAATGCTCTGGAACGATGGTATGGGGATGGAGTTGGGTGGTGCCGGAGTCAATACCTCTCCCGATGGCAAAGCAAATGTGGTAGTGGGTCTGGATGATTCTGAAGGAGAAGCGGTACATCTCTTTGCACACGCAGATCATACAAAGGGTTTGGTGATTCAGGGAAAAGATGGTGAACTGGTAATTGGAATGGCTAAGGCCGAAGGGACACGCTTTCGGAATAAACAGAAATTTACAGGAATTAAATATTTCAATAAGGAAGGAAAACTAATGTGGGAACAGGAAATTAAGACGGACGGTCAAAAATAACATGTCCGCATTCACCACAGCCCCAGAAATTTTCCTCTCCAGGATCGTCAATATAAGATAGTACGCCATCCGCACATTCAGGGCATTGAACAGGTTTTTCTTTGCCCTTTTTTGTGGCCTGACTTTGAGGAGGTTGATGGGATAGAAGATTGGCCGGATCAACTGGAACACTCCCGTAACATAAGGGGCAATCCAGCATGGCCAGTTTCTGCCCTTTTCCTATGGCATAGGTCAGGAATTTCTCCTGATCTTTATTGGCATCAAATATCTCCTGACAAGAGGTACACCTTATTTTCATAGGGTAAAAGTAAAACTTTTTTGTGTATATACATTTCTTATAAAACAGCTAAGCCTGCCCGGTTCGATTGATGTTACTTAAAGACAGCAGGAGTTCTTTAAAAGAGCTTTCCACGGTCTCATGTGCAGTTTCTATGCTGAAATCCTTGCTTTCCCAGGCATCATATTCCCTGTTGATGACCTGATCCCAGGTTGGCAACTGATGGCCCGGGATATCTGCAATGCGGTTTTCTACCCTTTGACGGTGGATTTCAGGATCAGAACATTTTACTTCAATCCCGATCAGCTTTGAATTGGTTTCTGAGGCCGTCTTCTCCCACATTTCGCGGGTCACCGGAATGGGATTAACGGAATCAACAATCACAATGTTACCCGGTTTCAGGTTTTCCCTGGCAATGGCATTTGCAATAAGGTAGCCTTCAGGCCCCAGACCGGACCCGGTTTTTGGTAACAATTGTTCTATCGTGTCTATCCGCAAATACACCACACTCAAATGATTGGCTAAAGCTTTCGCTAAAGTAGTTTTTCCTGAACCTGGAAGCCCCCCAAATACAATCAACACCGACTTATTCTGTTCCATAATAATGGATTAAACGTTGATCGGCCTTGCAAATTATCTGAATTGAAAATTCTAATCCTAATCCAGAAGTTGATCTCCGAAGGAACCTCCTGCGGGGATCAACTCATTTAAATAGATTCAAATCACGCTTCTTGTAAGTTTGTTATTTAGACCTTTTTTAAATAACTCTTCCTTTTTAAAGAATAAATCTTACTTTTGCGACTAATTAGATTCTATCTAAATAGTAACATGAAGTTAAACATGTTATTTAATAATTAGTTGTGTACATGCAGGGTGGTCGTTATTTTCTTAATTCGTTTTTACTAATCGTCTCAGTAGTAGTGGTTTCTCCGGTGCTCGCGCAACAGAAAAAAATAAAGGACATTTCTGGCAAAACAGATTCCTTAAAAAATAAGGCAGACAGCCTGAAAGCAAAGCAGATTGCACTCAATGAAGTTGTCATCACTGCTTCAGAATCAAAAGGATTAAGTACTTCTTCGATCATCAACCGCAAGGCGATGCAGCACCTGCAGCCTTCGAGTTTCGCAGACCTGCTGGAACTGCTTCCAGGCGGCCGTTCCAGAGATCCAAATCTTGGTGCCGCAAACCTGATCGGTTTACGTCAGGTAGGGATTTCCAGTGATAATTACGATATCTCTTCTTTAGGAACTGCCTTTCTGATAGATGGTGCACCCCTCAGCACCCGTGCCAATATGCAGTACACTGCAGGTTTTGACGCGAAGTCTGATTTGAATACCAGAAGAAACATTACCGGGAAAGGGGTAGACATGCGGACGCTTTCCACTGATCAGATTGAAAGCCTCGAGATTGTGAGGGGGATTCCTTCTGTTCAATATGGTGATCTGACCAGTGGTCTGGTTAAAATTACCCGAAAACAAGGAGGGCGCGCACTTGAAGCCCGGTTTAAAGCGGATGGTTTTAGCAAACTGGCTTATGTCGGAAAGGGCTTCTTTTTTCCGGAAAATAAGATGAGCCTGAATGTGGACCTAGATTACCTCAATTCTATGTCAGATCCCAGAGATCGTTTTGAAAATTTTAAACGCATCAATACTTCCCTGCGATTGAATAAAATATGGGAAAAAGACTTCGCGAATCTGAACCTGAGCAGCAGCTTCGATTATGGAACTTCATTCGATAACCAAAAGGCAGATCCCGATGCAGGATATCAGAAAGTAGATAAATACAGGTCTGAATACAATAGAATGGCTCTGAGCAATAACCTGGTTCTTAAATTTAACAAGATCAAAGTCCTGAAATCAATTGAACTGAATTCCTCCCTGAGTTTGCAGCGCGATCAGATCAATCAGACCAAATGGGTTCAGCTGGGCAGTGCAACCATCCTGAATAATTCTACAGAGGAAGGAGCCCATGATGCGGGATACCTGACTCCCCAATATACTGCTCATTTATTGGTAGATGGCAAACCTATCGATGGATTCTTAAAACTGATGGCCAATCTGGGCTTTGAAACCGGAAGAATTAACCACGCGATACTGCTGGGAACGGAAGGGAATTACAGCAAAAACAACGGACGTGGACAAGTGTATGATCCTATGCTTCCGCCAAGTCCGGAGATGAGGAACAGAAACCGGGCTTACCGTGATATTCCCGCCGCAAAAGACCTTTCCTTTTTTGCAGAGGACCGGATGAGTGTTCATCTTGGCGCACATAGAATGGTGCTTTCCGCGGGGTTGAGAAGTATGACCATGTTTGGACTAACGGCAATAGACCCGCGTATTAACGCACAATGGACCTTGCCTAAAATGCAATTGGGTACTTCAGACCTGGTCATTGCATTTGGAGGTGGTTTGGGTTGGCAAAGCAAATTCCCGGTATTGGCCCAGATGTATCCGGACTATACCTATCTGGATCGTGAACAGCTGAATTATTACCACAATAATCCGGACTATAGAAAGGCCAATGTGATGACTTATAAATTCCTCATGAATAACGACCAGCTGGAACCGGCAAGGAACAAAAAATGGGAATTGAAGACAGATATCTCGCTAAACAGCAATCGCCTTAGCATTACCTATTTTAAGGAGAGCTCAACTTCCGGATTTAGGAATGGAACGGACTACCGCGTACTGAATTACAAAAAATACAATACCTCCGGCATCGATCCGGAAAAGATGACCACTGCTCCGGATGTGAAAGACCTTCCCTTCGAAGAAAGTAAAACAACGGTTATTTTAAACCAGGTACAGAACGGAAGTGCGATGATCAAAGAGGGGATAGAATACCAGTTTTCATCTGAAAGAATTAAAGGAATCAACACCAGAATTACCCTGAACGGAGCATGGTTCAGGTCTGTTTATGAAAACAGTTTGCCTATATACCGCGGGCCTCAAAAAGAGATCATGCAGAATGGAAAACGGGTAGAGGTTCTTGGATTGTATGCTGAAGACGAAGGTTTTATCCGCTCCCAGTTAAATACGAACATCCTGTTCGATACTTACCTGCCAAAAATCGGACTGGAATTTTCTACAGCAATCCAGTGCCGCTGGTTTGCTGCACAGCAAATGACCCGAAAAAATGGAACTCCTGGTCATTATGTAGATGTAAACGGGGCTATTCACCCTTATACAGAAGCTGATAAAAGCGATCAGGTCCTGCAATGGCTCAACATCAATTATGCTGAAGCCTCATTCAACAAATACAGGACGCCAATGGACCTGAATGTGAACTTCAAAGCGGTAAAGAACTTTAAAGATAAAATCCGTGTAGGCATGTTCGTTAACAGGATTTTTAACTATGCACCCGATTATCAGTCGAATGGCGTGACCATCAGGAGATCGGGCTTAAACAGCCCTTATTTTGGGATGGAATTGAATTTTAACTTGTAATATAATATGATGATGAAAATAAACTTACGCGCTTTATGCCTTCCCCTATGTGCCTTGCTTTGCCTGACTGCATGTAAAAAAGATAAACAACTCGGATCAAAAGAAGTGGCATTGACCCTCAGACTGGAAAATCCTCAGGGTTTAGCAGCAGTGTCACTTTCAGGCGTTAAAATTACGTTCAGAGAGATCAACAGTGGTAAAGAAACAGTGAGTTCGAATGTGAGCGGAAACACCTTGTCTGTTTCGTTGGCCGAAGGTGCTTATGATATCAGCCTTGACGGAAATATCAGCTACCAGCTGGAAGGAAAAACCATCACCGGAAAAACAGGTGCATTGAAACAGGGATTGGTGCTTACAGGTGCTCAGCATACAGAAAGCCTGAAGCTGTTTTTAGGACAAGCAGGTGGTGGATTTGTGATTCAGGAGATCTTCTTTACCGGAACCTTGAGTCCGGAGGGAAAACAATACCTTGGAGATAAGTATTTTAAAATCTACAACAATTCCGGCGAAACTTTATATGCGGATGGTTTGGTCATTGCACAATCGGCATTTCAGACGGCTACGAAAGAAAAATACACACCAGACGTGATGTCTTCGGCAGTAGCAGTAGAAAGTGTGATTATGATTCCCGGTTCAGGAAAACAATATCCTGTGCTTCCCGGAAAGTACATCGTTGTGAGCGAAGATGCCATCAACCACAAAACGAACAATGCCAATTCTATTGATTTGTCGAAAGCAGATTTTGAGTTCTTCTATGAAGATTCTGACGATATCGACAATCCTCAGGTGCCGAACATGGAAACCGTATACAGTAAATTTAACCCGAATAACAGGGGATACAACAGCTATGTACTGGCACGTTTTGAGAAAGGAGTAAACGATTTTCTAAGCAATTACAAATATGATTTCAGCTATGATTTTGTGAACGATGGGGTATCTTTTCCGGTAGAAAGCAATGAGTATAAAATTCCTAACAGCTGGATCCTGGATGCTGTAAACCTGAGTGTACAATCTGAATTTCAGTGGATAGTTACTGATCCTGCTTTGGATATGGGCTGGACTTTCTGTGCTAAAGTAAGTGATGATGCCGCACGTTATGGAAAAAGTGTAAGACGCAGGGTTTTAGCTATTGCTGTGGATGGCCGCGAAATCCTGAAAGACACGAACAATTCTACAAATGATTTTGAAGCAGGGCTGAGACCTTCGCTAATGAAATAAAATATGCGTCTGCAAATTATGATATGGATCTGTTTAGCTGGCATAGGGACTTCCTATTCCAGCGATAGCGTTAAACTGGATTCTTTGAATTTAATCAAAAGGCTTAGGGAATACCGCGCTCCTTTGAACCGGTTTACGGACGGTTTTTATACGAACCCTGCAGTAAAGTACCATCAGAGAAAGCTTTCTTTAACGGAAATGAACCTGAATCTGGAACAAAACAAGCAGGACAGATATGTACTTCAGGAAGGTAAAGGATTTAAACAAGCTGCTTTTGAAGCCAATGCTTTTCTTAAAAATGAGGGGAAAGACGCCCTGTGGGGCACCGCCGCTTATCAGAACGGAAAGCGACTGGGACAAAACTGGTCGGAAAACGCTGATTATAAAACGATCTACCCTTATGTGATGGCGGATACGGTGGGTGGTGATTTATCTGCAGAAACCTATCGTTTTAGTGGCGGATATGCACTTAAACTGAACCATACTATACTGGGTATTTCGGCTGCTTACCGGGCTTTAATGGAATACCGGAATGTAGATCCAAGACCAAAGAACACAAGCTCCGACCTGGAAATTAAACTCGGTGCTTCCAGATCTTTGAACAACCGTTATGAAC
Source organism: Pedobacter caeni (assembly GCF_900129215.1). Lineage (GTDB taxonomy): Bacteria > Bacteroidota > Bacteroidia > Sphingobacteriales > Sphingobacteriaceae > Pedobacter > Pedobacter caeni. Next base: position 1,314,986 of record NZ_FQUQ01000001.1, on the reverse strand, counting down.
TTGCCATAGCCGGGTCTTTCCGTAAGTACTCGCAGGAAAGCAATCTGAAGTTTTTCAGCGAAACCGGTGCACCCATTGTTTACCATATGGCAGGACTGGGAGTGGATCATAAACTCTTTGCAGGAAATAGAAGGAATGCTTTTTATGATGGTAAAGGGTATGGCTTTGAATTGCAATTCCTTCCAAAGGATAAAACAGGTTTTTTCTCTTCTTTAAGTTATCAGCAGTTCTCTTTTAGTAAGGTGATTACAGATCCGGTGATCATTCCCCTTGCAGAGGTAAACTCCAACGGGCTTAAAGCAGATCTGGGCTATCTTATTCGCAGTAAAGACCGTTATTATGGGTGGAAGGCCTCCGCTTTTCTGACGAAAAGGGATGGGATCGAGTCAAAGTTCGACAACAAAGGCCAAAATAATTATGTCAGGATATCTTCCAATCAGAACTACCAGGATGAACAGAAAGATTTCCGGCTGACGGCTGTATACGGTGTTCAGAAAGAATCGAAACTGTCCTGGGACTTGTCTGCAGACATTGGTTTTTCGGATGAGGAAAGCCAATATCTCGAACCGGCAAGAAGCCTGCAGTTTTCTGCTTTAAGCGGTGGAATTCAGGCAGAGCTTTCCAAAATGCTGGGCAAATCGCTGTTCCGGATCGGGGCAGGAGGAAGGAGTGCTAAAAATACAAAGGGTCAACGCTCCTGGCCGGGTATGGATGCCGCTTCTTCTGTTTACCAGATGCTGGAGACCAATTATGCTTATTATACCGCCGGTTATCAGCAATTGAAACTAAACGCAGGCTGGGATTACCAGCTTAAAAACAACATGGGACTTTCCCTGAAATCCAATTGGATACACACTTCATTTGATACCGCTCATCAGGGAAATCAGTTTCTGCTGAGCGCAGGCATTACTTTTTAAGGATTTTTATTTCATATGTACAGGACTTTTTTTATTGTTTCTTTTCTATTGGTATTTGTAGTAGGTTCGGCATTTTTGTCGGACGACGATGAGGAGAATCTGCGGTCTCTTTATAGCAAACCTGTTGCGCAATGGCCTGAACCTACAGTGGATACTTTGGTGAAATGGACCGAGCTGACTGCTTTACCTCCGGTAGATACCAATTATTTTGACCTGATGGATCAGCCGAAAGTGATGCTGGGGAAACTGTTGTTTTTTGATCCGCTGCTTTCCGGTTCCAGTCAGATTTCCTGTAGCAGTTGTCATGATCCGGAAATTGCCTGGGGCGATAAACGTTCTGTAGCATTGGGAAATGACCACCTGACAGGGAATAGAAATTCCATTTCCCTTTTGAATGTGGCAGAACGTAAAAGTATGTTTTGGGATGGAAGGGCTGGTACATTGGAAGAACAGGCAGAAGGACCACTTACAGCACATCATGAAATGGCAATGAAACCAGCTGCATTACCTAAAAAACTGGGCAGGATTAAACCTTACCGGGATTTGTTTAAGCAGGCTTTTGGAAAGGAGAAGATCACCTATCCACAGATTCTGGAATCATTGGCCGCATTTGAAAGAACAATCAGAAGCAGAAGCAGTCGCTTTGACCGTTTTGTGAATGGAGATCATCAGGCGTTGAACAATCAGGAAATCCATGGATTACATTTGTTCCGTACTAAAGCCAGGTGCATGAACTGTCATTCCGGTCAGTATTTTACAGATGAAGGTTTTCATAATATCGGACTTACTTATTATAAAAGAGAACAACAGGACCTGGGAAAATATCTGGTCAGCGGCAAACCAGAGGATGTCGGTCGTTTCAGAACGCCTTCGTTAAGGGATGTTTTACATACAGGCCCCTGGATGCATAATGGCTTTTTTGACAACATTACGGGGGTAATCAATATGTATAACAGTGGAATGCACATGGTTGATCCGACACCGGAAGAGGCAGCGGCAGATCCGTTATTTCCGAAAACAGATGTATTATTGAAACCCTTGAAATTAACCGATGGAGAGATCAGGGCTATTGTTGCATTTATGGGCGCCATTACAGCATCAGAATACCATATGGAACGACCAAAGCTGCCAAGATAATTCGTCAGAAACGGGGAGCGCTGATGCGCTTATAAAGCATTTGGAGGTAAGAAATGAAGCCCAGAAACAACATGATCAAAAAGAAGATACATACCCCAACAGCCCAACCAGGCATATTTGGTTTCTGACCTGTAAAATAAAGAAAGAGTGCATACCCAACTGCCCCCAGGAAAAACATCAGTCCGATAGGGAAAATCACGTAAAGTAACAGGTTGATGCCGATACTAAAATAAACGCGCATTTCGGCACCCATTGCGTAAGCAATACCCACTATGCAAAAATATCCCATGATGAGCAACATGGTGCAGGCCCCGCCAATCAGCAGGTATTTGGAACCTGTAAACTCTTCGGCAGTGGTCATACCTTCCTCATATCCAATGGTGATCAGTTCGCCTGTTACGGGCCTGCCCCCTGAGGAAATGTCCGTGGCAATCTTTAGCGGGATACCTTTATGAGTGGTAAATGAGACTACTGGCGTAAACATAGTGCTGGATCTTCTGCCTCCGCTACCAGAGCTTTGATGAGTGGTATAATCCACAATTTTGGCCTCGTACTTTGGAAGCCGGATGGTTTTGGCTACAAACCGACCTAAGAAATTGCCCAGCGATAGTGATAAACTCAATAAAATAAAGACAATAAGTGCGACAAATCCGATACTGATAAAGCCCGAATTGCGGTTACTGCTCATCCGTTGCAAGACCTTTATGGCAACCACTATGGAAAGTCCGGCCAGGGCGATCGTCACCCATCCATAATTTGTTATACTTAAAAGGATCATATCAATATAGGTATCTGTCGGGTAAAAATATACTTTTCCATATTATTTACATAACTTTCCCGGATAAGTAAATATATGAAAGAGGATATGAAACATTTGTTGGCAGTTTTTATCTTTATTTCTTCCATTGTAATCGTACAAGCTAAACCTGTAAATGGTATCGTTAAGATTGATACTACAGAAGTAGTAAAGATAGGAGGGATCAAACAATTTATAAAACTTCAGGGTACGGATCAGACAAAGCCTTTATTGCTTTTTCTTCATGGCGGGCCGGGAACCTCATTGATTCCTGTGGCTGATCAGTTTACAGACCAACTGAAAAACAATTTTATAGTCGTGCAATGGGACCAAAGAAATACCGGGGAAACCTTAAAGTTAAACCCATCTCCTGAAGCGGTATCTCTTGAGTTACTGCAGAAGGATACGTATGAGTTGCTAAAACACCTTTTGCGAAAATTTAACCGTAAAAAGTTATTCCTGGTTTCTCACTCATTTGGTTCAATGATGGGCTTTAATATTGGCGGTAAACATCCTGAATTGCTGTATGCTTATATCCCGATCAGCGGAATCGTAGATCAAAGGAGAAGTGAAAAACTAACCATGGAGATGTTAAATAAATGGGCAAGGGAAACAAAAAACGATGCTGCAGTAAAGGAACTGGCATTGGTGAAAATCCCTTTTGAACGGGAAGATGACTTGTTTTATTCTCAAAAATGGCTGTTCATTCACAATGGTGTTGATTTCGCGAAAGAGGATGGTTTTAAAGTAAAGTACCATGATTGGCTGGCCATGTGGTTTCCAATGTGGAAGAAATCAGTGACGAACAACCTTTTTAAAACATTACCCATATTAAAGTGTCCGGTCTACTTTATAGAAGGAAATGGAGATCAGCAGAAGTCGCACTATATAGTAGAAGATTATTATAAGTTTCTGAAAGCGCCTAAAAAGGAGCTGTTCTGGTTTGAAAAATCTGGTCACACGGTTTTTAATAGCGAGCCGGAGAAACTACAACAAGTGATCATTGAACAAATATTGCCGGCTGCGTTTAAATAGTTCCGTCGGAATACGTCTTTACTCAGTTGAAAACATACTTTCTTTGCGGTAATTTTACGCATTGAAAACAAAGGGGATGAGCCTAAGCAAAATTTTATTGATACTTTATATTTTTATGTACCTGACTGCCATTGTAAAAAATGACAGGCAAAAAAAGAATATAAAAAGCGATCAAAGATCAGACCGTATGATCATAAAGATAAATTAAGCACCAGGTCACACTAAACAAAAATTCCCTGTTCATTTAAACTGAACAGGGAATTTTTGTTTAAAACTCAATATCGTCTGCAACATTGCCACCCTGGGCATTGGCAAACAACTGGGTGTACTTTTGTTTATAGGCATCCTGAGTCTGATTATATTTCTGATAATCAGCAGCAATATCTTTATGGATCTGCTCATTCCATAAAGAGGCCGCAACCTGAAAATCGCCGAGCGTAATTCCATATTTATCAGTGATCCAGCTGGCTCCATCCAGACCATGATCATAAGCCACCTGTCTGGCCACTTCAAGCTCCTGATAAAAGTCTTTATCGGTCTTGATTTTCTGAATGTTACCTGCACCTTCCTCAGATACTGTGGCCTGCAGGTTACTGAATTTGGGATGCTGGTCTGCAGCACCGAAATACTGACCAAATAGCGTGACAATCTGAAAAGTCGAATCTTCTTTCATGCGTTCCGGCCAGAGGAGGTTGGCTTCCTGCCATACCGGTAATTCTACACCTAAAGCTGTTGCTACTTCATTTTCGCTTAAACCGCTTCCTAACTTTGCACAAGCCGCGCTGTAATCTTCTAAACTGATACCGTGAATTGGTTCTAATAGTGGGTTTGACATGTTTTTTATATTTAGTAATGATTAATAGAATGATCTTTTAGCAAACGCAGGTAAAAACGTTCGTTTTCGGCTACCATATCCGGCGTGATTTTGTTCCACTCATCGAACATGGCCCTTAAATATTGTTGATATAAGACTGGATTTTTAGGATGCTGTGTTTCATAAGCCCTCAGCAGATGGGCAGTTCGTTGCTCTGCGAGTGGCCGTGCCTGATGGAATAACAGTTGCATTTCTGTGGAAGGAGTATAGGTATTCTGCGTCTGACAAAATGGACATTGGATATAGGTGGCAATAAAATACATTTTTGGTATACTCATCTTTCCGCCACATTGTTTGCACAGGAACTTATCTTTTATGCGTTCAAATTCAGCTATTTGTTGCTGATAAGTAGCTTCCAGGCCGCGGTTTCCTTCGGCGGATCTTAATGCCGTAATCCCTTCATTTATCTTGTCTTCAAATTGATGATGCCGGTCAAAGCAAGCCATTTGAAAGCGATAAAGACGGTCATGGTATTCGCGGCCGGCACCGGAAATCAGATCAGGAAGGACAGACTTCGAAGCATACATAAAGGGAATGATGCGTTCTTCTTTTGCAGTTATAGCCTTTTGTCGCATCTGGTTGATTTGTCCGATCAAGCCGGTAAGCATCCTGCCATGTGCACGTTTATAAGGATCTGTATCCTGATCAAAAACCGCAATCAATTCCGGTACAGCGGCAGTGCATAACTCGTCGAGGCGTGTTTCCAGCTTGTCAAGAAAGACAAACCATTTCTCTTCAGTCTGCCTGATCTCTTCCAGCAAAGCCGGATTATCATATTTATTTTTAAAAAAACCAAACATCAGCTAAGAGTTATCTATTTTTTTAATATGAATCCCATCACTGAGCGTGACGGTCATGAATTTAAAACCACAATAGGCACAAACGGTAAGTCCATCTGCAAGCGCCCGGCCTGCACCACATTCGGGACAATCGTAAACCTGCATACCGGCCTGTTCATATTTGATTTCCCCACCGTAATTCTCCTGGCTCAATGCTTTTTGCTTTAACTGTTCCAGGTAACTTTGTGTCGTCTTTTTTTCTGTATCACTCATTGGTGTCCCTGTTATAACAGTTTCAATAGTTCTTCTTTTTTTGCAGCATATTCCGCTTCCGTAATCAGCTCCATGCTAAAGAGTTCTTTTAGGTTTTTAAGCCTTCCAAGAATGTCTTCCCCTGGCAATGGTTTGTTCAGCGGGACTCCATTGGGAGTCATGTTCATGATCATTCCCATAGCAAGTCCTTGCCTGGTCAGGTCAGCCATTTCAGAATTGTCTTTATCCATCGCATTGGCGATGCTGAACTGGGAGAATTTATTGATGTCTGTGACCATATTCATGCCGGTCACCTTATCATAATATTTTAGTACTTCTTCAGGTAAGGTCACACTAGTCACCGTAAACTGTGTGATCTCAATCCCAAAACCACTGAAAAAGGATTGGACCAGGGGGCTGATCTTTTGATTCAGCTCAGAAATATTCCCTGCAACATCCACCACTGCTATCTTTGCCTGAGTCAGAACTTCTGCAAATTTAGGGGCAATGAAATCACGCAATTGTAACTCCAGCTCTGCAATCCCCAGGCTGGGGTAGGTCCCTGCATATTCTTTAAAGAAGAGGCCGATATCGTTGATGCGGATGTTGTAATTGCCAAAGGCCCGGATACGTACCTGTCCGAAATTCTCATCCCGCATCAATATCGGGCTCGGTGTTCCCCACCTGAGGTTCACAAACTGATGGGTGTTGAAGAAATAAACATCCGCTTTAAAAGGACTTTCAAAACCATACTTCCAACCCTTTAAACGGGAAAGTATAGGGATGTTCTCTGTTTCCAGGCGATGCTTTCCGGCAGAAAACACATCGGCAAGCTGACCTTCATTTAATAAAAGTGCCTGCTGACTTTCTCTGACGGTCAGCATGGCACCGTTCTTAATTTCTTTATCTGCATCAGCAAATTTCCACATCAACATATTTGAATGCGGGCTGACAGATTCGATGATTTCTATAAATGGTAATGCCATATCTGGTTTGTTTAAAAAGCCACCACCAGGTAGGGGCCCTGGCAGTGGCAAGGGGGCTTTTAGTAAAGATCCTGATGTTTGCGGATAAACCTCAATTTTGACCTCCTACATTGCATCTACCAATCTGTAGAAGATGACTACAGTATGTCTACAGATCTTGACTACAGTTATATTTTTCACTGATTCTTATCAATTTGTATTATTTTCATGGTATGAAATCTCCCCTGGTTAAACGATTACTTTGCTGTGCCATTTTTCTGGTTAGCTTAAATGCCACTGCACAATCTATCTTAGCCGATAGTTTAAATGCAGCGATAAAAAATACAACTACAGATCCCAAAGAAAAATCAGGATTGCTGATCCGCTTATCAGAAATCTACAGGCTGAATAAGGACGATAAGATGGGGATCATCACGGGAAAGGAAAGTGTGGCCTTTGCCCTGAAGAACAAAAACTATACGGATGCCGTAAAAGGGTATGTGATACTCACTAATATTTATGCCGTTACCCAGCAGTTTGCCGCAATGAAATCAGCCAGCGATTCTGCCTTGTTCATTGCACGTGAACATAACCAGCCTGGGGCAATGGCCTATGCCTGGTATGGACGGGTGGTATTGTACAAGGCTTTATCCAATGCGGATGAGGTGGTTAAATATTCCCAGATGGCCCTGAAAGCTTTGGAGAAAATGGATGATCCTTACCTGATGTCTAAGGTTTATTATCAGCTTTATGCGGTAAATTCTGGCTGGAATAACGTGGCTAAGGTAAACTTATATGCAAGGAAGGTAGCTGATAATGCCTTGAAAGCCAAGGATTACAATGCCTTAAGTAATGGATACACAGCCCTGTCTGTGGCGTATGAATACAATTATACCGCCTCGAAGAATAAAGCGGAGCTGGACAGTGTTTTATTTTACCTGAATAAAGCAGAAGCTCTTTACCAGCAATACCCTGGAAAAGTGGCTGATCATACTTACGCCATTGGCTGCATCAATATGGCCAACTATTACCTCAGGTATTTTCCTGAAAACGATCAGCTGGCCAGGAACAATGGCATTCTATATGCAAATAAAGCCAGGTCCGTATTGAAAAACAGCCTGAGAAATCAACAGATCATCGCCAGCAGCCTGGGGATATTGAGTGAATATGCGAGGAGGGAGGGCGACCTGGGATTGATGGAAACCTACCTGCTTCAGGCTCATGAAGTGATGAAAACAGAAAAAGACCCCTCTTATTATACCCTGATTAATGTGGTTCAGGCCCTTGCTGATATGTATGAAAAGAAAGGCGAATATCCTAAAGCATTAAGCTTTCAAAAGCTGATTACGGAATATAACAATAAGAGTTTCAACAAAGAGCAGGCAACGAATGCTCAAAAACTGGAAATACAATACGAAACTGAAAAAAAAAACAATGAGATGCTGGTGCTCCGGGAAAGGGAAAGCAGCAGACGCTTAGAAGCTGTTTTATATGGTTGTATTGCTGTTGCCTTATTGATAGGGTTGATATTTCTGTTTCGTTCCTACCACTTTAAGCTGCGTTATTCCATACAACTGGAAAAACAACTGAAGCTGGAAAAGCAGGAATCCGAGATGAGGGTAAGGCTGGAAACAGAAGAACGTGCAAGGTTAAAGGCCGAACAACGTTTAATGGAGACGGAGCAGGAGCAGTTGAAAAAGGAAGTGATGGCCAATGTGCTGCAAATTGACCATAAAAACCAAATGCTGCACAACATCAAAGCGCAGCTGACAGATCATGATTCGATAAATATGCAGAAAATATTAAGGTCAGAATCTATGCTGGACCTGAATTTTGAACAGGCAAAACTGCAGATTCAGCAGGTGCATCCTGGTTTTTTTCAGTTGCTGACCGAACGTGCGCAGCAGAAACTGACCCCACTTGACCTTAAGCTATGTGCCTGTTTACATTTAAATATGGATACCAGACAAATTGCCCAGCTCATGCATGTGGAAGCGAAGAGCGTCCGGATGAGCCGCTACCGGATCAAGCAGAAACTGGGACTTTCCAAGGAGGATGATTTGAATATTTTTATACAGCAACTGGGTAAAAATCTGACCAGTGCAACGCTTTCGTAATAAGCTATAATTGTGATTTAGAAATAGATAATAAGGATGTTGATTTATTTTTTTGGATGCTAATTATATTAGTATATTTTTGTTCCTGCTAAATTCAAAAGAATTCATCATATGGAATCTAATTCTCCCTTATTGAGATTTTATCCAGGAGAAACCCCATGGCACCGCAATTGGAAGAAAGCATTTCCTCCATCTTTCAGGGAAGTTTCGTTTGTGGATGAAACCAGGGCTGAGCTTCACCGGGCTGATGTACATACCCCATGTGGTACGACACTGGAGTTTCAGAATTCTCCGATTTGCGTGGAGGAATTGAAGAGCAGGGAAGCTTTTTACCCAAATCTCGTTTGGGTGCTTAACGGAAAGAAATTTAAGGGCTTTAGAATCTTAAAGAGCTTACCGGATGTAGATGACCCTCTGCTTTCCGATTACGAATTTTGCCATAGTGATCACCTTTCTATGATCCGTAAATCGGACCTGTTACAGGGACGACCAAAGATTTTGAATTTTTACCATCCTGAAATTAAGCGGGTACCACTAACTTCCTGTTATTATTCATTTTGCTGGAAACATCCTCACCGGGTTTGGTACGAAGCCAAAGCTCCGATTATTGTGGATCTTGGCGGCCATTTTTTATATCAGTTGAAACAACGGAAACAGCTTTCCGGTGATTATCCTTATCTGCACATCATCCCGAGGAAACACTTTATAGAACGGTACCTGGGGTAATATAAAAGGATTTAACTTCTTTTATTAACTTGCGAAAGTAAAATAACCCGTATGTGCAGAATGACGATTTCCGTGTTTTTATCAGTGGTATTGCTCTCTTGTGGCTCAACTGAAAGTAAAGACGTAAATGGGGATACTGTAAAAGTATCCGGGCAGAAAAACAACAGTCAGGAGAAATTTGATCTCGCCAATATGACTTTTAAAGAAAGCATCAGCGATCTGCTAAAAAAAGAAGGACTTCAGTTCTCAGACGGACTTCCCGGAGCGACTACCCTGATGCACTACGAGCCATTTTCAACCTCTGCTGCAAATCTTTTGGTCTTTGACGGCCATTCTTTGGGTGGCAAAGCAGGAGCAAACGACAATCACCTCGTTTTGCATTATTCAACAGAAGGGAACAGGATAGACTGTTACGAAGCCATGATTTACACTGCCGAGGCCGCATCTGCCCTGGAAGAATCGCTGAACCAAAGATATGGGAAGTCAGTTTTTCTGAAAGATTCTGGTTTAGATACCAGCGCCATACGCCTTGACGAAAACGGAGAAAAAATGAAAGGGCCCAGGGAGGACATTAAATACCAACGCTGGGAAGATCATAAAAATGGAATTGCATACCACCTTGTGACCCGTACGACAGCCAGAAAATTAACTGTCGCAGAATTTACCGCCATTAACCCGAACAGTAAGGATGCAAAGAATTGGATTCAGTATAAAATGCTTGGTTTCTATTATTGAGGATATATCTTATTTTGTTTCAAAATACTCAACGTAATTTTCCGGGCCAGCTTTTGGAAATCGGCGATTTTTTTATCCGTAGGTTTTTTAATTCTTGTTGCAAAGTAATACGCGTTGGTTTTGTTATATACATAGCCAATATACCAGGCCATATCCTTTCCCTGAGATTTAACCACTGAACTTTGATCAACAAAAGTGTAATCTCCTGTTTTTTCAGTATTCAGGAGTTCATTTCCTATTCTAAAAGTACGGGGAGATAAGTACATTTGTTGCCGGGAGAAACGTTTTAAAAATTCGATCTGTCCTTTTGGGGAAATGCCGAAGGCGCCGGTATTCCAAAAGTCTGCTGATCTTTCGGCAAAATTAAGGTTGCCATAATAGAAGGCCTTTAAGAATTCCAGATAATCCTTTCTGCCAATTTTTTTGGCGAGCTCCATGTAAAACCAGTTTGTCGCATTCCTGTAAGCAGTTTTTAAATCACTCTCTTTACCTTCCCATTTGATCAACTCATTTTCGGTCCTGATCACCCCGGTTTCTAATGCAATACAGGAATTGATCAGGTTAAATGTAGCACCTGGAAGAGTTTCCCGGATGGCATCAAGGCTGTCACTATACAACCAACGCTGTTTATTATAAGCATAAATGGTCATGCTTCCTTCTACCTGATGATCTTTGAAGATCTGATTCGAAATGGATTGTCCGTACCCAATAAAAGGGAAAAGAAGTAGAAGGAAAATGAGTATCTTTTTCATTTTTTATGTTTATTCTTTCCGGGAAATAATATACATAAAAAAACCGCATTTTCTTCTTTCTGAACTGATGAAATTAAAAAGAAGGAAAATGCGGGGAAAACAAGACTTAGATAGGGGGATCTTTTGTTACGGTTTCTTTTTGCCGGCGTTTACAGCAATTTTGCCCTCTTCAAGGCCTTCCAGGTTTTTATCGGCAAAAAGATCCTTTGAGTTTGATTTTTGTATGAGTTTCAGCAGGTCTTCTGAACTGCCGGTATGCTGCACATCAATGGTAGAACCTGCTGCGTTATATTTAATCTTAGTGGCTTCTACTCCGGTACATTTCTGAATATTTTCGTTGAGTGCTTTCAGGGTTCCGAAATCTACACCAGTGATGGTAATGGTGGTGCTCATTGCTTCCTCAGTTTTGGTGTCGGTAGTTTTTTTCTTTTTAGAAAGGAAACCAAATAATTTGTCGCTGGTGCCCTTGGTCTTATCGGCAGCGTTGGCTGCTTTATCCACTTTACTCAGGGCTTTGTCAATTTTATCAAAGATACCTTGTGCTTTTAGGGATGTGCCACTGAATAGGATCAATGTAACACACATCATTAGGAGAGTTTTCATGTTGGTTTTTATTTCGGGGTTAATCATGGTTATCAACCCAAAAATACCGGGTATTTATGGCCGTATCAATACCCGGAAACATGGCTTTATTTCTACCTGCTTCCAGGTATTTGTTATTTTGTTTTACACAAGCCCTTGATCCATAGCTGCTTTGATCAGAGAGGCTACATTCTTAACCTGAAACTTTTGCAGGAGATTCTTACGGTGAGTTTCTACCGTCAGCGGACTTAAATGAAGGCTTTCTGCAATCACAGGAGTGGTTTTCCCTTCGGAGATGAGGCATAGGATTTCTTTTTCTCTTTTGGTGAGCTGGGCAGGGGTATTGAACTCATTCATGGTGGGCTGTGCCATGATTTCTTTTACCGCATTGCTGAAAGTGATGCGTCCCTGAAGTGCTTCATTGATACAGGTGATTAACTCTTCTGACGAGATATTTTTCAGCATATAACCGGTTGCTCCGTTTTGCAGCATCTGAAGGATCATGCTGCGTTGACTGTGGTTGCTTAAGGCCAGCACATGGGTATGCGGAGAGATCTTTTTGATCTCTTTACAGAGTTCAATGCCATTGGCATCCGGCAAGGTAATGTCCAGTAAAACCACATCTACAGGGTTTTCTTTCAGAAAAGAAATAAAAGGGGCACCCAATGTAAAACAGCCCGAAATCTCTATGCCATCCAGGTCGGTCAGTAACCTTTGTAGTCCTTCCAGGACAATGAGATGGTCGTCTACGATTGCTAATTTTGCTTTGTCAGTCCACATTTAATTCTATATTAATAATCTGTATCTTAATTGGTTACTGGTTCGGTTTTTCCTTTTAAAAGGCCAATCCAATTCCTGATGTTGCGTAATCCGGCACCAAGGCCAGGTAAAACCCGGGTTTCAGAGATAAATGATCATGTTTAGGGTACGATAAAAATATCTTGGTCGCTTACTCCCGACGAGTGGCTGTACTAAAAACATGGTGGCCTATCATATACAAGTATAGGGAAGATTTACAGAAAATGGGGATTAAGGGCCGAAAAATACCTGGAAACAGGTAGTTATAAACCCTTATAATTGGGTATTGTGCTTTCTGGCAGCACTTTGTAGATTTGGTTAAGGTTAAAACATATAATGATTAGATATGTGTAAAAATAGGTGAGGGAGGCTTCCCGTAAAACAGAAAGCCTTTTGATAAAAGCCCCTGACGGGGCTTTTGTTGTAAATAGGGATGTGGTAAATTTTACAAATTTCCTTTATTGAGCCAGTCTTCGATATCAACAATTTTTACTTTCTCCTCCTTCAGGTTTTTTCTGATGAAAGCCGCGTTTTCTATTCCTGTTATAACCAATATACGTTGTCCATCATTTTCCTTTACTGCTTTGAGGACGATATCTGTGGTATGGCGGTTCCATGTTTTCCAGCTCTCTGATTGTCCTTTGCCTATGAGTTCCCCTTCTAAAGTCATTTTTGCAGAAAGGAGTTGATCCGTGGTTTTTCCATTGGCATCGGCAACATTTTTCCAGGACTGGATCAGCAATTGATACAATGCCTTGTTGTATGCTTCCAGTGATCCGGACAATACCGGTTGATCCTTATTGAATGCTTCATGAGCTTTTGTCGCCTCATTTACAATGGTACTGAACATCGGTTCATCAGGTTCTCCGGCATAAACAGTTAACTTGTTGCTACGGATATAGGGAAAGATGATTTTCGTATATTCTATTTTCCCAGGGTATACCTTCTGCTCTTTGAGTTCTTTTGGACTTACATCGAGTACCAATACCTGCGGGTTGATGCTTGCGATTACTTTCTTTAATGCATCCAGGTCATAGGTTTTGCTCTGCTCATGGCGTTTATACAAGGTTCCCAAAACGTAAACTTCATTTCGGGAATGGTTTTCCAAATGACGTATGAAGATGCTGCTTCGCCATTTCTGAGCAGAAAGCTGATCATTACTGAGCTGCATGATGATGAACATGGCAATACATAACACACCGTTGATTTTTAGTAAGTTTTTCATCGTTCTTTTTTGTTCAAAGCTGGAACAGTAATCACAGTAAACAGAAAGAAATTAATAAGTGCCGTTTAATTTCTAACCAACAGGCGGCTCTGATCTACAACTGAGTTATTGAAAAAAAGCAGTAGATGATTGAATTTTTGGCGCATTAATGATTGTAAATCATACTTTTACCCGGATCATCATATGGAATCAGTAAAAACACATCAGCGAAACCTTTGGATCATTCAGCTGATCGGCTGGGCGGTATTCTTTGGGATTAACTTTGTTTTCCGGCTGCCGGCAGCCGGATTTACCAAAGCTGCTGTTCAATCTGTTCTCATCGCCTTCTTTTATGCGGTGATTTTATATGGAAATGGGGTATGGCTGATTCCTAAAATATACAGTAAAGGACATTACTGGAAGTACGGTATCCTGCTTTTCCTATTTTTCTCCCTGGTTGTAGTTTTAGAAATGCTGACCAATTACTATGTTCTGGGAATTTATTATCAGGAGAAAATGTACAATTTCTCTTTTGCCCAATGGATTTATACCTCTTTTTCTGCCGGACTGATTGTCATTACCAGTTTCCTCTTTTATGCCAGTCTACGGTATTTTCATTTATTAAGGGCTCAGGATGAATTGAAAACCCGGCACTACCATACAGAGTTGAGCCTGTTAAAGGCTCAGGTGCAGCCACATTTTCTTTTTAATACCTTAAACAATATTTATTATCAGGCACATAAAGAATCTCCGGCCACTGCTTTGCAAATTGAGCGGTTGGCAAAAATGATGCGTTTTTTCCTGGAAGAAAGCCCGATGGAAAAGATTCCTTTGCAGAAAGAACTGGAGTTTATAGAGAATTATATTGAATTGGAGCGCCTCAGAATGAGGTATCCTTTGCAATTGACCTTTGATCATCAGATTCCGGAAAACTTCCTTATTCCTCCAATGATTCTGATCCCTTTAGTCGAGAATGTGTTTAAACATGGCATCAACAAGAGGAAAATTGAAAATGTGGTTTCAATGAAACTGGAAATCGCAAACAAAAGACTGTTTTTTGAAGTCATCAATGGGGTAAATTCTTCCATAACTGAGCATCGGACGGGCTTTGGTTTGCTAAATCTGAGAAAACGTTTAAATTTACTATACCAGGACGATTTTACATTGTCCACTGAAACCAGAGGTCTTCTTTTTTATGCCTCCGTTAACATCCCTGAAGAATGAATTTTCGATGCCTGATTATAGATGATGAACCCAATGCGGTGGCCCTGCTGGAATCGCACCTGGAACATGTGGACTTTCTCGACCATGTCATGTCTTGTTATGATGCTTTTGAGGCCATCAATTACCTGAGAAAAGAAACGGTGGATATCATTTTCATGGACATTGAAATGCCGGAGATGAGCGGAATGGAACTGGCCACACTGATTCCTAAGAATGTGGCTTTAATCTTTACTACAGCTTATTCGGAATATGCAGTGGAAAGTTATCAGAAACGGGCAACGGACTACCTCCTGAAGCCGATTACATTTTCCCGTTTTATGGATGCGGTAATGAAGGCTTGTGATCGGTTGAGTCCTGCTGCTCCTGCGACAAACGCTGTTCCTGGGACAACTACAGCAGGCAAGCCCAAATCGGCTTCACAGCTCTTTATTAAGTCTGGCAAGGAAATTATCCGGATGGAATGTGAATCCATTCTGTACCTGGAAGGGGATAAGGAATATGTTGATTTTCATACCGATAAGGGTATTATTCTGGTGAATAAAAGAATGAAAAATCTGGCAGAGATGATGGACGAAAACTTTCAGCGGATCCATCATTCTTATATCGTAAATGTAGATCATATCCTGAAAATTGAAGACAATCAGGTATGGATTGCAAACCGGAAATTACCGATCAGCGATACCTACCGGAAAGCTTTTATGAGTTTCATCAACCGAAAATTATACTAAGAACATACTGAAAAAAACAGAGGGGATGTCGCAGGTGCGGTATCCCCTCTGTTCATTTTATTTGTTAATTCCAAAAGCTTCCCATCCGGCAGCAGTGGTTCTGTTGCAGGTCATGGCCTGGGTGCCGTTTTCACTGGAAACGAACTTTCCATTGTTTCCTCTGAAGGAAACGGTACCATCCGGATTGGCTACCCAATCAAATTTCTCTGAGTCGCCCATAGTGGTTTTGCTGCAGGTCATTGCCGAATTCCCGTTTTCTGAGGAAACGAATTTACCCTTGCTTCTCAGCGCGATTTTACCGCCCCCAGCGTCAAGGACCGTAAAAGTTTCAATAGGAGAGGCCGTTGTCCGGTTACAGGTCATGGCTTGTAATCCATTTTCCCCGCTCACATATTTGCTGTTAAATCCTTTCAGGGTTACTGTTGATCCGATGGGAATCGGTGTGCCGGGATTTCCTGTCCTGGAAACCACTACCTGATTGATGGCCGTAAGTAAAGAATTTCCACCGGTTGCATCCTGCGAAAGTTCCCAGATCATGATGCCGCCACCCTGATCAAAGGCGAGATTGGTTTTTTGCTTGATGGTGGGAATACCATTGTAACCTATTCCTGAAAAAGAGTCTGAATTTGCACTTCCGCCTCTGGAAAGTATGGTTTTATAATCCACATACTCATTTGCCGATCTGCCGTAAAATGGTACACCCAGATTGGCCTTACTTGCAGGTAAACCTCTTCCTTTCCAGTAATTTAAGGATTGTACGGCGAGGTTATAGGTAGAGTGATTGGCTCCGCTTTCATCATAGGCCATGATGTTCAGGAAATCTACATATCCAAATACGTTATTCTGGATACTTGCTCCATTATAGGAGACTACCGCTGCGGTAAGTAGTTTTCCCATGTTGTGCATCGCCGTACTGAGCTGCTGCATTAATAGGGAATAGTTGTTTGCAGAACTTCCATTGTCCGGGTATTCCCAGTCGATGTCTATTCCGTCCAGCCCATACTGATTGACCAGGTTTACTACATTATTGGTAAAGGTGGTCCGTCCGCCGGAGTTTGCTGCAAAAGCTTCAAAAGCGCTGTCATTTCCATCGTTCCAGCCACCTACAGAAACCAATACTTTTACATTGCTGGCATGTGCAGCAGATACCAGGGCCTGAAGTTTGGAGGGGTTTTCCAACGCCTGAAAACCACCTGAATTTGTTGGTAGAATAAAGGCGTAGTTGATGTGTGTCAGTTTACTGAACTGGATCTGACTGACTTCTCCTGCCCAGGAGGGAACATAACCGATGACTTTAAAATTAGCGGCATCGGCTGCATGAACATCTGAACGCTTTGAATTCATTTCAAGTTCTGGCGAAGCAAAGTCAGCTTGTTTGGTTTTACATGAGGCCATACACAGCATCAATAACGCTGGCAATAGAATTGACCTAAATTGGTTTTTTGTTTTCATAATATTTGAATTACATTAGGGATTTAATATTAAATTAACATAATAAACCCTATAAACCAAGGATATATTTCAAATAAACTTCGTGTTTGTTAAAATAAATACAAATGGCGATACGCTTGAAATACAGTCAATCCGGCTTTGTTTAAAGATAAACGGGGGAATCAGTGGGACTTGTTTAGCAGCCGATGATACGAGATAAAATCATTAAAATAAATTTGTGCAGAATGCACATGTTTATGGAGTTATTTACAATCCATGTTTTTTCCAGCCTGTGGAATGCCATTGGCATTCATCCACTTTCCAATCGTTCTCTTTTTTTACGAGAATATAGCGGTACTGAAAGTCGATATGATTCTTTGTATAAAAAAGAATTTTGTTTTTTGAGGCTTGTTCTACATCTGTAAATTCCTGCTTTCCATAGCTGTAATCCGGGCCAAGAGAAAAATGTATTCCATCTGGTCTGTAACCTGTGCGGGGTTTATCCGTACAATACTGATTAAATATCGCTTCACATCTTGGCTGAAGGTCTGAGGCAAACGGTCCTGATCCTGAGGACGATTCTTCTGCATATTTTTCCCAATCCGTCATTGCCTGAAAAAAGGAGAGGAGTACTGCTTTTGCTTTTTCGACTTCTTCCGGAATGAAGCTCTTTTTGGACTTTGCCTGATCTCGTTGTTCCTGCTCAAACTGCGCCATTTGCTCCGGACTGAACAGATCATTGGCAACCACATTTATCCGGGGATTATGTGCCACAGAAAGTAAACCCTCAAAAGTAACGGCAGTATCCAGAATTCGGATCACACCCAGTTTAGGGATATTTGCCAGTAAACGAAGGCCATCATCGTTGAGTTTCGTACTACAGGCCCAGATACAATCGATCTTTTTGTTGTTTTCAAATGATTTGAAGCCAGATCCATTGATATTTGCTCCGGTGATGAATAAAAGCTTTAACGCCGGAAGTTTAGATAAATACTCCAGCGATAAGTCCGTTATACTTGTGTTTTCCAGCGACAGGTTCACCAGTTTCGGTAAACCGGATAACTGTAAAATATCCTCATCGGTAACCGGACAGTTTACAAACGAGATCCCGACCAGCTTTGTCTGTTGTGCAAGCGCTTTGATCTCTTCAGCAGTAAGGCTTTGATCTTTAAATTGAACCGTATTCATGTTATTGCTCCTTCAGATCGCTCTTATTTAACCATCCTTTGGTGACCTGACCATCATTATCCTTATGTGTCACATAGATAAAGCCATTCTGTTCATCCACTACGGTAAACTTGGTATTTACCCATAAACCCAGAACTCCGTGTCTTGGGGCATCTACGCTCGGAGAATCATAGAAATAGATTGCTGTCTTAGGCAGTTTGTATTTTTTGCCTTCACTAACAATTACTGCCTCTACATTGGTTTCCTTTTTCGGAACAGGCTTGTTGAGGCCCATTTGTCTTTCATATTCCTTTTGCAGGGAATCTACATTGGTCTGTTGTTCGGTAGTATCCAATATGATGGGCTTCACGATATTGGTCGTGTCGGGCTCAGGCATCGTATCTACCACTTCATGAATAGGTTTTGAAACTGTTGTACTGTCTTTATGAAGTGCTGCATTTGCTTTATTTTTATCCATCTGATCTTTAAACAGCAAGGCATATCCGGTAAATGCGCTCAGGCCAACCAAGGCCAGGATCATCAGGATAAACAATGGTTTTGATACTTTTACCGCATTAGAAGGGCTTTCATCCGGTGCCGGCGTATAGACCGGAGCAACAGGAGCAGCTGCAACTGGTAAAGCCATGTTTTCTATGTTGTTGCGGGCAATTGCTTCATGTAAGGCTTCGCCATTGGCAAACCTTTTTTCAGGTGCTTTTTCCAGACATTTACTGATCAGCTCCAGCAGCCACATCGGAACTTTCATCTCATGGTCGCGGACGGCCGGTGCCCAGCTTTCAGGGATTTGATTCCTGCGCAGACTCAATGGATCCGGCACTGGTTTTTCCATATGGGAAAGCATCACCGAATTGCGGGAGTTCTCTGCTTTGTTGATCAGTGGGAAAGGAACGGTTCCTGCCAGCAGTTCAAAAAGGATTACTCCGAAACTATAAATATCTGTTTGGAAGAACATTTCTCCATCATGTTGTTCCGGTGCCATAAATTCTACTGCACCTGCGTGTCTGACACTGCTTCTCCGTTGTTCATCAGACATAATCGCAAGTCCGAAGTCAAGCAGGATATAGTTGCCGGTATACACATTGAACTTTACGTTGTTACTCTTGATGTCGCCGTGTTTCACACCTACCTTATGGCAATGTGCCAGGGCGTTAGACAGTTGTTCGGCCAGCTTTATCGTTTCCCGTATGGTAAATACAGGGCTGTGTGGTGGTTTTAAGAGGTCTTCCAGGTCGGGTCCTTCTATGTATTCCATCTCTATGAAAGGGAATGATCCGCTTTCCGTTAATCCGGAGTTCAGGATCTTCACCACATTTGGATTGGGGATCTGGTTTACTTTCTCTAACTTCTCTACTTCATTCTTGAAATTCCTGTAGTTTTTATCCTCTGTATCTTCCGAATGAATAGGGGTTGGTATGATTTTCACCGCCGTAATGATGGTGCCCATTCTTTTACCCTTATAAACAGAACCCTGTCCGCCGGTGCGTAAAGCACCCATGTTCTCTAATCCCTCTGCTATGGTAAATATTTTGCTCATGGTATGATTGTCGTTTTATGAAGGGTTTGAAACATAACTAAATTCTAAAACAGCTGATTCGCCCAAAATAATCTGGTCACCTTCCTGTAAAGGGTGTCCAAGTTCTGTAAAGGTAAGTTTAACAGGGTTATGATCTGCCTTAGATCTGATTTTTACTTTATTTCTTGGCGGCACACCACCCTCATCAGCAAACAAAAGGAAGACTCCTGCTTCTTTATTCCATTCAATATGTGCATGTTGCCTGCTGACGTATTTATTGCCTTCATTGCTGCTGGAATCAGGAAAAGCGATCTTATTTTCTCTGATGAAACCATCTGCGTCCTGCACTTTTCTTTCTCTGCCGATATTGATCTTTCCGTCGGCGGAAGTAATGAGGTATTCCTGTTGCTCCGCCTCTCCGTTCAGAACTTTGATGCGGGCCTTTTCGGAGTGTTGTACGATGGCATGTTCAGGTGTTTTAATGTACAGTCCGATTTCCAGGTTGGATGCCCTGATCACATCCTGAGGGAGCTCATCTACAAAGAGGCTTTCCATGGTCCAGTGTTCAGGCAGGTCAATGGCAAAGTCATCGGCCAGCTTTTGGACCTCTTTCTTAAAGCGTCCTTCTTCTTCCATAAAAACGGCAGATTCATAAAGGTATTTCTCTACCGGAACACAGGCGATAAACAGCTGAAATCCTTTAATATGTTTCCCTTCGCCACCTTCCATTTTCTGAAGTTCCTGTTTAATGAAAACAAGAAGTGCCTCTCTGACTGCTTTTACGTCCTGAGGTTTTTCGGATGGTTCCTTACCAAATAGGTTAAACATGCTCATGTATCTTTATCTTATTAATTTGCTACAGGCTCTTCTGAAACTGTAGTACTGTCTGTTTTTGTGGTCTTAATGCTTTTGGCTTTAACGACCTTCTTCTTTGCTTCTTCCAGGTCACTCACATAACCCAGCTTCATCAGGGCAGGGACCACATGTTTAGTGGCCAGCAATACTGCCCTGCTGGAACCCCTGGTCGACTCTATCCTGATGCTCACCACAATATGTCCTTTGCCGATTTTATTCTGTGCAAAAAACACATACCAGCCATCATTGATCCTTGCTGCTTTCCAGACCCGCTCCGGTGTTCCGGTTTTACCCGCTACTTTTAAGCCCATGGCATAGGATTTATTGATGCTCTGTTTGATCATAAAATCCGTTAACAAGGCGGCATATTTAGGATCGTTTGCCAGTTTAATACCCGGTTGGACCTTAGTCAGGGAATCGCTGATTTTCAACACAAAGCGGTTTGGCACCATGACCCCTTTATTGGCAACTCCTGCTGCCAGTCGGGCAATGGATGCAGGGCTGGCAATGAGTTCGCCTTGTCCCCAGGCCATTCCTGAGATTCCTTTTGCACGTGTCCGTCTGATCCTTTCAGGATCATATTTTGGTTTCGTATTAAACTCTGTCTTCCTCCAATAATTCAGCCATTTCTCTTCCTGCTTTTCATTGTTTGCTCCTTTGTTGTAATAATAACCGCCAACGCCTCTTAAAAACATACCTGTCTTGAGGTATAAGGCTGCCATATCTTCCTGGAGTTGTTCCTGATTGGCCAGTTTAATGAAATACACATTATTTGATTTGACCAATGCCTTTTCCATATTGATGTTCCCGGTTTCATCAGGTTCAATACCTTTGGTCCGGATCCTTTCTGCGCGGCTTACGCTATAGGTTTTGTTGACTGCTGCCAGACCAAGTTTGTTAAAGGCTGCCATTGCGGTCAGTACTTTTGCGGTGGAGCCTGGTTGGGTGGCATAGGTGAAACCAAGATCGGCATTGGTATGCCATCCGGATAACCTGTTCTGCTCGGCAGTAGTCATGGTGAGCATTTCCCAATCTTTAACTTCGGGTAGCGGGTAGACTGCTGAACTGAGCACATCTCCGGTTTCATCTTCCATGATCACCACCGATACACGGCTTTTTTTCAACGAATCATCTTTTGCAATGGATTGCTGAATGGCGGTTTGTAACCTGGCATCAACAGCCAGTTTCACATCCCTGTTTCGCTTTTTAAAAGCAGCAACCTCTTCACTGTTTACCCCAGCCAGAAGGAGTGGGGACAATGCCGCATAATCTCTTTTGCTGACCGTCATTTCTTTCACTCCACGGGGCAGAAAACGGTCTTCATGGTAACGGTTGGCAATGGTATTGAACGAAAGCACTGGAGTATGGAAACCTCTTAATTCTGCTGCATGTTCATATTCTGCAAAGTAACCATTGGTACTGCCATTGAATACCCCGGTATTGACATCTCCAACCCAGAAAAAGGCTTGTTCCTCGAAAGGATAATAACGGTCTACCCGTTTATGTACTGCAGAATCCAGGTTATAACTCAATCCGGATTCCTGTAATTGTGCAGCCTGTTTTCTGATCAGCTCCGGGTTACTGGTGGCCAGTATCTGTCCGTTTCTATCGTAAAGCTGACCCGCTTCCAGTTTGTTCATCAGGATGGCAATACGTGGATTGTAACTGAACATCCTCAGGCCACTCCGGTCGGCAACCAATGCAGGTTGTACCACCCATTTCTTGTTATTACTGATATATCTTGATACGGTTACGGTAAGGAGAATCACGGCAATACTTGCAGACAACAATGCCGGAACCAGGTTTTTATCCTGTTGTTTGGTAATGAATTCCATCTGAACGGCTGTGCCCCGGATGGAAGAAACCGAAAGCAGTAAACCTACCGCCAGCATATTTGCAACGAGCGATGAGCCTCCATAGCTGATAAAGGGAAGGGCTACACCTGAGAGTGGTAATGCTCCCGTAGAACCACCTGCGATCAATAGAAACTGGGCAAACATACTGATCCCTATTCCGGCACATAAATAAAACAGAAAGGGTGTTCCCGTTTGCCGGCCTATATTGATGGACCGGTTAAAAAACACCAGGAAGAGGACAAACACCGATACAATCCCTGCCCATCCAAAATCTTCCCCAATTGCAGGGAGGATCATATCTGTATGCGCTTCAGGAATACTCTTGGCGAATCCTTCACCAACACCTTGTCCGCTGAGGCCACCTCCGGCCATTGCCCATATTCCGTTTGCCACCTGATCACCTCCATAAACTTCATTGTTCCATGGATCCTGCCAGATGGATTTACGTTCTGTAAGCCTGTTTACCGGGCCTGGAATGAGTTTGTCGAGGTAAGGGATCTGGTCGATCAGTAAGAATCCGGCGATGACCATAATGATCATGATGGCCGATTCGCTGGTTTTCTTTTTATTGAGGAACATGGCCAGGGCTACCAGTAACACGGTAATCAGACTGGCCAGCCAGATGTTCAGGTACCAAACGGTTAACGTATAAGTGATGATGGCAATCAGCATCATCATAAAATCCCCACGTGAGAATGAAAAGAGAATGATAAAAGTAAAACAGATCACCATTGCCGGTCCAAGGTCACCAAGCACCAGATAGAGTAAAATGGCGATGGCCATGGCTACCAATGCAAAAGAGAAGAAGTACCAGCGTTTTTTCCAGGTTCTGTATTCTGTAATGAACTTCTCATTGCTGGCAAAAAATCCGGCAAGAAAGAAGATAATGGCATATTTTACAATTTCACTGGGTTGTACACCGAAAAGGTTCACCTTTACACCACTTCCTTCCGGACCTGTTCCGAATACGATCGTTAAGGCCAGTAATGCCAAAGCCAAACCTGCCCATTGCCAGCCATTCGCTTTACCCGTGCTTTTCGCCAGCACCAGCATTCTGTACACGCGTGAATCCACGGTAAACTTGCGGAATTTGATGAACAGCAGGATCGCAATTCCAAGGATCCCCATTCCAAAAAATACCAGGGTATCCTTCGCCAGAAAGCGGTCCCGAAGCGGATCCTGTAAACTGAGTAAGGTGATAAATGAAAATCCTGTCATCAGCATCATCACCGGAAGGAGCAGCTGATCTGCCTTTGGAAACTTAAAGGTCATCAGCAGGTGGAGCAGGAAGAACCCAAAGAAAAAGGACGCGGTAATGATCCAGTACCATTGGTTATACTCCACAGGGGTACGGACAATTAAGGATTTTTCTTTTTTCAGGATCTTGAAATCACGTGCAGAAAAAAGGCGGATGGTATGCGGGCTTTGTTTGAAGACAAAGGAAGCATCTTTTTGTAATTCCTGAACTCCCTGAGATTTACCAAACTGATATCCCGGCTGCATTGGCAGAATTGAAAAAGCCTGGTCATCGGGAAGCCTGTTGAAGGCAAAATGACCAGCTGCATCTGTTCTGGCATAAGCCTTTAAAGCCGGTTTTGGAATCGCCTCATCGTCGTCCGTATCCGCGCTGTCCTGCGGTAAAATCATTTGCAGCCTGATCAGTACACCCGATACCGGTTTTCCGGCAGTATCAATTACTTTTCCTGTAATGTGATATTGTCCTTTCTGCAGGTCTGTTTCTGCTTTTAATACAGGAGGATTGACCTTTTCTCTTTTGAAAAGAAGAGAATCATCTCCGGTATAGCCCAATAAAGCCCTGGAATCCAGTACTCTTTTTTTGAAGTTTTGTCCGCCTCTGGTAAAGGCATCATCAGCTCCGATAAAGAACCGGCGTTTGTTCAGTTCTCCAACATTGTCTATTGGTTCTTTAAAGGATTTTGCCCCATCGCTCACCACAGATTCTACCAATGCAATGTCTTTTTTATCTTCAAAATAATATCCTTTTTCCAGTAACGTTCTGATCAGCTGGCCTGGTTTTTTATCATTGATATTGACCATGGTGCCATTTTCCAACCTGGAATCTACCTCAAGAAAACCTTTCTGTAAGGTCTGGAAAAGCGTAATGAACAGCGCTCCTAATATGATGGCTGACAATAGCAGGAGCCTGCGCTCCGTTTTTCTATTCCCGGTTGTTGGTGTCGTTTCTTCCATTTTGCTTATTTGGAAGTGTTTGGTATGGAATCAGCCTTAAATGTACTGCGGGAGATCTTCCCGTTGATATACCCTTTTGCCGGCAAATCATAAATGGTTTGTATGGCATTAGGTGAGTTTTTAAACTGTACGTTTTTTAACACGAGTGCATTGTTTTGTGAAGATATCGCCGTATTGAAGTCCTCAAAACTGAGGTTCTCCAGGTATACATAATTGCTGGTGGATTGGATGATCATCGCATTTCCTCTAAAGGTGGAATCACTTTTAATGATCAGTTGATTTTTGGAAATGATGAACAGGGAATCTTTGTTAAAATGCAAAGATTCAGTGAGGATCACCGGCGACTTAAACATGGAGTCTGTTAAGGTCAGGGTATTTCCCTTCAGCTGATCCAGTGCTGCCTGAAGCTTCAGTTCCTGAGGATTCCGGACATGCGTCTGGTTTCCCGGCAAAGGAGATTTTGTATTGTCCAACTGGTGCTTTTGCCAGAATAGATAAACACAGGCCGCCAGAAGAATTAAACAAAGGCCAACAAGCAGGGTAATGGTATTGTTATTGCTTTTTTGCACAGGTTGAGTTTTTGGAGCAGCAGTTTCATTCACAGGACCAGTTTCATTTACAGCAACAGTTTCATTCCCGGGAGTAGCGTTCGGTTTCTTTGATTTGCTAACCGGCTTGGTCAGCTCATGTACCTGCGATTGCTTATCGTTTTCTACCAACACCACCGTGATGTTATCTAAACCTCCGTTTTTATTTGCCGCATTGATCAGCTGAACACCTTTTTCTTTAATAGAGATTCCGGAAGTTAACACGCTGATCATCTCTTGTTTATTCACCATGTCCGAAAGCCCGTCACTGCACAACAGCAACAGATCACCGGGAAGGAAAGGAGATTCTCCGGATTCCAGGTAATCTTCCTGTCCGGCCATTCCCATCCCAAAGCCAAGGGCTTTGTTGATCTCATTGCGTTTAGGATGCTGCATGGCCTGCTCTTCGGTAAGCCTGCCGGAATCCTCCATAAACCCAACAAAAGACTGGTCTTTTGAGATCTTGATTAAGGAATTGTCGCGCAGGAGATACAACCTTGTATCACCCACATGGATATAGTATAGTTTGTTTTTGTGCAGGTCTACTACAGCCAATGTCAATACACAGGCCATATTTTCATGTCCTTTTACCCTTTGCTTCTCCACAATAATCTGTGCATCCGCGGCAAGGATCGCTTCCCTCATCAGTCGGGGCAAATCGTTTTTATCCGGATTTGTCAGGTGATGAAGTATCGATTTCCTGGTAATGTCTGCTGCGATTTCACCGCCAGAATATCCGCCAACACCATCAATAACGCAGGCAATTACAAAATCATTACCTGAGCTGCGTTCCGCAATAAAGGCATCTTCATTATTGTCGCGAACTTTTCCAATGTCGGTTATTCCAAAATAATTATTGTCCATTCTATTTGGGCGAATTTTTAATGTCGTTGAAATGTGCAATCAACAAGACCACACACAGTACTAATAACGCTATAGATAAGGCATGTGACATATATCAGGGTTTAAAAATATTGATGCCAATAATTCCGTTAAGGATAATTCTTGAATTGAGCGGAAGCTCGATCCATTTGGGCCCATAGATATCACTCCGTTCTACGAGGTTCTCATTCACGATCGTCTTTTCCCCAAAAGAGGCCAGGTAAAACTTATCCTCTGCGTTGTTGTAATGAACTTTCAGGTGAGGGCTGTTTACCCATTCTGAAGGGATTTTGAAAATATGTGCGCCTTCACTCGTTTCTTCGTTTCCGGAGATCACAATATCTTCTGCCTTCATCAGGTATTCCAGCTTCTGACCAGCATAGGCTTTGTTTGGCAAAGTCGTTTCAAAGCGGGCAAGGGTACCGGTCTTTTTATTTTCAGGAGCCTTATCGGGCATTTTTAAATCTGCCATGTAAGGAATCTCATAATAACCTTCACTGTAAAAGATGAAATCCTTCAGCAGGTCATTGTCCATGTCAAAAGTCTGGGCAAGCCCGGTTTGTCTGGGGATAAAGGTAACCCGCAGGTTTTCGTCTTTAAGGTTGCTGTCGGGCAGGAGCTTACCGATAAAGCTGATGTCTCCGCGACGGTAATCAGGATGGGATACAAAGCGGAAAACCCATTTGTTGCTGGAAGGTTCTACCTTTTTTCCCGATGCCGCCTGTTTGTTCAGCAACACGTAGAAATTATCTACTGATTCCTGAGCAACCAATCCCAATATGCCTTTCTTGTTGTCTACAAATTCCCTGTAATCGTCTGCGTTGAGGCAAATGATAAACTCATGGTAGAACACAATGCGTTCGGCAAATGACAACTCAGCAATGGATTCCTGAAACCTCTGGATGATGTATTTATAAACTATGTTGGGCGTAAGTGGCTTTAGCTTGGCAGATGATTTGGTACTGTTGTCATTTAAGAACCAATCCTGGATGCCTATACGTTGCCAAAAAGTAGGTTTTGTAGTCATTTTTAATCTTAAGTAGCTAATTAGAACTGAATATAATGATATTGGCCAATAGTATATATCAATAAATATCAACAATTGATGTTTTAACGGGTTTAGCGGGCTTATATTTTAAGCTAAAAGCCATATATTGGCATAGTAGAATAATCAACCCCTGTTAATCACCATTATTGCAAAGATGAAAAAAAACGCATCAGTATTGGGCTTCTTCCTGCTCATTTCCTTACAATATTCAAATATTTATGCACAATATGACCGGGAGACGGAAGCCCAGATCAGAAAAGTAGAATCCGGACTCATTCGTCCCAACCGCTTTGTGGGCGATTCCGTCTGGACGATTGAAGGGCGGATGAAACATTTCGGTGTTCCTGGCCTGAGCATCGCGGTGATTAAAAATTCAAAAGTGGTATGGGCAAAGAGCTATGGGATTGTGGACCGGGGGACTAAACAGCCGGTAACCAATCAAACCTTGTTCCAGGCCGCTTCCATCAGTAAACCGGTTAGTGCCTATGCGGCATTAAAAGAAGTGGAGCGTGGGAAAATCAATCCGGAGGAGAATGTGAACACTTACCTTAAATCATGGAAACTTCCTGACAACCAGTTTACCAAAGAGAAAAAAGTAAACCTGAAACATTTGCTGAGTCATAGCGGAGGGCTTACTGTAGGTGGCTTCGCGGGCTATCCCGTTTCTGAAAAAATACCCACGCTAACAGAGGTTCTGGATGGAAAGAAACCTGCAAATTCTCCGGCGATACGGGTAGATAAAGTACCGGGCGGAACTTTCAGGTACTCCGGAGGAGGATACTGCGTGATGCAGCAAATGCTGATCGATTTGGAGGGGAAACCTTTTCCGCAGATCATGGATGAGTTGGTGCTTGGCCCATTGGGCATGAAAAACAGCAGTTACCGGCAGCCACTCCCTGCAGACAGGCTGAAATTTGCCGCTACAGGATATCTTCCTGATGGCTCAGAAACGAAAGGAAAAAGACATACTTATCCTGAAATGGCCCCCGCAGGTTTATGGACCACTGCCGAAGACCTGGCGAAATTTGCGATAGATTTGCAACTGACCATCAAAGGGCAAAGCAAAAAGGTGTTGTCGCAGGCCATGGCAGTTCAAATGGTCAGTCCTTTTATTGAAGAGTTTGAAGGGCTTGGAATCTTTCTGGAAAAAAAAGGAAATGACCGATACTTTGGCCATGGGGGCTGGAACGAAGGTTTTTCCAGCCGGTTTACGGCCAGTAAAGACAGTGGGGATGGGGTCGTGGTACTGACCAACGGAAATCAACCTCCTCTGGTGGATGAGCTGATCCGTGCAGTGGCAGCGACCTATAACTGGCCAAACTACGTGTCCCCGGTTTATCAGAAGCTGGAGCTGGACAAAGGAGAGCTGGATTACCTGTCGGGACGTTACCGGACAGACAGATCTGATTTAATGAGGATATACAGAGAAGGAGGGAAAGTCTTTTTGATGAAAAATTCTGAACAGCCTGAAGAGTTGTTTAAAATTGCAGACCATACTTTTGTGGTGGCCAACAGTTCCGACTATAAAATTAAGGTGGTGATTAATCCTGCTGATCAGGTCAAACACCTTGCTTTTATCTGGGGAACAGATGCGGTTAAGTACATCAACCCTGTAATGAAAACGGATGAAAAAGTGCCTTATGAATTTATTCTTGAGGGGCAGTTTGATCAGGCATTGGCTGCTTATCAGCAAATGAAAAAGGAACACCCGGACTACCATACGGTAGGACAGCGGTACCTCACTGATATGGGGTATCGTTTGCTCCGCATCAAAGAAATAAAAAAGGCAATAGATTTGTTTAAAGTCAATGCCTTTCTTTATCCTGAAGAGAGCGACGTATACGACAGTTTAGGTGAGGCTTACCTTGCAGATGGAGATAAAAAGCTGGGCAAGGAGAATTACCTGAAAGCCTTGAAATTGAATCCAAACAATGATAATGCAGCCAAAATTGTAAAGAGTTTAGAATAGAAATGTAAAGAGAATAGAAACGTAAATAGTTTAGAATAGGAAATTAGGGAATGAATAGGTTTACACTTGAATTACTGTTACATATTATAGGGATTGGCTCTGCATCTGGTTTATTTTTAAAGGACAATTCGCTTCATGTGATTGGAGACAACAGTTCTTATTTCTATGAATATGAACTGAAAACGGCTGCACTAAAACGCCATGCACTCAGCGAACACCCTGCTGAAAATATAGCAAAGAAGCTCAAACCAGATTTCGAAGCCCTGGCTTTTTACGGAGATTCATTCTACCTGTTTGGCTCTGGTTCTACAGAAAA
Source organism: Pedobacter caeni (assembly GCF_900129215.1). Taxonomy (GTDB): domain Bacteria; phylum Bacteroidota; class Bacteroidia; order Sphingobacteriales; family Sphingobacteriaceae; genus Pedobacter; species Pedobacter caeni. The sequence goes on along the minus strand of NZ_FQUQ01000001.1, from coordinate 1,285,509 downwards.
CAGGAATAAAATGATTCAGTTAAATGCAGTGACTAAAGAAGTGCTTTCTGTTATTGATTTAGCCACATTATACAAAAGGATGCAGGCGGTCGCCGGATTGAACAGCGAAAGCTTTAACATTGAAGGCGTGGTCCGTACTGAAGCGGCCTGGTATTTTTTCAATCGTGGAAATGGAAACTCCGGCAAAAACATGGTGTTTACCGTTCATGGTAAAAGCCTGACAGCAGATCCTGAAATCACATTTACAGAATTGCAGCTTCCCGAAATTAAAGGAGTGCGCACTGGTTTCACAGATGCGGTTCAGGTAGAGGATAAACTTTACTTTTTAGCGGCAGCGGAAAATACAAATTCGACTTATCATGATGGCGAGGTTTTAGGTAGCATCATTGGCAGTATATCCCTCAAAACCATGAAGATCGACTTTACAAAAGAAATCTCCGACCGCCATAAGTTTGAAGGACTCACCTTAAAACATAAAAAAGAGAACGAGATTTCCTTCCTGTTATGTGAAGACAATGATAGCGATGCGTTGCAGGCAGACATTTATCTGCTAAATTTGAAACACTAATTTACAATATTAAATGAGGGAGCTACCGGGGATGAGTGAGGGAATACTCAATGCTATTAATGACATTTCTGCAGGAGGCAACTTCCTGTTGGATACTACAGACAGTTGCTTATACATGAGTGCCAAATGCCGGGAAATCCTGGGCTTTTCTGAATCACAATCCATCAGTAAAGAATGGTTAAGGCCAATTGGAAAAGAAGAGGGCATTCTTTTTTTAAAGGAATGGAATTTATTCAAAGCAAGAAATAGCGGGGTTTTTCAAAGCCCTTTTCAACTTTTCAATGAGAATCAATCCTTAGGTTATGTGGCTGTTCGTCTGGCTCCGGTATTGGAAGCCGGGGTCCTTTCGGGGTACTATGGCACTATTGAGCAAATTGTTGGGGATCATCTGGCTAAAGAAAAACTGGAAAAGGAAGTTTTCATTCTTCAGTCGCTACTGGAAAGCACGAGTGCCAGTGTTTTTTCTTTTGATCATAATTTCAATTATACCGCCTATAACAGTTCACACCGGAAACAGATGAAGATCGCCAGAGGTGTGGACATCAAAATCGGAGACAATTATACGGATGTTGCCGGGGTTGATGCCGGAAGGACCAGAGAGATATTTGATGAGGTGATGTTGGGGAGGACTGTGGAGTCCATAGAAGAATTCGGTGAACCCGGCTTATACAGGGCCTATTTTAGCATGATCTGTAATCCGATGTTTAACGATCAGGGAGAGGTAAAGGGAATGACCGTTTTTTGTCAGGATATCTCTGAACGGGTAAAATTACAGCAGGAATTTGAAGAGCAAAGCCTCTTGTTAAAAGGCTTACTGGACAATTCTCCCATCATGATCTATGAAGTTGATCCTGCCGGTAATTTTGTGCGTTCCGGGGGTGCAGGATTAAAGGCAATAGGCTATAAGGACGGAGAGATGCTCGGTAAAAGTGCATTTGAAGTGTTTCCTATGGCAGAAGAGCAACTGCGCAAGGCCCTTTCAGGTGAGTTTGGAAACTTTACCACCTCAATAGAAAAAGAAGGAAAAGTCCTGATTTATCAAAACCATGTATTTCCTCATCCGGATCATAAAGGAAATGTGATTGCTTTTGTGCTTGACATTACCGATCAGAGGGCTGCGGAACAAGGATTAAGAGAGACTCAGAAAGAACTGGAACGAACAGTAAGCCTGCTGGATGCCACACAGGAAATCAGCAAGACCGGGGGATGGGAATTTGAGGTGGGCAGTAAATTTGTACACAGAACAAAACAGCTTTATATGCTGTGGGAACACATTACTGAAGCCACCTCTTTGGAAGAAGCCGCCGCACTTTATGAGGAAGAAGAGGCGATTAATGCTGGGGTAAGAAATGCCTTGTACCTGCAGCAGCCTTTTGATATGGAGGTCCGGCCAAAGAACAGTGAGAAATGGCTCCGCTTCATTTGCCTTCCTATCATAGAGAATGGAAACGTATCCAAATTAAGGGGGGCAATCATGGACATTACCGATAAAAAACGCGCAGAAACTGAATTGCTGAACGCAAAACATATTGCCGAGGAAGCGGCCATGGCTAAGCAACAGTTCCTTTCCAATATGAGTCATGAAATCAGGACACCACTAAATGCAGTAATCGGAATAACGCACCTTCTGTTGCAGGAGGGCCCAAAAGAAGAGCAGGAAGAGAACCTGAGGACCTTGAAATTCTCCAGTGATAACCTGTTGAGCCTGATCAACGATATCCTGGATTACAGCAAAATTGAAGCTGGGAAGGTCATCTTTGAAAATATAGATTTCCATCTGGCAGAATTTGTCAACAGCCTGAAACACGCCCATCATCTGCAGGCAGAGAAAAAGGAAGTTTCATTTAAAGTGAGTATTGATCCTCAGTTGCCGGAAATCGTAGTTGGTGACGGATTAAGACTCGCACAAATCCTGAATAACCTGATCAGTAATGCTGTGAAATTTACGCCTTCCGGATCGGTATCATTAGACATTCGTCTCCACCATACCGATGAGAAATTTATTTATGTTGATTTTTATGTCACTGATACCGGAATAGGGATCGATCATGCTTTACAGGAGTATATCTTTGAGAGTTTTACCCAGGCAAGTGCAGATACCACCCGGCATTTCGGCGGTACCGGCCTCGGTCTTGCCATCACAAAAAGGCTGTTAAATTTACAGGGAAGTGAGATCAGCCTGGATTCAAGTCCGGGGAAAGGTTCAAAATTCTCCTTCAGGTTGCCTTTAAAAAGAAGTCAGCTCAGCTCAGTCCACAAGAAGGTCATGGTATCATCGTCAGATTTCAGTAGCCTCGCAGGATATAAGGTGTTGCTGACTGAAGATAATGAGGTGAACATTATGGTAGCCAGCAAATTTATGCAGAAATGGGGACTGGAGATTGATTATGCCCGGACTGGACTGGAGGCAGTAGAAAAAATTAAAACACATTCTTACGACCTTATTTTGATGGATTTACAAATGCCGGTGATGGATGGGTATACCGCCACTTATGAAATCAGGGCAATGGAAGGTGAAAGGTTTAAAAATATCCCCATTATTGCCTTAACGGCTTCAGTTCTGGCAGAGATTAAGGTTAAAGTGCTGGATTCCGGAATGAATGATTATTTATCCAAGCCTTTTAGTCCGATGGAATTATATTCGAAGATTGCGCATTATCTCCGTTAAGTTCAATTCTCTTAAGGTCTGTCATTTGTATTTTAGTATTTTAGCCGGCAAAATCAGAAGAAATATGCAAGAAGTGAAATGGGGGATGATTGGGTGTGGCGATGTGACAGAGGTGAAAAGCGGACCTGCTTTTAATAAAGTTCCCAACTCATCGTTAGTGGCAGTGATGCGCAGAGATGGCGCAAAAGCTGCAGATTATGCGTTCAGACATGGTGTGCCAAAATGGTATACTGATGCGGAAGAACTGATCAATGACCCTGAGGTGAATGCCATTTATATTGCAACGCCTCCTGCTCAGCATGAGGACTATTGCAGGCTTGCCCTTGCAGCTGGAAAACCGGTATATGTAGAAAAACCAATGACTTTAAATGCAGAATCCGGTTTGAGGATGGAAGCGGATTCGGTTTTGTACGATACAAAACTTACTGTTGCCCATTACCGGCGTGCACAACCCATGTTCCTGAAAATCAAAGCTCTTCTTGAGCAAGGCGTAATCGGGGAAGTCCGCTTTGCCACTTTGCAGATGTTACAGCCTCAGGAGTCGGACATCATTGCGAATTCCGCTACGAACTGGCGACTGGATCCGGCCATTTCCGGAGGTGGTTTATTTCATGACCTGGCACCCCATCAACTGGATTTGATGGTTTATTTCTTTGGGGCCTTCAGCCAGTCTGCAGGCTTATCTTTAAATCAAACGGGAAAAACCAGGGTAGATGACCTGGTTACCGGACACATTCAGTTTAAAAATGGGGTGGTCTTTACCGGGACCTGGTGTTTTTCAGTTGCTGAACAAGATAAAACTGATATATGTGAAATCATTGGCTCCAGGGGAAAGATCAGTTTCCCTGTCTTCGGGAACAAAGTGGTGGTGAAAAGAGAAGGAAAAGAGGAAGTGTTTGTTTTTGACCCACTGGAACATGTGCAACAACCCATGATCGAAAAAGTAACGGCTTATTTCCTTGGTCAGGCAGAGAATCCATGTTCAGCAGCCCAGGCCATATTGTCAATGGAACTGATGGATAGCTTCACCAGGCCAGCAGAGATATGCCAATAAGGATGATCAGGGCGGCAATAATTCTTCGTTTGCTGTCTTTTTCTTTCAAAAGATTGGCCCCGAAAAATACGGCAAAGACAATGCTGAGTTCCCTTAATGGAGCAACATAACTAAGAGGCATTCTTTTCATGGCAATCAATATCAGCAAATAGGACAGTGGTTGAAAAATAGCCACTGCAAGGCCTTGTTTCCAATGCGTTTTCAGTTCCAGCAGTACTTCATCAGCTTTTCTGATGGGCAGGGGAAGCAAAATGATCAGTGGAAGCGCAATCGATGAAAAAGTAATGAAAATGGCAGAAACCTGGTGCTCTACCACTGCAAACCTGTCCCATAAAGTGTAACTGGAGATTAAAAATCCGGTTAACAGGCCGTAGTTTATACCCGCTAACATCCTGCTGTCTTTCTTTAGTTTCAATCCCGTCATCAATATGACACCACATACGATCAAAATGGCCCCTGTAATGGCCATTATACCTGGTCTCTCCTGAAAAATAAGTATAGCACCTATTATGGTAAATATTGGGCCTGCACCCCTGGCAATTGGATATACGACAGAAAGATCAGCCTTACGGTAACCCAATTGGAGGGCGATAAAATAAAAGAGATGTAGCACTGCGCTTATTCCCGAAAAAAGAAATAAACTCCCTGTGTATTGAATTGGTGTATGGATTAATTGATAGATCAGTACAGGAAGATAAATGATGGCTGAAAAAAGAGAGATCAACCAGAAAAAGGCCAGTTTACCATTGACCTGTTTGGTAATGAGGTTCCAGACTGCATGTAATATTGCCGCTGCAATCACTAACATTAAGGCAGAAGTACTCATTCCGGTTCTTTTGGTTTCTTATCAAAAATAAGAAAAATGTTGAGATAAGAATCAGTACAGAATCCTCCGGTATTCCTCTGTTTATCGTAATTAAAGCTATTCAGATAAACTAATCAGGTTTTTCTACACCATCTTTTCCATTTTTAAATTCTTTGATTCCTTTCCCTAAACCGCCCATTAGTTCCGGAATCTTCTTTCCTCCAAACAGTAATAAAACGGCTAGTAGAATAAGGACAATTTCTTGTGTGCCAATCGCGGCAAGCAGGGGAGTATGCAACATCATTTACGTTGGTTTTTAATTTTTGGGAGTAATAGGTTCTTTTGTTGGAGCGACAGATTCCTTTGTTTCCGTACGTACGGGTTCATCATCTGCGTTTACCACATTGATGTTCCTGTGAATCTCGCGCTTCACACCTTCCGAAGCGTCTTTGAAATCCCTGATTCCTTTCCCCAGTCCGCGGGCAAGTTCAGGTAGCTTTTTACCCCCAAACAACAAAAGGACAACCGCGAGGATGAGCAAGATTTCACCACCACCCATATTTAGAAATTCAAGTAAGATCATATTCGTTTCATTAGTGTAAGAACAAAACTACTTGCAGGAGATTAAAGCCGGATTAAAACGGGATTAAAATTTAATATGGGCATATGGTGATGATAGCTTGTAGAGGTATTCCGCGATGAAAGCATCGCAGCATGAAAGTTATTGTCCTTGATGTTTTAAATAATTTTAGTAATTTTCGATATGAATAAATTAGGTCTCCTTTGTGCAGCCATGGTCTTAAGTTTGGCGGGCTGTAAAAACAAATCTTCAGAAACAATGAGCGATTCAAAAGAAATTGCAAGCCTTTTCGATTCCTATTGGGAAAAGAATTCCAAACTGTTCCCATTGGATGCGACTTCACAAGGAGACAACCGTTATAACGATCAATTGCCCAACGATGGCACTAAAGCATTCCGTGATACACTGAAAAACTTCTATCAGGATTACCTGAATCAGGTGGAGAAATTTGATAGAGAAGCACTGAACGACAATGATAAACTGAGCTATGATGTGTTCAAATATGATCTTCAGATGAAACTGAAAGGTCTCGAATTGAACACCTGGATGATTCCTGCACAACAGTTCTTCTCCTTGCCCTTAACGATGGGGCAGCTAGGCTCAGGCGCAGGAAACCAGCCCTTTAAAACACTAAAAGATTATGAAAACTGGTTGGGCCGTGTGAAAGGGTTTACGGTGTGGACGGATACTGCCATTGCCAATTTCAGACATGGAATGGCTGCAGGTATGGTCTTGCCCAAACCTCTGGTAGAAAAGATGATCCCGCAAATGGATGCGATGGTTGTGACCGATGCGCAGAAAAGCTTGTTCTACGATCCGATCAAAAACCTGCCGAAAGAGATCTCAGCAGCCGATAAAGCAAAAATTACTGCCTTGTATCAGCAGGCCATCTTAAAAGAACTGGTTCCTTCTTATCAGAAACTAAGTACTTTCCTTAAAACGGAGTACCTGCCTAAATCCAGGTCTACTTCAGGAATTTCTTCGGTGCCTGCAGGAAAGGAAATCTATGATTACAGTGTGAAGTACTGGACCACGACGAATAAAACTCCGGAAGAGATTTACCAGACCGGACTGGCTGAAGTAAAAAGGATCCGTACAGAAATGGACAGCGTTAAAAATAAGGTGGGTTTTAAAGGCGATCTGAATGCTTTTTTCACTTACCTGAAAACAGATCCTAAATTTACGCCTTACAAAACACCAAAAGAAGTGATTGCGGCTTTCAATGCCATTCATGATAAGATGAAGCCTCAGCTTCAGAAGCTATTCCATAAAGTTCCGAAGACTCCTTTTGAAGTCAGACAGACAGAGGCTTTCCGTGCCGCTTCTGCAAGTGCGGAATACAATCCGGGATCTCCTGATGGATCAAGACCGGGAGTTTTTTACATTCCTATTCTGGACGCTAAGAAATTTAACATCACTTCAGGAATGGAATCCTTGTTCCTTCACGAAGCCATCCCTGGTCATCATTATCAGATCTCTTTACAGCAGGAAAGTAAAGACATGCCTAAATTCAGACGTTTTGCATGGTATGGAGCAATGGGAGAGGGGTATGCCTTATATTCCGAATCATTAGGTAAAGAACTGGGTTTATACACCGATCCTTATCAATACATGGGCGCATTGGGTGATGAAATGCACCGCGCCATCCGTTTGGTGGTAGACGTGGCCATTCATACAAAGAATATGAGCCGTGAAGAGGCGATCAAATACATGATGAGCAATGAGGCAATAGCTGAAGATGCTGCAACGGCAGAAGTAGAGCGTTATATGGCTTTACCAGGACAGGCACTATCTTATAAAATCGGTGCTTTAAAGATCCGGGAGCTGCGTGCGAAGTATGAAAAACAATTGGGCGCTAAGTTTAAGATTGTGGATTTCCATGATGAGATTTTAAAGGATGGCGTAATGCCTCTTGATGTTTTGGAACAAAAAATGGACGCATGGGCGAAGCGGGTAAATGAAGGAAAATAATTTAGTATTCTCCTGTATCATTGGGTTTGTTGCAGCTGCCCTGATTTATTTTTTGAGGGTTTGGTGTTTTGAATTGATCACCACGAATAACGGATGGCGTTATTATGCCCTGGTATATGCGATTAGCCTGGCAATTGCAATTTATCTTCACATCAGATATAAAGGACCGAAACGCTTTAAGGACCACTTGATGCTTCTGGTGTATGCAGGGCTATTGTCTTTCTTTCTATATTACACCAGCAAGAATGTGCAAATGTTGTTTTATGGGGCTGTTGGGGAATCGAAAACAACAGTGCTAAAAATCGATAGTTTAGCAGCACACCGGATCAAAAAGACAATAGAGGGCGGTCTGGTCTTCGTGACCTATGAAAATCAACCTTTAAAATTTGAATGTTCAGGAAGCACTTATTTTGCATTGAAGGATAAACGCCAGATTAAGGTAGATATTGGCCGGGCCGGGGCAGATAATTTTTATGTCAGCAAGATCTATTGGGAGAACTGGGAGAAATGGAGAGCAAGGGGAAATTACTGGACATACAGACTTGACTTCCTGAAGTATATTCTAGGTTTTATTTTGGTCGTGGTCATAGCCGGTTGGCTTGCTCATCGGTTCAATATCAAATGGGAAGCTCCGAAGAAACCTTTACTGGACTTTGCAAAATCTCCATTCAAAGTGATGCTCCTGGTATTTGGAATTATGATGTCCATCGCGCTAATCGCTTATGTTTGTCTGTTTTTATACATGCACTTTAAATACGGTTACCCTAAAAACCATTGACTTTCACCGTCTTTTCCTAAAATCTAAAATAATATTTTATTTTTTTAGAGATAATTCTTATCATTGAAAAAAAGAACCTCTTTTATGAATCAGATTTTAAACAGGCAGACCACAGAGCCTGTAATTGCGTAACAAAGCCTGCTCTTTACAGGCAATGACTTAACCTTCGGTTAAGCAGTTATTCTATTGTTTTAAAATCAAGAAAGTCCAATGTTTTTTATAGAGTCTAAACGGTTGAAATTGATCCCGTTAAATCACCAGTTACTACGTTTATGTCAGGTTAGCAGACCTGCAATGGAAACTTCACTGGGAATAAATATATCCGCTATGCAAGTTGATCCTGCTTATCAGGTAGAACTTCATGACGCCCTTGTTAACTTCTGGCTGCCAAAAACTAAAGCGTATCCAAAGAAATACCAATGGTATACCAATTGGGAGATTGTCGATAAAGCCGCCAATATTGCCATTGGTGGAATCGGCTTTGTTGGCCATGCGAATGAAGATGGAATTGTAGAAATGGGCTATATGATCGACCAGCAGCAACAAAGAAACGGCTATGCCACAGAAGCGATCCAGGCTATGGTAGACTGGGCGTTCCAGGACAAAGCTGTTGAAGCAGTCATTGCACAAACTGCTCCGGCAAACTTTCCTTCGCAAAAAGTGTTGCTTAAGAATGGGTTTGTACAAATCGCAGGAAGAGAAGAATTACTTGCCTTCAAAAAGAAACGCAGGTAATTTCTTTAATAGCGGTCATAATTGAGATTAACATCATATTTTTACTACTTTAGGAAATGCTTGAAGCGATATTCAGTTGGGTGTTTGAAACCTGGTATAATGCTTTTTTGGCATTATTCATCTTCTTCAATTTGCTGTATTGGTCCGTAACCGGGGCCGGGATTTTGGTATTCCGGTATCTGGTACGCAGGAGGGGCTTAACGAAAGTCGCGAACCACCACCTGTATGCCGGTCAGGTCACAAAGGAGATCTGGCAAAGCATGCGCTCCATTCTGGTATTCAGCCTGCAGGGGATTATGATTCAGCAGGGGCTTGAACAGGGCTGGTTCCGGATCAGTTATGAGCTCAACTGGTGGGTATTCCCACAGATCATTGTATTGTTCTTTTGGAATGAACTGCACTTTTATGCGGTTCATGCGCTGCTTCATACCAGGTTTATGATGAGACATATCCATAAAGTGCACCACCATTCAAAAGAACCCACCGTCTATTCTACTTTTAGTTTTCACTGGATAGAGGCTTTCCTGCTGGGCACAGTAATCGTATTTCCTTTGCTGGTATTTCCCTTTCAGGCACTGGCAATTTTATCCTTGCCGGTGATGAGCCTGATCATCAACCTGCTGGGGCATTGCAATTATGACTTTTTTAGCGGACATGCACCTGAACATATCTTGAAATTTTCCTACCGCCACAGCATGCATCATAAGAAAGGAAAAGGTAACCTGGGCTTTTTATTGCCCTGGCTGGACAAAATTTTCAACACTTCTGTAAAAAATATTTCATGAACAAAGTATACATCACCTCCACGGGAAGCTTCCTGCCCAATGAGCCGGTAAGCAATGAAGAGATGGAAGATTTTCTGGGAAAGATCGACAATGTACCTTCCCGTACCAAGGATATTTTTCTGCGGAAAAATGGCATTAAAAACCGCCATTATGCATTAGATGGCAACCAAAAAACCACCCATAAAGCCTATGAAATGGCCGGATTGGCCATAAAGGACTGCCTGGAGCGCAGCCATCTGGATGCCACAAAGGTAGAGATGCTGAGTGCAGCAACTACCCAAAGTGACTTGCCTGTACCTGGTTTTGCAAGTATGGTGCATGGGGAAACTGAAATTGGCAGATGTGGACTGGCTTCCCACCAAAGTGTCTGTGCGGCAGGAATGATGGCCATTCAGAACGCTTACCTTCAGGTAAAATCTGAAACCGTAAAAAATGCGGTTTGTTGTGCCGCGGAGCTCCCCAGCAGAATGTTCAAATCCAAACGCTTTGAAGGACAGGATGCCTTTAAGGTAGAAGGGGCAGCATTGCCATTGGAAACGGATTTCCTGCGCTGGATGCTGAGCGATGGCGCAGGGGCGATGCTGTTAGAGGACACACCTGGTAATGGGCTGGCACTGGAGATAGAATGGGTAGACCTGAAATCTTATGCCCATGCCTATGAAGTCTGTATGTACACCGGGACGAATAAAGAAAGTGAAGGCAGTGTATCAAAGACCTGGCTGGATTATGATACCATCAGCGAAGCGAATTTCGCAGGTGCGCTGAACCTGAAACAGGACATGCAACAGGTAGACAACATTGTGAAACTGGGTATTCAGCGTTTCTTTGAACTCATCGATGAAGGACGGTTTAAACCGGAAGACATTGACCGTCTGGTTTGTCATTATTCTTCTCATCATTTTAAACCACAGATTGTAGCGCTCCTGAAAAACGGAGGGGTAGAGATTCCCGCAGAAAAATGGTTCAGTAATTTATATACCGTAGGAAATATTGGCTCAGCCTCTATTTTCGTCATGCTGGATGAGCTGATGAAAAGCGCTGAACTGAAAGCCGGACAAAAGATCCTCTGCATGGTGCCGGAAAGTGGTCGTTTTGTGACGGGCTTTATGATGCTGACTGTTCGTGAAGGCCTGGCAGCGGGTGCTTCTGGTTATACAGAACAGATTGCAGAGATCAAACCACCGGAGATCCGTGTACAGGACAAACCGGTACAGGAATGGCTGGTGCGTCAGCTCACAGGGGTCTGGTTTGATTTTGAGCGTGGATTACAGCAGGTGCCCGTGGTTAAAAAGATCTTTAAAGGCACGCTTACTCTGGAAGAATACAAACGCCTGCTGGTGAACCTTCGTCAACAGGTGATTGACGGTTCTCAATGGATTGCCCGAGCAGCTTCAAATGTAAGCATGGAATATTTCCCGGTAAGGTCTGCCTTTATCAGGCATTCTTCTGATGAACACCGGGATTACCAGATTCTGGAAAAGAATTATATCAATTGTGGTGGAAAAGAAGAAGAGATCCTGACCGGAATCAAAAATATCGGCAGTGAAGCCCTGAGTGCTTTTATGTTTCACAGGGCAAGTCAGCCGAACCCTTTTGACTTGCTGGGCGGCATGTTCATCATCGAAGGACTGGGAAACAGGGTCTCCGGGAAATGGGGCAGGGCGATTCAGCAACAGCTGAATCTGGACAAAGACCAGGTTTCTTTTTTCATTTACCATGAATCAAGTGACAGCAACGACAATCATTTTGAGCGTTTCGAACAAGCCATACAATCGGAACTACTGACCCAACAAATGGCCGAGAAAATTGTTAAAACAGCAAAAGTGGTGGCTAAATTGTATACCATGCAACTGGAAGAACTGGATAACTTTTAATACAGACAGCTATGCTACATAAAAGAGAGTATTACGAAAAGATGGTGAATGAACCCCGGAATCCAAGTCATTGGCATGCCTTATACCTGGATAAAAGTGTTCCTTTTAATCCGGATGCAAAAGCCGCTTTTCTCTATGATTCTTCCAGCAAAAGCCGGCAGTTTCTATATCCGGTAGCAAAGGTATTTGCAAGGCTTTCTATCGTCTTGATGCAGCTGTTTAAGATCATCATTCCCAACTTGATCAATGCGCCGAAACTGCTTCATAAATGCCTTTATCTGGGCATGAAGTATTTCATTACGCCGGAAGCAAACTTTGTCATCCTGCGCCATTTTTATCTGGGTTCTGAAGTCCTGCGCTTCATCAAAGATAATGTGGATGGGGCTCAGGATATTCCGATGAACCCTTTGAAGCCCTTATCTGTAAATGAGGTAAAAGACAACCTTTTTCTGGAACATGACCTGAACCTTTACAACTTTATCATCAACCTGAATGTGTCCATTGCAGAAAAAGGACTTCAGATCGTGAAAAAAGAAAATCCGGATTTTACCGCGATCTCAGAAGGAGAGATTCCATTTGAAAACTTCAGAGATGGCTGGACCAATTTTATAGACCTGGGCACAGCAATAGAACTTTTCACTCCGGTATATCAGTTTTACCTGACTGATAATGACTTTTGGAGGGCCACCAATTCCCTGCAGCTGGATGAAGTGATCGGCATTTATGCCAGCACAATTATGGATTGCCCCGAAAAGCTGACTGCCTTAAACAATAAACATCCGATGATTCCATTGCCTACCGCAGGTGCAGCTTTCCGGTTGTTGCTCCATGGCTTTTCTACAGAAGTACTGCATGCGATGCTGGTTCAGGGGAAATTAGCTCAAAAGAATGAAAATTAGTATCGGCAAAATTCAAGGAAAGGAAACTTAGCCAATCGATTAAACGCATTTTACGAGATTGAGTAATGAATGCAAATTGTCAATCCTCTCTCGTAATACTGGAGCACTAAATAATCAAATGCGTTGTGATAGTTGCGATTCTTTGATATTATCTGTAACTAAGAAAATAAAAATAGTAAACTGGATTAGTACTTCCACCTGTTTTTGCACGCTAGGCAGAAACCCTTATTTGGTTTCTGGCTGTAAATTTTTATAAGACTAGATGTGATCAAAATCAACGGCCAAAGGGTGAAGAAAAGCGATAAAGTTGAAAATTTATATATACAGAAGCTAAGGGCAATGACAAAAATAATTGATGAAACCATAATTTCTTTAATGAAAAATGATTTTGTTAGAGATCTAGTGTTATTGCTGTTGCAATTTGGGCATGTCACTTTTTCGGTCATGAGAGGTTAAAAATTAAGCTGTAAAAATACATTTAAAATAGTTTCTTATTATTTGTCTTATCAGCAATCAGTTTTATGGGAATTAAACTCCGTTTTTTATGCCTATGCTCATGAAGAATTTTCTGAGAAGTTCATATTTCTGCGTGCAGGGATCACCTATGTTAAGTTTAGTGTTGCTGGATTCAAATTTCTGACATTCAAAGCAGACCGTGATGTATTCGAAGATCTTCCCCTTATCATTATAGAATAAAATTGAGTTTCTTGGATTAAAGCAAGCTCCGAATTCTTCAGTATGAAGGGCTTCTGTCTTAAGGTAAATGGTATTAAAAATCAACTGAGTTAAGGAGTCTGTTTGTGCAGATCCCAATTGAATAAACTCCAATATGGAGGTCGTATCTAATAGGCCATCCTTAATATGCAATCGTTGTTTTATGATGTCCTCGGGATTTATAATTTGCCCCGGAGTAAACCTATAAGAGACTGCGGCTATTTTTATTGCCTTCGAAAAGGGATAACGTTTCAATCTTTGCTCAGGACTATATTTGTTAACTACAATACAGCCATCGTTTTCAATTTTATACTCCTTTTCCATCTTCTCAAGAAGAGCTGTTTTTTTTCTTTTTACGGAATGTTGCTTTTTAAGAACAGGCTTGGTTAAAACGTTCTGCCCACTTGAGATTCCTGTACTCAGCAAAAAAACGATGATCAGAGGGAGTGTTAATTTCATAGATCAATATATCAAATTCATAGCTCATTATTAAATAATTCAGACTTCTGAAAAAAGGTCTAACAGAAATAAAAATACTTGTTCATTTTTCGGTTGTCCGGCATTCTTAGTTGCCGTTCCTTTGTATCAAAGAAATTGGTATGAATAATTACAATAAGTTTAAACAACTCCACCATCAGGAGCAAGCATTATTACTAGGGAATGTCTGGAATGTAAATACGGCACAATTATTTGAGGAAAAAGGGTATCAGGCCGTTGCAACATCAAGTTCGGCCATTGCGCAGTCTTTAGGATATGATGATGGGGAACAGCTGTCTTTTGGCGAAATGCTTTATATAGTGGGCAGGATCATTAAAAGCATCAGTATTCCCTTAACGGTAGATCTGGAATCGGGCTACGGAGAAAATTCCATCGCAATTGTAGAAAACATTAAATACCTGCATGAACTGGGTGTTGCAGGGATAAACCTGGAAGATTCCGACATCAGTAATCCCGGGAAACTGATTTCTGCCGAACAGTTTTCTGAGAAAGTAGCGCTGATCAAAGCAGGTTTGTCAAAAGAAAATATCGATATTTTTATGAACATACGGACAGATGCCTTTCTTTTGAATAAGGAAAATGCGCTGGAAGAAACACTCGGCAGGATAAAGACTTATGTGAACTCCGGTGCTGATGGCATTTTTGTTCCTGGTATACAACAGGAAGAGGACATCAGAACGGTGGTAACCGCAAGCCCTGTTCCGGTGAATGTGATGTGTTTGCCTGAACTGTCCTCATTTGAGAAACTAAGTGCACTGGGGGTGAAAAGACTGAGCATGGGAGGTTTTATGTACCGATACCTCGACAACCAATTTGCGATCGCTATAGACCGTATAAAAGAAGAAGGATCGTTTAGTCCTTTATTTTAAAAACAATCAATATGGAACTGAATCTTGAAGAAACCTATTATAAAGCCATTCTGGCAAAAGACAGCGCTTATGAAGGAACATTCATTACGGCGGTAAAAACGACGGGTATTTTTTGTCGGCCTACCTGTAGGGCAAGAAAACCCAAAAGAGAAAATGTTGAGTTTTTTAAAACGACAAAAGAAGCCATTTTAAGTGGATACCGGCCTTGTAAGGTTTGCAATCCTTTGGAACATCTGGATGAAACACCAGAGGCTATTAAAGCCATTCTGGCTGAGCTGGCCTCGGATCCTTCTACCAAATTTAAAGACTGGGATTTACTTCAGAGGGGAATTCAACCCAGTCAGATGCGCAGGTGGTTTCTCAAAAACCACGGCATGACTTTTCAGGCATACCAAAGGGCGTTCCGGATCAATTCAGCCTTTAAGAAAATACAAAACGGAGAACCGGTTACCATGGTGGCTTTTGATGCTGGATTTGAATCACTCAGCGGTTTCGGAGATTCCTTTAAAGCCATCTTTGGGAGCTCTCCAAAGCATAGTAAAGACAAGGGGGTCATAGACCTGACCAGGCTGGAAACGCCACTTGGGACCATGTTTGCCTGTGCAACAGCAGAAGGAATCTGTTTGTTAGAGTTTTCGGACAGGAAAATGCTGGAAACAGAACTAAAGGCAATCGCAAAATACCTGAATGCAACAATCCTACAAGGGGAGAATCCGCATTTTGATACCCTTCGGGTACAACTGGCCGAGTATTTTGAGGGTAGGAGGACCAGTTTTACAGTGCCCATACATAGTCCCGGTACAGATTTTCAGCAGGCGGTCTGGGAAAAGCTTCAGGAAATTCCTTATGGTGAAACTTCCACTTATCTCCGGCAGGCAACAAGGTTAAACCGTATGGAGGCAGTCAGGGCAGTTGGAAACGCAAATGGGATGAACAGGATTTCCATCATCATTCCTTGTCATAGGGTGGTTGGTACAGATGGTCATTTAACAGGTTATGGCGGCGGATTGTGGCGCAAGAAATGGTTGCTGGACCATGAACAGGAACACCGTTGACCGAAAATTTTTGAACTTCACCGAAAAAGTGATACTTTGGCTGCTTTTATGACAAGTTCATTATTAATTTAACCTGCTATCCCCCTCAAACCAAACAACAATGAAAAGAGCGCTACTATGTCTCATTCCTATTTTTTTCGTAATTATTAATTCTTCTAAGGCTCAAAAGCAAAAAAACGATCATCAGGTAGACACCGAATTTTTTATACCGATTGAGAAATCAAACCTTTACACACGTGTTATTGGTAATTCAGAAAAACCTATAATTATCGTATTACACGGAGGGCCCGGCGCTTTTTCAGTAGACCATGAATTTTTCAGAGACGTCTTTGAAAAAGATTATTTAGTCGTTTACTTTGACCAAAGAGGAGGAGGGAAATCTGATGAATGCAAAGACAAATCAATGCTTACAACAGATCAATTTGTTAAAGATCTGGATGATGTTGTAGCTTATATAAAAGATAAATATCCAAACAAAAAAATAAACCTTTTAGGCACCTCCTGGGGTGGAACATACGGCTTTTTGTATTTGATAAAACATCAGGAAAAGATCAATTCATTTATAAGCAGTTCTGGATTTGCAGATAGTCCGCAAAGAAACTTCGCTTTAATACAGCACGAACGTAAACTGGCCAGCGAACTTCTGAAAAATACGAATGACACTATCAAGAAAAAGAGATATGAAGCGATTCTGACAAAATTAAGCGAGATTGAAAAAAATGGATTTAAAGATTTCTTTAAGGATATGAACGTTTTAAGATTTGAATTTCCAAAAGATTTAGGCTTTGACGTTTATTGGGCTCAGCCGGAATTGGAAGCAAAAAAGGCAAAACTACTTAAAGACCCGGCTTTTTATGCCCGGATAAAATACACTCCTGAAATTCTCGAAAAGGCAATTGCAAAGCTTGAATACATAAACGAAGTTTTTATGAACACCGAGTCTTACAATAATTTGAACATAACAGATGAAATTGCTGTAATTAAAAAGCCTGTATTGGTTCTTCAGGGTGAGTTTGATTATGCCATTGGAGTGGAGCAAGGCAAGACGATTTTTAATGCGCTTAAAAATATACCAAAGAAAGATAAAGAATTACTATACATAAAAAACGCCTCGCATAATGTACCATTTGAAGCACCGGAAATATACAATAGTGCAATGAAGGCTTTTTTTAAAAAACATAACTAAGTAAACTGCAATTGGCTTAAAAGCGGGAACACTCCGCAATTTTAAGGCTATAACAGCGCACAGTCCTGCCAGGATTGTGCGCTGTTTATTTTTAAAAGCCAGGTCAGTTTTAAAAGACATAAGACCATCTTTAATCCCAACGGTTTTTGCTGGAAAGGGCATAAGTTCCTCCTCCGGTAAAAAACAATGCCAATGGTATAAAGGTATAGATGACCAACAGTTCAACGGCCCAACCGCCAAAAGGGTTTAAAGAGAAGATCAGATGGGATTGTGCAATCAATAGGGCTACCAGGCAGTTAAAAGCCATTACCAAAGCTGCTATTCTTGTCCTGAAGCCCAGCATAATGGCCAATGGGG
Organism: Pedobacter caeni; assembly: GCF_900129215.1. Lineage (GTDB taxonomy): Bacteria > Bacteroidota > Bacteroidia > Sphingobacteriales > Sphingobacteriaceae > Pedobacter > Pedobacter caeni. Next base: position 1,268,113 of record NZ_FQUQ01000001.1, on the reverse strand, counting down.
CGATCAGTTCACCAACATACACACCTGAAGCGAAAAAAGTAGGAAGGCCCTCAGCTGCAAGCATCTGTTCGATAAAACCCACGCCGTTTTTCAATTTGGTCAATCCATAAATCAACATGCAAAGGCCCGTAGTTAGTCTGATGATTAGTAATCCTGTGTTTGTGTTTGTTTTCATTTTATTATTTATTTAATTGTTGTTTTGATGAATAGTCCATAGTTCTGGAGTGTTTTTGTGGAGTTATGCCATTGGTCCAGGTTTGCGGCCAAACCGAATTGAAGACCTGCGGTCTTTAATCCGGCACGGATTTGCTGGAAACCTCTGTCGTAAGTGTTGTTGATGTTGGCGGCGATTTGCGCCCTGATCACCATATGGAGCTTTTCCCTGATTTCCGGCAGGTATTCTAAGATTAATGACTGCTCCAGGGTAAAGCCCCGCTGGTAAGTTGCACCCCCGGTATAGCTTAAAGAAAAGCTTTGTTGTTTGTATTGGAATTGCAAGGCGAGCATACCAAAGGAACCTGGATTTTTCATTCCAAGCCCTGCAACCAGGGACAGGTTCTTTTTTACCGCGTAACTGAAGGTATTGCGGATAAAGTAAATGTTGTTTCTTTTACTCCCATATTCTGTATCGTAGAGGAGCACATTGGCCAGACGCATTGTTCCCTCCTCAAATGCATGTGTAACTACATGCTGATAAGACATCGCCCGATGGCCGAATACCTTTTCAGGTGTATATGATGTTTGTGATCTGGCGGATAATGCAGCCAGAAAAAACAGGGGCAGGACCGTGGTGATTTTATTCATTTGCAGTGTTTTTGATAACTGCTGCAAACCTATTGCTCCCCCGGAACAGAAAAGTTAAGATACCTTAAGAAAGGATTTACCTTGGCGCGTTCTTACGGATGTTACTGAGAAATTCGGGAGTGATCCCCAGGTAGGAGGCAATCATATACTGTGGTACCCTTTGTTCGATATCCCTGTATTTATTCCGGAAATCTACGTAACGATCATAAGCCGTAAGGCTCATGTTGTCCAGCATTCTTTCCTGTAAGGTTACATAGGCCGACTGGATCTTGAGCCTGAAAAACCGCTCTATTCCGGGAACTTCCCCGATAAGAATTTCGAGGTCGTCTTTATGGATCTGTAATATTGTGCTTTCCTCAATTGCCTGAAGAAACTGATTGGAAGGGCTGCCGGTGAGGTAACTGTAAAGGTCGTTGACCCACCAGTTCTCTATGCCAAACTGTAAAGTGTGCTCCTGACTATTTTCGTCCATATAATAGCTCCGCAAACAGCCGGAAGCAATAAAACGCATGTGTTTGGATACTTCCCCTGCGCCCAGTAAAAAGCCTTTCTTTTTGACCTTCTTCTCTTTGAATTTATTCCCGATGAGCGCTAATTGTTCCACATTGAGATCAATGGTGGATTGCAGGTGTTCGAAAAGGATATTAAAAGGATTCATGCGGAGACAGGGGAGTTTTATTTTCTGTACAAAGGTAGTAAAACACCTCGGAAACACCTTTAAACCTGCCCTGAGGAGGTTGTGTTTTTATAAATGACACCGATTGAGTGTATTAAGTTAATTTGTTAGTGTTTTGTGGTAAAAATATTTATTTTTGGGTATTAATTAAATTTTAACTAGAACTTTTCTTAATTTTTCGCTCTCATGAATACTATATTGGAACAACACACAATGTTTAGAATCTTGGAAATGGCCGATTTAGCCGTTGGTGATAAATTGGTTAATTTAGGGGAGATACTTGAAATAGAAGCGTCTGATTATAACTACTCACTTGTAATCGCGAGGATGGGGCAACGGCAGGTATGGACCTTTGATAAGGAAATGTCACTATACGTAGAATAGCGACATTTTTAATGAACCTTCTTTCTGATCAGAAAGAAGGTCAGGAATGTTAAAGAAACAAGTATGAGGTAGCTGATTCCAAGGCTAACTTGTCCTTCAGAAGGAATGCTATATACGATGCCATAGCTTAAAACTGAAGTAATAGCGTAAATCGAACCTCCCGTAACGCCACTGGCAATACCCGCATTTTTAGGGAATAAGCTTAAACAATAAGAGAAGTAGTTGTTAAAGACAAAGCCTGCAATGAAGTGGATCACAAAAGCAAAGGCCATTAAGGTATACAAATCGGAATAAATCCCCGGACTAAGGATCATTAAAATGGTGATGATCAGCTGAGTCACAATCGCGATCATCATCTTTTTGAAAAAAGGACGGTTGATCATCGCCTTGCCCAGGAAACCACCCAGTAACAAGGCAATCCCCAGAATTAACGCACAGTATCCTGTAGTAATTGCCGACTGGTTAAAAACATGTTCTATGATGAATGGGCCACTCATTCCGTAAACCATAAATACAGAGTTTGCCAGCCCCAGGACAATCAATCCCAGACTAAAACTGCTCGTTTTCAGCATTGATCCATAGATTTTAATAATGGATTTGAAATGAAAGGTTTGAAACACCTTTAAAGATTCGCCACCAAAGAGGAGTTCCAGAATCACAATGATCAGGGCAAAACCACCCAACAGATAAAAATTAGATTCCCAGCCGAACGAGGTTTGAAGATAGCCGCCAAAGAAAGGGGCAATGATCGGGGCTGCAGACCAGACAATAGAAAACAAGCTGGTATAGTGTTTTAATTTCTCTCCGGAAAAGATGTCGACAAAATAGGCCCTTTTCCCCACTACGATGATCGCCACGGTAATGCCATGAACAATTCTCATCAGATAGATCAGGTAGACGCTGTGCGAACGGGCAATGGTAAAGCTGGCGATGCTAAACAACAACAATGCGGCGATCGTTAGCCGGTACCGCCCAAAGCTGTCCAGTAAGCTGCCTACAAAAAGTTGGGAAATGCCATAGCTGATCAGGAAAAATACAATCGTAAGTTGTACTTCTGCGTTGCTGGCTTGCAAATGATGCGCCATTGCCGGTAAAGATGGAAGGTAAATGTCTGTGGCCAGTCCCGAAAGCGGGATGAGGATAAATGCCAGTAAAGTGCCTATGCCGTCGTGTTCTTTCTCTATGATTCTCATGCTGGCACAAAGTTAAATCCATTCCCAATAACAACATATCAGAAAACAAAGAAATGATTACGAAAATCAAAGAATTGAAAATGCTAATTGTAATTCTTGAACACCGCGGGGCTGAGGCCGGTGTTTTTTTTGAAATAATTGTTGAAATGTGCCGGGTAATCAAAACCAAGGCAATAGCCGATCTCGGCAACATCCCAGTCGGTATGTTTCAATAAACTTTTAGCTTCAGCCACAATCCTGTTGCTGATCATTTGTGTAGTGGTCTTTCCGGTATGAGATTTTACCACGTAGTTGAGGTGGTTGACATGAATGTTTAAATGGCTGGCAAACTCAGAGGCGCTCTTCAGCTTTAAAGGGTTTTCCGGTGAGTCTACAGGGAACTGACGTTCGAGTAAGTCCAGAAACATGGGAATGATCCGGTCTGAAGCACCTTGCTGCGGTACCATATTCATAGCCGATTGCAGTTTCATTCCCTCGTGGATGATCAGTTTCAAAATACTCCTGATGACTTCAAATTTATACTCATAATCACTCTTAAGCTCGTTCATCAGTTGAGAGAAATAGGTGTTGACTCTTTCATATTCGGCTTTGTTCAGGAAATAAAAAGGTTCCATAGCCGGGTTGAACAGGGGGCAGGTTCTTTCCAGTCCCATTTTCAGATCCGGGGAAACAAAAGAGTCATTAAACAGGCAATAATAGCCATCCTGTTTTCTTGAAACTGATTCCCAGGAATAAGGAACTGTAGGGTTGGAAAAGATCAATGCCGGACGGTCGATCTCAATGATCCGGTCTGCCACATGGAGTTTGCCCTTCCCTTTGGTCAGGCAGATCTTGTAATGGTCCCTTCGGTTATATGGCGTGATTTTTCCGGAATAACTGCGCTCTTTCACATTAAAATGACTGGTTTTTCCTGCCGTATTCAGCAAGTCGGAGGGGATCATCTGGTTCGTTCTTTTGTAGAACTGATCAATTGTCTCAATAGTATTCATCATCAGCGGATTGAATATTTCAAAGAACAAAGATAATTTATTTGTCGCGTATAACCCCTTTTATTGTCGCATTTGCACACCTGATGTTTTCAGCTCCCGACCTAAATTTGTATGATACCTTCAAAATACCCTTATGGCTACAAATATGTTCGTTAACCTTCCGGTCAGGAATCTGGATAAGTCCATTTCATTTTTCACAAAGCTGGGTTTCAGGTTCAACAACAGTTTTACCGACGATAAAGCCACCTGTATGGTTATTGCCGGGAATATATTTGTCATGCTGCTGGTAAAAGAATACTTTCAGACTTTCATCAGCAAAGAGATTGCCGATGCAAAACACAGCACTGAGGTCATCATTACTTTATCTGTCGAGAGCAAGGAGCGGGTAGATGAGATGGTTAGCCGGGCAGTACAGGCAGGGGCAACCACTCCAAACGACAAACAAGACCATGGCTGGATGTATGGTCATGGCTTTCAGGACCTGGATGGTCATTTGTGGGCAGTCATGCATATAGACGAAAGCAGCCTGCAGCAAACGGACTAAATTGTTACACACTTCCAAATCAATTGCTTCTATTTTATATTAACTTAACCGTGTAATTTTCACCAATCAATCGGTTAGTCGTGTTAAAGCCTGTACGCAATGAATCTGATCTGTTAAATAAGGTAGCTCTGGGCGATGAAAAAGCCTTTGAGGAATTATTTATGGCCTATCATCAGCAATTGGGGGAATACGTCCTGATGCTGACCCAATCACAGGAAATGACAGAGGAAATTGTACAGGATGTTTTCCTGAAAGTCTGGTTAAACAGATCCGGAATAAAGAACATTGATAAGTTTACCGGTTACCTCTTTATCCTCACCCGGAATTACTGTTTAAATGCAATCAGGAAAATCGCCACTGAACATAAACGTCAGGAGCGTTATTATCAGCAGGCAGAAGAAGAAGAACAGCTGGAATCTGCGGGAATGCAGGAGGAACAGGATTTTCAGTCGCTCATCGATCAGGCGATCGCACAACTTCCTCCACAACAACAAAAGGTGTTTACCTGCAGGCTAAAAGGGCTCAAAAATCCTGAAATTGCGGCACAGATGAACATCTCTACAGATTCCGTCAAAAAATACCAGCAATGGGCACTTAAATCAGTGATCGGGTATGTAAAAAGCTGTGAAATTTTGTCTGCTTTATTGATTCTGATCTCTCAACTGGAAAAATATTAGAAAAAAAATCATTTTCCTTATCCACTTTTTAATCTTTCTGTGTCTTTAGGGTATGATGTCAAATACCCGCTTATTTTATTTGTTCCAGCTGCAGCTTAAGCATCAGGCCAGTGAGGCCGAAAAAGCAGAACTCATGAACCTGCTCGGTGATCCTGAAAATGAGGAAGAAGCGAAAGAATTGCTGGGAGAAGCATGGAAAGATTTTGAACCTTCAACAGCTGTTTTTACACCTGTAAAGAGCAAACAGCTCCTGGAAAATATATTCCAGGCAGGAAGAACAGAAGAAGAGCTGCCGGTTCATCAGCCAAAGAGATGGCTGGCTATTGTCGCTGCAGCCGCAGTATTGCTCCTCATTTCGGCAGTTGCCCTGTTTTATTATTCCAATTATTCAGATCAGGAGAATCTTGCAGGTCAGCCCGCTGAAATGGCAGGGACTACTGCAATTCATGATGTTGAGCCCGGTGGCAATAAGGCGGTCTTAACCCTGGCAGATGGAACCAGAATTGCACTTGATGAAGTATCAAATGGTAAAATAGCAAACCAGTCCGGAATCAGTATCACCAAAGCTGCCGATGGGCAACTTAGTTATACGATAAAAGAAGGACAGGATCAGCAAAATGAAACTTCACAAATCAATACCATCAGTACCCCTAAAGGTGGGAAATACCAGATCAACCTTCCTGATGGCAGTAAAGTATGGCTCAATGCAGCCTCTTCCCTGAAATTTCCAACCCGGTTTTCTGAGGAAGAAAGAAAAGTAGAACTAAAGGGAGAAGCTTATTTTGAAATCAGTAAGCAGCACAGCAGATCTGGCCGCCAGCCTTTCAAAGTGATCACGCTGGCCGACAATGGCCGGAGCCAGGAAGTAGAAGTACTGGGAACTCACTTTAACATCAATGCTTACGGCAATGAAAACGCCATGAGAACAACACTCCTGGAAGGAAGCGTAAGGGTGACAAACCTCAGCTCTAAAGCATCAGGGCTGCTGACTCCGGGTCAACAGGCGATCTTAAAAAATGACCGGATTAAAATTGCAACTGCAGATCTGGAAGAGGTGATGGCCTGGAAGAAAGGGAACTTCCTGTTTAACAACCTGAAGCTGACAGATATTATGAAACAGCTGGAAAGGTGGTACAATGTAGAAGTCGACTATGCGCATATCCCTGATACGCGTTACCATGGATTTATCTCTAAAGATGTCACGCTTTCCCAGGTCCTGGACATGCTGGAACTCACCGGAAGCCTGAAGTTTAAAATTGAACCGGCACCTGATGGAAAAGGAAAAAAAATTGAAATAGAATAGAAAGAGCGTAAACAATACCAGTATGGGGGATTAACCAATCCCATATTGCAGAACCAAATACAAGCAAACGAGTAATTTAATTACACATTAACTAACCTAAATTTATTAGCGTATGAATTTTCATGTACCTTTCAAAAGGATGTATGACTGCTTTAGACATCCAAAATTAACCATTTTTATCCTGGGCATTACCGTCTTCCAGGTCAATGCTAAAAGTCAGATTACCCTTTCAGAAAAGAACGCCTCCCTGAATAAAGTACTGCTGGAGATCAGAAAACAAAGTGGCTGTAAGTTTCTTTACAATGCCGACCTGATTGGTACAGCAAAACCGGTGTCTATCCATATTGCCAATGCCTCTCTGGAAGAAGCCTTGAAATTATCGGTCATGGGACAACCTTTTAGTTATCAATTGAAAAACAATACGGTACTCATCACGCCTAAAAAAATCAGCGAACCGGCCTTGCCTCCTGTGGATGTGAAAGGGCGCATTGTGGATGAAAAAGGATTGCCGCTGCCTGGTGCTTCCGTGAAGGTAAAAGGAGCCACACAGGGAACGGTGACCGATAGCAATGGTGGTTTTATGCTAAAAGGGGTCAGCTCGGATGCCACATTGATCATTTCTTATCTTGGATACCAGGCCAAAGAGATAAAGGTTGCAGCAGATCTCGGCATCCTGAAGATGAACCCCGACAATTCAGATCTGAATGAGGTGGTCGTGATCGGATACGGTACACAGAAGAAATCAGAAACTACAGGAAGCATCACCAATGTTAAAGGAAGTGTGCTTGCTGATCAGCCTGTTTCCAGTTTTGAAAGCGCCTTAAACGGACGTGCTACAGGAGTAAACATGACAGCCAATGCCGGTGTAGTAAACCAGGCTCCCGTATTCCGTATCAGGGGCGTAAACTCTCTTTCCCTGAGTTCCTACCCGCTGATTGTGGTGGACGGGGTTCCGACCTTTACCAATGAAAACGAATCTAACCTTGGTTATGCGGCCACCAACCCGCTTTCGGCCATTAATCCGGCAGATATAGAAAGTGTAGACATTGCCAAAGATGCCGCTGCAACAAGTATATATGGTAGTCGCGCGGCCAATGGCGTGGTCTTTATCACCACTAAAAAAGGAAAGCAGGGCGCCGCAAAAATTGCTTATCAGACCTGGGTAGGATTTAGTAAGGCGAACAGGCTTCCTGAATTGTTAAATGCCGCGGAGTACATAGAAATTAAAAATGAAGGTTTGAGAAATGACAACACCTTTAATGATAAGACCAATTATTATGGCCTTTCTTATGATGCTGCCGGAAATCCTATAGATACCAGATGGTATGATTACATCTACCAGACAGGGGTTTCCCATAACAATAACCTGAGCATTTCAGGAGCAAGCCAATCTACAAAATACTACGGATCGGTGGGCTATACGAAACAAGACGGAATCTTCCGTAAAAACAGTTTCGACAGGAAATCTGCCTTGTTTAACATCGACAATAAGACCACTTCATGGTTAAGCCTGGGTGCAAAGATCAATTACATCAATGAAAACAATGCCTCGGCCATGTCTACCGGATCTGCGGGAAACTCCTCAGCTTCCGGAGCAATGTCCAGACTGGCACTGATCAACTCCCCAATTGTGGCTCCCTTTAATAAGGACGGTTCTTTTAACAATACCGCTAACGGATTTTTAGGCTTACAGGACAATGCGACCCACCTGAACCAGGCGAGGTTGGGTTTTTACAATCCGGTAGTGTCTTTGAGCAGCAATTATTCCAGAAATAAAGTCAATAACATTCAATCCAATGCCTATATCCAGGCCACACCGTTGAACTGGCTTTCTGTGAGGTCTACTTATGGAATAGATTACCGCTATACCACTTATGAGAATTACTTTAGTCCGCAGAGTGGGGAAGGGGTAACCAATAATGGTTCTGCGAGCAGTGCACATGCCACACGAGAAAGATGGGTCTGGACAAATACAGTGACTGCCGATCAGGTCTTCGCCAAAGACCATGCTTTTAATTTACTCCTTGGACAGGAACAACAAAAAACAGATGGCAATCAGTTTGGAGTAGAGCGTCAGGGACAAACAGATCCGCTTTATTCGAATATTCAGGGCGGATGGCAAAACATCTTTGAATACAATACCAACAACAGGATCTTTAACAATTACCTGTTCTCTCTTTTCACACGTTTGCAATACAACTATAAACAAAAGTATTACCTGACCGGAAATTACAGACAGGATGAGTATTCTGCATTAGGACCAAACAATAAAAAAGGAACATTCTGGGGATTCTCTGCCGGATGGGAAATCATGAAAGAAGATTTCTGGACCAAAGCAGGCCTGGATAAAGTATTCAGTAATTTTAAAATCAGAGCCAGTTATGGTAAAGTAGGTAACATTGGTGGTTTAACCGATTTTGGTGCTTTAAATACCTATTCGGCCAGTCTTTATGGTGGCCAACCCGGGCTGACTTATTCTGCAACAGGAAACCCGAACCTGAAATGGGAAACCAGTAAAAAGACAGATATAGGCATTAACTTCGGCTTATTGGATGGCAAGCTGAACGGAGAGCTGGCTTATTATAAAAACAACATCGACGGACTGATTTTCGGTGTTCCACTGCCTCCATCTGTAGGAATCCCGAATTCTACAAACAACAGCATCCTTCAAAACGTAGGTAAAATGTACAATCAGGGAATTGAGTTCTCGCTGAATGGTGCGCCAATCAGGAATGATCAGTTTACCTGGAACAGTGGGATCAATATCACCGCGAATAAAAACGAAGTAACCTCCCTGGCTGATGGCGTACCCAGCATCATCATTGGTAGTACTGACGCTTACAGCATCACCCTTCCGGGATATGCAGCAGGTATGTTGTATGCCATACGCACTGCCGGAGTGGATGCCGCTACAGGAAGAAGAATATTTCTGGACAAAGCCGGACGTAAAGTGCTTTATCAGCAAGTGGTACTTCCAGGCGGTCCATCGGCTTATCAATGGGCTTACGAAGATGGCAGCAAAGCGAATGCGATTACGCCTGCCGAAGATGCAGTTCCTTACAAAAGCACCGCCCCAAAAATATTTGGTGGATGGACGAACAGTTTTCAGTATAAGAATTTTGAGTTGAGTGTGTTGCTGACCTATCAGCTGGGCGGTTATATGATGAACGGAACCCAGGCAACGATGCGTGATCAGCGTTTCTGGAACAACTCTACAGACGTATTGCGCCGCTGGCAAAAACCAGGCGACATCACCGATATTCCGAGAGTGGTAAACGGAGACAATACTTCCGGAGGAAATACGATCCCATTGGATATCAATGTCAGCTCAACAGATTTCTTAAGGTTAAAGAATGTGATGTTCTCTTATAACATTCCCACAAATGTGCTTTCTAAAATCAAACTGAGCAATGCCAAGGTATATGTCAGCGGACAAAACCTTGCTTTACTGACCAGATATACCGGAATGGATCCCGAGGTAACGACCAATGCAAATACGGCAATTACCCAGGGCATCGACAAGAACCAAAGTCCGAATGCGAGAACCTTCACTATTGGCCTTAACGTTGGCTTCTAAGCTCATGACGAATTCATTTATTCAGAACATCTCTTTAAAAAATCAGATTATGAAACGATCCTCAAGAATATTCAACCATAATTACAACTTCAGGAAATTACTTTTAATCGGCACTTGTGTATTGCTGTTCTCTGCCTGCAACAAGAGCAAATTGCTGAACCCTGATCCTTCGACTTTAATCACCGATGCGACCGCATTTGAAACCGCACCAAGGATTTCCAATCAGGTAAACGGCTTATATACGGCTTTAAAAACCGGACGTTTTCTTGGCAGCTGGTATTACATCATCAGTGACATCCGTTCCGGCGATTTTGTCTGTACAAACCTGAATGCGGCTAACGGATATACTTCTTATCAATTGCTTACCCAAACGACCACCAATGATGTGGTGACGACCTGGGAAACCGCTTACCAGGCCATCAATGCCTGTAATGTGTTTATCGATGGCATGAACCGCACCGGAACAGCAGTGGTAGGAAAAGACCTGGGTGCCAATTATATTGCCGAAGCAAGATTGATCAGGGCAGTGGCTTACTACAATCTGCTACAGCTTTATGCCCGCCCGTATCTGGATGGGGCAGGCTCAAAACCAGGCCTGCCTTTGCGCCTGGAAGGGAATACCCAGCCAGGAAACTACGACCTGGCCAGAAGTACGGTCAAAGAAACCTATGCACAAATTCTACAGGATCTTGATTTTGCAGAAACAAACCTGCCTTTGAAATACAGTTCTGCATTTTTGAATACCACCCGTGCGCATAGAAATACAGCAATCGCATTGAAAACAAGGGTTTACCTGAGCATACAGGATTATGCAAAGGTGATTACGGAAGCCAATAAAATTGTTTCTCTTACTGCCCCTTTTGCGGCTCCAATTGATGGGGTGGCTAACGGATTATCCGCAGATGTGAAAGCCGTATTCACTGCACCTTACACCAGCAATGAATCTATCTTCTCTATGCCTTTTACCAATAATGATGCACCGGCAGTATCTATGCCACGCTATTACCTTCCGGGTACTAAAGATGGCGGAACAACAGCCAGCAATGGTGCAGGAGAGTACTCTTTAAACCCTGCCGGCATCCTTGCAGACAATACCTGGGCAGCCGGTGATGCAAGAAGAAGTTTCATTAAGGTAGGGCCAAGTTCTTCAAAACCATGGTTGTTTAAGTTCAGTCAGGCTTCCCCACATACGGATTATGCACCGGTCATCAGGTACGCAGAAGTGTTGTTGAACCTTTCAGAGGCGCTGACAAAAAACAGTATGTCTGTAGACAGCAGGGCGGTGGCTTTGTTAACAGCAGTAAGAAACAGGTCGGACAAAAGCAAAAGTTATACGGTTGCTGATTTTGCGAATGCAAATGAGCTGATCGCGGCGACTTTAAAAGAGCGTCAGATCGAATTTATTGGTGAGGGAATCAGGAATGCAGATATCATGAGGCTGGGATTAGACCTGCCAGCCAAACCTATCCACTCCATTCCCGCAGCAAGCCCTTCTTCGCAGAATTATATTTTCCCGATTTCCAGTGATGAGCTGATTCTGAACAAGAAAATGGTGAACAACTAGTAGCTTTAACCTAATGAAACAAACAATGAGGTATACTAAATTATTATCAGCTGTTGCTTTTGTATCAATAGCCTGGATATCGCCGTTAATGGCACAGACCATCCCAAGTCCGAAGTCACATTTTGGTTTTAACATTGGCGATGATTATAAGCTGGCCAATTACACTCAGGCCGAAGCCTATTTCAAAAAACTTGCCGCAGTATCTGACCGGGTATTGCTGAAAGAAATCGGGCAGACGGAAGAAAACAGAAAACAATATGTGATGGTGGTTTCATCTCCGGCAAACCTGAAGAAAATCGCCCGCTATAAAGAGATCTCCCAGAAACTGGCCAGGGCAGAGGGGCTTACGGATGAAGAGGCCGCAAAGCTTTCTTTAGAAGGAAAGCCCATCGTCTGGATAGATGGTGGACTGCATTCCACCGAAATGGTGGCTACCCAGCAATTAATAGAAATCTATTACAAACTGTTGAGTGCCAACGATGCGGAAACCATGCGCATCCTGGACAATGTGATCATTCTTTTATCTCAGGTTAATCCGGACGGACAGGAACTGGTGGCAGACTGGTACATGCAGGAGAAAGATCCAGCAAAAATGAACATGAATGTGCCCCGTCTGTATCAGAAATATATCGGCCATGACAACAACAGGGATTTCTACATGATGAACATGAAGGAAAGCACCAATATTGCCAGACAGCAATACATCGAATGGATGCCGCAGATCATTTACAACCACCACCAGACCTCACCTGCGGGAGCGGTAGTGGCCGGACCTCCATATCGCGATCCCTTCAATTATGTTTACGATCCTTTGCTCATCACCGGAATTGATGGGGTAGCGGCTTCCATGATCAACAGGCTGAATACGGAGAACAAACCAGGATATACGCGTTTGAGTGGATCTGTTTATTCGACCTGGTGGAACGGAGGATTAAGAACAACGCCATATTTCCATAATATGATCGGAATCCTTACGGAAATCACCGGAAATCCAACTCCTTCAGAGATTCCATTGGTACCGGAAAGGTTAATTCCCAATAATGCCACACCAAATCCGGTGAGACCTCAGAAATGGAACTTCAGGCAGTCCATTGATTACTCTGTATCCCTGAATTACGGAATCCTGGATTATGCGAGCAGGCTTGGCGATAAACTGTTGTACAACATCTACGTGATGGGCAGAAATGCCATTCAAAAAGGAAATCAGGACAACTGGACCTTAACCCCAAAACATGTAGCAGCGATTACTGCCGCTTTTGAAAAAGACAAAAAGGATGGATTACTGAAAAAGGACAGCACAGGAAAAGTATCTAATGATATACCGATGAAGTACTATGATGCGGTTTATAAAAATCCGGCTTTGAGAGATGCAAGGGGATATGTCATTCCCTCAGATCAGCCGGACTTTCCTACGGCAGTGAAATTTATCAATACCCTGATTAAGTCAGGAATTGAGGTGCAACGGGCAAAATCAGCATTTAAAATAGCAGACAGGTCTTACCCTGCCGGCTCTTATGTAGTCAAAACAAATCAGGCTTTCCGTCCGCATCTGGTAGATATGTTCGAGGCTCAGGATCACCCCAATGATTTTCAATATCCGGGTGGCCCGCCGGTACGTCCTTATGATGCTGCAGGCTGGACCTTGGCTTTTCAAATGGGAGTTAAGTTTGACCGCATCCTGGATGGTTTTGATGGTCCTTTTGAAAAGATCGGATATGGGGTGTTACAATCTCCACCGGTATATAAATTAGTAGCTGCAACAGGGTTTTTACTAAGTGCTGCACAGAACAACTCGTTCATTGCGGTAAATGATTTACTCAAAGCAGGAATCGAAGTGTCAAGGCTGACAAAAGCAGAGGGCAATATGCCGGAAGGCTCTTTTTATGTTCCTGAAAAGGGAATGGAAATCCTGATGAAAACGGGTGTTAATTTCGGGACAATGGCTATGCAAACCGAGCATAAGCCGAAAGGACTGGTTAAAATTACGCCGGGACGTATCGCTTTATTTGATCAGTATGGAGGTTCTATGCCTTCCGGTTGGGTAAGGTGGATTTTAGAGCAGTTTCATTTCTCATTCCAGCTGATTTATCCGCAGGACATCGATAAAGGAATGCTCAATTCAAAATACGACAGGATTCTGTTCATCAGTGGAGGTATTCCGGCAGTTGACCAGAAAGCGACTCCGGGAAGAGGGGGCCGTGCACCTAAACCGGAAGAAATTCCGGAAGCTTTCCGCCCATGGCTGGGCAGCATCAGTCCGGAAAAATCTATCCCTCAGTTAAAGGAGTTTCTGGAAAAAGGTGGAGATATCATCACGATAGGAAGCAGCACCAATCTGGCTTATCACCTTGGTTTACCGGTACAGAATGCGCTTGCAGAAACCAAAGCGGATGGAAAAGAAACCGCACTGCCGGGCGATAAGTTCTATATCCCTGGAAGTATATTAAAAGCAACTGTAGCTAAAGACCAGCCTGCAAACTGGGGAATGCCTGCTGAAGTAGATATGGTATTCAATAACAGTCCGGTGTTTAAGCTTGGAAGCGATGCGGAAGGAAAAGGGATCAAACCATTGGCCTGGTTTGGTAAAGACGATGCACTGAGAAGCGGATGGGCCTGGGGACAAGCTTACCTGAAAGATGGGGTGATTGCTTTTGTGGCCCCCGTAGGTAAAGGAAAACTGTATGCCTTTGGTACAGAGATCACTTTCAGGGCGCAGGCACACAGCACCTTCAAAATGCTCTTTAATGAGTTGTACCTGCATAAGTAACGATTACGCTATACATACGCCAGGCATCCTTTTAGATTGCCATTTTTGTGAGATCAGGTGATTCCAGCTCATAAAAATGGCTGCCTGGAGAATAAATCAAAATCAAACGAATGAAACTGACCAATAACTATTACCCCATGAAAAGAACCTTGTTGAGTTTTCTCCTGATGGGAGGACTGAGCACTTATGTTTATGCTCAGGAAAACCTTACTTATCAGCTGCCACCTAAAAGCATCGTAGATCTGGTGGATGCCCCAGGTAGCCCAACTGTACAATTTAATAAAGATGGCAGCCTGATGTTGCTCTTGCAGGCGCCCGGATATGCATCCATAGAACAGGTTGCCCAACCCGTGATCGGACTGGCGGGCATCAGAATCAACCCTGCCAATAACTCCACGGAAGGAGAGCTTTCCGGAGTATACAACGGATTGACGATTAAAGACCTGAAAACAGGTAAAGAAAATAAACTTTCCGGGCTTCCCGAAAAACTCAGGATGACAAATATCAGCTGGAATGCGGATGGAAGCTTCTTTGCTTTTACCAACAATGCCCTGAACGGCGTTGAATTATGGCTGGCGGATGTGAAGAATTTAAAGGCAACAAGGCTTTCTGATGGATACCTGAATGATGCTTATGGCACCACTTTGCAATGGCATCCTGATGGAAAGCATATTCTTGCCCAGTTTATTCTTCCGGAGCGCGGAATTAAACCTGTAGAAAACATTGTACCTACCGGACCGGTGGTACAGCAAAACCTGGGCGTGGTGACCCCTTCCAGAACGTATCAGAACCTGTTGAAAAATACTTACGATCAGAGTTTAATGGAGTATTACCTGACTTCACAACTGCAATCTGTTGACCTCAGCGGAAATGCAGTTAAAATAGGCAGTCCAGCCATCTATCGCAAAGCAGCTTACTCGCCCGACGGGCAGTATCTGATGACTCAAACGGTAGAGAAACCTTATTCTTACCTGGTTCCCATCTATTATTTCCCTTTCCAAACTACTGTATTGGACGCGACAGGGAAATTAGTGAAACAGCTGTACAATGCCCCTCTGGCAGAAAAACTGCCTACAGGATTTGACGCAGTGGCAATGGGCC
Source organism: Pedobacter caeni (assembly GCF_900129215.1). Classification (GTDB taxonomy): domain Bacteria; phylum Bacteroidota; class Bacteroidia; order Sphingobacteriales; family Sphingobacteriaceae; genus Pedobacter; species Pedobacter caeni. Next base: position 1,252,534 of record NZ_FQUQ01000001.1, on the reverse strand, counting down.
CACGCAGTTACGAGTGGAGAAGTGATGCTGCAGCAACTGTGGTATGGGCAGAAGCACAGGATAAAGGAGATCCTAACCTTAAATCTGAACTTCGCGATGTGCTTTATACCTTAAAAGCACCATTCACTGCAGAACCTGTAAAACTGTTTTCGATGGCGCTAAGGTATAGTGATGTGGTTTGGGGCAACCAGAATTACGCCCTGGTAAAGGAACAATGGAGAAAAGACCGTAAGGAGAAGATGACCCTGATCAATCCTGAAACAGGTAAAACAGTAAAAGAAATTGCGAACAGATCTTCTGAAGATACGTATACCGATCCAGGAGATTTTATCTTTGGTAAAGGTCCTTATGCAGCAAAAGTATTGCTGTTTGACAAAGGAGCAGCAGGAGTGGTGTTTACCAAAGGAGCAGGAGCATCATCTCTGGGTGACCGTCCTTTTATTTTGAAATGGAACCTGCTTTCCAATAAACAGGATACGCTGTTTAAATCAAAATCCCCTTATTATGAAGAACCTGTTTTCTTTAACAATACTGGCAAAGTTTACATTTCCAGAGAATCAACAGAGGAGACACCAAACATCTTCGCAATCAACCTTAAAAATAAGTCTGAACAGGCATTAACGAGCTTTTCAGATCCTTATCCAAGCTTAAAAGGTGTTCAGAAAACCTTACTTTCTTATCCTCGTAAGGACGGAATTAAGTTATCTGCCACCTTGTATCTGCCAAAAGATTATAAAAAAGAAAGCGGACCATTGCCGGTATTGATCTGGGCTTATCCAAGAGAATTTAAAAGTCTGGCCGCTGCAGGACAGGTGAAAGGTTCTCCTTACCGCTTTACCCGTCTGGCTTTCCGCTCTCCGGTATTCTGGGTAACCAGAGGTTATGCTGTCCTGGATCAGGCAGATATGCCGATCGTTGGCGAAGGAAAAGAAGAACCCAATGATACGTTCCTGAAACAGATTGAAGACAATGCAACAGCATTGATCAACTATGTAGTAGATATGGGTGTTGCAGACAGAGGCAGGATTGGGGTAGGAGGACATTCTTATGGTGCGTTTATGACCGCCAATTTATTGGCTCATACCAAGCTGTTTGCTGCTGGAATCGCAAGAAGTGGTGCGTATAACAGGACCTTAACACCTTTTGGTTTCCAGGGAGAAGCACGTACTTACTGGCAGGCAATGGATGTGTACAATAAAATGTCGCCTTTCAATTATGCGGATAAGATTAAAACGCCATTGCTGATGACTCATGGTATTGATGATGAAAATTCAGGAACTTTCCCGATTCAGAGTGAGCGTTTATATAGCGCAATCAAAGGTCATGGCGGGACGGTGAGATTGGTGTTGTTGCCTAAAGAGTTTCATGGGTACAGGAGCAGGGAGTCTATCCTTCATACCTTCTGGGAGCAGGACCAATGGTTAGAGAAATATGTAAAAAACAAAAAATAATAATCAGAGGTGGTCAATTCAAATTGATCACCTCTTTTTTTATACGTTAAATGCCTGGTTAAGGTTGATTTACTTTCTTTCCTGAAGCATACTTTAATAACAGAATAGCAATTAGTGCAGTTCCAAACCTCAGTAAATTTCCAATCCAACCCATGGCTGCAGCATCAGAAACTGTAAATACCAACCAGGCAGCGTTTAATGAGGCATGAAGTACAAATCCACTCCATATCGTATACCCATCCAGCATATTCAACAAGGCAAATACAATACTGCCAAAAAATGTGATGAAGAAAATCTGAAGCGCAATACCTGTACCTCCGCCATTTCCCCACCAATGAACCGCTCCGAAGGCAATTGCCTGTAGTAATATCGCCGGAGCTAAAGACCAGCCTAAAGCCTTTCGTGTAAAGATGAATCCGAAACTACGAAACACCAATTCTTCTGCAAAAGGGAACAATAGGGTAAGAAAAAAGATGCTTTTGAAATCAAGGTCCTTAGTTGGTGTTCCCAGCATAGACAAGCCGATCCAGCAGGGGATGGTGGCAAGCAAGACAAGCAAAGGTCCTTTAAAACCATTCCAGTTGAGGCTTAATGCCGGACTGATTTTCAATCCTGGTTTAGGAAGGAGGATGAGGGCAACAATCAATACCAATAGAACAGATAATAAATTATCCAGAATACTTCCACCAAATGGAATTGGAAAACCAGAAATCTTCAATCCTGCCCATTTTGCAATATCGCGGATTTGCAGCGCAGCGAAAATGGTAATGATGACAAGGATAGATGAAAAAACGGGGCTTTTGTGTTCGGTTCTTTTCATATTTAAATTTATCGAGTGTAGGTTATTTCAAAAAGGGGGTACCCGTGATTTTATTAAGACGACAGAACTTTTTAAAAGGTTGCAGAGGAGGGGGTAATTCCCGCTTTGTAAACCTATTTGAGTACAAGACACCATTTCAGTAAAAATAAAAGCCGCTCTGTGTTATTTCACAGAGCGGCTCTTTTGAACAGTTAACAAATAACCTAATTCACTCCACCTTTACGGGTTGCTTTTGTTGGCTGTGGCCAGGGTGCAGGCTCACCTGTTCTTACATTCACAGGTAACACACTTTTTTCTTTGGAAGTCGTTTCCGGATCTTCGCTGGCCATATAAGCCAGAATTGCGGTTAAAATCGCATTGCTTCTTACATCGTCAAATACAATTTTATCATAAGTATCTCTGTTCGTATGCCAGGTATATGTTCCATACGACCAGCTATTGGAACTCAAAGAAAAAGCAGGAGCACCTGCGGTCACAAATGAAGCATAGTCAGAACCGCCACTACCCGGAGTACCCGGGAAGGTGGTTGCAATCTGTTTTTTAATATCTTCAGGAACCATAGACAACCAGCGCCCGAGGTAAGCATAAGAATTTAAAAATCCTTGTCCGCTCAGATTAACCACACGGCCTGTTCCATTGTCCTGGTTAAACACCACCTGTATGTTCTTTACAATCTCAGGATGGTCTTCCACGAAAGCCCTTGATCCGTTCAGGCCTTGTTCTTCGCTTCCCCAATGTCCCACAAGAATGGTTCTTTTCGGGTTAGGATAGATCTTTTTCAGGATCCTGATCGCTTCCATCATGGTAATGGTTCCGGTACCATTATCAGTAGCACCAGTACCACCATCCCAGGAGTCAAAATGTGCGGAAAGGATCACATATTCATTTGGTTTTTCTGAACCTTTGATTTCTGCAATGGTATTGAAAGTAGGGACTACACCGAGTTCCTTAGAACCGATATTTACACTTATTTTTGGTTTATTTCCTGATTCAGTCAGTCTGTAAAGCAATCCGTAATCTTCCAGAGAAATGTCTATTGACGGGATTTTTGTGGTATTGGCCCCAAAGATCTTGTTCACTCCGAATCCTGAAGACCAGTTGCTTGTTACCACACCCAGCGCTCCGGCACTTTCAAATGCCAGGGCCAATGCTTTCAGGTTCAATCCCGTTTTGCTGATTCTGGAACGCCAGGCATCTGCCTGTTTTGTTCTGCTGTTTTTCATCTTTTCAAAAGATTCAGGCGTGGCAAATTCCTGCCAGTTGTAATCCGGTCTGCCGGTAGGCTGGTTCATGGAGAACATGACAAATTTCCCTTTTACACTTGGTAACCAGCTTTTGAAGGAAACAGAATCGGGTAGGTCAGGGTAGATGATCATTTCACCAACCACTGCTTTTCCTTTTGTGGAGGGGCTCCAGGCCAATTGCATTCCTTCTAAAGATTTTACCCTCGGGTAAACCATATCGATATGTGAGATTCCTCTTTCCCAACCGCGCCATTCTCCCCATTGTTCGTTCTTGGCTGTAATTCCCCAGGTTGCATATTTTGCCACCGCCCAGTCGTTGGCCTGTTTCATTTGTGGAGAGCCAACCAGACGTGGACCAACTACATCCAATAGTTCATGAGCCAGGTTTTCGAGTTGTGAGTTTTCTGTTGCTTCTTTGACGATCTTGTCGACTGTTTCTTTCTTTGATTGGGCATAACTGATATTTCCTGTGATCAGCATGGCCATAAAAAAGACCTTTGTACTTCGTTTTAACAAAGCAAAGGATGTGGTGGTGGTTGTGGTATTCATTAAATCATTCGTTTAGGTAAGGAAATAATTAGTTTAGATTATGGGGAAATTTTTGATGAAAGATAAGAAGAAATGCATCTGGTCTGTCAAAAACGAACAAAGTTGATACAATGGAGTGGTTCTGAAAGTACAAAAGGTTATCTTCGCCAAAAAAAGATAAATGCTGGAAATTGTATATCAGGACGACCATCTCATTGCCATCAATAAACCTCATGGCTTATTGGTTCACCGATCTTCTATTGCGAATGATGCAAAAGAGTTTGCTTTACAGCTGCTTAGGGATCAGGTCAACAGGCATGTGAGTCCGGTCCATCGTCTGGATAGGAAAACCGGAGGTTTGCTGCTCTTTGCTTTCGAGAAAGATGTGGAGATCGCCATGCACCAGCAGTTTCAGAATGGGGAAGTGCAAAAGAAATACCTTGCTGTACTGAGGGGATATGCACCGGACAGCGGAGAGATTGATTATCCTCTGGCTAAAGAGAATGGAACGATGCAGGAGGCTTTTACCGCTTATGTTACCCTGCAAAGAGCAGAGATCGATGTGGCCTTTGGTAAACATCCGACCTCCCGCTATTCCCTGGTCGAAGCCACGCCAACTACCGGAAGGATGCACCAGCTTCGTCGTCACTTTGCACATATCTTTTATCCCATTATCGGCGATCGTAAGCATGGTTGCAACAAGCAGAACAGGTTTTTCAAAGAGGAGTGGGAGATGACCACCATGTTGTTACATGCTTCTGAACTGATCTTTAATCATCCGGTGACGAAAGAAGAAATTCACCTTAAAGCTTCTGTTCAGGACGAATTTAAAAGAACGATGGACCTCATGAGCTGGTCCCTTTAATTATTAAATATTTACCCGGTTAACATCTTACACATTGTATTCTAAAGAACAGGCTTCACAACTAAAACAGGCTTTTTGGACCGCTTTCGGACAATATATTGCGCCACACCTTTCAGCAGAAGGGCTCCGGACCAATTGGGTGAACTATAAAACAGGAATCAAGAACCTGCACTTTAAGATGCAGGCAGATAAAAAATCCGCATCCATTGCGATAGAAATGTCTCATCCCGACCCTGGCATGCAGGAGCTGATGTTTGAACAATTTCTGGAGTTTAAAAACATCCTCAATGCCAGTCTGAATGAAGAGTGGGAATGGCAGCTTCATGCACAGGATGAAAACCATAAGACGGTCAGCAGAATCGTGAAAACTTTGCCTGGGGTCAGCATTTTTAAGCAGGAAGACTGGCCGGAACTGATTTCTTTCTTTAAGCCAAGGATCATTGCACTGGACGAATTCTGGTCGGATGCAAAAGACAGCTTTGATACGTTTAAATAGCGGTTTAAAGCGGTTATTCCGGCATACCAGTTTCCAGGTATTTTGCATTTAACCCTGTGATAATCTTTTATTTATTTTTTATCTTGTTGAATGACAAGATTCTTCTACACGCTTCTCCTTCTTGGAATCCTGATTACCGGACTTAAGGCCCAGCAACCCGCCAAAAAAATATCTCTCGTGGATAGCCTGAAAGGCATGTTGGAACAGAAAATTCCGGACAGCCTCAGAGCCAGAACAAACTTCAATTTGGCAGAACAACTATTGTATGCCGACACCCTGCAAAGCAATAATTACCTGGAACAAGGAAGGAAGCTCATTAAAAAGAATGCCTACCTGCAGGCGATTTATTATTACTATGCCGCAACGCTGGAATCCCGTACCGATCTCCATAAGAGTGAAGTCAGTTTTAAAAAGGCACATGCCTTACTCGCTCCCTTTAAAACAGAAGATGCTTATCTGCTCCAGGCAAAGTCCTGGCACAATTATGGGGTACTCCAGCAACTGAAGGACAATTACAGGGGAATGGCCGATGCCTTATTGAACAAGGCAATTCCTTATGCGATTAAATCAGGTGATAAGGCTTATCTGGCCGTCAATTACATGGACCTTTCGCTGGTTTTCAAGAACAATAAACAGTTCGAAAAGGCACAGATCTATATAGATTCTACCTTACAAATTCTACAAAAAGTAAAAGGAAAAAAAAGCTATAAAATTGTAGCTTACCATACCGCCGCTGAAAATTATGTCTTTCTGAAGAAGTACCCGCAGGCAAAAGCGATGTTAGATAGTGCGTCGGTACTGCTGAGCCCCAATCCGGAAAGCCCCTTGTACCTTGACTATTATTTTGCAGAAGGTTTGTACTTCGATGATGTCAAACAATATGATCAGGCCATCATTAGCCTTGATAAAGGAATTGAAATGGCATTAAAGCTCCAGGCAAGAAACGAGGAACAACGCCTGCTGATGCAAAAGCTTCATGTACTCCGAAGCCAAAGGAAGTTCGATAAGGCACTTTCTATAGCTAATTATCTCCTGAAACAAAAAGATATGCTGTTTCTTAGTGATGACCGTTTGCTGGTTTATACAGACCTTGCAGAAACCTGGTCAGGGCTGGGAAATATGTCTGAGGCTTACAAATGGATGAAAACGGCTAGTCTGATGAGGGATAGTATCAACAAGAGCAGGCTTGAAAAGGATGTGCATGAACTGGAAATCAAGTATAAAAAAGCGGAGAACCAACGGGAAATAGGAGTTCTCAAAGCGACAAATGAAAAGGCCGCATTGTCTGTTAAAAACAACAGGTTGCTCGCCTGGTTGCTGGGTTCTGTCGCTTTGTTTCTGCTGATCATTTCCTTTTTCGGACTCTTATATTTCAGAAACAGTAAAAAGCTCACCAAACAGGAAGAAATCAATTACAGGCAAAGATTAAAAGAACTGGAGCAGGACAAGCAGCTGACGATCAGTAACGCCATGCTGGAAGGTGAGGAGCGGGAGCGACAAAGGGTAGGGCGAGATCTTCATGACGGACTTGGAGGGACCCTGGCCGGAATAAAAATCAACTTATCTGATGTGGTGGCCAATACTTCTCCTGCAGGAAAAGATACTGAACTGGGCAAAATCATTGCACAGCTGGATAATTCAGTAAACGATCTTAGGAGCATCGCCAGAAACCTGATGCCGGAAACACTGCTGAAGTTTGGGCTCGAAACTGCACTTAAAGACCTCTGCGAAACCTTTAACAACAATGGTCTGAAAATCACTTTACAATTATTTGATATCCAGGAAAGCATGGAGATTTCTATGAAGATCAATATCTACCGGATCATTCAGGAAATCCTCAGCAATACCGTACGCCATTCCGGAGCCTCTCAGCTCTTGCTGCAATGCAGTCAGAATGAAAGCGTTTTTCTGATCACTGCAGAAGACAATGGCAAGGGATTTGACCCCGAATCAGCAAATCATACTAAAGGGATAGGCCTGGACAACATCAGAAACAGGGTAGCCCTCTTGCATGGCAAAATGGAACTGAATTCAGCGATCAATGAAGGTACTGCGATAAATATTGAACTTCATGTAGGAGAATAGCCTTATATTTGGCGCGTGAATAATTATCAGCCACAGCTTAGAACGGTCAATGTGATCCGATATGTCACCCCTCTGCGCGAAGGAGGCTCAATGCCTGCCATTACAGAGGCGGACGACGAATTTTTATATGTACTTAAATTCCGCGGAGCCGGTCAGGGGCTCCGGGCACTTATTGCCGAATTGCTCGGCGGAGAAGTAGCCCGTGTATTGGGATTACGCATCCCGGAACTGGTGTTTGCAACGCTGGAAACAGATTTCGGCAGGATAGAACCTGATGAAGAGATTCAGGACCTGTTGAGGACAAGCGTTGGACTTAACCTGGCCCTCCATTACCTTTCAGGAGCCATCACCTTTGATCCGATCGTGAATCATCCGGATGCAAGAACGGCTTCACAGATCGTATGGCTGGATGCCTTTTTAACCAATATGGACCGTACAGCCCGTAATACGAACATGCTGATCTGGCATAAAGAATTATGGTTGATTGACCATGGTGCAGCACTGTATTTCCATCATGCTATGGAGAACTGGGAAGAACAGGCCATAAAACCTTTTGGCCTGATTAAGGACCATGTATTGCTTTCCAAAGCAAGCGAACTGGAACAGGTAGACGCAGAATTCAGGGCAATTCTTACGAATGAAAAAATCCGTGCCATCGTTTCGCTTATTCCGGACGACTGGCTGTCGGTTGACAATCCCTTTGACAGTATATCCGAACACCGTGAAGTATATTCCCGATTCCTGGAGTTAAGGATCGCTAATTCAGAAATTTTTGTAAAAGCAGCACAGAATGCAAGAGAAACACTTATTTGAGTATGCCGTCATCCGCGTCGTGCCAAGGGTAGAACGGGAAGAATTTCTGAATGTGGGAATCATACTTTATTGTGCCAAACAAAAGTTCCTGAAAACACAGTTTGAAGTCAATGATATAAAGATGAAAGCCTTTTGTGGTAAACTGGATTGCGAAGAACTGCAAGGTCACCTGCGTTCCTTTGAATTGATCAGTAAAGGAGGTAAAGAAGGAGGGACAATCGGACAACTGGATATGGCTTCCAGATTCCGCTGGCTCACTGCTACCCGCAGTACAGTAGTGCAGACTTCCAAAACCCATCCTGGTTTCTGTCTTGATGCACAGGAAACATTGGAAAAACTATACCATCAGCTGGTCCTTTAGGGCTCAGCTGGTGCTTTAAAGATCTGATTGCGCTATTGCTGGAATATACAAGAATAGATAAGGTATGGATACAAATGTTGCAGGTAATTTAAAGGATGGAGATCAATGTCTGGTAACCGGAGGAACCCATAAAGGTAAAACTGGTACAGTGAGAGACATCAATACCAGTAAAACGGGACACCGACGATTACTGTCGAACAACAGAACTCAGTAAGGTTCAAGACACTTGGGAAGAATGTAATCGTTCTTGAGGACCGCTGATCATCATCATGGAAGGGTTAAACAAAATGCGGGAGCTGATTGCCTCCTTTGTCAGCCTTGCTGATGAAGAGTGGTTGGCTTTCTCTAAGCTGCTGCTGCAAAAGTCATTTCCAAAAGGGAGTTTCCTTTGCAGGGAGGGGCAAATAGAAAACCATATCTTTTTTCTGGTAAAAGGAGCCACCCGGAATTATTTCTTAAAAGATGGAAAAGAGTTTACCGTTGACTTTTTATTTGAAGGTGACATGGTAACCGCCTACTATTCCTTTATCACGCGTGAACCTTCTATGATCGCCATTCAGGCAATCGAAGATATAGAAGCCATACTCATTCCTTATCAGCTGCTTCAGGACTTTTACCTGAATTCCCATTCCGGAGAGCGCATCGGTAGATTGATCGCAGAATTTCATTATAAAAAGAGGTTGGAAAGAGAAATGGCCCTGCTCTCTACAACGGCAGAGGAACGTTATGCCCAGCTCATGGACCGCAATCCGGAACTGATCAGGAAAACAGCAGTGAAACACCTTTCCACTTATCTGGGGATCCAGCCGGAGAGCCTGAGCAGGATCAGAAAGAGCTATTCACGAAACTAACATATGTCATTTTTTATGTGTTAAACTTATCAGAAGTTTGTGGTATAAATCAAACCTAATGAAAGTATTAATCGTATTATTTGTTGTTTTTCTGCTGAGCCTTTGTATTTATAAATGGGCAAGCAGCTCCTGGAATTTCCTGATGGCCGGGAATATTGCACTGTGTGTGATGATGTGTTTTGCCGCCAGTGGTCATTTTGCATTCACTAAAGGGATGGAAATGATGCTGCCGGATTTTATCCCCTTTAAGAAAGCGGTAGTGATTGGAACAGGATTCCTGGAAATCGCTGCGGGAATTGGTTTGTTATTTAGTCATACGAGAGCGTATGCTGCGGTATTTCTGATCGCATTTTTTGTATTGATTTTACCGGCCAATATTTATGCGGCGATACACCATATCGACCTTCAGAAAGGAGATTTTAATGGTCCTGGAACAAGTTATCTGTGGTTTAGGATCCCGATGCAGGTACTGTTGATCGGCTGGGCATGGTATTTTGGAATAAAGCTGGCAGCTTAGCTGTTGATGCCCATTGCGTATAGGATGATGTTTACCCCAAATTTGGTATTGTCTTCGGCAAGGAAACGTTTATTCCTGAAATCGTAGTCCCATTCACATCCATAGTCTTTATTGCTGTACAATACCCCGATACGGCCATTTACAGTGATGGCCTTCAGGTAATCATGAACCAGATCATCACCCCAGCCATTCAGTTCAAATGAAGTTGTAGGCGGACCTTTCTCGAACTTAAAAAAGGAATGATAGATCTTATGATCATTCGGGATTTTTTTGAGTGCCTGAGCACCAAACAGATTGCTCATTTGTGTTTCAAAAGATTTGGCAAACAAGCCGTCAATGTCATGGTTGCAATCGTCTACGAATACAAAACCACCATTGTTCACGTATTTCTTAAAGTTTGCCGCCTCCTGCTGATTAAACTGCACCAGTTTATGTCCGCTTAAATAACAAAAAGGGTAATTGAACAGGTCGTTGCTACTCAGTTCCACAATCTTTTCTTCCTGATCTAAAGGGATGGTGGTATACTCCAGCAAGGAATTCAGCAAATTCGAGGGCATTCGCTGATCGGTATCCCAGTTTCCGGATTTGTATTTTATTCTGGCAAAAGTAAACCTCGATCGTTGCATAGTTCTAAAATAGCGTCAATTTCTTTTACAATCTAGTTTTTTAAGATAGATATCTGTAATTTTTTTGATATTCTGATTAAGAGGCTAGGAAAAGTAAGCTCAGATGCCCTATATTGAATTACAATAGCTTACCCCTAAAAAGAATTACAATAGCTTACCTCAAAAAAACATTGTTTTGGAAATTTCAGAAAGCAACCTTAAAATATTAATACAAAAGATTTCGCAGTTAAAGGAAGAAATTCAGAAGGTGATTGTCGGGCAGGACATCATCATTGAAGAAATGCTGGTCGCTTTGCTTGCCGGAGGGCATTGCCTCTTGGAAGGAGTACCCGGTTTGGCGAAGACGCTCATGGTAAGGACCATGTCGCAAGCCCTGGACCTTTCTTTCAGAAGGATTCAGTTTACGCCCGATCTGATGCCTACGGATATTATAGGCACCGAGATTCTGGAAGAAGATCATCAGACGGGGAAACGCTTCTTTAAATTTAACAAGGGCCCTTTATTTGCCAATATTATTTTGGCCGATGAGATCAACCGTACCCCGCCAAAAACACAATCGGCACTACTTGAGGCCATGCAGGAATTTGAAGTGACCTATGGCGGACAAACCTATCCATTAGACCGTCCGTTTTTTATCCTGGCCACCCAAAATCCAATTGAACAGGCAGGGACCTATCCGCTTCCGGAAGCACAGCTGGATCGTTTTCTGCTCTACATCAAGATCGGTTACCCTACAGCTGCCGAGGAAACCAGAATATTAAGCAGTACTACAGGTACGATAAAGAATAAGGTCAACGCTGTGATTGGAGCAGAAGAGATCAAACAACTTCAGGCGCTCACCAGAGAGGTCAGTATCAGTGATGATCTGATCTCTTACGTCTCAGAACTGATCAGGGCCACAAGACCGGAAACCTCTTCCGTTCCCTATGTAAAGGAATGGGTGAGGTGGGGTGCAGGGCCAAGGGCCGGACAGGCGCTGATCCTGACGGCGAAAGCCAGGGCACTGATTCATGGCCGCTATGCAGTAGTGATGGAGGACCTTCAAACCATGGCTTACCCGGTATTGAGGCATCGGGTCCTGATGAATTTTAAAGCAGATGCCGAGAACGTAAGTTCAGATATGGTAGCTGCCGAATTAATTAAAAGCATCTCCAGGCCTAAAATCAACATTTAATGAGCAGACTGCTGGATCCTAAGGTACTGATGGCCATTAAAGAGCTTTCCTTGTCGGCAAAAACGACGATTGATGGTTTTATGAGTGGAATCAACAAAAGTACTGTGAAGGGCCCCGGACTGGAGTTCAGTCAGTACAGAAGCTATCAGCCTGGTGATGATTTACGCTCATTGGACTGGAAAATGTTTGCCCGTTCAGACCGTTATTACATCCGGGAATCTGAGGTAGAAACCAATATCTCTGTCCGCCTTTTAATTGATGCCAGCGCGTCGATGAACCATCAGGATGGGGGCTTTACCAAAATTGATTACGCCCGTTACCTGGCTGCCTCACTGGCTTATCTTGGAAACCTGCAGGGAGATGCAATAGGTCTGTATGTCTTTCAATCGGGCGGAATATATGCCATGCTGGCGAAACAGGACTATCAACACCTGGCCAGGTTGTTCTATCAATTGGAACAGATCAAACCCGAAGGCATTTTTACCAGGCCGATCCATTATAAAGAATTGTATGCAGGAGTACAAAAAAGAGAACTGCTGATTTTCATTACTGACCTTTATGAAACCAATGATGAGATTTTTACTTTACTGGATACCCTGAATACCCTCAGACATGAAGTGGTGGTTTTTCATTTGATGTCAGGAAATGAAATCGATCTTGATTTTAAGGGATATACTTCTTTTGAAGATCTGGAAAGTGGAAAAACAATTCAGATAGACCAGGAAAAAGCGCGGTCCGCTTATCAGCAAAAGCTGGAACAATACCTGGAAGATACCCGGATGAAACTGCTCGACAGGAGGATCTTTTACCGGATGATCAGAACAGATGAGCCGCTGGACCAGGCCCTGCGGGATTTTTTAAATCAAAGAAATAAATTAAAGGTATAATTGTGTCATTACTCTATCCAATAGCTTTATTCGCGCTTGCAGGATTGGCGATTCCCCTGATCATTCATTTATGGAATGTGAAACAGGGAAAAACGCTGAAGATAGGCAGTATTGCCTTATTGGGAGATGGTGTGCCTTTAAATTCCAGAAGTTACCGGATTGCAGACTGGTTATTGTTGTTGCTGAGGCTGCTGCTGATTACGCTGTTGGTGTTCCTGCTGGCAGGACCATACCTGAAGAGGAAAGCAGGAGGCGGAAATGAAAAAGGTTGGATCCTGATGGAGAAGAATAGCTTTTCTGCAGGTTATAAGGCACACCAGAAAGAGATCGATACCCTCCTTAAAGCAGGTTATCAATTACACCGGTTTGATATGGGGTTTCCAATAATAAGTCTAAAGGATACCTTGATAAAAGATAGTTCAGTTCATTTGAATTCAATGGATTATCATTCCATGTTCAGGCAGTTGAATGAAACTTTACCCGCCGGATTTCCGGTATATCTTTATGCCAGTCAGCGATTGAATAAATTGTCCGGAGATTTGCCTTCTGTTGATTTTAACCTCAAATGGAAAGCAATCAACGTTGCAGATACGCTGAGCCATTGGACCCGGGTTTTATCTGGTAAAACTTATGAGGCGACATCCAGTCCTTCTTTAACCAGCTATCGCAACCTGGATGAGGGCAAAGCAGCTCCGGTGATTTCTGTGTTAATCTATAAAGGAACAAATGCTGAAGACGCGAAATACATCAATGCCGCATTGGCTGCAATAGCCGATTTTACGAAACGTAAAATAGAGCTGAAGCAATGGAATGGGCAGGATCCTGGTGGTTTAAAATTTGATCTTGGTTTTTGGTTATCCGAACAAAAGGTAGCTGATGGATTTATGAAGCAGCTAAACCCCGGGGGCCGCTTATTTAGTTATGAATCTGGCAAAACAGTTTCTATACCTACTGAAATAGATCTTCAGCCAGGCAAAACGGGGCCTCAGCCAATTGTGGAACTGAATAAGAGAGTAGTTGCCACTTCTTACCCCGGAACAGGCATTTGGAATGATGGTTTCGGCCAGACTTTACTTTCCTTTGAAAGGAAAGCCGGGATAGATCATTACCATTTCTACAGCAGATTAAATCCTTCCTGGACTACATTGGTTTGGAAGGAAGCCTTTGTGAAAGCCTTTATGCCAATTGTGATCGGACAGGATGCTGATACTGCTGATTTTGGTTTTGAAAACCATCCGGATGACCAACGACGCAGCACCAACCTGTTTTCTCAAAAACAGGCTTCCATAAAAACAGGTTTGCTGGAAAGAACAGGACAAAAAGAACCGCTCAATAAATATTTCTGGATGCTGGCACTAGCTGTTTTTGTGCTGGAAAGAATGCTTTCTTTTTATAAACAAAATAAAATCAGTCATGCTTGATCAGGAAATAGGGAAAAGGATCCATGATTGGAAAAGGCAATGGCGAATATTTCGACTGCTACAGGTAATTGCTGTTAGTATAGGGGTTTCGGCTTTTCTTGCTGCAGTAACACTTCATCTGTTTCCATCGGGCAGCAACTCAGGAGCAGTCCTGTTTTTCTGCTTTTTTCTGCCCATACTGGCGATCGCAGGTCTGAAAAATCCTTTTTGGAAAATAACGGAGCAGCGCATTTCCAGGTATCTGGACAAACAGTATCCGGAGCTGGAAGAAAGTACTGGAATTTTATTAAAGCCTACTGCTGAATTGTCGGTGCTGGAAAGGTTGCAACAGCAAAAGATCAATAAGGTCATCACAGAAATTCCAGTGCCGGGAACACCTTTAAAGAACCTGGGCTGGGCGATATTAATCCTGATCGCTGGTTTCGGACTGGGCAAGGCAATTCCTGCTGTAGGCACTTTTACCAATGGTGCCGGAGCTGTTTTGCCTGAAATAGCTGGTAAAAAAGCAGAGGAAAGGATCCTTCCGGAAATTGAGTCCTTTGCTCTAAGGGTTAGTCCGCCGGCATATACGGGCATGACCGAAAGAAAACAGCAGCAGTTTACGGTCAAGGCAGCAACAGGATCTGTGCTCAAATGGGAAATCCGGACAAATGAAGCCGTTAAAAAGCTAAAACTCATTTTCAATGACAAGCAAGTGGCCAGCTTAACTTCCCTGAATGGCGAAGGCCTGGAATGGCATTTTGCAAAAACGGTTCATCAGCCCGGCTTTTATCAGATTGAACTGGATGGAAAGAAATCTGATCTTTATCAGATCGAACTGATCCCCGATTTGCCGGTAACGATCAGAATTACCCAGCCAAAGCCGCATAGTACGATTGATTTTGGCCAGCCTCAGCGGATCAGCTTAGTGCTTCAGTTGACTGACGACTATGGGATTAAAGATGCTTCCATTTCTGCAACCATGGCCAGTGGAAAAGGGGAAGGAGTGAGCTTCACAGAAAAAAAACTGCTGTTCAATACCAATTTTAACAACAGCAAAGCCATGTCCCTGAATAAGACCATAGATTTGAAAAGCCTGGGCATGAAACCTGGCGATGAGCTTTATTTTTTTGTTAAAGCCCTGGATAACCACGGACAGGCCAGCAGGTCTGATGTGTATTTTGTCTCTATCGTAGATACTGCAGAATTGATGAGTATGGCAGGGATGACCAATGGGGTAAATCTTGTTCCGGAATATTTCCGGAGTCAGCGGCAGATCATTATGGATACAGAAAAACTTCTTGATGAGCAGTCGAAAATTACTCCGGAAGCATTCAAGAACAGAAGTAATGAACTGGGAATAGATCAGCGCCTCTTACGCCTGCGTTATGGTAAATTCCTTGGAGAAGAAACTGAAACCGCAATTGGCACACCTCATAACCATGATCACGAAGAAGGTCATAAAGAAGACGAAAAGCATGAAGAGGGGCATGAACATGAAGAAGGACATGACCATAAAGAGGGAGAAGAACATCACGAGGAGAAAGAAACGAAAACCACAGAAAAGTTTGGTGATGTAAAGGCCATTATGGACAGCTATGCCCATAAACACGACATTGCAGAAGATGCTACTTTCTTTGAACCTGAATTAAAAGCACAGCTGAAAGCAGTACTCACCGAAATGTGGAGCTCTGAATTGCAGTTAAGAACTTATAAAACCCGGGACGCCTTGCCTTATGAATATAAAGCATTGCGTTTATTGAAAGACCTTCAGCAGAAGTCAAGGGCCTATGTGGCCAAGACCACAGTGAAAGTGGCACAGCTAAAAGAAGAGAAACGCCTTTCCGGGGAACTGGATAAGATCACGCAGCCTTTGCAGAAAAGCGCTTTTGAACAGACCGATCAAAAAACAGCGCTGTTGAAAAAGGCACTCAGCGCATTGGAAAACAGGAAAACAACAAGCACATTTAACCCGGAAGAGCTCAGTCTGATCCGGGAAACTGAAAAATATATGGTCGTAGCAGCTTCAGATAACCCGACCATCTTTTTACCTGCTTTAAAGTCATGGAGGAAACTGATGACAGGGAGCAAGGGATCAGAAAAAGACATCTCAACAGTTCAGGCAGCAATTGGAAAAATGATCGGACCAGAGCAGCCGATGCCACAACAACCGATAGCTCCTCCGGCCTCAGCACTTTACCGGAACTATTTTAATCAGCTCAGAAAAGGAGGGGGAGCCAATGGAATTTAAATACATCGCCATTTTGCTATGCCTCATCCTGGGTGTTTTTCTCAGTCTGAAGGAATGGCGGAGGTCAAATAAGGCCCGCCTGATCTGGAGGTTAGCGGCAAGTTACCTCGCAATAGTGTGTTTCGCCCTGTTTATATTCCCCATCTCTTATCAGGTGAAAAGAGCCGAACGTCCGCATGAACTTAATGTGTTGACTGAAGGGGTTTCAAAAGATACAATCAACAGTCTGAAAGGGAGAATTGTTACTACCGATGTCAGGTTTGATCAGGCTTTGAAGGTGCCCAGGCTTAGTCTGCTGCCGGATCTCTCTTATTTTTTAAAATCACAGCCGGACCTCAATCATTTAAATATCTACGGCTATGGTCTGCCTGCTGCACAGCTTGCTGAATTAAAGGACTATCAGCTTAACTTCCACCCTGCCGCACAACCGGAAGGCCTGATCTCAGGAAACTGGAACTCCAGGTTAAGTGATGCAGAACAATTGACCTTGCAGGGAGTTTATCACCACAGCGGAGCCCTTCCGGTAAAACTGTTTTTACAGGGTTTAGGCGCGAACCTGGATTCTGTGACGATCAAAACAAAGGGCGAACATACGTTCTCCCTAAAAGGGAGGCCAAAACAATCCGGCCGGGCAGTTTATCAGGTCATTGCTTTGCAAGGTAAGGATACTTTGGCTAATGAACCTGTGCCTGTGCAAGTCCAGCCTGCTGCTCCTTTAAAAGTGCTGATGCTGGCTGCATATCCCGATTTTGAATACAAATTCCTTAAAGACTGGTTTTTTGAGAAAAAATATCCGGTGATTTTCAGAAGCAGGATCAGCAAGGATAAATACAGCACAGACTTTCTCAATACGGAAAGATCAAACGTAAATAAGGTTACCGTAACATTGTTGAGTAAGATTGATGTGTTGATCCTCGATGAAGACGAATTAGCGGCACTCAGCGGAGCTGAACTTGCGGCCATCAATACTGCGGTGGATGGAGGCCTTGGGCTCTTTTTTCGGCTTACCGGACTGAAAGCCAGCTCGGCGATCGGCAGAAGCTTCAGTCGCTATGAATCTCCGGGGCTCAAAAATAAATCATTAACGATTGGCTTTCCGGGAGAAGAACGCTTGTTTCATCCATTGCCTTTTGAGCAGCTGCTTTTCCTGAAACCTGGTATTAATGATCAGCCACTGGTGGTCGAAAATACGGGTAAGGTACTTGTCAACAGCCGGATCAGTGGAATGGGAAAAGTGGTGGCCGCTCTGGTTCCCGCTACTTACCACTGGTTATTGAATGGACAGGCTGCTGATTATTCGGCCTTCTGGTCTGAAATCATGACACATACCGCAAGAAAGACTTATTTATCGGAAAGCTGGGTAATGGAGCCGGCCAAACCAATGGCCAGGCAAAGGCTAAACATCACCGTGGATCAATCGGCCGCAAATAAAGCAGCATTGGTTGCCCTCAACGGCTCGCGTTTAAGTCCCCTTCAAAATCCGGAACTCCCATTTCAATGGCAGGCAACCAGCTGGGCAACGGAAGAGGGATGGAACAGGATGAGCATCAATGGAAAAACTGAGTTTTTCTATGTGTACAGGGAGAAGGATTGGAAAACAGAAAATCAGGTTGCAAAACTTAAAGTGACCTCCACATTTATCAAAGCGCAAGAGAAGAGTCGTAAGTCTTTAGAAACAAGTGTCTTAATTGAAAAACCGGTTTCGTTGTGGTGGTTCTTTATTCCATTTTTGATTGCCGTAACTTTTTTATGGTATGAAACTAAATTGTTATAGAAGTTCTTAGCCTTTCCTTTTCAGAATAGGTAAATTGGGAGTATTATTAACCTAACTAACTCAACCAATTGAAAAGAAAAGACTTTCTCTACTTATCCGGAATGGGGATGGGGGCCCTGCTGCTTCCTGATCTCTCTGCTTTCGGAAATCCAATAGATCCCTTGCAAGCACTCGAGGGAGTAGATGTAAAAATTAAAAAAGAACTTGCTGATGTTGCTTTAAATGCAGCAAAATCTAAAGGAGCCAGCTATGCTGATATCCGTATCGGACGTTACCTCAATCAGTTTGTCGCCACCCGCGAGAAAAGAGTACAGGGGGTAGCCAATACGGAGTCGTATGGTATTGGAGTCCGGGTCTTGGCCAATGGATGCTGGGGTTTTGCCGCAACAAACAAAGTGACCAAAGAAGATGTGGCAAAGGCAGCAGAACAAGCCGTAGCCGTGGCAAAAGCAAATGCTAAAATACAAGGAGAACCCGTTCAGCTGGCCCCACAAAAGGGCTTTGGGGAAGTGAGCTGGAAAACACCGATAGAAATCAATGCTTTTGAAGTGCCCGTGAAGGAAAAGGTAGACCTCTTACTGAACGTGAACGACATCGCCATGCAAAATGGAGCAAGTTTCGTCAACTCGGTCATCTTTGCGGTGAATGAACAGAAATATTTTGCCTCGACAGATGGTTCTTACATCGATCAGGATGTTCACAGGATCTATCCTTCCTTCAATGTGACAAGAATAGACCGGGAATCAGGGAAATTTCAAACAAGATCTGCATTGAGCTCGCCAATGGGAATGGGCTATGAATATATGAATGCCCGTCCGGAGGATAAAGTACAAGGTGTAGTGACCCGCTATAAAGGTCGTTACGACATGCTGGAGGATGCTAAATCTGCGGCACTGAATGCAAGTGAGAAAGTAAAAGCCAAATCTGTAGAGCCAGGAAAATACGACCTGGTGCTCGATCCTTCCCATTTATGGCTCACGATCCATGAATCTGTTGGTCACCCGACAGAGCTCGACAGGGTGCTCGGATATGAAGCCAATTATGCAGGAACAAGCTTCCTGACCCTCGATAAATGGAAATCTAAAAAGTTCAAGTTCGGTAGTGATAAAGTAAATGTGATCGCTGATAAAACCCAGGTAGGCTCATTGGGCGCGGTAGGTTATGATGACGAAGGGGTGAAATGTAAAAAATGGGACATCATCAAAGATGGTATCCTGGTAAATTATCAGGCCATCCGTGATCAGGCACATATCATCGGGCTCACAGAATCCCAGGGATGTTGTTATTCACAAGGCTGGGATGATGTACAGTTTCAGCGTATGCCTAACATCTCCTTACAGGCAGGAAAAGAGAAACTCAGTGTAGATGACATGATCAAAAATGTAGAAAAAGGAATCTATATCATCGGAAATGGCAGTTTCTCCATCGATCAGCAACGCTATAACTTCCAGTTCGGCGGACAAACATTCTATGAGATCAAAAATGGAAAAATTGTAGGTATGCTCAATGATGTAGCTTACCAGTCGAACACACAGGAGTTTTGGAATTCCTGCTCAGCGATCTGCGATCAAAGTGATTACCGCCTTGGTGGCTCGTTCAACGATGGTAAAGGACAACCATCCCAAAGCAGCGCAGTATCGCATGGTAGTGCAACTACCCGTTTTAATGGAGTTAATGTTATTAATACAGCAAGAAAGATTTAATTATGGCCATATTAAGTAAAGAAGAAGCCCAGGCAATATTAAAAAAGGTACTTAGCTTTTCAAAAGCAGAGTCCTGTGAAATCAGTTTAAACGGATCTGATGGCGGAAATATCCGCTATGCAAGAAATGCCGTATCTACCGCCGGACAAATCAGCGTGATGGACCTGGCAGTGAGCTCCACCTTTGGCAAGAAAACCGGGACGGCAACGATCAATGAGTTTGATGATGCCTCCCTGCAGAAAGTAGTAAAAAGATCCGAAGAACTGGCGATGTTAGCCCCGGAAAATCCGGAGTTCATGCCCTTATTAGGTCCGCAGGATTTTCAGGAAAGCCCAACGTATAATGAAAATACAGCAGCAATGACGCCTGATACCAGGGCAGAAATGGTGGGTAAAAGCTTACAGGTATCCAAAGCGGCCAACCTGGAAGCAGCAGGATTTCTTGAAAACGCTACACGCTTTGATTCGGTGATGAACTCCAAAGGTTTGTTTGCCTATAACAAAAGGACCAATGTCTCTTTCTCGGTAACGGTAAGAAATCAGGCAGGAACAGGCTCAGGTTATATTGAACAACAATTCAATGACCTTGCCAAAATGGATACCCTTGCCCTAAGTAAAATTGCAGCTTCAAAAGCAAACGGCTCTGCAGGTGCCAAAGCGATTGAACCGGGAAAATATACGGTTATATTGGAACCATTGGCAGCAAGTGACATGCTGGGGAATATGTTCAGAGGCTTTGACGCCCGCAGTGCAGACGAAGGCCGTAGCTTTATGAGCAAAAAAGGTGGCGGTACCCGCCTGGGAGAACAACTGTTCTCGGAAAATGTAAACATTTACTCCGACCCTATGAATCCGGAAGTCCCTTCTGCAACATGGACCGATGATGGACTTAAAGTGAAAAGAACGCAGTGGGTAGAAAAAGGAGTGGTCAAAAACCTGGCCTATTCCAGATATTGGGCAGGACAAAAAGGAGTGGAACCCGTTCCTTTTAACCGAAGTATTGTAATGGAAGGAGGGACACAATCTCTGGAAGACCTGATCAAAAGTACAGAAAAAGGGATTTTAGTAACACGGTTCTGGTATATCAGATCTGTAGATCCTCAGACATTGTTGCTGACAGGGTTAACAAGGGATGGTACGTTTTATATAGAGAATGGAGAGATTAAGTTTCCTGTTAAAAACTTTAGATTCAATGAAAGTCCGGTGATTATGCTCAATAATGTGGAAGCATTGGGGAAACCGGTCAGGACAGGAAGTGGAATGATTCCGCCAATGAAGATCAGGGACTTTACATTTACTTCATTGTCTGATGCAGTTTAGATTTTTAAACAGGGTTTATTGAGCAGGATTTGTTCAGCAAGATCTATTAAGCAGGATTGTTAAGCAAGGTTTAATAAGCAGGATTGTTGAGCAAGGTTTATTGAGCAGGGTTTGTTAAGCAAGATTTAATAAGCAAGGTTTATCAAGGACTGAAAAAGAAGCATTACTATTCAAAGGCTGGAATTTTTGCCCTGAAGGGGGCAAATCTTCCTAGGCCTTTTCATAGAACGCAACTTTTTCCTGGAAGCCCCTCATAGTTTGTTATGGAAGATGCTTAGCTTTTTTGTCTTTTTTTTGTCGCAAAATATTGGAACCAGCAATTGGAGCAAGATGATTGAGGTGATTTGATTCTCATGCTATTTAACTTGTTAGAGCCGATGCTCGTTTGATCTGTCTGAAGCAGGGATTGTTTAGACGGTTAAAGACCAAATACTATTTAGCTTGCTGAGACCGATGCTCGTTTGATCTGTCTGAAGCAGGGATTGTTTAGACGGTTAAAAGCCAAATACTATTTAGCTTGCTGAGGCCGATGATCGTTTGATTCATTTGAAGCCAGAATTATTAACAATAATTACCATGATGATTAAATTATAGAAATTGAGAAGAAGAGACTTTTTATATATGACCGGAATAGGCCTTGGTGCCTCTATGGTCCAGGGTATACCGGCTTTTGGGAGAGAGATCAGCGTGGAAGAGGCATTGACGCCGGTTGACGTTAAGCTGAAAAAGAGAATGGCCGATGTTGCGCTCAATGCTGCCCGCTCAAAAGGAGCCACCTATGCAGATGTTCGTATTGGCAGGTATTTAAACCAGGTGATTGCAACCAGGGAGAAACAGGTGCAAAATATTGCCAATTCTGAATCCTATGGGATGGGCGTAAGGGTGATTGCCAACGGCAGCTGGGGATTTGCAGCAACCAATAATCTCGATAATGACAGCATTGCCAAAGCAGCAGAAATGGCAGTGGCCATCGCTAAAGGAAATGCAAAGCTCCTGGTAGAACCTGTACAGCTGGCAGCACAGAAAGGTTTTGGTGAGGTAGGCTGGAAAACTCCGGTGGAGGTCAATGCGTTTGAGGTTCCGATTACAGATAAGGTCAGCATGTTGCTGAATGCAAATAGTGAAGCCATGAAGGGAGGAGCAAAGTATGTGAATTCCAACCTTTTTATGGTCAATGAACAGAAATATTTTGCTTCTACTGATGGATCTTATATCGATCAGGATATTCATCGGATCTGGCCCACATTTACGGTGACAGGTATTGATCCTTCGGGTGGGAAGTTTGAAACCAGAAATGCACTCAGTGCACCAATGGGAATGGGATTTGAATACCTGACACCGAAAGATACTGAAAAGATCAAAGGTGGCCCGGTAACCATGTATAAGAAACGCTATGATTTGATGGAAGACATTAAAGAGGCCACGGTCCATGTTGCGGAGAAATTAAAGGCTAAACCGGTATTACCTGGGAAATATGATCTCGTATTGGACCCTACGCATTTATTCCTGACGATTCACGAATCTGTCGGGCATCCAACAGAGCTGGACCGGGTGTTGGGCTATGAGGCCAATTACGCAGGAACAAGCTTCCTGACCCTGGATAAATGGGAAAGTAAACGGTTTAATTTTGGGAGTAAGGCCGTAAATGTGATTGCTGATAAGACAGAACCAGGATCGTTAGGAGCCGTTGGCTATGATGATGAAGGGGTGAAATGTGGCAGTTGGGACATCATTAAGGATGGAATTCTTGTGAATTACCAAACGATCAGAGACCAGGCGCACATCCTTGGCCTTAAAGCTTCTCAGGCTTGTTGTTATGCGGATAGCTGGGAAAGCATCCAGTTTCAGCGGATGCCGAATGTATCTCTCGCGCCAGGTAAAACACCACTAAGCGCAGCAGAAATGGTGAAAAATGTAGAAAAGGGGATCTATATGTTTGGCCGGAACTCGTATTCTATAGATCAGCAGCGTTACAATTTTCAGTTTAGTGCACAGCTGGCTTATGAGATCAAAGAGGGTAAAATCGTTGGAATGCTGAAGGATGCCTCTTATCAGGCCAATACACAAGAGTTCTGGAATTCCTGTACTCAGCTCTGCGACAAAAATGATTACCGTCTGGGGGGAACATTTGCAGATGGAAAAGGCCAGCCAGGACAAGTGAGTGCAGTTTCTCATGGTAGTCCAACCTCCAGATTTAATGGGGTCAATGTGATCAATACAGGAAGAAAATTAGGATAAAAAAAATAGGGGAGCTTATAGCTGTAAGCTGTAACTTTTTTAAGCGGGGGGCGTCTGATAATTACTAACTAATTAACCTTAAAACCACCTTAACTTGAAACGTAGAAATTTTATTTATTTAACAGGCATCGGCGCAGCAGCTGCGATGCTTCCAGCCATTCCCGTTTGGGGAAATGAAGTCTCCCCGGAAAGGGCTCTTGAGTACATCGACCCCGCTGCCAAAAAAATCCTGACGGATGTAGCCATGAATGCAGCACGCTCCAAAGGAGCTACTTACACCGATGTACGGATAGGACGATACCTGAACCAGTTTGTCGTTACCCGGGAGGATAAAGTACAGAATATTGTAAACACGGAGTCTTATGGTGTCGGAATCCGCGTCATCGCAAACGGATGCTGGGGATTTGCTGCCACAGACAAAATGGATAAAGACAGTATTGCAAAAGCAGCAGAACTTGCCGTATCTATTGCCAAAGAAAATGGCCGCTTACAGACAGAACCAGTAAAACTTGCTCCCCAGAAAGGATATGGAGAAGTGAGCTGGAAAGCACCAATTGAAAAGAACGCTTTCGAAGTTCCCATCAAAGAGAAAGTAGACCTTTTATTGTCAGTTAATGATGCTGCCATGAAAGGCGGTGCCGATTATATCAACTCTGTCTTGTTTACCGTCAACGAGCAAAAATATTTTGCCTCTACAGACGGTTCCTATATTGACCAGGATATCCACCGCATCTGGCCAACTTTCTTCATCACTAAAATCAATAAGGAAAGCGGGAAATTTGAAACGAGAAACTCCTTAAGTGCACCTACAGGTAAAGGCTATGAGTACTTAGATGCCAGGCCGGAAGATAAAATAAAAACTGATTCCGGAATCCTTTATAAAGGCAGATATGACATGCTGGAAGATGCCAGACAAGCCGCTGCACAGGTAGGCGAAAAGTTAAAGGCCAAATCTGTTGAGCCAGGTAAATATGACCTGGTGCTTGATCCTTCACACTTATGGCTAACCATTCATGAATCCTGTGGACACCCTACAGAACTTGACCGTGTGCTGGGTTATGAAGCAAACTTTGCCGGAACCAGCTTTCTTACCCTGGACAAATGGGAGTCTAAAAAATTCAAGTACGGCAGCAATGAGGTAAACATCACGGCCGATAAAACGGAAGTGGGCTCATTGGGTGCAGTAGGTTACGATGATGAAGGTGTGAAATGTGGCAAATGGGATGTGATCAAAGATGGGGTGTTGGTAAACTATCAGGCAATCAGAGACCAGGCACACATTGTTGGACTGGACCATTCTCAGGGATGCTGCTATGCCGACAACTGGAGCAGCGTACAGTTCCAGCGTATGGCAAACATCTCCTTACAGCCAGGCAAAAAGCCTTTGACCATTGCAGACCAGATTAAAAATGTAGAAAAAGGAATTTATATTGTTGGAGATGGCTCTTTCTCAATTGATCAGCAACGCTACAACTTTCAGTTCGGCGGACAACTGTATTATGAAATTAAAGCAGGTAAAATCGTTGGCATGCTAAAGGATGTGGCTTATCAGGCCAATACTCAGGAGTTCTGGAATTCCTGTACCGCCATCTGTGATCAAAGTGATTACCGCTTAGGTGGGTCTTTCTTTGATGGCAAAGGCCAGCCAAGCCAGTCGAGCGCAGTATCTCATGGATCTGCAACGGCGCGTTTTAATGGAGTTAATGTAATCAATACAGCTAGAAAAATCGGATAGAAATCATGGCAATACTAACTAAAGAACAAGCTAAAGCGCTTTTAACGAAAGTCCTTAGCTACTCAAAAGCAGAACAATGTGAAGTAAATCTCAACGGATCCGATGGTGGTAATATCCGATATGCAAGAAGCTCCGTATCTACCAGCGGTGGAATCAGTACCAACAGTTTGGTGGTCACTTCCGCCTTTGGAAAGAAATCCGGTGTGGCAACGATCAATGAATTTGATGATGCTTCCCTGGAAAAAGTGGTTCGCAGAGCTGAAGAACTGGCGCAACTCGCCCCTGAAAATCCAGAGTTTATGGATTTCCTTGGTCCACAGGAATATGGGCCCGAGTCGCCAACATTCTCAGAAGCCACTGCTGCAATGGGCCCTAAAGAAAGAGCCGATGCCGTGCAGGCCAGCTTAAACCAGGCCAAAGAAAATAAACTCAATGCTGCCGGATTCTTGTCCAACAGCACAGGGTATTCGGCCATGATGAACAGCAAAGGCCTGTTTGCCTATAACAAATCAACCGATGTGGCTTTCAACATTACCATCAGAACAGAGGATGGAAAAGGTTCAGGATATGCAACCAAGGGGTATAATGACTATACTAAACTGGATACCAAAGGTGCCACTGCCATCGCCGCAAAAAAGGCCATGGCTTCCGTAACCGCAAAAGCAATAGAACCAGGGAAATATACCGTTATCCTAGAGCCAACCGCAGTAGCAGTGATGCTGGAAAACCTGTTTTTTGACCTTGATGCCAGACGTGCTGATGAAGGACGCAGCTCAATGAGCAAGCCAGGAGGAAAAACAAAAGTAGGAGAGCAGCTGCTCGATGAAAGGGTCAATGTTTACTCTGATCCATGGAATCCGGAGCTACCTACCGCCACATGGAATGGCGATGGAAGACCTCAGCAAAAAGTCAACTGGATAGAAAAAGGAGTAGTGAAAAACCTGTATACTTCCATGTATTGGGCAGCTAAGAAGGGCATCAAGTCACTCCCAAGTCCGGGTGGAGCCATCATGCAAGGCGGCACAAAAACATTGGAAGAACTGATCAAAGGCACAGAGAAAGGGATCCTGGTTACCAGGTTGTGGTATATCCGTTCCGTAGATCCTCAAACACTATTGCTGACAGGCTTAACAAGGGATGGTACATTCTATATCGAAAACGGAGAGATCAAATTCCCGGTTAAGAACTTCAGGTTTAATGAAAGTCCGATCATCATGTTAAACAATCTTGATGAAATAGGGAAGTCAGAAAGGACCGTAAGTGCGGAGTCTGATACAAATTACCTGTTGCCGGCATTGAAAATAAGGGATTTTACCTTTACTTCATTGTCTGATGCGGTTTAGGTGATTTAAATATCTTTTCTGAAAGAGAAATTTTGAAGGAAAGTATTAAAAAGAGGTGTTGAAAGAGTAGTATTGAAAAAGAAATACTGAGAACGAAGTATCGATAAAGAAATACTGAAAAAGGAGTATTGAAAAAGAAATATTGAAAAAGAAGCATTACTATTCAAAGGCTGGAATTTTTGCCCTGAAGGGGGCAAATCTTCCTAGGCCTTTTCATAGAACGCAACTTTTTCCCGGAAGCCCCTCATTTCTGTTAACCAGGATGTTTAGCTTCCTTCCTTCCTTCCTTCCTTCCTTCCTTTTTGGGACAAACGGTTTTAACTTCACTTTGATAATCAGTCTTTTATTTTTGATTGACAAACAGTAATTTTTTCATTTTAGAAAACCATAAAAACATCTCTTTTCCTTTTGGACCTGCATTTGAAATACGTTTAAGGCATCTCGTAGATGCAAGGTAAGCTAGCTGGTTTGCTTTGATTTCCGTTTTGACGTTAATAAGGGATTCTCCTGCCAACAGAGCACGATATAATATTACAGTTTTCGAGATTAGTCTATTGAGTAGCCTTAATTTTTTGGAGCCATCAATTTGACCGTTTAGTTTTTCAATGAGTAAACTAGACCATTGTGAGCTCATGGAATACGACATGCTTTGATCCGCTACGATTGGATCTTTCGGAAAATATGGCGTGGCACAATTGAGCAATATTTTTTTGCAATATTTTAGTTTAAAAAAGATACCTGCTCAGAAAAGGCCTAGGAAATTTGCCCCCTTCAGGGCAAAGATTCCAGCCTTTGAAGAGTCAGATGTCTTTTTTAAAAGTAAAGAAGTAATGAACGAAGGACGTAATAAAGAACTAAGCAATAAATAATGAAAGTAAGTAATGAAGAAAGCGGTAAAAAAAAAAGCCCTGAAATCTAAATTCCAGGGCTGTTCAATAAGCAAAAATCAAGCTTAATTGTTAATATTTGGGTTGTTATCTAATTCCGCCTGTGGCAGAGGAAGCAGATAATACGGACTATTCGGTACAAAATCGGGATTAACTTTATCAGGGAATTTAAGCGTGGTATGTTGTTTCGCTAATACCTCTTTAGTTTTACCATCAGGGGTAGTTACTGTTACTTTTAGTGGTTGTCCGTCTGCACCAAGAGCAGGGAGTCTAACCACAGCAGTTTGCGTTCTTAAGATATCTGACAATGAGAAACCTTCTCCCCAAAGTTCCTTTCTTCTTTCTATAAGAATGGCGTTAATCACTTCTTCTTTGGATTTTGATCCCAGGATAAAAGGACTTGCTTGTCTGGCGCTGAGTAACTCATTCAGAATTGTTGCTGCTTTAGACAAATCACCACTTCTGGCATAGCCTTCAGAAGCGATAAGGGTCATTTCTGCTGATCTCATTAGTACAATATCAGCCGTTACATCCGGGCGGAATTTGAATTTCTGATAGCGAAGGTAACCTTCTCTTCCTGGTAATCCATCCCATAAGAACAATTTAGTCCTGATATCGGTAGCGTCAAAGAGCTTTAGAAAGTTCGGATCCGCCATAAAGCTGTAATAATATGAAGCACTGGTGGTCACATCAATATAATGGAAATTATAACTTGCATTACTTTGATCAGCCTGTTGTCCCTGACCCCAGATCCATTCACTGTTTTTAAGGTCATTAAATCCATTGGCATATTCAGCAACAGGCATGTAGCTGTAATTTTTCTTAGCTTCCAGTGCCTCCTGTGCAGCGAGGTCCCATTTACCCATATT
This sequence comes from Pedobacter caeni, assembly GCF_900129215.1. Classification (GTDB taxonomy): domain Bacteria; phylum Bacteroidota; class Bacteroidia; order Sphingobacteriales; family Sphingobacteriaceae; genus Pedobacter; species Pedobacter caeni. The sequence continues at coordinate 1,224,297 of NZ_FQUQ01000001.1, read as the reverse complement.
CAGATAAGTTCTGGCAAGCAAACCATGTACAACATCGATGTTGATTTTGTATTTGGTTGTATTCGGACGGTTGTAAGCCGGCAGAGATTTAGCAGCCTGAGTTAAGTCTGAAACAATCTGTTTATAGATGTCTTCAAGACTGGACTTTGCCTTGGGTACTGAATTGGGCGTGGTTGGTTCTGTGTATAGCGGAACTCCTTTTGCTAAGGGATTTACCTGGTAATTGAACTGATAATAAGTGACCAGGCTCAAATAGCTATTGGCCCTTAACGCCAATGCCTGTCCTTTAATCCTTGCTTTGTCGGCATCAGATCCGGAAGCAGCATCAATTTTAGTGATGATGTTATTGCAGTTGTCAATTACTTTATAATTGAGGGTCCATATGGCGCCCAGACGACTTGTATTTGACGCATGGGTAAAATTATAGGAGTCTGCGTATCCATATTTGTTTTGGATAATAGCAACATCATCACCCATGGCATCACTCATTCTTAAAAGGGTAGAATAACCAGGATTTGCAAAAGTGAAAAAAGTCTCATGCATATAGGCCCATGTGCCATTCAGAACCGTTTCAATGTTTGCCGTGTTGGTATAAATAGCAGAAGATTCTACTGCATTTGTCGGACTGGTATCCAGTGCTTTTTTGCAGCCCAGAAAGGGTAGTAGAAAGGCTGCAGCAGTTATATATGTAATTTTCTTTAAGTTCATCGTTGTAAGTTTAAATTAGAAAGTAAGGTTAAGACCTGCAGAGAAAGTCTTCATTGAAGGATACCTGAAATAGGTTGTCCCTCCGATGGTTTGCTCCGGATCCATTCCTTTATGTCCATAGAAAGTAAGCAGGTTCTCTCCCGTAAGGGTTAGCTTTAAGTTATACAATCCCCATTTGCTCGCTATAGACTTAGGTAAACTGTAACCAACAGTCAGGTTTTTCAGACGTGCATAGGTTGCACTGTATAAAAATCTTGTGGAAGCCTGGGCCCATCCTGCATCGTCGGTAATTAACCTTGGTACATCAGTATTACGGTTTTCCGGAGTCCAGTGGGTAAGAATTTCTTTTGACCATGGACGGCCGATGGATCTTCCTGCATGCATTAATCCCATGTAATCCCCATCAAGGATCTTCCCACCGATGCTATAAGATAGCAGGGCATAAATCTCAAATTCCTTATAGTTGAAAGTATTTGAAATACCACCCGTAAGAACCGGTAAAGAGGTCTCCTGAATATATGGTGTTGCACTGGAATAAACATTTGTCAATACCTTATTTCCTTTATCGTCAGTTCTGTACCACTGAGGGTCTCCGTTTTCAGGATTTACACCAGCCCACTCTCTAAGGAAGAAATCAGAAGAAGTACCGCCAATATACATGATCTTGCTTCCGGTTTTAATCTCCTTTTGCGGAAGGTCTGTGATCGTATTTTTATAATGGGTCGCATTCAGACCGATGGTCCACCTGAAGTCTGTGGTACGTACCGGAACTGCATTTAGCTGAACCTCAATACCTACATTTTTTAAAGCGCCAACATTATCATCGATAGCACTATATCCTAATGAAGGTGCTATAGGCCTGCTAAACAGCAAGTTTTTGGATCTTCTGTCGAAATACTCTATTGTACCGCTGATGCGGTCTTTGAACAAGCCAAAATCAAAACCTATATTTAAGTTCAGATTGGTTTCCCATAGTAAGCCCGGAGTTTCCAGTCTTGAAGTCACCAGTCCGCTTTCGCCAAGATTAGGCTTAATGATGGAAGTGCCTTTATGCGCAAAATAGGTTCCGAGATTGTCATTTCCCTGTGCACCGTAGCTGCTTCTCAGGGTCAATGTACTTAACCATGGTGTTTCTTTCAGGAAAGCTTCTTCTGAGATTTTCCAGGAAGCTCCCAGCGACCAGAATGTTCCCCATCGTTTAGCAGGGGAGAACCTTGAACTGCCATCAGACCTTAGGGAAGCAGAAAAGAAATAACGTTTTTTGTAATCATATTCTGCTCTTCCCAAGAAACTTAGCAGGGCGTATTCAGTGGAGTTTCCATTAAAACCGGTGAGTTGTGCAGCAGCATCAGGCTCATCAAAACCCGGGAGTACAAAGCGCTGTCTCGAACCGGAAATGACTCTATAATTAAATTTATAAAATTCCTGACCTGCCAATAAGTTCAGGTGATGGTCTTCTTTAAAGGTTTTCTCATAAGTGAGGATGTTATTCCAGGTCCAGGAATAGGTTCTGCTGTTACTTTTAGAAACATCTCCTCCGGTCGTCACTCCATCTCCTAATAAAGGATTCGTGTAACTATGGGTGTTATTGTTCAGATAATCACTGCTGTAAGTGGTTTTGAATTTTAGCTCAGGAATGATCGTTGCTTCAAGGAATGCCCTTGCAGAAACATTATCCTTCATGATTTCAGATTTATCTAATCCTACTGTTGCGGGAAGGTTACTTCTTGGAATGGCCGAAGCAGGGCGGTAAGCCCCAAAATCAGGAACTTTATTTCCATTTACATCTAACTTAAAGGATCCATCAGGATTGCGTTCGAAAATAGGGTAAAAGCTTGGAATTGCTCTTGAGTATTGAATTACGTTAGCCGTGTTGCTGTCTTCCGAAGTCGGATAATCCTGTACTGAGTTTGCAGCAGAAACGTTTAAGCCGGCGGTAAGCCATTTTTTTGCTTGTGTAGTCAGGTTGATTCTGGCGCTGTAACGTTTATATCCTGAAGCCAGTGCAATCCCTCTGTCGTCAAGGTAGCCACCGGAAATGTAATACTGGCTTTTCTCCGAACCTCCGTTAAAGCTGAGGTCTGCCTGAGTTCTCCGGGCGGTTTGTTGGGTCGCTTTTCCCCAATCATTGTCCCATAAAGGAGTCGCTCCGGGAACGATCTTTCCGTCCAATCCTACCGGAATTGGATAGTTTTGACCGTAAGGGTTGATGCCCAGGTCTGTAATCAACTGCCTGCCGGCAGCAAGTCCCAGTGCTTCATCTGTAAAAGTCGGGTTCGAGACTCTTAGTTTGTTCTTTGCTGCTAACCAATAACTTTCAAAATACTCATTCGTAGTTACCTGCTCGTAATCTTTTACTCCGCGTTTGGAAACTCCCTGACTTAAACTTGCACTGATCTGGGTTTCTCCATTTTTTTTTCCGGTCTTAGTGGTGACGATAATTACACCATTAGCACCTCTGGAACCATACAATGCACTGGAAGCAGCGTCCTTAAGAATACTGATAGATTCTATATCGTTCGGATTGATGGAACTTAAATCACCTGAAAACGGGTTTCCATCTACCACATACAAAGGATCACTGGAAGCATTGATAGAGCCAATTCCGCGGATACGAATAGTGGCAGATGTACCAGGTTGCCCGCTGGCAGCAACAGCCTGAACACCGGGTGCCAGGCCTTGCAATGCTTTAGTGATGTTGGATACCTGCCTGTTCTGAAGCTGATCTCCTGTGATTCGGGAAACGGCTCCGATAATGTCCCTTTTCTTTGTCGTACCATAGGCAACCACCACCACTTCATCCAGTTCATTCGACGCATCGGTTAATACTACGCTTAAGTTCTGTCCGGCATTGGCAATGAGATCCTGACTGGCAAAACCAAGGAAAGAAAAGGTAAGCGTTTCCTGAGCTTTACTCAGCTTCAGGTTAAAGTTACCTGATTGGTCCGTCGTTGTTCCCAACTTGGTTCCTTTAATCAGGATGCTCACCCCAGGCAGGGGGAGCTTGGTTCCTTTTTCAATTACTTTACCCGAGACGTTATATACCTCCTGGGCCTTGGCAAATTGAATGAAGAACAAAAGAAATAAAATAGATAATTTCGTTTTCATCAGAAATTTGTTGTTTAGTGAATGATTACTGTAAGATAATAATTTGTTTACGTTGAAAATTTCCTGAAACGGAAATTTTTGACAATAGTTTTCCTTTAGCAGTATAAATTCCTGCTTGTGCCTTTTAGATATCGTTTAAGGAAGGATTAAGCCATACAGCAACACATTCGATGTGTTGAGCTGGTGTTGTGGATTAAGCTCGCTGTGAAGTCAGCAATCTGATAGGGGTGGAGTAGAAAATTATTCATAATGTCTCTTTACTTGTACGTATTATTCGTTTCGCCTGCAAAGATAAATAAAAATACTACTAAATCTGTAGACTTTAAGTAAAAACCATCAAAGAATTGTCATAAGAGCTTTTGGACTGCCACACAGGGAGATCTTTCCATTCATTTCTGCGCAAACGATTGATATTTCTGTTTTAATTTTGGCAGTATTAGCTCAGCTTGCATTTTACTTAAAATGAAATAAAACGTCAATATGCTCTTATTTAGTGTATTACGTGTCAGTTCGGTCTGGGAACGACGGCTATGAAGAGCAGGATTAAGAGGCGCTGATCAGTCATTCAGCTACAATATCTACGCAATCGTTTGCAAAATGGGATGATGTGCTGAAAAGGCAGTCAAACTGCCATTAGAGGCTGTTTTCAGGATATTCAGAATCGTCATTAAAAGCTATAGCTTTAAGAAACAAATCGCTCAGGAGGCCAATTAAGGCAATTATTGCATCTGGGAGTACCGGTGGTTCAGGGCTGGCTGTAGATTTATACCCATAATTCCTATATTCGGCCTACAACACACAAACATCTGGGATAACCACAGTATACAAATTTATTTGTATCCATAAAAAACTCAGAGAAAACCTATTACAAGAATAATGAGAAGAAAAAACACAGTTTTACTTGCGCTTGCTTTCCCTTTACTAGGTGCTTATATCCCAGCATCGGCAATGCCAAAAATGAACATCGTGGAACAAGCCATGCAGCGAAATCAGAAAGTGATCAGCGCAAAAAAAATCAATTCGACATCCATAGAATTATTGTTTTCCGATAACCAAAGATTAACACTCGATTTCTACGGGGGAAACATGTTCAGGCTGTTCCAGGACAACTCCGGAGGATTTATCCGTGATCCTGAAGCAAAACCTGAAGCAAAAATATTAGTAGAAAACCCAAGAAGACCGGTTTCAAAACTGGAATTTACTGACCAGGGCAATCAGATTACCATTTCTACGGACAAGATCACCGTCCTGATCGATAAAAACACCTCACTGTTAAAAGTGATTAACCAGGCTACTAAAGCGATTGTATTAGAAGAAGCAGCACCGATCAGTTTTGAAAAAGGAAAGGTAACCCTCACTTTAAAGGAATATCCTCAGGAATACTTTTATGGTGGTGGCGTTCAAAATGGCCGTTTCTCTCATAAAGGAAAAGCCATTTCTATTGAAAACCAAAACAGCTGGACAGATGGGGGTGTTGCTTCTCCAACACCTTTTTACTGGTCTTCCAATGGATATGGAATGATGTGGCATACCTTCAAAAAAGGAAAATATGATTTTGGAGCTAAGGAAAAAGGATTGGTAAAGCTATCTCATGACTCCGATTATCTGGATGCTTTTTTTATGGTGAGCGATGGAGCTTCCGCCCTATTGAACGACTTTTATCAGCTGACTGGTAACCCTATATTATTGCCAAAGTTTGGTTTTTATCAGGGACATCTGAATGCTTACAACCGCGATTTCTGGAAAGAAGATGAGAAAGGAATTTTGTTTGAAGATGGAAAACGCTACAAGGAAAGCCAGAAAGACAATGGAGGGGTAAAAGAATCCCTCAATGGCGAAAAGAACAATTATCAGTTTTCTGCACGTGCAGTGATCGACAGGTATAAGAAAAACGACATGCCTTTTGGCTGGCTGCTTCCTAACGATGGTTATGGTGCCGGTTACGGACAAACGGAAAGCCTGGATGGAAATATCCAAAACCTAAAAAGCTTAGGCGATTACGCCCGTAAAAATGGGGTGGAAATCGGCCTCTGGACTCAGTCTGACCTGCATCCCAAAGCAGAGGTAAGTCCCCTGCTCCAACGGGACATCATCAAAGAAGTAAGAGATGCTGGTGTCCGGGTCTTAAAAACCGATGTAGCCTGGGTAGGGGCTGGATATTCATTCGGACTGAATGGGGTGGCCGATGTGGGGCATATCATGCCTTATTATGGGAATAACGACAGGCCTTTCATTATCTCTCTGGATGGCTGGGCAGGTACTCAAAGATATGCAGGAGTGTGGTCAGGCGATCAAACCGGCGGAGTTTGGGAATATATCCGTTTCCATATCCCAACCTATATTGGCTCAGGTTTATCTGGCCAACCCAATATTACTTCCGATATGGACGGCATCTTTGGCGGTAAAAATGCAGCCATCAATACCAGAGATTTCCAATGGAAAACCTTTACTCCAATGGAGTTGAACATGGATGGCTGGGGAGCGAATGAAAAATATCCTCATGCCCTGGCTGAACCCGTTACCTCTATTAACCGCAATTATTTAAAACTCAAATCAGAGTTGATGCCTTATGCGTATAGCATTTCCAGAGCAGCTGTTGACGGTTTGCCGATGATCAGAGCGATGTTCCTGGAATATCCGAATGCGTATACCCAAGGTACAGCAACCCAATACCAATACCTGTACGGTCCAAATTTCCTGGTGGCACCGATTTATCAGGCCACCAAATCAGATGATAAAGGGAATGACATCCGCAATGGAATATACTTGCCTGAAGGTCTGTGGATCGATTATTTCTCCGGAGAGCGATATGCCGGAAACAGCATCCTGAATACTTTTGATGCTCCCCTTTGGAAATTGCCACTCTTTGTTAAAAGCGGAGCGATCATCCCGATGGCAAACCCAAACAACAACGTAACAGAAATAAATAAAGGTCTTCGCATCTATGAGCTTTACCCGGCTGGAAAAACATCTTTTACAGAATACGACGATGACGGTACCACAGAAGAATATAAACTGGGTAAAGGTGCTTCAACACTGATTGAATCAGAACAGGACAAAGGCAAAGTGACCGTCACCATTCATCCTGCTAAGGGTGATTTTAATGGTTTCGCCAAAGAAAAAGCGACAGAACTGAGAATAAACGTCACTGAAAAACCAAAGAACCTTTCCGCTAAAATTGGAAAGAACAAAATCCGCCTGACCGAAGTTAACTCAATGGCCGACTACCTTAAAGGAGCGGATGTTTATTTCTATGAAGCAAAACCGAACCTGAATAAGTTTGCTACCAAAGGTAGTGAGTTTGAGAAAGTGATCATTGCAAAAAATGCACAGGTACTGGTTAAACTGGCAAAGACAGACATTACCTTGAATCCTGTTGCAGTTACGGTAGAAGGGTTTAAATTTGAACCTGCAGATCAGCATCGCGTTTCATCTGGAAAATTAACCCCTCCGGCAAATGCCCGTGTAACAGAAAAAAACACCGAAGCGTACACCTTAAAACCAACATGGAACAAGGTTGACCATGCAGATTTCTATGAAATAGATTTCAATGGCATGCATTATACCACCATTAAGGATACCACCTTATTGTTTGACGGTTTACTGGCAGAAACAAATTATGAATTCAAATTACGCGCGGTTAACAAAGACGGCGCTTCGGATTGGACTGAGTTAAAGGCAACCACAAAATCTAATCCTTTGGAGTTTGCCATTTCCGGAATCACAGCCGAAACCACTGCAGAAAACCAGGAAGAATCAGGAATAGATAAATTGTTTGATTATGACGAAGGCAACATGTGGCATACCAAATGGGGCGTAAAATCTGTTCCTTTCGACATCATCATGGACCTGAAATCAATCAATCAACTGGAGAAATTCCATTACCTGCCACGGAGAGGAAGAGGAAATGGAATCCTGCTAAAAGGCAAGGTGTTCTACAGCAATAATAAAGAAAACTGGACAGAAGCAGGTTCATTTGAATGGAAAAATGCAGAAGATGTGAAAGTATTCAACTTCGCCAACCACCCAACCGCGAGATATATCAAAATTGCGGTAGCTGATGGAGTTGGAGGCTTCGGGTCTGGCAGAGAGTTGTATGTATTCAAAGTTCCTGGAACAGAAAGCTATCTTCCCGGCGACATCAACAACGATCGTCTGATTGACAGAAATGACCTGACCTCATACACCAATTATACCGGACTGAAAAAAGGTGATGCAGATTTCGAGGGATACATCAGCAATGGTGACATCAACAAAAACAACCTTATTGATGCTTACGATATCTCTGTTGCAGCTACGCAACTAGATGGTGGAGTAGAAAGCAATAAAAATGAAAAGGTTGCAGGTAAAATCCAGATCAGCACCGCAAAGCCAAATTATAACAAAGATGAAATCGTCGAGATTAAAGTAAAAGGACTCAATCTGAAATCGGTAAACGCAATCAGCTTTGCATTGCCATACCTTTCTCAGGACTATGAATTCGTAGCTGTACAAAACCTCAACGTCAAACAAATGGAGAACCTGACCAACGACAGGCTTCACACCAATGGTGATAAGGTGTTGTATCCAACTTTCGTTAACGTAGGCAACAAAGAGACTTTAAACGGCAACTCAGATTTGTTCGTATTAAAGTTAAAAGCTAAACGTAAAGTGAAATTTGACCTTAAAGTAGTTGAAGGATTCCTGGTAGACAAGAATCTAAATACGGTTCGCTTTTAGCGTAAACCATCAAACTTACAACATGCCGTTTCATAAGTAATTATGGAACGGCTTTTTTATGGCCTTTAACTTCATTTCAGAAAGATATTCAGTCAGTTTAAACCTTAAAAATGATATTTGAGGGGGAAAGGTTTTATGTGATCACTCCAATTACAATAATTTTGAACAAAAAAATACGATGAAACCAATTACCTGGAAAATAATAGGAATTATAATTCTGCTGTTTATAATAGTGTTCGGTTATTTATTCTACACGGGCAGTGAAGATTTTGAGACCAGTAATCTAAGGTCAAAACAAATCAATTTTAATAGTCAGGGAGATAGCGTATCAGGGACGCTGTTTATTCCTGAAAAAGGACTTGATCATCATACCTCAGTTGCGCTGTTTGTACATGGAGATGGTGTACAAGACAGGTATTCAGGAGGAGGATATCTCCCAATGATACATCATTTAGTTGAACAGGGAATAGCTGTGTTTTCCTGGGATAAAAAGGGTGTTGGAAATAGTAAAGGCAACTGGCTGGATCAATCCATTGAAGATAGAGCCGTAGAAGCTGTAGATGCTTTCAAATATTTAGTATCAAATGAAAAAGCGAATCCTCAGAAAATTGGCTATCTGGGTTTCTCCCAAGGTGGGTGGGTGATTCCAAAAGCGGCAACGATGCAGGCTCCTGCCTTTTCAATCATCATTGGTGGAGCCGTTAACTGGATGGATCAAGGTGCTTTTTATACCAGAAAGAGATTAGAACTGGAAGGTAAAGATCCAGGGCAGATTGAAAAAATTGCCAGTGAAATCAGACGTTCAGATGAAGATATGTTTATTACCCGCAATCCTGAAAAGATAAAAGCAACTGGCATGGCGGCCGATCGCTTTGAATTTGTGGTAAGAAACTATAAGTCAGATTCCAGGGCCGACATTTTAACCATGAAAGGCCCGCTACTGGCCATGTGGGGGGAAAACGATTTAAACCTTGATGCCAATGTAAACGCTCATTTGTATAAAAAAATCACCAACAACAGAAAAGACACGCACATCATAGTTTACCCCAATGCAACGCATGGACTTCTAAAAGCTAATCATTTCAACTATCAATTATCTGGTCAATGGCCGGCCTGGAAAAACTATTTGTATGTCCTGATGGGCAGGAGTGCCTATGTGAAATGCTCTTTAAATGCGATTTCTACATTTATAAATAAAGCTCAGGAATAAAAAATAATATCTGCTCGATTTAGATATTCTCCATGTAGATATCCTTCATAAAGGTAGGCTCCATAATGGTATACTTCATAAAGATATTCCTCATAAAGGTATGCTCCATAAAGGTATACTTCATATAGATATCCCCCATGCAGAGAACCAAAACTCCATGGGTAATTATTAAAAAAAGCGAGATAGGGTGAAGGCCTAGAAATTTTGCCCTCTTCGGGCAAAGGTTTCAGCCTGAAAACATCTCTCTTTTTTTAATCAAAGGACCTTAATTTCCAGAGAACGAAATACATTCTAAAGCGTTATCCCTTCCGAATACAAATTTCCAAATCTATCTTTAGCGTTAACTTCAACACTCTTCGCCGTAGCAGAAGGATTCACATAAAACAAATGATCCGTAAGGATCGGTTCAACCCAGGGCTGTTCTACAGGTCTAACATTACCTTCATACAAGTCAATCGCCATTGGATCTTTCCCTGAAAACTGCGTCATTGCGCCTTTCATTACACCATCTTCTTTCCAACTGATCTCCCAGGAGGAATCCCAGTTCCATACATTGGCAACCACTTGCCCCGGTTTTGCTTTATTATTACGGTCATAAACCCTGATCTGATGTGTTTTCTCCTTACCCACACCCTTATAATACCAGCTCAGTTCATTTCCTTTTACCTCATATACACCATATCCTTTAGGTGTACCGTCATAACAAATTTCACCACTCCACCAGGCGCCACAGATTGCCCCGTGAACAATTTCATGTCTGTTTCCTTCTACAATATGTTCATTAAAATGCGTGTGACCGGATAAAATATAACTCTGATAAGGTTTCAATAATTTATACAACTGCTCCCTGTTTGCCACGACATTGGCGATGTCATCATCTTTAAGCTCATATCTTCTTTTCTGTCCCGTATTGGTAGGAATATGAACTGTGAGTACGATTGTTGTCCCGGGAGATACATGTTTAAGATCCTGTTCCAGCCAGGACAATTGATTTTCAGTAAAATAACCGATATAACGTCTGCCTGTTCCGAGAAAGAAAACATCATCCAGCGCCACATAATGAATTTTCCCTCTGTTGTAAGAATAGTAAGAAGGTCCAAAGTTCTGCTTAAAAGTGGCTGCTGACAAATCATCAGTACGTACATCAAGGTCCATATCATGATTTCCAATCACCTGAAAGAAAGGAATGCCCGACTGGCCAATGCTTTTCTTATAATCTTTAAATAACCTGAACTGGTCCCATACGATATCTCCTGCACAAATGCCATGAATCAAGGTGCCTTCAGGATAAGAAGATTTGAGTTTTGCCAGATCCGGACCGGCCTGAGTTAATATATTTTGGGCATCAGCATCGGTTTGCACTTGTGGATCTGCCCATACGACAAACATATGTTCATTGTCGTCCTTACTTAGTTTTCTGATGCTGAAGTTAAAATCCTTGGCAGATATGGGCTTATAAAACTGTGCGATGCCGGATTCCTGATTAAATTCATATCCTGCGGGGGTCGAGAGGTAAATAAATTCGGCGCGTGGATCTGTTTCCAGTGAGAATGATCCTTTATCATCAGTAGTTACGATCGAAAAACCATCTGTCACCTGAATACCGGAAAGACCTTTACGGTGATCATCCACTTTTCCTTTTACCAGGCGGTCTTTAACAGCAGGGCTGATGAATGACTTGGTATCTGCAAAAACGATTGTTGGGGCGCTAAGTGCTGTGCCTAATAAGGCGATATTTTTAAGAAAGGATCTTCTTTTTTCCATAATTATTGATTTTTCAGGAGGGGGATTCCGGATGCTGCAAAACTAAAATACTTACCCGTTGATCCTTGTTAGGTTTAGATTAACAATTCATTAAGCATCTCCCGAAATCGCCTCATTTTTTGGGAAAGGATATAATAATTTGATAATGATTACTGAACCTCCGGCGGATGGGAACTGAATAATTTTGACAAAAATTTACGGGGGGATCCATGGAATTATTTACAGACGACAGGCATGCGGCTCAGGAACTGAAAGACGGAAACGTCGAAGCCCTGGGATATTTCTATCGTTTATATGAGCAGCAGTTACATCAGTTCCTGTATGCTTATTGCAGGGATCATGACCTGGCGGAAGATATGATTCAATGTACTTTTCTGAAAATATGGGAGAAAAGAAAACATATTGATGGCGCCAGGAGTACAAAAAACTGGATCTATACCATCGCGAAAAATCTAACCATTGATGCTTTACGTCAGAGCAGGTATCAGGAGAAAGTATGGACACTCCGTCCGGCGGGTACGGAAGCAGACCACAGCACACTTGATCAGATCATCTATGCCGATTACCAACGGATGGTTTCTTCGGTTCTGATGAAGTTACCGAAGAGAAATCAGGAAGTCTTTGAGCTCAGCAGGGCACAGCAGTTCAGCAACAAGGAAATTGCAGATCAGTTGAACATCTCCCTGAAAGCGGTAGAAAAGCACCTTACAAAAACCTTACGTTTCTTAAGAGGTGTTTTCAAAGATCAGCAACTGCTGATTTTCTTTCTTTTGCTAAAACTTTAATTTTTTTTGCAATCAGGGTAGGGTTGCGGGTAGGCGGATCCGTATAGCTTCATATCGACATGAAGAATACTCCATTTACAAAAGAAATAATTGCCCGGTTTTTCCAGAATACACTGGATGAAATGCAGCATCAGCAGGTTTTGGACTGGCTTGGTACCTGCACTAAGGAAGAACAGGATGTTTTCCTTGACGCACACCTGGACTACCTGGAACAACAGATTTCAGAACCAGCTAAAAATACCAGTTCTGGTTTTGAAGACCTGAAAGCATCCATTCTGAAGCGTGAAAGGGTAAAGAAGAATTTCTCTACCTGGTCTGTACGTATTGCAGCGGCTTTATTTCCTTTTCTGCTTTTATGGATGTTGTTTCCTCAGCCAAAGGCTGAGCTTCAGGAACTACCTTCTGCCATTCAGGTGTCGGCTGTTAAAATTATAGACTTTCACAATGATGGAAAGCAAAACAAGGAAATCACCTTACCCGATTCTTCTATCGTCACTTTATATCCAGGGGCATCTGTACAATATGCCGCTCATTTTGTTCAGCAGAAAAGAGAGTTAAAGCTGAATGGGAAAGCTTTTTTCAAAGTTAAACATGATGTTCAGCATCCATTTATCGTGCATAGCGGAGCTGTTCAAACTGTGGTTCTGGGAACTTCATTCTGGGTAGATGCAGGAAGGCCTACCGGCAACGTCAGGGTGAAAGTAAAAACGGGTAAGGTTGGTGTAAAAGGGGAGCATACGGCTACTGTATTCCTCTTGCCAAGGGAAGAAGCCGTCTTTATTCAGAATACAGGGACCTTAACCAAAAACACACCACAAAAAGAAACTAAAAACACAGCAGCATCGCAATCCATACCAGGTACAACTTCTGCATTGGCCTTTAACGAAACTCCATTACAACAGGTTCTCGTTGCCCTTGAAGAGCAGTTCCATTTGAGCATCCAACTGGAAGATGAAACTTTAGCAAGGTTGCAGATTACGATGAGTACCAAGGGAAAATCGCTGGAAATCATTCTGGACGAAATAAAAGCGAAAACCGGGATGCAATACGAAATCAAGGGTCAGAAGGTAGTATTCAAATCTTACCCATAACCAGATCATCCATAACATAGATCATCCATAACAAGAACGACAAAATAACAGCACAGACAAATTATTCAAACATGAAAAACAGATCAGGATTACGTCATTGTTTATTGCCCATTGCATTGGCCTTATTGGTATTCAGTACATTATTATTCAGCCATGTTTCGGCAAGGGCCCAGGGTGCTACATCCTCAGGAATAAAGGGTTTTGTATTTGACAATTCCAATGTTCCGCTTTCCGGAGCAGGCATCATTGTTACTTACCTTCCTGCAAATTCCCGCTTTGAGGGCAAAACTTCAGATAAAGGTTCTTTTAACCTGCAAAACCTACCTGTTGGTGGTCCTTACCGCATTGAAGTACGCCATGTAGGTAATCACAGTTATACAGAAAACAACGTGTTCCTGTCGCTCGGACAGGTTTATGCCATCAAAGTGTACATGAGTTCAGAAAACCAGGAGCTTCAGGCGGTAGAGGTAAAAGCACAGCGGTCAGGATCTTCCAGAAACCTGGCGAAGACAGGTGCTTCGAATAACATCAGCAGAAAAGACATCGATCGTTATCCTTCATTGAACAGGTCCTTGTCAGATTATACCAGGTTTACCCCACAATCCTCAGGCTTATCATTTGGCGGCCGGAACAACCGCTACAACAACATTCAGATTGATGGTTCGCAAAACAACGACATCATGGGCTATGGTGTAGGCGGGGGAACGACAACAGGCGCACCGGGAGGTCAGGCAGGTACACAGCCGATCAGTTTAGATGCGATTGATGAGATCCAGGTGGTACTTGCTCCATTTGATGTGAAACAGGGGAGTTTTACCGGTGCAGGGATTAATGCCGTCACCCGTCGTGGTACAAACACCTTTACAGGCTCGGTATACACTTATGGCAAAAATCAAAATCTTGTAGGCAAAAGTCCGGATGATAAAAGAACGAAGTTTAACGATTTTACGGATTATCAGTATGGTTTCCGTTTAGGCGGGCCGGTGATTAAAGACAAGCTGTTCTTCTTTGCGAATGCAGAGATCAGTCGCCGGGACGAACCATTATTATACCAGGCAAACAGGGGAGCAGGGACTTCAAATGAATCTCAGATTCCTTTAGAGATGGCTCAAACCTTTTACAATACCCTGAAAAACACTTATAACTATGATCCCGGCAAGTTTGAAGACATCAGCAAAAAAACAAACAGTGAGAAATTCTTTGTCCGTTTTGACTATCTGATCAATTCCAAAAACAGGTTAACCCTTCGCCATAATTATGTGAATGGCAAGCGCGATGACATCAGTAATGGCATCAACTCACTTCGTTTTGAGAACAATAAATACATTCAGACCAACAAAACAAACATAACGGTAGCAGAATTGAATACCTATTTTTCGAACACAGTAGTGAACAACCTGATTGTCGGGTATTCCAATGTGAGGGACAACCGGGAGATTCCAGGAAGTCCTTTTCCTCAGGTAACGATCCAGCTTGATGCCAGCAAAACACTTGTAGCCGGAACAGAAGGATATTCGCCTTCTGCCCGTCAGAAGCAACACCTTTTCCAGCTTACGGATAACCTGGATATCATTCACAACGACCACCATTTTACCATTGGTACCCAGAATGAGTTTTTTAAATTCGACAACCTGTTTATCCAGAATGTCTGGGGAAATTATACCTTTCCAGGTCTCGATGCTTTTACCAAAGGACAGGCTCCCTCAATTTATCAGCTTACCTATTCAAAAATCCCGGATGTAAAGATTCCAACCTCAGTTTTCAGGGCCATGCAACTCGGATTCTATGTACAGGATGAATATACAGCGATGGAAGGCTTAAAGCTAACCGGAGGTCTTCGTGTAGATATCCCTGTATTCCTGGACAAGCCTTTAGAAAATGAGCAGTTTGCCAATTCCTTCCGTGCTGAAGGTTATAAAACCAGCAGACAGCCAAAGTCAAAACTGCTTTTCTCTCCAAGGATCGGTTTTAATTACGACATCAACAACGATGGCAATACCATTCTTCGCGGAGGAACCGGAATCTTTACCGGTAGGTTGCCTTATGTATGGCTTGGAAATGCATATAACAATTCCGGTGTTGACCTCGGCAGAATTAATGCCAACGGTGCTGCAGCAGCAGGAATCAGGTTTGATGCAGATGTGAACAATCAGCCAAGAACTTCCACTGTAGCTACTTCAGAGATCGACCTTACTGATCCCAACTTTAAGATGCCTCAGGTCTGGAGGTCAAATTTCGCTATAGATCAAAAACTCCCTTATGGATTTACCGCCACACTGGAAGGAATCTACGGCAAAGAAATGAATGCTCCATACATCAAAGACCTGAACCTTGTCGAGCCAAAAGATAAGTTTGCCGGAGAAGGAAGAGACCTTTACCCGGCAGGAAACGGCCGCTTAAAATACCCGGAATACACCAATGTCTTCCTGCTTACAAATACCAATAAAGGATATCAATATAGCCTTACTGCCCAATTGCAGCGTAACGTTGCAGAAGGTGTTTCCGGTAGCATCGCCTATACCTATGCGCAATCGAAAGACATCTCGAGCATGAACTCCACCATCGCTTCCACCAACTTCAGAAACAATACGATTGGAAACAACCCCAATCTTCCGGGGTTAACAGCTTCAGACTGGAACCTGAATCACCGCATCATCGGAACCCTGTCGTACCGTTTTGAGTACCTGAAAAACTTTGCAACAACCATCGGTCTGGTCTATAACGGACAATCTGGTCTTCCTTATACCTACCGTCTGAACTCCGATGTCAATAACGACGGACAGACACAAAATGATGCCATGTATATCCCTGCCAGCGCCAAGGACATTATTTTAGTACCCAACAATGCATCTGATAAACGCACACCTGCAGAAATCTGGGAGCAGTTGAATGCTTTTATAGAACAAGATCCATATCTAAGCAAACACCGCGGACAAATGGCAGAAAGGAACGGAGCAAGAACACCCTGGTCGCACATCTTCGACCTTCACCTTGCACAAGACATCTTAATCAATGCAGGAGGAAAAAAACACAACCTTCAAATCACGTTTGATGTGTTCAATTTCAGTAACCTCCTGAATAAAAACTGGGGACTGGTTAAATTGCCTTCCATCACCACCGCACAATTGCCAGCCACATTAAGTGGTTCCATTCTTGCCTACAAAGGAATCGATCCGGCATCAATCGTTGCAGGAAGCCCTAAACCTACCTATAGCTATAGTCCGGTAAACGGATCCTTCATCAATGCACCTTTTGATTCGAGGTGGAGGGGCCAACTTGGATTGAGGTATAGTTTCTAGGAGCAATATTATTAAAAAAGGGAGATAGGATGAAGGCATAGAAATTTTGCCCCTTCAGGCAAAGGTTTCAGCCTGAAAACATCTCCCTTTTTTTAAATCAGTTTTTTACTAAAATATTTAGGGAATTCGACGTATCCCTGCCGAAGGTAAAAACGATGTGCATCAACTCTGCGGATACTGGAATGCAGCTCAATCCTGCTACACTTCCTTTCTTTTGCCAGCTGAACACAATGTTCTTCCATTTCCCGACCTAAACCCTGACTCCTTAAATTGTGATCCACAGCGAAATAACTTACCATGGCGAAATCTCCTGAATAAGCGATCTGAGGTAAAAAGTGAATTGACATGAAAGCCCTCACCTGTTCCTCCAATTCAAAGACAATTATTTCATGATCAGGATGGTTGATCAGTTGAATCAACCGCTCTGCAACCAAATTTTCCGCTGTAGGATGTTCCATTTGTGCTAATAAAGACGCTATGGCCTGTGTATCTTCTTGTCTTGCCTTTCTTATACCCATCTTAAAAAGTAGATTTAACGAAGTAAAAATAAGCTTTCTTGAGAAAGTAGAAAGGATCAATTCCAACCGCCACCCAATGCACGATATAAATTGACTACCGCATGTAATTTCTGACTTTGGTCATTAATTCCTTTTAACTCCGCGGTCAGCAGGTTTTGTTCTGCAGCAAGCACATCCGTATAATTCGTGTTTTTGCTATTGTTCAGCAATTCCTTATTGAATTCTACGGCCTGTGCCAGGGCTTTCAATTGCTTAGCACGTTTTTCCTCTTTCTGAGCAGCATGTTCATACGCCGATAAGGCATCAGAAACCTCCTGACTGGCCTTTAGCAATGAATATTCAAAGCCGTACAGGGCTTGTTGCTGTTTAGATTGCGCCGTGGTTAACCTCGCCTTATTGACCCCTTTGTTAAAGATAGACTGGGTCAGACCGCCGGCAATATTGCCAAATAAGCCCGCGCTGCTAAACCAGTTGCTCAGTCCCAGGCTGGAGAATCCGGCCGCACCTGTAATACTTAAAGAAGGGTAGAAGTAAGTCCTCGCCACATTGCTGTTCTCAAATGCTGCCCTAAACTGGTATTCTGCTTGTTGCACATCTGGTCTGTAAGCCAGTAATTGCGCGGGAATTCCTGGTTTCAAGTCATAGGAAAGCTGCTGCTGAGTTAAGGAAGTGCGTTCTATTTTCGAGGGAGTTCTGGCCAGTAAAATGCATAAGGCATGTTCTGTTTCTTTAATCTTCTGTTGCAAATCGGGAATGGCAAGTTCTGCTTCGTAATAATTGGCCTCACTTTGTACCACAGCAACGCCGTTTAAGATGGAGCTTTCAAAAAGCAATTTTATCGCTTCCGCATCTTCAGATCTGTTTTTTGCAGTTTTCTGTGTCACGAGCAATTGCTGATCCAGGCTGAGCAATTCAAAGTAATGATTGGCAATATCTGCAACCAGTTGCGTTTGAACAGCTCTTTTTGCTGCATCACTGGCCAGCAGATCTGCATAGGCAGCCCTTTTTGCACTACTCAGCTTGCCCCAGATATCGAGCTCCCAGTTGGTGCTGATGCCGAGGTCATACTGAGTAGAGTTATTGATCATTCCAAAACCTTGTGGAAAGGCCAGTCTGCTCTGCTTTACCGAAACATTTCCGTTTAGCCCAGGCAGGAATGCCGCTTTGCTCATCCTGAGGTTGGCTTTAGATTCATTGATGCGTTCTACGGCGATCTTCAAATTAAGGTTAGCGCTTAGCCCTTGCCGGATCAGCTCGTTTAAAACGGGGTCGGTAAACACCTCAGACCATTTCATTGCAGCCATATTGCTGCTGTCTGGGTTAACGATGTCCCGGTAACCTGAAGCTATGGCTGCTTCAGGTTTATGATAAGATTTGGTGACTTTACATGAGGTCCATAATCCAATGGAAATCAAGGAAAAGAGAAATATATGATTTGTTTTCATGGTGTTGACTTAAATGATTTCTGGGAGGGCGCGTGGGGAATGATCTGGAACAGCTACACCAGAGATTTTCTCATGTGCAGACTGGAAGATGATGAATAAAACAGGGATCACAAAAACTCCGAATAACGTTCCGATCAGCATTCCTCCGACAGCTGCGGTACCGATAGAGCGGTTGCTCAGCGCTCCGGCACCTGTAGCCATCATCAGAGGGACAAGACCGAATATAAAGGCAAAGGAAGTCATCAGAATTGGCCTTAACCTTGCTTTTGCACCATAGATTGCTGACTGCACAATGCTTCTTCCGCTTAAGCGGTGCATCAATGCAAATTCTACGATCAGAATGGCATTTTTGGCCAATAGTCCGATCAACATGATCAGGCTGATCTGAAGGAAAATATTGTTGTCAATATTGAACAGATTGGCGAATATAAATGCTCCTGCTAAACCTATAGGAAGGGAAAGCAATACCGAAAAAGGAAGGATATAACTTTTGTACTGGGCACTCAGTAAGAAATAAATGAAGACCAGGCAGAGGGCAAAGATCATGATCGTCTGACTGCCACTGGAAAGTTCTTCTCTTGTCAAACCAGAAAACTCATAAGTATACCCGCGACTTAACGTCTGGGCTGCAACTTCTTCAATTGCTTTGATCGCGTCACCAGAACTATAACCTTTATTTGGAGAACCCGTTACCGTAGTTGAGGTGAATAAATTAAACCGGTTGATGAACTCAGGGCCATAGGTCTTTTTTAACGTAACAAATTCCGAAATAGGGGTCATTGCTCCTTTGTCTGTTCTGACAAAGACCTTATTGATATCCGCTTCCTTTTCCCTGAAATCAGGATGACTCTGCATCATCACCCGGTATTGTTTTCCGAATTTATTGAAATCTGAGGCATAGACCCCACCAAAATATCCCTGCAAAGTATTCAGCACAGTGTTGACACTGACTCCGGCATCTTTACATTTCTCAACATTTACGTTCACCTGCAGTTCAGGAAATCCGATGTTGAAAGGACTTGTGGCGAACATGATTTCCGGACGCTGGTTGATGGCCGTCATAAATTTGCCGATTGATTTGGCAAACTCCTTATAATCACCTCCGGTTCTGTCTTGCAACTGAACTTCAAAACCATTGTTGTTTCCGAAGCCCTGAAGTGTTGGTGCTGCAAAGAAGATCACTTTAGCCCCTTTGATATGTGCTGTTTTTGCAAACAACTGATTCACTACTGCGCTGACATCCTGATCTTTTCCTTTCCTTTCTTTCCATGGTTTCAGGCGGATAAATAAAGCACCATAGGAGCCTCCAAATCCATTGATCAGGTCCATTCCGGCTAATCTCGAAGAAAGTTCCACCTCAGGAATGCTTCTGGCAATGCTATCTACCTGATTGGTGATCTGTTCTGTGCGCTCCAGTGTAGCAGAAGGGGGAAGAATCACATCTCCATAGATGGCACCCCCATCTTCATTCGGAACAAAACCGGTTGGCGTGGTTTTAAGTAAAGCATAAAAGATCAGTCCGAATAACAAAATCCCGGCAACGGAGATCCACTTTCTGCGGATCAGGAAGCGGACTGCACGCATATATTTACCAGTTACGGCTTCAAATGCAGTGTTAAATCCTGCATAAAAAGTAGGTAAAAATCCTTTTTTATCGTGCTTTTTATCCGGATCATGCGGTTTTAAAAAGATAGCGCAAAGTGCCGGACTTAAAGTTAATGCATTCACTGCAGAGATCACAATCGCCACCGCGAGGGTCAAACCGAATTGTTTGTAAAACACCCCTGCAGATCCCGTGATAAAGGTCACCGGAACAAATACTGCCGACATGATCAGGGTAATCGATACGATGGCCCCACTGATTTCACTCATGGCATGAATCGTTGCTTTCTTTGCGGATTTTGCCCCCTGGTCCAGTTTTGCATGTACTGCTTCGACCACCACAATGGCATCGTCCACCACAATTCCAATGGCAAGAACGAGGGCAAACAAGGTCAGCAGGTTGATGGTAAAACCGAAAAGCTTCAGGAAGAAAAACGTACCGATGATGGCTACCGGAACAGCAATTGCAGGAATCAGGGTCGACCTGAAGTCCTGAAGAAAGATAAATACCACGATAAAAACAAGAATAAATGCCTCTACAATGGTATATATTACCTTTTCTATAGATGCATCCAGAAACTCATTGGCATTTAAAAAAGTATGGTATTCCACTCCCGGAGGAAAATCTTTGGAAGCTTCTTTCAGGATGTTTTCGCAGGCAATGATGAGTTCCCTCGCATTGGATCCTGAGGATTGACTGACCGCGCCACCCGAAGAAACTTTACCCTGAGTAACCAGTGAAGTGGTGTAATCCAGGGCACCAAATTCTACGGTTGCCACATCTTTTAACCTGATCAGGCCACCTTGTCTGGCGCTACGGAGAACGATGTTTTCGAATTGAAACTCCTCATCCAGTCGGCCGGTATATTTTAAGGCATATTGAACAGACTGCCTGCTGTTTTCTCCGATTTTACCGGGTGCTGCTTCAATATTTTGTTCTTTCAATGCTGCAATGACATCATCAGGTACCATTCCATGATTGGCCATGGCATCCGGTTTAAGCCAGATCCGCATGGAATATTCCTGATTTCCATAAATGGTGGCTTCGCCAACACCTTCCACACGTTTCATCTGAGGCATGATGTTGATCCGGAGGTAGTTGTCCAGGAATTTCTGATCGTAAGCTTTGTCTTTACTGTACAATAAAAAGCTAAAAGCCGTACTGCTCAGTTTTTTACTTGTGGTGATCCCTGCTTTGATGACTTCAGTAGGGAGCAAACTGGTGGCTTTCGTTACCCTGTTCTGTACGTTTACTGCTGCCTGATCGGGATCTGTTCCCTGTTTAAAGAAGATGGTAATGGTGGCACTTCCGTTATTGCTGGCAGTAGAGGTCATGTAAGTCATGTTTTCTACTCCATTGATTTGTTCTTCAAGAGGAACAATGACACTTTTCATCACCACATCTGCATTTGCACCCTGATAGGCTGCGGTTACGGCAACGGTGGGCGGCGCAATCTCCGGATATTGGGAGATGGGGAGGGACAGGAGTCCGAGCAGTCCCAGAATGACTATGATGACCGATATGACCGTAGACAATACCGGGTTTTCTATAAATTTTCTTAACATATCTCTTTCTTATTTCGATGAGGACTGAACAGCTTTGATTTTCATTCCATCCTTTAAATTTTCCAATCCTTCGGTCACGATCCTGTCGCCGGATTTGACCCCATTGGTAACCACATAATCTTTCTCCGTTACCGCGTCCATCAGTTCCACAGCTGTATTGTGAACCGTATTCCGGCCATCAACCTTAAAGACGAAATGTTTGCCCTGAAGTTCAAAAGTGGCACTTTTAGGGATCATCACGGCATCATTTAATGCCGTTGGAATGCTCAATACCGCACTGGCTCCACTCCATAATTTTGATTCCTTATTTGGAAATACTGCTTTAAAATTGGCGGCTCCGGTATTGGCATTTAGTACGCCGCTCAGGGTTTCGATCTTTCCTTTTACAGGATAGGTACTTCCATCGGCAAGCGTTAGTGACACCTCTGGCATATGTTTAAATTTATCCTTTACCTGCTGCCCGTCATATTTGTTCAGAAAGGTGGCCAGTTGCTGCTGGCTCAGGGAGAAATAAGCATAGATTTGTTTGGTATTGGCCACTGTACTCAATGCAGTTTCCGAGTTGCTGCTCACCAGGCTGCCAATTTTATAGGGAAGACTTCCCACCACACCATCTATCGGGCTTACGATATTCGTATAAGCGAGTTTGGATTTTGCGGCAGACAGATCTGCTTTTGCCTGATTTAATTCTGCCCGCTTTACGCGCTCTACATTTTTGGCAGAGGTCAGTTCAAAAGAATTGACAATCTTTCTGTCGACCAGCACTTTTGTCCGCTGAGTCTGAATGGTGGCGGTTTCTAAATTCGCCTCAGCAGCAAGGACAGCTGCCTGTCTGCTGTTGACATCCTGCTGGTAACTATTCGCATCTATTTTGAACAATGGCTGGCCTTTGCGTACATGTGTGCCTTCGTTCACATAAACCTGTTCTACATATCCATCCACTTTGGACCTGATTTCTACGGTTTGTTCTCCTTGTAATGTAGCCGGGTATTCTACGGAAAGTGTGGTTTGCTGTGGGTTCAGCACTAAGGTTGGGAATTCCTGCGGCTCGGTTTGTTGCCCCTGATTTTGAGCAGGTTTACAGGAGGTCAGGAATGCAGTCAATAAGAGCGGATAGAATAATACTGTTGTTTTCATTTATATTGTTTTTTTTCTTTTATGGATCATGATCGGGGAACCAGCTTCACCCCACATCAGGGATTGAACCTGTTCCATTAATTTTGTGGTAGCGGTTACGTAAATGGCTTCAGGAACTTCAGACCGGGCTTTGAGCACTACTTTCTGGTCTTTGTAAAGGCCATAATCTATGGATTTGACACGCTCCGTCCAGATTAGCAGCTGATGGTCTGCCTGGGGGCCAAAGCAGATAAAGGCGGCATGAGCCTGAAGCAGGGAACTGACGAAAACATAAGCCCAGTAAGGGACAATGGCGTCGTTGGAACAATAGATGACCACTTCCTTACCCCGATATTCCTGCCAGTCGATCAGACTCATTTCTGCCCGGAATAGTTTTTCCTGAAGCAGGTAGCCATGAAAAAGATAGGGCACCATATCAAAAGCAAGGATTTCCTTTTTCTCTGGTTTATACGACAACAGGTCCAGTGTAAGGATGCCTGATTGTTCTACTTTATTAATGATTTCTTCCATAATTGTTAAATGTGTTTGTTGTTTTGTTTCAATGGGATGGCCCATTTGGAGATTAATTTTTGGACATGGCGATGCCTGCTCAGCTGATTTCATGACAGAAACTGAGAAAATAGGGCGCTTTATTTACCTGCGCTTCTTATGAATAAAGGAGTGTAGAAGCTGGCTAAGTCTGGCGCTTTTGCTTTAGCACCTGCTTGACTAATATATTCCAGTAAGGAACGACGAATAGTATTTGATTTGGCATAATTCTTTGTTTAATAAATAAAATGAACCTTTATGCTCATCGATTTTTGTCTTTAAAAACTAATATTATGAGTTTTTAACCTTGATAAGTTCGGCAAAGTTAGTACTTTTGTTAATAAAACAACTAAACACTTGTTTTATTAGATTATGAAGACAAATAGATTTTTAATGTTATTGAAAACCAGGGGTGCATTGACCGCTGCTTCAATTGCTCATGAACTTGGAATCACTAATGAAGGTGCAAGGTTACAGTTATTGAAATTTACCGAAGAAGGTGTGGTGAGTTCATTTAATGAATCTCAGGGGGTAGGAAGGCCAAAGCAGTTTTTCCAGCTGACAGAGCTTGGCAATTCCAAATTCCCGGATACCCATGCAGAACTGACCGTGAAGCTGATCAATATCATGAGAGATACGCTGGGCGACAAAGCCTTGCAAACCGTTATTGATGTAAGTGAACAATCTGGAAAAGAACGTTACCTGAAAGAACTCGATCAACTCTTTGACCTGGAAGGCCGCATTGCAAAACTTACCGAAATCAGAAGCAGGGAAGGGTATATGGCTGAATATTCAAAAGACGATAAAGGTTATTTACTGATCGAAAACCATTGTCCGATCTGCGCAGCCGCCAAAACCTGTCAGGGTTTTTGCTCAGCAGAACTGAACATCTTTAAGCATGTATTGGGAAATGAGGTGCAGATTGACCGTGTAGACCATATTGTAAGTGGAGACAGGAGGTGTGCTTACCGCATCGCCGAAATCAATAACTAATGCCCTGAATCAGCAGCTATGGATTACCCAAAATACCTGGAAAGAATACACTATGATGGGGAACTGACTGTTTCTTTTTCATTGCTTAAAAGATTGCAACAATTGCATTTGCTCCATATTCCATTCGAAAACCTTGACATCCATCAGGGCGTAGAAATAAAAATAGAGCATGCGTTTTCAAAAGTTGTCGAGCAGGGAAGAGGTGGGTTCTGTTATGAACTGAACAGCATTTTCTTTGGTTTGCTGAAACATCTTGGCTTTAATGTTAAACTCATTTCAGGGCGGGTTGCAAACAAGGAACAAGGGTTTGGTTTGGAATACGATCATATGGCTATTATAGCGGAGATTGATGGAAACACTTATCTCGTGGATGTTGGATTCGGGGAGTTTAGTGCAGCACCTTTAAAAATTACCCTGAACACCCTGCAACATGACTCCTATGATGATTTTCAAATTGAGCGTTTCGATGATACTTACCTGATTGTCAAAAACCTGGTCGATGGTACTTTCGTTCCTAAGTATATTTTTACGGAAACTGCCAGAACTACTGACGATTTTAAGGAAATGTGCATTTACCATCAGACCAGTGAAAAATCCAATTTCACAAAGAGGAGGATCTGTTCTATCGCTACGGAAACCGGCCGGATTACCATTACGGATGACCGTTTGAAGATCAGGAAATCAGGAGAATTGACCGAAAAAGCATTTACTGAGGAATCAGAATTTTATCAGCATCTGGAAAAATATTTTAAGATACGCCTGAGTCCCCGTAAAAATTAAAATCTTTATCTCGCAGGCTGTATTCGTATAGAATACTAATATAGCACTTGATAGCTCATTATACCTGTATTCAGTATACACAGCATTGCTGGCAAATAAACCGCAGGTATCGCTCACAAAACACATGTTTCAGGCAGATATTACGCTAACGATTGCGTAGTTTTTTCCTGGTCATTTGTTTCATTAGCTCTCAAATCTTTGTAGACTTGTATCAGGCCATCATCTGGCCCTAACCAAATATTTAACCAGTAAATATCCAGGATATGAGCAAATATTCCATTTTCCCTGTTCTGATTTCATTGCTTACAGCGGGAGTAGGTTATGCCCAATCGTCAGGCCAAAAACCAGTCGTACTTTTAGATTCTTATTTCAACAATGAGCTCAAAAAAGATTCCAGTGGTAAGGAACAGTCCTGGCATTACAAATGGGAGGAGCATTCCGGTGTTGGCTTTTCCCTGTTTGCGGGAGTTTTTAAAGATAAAGGCTTTACCGCAGAAACATTAAACGCCGCTCCGACAAAAGCGAATTTAAAACAAGCTTCAGTATACATCATTGTTGATCCGGATATAGAGAAAGAAAATCCAAATCCCAGTTTTGTAAATGAAAAGGACATTTCGGCCATTACTTCCTGGGTCAAGTCAGGAGGGGTTTTGCTGTTGATGGCAAATGACCTTGGAAATGCAGAACTCGAACATTTCAACCAACTCGCAAAGCAATTTGGCATACAGTTCAACCTCAACAGCAAGGGGAGGGTGATCAAAAACCAGTTTGAAATGGGCAGGGTTGATGTTGCACCTGGCAATCAGATCTTTAAAACCGCCAGACAATTATTCATTAAAGAATACAGCACTCTGGCCTTAAGCGGCGCTGCAAGATCCATTTTAAAGGATAAAGACGGGGAGGAGGTGATGGCGATTTTCAGACATGGGAAAGGGGCTGTATTTGCCATCGGCGATCCATGGCTTTACAATGAATACGTTGACGGGAAAAAACTTCCTGTGGCATTCGACAATTTAAATGCGGCAAGGGATCTTGTCGACTGGATCAAAAGCTGTCTATAACGATTGCGCAAATAATTCCGCATCAAGCCTGTTAATCCTTGCAATAATTATGTAGACTTGTTTTAGACCTATAAAATTTGCCAATTATCTATAAAAATTAATACATTTAGAAATATTATTGTGAAGAACTTTTTAGACGACAATTTCTTATTACAGACCAAAACAGCGCAGGCGCTATACCATAATTTTGCAAAACAGATGCCGGTTATTGATTATCATAATCATTTAATGCCGGATCAAATTGCAAACGATTTCATATTTGAAAACATTACCCAGGTCTGGTTATATGGTGATCATTATAAATGGCGTGCCATGCGTGCAAACGGCATTGACGAACATTACATCACCGGAAATGCAACAGATTTAGAAAAGTTCAAAAAATGGGCAGAAACGGTCCCTTATACTTTAAGAAATCCGTTGTACCACTGGACACACCTGGAATTACAGCGCTACTTTGATATCCATGAGGTTCTTTCTCCTGCCAATGCAGAAAGGATTTATGAAGATTGTACCACTAAACTCAGGACTCCTGAATATTCCGTACAAAATCTGTTGCGGAAAATGAACGTAAAAACCCTGTGTACCACAGATGATCCTTTGGATTCTTTAGAACACCATCAGAAAATAAAGAACGATGGACTGGACATTCAGGTGCTTCCTGCATTCCGTCCCGATAAAGCGATGAATTCTGATGACGCATCAGGACTAAACAAATACATCGATCAGCTCTCTGCATTAACAGGTGAAGAACTAAACGATCTGGATGCCTACCTGTCTGCGCTTAAGTCCAGACATGATTTCTTCGCTGAAAATGGCTGTTCCGTTTCCGACCATGGATTGGAACAGATCTACGCGGATGACTATACCGAAGAAGACATCAAAGACATTTACGGAAAGATCAGGAACAGTGTTCCTTTAACAAATGCGGAAAGTGGCAAGTTCAAATCTGCCTTGTTGTTTCAGTTTGCCCTCTGGGACCATGAAAAAGGATGGGTGCAACAATACCACTTAGGTGCGTTAAGAAATAACAACGACCGCCTGCTGGGGCAATTAGGTCCGGATACAGGTTTTGACTCTATAGGGGATCTTCCTCAGGGAAAAGCACTTTCGAAGTTTTTAAATAAACTAGATGCTCAGAACTGTCTGACAAAAACCATCATTTATAACCTGAATCCCGCCGACAATGAGTTGATGGCCACCATGATTGGCAATTACAATGACGGAACTGTTGCGGGTAAAGTACAATGGGGATCGGCCTGGTGGTTTTTAGACCAGAAGGAAGGTATGATCAAACAGCTCAATACCTTATCAAATATGGGCTTACTGAGCCGTTTTGTAGGAATGCTGACCGACAGCAGGAGCTTCCTTTCTTATCCACGCCATGAGTATTTCAGAAGAATTTTATGCAACCTCTTTGGAGAGGATATAGAAAACGGGGAATTACCGGATGATCAGGAATGGGTTGGGAAGCTGATTCAGGACATCTGTTACCACAATGCAAAAGAATATTTTAACTTTTAATGATATATGGGAAAGGTTTTAAACTTTGGTGAACTATTATTGAGAATCTCTCCGGATGTAGACGGAGCATGGTTAAAGGAGAATCATCTTCCTTTTTATGTGGGAGGGGCAGAGGCCAATGTGGCGGCTGCACTGGCACTTTGGGGAGTACCTTCAGCTTATCTCTCTGCAGTACCGGATAACTTTTTGAGTAAACAGGTGGTTGATTATCTGAACCAGCTGAACATAGATACTTCAGCAATGCAATACCTGGGAGAACGGATAGGCTTATACTATCTGCCGAACGGGAAAGACCTTAAAAATGCAGGTGTAATTTACGACCGTAATTACTCTTCTTTTTCGACCCTGAAACCAGGAATGATAGACTGGGATTCGGTTTTCGAAGGCATTACCTGGTTTCATTTCAGCGCCATCTGTCCGGCATTAAACGCAGATGTGGCCGCAGTATGTGAAGAAGCTTTAAAGGCCGCTTCAGCAAGAAACATCCGCATCTCACTGGACCTCAACTTCAGGAGCAAATTGTGGAAATACGGAAAAGATCCGATAGACGTGATGCCTTTGCTGGCCCCATATTGTGACCTCATCATGGGAAATATCTGGGCGGCAGAAAATATGCTGGGTATCCCGGTTCCTGCCGGCCTCGTAGAAACTGATCAGAAAGAAAACTATCTGGAGCAGGCAAAAATAACTTCTCAGGCTATTATCAAAGCATTTCCTAAATGTACCGCAGTAGCGAACACCTTCAGGTTTGATTACAAAGCCGGTGTTAAATATTACAGTACCTTGTTTACAGAGAACGAGCTTTTTGTCTCTACAGAATATCGCGCAGAAAAGATCACCGGAAAAATTGGTAGCGGCGATTGTTATATGGCAGGACTGATCTATGGTTTTTACCATCAGCTTCCTCCTGCAGAGATCCTTGGCTTTGCCACGAGTGCAGCCTTCTCCAAACTGTTTACCGATACGGATTTTAACACAACCAGTAAGGAAGAGATCCTGTTGCGGGCAAAAACCTATGAAACTACCTTTTAAATAAAAAATAAACCAGACGGTTAAAAAAGATAACACAATGAAAACGAAAGAAAGTTCCTTAAAAGCGATTACAGACCAGGGTATCCTTCCCTTATTTTATTTTGAAGATGCGCAAGTGAGCCTGGATATCATCAGGACCTTATATAAAGCTGGGATCCGGGTATTGGAATACACCAATCGTGGTCCGGCGGCATTGGCCAATTTCAGCATGCTGATTGAAACCCTTAAAACGGAAATGCAGGACCTTTACCTGGGAATCGGAACGATTAAAACGGTTAAAGAAGCAGAAGAATTTATAAAAGCCGGTGCTCATTTTATCGTTTGCCCGATTGTAAATCCGGAAGTAGGAGAACTGGTACATGCCAATGGTTTACTTTGGATTCCGGGTTGTTTTACCCCAACAGAGATCAATACCGCGCATCAGTTAAAGGCAGGTCTGATCAAGCTGTTTCCGGCAAATATCTTAGGTCCGTCTTATATGGCAGCCATTAAAGATCTTTTTCCGGGTCAGCTGTTTATCCCTACCGGTGGAGTGGAGATCGAGCAAAGCAATATCAGCAATTGGTTTAAATCAGGGGTATGTGCGGTAGGAATGGGCAGTAAGCTGATCAGTAAAGAAATATTGGAAACTAAAAATTATAACGAATTAGAAGTATTAACCAGAAAGACGATTGATCTGGTAAAAGCGGGCAGATAAAACCCAAACAATCGACCTAACCAACCAAAGCCAAATATAATGAAAGAGACTAAAATGGGTAATTACAGATGGACAATCTGTGCATTATTGTTTTTTGCAACCACAGTCAATTACCTTGACCGTCAGGTACTGAGCCTCCTGCATCCGATGCTGGAGAAAGAATTTAACTGGACCAATAGCGATTATGCCAATATCACTGCCGCATTTCAATTTGTATATGCGATCTCCATGCTCTTTGCAGGACGATTTGTAGATAAACTGGGAACAAAATGGGGATACATCATTGCATTGATCATCTGGTCTATAGGTGCCATCATGCATGCCGTTGCAGTACCCATTGGCGAAAGTGCTGCGGCATTGATCAGCTGGGTTGGTTTGGGAATGGTCCCGGTATCTGTTGTAGGTTTTATTCTGGCGAGGGCTGTTTTGGCTTTCGGGGAATCTGCCAACTTTCCTGCAGCAATTAAAGCTACTGCAGAATACTTCCCTAAAAAAGAACGCTCTTTTGCTACCGGAATCTTCAATTCCGGAGCCAATGTAGGTGCGATTCTGGCACCCTTAACCGTTCCATGGATTGCAAAAGTCTGGGGATGGGAAGCGGCCTTTCTGATTGTAGGTGCAGTTGGTTTTATCTGGTTGGGCTTCTGGTATGTTTTTTATGATAAACCGGAAAGTCAGAAACGATTGGATGCTGCAGAACTTGCCTATATCAATAGCGATCAGCTGGAGGAAGCACCTGTAGTGGAGACCGAAGCCACTGAAAAAGTAGCCTGGTTTAAGCTATTGGGTTACAGACAAACCTGGGCCTTTGCCTTTGGCAAGTTCATGACCGATGGGGTCTGGTGGTTTTTCCTGTTCTGGTTGCCTTCCTACCTTAAAGTTCAGTACAGTCTGACGGGTACTGATATCATGCTGCCTTTAACTGTATTGTATAGCATGACCATGATCGGAAGTATTGGCGGGGGATGGTTCCCCATGTATTTCATTAAAAAAGGATATTCTCCATATGATGGCCGGATGCGCGCGATGTTTGTGATCGCTTTATTTCCTTTGTTGGTATTGGCTGCACAACCACTGGGACACATCAGCTTCTGGATCCCGGTAGTACTGATTGGAATTGGTGCATCTGCACACCAGGCATGGTCGGCAAATATTTTTACCACCGTTTCGGATATGTTTCCTAAGAAAAGTATTGCTTCTGTGATCGGGATTGGTGGCATGGCAGGCGGTATGGGCGGTGTCGTGATGTCCAAATTAGGAGGTGCCTTATTTGACCACTACAAATTGCTGGGGCATACCCAGACAGGTTATACCATTATGTTTACGATTTGTGCAGTAGCTTATTTACTGGCATGGATGGTGATGAAATTCCTTGTTCCGAAATACGCCCCGATTACTGATTTATAAATCGCTATTATTAACCTAACCGACCATATTACTATGAATTTTAATGAACAGCTCGAAGCAATTTTTGTGGAAGAGCATGAAATTCCGGAGGAATTTAAATTAGAAGAGGAGGTTCACCAGCGGGAATACCTGAGCAATGGTGAGCTACGTGCATGGGATGGAGAAGTACATGAGGTTTTATCGCCGATTTGCTTAAAAACACCTGAAGGATTGAAGCGCAAAGTGATTGGCACTTATCCTTTATGTAGCGAAAAAGAAGCGGCTGAAGCTCTGGATGCCGCAGTTGCGGCCTATAACAATGGAAGAGGGGAATGGCCTACGATGAGTGTCGGCGACAGGATCAGCTGTGTCGAGAAATTCACCGGCCGCATCATCGAGAAGAAAGCCATCGTGGTGAAACTCCTGATGTGGGAGATTGGAAAATCATATGCAGATTCTGTAAAGGAGTTTGACCGTACCGTAGAATATATTCATGCCACAATTGATGCCCTGAAAGATCTGGACCGCCAGTCGTCCAGGTTCAGTATTGAACAAGGCATTGTGGCACAGATCCGGCGTTCTCCGCTTGGAGTGGTGTTGTGTATGGGGCCGTTCAATTATCCCTTGAATGAAACTTTTACCACATTGATCCCTGCATTGATCATGGGGAATACCCTGTTGTTCAAACCACCTAAACACGGAACGTTATTGCATTATCCATTGCTGGAAGCTTTCCGCGACTGCTTTCCGAAAGGGGTAGTGAATACCATATATGGACGCGGAAATAAAATCATACCTGATCTGATGAAGTCGGGTCAGATCAACGTACTGACCCTGATTGGTTCGAGTAAGGTGGCGAATGAATTGAAGAAACTTCATCCAAAGGTAAACCGTTTAAGGGCCATCCTCGGACTGGATGCCAAGAATGCAGCCATCATCACCGCAAAAGCAGACGTAAGGCTTGCGGTGCAGGAAACGGTATTGGGCTCCCTGTCTTTCAACGGACAAAGATGTACGGCTTTGAAAATTGTGTTCATTCACAGGAGCCTTGCGGATGTGTTTTTAAAAGAACTGGAAAAAGCGGTAGCTGCATTGAAATTTGGAATGCCATGGGAAAACGGGGTTTCTTTAACGCCTTTACCTGAGCCTCATAAGCCTGCTTATCTGCAGGAATGCATCGCTGATGCCATTGCCAACGGGGCTTCGGTGATCAATGAAAACGGAGGAAAAGTAAATGAATCTTTTGTCTACCCGGCAATCGTTTATCCGGTAAACAAAAAAATGAAGTTATATACGGAAGAGCAGTTTGGACCTGTGATCCCGGTGGTCCCTTTTGATGATCTGGAAGAAACGATCGAATACCTGATCGAGTCTACCCATGGTCAGCAGGTCAGCATTTTCAGTAATGATGAGGAGGAGATTGCGGCATTGATCGATCCTTTAGTGAACCAGGTGAGTCGGGTGAATATCAATTGTCAGTGTCAGCGCGGACCGGATGTATTCCCGTTTACGGGAAGAAAAGATAGTGCCGAAGGTACTTTATCTGTAGTGGATGCCCTGAGGTCTTTCTCTATCCGCTCATTGGTGGCTACAAAGCTAAATGACAACAACAAACACCTGATCAATGAGATCGTTGAAGGCAACAGCTCTAATTTTTTAAGTACCAGATACTTGTTTTAAACTGGTAGATATTCAATACGAGGTGTTCGGTTTAAATACCGGCAGATGCCGGAATCAGAAGGATTACTCCAGATTGATTCCGGCATCTTTATAAGCTTTAAGGCTTTCATCATCAGGATCAATATCTGTAATGATGGTGTCAATATCACTGATACTGGTAATGTAGTAGGGTTCCGTAGTTCCCAGTTTTTCTACGGTGGCCAATGCAATAATATGCTTGGAAGTTTCCACCATTGCTTTTTTTACCTGACAATCTTCATAGCTGACTCCCGTAACGCCCGAAATCATGTCGATGCTGCAAATGCCCAGAAAGCAAATGTCCGGACGAATCCCCCTGATGGTTTGGATCACTTCAAAACCTGAAGTAGAGAAGGAAGATTTATTTAAACGCCCGCCCAGGAAAATGACCTCTACACAAGGATGGTCTTCCAGAACAGAAGCTACGGGAAAACTATTGGTAATTACAGTAATCTGTAGATCCCGCGGTAAAAGTGTTGCAATGGCCAGTACTGAAGTACCTGAATCAAATAAAACAACCTGTCCGTTTTTAATCAGCTTCAATGCCTTTTCTGCAATAATCCCTTTATGACTGACATCATAGTGCTCCCTTTCGCGGAAATGCCTTGGCGTAGGAGAGCGGGAAATGGCGCCACCACGAACGGCTTTCAGGAGGCCCTGGTCTGATAATTCTTTAATATCACGTCTAACCGTGTCTTCAGAAACACCTAATAGTGTGCTCAAATCACCCAATAGAACTTTTCTCTCTTTGCGGATATGTTCTATGATCAGTTGTAATCGTTCTTCCTTTATCATATTGTTGCAAATATATAGATTTAAATTGAGGGTTATATTGCAATATACTGCAAAATATTGCTATATTTGTTGCAATATATTACGAAAACAACATGAATAAGATAAAAAAGACAATAGGAATTGACATGGATGGCGTTCTTGCAGATATTGAAGAGCAGTTCATGGATTGGTACGAACATGAATATGGCATCCGGGTGCCAAGGGAAGAAAGACTTGGGGTATTGGAACCTGAAGGTTTTCCTGAAAAAGACGCAATCAAAAGATATGTATATACCCCAGGTTTCTTCCGGACCATTCCGGTAATGGAGGGAGCAGTAGCTGCAGTAAAAAAACTGATGGAAGACTATGAGGTTTATATTGTATCCGCCGCAACAGAATTCCCACAATGTTTATCAGAGAAACACGAATGGCTGGCGGAACATTTTCCTTTCATCAGCTGGAGAAATATCATTTTCTGTGGAGATAAAAGCATCATTGATACCGATTACCTGATCGATGACCATTGCAAAAACCTGGATTTCTGTATGGGAAAGGCGATTTTGTTCCATGCTTCACACAATGTGAACCAACACCACCATGTAAGGGTAAAAAGCTGGACAGAAGTATTGGCCTTAATGGAAAAAGAAAGTTTAATTGACGCTTAATCAGTATTAACCTAATCTTTTCCTATCTTCTGATTTTTAAATGAAATCCAGAAAAAATGATAGAAGAGATCAGACAGACTTACCCAAAAGCTTACATTGCCATCAATGAGGCCACCGCAGATTCCGAATTTTCAATGGCTTCAGATGTGCTGACCTGTTCATTGCTCAAAACACTGGCTGCTTCAAAACCCGGAGGTGCTTTTCTGGAACTGGGAACAGGAACGGGATTGTCTACTTCCTGGATATTGGATGGAATGGACGAGTCTTCGACCTTAATTTCCATCGATAATGATGATAAATTTCTATCCATTGCCAAGCGCTTCCTGGCAAATGACGACAGGTTAACACTTGAATGTACAGATGGGGGAGATTGGGTGCAGCGCAATATGGAGCAGAAATTCGATTATATTTTTGCGGATACCTGGCATGGAAAATACCTGATGCTGGACGAAGTGATCGGGATGTTAAACCCCGGAGCACTCTATATCATAGATGACATGCTGCCGCAAGCGAACTGGCCGGAAGGACATGCCGCAAAAGCAACCCTGCTGGTAGAAGAACTCGAAAAAAGAAAAGACCTGGTCCTGACCAAACAATGCTGGGCAACCGGAATTGTAATCGCAACAAAAAGGAAAGTATAACCGGGTTAAATTCTTTTTCTTTTTACCTTTAGCCACCGGAATTGCCGCAGGAAATGGATGTTAGAAAAGAGTACATTTTAGAAGATTTTGATTTTTCAGAATTAACCACCTTATTTATATTTAAACACGTCAATGAACAGGTGGATAACCGTGTGAAAGGCTTTTATGACCTTGTTCCGGAAAACATCGGCATTGATGCTGTTTTTTTTACGCATCCTTCCGCCAGCATTCCTTTTCCGGGAGTGAGCATCATTCAGACCGGAAAGGTAACGAGGTTAACCTGTTCCTGTACAGATCCGAATCCTAAATTATGTACCCATCAGGCCCAGGCACTCTATAACATCATGGAGCGTCCCGCGATCCGTATTTTCTTTGATGAGAAATTACGGTACGAGAAGATGAGGGTTCAGGCAAGAGATTATGGCCTGGAAAAAGAAGAAAAGCTTTCTGATTTTTTTGAACTGGAATATGAAAATGGACAGACCCGGATTAATTCCATTAAAAAAGAACTTTTTCCTTTAAATATCCAGAGCAAACAGGCGCTTCAAAATACGCTGCTGCCAAAACAAGGCTTGCAATTGCCAGGTTCATTTGGTCTTAAAGCCAATCATAAGATGGGGTTGGTCTTTGGGCAACACCGCTTTTATAGTCACCTGACACTGGAACTGATTGAAGCGCAAACCACACTGGATGGCAAGTTTAAGAACCCTGTAAATTACATCAGCCCTTCAGACCTGATCTGGAAAACAGAAAGCAACGAAGAGCTCAAGTTCTATAGCGGCATCTTAAAATTTCAGAATAATTACAATTCGGAACGTACAGATTCAGATCTGGATGCTTTAAAAGCTTTGGCTAAGAATCCATTGAACCTGCCTGTATTTATTCATGATGCAAAAATATCTGTTAACCTGACTGCGAGCTCCATCATCCCGATAAAGTTAAAGTGTAAGAGTGCTGACATGAGCCTGCATGTGAGCCAGCGACAAGAGTTTTATGAAGTATCCGGGAAACTGACACTGGATGGGACCGCTTATGCCCTGGACCAGATCCAGTTAAAATACCATTATTTCATTCAGATGGACAAAACCCTTCATTTGATTGATAATCCTGATATTTTAAGGGTCATAGATTTTTTCAAACAGCACCACGACAGGATGCTGGTTCATCACTCTAAATTTGAAGCTTTTCAGGAGGATATCCTTTCCAAACTGGAAAACAGAATAAAGGTGACTTATGATTACCTTAAAGCAGCCACAAAGAAACAAATAGAAGAGAAGGGCTTTGACCTGGAAAATGAACAGCTCATTTATCTTTCGGAGTCTGACGATTTCGTCTTACTGACTCCCGTAATGAGATACGGAGACCTGGAGATCCCGATTTTGTCCAGGAAACAAATCCGCTCCAAAGACCGGAACGGCAACCTTTTTACCCTGTCCAGGGATAAAGAGGCCGAGCTTCAGTTTACTTCAAATGTGGTCAGACAACATCCTTATTTTGAAGAACAGCTGGAAAACAACGATTGCTTTTACCTGCACCGTTCAAGGCTGCTGGAAAATGGCTGGTTTCTGCATGCCTTTGAGGAATGGAGAAATAAGAACATCACCATACTAGGGTTTAATCAACTTAAAAACAATAACCTGAGCCAGCATAAAGCAAACATCTCTATCAATGTGATGAGTGGGATCGACTGGTTTAAGACCGCTATAAAGCTGAAATACGGGAATCAGGTGGTTTCTTTAAGGCACCTCCATAAGTCGATCCGCAACAAGAACAAATTTGTAAAGCTGGATGATGGTACAATGGGCATGCTGCCTGATGAATGGATAGAGAAATTTACAAAGTACTTCAATGCGGGGGAAGTGGTGGAAGAGGAGATCCATACGCCAAAGATCAGTTTCACCGCAATTGAAGAAATGTATGAAGATCAGTTGCTGGATGAATCGGCCAAAGATCAGCTGGCAATCTACAGGCGAAAACTTTCAGGCTCGGATACCATTACAGACGTGGCGGTACCGGAAGGACTGAATGCCACTTTAAGGGGCTACCAGAAAGAAGGATTAAACTGGCTGAACTTTCTGGATGAGTTTAATTTCGGTGCCTGCCTGGCGGATGATATGGGCTTGGGAAAGACCATCCAGATCATTGCATTCATCCTTTCTCAAAGAACAAAAGGGCATCACAATACCAATCTGATTGTTGTTCCTGCATCGCTGATCTTTAACTGGCAACAGGAAATCAGCAAATTTGCACCTTCGATTAAAATGCATACCATTTATGGGGCCGACAGGATCAAAAACCACCATGATTTTGATCAGTATGAAGTGATCATCACTTCTTATGGAACCTTACTTACAGACATCAGGTTCTTAAAAGAATACCGCTTCAACTATGTTTTTCTTGATGAATCACAAACCAT
The DNA here is from genome assembly GCF_900129215.1 of Pedobacter caeni. Taxonomy (GTDB): domain Bacteria; phylum Bacteroidota; class Bacteroidia; order Sphingobacteriales; family Sphingobacteriaceae; genus Pedobacter; species Pedobacter caeni. The sequence continues at coordinate 1,187,153 of NZ_FQUQ01000001.1, read as the reverse complement.
TAAGAACCCGGAATCCCAACGTTATAAATCGGTCCGCCTGCTGCAATCAAGAAATAAAGTGGTGCTTACCGGAACTCCGATAGAAAACAACACTTTTGACCTTTATGGACAGCTTTCTTTTGCCTGTCCGGGTTTATTGGGCAGCAAGCAGTATTTCAGAGAGATTTACTCCACGCCAATCGATCAGTTTAAGGACCGCAGGGCCGCGATACAACTGCAAAAAAGAATCAATCCTTTTTTGTTAAGGCGCACAAAGGAACAGGTGGCCAAAGAACTTCCTGATAAAACGGAGATGGTGATTTACTGTGAAATGGAGGATGATCAGCGCAAAGTATATGATGGGTATGAAAAGGAAATCCGCGATTACCTGACCAACCAGACAGACGAAGAAGTGGCCAGCAACACGATGAATGTCCTGAAGGGCATCACCAAACTCAGACAAATCTGCAATTCTCCGGCGCTGTTAAGTGAAGATGAGTTCTATGGAAGTTCCTCTTCAAAGATGGAAGTTTTACTGGAGCAGATCGAAAATAAGTCTGCGAACCATAAAATCCTGGTCTTCTCTCAGTTTGTGGGCATGCTGGACCTGATCAAAAAGGAATTGCAACAAAGAGAGATCGCCTTTGCCTACCTGACCGGGCAAACCAAAAACCGTGAAACGGTAGTGAATTCTTTCCAGGATAATCCGGAGGTCAGGGTTTTCCTGATCAGTTTAAAAGCAGGTGGGGTAGGACTAAACCTGACCCAGGCGGATTATGTATACCTCGTAGACCCATGGTGGAATCCTGCTGTAGAAAATCAGGCCATCGACCGTACTTACCGGATCGGACAACAGAAAAACGTAATTGCAGTCCGCCTCATTTGCCCGGATACCATCGAAGAAAAGATCATGAAACTCCAGGCTTCAAAAAAGGACCTGGTGAAGGATCTGATAAAAACGGATGCCTCCATTTATAAGTCCTTAACTAAAAAAGAATTACTCGCGTTATTCAGCTAAAAAGACATAAATATTGCATTAAGTTAAGGTGAATTTTATGTATATTTAATGTTAAGCGAGCAATTCTTATGGACCGTCTTTTCAAAATTTTCGGGACGCTATTTCTGATGCTTACTTTGACGAATGTACAGGGTCAGGGTAAACAATGGATTTCTTTTGAATTTTACGAAGGAGTATTTAACGCAGAAGTGGACACTTCGGTTCTCGTAGCGGCACCGGAACTCTCCCAGGAATCTATAAAATCAGCCTATCAGCATTTAAATTCCGGAGATTACCAGCCCATCATCGATTCCCTGCTGGCTTACCGCAAAAAATACGAACTGAACGATTGGTTGTATTATCAGCTGATTCGTAAAACCGCTCAGCAAATCAGTCCTAAAAAAGACAACTATAGCCGTTATACCTTATATAAATGGTTCTTTCTGGCAAAATCAGGTTATGATGCCCGCCTGGCGCTCAGTAAAGACAAGATCATCTTCTACATCTTTAATGACGAGGACATTACTGATATCCCTTTCTTTATGGTAGACCAAAAGAAATTTATGTGCCTGAATTACCATGACTATCCAAAAGCAGACCTGAATCTGGATCCACCTATTCCAATTACCATTAACGTAGCCGCTGCAACAAATCCTTTTTCTTATAAAGTGACCAAAATGCCTGATTTTAAACCAGACAATTACTTCGAAAAGAAACTGGAGTTTGTCTACAAGCATAAAGCTTACCATTTCAATATTAAGCTCAACAGAGATGTAGAAGCCATATTTGCCAATTATCCGGGCGTAGATTTCGAAACTTATTTTAACATTCCGCTCAGCAAAGAAACGTATGGATCATTGATCCCGTTACTCAGAAAGAATGTCTCAGGAATGAACCAGAAGAAAGGAGTGGACTATCTGATGCGTTTTACCAGATATGCTTTCTTATATGAAGATGATGAACAGAATTTTGGCGGAGAAAAACGCCTTTCTCCGGAAGAGACTTTGTTCGCAACCCACAGTGATTGTGATGACCGTGTAGCCTTATTCTTTTACCTGGTCAAAGAGATTTACAACCTGCCCATGATTGCCATGCTGTACCCTACACATATTACCATGGCCGTTCAGTTTGACAAACCTATTGGCGATGCCATCGTATATAAAGGGAAACTCTATTCTGTTTGTGAACCCACCCCTCAAAAGGAGGACCTCCCAATTGGTGTGATCTCCGCAAAGCTGAGAAACACACCTTACCAGATCGTCTATCAATACGATCCTAATCATTAAAATAAGTATATTTAAATGCCTTAAATTAATTGGGTTATTCCTGTTTATATGACCAAGATACTGCTTGTTTTTTCCTTCCTGTTGCTCTGTTTCGTTAGTTATACTAATGGACAAGGCGCCCGACTTGATGACCGTAATTATATCAGCACCCGAAAAGGACTTGGAAATGCCTTCCGGGCATTTGAACAACAAAAAACAGCAACCGTAGCCTTTCTTGGTGGCTCAATCACCAATGCACCGGGATGGAGAGACTCGGTTTGCATCACCTTACAACGCCGTTTTCCCAAAACCGCCTTTCATTTTATTGCCGCAGGCATTCCATCTTTGGGTAGCCTGCCGCATGCGTTCCGCCTGAAACAGGATGTCCTGGACTCCGGAAAGGTGGATCTGCTGTTTCTGGAAGCCGCGGTGAACGACGAGGTCAACGGAACGGATAGCCTCGTTCAGTTGAGGGCATTGGAAGGGATCGTTAGAAATGCAAGGTCGCATCAGCCTGATATGGACATTATTTTGATGTCCTTTGCTGACCCGGATAAAACCGAAACTTATAACAAAGGAAAAGTACCCGTTTCTGTATTTAACCATGAGCTCATCGCTGGTCATTATGGATTGCCCTCCATCAATCTGGCTAAGGCGGTAAGGGATCGGATGAACAACCAGGAGTTTAGCTGGGAGAAAGACTTTAAAGACCTGCATCCTTCTCCCTTTGGACAAGGGATTTATGCAGAGGCCATCAGAAGACTGTTGTCTGATAGTTTCGATGGGCTTAAATCCGGAAGGAATCTCAAAAAAAGGGAACTACCTGAACCAATGAATAAAGGAAGCTTTCAGCAGGGGCGCTATGGTGACATCACATCCGCTGTCTATTCGGCCGGTTGGACTTTAAATAACGACTGGTTTCCAGAGGATGGATTGAACACCCGTAAAGGCTTTGTTCATGTTCCCATGCTCGAGGCAACCAAACCTGGTGCAACGCTTACACTGCGCTTTAAAGGTAGTGCTGTAGGTATGTCGGTGGTATCCGGCGCTGATGCCGGAAAAGTGCGGTATGCTATTGACAATGGCCCTGAAAAAGAACTGGATTTATATACCAGATGGAGCAAGTCCCTGCATTTACCCTGGTATGTTTTATTTGGCAGCAACCTTACCGACGGTGACCATGTTTTAAAGCTGAGGATCAGCGAGAATAAAAACGAAAAAAGTAAGGGGAATGCTTGTCGTATTGCTCATTTTTTGATCAACTAACCAGAGCTTTTATCTATATTAGCGCCTTTCAGGTCAAAATTGAAATTAAGTTGAGTATTACTGGGAGGATTTTCTTTTTTATTGTTTTGCTATTTCCCAGTCTGATACTAACGGCCCAGGTCAAGCGTAAGCTGACGGGAAGTGTTACTGATAAAAGTAAACAAGGTATTCCTGGAGCAAATGTCCGGATGATTGCCGGTAAAGATACCCTGAGCATCAATTCTGATGCCGATGGTAAGTTTTCATTTGAGAACCTGAATTCTTCATCTTCAGATTTTTCCCTGCTCGTCAGAAGTATTGGTTATCGTACAACATCCAGTACCCATTCTTTTAAAACCGGAGAAAACATCCTTTCTCTGAAACCTATCATTTTGATGCCGGATACCCAACTACTGAAAGAGGTAATCATTGAAGGCAAGGTTGTCGCGATGAAAGTTAAAAAGGATACACTGGAATACAATGCCGCTGCTTATAAAGTGCGCGAAGGCGATCATGTGGACCAATTGCTGAAACAGTTGCCAGGCATTGAAGTGGACGAGAAAGGTAAGGTGACCTCCATGGGGAAAGAGATGACTAAAATAAGGGTCAATGGGAAGGATTTCTTTACTGGTAATGTAAAAGAGTTTATCAAACAGCTTCCGGCAGAAATGTTTTCTCATCTGCAGGTGATCGATGATTATGGGGAGGAAGCAAAGCTCACCGGCATAAAAATGGGACAACCCAAGAAGATCCTCAACCTCGTTACAAAACCGGGAAGAAACAGAGGGACTTTTGGGAATGCAGGTATAGATGGGGGAACGAATAAACGATATGGTTTTCAGAGCTCGGGAAACATATGGAAAGACGACAGGCAGATAGGAGCCAGTGCCAACCTCAACAATGCCAATAACAGCGCCGGATCTACGAGGGCACTTTATACCTCGGGGAATTACCGGGACCACATCACCAAAAGAACGGTAGGATCTGCAAATTATGCTTTTAACAATAACCTGAATGAAAGCAGTCAGTTTAATTATATAGAGCGGGTTAACCAATTGGGTACACTGTACACTACCAATGAAAACAGCTCCAATACCAATTCTAACGGGCATAATTTCGACCTCAACCTACAGGGGAATTATGATAAAGAATACCTGACCGCCTCCTTAAACGGAAGTTTTTCCGATGGCAAGTCGACCAGCAGTTCTCAAAACATTCAAAAGGGAGCCATCCGTCAGGACCTCTACAACAGCAGTCTCTCGAATCAATCTAACCCAAACCTGAATGCTAATTTTGGATGGGGAAAGAGCTTTGCAAAAAGAGGAAGAACCATATATGTAAACTTTTCCGGCGCTTTTGGAAAATCGAAAAGTGATCAGGACATGATGAACAAAATAGGCTATTACGATCAGAAGACCGGAGCTTTCCTTAAGGAAACACCATTAAACCGTTTGGTTGACAACAAGAGCTCCAATGGTCAATGGAATGCCAGTGTGACTTATAGTGAACCCTTGAATCGCGCTGATGATACGGTGAGCACAAAAAATATCGATTTTAATTATGCCTTCTCGCTGTCGTCGAACAACAATAGCCTGCAGACGAGGGTAAAAGATCAGAACGGGCAAATCAGTTTTGTCGATTCACTAAGTAATGTCTATCATTCTAATTTCCTCAACAACAATTTCAGGCTGAGTTACAGGTACGGCTCAAAGCGCTTAAACTATACTGCGGGAATCTCTTTACAGCCAAGTTCCCTGAAAGGAAGTTACGAAGGGCGCACAGATAAAATCAGTCAGAATACCCTGAACTTCTCCCCCTCAGGCAACCTGAATTATATGATATCACCATCGCAATCACTCAGCGGAAACTATAACGGAGCCAGCAATGCCCCTGATTTCCAGCAATTACAACCTGTAGCAGACACCAGGGATTTGCAGAATGTGATCATTGGAAACCCAAACCTCAAGACTTCTTTCAACCATAATGCGAATGTGGATTACCGTCTTTTCGATCCTGAAGGAGGCCTTTCTTTTCAGATCGGACTGAACACCAGCCTTATCCAGAATCAGGTTGTCGCCAATGTAGTCCTTGTTGGAGATAGCTTAAACAGCCTTAAACAGGAAACACGGTATGTCAATGCCAACGGGAACTATAATATAGGTACTTCTTATTCCTTATCCTATCCTTTTTCAAAAAACAAATTTGCGCTGACCCTGAGCGGAAACCTGAACAGGGCAAACGATGTGCTGTTTACAGATGATAAGAAAAGCTTTAGCAAGAGATTTAATTTTGACCAGCAGCTGAGCTTTTCAGCAAACACAGAGAAGCTGAGTATGAGTGCACAAGCCAGTTATGGATTGAATGCCAATACCTATTCCTTAAGCAGCGCCGGCCAGAGGAGAAATGTAGAGACCTGGATGTTTAACATCTATTCCAGATATATCCTTACCAAATCCTGGACCCTGAACTTCACAGGTTCTAAAAGAATCAATACCGGGTATTCCATTGCAGCCAACAATCCTTTACTGATCAATGCAGGAATAGAAAAAACACTCTTTAAAAATAAATCAGGAATGCTGACATTTGCGGTCAATGATCTCCTTAACCAGGGAAATGGTCTGAACAGAACTTTCTCTGATAATGCCGTCACGGAAAGTCGTACGGATGGGGTAACCAGGTTTTTCCTGCTTGGTTTTTCTATGAGACTTCAGGATTTTGGATTACATTAGCAGCACACACCATGAACCGATGAACAGACGTTTAGCGATAAAACAAGTATTAATATTTGCAGGCGGAATGGCCCTGCTGCCTTCCTGCCTCAGGGAAGAAGGCAAAGTTTCCATTCAATTACAACACCTCGATATTTCTGCCACACAGGAAAAACTACTGGCAGAAATTGCGGAGCTGATCATTCCCAAAACGGATACTTCCGGCGCAAAAGACCTGAACCTTCATCTTTTTGTATTGAAGATGCTGGACGATTGTTACGATACAAAAGATCAGGAGCAATTTATGAAAGGCCTGAAATCTTTTGAAGGATTGGAAGGCAATGCCTTAAAGGAGCAGGTCATGGCCGCCAATAACGAAAAGCCGGGCTTGTCAAAAGAAATTGGCGATTTCTATTCCATCATGAAATCACGTACTATCGGTGGCTACCTGAATTCCAAATATGTAATGAGTAAGCTCCTGATCTGGGAACTGGTTCCCGGAAGGTACAATGGTTATTTCCCTGTTAAAACCACTTAAGTAAAAAAGAACATGTCAAACAAACAACATACTTATGATGCCATCGTCATTGGCTCTGGCATTAGTGGTGGATGGGCTGCCAAAGAATTTACAGAAAAAGGCTTAAAAACCCTCGTTCTGGAACGGGGAAGGGATGTAAAACACCTGATCGATTACCCGACAACCAATAAATATCCTTACGAATTTGAACACCGTGGGGAACTGACACTGGCCATCCGCAAGGAAAATCCGGTGGTGAGTAAATGTTATGCTTTCCGGGAAGATGCCATGCATTTTTTTGTAAAAGACAAAGAACATCCCTATGTGCAGGAAAAGCCGTTCGACTGGATCCGTGGCTATCAGGTAGGTGGGAAATCTTTACTATGGGCCAGGCAGACACAGCGCTGGAGCGACCTTGATTTTGAAGGACCACTGCGGGATGATTTTGCGGTCGACTGGCCGATCAGGCATAAAGACCTGGATTCCTGGTACAGTTACGTAGAAAAATTTGCGGGAATTTCCGGTAATAAAGATGGTCTGGCACAATTGCCTGATGGCGACTTTTTACCTGCATTCCCTTTAAATGCGGTGGAAGATTATTTCAAGAAAACTTTAAACGAAAAATACAGCGGAAGGCATGTCATCAGCTCGCGATGTGCACATTTATCGCAACCCCGACAGATTCATTTTGACCAGGGAAGGGGCAAATGCCAGAACAGGAATCTTTGTCAGCGGGGCTGTCCGTTTGGTGGTTATTTCAGTAGCAATGCCTCTACTTTACCATGGGCAGCAAAAACAGGAAACCTGACCTTGAAACCTTTTTCTGTAGTCGAATCTGTCATCTATGATGAAAAGCTGGGAAGGGCTTCGGGAGTAAGGGTCGTGGATACCAATACTAAAGAGGTGACCGAGTATTTTGCACGTGTGATTTTTGTAAACGCGGCTGCCATCAATACCAATCTGATTCTGCTCAACTCTACTTCTTCCCGTTTTCCGAACGGATTGGGAAATGACAGTGGGGTATTGGGTAAATATGTGGCTTTTCATAACTACAGTGCCCGGATCAGTGCAGAATATGATGGCTTAAAAGAGTTTACTACCGATGGCAGGAACCCTTCTGATGGCGGTTATATTCCCCGCTTCAGGAACCTTTTAAAACAGGAAACCAATTTCAAGAGAGGATATGCGGCTGGTTTTTCTGCCTACAGAAGTCCGGAAAAGGATACCTCAGGTATGGGAGCAGATTTGAAAGCACAACTGCTTAATAAAAATCTTGGCCCATGGCAGGTCGGTTCACACATGATGGGCGAAACCATCCCTAAAGCGAGTAACTACGTAAAGCTGGATAAGCACAAAAAGGATGAATGGGGAATTCCGCAATTGCGTATTTCTGTGGATTATGACGACAACGATGCTAAAATGAAGAAAGATTACCTGGAGCAGATGACAGAGATGTTTACAGCTGCAGGATTCAAAAACATTAAGCCCAATGATGGTTCACAGGCACCAGGTCTGGACATCCACGAAATGGGGGGTGCAAGAATGGGGCATGATCCTAAAACTTCCGTATTAAATAAATGGAATCAGATGCATGATTGTAAAAATGTATTTGTTACTGATGGGGCTTGTATGACTTCTACATCTACACAAAACCCATCATTAACATATATGGCACTTACTGCCCGTGCGGTTGACTATGCGGTACAGTCGATGAAGAAAGGGGAGCTGTAAGCTCTTTTTCGATTTTAATATATTCTTTTAACAGGGTGATCTGATTGATGGCCCTGTTAAAATTATGGTCTTCATACTTCGCTCCGTAATACACATCATTCTGAAGGTAATCCGCCAGGAAGCGAATGGCCTGCATATAAATAATGAACTTTCCGGCATAGGTAAAGTATTGCTTTTCAGTATTGGTCAGCACCTCTTTCATTTCTGACATATAACCATCGTATACTGCCTTAAAGAATTCTTTTCTGATGCTGATTTTACTCAGATCGGTTTCTTCTTCAGTGGCTGCACATAAATAGGTACGCATCATATCACCCACATCGCTGATGAAATAACCAGGCATTACGGTATCCAGGTCGATTACACAAATACCTTTGTAATCTTTATCGAACAGGACGTTGCTGATTTTGGTATCATGATGGATGACCCTTAGTGGCACTTCTTTATTGGCTACAATGCTCAGGTAAGTATCTACCAGGTCATGGTGATCATTGATGAAATTTACATATACTTTGGCTTTCTCCATTCTTTCCGGATTGGCATTTGCACAGGCCGTTTTGAACTGTTCGTACCTTAAGCTCAGGTTATGGAAATCAGGAATGGTAATGTTTAGTTTCTCTGCATCAAAATCTGCCAGCAGGCTGGAAAACTTTCCGAATTGCTTTGCTGCTTCATAAGCTTCTTCTTTTTTTGTTAAGGCATTCAACGAAAGGGAACCTTCCACAAATGGAGATAAGCGGAAATGACCGTCAGGAGTATGGAGCAGCGATTCTCCTGATAATGCGCTAACCGGCGATACAAACAGATAATCAGGATCTTTCTTACTGAGGAAATCCTTTAATAAACAAAGGTTTTTATCGATGTTTTCAGGATTTTTGAATACATCTGTATTCACCTTTTGCAGAATATAACTCTGCTTACCCGCAGTTACTTTCCATGTATGGTTAATCAGGCCATCGCCAAACAGGTTAACAGTCGTCTCTTCAGAATTCAGGCCATACAATGGTAAAATATTTTCAAACATGCGTCTTATCAGAATTGGTTACAGAATTCAAACGTAATTATTTAAGTCATTAAACCATTGAGCAAACGTTTGCGCAAAATTATTTAGGGGTTGGGACGATCAGCTCGGATTCTACAACTACGTTAAAATAAGCCTGTTCCGTTCCGGTTTCGTTTTTTGGCCTGTTGATCAGGTCGATTAAAATGTCGGCTGCTTTCTTACCTTGCTTGTATGGAAACTGCTCTACCGAAGCAATCGGGGTGTAATCCATATAGTTGATAATCGGAAGGTTCGCATAGCTGACAAAATCTATGCCTTCCAGCTCCAGGGAACGGGTATAACGCATGGCAAATAAAGCCACATAATCATTAAAGGTAACGATTGCAGTAGGTTTACGCCTATGGTTCAGCATGGTGTTCATCACATCAATGGTACCATCTTCCGAGAGGTCGCAGCTCACGATTAAGGAGGGGTCAAACTTTAAACGGTTGGATATCATGGCCTTTATGTAGCCTTCTTTCCGTTCATGGCTGGCCACCAATGTGGTAGGACCATTGATCATTCCTATGGTACGGTGTCCCTTTTTCAATAGGAAATTAACGGCTTCATAGGTTCCGTTTTCCAGGTTAGAGGCCACATAGTGAATGTCTTTAATAGGAGGGATGCGGTCAAAAAATACCACGGGAATGTTCAGCTTCTTGAAAACTTCAAAATGCTCATAGGTGCTGGTGGTTTTGGAAACAGAAACCAATAAACCATCTACCCGTTGGGTTTTCATCTTTTCAACGAGCAGTTTCTCCCGATCGGCATCATCATGCGACTGGGCAAGTAAAACCGTATAGTTTCTTTTGTAAGCCACATCCTCAATACCACTGATTGCAGTAGAGAAAAATGACTCAGATAACTCCGGTAAAATCACACCTATTATATGAGACTTGCCCTGTAAGAACTGAATGGCCTTTTGATTTGGCTCGTAATTTAACTCCATAGCGAGCTTTTTAACCCTCATCTTTGTTGTTAAGCCGATACTGGAATGGTCATTTAAAGCCCTTGAAACGGTGGAAACCGAGATCTTAAGTATTTTGGCTATTTCTTTAATCGTGGTAGGTTTATCAGACATGATATTCAAATATTAGAATAAACTTTCAATAACCTTGAATAATTTTAAAAAACAATTCTTATATCGGTCATAATGGCTTCCTAATGTACAAAAATGTGCGCAAACGTTTGCTTGAAAATAAAAGCCTGAATTTAAATTTCAGGCGATATTTTGAAGATAAAAAACGTGTTTTTGCTTCCCGATTATTGCTGTTTTTCTAAATGATGCAGGTATTTGGTTTAAAAATGATCATATAATTGTTACAATTCTCTTAAATCAGTTTTTTTTTGTTTGGGATGTTTTAAAAACAGGGAAAGCGCATAAAATATCAAACGTTTGCGTGTTTTTTTTTAGGCTTAGGTTGTGGGGTTACTATTATAGTATATACCTTGTATTCGATTAATCACCCTGTGGATACCCGGAGCAGGATTAATTTGAACCGAACATATATAATGAACTAAATAAGTTATGAACAGAAGACAATTTGTGAGAAGTAGTGGCATCACTGCCGCAGCCCTGACTGTTTTACCTGAGCAATCTATTTTTGCCGGTACTAAAGCGGAGAAGATAAAAGTAGCCATGATTGGTGTTGGATTGAGAGGCCAGAATCATCTTGATCTTTTATTGAAAAGGGATGATGTGGAATTGGTGGCGATCTGCGATGTAGAAGAAAGAATGCTGAATTCAGCAAAAGCTCTGATCGCAAAAAGTGGTAAGCCAATGCCTAAAATCTATACAGGTGATGAGAATGCCTGGAAGAAACTACTGGAAACAAAAGGTTTAAAAGCAATCGTTATTGCAACCCCATGGGAATTACACAAACCGATGATCATCAAATCTCTGGAAGCAGGAATTAAATATGTAGCTACGGAAGTGATGTTGGGAATTACCCTTCAGGACCATTGGGATGTGGTACAGGCAGCAGAGAAAAACAACGGACATGTGATGATGTTGGAGAACGTTTGTTACAGAAGAGATGTTTTGGCTGCTTTAAATATGGTACGTCAGGGCGTATTTGGAGAAATGCTGCACCTTCAGGGCGGTTATCAGCATGACCTTAGGGAGGTTAAATTCAACGATGGCGTAAAACCTTATGGTGGTGGCGTGGAATTTAATGAAAAAGGATTCTCTGAGGCCAAATGGAGAACGAATCACTCTGTACACCGTAACGGTGATTTATACCCGACTCATGGAATCGGCCCGGTTGCGCAATGTGTGAACATCAACCGTGGCAACAAGTTTTTAAAGCTAAACTCATTTGCTACTAAATCAAGAGGACTACATAACTATATCGTAGAGAAAGGTGGGGAAAGTCATCCAAATGCGAAAGTGAACTTCCGTTTGGGAGACATCGTGACCACTACCATCGACTGTGCAAACGGAGAAACGATCATTTTACAACACGATACCAATTTACCAAGACCATATTCATTAGGTTTCAGGGTTCAGGGAACCAAAGGCCTGTGGATGGACGTCAATAAAAGTATCTATGTAGAAGGTGTGAGTAAACCGCATGCATGGGATCCTGCAAAAGAATGGCTGGATAAATATGACCACCCGCTTTGGAAAAAATATGGCAATGATGCGCAGGGTGCGGGTCATGGTGGGATGGACTTCTTCGTGATCCACGCCTTTATCGAAGCAGCCAAAAGAAATGAACCTACTCCTTTAGATGTATATGATGCTGCAGCATGGAGCGCCATCACGCCGTTAAGTGAGCAATCTATAGAACTTGGAAATGAAACCATAGACTTCCCTGATTTTACCAGCGGAAACTGGATGACCAGGAAACCAATCTTCGCCTTAAACGACGATTATTAAGCTACGGATACAAAGCTTCCACAAAAAAGACCAGCATGTTTCATGCTGGTCTTTTTTGTGGAAGCCAAGCCTTGACTTTCCCATTTAGATTTCTGTAATTTTTAACATTTATTCTGTTATTTTTTTATAAAAAAAAGAGCCAATTCGCATTTCTTAACGTTAACTTAACATAGGAAATGCATCTTTGCATATGTTTTTAACCGTACTTGCTATAACCTTTTTAGTGTTTGCACTCGTGGCAGCCTTCAAAATGGAGACTTTTTTACAAGGTTTTTTATTTATTGTCGCTTTAGTCCTGGTTGCTGGAGTTTTATATTTATTCATCCTTTTTCCAGGGCTTTCGGGATTGGCGGTTGCACTGATGTTAGGGGCCTTTATATTAAGGCAAACTAAAAAATAATCGCCTTTTATTTCGCTCATAAACAGTCGATTATGGGCGAAAGTGGTGACATGAGGGAAAACCGAAAAAACGTTTCCTATTGCCGGATCAAGGCCAAAAAAGACGCTAAATTGTAGGTGATTTAACGTCTTTTTTTTGCCCTTTTTTACCCTAAATCTGAGGGCTAAAAAGTCAGCTTTGATTATTTTTTTCAAAATTTTGTAATAATATGATAATATTATATTTAATATTTCTTAAATTTATTTCAATTAGGGGTTATTAAAAATAATAATATTCATTATGAAAACATTAGGGGAGAAATTTAGAATTTTAAGACAAAAAAAAGGGGTCAACCAAAAAGCGATGGCCGATCTGCTGGACATTTCTATTCCAGCGTACTCAAAATTAGAGACGAGTATTACTGATCCAAACTTTAGCCGCATCAATCAGATCGCAGAAGTTCATGGATTAAGTTTAAGAGAGTTTCTCGATGTTGGGGAAGAAGGAGTAAGTGAACACATTCAGATTATTGAACAACTGAAAGAAAAAATCAGTCAGTTGGAAAGTTCTGTAATCCGTTTGCAAAGTAAACTGATCGACTTATATGATAAGGAAGATCAGCGCAACAAAATTGCTTAATCTTTAACACCCGGGGCACCAGAGGCCTTTCATTTTTTGAAAAATGTTAAGCCTCTGGTAATTCCGGTCTTTCGCCTTTAAATTAGGTAGAAAGCACTGTTCAACTTCAGTTTTACTTCAGAATGCAGAAGTACATTTGACGATATCAGATATGGTCTTATGAACTCATTATTTTTGTTCAAAACGAGGTACAGTGTGCTTTTTTCTTTTGTAGCTGTCTTTATAGCCGCGTCGTTCCTGATTCGTCTCGGACTGGTGACAGCTACATTAGGAAAAACAGATTTTTCCTTCCTTTCCCTTGCCCGGATTTTCTTACAGGGTTTGTGTTATGACCTTGGTGTATCCGCCTTTCTTACACTGTTTTATTCTTTGTATTTATTTATTCTGCCACAGCGCTTTATCAAGTCCTGGCTTAATATTTTCATGAGCTATACCGGCTTGCTGTTCATGGTAATTATTGCTGTGTTTTCCTTCTTCGCAGAGCTTACTTTCTGGCAGGAATTTGATAGCCGTTTTAACTTTATTGCGGTCGATTATCTGGTCTATACCTATGAAGTGATCCATAATATTAATGAATCTTATCCACTGCCATTACTCATTGGTGGTGTTTTACTGATGAGCATTTTTGTGCTTTGGCTTCTGATAAAAATGGGTGTTTTTCAAGCCCTTTTTCAATCAGATACGTCTATAAAAATCAGGGGGATGATTTCCGGTACCATCGTCCTTTTGGCACTTTTTTTTGGATTGTTTGTGAACAATTCCTGGGCAGAACAGGGAGAAAACAGGTACCATGATGAACTGTCCAAAGCAGGCATATATTCGATTTTCTCAGCCTTTAAAAATAATGAACTCAACTACAATCATTTTTATCAGCAATTGAGTGAGCCCGAAGCTTATCGCCTGATCAGGTCTCAATTGAAGGAAAAAAACAGCAGCTACCTGAGCAATAGCAGAAGCATCAAAAGAAACATTACCGGGACAGGAACTTCTTATAAACCCAATGTGATCATGATCACTGTAGAAAGCCTCAGTGCTGATTTTATGTCGCATTTCGGAAATAAGGAAAATTTAACACCGGTATTGGACTCCCTGGCCTCCTCAAATCTGTTGTTTACCAATATGTATGCCACCGGAACCAGAACCGTCCGGGGAATGGAAGCCTTGTCCCTGGGCATTCCGCCCACACCGGGAAGTAGCATCGTCCGCCGTCCTGACAATGGCAGTTTGACCACCATTGGGAACATTTTTGAAAAAGCGGGATATGACCGTACTTTCTATTACGGTGGGGATGGCTATTTCGACAATATGAATCAATACTTTGGCAGTAACGGCTATAACATCACAGATAGAGGAAGAAGGGTAATGGCCGGAGATCACTATCTGACTAAAAGAACCATCATCACAGATCCTGAGGTGCATTTTGAGAATGCCTGGGGGATTAGTGATGAAGATTTATACAGTGCGGTCATCAGGGGCAGTGATGAACAGTTTAAAAATGGGAAACCATTTTATAGCTTCGTCATGACCACTTCTAACCACCGTCCATTTACCTATCCTAAGGGCAAAATAAACATACCCTCAGGTACCGGAAGATCTGGTGCTTTAAGGTATACCGATTACGCAATTGGTCAGTTTATCCGACAGATGAATACTAAAGCCTGGTTTAAAAACACGGTCATCATTATCGTTGCAGACCATTGTGCCAGTAGCGCTGGTAAGAATGAAATTGACATCAGTAAATACCATATTCCTTGTCTGGTTTTAAATTTGCCGGGTTCCAGAAAAGTAGAGGTTAGTAAAGTGTGCTCCCAGATAGACCTTTATCCAACCTTATTTAACCTGTTTGGCTGGACTTACGAAAGTAACTTTTATGGAAAGAATGTCCTGGCCCCGGATTATGTCCCCCGGATATTGCTGGGAACTTACCAAAAATTGGCTTACCTGAAAAAAGATAGTCTGGTTATTCTTGGCCCTCAGAAAAAAGTAAATACGTTTATCTATCATAAGAAACAAAATGAGCAGGTACCCCGGCTCTTTTCAGGGGGTGTGGTAAAGGAAGCCATTGCCAATTATCAGACCGCTTACGATCTTTTTAAGAATGGTGGTTTACACCAATAAATAAATGCTGGCTTACATCCATAAATAATTATTAACTTGAAACGCATACAGAAACCTTTGTCCGATGAAATTACTATTAATTGAAGATGAACAGTCACTTCGGGAAAGTATACTTGCTTATTTCAATGCAGAAGGAAATATCTGTGAAGTTGCCTGTGATTTTCCTGTTGCCATGGAAAAGATCAACATTTACAACTATGATTGTATCTTGCTGGACCTCAGTCTTCCCGGTGGAGAAGGAATGGAAATCCTGAAGGCATTAAAAAAAATGAATAAGAAAGACGGGGTATTGATCATCTCTGCCCGGCATTCGCTGGATGATAAAGTAGATGGCCTTAATCTGGGCGCAGATGACTATCTGGTGAAACCCTTTCACCTTTCAGAACTCCAGGCAAGAGTCACTGCAATTGTCCGCAGAAAAAGCTTTGATGGCAATAACACCATTGTTTTTAATGAGATCAGTATTGATACACAAGCAATGAAAGTCAATGTAAATGAGCGTTTGCTGAACCTGACCAAAAAGGAATTTGACCTGCTGGTTTATTTCATTGCCAATCAACGCAAGGTCGTGACAAAAAATGCCATCGCAGAGCACCTTTGGGGAGATGAAATTGACCTCTCGGATGATTTTGACTTCATTTATACACACATCAAAAACCTGAGGAAAAAATTAATGGAAGCAGGATGTAAAGATTATATCAAATCAATGTATGGGGTAGGATATAAGTTCGAAAACATATGAAACTGGCCAGTCAATACAACAGAGTCAACCTCTTTGTCTCTTTGATCGTGCTGCTCCTCACAGGGGTAATATACTATATCGCCATCCACTTTATATTAACAGAAAAACTGGACAGAGATCTTAGAATTGAAGAAAATGAGATCAATGCCTATGTCAAAACCTATCATAAACTGCCACTTCCCGCAGACTTTCATGATCAGAAGGTGGCTTACCGACTGGTCAAAAAGGAGGATACGAGCGGAAGGAGCTTTAGCAATTGTGTCTACCTGAATGAGAAGGAAAATGAAAATGAACCCGGCAGAAGTCTGCTTACCTACATCAAGGTCAATGGACAGGATTTCGAAGTGACCATCATTAAATCCAGGGTAGAAGCAGAAGGGCTGGTTAAACTTATTTTCCTCATCACCCTGGTTATTATTGCCTTTCTACTGCTGATCCTGTTTTTGATTAACCGGTTCTTATTAAGTAGTTTATGGAGACCATTTTACAATATCCTGGATCAGATAAAGACCTTTAATCTAACAGGTAAAAATGAGATCAATGCCGAGTTTACTAAAATCGATGAATTTAGGGAACTTAATCAGGCGGTTTCATCCATGTCGCAACGGGTTAAGGAGGACTATAAAGAACTGAAATCCTTTACAGACAATGCTTCGCATGAAATGATGACCCCACTTGCCGTGATCAATTCAAAGCTCGATACCTTATTGCAAACAGAAGGTTTCAGCGATAAACAGGGGGAACTCATTGAAGACATTTACCTGGCAGTAGGCCGCTTATCGCGCCTAAGTCATTCTTTACTGCTATTGGCAAAAATTGAAAACAACCTGATCAAAAACGAGGAGCCGATAGATTTGAAAGAAATGCTGAACCAAAAGGCAAGGCAATTCATGGAATTGCTCCAGTCCAGCGGGATCAGTATCCAGCTGAACCTTCAGGAGAAAGAAGTTTCCATGAGCAAGTATCTGGCAGATATGTTATTGAATAACCTTTTGAGCAATGCCATCCGGCATAATTTGAAATCAGGCCATATCGATGTGGAGTTAAGGCCAGATCAACTGGTCTTCAGCAATACCAGCCCCGCCACTGCGCTTGACGAAAGCAGAACATTTGAACGCTTTAACAAAAACGCCAGCTCAGAAGGAATGGGCCTCGGACTGGCCATTTCGCGGCAAATTTGCAATTTATATGGTTTTAAACTGAGCTATAAGTATGAAAATGAAAAACATTCTTTTATCATCGTTTTTTAATCATTTAATCTTTGTAATTACGTAGGCTAAAAGCTTTATTTGCAGGTTCATTTCAACCACAAATATGAACCAGGAAAAATTTAAACGCAGGGACTTTATTGGATTGGTTTCCAAAACAAGTATCCTCGGACTTGCGATCTCACCACTCGCAACTCTGGCAGACAGCACCGTACCGGAATCAAAAGATTCGCTCCCTGCCGAAGGCCACACCTTTCTCACCCAACCTTACCTGCAGCATCCCGGAACGGATGGCATGACCATTATGTGGATCACCGCCAGGGATGCTTACAGCTGGGTCGAATATCAGGAAAAAGGAGGAACAACGAAAAAAGCACATGCCGTTACCGATGGGATGGTGGATGCAAATGACCGCCTGCACAAGGTCAGCCTGCAGGAACTAAAACCAGGAACCATATATACTTATAAGGTATACGCCAAAGAGATCCTAAGCTATGAGCCCTATAAGATTACTTATGGAGAGACCATTGAGAGCAGTACTTATGAATTTACCACACTTGCGTTAAATCCTGCCGAAGTATCTTTACTGATCATGAATGACATTCATGACCGGCCACAGAGCATCCCTCAGCTGATGGCTTTAAATGGAAATGATCCTTACGATTTTGTCTTCTTTAACGGGGATATTTTTGATTATCAAACTGATGAGAATCAGATCATCAAAAATATGATCAATCCTTGTACAACTGCTTTCGCCAGTACTAAACCTTTTATGTATGTCCGTGGCAATCACGAGACCAGAGGTAAGTTTGCCCGCCAGCTACCTGCTTATTTTCATAATTTAGATGGAGGACAGTATTTCAGTTTTACCAGAGGACCAGTCCACTTTATCGCCCTGGATACCGGCGAAGACAAAGAAGACAACCATCCGGTTTACGCAGGGCTGATAGATTTTGATACCTACCGAAAAAAGCAGGCCATCTGGCTGGAAACGCAGCTGAAAAGTAAAGCGTATAAAAAAGCGAAGTTTAAAGTGGTGATCATGCACATCCCTCATTACCATTCTGGTGATGGACATGGAACCCTGCATTGCAGGGAGGTCTTTGGACCTTTGTTTAATAAATATAAAATTGACCTCATGATCTGCGGACATACCCATACCTATAAAGTTCATCCGCCAGAAGAAGGACATCAGTTTCCAATCATCATCGGGGGAGGCCCGAAAGATGGAAAGCGGACTTTGATCAAGCTGAAAGCCAATGAACGGAAGCTCCACCTGAGTATGCTTGCCGATAATGGACAGGAAGTGGGCAACTACGAGCTCAGCAGATAAAAAACGCAAACGTTATCGTAAATATTTAAGGAGATTCGTGGTTATACGAGGCTAAATTTCATTAACATTGAATGAAGTATTTAACCTATATAAACTTAAATTATGAATGGCAAAGATCTGTTTTCATTAGAAAATAAGGTGATTGTAATCACCGGAGCTACTGGTGTACTGGGAGAGTCATTTGCATTGGCAGTGGCTGCTGCCGGAGCTAAAGTGGCCATTTTAGGCAGAAACGAAGAAAAAGCAAATGAAAGGGTAAAAGCCATCACTGTAAATGGGGGCGAAGCCATTGCGGTAATCACTGATGTGTTGAATGAAGAATCCCTGATTGCAGCAAGAACACAAATTTTAAATGCATGGGGAACGATTGATGGTCTTGTAAATGCTGCCGGAGGAAATATTCCCGGTGCTACCATTGCCCCGGATCAGAATATTTTTGACATCAATATCGCAGATACCCAAAAAGCGGTCGAACTTAACCTTTTCGGCACGGTACTCCCAACTCATGTCTTTGGAAGGGTCATCGCAGAAAAGGGAAAAGGATCTATCGTTAACATCTCTTCCCTGGCTGCACAGAGACCTTTAACAAGG
Source organism: Pedobacter caeni (assembly GCF_900129215.1). Classification (GTDB taxonomy): domain Bacteria; phylum Bacteroidota; class Bacteroidia; order Sphingobacteriales; family Sphingobacteriaceae; genus Pedobacter; species Pedobacter caeni. Next base: position 1,167,778 of record NZ_FQUQ01000001.1, on the reverse strand, counting down.
GTTTTGGGGTATACAATGGGGAAAACAGCGATAGAAGGATATACCAAATGGATGGCGGTAGAGCTTGCACAACGTTATGGCGACCGGGTCCGGGTGAATGCACTGGCACCTGGTGTCTTTTTAACGGAACAAAACCGTTCGCTACTGACGAATGCCGATGGTTCTTATACGGATCGTGCACAGCGTTTCGTGAACCATACCCCCTTCGGCAGACTGGGGAATCCGGAAGAACTCAATGGCACACTGATTTATTTGCTTAGCGATGCTTCAGCCTTCGTAAACGGAGAAACAATATTAGTTGATGGTGGATTTAATGCCTATAGCGGCGTATAAAACAATGGATAACAAAAATCATAAATTACTACAGACCTGGCGCTGGTACGGGCCATCTGATCCGGTGAGTCTGCAGGATGTTAAGCAGGCAGGGGCAACAGGAATCGTTACTGCATTGCATCATATCCCACATGGGGAAGTATGGCCATTGGCCGATATTCAGGAACGCAAATCGATTATTGAAGCTGCCGGATTAACCTGGGCAGTAGTGGAAAGTGTACCTGTTCATGAAGCCATTAAAACCCGCAGAGCTGATGCAGATCAGTATATAGAAAACTACAAGGCCAGTCTTAAGAACCTCGCTTCCTGCGGAATTAAAACGGTATGCTACAATTTCATGCCGGTGCTGGACTGGACACGGACGCAGCTGGACCTGACCATGACAGATGGTTCAAAAGCACTTTACTTTAACTGGACAGACCTCGCTGTGTTTGACCTTTTCATCTTAAAAAGAGCAGGAGCAGCGGCAGATTACGACGAAAAGATCCGCATTAAAGCCGAACAACGTTATGCCGGATTAACGCCTTCGGAATTGGATCTGCTCAGGATCAATGTGCTGATGGGCATTCCAAATGAAAAAGAAATCGAACTGGAAGCCTTGCGCAACAGCATCGATGAATATAAAACCATCGGTACAGCCGGACTAAAAGAGAACCTGATCTGGTTTTTAAATGGGATTTCCGGAGTCTGTGAAGAAGAAGGGATCAAAATGACCATTCACCCTGATGATCCGCCTTATCCGATATTGGGTCTTCCGAGAATTGCGAGCACCAAAGCTGATCTGCTGCACATCATCAACAGTGTAAACCAGGAATTTAATGGCATCTGTTTTTGTACCGGTTCTCTGGGGGCAGGCATGGACAATAACCTGCCTGAAATTTTTGAAGCTGTAAAAGGGCGTGTTCATTTCCTACACCTTAGAAATGTGACCAAAGACGAAGAAGGAAACTTCTATGAAGCAGATCATCTTGGTGGTGATGTAAATATGTATGAGGTGATGAAAGCCATCGTAAAGGAAAATGCACTGAGGGGAAACCCCATTCCTTTCCGTCCAGACCATGGTCATCAAATGCTGGACGACCTCAATAAACAGACAAACCCGGGTTATTCGGCAATTGGACGCTTACGCGGACTGGCAGAACTCCGTGGACTGGAATTGGGCATCACCGGAAATTATTAGTTTTTTTGAGAGGAAGCCCTGACGAGGATATTGGTGGCCAGTTTAATGGTTTCAAACTCTTCTGCAGGACCCTTCTGCTCAATTAAAGAAATCAGTTTGGCAGCTGCAAGCTGACCGATCTCAAAAGCTGGCTGATGTATGGTACTCAAAGCAGGGTTCATTGCATCGGCCAGTTCTGTATTGGTAAATCCAATCACCGCAACATCTTTCGGAATATGATGCCCCAGCTTGTTCAATAAGGTCACACACCTGGTCGTGATCTGATCTGTAGCAGTAAAAATGGCATCAGGAGGCTCCGGCAAAGACATATAGAATTTTATGGCTTCTTCCAGATCTGCATTAAGCCTGTTGGTATCGGTATAGTCGCAGGACCTCAGGTAATCTGCTCTGAACTCAATTTTCTGATCAGAAAGCGCAGCTTTATATCCATTCAGACGATCAATGGAAATGCTCAGATTGGTGTTCGTATTTAAGTGCGCAATGCGCTGGTATCCGTTTTTAATCAAGTGCATCGTGGCATCATAGGCACCTTTAAAATTATCAGCACCAACTTTATGGGTATCCATCTGATCCGTTAGCCGGTCAAAAAGAACGACAGGCAAACCCGATGCCTGCAGCGCTTTGAGGTAACTGAAATCAATCGTTTCACAGGCAGGTGAAATGAGCAGGCCGTCGATTCCTCCTGCATATAACAAATCGATACAGGCAATTTCCTGCTGCAACGATTCCTTACTTTGCATGATGATGATCTGATAAGATTTGCCCGTGCTGATCTTATCAATTCCATCCAGCATCTGCGCAATCACATTATTATCAAGGGAGCAAACGATCACACCAATGGACCTGCTTCTGCCTTGCTTTAATCCCTTCGCCATCCGGTTGGGCACATAGTGATGCTCTTTGGCATAAGCCATTACCTTTTTCTTGGTCTCCTCGCCAATTTCGTAACTATCGTTCAGGGCTTTGGATATCGTGGAAGTAGATAGATGGAGCGCTTTCGCAATATCCTTTAAAGTGATACTGTTGTTCATGCCGGTTTCATTTTGAGGTCTAAATTGCAATTATTAGGGGAGATAAGGGCAATGTTTTTTGATATTTCAGTAAATCTTTAATTACAGACAGGCATTCTGGTAAGGTTGAATCCGTATCTCTGCTTTTCAAACGTAAAGCTTTATCCGTTTAATTCAATTGTCATTGTCAGCATAAATTCCCGTTACCCTCCATTTTTTGTAAGGTCAGATACGTATATTTAATGCAGGGCTGTCTGATGTAATAGTATTACATTTTGACTTTACATATCTATTCAGTTTGTGTAAACTTATGGTAGTAATGCTCGTGGACGTTGGCTCCGCAGCTCCGGGGTTGGAAGGTAATTGGAAGGTACCTGGAAGATATCTGAGAGGTAGTTCCGTAGTTATTTAACCTTTCAGATACCTCTCAATAACCTTCCAACTACCTCTCAATAGCGAAGCGTGTATGGAGCGTATACCCAGTGTGTACGAGGGTTGTACAAAACATCAAAAGCTTTCATTTCCCCAAAATCTTTTATATCTTTAATGGAAACGAAATTAACGCTGATTTTATGATGATGAAAAGAACATTGCTTTTATTTTTATTGGTGGTCCTATTTGGATCTATGAAAAAAGAAGCCCCTCAGAAGGTCGTTATCGGCTATGTAGGTGGGTTCAGAGGTCTTGTTAATACAGATGTGATTGCTGCAGAGAAACTTACCCATATCAATTATGCTTTTGTAGATGTGAAGGGCAGCCGCGCATTCCTGACCAATGAAAAAACAGATACCGTTAATTTTCGCAAACTTTTACTCCTCAAAAAGAAAAACCCTGCTTTAAAGATTTTGATTTCGATAGGAGGATGGGCATGGAGTGAGAACTTCTCCGACGCTGTACTTACAGAAAGCTCAAGAGCTGAATTTGCTTCAACTGCGGTAGACATCATCAGAAAGTATCATTTGGATGGCGTAGACATCGACTGGGAATATCCTGCTCAGGCAGGAGAAGAGGGCAATGTGTTCAGACCGGAAGACAAACAGAATTTTACCCTCATGTTTGAAGCCTTAAGAAAAGAACTCGATGTCCTGGAAAAAGAAAGCGGGGCGAAGAAATTGCTGACTACAGCCGTGGGTGGTTTTGCAGAGTTTCTGAACCATACAGAAATGGATAAAGCAGCCACTTACCTGGACTATATCAACCTGATGACCTATGATTTCTATTCCGGAAAAATCGCCGGACATCATACCAACCTGTATCCTTCAAAGATCTATCCAACAGTAAACTCTGCGGATAAAGCCATCAGCGCTTATATCGCTGCAGGGGTACCCGCCTCAAAGCTGGTGATGGGAATTGCCTTTTATGGCAGGAATTCTAAAGTAGCAGAAGGCACAACCACAGGCCTGGGTGCGGGTTATGTAACGGGCGAATTTGGCAGTGGTTTCAGCAAAATCAAGGATAGTCTGATCAATAAACAAGGATTCCGGGAATTTAAAGATCAGGATGCAAAAGCCTCTTATCTTTTTAACGCAACAACCAAAACCCTGATTACCTATGATGATGAATGGTCTGTAAGAGAAAAGTGTAAATATGTGACCAATCAGGGAATGGCGGGGGTAATGTTTTGGGAATATGCTTCAGATCCAAAGGAATACCTGCTGAACGAGATCGTTAAATCGCTGAAATAGTATACAAAAGGACTACTGATACGACCTTAACGCATTTTGATCCTAAATATAAAGGACTAAATTATATCTTTGCGACATTATATATATTTAATATTGTCGACGCGCACATGATAAAGAGAAATTTGAGGTACTTTATATTAATACTATTGGCCAGTGTTTTTTCTTCCTGCTTTCAGATTATAGAAGAAATTAATGTCGCTGCCAATGGCTCAGGGACCGTGAATTTAACTGTAAATCTGAGTGCAAGTAAAACGAAAGTGGCTTCGATTATGCTCTTGGATAGCGTAAACGGCTACAAAGTCCCCTCAAAACAAAAGATTCAGAAGGAAATGGATGAGGTGGTTGCCTATCTGAGAAATTCGCCCGGAATCAGCAATGTCAAAAAAACAGTAGACCTGGAAAACTATATTGCAAGCGTGAGCTTTGCGTTCAAAAATATTTCCAACATCAATAATGTAAATCAGAATGTGCTGAAAAAAATGAAGATTAAAGCGGTCAGTAATTCTTCATATACTTTTAGCCCGGAAACAAATACCTTTCAAAGGAGCTATGCCCATACAAAAGAAGCATTGCTCGAATACAACAAGCTGAAACCCGAAGTTAAAAACGTATTTAAGGAGGCGAGTTATACCAGCATTTACCGCTTTGAAAAACCGGTAAGCAGCAGCTCAAATCCATTGGCCAAAATATCCAAAACAAAAAAAGCAGTGATGCTCAACACTGGAATGATGGGCCTGATCAATGGCAAAACCAATATTTCCAACAAAATTATCCTATCTAAATAAAACAGCTTATATCTATCTAAATTATCAATATCCTCATGAATTACTTTTTTAAATCTGCAATAACCGGAGCTTTTCTTCTGGGTACATTGTCAGTAAATGCACAGGACCTTGTCCGCAAAATCCCTGCTGATGCCATGGCGGTAGCCACCATCAAAGGGAACAACTTCCTTGAACTGATGTCTGTAGAGGAATTCAACAGCACTTTTTTTGGAAAAGAAATGTTTAAGAAACTGAAAGAAGAACAAAACAAGAGCAACTACGCGAGTGTGGAAGATTTTGGCTTTAACCTTGCTTCTTCATTTTATTATTACAACCAAACGAATGATAGTGTCAGTTATAACTGCTTTCTTGCCCCGGTAAAAAATGCCGCTCAGCTAGACAAATTGTTTGGCGAATCAGGGAAGAAAATCATCACCAATGGGAAGCAAAGAACTTTTTTCAATGCCGACTCTACTAAAATTGCACGTTGGGATGATGAAATGTTTCTGATGGTACTGGCAGATGGAAGAAGTGCTTATTTCGATCGCCCGGAGATCCGTCAACGTTTCGGAATGTCAGTTCTTGAACTTCCACAGGAGGCAGTATCAGTCGATTCTACAGCTACGGTAACGGATGCTACGATGGATGTGACTAATGTTGAGCCCGCAGTAGAGGAACCTAAACAAAAAGTCAGGTCAAAAAAGAAGAGCAGCTACCAGTCGAAGTCTAAAAAAACTAAAGGTAAAGGAAAGAAGACAGCTAAAAAATCCAACAGAAAGAAACCGGTAGTAAGAACGGTACCTGTTGAAGAACCAATGGTGGAGTATGCAACCGCTGATGCAGCAGCAGATGCGGCAGTTGCAGTAGCCGACAGTGCTTACTCTTCTGTAGAGTATCAGGACTCTCCATATTACAAAGATAAAATCATACAAAAATCAATCGTAGCACGCTGGAGCACCAAAATACTGGATGAGGCTTTTGCAGGTACAAACCAGGGTTCTATCTTAAAGAATGCAGACTTTGTTAAAAATACAGATCCGAAAGCAGAAGCAACGATCTGGCTTGCAGGTGTAGAGAAACTGGCTAATGCTTATATGCCGGCAACCCCTTATTTTAAAGGTTTCAATTTCCTAAGCGGATATGGATCAGCTAATGCAAAATTGTATCTGGAAGAAAAATCTATCCGCATCAGTTCTGCCATGACCTTCGGTAATGAAATGGGCAGCGTATTGAGAAAAATACAGCAGAGAAAACTGAACAAAACATTTTTGAAATATGTAAATGAAGACAAATTGATTGGCTATATGGCTTATGCAATAGATACCAAAGCTTATTTGCAGGAATACCCTAAACTGGTTTCTCAAATCTACGGATCAATGTATGCGGACGAAATTGGAATGGCAACAGACCTTTTCTCTTTAGTTATAGATGAAGAAGCCATCAGCAAAGTGGTCAAAGGTGATGTCATGTTTGTTTTCAATGGCTTATCACAAAAAGAAGTTTCTTATAAATCTTACGATTACAATGAAGAAAACTTTGAAACTACTGAAGTGATGAAAACCAAAAAAGAGACATTGCCAGATTTTCTTGCAATGATCTCTACGGAAGATACCCGCCTGCTTAATAAATTAATCACTTACGGTGTAAAAAAGGAAGTGGTAAAAAGCAAAAACAGTTATTATGAACTGAGCATTCCTAAAAGCCCGCTTGCCCTGTACTTTGCGATTAAAGATGGGATCATTTTCATAGGTACCAATGGTACTGAAATGGAGCAGATCGTAAGCAATACTTACCAGGCTAAGGTTTCAGGCAGACATAAAACTGCGTTATTAGGAAACAATTATGCCGCTTACTTTAGTCCGAAAAGACTGGCTGGAAAAATCCCTGCGGAAGAGCTTGGCAGTCCGTCTAAAGTGGAGAAAGCAAATAAGACCTTAAATGCCTTGGGTGATATTTATATGAAATCTTATCCAATGAACAGCAATACCTTCTCCGGAGAAATCAGCATGGATACCCCTGCAGATCAGAAAAACTCATTGAAATACCTGTTCTCTGTGATGGAGAGCCTGAAATAGTTTTTAAATGAATAAAATATTAAAAATATCAGCAGCAATAGGAATATTGCTGCTGATTTCTGTTTATGGGTATTTGCAATTCAGGGAATACCGTTCTTATCAGAACAGGATTCATAAGGATGCAGACCTGGTTTTTAAGCTCAATCTGGATGGGCTGTTTAAAACCATGTCGGCAGATTTTATCAGTAATCCTGCCTATTACCTGACTGAAAGCAAAAAGGATTCAACGGACCATAAGAAGGAGGGGAGCAGCTCCCGTGGAATTTCTTTACCAGCGAACATCTTTATCTATACCCTTCATTCCAGGTCTGCAGGGACCTATTTTTGCCTCTTACCCGTAGCGGACAGCCTGGATTTAAAACGATACCTGCAACGTGTGTTTAAGCTGAACGCGTTTAATAAAACAGCGGAAGGATCGGTAACCGGAATATCAGCAGATCAAAAACTGACCGTCATGTACAACGCTGAACACCTGGCGATGGCTTACTCTTTTCAAAAAGAAAACGTAACTGATGTGCTCCATGATTTGCTGGCACAAAAAAACATGATGCCGGATAGCGATCCGAAGATTAAAGTCCTGAAAGATATAAAAGGACATCTTTCCTGGAATGTCAGCACTTACTCCGGAAGCCTCAACTTTAAAGACGGCTTAGCCGAGATCGATAGTACCTTTCCGATTGCTGATCTGGGTGTTCCGGATCAGGGCGCTTACCGGAACAGCTTTGCAGCCGATGCAAATTTGAAGGTCTGGTTAAACGCAAACCTAAGGGGGATTATTAAACACAAAGATCTGAATTTTAAAGATTTCAGTCTGCAGTCTGATAGCTTGTTGAAATACTGGGGGTACACGGCGCTTGAACTGAGAAAGAACATTACACAAAAAGATTCGGTGATTACCTACGAATACAATGACGACTTTGAAAAGGTGGCCACAAAAACAGCTAAAGAAGTTACGGTACCTCATTTAAGACTGAGCATTGGTGCCGGCAATGCTTCAGGCCTGTTAAGATACCTGCAAGAGAAAAACATCATCAACGGATCAGATCAGCTGAACAAACAATTCTTTCCTTTGTACCAGGTTTTTACGTCCGTACAGGATGATGCCCTGCAACTGAGCACGATGGAAAAAGACAGCTTTAGCGCAGAACTGAAATCCAGTCCATATTTCTTTTTTGCAGAGGCAGACCTTAGCAGCATTAAAAAACAACAGCAATTTCCTTTGTTAACCTCCTACCTGGGCCCATTTACCCATTTGAAACTGAGGGCAACTAAAATTGACGTTAAAAATGGACACCTTCAGGGACAGATCGATTTCCAAAAGAAAAACATCAACGCTTTTTCTCAACTCATCAAATAAAATACAGTAAAATATTTACTTTAGAAAAGGCCTTTAAGTATACTTAAAGGCCTTTCTCTTTGTATTTGACAAAGTGATGATATTAATATTCAAAAGCCGCTGTACATTTGCTTAACGGTGTTAAATTATTTACACTATTTAATTTTCTAAAAGAATGGGAAGTAAAGAACGCATACAGAGGTTGAAAGAGGAAACAAGACTCAATATACTAGATGCAGCTCTGGAAATCGTAAAGGAAGATGGATGGCAATCGCTCAGTATGAGAAAGATTGCAGACAAGATCGAATATACTGCACCAATCATTTACGAGTATTTTGCTAATAAAGAGGGGATTCTTCTGGAACTTACAAGAAAAGGATACATCATCTTATTGCAGGAATTAAAAGCAGCAAAAGGCAAGTACCAGCTTCCGGCAGATCAATTGGAAGGAATGTGGCTGGCCTATTGGAATTTTGCCTTTAAATACAAAGAATTGTATCAGCTCATGTATGGCGTAGATATGAACTGTTGCGAGGTTATGAAAGCCTTTCCGGAAGCGGAGGGAACCACAAACATCATTTGTGATACCATTAAGGAACTCATGACGGCCAATCCGATCAACGATGATCTGGTCTGTAGAAAGTACTTCACCTTCTGGTCTGTAGTACACGGCCTGATCTCGATCAACTTTGTAAGAAAGGGCACCGACAATGAAACAAATCAACATATACTACGTGACGCACTCAAAGGAATTATAAAGTACATCAACGATTAAAATCATTTGGCAACGGGTTTTAATCATAATCCGTTTTTTTATTAACAGTTACTTAACGCTGTTAAATTACTTACCCACGTTACACCCTCTTTAAATCAAACATATCATGAAATATTATCCGAAGTCCCCGCAATCACTTAACACTGTTAAACAATCTACTAACGTTATGAAAACATTAATTTTACTTTCCACCGCTATATTTCTCCTTGGCTGTTCCAGCGAATCAGCTCAGGTTGCCGGTACCCCTCCGGCACCATCATTACCCGTAATATCCATCAGCAAAAGCGCAGAGACCACTTATCAGGAATATCCTGCTTCAGTACAGGGTGCTATAGATCTGGAAATTCGTCCTCAGGTAGCTGGTGCCTTAGAGCAGGTATTGGTAAATGAAGGTGCACTTGTTAAAGCAGGACAACCTTTATTCAAAATCAATGCAATGCCATTCCTGGAACAATTGAACAATGCCAAAGCAAATCAGCGTGCTGCCGAAGCCGCTGTACTGAATGCACAGCTTGAAGTCGATAAACTGGTTCCTCTGGTTCAAAATAAAGTAGTGTCAGACATCCAGTTAAAAACAGCAAAAACAGCACTACAGATTGCTGTTGCTACTGTTGCTCAGGCAAAAGCTAGTGTGGGTACCGCACAGATCAATTTAGGTTATACCCTGATCAAAGCTCCGGTAAGCGGATACATTGGCCGTTTACCTAAAAAACAAGGAAGCCTGGTGTCTCCATCAGATGCTTTACCATTGACCAACCTGTCTGACGTACACGAAGTACACGTATATTTTTCTTTAGGCGAAGCAGATTTCATCGGATTCAAAGAGAAATATCCTTCAGCAACAACAGCTGGAAACCTGAAGAACCTGCCTCCGGTAGAATTGGTTTTATCAGACAATGGCACTTACAGCCAAAAAGGTAAAATTGATATGATCGACGGACAGTTCGACAAAACCACTGGTTCGATTACCTTAAGGGCCAGCTTTCCAAATGCTTCAGGTCTGTTGAGATCAGGAAATACAGGTAAAGTAAGGTTGAGCCTGCAACACCAGGATGCCATGATGGTACCTCAGTCGGCCACCGTAGAAGTACAGGATAAAATATTTGTATACGCTGTAGGTAAAGACAACAAGGTAGCTAAACAACCGATTAAAGTAATTGGTACCAGCGGTACAAATTACCTGATCAAAGAGGGCTTACAGTCGGGCGACAGAATTGTGTCAAAAGGAATGGAAATTCTGAAAGACGGCGATGCCATCACTCCTGAAACAGCTAAAGAAGAAAAAACATTAAAAATTGCCGCTAATTAAAACCAGTCATGTTTAAGATATTCATACAAAGACCGGTCCTTGCAACCGTGATCTCTATACTATTAGTGATCTTCGGGGTTCTCGGACTTTCCAAATTACCACTACAACAATTCCCTGATATTGCGCCGCCGGCCGTTCAGGTAATGGCACTATATCCGGGTGCGAATGCGGAAACGGTACTGCGTTCCGTAGCACCTTCACTGGAAGAATCCATCAATGGGGTAGAAGGCATGAGTTACATGAGCTCTACTGCAAGTAACGACGGATCATTAGCCATAACCGTTTACTTTAAGCTGGGAACCGATCCGGATCAGGCTGCTGTAAACGTACAGAACAGGGTTGCCCAAGCCACAAGTCAGCTCCCTGCGGAGGTGGTGCAGGCTGGGGTAACCACTGCCAAACAACAGAACAGTCTGATCATGGTACTGGACATGTATACCGATAAAGAATCGGATTACGACCAGACCTTCCTTGCCAATTATGCGCAGATCAACCTTATTCCGGAAATCAAAAGGATTCCTGGTGTAGGTTCTGCCAGCATCTTCGGTGGAAACAAAGATTACTCGATGAGGGTTTGGTTAAATCCGGCACAAATGGCCAGTTACAACCTGATGCCTAATGAAGTAATGGCTGCCATTCAAAACAAAAACGTAGAAGCTGCTCCCGGAAAATTCGGGGAAAGCAGTAAGAATGCTTTTGAATATGTGATCAAATATAAAGGTAAACTGAATCAGCCTAAGGACTATGAGAACATGGTGATCCGTTCCAACGCGGATGGCTCGATCTTAAGACTTAAAGACGTAGCAAGAGTTGAATTTGGTGCTTATACCTACGGAAGTTTAACCCGTATCAATGGAAAACCAGGGATTGATGTAGGTATCCTGCAACTTGCCGGTTCCAATGCCAATGAGATCCAGATCAAAATCCAGGATTTCATGAAAAAAGCAGAGAAAGATTTCCCTAAAGGGGTAAAATATGATGTACTGTACAGTACTAAAGTATCCCTGGATCAATCCATAGATCAGGTAAAACACACTTTGATCGAGGCATTTATTCTCGTGTTTATTGTCGTGTTTATTTTCCTTCAGGATTTCCGTTCTACCCTGATTCCGGCAATTGCGGTACCGGTAGCGATCATAGGAACGTTCTTCTTCATGCAGCTGTTCGGATTCTCCATCAACCTGCTGACTTTATTTGCACTTGTTTTAGCAATTGGTATTGTGGTCGATGATGCCATTGTGGTGGTCGAGGCGGTGCATGCTAAAATGGAACACCATAATTTACCTCCAAAAGAAGCCACAGCTTCTGCGATGCAGGAGATTACCGGAGCAATCATCTCCATTACCTTAGTCATGTCGGCGGTATTCTTACCGGTAGGTTTCATGGAAGGTTCAACAGGGGTATTCTACAGACAGTTTGCTTTCACCCTGGCGATTGCCATTGTGATCTCTGCCGTAAACGCCCTTACTTTAAGTCCGGCTTTATGTGCCTTGTTCCTTAAAAACCCACATGAACATCAAAATGGGGTAGCAGAAAAGAAATCCTTTAAACAACGTTTCTTTATTGGCTTCAATACAGGTTTCAACAGTCTGACCAACAAATACATTGGTAGTCTGAGGTTCCTGATCCGCTTCAAATGGGTAGGTATTGCAGGTTTAATTCTGATCACCCTTTCTACCATCTGGATGGTGAAAAAAACACCTACAGGATTTATTCCTTCGGAAGATCAGGGCTTTATCGCCATCGCTTTATCTATGCCTGCCGGTGCTTCTCTGGAACGTACCACCGAAGCATTGAAAGAAGCAGAAAAAATCCTGATGCCTCTGGAATCTAACCGTTTGTTAAACGTCCTTTCCGGTTTTAACATCATGACCCAAAGTACCAGCCCTTCGGCCGGGGTAGCTTTCGTATTGTTGAAGCCTACTGAAGAACGTGGTAAATTGAAAGGAATCAACGACATCATGAACGACATCAGAGGCAAACTCTCTACCGTAAAAGGGGCCAACTTCTTTGTCTTCACTTTCCCTACCGTTCCGGGTTTCAGTAATGTGGATGGTCTGGATCTGGTATTACAGGATAAAAGTGGTGGTAAACTGGATAAATTCAGCGGAATCGCCTATAATTTCATTGGGGAATTGATGAAACGTAAAGAAATTGCCGTTGCTTTTACCACCTTTAAAGCAGATTATCCTCAGTTGGAACTGAAAATTGACGATGAAAAAGCAGAACAACTGGGTATCAATACCAAAGACATCCTGCAAACGATGCAGGCGTATTTTGGAAGTGCACAGGCTTCAGATTTTAATCGTTTTGGTAAATATTACAGGGTGATGGTGCAGGCAGATATCGCCGACCGTTCTGACGCTTCTGCAATGGATGCCGTATATGTTAAAAACAAACAGGGCGAAATGGTTCCGATCAGTACGGTAGCTACTTTATCAAGGGTTTATGGTGCTGAAACCGCTTCGAGGTACAACCTCTTCAATTCGATTGGGGTAAACGCCATTGCCAAACCGGGATTCAGTTCCGGTGATGCGATTAAAGCGGTAGAAGAAGTGGCTCAGAAACACCTTCCTTCAGGTTATTCCTTTGAATTCTCAGGTTTAACGAAAGAGGAGATCTCTTCAGGCGGACAGTCAACGGTGATCTTTATTTTATGTCTTGTGTTTGTTTACTTCCTGTTATCTGCACAGTACGAAAGTTATATCCTGCCTTTAGCAGTGGTACTTTCCATCCCTGCAGGTGTATTCGGTGTGTTTGTGGCCATTGGCCTGACCGGAATTGAAAACAACATTTATGTACAGGTAGCACTGGTCATGCTGATCGGTTTGCTGGCAAAAAATGCGATTCTGATCGTGGAATATGCGGTACAACGAAGGAAAGCCGGAAAAACCCTGATTGCTGCTGCTTTGGAAGCTGCGAAATTGCGTTTGCGCCCAATCATCATGACCTCACTTGCCTTTATCGTAGGATTGATTCCGATGATGACCGCAACAGGACCATCAGCCCTGGGTAACCACTCGATTAGTATTGGTGCAGCAGGAGGGATGATCTCGGGAGTAATACTTGGCTTGTTCATCATTCCGGTATTGTTTGTGATCTTCCAGTACCTTCAGGAAAAAGTAAGCGGTAAACCTCCGGTAGTAGAAGAAATCGGTCATGGGGTGACTGTAAATCCAGAAGCCAATATCATCTATTCTTAATCTATTGAATTCATGAAACCTGCATATGCGTTTTGCAGGTTTCATTAACGATAACTCATATATACTAATGAAAACATATATAAACAGACTTGCACCTATCGTAATCCTCGCATTACTTGCCGGCTGTAAAGTTTCAAAAGATGTGGTAATCCCTAAAGCCAGCATTCCTGAAAATTTCAGGAATGCCCCTTCTGCGGATTCAACCAGCATTGCGGGCCTTACGGTCAAACAGTTTTTTACAGATGCGACCCTTCAGAATTTACTGGATACGGCGCTGTTAAGAAATTACGACCTGCAAATTGCCCTGAAAAACATGGAATCTGCCGATTTGTTGTTCAAACAATCCAAATTGGGAAATATTCCGCAACTGAACCTTAACATTACGGCCAATAGCAACCGTCCTTCGGATAACAGTTTGAATGGCTTGAGTACCAGCCAGTTTTTGAAGACCACACATGTGGAAGATTACAATGCGAATCTTGGCCTGAGCTGGGAAGCAGACATCTGGGGTAAAATCAGAAGTCAGAAACAAGCTGCATTGGCTACTTACCTGCAAACCGCAGAAGCAAAAAAAGCAATTCAAACCAGACTGATTGCCAATGTAGCTCAGGGGTATTATCGTTTGTTAATGATGGATGAACAAATGGGCGTTGCAAAAAGGAACCTGGCATTAAGCGATAGTACTTTAAGGATCATCAACATGCAGTTTGATGCCGGACAGGTAACTTCACTGGCCATTCAGCAGGCACAGGCACAACAATTGGTTGCCGCACAGCTGATCCCTGAACTGGAGCAAAACATCAGCATTCAGGAAAATGCCATACGCATTTTAGCAGGTCAGTTGCCTGGTTCAGTCAGCAGAACAGCAAGCCTGAACAAGATTGCTTTCCCTGAACAGCTTTCCTCAGGTTTTCCATCTGCTATGGTAGGCAGAAGACCGGATGTGAGAAGTGCTGAACTTTCTTTAAATATTTCCAATGCTCAGGTAGGTATTGCCAAAGCCAGTTTATATCCATCATTGAGCATTACTGCAAGTGCCGGCCTCAACTCCTTTAAAGCAAGTAACTGGTTCAATATTCCGGCTTCTTTATTTGGAACAGTGGCAGGAGGGCTTACCCAACCGATTTTTCAGCGTAAACAGTTGAGAACTCAATATGAAACGGCAAAGATCGAGCGCGAAAAAACAGTGATTCAATTCAGACAATCGGTATTGGTTGCGGTAGGAGAAGTCTCTGATGAACTGGTAAAAATTGAAAAACTGAAACAGCAATATACCATTGCCCAAACCAGGGTCAGCACTTTACAGCAAGCGGTAAAAAATGCCAACCTCCTGTTTAAAAACGGAATGGCAAATTACCTGGAGGTGATCACTGCACAAAGCAATTCTCTTCAAAGTGAGTTGGAGCTTGCCAGCATAAAAACAGCACAATTAAATGCTTCAGTAGAACTTTACCGTTCTCTGGGAGGCGGAATTTAGTCCGCATTGCGATGTCTGGTAAAATTTTACATCGCAGAATGATAAAATTAAAGTTTTAATTATTTAACATTGGCCTTTATATGATCTTTTATAAAGGCCGTGTTATTTAATAGACCCGAAGGTTATACCGAACAAGAATTGCTGGAAGAAGTTGCAGGGGGCAATGAATCCGCGTTTAACCTGTTGTACGATAAGTATGCGGGTAAGGTGTATGCTATGGGCATGAAATACCTTAAATCCCCCTTTCTCGCTCAGGATGCAGTACAGGAGATCTTTGTGAAAGTCTGGAACAACAGCGCGCAATTGCCTTACCTGAAAAGTTTTCCTGCCTGGCTGACTACCGTTTCCAGAAATCAGCTCATCAATGAACTTCAGAAGGAGATTCCAATGGAACCCCTGGAAGCATTTCATGCAGAAGAGCCGTCCTCAGCTGAACGCTCAACCGGTACAGATATTGATTTTCGGGAACTGGAACAACTCATTAAAAAAGGAGTAGACAGCCTTTCCCCACGTCAGCAGCAAATCTATAAGCTGAGCAGGGAAGAAGGCCTGAGCCATAAACAGATTGCAGATCAGTTACACATTTCCTATGATGTGGTCCGGGAACACATGAGCAAAGCCCTGAAGAATCTCCGCAGTTTTCTGGAACACAATTACCACTATATGTTACTGTTATGGCTATTTTCCAGAAATAATTAAAAAAAATACAAATCATACCCCCACAACTTTTCCTTTGAACTGTCTATATAAATGTAATGACACCAGAAAGATTCAAATCACTTTTAGCAGGGTACCATTCAGGAACCTTAACTGTAGCTGAAAAGCAACAGCTGATAGCGCTATTGCATGATTCACAGTACCGTGATCAACTGGAAAGTCTTTTTACAGAAGATTTGTCCACAGATGATGTGCTTCATGCCGCTGATGATGTTTCCCAGGTTACTGCAGGAAAAGAAGAACTGGATATGGTTTATGAACGCATTAAACTGCAAACTGAAGAGGAAGAAAGTGAGGTCATCGGATTTCGTCCTTACGCGAGATGGGCTGCAGCAGCAATGGTATTCATTTCGCTGGCGTTTGGCGCTTATTACCTGAATTCAAAATACAATAAGTCCGTGCTTCCGCTTGAGTTTGCCGGACAAAAAGGAGAATACATTAAGCCTGGTGGCAATAAGGCGGTACTTACCCTTTCAGACGGTTCGCATATTACGCTGGATGATGTGGCCAATGGAGAGATTGCTAAGGAGTCCGGTGTACAGATTACCAAAACCGCAGACGGAAGGTTGTTGTATACCCTTAGACAGGGATTAAGCCATGTAAAAGTAGGCTATAATACCATTGCGACCCCTAAAGGCGGACAATACCGCATCGCACTTCCTGATGGAACCATGGTCTGGTTAAATGCAGCTTCTTCACTGAAATATCCATCCGCATTTACAGGTAGGGAAAGAAAAGTAGAATTGACTGGTGAAGCTTACTTCGAAGTGGCGAAAAACAAACAAATGCCTTTCAGGGTGAAGACGCAGCAACAGGAAGTTGAAGTGCTTGGAACTCATTTCAACATCAATGCTTACGACGATGAACATGGTGTAAGGACCACTTTAATTGAGGGAAGCGTAAAAGTGACACTTCCTTCCAGTAAATCTGCGATCCTTAAACCGGGAGATCAGTCAGAGGTCGTAACAGACATAAAGGTAAGTCAGGTGGATGCCAGTGCGGTGATTGATTGGAAACAAGGTTTATTTTGGTTTAATGATGAAAGCATATATAGCATTATGCGTCAGTTTTCAAGATGGTATAATATAGAGGTAGAATATAGGGGAGATGTGAGCAATATCCGTTTTGGCGGACAAGTATCGAGGATGAAAAATTTATCACAGGTACTCCGGATCATGGAACTGACAAAATCCATTCAGTTTAAAGTAGAAGGGAATAAAATTATTGTGATGCCTTATCATGAACAAAATATAAAATAAAACAACTTTAAGTTAATAAAGATAACCACCATAGCTATGGTAATATTTAAGTTTGCTAACACATAAAAAAACAACAACATGAAAAACCTATTCTTATTTGCTGTCGGACTATTCTTCAGTATGACCGCGAGCAGCCAGATTCTAAAACCTGTAAAATGGAGTTATGCCGCTAAAAAAACATCTAAAACTGAAGCCACATTATACCTTAAGGCGAGCATCGAAGAAGGATGGCATTTGTATTCACAAAATATTCCTGATGGAGGTCCTGTAAAAACATCTTTCAAATTTACACCTGCAAAGACTTATAAGCTGAATGGTAAAGCAATAGAACCAAAACCCATCGTTAAGTTCGAAAAAGCTTTCGATATGAATGTAGGTTATTTTGAGAATTCAGTAATCTTCCAGCAGAAAATCAAATTAACCGGAGCAGCAGCTACAGTTAAGGGGACTTTAGAGTATATGGTTTGCGACGATTCTCAATGTCTTCCTCCGGAAACTGTTGAATTTTCTATCCCTGTAAAGTAAGCAGAAAATGATTTTAAATAACTATCAGACGAGCATAAAAATGCTCGTCATGGGAATACTCATGTTTTTTTTGACGGTTACAACAGCCCGGTCGCAGGAGACAGACAGCTCCTTAAATGACATTGAATTCACTGAAATTAAGCCGGATAGCGGGGTAAGGGACAGTATTACCGCCACGATTGTCAGCCCGGCTAAGCAAAGTGCTGATGTTGCCGGGCCGGACAAAAATCTGCTGAAAAAAGAAGAAAAACAAGGATTAACCGGAATTTTCATCGCAGGATTTATCGGAGGTCTGGCCGCATTGCTGATGCCTTGTATTTTTCCGATGCTTCCATTAACGGTCAGCTTTTTTACTAAGGGAAGTCAGACCAAGGGTAAGGCAGTCAGCCGGGCAATGTTTTACGGCTTGTCTATCATCGTGATCTATGTGGTACTGGGCTTACTGGTAACGGTGCTTTTTGGTCCGGATGCGCTCAATAGCTTGTCTACAAACGGTATTTTTAACTTCCTGTTCTTTATCTTACTCCTGATCTTTGCGATCTCCTTTCTTGGGGCCTTTGAAATCACACTCCCTTCGTCATGGGTAAACAAAATGGATGCGAACTCCGATAAAGGTGGCCTTGCCGGCTTGTTCTTTATGGCAGGTACACTGGCCCTGGTTTCCTTCTCCTGTACTGGTCCGATTATCGGGACCTTATTGGTACAGGCTGCAACCAGTGGTGCATTGCTTGGCCCGGCGGTAGGTATGTTCGGGTTCTCTTTTGCCCTGGCCATTCCATTTGCTTTATTTGCATTGTTCCCATCCTGGTTAAGCGCCCTGCCTAAATCAGGAGGCTGGCTAAACAGTGTGAAAGTGGTTCTGGGTTTTCTGGAACTGGCATTGGCCATGAAATTTTTAAGCAATGTAGATCTTGCTTACCACTGGAACTGGTTCGACAGAGAAGTTTTTCTGGTGCTTTGGATTGTGATTTTTGGATTGATGGGCTTATACCTGCTTGGAAAATTAAAATTCTCCCATGACAGCCCTGTAAATTTCATTTCTGTTCCAAGGTTATTGATTGCCATTGTGGTCCTGTCATTTACAGTTTACATGATTCCCGGATTATGGGGAGCACCACTGAAATCTGTATCTGCATTCCTTCCGCCGCAGGCGACTCAGGATTTTGACCTCTATACCGCTACATTGACAGGCGGCTCTTCTGGTCATACGATAAAGCATGAAGAAGGCCCTCATAAATATTCTGACATCTTTCATGCCCCTTTAAATCTGAATGTATTTTTTGATTATGAGGAGGGAGTGGCTTATGCGAAGAAAGTAAAGAAACCTGTTCTTCTGGATTTTACGGGACATGCTTGCGTAAACTGCAGGGAGATGGAGGCCAATGTATGGTCTGTTAAAGAGATTTTTTCTAAACTCAATAACGATTATGTCATCATCCAGTTATATGTGGATGATAAAACAGAATTGATGGAAAATGAAAAATTTAAATCAAAGTTTAGCGGCCGTGATGTGAAAACACTGGGAAACAAATGGAGCGATTTTCAGGCTTCCAGATTCAACTCAAATTCACAGCCATTTTATGTTTTGCTTGGGCATGATGAACAATTGCTGAGCCCACCTACAGGTGCTGTCAAAGCTGGGGAATACCTTGAATTCCTCGATAGTGGCTTAAAGACTTTCAATAAATAATTGAAAATTTAGGTTAAATAGTTAATAGTAAAAACGATGGTGTGGTGGATGCTGACCATCGTTTTAAAATGTCATCCACAACATGAAACAACCTGTTCCGGTAAAAGGAACGAATATATCTAAAACTCAATTACAACGAATGAAAAGATTAAGTTTGATCACGCTGGTGCTTTTAGGCACTGGTTTTCAAGGTTTCACACAACAACGAAACCCAAAGAAAAATGCACCTTCTGCGGTAAGCCCGGCGGCAAATCCAAATGCGGTGAACCGTCCGCCTGCAGGAAACGGCCCCAAGCCTTATGCTGAAGTGATCACTGCCAAAGCAAAAACAGATAAAGGTCTGTTTAAAGTACATAACGTAGAAGACCGGTATTTCTTTGAGATCCCGGATTCACTGATGAACAGAGAGATTCTGATCGTAAACAGGATCAGCAAAGCCGCTGCCGGAAACCGTTCTCAAATGATGGGTTATGGTGGCGATCAGATTGGCGACAATGTCATTTCCTTTCAGAAAGGTCCTGCCAACAAACTGTTTCTAAAAAGCATTTCTTTTGGAGAGCGTTCTCAGGATACCACTGCTCAGGGATTATACAAGTCGGTCATGAATTCAAATGTGCAGCCATTGGTGGCCTCATTTGACATCAAAGCATTGGCTAAAGATTCTGTTTCGGGTGCCAAAGGGGTGGTGATAGATGTCACTGATTACATGAACAGTGATAACGAGATTTTCTTTTTTGATCCTTCCGTGAAAAAAGCATTGTCATTGGGCGGAATGATGGCCGACAGAAGCTACATCAAAGAGATTAAAGCTTATCCGCTGAACATTGAGATCCGGACTTTGAAGACTTATTCGAAGTCGGCTCCTCAGATGCCTGGCGGAATGGGCGGTGCACCAAGCGCAACCCCGGCAACTTACGAACTGAATAGTTCTATGGTTTTATTGCCTTCCTCACAGATGAAAGCCAGGTATTTCGATCCCCGTGTTGGTTATTTCGCTACCGGTTTTGTTGACTTTGACTCAAATCCTCAGGGCGTAAAGAACCTGTCCCTGATCACCAGATGGAGATTGGAACCTAAGGCCGAAGATGTAGAGAAATACAAAAGAGGTGAACTGGTAGAGCCAAAAAAGCAAATCGTTTATTACATCGACCCTGCAACACCAAAAAAATGGGTGCCATACCTGATGCAAGGAGTAAATGACTGGCAGATTGCTTTTGAGAAAGCCGGATTCAAAAATGCAATTGTAGCGAAAGAAGCACCAACTGATCCGTCATGGAGCATTGAGGATGCCAGACATAACGTTATTGTATACAAACCTTCTGATATTCCAAATGCAAGCGGACCACACGTCCATGACCCTCGCACCGGAGAAATTCTGGAAACCCATGTAAACTGGTATCACAATGTCATGCTGATCCTTAGAAACTGGTACCTGATCCAGGCGGCGGCAGTTGACCCTGCGGCAAGAAAGATGACTTTTGACGACAAATTGATGGGTGAGCTCATCCGTTTTGTCTCTTCTCATGAGATTGGACATACCTTAGGTCTGCGCCATAACTTTGGTTCTTCGGCAACAGTACCGGTAGAAAAATTAAGAGACAAACAATGGGTAGAGAAAAACGGACATACGCCTTCGATCATGGATTATGCGCGTTTTAACTATGTAGCTCAACCTGAAGACAACATCAGTTCCAAAGGAATCTTCCCAAGAATCGGTGATTATGATCTATGGGCAATAGAATGGGGTTACAAATGGATGCCTGAATTTAAAGGACCACAGGAAGAACTTGCCATTTCCAATAAAACGATCATCAACAGGATCTCCGGAAATAAAAGACTTGCTTTTGGAACAGAAAGCGATGCCAATGATCCACGTAACCAAAATGAAGATCTTGGCGACAATGCCATGCTGGCCTCTGCTTACGGAATTAAAAACTTAAAACGCATTTTACCTAATCTGCTTACCTGGAGTAAAGAGCCGAATGAAGGCTATCAGAACGCTAAAACCTTATATGGCGAACTGGTAGGTCAATACGGCCGTTACATGGGACATGTAGCTAAAAATATCGGCGGTATTTATACTACTCCTAAAACGGTAGAAGAAAGCGGCGCTTCTTTTGTTGCTGTTCCATTTGCCACGCAAAAGGAAGCAATGACCTTTTTGAATGCACAGTTATTCAATAGCCCAACCTGGCTGATCAACAAAGAGTTAATAGAGCGTACCGGAATTAATCCTGTAGATGTTTTTCAGGGGATTCAGAAAAACACTTTAGCCAGATTCCTGAATGCCAATACCATTGGTAAACTGATCAATGCAGAAGTAATGAACGGTGCCAAAGCCTATACTGCGGAGCATCTGTTTGCCGACCTTAAAAACGGAATCTGGTCTGAATTACGCAGCCATAAAAACATAGATGTATACAGAAGAAACCTTCAAAAAGCTTATGTAGATAATTTAAGTAAGCTGATGGTTGCACCAGCTTCGGCAGCTCCGGGAGGTTTCCCTGGAATGAGATCTGCCGATCCTACAAGTACTGATGTATCCAGCATTAGCCGTGCACAAATGACCGGTTTGGCGAAAGATATCCGCCTTGCCATTCCTGCGGCAACAGGCTTAAGTAAATACCATTTACAGGATCTGTTGGTGCGCATCAACAACGCATTGAATCCGAAATCGTAATTATTTAAGCATAAAGAAGGCCATCTCTGATTTAGCATCATTATAAGCTAAACCGGAGATGGCCTTTTTTATGCATTAACAAATGCTGTTTTTTATGCCTTAACGAATGCTGGTTGTTTATGAGTGCTTACCGCAATTCTGTTCCAGGCATTAATTGTTACAATCGCCATGATAATTTCAGACAACTCCTGTTCAGAGAACAATTCAGCGGCACGCGCATAGGTCTGCTCCGACACGCCACCTGATGCAATTAGGGTAACTTCTTCTGTTAAAGCAAGTATGGCCATTTCTTCTTCAGTAAAAAATGAGGTTTCTCTCCAGGCGCTTAAGGTGTAGAGGCGTTGTTCTGTTTCACCATAACCTCTTGCATCACGGGTATGCATGTCCAGACAAAAAGCACAGCCGTTTATTTGTGAAGCCCTGATTTTAATCAGTTCTTTATGAGTTTTGCTGAGAGAACTATCGTTTAAAACATTCTCCAGCGCAAACATTCCCTGATAAGCTTTAGGATTAACTTTTTGGATATCGATTCTTTGTTTCATCAGTATGTAGTTGTTTTTTAAATGAGTTTTAATTTACATCTCAAAGGTCAGCATAAAAGGGCTAAAAAAAACTTAACCTGGTTTAAGAAATCTTCCTTGTGCCTTTTGCTCTGATTTTACTTAAAAATTCGGGAGTAAAGCCCAGATAGGAAGCCAGCATGTATTGTGGGATCCTTTGGACAAACTGAGGGAAAGCAGCACTAAAATGATAGTATTGCTCTTCTCTGGATAAAGTATAATCATATTTTTTTCTCATCTGACTGGCAGAGTAGCCCCGCTGCATCATCAACCGGAAATAACGTTCCAGTTTAGGCACCTCATCAAATAGTCCTTCCTGAATCGCTTTTTCTACCGCAATGACTTCTGATGCTTCCACCGCCTGAATCTGAAATCCGGATGGTTTGCCATTCTCCAGGCTTGTATAATCACTGATCCACCAGTTCTCGATGGCAAACTGAATTGTTTGTTCGACTCCTTTATCGTCAAAAAAACACATCCTCAAACATCCTTTAACGATGAAATAATTGGCCTGACAAACCTTACCCTCCGCCAATACTACTTCTTTTTTTTTCAGATGGAGGTATTTCAGTTTTTTGGTAATGAGCTGTTTTTCATTTTCATCCAGAGGGATGTACTTGTGAATATGATCGAAAAGAGGATGGAACATGAATTGTCTTTTTCAAGGCAAGATAAGGAATTGTTCCTGTTTTTTAAATGAAACAAGAGGCCTGTGTACAGAAGCCTCCTGCTCATTATAGGGATTTAAATACTGAGAGCAGAATCCAGATTCAGCTCTTTATTACTCGTATCGTTGGCGGCATATATGGCCGCGACATGTTCATTCAGATATTTCGAGGTATAGTAATGGTCTGTGACATTGATAAAAAGAACATTCCCCCCCTCAATGGTGTTGATCAGGGTATTTGCAAGTTCCGGCGCTACTGCCGGGCAGCCCTGACTACGGCCCAGTCTCCCCAAAGCATTGATCGTTCCCTGACTCACATAGTCGGCACCATGTACTACTATAGAACGCTTACGGGCATTGGAATTAAAGCCTTCATCCATTCCGTCAAGGCGTAATGACTTGCCGTGCTGTCCATTATAAATCTCTGCTGTTAAGTAAAATCCGATGCTGCTCTGAAAGGAATCATTCAGGTTGGAAAACCGGGTAGCCTTGTCACTTCCACTTCGCTGTCCATGGGCAACCCAGGTATTGAGCAACAATTTCTTTTTGTCCAGATCTACAATCCATAAACGTTTACGTGTACTGTTTTGGTCAAAATCAGCAATGGTTAGAATAGACTTATCCGCAGATACTTGTCCGGATCTTTTAAGGTTGTAAAAACCGGTAACGGCTTTTTCAAAAACGGAAGGACTTAAGCCACTTTCCTCAAGATGTGCTGATTGGTAAATATTGCTGACGTGCCTGCTGTACAAACTATCTTCAGTTGGAATTACAACTGCGTTAATTGGGGGAGTTACCGGCTCCCGGCTCATCATGGTGAAGGCAACTGTCATCGTAATAAATCCTGCTCCACCAAAAAGGTATTTCATCATAGAATTGGGTTTTAGTGCTATGAATAATTGTTCTGTTATTTATGTAATGCTTTGCTATAGGCTTGTGTTTAAATGCTAATATATTGATTATTTGATGTTTGTGTTTAAAAATGGCGGGCTATTACGTTCCAATGACTTAACTATCTTAAGAGTGTATAACCGTCATCTAAAATTATCAGAGCGGCGGTTTCTGTTAATAATCAGGCTATTTTTTTTCTTCTTTTATTCTGATCCTCTGATACATAAACGTTCATATTCTCAAAACAGACATAAATTCCAACAAAAGGTTTAAAATAGTGCGCTCCGTATTCAGTTAAACCGAAACCTGCCTCTTGTAAATTGACGTAATAGATCTGCCTGTTTACGTAATAGATTTTGTTCCTCCTGTAATCTGTTGGAATTTGTAGGCATGAAAATAAACATCAGCCCTTTTATTCTTTTAAGAATTCCGGCCTTCTCCATGACAGATCAATTAGTTGAAGTATGGGAACAGCTAAAAGTATCTATTAGCTTTTCATCCAGTGATTTTTATGAAAAAATAAAGACCATTGAAGCAAGCGAGCTCGCGAACCTGGACCCTAAGGTCAGGTTTACGATATGGAAGTATTTCAACCGTTCCAGATACAGGGGAACACCCTATGGGAGCTTTGCTTCATTTGCGGTTGCCGAATTGACGGAGGGAGCAAAAGAGGTGGTGTTTTCTTCAGCGCAGCATTTGCATCGTTTTAAGGATTGGTCGTATAGAAACGATATGGAAGTGTCGATGAGTGATTTGACATCGCCAGATCGTCTGTATTTCTCTAATTCCAGTACTTATTCTACCTCCAGGAGCATCCGCTTCATTTCCTTGCAGGAGCAGGTCTTTGAACTCGCCGAAATTGAGAAAAGCGAATTCATCAGCGAGTTGCTGGAATATTGCAGTCAAAAAGCAAAATATGCGGCTATATGTGATTTCGCGGAAAGCAGAGAGGTGTCAGAAGAAGTCCTCAAAGGTATTCTGAAAGCGATGCTCGAGTTACAACTGTTGTTCACCGATCTTGATCCGAACATTATTGGACCAGACTATTTCAACAGGACCGGTCAGCCGCTTTCTGGAACACAGGAGCAATACCTTATTGCAGAAAGAACTTTGCATTCAGGAGGGCTTGACAAAGCTGCATTAAAACATCTTCCTTCCTGTATTGAATATTTAACAAAACAGAGTATACTACCAATAAATGAAGGACTTAATGCTTTTATAAATGCATTCCAAAAGCGGTTTGAATCTCAGGAGTTATCCCTGGTACGGGTGCTGGATCCGGAATTGGGAATAGGCTATGGAGATTTAGCAGGAAGTTCAGCAGCTGCTGGTTTGGCAAGTGAGCTGACTGAAGGGGCAACTCAGGCGGAACCCTCTGGAATGCCCAGGACTGAATTTGCGCACCAGTTGCTCAAAGAGATGTTACGGATGGCAAACCAGAAAAACCAACCCATTCAATTGGAGAATATTAAATACAAAGAGTTGATAAATAGTAATATAAAGCTACCTAACACTTTTAGTGCTTTAGTTAGGTTTGCAGACAATCTCCTGATCCTGGAATCAATGGGCGGCTGTACAGGCAATGCATTAACAGGGAGGTTTACCATGGCTAGTGATGCCGTCACCTCACATTGCAGACAGATTACGGCCCTGGAATCCGCAGCAAACCCGGAGGTGATCTTTTTTGATATCGCTTATATGGCAGAAGGTAAGGTAGATAATGTGAACCGGAGAAAAGGGGTGTATGAATATGAGGTTCCCATTTTGAACTATTCCTGCGCTGATCAGGTCATTCCATTAAATGATATCCTGGTTACCGTAAAAAACGGTGAGATTATCCTCCTGTCTGCGCAATATGGGAAGCGGTTGATCCCGAGATTAGCCTCCGCCTACAACTACAGCAGGTCTGATCTGTCCATCTACCGCTTCCTGTGCGACCTGCAACACCAGCAATTACAAACGCAGCTCTTATTCGACATTGAGTCTCTCTTGCCGGACCTGGATTTTTACCCAAGAGTTCAATACAAAAACCTCGTTTTATCACTCGGAAAATGGAGGGTCAAAGCTGGAGATCAGGGGCAGAAAACTATACTTAACCTGCTCAATGAAATGGGGGTAAGCCGTTACTTTTCTGCAGGGACCGGAGATCAGACCTTATGCTTTGATAAAGAGAATGAAACCGATTTAATATACTTTAAACAGTACCTGAATCAATACAACGATTTCGTTATAACTGAGGTTATTATGCCTAATTGTCAGATATTTAAAGATGATAATAGTAATAGTTACTTTAGTCAGGCTTTAATCAGCTTAAACCACAACGAAGAACTCTATTCCGGGCATGTTCCAGCTAAAAAAACAGTTGGCAATACCCTGGAAAAAGTAATCGTTCCCGGGAAAGACTGGTTGTATTTTGAGATTTATTGTCATGAGGAAAGAGCCGACTTTATCCTTGCCGGCATGATCGAAAATTTCATCGCATCCTATGCTCCGGAATTTAAAACCTGGTTCTTTATCCGGTACAATGATCCGGCTCCGCACCTCAGGTTGCGGCTGCAATTAAGGCAGCCGGAAAAAGGATATTTTTACATGAGCAAATTAATGGAGCTGCTCTCCGAAGACCTATCCGACGGACTCATCACTGACATTCAATTGAAAACTTATCAAAGGGAAACAGAGCGCTATGGGCCCGCTCTGATGGAGCTTACCGAGCAGCATTTCAAACTGGACAGTGCCTATGCCCTGAAAGTAATCACCGAAGACCTGGACCTGTTCGATAAGTATGCGAACTGCATCGTTTTCATGAAATCAGCATTGACCGCCATGGGACTGAGCATAGGAGAGGAGGCGCTGTTTATCCGCAGCATTCAGCAGGTATACGAAAGAGAGCATCACATGGCCGGCATGGAGTTTAAAAAAGTAAACAGGGAATGGAGCGCTTTCAGGGAGGTTTATCCGCAAGGAAGCCTGGCGGAACTTCTGCTGACACTTCCGGATGAGCTGCTCAGTTCTTTTACCGGCACCTTAACAGAAAGCAGTCCTGAGGACAGAAAATCCTTATACTGCAGCCTTTTTCACATGCACATCAACCGGTTGTTTGCCAGTCATCAGAGAGCACATGAAACGATCATCTATAGCTTCCTGTACAAACAGCTGGCAACAGAAAAACAAAACTTACACCTGGTTCAGTTCAATCGTTAGCCGGGTATGGAAATACTTGTCTTCAGTAACAAAGGTTTGTAGCGCTGCTTTATCTCCATAAGTGGATCTTAATCGCTTTTTTACATTGTGTAAGCCGATATGGTGACTGCTATGTGGTTGTTCCATGGCAATCAGGTTTTTCGTTTCTACATACAATACTCCGGCAGAACAATCCAGCTCAATCAAAGCAGGCTGGGATTCCTGCCGGAGTTCCCCATGCTTAAACATGTTCTCTACTAAAGTCATCACCAGCAAGGGAATGACCTGAACCTCTGCAGCAGCTTCGCTGTAGCTAAGTGAAATGTGCAGGCCATATCCGGCTTTAATCTGATGGAGTTTAATCAGGTTTTCTACCTGCTCCAGTTCTCCGGACAATACCGATTGTGCGTGATTTTTCACTTCTTCAATAGAATACCTCATCATCTCTGATAAGGCCATAATCGCTTCCGCAGCCTCCGGAGCACTTTTTCGGGTATTGGTATAGATAAAATTTAAGGTATTAAAGAGGAAATGGGGATTGATTTGCGCTTTCAGCTGGGCATGTTGCGACTTGATCAGATCTGAATAAATCCTTTGGTTTTCAATGATGACCAGTAAACGCTCTTTTTCCTGCTCCTCCGCTCGTTTTCTTTCCCTGAAATAACTCAGGATATAATAATACCCGGTGGCAAACAAGATGAAATAAACCGCTCGGTAAGCACCATAAATATAGGCTTTGAAAGTAAATTGTACAGGTTCGAAAAGTGTGACCAAGCCATTTTTGCTCATGAAATCCGCCACAAAAAGTACGATTGGGATGTAGCATCCTACTTCAAGCGCAATGAAAAGCGGCAACCTCCATACCCCATGTATGGTTCCCATTCTGGCTGCAGGCATGACCACCTGAGCATGAAAATAAAACAATAATGCATTGAATAAATAAAACAACGCATAGTTTCCAAAGGTCATAAAAGTACCCCGGATTAACCCTGTAATCACTACTTCATAAAATATAAAGAGGAACCAGCCTAAAAAATGGATCCTGTATCTGTATAAAAAGTCTTGAAAATTCTTTAATGTCATTTTTACTTCGTGTAAAAGAAAATAGGGTTTACGTAATACTTTTCGTTGATGCAGCTATCCGAGCTAATTTTCACAAAAAAACCAGAACATGAAAAAAGAACTCACAGCAATCAATCTAAAGAAAAACACATTATTTGTGTTCAAATCAAAAAAAGGAAGAGCAACTTCTTTTAAAACCTATACTGATCCGACCAACACCACTGCGACCGGACATACAGTATCCAGATTCTAGCCATAATATGGCGCACATGACAATGAAATCTAATCGGATACATTCCGCTTGGATTTCATTGTTTTCTCTCCCAGAAAGGTTAAAAACTGCTTTTTATAAGTCGTCCCCAAAGGTACTTCCATCTTATTACTCAGAATAATCGTATATCCCTCCACTTTACTGATGTAGTTCACTGAAACAATAAAAGACCTTTGTACCCGTACAAAATTATTGTTATCCTGCAACTTCGACTCCAGCTCCTTCATCGTCAGATAGGCAACATGTGTCTCATTCACGGTATGAATCTTCACGTAATTGTTTAATCCCTCAATCATGATGATGTCTCTGATGTTAATCTTTGTATACTTCTGGACCTGATCGGTCTTGATAAAAAAGAAATCATCTGCTGTAACGGTATTCTTAACCGTGTTTTCAGCATTCAGCAGCCTTTTGATCATCAATGCGAATTTACTCATGGAAATCGGTTTCAAAAGGTATTCATTCGCCTGAACCCCAAAAGCCTCATAAGCGTATTTCGAGTGACCGGTCGTGACGACCAGGTATTTCGTTTTGTCCCTTATGGCGATAGAAAGATCTATTCCTGACATCCCTGGCATATCCATGTCCATGAAAACAATATCTATCTGATCATTGGCCGAAATTTCCATCAATGCCTGCAATGGATTGGTGAAATACTTTACCAGTTGTAGGTTGGGCATGGTATTAATGTAATCAACCAGGAGTTCTACAGCATGTTTCTCATCGTCAATTATTACACAGTTTAATTTCTTATCCATTGATCTCCTCCTATAAATTGGAATAATATTAATAAATCTAACCTAAAAATATTCACAACGCAAAACAGCTATTTCGCGTAATACTTTTTATTATATCATGAAATTTATTAAGAATGTGTAAAGTTAAATCAAATTCAGTGACAAAACTATAATTTATGAGCCATATTACCTGATTTTTAAAGCTTTTTTCCGAAGAATGGAGAGTTTTAATGGTTTTTTCTAATTGACTTTCTCATTCACCACGCAAAAAGTGTCATTCACCACGTAGAGCTATTCATTGGCGTAATAGAATTGTGCGTATCACTGATCTTGCCTACTTTTATCACATCCCCCCTATAAAACGAAATTCCCGATGCATGGAGGTGCATCGGGGATCTTTATTCCAAATTGGTGCTTGGAACCAAATTGCAAACGACATCTCGCGTTCTCATATAGTTTGTTAACTTGAAAGGGGAGTATTCCCCTTTGCTTAATGAACAGCGATTTCTTTCTATAATTCATTTTATTTTTTTTATTGAAGCGTAGATCATCCTATCCCGGATCTGATCCGGGATTATTTTTTTTTCCGGCGTAGGGGTAAGTTCTAAAATGGTTGTCCTATTCATAAATCATCAAAATAAATTGATCAATTATCAAAAGAACAACAAAATGAAAACAATCAAGTATCTATTAATCGTTGCAGTAAGCATTTTCAGTATGACTACCCTAAAGGCACAGGTGCCGGGATTAAGCTTTGGAATCAAAGCAGGGGCAAACTTCGCCAATCTTCATTCTGACTTTAAAGAATTGTCAAAAGAAAAAGGAAAGCTGGGATTCAATATCGGCGTATTTGCACGTGTGGGTGAAACCCTGTATTTTCAACCCGAAATTAATTATACCACTTTCAAGAGCGAATACAGTTATGGAAACACAACGTACAGCCCTAACTTCAAACAAATGAACATCCCGTTGATGGTAGGTTACAAGCTGATCAACAAAGAAGCGTTCAACCTGCATGTTTCTGCCGGACCGGATTTCAGTTATACCCTGAACAAGCCAAATGCCCCGCTTTCATTTGATTACAAAAAATTCAATATCGGTGGAGTGATCAATGCAGGGGTAGACATAGGCAGCCTTACCATTGATGCCCGTTACACCAGAGGATTCACCAAAATCAACAAAGGATTAAACGAGAAAACAGGCATTTATAACCTTTCTGTAGGCTTTAAGATCTTCTAATACTTAAATTTTTCAGATAAATAAAGGGTCTTGATTAATTCATTGGCCCTTTTTTTATATTTGGGTAAATTATTTCGATATGCAAAGTGAATTATTTCAAATAGAGAACGATATGCCCTGGGAAGACCTCGGTAATGGGATTCAAAGACAGGTCTTTGGCTATGACGACAGGGTGATGCTGGTGAAAGCCAAATTCGAAGCCGGAGCCATTGGCACCCTCCATGAACACCACCATACACAGGTTACCTACGTAGACAGTGGTGTATTTGAAATGACCATTGGAGAAGAAAAGAAAACCATAAGAAAAGGAGATGGCTTTTACGTGCCTCCACATGCAGTTCATGGCTGTGTATGTTTAGAGCCAGGAATCCTGATTGATGCCTTTACACCACACAGATCGGACTTTCTAAAAGACGAAGCTACTCCGTCTTCATAAACTTATACAGATAAGCACAAACCAGCAGCAGGGCACTTAAAATGAGCCATAATACATTATAACCATGATGTTCGGCGATATAAAAACCTGCTGTTGGTCCTACCACCTGGGCTACAGACCATACCAACATATAACCTGCAGCATATTGCCCCCGGTTAAACTCATTGGCCCTGCTCATCACAAAGGTATTTACAAAGGGGAGGGCAAACATTTCCCCCACCGTAAAAAACACGATGCACAAGGTTCCTAATACCAGAGGAGAACCAAAAGGAACCATCAACACCAGGAAGGAAGCAGCAATAAACAAGACACCAACAGTAATAAAAAATACCGGCGATCTTTTCCCTTCAATCCGGTGAACCATCACCATCTCGAACAAGGCAATGATCACCCCATTCAGGCCAAGGATCAGTCCAATCATAAACTCATTGATCTTCCAGGCCTCTTTGAAGAACACCGGGACCACCCTGAACATCAGGAAGAAACAGATGATAAAAATCATGCTGAGTAGAATGAACTTAATGAAAAGCCCGTCTTCCCATGGCTTACGGACTACAATGCCCTTCACCTTTTCTTTAATTGTTTTCCGGTAGGCCTTGATTTTAGGAAGGAAGATCATGATGCTCAACCCTGCAAAAATACTCACTGCTCCATCTACATAGAAGAGCAACCTGTAGTCGTAAGAAGCGATCAATCCACCCATACTTACGCCAAAAGCCCATCCTATATTCGTCGCCAGGCGGTTCAGCGAGTAAGATCTCGTTTCCAGTCCGGGTTTGGCATAGGCCGCAATGGCCGCGAAATTCGCAGGGCGAAAGGCTTCCGCAAAGAAACTAATCACCACCGCAAGGATACAAAGCGTATGAAAATGGGTGATGCTGGCAAAAAAAAGAAAAAAGGTTCCGCCAATAATCGCAGAAAAGATCTGAACAGGCCTGAAACCAATGACATCTGTCAGCTTTCCTCCGGCAGCAGAGCCCAGGATAGAGCCTACACCAAAAAGCGTAATGATAAAACCCGCATCAGATGCAGACCGGTGTAAGGACTGGGTCACATACAGGCCCATAAAAGGAACCGCCATATAACCACTTCGGTTAATGAGCATCACAATACTCAGGATCCAGGTTTCACGGCTCAGCCCCGAGAAAGACCTTTTATAGTTTCCGGCAATCGTTTGAAAGATAGACATGATCTTATTTTAGCCCTCCAAAAGCCGCGAAACAAAGGTTCTTATGCAATACTTCTACCTGCTTAAAACCAACCTTCTTCATTAGATCCAATTGGTAATTAACCGATCGGGGGGTATCCTCATACTCAATATAATCGAATACCTTTTGCCGGTATTCCGGACCTCCAAGGCTTTCCAGGTATTCCCCGTATTTCTGTTGAAACAACTCATTTAAATGGGGCGCATCATGGCTGATCAGGTCTGAGATCCAAAAACAACCACCAGGTTTTAATGCTTTATAGAGTTTCTCAAACAGCTGTTCCCATTCTTCATCCCCCCGCAGGTGGTGAAGGGTGGCTGCTGCAAGGATAATGTCATATTTGTTTTCTTCCAGTTCAAGTGCCCTCATGTCCAGCTGAATGCTGGTCACAGTCCCACGTGTGGCCATGGCAACACGTTCCTTTGCCTTTTCCAGCATTGGTAAACTCAGGTCGTTCAGTGTGCAGTTCAGGTCGGGGATTTTACTCAGCATCTTTAAGGTATAATTGCCTGCACCACAACCGATATCGAGCAACTCCTTAGCTTCAGGAACAACATATTTAGCAGCATCGGTACACAACTCCATCGTCAGCGGGGCATCCAGTGTAGTCAATTGTCCCGTATCCAGATTGGAAAAACGTTCAACATCCTGGTCAAACCTGCTTTCAATTTCTTTGTTTGTAGCTTTCGCTGAATAATCTCTTGTCGTCACGCTGTGTAAAATTTCTGCCAAGATAAAAAAATAGAATTGCCATTCCCGCAAAACATCCTAACTTTAAAATGTTCAAAGCAGAAAATATGGCAATTAACTTACGTAAAGGCGAAAAAATCAATATTGGATTATCGAAAATCAGTATAGGACTGGGTTGGGACCCTAACGATGGAACAGGGCATGATTTTGACCTGGATGCTTCGGCATTCATGGTCGATACGAACAGAATGATCCCTGCTGAGGAGTTTTTCGTTTTCTATGGGAATGACAAATCTCCGGACGGAGCCTTATTCCATACAGGAGATGACCCTACAGGAGGAAACAGTGCAACAGGTGATGATGAGATTGTGAAAGTAGACCTTTCCCTTGTAGACGAACGCATTCAGGAGTTGCTATTTGTAGTCACCATTCACGAGGCACAACAAAGAAGACAGAATTTCGGGCAGGTGAGGAGCTCCTATATCCGGATTGTAGACGATACCACAGGCGAAGAAGTGGCAAAATACGAGTTAGACGAAGATTTCTCGATAGAAACAGCGATTGAATTCGGCCGTCTTTACAAAAGAAACGGCAGCTGGAAGTTCGAAGCTTCGGGAAGGGGATACAAAGAAGACCTGGCCTTTTTCCTCGCCAAATACTATACCGGGGAGATCATCAAATAAAATACCATTATACCGGAAGCATGATGTGAAAAGTTGTTCCTTTCTCCAGCTCACTTTTTACCTGAATGCTTCCGCCTAAATCTTCTATCTGGGTTTTTACCATAAACAAGCCCATGCCTTTACCTTCCACATCCATGTCAAAACGTTTGTAAAGGCCAAACAGTTCAGTTCCGTATTTGCGCATATCAATGCCCTTTCCATTATCTGTAAACACCATGTTCAGGTGATTTCCGGTCAGGTATGTTTTGATCCGCAGACAGGGTGCCAGGTGAGGCAGGCGGTATTTTAAGCTGTTTAAAATCAGGTTATAGAAAATATTATACAAATAACCACGTACCGTATAGGCATGAGGAACTTCCAGTTCGTATTTAAACGTCATCTGTTCTTTCTCCAGCAGGTGATTGATGCTCGACTGAATTTCTTCAATCAAAACTCTCAGGTCAACAGACTCTTTGATCCGTCCCGGCGAATCTTTTTTCACCTGTAATACATCGTTCAGGTCTTTGATCACCGTATCCAGGTTCTTGATGGAAGTCCGCAATCCCCGCATCAGTTCTGCTGAGCCTGCCTGATCCGGTGGGGTGGTGTTCATCAGCTCGCTGAGTCCGATGATGTTGGCTACCGGGGCGCGCAGGTTGTGTGAGACCACATACGTAAACTGTTCCAGGTCTTTATTTCTCATGATCAGCTCTGAGGTGAGCTGATGTTGCTGATCTGCCAGTTTCTTTTTCAGGGTAATGTCTTTTACAGACAGGATAAACCCCCAGTTTTTATGCTCAAAATCATGTACACCAACCCATTTTATCGCATACCATTTTTCTATCCCATCTTTTTCCTTCGCTTTGATTTCGTAGGAAATGTTCTTTCCATTGATCACCTCTTTAACGATCTTTTCCAGCTTTGACCGCTTTTGTTCAATAAAATAATCGAATATATGTGTGCCTTCAAATGGTTTTGCATGCCCCCTGAATTCAGCAACTTCTGTTGCCTTCTGGCTATAGGACACAATTTTCAGTTCATGATCTACCAGGATATAAGCGGCGTCGGTATGGTTCAGCAATGTTCTCAGGTTGGCTTCCGATTTCCTTAAGGTCTCCTCAGAAACTTTAAGCGTGGTTACATCCTGTAAAATTCCGTAAAGGCGGATCGGATTCCCCTCATCGTCCAGTTCAATCCGGTTTTCTCCGGTCAGGATCTTAACTTCCCCTTCAGGATTCATGATTCTGAAACTGGTTTTCATATTCCTGCCCAGGCGTTTCATTTTGTCCACCTCATACTGCAGCCGTAACTTATCTTCAGGATGAACAAGATCTTCGAAGTATTGATTGGCAGGAATCAGTGATTCATCACCCCAATAGATCTCCTTCAGCCCATCAGACCAGGTCAGTTCCTGTTTCTTTAAATCGTAATTCCAGTTTCCGATCTGTGCCATCTTCTGGGCTTCCGACAATCCGGCCTCTGCCAGTCTGATTTTTTCCTCGGAGAGCTTGCGTTGGGTGATGTCACTCACCACACCTTCCACGGTCAGCAATTCCCCATTCACGAGGTTAGGCAGGGCACGAACCTCCACCCACCTCATGCTTTTGTCTTTATGGGTTATCCGGTATTGGTTTTTAACTTGTTCCCCTTTAAGGAGCAGCACATCTGCTTTATCGGCAATATGACGGTCTTCAGGATAAATGATCTCATACCATAAATCAGGATTCTCCTGAAATTCGGCTATCGTATAACCATAAATTCTTGGACAACCGGCAGACAATTGCAGGTATCGATTGTGAACAATGTCCCTAAGGAAAAAACCTTCATTAACCGCTTCAAATAATTTGTCTATTTCCTGGTTTACCCGTTCCGTTTCTTTGCGTGCCTGTACCTGCTCGGTCACATCGATTCCAAAAATCAGCAAACCTTCAATTTCTCCTTCGTTATTGCGCAATGCCTGTACCGTGAAATTGATGTACAATGAGGTCAGACTGGGATTTCCCAGGATACCCTGTTCCAGCCGGATAAATACTTCCTTATCTAAAAAAGTCTCGCCGGTCCGATAAACCTGATCCGCAACCTGAATGATAAACTGATGTTCCGGTAGGGTATAGACCTCCTTTAAAGGCAGCTGATGGATCTGTTTTTTTTCTGTAAGCTCGCAATAAAAGGAATTCGCAAACTGAAAAATATGCGTAGGGCCAAGGAGTATCGCAACCGCAGAAGGAACTTTTTGAAGCAATTGTTCAAAATGCCGGCCTTCTTTCAACAGCGACTGAAGCTCATTTTGCGACTGCTCCTTTAACCTTGCTTTTTCCAAAGCATCCAGCACTGCAAAGGGTAGCCGGGTTAAACGGTCCCTCAATAAATAATCAGCAGCACCCTGTTTCAATAAACTGATCCCTTCCTGTTCAAATTCAGGACTGCTGATCCCGATAAAAACAGCCTCATGTTCGGTACCCTTGAGCCAGTAAAAAGCCTGGCAGCCGGCAGATTCAGGGCCCGAAAAGGAAGCCAGAGTCAGATCAGGCGTAAATTCATTCCATGCCTCCACATAATCCTTAAACGTATAGACCTTTAACAAGTCAACTTCAGCATCTGATCTTAACGCATCAGCAATTTCCCCCTGGTCATATTCAGGGTCCTCAAGCAGTATAATTCTCAGTGTTTTTTTCATAGGGCAGAAACTGATGAACGTGGATTAAGGTAACAATAAATCCCTGGTTTTTCATCCTCAGCTGTATTTAATTAAAGTAGAAAAAGAACCCTGACATCTGAATTAATTATTTTATATGTAAAAAACCTATTAACTTTAACCTACTGAAACCATCATGATCTTACCGGTCACCTAACGATTGAATACAAGATCATGATCGCTTCATAACCGATAAACTGAGCTTGCGAACTCTTGAGAACATTTAAAATTCAATAAAGAACTCGAAAAAAAACAATTATATTCCAATGAAAGAACTAAAAACATATCAAAAAGTTTAGTTAATTACCACCTTGAGAAATTAGATGAGAAGATTACCTGTTTATTTTTTGCTGGATACATCCGGGTCGATGTATGGAGAGCCTATTCAAGCGTTAAATAATGCTTTAAACGGAATGTTGAGCACTTTAAGAACAGATGCGCAGGCACTGGATTCTTTGTGGATCAGCATCATTACTTTCGACAGAGAAGTGAAAGAACTTGTTCCACTAACAGAACTTGTTCATTTCCAGTTGCCGGAAATTGTTTGCCCTCAAAGCGGGCCTACACATCTCGGTCAGGCATTGGAATTGCTCCATGAAAAAGCAGAGAAAGAACTTCGTAAAGCTTCTGATGAACAAACTGCAGACTGGAGGCCTTTATTTTTTCTCTTTACCGACGGCAAACCTTCCGACCTGATGTTGTACAGGCAGATGATCCCTAAAGTTAAAGCACTTAATTTTGCCTCTATTGTGGCCTGTGCTGCCGGACATCTGGCGGATGACTCTATTCTGAAAGAACTGACCGATACCGTTGTTCATCTGGATACTGCCGATAGCACCACCCTTAAACAATTCTTTAAGTGGGTATCTGATGCCATAGACCAGGGCAATAAAAGTATGGGCACGACCGAAAGCATTACCCTGCCACCACCACCTTCCGAAATTCATTTAATTATCTGATCCTATTCCCAGACATGAGAAGACTTCCTATATATTTCCTTATAGATATTTCTGAGTCCATGATCGGTGAGCCTATCCAAAACGTAGAAGAAGGATTGGCAACGATCATTAAAGCATTAAAATCCGATCCTTATGCCATTGAAACGGTATGGATCTCTGTACTGGTTTTCGCCGGACAGGCAAAAACAATTGTTCCGCTTCAGGAGATTGCGGATTTCTACCCACCAAGGTTTCCCATCGGGGGAGGAACATCCTTAAGCAAAGGACTAGGCCACCTGATGTATGAGCTGAGATCAAATATCATTAAAACTACCCACGAACAAAAGGGTGATTGGAAACCCATTATTTTCCTCCTTACAGACGGCGTACCTACTGATGATACCCGTTCTGCAATTCAGGAATGGAAGCTAAACTGGCAGAAATCTACCAACCTGGTGGCCATTTCGTTCGGACAGGAAACGGACCTTTCCTTACTTACAGAACTGACCGAACATGTGCTCATGTTTAACAACAGCGACGCTTCTCAGTATACAGCGTTTTTCAAATGGGTAACTGATTCGATTAAAACCAGCAGCGTCAGCGTAGACAACAGCGCTTCAGGCTTTGAACTTGCCAAGCTGGACGATAAGGTAGTGACCAAAATTGACCTCAATAAAAAATCCGACCTTCAGGAATATATCGATCCAAACTATGTGGTACTCGCAGCCAAATGCCAGAATACCAAAAGGCCTTACCTGATGAAGTACAAAAAGGTCTTAAATGATTCCCCGTTTTCTGATCTGGGCCTGCAAACGGTAGCTTACCGCCTGAATGGAGCATTTCAGGTCGACAATTCTTATTATGAACTCTCAGACCCATCAGCCAGTTCCTTTAAAATAAACAGTGAAGAGCTGATCGGGGCACCAACATGCCCATCCTGCGGCAATCAATATGGCCTGGCCATCTGCTCATGTGGTAAGATCCATTGTATCGGTGAAGAAGAATACAGTACCTGCCCATGGTGCAATACACAGGCACAGTATGGAACAGGTGGCGGAGGTTTTGACATTAACAGAACCCAGGGATAAGCGCCAATGGAAAAATGGGAACTATTCCAACAGAAAAAAAACCTGGAGGAGAAACGTATTGTATTGCCAAATGCCACTGTTGGGAAGGATTATCAGGTATGGATCGACCTGGGAGAAGAAGCTTCATCTGAGCTGATTTTATCGGATATAACAGGTCTGGAAAATACAGGGTTAGCTTACCACAAAGAAAGTAATACCTTAGCCGGAACCCCTTTGGGAAATGCCGATCTGAAACTGATTTTCAACTTTCTGATTGCCGGAGAAACCATAGAAAAGAAAGTTCCTTTTGCCATTAATCCGGACCCCCGCTCTTTATGGAAAAACCTGGAGAGTGATCCGCAGGATCCCTGGTGGAAGGCGGATGAGCAAATTACGCAGCAGCTTTTTGGTACTAAGGAACTGGTGGCAGCCTCCAAAAGAGGAAGGGCCCATGCCAATACAGGGAAGTTCAGAGAAGACCACTATGAGGTTGCAACACTCGGGAAACAGGGTTGGAGCATTCTGGTGGTATCTGATGGGGCAGGCAGTGCCAGCTTATCCAGATT
Source organism: Pedobacter caeni (assembly GCF_900129215.1). Classification (GTDB taxonomy): domain Bacteria; phylum Bacteroidota; class Bacteroidia; order Sphingobacteriales; family Sphingobacteriaceae; genus Pedobacter; species Pedobacter caeni. The sequence goes on along the minus strand of NZ_FQUQ01000001.1, from coordinate 1,128,891 downwards.
GGGTTCAAAACTGGCTTGCGAAAGCGCCATCAGTCAGCTGAAAGCACTGCCGGAAACGGAATGGCAAGCGCTGGGGCAGCAGCTGCAGGGACAGACCAGAAACATCAGCGGAGCCGAAGCAGATCAGCTGACAACGGATCTTCAGCAATTGGCTGCAGATTTCCTGAGTCCAACCGTCTATCAGGTACACCAGCAGCTGGCATCAAGGGCTGCATCCATGAATATCAGCCTTTCTGACCTTCATTCCACACTTGCGCTTTGTCTGATCAAGGCCTCCGATCAGGGTTGGATGATCTTGACTTTTAGTGTCGGTGATTGCCCTATTGCCTTAATAGATAGTGATAAAGCAGATGTTTTGAATGTCCTGGACTCAGGAGAGTACGGCGGTGCCACGCGTTTCATCACGATGCCGGAGATATTTGATCATCCCGATTTTTATACCCGTTTCTCTGCCAGGGTGGTTCCTGATTTTGCTTATCTGATGATGATGAGTGATGGGATCTATGATGCCAAATTTGAGACGACCTTCAACCTGGCACAACCAAAAATGTGGAAAGGACTGATCGATGATCTGGAAGGAAACAATCCGGAAGGACAGCAGGTAAATCTCCGGCAAGGAAACCAAAATGTAGCTGCCCAGCTTTCCTCCTGGATGGATTTCTGGAGTACCGGGAATCATGATGACAGAACTTTAGTGATCATTTATTAAATTTAACCATGGCTGTTGTAACTGTAGAATCTCCATATACCCGCAAAAGATATCAGTATTATGATAACGGTGATCCTAAAAAAGGCGGACTAAAAGACGTTTACTTTAGTGTAGACAAGCAATATGTAGTCGCCATTTTCAGGGAACGCCTCGATGATAACCAAAAAGAACGTCTGAAAAGAATTACTGGCCATTATTTGCAGCAGATCAGCAGCAAAGAAGCGGGAGAGTATTACCTGAATGAGGTATACCGCTGGCCCACCGATGTGATTGAATGGAAAGGACTCACAGGGATCGTTGTTCCCATTTACGCCCCTAAATTTTTCTTTAGCAAAGGCTATGAGAAGAACGACCTGATCCTTGGAGGAGAGAAAAACGGCAAATGGTTTGCCGGCTCAAAATTCAGAAATCCCAATTTTCCGTTGAGGATAGCGAGCTCAGAGTTAGGTAATTGGATGAGTTATCTTCAGGTATGCGTTAACCTGTGCCGCGGGGTTAAAAAGATGCATGCAATGGGGCTTGCTCATTCGGACCTTTCCTATAATAATGTGTTGGTAGATCCGGTTACCAAATCTGCCTGCATGATCGATCTGGATGGCCTGGTGGTTCCTGGTTTATTTCCGGCAGAAGTAATTGGTACAGCTGAATTCATTGCGCCTGAAGTAATGGCTACCAAACACCTGAACAAAACAGATCCGGAACGCAAACTTCCCAGAAGGGAAACAGACCTGCATTCCCTGCCGGTTCTGATTTACATGTACCTTTTACACCGTCACCCACTATTGGGAGGAAAGGTCCATGATCTTGATCCGGAAACAGATAACCTGCTGGCGATGGGGAAAAACGCCTTGTTTATAGAACATCCCACAGACCTCAGCAACCGGCCTAAAGCCAGTCAGCTCTCAAAATGGGAACAACCCTGGGGAGATGTAGATAAATTGCCTTATACACTTACAGGGCCTTACCTCAAGGAATTGTTTGACCAGGCTTTCGTCACCGGCCTTCATCATCCGGCATCCCGGCCTGCAGCAGACATCTGGGAACAAGCCCTGATGAAGACCAGCGATCTTTTACAGCCCTGCAGTAATCCTGCATGTGAGCAAAAGTGGTATGTGTTCGACAATACTACCCAACCAAAATGCCCTTTCTGTGGCCAGCTGCATTCCGGATCTTTACCAGTCCTGGATTTATATTTTAAATCTGCCGAAGGAGCTTACCGGCCAGAACAGCACCGGTTAATGGTCTATACCAACCAATACCTGTTTCCATGGCATGTAAACAGGAACATCGTGAGGAATGAAAAGCTAACAGAGGTGGATAAAGCACCTGCAGGGTATTTTGTGAAACACAATGACAAGTGGGTGCTGGTTAACCAGACGTTGACCTCCTTAAGGGATGTAACAGAACAAACAGACATCCCGGTTGGCGGATTTGTAGAACTCACCCAGGGCAAGAAAATTCTGTTTTCAGCCGAAGAAGGGGGAAGGGTGGCATTGGTTACCCTGGTGGGAGAATAAAGACTTAAAACGAATAAAACCTTAAAATTTCAACCTCAGGCCGATACCCAGCTTAAAAATATCCCCTAAGTTGAGCTCTGAGGTGTTTTGAAAGTAATTGATCAGGTAATAATCGTTGGTATTGAGCTCGGTGTACACACTGACCGCCTTTATTCCTGATCCTTTAAGTAACTTTTCTCCGTTAAACTCAATCTCATTGGCAATGGATAAATGTGGCCTCATTGCTTCAGACCAATGGTAATAGTCAGGGTGATACCTGTTTCTGTTAAAGCGGTAAGAGAGTTCCGGATGGAAAGTATAACTGAGAAATAAGCCCGGAATAAAAGGGTAGAACTTCCCCCATTCCTTCAGCTTAATCTCATAAACCCGATAGGCAATTTTAGCGGTCACAATGTTTAGTTCACCACCTTTAGAGGCGGGAACATAACCATAATTGAAATCCAGGATCCCTCTTTTATTTTTGAATAAATCATAACCTGCACCTACGCTAAAATAGCCGATACTTCCCGCAAACTGTACAATTGCATTGTCGGGGATCAGAAACTTTAAATTTTGCGCAGAGACCTTCATCGTCGCTGCGATCAGAAATATGGCGATATACGCTGATTTAAAAAGGGATGCGTTCAAAACTTGCTTTGTGATTTATGATTTCAACTAATAAAAATTCTTCATTTCCCATTGAACTGGTGATGTAATAAGGGATTCCGGAATCATCAGGATAAAAAAGCTGATAATTATGAGCATGAGCATGAAGGGAAGCCAGAAAACCCGGAACCGCGGCAAAGTTATCCGTATACCCTTTAATCAGCGCCTGATCAAAATCATCCGAATTTGGGGCAACATGAGAAATCGCCACATAATTGCTCACGCCTTCCTGAGGCTGCATTTCTGCTTTTAACCAGGGGATATCGGGTGTTTGCCCATTAAATTTATGCTCTCTGCTATTGGTATCATGGCATACAAACTTTATTCCTCCATAGATAAAGGAATAATTCAGGGGGCCAAACATCGTCGTGAAAGCATCTCTTCCACGGGAGGTCAGGTCATGATTTCCAATCACCGCCACATAAGGCGGCTTTAGTTTGGCTAAGCTGCGGCTGATCCATTCCATTTCCTGTAATACACCGAATTCTGTAATGTCTCCGGCCACTACGACAAAGTCTATCCCCGGCATTTCATTGATTTTCTTCGTGAAACGAACCGTCTCATCGCGCGATCGCTGGGTATCACCCGTTAAGATGAAACGTACCGTATCGTCATTCCTACCATCACCCAGACGCTTCAGGTTGCCGGCGTTAATATCTCTGTAGGAATTCCTGTCAAAAGTCTGATTGGGACTATATTCAAAACTATTACAGCTGGAGAATCCCATAACTGCAATCATGATCGGTGCGACAAATACTCTCATTGAGGAATCTTATTGTTTCTGTCAAACTTAGTTTTAAAAACACGTCCTCAAAAGCCCAAATCGCGGATATGGCATTGCGATAACCGTTAAATGGCATTGATTTAACAATTCTGTTAAACAATAATATCAAGAATAAAATAAATGAAATGAGCTTAGAAAAGCTAACCTGTTTAGTTGAAGCCCGTTAAAAAGAACAGCATGGTTTTCAAGGCGCTTTAACTTTGTATTTAGCCCTTAACCTTGTCTTTTAAAGAAAGCCCGCTATTGATTTCATTAAATTCAGGAGAAGTGGAGGCCATTGCCGCTGCTTCAGAAAAATCCTGCGGACTGATGTATTTCCAGCTCACCTGGTTTTCTTCCAGTTCAAAGAGAATCTCCATTGGATGATCGATCAGGTGATCTTCAAAAAATATACGTTTGCTTTCTGCCCAGGCATTCGGATCACCCAGTTTTGCCGGCCAGGTGTACAATTTATGAGCTTCTATGGACCGTTCGCTATCCACATAAACGGACCTTTTGGAAATGAGGTGACTGATGTCAAACTGTTCCACCTTGCCGGAGATCAGGCCTTCATTTTCGGTCAGACACAATCCAGTCGCCGTAAAATATGGTACCAATACATTCTCACCCTGTTGCTGCTGAGGAGTACCAAAGAACACATATTTTCCTTTTGTCAATTGATGGGGCGTTTTTGTCATACCGGATGTTAGAAAGCCCAAAGCTACATTATATTTTAGCTTTTAACACCTTGCAAAGGATTTCAATTGCTGCATTCATCTCTGCTATGTTCATCGTTGCAAAACCCATCCGGATGGAATTGTTATGCTGCGGATTGCCATGATAATGAATACCGGAACTAATGTACAATCCTTTGCTTATCGCAGCATCTGCAACTTTAGCCAGTGGATAAGCTTCATTAAAGTTTGCCCAGATCGCCATTCCGCCCGAAGGTCTTTCAAAACTGACGATTCCTTTCAGCTCCTGGTCCAATAGTGTGCAGAGGTTATTCAGCCGGTCGAAATAGGCTTTATTTGCCTTTTTTAAATAGCGGCCGATATCTCCGTTTTGAATCAGTGCCGCAAGTGCGTCTTCCAGGACATGATCCGCTCTCAGATCGATAATCATCCGCATTTGAATGGCCTGCCGGATAAAATCGGCAGGAGCCACCATAAAGCCGATCCTTATGGAAGAAGCAATAGATTTAGAAAAAGAGCCGATGTAGATCACTCTTCCTTCATGCTGACTGCTGGCGAGTGGAAGATAGGGGGCCGAGTTATAATGAAATTCGTAATCATAGTCGTCCTCAATAATGGCAAAGTTATACTTCCTGGAAAGTTCCAGCAACCTCATTCGCCGCTGTGGACTTAAAGTTACTGTGGTCGGATGATGGTGATGTGGAATCACATAAAGCACATTGATCTGCTGCTTTTTACAGGCTTGCTCTACGGCATCCATATCCATTCCCCAGGCATCTACCGGAACTTTAACCAGACGGGCACCCAGCTTTTCGAATACCATATTTGCCATAAAATAGCTCGGATCGCCTACGATAACCGCATCTCCGGCCTGGAGTAATAAACTGGCAGCAATGTAAATGCTCATCTGAGCACCGTGGGTGGTCATGGTATGCTGTGCCTCAATGTTTAGTCCGCGGCTTTCCAGAAGATAAGCGACCAGGGCTTCTCTGAGTAATGGAGATCCTCCGCCTAAAGATCCCGGAAGCCATTTCCTGGCCGAAGCCAGTTTCGACCTGCTTCTATATTCTCTGTTCAGCAAATCCAATGGTGCCAGCCTGGAATCCGGATATCCTCCATCGATGATGAACTCCGGAGACCTCAATCCAGGGACAGATACAATAGGCGTATGTGTTTCCATCTGATAAAAAGGGGCGGCCAGAAATTCTCCATAGGAACCCGATCTGGGCTCGTTCCAGCGCTGTGGTTTTAAATCCGGCAGGTTCTGTGCAATCATGGCACCTTTTCTGGGGATCACCTCGATCCAGCTTTGTGCATAGAGCTCATCGTAGGCGGCAATGACGGTTTTACGGTGAATGTTCAAAAGTTTAGCCAGCTCACGGGTACCGGGAAGCATCGTTCCGGGTTTGATTTGTCCTTCCCGGATGATGTTCACCACATTGTTTGCGATCTGTAGAAAGATCGGTTGCGGAGATTCTTTGTCGATGGAGAGGAGGGTGGTAAATGGAAGCATCTGGACTACTCTGTTTTTTAAATCTGGATAGTAAAGGTAGTCCATCTGTCCTGTACTTTTGAATAAAAAAAACGAAATATGAGGAACATTACTTATAAAACTAACCTTTGTCCGGATACTGCTGCAATTATTGCATTGTATGTAAGTTCGGGCTTAAGCAGACCTACAGGGGATTTTGAGCGAATACACAAGATGTATGAGAACTCCAATGTGATCGTTTCCGCCTGGGATGGCGATAACCTGGTGGGGATTGCCAGATCAATTACAGATTTCTGTTATTCCTGTTACCTTTCAGATCTGGCTGTTCATCTGGACTATCAAAAAAGCGGAATAGGAAAGGAACTGGTGGCGCTGACAAAAGAATGCATAGGGCAGGAGTCGATGCTGTTGTTGTTATCCGCCCCAACAGCGATGAGCTATTACCCCAAAATCGGGATGGAGCATCTTGACAATGCATTTCTCATCAGAAGAGCAGTATAAAAAGAACAGCAAAAAAAAAGGGCCGGATTACTCCGACCCCTTTTTTAAACATACATTGATTGCTCAATAGGGACCTATTGAATTACTTTACCATCTTCACCAATTTTGATGGAAGCAGTTTCTGCTTCTTTTTTCACATCAATCTGGTAATATTTGGTTTTGTCTGCGTTAGTTACCAGGAAAGCTGCAACCGGAGTCCATGCTTTAACTGGTTCACTTTGCAAAGTAGTTTTTACTGCTTCCGGAAGATCTTTCAATTCAACCGGAGTTTTTGTAGTGCTATCTTGTTTCACGGTAATTGCTACCGGAGTTTTTACTTCACTTGCGTTTACTGCTGAGATTCCTGCGAATGCTAAAAATGCTGCTGATAAAATGATCTTTTTCATATCTTATGTATTTCAGTTATTATTCTTGTTAATTACGATTAGACTATGTTTAATAATGATGCCAGAACAAATCAGGTGTGGCATAGCATTGATAAACAGCTATTTGTAAAATAAGAGGTTAAATTAACTGTAGAGATGTGCTACACTTTGTGGCTTAAGGTAGCAGCTTTTATGCTCGTATCTTATGGAGCAGCTTCTGCATTGGTTAAAAGACTAAACTTATTGATCTTTTGTTTCTGCAGGATGTCGATGATCTTTTTTACAGCGGGGTACTCTTCATTGGCATCTCCTTTAATACTGACCCTCATCGCTGTGGAATGCAGTTCTGCAACAGCCTGCCTGGAATGTAATACCCAATCTGCCAGCTGGTTGTTTGCAGAATCAGCCGGGATACCTGTTTCCAGACCTGAGGCAGTCCGTTTTGCCCCATCCATCATGATATAAGCCTTCAGGCTTTGAACGGGCACACCAAAAGAACCAATTACGCTGAATCTTTTTTTCTCTTCAGCACTGAACCCGATTTTATATTGTGTACCAATCTTTTCCAGCATCGCAATTTTAATGTCCTGACCAGTGGCTTCAAAAAACACTTTCCCTTTCCCAATGGTCAGCAATGCAATGTCCTTATCAGGCACCTTAATCGTATAGGTGGATGTAGGAATTTTTACATCCAGGGGATCCGGTTGTTTTGCCGTGGCAGTTAAGATGAAAAAGGTGAGGAGGAGGAAGGAAACATCGGTCATGGCCGTCATATCGATGGTCAACGCCTTCCTCTGGACTTTTACTCTGGGCATAATTTAAAAATATAAAAGGTGAAAGGTTTGACCGGTTAGCGTTGCTGCACACCCAACTGGTAGATCTGATTGATCCACTTTTGTCTTTGCTCTGGCAGTGCAGTTTTGATGATACCAACATAGGTTACTTTTACGGGTTTAATCCCGCAGAACTCCAGCGTACTCTTTTTCAATAGATTTACGCTTGGCCTTCCATACATCAGCCGGTAATACCAGCCTGGCTGATCCAGTGTCGTAATGATTCTGGCGGTCTTACCGGTCAGCAATTTGTCCCACCACATGGAATTCTCCTTATATTGATAGGTTAGTCCGGGAAGGAACAGCCGGTCCAGAAAGCCTTTCATTATTGCGGGAGGGCCTCCCCACCAAACAGGATGTATCCAGACCAGATGATCTGCTGCTTTTATCTTTTCCAGGCTTTCCAGCAAGTCCGGCTCTAGGTCCATTCTTTTGGTATAGCCGTATTGTAAGTTTGGGTTGAAATCAAGTTCGCCGATATTGATCCGGGAAATGGTCGCACCAGCTTTTATGGCCCCATCTTTATAAGCTTCTGCGAGTGCATGGTTGAAACTTTCCGGGTTGGGATGTCCGTTTATAATTAGAATCTTGTTCATTTTGTCCTGATATTTATTTGTTCAGGGCAAAGGTATCCTGATGCGCATTCCGGCTACAGGACATTTGTCTATAAAACGAGGCCTTTTTCTACTACAAAGTCACTTCCCGTCTTAAGCGGCTCAGGTGCCTCGGTGTGATGCCAAGATAAGAGGCCAGGTATTGCAAAGGGATTTGCTGAACATATACAGGCTGGTTTTCCAGAAGATCCATATACCTTTTCTTAGCCTTTTCTTTCTGAAAACTGAATAACCGCTTTTCCAGTTCCAGATATTGCTGTTCGGCAATCATTTTAAGGAACCTGGTCCAGTTCAGGCTGGACTGAGACAACAGGTCCAGATCTGCCTTCTGAACAACCACCAGTTCGGCTGATGATACCGCCTGAATATTCTCTACAGTAGGCGCTCCGGTAATAAATGAAGAATATGCCGTTGTCAGGGTGTTGGGAAAAGTGATACAATAGGTGATCTCCTCTCCGGATTCAGGGCTGAAGAAAGACCGCAGAATGCCACTTTTAAGAAAAGCGACCTCCTTACAAAACTGACCTTCCTGAATTAAGAACTCCCCTTTTTTGATGGACCTTAATGCGGTCTTTTCTTCGAAAGCAGAAATCTCTGAAGGGCTGAAAATGTTAAATGACGTTAGAAAAGTGCTGATCATTGAAAATAAGAATAAATGATAATCTCCCTGAGTTTGGCCTCAAAGATATCATTCTATCCGGATAGACGAACTGGTTTATTTGTCCAGCCACTCTTTAAAAGCAATGGATTTATCCCTGCTCAGCACCACTTCTTCTTCCGCAGGAGGCCGCAATTCTACCTTGAGCTTACCATTAAAAAATATATGGATTTTACCTACCGCAGCATTACAAACCAGATATTGCCTGGTGATCCTGAAGAATAACGAAGGATTAATCTCTTTTTCCAATTCTTCCAGCGTCTGACTGATATAGTGTTTCTCTCCCTTATGTGTCACCAGAAATGTGGTTTTGAATGCTGAACCGAAATAAGCAATGTCTTCCACTGCAATAGAAATCAGCTGATCCCTGAAAGTCACGAGGAAACGGGACCTGTAAATGACCTGCTTTGATTGAATCTGACCAAACAACTGCATCATCGACTCATAATCCGGTTTGCGCTGTTGCATGCTGAATTTTTGAAGCGCCTGCTCCAGGGCCTCTTTATCGATTGGTTTTAACAGATAATCCACGCTGTTGACCTTAAATGCCTGCAATGCGTATTCATCATAAGCTGTAGTAAAAATCACAGGTGCCTGCAGCTCCACGTTTTTATAAATTTCGAAGCTCAGCCCATCGCTTAACCTGATGTCCATGAAAATCAGGGAAGGGGCAGGATTGCTCTTTAGCCAGATGATGGCCTCTTTTACGGTCTGCAACCGTCCAACGATCTGAACGGAATAAGCGGATTCATTGAGCAGCTTTTCCAATCGCCTGGCATTGGGCAATTCATCTTCTATAATTAAACTATCTATGGTCATAGGGCAGCAGGGGGATTTTAACTTGAAAGCGATCTGGAGTCTGAAGAACAATAGGGGTTTTATTCGATAACAAAAGGTAGCGTTCTTCAATATTTTTCAAACCCATCTTAGAGCTTAACTCTACATGGGTTTTCAGGTTGATGTTATTTTCTACAAAAAGATGGTCTTCCAATCCGTATATCCGGATGTGCAGCGGTTCAGATGCACTGATCACATTGTGTTTAATCGCATTTTCTATCAGCAATTGCAAAGTGATCGGAGCGATCCCTGAACCCAGCATTCCATCAGGAATATCTATCAGTAATGCAATCCGGTCCCCATAACGCATCTCATACAAAAAGAAATAGGACCTGATAAAAGACAACTCTTCTTTCAACGCAATGACACTCTGACTCCGGTTGGAGAGCAAATACCGGTATACAGAAGAAAGCTGCTGAAGAAACTTAACCGCAATGTCTTTATCTTCTTCGATCAAAGCGGTCAGCGTGCTGAAATTATTGAATAAAAAATGGGGGTCTATCTGTGCTTTTAAGGCATCCAGCTGCGCCTGCGTTACCGATTGCTTCAATTTAACTGATTCCAGCTCTGCATCAGTCCATTTGTGTAAAAAATAGTCTATCGTAAAAGCGGCAGTACTCAATAAAGAAATCAGTACACCGAGGACAAGGGCCTGACGGATCAGCAACTCTGTCAGAAATTCAAAAGCACTCAACGAAACCGCCTGGATCAACATCGATGTTCCATAGAACATCACCGTTAGCAGCACGATCTGAATCATCAGCTGCAGAAGAAAACGGTTGATCGGTGATTTTTCCCAGGGTAAAAACTGGTTGAGGGTCCTTGTGATCAGAATCGACGATTCTATCGTCACGATGACAAAATAACCCAGGTAAAATGCCTCCAGACAATAATCGTAAAGCGAATAATCAGCATAGGACTTCGCATGATCCTCACTGGTCATGAAAAAAAACATCAGGTAAATGATCACCGTCAGAAAAGGGTATCCGTACAATCTAAACAGCCGGTAGGTTAACTTTTGCATCAGAATTAAGGTCTTATGGTTTTAAACGGGATCACAAACAAAACTACGAGAATCAACAACAGCATTGAATATATTTTTTCAGGATATCATGGTCTTTTATAAGTAATGAAGCGATCATGCGCCTGTACGCGATCGCTTCATCATCTTTAAAAAAGTTGATTAATGGCTTTCAGATAGGCTGTTTGGGCCATCAAATAGGCATAGGCCGCTTGTAAATGGTTGTTTTTAACCTGAATCAGGCTTAACTCTGCATCTGCAACCTCATAATATTTCACCACACCTTTTTGCCACCTGCTGCTAATCAGCTGAAGGTTCCGCTCTGCCGAAGGAATAATTTTTCCCTGATGTTCCCATTCCAGCCAGCTGGTCTTCAGGTTGTTCTTCGCATTCAGCAATTCCAGGGACATGTCCTGATTCAGCTTTATTTTTTGCAGCTCAGCAATCTTTGCACTGGCCTGGGCTTGTTTTACCCGGTTACTTGTTTTAAATCCGGAGAAAATAGGGACCGTTAACCGAAGGCCCACAAACATACTGTTTGGCCATCTGTAATCCCCAAACCTGAAATTATCTGCCTGGGTCTGCAACTGATACTGACTGACGAAATTAAGGCTCGGCAGGTATTTACTTTTCTGCAGTTCAATCTGATTCATCGCAGCCTTGATCTGAATGCTGTTTCTGATCATTTCCGGACGGTTTTCAAGGAGAACACTATCCCCTAAAGCCAATGGACCTGCTGCTGTTAATGGAGCAGCATCCACCTTCAAGTCGTCAGTCAAGTCAATTTCTGTTGCCAATGGTAGCTGAATTAAGTTTTTCAGGAAATTCTTTGATTGCCGGATTTCATTATCCGACCTCAGTTCATTGATTTTCATGGACTCCAGATTGATAAAGGCCGATAAGGTATCTGCCGGTACAGCCATTCCTTGTTTCACGAGGTTCCGGCTGTTTCTTAGATTGAACTCTGCCCGCTTAATCGATTGTTTAACCAGTGTTTTTCCTGCTTCAGTTGCCAGAACATGGTAATAGGCCCTTCTGATTTCGTCAGCCAACTGCGTTTTTGACAACAGCGTATTCACTTTGCTCAGTTGTTCATCCCATTTTGCAGCTGCTATCTCTTTATAAATTTCTCTGTTGAAAACAGGCATGGTCAACGTTCCGGTAAGGGAATAAGAGTTCTTTGAGGCTGCGTTTATCGGAGTCAGATTTTTATCATCCAGTATTAAGTTGCCATCAGGGGCAACGCCAACAGTCGGGAAAAACATGACCGGTGATTTCACATTCCTGAAATATTCACCCGAGGCAGAAACATCAGGGTATAAACTCCCTTTGCTTTCCGCCTTGAAATGTCTGGCCTTCAGCTCTTCCAGCTCCGCCTGTTTAATCTGTATATTTTCAGACAGCCCTTTATCTAATGCCTCCTTCAGGCTCAGCTTCCGGTTTTGCGCCATGGCCATATTTCCTGCAAAAAGCAGCAAGAAAAATACCCCGGTTATTTTTGCAAGGCCAGTCAAAGCAGGACCAACTTTGGCCGGCGCTGCTTCGCCACCTGAGGTTGCTCCACCAGATTCTTTTTTTTCAGATGTTTTTTCTAACATCTTGGTGATCAGATCGTAAATTACAGGTACTACAAATAAAGTAAGGAACATAGAACTGCTCAGTCCGCCGATCAATACCCAGGCCAGTCCGCTGTTCATTTCTGCAGCAGCACCTTTTGCCAGGGCCAGTGGCAACATTCCGATCACCATGGCCAGGGTAGTCATTAAAATAGGCCTTAAACGTGTACTTCCTGCATCCAGTAAAGCATCCATGAGCGATTTACCTTCTGCTCTGGCCTCATTCGTCCTGTCCACCAGCAGGATGGCATTTTTAGCCACCAGTCCCATCATCATAATCAAACCGAGAATAGAGAACACATTGAGACTTTTTGCTGTCAGGGCAAGTGCTAAAAATGCACCTACAGCAGCCACAGGGATAGAAAACAGGACCACAAACGGGTATGCCCAATTGTTATACAATGCAACCATGATCAGGTAAACGAGGGTAAATGAAGCGAGCAGTGCAAGCCCAAGCTGGGTAAAGGCATCGCCCTGCAATTCCAGATCACCTTCGTAAGAGATCTTTACACCAGCAGGGACTTTAATTTTTGCCACGGTAGCTTTAATGTCTTCACCAACATCACCAACTGGTCTTCCTGTTACCTGCGACAACAATACAAGGCTCGCTTGTTTTGCCCTCCTCTGAAGGTTGGTGGCACTGGATTTCAGGACTACTTTCGCGAACTGGTCCAGGTAAACCAATTCTCCCTTATCATTGTTGAAGCTGTATTTTGGCAACATAGCGGTATGGCTATTCTGGTCCTGCTGCAATTGAATCCTCACATTCACATCTTCTGCAGTACCTCTGAACTTCAGCTCATCATAACCATTAATGGCGCTTCTCATATTGGCACCAACCATTCCCAGGTCCAGGCCTAACAAAGCCGCCTTTTCACGATTGATCTCGATCTCAATTTCCGGTTTGCCTTCTTCTGAGGACATGCGGGGCGTGACCACACCAGCAGTTTTACGCATAATGCCCATGAGCTGTCCGGCAGCAGCAAAAACACTGTCCCGTTCATTTCCGGATAAAAGGATCTGAATCGGCGCATCATTGGCCCCAAATAATCCGATAGGGGAAACCCTGGCCTTTACACCGGGCACTTCCATCGCCAATGCGCGAACTTCCCTGCTCAGGTCATTAAGGGATTTGCTCCGTTCCTTTCCTGGTTTTAAGGAGATATTGATGGACGCTACATTTCCACTGTTATTTTCGCCAAAACCATCCGACTGATACCCCACATTGGTAAACAGTTTGGTGATTTCAGGTACTGATTTTAATTTTGCTTCTACGGCTTGCACTGCATCGTCGGTAGCCGACAGTTTCGTTCCCGGCTGCATGTCGATCAATAAGGACAGTTCACCCTTATCCGTGGTTGGTGTAAATTCAGAACCTACAATGCCTGTGAGCACCAGGCTTACAGAAGCGATGAGCAAGCCCATGGTAATCAGTAAAGTAGCCATTTTACGTTGCAATGCGATTTTAAGCACCCGGGTATACCAATCAATCAAATCATTGATTTTGTTTTCAAAGAAAAGACCGATTTTCCCGAAAAATGAAGCATTGCTCAGGTGTTCTAATTTTGCAAATCTGGAAGCCAGCATAGGGGTGAGGGTGAAACAAACAAATAAGCTGGTCAGGGTAGAGACCACAATCACGAGGGAAAACTGTTTCACCAGACTTCCAACCAGGCCGGGAACCAATGCCATTGGTAAAAACACCACCACATCCACCAGTGTAATCGACAGTGCGGTAAAGCCAATCTCGTTCCTGCCATCTAAAGAAGCCTGCACTTTTTCTTTGCCCATTTCCATATGGCGGTAAATGTTCTCTAAGACCACGATGCTATCATCCACCAAAATCCCGATCACCAGACTCATGGCCAGCAAAGTCATCAGGTTGAGGGAGTAATCCATCACATACATCATGATAAAGGCGGTCACGAGTGAGGTTGGAATCGCAATCAGCACAATAACTGCATTCCGGAGACTGTGCAAAAATACCAGCATCACCAAAGCCACCAGTATAATGGCGATAAAGAAATCGGTATACACTGCCTTGGCGGCATTCAGCGTAAACTCACTGCTATCCTGAGCAATGTTGAATTTCAATTGAATATCCTTGTATTCTTCTTCCAGCAATTTCAGTTCCTCTCTTACTTTCTCAGAAACATCTACGGCATTTGCACCGGATTGTTTGTTCACAAATAATCCTATAGAAGGGGCATTGTCCAGTCTGCTCAGCACTTCGATACTTTTGGCTGCATTTTCTACACGGGCCACATCTTTGACACGGATTGCGCTGCCATCAGGAAAAATGCGGATGGGCAAATCAGCTACCAGGGCAGGATCGGTAATTTTTCCCGCCATTCTGATGCTCAGTTCCGCATCAGTATCTTTGATGTTTCCAAGGGGAACATCGTTGTTATTCTTACGGATGGCCTCTACCAGTTCTATATTCGAAATCTGGTAACTGGCCATTTTATCGGGATCGATCCAGATTTTTACTTCATTTTGTTCCCCTCCCAGTATGGTAATCCTGCCCACACTTTTAAGCTGAGCCAAACGTGGTTTGATCTTATCCTTAATCGTTTGGTATAGCGCAGCAGAAGTAGAACCGGAGGTGATGCCCAGCCGTAGTACAGGAAGGTCATTGATGTTAAACTTGTCGATATATGGGGTTTTAACGCCTGTGGGCATTTCTGCAAGTACACCACTCAGCGCCCTTTGGACATCCTGAACAGCCTGATCTGCATTGGCATCTGCAAGGAATGCCAACGTAACAACAGACAGGTTTTCTGATGAAGTGGCGCTCAGTTTTTTTACTTTAGTGACCGATCCCAGACTTTCTTCGATCTTCTTCGTGACACTGTTTTCAACTTCCTTAGGTGAAGCACCCGGATAGCTGGTCAGAATCGTTACATAAGGAGTTGCCAGATCAGGAAGCAACTCGTATTTTAAATTTTTGTAGGCAATAAAGCCAAGTCCTCCCAATAGGATGAAAAAGACCAGAAATATGATAGGGCGTTTGATGGCCAAACCTGTGATAGACATGATGCTTTAATTTAAGGTATAAGATTTCAATACTTTTCCAGGTTCGATATTTCCCTGGCCGGAGCTGATCACCAGATCACCCTTTTTCAGCCCTTCTTTGATTTCAACCGTAGTCCCGATATCTCTGCCCGGAACCACTGTTTTTCGCAGGGGATTTTTCCTGGAATCGATCACATATACATAGTTTCCTTTAACATCTCTCAATAAGGCTGTTCTTGGAATGGTGAGGGCTTTAGAGAACAGATCTTCATTAAAATGGACAGAAACATTCATTCCGCTCATCAATGGTGTGGTTTCAGGATTGGGGATTTCAATCTCCACCGGAAAAGCTTTGGCTTCATTGGCCAGTGGAATAATGGTTTTAATTTTTCCTTTCAGGCTGGTATTCACATAAACATCAGGCCGGATGCTCACCGTTCTGCCTACCTGTATTTTTGTAATGAGCTGTTCCGGAACAAATACTTTAACCAGCACATGGTCCATTTCTGCAATCACGCCAAGCAGTGTTCCAGGGCTGATATAATCACCGGGATTTGATTTTTTCTCTACAATTATTCCATTTGCGGGCGATACAACGTTCAGCTGTCCCACTTCTTTGTTGGAAATGGTCAGCTGCTGCTGATAAGTTTTCAATTGCATTTCCGCGGAGCTCAGCTGTAAACGGGCATTTTCTACTTCCACATAAGAAGCATTGTCTTCTTTTAACAAAGCTTCAAACCGGGCTGCATTTCTCCTGGCCGTTTCATAATCTGTTTTTGCTTTTGCCAGTCCCAATACATTGATTTGATTGGCTGCGGTCCTGATGGTCTTGTCGATCCGCCCGATCACCTCGCCTTTGCTCAGCTTTCTACCCAGCAGAATAGCAGAACTGGTCAGTTTTCCTTCACCTTCACTAAAGATATTGACGATGTTTTTGGCGGCGATATGTCCCCTGAATACCGATGCGCCAGGGACCTCTGTTTCTGTTGCATAAGCAGCAGAGACCGCATAGGAGACAGGGCTGAGGTCTTTTTTTATCTCACTGTCGGCTGCAGCTTTATTGTCAAGAAGAACATAGACAATAAAGCATAATATTCCGGTTATGGAGGATAACCAGATGATGATATTTTTTCCCTTTTTCATTTCTGTTTATTGGTTTATAATTTCTTCAAAATTATTCCATACACAGGGTGACGAGGGGAGGAAACTGACTGAGTTGTAGAAAAAGGCGACCGAATTAGAGAAATAGGCGGATCAATTTATAAAATGTCTTATACGCAAAAAAGCCGGACGTATCCGGCTCTTTCATAGCATATATAGAAATAACTTGTCGTTATTTTACGGGTTTACCGTCTTTATCTAATCTTACTGAAGCTGTTTCTTCACCTTTTTTGATATCGATCTGATAGTAAGTAGATTTATCCGCATTCGTTACCAGGAAGGCAGCTGTTGGTGTCCATGCTTTAACGGGTTCTGTTTGTAGTGTTGCTTTAACCGGCTCAGGTAAATCTTTCAACTCAACTGGTGCTTTAGTAACGCTATCCTGTTTAACGGTAATGGCTACTGGTTCTTTTACTTCACTTGCGTTTGCTGCTGTTAATCCTGCGAAAGCTAAAAATGCTGCTGATAAAATGATCTTTTTCATATTCGTTGTATTTCAGTTAATATTCTTGTTAATTACGTTTAGGGTAGGTTTAATAATGATGCCGTAATAAACATTTTCTGGCACAGTTCTGATTTTTAGACACTTAACTATTTATTCATCTGTTTTAATTGTAGAATTATTCTACAATTTGGGGGATTAGGAATCGGATTACCAGTTTTATAGAAGGAGGATTACAGGAAGAAAAAGTTTAGGTAATGCTATAAAAGAAAATCCTATCAAAAGAAAAGGGGCAGTTGCTTTCGACCGAAAGCAACTGCCCCTTTATACAGGCTATAAAAGAAAGTATACGTTAGTTCACATCTTTCTGTACTTTTCTTGCTGTACTTTTTCCAGGAAGGTAAATGCTGAAACCAACACCAAGTGTTAATTTATGCGCATAAGCACTGCTGCCAAATCCGACAACACCGTTATACTTTAGCAATCCTTCCAGTCCGATAGTTGGCGTCACAAAGTAAGTGAAACCCGGACCAAAACTAAAACCCAGTCCATTGGTATTTCCAACAGGACCAGCAGGATTAATTCCGTTAACACCTACAGTTGCCTCACCAAAGAACCTTGAGTTTTTCACCACTTCGTTTGCTCCG
This sequence comes from Pedobacter caeni, assembly GCF_900129215.1. Taxonomy (GTDB): domain Bacteria; phylum Bacteroidota; class Bacteroidia; order Sphingobacteriales; family Sphingobacteriaceae; genus Pedobacter; species Pedobacter caeni. The sequence continues at coordinate 1,111,360 of NZ_FQUQ01000001.1, read as the reverse complement.
GTTGCGCCAAAGTATCTTCCCAAAGCACCAATGCCATAGTTAATGCCTGTTCCGCCACCTTTTTGAGTAGTCAGACCAAAATCCACTTCACCACCAATGGCAAGCCCATCCTGTATAAACCAGGCTGCTTTTGGATTGATATTGAAACTGAATGTATTGGGTTTATCCAGACCAAAACTAATATCTGAAAGGGAGGCACCGACAAATACATTACCTTTTTGTATCTGTGCTTTTGCGCCAAATAATAGTCCGGCACATAGACTAGCAGTTAAGAATAATTTTTTCATAAGATATGTTTTAAATGTATCTCTTTAACAAACCGATATAAGTTTTGTTTTTGAAAATTTATTATGCTTAAATGAGCTAAAGCAAGTATTCCTGGTATTGTACCTTAATTATTACCGTAAATATATTTTGCAGAATGAATAATTATATCTGATTATTCATTATAATTACAGTTACAAAAACACAAACTATGAATCAAAAAACATCTAACGCTTTCGTCGCAGTATCCTGGATCGCCCTTGGAGCGGGAATGATCGGCTATTTCGTCGGTTTAGCAAGAGCAGAAATGCAACTCAACGAAAAAGGATATTACTTCTCCATCATGATGTTTGGCTTGTTTGCCGTAGTATCCGTACAAAAAAGTGTAAGGGACAGGCTGGAAGGAATTCCTGTAACAGACATCTATTATGGATTGAGCTGGTTTGCTACACTTTTATCCATTGTCTTACTAACCATTGGACTTTGGAATGCCACATTATTGCCAAGCGAAAAAGGGTTTTATGCCTTTGCTTTCCTTTTGGCGATGTTTGGCGCTATTGCCGTACAGAAAAATACCAGGGATAACAAACCGGAAGGTGGTGGCGGTGGTCACATCAACCGTAATGAAGACAATTAAGCTTAAATAACAACATTAAAGAATGAAATTATCATTTGGAACGGTCATTAATGACCAACCGAATTACTTCATTGAAAAGATCTGGAAGGGCCTCATGGCCCTTTCTTCACATCTGGACAATGAGCATTACAGATATCAGGAACGTCACATTCAGAAGTTCGACAGGAACTGGGATGGTGATGCTTACACCGAATTTCTGGAACCAAAAATCCATACGATCAGAAAAGATCCTGATGAATTATGGCATGCAGGCGCAGAAATCACCATGGTCATCTATAAAGATACCTCAGATGAGTTTCAGTTTGCCCCGATGCTGCACTGCACCGGTGTTCAGAAAATCGAGATCAGAAAAGCTGCCGGGGAAAACTATACCGTTACTGTTGCTGAAAATCAGCTGGACGATGAACAACTGAATACCCTGGCCATAAATGATGGTTTTTCATCTGCTGAAGAATTATTGTCTTATTTTAGCGGAGATTTCAGTGGGAAACTCATCCATTGGACATCGGTTAGGTATTAACAAAAAGTATTGATCATGATCGTCAGCTACCATCTCGAAGATTTTAGCTCTTCTTTTTCTATTCCCGGACAGTTTATGATGGATAGGTTTGAAGATATCGGAAAACCTGTGCGTATGGTATGGCCACATAAACACAGTTTTTACGAGGTATTGTGGATTGAAAAAGGGCCTGCTCAGCACCTGATTGATCAGCATACCTTTGACCTCGACTCAGATGCACTTTTCTTTATAGCTCCCGGTCAGATCCATGAACTGGGGCAATCGGAAAATGTGAAAGGCTATAGCATCATGTTTACAGAAGAATTCCTTTCGCTTAGTCATGCCAGCCCTGAAATCCTGATGGGCTTGTCATTTCTCGAAAACAGTCATTCCAAACCATCATTTAGCCTAAACCCGGACGAATCAAAGGAACTGGCTTCCATATTAAACATGCTACATCTTGAGGCAGGGCGGAAAGACCGTTCGGCCAGTGTCATCAGGCACCTCCTGCTTGCTTTTCTTTTTCAGATCCAGAGGATGATGCTTTCAGAAGAATCTATAGAGACAGACAATATCAACCTCTTCAGCTTCAGGAAGTTCAGAAAGCTGATCGAGCAGAACTATAAAAAAGAAACCAAACTTTCCTTTTTTGCAGCACAGCTTTTCATCACTACAGCCCATTTAAATGAGATTGCTAAAAAAATCACCGGAAAAACTGCAGGGGAACTCATCCGGGAAAGAGTACTCCTGGAAGCAAAAAGAATGCTCATTCACGGCCCCTGGACTGTGGGGCAGATCGCAGCTGAGCTTGGCTTTAAAGACTTTTCTTATTTCTCCCGTCAATTTAAGAAACAGGAGGGATTAACACCTGCTGAGTTTCGGAAAACCGCATCTTCTGTCGCTTAATTACAGCAAAAGTACCAATAAAGCAAGCCTTAGTCCTAACATCGGGAAATCCGGCCGGGATACCTTTGCAACTAATTTTAAATCTATATCACATCATGCAGGTTAAACTGAACAGCATTGCCGAAGCCATTGAAGAGATTAAGGCCGGTAAAGTAATAATTGTAGTAGACGATGAAAATCGGGAGAATGAGGGGGATTTTATTACCGCTGCTGAGAATGCAAGCCCGGAGGTGATTAACTTCATGGTGAGTCATGGCAGGGGGCTGGTTTGCGCTCCTTTAACGGCAGATAGATGTGATGAACTCAACCTGCATCAAATGGTAACCGATAATACTGCCGCTTATGAAACCAGTTTCACCGTTTCTATTGATTTACTGGGAAGCGGCTGTACCACCGGAATCTCTGCATCCGACCGTTCAAAAACCATCAGGTCATTGATCGATCCAAAAGTAAAAGGCTTTGATCTGGGCAGACCAGGGCATATCTTTCCCTTACGCGCTAAAGAAGGTGGTGTATTGGCCAGACCCGGACATACGGAAGCAACCGTAGACCTTGCCCGTTTAGCGGGAATGGAGCCGGCAGGGGTATTGGTAGAAATCCTGAAAGAAGATGGGGAAATGGCCCGTTTACCGGATCTGATGGAAATCGCCGCCAGACACCAGTTGAAAATCATCTCTATCGAAGACCTGATTGCTTACCTTAAAAAGGAACACTAGGAAAAGTATTTTGATCTGTCAGCCTTTTGATCATCGCTGAACTCTGTTCACGGCCATGCTCCAGCCTGTCCTTGAAAAACAGTTTAGTCTGGTCAAAATGCTGTTTATAGCCCTCCATATCCCCGTAGCCGATGATGGATGCCCATTCCCGTACTGCGGAATGAAACTCCAGGTCGTCTGCACGGATGCTCTTATCAAATAGCGCTGCATGGATGGACTCTTCCAGCAGGTCCTCATTCCGGAAAAGGTATTCCACAATTCCCAGCCTCAGCCGAAATGGGGGAGTCTGACAAATCAGGTTATCGTAAGGGTTGATCTGTAAATGGTACCAGGCGTCGGCCATACTCAGTAAACTGAGGTGTGAATTGGCCTTCCGTACCCCCGGACTGGTAGACAGTGAAAATTCCTGCATCACCTGATCATCCAGAAGCAATGGTTTCCTGCTTTCATGAAAAACAAAATCCCTGACTTTATAAAGACGGTTTCTGAACTCCTGTTCTTCCTCCATGATCATCATCTTAAAAAGTTCCGATTCCGACTGGGCATAACGTTTCACCTGTTGCCTTGCAAAGGGATTCAGGATCGCCAAACCCGCATAGATATGCGCTTTATAGCTAAAGATCCGAAGGGTGGTCAGGATTTTTACATTGTCTATTCCACCCAGATAGGATGCATTTTCCCATGGAAAGAAGCCGGCCGATGCCCAGGCTGTACCCATACTTTCAAACCCTACGTGTGTGGCAGCCTGTGTATCGGCAACAATGCGGTCGTGGTCCCGGTAATCTTTCATCTCTACCAGTTCAGAGCCCAGGCAGGAGAGGAGGTCGGTCATACGCTGGTATGCTTCATTACTGGTCCGGTGGGGGATGACAATCATTTTCTGACCCGCAGGATCAAAGCCTGGTCCGTGTAAAGAATGACAGGTGATGATCTGAATGTCCTTAGGCAGGTATTTCTCAAAAGCCGTGATCTCCGGATGTTTCACCGAAGTTTGTCCTGCCACAATTGCCCCATATTTAGTCGAACTGCCATACATCGCCAATACCTGCTCGATCTTTTCCGATTCTACCGCATAAAAAATCACATCACAGATTCTGGAAACTTCCTTACCATCCTCCAGAATGGTAATCCCATAGGGGTTTAGCGTTTCATTTAATTCTTCTCTCCGCTGTGGAAGGTCGGAGCCATAAACGGTATAACCTGCTTTAGCAAAACCTAAAGCATACATTTTACCCATATCACCAAGTCCTATAATTCCTACATTCATCATCAGCTGTTAAACGCTGCAAATAAGGCAAAATTCCTTTTAATCAGAAATGATGAGCATCACAAAAAATCAGCATCATCATAAAGGGGAACAAAAGTTTAAGTATATCAGAATATTTTAAAGCCATACACGTTAGAAGGAGAGTTAATGCATAAAGACATTAACTTTGTCACATGAAACGTAATTCCTTTTTATTTTTAACGCTGACGGCATCCGTTTTTTCCTCAGCATTATTTGCACAAACCAACCCGCTCCAACAAAAACTGGACAGCATCGTCAGGACTAAAAAAGCTGATGTAGGCTTCTCCGTATTGTATTTGGAAAACCAGAAAGTCGTCTCTGTGAATGGCGACAAGCATTATCCAATGCAAAGTGTCTACAAATTTCACCTTGCCCTGGCCGTGTTGAACCAGGTAGACCAAGGTAAATTCAGTATCGACCAAAAAATTCTTGTCAAACCAAGCGACCTGCTTCAGGATACCTGGAGCCCGATACGCGATAAATATCCAAATGGAAATGTCGAATTGCCTTTATCGGAAATCCTGAAATACACCGTTTCGGAGAGCGATAACAACGGCTGTGACATTTTATTCAGGCTCATCGGAGGTACCGGAAAAGCACATCAGTTTATCAAAAAACAAGGCATTAAAGAGATCTCTATTACCGGAACAGAGGAAGAGATGCACAAAGATGATCAGGTACAGTTCAGGAACTGGACTACACCAAAAGCGGCCAATCAATTGCTTAAAAAATTCTGGGAAGGTAAAGTCCTTAAAAAGGCTACCGGAGATTTCTTAATGAAAATTATGGAAGAAACCGTAACAGGACCGGGTAAAATTAAAGGCCTGTTGCCTCAGGGAACTGTTGTTGCCCATAAAACCGGAAACTCAGGAGTAAATAAAGCGGGGATTATTTCAGGTTCCAATGACATTGGAATTGTGACCCTTCCTAATGGCAAAAAAATGCTCATCTCTGCATTTGTATCGATGACAAAAGAAGATGATAAAGAAGTCGATAAGATCATTGCAGAGCTGGCCAAAGCAGCCTTTGATGAAGCGGTAAAGTAACCAGGTTTATATCAACCATATTTTATTAAAAAAGCGCGTGTTGTCTGGTAAATAATCGTCTGGACAATACGCGCTTTTTATATTACCCGTTAATAAAAAATGAAAATGTTTTGCAAATCGCAGATATATAGTGCAACTTTGTTGCGATTTGAAACGGAAAGTAATTTTTTTACATACAACTTTAACAAAGGCATTCTCCATCCTGATAATGCTGATGTTTCTGTGTATCGTAAATTTGCAGTACCTGCACCATCATACGCATAACCATCATTCTGAAGATTCATTTCATATTGTTAAAGTGATGAAATCAGATCACTGTAAAATCTGTGATCATTTCCTGCATCAAAAGAACAATGCCATAAGACCCGACCGTGTTCTTTATGATTTTGCGGTAATCACTCATCAACCAGTAAACGGCGGCTTATACCTGCCAGGCAGATCTTCTACTCTTGTCCTTTGTTTTAGCAACAAGGGGCCTCCTTTAGTGTCATAAACGCTGCTTCGCCCAAATCTGGGCACTTATCAAAATATCCTTTTACATCTGCTTTAATCGAATCTTACAGATTCGGTAGGATGGCTTTTTTATGGCCGTTACAATTACTATGAAGAAAATTTGCTTCCTGATCATCAGTTTGTTCATTTGTTCTGCGCTTTTTGCGCAGGAATATCGTTTATCCGGAAAAGTGTTCGGCCCATTGGGAAGGCCCGTCAGGGACGTTGAGTTAAGTCTTATGGGATTAAGCCAGTCGGTTAAATCAGGTTTCGATGGGAGCTTTTCTTTCAAATTGACCAGGAGAGGAGACCATTACCTCTTAGCTTCAGCGGCAGGGTTCGCCCTCTATAACCAAAAAGTCTCCCTCCGGCAGGATTCCGTTTTCGTCATTGTCAGATTAAATACTGCACTTCATCAGCTGGAAGATGTCAACATCGTGGAGAACCGGGCCTTAAAAAGGCAACAGGAAGAATCGATGAATGTCGAAACCGTAAAACGTGATTTCATCCTGAGGAACCTTGGTGGTAGTTTGATGAAGTCCTTGGAGCGACTTCCCGGGATCAAAACCATTGGCATTGGTAGTGGTCAATCTAAACCGCTTATTCGTGGAATGGGCTTTAACCGTGTAGTGGTGACAGACAAAGGGATGAAACATGAAGGGCAGCAATGGGGAGCAGACCATGGACTGGAAATAGATCAGTTTTCAACAGCTGAGGTAGAAGTGATTAAAGGTGCCGCCTCATTTGTTTATGGTTCAGATGCCATAGCGGGTGTAATCGACGTAAAATCACCACTTCCACCAGCAATAAATTCTTTAGGTGGGGCAATTGATTTTATAGGGAAAACGAACAACGGATGGTATGGTACTTCGTTAAATCTAAATGGCAGAAAGAAGTATTGGTTTTTTGATTCCAGAATAACTTATCAGAATTATGGAGATTATAAAGTCCCGGCAGATTCAGTATATATCTATGATTATGCGGTAGCACTTAACAAAGGACATTTACGAAATACCGCAGGACGCGAGACAGACCTGCACTTCAGTACAGGATACACAAAAGGAGCTTTCCGTTCAGTTCTTTATTTCAGTAACGTACATCAAAAAAGCGGTTTTTTTGCCAACGCGCATGGTTTGGAACCCAGAAGGGTAGATGCAGGGCTACATGATGCTTCTTCCAGAGATATCCTGATGCCAAAACAGGAGGTGAACCATTTTAAGCTGATCAACAGAACTGTTTTTGAATTCAATGGCCACAGACTGAAATTTGACCTTGGTTATCAGCATAATTTTCGTCAGGAACATAGTAACTATGTCAACCATGGTTATATGCCTCCAATCTATCCTGCAGATCGGAAGGAACCATCCGATCTGGAACGTGAGTTTGACAAGCGGGTATATGCTGCGAACCTGAGTGATCAGCTTCAGTTAGGAAAACATGAGCTGAACTTTGGTCTAAACAGCGAATACCAGAACAATCAGATCAATGGCTGGAGCTTCCTGGTTCCTGCTTTCAGGCAATTTACCGCAGGGTTGTTTGTTTATGATAAATATAAATTGAACAATAACCTGTTTGTTCATGGAGCCCTGCGCTATGACTTTGGAAATGTCCATCTGGATCATTATCAGGATTGGTTTCTTTCGCCTGTAGGATCAGGGAATCCACAGGTTTATCAGCATCTAACCAGAGCTGCGGATTTAAAAAGGACCTTTAACAGTCTGGTTTATTCCCTGGGTATCAACTTTAATAAAGACCAGTTCGAACTTAAATGGAACATGGGTAAGAGTTTCCGAATGCCAATTCCGAAAGAACTTGGCGCAAACGGAGTAAATTACCACTATTTCAGCTACGAAAAAGGAAACCCTAACCTCTCCCCGGAGCTTTCTTATCAGGCAGATCTTGGCTTAAGCTGGAAAGCGGAAAAATGGTCGGTCGCTTTCAGTCCTTTCTATAACTACTTTCCGAATTACATCTATTTAAATCCAACAGCTGATCACGACTATGATTATGGTGCAGGAAATCAGATTTTCCAATACGCACAAAGCAGGGTGATGCGTTATGGTGCCGAATTGCAGCTTAAATTAAAATTGCTGAAAAACCTGAGTACAGAAGCCCTTGCCGAATACCTCTATGCCAAACAGCTGTCGGGAGATAAAAAGGGATATGTACTTCCATTCTCCCCACCGCCTTCTTTGCTGCTGAACCTGACCTATAGCGCTGATCTTAGTAAAGCTCTAACAAACGCATATTTTTCTGTTGATTACCGGATCACGGCTAAGCAACATCGTATCGTTCCCCCGGAAAAGAAGACAGAGGGTTATGGGATTTTTAACATTCAGGCCGGAACAAAAATAAATGTAAATGGAATGCCGGTCTCGGTAAACCTGCAGGCGCAAAACCTGCTCAACACAAAATATCTAAATCATACCAGTTTTTACAGGCTTATTGAATTGCCCGAGGCGGGAAGGAATCTCATTTTATCCATCAGTATCCCATTTAAAATCAATAAAAATCAAATCCATTAACGAAACACAAATGATGAAAACAAAAAGAATGATGGTTGTCCTGTTCATAAGTCTGGCAATTTTCAGTGCATGTAGTAAGTACAAAACCGCGGAACCAAATCTTCCTAAACCAACAGCAACAAACGTAGAAATAGGAACCAATAATAACAAACGTGGAATTATTGGTGCAGATTTTCACCTCAATGCCGATATCCTTGCAGGCCATAAAATAGCGCTTGTTAAAGTCCTGATTACTCAAAAAGCCGGGGAGACTTACACTGCTCCATGGAAATTTGAATTGGCATGGGAGAGTTACAAGGATGCAAAGAATACCAATGTCCACCGACATTTTGATATTCCAAAGGATGCACCAAAGGGTAAGTACGACTTTTCACTGATCGTAACAGATCAGAATGGAACACAATTAGTGATTAAAGAGGACTTCAACATTATGGCTCAGTCTGACTTGCCATTTAATCCGGCTTTTAGCCTCCGCACCGTTCCCGAAGAAAATAAAGTTTACAAAAAAGGAGAGGTGTTAACAGCGCGTTTCACTGTAAACGACGTACAGGGCGAAGGTACGTTATGCGCTGTGCTGATCAAAGAAAGCGCAAAACACTATCCTGAAACAGTAGCTCATATTGATTTTAGTAAGGCTATAGTAATCGGCAGGTTTGTCAGCAACGAAAGCCCTTCCTGGGGAATGTTCAACACCATTACCATTGGCGCAGACAGAGATTCCAACTCCCCTGAGCCCTCAGCAATTACAGGACTAAAAAAATGGGAGTCAGGGAAGTACAATTTTGTACTCATCTATGAGAATAAGCTACATAACCTTAGTCTGCATAAAAGCATTCCGATCGTAATTGATTATCAGTAAAAAACACAAAACACATATTATAATGAAGAAAAAGTACATTATTCCAGGTATTCTCATCGCCGGATACTTCTTGTCAGGCTGTAAAAAAGATAGTGCTGAGGTGGATACCAGTTACCCGGAAATCGACATTACTGCCGCAAGCGCATTCCCTAAACAGTGCGGCAGTATCAGAAGGGGAGAAAAATTCATATTCAGGGCAAGCTTTCATGACAACGTAGAACTGGGGTCATCCAGCATAGACATTCATCATAATTTCGATCACCATACACACAGTACAGAAGTAAGTAACTGTAATATGGAGCCCGTTAAGAAGCCGGTAAATCCTTTCCTGCTCATTAAAACTTTTCCAATTGCTGCAGGGCAAAAATCATTTACCATTAATGAAGAGCTGGTGGTTCCGGCAGATGCCGATCCTGGTGACTATCATTTTATGATCAGACTAACTGACAAAGCAGGATGGCAAACGATAAAAGGAATCAGCATTAAACTGCTGTAACCTGCTTTAAAATAGAAAAATATCAATTACTACTAAATAAAACAACATGTTAAACAAACAACTTTTTAAGAAAATCTTACTGGGGATGATCGTCATTGCTTCAGTCTCTGCATGTAAAAAAGACAAGGCTGAACCGGTAGATCCGAAAACTCCGGAAACTACTGCGACTAAAGAATTCAAATACCTGAGGGTATTGGTTGCCGATGAGCTTTCTAACAAAATCACCCAGGTTGATCCTTTTACCGGGACCATTACCTCCTATGATGCAAAATACCCTTTGGCAACACTTTATGGAACAGCAAACAAACGTTATGCAACGGTGATCTACCAAAAGGAAAACCTGGTTGAAATTTTTGATACAGGTCTTCAAAGCCATCAGGATCATGTTGATGTTGATGGTTCCCCAAAATGGGCATCCATCTCTGCAACTGCAGCAAAGCCGACACATTACAAAAGTGTAAAGGATGAGGTATTGATATTCAACGATAGTGAGGGCACATTGAGCCTGGGAAAAGAATCCGACTTCCATACGGTTGGGGCAAAATTCAAGATCATCAATGCCGGCTTGTTACCTCACCATGGTGCAATGGCCAATTTTGACAATGGCACCATTGCGGTTACCACAACCGCAAGTGCCGGTGCAGCACCAACGAAGGTGATCGTTATTGACAAAGATGGCAAGCATATCCATCCATCTAAATTAGAGTTTGGTAACATTCATGGCAATGCCAGCGACGGTGGGAATGCTGTTTTTGGTGGTTTTACAAATTCAACGGCAACAGCAGGTGGGGTTTTAGTCGTTAAAGCTACCGGAGAGCAAAGGGTAATTCCAAACCCTGATGGTTTTGGTGCATTTCGTTTGGCAAGCATTTACTATGCTGATGCCGCAGATAAATTCGTTGGATTCGTGGCCACAAAAGGAGCTTACCTGATTGACATTAAAACAGATAAGATCTCGCCAATATATGCTGGCAATGATGTCTTTCAATGCAAGCTTGACTATGCAGGAAAGAACCTGTTGCTGTTAACGCTTGATGGAAAATTGAGAATTTATAACCTCAGCAGCGGGCAGCTAACCAGGGAAGGGACAGCAATTTCAGCAGTTACTTCAACCGATACCTACAAACCGGTTATTGAAGCGACAGCTAAGTTCGCGTACATTTCCTTACCTGCAAGTGGAGAGGTTGTTCAGATAGACCTGACTGATTTCCGCAAAATCATCAGACATAAAGTATCCTCACGTCCGGTAAAGCTTGCGCTTACAGGGTTTGAGAGTAATGCAGGTCATAATGATTAATATCCGGTAAAAAATATCGGGTATGGCCTTGTGTAAATTCTCCAGGCTATACCCGATACTTATTTAAATATTTGTTCCGCTATCCATTGTTAATGAAGTCCCGGTCATGTACTTCGACTCTTCGCCGGCAACCCAGGCTACTAACGAAGCAATTCCTTCGGCCGTTCCGTATTCTTTAATTGCCATTCTCTCTCTTGCTGCATCTGCTGATGGCCCTGTAGCCGGATTCATATCCGTTTCTGTTGGTCCCGGATTTACCAGGTTTGCGGTAATTCTTCTGTCGCCAAGATCGCGAGCCAGTCCTTTGTTAAAACTAACCAAAGCTGATTTACTCATAGAATACAAGGTGAGGTTAGGAACCGTCACGATTTCTGCCAGGCAGCTGCCTATGGTAATGATTCTTCCACCATCAGGAATGTGCTTTATGGCTGCCTGAGTGGCAAAAAACACCCCTTTTACATTCACATCAAACATTCTGTTAAAGTCTTCCTGCGTATATTCTTCAAAAGCTTTACCATCTGCAACACCGGCATTGTTCACCAGGATGTCTATTTTGCCGAAATGCGCTGCTGCTTTTTCTACTGCTCCGGTCACTTCTTCATAACTGCCACTGTCTGCTTTTATGGCAATTGCCTGGCCTCCGTTATTTTCAATTTCTTTTACCAGATTTTCAGATGCTGCTCCCGAACTGGCATAAGTAAAAGCTACTTTGGCCCCTTCAGCACTTAGTCTTTTTACAATAGCTGCACCAATCCCTCTGCTTCCGCCTGTAACCAATGCTATTTTATTCTTTAAATTTGTCATATGAAGTTTTCTATATTTTATTCAAATTTATAATTAGATATTTGAAAATAAGGGTACACATCAAATTGTTAGGTACTTACTAAAACGTAAGAAATGAGAAAAGAGAGCTCTACGAACAATATTAACGAAAAAAGGCTAAGAGAAATGTGTGGAACTTCCTACGCATTGTCCATTATTGGAGGTCGTTGGAAGCCTACGATCATTTGCCGCTTAATGGATGGGAAAGTAAGGTATAGCGAACTCAGGGATTCTATAGCAGGGGTTTCGGAGCGAATGCTGGTACAGCAACTGAGAGAACTTGAAAAAGATGGGATCCTGATCAGGATTGTTCATCCTCAGGTTCCGCCAAAGGTCGAATATGAACTCACTGAAGATGGATTGTGTATGCAACCCATGCTCACTAAGATGTCGGAATGGGGAAACAACCATAAGGCCAAATATCAGAAAGAGGAGCTTGTTTAACATACAAGCCCCTCTTTTAATGATTTACGAGGTGATGATCTACCCTGTGATTATTTGCTGGGTGTAAATACCCAGGTATCATCAAACAATGTTGATCCGTTTCTTCCGGTGGTAATAAAGCCCTTATTGCCTATCGCAAAACCAATTGCAGCCTCTCTTGCTGCTCCTTTAAAATCATCGTATTGCTTCCAGTCGTCCATATCAGCTCTATATTTCCATACCGAGTTTAAAAGCTGTCCGGAGCTTCCTCCAACAATGTATCCACTATTTCCGATCACAAATGTAGAGGCAAACTGACGGCTCAGGTTATATTCATGTGGTTTTTTAGGCTGGTTCAGGTCATTCAGCTTTTCCCAGGTGTCTCCTTTAACGGAATACCTCCAGAAGTCAGACAAATACCTCCCGTTATTAAGTCCGCCACCAATATAAACGGCATCTCCGATCGTGAAGGTAAATGCATTTGATCTTTTAGAGCTGGGTAAACTGCTTACTTTCTTCCATTGATCAGTTTGAGGGTTATAGCTGTAAAAATCAACCAGATCTCCGGTTTTATTTGTACCTGTGCCTACCACTCCCAGACCATTAGCCGCAAAGGCAACAGCTCCGTATCTGGCTTCACCAGGGAAATCAGCAGCTACCTTTTTCCAGGTTTTCCCAACCGGATCATACTCATAAAAATCAGAAAGGGCATCCTTACCATCAAAGCCGGCTCCAACGTAAGCCTTTCCCTCAATAGTAAATGAAACGGCATAATTTCTGGCTTTACCCGGGAAAACGACGAATTCATCTTTGTCATTTTTAATTCTGGTCCAGTTGGCCTTGTCTTCATTATAGGTCCATAAGTCGTTCAATCTTTTCTCGCCATCAAATCCTCCGGTAACATACACCTTACCATTAACAACAAAGCTGGTTGCCCCACTCCGCCGAACCCCTTCAAAATCAGAGCCCAGAACCCATTCTTTAGGATCGTCTTTTTTATCTTTTTTGCAGGCAGATGCCATCACCACGATTATCAACAGGGACACTTTCAGTAGTTTTTTCAACATGATCATATATTTAAAATTTAGTATAAAAAATCTTGAGTTTTATCGCGCGTACAGACTCCCCGTTAGCAATATGTAACCTGTCCACTGTTTTTGTTAAAGGATCAAAGGGAAGGCTCAGCATCAGCGATGTCTTTTTGTATTTACCTTTTCTGAGTCCATCAATATATCCTCCCAGGGAGAAAACATATCTTGCTTTTGAACCGGCATCATTTCCCGGCTGAAACTTTGCCATTTGAATAGACTTTCCATCTGCATTGGTAACGACTTCGGTTGGGGTACCGGCAGAATTCGCGATAAATAAATTCAACTCCTGCGGTGCTTTAAAAACTTTATAGGATGATGATTCGGTTTCGATGATCAGTTCTGCAGCATTAACACCAATTCCGGTTTGCTGAAGAAAGCTCGTTAAGCCCGGCAGAGAAAGTCTGGTTACGATGCCCGTTCCGGCCTGAACAAACAATTCCTTGTTTGTCGCTTCCGCACTTAATTCCCTGGATTGGTAATTTAGTGTCTTTAACCTGGTGTTATTCCGGTCTGCGTCGATATGGTTAAACTGATACTGCTTATCATTTAAATTGAACTGAACGCTTCCTTTTTTTGGAAATCCATCAGTCCCCTTAAAATTATAGGATAACACGATCTTTGCCTTTTCAGCGTCAAAGCCAATGATACTTTTACTATTGTTTCCCGCGATAAGGGCAAGGCCTTTGAAATAGTTAAGAAAATCTTCATTTACGTTTAACCGCTTGTCTTTATCGATCATCATCCTGAGGAGTTCCTGTCCCCATGACTGCTTTAAAGGGATGGCGATGCTATCCCCGGAAAAAGATTTCGGAAAAAAGCTGAGCGTTCCTAAGGGTACAGGATCATACTCAAACTTACTGGTACTATACAAGGCCTCTTCTTTAACAAATATCGGACGTTCTTCCGGCTCAACGGCTTTCTCCACCTTGATGAGCTTTATTCTTTTGGTCAGCTGATGCGCCGAGAACGTTTGTAATTCATTGGTATCACCATATACATATTTATTGTATTTCAAGACCAGGTTGAATGAATCAAACACGGCATCCTCAGGTATAGTTCCGTTATTCAAGACCGGTATTCCAACCTGAAAATAGGAGGAGAGCCTGGTTTTCCCGAAATCAGGATCGTCGGCTTGTCCCAACAGAATGGAACCAGCATTAGAAGTGGGTAAGGAGTCCAGCAGATAGGTTGAGGCGATCACTGTAACTGTATCTGTCATCTCAGCGGATATCGGGTTTTTATCTTTCGGAAAACCAATAGGGTCGCCCTTCCTGCATCCTGTAACAAGCAACAGCACCAAAGGGAAATAGCGTAAGAATTGACCGGAGGAAAGCTTAATAGTGGAATTCATAGTTGTTTATAATAATTGATTGCGACAAAGATGTGCTGAGGGAATGTTAATGAATGTTACGAATTGTTAAAAATCGTTAAGTGGAACTTTTAATAAAGAAGGGGCAGTTACATTTGTTTTATGAAAACCAACAAACTATGTTAAATCGTATAAAGTACATTTTATGTCTGATGACCTTATGTATTTTAGGCGTTATTCTTGCCCAGGGATTTTGGCTTTACAGGGACTACAGATATTATAAGAGCCAACCTTTTTTCTCCTCTGATTATGATTTTTTTCTTCCCACTGCACAGGCTGTTTTAAGCGTTGCCGCTGCAAAAACAGTGGTTCTGGATGGAAATCAAATAGGAGCGAATACCATTATTGCCTATCCGTCGGGAACGGTTTCTGCGATGATGCCTTTGCAGACCATGCCTGCCCAGACGATACCTGTTCAAACGATACCTGCCCAGACCATGCCTGCATTACCTCTGACTGCTGATTTTATCAAATCTGCGGCCCTGGTCGAGGATACTTCAATGTTTACCAGCCGCATATACCCTGTCTCACCACTTGTTGCTACATCCGGCAGAACGGCAGTCCCGTTCGGAGATACGGTCAGTTACACAGACAGGTTTCCGCTAGGAATCCTTGAGCCTGCCGATACCGCCTCGCTACAACATGGCAGGGCTATGCCCATTGAATTCGCCAGAACTACCGCTTATAAAGCACCGGCATCTTACATCTTTAATAAAATGAAGTGGCAATTCGGTGTATCTGTACTTTTAATCGTGCTGACCACCTGTAGTCTGGCTTATATGCTGGTCACGATATTCCGGCAACAAAGAATGTCGGTGGTCAAAAATGATTTCATTAACAGCATGGCTCATGAATTAAAGACCCCTTTGGCAACGATATCCGTGGCTGTAGAAGCCATCAAACGATATGGCAACCTGTTGGATAAAAACAAAACAGCACGTTATCTGGAAATCTCAACTAATGAGATCAATCACCTATCTAAGCTGATCGAGTTAATTCTGCAGGAATCTATATTTGACAACGATAAGATGGTATTACATAAGGAAAATACGGATGTGAATGAACTGATAGGTCAGCTGATTGAAAATTATTCCATCAAAAATGCAAAACCTGTTGATATCAGATTGGAGCACGGTAACGATATTCCTCCGCTATGGATTGACCCGCTTCATTTGAGCAATGCACTTCGCAATATTATAGACAATGCGATCAAATATTCCAATGATGGTGTCATCATCAGGATCAGCAGTATTCTCGACAATGGGGTCTGGAAACTTTCCATCCGGGACACCGGAATAGGGATCCCTGAAAAATACCATGATGATATTTTTGAACGCTTTTTCAGGGTTTCCACCAGTGATGATGCTGCGGGAAGCTTTGGACTGGGCCTTTCCTATGTGAAAAAGGTGGTAGCACTTCACGAAGGGACTATCAGCCTGGAAAGTACGTTGACCATAGGAAGTACTTTTTTAATCTCAATCCCCCTCAGATCATGATCGATGTTTTATTTCTGGAAGATGAGGCCGGTATGGCAGAGATTGTGGTGCAAAGCCTCAAATTTGAAGGCTTTTGGGTTCGTCATTACCTCAATGGGCGTGAGGCATTTGAAAGCTTTAAATTATTCAGACCTGATATCATTATTCTGGATGTGATTACACCTGAATTAAATGGTTTCCATCTGGCCGAGAAAATCCGCGAAATGGATGATCATGTTCCAATTATATTTGCCACGGCCAGAATACAGATTAAAGATGTATTAAAGGGCTTCGAAATCGGGGCGAGTGATTACATGAAGAAACCCTATAGCATTAAAGAGCTGATCGCCCGGATGCACAGTCATTTAAAAAAGACAAATAAGGTAGAATATCCGAAATATAGTGTGGGCAATTATGCTTTTGACTCCAGAATGCATCAACTGTCCATTAACAGTGTCAGTATTAACCTTTCCTATAGGGAGTCGGAACTGTTAAAAAAATTGATTGAACATAAAAATGAGGTGGTCACAAAAAAAGAAATACTGGAAGAATTGTGGGATCTGAACAATTTTTTTACCAGCAGAAGTCTGGCGGTCTTCATCAGCCGGTTAAGGAAATACTTAAGGGAAGACCACCGAATTAAGATCCTTACCGTAAGAAATATAGGTTATGTTTTAGAAATCAGGGATAAATTCTAAATCCATCTGTAAACTTGGTTTACAGTTTCTGTTGACAAAGTAAACGCAATTTTTCATTAACGTAATAATGAGAATGAGGAGATGCTTTTTTAAGTATAGAAGAATTATTATATTTAAAAAATCACGAATTACGCAATCATGGGTTTATTATCACGTTTTTTTGGAAAAAACAAAGTTGTAGAAAGAAGCGCAGAGCCTGATCTGGTATATATACCAAATGAAGACGAGCGCATGAACTGGGCAATGGAGAAAGCAGGGCTTACTTTATGGTATTTTGAAAACAGCCTGAAAAGCCCCTCCGCCGGACAGGAATACTTTTCCATTAAAGTGATGATCGAAGATGAAGGACAAGTGGAGCACATCTGGTTAACCGCTCCGGATTTTGATGAAGAAGGGAACTTATTCGGAGAAGTCGGAAATGAGCCGGTACAGGTAAAAAATGTGAAGCTGGGCCAGAAAATAGGGGTGATGAGGACACTCATTTCGGATTGGATGATTGTTGAACATGGCCGTTTAATTGGTGGATACACCATCCGGGCGATCCGAGAAGGAATACCGGAAACAGAAAGAACCTCATTTGATGAGTCGATAGGCCTTCTTATTGATGTCGGTATTGACCATTTTAAAGCAGATTTTGACACTCCGGAAGGGGCAATCTTATCCCTTGAGCAAGCCTATCAGGAAAAAGACATCGATAAAGCACTCGCTTGTAAAGATTTCTATCAGGAAGCGAAATTAATGCTTTCCAGCCTTGATTTTCAAATGGAGGAGGAGATGATCATCAGCACTTCCGAAGCCCTGGCCATTTCCTTTGTAAGTTATATCGAAAAAGAGGGAATGCCTGATTTTTCTAACATCAACAGGGCCTTTACCAACCGGGAGAAAATAAATGATAATTATTGGATTATAACAGAAGTCTGTACTTATCCCGACGGAGGAAATTCCGTACAAAGATTGCAGACCTATAAAACCGCCCAGGGATGGAGGGTTTTAGGTGTAGCGGGTTAAAGCGCTCCTTTCCAATTGTTTTCTATCAGAAAGAAGCGACAGGATTATATCTTAGTGGTGACCGTTAGTTTCCTTGTTTTTCTTAATGAAGGAAAGATAGAAGGCCGTAACCATAATAATTGCTACAAGTGCAAGTAGAGAAAGTAATGTTGACATATGCTTTAATATTTAACTTTTTGAAATATGTGATGAAGGTAGTCATTCTTTTTCTTAACAAAGATTTCAAGAGGATGAAATCGTCAAAACGAGGCATTGGATAAATCATAGTTTAACCGCTTTTAAAATCCGCTCCTAATTAATCTTGAAAAATAAGATATATTATTGTATTGGGGTTTATGTTGTTGTATTATAATAATATTATTTAATTTGTAGTTAAATAAAATCCAGGTTTATTATCTTTGTTGTATGAACAAGGAGCGGTATACTTTATTGTGGAGCATAGCTCGATGTTCTTGAGGTTTATGGTTTAATAGAAGGCGCCTGGTTTCCATTTGAAAAATGCATTAACTATGAGGCGTTTATGGTGTTACGTAAATAATAATTTGTATATGAAGAAGGAAGAAACATTTCAAGCTCAATTAAAGAGATTTGCATTTGATCCTCTAAAGGATAAAGTTGTTGCTAACCTTAAAGATCATAGTAAAGATCCTTACATTGTTAAAAAGGTTAACAAAGCGATTGAAACCCTCAAAAAAACCGGCGTTCCTGCTGAACTGCTAAAGCTTCAAGCTGAGCGCTAACCTTGGCTTACCTTCACCTCAACGCTTAAAATATCGGTCGTTAGAATAAACACCTGCGATTGCACCATTTTCTTTCTTAACTGAAAAAGAACGTATCATGGTCCTGAAATTGATTAAACCAGTACTGTCTGAAAGCATGTGTAAGGGGCCTTTCAGGTTGCCCCAGATGACTTCGCCGGTACTGGTTATTTCCATCATTCCGGATTTTTCGCCACCATCGTAAATGCCACATAGCTTTTTATCTATTGTTGCTTTTTTATCTATTGCTGCGGTTACTTCCTTTGTTTCCTGAGCGTCTGATTGAACATACTTTTGCAACGAGCTGAGGTTTTCTTTAAGCATACTGTATTTGTTCTCTTTGTTCAGCATGGTATTGTAAATGTAGTTTGCAACCAAATGAGTCAATACTTCCATTCCTTTTTTATTGCTCAATACCACTATACCTATCTTATGCGCTTTCATATAGGACAAATGCGAGGAAATCCCGCTGTATCCACCCATCCGTGACACCAACTGCTCCCCATTGAAAAGAGATTGTTCCCATCCCAGTCCATAACCAAATCTTTCATAAGATTGGTAACTGCTCTTCTGAGGAACGATAGCGGAACTGGCCATCAGCACATCTTCCCGGTTCAATACACCGGGAACGGATTGCCCTTCAGTGATAAAGAACTGCAAATATTTGAGCATATCGTTTACCGTGGTCAAATGTCCTCCTGCGGCCGACATCGAGTTATCTGCTTTGTCAAATACAGACCTTTGCCTGCCTTCGGACCCGTCAATTATATAGCTGATATACCTGGAGTTTACTTTAGAAACATAGGCCGTGGTGTGATGCATACCTAATGGCTGGAAAAGTTGTTCATTCATCACCTGTTGCCATGGCTTACCCAATTGCTTAATCAGGACCATCGAGTAGATAACGGAACCTAAATTGGAATAATAGAAATTCTGATTAGGTAGGGCAGTACTCCGTTTTTTTAACATGGCCATCAATTGATCATTGCTCTTAATTCCAATAAAAGCGGTCCATACTACCGCATCGTTATTTTTGATGCCATGAGTATGGGTTATCAATGAGCTGATCGTGATTTTGTCAGGATGAATATTCGGATCATCAAAGGTAAGTTCCGGCAGATAATCAGCTAATGTATGATCCAGTCTGATGATTCCTTTCCGGTCTAAAACAGCAGCCAATGTTCCTGTTAAGGATTTGGAAGTGGAGGCAATGTAAAGCTGAGTCCGGTCAGAAAAAAGAGTTTTTGTCTCCTGATTAGCATATCCGTAATTCTTTTTCAGGAAAACATGACCATCTTTAACCACACCTAATGTTAAATCAAGTCCTTCTCCTCCAAACGACTGCCTGATCTGGCTTAACAAAACATCAAGAGAATCACTTAAAATTTTAGCTTCCTTGTTTTTGTAATAGTCGCTGCCCGAATGCTTTTTTACTTTGTTTGGAATGCCTGTAAATGCCGCAAAAAGGATAAATGCCATTATACATAATGCATAACCTGGCAATATGGAGATCCGTTTAAGTTTGGTGAATAGAATCATAGATGAATTAAGATTAATGGTGACGCTTGTTTTAAGACTACACAAGAGAAGTGGAGGTTACACCTTTTAAAATTATACCCTGTAAAGTTATACCCGGTAAATTTGCCTTACTCGTTTGTCGCTCCTCAACTCCCTGAAATCCACTTTTCCTGTCATTAAATAAAAGAAGATTTGGAGCTTATCAGATATTTTTTACATTTACATAACTGATTATGTAATTGACTATCTATATGAAACTATTCGAACGAACCGGAAAAATGGCACTTGGCAGCAGGCTAAGATTATTAACCTCAAAAGTGACCGAAGATGCTGCCAGAATTTATGAGTTGTATAATGTGGAGTTTTCGCCTAAGTGGTTTCCTGTATTTTTTGTTCTTTCAGAAGATGGAGAAAAGACCATTACCGAAATCGCCAATGAAATCAGTCATTCCCAACCCTCAGTAAGCAAGATCATCCAGGAGATGACCCTTGCAGGATTGGTTCAGGACAATCAGGATTCGCCTGATAAACGACGGAACGTGGTAGCCTTAACTACCAAAGGAATGACAATTTCAGAACAGATCAAGGTGCAATGTACCGACGTGGATCTTGCCATTGAAAGCATCATTTCTGAAGCCAGACATAACCTTTGGGAGGCCATCGAGGAATGGGAGTTCCTGCTGGATGAGAAGTCATTGCTCAAGCGGGTTCAGGAACAGAGAAAACTGAGAGAAAGCAAAGATGTGCAGATTGTGGAGTACCAGGAACAGTACCAACAGGCTTTCAGGGCACTCAACGTAGAATGGATCTCCACCTATTTCAAAATGGAAGAGGCAGACTACAAGGCCCTGGACAATCCAAAAGAATATATTCTGGACAAAGGAGGAAAAATATTTGTGGCACTCTACCATAATGAGCCTATCGGAGTTTGCGCATTGATAAAAATGAACGATCCGGATTACGATTATGAACTGGCAAAAATGGCGGTATCACCAAAAATTCAGGGTAAAAGTGTGGGCTGGCTGCTTGGACAGGCCATCGTAAATACAGCGAGGGAACTGGGGGCATCCAAAATTTATCTGGAAAGCAATACCATATTGAAGCCTGCGATTAACCTTTATCAGAAGTTAGGTTTTAAAAAGGTGATTGGACGATCTACACCTTATGAGCGATGCAATATTCAAATGGAGCTGGAAATAAAATAACCTTAACATGGAACACTTATTTATTGTTGGCAATGGGGTAATCGCAAAAGCTTTAGCCGTAGCCTTAACCCTTAATGGCAGAGAGGTAACCATTCTGAGGGGGAGTGTAGATGAACAACCTGTTTACACAGCGCACATCCAGGTAGAAATGGGAGGCAACATCTTACAGGCCGATATAACCATCAGCAGCATCAGTAACTATGAAAAACTCAGGGGCATCATTCTGTTAACCAATAAATCATTTGGAAATGAGGCCCTGGCCAACAAACTAAAGTTCAAAGCAGGGGAGTCCCCAATCGTTTTTTTGCAAAATGGTTTACACATTGAAAGCAGCTTTATTGAGAAGGGATTCAAAGAACTTTACAGATGCGTATTGATGGCCACCAGTCAGTCGCTGAGTGATCATAAAGTAAGGTTCAGGATGGTCGCATCCTCACCGATTGGAGTAATTAAAGGATCAGATGAAGTCCTTGAACGCATTATCAGACAACTGGATACCGCTGCTTTTTCTTTCCGAACAGAAACAGATATACAAAAGCTCATCTGGAAGAAAGTAATCAGTAATTGCGTATTTAATTCCATTTGCCCCTTGCTGGAAACAGATAATGGTGTATTTCAACGAAACGATGCGGTGTTGGCTATTGCTAAAACAGTGATCAGAGAATGCCTGCAGGTGGCCACAGAAAATAGCATTCAGTTGACTGAAGAAGAGGTGCTGCAAAATGTCCTTACGATCAGTGAAATGTCCGACGGGCAGAAAATATCCACTTACCAGGATATCCTGAATAAGCGGGAAACAGAGATCGAAACCCTGAATTTCGCGGTACTAAAGGCTGGCGGGAAGAAAATCAATATGCCGGTTACCGCCTTGCTGGGAGAATTGACAAAACTAAAATCAGAATTGTCCAGAGTATGAAGGATGCTGACCACCTATACGGCCTGCAGGTCTGAATTTAGAGAATGGGTTGAGCAGTATGATTTTCACTGTCCGGGAGCGTACAGCAAGCGTCCGATAATGGACGGTCTTAGGAGTGGATGTGAAATAATCGCCTGTTTATAAGTGTTTTATGATGTGTGTCAGTCTTGGCATAAACTTAGTAAATTGCAGATCTATAGGATTCGTTTAATTGATATACCAATACAACCATGTTCAGACTCAACTTAAAAATCGCTTTGCGTAATCTCTGGAGAAACAAGACTTCTTCCGTGATTAATATTGTCGGTCTGGCGGTTGGTTTGTCTGCCTGCCTGCTGTTGCTGCTGTATGTCAACTACGAAATGAATTTCGACCGTAACTTTAAGGATTCGGATAAGGTTTATCAGGTGATGACCAATTTTCAGGATGCTACCGGAAAGATTACCAGTACTGGAGGTGTGCCGGGAAACGGAATTGCAATGGCCATCAGAGCTAAAGTACCAGAAGTAGATGTCATCACCCGGATTGGTGGTGGTGATGAATCCCTGATTGCCAATAAAGAAAAAGTGTTTAAAAAAACAGATCTCTTTGCAGACCCGGAGATCCTTAAGATTTTCAATTACGAATTCATCGTTGGTAATCCCAATTCTGCATTGAATATGCCTGATGCCATTGTATTAACTGCAGAAACGGCGAAACTACTGTTTGGGACAACTGATGTGTTGAACAAAACTGTCAGATATAATGATAAAAGAGATTTAAGGGTCACCGGTGTCATCAAAGATTTACCCGGCAATACTTCCCTCAGGTTTGATTACCTGATGCCCTGGGCTTTTTTTGAAAGTATAAACGACTACCTTAAAAATCCGGGCTGGGGTGATTTTGGCTTTCTTGCAATAGCGAAGGTTAACAATCAGGCCAATATTGACCTGATCAATGCAAAAGTGAAAAAACTGTTTAATGAAAACTATACTGCGCAAAGAACGGAGAATTTCCTGTTCCCCTTTGCAGATAACCATTTGCATGGTAAATTCCTGAATGGCAAGAGTATAGGTGGCGACATTGAGCGCATTTATCTTTTTATGGCATTGGCTTTTGGTATTTTGCTTGTTGCCTGCATCAATTTCATGAACATGGCTACTGCGAAATCAGAGCGACGGGCAAAAGAAGTAGGAATTAAGAAAACGATCGGTGCAACGAGAAATTCCCTTGTCAATCAATTTCTAACTGAAGCTATGGTTCTTACTATGGCTGCCGTATTGATTGCAGTTACTATTGTAGAACTGAGTTTACCCGTCTTCAATAACCTGCTGGATATAAAAATTGCCATTGATTATACCAATTTAAACTATTGGCTGTCTATCCTGGCTGTGGTTTTTTTAACCGGCCTTTTAGCAGGAGCCTATCCTGCACTATTCCTTTCTTCTTTCAATCCCATTCAGACTTTAAAAAAGAAAACAGCAAGAGCAAAACTCATCCCCATTAACATCAGACAGGTCCTGGTAGTCGGGCAATTTTGTTTTGCCATCATGCTGATCATCGCTACACTGGTGATCTACAGGCAGATGCAATTCATCAAGAACAGACCGGTAGGATACCACATCAATTTACTGGCCGAGATGCCTCAGGATGGTGAACTGCGTCATAAGTTTGAACTATTTAAGGATCAGCTGCTGAAAACCGGAGCAGTCACTTCAGTGAGCCAGACTTCACAGAGCATGACCGGGGTAGGGAACTGGTTTTATGGTTTCGAATGGCCGGGAATGGAAGAAAAGGGAAAAGAAATTGTCTTCAATCGTTTACAAACCACCTATGATTTTGTGAAAACAAGCGGTGTGGAACTCGTTGCCGGCCGTGATTTCTCCAGAGATTTTGCCTCAGACACTGCCGCAATCCTGCTGAGCAGTACAGCCGTGAAAGTAATGAAGCTTAAAAACCCGATAGGCACGAACGTAAAACTTTTTGGAAATCAGGTTAGGGTAATTGGTGTTTTTAAAGATTTTATATGGGATTCTCCCTATCATTCGGGTAGACAGATGGTGATCAATTTTAATAGATATGAGGGAGGAAACATAAAAATGCGCTTAAACCCTGCCAATAGTTTAAGTAAGAATGTAGAGATGGTTTCGACCGTCACCAAAAAGATAAATCCATCATTTCCCGTAGAAGTTAAATTTGTGAACGAGTTGTTTGACAGGAAACTGAAGTCAGAAAGGATTCTGGGCATCCTGGCTAACCTTTTTGGAGGCATAGCGATCCTGATCTCTTGTCTGGGGCTTTATGGCCTGGTGGCTTACAGTGCGGAACAGCGCACAAAAGAGTTTGGTGTACGTCGTGTATTGGGCGCTTCAGTGGGCAACATCATGAAACTACTCTCCGTTTCCTTCCTTAAAATGGTATTTATTGCGGCTTGTATAGGCGTACCTCTTGCATATTACCTGATGAACAGATGGCTTACTGCTTTTGAGTTCAGAACCACGATCTCCTGGTCAATTATATTGATGTCCATAGGAGGGACGGCAATCATTGCATTTCTGACGGTCAGTTTTCAGGCCTATAAAGCAGCCACAGCAAACCCTGTTGAAGCACTGAAATACGAATAATTCAGTTAAAGAATCCTGTAACAAAACCTGCTTTATCTGGTCAAAATCCCATATGTCAGATCAAATAAACAATTGGGCCAGACTTGTACCGGAATTAAGTGTAAAGGATATTAAAGCAAGTTTGTTCTTCTGGTGCGACTTAATTGGCTTTTCAGTAGCATACGACCGTCCGGAAGAAGGCTTTGCCTACCTCGATTTAAATGGGGCACAAATCATGCTGGAACAGCGTAATGAGGCAGATAACAGCTGGGAGACAGGTCCATTCGAGCCACCTTTGGGCCGTGGGATTAATTTTCAGATCGAGGTTCCTGATATTGAACCGATCATTGACCGTTTAACCGGGGCAGGGTTCGGGCTATTTGTGGATGTGGAGGAAAAATGGTACCGTGCAGGGGCATTAGAGTTTGGTCAGAAACAGTTTTTGGTAATGGATCCGGATGGTTATCTGTTGCGCTTAATTAAGGATTTAGGCGAACGGACAGCCTGAAGTCAGAAATTAGCTCCTGTGGACTCCATCATTTACCATAAAGAATTAAAACATCAGAACATGAAAATTTTGATAGTCGGAGCGAGTGGTGCAACAGGAAAACTGTTGGTCGCACAATTGCTAAGCGCAGGACATAGACTGAAAATCATTGTCCGCACAACCAGCAATGTTCCTGAGGCCTGGAGCAGCAATGAGTACATCTCGTTGATCAGAGTAAATCACATCACAGAAATTAGTGCGCATGAAATGGAAGTCTATCTCAAAGACTGTGAGGCTGTGGCCTCTTGCCTGGGGCACAATCCGAATTTTAAAGGCATTTATGGAAAACCAAAAAAGCTGGTTACAGACATGGTGCAATTGATCTGTGAGACCATTCTTAAAAATGCTCCGGAAAAGTCCATTGGGTTCGTGTTGATGAACACTGCAGGAAATAGCAACAGGGACTTAAATGAACCGGTTTCCTTCGGGCAAAAAATCATGATCGGCCTGCTTCGTTTACTTTTGCCCCCACATCCGGACAATGAAAAGGCAGCAGATTACTTAAGACAGAAAATAGGGCAATCAAATCCTTTCATCGAATGGGTTGCTGTACGTCCCGACAGTTTAATCGACCTGGAAAAAGTAACAACATATTCTTTACATGCTTCACCCACAAGAAGTGCGCTCTTCAATCCGGGACAAACCAGTCGTATAAACGTAGCACACTTTATGGCTCAACTCCTCACAGACCAGGCCATCTGGAAAAACTGGAAAGGGCAGATGCCTGTAATTTACAATGGCTAGCGTAATTCCAGTATTATTGGTAATTTAGTCAGCACATACCTTATGCTCTGAAAACAAATGAAAACCAATCAAAATCTTATTGTAAAACTCAGCTATACTCTTATTTTTCTTTGCTTAAGCGGTAGCCTTTTTGCTCAGCTGCCTGAAGTAGTTAAATGGAACCACCTCGTAAAGACCTATAATGCTGATAGCACTGAAATGTTGCTTTCCTTAAATAATAATCCACTACAGGGGCAGTATGAAATCGCGTTGGATGAAGGTGGTTTTGCCCTGTATAACATTAAAAATGGCTTGATCACAGGTGAGGCTTTTTGGTACGCGCAAGACGGAAGAATGGAATGTAAATTACATTTTAAAAATGGCGTACGTAATGGTTTAAAGGAAAATTACGACAATCAGGGAAAGGTGTGGTTGCGTCAGGAATATAAAGATGGCAGGCAACATGGGGTCAGTGAAATGTATCAGGGCGATAAAATCGTTAATAAATCAAACTATAAAGCGGGTAAAAAAGACGGACCTTCTTTCACCTATTCTGATGGCCAGGTTACCACTGAGGGTAATTATGAAAATAACCTGCGCAACGGTGTTTTTCGTGTATATAGCAGAGGCGAGATCGTGACAGAAAACAATTACAAAGACGATTTGCAAAATGGCCTGTCAACCATGTATGCTATGGGCAAAAAAAATATGGATTCCATGTATGAAAATGGCAAAAGACATGGTGTTTCGCACATGTACAAACCTGATGGAAGCGTTCTTTTTGAAAGTTATTTCCTTCTTGGGGATAAGGTGACAAAGGACGTTTTTGAAAAATATCAGCAAAGCAATAAAAAATAGGGGTGTGAAGTATAAAATTTTGATCCTGCTCTCTTTTTTTTCTGTTGCTTTACGGGCACAGACCATCTGTCGGACCGACATTATGAATAATGAGGAGTTGATTCCGGCAAACAGAATTGAACAATTCATAACCTATAATTTTTCGAACCTTTGGTTAAAGACGGATAACGACTTGATTTATGGAATAATTGGCGATGAACATCAACGGATTTTAATTAAGATTTTGAAAGTCACGCAGCATCCGGACCATCCGGAAGAGTATCTGATTAAAGGAAAATCAAGTGTCAAAGGAAACGTTTGTGATTTTAATGGCAAGATCACCATTCAGGAAATAAGAGAATCTAAAAGAACCCATTTTGGTGTAGATAATGAATTTAAAGATAAGGGGATAAACACTCAGGGTCTTTTAACCGCGAAGTACGAATTTCTTGAGGATAAAAGCCAAAAACATCCGGGTACTTTTTATGGTATCCTCAAAACAAAATGGTATCTGGACAAGAATGATAAAATGGTCTATGATGATATAAATATAGCTTCAGATGGCTATTTTAATAATGCTTTTGTTGGAAAATGGAAAAGTTATCAGTCGAAAGCCGGGAAAAGATGTAACTGGGCAGATTATCGCGTTCCTGATTCAAATTGTGACTTTGATATTGGCACCGGAGAGTTCAATGTCTCTGAAAAATATTTCAAAAATGGCTGGTTTGGTATTGCGCTAAAAAACAAGATGCCAAATGGAGCAATTATTGAAAGTAAAGATGCCAGAGCCCAAAAATCCTGGTGGCAATAGAAAGGTGCTCCCAAAACCGATAAATCTGCTTCTCCAGCCTCCTCAGCTAAATATCCTGACTGTTTGCAAAATGATCTTCTGCAACAGACTGAACCCACGTTAGTAAGATAACCATCTGCAACAACCAAGTAGAAATACTTGGTTTTAACTTCGGGTATTTCTGCGCGGATATTTCCTCCTGTTTACCGCTAACTTTATTGTAACAATAACGCTATCTCTCATTAAAATATCATCTGAATCATGACGCTCAAATCCAACATCAGATCTTATACCTCGACAACTACTATTTAAGGTCGTCTCAGATTTTCATCTATAATACCTGCATTAACAGGTTTTCATCTACTTACCTGCATTAAAGGCAGCTAACATTGAATAATATGAAAAACAAAACCGTCATCCCCGGAAAAATGCAACAAATATCTCAGGATCAGATTAATCTCCCCAAAGGAGGAGGGGCCATGCGTAGCATTGGAGGTGCGTATAATGCGAACCTGTTTAATGGCACCGGTGCTTATTCCATTCCCTTGCCGGTAACGCCTGCACGAGGCTTTGAACCGGAGCTCAGTCTGGATTACAATTCAGGCGACGGAAATTCAGAGTTCGGCCTCGGCTTTTCTGTTTCGCTGCCCAGAATTTCAGTAAACACAGAAAAGAGGATTCCCCGTTATGACGGACTGGACGGATTCACCATGAGCGATCAGGGACCGCTTGTACTAAAAAAGAGTGTCACAGGCGACCCCAATCCCCAAACCATAAAGCTGAATGGGGATAATTATGAGCTGAGTACCTACCTGCCCCGTTTAGAGGGAGCCTTTTCCAGGATAGAGCGATGGAAAAATGAGGCAACAGCCGAAGTACACTGGAAGGTAACCTCAAAAGCCAATGTCACCTCTTACTTTGGTCGCAACAATACTTCACGCATAGTTAATCCTGCTCAGCCACTTCAGGTATACGAATGGCTGATCGATGAATCTGTTGATCCTAAAGGCAATCGCATTGTCTATTCCTATAAAGAAGAAAACAACGACAACGTGCCAAAAGATGTTTTTGAAGTAAACCGCTCCTTTACCGCACAACGTTACCTCCATTCCATTTCCTATGGAAACTATTTGAAAAAGGATGCCACAGAGGAGTCATTTGCCTTTAACATTGTCTTTGACTATGGGGAATACGATATCAGTAACCCTCTTGTAGCCTGGACCCCGGTAAAAGAATGGGACTGCCGTCCTGATCCTTTCTCTTCTTATCGCAGCGGCTTTGAGATCAGGACCTTCAGACTTTGCAGGAATATCCTTCTTTTTCATTGTTTTGAAGCAGAACTGGGTGCTCCTTTTCTGGTTAAAGCCAGCACCCTTGAACATATTAACGAGGAAACACATGACCCTATCCGCTTTCTGGGCATGTCAAAACTAAAAAAAGCAGGGCTTTGCGCATTCCGGAAAGCATCCGAAAGCACTTTCGAAAGATCGGATTTTCCAGCCCTCGAGTTCAGCTGGTCTGAGTTTAATCCCCCTGAGCGACCAGAGTTTAAAACCCTGACCAGTGGAGGGTACGATATTCCTGGTCTGCTGGAATCTGCTCAGTTTTTTCCGATAGACCTGAATGGAGAGGGGATTCCTGGTTTGCTATACACTGATGGCTCTTCGGTAATGTATCTGGAACCTGAAGGGGGCGGGAAATATAAAAGACCAGAAAACCTAAGCCAATTTCCAGTCAACAGGAATCTGGGTGATG
Source organism: Pedobacter caeni (assembly GCF_900129215.1). Classification (GTDB taxonomy): domain Bacteria; phylum Bacteroidota; class Bacteroidia; order Sphingobacteriales; family Sphingobacteriaceae; genus Pedobacter; species Pedobacter caeni. The sequence continues at coordinate 1,081,818 of NZ_FQUQ01000001.1, read as the reverse complement.
GTACAGCCGCCATACGGGATGTAGAGGGAAACGGTGGCATAGAACTGGTGGTGGCTGATGCGCATAAAGCCGGATTTTATGAACTGCAAAGCAACAATTCCTGGGAAAATTTTCAACCTTTCGAGAGCTACCCAACAAATTATGCGAATCCCTATATAGAAACAGCAGACCTGAGCAGCAATGGGAAAACCGACTTACTGATCATTGGAACAGAGCAAATCAGCATTTATGAATCCCTGGGAGAAAAAGGTTACCAAAGTCTGAAAACCCTGGATAACCTGAATAACGTCCCAATGAATTCACTCGATAACCCGGTTGAATATGTGGGCTTTGCGAATATTTTTGGAGATGGGATGTCCCATCGCATAAGGGTACGGAACAGGTCGGTGCAATGCTGGCCTTCTTTCGGATATGGAAACTTTGATGAAGTGGTCACCATGGGCAATCCGCCGGATTTTGGAGAAGACTTTAAGGCAGCAAATTTATTTTTCACAGACCTGGATGGCTCCGGTACAGCAGATCTTGTGTATGTATATCCCGATCGCGTGGAAGCTTACCTGAATCAATCTGGAAATTCTTTTTCGGATCGGATCGTGATCTATCTGCCCGCATTATTTAGTGCGATAGACCAGATCAACTTTGCCGATATCCTTGGCAACGGCACTTCCAGCATAATCTTTACCAAAATAAGTCCAACTCCTGTTCAATACTGGTACAACTTTGCCGGCGAAACAGCAGCCGAAAACGGCAAATGGGTAGCCTCCATCAAACCCTATCTGCTTTCTGAGATAGATAACCATTCAGGCAGTACCACAACTATAAAATATGGCACTTCATCACATTACGCCCTCGAGGATAAACTAAAAGGCAGGCCCTGGCCAACAACAGTCCCTTTTCCTGTGCAGGTGGTAAATGAGGTCAATACGTATGACCACATCTCGGAAATCAGCAGTGTGACCCGATATGCCTGGCATGATGGTTATTATGACCCTGTCAATAGAGCCTTCCGTGGTTTCGGTTACGTAGAATCCTGGGATGCCGGAAATGAAACGGTCAATCAGGAATCTCCGGCTTCTATTCCGCCGGTTTACACCAGGACCTGGTATTTAACCGGAGCATATGCTGATTACGACGCTCTGCTGGAACAATACAAGACCAGCTATTTTGATGGCGACAAAGACGCCCTCAACTTTCCCGACAGTTTTTTTGATCCCGCCATTTACCTCCACAATCCGGAAACAATCAGTCAGGCTTACGTAGCCCTGAGAGACCGGATGATCAGACAGGAGGTATATGGGCTGGACGATTCGCCTGAGGCAAAATACCCTTATACCGTTCAGCAATCAAACTATACAGTGGTCATGATCCAGGCTGCTGAGGTGAATGCACGTGGGGTGTTCCGGATAGACAGCCGGGAAAATATACAATACAATTACGAACGCAATCCTGCCGACCCAAATATCAGACAGCAATTTACCCTGGAGGTTGATCCGCAGTGCGGAGAAGTCACAAAAGACTGTAGTATATTTCTGGGACGTAGAACAACAGGGCAAGCACAACTTAACATATACCCCGAACAACAGCTCCTTAAAGCAAGTGCAAATACCAAAAGCTTTATCAATACCAGCAAGGAACAGGAATACTGGTACAGAGGAATGTTGTACGACGAACAGGAATTTGAATTATTCAGGCTGAATATTGCCGGATCGCAATATTTCAGCTATACAGAAATCAGCAGACAGGCGGCTCAGGCTTTTGCAAATGTTGTCCCTTATATGGGCAGCCCTAAGGCCGAAAATACCGATCCTTATGCCGCTCAGTTAAGTTGGAACACGGCTTATTTCTGGAATGAACTGCAGAGCGAAGCACTTGCCGGAGGAGAAATTTCTTCCCGGGCTTTGCTCCACCACCAGGCCCAGCAAGTTTATACCAAAGAAAACATTAACCAGATCTATGGAGACCGCCTCAGCGAAGCGGTAATCCTGGAACAGGGTGGTTATTTCTATAACGATACCAGCGGGTACTACGAAAACCGCGGACTGGTCCAACATTATTTTAAAGATGCCAACAGCTTTTTTATGCCATGGCAGGTAGAAAACTCCTTCGTAAGTCCTGCTTCGGAGCTGTACCGGAAATCTACACTGGAATATGATCTCTATTTCCTTGCTGCCATAAAATCCACACAATACCTGGACGAACAAACAGAACAGGTCATCACTGCAAAAATTGATTATCAGGCCATGCTGCCAAAGCAAATTGTTGACATCAACAATAATGTCAGACAGGTGCTTTATGATCCTTTCGGTAAGGTCATCGTCAGCACCCTGTTTGGTCATGAAGAAGGAAAACCTTGTGGCAACATGCGTCTGTATGAATATGACAGCAAGCCTGCTGAATACATCCGCAGGGATAAAGCGGAAAATGGTGATCCGATCACGTTTGAGGACGTCATTTACAACTCCGAATATTACCTGCAGGGTGCAGGGTCCTTTTTCTTTTACGACCTGCATGCTTACGAACGCTCAGTGATCCTCCATCAGGAAAAACCAGCACAGCCACAACCCCTCAGCTCAGTCAGCCTTGAACGCTACGACTATTATTACCTGGATGGAAATACAACTGCCTTCCGCTGTCATACAGAACTGGAATTCAGCAGTGGGGAGGGCAAGATCATCGAGAAGAAAATGCGTGTAGAGCCCGGCCTTGCGGTGACCAGAAATGATAAAGGCTTGTTGAAAAGGAGCAAGGGTAGTATCCTGCTGGCCGAAACGGAAACCCGATGGCTGGTATCCGGCCGGACAGTGTATAACAATAAAGGTCTGGCTGCTGAACAATACCTGGCTTATTTCAGCAACACTCCCAATTACGAAAGTCAGAAAGAAATCACCGACGAAGGCATCGTTCCTCCACCTGCAACCCTTTTTTATGATCCTTTGCTCCGGCAGATCCGGCAGGATACCCCTAAAGGCTTTTTTACGAAAGTAGTGTATACCGCATGGGAGGAATCGCATTTTGATGAGGACGATACCGTTTTGGATTCCCCTTACTATAAATGGTTTACGGCAAATTATCCTGCCAACCCAACCCAGGAACAAAAGGATGAAAAAGATGCCCTGGACAAAGCGGCTCTTTTCTACAACACCCCAACGATTTATGTCACAGACCAGACTGCTTCACGTATCCGTGAGATCCAGACCGCAGAAGGAGGAAAGCAGATGGTCACCCTTCTGGAATATGATATTCAGAGCAGGAAAGTATTACTCACCGATCCGAGGCTCTTCAAATCCAATATGGAGAAGGGCACCGATTATTACAGCTTTAAATACCTCTATCCGATGGGGTCCAAAAGTTACAGCTCCAACAATAGCGCTGATGCCGGCCTGGAACGTTTCTTCAACAACATATTTGAAGGTCTCTGCTGGTCTATCAGCCCACGCAATTATTGCCAGCTGCTCGACTACGACAGGCTGGACCGGAAAAGCAAATTAAACATTATGCTGATCGAATACAGTGGTCCGGTGATTAATTACGGGGATTTTAACCTTGTAGAGGTTTTTACCTACGGAGAAACGCAGGCAGATGCGGATAAGGCCAACCTTCGCGGACGCCTCTTCGAACTGAAAGATTTGTCGGGCAGCACCACCACTTTACAGTACAGCATGGCGGGCAATGTCCTTAAAAGTGCAAGGCAAGTGGTAAAGGATTATAAAACCCCTGCAAACTGGAAAAATCCGGTCGGACTGGAACCTGAAATATACCAGCTTTCATTTACTTTCGATGCCAGGGGAACCCTGCTCAGCGAAACCACCCCAGACGGTTCAGTCACCAGCTTCAGCTATAACATCGCCGGCCTGCTCGACACGATAAGCCTGAACGGTCAGGATAACTTTACACAGGAGATCGTCAGCAAGATAGAATATGACGCCAACCGTCAAAGGAAAAAAATCCGGTACGCTAATGGAATACAGACGTCCTACACCTACGAATGGACCACGCAACGACTGGTTCGTCTGCTCAGCACAAGGCAACAGACAGATCAGCAAATTGTACAGGACATCAGCTATACCTATGATCCTGTAGGTAACCTCACCAGAAGCTGGGATCGTAGTATCGAAACCATTTTCTACAAGAATCAGCAGGTAGACCCCATGTCTGATTATACATATGATGCCTATTACCGGTTGATTATAGCAAGTGGACGGCAGCATCCCGGGATCAATGCGAACACCTATAAGAACAACATTACACAGGATAGCTTTAAGCAATCTATTTTCAGTCAGCTTCCCGCCGCAGGAGATGGCAGCGCATTGGAGAACTACAGAGAAACCTATACCTATGATGACTCCGGAAACCTGATCAACAAGCAACATACCGCCGCCAGCTCTTCCTATTCCGTGGATGGTGCGGTGAACGACAACAACAACCATCTTAAAGAATTTGAGTATGATGCAAGTGGCAACCAACGCCAGATTTCCATCAACAATACCGTAACACTTTCCTTCAATTGTTGCGAAAAACTGGTGCGTGCCTGCACAATTGAACGGCCGGAGGAAGCCGACGACAGCGATTATTATGTGTATGACTCCGCAGAAGACCGCATTCTGAAAGTAAACGAACGCATGGCGCAGGGAGGGGCGGTCAGCAACATTTCGCGCAAAACCTATATCGGTAATTATGAAGTCACACAGGATTATAAGGTTCAGGATGGCAATGCTAACCTGATGCTTGAAAAGCGAACCCTGAGGATTATGGACAACCAGACCTGCGTAGCGATCATCCACTACTGGGAACAGGACAACCGGAAACTGCAGGTAGACAAGACCGGACAACACAGCGTACGTTTCCAGATGAGCAATGGCAATGACTCCGTCTCCATCGAGATGGACACCGAAGGAAAGATGATCAGCTATGAAGCCTATTTTCCCTTTGGCGGAACTGCAATCATTGCCGGCGAAAACCAGGTTGAAGTTTCCTTAAAGGATTACCGCTACTCCGGTAAAGAGTGCGACGACAGCACTGGTTTCTACTATTTCGGTGCCCGGTATTTCATTTCCTGGCTCGGACGATGGCTCACTGCCGATCCTATAGGGGAGAAAGACGGCCCAAATCTCTACGCGTATGTCAAAAACAACCCTTTGCGTTACAAAGACCCTAACGGTCTCTCGAGTAAACGTAAGGCGACATGGTCTCTGACAGATTCTGTGGTAGAGGATAATGCCGGTCAGGACAATTTAAGTGGAAAAAGTAAAAAAGGCAGAAAAAGCTTTTATGAAACCGGAACGTCAAGCGTAACCAGCAGTATTACACAACAGTATGTGACCTCTACAACGGGTGTTATTGCCATCCTGAAAGTGAATGGTGTTGCCCTGCAAACAGGAAAGAATGGACCGGCCGATTCTTCACTGGAATTCCCGTCAATAGGTACAGAAAACCAGAAAGGTTTAAAAATCAATCCACATGCCGAAGACTGGAACCTCAACTCGTTCCGGGTCGCTTATCAGGAGAGTGCATCAACTACTCTTAGCTCATTTCTTACCTCAGAATCCGTCCCCAGCAGTACCCTAAATACAGGTAAGGTGGCCAAAAAACCTGTATTTAGCCTCAGGATAAATTTTTCTCCCTGCCTGGGTTGTGTAGGAACGATCATTTCCTTTAAAAAGTTTCTGGATACAGAATTAGGCAAGGGGAAATATATTTTCCGCACAAAATTCCTGCGACCGTACGACCTGCCAAAAACACTCGTAGATGATGAATCTGCAAAAGCCACAAATTTTATTGATGCAGTTACCCTATTGGACGAGAATGGAATTAAAGTAAGGCTGCAGCCGATTGCCTCGGCCCAGAAGATGGCCACCGGATTAACACTTGCAACAACCGATCCGTTCGGACAGGATGTCATCAGCAGACTCTTTCCGGAAAAATATAAAGAACTGACAAAGACATGGACACAACTTGGTGTCAACCGCACTAAATAATTCACCAAAAGGCATAAAAAAAGTCATTATGGCCCAAAAAAATAATGCTCAAAAAACTGTATCATCCCAATTGGCACAGGAATTCATGAATGTAAATCCAGGTATAGACATTCATTCAGTGGACCTTTTCGATAAGTCCACCTTGAAAAAATTAAAACTCAGCTCACCAGCCAAAGCGGCTACGGTGAAAGCGCTGCAAACCCAGCAACGGTTAGGAAAGCTCCATTCCAGCAATGATGTGGTGCAGGCCCTGATGAATAAAGGCATCACTTCTGCCAATCAGCTCGCCGTCATCCCCAGGGAAAAGTTCGTTAAGGAACATGCAGATGATCTCGGACTGGAAAAAGCAGCGGCAGTAGAACTGCATAAACGTGCCACCGGTCTTCGCAACAAGTCCATGCACCTCTGGGCATCAGTAAGGGGTACGGTCGCCTCGTCGTTTTACCAGGGTTCCGTATTGAACAACGTCAGTTCTGATGTCGAGAAAACTTTTTCGAATCTGCCCAGCTACCAGGACCTTTTTGGTACCCTGGACTTTTGCAGGTGCGACGAATGCCGTTCCATCTTTGGTGCAGCAGCTTATCTGGTCGATTTGCAGCGGATCATCTCAGAATACGTTACCAAACCGAACGAAAAAACCATCGCCAGGGAGTTTTTGTTTACCAGCCGCAGGCCGGACATCGGAGAAATTGAACTGACCTGTGCGAATACCAACAACCTTGTTCCATATCTTCAGATCGTAAATGAAAGGCTCACCGCCTATGCCCAGTCTTACCTGGGCAAGGCCAGTCCGGAAGAGGTCATAGAGGCATTGGCCACCACGCTTGTTTATCCCATCGAGCTGCCTTTTAATTACCCGCTGGACCAGATTCAGGTCTTGCTGAATCAGGCCGAAGCACCTTATGGTGCTATCCTGACGGCCTGGAAGCAAGCGGATAATGTGGCTGCCGCGCGTGGGCTCAGCCTCTCACCCGAACAACAGCAAATTATCATCACTCAGCTCACAAAACCGGAAGATATCGCTCCTTTTTATAATGTAACAGATATCGTCACCCTTAAAGATGCTACGACATTTATCGAGAAAAGCTGGATCAACTTTGCAGAACTGACCAGGCTGCTGGATCAGGACCTGAATGACCTGGAAAAGGGAGCAGGATTACAAAAGAATTTTTACATCAATGAAGGCTTAAATGGCAAGTGGGTAAAACTGGAACAGCCAGTGGCGAATGGCCCTTATGTACTCACCAATATGGATGCAGCGCCGCTTGACCAGATCAACAGGATTAAACGCCTGGCCATTGCGATTGGCGTCACGATAACCGATACTGATTGGGTGCTGCGTTGCCTCAAAAATGGGGCGGCTCCCGCATTGAACGACGAGGCCATCGTTAACCTTAGTCGCTTGCTGGACTGTGCTTCGCTTCTGGATATAGACCTGGCTACGGCTTCTGTACTGTCTGGGCCCATCAAAACTTATGGTAAAACAACAGATGGAAACAGTTCTGCTTTTGACACGCTTTTCAATTCTTCGGGTGTAGTTGCAACCAAACCAGCTTATCAACCCTCAGGAAATCCATTAAATCCCCTTTATAAATCCGATCCGCTCAAATGGACACCGGAAAATGCCGGGGAAGACAATACCGCATCCATCAACAGGATTCTGCCCGGACTTGGCCTGAGTCTTAATGATGCCAATATCCTCGGGAAATACCTTTACGGAGCCACTGAGGTCCAATTGACAGTGGAGGTGATTTCGGCCTTATACCGACATGCTTTACTGAGCCAGAAACTCCGTATAAGCATGGCTGCCTATGTGCTCTTCTTAAAAGTCATAAAACTGGCTACTCCAACTGCACCAACTGTTGCAGACCTGGAGAACCTCATTAAAACGGCCATCTGGATGGACGATAGCGGGGTAAACTCTTATCACCTGGATTACATCATGAATGGAAATCTGAGTGTTTATGTGAATCCACGGTATCAACCAGACAAAGTCGATGAATGGTTACGTACCCTTTGGATAAACGTAAAACCCAATACGCCTGAAACAGGCAATGACATCACCTCTAATATCGCTATTCTGTTCGGGGCAGATGTCCCGCGGATTACCGCTATATTGGAAATGAGCCTGAAAGCAGTGACAAAGCCTGCAGGAGTAACCACCTGGGAAGACGGCTTTATGACTGCGGATGCAGATGGAATTACCCCAAAATATGGCGATTATGTACGTGCCGTTTTGCAATGGGTTTCCCGCTGGCTCACACTTTCCGACGATCTTGCCCTTCCTGTAGAAATCGTCACCAACACCTCCTCATATCCGGCGGCATATGGCCTGCCTGCTCAGTTTGATGCGATCAGCCTTACATCCATTCAATGGATCAACATGGTGCAGGTCATGATGGTTGGCTACGGGGATGCACAGCAAAACCTCTTGTTATACATTTCCCTGGCTTCGCAAAACGCAGCTGAGTCCGATCAGCTTAAGGCCTTGCAAAATGCAACGGGCTGGTTACCGGCAGAGGTTCAAAGCCTGCTCACTGGTCCTCTGAAAGCAGATACCATCATCTGCCAGAAATTGCAGGACCTCCAGATTTGCCTCACACTGATGAAAAAACTGGCTGCAAATCCGGAATTGATGAACAGCCTGGTCTCACTCGCAACAAAACCGGCACTGGGAAACTGGGCCTTATACAAAAAGACCTTCGGGCAATTGATAGACAAGGTAGCCGGGCTGTATGGCCAGGGCTGGCCACAGGTTTGGGCCACACTTTCAGGAGATCTGGCGCTGCACCTGCGTGATGCTTTATTACCGCTGGTGCTGGCCGAGCTGAACACCGATTACAAGGACATCACTGCAGACCGTAACGTATATGAATTTCTGCTCACCGATGTCGAAATGGGACCCGAAACGAGCATTTCCTACATAAAAGAAGCCTTGAATGCCTGCCAGACTTATTTACAACGCTGCAGGTTGAGGCTGGAACCAGGTGTACTTGACATGAGTTACATCCAGGAAGCCTGGTGGGAATGGATGATGAACTACAGGGTTTGGGAAGCGAACAGACAGATCTTCCTGTATCCGGAAAATTACCTCATTCCAACATTGCGCAAAAATGTGACCCCTCAGTTTGAAGAGCTGTCCAAAACGCTGCAACAGGGTGATATCAACAAGCCTTATGTAAATACTGCCTTCAGCAATTATATCAACGGGTTTTCTGCGGTAGCGGAGTTAAAACCGGTAGATGCTTACCGGAGTAACATTGATAAAACCGATCGGATTTATCTGCTGTCACGATCCAAAACCGATCCTTATGTTTATTATTATTGCGAGCAGCCGGAGTCCATGCCATGGACCCCCTGGACGCAAATAGACCTGACCATCAATTCGCCGAATTGCAGCCTGGTCTATGCCTTCAACAGGCCATTTATATTCTGGGTAGAAATCACAAAAAACAATACCTCATCCGTGTCTGGTAGTGGCGGATCCGTGACCACCAATAATAGTCTCGTCTATACTGCAACGCTGAAATACTCTTTCCTGAATGAGACTGGAAAGTGGGTTCAGCCTCAGACACTGGTAGACCAGGAGGTGATATACTCCAACGCAGATGACAGCAGGAAAATCAACCTGATGAATTCTCCGGTCTTTGAGGGGGATTTTAACCTGAACAACTCCAGCTGGAACAAAGTCTTTGCCTTCAGCGTAAATGCTGACAGCTATGTGAACGCTCCTTCCTTTAAGGCAGGTTCTGAACGGCTGGTGGTCATGTATGGACCAAATATAGCGAATACCTCTTCAATTGTGGACGCAGAAAGTTCAGCGCCAACAACAGATCCGAATGCAGCTGCCTTCTGGGCAAACCTGCATTCCAGGGCCGAAGACCATAACAGAATGATCGTGGGGCAAAATACGGGTTACCTGTCCTTAATGCAAACGCGGGTCATCAATGTGAGCCTCGACCGGGACGTCCTGGTTCATCGCGAAGAATTCATCATGACCGACCCTTATCTGGCTAACGGTCCTTTATCGACCATCAGGGCAGAGCTTCAAAGCTCAGGAGAGATTATGCAAATTTCTCATAGCGCAGAAGCCATCAACAGCAACCGCCGGGCGCAGGACGATAGCAGTCTGGATTCGACCAGTCTGGCCACACCGCTGGATGGCGATTCTTTTATCACTACCGGAATCTCAGCCGATCTCAGCACCAAAATTTTTGTCGCCCTGAAAACGGCAAAAGTAATCGACGATAACGGAATGGTGATCCCGGCGGCTATGGTAACCCTCGACCTGTATAAGTCTTTGCAAAGTATCCTGGCCTATAATGTTTTTGGACCGATGCAGTTTCCGGCCATCCTGCAGGTGCTTTTCAATCACATGGAAGCAACACCATTGTTTGGCCAGGTGATGGGAGGCAGTATCGTGCCGGTGGCCACACAGCCAGGCTGGTTCATGTTTACCGTAAGTGATGAAATATTCCTGCTCATCCCTAAGCCAAAAACTCTGGGGCAAACCGCCTTCAGTACTTTTGCAGAAAGCCTGCGCATTGGTCCTCCGCTGATCAGCACTGCATTTGCAGTCATGGTGTATACCGTTTATGAACCGACAGAAAAAGAGGATAGCATCAGCGTTGACTTATCGGTCAAAATATACGACAGATTAGTGAAGTATAACTTACTGGTCAACGGGCGGCCTACAGCCGAAGCCACATGGGCCAACTTTGAAAATACACTTGATTTCTTCGTTGAGCTGGGCGATATGACTGATGCTCAGGTGGGATATGTATACCGTGCTTTTATCAATGCGTCCATCATTTTCAAATACAGTTTCGTACCGGTGGGGGTCACCGAAAGTGTTTCGGAGGATATATTCAAGGCCCTGATCAAATTCAGCATCATTGATCCGACAGGAAGGATAAACGATGCTTACCTCAACGGGCAGAACCTGATGACTGCCCTGGGAAATCTGCTCAACACCAATAAATTATCTCAGTCGCAGATCGCTTCAGTATTTAAGATCCTGGCGACTTGTCCGGAGGCAGTTCAGCTCAACTATGCCAATGAGGGGGATGCAAAAAATAACACGAAGACTTCTGAATTTGTGTTTGATGTAGTCCGGTTGTCTACCGGTGCGGTCAACAAGATCAGCCGTGCCCTGTTTGTTAACGGGGTAGACGAATTGCTCAGCCTCAAAACACAACAGATTCCTGTAGTCCCTGTACTGCCATTCGACAGGTTTGATCCCTCTACAAGCAATCTGCAATGGCCTGCCGCATTGGATGCGACACAGGTAGACTATGATGGCTTATACGGACAGTATTACTGGGAAATCTTTTATCATATTCCCATGCTGGTTTCCTATACCTTGAAGATCAATCAGAAGTTTCCTGATGCAACCACCTGGCATCAATACATTTTTAATCCCACCAGCCGGGAAGATTTTGTAACCCCGGAAGCGCTTACGCGCGACTCTGAAGGGAATATTCCTTTGCAACAGGCCACTGGCATTGTAACCAACCTTAAGAACCATAACATTGGAGACCCTCCGGCACCAATACTTAATGCTGCCGGCGAAGTAAACCCTGAATTCAAAGCTACTACAGACCTCGGCTTCCTTAAAGTTCAGGATCCGACGCTGAGCAGCGATCAGCTGTTGATGGTTCGTAATGAGCTGTTAAACTATCAGCTCAATGCGCCTTCAAGTCATTACTGGCAATTCAGACCTTTCCGGACACATAACCTGGAAAGCCTGCAGGAGATGTTGTCAGATAATAATCCGGCAATAAAAGTTTATAACGACGACCCTTTCGATCCTTTTGCAATCGCAAGGCTGAGAATCGGTGCATTCGAAAAAGCCACGCTCATACAGTACATCGATAACCTGATTGCCTGGGGCGATCAGCTATTTACCGAGGATACCTGGGAATCCATCACAGCCGCGTATATGATTTATGTATATGCCTACGATCTGCTGGGCCCGCGTCCACAGGAAGTGGGCGTCTGTAAAGGCGAAAATGTGGTCTTAAATTTCAATGAGATTGCGGCCAAATATCCGAATGGTATTCCACAGTTCCTGATTGAACTGGAACATTTTACCGGAACTGGTACAGGTTCGGATACCGCAATGCTCAGTCATGCTTTCAACGATTTGAATGTCTATTTCTGTGTACCGGAAAATGCCAACCTGATGAGCCGGTGGGACCTTGTGGAAGACCGCATGTATAAAATCAATCACTCTCTGAACATCAATGGAATCTTCAGGCAATTGCCACTCTTCGAGCCGCCGCTTAACCCCTTAGACTTGGTCAGGGCAGCTAAAGCAGGCAATAATATACAGTCGTTAAGCAGCTCAAAACCACAGCTTTCTCCTTATCGTTATACCTCGATCAGCAGTGTATCTGCGATGTTATGCAGCACGTTGATCGAACTGGGTAATGGAATGTTGAGCGCTCTTGAAAAGAACGATGCAGAAGGCCTTTCTGCCCTGCAGGCAAACCAGCAGGGACAGATCCTGGACATGACCACCAGGATAAAAGAAGACCGGATAGCCGAACTTAATGCCAACATATCAGGCCTTAACGAGTCGCTTGCTTCGGCCAATTTCAGACAAACCCACTATAACGATCTGATTGATTCAGGTCTGAGCGGTTTTGAAAAAACCAGCCTTGAAGCTGCGGCTTCCGGACTTGCATTTAATATCCTGGCCGGGATCAGTAAAACTGCTGCCGCGATCGGTTACGCAATACCACAGGTAGGATCACCGTTCGCAATGACTTATGGTGGTGTTCAGGTAGGTTCCATGGTCAATGCGGCATCCGGAGCATTTGAAATTGGTGCAACAGTAAGCGCCTTCGTATCACAACAAGCGGCCACCATGGGTGGATATGAGCGTCGTACTCAGGATTGGAAGCTGCAGAGACAACAGGCCACTTACGACTCTCAAAATATCCAGCAACAGATCGAAGCCGCAAACTATCAGCTGGAATCTGCACAGCAGGACCTCAGCATTCACCTCAAATCGATTGAACAAAACAAGGTAGTGGAAACCTACCTCAAGAATAAGTTTACCAACCGGGAGTTATACCAATGGATGATAGGCAGTCTTAGTGGTACCTATTTCCAGACCTATGCTTTAGCTCTCGAAGCTGCAAGGCAGGCAGAAGCGTCCTTCCAGTATGAAATGAACAGCACACAACGCTTCCTTACATTCGACTATTGGGATAGTCTGCATAAAGGACTTACCGCAGGTGAAGGACTGAGGTTATCGCTGAACCGTATGGACAGTGCCTTCAGGGCTGGGGATGTACGCGCATTGGATGTGGTGAAAACCATTCCGCTTTCCGTACTGGCACCGGATGCCCTGCTCGATCTGATCAATACCGGGAAATGCACCTTCCAGTTTACAGAAGCATTGTTCGATTATGATTACCCTGGTCAGTACGCCCGCAAAATCAAAACGATTTCTGTTTCCATTCCTGCGGTTCTGGGACCATATCAGGAGGTTAAAGCCATCCTGAAACAGACAAAAAACTATGTCGTGTTGAATGGCACCTCCATTGCCGCTGTAAAATACCTGCTGGATAACAACAACCCAAAACCTGCGGAAGGCCTGCGCGAAGACTGGGGAGTGAACCAGATGATCGCGCTCTCCAAAGGTGTGGACGATTCGGGATTGTTTGTACTCGATTTTCAGGAGCCCCGCTACCTTCCTTTTGAAAACACCGGTGCGGTGTCAGACTGGGAGCTGAGCATGCCTAAGGAAACCAACAGGTTTGATTTCAACCAGTTGTCTGATGTGGTCATTACGCTAAAATATACCGCATTTTTCGATCAGAAACTGGAAACAGATGTAAAAGCTGAATTGGCAAAAGTGCCTTTAACAGGTGGTATCCTCATCAGCAGCAACATGCAGAGCAGCGCCTGGCTAGCTTTCCTTATGGATACACAAGATGCCACCAAACAGACGCTTACCATTAAAAATGATCCGGCGCAAATGGGCTATTTCAAGACGTTTGCGTACGACACGATCATTCTGCAACTGGAATTGGCTGCGGGGGTAAACATTGCAAATGGTGCAACATTCCTCAAGCTGGCAATAGATGCCGGCCATGAGGCCAGTCCGCCGCTAAACAAAGGCCAGGGGACCATCGCGGGCATCAACTGGGACGCCAAAAAACTTCCTGTCAGCTGGAAGCTGGAGTTCGACCTCAGCAGTGACACCATTAAGCCCCTTTTAAAAGACGGACATATTGATGGTGAAAAGCTGTTGAACGTCCAGGTGATCGGGTTGTATCAGGCGAAAGTATATTAACACAGTTTTCTAATTAATTCAGATTTCACATGAAAGAAAATATAAACGAGAACAGGCTCAAAGAGCAATGTATCGAGATGGCAGCGATCCTGGGACTGGATGTGCCGGTGCCGGAAAAGGTGCTGCTCACAGCATTGGCCGATCCGAATTATGCACATCACCTCCTTGTGGTGCGGAATGAAACAGAGTACCTCAATTATCTGCTCATGCATCCACCTGCAGTGGCTGAACAGGTGGCTATTGACATCCCTACACCCACATTGCTGAAAAGGGCAGCCCAATCCTTGCTGAAATGGGCAGGGACAGGTTTTTCTACCGTTTCAAATGAAACTTATGAGCGAAGGGTCAATGCCTGCAAAACCTGTCCGAATCTCCGTGTGCCTTCATCAGATCAGAATGCCCTTTACAGCATCTCGGGTGCGATGAACCATAAATCAGTGTGTTCAAAATGTGGCTGTGTGGTTAAAGTAAAGGCCAGGAGGGGTACAGACACCTGCCCGGATAAACATCCATTTAAAGTAGGAGAGAACCGATGGGAGGAAGAGTATTTAGAAACCGAAAATAATTAATCAATCAAATAATCATCACTAAAACAAAACAAAATGGGATACGATCCGAATGTTTGCCTGCAAAAAATCAAGGACAAAGGTCGCATAGCGTGCGACAGTCTTAACCTTCCTTATCATTGTGATACACTCACCGGTGTGGGTGGAGATTACCATGATGAATGTGTAGATGCCGGAATCATCTACTTCCAGGTAAAAGTTGCTACCTGCTGGAATTCTGTAACCAATACGAACAGGTATTTTCCACCTGCAACCTATTTCAAGGAGTGTGATGCACTGCATCAGGCAGATCCTGCATGGCAGCAGCGCTGGTGCTATTGTTGCTGCGCATGTTTTGCCAAGGATACGCTGGTTGCAGTTCCTGGCGGCTATGCCGAAATGTACACCATTCCTAACGGTGCAAAAGTACTCACCAGGGGCGTAACCAACCCCGACTGGAAGGAGTCTGTTGTTAAATTCAGTATGGGTACGGGCGAAGGAGCCCAGCCTTTTATGGTTTACATTGGCTTTGAAGACTCGGTAGTGAGAGATCTGATCTGTACTCAGGAACAACCTTTTCTGCTTGCAAACGGTAAATTCACTACGGCCAATAAGCTGACACCAGGAATGCAACTGGTTGACAAAAATGGTGCCCCGGTTGAAATAAAATTTGTGAGCCTTGGTACTTACAACGGCGGTGTACATCACATCGCAACTGATAATCCATGGAGCGGTACCCCAGACGGACATCTGATTCTGGCTGGTGGCGTCGTAGCCGGAGATTTTGAAATGCAGGTGAAGTTTGGCGAGCTTCATGCCTCGCTTAAGCACGATGTAGATAACGTTCATGCGGTAATAGGAACTGAAGCTTACGAAATCGCCTTAAGAGCGGAAAATGCCCAGACTCAGTTGTCTTCCACACATTTCGAATTCCGCTACAAGAAAAATAAAGATGGGGCAGAAGCGCCTAAAGCGTTGGGCAATGGTGCTTTCAAAACCTATACTCGTGTCGCATCAATTCTTCCGATTGGTGCACAATCTTTATTTACCGAGGATCAGGCTAAGGAAATACTCGCCAATTGCCAGCAGGTTCCGCTTTCGGATCCTACCCCTAAATATTTCTACGACACTGCACAAATACAGCTGAACGGTTATTTTCCTGACATTGTATTTTATCTGGATGTCTTCGATATGCTGCCAAATGTATATGCATTTGAAGCCTATGGAAAGAAAATCGTACAGGTTTCAGGCGGACTTGCAAGGTTGGTTGATTTCAACTTTGAAGGGCTGCTGATGGCGATGGCACATGGAGTTGGTTGTTTCTATGGAGGAGAACCTAAAGTTCTTTTCGGATACACTGCAATAGGACAGGCCGATCGTTACGCCTTCGGAAATATCACCGGCAAATTATGGCTGGGAGACCCTGCATTTGGTTATATCAATGCTGCAATCCAGCAATGGACAATGCTGTTTGGTTATATTAAAGACCATCGCGGAGGAAGTGATCCAATCACAGATCCATCTATCAGTTGTCGCCTGGAAGTGATTCAATCTGCACCATTTGGTGGTGGTTTACCTCCATGTGCAGGTGGCACGCCTCCTAAGCTGATCGATTTACAGGTTGCTCAGGCGGCGAATCTGGATAGTGTGGAGTTGATTTTCAACCTGCCAATCAATCCTGCAACTGCAGACGACGTTTCCAACTATACTTTTGTACCAGAGGTAAAAGTACTGGAAGCTGTACGCAGTTCAGAAAAGGATTTTGCTGTGGAACTTACGGTTAAACTGGAAGCAGGAGTAAATTATAAGGTCACTGTAAAAAACCTGAAATCTTCATTGGGTACCGGCATGGATCCTGCACACTCACAGGCAGAATTCCAGGCACCGGAAGAATAAAGATTTTTAAAACTGTGTTATTGCGTAAGAGGAGGTCAGATGGCCTCCTTTTACGTTTTCAGATCAAACGGATGCGGATTCTTATCAGGAATTCATTAGTTTTAAAAATGCAAATCAGTAAAAAATTAACTTTCTGTATCTTATTATTTTGTGCAATAGGATGCCAGAATAGCGCTTCAAGAGTAGAAACGGGCAGTACAAAAGATACCGCTGAGGTTCAAAAACAAAAGACTGGCTCAACAAAGTCAAATGAAATAAAAGATTACATTAAGGACTCAATGGTGATCAGCTGTGGCTCGGGTTGTGCGATGAGTTATTCCCCGGAAAATATCAGCTCAAACGATGCCACTATAAAAGTGAAATTCAGGGTAGAAATGTTTATAGATGAGTCGGTGTCAGATACTTATGATGAAACTTATATTTTCTCTTATGATGCATCCAATAATTTAGAAAAAGTACAACAGGAAGGTAAGTCCGAAAATGTTTTGGAAAACCTAATGCCTGCTGCTCAGGACTCTTTTAGAAAATTTGGAGAGAATTTGATAGTGAATAAGAACAAAACCTGATTTCTGCTATTCTGTCTTTTTTGATCAACCATAAACAAGCATATGATGATAAAACGAAAACAAACTTTTGTGGTAGCTTTAAAACTATCATTAATACTTCTGATCGTTTGTGCTGTCAACAAATCCATCGGCAGAGAAACGATGCAAGGCGAGAGCAAAATTCTTAAGACCGGTTGGTATTACGTTGTTGATGGCCCTAAAGGTTTCAAAAGACAATTGGATAAGTCGGAAGAGCATTGTTTTATAGACAAAACCGCAATTGTAACAGCAAGCAACTTCAACAGTTTTTTAATTGATGGAAGCACTTTGAATGCGCCAAAATATAAATATCGGTTGGTTATGGAGCTTGACTTAGCAGGAGCAAAGCTTATGGGAATCGCAACAAAGAAGTCGATTGGGAAAAAACTTGCATTTATTCTTGATAACAAGCTCTTGTATGTCGTAAGTGTAAGGGATCAGGTCGATAATGGTATAACGGTAATGGATCGGGGGATCTATTCAAAAGAAGAACTTGAAAAATTCAAAGCAATGATCAAGGCTGAGCACTAGTTCATTTATGCTGCGGCTCAATTAACGCGATACAGGCCGAAAATTTGATTGCAATACCTTCTTCCAGCAACCATACCAACCGACCTGCTTCCGGTGCAACAATTTCAAGCGAAACTTTGTCAGTACTTACCTCACAAATCACCTGATCTTTCTTAACAATCTCCTCCAATTCTATTTTCCACTCGCTGATGATCGCTTCATCATTCCCTGAGCCTAAAAAATCGCCTTCATTCAGGACGACTTCAAAGCTATGTGGAAATTTAGCTTTAACATGGTTATATGCGGGTAAAAGTGGGCGGGGTTTTCTCCAGACCGTTAGTCCGAATTGCGTATCAATTTTCAGATAGCCTTCAGAAATTTTTCTGGCTGATTCGGCTTGAATGGCTTTCAGGGACTTTTCTTTCTCTTTCTTGATCAACGCGTCCTGCTGATTAAAAAAGGAGGTGTCGCCCTGGAGAATATTAGTAGCATAGGTCATCAGGTAATCAGCATATCCAAAAAGCTGGTCGGTCTGATTACCAGTAACAGGTGTTGCAGGTTTTCGCTTTTTGATGAGTTGATGAATGCCGTATAAATTACTATCCCGGGTATTCATTCCAAAACAGACACCTGTATTCATGCCCCAGTTGATGCCCTCCACCCGGATTCGGATCTTACTATTCGAAAAGGTTACCTGAAATAAGTTATCTGTATCTTGTAGGGTGACATTTTCTTCCTGTAAACCGAAGCGGTCACAAATCGCTGCAAAGGCTTTTCTTGCCTCATTCCTGAAGTAGTTAATCGCCTCAGCATGTCGTTTATTATAGTCCTGCATATTGGTGATGGAAGGTAAAGATTATTTGTCAATCATCGTATGATCTATTTTCATGATATACTGGTCAATCCCCTTACCAAATCCATCCTGAATTATATCCACCGTTTTAAAGCCATTTTTTTCATAAAATGCGGCTGTATGCTGTGAGGTCTCTATTTTATAATTTTTGGCAGGATATAATTGCTTTAACAGGTCTATTCTATATTGTGTAAACACTTTGCCTATTCCTTTCAAATGGTATTGGGCATGCACCATTCCCCAGGACAGGCCCGCCTCATCAGTTGCCTCATTCAGAAATATTCCCCCACAGGCTACTACCTGCTGATCATCTTTGACAACAAAGTAGTTATCCTTAATATCACCATCTAAAAAAGCTTCAAAGAATTGCAATTCTTCAGGAGCAAAGAATTTGGGTAAATTGCTTTTAAAGATTTCAATACATCTCTCTCTGAAAGCCGGTGTGTATTTAATAATAAGCATGAGCATTACGGATTAACACGGCAAGATACAGTAAATCCTTTACCCGGCTATTTACCGGTAAAGTCGTATAGTCCTTGCATTACACCTTTTAGAAACTGATCTTTATGATCAAAGAAGTAGGCAGTAACGAGAAATAGAAAGCAAAGCAGGTTGATCCAATAAGTTCTGGATTTATTGTTTCCATTGGGCGTGAGCATCAAAATAAACTTTTCCATTTTAATGATATTTAAGTTATTCGTAATCTACGGTTTATCTTTAGTAATTTAATATTATTTTTAAATAAAATTTAGCAACCTGGAATCCGTTGGGTGCGACTGGTTCTTGCTCCACCTGAAGTTCCTTTATCAATAAACCTTTAATCTCTTGCCACAATTTATCATTGACAACGATTTTTTTGATCACATTCCTATAGTACACATCACTCTTAAATTCCTGTTCAGTTTTCTTAGCAAAAGCCGGAGGTAAATACTGCGCCAGTCAGCTAAGGGTAAATCAAATATGGGCTAAACTACTACGAATGTAGATTCAATGTTCAGCTATACCAGTTTGCCTGGCAAACTCCTGTTGTGGTCTGTATATTTATTAAAAAATAAGCACGATGTACAAGCATCCATTTATTCTCCTGATTTTGGTAGCCGCAGTTCTGCAGCCTGAGTGTAAGGAGTAAACAAAAAATAAATACAGAATATATTAATATCTTCGGGAAAAGGCAGGTGTTCTGCTTTCAATAATGGATAATAAAATGATAAAAAAGACACTTCTGTGTATGACAACTTTATTCTGGACCTCTTTCTCCAGTTGCCAGGAGAAAAAAGAACCTGATTTCATTCAATACGTGGTTCAGCCTGAGGTGGAGATCGGAAAGAACACCGATTTTTATGTGCGTTTTGCAATGAAACCAGATCATGTCTCATCGGCGACCGATCAGATCAAGGGATTGACCTTAACCGATGGCTTAAGCCGGATCTCAGATAAGATAAATGAAAGTGAGTCTACTGATGAAAATGGTAAAGTGACGTCGTATTTTCATTTTTATACTTATGCACGTCCTGAAAAATTGGGAAAGATCGATTTTCCGGTGTTGACCATGAAAGTAAAAGGGAAGGAATACAAAACGCGCCCATTTTCTATCAATGTGGTTCAGCAGTTAAAAGTGGGCGCCGACGCTGTTAAAGTGGCATTAACTTCGGATAAAGCGGTGTACAGTCTTAAAGATACCATTGCCATCAGCCTTTATGAATACAGCCGGTTTATAAACGTTAAAAGGAAGAAAAACATGGCAATTAAGGGATCTGTGACCGGAAAAGATAATGAAATCACGATTTCAAGTGAACCAACGCTGGATGATATTGCTGGTATTAAAGGCTTTGAAGACTATCTAAAGCAGAACTTTGAATTGGTCAATTTCGATTGGGACGCAATGGGGGATCGCAAGAGCATTGAAATTATTAACGGTATCAGCTATGTGAAAACGAAAATTTTCACGACCGGTCTTGTGCCTAAAAATAAGGGTGAGTTTAAAATAGAACCAAGCGAGTTTGAATACCATGTGTATAAAAGTAATACAGACTATTTTAGCAAATTTGAACCTCAGGATAGCGGCGGTTACAAGGTAACAGACAAGGGGGCAACGCAACTTCAGATTAAATCCCAGGCCCTTGAGTTTAAAGTAAAATAAACATGAGCGACTTTTCATTTTTAGCACAGCATAAGGTCTCTGATGAATCCCAGGATACTGACCATGATATCATCATCTATCCTGTTGGAGAAGAGGACATTAAAATAGCGATCGAAAAGTTAGAAACTAATCTGCCAGTAGAACTACATCAGTTCTATCAACAATGTGGTTACGGTTTTTTCAACAGAAGTACCGGAAACATCAATCGGTTCATGGATCCATTTTCTTTAACTCAAATAAATCTTAAGTTGGATGAATTTGAATTTGATCCTGATTTAGAGGTATACCAAGATCTTTATAACCATGATAAACTTTTGTTTTTTGAAGTAAATGAAGGACTATATCTGGCGATGAATAAAATTGACGATGGGGGAAAGAATGCAATCTATTGTATGGATATCAGAGTTTCAGATGCTCTGGTTGATTTTTTAAAAGCATTTTTAGAAAACCCAGACCTGCTTAATGAACTTTAATGAATTTTATGAAAAAATACCTGACACTCTTTTTTTTGTGCTTCCTGCTTGTAAATTCTGCCAATGCTGATTCTTCCTTTTTACCAGGATTAGGATTTACCAAATTATTCGAAAATGACAGTATGATTCAGTCCGCTTCAAAAAATGGTATGGCAGAAGAACCTTTTATGAATTACCTGAATTCCGATCATAGCCTTGGTGAAAAGGCGACCTTGATTTCGGCTCTGGCCAGTTATTTTGAATGGAAAGATGATGACGGTACTGAGGAATACTTTACCAGGTACAGACAAGCATATAAACAGTTTGTCGAAAGCAAATACAAAACCACAATTGAAGACCCTAAAGTTCCGGCAGAAACACGTTTGCTTTATTGCCTGCTTACTGATTTTGGAACTTCCAGCCCCTCAAGAGAAAAATACAAAGCCCTGGCTGCTGAATTGCCCAAAAGTCTTACCGCACAATCTGTAATGGTCATTGCTTATGCATATGATATTCTCTATAACGACAAAAAACAATATGCGCTCCTTTTGGATCTGGAGGATAATTACATAAAGCCTTACCGCGCAACTTATGCCCGGCTTAACGGAGATATTCCACTTGGTGTGGCGGAGGATTGTGTATTCGAATTCCTGCCTTACACCCAAAATTGTGAGGGCAAACTTGCCTGCTTGTGTGAGATCAGTAACAAAGAAGGATTACCCGGTTGCCTGAGCGAGCTTGGCAAAAACTATCTGAACAAAATTGTAAATAAAGAAAGCCTTCCGCACATGGCTACAAGAAGCGATTGGGAAGAACTGAAACCTTTGGCTATGGAATGGATCAAAGCGGAAGGAGTGGTCATTGATGGGTTGAAACTCAGCCCGTTTGAAAAAGAAGCATTACGCTTCCTTCTTATTTCCCAAACCTATAACCTGATGTGCAGCTATAACGCGTTGGCTTCTTATTCAGGTGATGGCTTTAGTGGTAAAATTAAAGAAAATGCGGCTGCCTGTAAAAATCAGCCAGACTGTATATTAAAGAAAATAGAGCTGGAGGAAAAGATCGCATTGCAGAAAGCAGGAGTAAAGGCTGATGACCTGGCAAGATCCAAGGAACAGCAAGTGCGTTTTTCACAATCCCTATCCAAAGGCATGGGACAAGACGCTATTGCTTCTGCTGCCAACAGCACTGAAGGTGGTGATGTTTATTTTGAAGACCATATATTGCAGCTCCGTACCATCCTCTATTACTATATCCTGCATGCTGATAAGATCATGGAAATCTATTAACTAAAACCAAAACATGGATAAAGTAGAATTTAAGGCAAAATTTGCACATGCATCTATAGAGAAAAAAGACAACTATTACCTTGTGGGGCTCGCTGAAGATGAATTTGATTATGAAAAATATATCCTATTTCAAAAGCCCTATAAATTTGGTAAAAATGACAACCCAAATGCAAAATCTAATGGTATATATGTCGAATGTAATGGAGATTCATGCTTTAATTGCTGTAAAGAAATAAGGATTAATCATAAAAATTTAACGCTTGTTGTTCAAGAGAGTCAAATCATAATAGATATTGAAAATGTAGATCTGCCTAAGAATTTTGTTGAATATCTGAAGGGGATATTTGGCGATTTATTACAAATAAATATGGAACAGTCTTTCGAATAGAAATATATTTCGGTCAGCTGTAGCAGCTTATTTTTCAGATATATGAAACCAACAGAAAAACAAAAAGAAATATATAAAAAATTAGCTCCAATTATTGGAGTTGAACCTAAAGTCATCAAATACGGTGATGATTCTGGTGAAAATGCCATCTTCATTATGGAATGTCCTGATCCAACTGATAAAGACGTTATCTTTTACTCCACGATTGGGTTATCTGATTTTTCTATCGGTAATGAGAAATATGAATTAATGTTCGCAGGATATGCTGACAATGATAAAATAGGGAATATATTAAGTACAAGTGCTTTTTTCTGCATAAAGGATCACTGGAAAGTTTCCCCTGGGACAGTTTTTGAGACTTTGGTCGAAATGTATTACAAGGACCTAGAAATGAAACATATCTATTTCAGCAACCCGTATTTGTGGGAAGATAAACTTGAAGATTTTGAAGTGCAAAATGAAAAAATATCCTTTTTACTGGGTATTGCTATTTCAGATGCTGAATTAGAATTCAGAAAAAACAATAGCGCTGAAGCTTTGGAAGCATTATTTGAGGAGAAAGAGATTGACATTTTTGATATGAATAGAAAATCTGTATTGTAAAGCAATGGAGACAATCCAACAATTCATTAACAGGAACATGAGTACCTACCAACAGCATAGTGCAGTTTCTGAAGAAACAATAGCCAGGTATGATGAACTATTTAAAGGAAAATTTCCGAAAGAATTAACCTGGATCTGGCGAAATATGGGCTTTGGTGTTTTTGAAGACGGTTATTTGCAAATTGTAAACCCGGAAGAATACACTTTTGTATTTGAGTATATAGATAAACTTCTGGAACCTACAATTATTTGGGGGATTACTGCATTAGGTGATTTGCTCTTATGGGAAGGCAACGATAATTGGACAATTGCGGCAGATGAAGGAGATAGGGCCGCTTTTGTTAATATCAGACAACCGAAGAAAAATATAATTGGTGCTGAGGTCGATGTTTATCTGGATATACTTGTTAATGATGAAGACGATTTAATTGATACTTATAAAGCTAAACCTTATCTGGAAATGAAGGGGAAATTGCCAAAGCTACATTATGGTCAATGCTATGGATATGTACCTGCTTTGCCATTGGGAGGGAAAGCCTCCAACAATAATTTACAGGTCGTGGATGCAAAATCTTATATCCAGGTAATTGGTCAGGCAATAGGAAAGATTATAGATCTGGGATAGTTATTGACGATTATT
The DNA here is from genome assembly GCF_900129215.1 of Pedobacter caeni. Taxonomy (GTDB): domain Bacteria; phylum Bacteroidota; class Bacteroidia; order Sphingobacteriales; family Sphingobacteriaceae; genus Pedobacter; species Pedobacter caeni. Next base: position 1,057,635 of record NZ_FQUQ01000001.1, on the reverse strand, counting down.
TACATTAATGATTACCGTGGAATAAAAAATACAATATGGCAAGATTAACATTTGAAGAAAGAAACCAGAATAATTACGTCAGGCATGCTGAAGTTTCTTTAGAAACAATCAATAAATACAAAAATCTGCTTCCTGGTGAATTGATCAATATTTGGCAAACAATGGGATTTGGGATTTTTGAAGATGGATTCCTTCAATTGGTAAATCCCGATGAATTTGAATTTGTATTTGAATACATTGATAAATTATTAGAGCCATCTATTGTTTTTGGAGTTACAGCGCTGGGTGACTTGTTGATTTGGGAAGGGAATCAAAATTGGACAATATCCCCGGATGAAGGGAATCGTGTTAAACTAATAGATGTGAGAAAATGTAATGCAAGAATCTTGGGTGATATGGATTTCCTTTTGAATTTTACTTTAGGTGATCATACTGCGATTGCGAATAAATCCTATTTCGACGCCAAACCCTTTTTAGAAATTAAAGAAAAGCAATCAAAACCGGAGTATGGGCAATGCTATGGGTATGTGCCTGCTTTGCCATTGGGAGGGAAAGCCTCCAACAATAATTTACAGGTTGTGGACTCAAAATCTTATATTCAGGTGATCGGTCAGGCGGTAGGAAAGATTGTTGATCTGGGATAGTTATTGAAGAATATTTACATTAATGATTACTGTCTGATAAAAAATACAATATGTCAAGATTAACATTTGAAGAAAGAAACCAGAATAATTACGTCAGGCATGTTGAAGTTTCTTTAGAAATGATCAATAAATACAAAAATCTGCTTCCTGGTGAATTGATCAATATTTGGCAAACAATGGGATTTGGGATTTTTGAAGATGGATTTCTTCAATTGGTAAATCCAGATGAATTTGAATTTGTATTTGAATACATTGATAAATTATTAGAGCCGTCTGTTGTTTTTGGAGTAACTGCATTAGGAGATTTGTTGATTTGGGAGGGAAATGAAAATTGGACAATCGCCCCGGATGAAGGAAATAGGGTGAAAATAATAAATATTAGAAAATGTCAAAGTCGCGCATTAAATTCTATGAAAGGAACTCTTGATGTATTTTTTGATGATTATTTTATAGCTCACAAAGAATATTTCGATTCCAAAGCCTTTTTAGAAATTAAGGACAAGTTATCTCAACTGCAATATGGTCAATGCTATGGTTATATACCTGCCTTGTCATTAGGAGGGAAAGCCTCAAACAATAACTTAGCGGTTATTGAAGCAAAAGCATACCTTCACATCATTGGCCAGGCTGTAGGTAAAATTATTGATTTAGGATAGTTATTTTTTCGGGATTTTCATCACATTAATGAAATCCTGTTTCATCACCTCAGTAAGGTGTTTTCCTATGGCAATGCTGGGCCAAAGCAGGCGGGCACCGACATGTGTACAAGAGCCGAAGAATTGGTAGCTAACGTATTCAAAACCCAACGGACTATCTTCATCACCCAAACAACACAAAACTTCAAATTTTTCCTGTTTATCGTTATTGAAATCCAGCACTTCGCCATTCCAGGCCGCTTTACTTGCTTTCCATAACCTGAACAAGGAGATCGCTGCCTCTTTATCCTCATCATCATAGGCCGATACATCTGGTTTTAAATCAGGGTCTATGTTTAAGATTTTACAGACATCCCCATAACCGTTTACTTCTTCGACGAAATTAATTTCCCCGGATTTTGGGTTTAAGTATGCTGCTTCATCGGGTATTTTCATCATATTATAAAAGTCCTCCGGCATCGCCCTAAAAATGTGTTTTGCGATAAAAGAGCTGGGCCAAAGGAGGCGGGCACCTACATTCGTGTAATCGCTAACGTAGTGTGTTCTGTAGTACGCGAAACCAAAACCAGAACCAGCTTCATCACTGAGATCACAGTAAATTTCATGTTGGGGCTGATACTTATTGAAGTCGATCGCTTCGCCATTCCATGCTACTTTATTTGCTTTCCACAATCTGAACATGGAGATCGCCGCCTCTTTATCCTCTTCATCGTAAGCAGATACATCTGGTTCAAGATCAGGATCTATGTTTAGAATTCTACAGATATCCCCGTAGCTGTTTACCTCTGATTTGAATTTCCTTGCTCTTTCCTGTTCATCCGTTAATTCTAATGAGTTTTCCATTTTGAGAATTGATTGATGGTTTTCACTAACGCAATTCTACAAATAAATAATTAATCAGTTGTGTATTGCTGTTGATTTTAAGTATTTCGGTATAGATAGGGGCAGAATAATCAATCTTTTTTTCTGGATGATTTGGCCATTGGGTTAAACTCAAGGCATAGGTCAACCCAATACTGCAGCTTCTTTAAGCTGTTAAGAACCGTGTCTTCAACATAAACATAGTCTTTCATTACTCTGCCATTGTTCATCATGTTCCTGCAATTGCCGTTCTCTAATTCTACACCCACTTTTTCTGAACCTATGCGGCATAGTAATTCATTGCCTGAAACACAGATACACATTTTTTGATCTATCATAAAGCAAATCCCACTGAACATTTCCTTTTCAGTCACATCTTCGCGGTCGGAGAGTAATTCTCGTACCTGATTAGCCAGTTGTTCATCGTAAGCCATATAGTATAGTTTATTGGATGCCAATTCAAATGTAGTGAATGTTATCATCAGTTATTCTTCTTTCATCCTTCGTAGGATTTCAACTTTCTCCTGTTCACTTTCTACGAGACGTTGCAGGAGCTCCACTTTTTCGTCATAGAGCTGCACTATTTTTTCCATAGGATCGAAGGGAGGAGAGTAGTCAATCAGCATTTGCTTTTCTTTCTTTGTTTTCATGCAGGTAACAATTTCCTGTAAATCTCCTTCCTGGTAGTTTCTTATACCCTCCGGGCTTACTCCGAGTATATTAGCAACTTTTTTCAGAAGTTCGTCTCCGACTTCATCTCTATGTTCTAGCTTGGAAACGTTCTGTTGGGCTATACCCAGCTCAATTGCCATAGTTGATTGCTTAATTCCGCGTAATTCGCGGATACGTCCGATTTTTCTTCCAAGATTCATATTGGTTAGTTTTTAGTTTGACCATTGATTAATTAATGTTGTGCTGCAGCATAAATACTTATTGGTGGCGTTTCTCAGTTACTCATCTGAAATTCCTGAAATAAGAATTGATGAGGGTATGGAGTGTTTTAGAAAGATCTATTGAGTAAGACGCGCTATGTTAGATGCGCCAGTAAAATGTTTCTCTTTTCTGATGAATACATCAGGAATTTCTAAAAATTGAAGCAGGCAGCTGTGATAATAAAGATAATCTTCTGTATTTCCATATTTATTGTAAGAATACCAATGTCATGAGTGTTATTTACACAACACTTATCTGCCAAATGAAAATAGCCAAAAGAGAATAATATTGAAACTTATTGGTTGTCTGATAAATCAAAAAAATTGAATTAAGACGAAAGAATTATCAATAAGGAAATCATTAGCTTTGAAATACAGACCAAAACACTTGGATGAAAAAAGATAAGTGATTTTTGAAAAACCCTATGAAAATAATAAACATAAAACCGGTCCTTCTGATTTTGCCCCTTTTGCTATTTATAAATTGCAAAGGACAGGAGAAGAAGGAGAACGCTAAGTCTGAAAATGATATTTATGCAATAGGACGCGAAATAAAACGTTTCAATAAAGAACCTAACTACGGGGCCTATATTTCAACTAATAATTGTTCTTTTGAGGTCCTCATTAATGACATCCCTGTTATTAAGCATCGCGACGCCTCCGGAGCTGGCTTGTCGCGCTCATATTTCCCTATCAATTGGGACATCACACAAGAGGGCACACAAAAAGTAACAGTCCGTTTATCTCCCGGATTTAATCAGAAGACAGGCTCCTTATTCCCTGCATTAATGAAAAATTCTGCAGTTGAAGTCGTTATCGTAGTATCAGTCCCTGATAAAGATGGTGGTTCTGGCGATGAGGAAGAGATTAAAGTTTACTCAACTCCACAAAAAGAATCCCAGAATAAAAAAACCGCAACCTATGATGGGAGTCCTTCTTTCGAAGATGGTTTTACCTTTGAGGCTAAAGTACCTTATCAAATTCATACGTTAGCTAATGCCGAAACACTCTATACAAAAGATAATGACAAGCTGAAAACCCTGGAAAAAGAGGTGGTTACCAAGTATAACCAGATCAGAGATGTTTATTTAAAAGGTTCAAAAGATGATTTAGCCAATGAGCTATATACAAGTGAAAAAAGGACTGCACAGCAATTGTATTCCTCTCCTGAGGAAATAAAAGAAAGATGGGACAACGACTATCAATTCAGAACCGACGCTAATCTGGAATTTTTTGATCTGAAACCAATAGAAAACTACAAACTGACTTTTTATGCCAACGGAAAATTAGTTTGTCTGGAAAAGAAAAACAACGAAAAATCATCTCTTTGGGGTGGTTTTAAACGAAAAGATAAAGCTATTGGAACAACAACTTACATTCGGCTCTATTTGTATCGTCCCAAAAAAGGTGCTGAGCTCCAGGTGTACTAAATAATTATTGAAATAGAACGATTGCAAAAAATGAATAAAAAGCACCAGTCGGCGGTAGTAAAAATACTATTCATATTCTTACTTATATCAGGCGTGTTTAATGCAAATGCCCAAACATTAAATTTAAAAAATACCAAATGGAAATCTAAAACTTTTTGGGGATATGGACATGGAATAGGTTCTGAAATCTTTCCTGAAAACACGAAAGACCCATATCATGACTTTGAATTCTTAATTGAATTTGATTCATTAAATTTTATCAGTACAAATAAGGCTTTGGAACAAAGTGACGTCAAACAAATAAAAGGTTCCTATCATATTTTTGCTAACGGTTATATTAAACTTGAAATTGATACCCTTATTTGTATAAACAAAAACAAACCCTGTTCTTTATCCTATAAAAGCGATTATACTCAATATCACAAATACTCCACATACTCGCAAAACAACGACGGGAAAATTGAATTTAGTAACATTTATAACCAAAATAGCTGGATTGACAAGATCGTAAATGCTTATCTGAAAACACCGCAAAATGCAAAAGTCCGAAAAGCAATAACTGATAACTATTACATCGAATGGCTTCCGGCAGATCCGGAAAAAATAGAAGGTAACAGCTATACACTTGTGCCGATAGTTTATGAACTCTCAAAGAATGAGGAAGATTTTGACATAAAGAGATATACAGACAAGTATAAGCTGTTAAACACGCTTTACATTCAGCGTCCCTCAAAAAAAGTATTTGAAATGAATCCTTCAACAAAAAAGCTTGAAGAACTGAACATCAAAGGACAATAATCTCCAGCATTCTTCTGATTATCTCATTGATCCCAGTTTAGGTTACAGGCCGATAGTCTGATTTCCACAACAGCTGCTCTGCTATTGATGATGATCACTGTTTCCAATTGGGATTTTTTGTTAAGATGATTTGATGAACTGCATGTTATTGATATAACTGCAGTAGGACATCTTGATCTGTTTTTGATGATGATGTGTCAAAGATGGACTTTAATATACCAGCTGATGTAGCTAAACTGGCTAATGTTGTAGCTTTTTTGTTCCGGAATACCGGTCAGGTTACACTTATTGGTGCTGATTAAGCATACGTAGTCGCTAAGTAGACGCTGTTTATGCGGTTTGGAGGATATCTGATCGTAATTTTGATTTATCAATCTAACCTTTAAACATCTAACTACCATGAAATCAAAATCAGCTATCCTATTGCTTTTAACGCTGCTGCTCTCTGTTACCGCCTGTAAAAAGGATAGAGATAAGGAACCCGAAAAAACTGTCAATGAAAAAGTCATAGGCAGATGGAACCTTACCTCTTTCATCGAGATCATCCAAAAGCCCGGAGAGCCGCCAAAAACAAATACATCCGAATTTAAAGGGGGGTATTTCGAATTCTTTGCTGATGGCACAATGAAGACCAATATAGAGGGGGAACTAACCGCTACCTATAAGATAAAAAATGATACTACGATTGAACTCTTTGATGAACCTTATACCATTAAGGAAATCACAAACAACAAATTCGTTTTTGAAGCATCATATACCAGCAGTACCAGAACGGTAACCAGCACCTTTACCCTCGGCCGCTAAAAATTAAGACCATGAAAACTTTAAAAACTATAATGCTGTTTACGGCAATGATCTTTGCCGTCCAGGCCTGTAAAAAAGATAAAAATAAGGAACGGGAAAAAACTATCCAGGAAAAAATACTTGGTAAATGGACCTATGTTTCCCGAACCGTAACCACTACCAAACCACCCAGTATCGATACCAATCCCGCCGAGCCAGGCGATTACATGGAATTTAGAGCTGATGGTAAAATCCAGGTCAGGATGAACGGAGCAGAACGTACCGGAAACTATAGCATTAATGCGGAGAATAAGCTGCTGGTTGAGGATGAAGCTTATGATATAGACGAACTGAACGACAAGAAACTGACATTTAGCATTTCGGAAAAAGATGGTGATAATATTGATAAATTATCGTACAACCTGAGCAAATAAGAGCCAATTCTTTTTACATGTCAGTACCTGCGCTATTAAAACCACCAATATGAAAACCAAATACTTCATTTACAGCATAATCATCATCACCACTTTTATCAGCTGTGAAAGTAAAACTGACATTTATCAGGGCCGCTATAAGAATCAGCAGGTTACTGTCGGCATTAAAGAAACCAGAACTTTTGTCTCAGGTACAGTGGATTATTTCATTAAACTGGGTGATTTAAAACCGGTATATATTGATGCCCATACCATAGACCTCAATGGCAGGCCTTACAGTTATGCCATTTTTAAAGATATTCCTTATCGCCTCATTGGCCCCGATACGGTTACCTATAAAAACAGGATCGAAAATAACGATAGAAGAGTGACCATGCTTTATGTAGACCCCGACCAGCTCGACCTGAAAAGTTATCAGGCTTATGCTGATTTTTTTGCAAACGGATGGCCCCAGGTAGAACAGGAAATGTACAAGCTTAAAAACATCTATTTTGATACCCATCTTGTGGGGACAGCCTATGTCAGGCGCGAGGATCTGGTGCAGTATTTTACCGGGCAGTCAAATGGCAGACCTTACTTTTTTGACATCAGTGCGGATGGGGCCATCGCTTACCATGAGGGAACTCCGGAAAAAAATGAATTCAACCTCGAGAGCAGCGGCCTGGCGGAAAAAATAGAGATGCCTGGAAAAATTATACGCATCATCGATACCTTGTCCTGTAATGAATCAATTTTAAGGAAATTCAAAGACCGTCATGGCAAAAGTATGGAGGACTATTTTACGATTAGGAGATAACGCACAATAATAATCACTAAATTCGGCCCGGTCGGGGATACTTCTTAATAAAGATGTTAACCTCAGGGTAAAATCTTGTTATGGACGAAATTTTAAAATCGAATTTAGTACACCAAATATCTGTCTTTTGTGCGGTATTCCTCCCTTTATTTCTAATAGTCAGATTGTACCGGATTATAAAGTTTAAAGATTATTCAAAGGGAAATTATATTTATATCATTTCGTGTATAATTGTATTATTATTAATATTTACGTTAGTGTTTAACGATTATCAAAGATTATTCCTGGGCTATTTTTTAGTCTTTTTTGCTATTCTGTTTTTATTGATTTTCTCAATTGATAAAGTAATTCGTAGAAGGTAGCTGTCTTGTGATACAGATGCTTATTACTTAAACTTCACCACCATATCAATAACTTTTTGTACTTTCGCGTCGTAATTGGTTCTTAACATAAAATTTCACAATGTTAGGATTAATAGGGAATCAGGTGAAAATCCTGAGCAGACCCGCTACTGTAAGTTCTATCACAACAATTGACATCTAATTGCCACTGTTTTTTAAAAGAAAATGGGAAGGCCGTCAAATTGGGAATAAGTCAGGAGACCTGCCAGATACATATATTTTTTAAAGCCTTCGAGGATGAGGTTTTGAATACAGCATGGACCGGGGTAATTTTACTTCGAGGGCCCTCGTGGTCTGTTCCGTTTGTTTTCGCATGTCATTCCCGAAGCTATTTATTCAATTATTGATGTATATCTCAGACGCATTAAAAACGTTAATGATCACGTTTTTAGCATTTATTAGCGCTAATCTATATGGGCAGAAAAACTGCCCTGGTCCTATATGTCTGGATAGGGGCATTCCCCGGAATTTATCTACAATATCCCAACTCATTTTACTAAGTAACAGATCAGGATTTAATTAAAACTCAGATAATCAAAAAAACAAACATGAAAAACTTGAAAGGTATCATTTCTCTAAAGCTACTGGTCGCAGTTATGCTCTTTGCCTCCTCTTGCAAGAAGGAATTACAGGTTAAGCCAACCATTTCCGGGGTCGAGACAGATATAGCTACGCTAAACATCGGTGATAAACTAACCTTAGCGCCCAATATCACAAATACCAAAGGCAATAGCTATATCTGGTTGGTGAATGGCAAGGAAACAGCTTCGGGGCAGCTCAACTATACCTTTCAGGCCACCGAGCCGGGAATCTTTGAAGTCATATTTAAAGTAACCAATAAAGGAGGTACAGAGCAGCAATCTTACAAATTAACTGTAGAAAAGCCGATTGTGATCTCGTTAACTAATGAGCTGAAGGTCTCCATGTCCAATGTATTGGAGATTACGCCTGCCATCACCGGACCGGACCGTAAGGATTACGAATATGAATGGTCTATCGGAGATCTGGTGATTGGTAAAAAACTAAACCTGAGCTTTATTTCCCCTGAAGCGGGAACTTACGAGCTTACACTTCGTGCAACCGCCGGAAAACAAAGTGTTTCCGCCAAATGCACGATCGCAGTAAAGGAAGAACAGTATATAAAAAATGCCTATACCGTACTCGAATATGCTCCTTCACCAGGCAAAAACCACAATTGGTCTATCATAGGATCTGCGGATAACTGGAAGTATGGTGACGAATACCCACTCGCTTACAATGATTTTCTCGCGAAGGCAAGCGCCATTAGAAAAATAAATACAAATGCTGCACTCTTCCTGGGTAGCTGGGGTGGATCTGTCACTTTCAAATTTGACCATACTGTTGCCAATGTTTCGGGTAAAACCGATCTGGAGATGAATGCTTTTCACTCCGCCCGTGACCTGCCAGCGGTGTACGTAGCCTATGACCGTAATAAAAACGGAATGCCGGACGAAGACGAATGGTACGAGCTGAAAAACGATGATTATGGGCTGGAAGATATCCCGGAATATGAAATGGTGTTTACCTACAATAAAACGGAAACAGATGCCAAAAGGATATACAGTTATTTTAACTGGAAAGACAACCAGCCAAGCCTTGCCAGTGGAGAGATCCTGACCAACAAAACCTTTACCAGTTCCATGACCAGCGCAGGAGCATTCTCCAACAGAGGTTTCTTTCCAGGACTAACCGTAACCGACAATTCGACAAAACAGACAGCCATTCTGGATGGATGGAAAAGTTCTTTCTCCCGCAAGGGAAAGCGCATCAGCAGGAACATTACTGGTGCCGCTCCATTCTTTCAGAAGTTGAATATTGATATCGATATGGCCGTAAACAAAAAAGGAGAGACGATTCAATTGCCGGGAATCGATTTTGTAAGAGTTCAAAAGGTGGTCTATCCTTTTCAACAGGACCTGAGCACAGGGAATGTGATGACCGATTACAATATGGAAGAAGGGCGCATGTTACAGGTGGGGTCTATTTTGGATAAACACCTCAAAAATTAAAAAAGCCGGGTAATCCCAATGTATAATCCAAATCAAAAATTAGAACTTATTATGAAAAAATCCCTATCTATTAAAACCTTACTGGTAGCAACCATTTCTCTTGGTGTATTGGCTTCCTGTAGCAAACAGAACGATTTATTACCAGAGGTAACTTCACAAACCAAAAGCACAAAAGAATCAAAAACGAGTCTGGCCACAAGCTATACCATCACTTTTGAAGGTATCGGAAGTAGCTTCATGGCTGGTAATACCTCATACGGAGATAATGCCTACTCTTCCTGGGCTGGTACCCAGATCGCACCATATGTGCATTCGCCAAGCAATTTGAAGTTTGCGATCAAAGGTGCAGGCGGAGGATCTCCGGTCGACTACTGGAACGGAGGCTTTGTGGTTTCCGACTGGAACAACAAATCAAATACTCCGGGAAAAACCGGTGATTGGTGGTATTCTTACCTCAATCAGTGCAGTGTTTATTCAGGTACAGATGGCGCTAAAAACGGTGGCTATGGTGGCAGCAGTAATTTTGCAGTCATGTTTGGCTATGTAGATTCCTATAATTCAACCTATGCTACACGTCCTAAGCTTGATTTTACATCTGGCAGCGGAGTGGTAGAAGGGATGTATGTAACGCTTTCGTCCTATACTTATGGGGTAATCCAGAATGGTAATTCATTCGGTTCAGGAACGGCAACGCCATTAAAAGATGTAGCAGGAGGAGCGGGGTATCTGAAATTGCTGGCCTATGGATTTAATGGCAACACAGCCACAAATAACGGTGACCCTGTTGAAATTGACCTCGCAAGATACAATAACCACTTGCCTGTTACCGGACCTTTAACCGCATGGACTTATTTTGACCTTTCGGACCTGGGTAATGTTACCCGTGTTGAATTCAATATTGAAGGTAATGATTCAGGCACCTACGGACTAAATACACCAGCCTATGTCTGCATAGACAATGTAAAGGTGACATTATAATCCGATAAATAATACCCGGCTTTTTTATAATACTGCTATCAGTTAACGATAGTGCAAATCATAATTTGACAAAATGAATAAATCTTACAAATTTCTAGTTTACCTGACCACCGTTACCATATTATTAATCGGTGGCTGTAAAAAAGAAGCTGAAACACCAGCACCTGCACCTGGCATCTCCGGACTTGAAGCTGAATATTATGTGGTGGTCAAAGAGACCTTATTGTTTAAACCTGCAATTGAAAACAAAGTAGATTCTTTAGTATGGCATGTAAACGGAAAAAGGGTAGCCAATGCTATGGAATACAATTTCCAGGCACCTGCCGAACCAGGCACTTATAACCTGATCGTGATGGCATACAATTCGGGCAACGTTTTCCAAAAGGTAGTCAGGATCACTACTGGCCGGTATCTGAACTTCCAGACCACAACCAATGCCATCCTGACGTTGGAGGCATCAAAGAAATTTGCAGGCAAAAATGATCTGAAATGGGAAGTACTTTCTCCTCCATCTGAGCTTTACCGACTAACGGCTACCAATGCAACCTCGGCAATGTTTGCAACCGTGGATAGGGGAACTTACAAGCTAAAGGTATCTTCCGGTGACCTGGCCGATACCTTACTCATCACTGTGCGCCGACCTGAACGCCTTGCTTCAGCCTATATCGCTAAAGTGTTCGATTACCTTCCGGCGCCTGGTCAGTTTGTAAACGAATTGCCAAAATACGTTGCCGGTGATACTTATGAAACGATGGTTAACAAAGCAGGAAAAGAACTTGTAGGAGAGAATGCCAATGCCATCACCCTGGGAGGCTGGGGCGGTTACGTAGTTTTGGGCTTTGATCATACCATTGTTAATGTAGCAGGCAGACGCGATTTCAGGATTCATGGAAATGCTTTCGGTGCTGCCGCGAATCCCCGTCCAAACGCACCTTTTGGTGGAAGCTCCGAGCCAGGAATTGTGATGGTAGCTTATGATAAAAATAAAAACGGTAAGCCTGATGAAGACGAGTGGTATGAAATAAAGGGAAGTGGTAATTTCTCTGCTGAAAAAGAGCCGTGGTATGCGATTGCTGTCGGCAAGAATAATGATGTACGTACCTTTCGCAGTTATGAAATGACCTACGACAGGCCTGCAACGGAAAGTCCCACAGGTACACCTCAGAATAACATCAGTATCAACAATTATATCCGTTGGGCAGATAACCAGGGGCAACAAGGTTATAAAGTGAAAAATACTTTTCATGCACAGAGTTATTATCCTGCCTGGCTGAAAGATGATAAAATCACTTACAAAGGTATTCGCCTGGCTAGAAACGGTGTAGAAGAAAGTGGACAAGGAAGTTACTATGTACAATACGCATATGGTTACGGATATGTAGATAATTATCCCAATACGCATGATAATTCCGGTATTGATATTGAATGGGCTATTGATAAAAACGGAAATAAAGTCATCCTGCCGGGCATCGACTTTGTAAAGATCTACAATGGGATAGATCAGGAAAATGGTTGGTTGGGAGAAGCTTCTACCGAAATCAGCAGGGGGGAAGATTTACACTTGTTAGGAACAAAAATTGAAACCGTAAAACAATAAGAAGGTCTGATGATCACTCAGAATAGAAAGACGCATCAAAAATGCGTCTTTTTTATTTCAATAATAAATAACCGTATACCGGATTTATTCGAAGCTGAAGGATATTTGTAAATAAATAAAAAAAATGTTGTATTAGTGGTATTAAAATTGCTGTGAACAACATACACACAAATTTAAACCACATGAAAAAAACAATTCTAGTGATGGCAGTTTTTGCCATGCTTGCCTCCTGCAAGAAAAAATCCGATGAAGTAATTAAAACCCCTGATCAGAAAGAGAAATTATCCCCGGATATTGAATTGGTCGTTAAGGGGGCAACAGAAGAAAGTAAGCCGCTGTATAAACGGCCTGAAACCTATAATTTTTTAGGGTTTGGATACGATGTTACTGATAAGTTCGACGACGAAGCCTCAGTAAGAGCAAGCGTAGTTGACGTTTTAGCTTATGCTGCCAGTGGATCTGATTTAGTTAGCATAGCCAGAGGCACTGAAGGTTCGTGGAGAACTATTCATGCCAAAAATGCGATGGAGCTTTCAGAAAAATTTTCCAGTACTTATGAAGAAACCAAAGGTTTGAGGCTCTTTGGAAACACTATCGAAAAGATATTCCCTGGAACAGTTGCCACAGATAAAAAATATGTTTACGGATACTATTCCAATTACATGGTATGGAAAAGATATGAGTTTTATCCTGAGCAACGTGTCAATAAATTTCTGACAGCGGGTTTCAGGAACGACATTACTTTACTAAGCGCCGAGGAGCTTATTCATAAATATGGAACACACGTTCTGGCCGGGATAAATATGGGTTCAAAATTTGATGTTGTTTATCAGGCAGAGGCCCCGGCAGAAAATAGAGAGTCTGTTATTATGGAAGGACTACGCTATGCGATAAAAAGAACATTTGGCTTAATGACCGGCCCCATGGATGCGGTGAAGTTAGAGAACTTAAATGCAAATTCTAAGGCACAAATCTATTATAGCTCCATTGGAGGTGAGCTGAACAGGTTGAGAACTGAAATGATAAATAACAGAGTGATGTTGAATATTACAGACTGGCGTTCAACTAATACAGAAGACAATGCACGGTTTATTGGTGTTTTTAGGGATCGCCTGGTTCCACTAGATAGTTTTATTGATGAACCCCTTAAAAAAGCCGCGGTAAAAGCTTACCTCGGAAAATACTTTGCTGATAAAGCAGTCAGGTTGACAAACTAAATTTATGGGCTGGACTTGCCGCCATGTGGGAAGCTGTCTCTGCTGATGTAGGTGTAGCGCTACTGGCTATTTTGACCGCAGTTCGTATTCAAAGAATGAAGTTTTAACGTAAGCAGGTTGTTTCTATTATATGAAACAGCCTGCTTATTTTTTATTAAAAGTCTTTTTTGTGGTTAATTAACATGATATTTTCCAGGTTTTCTCCATATCATATCTTTCGTATACCATATATCTGTCTGCCTGGAGATCGCTTTTAAAAGTTTCAAAGGATAGGCAATGGCGGGTGAAACATGATCATATTTGAAAAATATTTGTTTACCAACAAAATTTATCTGATACTGCGTACTCTGTACATTCATCAACAACCTTCAGTTTGCCCCGAACTATTTTATTTTTATAGAGTTTTCTTTCTCTGGTATCACTCAGCCCTGTTATTAGATATTTTTCTGTTTTGTCCCATCCCCGGAAAGCGGTTTTATCGAAAAAATCTGGCATAAATATAAGTTTGCTTTCTTTCTCAGACCATTTGTAGAATTGATGCACTTCATTATCTCTCATGGAGTTTGCCAGATCCAGAATAAGAAGATCTTCATATCCATCATTATCCACATCTGTTATTGTTATGAAATTATAATCTGCATGACCAAAAATCATTTTTTTCTTACTTACAAAATCATTTTCTTTGAATTTGTTATTCTTATAATAATCATAAGCAAAATAATATGAATTGCTATTTAGAACTTGCCAATGCTGAAGCTCAACAGTGCCTTCTATACAGTCGTAAGCAGATTTAGGTAAAAAGCTATTTTTATCTTCTTCTATTTCAGCAATGGTATAATTTTTTCCTCTAAACAAATCTTCAGACTTAGAGAGCAGCAATCGGATGTCTATCTTTTTTTTATTGATTTCCAATGGAATTGTGACTACATATTTCGATGGAATATTCACTGTATCTACTTTTTTTTGCACACTTTGGTTCCTGGAAGAGGCCGGAGCATGTATTTTACCTTCAATATCCGTAGAATCGATTTTTGCTATATTGACCTCCTCATCGTTTGAGATTTTTTTAGATTGGTTTCTCCCACAGGAAATCAACAGCATTAGTATTAAAACAAATATTTTCATTCATTTATATTGTTAGTCTTTTCCAGGCCCTCGAATTTTACTCCGTCTATTTCAAAATACAGGTTTTCAAAATCGTTTAAAACCACAATGTCAGTGGTTCCAAACTGATCGGCAAAAGTTCCCTGATATTTTTGTCGTTCAGTCATATGCTCAGTCCCTGATGTACAACATCAGTAATTCTATTTGGTTAAAACGTCTATTATAGGTTTCCTGTATTCCTGGTCTTTTTCCAGTATTTCTATTATTCCTTCTGTTAGGTTTAAGTTCAGATATATTTCAGGGACATCGGCTTCAGTATCAAAGAATAGCTTAAACTTATAATTACCTGCAGTATTAAGATTTGATATGTTTTTGTTTAAGGAAAATACAGTCGTCGCTGTCACTTGACTGGCAAATGGCCTGGATGTATTGACCGAATATAAAGTGCCTAGTGCCTTTATAAGTTCATTACTTTCTTCCCCAATAGAGAAAAACGTTACTGCGTCATAAATAAACCCAGCATTACTGATCTCGCCGTTTTGCGTTATACCTGCTGGCATATTGGATTTAACCTCAACCTGTATTCCTACTGTTTTGCCATGATAAAGCCCTTTGGCAACATAGATATGAGTACTATCTGTCGGTTTATCGGATATTATTTTTAGATAAATATCACTAAATCCTTCTGAAGGATCGGCTCTCAAGGTAATTTCTTCTAATTTGGTGTGTTGAGGTGTTTTTTCGGAGTTGCATCCAAACAATGAGGCTATAAATCCCATAATGAGTGTTATTTTGATATAATTACGTGACATTTTTATGTGTTTAAGTGTAAGAGAAATCAGGCTACGGAATCTCTTTTTTTTATTCTAAAAACATATAGTTGAAATTACAAGATATTTTAATAAAATTTCTCAATCTTGTACTGTTTTTAATTAAAACTCTACACTTGCAAAACCGGAAATGTAATTCAGACTATAAGAGAGTGTACCCTCAAAAACCTGATTTAACAACATGAATAAATGTCAGAATATAACCTGCCACATTTCGGACGAGGGATTGAATGGATTCAAGACCAGAAAAGAAAGTTTTGATGAAAAAGCTCCTGTCCTCCGAAACCAATCGGTTCGTATCCTGAATGATACGCTTCGTAGTAAAATTTAAACACTTCGTAATTAATTTCTTTGTCTTCTTTTTAAAGATAGAGAGCTTTGATGTAAGTAAAAACTTATAAATCAATAAATTATGAAACGAGAAACTAATCGCCGCTCTTTTGTAAAACTGGCTGCTACAGCCGGTCTGTGCACGCTGGCAAGCCCGGCTGTTTTGGCGGGAAGCCATCCTGAGCAGCTTGCCGAAAATGAGGAAACGAATAAGATCCCAAAAAAATCCTGGTATCCACTTGGGGTTTTTAAAAACCCTGTGCTCGAAAGTGTTTTCCTTTTTTATGTGGGAAGCACCTGGCAAAGACTGTCTGATGTTGGGGAATGCTTTGATACTGCATCCCGAATTGATGAAGCGAACGACTATAGCTGGTCAGATCAATGGATAAAAACCGGCAACAGGCTAAAGGTGCTTGGAGATGCCTGCCTGAAAGAACATCATGAATTTACAGCTGGAGAATCTTATTTACGCTCGTCCACTTACTATCGCGCAGCGCTTCATCACTACCCGGATCCGGCTAATAAGATCGTAAAAGAACTCAGCCTCAAGGTGGTTAAAAATTACAAAATGGCCCTGAAACTAATGTCAATCCCATTCGAAGCAGTGTCTATACCGTATATGAAGACAGAATTGCCGGGTTATTTTTTCCCAGCCAAATTGAAGTCCAACAAAAAAGCACCTGTGATCATTCTTCATGCAGGACGAGACTCCTGGGCCGAGGATTATCTATGGGTTGCGCAACAAGCTGTAAAACGAGGTTACCATTGCTTACTGTTTGATGGTCCGGGTCAGGGAAAAGTGATACGGATACAGGGAATCCCTTTCCGGCCTGACTGGGAGAATGTGATTACACCGGTACTGGATTTTCTGAAACATACTAAAAAAGAGGTAGACATGAATAAGACGGTGTTGATGGGATTCAGCATGGGGGGATTTCTGGCCCCAAGAGCGGTAACAGTCGAAAAACGCATTAAACTTTGTGTGGCCAATCCTGGTGTGCTCAATTGGACAGCAAGTATATACAATGGTTTGAACCAGATAGATCCTCAGTTATTGCCTTTGTTTCAGGCGGGCAATTACGATCTGTTTGATCAGAAAATTGAGGAGTATATGAGAACGAGCAGTTATGTTAAATGGGGAATAACAGATGAGCTGTGGAAATACGGTGTACATAAACCCTCAGAACTGATCAAAAAATACCAGGAATACAATATTGAAGCTGTTGCCAAAAACATCGGGTGCCGGATGATGGTGATCGATGGAACGGGAGAGGAGTTCTCGGTGGGAGAAGCGAAAAGGCTGTATGATGCACTTACCTGCCCTAAAGATTATGTATTGTTTACTGAAGAGGATACAGGCTATTTGCATTGTCAGCCGGGGGCATTAGCCATTGCGTATACCAGGATATTCAATTGGGTGGATAAATACATTGATGTAATATAAGAACTGTGTCATGGCACATATGAGGCTAAGGTTACGAATATGATAACCACTGTTACGGATATAAAGTCACACTTTTTGTGACTTTATATTTTGAGTCAACTTTAAATCATAGAGCGGAAATTAATGGCAATGCTGAAACTGTAATATAAGTTACTGAGAGTAAAATATTTATTTATAATTAGAATAATTATTTTCTTTATTTGTGGTTTTTGTTGTGAATAATGCATAGGTTAGCCTATGAACCTTACAACGATAACTTCCGCTCCTATATCCCGATACATTGATCCGCTTACAGACTTTGGTTTTAAACATCTATTAGGGAGTGAGCCCAATAAAGAAATCATGATTGCTTTTCTGAATGCCATTTTTGCAGGGAAAAAGGAAATTGTGGATCTGGTTTTTAGTCCGACAGAGTATGCGGGAAACACCGATGAGTATAAGAAAGTGTTTTTTGATCTGATGTGTACCGGAAAAGATGGTAATCAATTTATTATCGAAATGCAACGTAGAGAGCAGGAATGTTTTCATGACCGTTGCATCTATTATATATCCAGATTAATTAGTGAGCAACTTCCTAAGGGAGCAGTCAATTGGGATACCAGGCTTAAGGAAGTGTATTTAATTGCGGTATTGGAATTCAAATTTAAAAACAATGATGATGGTCGTTATTTACATGACATTGCACTTATGAACAAAGATACAGGCGAAGTTTTCTACGATAGGTTAGGGTTTAAATTCCTGGAATTGCCTAATTTTGATAAGGAGGTCGATAAATTGGAATCAGATCTGGATAAGTGGTTTTATATTCTTAAAAATATGAGCCGCTTGGAAAAGATACCATCGTACTTCGATAAAGGGATCTTTCAAAAATTATTTAAAATCGCAGAGGTGAGTAAATTAACAAAAGAGCAACGGAAAATTTATGAATCTAACTTAAAGGCGAAGCGGGATTATATGGCTACTATTGAATTCGCCAGAAAAGAGGGGGTGGAAAAGGCCAGAATTGAGGGAAGGGAGGAAGGTATTGAGGTAGGTATGGAGAAAGGTGAGCTAAAGGCAAAATTAGCTGTTGCCCTTGAATTAAAGGAAATAGGAATGGCAATTGATCAAATTTCCAACATCACAAAACTTTCAATTGAAGAAATCGAGAAATTGTTATTTTAAAAAACTGTCCAGGTATCCCAATATTGGTTTGGCCTGCATCATCAGACTAACATGTCCCTGTGAAGGGATAATGGCCAATTGCGATTTTGGCATTGTCCCGAAATCGGCACATACGGCACCCCCTAATAATTGATAAGTTTTTACAAACTCGATTTTATCCAATCCGTCATTGTCGCCGGCTATGATCAATACCGGTGCAGATATTTTCGAAATATTGGCATCACCAAAGTCAAACGGTTTCCCTGCCAAAGCGATCATCTGCGCCAGGAATTTGGTCCATTTTGTCTTATCTGGTGCCACAGCATCATATGCGATTTGCATAGGGCTGTTTGCAAATAATTCTGGCTTCATACTTTTAAATGCATTATTTATCTGGGGCATCCAACCTGTACTTTTATAAGTGGCAGAAATAATGACCAGTTTCTTTAAGCGTTTAGGATATTGAATAGCAAATTTATAAGCGACTGCACCACCAAAGCTATACCCTAAAACATCAGCACTGTCAATTTTCAGGTAATCCATTACACCTTCAACATCTTTAGCCAATATCTCATGGTCAAATTTTCTCTCTGAAAATGGTGTCTGCCCATGCCCCTGCATTTCAATGGCAATGACTTTTCTTGTTTTCGACAATTCGGGGATTAATTGTCCCCAGTTCGTCCCAATGGTCATGAAGGCGCCATGCAGCAAAACGATAGGTTTACCCTCGCCATATACTTCGTAATAAACTTTGATGCCGTTAACAGGTGCATAGCCATTGTTGGAAGGTTTGATTTGTCCGTTTGATTGAGATGCTGTCAACATAATGATTGCAATTATCAGTAATGATTTAAAGTGATTCCCTGTGCTGAATAAATTTTTCATAGTGATGTTTGTTTAAGTTGGAAACTTATTGGTGAAACAAAGGTGGTGACGATTTCGTGATTTTATGCGGTGTAAGAACGACAACTTTAGGGGTGAATTACGACTCTGGTAACACGCTGATTTAATTGCGCTAAATTTTATATTTTTAACCGATTACAGTGAAGTTAATTTAAACAGTTTCTTATGACTAAAACGGCCTTACTATTTTGCCTCGTTTCTCTTTTATATGTCCCAGTGGTAAGGAGTAAATCATGGCATCAGCTTTGCGCTGCAATTTGTATATCGCGCTTAGGTAATCTGTCATCACAAGGGTTTAGTCGTATTAAAAAGAATCTCTCTTAAAATATACTGATATGAATAGGTTTCTCTTAAAGATCATTCAAGGACTTCGGGCAGGAAAGTTTGTCAATCGTTTTCAGGTTTGCAAGCTTGTGCTCATTGTCTTCATTCTGGTCACGGCATCATCCTGTAAAAAGAAACGGGTAAAAGACGATGGACCGTCTGGCCCGGAACCAGGTTCTACTGAATCGTATTTTCTGAAAATCAGCACCACAACAAGCAATACCTTGAGTATCGACAATAAAGGTAATTTATGGGTTGCAGGCAAGAATAACAGCAATGTTCTCGGGCTTGGCAGTAATATCAGCCAACAGCCTAAATTTGTGCGTGTGATGGGGGAGGTTAAAGACATTTCTATAAAGGATTCCCGTGCTCTTGTAATAAAGAACGACAATAGTGTATGGACCACTGGCAGTAACGCATTCCTGGAATTGGGTACAGGTGACGTTCCATCTGATGGTAGATTTGTAAAAATATTTGATGGTGCTGAGCAGATTGAAGCGGGCGAAAGGAATGGGTTTATCATCAAACCGGATCACAGTCTCTGGGGAGCAGGATTTAATGATGATAAAATCTTTGGATCTGTTGGAACCGGAGTTGTAGTTGAAAAATACACGAAAATTGCAGAGAATATTAAGGCGATATCAGCAGGATTGGGACATTTCCTGCTCCTAAAAACCGATAATAGCTTATGGGCTTGCGGAAGAAATTTAGAAGGGGAGCTGGGCATCGGGAGCTTTTCTTCCAATCAGATCGGGTTTGTAAAGGTGATGGATGGGGTGAGCGCAATCAAAGCCCTTGACTATCATTCGTTGATCATCAAAACGGACAATAGCCTCTGGGCGACGGGAAGAAACGGAAATGGTGAACTCGGGATTGGTAATCTAACCAATCAGAACCGATTTGTAAAAGTAATGAACGATGTATCAGCCCTTGCTGGCGGACGCTTTTTCTCATTGATCATTAAGACCGACAAAAGTTTGTGGGCATCCGGCTTCAATAACAGTACCTATGGCATTCAGAGTCCGGATCAGAACAAATTCCTTCGCATCACTGACAATGTGGCCCAGGTATCTGCAGCTGATTATCATTCTTTCATCATCAAAACAGATCAGACCATGTTTGGGACGGGCCAGAATTCCTTTGGTCATTTGGGATCAGGAAATAATAAAGACATTGATGTGTTTACAAAAATTAAGCTGAATTAATCCTCATGTATATTCATTCCGATTCCGGCATCAATTGATAATTTCTCCTTTATTCCCGTCTATTTTTTCGCGCCATTTCTGCACTTCGGCAGCTGCTGCTTTCTCCCAATCTATCACTTCGCCAACGATCTTTAATGGTGATTCTGAACGATAGGACCGTGTAGGGTTGCCTGGAAACTTTTTGTTGGTCACATTCGGATCATTTTCAAAAGCTCCTGTTGGTTCAACAATATAAACGCGTTCAGGTGCATCGCTCTTTGCTAAGGAGGCAGCAAGGCCGGCTCCACTAACAATGGCTGTGAAGTAAATGTGATTCATTTTGAGCCCGGTCTGGTAATTAGAATTCCCCCCGGCTATCAGCGAATCGCCAACCTGCAAATCGGCCTTTGTCCCATGATAAAAAGGACCTTTGTCTGATGGGGTATCGTTAAAAGAAGCAGATAATTCGTTATACTCTTTTGTCTTGTCAGGCTTGTTTAAGTCCTCATAGCATTTTGCTATTTTCGAGTATAGAGCAGGGAAGGCGCTTTTAACAGTGTCGTTATTTATTTTTAATGCAAACTGTAAAGCCGTTTCGAGCCATTGTAATTGCTCAGCGGTGTTTTTTTGACATCGGGCTACAAAATGAGCTGAAAGAAATTTTTCCAGGTCTTCTGTTGCTTCGTTCCAGGCCTGAAGAAAAAGTCGGCTTGCTTCTTCGGGTTTGCCATTTTCCTCCATCGCCATGCCCTGAAGGCAGAGTTTAACTACACTGTTGAATGGGCTGAATTCCATTTTTAATGATTTAGCTGTTAAGTAGGTAATTCGATTCTGTTGTTGATACTAAGATCGCTAAATGTATCAGATGATGCAAATCTCCATTTCGCATTTAATATCGTACAAAGCTCATGCATCACAGCTTCAGGTCTTTGCCGCTTTGTGTAATATGATATTCTACTTTTAAAGATATTTGGGGGAGTTAAAAGCAACTTCGTCGCCCTATCTTATTTTACCCATCACCTGAGCAATGATGCTGAGATGTTCCTTTGTCTTTACGATTTGCAGGTTTTCTACTTTTTCTGCTCCACCCAGGCCAGGTATCGGAACATAGCCATAACACTGTTCAGCAGAAAGATCACCGAGAGCCGCCTTGGCTGGAAAGTAGTTTTCCAGACCCAGCAAGTCCGACATATACTCCCAGTCGGTTATGATGTGGTTAAAAAATACACTGGTCTTTCTCCCCACAACTTTTGAATTGCCATGCCGTACATTAATATAGATAATGCTGCCGCCTTCCCAGAGGTATAGCCCGGCAAAGGCGTCTCTTGCAAAACAGGTGGATGGAAGCTCTACAGGAGTATAAACTTCGTCCAAAATACTTTGATAATCGAAGGGATCAACAGTCCAAAAGTAGCCATTCATATAGCTGCCCATCCCAGCAGATAATAAGCCGAGTATATCTTCAGGCAACTCATCCTTTATTTTATCGAGGCTATTTTGATTTGCCTCTACATGATGTTTTAATGGGCCACATTCGGCCAGGAAAGACTCAATCATGATATTCGAAAGCTTTTGGGTATGATACCACTGAATAATTATTTGCTTAAGGAATGGTAAGCAAATCAACGGCCAGAAAATATGTCAATTTTTCTGATCTGCGCATCGCTGTTTTTTTGATGTCTGGAATAGTAATACCGGATTTAGCATTTTAATTTTGGGGAGATTGGGATTTGTTTTGTATAAAAAAATAACATAAAATAATACTGCATAAATTTTTCATAGATTTATTTTATTTTTCAACGATAAATATGCCCGATACACCAGGATAAAAATTGAATAATAAATGCCAACCAAAGTATGACATACTTTTAGATGATAGAAATGAAATGGAAGGCTGTATCGCTATAGATTTAATATGAGAATTAGAAAAGCAATTTTAGCACTTGGTCTGATGATGTTTACCGGAAGCCTCATTAGCGATGCCCAGACAGAAACGGGTTTAAGCACTCATGCAATCGAAGTATTAAAATCCCAGCTAAAGGATGGTAAAACCAACGGCGAAGAAGAATACGATTCCCATCAATATACCTCAACTGATCTTGAAGCAACACTTCCCATCATTAAGAAGATCTTGCTGGCCAATGGGGTAAAATTGTTGAGTAAAGCCGATTTCGCCTCCAGGGTAAAATCGATTTTCGACCGGACGATAGACATTTCATCCCAGGTTCATTTGTTTGTGAATTATAATGATGCCTGCGACAGGAGACAACTGTATATGAAAAATGGAGTTGCACTCGATGGAACATTTATTACTAAAGAAGGATTTTTTACAGATCTGTACGCGATCCCGGAACTGATAGATTATCAAACAGCATTTCCTGAGTATAATAAAATAGAAGCGGCTAAAATCATAAAAAAAGAGCCAGACCTTGGTAAGGAAATTGAAATTCCTCATTGGAAAGATTATAAAAATCTGCCATCAGAGCGGATACAGAATCTTAAAGTACTTGTTGCCAGAAATAAGTACCTGTTGAACAACAGTCGTACAGACTTCAACTGGCTGTTTCAAAACGATTTTGAGTTCCTGAAACACCTATTTCTCGATTTCGGTTACGCCGGGGAAAAACGGATTATGAAATCAGTGATCGGCCCTCCTAAAAATATCAACAGTGCTGATGATTTGAAAACCTTCAGCAAGAGCCTTTGGCACACCCGTTGCAATGGCAAAGTCGTGATTCATCCGAAGAGTCTGGAAGTGATAAAGGAATTTGCAAGTCCGGATCGAAGCGGACATATTATCGGTATAGCAAAATGCATTAATGCTTTTTTTAACGTTGTCAATCCCCCTTTTAAAGAGATGAGTTTTAAGAACAAGGCTTATGTTATTGCCCATTTATTGCAATTTGGAGAGCAGTATAAGTACAATAAAGCATACCACTATGGCCAGATGTTTAGCGGAAATTTTATCCATTACCTGGATGATAAGGGGACCTATAGAAAGGAGTTTGAAAATAACAGCTATTACGGGCTGCCGAATTTAAAAGAATGGTTGAAAAAGGCTGAAAAAGAAAAAAACGTTTTTAAAGGTATTGAACTAGCGGATAATCCCAGCCCGGAGGATTACTTAAATATGAGCAGATCTGGTTATACTCCTAATCGAATTAAATGATAGCTGTATGAAGAAATATGTCTTTCACATAGGAATAAGTCTGATCATGTTGATGTTCCTTACATCCTGCAAGGCGCAGGTAAAAAATCAAACAGATCCCGAACCTGATCAGCAGGCAAAACCCATTGTGAGTCAACTGGAAAAACAACTCAGGGCGGGAGGCCCATCCGACTATGATACTTACAATTATTCCCAGCAGGATTTTGAGGTGACTTTACCCATCCTAAAGCGTGTATTGGCTGGGAATGGCTATAAAGAATTGAACAAAGCCGATTTTGCAAAGAAGATAAAACTGATATTTGACCGGACAATAGACCCCGGCTCAGCAACCAAATATCTGTATAAGAATTTCTACAACAAGTGTCAAACTACACCGCTCTACCATCCATTTAGTGCGGATATACAAGGGGTCTTCATGGTAAAAGAAGGATCTTTTATTACCGGATTTTATGCGCTTCCGCAAATTATAAACTATAAAAAAGACTTTCCGGATCTAATAACGGCAGAGCAAGAGGAAATTACAGTTTATGATGCCATCGAAAAAGTAAATGTAAAGATCAAACATTGGAAAGATCTTGCAGGTTTGGATGTAGAAAGGGAATTAAATCTCAAAACACTTATTTTCCGTAACAAATATCTTTTCAATGATGATAAAAGCCAGTTGTCCTGGCTATGGGAAAACGATAAAAGCTTCTTAAAAACATTGGTGAAGGAATTCGGTTATGTCAGTGATCCCGAATTATTGAAACTCGTTTTCGACGATACCGTTCCATATGTTTTCGACGACAAAACCACCGATGCTGAAGGCTTTGGTAAATTACTGTGGAGCAAAGATTGCAAGGGTAAAATTACGGTTCATCAAAATACTTTGGACCTGATTAGATTTATCACTACTCCGGAACACCCTGAATACCTTGCCCATCTGAGCGATTATATCAACTACCTGGCGCTTGAAGACCGGGACAGTATCCCCTTAAAACAAAAGGCAAAACTACTGGCAACCCTCGTTGCATTTGGTCAAAACATCTGCATTCAGCCAGAATACGCGAATACCATTGCAAAAAAGGGGAGTCCCCGAAATAATGTTCCCTACAAGGAATTAATGGTAAAGGTCTTTGCCAGTATTGGCGATGGCGACAGAAGGTATTCCAGAGAATTTAAGTTGAATAACTATTACAACATACCTCATTTAAAAGAATGGTGGGACGATGCAAAAACAGCGCTTGAAAAAGACCCTAATAATTAATAACGTTCATGAATTAAAAATATAATCCAAATGCTAGAAAGATCTAACGAACTCATTACCCAAATTGCACAATCGGCGTTTAACGCAATCCCTGTTGATTCCTGGAATTATTTCACTGTTGAAGTCAGGATCCTGAATAAATTTATTCAGCTTGATGCCAGTTATGTTGATTCAGATCACAAGCTTCAGTCTTTTGATCCGGAACAGGAGGGGGGACCTGATCTATCCCTGCTTTTTAAAGAATTAAGAGAAATCACTTATTCGATGTCTCCGAATCAGGGTGCATGGTATCATGCGGCCCTTCAAGTGGATTCAGAAGGGGAATTTAACATTCAATATGAGTATGAGACAAAACCGGATTTCACCTATGAACCCGACAACAGTAAGTATATTGATGACCTGAAAAAATTCCCAAGAGAAGAGTCACTTGTACCTCAATGGTTAAAGGATATCGTAAATAAAGGCTGATAGGCTTGGCGAGGTTTTACTCCGACTTTCAAAAAGTAGCCAAAGCGGGAGATAAATTTTTACCAGAGATTTTAAGTTTGAATGTGCTTTAATTGTTTGATAGTAGTTGGCAAGGCTTTAATTTTTTATATTTAGCTATCAATAAACTTATTTGAATGAAACAACCACTTCATCCTGCGAAGCCGTGTTGATAAAGAAAAGATGAACATGAAAAGGTCAATCAAAATAATTATAGCTGCCGCTGCATTGGTCATCATTCTGGCATTTATTTTTAATCCTTTTTATTGGCTAATGCAACCCGGACAAATAATAGCGCAGCCAGAATTATCATCAACGGAGCAACAGTATTTTAAAGAATTAGAGAAAACGTACAATTGTAAATCAGAAAGATTCTATTATAATTATACAAAGGAAGGGAAAGATACGCTATACAAAGACTACAATAAAGTTCCTTTCGAATATTATTTGTCTATTGATTTTCCTGTAGACCTCGTCATTCAAAAAGATTCTCTGTTTAATATTGCTCAGCATGTTAAAGATGTTATCCTGAATAAAAACAAAAATTTAAAGAGTGTCACAATTTATAGAAATTACGATACTCATGAATATTTGTATGATGTAACCAAAGATACTTTAACCGAAAAGAAGGACTAGTAAGCTCTTCAGGGAATCTTTTTCTACTGAATTTTCTACCCATTCTTTACCATTTTTCATCTTTTTTTAACAAATAATAGGTCAATTTTAAGGTATAACTGACGGTATCCTTTTGTCAGCTTGTAGCCCATGTATTCATTTACGGGGCATTTTAACTTAAAACCAAACCTAAACCAAACAAAAGATGAAAAACAAAAAAACAAGCATTTTCGCGGTACTAATTGCGACCACTGTATTCCTGAGCTCCTGCGAAAAGGCAAAAGTGCTCCCTGCCGAACATGCAGTAAAAAGCATGAAAGTTTCAACCACTTCAACCACTACATCAACTTTTACCACCAATCCCAAAAATCTTAACATCGTGATGTTTGTTCCCACAGACAACCCGGCATTAAGCGATTACAGAACCCGTCTAACCACGCTGATGGTTCATTTCCAGAGCTGGCTGCATACCGAAATGCTGCGCTATGGCTATGATAAGTTCATGGGGCTTCCGCTGGATACCGGAGGCTTAGTGAAATTTATCGAAATTCCCGCCCAGGGCCCGCAGGTTGATTATCCTTACACGGCGAGCGTATCGGCCAGTAAAATTATCAATGAAATTAATGCTTACAAAGCCACCCATGCCAGCGAATTTTCGAATTCATCGCACATGCTCATCCTGATGCCTCAGCGCACCGATGGCAGCAGCGCAGGGCAGCCTTTTTATGGCTGGGGAAAATATTGTTTCGCACTGGATAACAGTAATATGGCTGTTGACAAAATTCCGAGTACGTCGAATTACATTGGAGGGATGTTGCACGAACTTGGTCATGGGTTAAATCTACCACATGACCATGCAAAATACACTTCCGAACAACCTGTTTATGGAACCTCATTAATGGGAAGCGGAAACGTAACTTTTAGTAAAGGCCAGCCCACATTCCTTACACCGGTTGATGCCGCGATATTGAATAGAAATGAGGTCTTTCAGAGCCCTTTGCCAACCGAAACGCCATATGCGGGCGCAACAACAACCATTAACGCCAACCTGACCTACGACAGCTCCCTGCAAACCCTTAACCTGATAGGAAATTATACCAGCGACAAAACCGTAAGCGACATCCTGGTGTACATGGATCCAAAAATAAGCAGCGATGATGCTGATTACAACGCGGTAACCTGGCGGTTTAATCCCGGCTCAGGCAATACCCTCACAGGGGCAATGGCGCTCAATGAGCTTAACTTTAAAAACAACGAGCCTTATGATGTAAGAGTGAAACTGTTGCTCAATAATGGCAGCACCATTTCCAAAGCCTATTCTTTCTCATTTTTGAATGGGGTACCGCAAATAGGGGCTAATGGATCAGCAAAGTTTTTCCAGCATGGCAGTTATGGTGGGTATGGCGTCTCGCTTCCGGTAGGTAATTATACTACTGCAAACCTGGTTAGTCTGGGCATTAGCAATAATGACGTATCCTCATTGACTCTGGGCTTTGGCGTAAAAGTAATCATGTACGACGGTGATAATTTTACCGGAAGCAGCATAGAGATTACCTCCTCCAGTAGCTTTGTTTCTACTTTTAACGATAAAGCATCGTCAATCAAAGTAATCGCACTCTAATCATTACGAACCCTGGTGCCGGTTAGGTACCAGGGTTTTCAATGTTCGCGATTACTACCAGGCATTCAGCTGTATAATAAGTACGCTTATACTGGCTACCCATCGTGCATTTGGCTTGGAGAACCTATCGAGTAGCGTGTTTGCATAGTTTGCTCCCAATTTTTTCTCCACTTCATTTCTGATTTCGTAACTTATACAGGATCACAAAAGCAACGATTGATATGCAAACTTCATCAAAAGCAGAGCAACTCCTCAGACAAATCAATAGTAAGACTAAACTTGGCGACCTGCGTAAAATGGCAAAGGAAATTAAGATGGATCATGCCCTGGCTAATGAGCTTTGGAGCAGTGGCGATTTCCTGTCCAGGCAGCTTGCCATCTTAATTATGGATCATAAAGTTCTTACGCAAGAGGTGGTCGATAAACTGGATATGGATATTCAGGGCCATCCGGTTAACGAGCGAAATCAATTAATAGACTGGCTCATGGCCAATCAACTTACCAAAGACAAGAAAACTATTGCATTGATTGAATCCTGGGAAAACAGTCCTTCAGCTCTTCAAAGGCGGATTTTCTGGTATTATCAGGGAAGGTTAAGATGGATGGGGCAAGTTTCCCCTGAGAATACTGCATACCTGCTTTTGGCAATTGAAGCTAAGATTACCGGGGAAGCGTCAGAAGTGCAGTGGGCCATGAATTTTACTGCTGGTTGGATAGGCGTTTACGATAAAAAGTTCCGGGCACGTTGCGTTGCGATCGGCAAGAAAACCGGCCTGTACAAAGATCAAATGGTGTCAAAAGGATGTACTCCAAATTATTTGCCGGAGTTCATCGCTATCGAAAGTAATAAACGAAGCCTGTAACCGTGCAAAGCAGTTCTATTTCAAATTGTTCATGAAAGTAAGGGTATCGAAATATAAAGTTAAACTGTTGAGTTTGCCATCTTTCTGGGTCCAAAGTTCAGACACATTTCCGTTTATTTTTATTCCATTGGGAAATACAAAATCATAATTACCAATAACTGCTGCTTTGTCCTGCTCTACAATCATCTGCAATACACGCATGGCCTCAAAACGTTGTGAGAATCGCTTTATGATTTCAATGTAGGCCTGTTTGCCAACAACGGGAGTAGTATTGGTCATGTCGCCACCTCTATACTGAAAGTCGTCAGAAATAACACTTTCCCAGTTTGCTTTTTCTGCAAACCCTTTGTAGTAAGTTTCCAATAATTGTTTTGTTTCTTCTGAATTTTCCATTGCTTTTATTTTTTAAGTCATAAATTTGTTCTTGCAAAATGCAACAAGTATAAAGATACAAAGTTATTGCAAAATGCAAGAGCTATTTTTTTGTTATGGAAAAGAAAACCAGATCTGATTGTCCGATAAGTTGCTCGCTGGATGTATTTGGCGATAAATGGTCATTGCTCATTATCAGGGATGTCATGTTGAGAGGAAAGCTGTCATACAGCGAATTTTTAACTTCGGAGGAAAAAATTGCGAGTAATATTTTGGTAAACAGATTGAATGTCCTTGAGGAGGAAAATATTTTGATCAAAGAAGTTTCAGCAACTAATAAATCGAAGTTTGTCTACAGTCTGACGCAAAAAGGAGCGGACCTGCTACCGATAGTAATTGAAATTATGGATTGGGGCGCAAAGTATAATGAACAATGTCCAAGAAGGGATTTGGGAAAGCAAATTAAAAAAGACAAGGCTGGCGTGATTAAAGAGCTGAGTCAGGCTTTAAAAAAGAAGGTTAAATAGCAGGTGTGAGGTAAAAAACAGGAATCCAACTCAAACAAAAGTCTTTCAGTTAATTCCGAAAGACTTTTGTTTTTGCATGAGCAGAACTTTAAAATGCAGATCTAAAAATCAGGGATTCAAATCTCTTGGGTCTTTTTTTATAACTGGCGGCCCTTCGGCTAACCATTTTGGTTTTACGACGCTATAATCGGGCTGTATCTCCCATGGACTTTTATTCGATTTTTCACTGTCCCAATGATACGGTAAAATGTCGCCTGCCCTTGTATCACCAACATACATATAAACTGATGATCCAAGTACGCCATCTGTTGCTACATTTAGCAAGACACCAACCCATTTGCCATCATTGGTAGTTAAAATATCAGAGATTACAGCTGCTGTAAAATTACTGTCTTGTATCCTTGGGGCTAAATTTAAACAAAACGCATTTCGGGAGGTACCAATCGTATTATTTCTCAACCATGGTAGTATTTCTCCGATAGAAAAAGGAGCATCAAATCCTTTGTAGTTGTTTGCAACCAGGGGCTTAAAAATCGGAATATATGAGTTGGTCAGCTTTTGAATTCGTTGTTCGTCCGTCATTGAAGTTACCTGGTTTAGATAGGTTCGATAAAGGTCATACATTTTAAACTGAGTGTCAAAATACAAAATCTGCGCTTTGTCGTATTTTGACAAACCGAAATCGGGTTTAGTTGGATCTGTTTCTATGTCAAAGTCGGCTTTTTTATAGATCATATATGGAGACTGGCCGCCCGCGTTACTACCTATCAATTGTAAGGTTTTTTGAAAAAAATCCATTTCTG
Source organism: Pedobacter caeni (assembly GCF_900129215.1). Taxonomy (GTDB): domain Bacteria; phylum Bacteroidota; class Bacteroidia; order Sphingobacteriales; family Sphingobacteriaceae; genus Pedobacter; species Pedobacter caeni. Next base: position 1,027,114 of record NZ_FQUQ01000001.1, on the reverse strand, counting down.
CCTGATTGGGATTAAAAATGGATCTCGCATATGCATAAGCCGCGTTTTCCACTGCAGCATTAAATGCCGCCTCCCGGGGAACTACCGGTGTTTTATCGGATATAAGCTGACCCAAGCTCTTATTTAAGTCCCCAGCGTACATTTTAACCGCAGTACCATTTATATCATCTGTAAAACCATTACGCCTTACATATTCATGTAGTTCCTCTAGTGTATTAACGTTATTCCCATTCAGCACTAAAGCCTGGACAGATCTTCTGGCTGAGACTTTATCCGGTTTTTTTTCTTCCTTTTTACAGCCATTTAAAAGAAATGTAATAGCTAAAAAGGCATAGACGATTTTTTGTTTGTTTCGGTTTAACATCGGTTTAAGAATTTGAGTTAAAAAATATTTAGACTTGATGAAGTTCTTTGGCTTAAGCAAATAGTATCTTTTGGCATTTCGAATGTCTATAAACAAAAATACAAGAAATTGAATGTTAAAGAGTTAATAAAGAGTTAATCAGAGTTAATCAAAGTTAATGAGGCGTCGGCAAATATCGTTAACGAACCTCTGCAACTTATTTGCGAACGATTATTTTCCATATAGATATCACCTATAATAGGTGGCTGTTGACTAATACAAAGCGTTACAGAAACCTATGAGTGTCTGACACCTGGTGTACGGCAGCGTACAGCCGATGTTCAATAATGAACGGTTTCCTCCTCGATTTCGGGATAAAGTGGGGTACAGCAGCAATTTAAAGCATTTGCTGGTCTTGGCACTAACTTGGTGAATTGGAGTTCAATCTTATCTTTACCAATAAACACCTGCAGCCATGTTCAGACTCAATTTAAAAATCGCTTTGCGAAATATCCTGAGAAATAAGACTTCTTCTGTGATTAATATTATTGGTCTGGCAATAGGTCTGGCATCCTGCCTTTTACTGCTATTGTACGTGAACTACGAATGGAATTTCGACAAGGGATTCAAAGATGCTGACAAGGTTTATCAGGTGATGACCAATTATCAGGATGCATCAGGAAAGATCACCGGGACGGGTGGTAGTCCGGGAAATGGCATCGCCGGAGAAATCAGGAAACGTGTACCAGAAGTTGATGCGGTAACACGTATCGCCGGAGGCGGGGAGACACTCATTGCCAATGGCAGAACAGGCTTCAAAAGGGTTGAAATATTTGCAGATCCTGAAATACTGAAGATCTACAATTACGAATTTATAGCCGGTAATCCAGCTACAGCCCTTGATGTGCCCAATTCTGTTGTTGTAACGGAACAGACGGCAAAGCTGTTATTTGGCGGGGTCAATGTGCTTAACAAAAGCATAAAATACAAAAATGAAAGGGACCTGACCATCACGGGTGTGATCAAAGACTTTCCTGGCAATACTTCCATTAAGTTTGATTATGTCATGCCCTGGTCTTTCTTTGAAATGATAAATGAAAGGGCCAAAAATTGGAATTGGGGCAGCTTCAGCTGGCTGGCGATGGTAAAGGTAAACGACCCGTCAAAAGTCGATTTAATCAACAGCAAGATCAAGGGCATATTTAATGAGAGAAGTCCCGATGGCAAAACGGAGAATTTCTTATTTCCACTCGCTAAAAAGCACCTTTATAATAAATTCGTTAACGGAAAAAATGATGGTGGTGACATTGAAAGAATTTATCTGTTTATTGGTCTGGCCTTTGGCATCTTATTGATCGCCTGCATAAATTTTATGAATATGGCGACCGCCAAATCCGAGCGAAGGGCAAAGGAAGTAGGCATCAAGAAGACCATTGGCGCCACAAGGGCTTCCCTCGTTATACAGTTCCTTACTGAAGCTATGGTATTGACATTGGGAAGTGTATTAGTGGCAGTAACTATTGTAGAGCTTACTTTGCCCATGTTCAACAATTTGCTGAGTATAGAAATTGCAATAGACTATGGCAATATCTGGTATTGGCTGGTAATTTTTGGAGTGGTAATGGGAACAGGATTACTGTCGGGATTATACCCTGCGCTGTTCCTCTCTGCTTTTAACCCCATTCAAACTTTAAAAAGAAAGACCGCAAGGGCAAAGTCAGTCCCTGTGAATTTGAGGCAGGTATTGGTCGTGTGCCAGTTTTGCTTTGCCATTATGCTGATCATCGCTACACTGGTGATCTACAAACAGATTAGCTTCATCAAAAACAGGCCGATTGGCTACCACGCAAATCTGCTGGTAGAATTGCCGCAGGAGGGTGAGCTTTCCGGCAAATTTGAGGTCTTTAAATCGGAGGTCTTGAAATCAGGGGCTGTCACTGCAGTCAACCAGGCCTCTGGCAGTTTTTCCAGCGTGAGTAACTGGTTTTGGGGCTTCGAATGGGCCAATATGGCCCCGGGAGGACAAGATATTGTTTTTAACCGTTTGGAAACCACTTACGATTTTGTGAAGACCAGCGGTGTGGAGCTCGTTGCAGGACGCGATTTTTCTAAAGACTTTGCCTCTGATACGGCAGGGGTTCTTCTGAGCAGCACGGCGGTGAAAGTGATGAATCTTCAAAGTCCGTTGGGCACCAGGGTAGAACTTAACGGCAAGGATTTGAAGGTAATTGGGGTGTTCAAAGATTTCATCTGGGATTCGCCTTATCAGACTGAAAAACCAATGGTCATCAATTTTAACAGACAAAAGGGCTTTACCATCAACATGAGGCTAAATCCTGCCAACAGTTTGAGCCGGAATGTGGAACTGATCTCAGCTGTTGCAAAAAGGTTGAATCCGGCTTATCCGGTCGACATCAAGTTTGTGGACAATCTGTATGCCCAAAAACTGCAGTCTGAAAAGATCCTGGGCATACTGGCCAATCTGTTTGGCGGTATCGCGATATTTATTTCCTGCATGGGGCTTTATGGCCTGGTAGCTTACAGTGCGGAACAGCGCACGAAAGAATTTGGTGTGCGTCGTATACTGGGCGCTTCAGTGAGTAGTATCATGAATTTGCTGTCGGTTTCGTTCCTGAAAATGGTATTTGTCGCTGCTTGTATTGGCGTACCTTTGGCTTATTACCTGATGAACAGATGGCTCACTAATTTTGAATTCCGGACCAGCATATCATTCCAGGTGATATTGACCTCAATAGTCGGCACTGCTGCCATTGCATTTTTGACGGTCGGTTTTCAGGCGTACAAGGCTGCCAGGGCCAATCCTGCGGAAGCGCTGAAGTATGAACAATAGGAGAGACCTACTTTAAAACTCGTACATGTTATTTTCACGCAGATTATCAATTGCTATAATCGCGTCTGCTTTTAATGTATGCCGCATACGAGACTCTTCTTCTAGTTTTATGATGGAATTAAATCCATATTGGCGAAAAAATGATTGAGTATGAGCTTGATAATCAGCTAAAAAGTCAGTTATTGAGGCCACATCAGCATCAAAGCCTTCACTTTCAAAATCAAACTGACATGAACTGCGATAAGAAATAAAGACATCTTCACCCGCAATAAACGAAAACTCAATGGTATGCTTGCCTGGACCGGTGGGGGTAATGATTTCCTTTTCGTGAGTGGAACCCACACAATAAAGGATGTGAAACAAGATGAACATGGTATTTAATGGTTGAACTTTTTTGCCAATGAATTCAAAGCCAGACTCATAGTTCCAATCTGTATTGCTTTTCACAAGATGTTCCTCGTTGTATATATATTCAATTACTTTTATTGGTTGTACATTAAATATTTTCATTAAAGCGTTATATGTAAACTATCAATACCAATTCTTATATTATTTTTGGTCTGGTGCGGCCTGGGCTATTTCTCTCAGAGAAAGCCAACCTGTTGGACTATTCTTGTCGCGCATGTAAACTACCAATGATCGCCCTCTGCTTATTACTGGACTACCTCCTGATTTCGGTGTTGTTTTGATTGAAAAAATAACCGTTTGTATTGCCGTCCCTTTATTAAAAACGGTACTTTCTACCGTATTTTCGATAAACTCTACCTTTGAGTTTTCAAACCACTCTTTTGCTCCCTTTTCTACTGCCGCACGACCAATGAGGACATTGTCTCCTCCGAAATATTTAACGATATCAGGATGGTGTAATCTGGCAACCAGCTTTGAGTTGCCCGTAGCAAAAGCATTTCGTAGTGCTAAAGTTGCTTTTTCCAGCGAACTCCGTTCTTCTGCAGATCCATTTAATGTTTGCGCGTTTGCAGTAAGTGCGAAAAGCATCATACAAACCAATTGTAAGATCATCTTCATCTGTTCATGATTTATGGGGAATATATCAAATTTAATCCTTTTGGCATTAAATAACGAAAGACTGGTATGGGCTAGGTTAGGAACGTATTCGAATTAAAATTGTTTAACGCTATCCGGTAGTTCCCTTGTAGACGTTTGTTCAGGAATATGTAGTCGCTATGTAATCTCTGTTTTCTTGGCCTGGCCTCTTGGTGTTCTTAATTTTGTGTATCTATACTTAATTAAGAGCATTAGTCCTTAGGCCCATGAAAAGCCTAAAGATGATGATCCTGGAAAAAACACTTACAGAAACCTATTACAAATCAATATAAAATGACACCTCTGATAGTAAATTGATATGGGAATAGTAAACGAAGTTAAGTTGATACTTTTTGCAGACTACTTTCAATTTTACATACAAGATGAAAAAGTAGATGGGGATTTGAGTGATAAATGGACTAACGAAGCTGTCTGCATTCTTTTAGCAATAACAGATGGCACAATTGGAGTTGGAACCGTGCGAAATATGAACGTTCCGGTAAACCTAAAAATATTTGATAGCGAACCCCCATTTTTGACAGATGATGAGCATGTGATAGGACAAATAAACGAATGTGATATAGAAGTTAGCTCAGGTAAAATTGTAATTGCAGGCTGTACCGACTATTTTCCGGAGGCAAAAAGAATTGAACTTGAAAACGGAGTTTACAGGGCACGGATTTATTATGGAAACCTTGATAAAATTAGTGAGGACGGACTTGATGGAGAAGACTTTTATGAAATCCATTTATGGAAGACCGATAAACAGGATGGCATAAAAATCATCAGGAGTCACAAGAAAACAAAATGGATGCAATGACAACAAATAAACAATACGATAGCAATTGGGAGCTGTTGCCAGGTGTTGGTCTGGGCAAAGCTGTATTTGATATGACCCGGTTAGAAGTAAGTGCACTTAAAGATGTTCTGGGAGAAATTACGGGAGAAAACAATTTATCGTTGCAAAAAGAACAGTTGCTGGCTACTTACGATATGCTTAAAGATTTTTTTACTGAAGAGGATTTAAAAAATGTAATGGAAGCTTTAGACGAAACAAGCGCACAACGGGGGGTTATTGAAACGGAATACAGGGCAACGGGCTTAACGCTGGAATACGAAGATGGCAAACTAACCGAGTTTTTTGCCGACAACAGGGCAAATCAGCTTCATTTTCAAGGTATTCCTGTTTTCTCCAACTCGCTAAGTTTAATCAAACACATGGCTTCTGTCCTGCAGGAGAACCCTTTAATCAAAGATGATGAGCTGGTGTTCCAAAACAACAATATTTACCTGTTTTCTTTTATCCGAAAAGATTTTACGGAAAGTGATGCCAGCAACAGAACTATAACCTGGAGAAAAGATCCCAGACCGTTGAGCGTAAGCTTATCGGACTATCAAATGTTGAAAATCATATAGCCAGGATCAATCGAAAAGACATGTTTGTTGTGGTTAGAGGTGCTTTTTGGGAATTTTCTGAAAGAATTTCATGCGGGACATTTCCTCACTACTAAAAGTGACGCCTGACTAGATATCTTCTTTTTTCGATTGCTGTTTACTTATCGTTTTTTAACCATGTGGCTGCGTAGCAACCATCATATGAATATAGATTTAAGTATTCTACCATAATATAATGTATTTACATTTAATCGTTAAGCAAAAGCAGTACTCAATAATGTATTCCTATCTTTAACTATTCCTGTAACACTAATGCAATGACAACAGAATCATACAAAGCTTTTTATCTGGATTCGATTTCCGAAATCAGTGATCATTACTTTATTTTAAGTGGATTTCCGGAGTACGATTATAGGGAGGATTATTACTACGAAATTCACCTGGAATCAATATCCCAATTAACTATAATTAGAGAGTATGTTGATAATTGGATTTATATCGATGTAATCTCCTCTGATATATTGGAAATTTACGTCGGGGAGTGTTACGAAGATTGTTCCAGCGATGGGCAATTAGCTTATAAAAGATATGAGTATCAGGAAATCGAGAAAACTTCAAAAGAAGTATGGAAGCCAAAAGCCCAGGAAATGAGAAACAGGTTGATTTCTCTTTTAGAAAGCAAACTGCCCGAATATACAACTGTCAGGAATGAATTTGTTGAACAATACAAGGCATCTTATAACCGGCACATACGTGCAGAAAACACATTCGGACTTAATATTACCGAGTTATCCGAAACCCGTCTCTTCGACTATTTATATGTACTCTTCGATAGTTTGTATAACCCGCACTATTTAGAAAACCTGGCTTTTCCAAACCGGAGGTTGCCATTACCAAAGGATTGGAAAGTTGAATACTCAGAACTTGAAGAGAGCCTGGAGAAGCTTTCAAAGGTTGACCTGACCGATACCGCATTGATGAAAAACCATGTCATAAATATTTACAATAACACCTTTGAACACATGCTCTCCAACTTCAAATACAACTATGCCAACGTTGACGAGAGTAAATACACGCAACTTTTCAATTCAGTTATCCGAAATATCCATTAGTTCAGATTAGTTCGGGGAGATTACCCCCAGGGAATTCTTTCCGGAAAAATCTATGCTATAAAAAAGCCTTCCATTTCTGGAAGGCTTTTTTATCGATTCCTCCATGCCCTAATCAAGCAATTCGGGATGATGCTCAGCGATGAAATTTATTGCTTGTGTTTGATACACCACATAGATTGATTCCATTAACTTCTCCAGATACTCATTGATTTCCAAAATCAGAGGTCCGATCTCTGCATTTCTTACTACACTGGTCTCTTCCCTGGAATTGATCAGTAGCTGGTCTAAAATAAGATACCATTCGTCTAAACTCTTAAACTCAAAAAAATCCTCGAAGAAAATGGTCACATCATTTATTTCTTTCCCGTCAAGCGTACGGAAGTATAGATCCGGGCACCTTAAAACTTGTTGATCTTCTAAATAATGACCAAAAACGGAAAACCTTTGTCTGCGAAGAGGATGATCCTTATCTATTTTAAAGTCAGCATAATCGCTAAACAGAACATGAGCTATTTCCAATAGTTTAATGCATTGTGCATGAATAAGTTCAAAATAATAAGGATCTCCAAACTGGTCATCGGATAAAGAACAGGATGTTTTAATCCAGTAGTATACATCCATCCGGAATTCTTCAATGTAAGCATCAATGGACCAAAAGTGGCAGACCGCGTACATTGGATAGTCTATCTCATAACTTGTTAATTGTCTGAAACCTGTTGCTGCTGGTGTTGTTGTTACTGTTTTCATGTTATTGTTCTTTATGTGAATGGATAAATTGATTCTAATTCTGAATCTCCTGGGTTTTGTTGGCCCGTTCGTATATGAGCCAACAGGCTTCGTAAAGCTTTTGAAGATTCTCATAGACAATGATGATTTCGGCTTTCATCAGGACTTCATCGCTGCAGAAGGGGCTTAAGGCTTCGCTCATCCAGTATTGAAGAATCCTTCTGTAGTCTTTCAGTTTATATTGCTTAAATAGTTTGCTAAACAGTATCCTGGGATTCCAGAGCTCTTCCATGCTCAATGAAGTAGGGTAGAATGTTATTTCCTGCTGCTCTTTGTTAAGCAAGTATTTGATGAGTGCTTGCTCTGTTTTGTCTAGGGTGGGGTGATTAGGTGTGCTTTTTTCTTTTAATAACCAGGCTGCCTCTAATAGTTTTATCGTCATTCTGTAATGAAGAAATAAGTCTGACGGACAATTCCTTCTTTTGTAGGTTTTATTGGAGATCAGCAGGTTTCTCCAATGTTTAAGCTGTTCCAGGTGGGCAGGAAGGTGATCATGAAGGCAAAAGTCATTCAATATAATTGTAGGGTTTTCTATCTCGTTTTGACTGAGGTTATAAAGTAAGAGCGCTTTCGTTGAAATGTTTTTAGCCTTCATGATTTCCTGATTTGTGTGGTACGAATAGATACCTTTTGGAAATTCTAACCCATGCATCTCACTTTCTATTTAAGTTTTTATTAACTAATGGGTAAAATATATTCTTTACTGTATGATTTATGTTGTTTTGTTTTAATAAATTTGATTTCACAAAACTTAAATGATATGAAAATTAAAACAGACGGAGCGGGACAAGCTCATCAGGGGAGAAATGTAAAACGGTTCCGGGAGATGCTCGGAATAAGACAAGAAGCCCTGGCTGATCAGCTAGGGCCGGAGTGGAGTCAAAAAAGGATTTCTTTAATAGAAGCGAGAGAAGTAGTAGATCCTGAGTTGTTGAATTCGATTGCAGAACTGTTAAAAGTCCCTGTAAAAGTGTTGGAGAATTTTGATGAACAGGCTGCAATAAATTATTTTAACACATTTAATCATAGCACGCAACATAATGGTAACGGAGATGTGAATCATGCTAATACTCCAAATTTCGATCCTTTCGTTGCATTAGTGGAAGCGATGAAAGAGCTTAAAACAGTCTATGGGGAAAACAGAGAACTTCACTCAAAAAATGAAGCCCTTTATGAAGGCTTGCTTAATCTTGAACGCGAAAAGAATGCTTATTTACAATCGAAATTGGCCTGATTTAATGAATACGGCTTAATATTCGATGATCCATCGTTATTTTTTAAATAGAAAGGCAACTGGCTCTTACAAGTATGTTTTACCAATAAGAGCCAGTTGCCAATTTAAAAATCAAATGTTATTATGGAAGGATTGCTTTCACATAAAAACCGCTATTTACAGTAACAGTGCCTAGAAAAACTCCGTTGCCAATGCCAACACTACCTACGCCTTGCCCAACTACATTTTGACTTGTTCCATTTACATTAACACTAACCGAAACACCATTATCTAAATAAGCATATAGATTGTACGTTCCCGGAACGATTTCCGGTTCATCAACACTCATCCAATCAGAACCAAACTCTCTGGGATTCTGCGGATTGTTTGATATAAATTTTACTCCTCCCATAAGTGGCCTTGGCATACCACCCCGAAGTGCCTGAACTACAATCGGAACCTTACAATCAGAAAAGATCTTTTTATTGATCACCTTTGTTCTTCCGCCAGGGAATGTTATAGTTGCGGTAAGATTTAAATCTGCATACAAATCTCCTGTACGCGTAACGGTTACGCTATTTCCTGTTGAAGTACTTAAGGTGGCATTTGAAGGGTTGCTTACACTCCAACTAACAGTAGTTCCTGTTGATGGCTGAACGATTTGATAATTTGCAGATCCACAAAAATAATTTATTCCATAATTGCCATAAAGCCTGTCGGAACCAACACCAGAATTTGTATAAATCCAGTCTGCAAAATACGAAACACGAGCATAACCAGCAGGACCATTTAAACAAGTAGGCGTTCCAAAACTCACAATGCCTGCGAGCACAGGGCCATCACCAAAATTAATTGTCAATGGCCCGCCGCTATCTCCATTACATGTGCCATGGTTCTGATTGTCAGGAGAATTTGTAAAAAGTATTGACTCTGATCTGTTCATGTAACCAGGAATACTACCATCATTGTTAGGTATTACTTTTACACCGACACTATTTAATTGGTTAGTGCTTGATCCAATTCCACTCTGTACGGTATCTCCCCAGCCAGATGCAATAGCTGCATAACCTGCTTGTGCATAAGGGATAGAAGTCGACGTTGAATATGAAATTGCAGCTGTTGAAGCATTAAAAGTCATAGGCGACGACAAATGTACCAGGGCAATATCATTTTCCAAGGTTGTTGGGTTATAATTTGGATGTCGTATAATCTGATCTACTGTTCTATTCGTACCAAGATTTGCATCAGTTGAGCCGGTTCTAACATTTACCAGACTTAAAGGAAGTTGCTGGGATCCATTAGAAACTACGTGAGCCGCCGTAAGTATCCAATTTTCACTCAGAATAACTCCGCCACCCTGAAAGCCAAAAGAGATACCTTTATGCACGAAAAAGGCGGCTTGATAAGGGGCATTCAAGATATTTATTGGCTCACCGCCAATAATACTTGTTTTATCGTTTACCTTTTTTTCTTGTTGATTTTCTGGAAGGTCCTTCTTCTTACATCCAATAAAGTAGATGCTCAAAGCCAGAATAAGGCTGAGGCTAATAATGGTTTTTTTCATAATTTTAATTGTTTGGTTAAGTTTAAATATAAGAATTTACTGAATATTTACCATAACCTGTATGTTTCCGAGAAAAGTGGTTCTTTTCCATCTTTGGAGATAATTATGATAACTGAAGGCATACGCGTGGGAGGAGATTATCCATATTTTGACTGTCAGTCAATCCTTGACGCAGGTTGCAGGCAGGGGAGGAATGCTGCTTACTTTTTAACTGTCCCGAATCGCGATATCGCAATAAATAGTAAACCCAATATTAAAAACGCGAAAAGCACAAACAGTGAATTGATCAGCACCTGTTTGTAGCCAGGCATTTCAGTAGCCGGACAATTGCATCAGCCATACTCAATCCTTGATTTAGAAGTGCAGGTATAGAGATACACGATTGTGCAATTAAGCTAAGCCAGATCAGTACAGTTGATGTGAATAGAACAAATATATGTTCCGCATGAAAATAACCTGGGATTAAGGTATCAAAAGTTCCGAAATATTGATTTGAGGAAACCGGTTATTGTTCCAATATGCCAATCACATGGTCCAACCATTTTTCCGGCGAAATGCTTCTATCGATGTAATAATCAGGCATGATGCCTTTTCCATCGATCGTTAGGTCTGGTATCCGCAGACTTCTCGATAACGAGTAGCTGAGTTCGAATTGACCATCCGGGGAATTCACCACATACATGTTGGAGATATCAAGAACACCTGCCGTAGTAACACCAAAGAGTTTTACTTTTTTACTCTGTTTAGCTGCCATCAGAAATTCTTCAGCCGTACTGCCGTTAGCTTGATTAATGATAATGCCTACGTTTTTAGGAAATGGGAAAATAGTATCCAGTTTTCCTTCGCTAACAACTTTCCCTCCATTGAGGTTCACAAATTTACCTGGATTTTCATTTAATTTTTTGATCATATTTCTAATTTGGTCTTTCTCAGCTTCCGAACCAACAAATTTAGCCAGGTAACGTTCCATTCTTGAATTGTTAAGTGGGGTAGATAGAAATTCGACATTTACACTACGGATGGGGTTGGTGTACAGTAATGGAATAATTTCATAATAACTAACATCAGACCCACCGCCGTTATCCCTGATGTCAATAACCAGATTTTCGGTACGTTTCAGCAGCTGATCATTGGCTTTGAGGATACTGTCGATCAGGCCCTTTTGGGAATCAATAAAAGTCGGGATGCGGAGCAGGATCGTTTTTGCCGATATCTGCTGCAGAAAAGGTCCTGTGCTGGTCATCTCTTTTGCGTACAACTGTACGCCGGCATCATCCTGTAATACCGGATATTCTCTTTTTAAAAAAATACGGCCCAGTTGAAGCGTATTTTTTCCATGAGCCAACGCTTTATTAAACGTTGCCGGAGAATAGTCTCCCATATAAAATACACCGGAGCTATCAGCAGAAATCCTTAGTTTGACCTTACCAGGTGTCCAGTTCATATTGGTGGAAGCCAAGACCATACCTTTATAGTTATTGTCTTTTTTGACAATGGCTAATCTATAGGCGCCGGTGCTCCAAATCCCTTCAAAGGAAGCAGGACCGCCAGAAGGGATTTGTTTTTTAACCTCTTCTTCTGTAAGCGGAAGCGTTTCCCAGGTAATTGTATTCTTGGCGGCGGCTGTAACTGTTGCATCCTGCAACGGAGCAATGCCATGGTGGGCGTTTCGGAAAAATTGTAGCCAATCCCGCATCACCGCAGCACATTCTTCTTTGGTATTGGCCTTTTTAATACGTACCAGAATCGTGTTGTTCAGCTTTTGATAAGCATCTGCGCCTTTTTGTTGCAGCGCATAGCCGAAGCCCGCGTCATTTTTCTCAAAAGTCTCTTTTACCCATTTGAAATTACCTTCACAATCACACTTTTTTTGCGCCATCAGGAAGGCGGGATTAAGCAATATGCTACAAAGTAGTATGGCGGTTCGGATGTATCGGGATAAAAATTTTCCTGTAGTCATAAGTTATATTGGTTCTGGCAATAAATATACTTATTAAGACAGATATCTGTCAAGTAATCTTTATTGGTATCCAATAATTAACAAAGCCATCAGAAATTGGTGTATTAAAATTTAGCAGGTAGGAGAACGGGGCTTATATTTAGTAGATAAGCCCCGTTTTTATATAAAAATCTCCTTTGTTCTTAAATGTTATGGATGCTTGAGGTATCATGGAAAAAGGATACTTCACCTGTTGCGATGTCGTGCGAACCTCCGATGATTCCAATTTCTCCGCTTTCAATCATTTCTTTCAGAATTGGACTGCGTTCCATTATTGATTTAACTGTGCGCTTCACATTGATGGTGGAAACGTTTTCTACAAAAACCGGGTTACTGGAAGTACGGTTTTCAGTAGTGGTGGTTTCGTCATCCACAGCAGGTCTTATTTTAGTCAGCAAGGCGGTAAGATTACCCATTTCCACATGATCACAAGCACCTTTTACAGCTCCGCACTTGGTGTGTCCTAATACCACAATAATTTTTGAGCCGGCAACTTTGCAACCAAATTCCATACTGCCCAAAATGTCTTCGTTAATGATGTTTCCGGCAATGCGCACACTAAAAACATCACCAAGTCCCTGATCGAAAATAAGTTCGGCAGATGTACGACTATCAATGCAGCTCAGAATTACAGCAAATGGATGCTGTCCATCTGATGTTTCATTCGCCTGTTGCAAAAGGTTTCGGTTAATTTTCAGGTTGCTAACAAACCTTTTGTTACCGTCTTTCAATAAATCTAATGCCATGGTTGGAGTGATGGCTGATTGCATTTCTTTTGTTAACGTCTTCATTTTATCGGGTTTAACAGTTTTTTATATTTTAATAAATACCCACTAAAGGATACAAGGACAGCAACAAAGATAGTAATGGTTTTCTGTATGGTAGTATTACTATCAAAAATAATCCAGATATATTTTCATTAGCTTTGTTCTCCTTATCCAAAAGAAAAAGAGGCGAACAGAATGAAATTACAGCTACAGATAAAAATGAATGAAGCCTTGTACCTTAAAAATCCGGAAAGCTCGGACCTGGGTAAGAATATTCTGAAGCATAGTGTGCAGCTAATTTACAAAGCAGGATTTGAAGCATTCACCTTTAAAAAACTGGCCGAAAATATTGGCACCACAGAAGCTGGTATTTACCGTTATTTTGAGAACAAGCATAAACTTTTGGTATATCTTACTGCCTGGTATTGGGGCTGGCTTGAGTTTCAGATCAGTTTTCAAACCAATAATATAGCTGATCCGGCCATCAGGCTGAAGAAGGTGATCAACCTTCTGGCAACTGCAGTGGAAGATGATGAGCAAACGAGCTATATCAATGAAAGTTTATTGCACCAGATCATTATTACAGAAGGATCAAAAGCCTACCTGACAAAGCAGGTAGGAGAGGACAACAAACAGCAATTTTTTAAGCCATATAAAGATCTCTGCGCTGTTGTCAGTGTTATTATTTCTGAATGTAGCCCTGAGTATAAATATCCCAAATCCCTGGCATCTACCATTATTGAGATGGCTCATTTCCAAAATTTTTTTATGAACAATCTCCCATCATTAACCGATTTCGGAGTGGCAAAGGAGGAATCTGAAATCAGCGCTTTCCTGAACGACCTGGTCTTTACCAGTTTGGGAAAAGGTTAGTTAAACTAAGTGTAGCAGATATTTAACATTTTTTCATCTAAACCTATTCCATCATCATTGATGGTCAACAAGAGATGGTGCGTTTCGGCAAAAGTAATCCAAGATTGGAGTATTTTGCAAAAATAAAATGGGTGGTCAGATTTTAAAATGTTCTTTTTTGCAATCAAACAAAAGCATATGCGGGGGAGGAGATTATCCTTATTTTTGTTTTATGAAAGAAGACCTGCGCCACCAGTTTGGTAATATCGACATCTATTTATTTGATCAGTTGTTAAAAGGAACATATGATGACTGTCAGTCGATCCTCGATGCAGGCTGCGGGCAGGGGAGGAATGTCGGTTACTTTTTACGATCGGGATATCAGGTTTACGGTGTCGATTCATCTGCAGACAACATTGCAAGGATCAAACAGATGGCTGCACCTTTTTCCGGTAGTTCGTCACAAGATAATTTTAAGATTGGTCTTGTAGAAAATCTACCATTTAATGATGGACAGTTTGACCTGGTGATTAGTAGTGCAGTGCTCCATTTTGCGAGTAACCTCCAGCATTTTGAGGAAATGTTGAACTCAATGTGGCGGGTGATCCGTCCCGGAGGGTATCTGTTTTGTCGTCTGGCATCGGATATTGGTATTGAAAGCCTCGTCAGATCAATCGGAAATGGAAGATATCTTCTGCCAGATGAATCCGAGCGTTTTCTGGTGAATCAGGAAATGCTGTTCGCCTTTACCAAAAAGCTAGGTGCAACCTTACATGAGCCGATCAAGACCACCAATGTCCAGAATCTGCGGTCAATGACTACCTGGTGCCTTAGGAAATAAGACAGGAAGAAACTGCATGGATCTTGGCAATTGCGGTTTTAAGTTTTACATTTAGTGTCGCAATGAAATTAATTTAAACAAGTTTATATGACTAAAACGACGTTATTATTTGGTCTTGTTTCCCTTTTATATATTCAAACTGGCTGCAAAAACAGCGATGACTCAAAAAAAGCTGGAGGAAAACCCGCGACAGAAAAGAAAGCTATAATTAAAGAAAAGTGGAACTGGGGTAATGAGAAAAAGCAAGATGAAACTGCCGGGTATGCTCAGGTTGTTAAAGTAGGTAATACCCTTTACATTTCCGGGGTTCCTACAAGTGATTTAAGCCCAAAGGGTATAACCGCACTTTATAAAACATTGGAAAAGTGCTTAAATGCCTATGGAGCCTCCTCAGAAAATGTGGTAAAAGAAAACCTTTATACTACCGACATAGAGCTAATGAAGAAATACAACGATTCAAGAAAAGAGTTTTATAAAGGTGATTATCCTGCTGCGACCTGGGTACAAATCAGCAGGTTGTATGAAGCTAAAGCAAAGGTAGAAGTTGATTTAATTGCACAACTGCCAGATAATAATGAATAACTTACTTTTATTCTCCAAATGCGAACAATAGACATTCTACTCCATCAAATCATCAACAGAAATTTTTTGAGCCCTGGATAGAATGGTCATCTCAATAAAAGATATCCTCAAGAGTAAGACGGAGTGGATGCATTTTCTTTTTTTCTTGATAATTGGAGTTGCCTATTCCGCATTTCTCTACATATTGGTAATTCCTCTAATATACTTTTATAACTATGGTGGTGGAGCATCATCTGCAGGGATTACAAATTTACTTATTCATAAGTTCATCGTAGAATGGGGAGCACTGGTTTTTGTCCTGTTAACATCGCTATCATGTGTCTATACCAACTTAAAACAGCAGGATTTACGCCGGGCTAAATCGCATCTGTTAACGGCATTTATTGTTACAGTATTGTATTTGCTGTGTGTATCAATGGTAACGGCTTCGCTTTCGCCTTTTCGTTAGGAGGATGATATTTGTTCTGTTTTTTTTGCTGATGTTTTAAGATCTGGCTAACAATACTTTACTGTCTATAGAGATATAAATGATTGAAAGATTTGCTCCATTGGTTGGTAACTAAATCCATAGAAATTCCTTCCAGGGTAGATTCTGAAGATCTTCTGGTAAACCATATACGGTAAAAGAGCCAAACTTCCTTTGCTAAACGACTAGTTTAATAAGTCCCATTCCGATTTTAGTATCGCAAATTGATATTCGTTAATCCACTTGCTATTTACAAACCGATTTTCAATAAAATGACCTTCCTTTTTAAAGCCCAGAACCTTCAATAAGCTGATCATTTCATTATTGTCTGTGTTTATTTTCAGAACAATACGATTAATCTTTGCTTTTTTGAATAAAAGAGACAATGTTGAAGATAGAGATTCTTTTATATCCGCTTGGGTGTTAGGAGAGGAATTGATGCTAAGTTCTGCAATGCGGGCATCATACTGATTGAGTTTCAACTCACAGTCTCCGCCTAAATTTTGACTAAATTCGTCCTTTAGCGAATGAACAAATCCAGGAATATCTTTTATTTCAGGTGTGCTATCGTCTGCAACTGTTGTTTTACGATCTAAGTTCAATGAACCCGCGTGTACGCTATTAGAAACTGCTTTTCCATCGTCTTTAGCAAAAGAAATATAAGCTTCCATCCGTTCGTTTATATGTTCAGAACTGATCACAATCACATCTTTTCCCTCGACTCTTTTTGCTCCGATTAACTGGCAAAAGCTCACTTTTAAATCAGGGAAATAGATCACTAACATAGTGCGGTCAGTATGATACTCACTTACCGGACTAGCCGATATTTCCCAGTTAAAGGTGATTTTTTCTTCTGCCTGACTAATGGAAGGATTAATAGCCACAGGAAGTGTTCCCATGCTCATTAATACTTTACTGTAGTCCAGACTGATATCCGGATATGCTCCCTGAAGGGCATTCTTTTTATTGTAAGAAACTGCTTCATTGTATTCGTTTCTGTCTGTTCCGGCAACCGCAAGGCGGAATCCTGCACGGATTGCTTGAATTGAAGGCTTAAGGATCTCGTTGACCACCGTCATCTTTTGACAATTTGCTTTCCTTGCCGGAGTAAGTGGTTTTTCACTTCTGCCAATTGTTCTTATCACATGTTTACCTTTCAAGGTATAACCTACCAGGTTGCCGATTCTGCCATGGAATCCGCCAAATAACCCATTTATTAATTTTCCCATTTTTAATTTATTTAATTAGTTAACTGAATGAATTGATTAAAAACAAGTTACAAAATATTTTTCATATCGTGTTTATATGCGTTTTAATTAAACTCACCATCACCTGATTATAGAAACATGGCTAAAAGGTTCGTCAGACCAATCATGGACCTATTAACCTCGTATTAATGGTTAAATGATAGTCAACCGGAAGAAAACGGATATGCAAAACATTTTAACCGGATCTCAGTGTAAATATTCCCCAACATTATAGAAATTATGATGCTTATCTATTGTTTAAATATTTTTTATACAGAAATAACTATTATAAATAATATTTAATTTTTTATTAAATAAAACATATATTTATAGTATTACTATGCTGGTAATAATGAAGCTATTGATGTATCCTCGCTGAAGTACTGTTTTGTAATGACCTGATTTGAAACAGAACACCAGGGGAAGATTAAAATAAAAAGGGAGGGAAATAATTAACGTAAAGATTAACCTTTAAATCGAATCTCATGATGAAATACTTAAATCCCAAATAGTACCTCAAGCGCCCGACTTAATCGGTCTACCGAAAATTCATCCTTATTAATTAAATAAATAGGCCTTTACTTTTGTCGCCTGGGTAAATCCTCATGTCCAAAACCGGCCTACTAAAATCCCTATTGTTATGAAAATGATATTGAGAAGAATAGAACAGAAGTTAGAAAGATATTTTAATTCCAAAGAGCAGCAGATAGTTATATATCAAGCACCAGTGCCACCAGCTGAGTGGCTAGATAAGTTTCAGGTAATGCGGCTATTAAGCGTTAGCGAAAGTACTTTTCGGAGATTGGCAAAAGAGCTCGACTGGAAAATGAGACTGGTAGGCAAGCGAAAGTATTATCTTAAATCTTCAATTCTGGAATCTGAGTAAGGTCATATTACAGTATTGTTCACCTAAACCTGCTTCTTATGCTTGTGCTGATTAGTACAAGCATTTTTGTTTTATGGTCATTTGTAAAATTGCTAAGGGTGTCAAATCCAGTCAAATTGAGTCAAAACCGTTCAAATGCGTTCATTACCCATTGAGGCCTAGGTTATTAAGATATCGATTCATACGTTTGAATCGTAATGTTTAAGCAGCTTCCGAGGTACCCGGAAAATGCAGCTTGCAAGCGACTTATGAATCAACAGATTAATTCATTTTTTAAAACTTAAAATTATGGCATTTTTAGAAGGAGGTCCATTCTACCACCTCACAGGAAAAGTAGGAAACAACGTTGGCCGTCGTGTCAAAAACAAAAATGTATTTTCAATGAAGCCAGGGAAATCCTCAAAGCCAGCTACAATTGGCCAGGCTAACCAACGAGCCGGCTTTGGAATGATCATGCAGCATGTGAGTCTGTTCAGTGGAGCAATTGCTCTTGGGTTCAAATCCAATAAGAAAAATCTGGCTCCTGGAAATGCTGCACTGAGCTACAACCTTGAGCATGGGCTTAAGGGAACAGCGCCCAATTATAGCATTGACTATGAGAACTTTTCGATAGGTAGGGGCAAGTTAGCTCCTGTTCAAAAAGCGAAAGTAGCAAGCGTAGCCGGTGAAATGGCAACACTGGATGTTTCATGGGAGTTGATCGTTGGCTATGGCATAAGTAATAACACCGATTTAGTGAAGATCTACATCCATACACCGGAAATAGAACACATCATCTCTAATCCGGTCGCTACTTTACGGTCAGCTTTAACGCTCAGGATGGTGGTTCCGTTTGACTTTATCGGTCTGCCGCTTCACTGTTACATCATGGTCGTCACCGCTGACGAAAAAATGGTTTCAGATTCCAAATATTGTGGAAGCATTACTTTAACCTAATCAATCTGTCACCCGCTGTTCCGAAAGGAAGGCGGGTGATTATTCCTTCATTTAATAGATTTTATTATGAAAAATATAGGTATGAAAAAGCCTCATATCATGACGGCTTATGTGTTAGAAATTGGTCTTTTATTATTAGTCATGCTGCTGTTGTGGCCATTAGGGCAAAGCTGGATCTTAAGTGCAGATGTAACCGCCGGATATATCGATCCGGGCATCTGGCTCCTGGTTTTGCTGAGTCTGATCTCCTTTCTGCTGGTTGCAGGGCTAAGCTTTTGGTTATTGGAAAGGTTATGGCTGGGACTAGGCTTGCCTGTAATAGAAGTGATGGTTTTACAATTTAAAACTCTGGACTCATGGAAACAATTAAGCTTTTACTGGGCATCATTTGTGTCCCTGTTATTTGCAGCAGTGGGATGCCTGATCGCCATCTGTTAGGTGATTCACTAGTTGAGGCAAAAGTCAGAACGTCTGTACTTTCAATTGCGGAAAAGGAACTTGGAGTCAGAGAAAAGTCAGGGAGAAATGATGGAGAAAGGGTAGAGCTCTACCTAAAATATATAGGATTACCAAAAGGCCATGCCTGGTGTGGAGCCTACGTCAGCTGGGTTCACCAACAGGCGGGGCTTTCTAAGCCAAGGACCGGCTGGACGCCAGCGCTGTTTCCTGCAAATCGGTTGGTTAGAAAACCCATACCTGCAGATCTTTTTGGAATTTATTTTCCTTCATTGAAGAGAATTGCACATACAGGATTTGTGTTAAGTATCAAGTCTGATTGGGCAGTCACCCTGGAAGGTAACACAAATATAGAAGGGAGCAGAGAAGGCGATGGGGTTTTTAAAAAGCGCAGACACCTGCGCACCATCGCCAAATTTGCTAACTGGATAGGAAAGGAGAACAGACCATGAAAATGTGTAGTTTATTATTAATTCTCAGCCAACTGCTTTTATCAGCCTGTGGGACGCTCCATAAAACAACAAAAAGCAGTTCCGTTTCTAATTTAAAAGACAAGGAGGAAATTGAATTTAAGGATCAGTCAAAGTATCTGCATCAGCAGGAGAACAAATCTTTAACGATCAGGAATGATGCTGCAGATTCTTTTTCACAGATAGAGATCTGGCCGAAAGGGAGGTTTGATTTCTCTCCAGGGGAAGGTTTCTCCGGGCAGGCAGAAAAGGTATTGATCTATAAAAAAACAAAGTCTGGTAGCAGAACGATCGAAAGAAAGGAGGAGGCAGCGCAAAGTACCAAAGTATCCGATATAACAGAATCGAGGATAAAAACAAAGGATATTTCCCTGAAGGATACAGAAAAGAAAGACCTTCGGTTGTCTGTCTGGCACTGGCTCCTGATTCTGGTCGCCTTACTCTTCCTTTGGTACATCTTAAAATACAAACTATTTATTCATCCCTAAATTTTTAAAACCATGGCTATTTTAACAGGTGGTCTTTTTGGAAACATATCCGGAAAGATAGGAGGACTGGTGTTCTCCACAAGAAACAATCAAACAGAGGTAAGAAATCTTCCAAAAAAGTATGAAGGCCCAATAACCGAGGCCGCGTTAAACATTAGAGCAAGATTAAAGTTACTGACGGCGTTTTTAGGCCTGTTTACTTCTTTTATCCGGATTGGATATCCTAAGAGACCAAAACGGCGGATGAGCGCATTTAATGCGGTGTTTTCGAAGAATTATCATTGTGTTATTGATGGAGTATATCCAAATCTGGAAATTGATTATTCGAAAGTAACGTTTAGCAGAGGGAACCTGGAAGGACTTAGCAGTCTGAAAGTTGATCGGATTGATCGTCAATCATTTGATGTGAAATGGAATAATAGCATCAAATGGGGGCATTACCTGGATACAGATGGTTGTGATCGCATTTACTGCATTCTTTATGATGCTGTAGATAGACTTGTTATTGAAGTTTCTATGGGAGCAATGAGAAATGACAACCATTTTATGTTCCCCCTGCCTAAAGAAATGGTTGGAAAGAAAATCCATATGTATGTGTTTTTGCGTTCTTCTCTAAAAAAGGAGGTGTCCCGAACACAATATCAATGTTTGGATTTGCGGGAGCCAGGACGGAATGAAAAAGACAGAAGTTTAGGATCTGTTTGTAAGACTGTCGTTGATGATGGTGTTAATGCCAAAAAAGAAAACCTGAGGAAGGTTGCAAAATACTTAGCGATTCCAAAAAAATGTTATCCCAAAAAAAAGAAATCCAGGAAAGATTGGGCGATCCGTTCGTGAAAATACAGGTGAAGTTTTGGGAAATGGGTTTGTCATTCGGAAAACTATACGTCAAAAAAAGCCTTGATTTTCTGTTTTAGGGGATACGGTGTACATTTCGGTGAATGTGACCCCATTGTTTCGGGGCAAAGTGGCCGCAAATTAGGCTGCCGAGTGAGTCCATAAAGTTCCCTTCTCCTGAACGAATATAACCAACACTCTGGATTTTTCATCCTTAGCAACAAAAGCCAATCTCATTCTCCTCCTGATTGTATTTTCAGATCAAAACATGCCCCTAAATCACCTTCAACTGATCCATTCCAGCTCCGCCTCAAAATAAAGCGATTTAAGGCGAGCTGACACCTCGGATGACAAACAATCCCACACCAAGGAATCCGGCGTGAACAAGCGGCCTCAAACAGGCTCATTTAAAAAAAAGAATTTACAATGCAGGGAGTAAAATAATGCCCTAAACCTAAAATAACGGCCACTTTGCTCCGTAATACCTGGTCAGTTTAGCGCGGAATTAAGTGTCAGTTTAAATGCGGAACGAATGGCCACTTTTGGCGAAATACCCAACTCAGCTACCTTTCCTTTCCAACTAGCTAAGACTCCATTAAATGCAGGAGTATTAAGTGACGAAGCATCTGGCTTCACCAACAATATAAACCATTCTTGGCCCGTATCCAATAACCCTTCCTTTTTTAAATCCTCCTCCATTATAATCATTAATGGTTGACCTTTGGAGTAAGCCATTGCAGCTTCTATTTGATTCCATGGGGTTGGAAATTTTACATCTCGAAGAATTTTTTCCATATCCCCACCTCTCTTTTCAACCCCTTCAGGAAAGTAGGTCCGTTCTAAAGCGATAATAATAGTCCCCGAACAGTCCGCCATCAATTTATTAATTGTCTTAAGTGGCGATTCCTCACTAAAGGTATTTCTACCTACAGTCTTGGGGATAAGACCCTCGCTAGCAATTCGATCTTCAATTGCTTTAACAAATAGTTCTTGAGCATCATTAGCAACTCCGCCAACACTTAAGAATATATATGGTTCATTCATGATTAGTTTATTACAATTAATGATTTGATTTCAATTATCTAATTAGTTTTATCTCTCTTGGAAATTGCTTCAACTTTGTCGGTCGGCAATGAATCATAAAGTGATCCTACCTGCTTAGGGAGTGTTATCATATATTGAACTACTATATTGGTGAGTTCAAAGAGACGAGCAACAGTATTTGGGTCATCTGTATCTATTTGACCTGGATGAACAGCATCATTACCAGTCACCCTAACTATGTCAAGTGACTTTTGAACAATTTCTGGTAATCCTTTCTCTACAAGATTTTTGATGTCATTATTAATATTGGTGCCGTTCTCGCCTAATTCTTTACACAGCATTTGTATACCTAATCTCAATAATGCAGCTGCACCTCTAGGGGATTTTTGGTAGATTGAACAGGCTTCTAGATATATTTTCTTCACAGCTTCTGGCATTTCACCATTTGGGCTTGGGGCATTCCCGTTGGTAGGGTAGACCATATTGTCCCATACCCAAAGTGTATATTCTTCACAATGTTGACAATGACTAACTCTTATTCCATTGTTGCTCGAAGTCGGATATCTATTTCCACTAAACGATGTGTGCCACCAATTTTGTTGAGCAATAGCACTACAATAGGGGCAAGTGAATGATTTAAGGAATACCTGTGGTTGTATAAAGTTCATGAGTGAGTTAATTTAGTTTGTGTAAATGTAGGTAAAGCTTACCTCATAGCAAAATAACTTGCCCACGGTCTGAGAATTTGAGATCTAGATCTTTGTAGAGGCGGGAATAAACTCATCTATTTCTTTTCCAATCACACGTGAAGAAGCGTAGATCTGGACAGCTTGATACTTGTAGGTCTTCTAAATGTGAAGACCAAGACACTACATTATTTGTCTGAGCGCAGGATGATCCAGATCTAGTTTAAGGTTATCATAATTGTTAACTAGGCCATGAGTTAATTTTCTAGAAGTTTTATATATTGTTGATAGATAAATTCAAAATGATCATTGGATAAAAACCAAGATCTTTGATTCGGTGCTCATTCAGATCGGGCCTTTTGTTTCGTTTCTTGGCATTCTAGCATAGACAAATGATGAGATCGTATAACCATCTTCAAAAATCATTTTTGCTTCCATTAACATTGGGCCCCAGTATTGATATGCCATGCAAAAATCTGGATTTGTTTTTCGTTCGCAAATGATTTTTCTAAATTTACGTCCAGCCGTCCATTCTACGATCGAAAGTTTAGGTGTTTTTTGCGATTCCGGTCGATGAGATACGATCCACGCTCTGACTTCATATGCTTGATTTGGTATAAGTGAAGGCATGACCTCAACCACAGGCATCATTCCTCGTTGCATCTCGTATTTTTCAAGTCGCCCTTTATCGTCCCCGATTTCTTCTAAACGAAATTCCCCAACTGGTGGTACAGTTTGGTATGGAGAAAGTATTTTATCGCTGATATTTACTGTTCTCCATTTCCATTCGTCTGGCGCAAGTAATTTCTTTCCTTTTCTAATCAGGCCTCTAGTAATAACTTGCACCCTTGCCTGATTCGCTGCTGGATGCCATTTTATTGTAATTACACTATAAGTATTACAAGCTGTATCAACCGTATCCGGTAGTTCTCTACTTCCACAACTTCCTCCTGAAATAACCAATTGCGGAATTTTTGTGCTGCTTTCCGACCACAAGGGTAGAGGTTCATAATTGAATATTTGTGGATAGTGTTTATGTCCATGTAAAATCAAATGGAAATTATTTTCGCTAAGTAATTCCAAAAGATAACCAGCATTAACGATAGAATCTACTCCTCGACCTGATTCAATAAAAGCCGGTAAAAGGACTACGTGATGGTGCATCATAGCAACCTTTATATAGTCCTCATAATCAGTGTTTTGAGATAGCTCATTCAATTTCTGTCGCAATCTTTTTATAGAATCCATATCCACCTGCCCCCGGCTGCTGTCTTCAGTCCCTTTTTCTACATAAATACTACAATTAATTTCTGCTATTAAAAATTTGTTACCATCAATGTCATCGGCGTGAACCTGTGTGAAATCCATCGGTTCATGTGCAGCTGCAGTTGGTCGTTGATTACCATAAAAGCGATTATAAAAATTGGTATATGACTGAAATCGTTCGTCTGGTGAATGCGATTCATAAGAAACATCATGATTGCCAGGAATGATGTACACATTTTTTTTGTGAACGGTACGATGCATTATTGGCTTACTAATTAGCGCATTTAGAAAGCTTTCAGCTTCTTTAAACTCATCGCTTTTCGCCTTTTGCGTGAAATCACCAGAAACGGCTACAATTAGAGGTGGTTTAGGGTGATCGACATAGTCGGTAACGTCATATACAGTTGCACCGAAATCTGTTTGAAGATCATCGCCAATTAATTCAGCTAACGTTGGGATTCCTTTTCTTGAAGCTGATTCTACAGGATTACAGATGTGATGTTCTCCAAAATGCAAATCTGACAGGTGGAGTATTTGGATTTGGTTGGTGTAAGTTACGGCCATTTAATTAGATATAATATTCAGAGATTAATCTTATTCCAACAGCTGCAAATGAATCTCTGCTCTTGCCAGTCTCGTTCAGTTTAACTCTTGCGAATGCTCTAGAGATGATTTTTTCACTACCAGCACGGAGTTCAAGACGAAAATTTGGTTCATAAGCATTTTCTTTGCCTGACCACGTTATCCAAACTTGTGATTCAATATTTGCAGGGCCTGCATTGAATAGTATAAAACGGGTATTTATACTTCCTTCAACAACAATAGGGGCGTGACTATTCGGCACCGGAATAATAGAATGATACATGAGCAGGATTTTATTATACTAATTTAAGCTTTTCTTTAACATCAACAATAGATTTGGTGACTAATTTTGAAATGTCTTTAAAAATTAAGCAATGCGATTTATCAAGAGCGGTATTTTACCACAAACAAAACTGTAGATTATGACCTACCACCGCAATGACATGTTAGATTATTGAGGTTCGTCGATTCGTTTCATATATGTAATAGCTAAACCGTAGTGGCTGCAAGTTTTGATATCCCTGAAAAAACAAAACCCCTGCAAACATTATGTTTGCAGGGGTTTTGTACGTTTTGATTCTAAATATGGTGATCCCGCTGGGATTCGAACCCAGGACCACTACATTAAAAGTGTAATGCTCTACCAGCTGAGCTACGGAATCATTTATTGTTCCCTTGTTTCGGGAGTGCAAAGGTAGAAAATTTATATTAAATTGCTAATAAATTTGAAAAAAAATTAGATTAATTTTTCCTTAACTCCCTGCTCATTCCCGACTGCCTTAATAATCAACGATTTCCAATAAACTTAAGCCTGTAGAAATATTTACGCTAAAAAAGACAATCTCTGTTTTTGGAATAATAAATGCTTAATGAAGTATAGAAGAGAAATCAGCGCATGGGAAAACAAAAGAAAATATTACTTACAGGAGCCTCAGGGACCGTAGGACAAGAGGTTTTAAAGCAATTGCTACAATTTCAACACTATGAAATTACGGCATTTGATCAAAAGACCAATAATTCAAAGAAAATACTGTCTCCATTTGAAGATCGGGTGAAGATCATCTACGGAGATATCACAAATACAGAAGAGGCTGAGGCGGCATGCAAAGATCAGGATGTCGTCATTCACCTGGCTGCTATTATTCCTCCATTAGCGGATCATCATCCAGATCTTGCCCACAAAGTAAATGTGATCGGAACTAAAAACCTGATCAGCGGAATACAGAAACACGGCAGGAATACTTTTTTCCTTTACAGTTCTTCCATTTCTGTGTATGGCGACAGGCTAACCAATCCATGGATTAAAACATCAGATCCTTTGATCCCGAGTCCGCACGATCATTACGCGGTTACTAAAATTGGAACAGAAGCACTCATCAGAAACAGTGGAATAGATTACGGTATTTTCAGACTGGCTGCAATTATGGGAACAGGTAACCATAAAGCTTCAGGAATCATGTTTCACATGCCTTTGGATACCGCAATGGAAATCCTGACCCCAAAAGATACCGCAAGGGCGTTTGTGTTGGCTATCGAACATAGAACAGAATTAAAAGGTAAGATCTTTAACCTGGGAGGAGGAGCAACCTGCAGAACTACTTATCAGGAATTCTTAAACAGGTCATTTGAGGCCTTCGGCCTCGGCAAGGCCGACTTCCCAGAACACTCTTTTGCAGAAAAGAACTTTCATTGCGGATATTACGAAGATGGCGATGATCTTGCAAAGATCATCGATTTCAGAAGAGATACCCTGGAAGACTATTTCGACCAGCTGAATGCATCTGTTTCCACTGTTAAGAAAGGATTCACTAAATTATTCAGAAAGCCAATTAAAAGCCACCTCCTGAAACAATCCGAACCTTACAGCGCTCATGTCACAAAAGACAAAAAGATGGCTTCACGCTTCTTTAAAGCTGCGCTGCTGGTCATCTTGTTTTTCTCCTTTCAGCAGGGCTATGCACAAAAAGGTCAATTAAAAATCACTATACCCAACATTGATAAAGTGGAAGGGAAAATACAGGTCAGCCTGTACAACAGTAAAGAGAAGTTTATTAAAAAAGGGCAGGAGTATAAATCACAGATCAAAAGTGTAAAGTCTACATCTGAGACCTTTATTTTTAAAGATCTTCCGGCAGGGGAATATGCAGTTGCGCTTTACCATGATGAAAACTCGGATGGGAAATGCAATACCAACCTTATCGGAATTCCGAAAGAAGGATATGGTTTCTCCCAGAATTTCAAGCCAACATTATCAGCTCCTAAATTTGGAGATACGAAGTTTAAACTGGAAAACGAAGCAGAAATCAGTATTAAACTGATCTATTAGATAATTACTAGTATCTATTTGTCACGCAGGCATTAAAAAGAAGTTTGCAGACTATAAATCTGCAAACTCCCATGCGCTTTGGTAAGCATTATTTTCTTCTGCATAACTGATAAAAGCAGAGTAAAAAGGCAATCTGGAAAGCGTGGCACTATCGCCAATCACCACCAGTTTTTTCTTTGCCCTGGTCATGGCCACATTCATCCTTCGGGTATCAGAAAGGAAGCCAATTACTCCTTCATTGTTGCTCCTGGTCATGCTGATATAAACCAGGTCGCGTTCCTGTCCCTGGAAACTATCAATCGTATTCACAGAGATCTTGTCTCCGTAAGCTTGAAGAACAGGGGAGTTGGCCAGTAATTCTTTCATCAAAAAGATCTGCTGCTTATAAGGAGAGATCACTGCAATGGTAGGAAAATCTTCAACCGTATAAAAACTGCTCAGTTGTTCTGCCAATTGCGTCAGGTGCTTAAACAGAAATACAGCTTCTTCCGGATTGGTGGTACTCGTTCCTTCTGATTTTTCTTCAAATCCGCAACCCGCAGTATCGACAAAAGCCAGAGGAGCATCATCTGCAAACAGACGATGATTGGCTACCGAAGCATTTGCTTTTAGTTTGTTTCCATAAAATACCTTTGAAGAATAACCCATAATGGTTTCGTGCATCCGGTATTGTTCTTCCAAAAGCGTAACAGATTCTGGATGAGCAAGAACAGACTTTTCAAGTAAGGTAGTGCTTAATCCACTTTTTGCAGCTTCATTTGACTTTATGGTAGGCGAAAGCTGACAATGATCACCGGCAAATACCACTTTTTGTGCTTTCAGAATAGGGATCCAGCAGGCGGGTTCAAGCGCTTGTCCGGCTTCATCAATCACTACTGTATGAAACTTAAGACCTCTGATCGTATAATGATTGGCGCCAACCAATGTTGCGGTAACCACCTGGGCTTTACTCAGCAGATCATCAATGATGTACTGCTCTGTATTGCCCACTTCTTTCATGATTTTATGCGCTTCGTCAAAAAGGGCTTTACGCTGTTCTTTTTCTGCACGGCCGAAATTGCGCTTGTACTTATGGGCCATGTTTTTGAATTCATTGGCTTGTTTTTTAAACGCACGTGCCTGTTTCATGATTGGGTGTTCGGTCATTTTGCCATCCAGGGTGAGGGAAAGCAATTTTTCCGATACCCTTGCCGGATTTCCTACGCGCAGTACATTTAGACCCTGTTCGTCCAGTTTCTCGGTGAGCAGGTCTACAGCGGTATTACTTGGGGCAACCACCAGAATTTGCTGATGGTTTTGTTTGATCAAAGCCTTTATGGCCTGCACCAATGTGGTGGTTTTCCCTGTTCCCGGAGGACCATGGACAATGGCAAGCTCCTGTGCGGAAAGAATTTTATCTACTGCCTGTTGCTGTACTTCATTTAAGCCCGGAATGGCATACTGGAAATCGGGTTTGGAGAACGTCGGACTGCTATTGCCTGTCAGAATGTTGATCAGGCGTTGTGTTTCTTTGTTTTCGACAGGAGACGAGGCTTGTTTTATCGCCGCCTGCATCTCATCATAACTGTTGTTATCAAAGAGCACATCAATCCCCAGTTTCCCATCACGTGCCCAGTCTGGCAGCTCATCTGTCTTTAACGTAATTTTAAGCTTATTGCCACTTTGATGGGTGATGGTTCCTTCCACACGGTCTTTTGGATCGTGATTAGAGAACAATACCGCAGAGGCGCCAAAGCGAAGCTGGTGGGAGAGTTCCTGATGCGTGGTGCGTTCGATTTCCACCGTCAGATAATCCCCACGGCTCATTTCAGAACCTCTGATGGCAATAGGGTACCAGGAAAGACCATTGGCCCTTCGCTCTGCGACAGAAGAAGATTCGGTTAATTGCAGGTAAGACCTTAAGTCTTCGTCGCGCTCAATTTTCAGTAAATCAAGGAGCTTTTTGAAATATTCCAACAGTATCTGGTTTAAACTAGTTTTTTATCCATAATAAAATCTTCCATCAGGAAGCCATCTCCGATATCGATGTTTTCTTCGCCTACTTTCTCAAAGCCTATATTCTGATAAAAAGCAAAAGCAGAGTTGTCTCTGTTGACATTTAAAGAAAGCGTGTCATTGTTGTTTTCTTTGGCAATACCGGTAATGGTATTCATCAGCAATTTGCCCACGCCTTTTCCCTGTGCTTCTGGAAGGATATAGATTTTATGGATTTTTGTTTTTGATAATCCTTTGTAATTGAGTTCAAAAGAAGCGTAACCTAAATGTTTTGTTTCGTCCTTTACCAGGAGAAACTGATGTCCTTTGACGCTGGTTTGTTCTGTTAACGCAGCAGTGCTGTACATCATTTCCAGCATATAGCTGATTTGTTCTTTTGATAAAATTGCGCCGAAAGTGTCCGGCCATGTTTCATGAGCGATCTTCTGGATTAGGGGATAGTCGCTCGAAGTTGCGGTATAAATATTTAGCATGATGCCGCAAAATAGCATTATATTTTCTGATCCGGAAGATCTGCAAAGAGAGATTGTAAGGTTTTGCTCACTGTCGGCTGACTAATGTCGTTCAGGGTATAATTGTCCAGGTGAAGATAAAGGGCTTCCATGGCACTGTTGAGAATGGTTTTCAGGCCACAATCACCTGCCAGAATACAGAGCGGATTTTGACAATTGATCAGGTCTTCGTCCTGTTCCAGTAGGCGAACCAGTTTTCCGATCCGGTAAGTTTCTGGCGAAGCGTACAGGCGTAATCCACCACCTCTGCCTCTTTGTGCATCTATGATTTGTTGATTGGAAAGAAACTGAACCACTTTAACCAGGTGATTTCTGGATATCGCGAACCGGTCTGCCAGTTCTGTAATGGTCGTTGCCGGCAGGTGCTCCGGTTTACGGCTCATATACATCAGGATCCTCAGTCCGTAATCTGTAAATTGGTTCAGTTTCATTGATATGATCTTAATTGGTATGAATGGTCTGTGGACCAAACTCTTCAAAGAACAGCTTTTTTCGATCTACGCCTAAAGCAGCAAGGTCGAGAATTGTTTTTTCGATAAAGGGCTTGGGACCGCAAAGGTAATAATCTGCTTCGGGTATCAGGACCATTTCCGTGATTTCGGCAACATCCAGTCTGCCGGAGCGGATGTTCTTGTCTTCCTGGGCTGCGTTTTCGTAAAAGACGATATGTTTAAACCAATCGTGTTCCTCGTCCCAGGCTTTGATCTGATCCCGGAAAGCATGTACGTTTTCAGACCTGCAGGCATGGGCCCATCTCACCTGGCGTTGCTGATCTGCAGCGCTCAGGAAGTCCATGATAGAGACGAAAGGAGTCTGGCCTACACCACCGCTCAGCAACACAAGAGGGGAGCTCTGATCGGTGTTGAGCACAAAATCTCCGGCAGGGGTGCTGACTTCCAGTACATCACCTTCCTGAAGTACATTGTGCAGGTGGTTAGACACTGTTCCTTCTTCTTTATTCTGATTTCCGGCTTCTTTCTTTACCGAAATGCGGTAATAATGTTGATCTGGGGCAGAGGAAATACTGTATTGTCTTGGCTGATAAAGGTCTAATGAAGGGATATACACCTTAATGCTCAGGTATTGACCGGGTTGATGTAAGGCCACTTCCAGACCATCTTGAGGGCGCAGGTAAAAGGAACTGATCTCATCTGATTCTTTAACTTTCCGGTCGATGACGAATTTACGCCATCCGCTCCAGGCACCCGGAACAGCTGCTTTTTGCAGGTAGATTGATTTTTCGAGATTGATCATGATGTCGGCCAGTTGTCCGTAAGCTTTCGCCCATGCGGTGATCAGCTCTTCGGTTGCGGCTTCGCCAAGTACTTCACTGATAGAAGCCAGAAGATGTCTGCCTACAATATCGTATTGGTCTGCACTGATTTGCAAGCTGGTATGTTTATCGCCTATTCTTTGAAGAACGGGTAGGAGTACAGATGGGTTTTCGATGTTTTCGGCATAGGCAAGTACTGCGAGTGCCAATGCCGTTTGCTGGGTTCCGTTTTTTTGGTTCCCCATGTTAAAAATATGTTTCAGTTCGGGGTTATGGTCAAACATTCTTTGGTAGAAATGTTTGGTTAACAATACTCCATGTTCTCTTAAAATTGGGACGGTGGCTTTAATCAAGCCGATCTCTGATGTTGTAAGCATAATGTGTTATTTAAAGTTGCATCAAAAATACAACTTTAAAAACGGAGGCCTAATTTTAAACCGGATTTCTGAGGAAATTACATTTCAAGGATAAAAGAGATGGGGGATAAGCTTGTCTTGATTGCCCCCTGTTATTGTCTTGTCCGGCCTTGTTTGCAAACTAAGTTTAGCACTACATTTGAGTTATGGAATTAACTGAATATCTTAGTTAATACATAAACACCTAAAAACTAAAAGAACAAAACATGGCAACTATTAATCCTTATTTAAATTTTGAAGGAAAGACTGAAGAAGCATTTAACCTCTATAAATCTGTTTTCGGTGGGGAATTTCAGGCGGTTCAGCGCTTTAAAGATACGCCGGGTGGCGATGAGCTGTCTGCAGAAGATGCAGTAAAAATCATGCACATTTCCTTGCCTATAGGAAGTGGTAACTTTCTGATGGGAACCGATACCCTGGAATCAATGGGACAAAAGCTCAATGTGGGCGATAATTTTTCTATCTCTGTGACTACAGAGAGTGAGGCGGAATCTGATCGGATTTTTAATGCACTTGCGGTTGGCGGAGAAATCATTATGCCACTGGAGAAAGCTTTCTGGGGCGCTTACTTTGGAATGCTGAAAGACCGTTTTGGCATCCAATGGTTGGTGAACTATGACTATACTAAAGACAAATAAAAAAAATGCCCGTATAAATGCCTCCTGTAAAAGGCATTTATACGGAGCTTTTAAGTAAGATGTTTGAATTCTTAAAAAAGCCGGTGGAGGTTAATCGTCATAGTAGTCCTCATTATCCTCATCATCGTCCATTTCTCTCCAGGGTTCATCAATATCCTGGTCAAACTCATCATCATCGTACGTCCTTTGTTTTTCATCCCCTTCCTCCCTTGGATCAGGATAATTTAAGTGGCTTGTTTTCATATCGTTTTGCTAATGAATTACTTAAAGATAAGGACATTCTTGCAAATGTATTTGTCATAATTTTATTTTTTTCTTCTGGACTGTTCTGGTTAGCATCAGGAGGCTGTTACCGGCTTTGCAAAAAGCCTAATAAAACTTAAGCCCAGAGCAGGAAAGGAACCATTCCCCAGTACATCATGACCAGGAACAGCTGTAAGGCAAGAATCAGTGCAAAGATCTCCAGGATGGCAGTATTTCGTCTTGTTTTATGCTTAAAGTAAGCCCAGATACCCAACAGTAATGCAGCAGGGATAAGAGGGGTAACTATGGCCAGGGAAATGCTTGCCGGAGTAACATCCCCCAATGCAGTGAAATTCTGGTTCAAAAACAACAAGCCAGGAATTAATAAGCAGAGCAGAGAAAGAAAAGGAGCTGACCTGAGCGATTTCAAAAATGCCATTCTTTGCGTTAGTGATTTTACCAGCCCGCTGATGAACAGGTAAAGAAGGGCAAGGACGCCCAGAATGAAGCTCATCCACATTCCCCACAGATAAAAGGAACTGATCTTTTTAAAGGTCCCGAATCCGGTACTCACCATTTGGTTGCCGGTAGGATCCGTATAAAAGACATGTGAGGGGCTTATTTTGCCGGCAGATTTGAAAAGGTGATGACCTGCAGGGCTTAACACTTTATCGTCTTTTTGAAACTGACAAAAGAGAACCTGTTTTTCCTGAGGGATAATGGTTACAAAGTTGGTCAGGAAATCCAGGTAAGCGAAAGTTTTGATTTTATCTTTTGCAGCGATGTAATTGCCTTTCCAGTTGCGAATGTCTTTAGGCATTTCGCCTGCTGCCTGCGTTTTGCCCTCAGGAATATCGAGCGACTGGATCAGGATTTTGTTGAACACCTCATAATTTGCGGTTTCACTATCCATGTTATGGGAAATGAAAAAACCTTTTTTCTCTTCAGGGAAGAGGTAGATCATGGCATGGTAGCCGATCGTGTTTCCTGAATGGGCATAACCTATTACTTTATGGGCGTCTCTTTTCATCAATCCGCCACTGTAACCGATTTCCAGGCCATGCTTTGTGGCTTCTGTTTCCTTTGGATTGCCCATTGAACGAAGTAAATCTTCGCGGATAAAAGGGGAACGGTGCAGGATTCCATCGCTCATCAGGAAGCGGATAAAAATCCCCATGTCATTGGCAGTGGTGGTGAATTGCCCGGCAGGTCTGAGGTACATCGGCACAGTTGGCTGCGCCTTCATTTCTTCCAGATGTCCCATAGCGAGGGTTTTATCCGCATGTGCTCCCTGCTGGCTCACAAAATGAAAAGTACTGCGGGTCATGCCCAGTGGTTCCAGAAGAAACATGTCCAGATAATCCTCGTAGCGTTGCCCTGTTACCGCTTCTATGACCATTCCGAGTAGGGTGTACCCCATATTGGAATAGGCAAACTGAGCACCTGGTCTGGTATAAATATGGAGTACAGCAGG
This sequence comes from Pedobacter caeni, assembly GCF_900129215.1. GTDB lineage: Bacteria > Bacteroidota > Bacteroidia > Sphingobacteriales > Sphingobacteriaceae > Pedobacter > Pedobacter caeni. Next base: position 993,524 of record NZ_FQUQ01000001.1, on the reverse strand, counting down.
ATCTCTTTTGAAGTTTTCGATCAAAGGGGTATTTGCACTTACCTTTTCGCTGAACAGCTGCCAGAAACGCAAATCTTCCAGTCCTGAGGTATGGTCTAATAAGTGTCTTACCGTAACCGGATCACTGGAAGCCCATTGGTTTTCAAATTTGATATTGGTTAGTATTTTCTCTACCGGTGTATCGAGGCTTAATTTATTGATCGTAACCAGTCTGAAAATCCCGGTAGCCAATAGTGTTTTGGTAACGGAGCCTACCTGAATGCGGTCTGATGGTGTTAAGGGGCGTTTGGTAAGGGAAGATTTGAGGCCATAGGCATCTGCGGTAATGATCCCGAAAGGCGACACTGTTGACCAGGCTGCTCCGGCCAGTTTTTCATCCGCCAGGGCTGTCATCATTTTTTCGCGAAGTGGCAATTCATCTTCCTGTGCAACAAGAGATAAACTGATGAAACTGAAAAGAAGGCTGAGCGTAAAAATTCTGGTCATGTGTTGCAAATCTATTGTTTTTGCACCAATTTTCTTACCATTTCTATTTGGTCGGTGGTGGCCCTGTTTTTATCGTAACAAAGGTAAATGGTGTTGGTAGCCGGTTTATGGCTTTTCCAGATTTCTTTGAGTTCCTTTTTCTCCAGGAGTTCTTTAACGAGGTAATCTGAAGCAATGGCGAGTCCTTTTCCTTTGCTGATGCCTTTAAGAATAGAATTGAAATCGGGAATGATAAAGCGTGGCTTTATGGCCGGTCGTTTTTTGAAGTTTTCCAGCCAGAACCTGCGGATAATGGCCAGGTCGCTGCTATAGGCATACCAATCCTGTTCACAAAGCCATTTTTCTGCTTTATCCAGTTCTCCGTTTGCGATATACTGGTCGAAATCCCGGGTATCCAGATCGTAATTGGCAACGAGGACAAAGTTTTCTTCCCTGATGGGTTCATAAACCACATCTTTCTCATCTGTGCAATGTGTTGCAATCACGAAATAGAGTTTCCCTTTGCCCAGTTTCTCCATCAGGTTTTTCGTGAGGCCAAACTCAAAGACAAAGTTTGCCGGTGCCTTGCTGATCTCCGGACTCAACAGCGTATAGAAAAACTCCTTTGGGGCACCAATACAGGTGAGTGGAAGGTTGGAGGAGCGGATATACCTGAACTCTGCTTCCACACTTTCCAGCTTATCCATGGCCTCAATAATTTGCGTATAAAACAGTTTTCCATAATCTGTGGGCACCATACGTCTGGGTTTCCGTTCAAATAGCTGCTTGCCGATATGGGCTTCCAATGCCGATAAATGCTGACTCACATTGGGTTGAGAAATCAGCAACTCCTGCGCTGCGCCTGTTAACGTCCCGGTATGATAGATTGCCTTAAAGGTCCGGTACCATTCTAAATTTACCATGATTCAAAATTACAGCTATTTTCTCAGCCTTACTATAATAATATTTATAGTAAACCATAAATCATGTTATTTCATTTATAGTTTAAGACTACTGACCTTTGTCATCACAATTCCTAAAAGAAAAATCATGAACAATAAAACAATAAAAACCAAAACCGGAATGCCACTGGCACTCTGGGCATTAACCATCAGTGCATTTGCCATCGGTACAACAGAGTTTGTCATTGTGGGTTTACTGCCAACTGTGGCAAAAGATTTAGCCATCTCCATTCCCTCAGCAGGTTTACTGGTGAGTTTTTACGCCATAGGGGTGGCGATAGGTGCTCCGGTACTGACCGCCCTGACCAACAAGTTTCCCCGTAAACCCTTACTGATTTACCTGATGGTACTTTTCGTTGCCGGGAACCTGTTGGCAGGAATATCTCCTGGTTTTATGCCATTGGTGATGGCAAGAATCATTACCGGATTTGCACATGGGGTATTTTTTGCCGTTGGAGCAACGATTGCAGCAGCATTGGTGCCGGCAGATAAAAGAGCGAGTGCCATTGCCATTATGTTTGCGGGTTTAACGGTAGCGATGGCTACAGGAGTTCCTCTTGGAACGCTGATCGGACAGCATTTTGGCTGGCGTGCTACCTTTCTGGGGGTTGCCGGACTGGGGCTGATCGGATTACTGGCCAACTTGTTTCTGTTGCCTGGTAACATTAAAAATGAAGCTGCTGCACCAATAAAAGAACAATTTGGGATCCTGGGCAATAAGAAATTACTCCTGGCTTTTCTGACTACCATATTTAATTACGCAGGCGTATTCCTGGTGTTCACTTACCTGTCTCCGTTGTTGATGGAGCTTACCGGAATGTCGCAAAATATGGTGAGCCTGATGTTGCTCGTATACGGAATTGCGATTGCAGTGGGGAACATCATTGGCGGAAAGCTGGCCAATAAAGTGCCACTTAAAGCGCTCCTCTGGATGTTGGTGATCCAGGCTGTAGTGCTGTTGATTTTCAGTTTCACGGTGCACCATACCATTCCGGCAATCATCACTTTGTTTGTAGTTGGTGCCTTATCTTTTGGTACAGTTCCGGCATCTCAACTATTTGTAGTTCAGACCGCAGAACGATTTAATCCGGCAATGGCAAACGTAGCTTCGGCTTTTAACATCGCTTCCTTTAATGCAGGAGCTGCTTTGGGGGCTTATGCAGGAGGCTGGGTGGTTTCATCCACACTAGGCCTGGGCGCAGCACCATGGGTTGGGGCAATCTTTGTGCTCGTTTCTATCGTGCTGGCATTGCTGAGTGCAAGAGAAGAAAAACTGTCTGAACAGAATTTTAACAAAGTTGAAGCCCTGGCTTCGACCTGTAATTAGACCTGGATCCGTAATTAAACCGGAACTGCACTTAAACTTCAATTGTATTTAAACTTCCACCTGTATTTAAAGCATTTAAAAGAAAACAACAATGAACTTATCCATCATAAATAAAGGAACAATTGTGGGTATTTTGCTCACTGCCTTTCACATTACAAATACTTATGCTCAGCATACAGCCAGATCTGCCTCGAAAAGTAATCCGGGAACCGGTTACGAGCAGGACCGGCTTTTGAAAATTGATGCAATGATCCAACGCCAAATGGACGCGAAACACATTCCTGGTGCCACAGCATTGGTGCTGAAAGACGGAAAAGTGATTTACCAAAAAGCATTTGGCTATGCCGATCTGGAAACGAAACGGAAGGTGAAGAACGATGATATCTTCAGGATTGCTTCCCAGTCTAAAGCGATTACCAGCCTGGGAGTGATGATGCTTTGGGAAGAAGGGAAATTCCTGTTGGACGACCCGATTTCTAAATACATCCCTGCATTTAAAAACCCAACAGTGCTACTGGCTTATGATGCCACAAAAAACAGCTATACGACAAAACCTGCAAACCGGGAAATTACCGTCCGCGACCTTTTAAGGCATACTTCCGGAATCGCTTATCCGGCCATATTCAGTGATGCCTCTATGTGGAAGATCTATGAGCGTGCCGGAATTCCTTCCGGTGTTGGTACTACCGAAGGCACGTTGAAAGAGAAAATGGAACTATTGGCTACACTGCCACTACAACATCAGCCGGGCGAAACATTTACCTATGGGCTAAACATTGATTTGTTGGGCTATCTGATCGAAATCTGGAGCGGACAAGCCCTGGATGTGTTTATGAAACAGCGGATTTTTGATCCTTTGGAGATGAAAGACACGTATTTCCACCTTCCGGCAGAAAAACAAAACAGACTGGCCAGCTTATACGAGAGCACGGCAGATCATCAGCTGATTAAAGTGAAACATCTATTATATGAAGGAGTTGATCCGGAATTCCCCAAGCTTAAAGGAACCTATCTGTCGGGAGGAGCAGGCTTAAGCTCAACCACACAGGACATGGCCAATTTCTATACGCTTTACCTGAATAAAGGAACATTTAATGGCAAGAGACTGATTTCCGGGAAAACGATAGCACTGATGTTACAGAATCAATTGGGAGATCAGGTAAAGACCTCTGCAATGCCTCCACAGCCGGAGAACTTCCAGTTTAGTTTAGGTGGTTTTGCAGTGGAAACTCAGAAAAATGACTACCTGTTGCCTTTAAGCGAAGGATCTTTTGGTTGGGGAGGAGCTTTCAATACACATGGATGGGCAGATCCAAAAGAGGGCCTGATAGCGCTGTTGTTTACCCAGGAATACCTTTCTCCGTATTTTAGTATAGGAGAAGAATTCCAGGTTGCGGTTTATCAGGCCCTCAGCAATTAAAAGAAAATAGTGATCTTGCTCAGGGAACGTTACTATTTTTCGGATAAGAGCTTCCAGATCACCAGGTCTTTCTTGATCTTTTTGAGCACAGCATTGGAAAGTACCCGGTTGAGTACAATCTTTGCACCTGCCCAGATCAGGAATTTACTGGTGCCACTGAGTTCTGCAACGTTTAGCAGAATTGCCTGAATGCGTTCCTTGAGTTTCGATTTATAGCGGTCTACGTCCTGATCTTCGACAACAGGCCAGGTTCCTCCAGACTTAAACCTGAGCTGGGGGAAGGTATAATCGGTCTTTTCTGCAAATATGGGGATGATCTGGTATCCTCCATCCTTGGTGGATCTAAAGCGGTCCAGGTTGGCATTGGCATAACCTTCTTTGAAAATCGGATGTTCCTGTAAGGCGCTTTCGGGGATGGTAAAGTAATCCCTTAGGAAGATTTTGCAATTGTGCCTGCCCAGAAAATAATCATGAACACGGAATTCTTTGCTCAGGAATCCGCCAAAGCCGTTCAAAGTACCACAGGCAATGGCCATTTCGCCGGTTACATTCTGTTGCTCTCCATCAGGGCTGGTTACCATTCTGGAAGGTGCAACAAGAAACTGACCTGCGCAACTGTTACTTAGTGCATCTGCGATGTCCAGGGGCTTTGACCGCATCTGGTTGATCATCGAGCTGAGCGTGAGGCCAAGGACATTCATCAGGTCCTGTAATTTGGAGATTGGTTTCGGCTTTTGGCTTGGAAATGGATCAATCATCACTACGGTAGAGGTAAACTGATGAAAGTCGCGGTAATCTTTGGCTTCCTGTCCGGTGATTTCGTACAGCACATCCCGCACCTTTTCGAAGGGCTCATTGTTAATCAGTCCGCCATCCACGTTGAGGGTCTGGTAATTGCCCGGGGCAACAGGGTTATTGGTCAGGTATTTTTTTAACCAGAGATTGGCGTTCACATAGGATGCATCGCGGTTCAGGAGCCTTGATTTTAGTCCGACAGGGAAGGCTCCGGTTGCAATTGCGGCATCTCTTGCCAGGTCTACATTGATGTCGTCTTTGAGGTTGAGGGGCACCCAGCCGCCGTTTGAGCCAATGATATTTTCTTCGGTGAGTTCAAAACAGGCATAGTCGTTATGAATGGACATGTGGTACTTTCTGGTTTGCGGTTTCCCCGGACCAAAATCAGCCGTATAACCGAAGCCTTCCAGATTGGTCAGCGTGCTGAAAATCTTTAAGCCAGGTTTAATGAAAGGGGGTAAAGGCCGCCATTTGCTCCGGTCGGCTTCGGTCGCTACCACACGTTGTGCAATTTCATCGATAAAAGCCGAGTTTAATCCTGAAACCAGGCCTGCTTCTTTGATGTCGGAGGTGTCGAGCATTTTCTCTAAAATATCCCCCTGACTCAAGTCTACCCAGGTATGGTAAAACTTGTTTTCCGGGTGCTCAGCAAGGATATTATCACTGGGTTTATCGATAGGGATATGCAGGCTGTTCAGGACGGTAGAGGTCAGGATGCTGGTCATACCTCCGGCAGAAGCACCTCCGATTACAGGGATTTGTACCTTGTGTGTAGGGACGCCTGGTTCGTTTTTTCTCTTTTCCCATTCGGCAAGGGCCTCTAAGAGGTAGTCCATTACTCCGGCAGTATAAGCGCCTGCGGATACCGCGCCAGCCATGCAAAGGCCAATGTAAAAGGTGTTTTCTTTCTCGTTTTCGGATGACATAGCTAATAAATAGGGGAATGATTATAGGGTTAAATTAAAACAAAAATCTGAGGTTTTTGTTCAGCGGTCTGTGGTTAATTTCCATTTTGTCTTACCTTAGGGCTATGTTCGAGCTTCTCCGTAAAAACATAGAAAAACACCTGGCAATTTCTGATTCGGATTTTGAACGGTTCACCGCGCCATTTTACCATCGTAAAATTGCAAAAAAGCAATTCCTGTTGCGCGCCGGACAAATCTGTAAGTTTGAAGGATTTGTGATCAAAGGCTGTTTAAGGGTCTATTACCTGGACGAACAGGGGCAGGAGCGGATCTTATACTTTGCGATCGAAGACTGGTGGATCACCGATATCGATAGCTTTACGAACAATACACCCTCGATCCTGAATATTGAAGCCCTTGAAGATAGCGAGGTACTATTGATCACCCAGCCTTACAAAGAAGCGCTGTACGAACAGGTTCCTGTAGTAGAGAAGCTTTTTCGTATCATGACGCAGAAAACGCATGTGGCCCTGCAAAGAAGAATGATCTCTGCGCTAGGAAAAACAGCAGATGAGCGTTACCTGGAATTCATCACCAAATATCCGCAGCTGGAACAACGGCTCACCCAATTACAGGTGGCTTCCTATCTGGGCATCTCCCACGAGTTCCTGAGTAAGATCAGGAAAAAACTGGCTAAACAGCGGTAAGTTTCTTTTTTGAACTAGTTCAACTTTTTCGCCATTCAGGTGTTCTAATTTTGTAGTGTCAAACATCAGAACATATGAAAACAAATATTATCATCACTTCGCTCTTCGCAGCGTTTCTTTTTCAGGCTTGCAGCGGAAACAACAATCCGGCAAATGAAAAAGACAGCAAAGCCGACACTACACAGACGCTTATTGGAAAAACCGGAAAGATCACATACCCTGATTTTAGTGCCGAAGTACAGTACTTAAACGACAGTACGGTGCATTGGAAAGCGGTAGATAAAAGCGGAAAAACCAATGAGGGTACAGAACATGTTTCCTTTAAACAACTCAATGGCCACCTTTATTTCTTGAACTGGATTGAAAAAGACGGGCTCACGGTGAGTCAGGTGATCAATACCAAAGATGGGGAAGTGGATGCTTTTTTAAGCTACAAAGATGATAAAACTGCTGCAGGAAGGTCCTCACAGTTTTTAAAAGGAAAATTTGAATTTAATACACAAAAATAATGAAACTGATCTATGTGATGGATCCGCTTTGCGGATGGTGCTACGGAAATTATAGAAATACCCTGCAAACAGCAGAAAATTATAAAGACATTCCTTTTGAGATCATTCCCGGAGGAATGTGGGCGGGAGCAAATGTCCGCAAACAAAGCAAACAAATGGCGGCTTATTTTATCAAACACGACGAGCAGATTGCAAAGCTTACCGGAACTGCCTTTGGAGAAGATTATTTTAAGTTTATCAATGCGCAGGAAGTATTGTTGGATAGTGAAATCCCATCAAGGGCGATTGTAACAGTACAAGAGTTCTGGCCGGAAAAGAACGTAACCTTTGCTGCTGCAGTACAAAAGGAGAGGTACTTCTATGGTAAAGACCTGAACCTGGACCTGACTTATCAGGAGATTCTGGATTCGCTGGGTATTGATAAGGAAGTGTTTTTCAAACATTTTCATAGTGTGGAGATGAAAGCCGCTACACAAGCAGCTTTTGCTAAAGCAGCAGATTATGCGATGTCTTATCCGACGTTGTTGCTGGATACAGGATCGGAGTTGTTGCTGATAGAACAGGGCTATTCTTCGTTGGAAGAGATCAGCAACCGCATTGAAAGCCATTTAAGTGTTCAATAAAAATGAAAAGACAAGCCATTTTATTCATATTAATCCTATTAAACATGAATGCACAATCACAAACATTTAAAACAATTGATGCCGGTCCGTTAAAGCTTAACGTATACCATGCAGCCGAAACCAGCTTCGGCGTGGCATCGGTGATCATTAGCGGGGAAACCGATGCGATATTGGTAGATGCCCAGTTTACCTTATCTGATGCCAAATTAGTGGCAGAAGAGATCAAAGCCAGTGGCAAAACATTAAAAGCCATTTATGTGAGTTATGGTGATCCGGACTTTTATTTCGGACTGGAAGTTTTTAAAAGCTATTTCCCTGGCGTAACGGTCTATGCTACCGAAACAACAGTAGCCCATATCAAAGAAACTGCTCAGAAGAAACTGGATGTCTGGGGACCTCAATTGGGCGATAATGGAACGAAAAACGTGGTTTTGCCACAGGTATTAAAAGGAAATAGCCTGGAACTGGAAGGTCATAAGCTGGAATTTGTCAATGTAGAAGGAGCAGCCTCACGTACTTTTGTATGGATCCCATCGATCCAGGCTGTTGTAGGTGGTATCAATATTTTCGGTACCGGTTTTCACTTATGGATGGCAGATGATGCAAGCACAGAAAAACGTGAGCAGTGGCTAAAGGCACTGGATCAGATCGAAGCGTTGAAACCGGCGGTTATTATTCCTGCACACCATAAAGACGGAGCAGCATTAAATATAGAGTCTTTGAAGTACAACAGGGCTTATCTGAAAGCTTATGGAGAAGAATTGAGTAAAGTGAAGACTTCGGATGAGCTGATCGCTGCGATGAAGAAACGTTATCCGGATGCGACGTTTGAAATTGCATTGCAGCTGGGAGCGAAGGTGAATACTGGCGAAATGAAATGGTAGTGGTATAAAACATTTCTTGCAGTCCCGGATAACATCGGATCCCGGGTCGTATCCCAGCGGGATCACCAGATTTAGAATCAAAACATATAAAACCCTGCAATCGCACGATTAGCGGGGTTTTTGCTTTTACGGGAATATCAAAACTTCACCAATTGTACCCAACTCCCACATACGCTATATCTTTTTGACTGAAGAACTGTTTGTAGTTTGCTATTTCTTCTCGAATGTTGATTAAATCATTTGTTATCTTTTGCTTACTAAAGCACCAAGTTTTTCCATTATTGGGATTGGTCCACTTGATGTTTTCTTCCAAATGTAAAACCTGAATTCCTAATTCCCAGCCACTGCATTCTGGTAAACCACAATGGCATGAAAAAATGAAAAATTCACCATCTTGTTCTAAGCTTTTCAAAAATTCGTCTATATCAATAATGTCACTGTCTGTATATGGTTTTTCATTATTCAGGCTTATTTCCAGGCCACCTTGCATCCAAATATTGTTTGCCTCTGCTTGGCAAGCGGTGACAACCAATTCTACAATAATGCTATCCAAATTATTACTCATTCTTTATAATCTATGGTCAGGTCAACATTTCTGCAAACACATAAATATATGACATTACGTGTTAGCCTTTAAAAAATAATTTATTAGCAGATGCTTTAATGAACCGTGTCTTTTGAACGAAAAAACTAATGTTTGCTACTTTTTCCGAATCTATCCAAAAATAACGCGAGTAATTTAGCTTGGGGAGGACTTGAAGGAACGAATTTATTTAACTCTCTTAACCTTGGCTTCATCTGATATTATTCGAAGGCGTGTTTCTTACACTGGTAAACCTTGTTGAGTAAGTTTTTTCCGAATTCTTTTTGTAACAAAAAAACAGAATGTGCACAGTTTGCGTACAAATAAACTACAATCTTATTAACTTTAGGATGCATCTTCATTTTGACGAAGTTTATTTTAGATAACCTGAAAAATATGTTTACCAATATTATACCCGTTACCGATAAACTGAAAAGATACATTACCAGTTTTACAGTATCCCAGAAAGGAGGGGTCTTTCCGTTAAGGTATACCGCGTTTCCAAATCTGGGCATCTGCCTGGCGTTTTTTAACCATACTTTGATCCGGATACAGCCACACGAAGTTACCTTCACAAAAGATGATACTCAGGGGCCGGAAATTATCTTATTGGGTAGGCTAACACGCCCAACACTAATAACATTTAATGATCCCGTAGATGAGATAAGTATTAATTTTACCCCATGCGGCATCAATTTTTTTTTCGGAATTCCATTTTTAGAAATGGCAGGCAAGTCGCATCAGCTGCTGAATGAATCTACATGGACTGAATTTGCCTCACTGCTCTTTTCAAAACCCCCAGAAAAAAGAATCGAAAAACTGGAAGCATTCCTTTTGTCAAGTCTGAACGAGCACAAAGGGGATACATTGGAGCGAATTTTTAACAGTACGGCTGGAATCGACAAATTGACGGTTCAAGCTCTGTCAGCTATCGCCTGTATGTCTGAAAGAACTTTCTTAAGATATTTTAAAAAGTATTTTGGTTGCAGTCCTTCAACGTATAAAAAAATACTTCGGTTTAGAAATGTACTTGATGCCCGATATTCAAAAAATACTAACTCGTACCATAGATTCTTACTTACAGAAGATTATTACGATTCATCGCATTTCAGAAAAGAGTTTGTACAATTTACCGACTGCTCACTGAGGCAGTTTAAAAGAGCTTCCTTCCTGCCGGGGAATGGAAGTTCAGTCTTTAAACTAATGTAAAGATTGTCCGATTTATACCTGTTTGCCTTTTTGCTAAAACGTACTTTTGATAGGTAGAATAACCCATTACCATTATGAAGACAATATTCGTATCGTTACTAACAGTCATTAGTATAAGCTGCTTTGCTCAAAAACCAGTTAATGTTGAATTAAAGAAGCAATTGGATACCATTTTACAGACTGATCAGGGTATAAGGGAATTCCTTGATTCAGAAGTAAAGGAAGAAAGAAAAGATGCTATTGCTCAATTACTTAATTACCCGAGAACTGTACTGGATAAAAGTGCGGGGAGAATTATGCAAAAAATTGATTCGATAAACATCGAAAAGGTAGAGCGTATAATTACAAAGTATGGCTATCCAGGAAAAACACTGGTGGGCGAACCTGAAAACACGGCTGTGTTTTATGCAATACAGCATTCAAATAAAATTCCAAAATATTATCAACTAATAGAAAAGGCGGGCAAGGCCAAGGAATTACCTTATAAGTACACGGCCATGATGCTTGACAGGAAGCTTACTGGTGAAGGTAAAGAACAAGTTTACGGCACACAAGTATATATGGAAATGATCAATAATCCTAAAACGGGCAAGAAAGAGCCTTTTGAATATGTAATGCCTATTAAAGATGCTAAAAATGTGAATAAAAGACGGAAGGAAGCAGGTTTTGACTCTACAGTTGAAGAGAATGCACTAAGGCTCGGCGTGGTTTATAAAGAATATACAAAAGAGCAAATAAGAGAAATTACTAAACAATAGCGCAACTCTACATAAATCAGATTTGAGTGTAAAAGTTTTAGTTTTTGATTATTGGGTTGTAGTTTCTTCCTTAAGTAGAAGTAAAGTAGGGCTATTCCAAATAGAACAATCATACGTTTGCAGCTAAAATGTATTAAATAAAAGGTTCTTTATTCGGGGAGTCGAATTACAAAACCATCCAGATATTGTTTAAACGTTGACTTTTGCACCAGGTGCAAATCCCAGCGGGATCACCAGCAAGTAAAAACGCCTCTAAAGATAGTTTAGGGGCGTTTTTTTTCTTTGCAGGCATTTGCCAAATGCCCATACTCTCTATTGAGGGATCAATGCCAAATTGATACCATAGAGGTTACCTTTAATACCGCAAGAATCGGATTCTGTACAGTATACCATTATGGTAGATTTGGTTATAAATAAAAATGGAGACCGCTCATAATGAGCTTTCAACAATTTTATGGTCTTGGTGAACAGGTACATGTCTCTACTCTGTCGTCTATATCTGAGGATTTATACCGTAGTCCTGATGTTGAGCGGGCAAAAAAATCACAAAAGTAGTCGGGCCTTTGTCCAAAGGAGAGCTAAAAAATCATTCTTAATCGCTGAGGAGTCACTTTGCTCTGGCGAAAGGGGGCGCTTTCGTTTGGTTATAGCCATATATTAATCTGCAATAGTTTATATAAAAAGTATTAAATAGTTAGATATTTTCTATAGCTTTATTCTATCAACCCTATTACATTACATTAACCTCTCCTCAAATGAATCGTTTAAACGATACCCTTCCTTTAATTCAATCCCAAATACCCAGTTATCTTTTTCATAAGCGGAGTTAGTTAATGCATATTCAAAATGTGTAATAGTCTATTTATCATTTTAGAACCCTTAACTAAAATTTAATTATGACTGAGAAATCAAAGAAAAAAACAAGTCCGCTGCAGAATGAATCTTCATCAGCGAAAAAAGCCACTAAAGGCGAAGCGACAGCAAATAATGTAGTATGCTGGGATAGCGAAGGCACAATAGAAGTGGTAACCGAACGCCTCAAAGAGATGTTCGTCGAGATTGGACAAAAGACAAGGATAGAAAAAGGGCAAATGCCTGCTGAACGCGCCGTTTTTAGAAAACAGCATGGGATTGCATATGGAACCTTCACCATAAAAAAAGACATCGACCCCAAATATAAGGTGGGTATTTTCGATGGTGATGTTTACGAATGTGTGGCACGCTTTTCCAGCGATACCGGGCCAACTTCACCGGATATACACTCCACATTGGGATTGGGACTGAAACTGTTTGGTGTGGAAGGTCCTAAATTATTTGGAGATGGCAACAACGCGGATTTCATCTTTCAAAACATAGACAGATTTTTCGCAAAAGATGCACAGCAGATGTGCAGTTTCACTACCGCGGGGATCATAGACCGTGACTACGACTCTTATATCAATAAGCACAAGAAACTTTCCGATATCCTTAACGCGATGACAAAAGTGGAAGCGAGTTGTCTGAGCGCCGGTTATTGGGCAATACTCCCTTTCAAGTTGGGGGAAACGAGTATCGTTAAATATCGTTTAGTACCTGATGAAACCGATCATGGTGCCGTTTTTAATGACAACAATTATCTGGGACTTGACCTACATCAGCGACTGCGTAATAAAAGCGCAAAGTTCCGTTTTGAAATTCAGCCCCGGACAAACGATACCATGCCGCTTAATGATGCCCAGGAGGTCTGGAGCACAGAAGAAAGCCCTTATGTCTGCATTGCCGAATTAGAATTCCCACAACAGGATATTTCGGCAATTGGCCAGTCTGAATTTGGAAACATCCTTGCTTTTAACATCTGGAGAACCTTAGCACAACATGAGCCGCTGGGATCGATTGCTGAAGCGAGAAAAGACGTTTATGCTGCAAGTGCAGAAGCGCGCCATCAGGCCAACGGTCAACAATTAGACGAACCCGATGAAATTAATCCTCCCTTTAAGGAAGATCCGGACGAAGATAGCAACTGCATTGTTACGGCCGGTATATATCCCCCGATTGGAGTGATGCGTGTAGGAAATAGTGATGATGAATATTTTATTGGCCCCCTGGTTTCAGAACCGGTCGCATTAACGGACGATTATGCTTACCGGGATAAAACCGGGGCATTAAAACGACAAGCTGCTGAATTCAGAATTTACGGATTTAATGCCGCCGGAAAGGCAATTAAAGAGCTGACTGCCGATAACGCCACTATTGTCTGGCATGCGCATTTAGCAAACCAAAAATCATCCTGGTATCAATTTCAAATGGCACTGGATATTCCGGATGCTGTAGACGCGCCAGCTTCCATGTTACGCAATATCAACGTGGGAGACCGGAACTCGCTGATCATAGACGGTGGACATCAATCATTGACCGCTGCGGGCGTAGAAACCGGTCATCCATTTATAGGGAAATTCCAGGGGGAGACCGTTTATCTCGGTGAAATGCGAAGTGATAAAAAGGGTAGGTTAATTATGCTTGGAGGTCATGGTGTAGCGAAAAATCTAAACGGGGATATTGCCATTACTTTTGCGAACAACGAAGGATGGTATGATGATATTTCTGATGGCCCTGTTACTGCCGATGTGGAATACTTAGGTGTTAAGCTTAAAGTTGACCCGGCATGGGTAATTTCGGCACCGCCTGATTATGCCCCGCTACAGAAATCCGTGCGTACCATGTGGGATTTAATGAGAGATGTGGCCATTGATGCCGGAATGCTGGTCCGGCCAAAAAGACCTTCCTTCACGAAAGACATACTACCTATTTTCCAACGCATGACTAACCTCCAATGGGTTAATGCAGGTTTTGGAGCAGCATTTGGATGGGGTGGCCAGTTCGATTACACCACCGCTAAATGGATGGTCAGACTAAATGATCCATCTTCTGCAAACCTGGAAATGCGCCGTACGATTTCTAACAATTTCCGTCGCTATGAGGTATCAGGTGCAGAAGCGCCCCAATTATGGCCATGGATGTATGGTGATGCCATCAGCATACCGTCTTTAGGTTCTGTGCGCCAGCATTCTACATTATCTAAATTACAATTAGAATTTATTGACCAATGGGTAAAAGGCGATTTTGATTCGGATTTTGTCGACATGACCGGTTGCCCGCATGTACCAGAGCCAATTACAATAGATCAGTTAGACGTTGCTGACCAACCAGATATGCTGACCAGGGCAGCGATGGAATTCTGCCTGGCCGATGCCTTCCACCCGGGTTGTGAAATGACATGGCCAATGCGAACTGCCGGTATGTATATGTCTGCATTCCGACTAAAACATGCACCTAAAACACCACCGGTAAACTCCTCTTATTATGGTCCGGTGATGAACAGCGATGTGTTCACTTTAGCAAAGGGTCCTTTACTTGGCGGACAAGTAGCCGGTGGTATTACCAGATGGATGGCGATTCCCTGGCAAACCGATACTGCGAGCTGCAGGGATGGCTATACCTCAGCCTATGATCCTTATCTACCTACCTTTTGGCCTGCCAGAGTTCCTAATAACATTTTAAGTGAGGAACACTATAAAGAATCGTTAGATACGAACCTGTCGGAAGAAACACGCAGACAAGCTTTTGCTTATCGCAAAGATTGGATGGCTGATTTGCCACTTGACGGTGAGGATCCAAATTATACCAACCAGATCAACAGCATGGTAAAGTATTTTGATAAGCTTGCAGTAGTTCAGGCACGCCCCGGACTACCTAATGACCCTAACTTCCCACCGAAAATGCAGGTTGGGATTACACCAAATGCACAACAGGAAGCCGCATTATTAGCAGAGGCTGTGAAAGATTTAGAAGGTATTTTAAACAGTCAAAATGCCTTGAGTGCAAACTTACAGCACCTGTTAACTGCCACAGTGAAAGGCTTATCGCATAAAGAATTACTAACCGAACAAAATCTGACAGAAAGTGCGAAAACTAACCTGCTCACATTAATTGAACAGGAATTGACCGATGATTTCAAAACCAGCCCAAGTGTTAAAAAACTACTGACTTTATTGTCTTCAAAAGCACCGAAATCAGAAAAACCACTGGTTACGAAATATCATCCGGTTCCTGGAGGAAATGTAGGTATAACCGAGAAGGCAAATCGCTTCTCCCGTTTCATTCCTAAATAAAAATAATCATGAACATTAACTTTTTCCATGAAACCGGAAACAGATAAGGAAGTTGATATCGCGATTATCGGCGGAGGCGTGGCAGGTTGTACAGCTGCCATGGCCCTCGCCGATTCGTATAGCATTATGCTAATTGATCAAACAGACAGCCCCCCGGAACGAATAGGCGAATGCCTGGCTCCGGCAGCGCGACGAATTTTAAAACGGCTTGATTTATTAGAGGGATTAGACAGATCGCTCCAACCGAACAAACAAAACCCGCACCTAAAACATATTGGCACACAATCTTGCTGGGGCAATGAACAGGTCCGTATCGTAGATCATTTGCGAAATCCTGATGGATTTGGCTGGCATTTGGATCGCCAGGCATTTGAGATCTATTTACGCGAAACCGCGGTGCAACGGGGGATCAATTGTTTGTGGCCCGCAAAATTACGAAGCGTCAATTTTGAAGATCATCATTGGTGGATCACAGCCAGCCAAAAAGACGAGGTATCAGATGATCCGTTTTACCGCATCAAGGCGAAATTTGTAATCGATGCCAGTGGCCGACAGTCACACTTTGCCAGAAAAATAGGTATCGGACGCCAGCAATACGATAAACTAATTAGCTGCTGGGCAACACTGCCGAATCAGGAAGCCAATCAAATGAGTACCATTTCCGCAAGCGAATTTGGATGGTGGTATACTGCGCCTTTACCGAATAACAGGAGAGTTCTGGCTTTACAGACTGACCCGGATCTGATAGAAAGGAATACCTTGAAAAATGTCGATCAGTTTATCAGGTTGGCACAAACTAACCGGGAAATGGCACAGCTCATTCAAAGAAATCCTGGGGTAATCAATTTTCACCAAACTGTCTCGGCCAACTCAACCCGCCTTACCCAGGTTGCAGGGCAGCAGTGGGTGGCACTTGGTGATGCTGCCATGAGTTTTGACCCCTTATCATCACAAGGGATGTTTAATGCAATGGCCGGTGCTGTTCAGCTTGCAGAATTGATGATGGAATCTGGCCTGGAAATCCAAAACAGCTATACACATCAGCTCGACCGAATCTGGGAACATTATACCAGGCATAAACGAATATATTACCGCGAAGAAATGCGTTGGAAAGATTCCGCTTTTTGGAAGAGGAGACATTGACTTGATGGTTTTGTTTGCTGCTGTGAAAGACCTGAAAATTAAATACTGATTTTTACCTTGGGTGTCAATCCATATGGGATAAAAAAAGCCCAATTTTCATTGAGGCTTTTCTGTTTAAAATTTCATATCTAATGTATCGGACTGAAAACCATCTTCTATAAAAGCGCATAAAATTGTGGGCTTTTTATTTTTAGAAAGTAACGGTAGTTGAAGGTTTCCACTCACTATTTACAGTTACGTTGGCTGTAGTTTGTGAAGGTAAAGATGTAAATAGTGCACCAGATAAAGTGGTCAGTTTGTTTCTCTCAATGACCACATTTTTAACAATTTTTTCTACGATCAGGGTTCCAGAAGTATTGTATGCACGGATGCTTACATCAGTTGTGATAGATCCACTACTCAATGGTATAACGAATGTAGAAGACGAAAAATTTAATAGACCCTCCTGGCTGGCCTTAAGTGGGAAATCAATAGTTTGAACTGATGTTCCAGGGTCGAGGGAACCAATTAATCTTAGATACAAACCGGACGTAAAAGCCAATGATATCTTAGCTAAATCCTTCGGGATTGCATCTGTAAGTACAAAACCAACTTTACCCACCACTCTATCAAGGACAACGCTTTGATTCAAAGCCTGATCAGTAACCTTAAAATCAGATACTTGTTTGAACCAATCTCCTATACTATAGGGAGAATAAGGAGTGAGTAATACATTTGCAACGTTTTGTTTTTCTAAGATATTATGAGGGCCATTCGTTCCAACCACGACGGATTTATAACCACCTGCAGGTAATTGCAGGTCAATTGTTCCAAAATTGGTTGCGTTACTAAGTTGAACAGTGTCTTTAAGCAATTGCCCACTGGAATTATAAATCAGATATTCTAGTCTGGAAATGTGGTCTGAAAGTTTAGGAGTTGCCTGAGTCGTTGCCTGGTTTACGGTAGAAGACTTAAAAGAAGGTAAGGGAGTAATGTTACTGGTAAAACCACTGACATTAAAATTTACATTAAATAATTTCTGATTTTCAATTGGTGGCTCTACAGGGTTATCTTTTTTGCTGCAAGAAAAAATAAGCATTAGAACAGGAAGAGCGAAATAAAGCAGTTTTGCGTTAATTTTCATATTAGAGAGCTTGGGTTTTGATAAATTAACCGCAAAGATGAAAAAATAATTAATTAATCGTGTCTTTAATGCTAATGGCAAAAAAATAAAATAATCCACGAATTCAACAAAGGTAATTTATGTACTAGCTTATTTCGCCTTCGCCAATAAGTGTGGGTCCTTCGTGTATCCACCATTTTTGCCCCACCTTAAGATATTTTTCGATGGCTTGATTTAGCAGGAACCTGACAGTCACCATCTTTGTTTCACCGGGCTCTATTGTCGATTGATCTTTAAATATAATATCACCAATAAAGGTTTGAAGGAAACTGCCATCTTTATCGTATTCAAATACATGATTTGGTCTGTATCCACTGATAAACCCTGTTTTTCTTCCGCCATCTTCTGTAGTTTTAAGCCGAATCTCTGCACTTACAATGATGAGGTCTGAGGGGGAATTCTCCTTTGCCAAATCGTAAATACTTGTTAAGGTATACTTATCATAAGCCATTACATCGAATACTTTGGATGCTCCAGTGTCGAGCCAGCGCTTATAAATAAGGCTTCCGTTCATATATAAGTACAATTCGTTATGTGCTGTCTTTTTTATAAAAATGGCCATAGTTATTATTTTAGGACTAAATTATAGAAATATACCGACCGTTTATTTCTTCATTTATTTAAATTTATGTTTGTTAACTCGTTTTGGCTCTTTTTATATAGTTTTAAGGTTGCATTCAATACATCATAAGAAAATGGCTCCTTTTTAATATCTTAGAACTAATTTAAAAGATGAATACCGACACATACAGAACATTCCGGACGTTTAACGACTACGGGTTAGCTCAGGAAATGGCAACGACATTGGCTAAGCATCAAGTTGATTGTCGTATTGAAAATACCTCTCTTCCGTTTGATATATCATTTGCGAATAACCAGGTAAATCACGAATACAGGATAAAACTGAAATCCGAGGATTTTCAAAGAGCGAATGAAGTGCTGATTGAAGAGGCTTCAGAACAATTAGATGAAGTTGAACCGGATCATTACCTGTTCGGTTTCAGTGATGAGGAGCTTATCCAGCTGATTTCAAAGAGAGATGAGTGGAGTGATTACGATTTTCTATTGGCTCAAAGGATTTTAAAGGAGCGGGGCAGGGTGCTGAAGGATGCTGAACTGGCTGGTATGGAAGAGAAGAGACTTCAGGAGTTGAATGAATATGAAAAGATAAATCCGGGTTGGTTGTATGCTGGTTTTTTATTTGCACTACTAGGTGGTGTATTTGGAATAATAATGGGGTGGTTCATTTCGACCAATACTAAAACGTTACCTAATGGTAAGAAGAGGTATTGTTATGCTGAAGCAGACAGAAAGAAAGGGATGACAATGCTTATTATTGGAATATTGGTACTTGTACTCTGTTTGATTTTGAGGATTAGTGAGCAACTTTAAGTATTTGGGTGATTTGATTGAGGGTATAAATTTTAATTCAGATATTTTCAGACTTGCATTCACTTTCTATACTTAGATCTCCAATATTATTTTGGGCTACAATGGGAACATCGAAGGAAACCCACAGCGTTTTACTCAGTATATTTGTGCCACTTTCAAATAGATTGTTGTTCACAGATATTTCTCCGTTAAACCAGCAATCAAAGAAATTGACAAAGCCACGAAAGTGATTGCCATTAATTATTATGAAATTTCCTTTAGAATTGTGCCCGCCAGCATTGAAATCCAAATATTCGTCAAATTGGCAACTGTCAATAATCAAGCCTCCAATGAAATAGCAAAAATCAAATGAAGCCGCTTTTATATGGGTATTTTTAATTGTCACCTGTTTATTAAACTGTATGCTGATACAAACGAGATTTTCAATGATGCAATTTTCGATGATCATCTCTTTGTCCCATTCGCTTCCGTTCTCAATATTTAAGGTTCCGGTGATAAATACATTTCTCAAGGGGATTCCACTGCTGATGTTTTTTTTTGCCTCATTTGCAGATATAGTGTCTATTGGATTATTTGTCATGCTATTATAGATGTGCTAAAGCCTTTTGAGAACTGATTAAAGTGAACATTTACCTAAGGTTTAAAACAAGATATGAAAACCTTTAAGGTTTCAATATAAAAAATAAATCATAGTCAGCATTGTAAAATTTATAGAAAATAATTACACCTTTATGTTTCTTTAGAAGGTATTTATGAATAATTTTAAACTTATAGTTGTTGTATTAGCTTTTGTTTTACCATTTTATCAATCAGCCATGGGGCAGAAGTCACGTCCGCAAAAAACTTATACATCAAAGAGTGCAATAGACTCAATCTTAAAAAATTCAGGAAACATACTGAAGTTAAAAAAAGGTGATGCTGAACCGTTAGTCACTGAGGATGGTCAAATGCATATTTATTCAAAATTAAAAGACCTTGATCCCGAAAAAATAGGTAGAATCCGGATATATAACAGTTTGAAGGGTACGGGTTATGAATCTTTCGGTAAAGGCGCAAATCAGAAGCTGATTTATTTAACTTCCTCACTTAAAATGTTTGAAGAAGAATATGAGGAGATGACTGGAAGTCCATTTCCTGACATTGTCATTCCTGGTCCAGGTGAAGTCGCAGAATCAGCAACAGTACCTGAAAAGAATAAAATTTATCCAGCGTTTAGTACAAATCCCCAACCGCAATTTCCTGGAGGCCCGGATAGATTTATTGAATTTATCAAAGCCAATATGGTCTATCCTGCAGTAGCAGCTGAAGCGAACGTTCAGGGCAAGGTTTATCTTGAGTTTGTGGTCGAAGCTGACGGTAGTATCACTAACATCAAAACGGTAAGAAAAGTTGGGGGTGGTACTGATGAAGAAGCAATAAGACTTCTTAAATTAAGCCAAAAATGGATTCCAGGAAGTGTGGCTGGTAAGCCAGTGAGGACAAGTTATGTGATAGATATTAAATTTATGCTTCAATAGCTGAATGTTGTCGTTAACTTCCGTTCTGATATTAACCAGCTTAAACTGTTTACTAAGATGTTAAGCACAAATAGTCTTTTAAAGAAGGCTGTTAGTATCCAAAAATGATGTTTTAAATGAAAGAAAATAATTTGAACGTTGGCGTATTTACCGCTAGTTTATTAAATAAAGTTAATCAACCGATACTAAATTGGGATTTGGGGGCTAAAACTGGAAAAGGATTTTTTAGTACACACCACAGTTGCGCTTATTTAGAACTAAAGATATACAAGGCAGTAAGTGAAAAATATGAATATAGTAAGGTTATCTGGAATGCACCTGATACTGAAATAATCAAATACCATGAAAGTTATAAGTCTGAAGTTGAAAATGCTTTAATATTCTTTACAAAGTATATCTCTGCATTAAGAGGAGAGAGCATTGAGTTAACTTTCGAGGTTAATGATGCAACTTTTGACTTCACCTCGCATCGTTTTAATCCTTTTGAAAAAGCTGCCATTTATGCAATAATAAATTGCTTTGATGGGGAAGAGGAGCCAAAATATAGGCAAGGGAATATTCAAACTTTAAAAGGCAATTTGAAGCGGCAGTTTGAGTATGATACTCAGCTTAGGAAATAAACCACGAATTCAATAAAAGGTAATTTATTTTGTTATTCTGCTCAGCTTTGACACATAGAAAAAATTGTTATGCATTACGTTACACTTTTGGGGACTTACTTAGAAATACTAAAAAATTATTTAAAACTGATATGGTAAAAATTGTTTCAAAAAGGAATGTTTTTCTATTCATTCAACTCTTCGTTTGTAATTTTTGTTTTTCCCAAATTTATTCGCAGTTGAGTCTCTCAGATACAATAGCTATCCATTCTAAAGTATTCAATGCTGAAAGGAAAGTAATTATAACAAAACCCTCTAATGCAAAGATAGATGACAAACAAAGCAACTATATTGTATATATGGATGCAAATGACCAAAATATCAATGGGTTATTCTTGCAATCAGCCAACAATTTAATCGCTAACAAAGAAATACCACAGAGCTATTTGATTGGAATAATTCATAAAAACAGGAATACGGAACTTTTAGAGAAGGATAAACTTTTAAAGTTTCTTAAGGAAGAACTGATTCCTTTACTTAAGGACAAGTATAACAATGCAAATCAAATAACGATAGCTGGCCATTCCTTTGGTGGGTATTTTGCAACGTATGCGTTTCTGAAGGATAATGATCTATATAATTCTTGTATAGCAATTAGTCCGGCATACTGGCCTAATAAAAATGATGTGATCGACTTATTACTTGAAAAGGCAAATCTTATTCGTGGTAATTTCTACTTAGCCATTGGTGACAAAAGATGGGATGAAATTTCTTTAAGAAACGGCGTACTTAAAGCGCAAAATATATTAGAAAATCAAAAGAACATTGTTTTTGGTTTTAATGAATTGAAAGGCTTTAGCCATAATGCTACTCCAACAGTAGGTTTTGGACTAGGGCTCAGCTTTATTTATGATCAATGGGAGTGGACCAATATTTTAGAAGAACAAGAAGATAATCTAAAGTTCTTTCCTGAGTTTTGGGGACATATTGAAATAAAAGGAGATGCATTATTCCATTTAAATCGTGTTTCAGAAGCAAAACTACTTTACCAGGAAGCATTACAAAATACATCTAAAGATGAAAAGTTGTCAAAATCTGAAATGAGCGAGGTACTGAAAAGGTTGCGTGAAAAAATTGAAAAATGTGGGTAGTTTTGCGGTGTACACCTTCCCAGGTTGGCGGTATACATAGCGTTTGACCCACCTTTAGAAATTTTTCGATGGCTTGATTTAGTAGGGGAGCACTGATTTTATTCAATCTTACCAAGTGTCTGGGCAATTAAGGAGAGGTGTTCTTTGATTTTCACCTTTTGAAGATGTTCGACTTTTTCAGCACCACCTAAACCCAGTAATGGTACATAACCATAGCATTCATCGTAGCCAATTTCGCCAAGTTGCTTTTTCGCTTTAAAATAATTTCCTCCTTTTAGTTCTTCATCAACGTACTCTTTGTCATAGATATCTTCCAGAAAATATTTCAACCCCGATTCAAGTACTTTGGAAAGACCGTGTCTGCAATTGAGAAGAACAGTGTAATTGTTCTCCCAAATTATTAAATCAGCCATTCCCGTCGCAAACATTACAATAGGGTTTTTATAAACAGGACTATAAACTTCCTTCAGTAAATCTCCAAAATCATCGGGGTTAACAATTTTAAGGTACCCCTCAGCGGTAGCGCCAAATCCATTCTCTTGCCATAGATTTATCAGATTTTCCGGAAGCAGCGATTGGTATTTTGCAATTAGATCGCTTTCCGGTTTGTGCGCAAAATGAAAATCGACAGACTTATTCATAGTAATTAATCATTTGTATTCTAATCTAATCTATCTTCATTAATAAAGTCAAATCCTTTATCGATTAACTTTTCTAAATAATCGTCAAAGGTATCTGCGATTACAATAAATTCATCCGGGTCGTGTAAGTACCTTACCACCTGACCTTTTTTTCCTTTTTCTGATGGGCTAAAATCTATAAATAATTGCGAAGTTCCGCCGTTGTTCATACAATCAGAAAAATGGAGCCATTTCAGTGTGTCGGCCTTATTGGTGATTTTTTCGTCTATTTCAACTTCATCGTATTCTCTTTCAATATGATCCGAATAGTATTCGAAGGCTTGATTTTGATTTTCTAAAATTTCTTTCGACGACAGCAAATAATATGGATATTCATCAAGATCTGAACCAAGAAAATAAAAAGCGATTTCTTCACCAGCATACGCTCTCCAGTAGGTTCCATCCACGTATTCAAGCAGACCAATCAATGCATCAGGAACATCCGGATATACATCTTTAAGCTTTTGAATATCTTCTTTGGTCGCACCGTATTTGATTTTCTCAAAATGTCCCCAAACTTCGCCCGCATTGTTGTCAAAATAAGCCGTTTTTAGTCCTGGTATGTATTTTTCAGCGATGTTCATTTCTATGTTCTTTTTTAATAAGCGGTGTCAGTTGTTTTATTCTATCGACGTAATCAATTCATTTTTTTCATGCGTCATTTGATTTAGAACCTGTAAAACATTTTCAAGTCCTGAACTTTTTGGGTTGTGTCCGGATAATGAGTAAGTTCCATTTTTGGAATCCTTAATCGCATTTTGTTCCTTTAATTTCTCTTCCTCTGTCCAAAAATTATGTTTTAATTGTTCAGGATTACCAAAATATAGTTCGATTTTTGCTTTTAAAAGCTGGTGCTCGTCAAAAGTTAAAAATCCAATTTTAAAGTCATTGCTGTAACTGTCAAAGTCAGCGTTGTCTTTTAAAGAACGACCTCTGATTAGAAAATTCCAAAATTGCACAAAATCTTTGTCGCCTGTTTGCATGACCATTTCGGTACTTGCTTCATATCTCCATTTATTAACACTCGGTTCTAAAAATTCTAAAATCTTTCCTTCGCCGTCAGTCGTGTCGCAGTAGTCGGCTACAAATTTAGCCGTTAATTCGTCGATCAGTCGTTTGTCTAACTTATGGAAGTCTTTTTTTAGGTTGTTTTCCTGATGCAGATAGTTTTCCAGAATTTCATTTCCATATGGTTCATTAAGATCTTCCATTGACGATTTGGCACTATCTAAATGCCATTGTCTAAAAGCAGAAAAGTTCTCGAAGATCAGGTCTTTAAGTCCTTTGTTAAAGTTGTTTTTGAAGAAGCTTATTCGTTGTCCCATAGTGGTGATCAAAATAACAGCATTCTATGTTACCCGCCGTTTATCTCTTCGTTTAGCTGTTTGAATTTACGTTTGTTCACTCGTTTTATGTTGTCAAGAATTTTCACCTGTTTTTCATTGGGCAACAGCCTTAGTTTTTCAACAAATGTTGGATAAGCTATTTTGTGGGCGAAAAACCAAAGTGCGTTTGTCATGGTATCCACTTGTCTCCAGTTTTTACCTTGATTTAAGGCTAAAACTTCAAGCAGAAAATCCAGATCTTCAAGCCATTCTTTTTTACCTTTCTTCCAAAATAAGCTGCTGATAGAATATTCCCCTTCTTTTTTTCGTGCTTCTTCGAGTCTGATTTTCCAACGTTCATCCCAATGTTCAGGAATTGGTTCTTCATTAATTTTGGCAGCTGGCTTTCCTAATTTCTCTAATACTTTTTCCCATTCTTCGTCTTCAATACTCCAGTTTTTTAAAGCAGAGATTGAAGTTCTTCTTTCGGCTGCTGTCCATTGTTTTGCCTCTTCAAGAAAAGCATTTAACAGTTCATCGTTATTAGAAACAGGAATATAAAACCTAAATACCTGGTCGTATTTACCCATCCTTTTTTGGAATTCGGGCAGTCTTTTTGCAAGGGTTTGTGCTACTAATGTTGGGGGAAATGCCCAAATTGCATTATACAGACTTTCATATACTCCGAAGTCTTCTTTTAGTTTTACGCTCTCAATTAGTTTGTTTAAATAACTGGGCCCTTCGTTGCCATCTAATGAATACATTAAGTCTGCAAATTTTTCACAATCTTCTCCTGTTTTTAAATTCCAGACTGCTTCGAGTTCGATGGTCCAATTTTCAAAGTTTCTTGTTATCATTCCTATCTTTTTATTGTACTAATGGTAGGTTTTATGCGGTATTGATCATGCTACCCCTGACTTAGAGATATTGGTTCCTGATTATCTTCGCAGGCAATTTAGATTTTAATTCTGAAATTTTTAAACAATCACATAAGAAGACCTCAAATCTTAATTTATTGCCTTGGCCCTTAAGTTGAGGAGGAGCATACCATCTATAATCCGTTTTTGTTTTTTTGCAGGTAACCGCCTTTCTACACTTCCTTCAACCATATCGTTTTGCGGCGAATAATAAACAAATTCAAGAACAGACACTTCATCGATAATGATGGAATAGGGGGCTAAAATTTTGGTTATGTCTGCAGTAAACTCTGATTCTTCAATCAACTTTTTGATCCTTTCGTTACTTTTATAATTGAATTTTTTACCAAACTGATCAATATATTTTCTGGTGATACCCAGTGAGAGTTCCTTAAATGACCGTATCGACATTTTAATCTTCTTTATCCTGCTTATATCGTAGTCTTTCGAAATGAATTTCAAGATAAACCTCAGTTCTTGAAGCTGCTCTTCGTAAGACGTTTCTTTATAAGCCTTTTGTATGTTTTTTTGTTCAGAAACTACATTGGTATCGGCTGGTGAATATGAGGTAGGCGTTTTACTATATGGCGAATATTCGAATTGTAGGGAAAGATGCTTGCTAATCACATCTTCATAGAGGAAGCAAGAAAAACTTGAAGTGTCATTTTGGTTAATAAGAAAGTATTCTCTTTCTGCATAATTTGGAGATGTTAACTCCTTTGGTATGTCGTGTACCCCAACTAACGTGTCACTTTTGTGACTAATAGAGCTGGTTTTCTCCGCAGGTTTAAAACTAATACCTCTTTTTGCAGATACAGAATTACCATTAAACAATAACAACAGAGTTAATAAGACAAATAGTATTTTCATTTTCGACGCCAATATTTAGAAAGCCTTTACCAAATTGTTTAATGATAGTTTTCATCTCGCAAGCCTTCCGGGAGGTGTTCCCTGTGACATCGCTTCTCCCGGTAAAAATACTTCATTAATTCATACGGCAAAATTATCATTGTGTTAACAGTTTAATATTCTTTCACTGATGTTATTATTTTTTTAATGGAAAATCACTATCTTGAACCGAAGATAGTAAACCCGGCTTCTATAATGAAGAAATTAATTCTTTCCGTTCTTGCAGCGTTTTTTTCACTGTGTGCCCTGGCTCAAAAGGACAATAAACTGACTATAGGAACGATTGACAGCATCCAGTCGAAAATTCTGAATGAACAAAGAAAAATCTGGATACATGTACCACGTAGCTGGAACGCTGATTCTAAACAACGATACCCAGTATTATATTTATTGGATGGTGATTCCCACTTTTATTCAGTAGTAAGTATAATTCAGTACCTCAGTCGGGGAATCGGTAATACCATTTGCCCCGAAATGATTGTAGTTGGCATTCCAAATACGGACAGGATCAGAGACCTGACACCAACACATGTAGATGCTCCTCCACCTTATACCGACAGTTTAATGTTGAAAACAACAGGGGGTGGCGAACGATTTGTTTCATTTCTTGAAAAGGAGTTGATGCCACGTATTGATTCCTTATACCCAACACAACCTTACAAAATATTAACAGGACATTCATTTGGAGGCCTGACAGTGATGAACGTTGCAATAAATCATACAAAATTGTTCAACGCTTACATTTGTATAGACCCAAGCATGTGGTGGGATGAAATGAATTTGTTAAATAAAACCAAGAACGTTCTGAGAGAAAAGAAATTTTCAGGCACTACTTTATATTTAGGAATTGCAAATACCTTGAGAGAGGGCATGGATATGACTAACGTCCGGAGCGACACAACTAAAGGTAGCAGGCATATCCGTTCAATTCTTAATTTGGATCAATATATTAAAGAGCAAAAGCAAAATGGCTTAAGGTATGAAAGTAAATATTATAGTGATGATGACCACGGATCTGTACCCTTAATTACAGAATATGATGCGCTTCGTTTCATCTTTAACAAGTACCGTTTTAAACTTTCCCCTAAAGACTTTACAGATCCGAAGGTAGACGTAGTAAATAAACTCGAAAAACATTACCAGGAAGTTTCAAAGCTGTTTGGCTATAAGTTTCCCCCACCTGAAAATATGATAAACGGCCTTGGGTATGATTTTTTGCGGCAAAAGCAATATGCCAAAGCCGGAGGGTTATTTAAAATAAATGTTGACAATTATCCGGACAGTTATAATGTCTACGATTCTTATGGCGAGTATTTCCTGGCAACCGGCGATAAATCAAAAGCGATTGAATATCTCAAAAAGTCTTTGACCATAAAAGAAAACCCGGAGTCCCGGAAAAAATTAAATAAGTTGTTGTCGGGGGAGTAAAAAGGTGTCTATGGTTTCCATTTTTTCTAAACCCGTTATTGCTTCTTGTGAAGAAAATCAAGATTCTTGTATTTTAACTGTCCACTTTAAATCTAAAAAATGTGGCTTTATAAAAATTTCTCGGGAACGTGTTATTTTTCAATTTTCTTGCGGATGGAATACAATTGGTAAGGGAGCGGTAGATATTGCGAAAGTGTTGTTTATATATGAAAACAGTCGGTTCATTGTTTCTAAAATAAGCGATAATAAGGAGATCTTTGCGTTAAGATGTAACCAGGATCTATATAACATAGTCTATGATTTTTTAAGTAGTACAAAAAGAAGGCGAGAGCCTGAATAAATGAAAATTAAATTCGTAATCAGTTATTGACCCAATATGAAAAAAGTGATTATCACTGTTCTATTCGCACTAATCAACGGTGCCTGCTTTTCACAAACTTTATCAAAAGCTGATTTTATGGAAGATTTAGAATTTCTAAAAAAAACTTTACCTGATAAACATGCCAATCTTTTTGCCAAAATAGATCGTAGTCAATTTGAAAATAAGGTAGATCAGGTATCGATGAGGTCGAACGGATTTGACCTGAATCGCTTTATTGTGGAACTCTTCAGGCTGACAAAATCCATTGGAGATGAGCACACTTTTGTAGAAGTAGATTTTACCAAAATTTTGCCCATCCAATTCGGACTTTTTAAGGAAGGTATATTCATTGTAGGCATCGATTCTGCAAATGCTTCGGTATTGAACAGTAAATTGGAAAGCATAAACGGACATCCGGTGAGCGAAGTCTTCGCTCGTTTTAAGGAGATCATTCAGGATGGAAATCCTGCGTATTTCGATGATCGCCTTTTGCAACATCTTAACAATCCAGTATTGTTAAATGGTCTGGAGCTGATTAGCAGCGATTCGACTGCTTCATTTACATTGAGCGATATCCATGGTCAGATACAAAAGATTACCCTTAAACCAGTGGCTGGTAAACATGTCGGCAAGCTGAACCTGGCGCGATCGGGGGGAAGCCTGCTCTCGCACAAAAAGAAAAGCAATTATTGGCTCGACTATAATGAGGATAAAAAAATCCTTTATTTCAACTATAGCGAATGCAGGGAGCACCAACAATATCCCTTTGCAAAATTCAGCGAAGAACTTTTTCCTTTCATCGACAAACAAAAACCGGAAAAAATCATACTCGACCTACGCTACAACAGTGGAGGAAATTCGGCCATTTTGGATCCTTTTATTCGAAAGATTTCTGCAAGTTATTTAAACAGGAAAGGAAAATTCTTTGTTCTGATTGGCAAAAGAACGTTCTCATCAGCAGTCATGAATGCAGTCGAACTGAAAAGAAACTCAAATGCCATCTTCATTGGTGAGCCTACCAGTGGCAATATCAACCATTATGGTGAAGTAAGGGGTTTTAGTTTGCCTAAGTCTAAAATAGTTATAGCCTATTCTACCAAATATTGGGAGAGCTGGAAAGGAAAGAAAGGGCCTTTAAAACCTGATATCGATGTGCAGTATTCGATCAAAAACTATGTGGAAGGAAAAGACGAAGCATTTATGCAAGTGTATAAGAACTAGAAAGGATATTCTTTGAGTAAACTGCGTAACTGGACTGAATTACAGAGTGGACAGAGAATAACCTCAATGCGAAAACCCTGCAATCGTAAGATTGACAGGGTTTTTACTTTTACAGGGATACCAAAAGATGAACGGTTTCGGAAAATTGAACAGGTATACCTGAATCTCTGTTTAACAATGAAATTAAAGTCCTACAACTTTTTTTAGACTTTCCCTGTTCAAAGATCCCATGTGTGTGATGGCTTTTGAGTTGGCTTTGCCATTGATATCGATAGCTACATAAGTTGGAAATCCACCTTCTGCATTAAGGAGAATTCTTAACCGGGACAATACTTTTTCATTGATGAAGATATGGGTACCGGGAATCTGCATCTCTGCGACTTTCTTTTTCCATAAGTCAATGTTAGAGCCGCTATTGGTACACAGATAGATGTATGCTACAGGAAGGTCCTTGTTTTCCTTGTGTAAGCTTTTGCTCGAAGGGAGATCTGCGATACAGGGGGCACACCAGGTAGCCCAGATGTCGATGATCATCGCCTTTTTTGAGAATTTTGACTTCAGATTAAGTAACAGGTCCTCAGCTTTTGTTTGTTCATCCACCTCGTAAAGGTCGGCCTCAAAAGGCAACCGTACTAATGGACTGCCAATGTCAGCTTTCTCCAGTTTTTTTGACACGGCGAATAAGCTATCGACCTTTTTTTGATTGAGGTTTGCTTTGGTCAGTTCGTTTGTTGCGATCTTTTTGCACCAAGGAGTTTTGATGCTATTGATAATCGTTGGATAGGAAGTTGAGTAAAGATCTTTATAGGTATCTAAAAGAAATAGTTTTAATACGTCTGATTTTTGTGCCGGGTACAAGCTATCGATCAATGCAAGTGCGCCTGCCAGTCCTTTTCCTTTTGTTAGTTTTCCATCCTCGGAATAGCTTTGCAGATACCTGTAAAAAGTAGAGCCCTCATTGCTCACAAAATAAGGCTTATGGTTGATGACCTCATTAAAGAGCCTGGCAGGCATTACACCACCCCAATAAGTTACGCACAGATTTCCGTAAAAGCCTGATAAAGTCTCGTCTTTAACAGCCCAGCTATAGTCGGGATGATCAGAGATAAACGCTTCATCTATCTTTAATAATGCACTTTTAACCGAATCAACTTTAGACAGGAAGGATTCTTCTGAGGTTTTTTCTTTCAGCGTTCTTAAATTCCCAAGGATTTTATTCAAGGCTTCTTTTTCGTTCTGTTTAAAGACTACGTTTTTATTCATTACGGTATTCAGCTTTCCGTCATCACCCAGATATTCCACTCCATCTGCGATCATATATGCTGGTTTCTTTTCTAGCTTTTTGGCGTCCAGAACTATGGTAAGCCCTGTATTAACATACACTCCGGCATAAAGATAAGGACCTACGCTTAGCCATATTTGCTGGCAGGGAAAATTCTGATCAAAGACAATTTCTGAACGGCCTGTGGCATCTGTTTCTGCAAATTTATCAATCTGAAAGCCTACACCCAGATTTACAAGCGTTAATTTGATGTTGACTTTTTTAATGCTGTCCGGAAGGTTTTTTACCTGAATGCTCAGTCTTGCTGGTTTGCGGTTGCTGAGGTAGCTACTCATGTTTTTGTCCTCTAACTGAAGTAGAGAAACACTTTGTGCCTGCGCCAGGCTACCACTGAATAACAATAAGAAATATAAGATCCGTTTCATATGATTTGGTTTATTTTTTTATGGTGTTTAATGCTTTTAGTACATTCTCTTTTTTACCTCTTGAAATAGGAATACGTGTACCGTCTGTGAGCAGCAGGTACCCACTATCTTCCCTGACTAAGCTTTTTATGAATTTAGCGTTCACCAAATGAGATTGGTGACAGCGGATAAAGTCGTAATTGGTTAGCATTTCTTCGTATTCAAAAATGGGCTTTGATACCATGATGTTTTTACCATCTGTAAGATAGAATTGGGTGTAGGCATTGGAGGATTCACAGCGAATGATTTCATCGGTATTTACAAACCTGATTTCTTTGGTGGAGGCAAGAGCGAGTTTGTGGTCCTTTTTTGCATCCTTATTCCTGATCAGGTCCATCAGGTTTTCCAGCTGAATATTTTGTTTGCGCTGGTTTAGCTTTGCTTCAACCTTCAGAATTGATGTTTTTAACTCTTCTGGATTGACCGGTTTAAGCAAATAATCAATAGCGGAAAATTTCACTGCCTGAATGCCATACTGGTCGAAAGCAGTAACAAATATCACTTCGAACTGGTAGTGTGGCAATGCTTTGAGCACATCGAATCCGTCCTTGTCGGGCATTTGTATATCCAGGAACAGTAAATCCGGATTGGTGGCTACAATGGTTGAGATGGCATCATCAGCATTGGTGGCAGAACCTACAATGGTAACTGGCAGTTCATGTTTCATGAGTAAGCTTACCATGTTTTCAATGTTGTTCTTCTCGTCGTCTATTATTACAGCTCTTATCATATTAACCAGTTTTTGAAGTAGATGGTAACTTGTGTTTCGTTTTGTATCCGGTTTACAGAGAATTCAATCTGCTGCTCATGAAGTGTCTGGTTCAAAAGCTTGATCCTTTCTTTAGTAAGCTGTAGTCCAAATCCCTTAAATTGATTGTTTTGATCGAATCCGCGTCCATTATCCCTGACCTGAACAGACATATCATTGTTTACTTTATCAAACGATACCTTAAGCTTTCCCTGTTCCTGCAGTGAAGATATCCCATGTTTCACTGCATTCTCTACCAGGGGTTGCAAAAAAAGACTCGGGATTTCTATCGCATTGGCGTCTATCTGGCTGCTGCATGCGATCTCATAACTAAATCCGAAGCGCAGCCTTTCCAGGTTTAAATAATTCTCCAGTATCCTGACCTCACTGGAAATACTTACAAATTCGTTATTGGTGGCTTTTAGGGACTCCCGCATCAGGTTACTGAATTCGATCAGGTACCTGGACGCATTTTCCGAATCGTTTTTGGTGATCAGACCTTGTATAGAGCTCAATGCGTTGAAGACAAAATGCGGATTGAATTGCGAACGGATGGACTTGAGTTCGGTTTGTACCAGTTGCTTTAAGGTATCCTGTGCTTTCAGCTTTTCGGCTTGTTTTGCGGACCTCCGTAAGAGTATAATGAAGCCAATAGCCAGCAGACAAAGTAGAACGAGACCTGTTTTTGCCCATACCGTCTGGTACCAGGCAGGGTGGATGGTAAAGGTGTATTTGCAGATGTGCATTCGCTGTACACTGTAACGGATCAATAGTTCATATTTACCAGGGGAAAGATTCTTTAGCCAGACCAGATTGAAATCAAAGTCATTTACCGCCCAGCCTGTGCTGTCAGTTCCTTTCACCAGGTTGTACTCAATGATGTTTTTGGACTTGATGATGTCATCTAAATAGAAGATCAGGTTGTTTTCATTGTAACGAAATTCCTTTTTCAATTTCAGGAACGTTGAGTCCTTACTCCAGTCCACAGATTTTCCATTTTTACGTTCGTCTTTCCATTGCTCTTTAAAAATGTTTAAAAATTCTGGGAGCTGGGAAAAGGTGAACACACCAACCACCCTGGGCTGCCATTTTACCCAGTAGGCGGATAGGGAAGTTTTGATGCGGTCGGGCTGGTCTGTTTG
Organism: Pedobacter caeni; assembly: GCF_900129215.1. GTDB lineage: Bacteria > Bacteroidota > Bacteroidia > Sphingobacteriales > Sphingobacteriaceae > Pedobacter > Pedobacter caeni. Next base: position 960,788 of record NZ_FQUQ01000001.1, on the reverse strand, counting down.
CCGTACCTCGAAAGTTAAGGCTTTACCATATGCGCCTTTAAACTGCCCAAGGTACGCTGTAAAATCATCTATTTTAGTGGAGTCAGCAATTTTGGTCATCCAGTAAGCTTTGGCAAATACTTTTGGTGTGGTCCAGGGTAACACCACCTTTTCATTGTTCTCCAGTACCCGAAACTGATAACGATGGGCATTTTGAGCATTGATGCCATTTACGGTTACCACAATCCCGGTTGAATCAAATATGGGCACAGCATATACACCGGCGTAGCTGTCAGCGGCCTGAGCATATACCTCTGATCTTTTATTGGAGTAGGTTTTTAATTGTGGTATTTTTTCCAGCACATGGTTGTAATTTACCGCCAGTTTGTTAGAATAAAAGGCTGATATCAATAAATTGTTCTGTTCTAAAAATCTGGAATTATGGCTGTAGAATGTATTTGAGAAGTATTTGCGGATGGAATCGCCATGCTGATCAAACTTAATGACAGGGTGAATACTATCCAGGTTCATCTCCAGCTTTTGTGCTGAGCAAAGGGTTTGGCAAAAACAGAGAAATATAAATATGGTCGTGCTACGCATCTGGATGTTTAGAGTTTATAAGTTCAAAGTAAAGGCTTTCAATCATTGATTGTATACGGGGATTTGAATTTGGCAGTTTCTATTTTGAATATGGTAGGAGATGCCTTAGTTATAAGTGAAATTGAGACTATTTGTCTGGATTTTGATACCATTTATCGATTTCAGAGAAGTTATTTATTTTAATTTACAGGTCCGTTAATAGCAGCTAATAAACGGCAATCGAACGAAAACCCGGCGCTCCATATCCAAAGACCAATGAATCATAGTAACCTTTCCGCAAAGCCGCATTACCCAATATTGGATGGATTGCGTGGTGTCGCAGCCATTATCGTTGTAACCTTTCACCTGACCGAACCTTTAGGAACCGGGCACCTGGATATCCTGGTCAACCATGGTTATCTGGCGGTTGACTTTTTCTTTCTATTGTCGGGCTTTGTGATCGGTTATGCTTATGACGACCGCTGGCATAAAATGTCCATTGGTACTTTCTTTAAGCGCCGTATGGAGCGGCTTCAACCGATGCTGGTGTTAGGAATGACGCTGGGGGCCATCGGGTTCTATTTTACAGATTCAACGATCTGGCCGCTCATTCATACCATTCCGCTGTGGAAAATGCTGCTGGTGATGCTCATTGGTTACACTGTTCTGCCGGTTCCCTTATCAATGGATATACGCGGCTGGCAGGAAATGCACCCACTCAACAGCGTAGGCTGGTCATTGTTCTTTGAATACATTGCCAATATTCTGTACGCCATCGGCATCAGGAAGTTATCAAAAACGGCATTGGGTATTTTGGTGTTGATTGCAGCCATAGCACTTGCTCATTTGGCCATTACCAGCCCCGCAGGAGATGTGAGTGGCGGCTGGACACTAAATCTGGAACAGCTGCGTGTGGGTATTACCCGGACGATGTTTCCCTTTTTTGCAGGCTTGCTGCTTTCACGGATTGCTAAACCCATCCGCATTAAACATGCCTTCTTATGGTGTAGCCTCATGATTGCTCTCGTTCTATATATGCCGCGGATAGGTGGGGCTGAGCATCTTTGGATGAATGGGCTCTATGAATCGGTATGTATCATCATTGTTTTTCCGCTTATTGTTTATCTGGGTGCCAGCGGTTTGGTACATACCCAGACTGAACGTAGGATATGCCAGTTCTTAGGTGACATATCTTATCCGCTTTACCTGGTGCATTATCCGCTGGTATATTTCTATGTGGCCTGGATCAGCAACCATAAAGGTGTAACCATCGTGCAGGCCTGGCCTTACGCATTATTGATCCTGACAGGGAGTATTATTTTGGCATATGCGAGTTTGAAATGGTATGATGAGCCGGTTCGCAAATGGCTGAGAAAGAAACTGGGATAAGATTGAGGAGAGAAATATTGCCTCCAGTTCTAACCAGATTGTATAATTCAGATGGTATGTATAAATTGTAACATAATTTTGGCGCAATATGAAAAGGCATCTAAGAATAATTACGTTGAAAAGCTAAGCTTTTATAACCTGATGATTTAATAAAGAGATAAAAGGTTGATTGATCCAGACGTTTATCAGTGATTATGCCACGTTTATGGATTAAGAAATGTCTTTTGTTTGTTGTTCTTTTTCAGTTTCTCCTTTTTTTGATAGCTTCACATTTAATATGGAAAAACGCTCTACAGCTATGAAAAAATATATTGCCTTGTCACTGATCGCTTTAGGATTAGGTTGCTCAAGTGAACAGACCGATAAAGTATTGCTCGAAAAAGATAAGATTGCACTGGTTAAAAGTCTGACTTCCGATAAGATCGTGGTATGGAAGTTTGGAAAAATCGGCCTCCGTGCATCAGCTGTGCGTGACACCACGATGCCGGAATACCAGAAACACATAAAGGAACTGAATTCAGTGTCTCAGACCCTTTCTAAAATGTCGCCGGGACAAAAAGACATCCCCGTTACGGATATGATCCTCATGTACCGGGATTACCGCAACATTAAAAACTTTGTGATAGAGACTGATGAGGATATCTTTCCGCCACTGATGGATGGACTGACCCTGACCTACGGAAGCCCTGCCGAAAAGAAAAACTTTATCAATAATGCGCCAAAGCGTTCGAATGAGGATAAGCTTTACCTGCAGAACATGGAGCATGCGATTTTGAGTATTCTCGTTTTAGCCACCAGAGACCTGGGAACAGAAGTATCTTTATACGAATGCAGTAAAACACAACCTGATCAATTACCGGATAGTGAAATGAAAACCCTGCTTCAGTTTGTACGTGGTTTTCTGTTCTTCTCCAATAAGTTCTTTTATTTATCAGAAGATGAGATCAGCAGCAATATCAAATGGTTAGAGAAAAACAAAGAAGTAGACTTGCCATATACCAGAGCACTCTTCAACTGGAGTAAATTCAGCAATGAGCAAAGCAGGGTTGCTTTTCATGGTTTAAACCATCTTTTCAGAGGATTCGACCGCACGATGATGAAAAGAGATATCGATCAGGAGCGTGCACTGGATGATTTTGAAGCTTTTCTGGCCGATGCCCATGAGCTGGGAATTCAGAACGAAACGGTCTGGAGCGTAGAGAGTTTTGTATACATCAAAAGAGGTAAAAATAAAGAAGCCATTGCTTCCCTGACGAAGCTCAAAGCAAGTCCTTTGATGAGCAGTGCTGAAAAAGAATCCATTCAGAAGTCCATCGATTATCTCCAGGAGCGTGATCCTGATGCGAAACTGAATGGGGTATATGATAAGTATTTTGTGGCGAAGATCGCTTCTAAATACATGATGGCCACTTTGGCGAAAGTAGATTGGGAAAAAGTGTTGAGGGACAATAAGGTGAGCCATGCCGAAGAAATTCTGACTACTATCGCACAATTTAAGCACATCAGTGCAGAAATGCAGAAAATGACGAGTACGGAGACGATTACAGAACAGGGAAAATCCCTGAAAGATAAGGGAGGCAAGATTTTGGACAAAGTATCAGATTTTTTAAAGTAGGGCGATCTAGATATCTTGATGTATTTATATCATTAAGCAGGGCTGCCGTTTAAATGAAATAAGGCTCGTTTAAATGAAATAGACACCTCGTTTAATAAATTAATAATTGCTGTTCCCGGGATAAATCCAGGAACAGCGATGTTGTTTAAAGATGATCTATTTAATGCTTGTAAAAGCGTGCTTCTTCCAGATCGAGGTTGTTTTCCATATCCCGAAGCACCTCATCATCATAGATTTTAGTGGCCCTCAGCTTATGTAATTCTGTCCTTCTGAAGGCAGTCAGGTCCAGCATAATCTTTTTGTACAGCTTACGTACGGAAGCGACCTGTTGTTTTTGCTCGGCAACAGTTTGTTCTGTAGCCCTGATGCTGCGTTCCATTTGTTCCTTGATCCTGCGGATCGTTTCAAAATCAGCCATTTCTTTACTGTATTTGTTGTCCAGAAATAAGACAGCTTCTTTAGCCAACAGGAGGTGAATGGCTTCTTTTTGCTGATCGAAGGGAACATGGTAGTCTATTTCTTCCACCTTTAACAGCTTCAGGAAAATAGGGAGTGTTAAACCCTGAAACACCAGGGTTACAAGGATCACGATAAAAGTGATGAACAAGATCAGGTTGCGGTGAGGAAAGGCCTCGCCATTGGATAAGGTAAGGGGAATGGCTAAAGCCGAAGCCAGTGAGACCACACCACGCATTCCTGCCCATCCGATGATAAAAGGCAGTTTGAAACCAGGGCTTTTTTCGCGCTTCCTGATTTTTGGGCTCAGTCTGGGGATAAAAGTGACGAGGTAAACCAGGATGATCCTGGCCACGATCACAATTGCACTGATGATTAAAGCATAGTTAATGGCCTCGTCTATGGAATAACCTTCCAGACCTTCTACAATAACCGGTAGTTCCAGACCAATGAGGATAAACACAAATCCGTTGAGCAAAAAGCCCACAGTTGCCCAGACTTCTTTGGTTTGCAGGCGGGTATGGTAGTTCAGGAAATCGTTGGAACGGAAAGAAAGAAAAAGTCCTCCACTTACTACGGCCAATACACCCGACCAGTGAAATTGCTCTGCTACGATATACATCAGGTATGGGGCAATCAGGGTAATGGGAGTGGTGATACTGGATGATTTTGCCCAATAGCGCAACACAAAGTAAAGGATGTGTGCAATCACAAGGCCTACAATTACGCCCATTACAGAAAGGATAATAAAGTCTGTTGCTGCTTTCTGAAAGACAAATTGCCCGGTAAGGATACAGGCCAGGGCGAACCTGAATACAGTTAAAGAGGCAGCATCATTAACCAGACTTTCTCCTTCCAGCATAGTTAAACCGCGTTTTGGCATATCTACTCCCTTTAAAACAGAAGTTGCTGCTACTGCATCAGGCGGGGAGATGATCCCGCCTAGTAAGAAGCCCAGAGCGAGGGTAAATCCCGGAATAATGCTCACCGAAAAATAAGCGATGGCCAGGGAGGTGATCAGGACCAGGCCGAAACCGAGCAGGAGTATAGATCTTTTCCATTTCCAGAATTCGTTCCAGGAAGTATACCATGCAGCTTCAAACAGCAAAGGAGGGAGAAAAATAAGAAATACAATGTCTGGGTTGATATTTATTGGTGGGATACCGGGAATGAAACTGATTCCGAGTCCGCCGATGACGAGAAAAATAGGATAGGAGATTTTCCAGCGCTGGCTCAACAGGTAGAGGAGGGCCATCGCAAAGAATAAAGCGAGGATAAGGAGGAGGTTAGCATGTATCATTTTGCAAAAATAGGAAAAATCACTTTCGTTCTCCAACTTGTTGCCGCCACATGGCATAGTATAAGCCTTTTTGTTCCAGTAGTTCCTGATGAGAACCGGCCTCAGAGATTTTTCCTTTTTCCAGTACATAGATCACATCGGCATGCATAATGGTGGACAGGCGGTGGGCAATGACGATGGTAATGCGGTCTTTGCTCATGGAAAGGTCGCGGATGGTGCTGGTGATTTCTTCTTCGGTGAGGGAGTCCAGTGCAGAGGTCGCCTCATCAAAAATCAGCAGTCTTGGATTTCTCAGTAAAGCACGGGCAATGGAAATGCGTTGTTTTTCTCCTCCGGATAATTTCAATCCGCCTTCGCCGAGCAGGGTATTGATGCCTTTTTCGGATTTTTCCAGCAGTTTGGTACAGGAAGCTTTATCCAGGGCGCTGAGTAGTTCTTCGTCTGTGGCTGTTCCTTTGACAAATAAAAGGTTCTCTTTAATGGTGCCGGCAAACAATTGCGTGTCCTGGGTAACAAAGCCAATCTGACGGCGGAGTTCGTTATAACTGATCTCTTTTGCATTGAACTCGTTGAACAGGATATCTCCCGAAACCGGGCGGTATAAGCCTACCAATAGCTTAACCAGAGTTGATTTGCCAGATCCTGAAGGACCAACAAAGGCAATGGTTTCGCCGCTGTTGACATGAAAAGAGATGTTGTCTATGGCGTTGGTCTGTGCGGTTTTATGCCGGAAAACGACCTGATCAAATGATAAGTTGATTAAAGGACCTGTCTTTTTAGGGGAATCTGGTTTTCTTTCTATAGGTTTTTGCATCAGTTGATCGAAATTATGAACTGAGGCTTCTACCTCACGGTAACTCAGGATGATGTTCCCAAGGTCCTGTAAAGGGCCGAAAATGGAAGTAGAAATGAACTGCATGGTGATCAGTTCTCCGGTGCTGAGCTTATTGCGGAAGATGAGCCAGAGCAGGATGAACAGGATGGATTGTTTGAGCAGGTTGAGCGTGGTTCCCTGCAGAAAAGAAAGGGTGCGGACACGTTTGGTCTTCATCATTTCCAGATCATAGATGTTTTGTGTCTGGATCTTTAACCTGCGGATCTCGGGAAAGGTGAGGCCAAGGCTTTTGACGAGTTCAATATTGCGCAGCGATTCTGTGATGATACCAGCCATTTTGTTGGTTTCCCTGTTGATGGACCTTTGCACGGTTTTGATTTTCTTACTCAATAGTCCGGTAAGGGATCCAAGAACGAGGATTCCAATAATGAATACTGGCACAAGCATCCAGTTTTTAGTAATGGAATACCAGATCAGGAAGCCCATCCCAACAATCGAGGAAAAGAGAATGTTAATGAAAGAATTGATGAAACGTTCGGTATCGGTTTTTACCTTTTGTAAGATGGACAAGGTTTCTCCGCTATGGCTTTCCTCAAATTCCTGAAAGGAGAGGCGTAAGGTTTGTTTTAAGCCATCGTTGAAAATCTGCATTCCAAACTGCTGAACCGCCAGCCGGGTATAATATTCCTGAAAAGCTTTGGCAATCCGGGCAGCAATGGCAATCGCGATGGCAATGCTTAGCCAGTACAGCACCCCGTTAACGAGTTCCTCCTGGCTTTTATTTCCTGGATTTGTGGCATACTCATCAATGATCTTCCCGAAGATGATCGGGTCTGTGAGGCTCAATAGTTGAGCAACGGCTGCAAGGAAGAGGGCGAGGACCACCCACCATTTTTGTACTTTAAAATATTTCCAGAGGATCGGCATAATGAAGGGAGGATGGTGTAGCTGAAAATACGAATTATTGTGTCAATAAGCAAAGGCCTGAGTTCATTGGAACTGAACTCAGGCCTTTGCTTATTTCTAAAGTGCTTAATCGTTATCTGAAGCGCTTAACCGTTGTTGGTTACGCTAAGGATCACTTCCATATTTCCTCTTGTTGCATTAGAATAAGGACAGATCTGGTGCGCTTTGGCAACGAGTTCTTCAGCTTGCTGCTGATCTACACCAGGGATGTTTACCGCCATTTTAACAGCCAGTCCAAATCCACCGGTATCGTTCTGACCGATGCTCACTTCTGCAGTTACTGTAGTAGTACCTGTTGTAGTTTTTCCGGTTTTGATCACCAGGTTCAGGGCACTGTCAAAACAAGCGGAATAACCGGCAGCAAACAATTGCTCCGGGTTGGTGTAACCGTCATGTGCACCGCCTAATGCTTTTGGCATGCGTACTTCCAGGTCTAATACGCCATCTGAGCTTTTAACTTGTCCGTTTCTTCCGCCTGTTGCCGTAGCTGCGGCTGTATACAATACTTTCATTTTTATTTGTTTTTTAGGATTAATGATAGGGTTCTGTTTATTTTCTAATAATGGGGTGTCTATTTATTTTCCGTTGTAAGAGATAAGATTTGTTTGAGCTGATCACGCAGGGAAAAAAGCTGGTCTTCATCTGTGGCTAATGCATTTTTGATGGCATCCGGAATGGCAAGGGCTTGTTCTTTTAAGGCTTTTCCTTTACCGGAGATCAGGATGTTGACGACTCTCTCGTCGGTTTCAGATCTGTTTCTGCTCAGGAGTTTGTTCTCTTCCATCCGCTTCAATAAAGGAGTGAGGGTGCCGCTATCCAGCCATAAAAGTTTACCCAGTTCTTTTACAGTTACTGTTTCCTTTTGCCAAAGTACCAACATGACTAAATACTGAGGGTAGGTGAGCTCAATTAACTCAAGATGAGGTCTGTATATCGCAGTGATCTGCCTTGATAGTGCGTATATGGGAAAACACAATTGGTTTTCGAGTTTTAAACTTTCCATTGGGATCTGTTTATCATTTTTGTCTGTCTATCTATTTAATTGTGTAAAATTAGGTTGTGCACAATGTAATTCCAAGTGATATTAATATTCTGACTTTTTTATGAGAATAGGGGCGCTTAAGGAAAAGAGAGGATGCAGCAAAAGATGAATGGCTGTTTTCTTAGTATCGTGATTTACTTGTTACTTTTAAGTCAGCACAGTCTTTTCGAAATTACTAATCATACGAGAGTAGTCATTTGCCTGGTTTTGTATTATTTTAGCAGTGTTTACATCAGGTCTTTTGATGCATTTTATAAGAAAAAAATAAAGGTATTTGCTTAGTCAGCCAAGAGGGATCAACCTCAAGATTTGAGGTCAAATTGGGGACTTGGATCGGTACGAAGTTTGATCACGTTTTCTAAACGCCGAAGGCTCGTTATTCGTAAAATTTCGCAAATTTTTTAGACAGCTGATCATACCATTTCTGATAATTATTGTGCAAACCCATCATGTAAGCATTAAATTCATCTATTTCATACTTTGGAAGTTCCCACTGTTTCTGGTTCTGATTCTGAAAACGAACAGAGCCAAGCATAATCGAATTGCGGAGCTTTCTTATGGCAAATTTTTCTGTTTTGTGAGTCTGGTGTTCACCATCATATAAATCAAGGGCTCCGAACAGGTGTAAGATTTCGTGGGGAATCACATATCTTTCGCTTTTATCCGTAATGGCCTTCCCTTCGTATTTTTTAAATACCGCAACGGATTCTACAAAAGCCTCCTGGTCTTTTTCATGATGAATATCACATGGATTTGAATAAGATTGCCCTTCGGTGTTTATAAAAAATACAATGTACATCTGATCAAAATCAATGTCTTTTTTCAATTGACGATAGAAATCCATTGGAGATGCATATCCCATTCGTTTCAGGATTTCTGTCGGCCATTTAACATTGCCGGCATCCGGATCTGCATCGGATTTCAATCTGATATCCTGATCATATCCAAAAGTTTTGTGGCTGATCTTCATGGTATGTTGGTATTTTTTCAATTCCCTTTTAAGCCAGGCATCGGATTCTGGTATGACTTTAAGTACCATATCCTTGGCTTTCCTGGTCCATGCGGGGCCTTCTTTGGCTGAAATGAATATATTGACCTGCAAAGCCTTCCCTTTTAATTTCAGTGCTGATCCGGCATTCTGAATGTTGCGTACCGGATTGGTGGGATTAATTTGCCCAAAACATTCTATGCTGACTAGAAATACAAGGAATAAATAATAAAATTTTGCCAGTTGTTGGTTCATCTTGCTTTCAGAGGTTATGAACCATCATAAGCATACCATTGCTTTTTGTAAGCAGTATGCTTATGATGGTTTCATTAGTAATTGCGTGTACTCATCTATGACAATCTTTTCAAGACTTAGTCGCAATCTTTTATTAAGGGTTTAACCTGGAATGCAGAATCTCATCCAACTCTTTTTCATTTTCCATACTGTTTCCAACGAAACGTTGAATAATGACTCCATTTTTATCGATCAATACTTTGGTAGGGAAGGCCTTAACACTGTATTTATCAAGTACACCTTCTTCTTTTTTACTTTTATCTTTTTCATTGAGCACATTGATCCATTCCATTTTGTCTTCCTCCAAAGCAGCAGTCCATTTCTTATAATTCTCTTCAGGTTTACCCAGCTCATTGGAAACTCCAAAAATTTCAAAACCTCTGGATTTGTATTCTGCATAGAGTTTTCTCAAATGAGGATGTGTTTTCCTGCATGGATTACACCAGCTTCCCCAAAAATCGAGGAGAACCAGTTTTCCTTTTAAGGAAGATAAGCTGATCTCTTTTCCGTTTTTGTCTTTCAACACGAAATCGGGAGCGGGGCTGCCATTGGCGCTTACTTTTGCCTGTTGAATGCGCTTTCCATAGGCCTGACCAGCAGTTGAGGCTTTTAATCCTGGTTGAATTTTTTCAAATAACGGTTCTATTTCCGAAGGATCCAGCTTACTTCTGGTATATTCCTGTAACAGGTCCAGGATGATCCCCGATTGTGCATGGTTAAAAAGATAGTCTTTTTTCACTGAATCAATCTGATGCATGTTTTTATAGCTTTTTTTCAGGTAACTGGCCATGGCCAGACTGTCTTTGCTCTTGCTTAATTTAGCACCTTCTTCCTGATAAAGTTTGCTTCCCGCGGCATAGTATGGTGCCAGTTTTGCCTGGAGTTCCTGTTGATCATCATCAGATTTTGAGCCTTTTACAATAGTTTTGTTTAGCTTTTCATTTGAATTTGCAGTAAGATTGCCTTTGTCCAGATAGAACTCATGGGCATAATCCCGGAGAATGCGGGTACGGGCGTGGAATTTCTCTGTACTGTCGGCAACTTTCAATTTAAGTGTTGCTTCGACAGGGTAAGAGATCAAGCCTTTGAACGTATAAGTGCCGTTAATGAGTTTAGTACTGTCATTGACCTCAATGTCATTCTGTTTGTACTTCAGGTAAATTGTGCCATCTGTGGCAGCCTTGTAATCTGTAACCTTACCGGTTAATGTAAATGGATTGCCTGTTTGTGCCTGTCCCAATAAAGGAACAAGCACAAAAGCAATCAGAAGATTGTTTTTCATAGGTTATATTTTTTCTTTATAAAACATGCTGAGTATTTTGCCGAAGCCACCATAGGTCTTTACCGGATTGTCTAATGATCCGGTTGTAGAAACATCAAATTCGTTCAGTTTGCCTTCGGTTCCATTATAGGTGGCCAGGTATAATTTACCTGTGGTTCTTATAATTTTATATCCTGTACTATAGGTTGCGATCCTGCTTACAGAGAGTTTCAGGTCGGTAATTTGTTCTCCTGAAGGAGGCGTATAGACCAGTTTGGAAGTGTTGGATTTATAATCGTAAAGCAGCACCTTATTCCCGGAGACATAATAAATCTGTGGTAGCTGCGTGGAACCGGCGAAAAGGGAAGCGGTATTCATCTCTGCAGAAGCAGGAATTTCGGCATAAGCAGCCCCTGCTTTTTGGGTAGATACGGGAGCCATCTGATAAATGTACATTTTGCCGGTCTCGTCTTTCATCAACCAATTGTAAAGACCTGGTTCATTGGAATAGCAGGCAAACACACATTTTTTCTTCACATTGTTCGGATTAAACGCCCCTGGGTCTGAAATATCCGTACTGTAAGTGTTTAACAAGCCTACCGAGAATGCCGAATACCATAAGAATCTGCCATTTTTTTGATCATAGCCTATATAGGACGTCATTCCTGCCAGAGTTGAACCATTTCCGGTACTGGTGGTGATGATGAAGGGTGCAATCTCATAGTCGCCAATTAGTTCACCTTCAAAAAATGGTTTTTCATTGTCCCTGGCACCAAACTGTACTTTTCCGTTGACAATGGCAAAAATTGAGTTTCCACTCCAGTAGCCCTGAATTGCAGAAAGTTGTATTGGACCACTGGGAGGCGTAGCGAGCAGATTGGAAAATGGGCCGGCTTGTTTGTACGTCAGTGGATCCAGTTCTACGGTATTTTTGCCGGGAGCGGACAGAAAAATATAAATTGGTTTTTGTAATTTTTCACCAGCCTTATAGTAGAGGCCCTGCAATTCACCAAGAGGTTTTGCAATGAAAGCACCTTGATTAGCTTCTGAATATAAGTTTCTGTAAATCTGACCATCCAGACCTACATGGCTGATCTCGCCCCCCTGTGCTTTTTCCTCAAGCAGCACAATCCCGCTGCTGAATCTGGAGATAATGTTGAGCTGAGTCTGGCGGGTAGAGGTGATTCCTGTGTTTTCATCCTTTACCACATACACTAATGTATAACCCCCCAATGGTGCCTTAGCCGCAATTTTCAGGTCTTTGTTTTGAGAAAGTTCGATAATTGGCTGATAAGTATCACTGAACATGTACCAACGGTAAGTGTAATTACCAGCTGACACCTTTTCTTGTGTGATCTGTGGTGAAATACGCAGTGTATCGTCTAAGAATACCTCTATATTTTCCGATGTACTTAATGGGGTAATGGTAATCTCATTAATGGGTTTCAAGTCATAATTGCCTTTGTCTTTTGCACAGCCTGTTAAGAGTACAGAAATGAAGACAATGCTTAATAATGATAATATTGCTGTTTTCATCTTTTAAATTTTAGGGAATGTGACCTGATTACCTGTTTCATCGATCATAGGACCATTTGCTTTTTCATACTCATACATTGCATTCTGCAGCTTGGCATAATAAGCATACATCTGTGCCGAAGTAGGAGAGTCGGCACCAAAACGTGCTCCGGGGCCCCAGACCATTCGTCCGGTCACATCCATAATGAACTTATATTTTACCGCACTATAGGTTCCGAAAAAGAACCTGAACCAGCTGCCACTTACGTCCCAGGTATCTGGTTTAAGTAATTGATCATTAAGTTTAATCAGGTATCCGGATGTATAAATACTTGAAGGTTCACCGCTAAACGTGCTGTTGGTTTTTGTGTTCCCGATCAGAAATGGAAATTCTGCATTCGTTTCCATTTTGAGGTAAATCCTGAGCTGTTTTGTTTTAAGATCTGCTGCCCGTTTGACAATGACCGGCACCCTGGCAGTAATTTGATTGGCCATGATTTTTGTCTCGGGTATTTCATAATGTATACCTGCGCTGGCTGTGGTTAGCAATGGGTCCGTTTTTAAGGGAACAGGACGGTCTTTCGCTGAGGCCCTGCCGGAAATCTTTACCGGGATATAAATGGTATCGAGTAAGAGGGTACTTGTTTTCTCAGCAAAGGAGAAAGTGGCACTGTCCCTTATACCGATAAACTTTTCTTTATCAATATAGATACCTGGCTCATCTTCATATTTTAATTCATCTGTTTTGCAGGAAGAAATCAATGCTGCAATTAATGCGGAAAGGAGCAGGAGCTGAGGTTTAAGAAGCTGAAATATAGTTTTCATTTTTTTAAGGATTAAGGTTACCTGTTGCCAAATTCTATTTCATTGTCGGGCAATGGAAATACATAGGTTTCATTTGTCATGGTCACGGTAGCTCTGGGCACAGGAAGGATTCCGAGTCGTTTGTAATAAAAAAACACTTGTCCTTCGGCATAAAACTCTTTGTTGTATTCTTTAGCGATTTCCTGCATTCTGCTCGTTTCATTCAGTGCAGTGCCAAGTGCTTCAAGTCCGCGTTTAGTTCTGACCTCGTTGATGAGATTTTTTGCCTCATTAAGATCAGAAGTCGCTTCTGCTGCGATGTAATACATTTCTGTAAGCCTGATCATTGGCATCTGATTACCGATTTCAAGATTGGCCGGCGTCTCGTCCTGCCAGAATTTGGTGCTGTAGGAAACTCCGTTTACACTTCTGATCTGGTATAAGTAGCGATAGTCTGTAGAGCCACCGTTAGAGACTTCATACAAAGTATTCATAATGGCATTTGTCAGGTAAAAGGTGCCGGACTGATAGTTCAGGTTACCATCCAGCCTGAATCTTTCGTCTACCATCTTTTTTAATAAAGGGACATTTAAGGCGAACACATGTTCTGTAGAAAATGTACGGTCCTGGTTTCGGGTCTGGTTAAAGGTGTTGCGGTTTACAAAAGGAAATTTACCCGCTGCAATGACTTCCTTAGCATATTGCAATGCTTTTATTTTATCACCTGCATAAAGGTATATCCTTGCCTTCAGTGCTTTTACCGCCCAATAATTGAAATGATTTCGGGTGTAGCTGGTAAATTCATCAACTCCTGTTCCTGTATTGTATGCGATTTCCTGGTACACAGACAACAATTGCTCTGCCTCATCGAGATCTTTTAAGCACAGGGTGATTACTTCATCAGCAGTACTCATTGGAGTGACCTGCTTGCTGAAAGTTTTAACATAGGGGATGGCTTTTACATTCATTCCACTTACCGGGACAGGTCCAAACATGCGCAGTAAATCGAAATGCATATATGCCCTTAAACCCAGTGCTTCTCCCTTTACGAGGTTGTAATGGTTTTTAAAGAAAACATTTCTTGCCCCGTCTACATGTTCAAGGATGTTATTTATGCCCCCGATTGCAGTATACATATTGCCCCATATGGTTGCGATAGAGGACCTCAGGGCGCTAGCCTTATAGTTGTATTTGGAATGTTCGATCAGTGGGTGGGCAGTAGAGGTAGCCTGATAATTCTGTGCCATGGCACTGATGGTAGTTATGGTCATGTTATCTGCATACAGACCTGTTCCCATTTGAAGATAAGAACCCAACAGGGCCTGGTTAAAACCAGCTTCAGTACTAAACATTTCATTTTGCAGAACCTGCGTTCCCGGCTTTACATCAAGCCACTTTTTACAGGAAAAAGAGCCGGAGATCAGGATAGCTATTGAGAAAATAAGTATATTTCTTTTCATAGTGCTATGGTTAAAATATGCTGGTTGATAGGTTTATGGTAAAGTTGCGGGCAAAAGGGTAATTGAGTCCGCGTTCTCTTTTGATAGAAGAGATCTGGAAAGGTTCGGCAATGTAAAGCTCAAACCTGGTGTTGGAAAGACGCGCTTGTTTGAGCCATTTTAAATGTTCCGGAAACTGGTAGGTGAAGGATACTCTTGAAGCTTCAATCATGAATTCTTTTTGCACAAATCTGGAGGTCGCCAGAGTCGTTTCCACCACTGCTTTGCCATCTGCACTTCCGATGATTCCCTTAAAGAAGGTCTCATCACCTGGCTTTTTCCATCTTTCGCTGGCCATCCTCCGGTCTACATTGTAAGTGATGTCGGCATTCTCAACCCGGTCTACCAGGGTCTGGTTGTAGAGGTCTGCTCCCAAACGGTAGGACAAGAAAATATTAAAACCAAAGCCTTTGTAATCAATGCCGGTACTTATTGTTCCTGAAACCCTTGGTCTTGAATCTCCAACCACCACTTTATCTCTTGAGTTCCAGGCATAAGTCCTGAGCCCATCTCTATCCAGAAAAATCTCTTGTCCGTTGGCAGGGTCAATACCCAGACTTCTGACGGCATAAACAGCGGTAAGTGACTGCCCTTCCTGGTAATAACTTCTGGGCTTGTTCCGGTCAGGATTGGTCAGGTCCTTATCCTTTGCATCTGAAGCTTCATTGAGTTTTCTGAGGGAATTGGAAATTTTGGTAATGGTATTTTTGTTTCCAAAGGCATTCAATCCCACCCTCCAGTACAATCCTTTCTGTGGTTTCTGAATGATCATCACATTTGCACTTCCCTGCCATCCCACATTTTTGAGCGCTCCTACATTCTCTTTGTAGCTGCTGAAGCCCATAGAAGGAGGAGTACTGATGTCCAAAATCAGGTCGTTTGTGGTATTGTAATAAAAATCCGCTGACAAGCTGATTCTGTTGTTCCATAAAGTTGCGTCGGCTCCAACACTTCTTTTTATGCTTGTTTGCCAGCCTAGTGCGGTGTTGCCATAGCCTGCCAGAAATGCGCTCAACTGATTAAGGTAAAACTGATCAGAATAATATCTGTAAGTGCTCAGCGCCATGTAAGGAGGGAAATTCTGATCTCCTGTGGTTCCGACAGAACCCCTGATTTTAAGGAAAGTGACCCACTTCAGCTGCGCTATGAATTTCTCCCGGTGAAGGTTCCAGCCCATACCAAGCGACCAGAATGGGGCCAGCTGCCTGTCTTTGCCAAATTGTGAAGAAGCATCCATGCTTAGCGAAGCATCCAGCAGGTACTTGTTATCATAGGAATAGTTTCCATTGATTCGTCCGCTAATCAAACGGCTGATGCCCTGACTGCCAGTGGGCTTGGTGGTATTGGTTGCGTACTTACTCGCAAAAATCAGATCGGCCACATTTTCATTTGGAAAGCCGATGGCCTGAATAGTATATTCCTCCTCCTTGCCCTGACTTACATTCGTATTTCCGGTAAAAAATACCAGATTTTTATTCCATGTTTTGCGGATATCGAAACCAAAATTGGCATCAAGGCGGTCATTCTTTCCAGATGTTTTGCTGTAACTTCCGCGTTCGGCAATAGGCAAAGATTCAAATGAGGTGTTTCTGGAAGACAGATAGAAATCTGAGGAGGTGTTGTTATGGGTAATACCCAAACCACCCACAAGACGGATCCATTTTAAAACCGACCACTCAAACCGAAAGTTATTGGTAAATCCTGTTTGCTGATTGTAATCTTTGGCGGGTAAAACTGCATTATATAAAGGATTCCCGTAGTTGGCGTACAGCACACCTGTACTATTTCTTCGCGGTTGACCTAAAAACCTGACCAATTGCCCATTTTCATCGTAAGGCGACCAGTATTGGTTCAGCTTTGTATACTGCAGGAAATCTCCGTAAGGGCTGTTTTTTCCTTTAATGCTATTGATGGTAAGGTCGTTGCTGAACAGGAGATTCGTGCTTCTGTAGGTTAAAGTGACGCCGCCACTGATACGGTCACGGCCGGAACCCTTCATTACGCCCACATCATTTGTCCGGTTCAGATTGATTCCGTACCGGACCGCCTGGTCACCACCTTCCAGAAAGAAGGCATGACTGCTGCTATAGCCGGTTTGAAGTGGCTGGGAAAGCCAATACGTATCAACGCCACTGGTTACGGCTTTTAATCTTTCGTTATACTCCTCATCTCTCAATGTCTGGAGGTAAGGCCAGTTGGAGTTTTCCTTGTAAAATCCTACTTCTTTTTCAAATGATAGTTTTTCAGCTGCATTCAGTAAATCGTAACTGCTCAGATCTGCAGAGGTAACGGTGAGCCCGCCTCTGTAAGAGATACGGACCGTTCCTTCTTTTGGCTGACGTGTATCAATTACAATTACCCCATTGCTTGCTCTGGATCCGTATATGGAGGTTGCGGCGGCATCCTTCAGGATCGTGATCCGTTCAACCCTGTTCATGTCGAGGTCAAATATCCGTTGCAAAGTTACCTGAAAGCCATCGAGGACAAACATCGGTGCATTGGGTTTATCTCCATACACATTGCGCAGGCTTGCGCTGCTGTTTGAACCTGAACTCTGATCAGGGAAATTATTTTGTCCCCGGAGCTCAATATCGGGAAGCCGGTTTGGATCAGAGCCAAGGTTGATGTTTTCAGGCAACCGGAAGGAGGGGTCCAGGATACTGATTGCAGCCAGTATATTTGAAGGGGCGACTCTTTTTAACTCCTCTGCGGTGATCGTTCTGGCAGATCCGGTAAAGTTTTCTACCGGACGTTTATAAAGTCCGGTGGTAACGGTCACCTCTTTCAGGTCATTTTTTTTAAGGTATAACCTGATGTTTATTTTTTTCGTTTTGGCATCAATCTTAACCTCTTTAGGTTCATATCCAAGGTATTGAGCCCTCAATATTTTTACGGATTCCGGGATACTGATGATGAACTGGCCTTCCCGGTTGGTATTGGTCCTGATGTTCGTTCCTATAGCGAGTATGGTGGCATTGGGCAATGGAATATCTCCATCATCAGAAATGACTGTTCCTTCAATTGTTCTGGTTTGTTGTACAGGAGCATTTACGGGATGAACAGCAGACTGAATAATGATGGTACGGTCTTCTATGTAATAAATCAGCTCCTGATTGGCCAGGCAGATTTTTAGAACCTCGTTAATGGAGGCATTTTTAACTTTGATGGTAACCGGTTTTGCCAATCTTAAAAGCCTGGCATTGCCAATAAAATCATATCCGGTCTGGATTCTGATGGACTTGATGATGCTTTCAAGCGGAGCATCTTTTTCATTTAAAGTAATGGTTTGCGCATTGGTTGCTGCGCTTACCTGAATGAACAGAAAGGTAATTATGAGTGTAGTCAATTTCATAATTCGCAGTAATTGGTTATTCATATAGCTACCGGAGCCCGGCCTATATACGTGGTGAAATTTCATACATTTGTTTAGTTGGGTTTAGTTGAATTCTGTGTCGCAGATAGTTTAACGGGACAACCCAATATTTCCGGTTTCCGATTGCAGTCGGAGGCCGGTTTTTTTGTGATTGCCTGAAGGAAAGTAAGGGTTATTTCATGACCAAAATCCTCCTTCCCTGAATTTTAAAGTGAACATTTCCATCTCCCGATTTTTCCAGCATATGGAGTAAAGCAGACAGGTTTTTTTTACGGGACAATACTCCCAGAAAGGAGATCTGCGGCATTTTGTCCTGATAGTAGATTTCGACATCATACCATCTGGATATCTTGCGCATGACACTTTCCAGTTCCTCTTCTTCAAAAATGAAAAAGCCGTTTTTCCAGCCCAGAACATCTGCCACATTTACTGTTTTAATGTTGATTTTATCCGCATTGGTCAGGATTGATTGTTGGCTTGGTTTCAAAATAACTCCACTATTTTTGCCTTTTGCGACGGCTGATACCATTACCGATCCTTCTTCCAGAGTGGTGACCGTAGCTGGTTCATCGACATAAGCATTAACATTAAAATGAGTTCCAAGTACCTCTACCAATTGGCTGGCGGTTTTTACAATAAATGGGTGTTCAGCATCTTTAGCCACCTTGAAATATGCTTCGCCGCTCAGCTCAACTGTTCTGTTCGCTGATCCTGAAAATGTTACCGGAAACTTAAGCGTACTTCCTGCATTTAAGGCCACAACAGTGCCATCAGGCAATTCTACCTGATATTGCCCGCCCAGAGGCGTGCTGATGGTGGAGTAGGCAAAGCCTTTTGTTTCGGCAGCTGTAACGGTTGTGCCGTCGTTATAGGCCAGGGTTGAGGGTTTGATCACGATTCCGGATTTGGCACCGTTTAATGGAATCGTTTTGCCGTTGCCGAGTGTTAAAACAGCACTGTTTTTCCCCGGAGCGATATCATTTACTAAGGAAGGGGTAGGTAAAACAGGATCGGGGTTAAGGTAAAAATAAATGCCAACACCCAATCCGATAAACAGGGAAGCCGCAATGGTAAATACCTGCCAGCCTCTGTTGTGTTTCTGGTTTGGCCTGACGGCAGCCCAGATTTCAGTTTCCACTGCGGCGTAATCTGGTTCAGGAAGTTGGTCTTTGCGTCTGCGGGCATAATCTATATACCAGCTTTCGACAGTTTCCTGCTCCTTTAAACCGGCACTGTTATTCAGGTATTTTTGAATAAGCTCCTGAGCTTTATTGGATCCCATATGATTTACTTTTATGCGTCATTAAGAGTAATGACACCTGAAGGCGGGCTTTGCTGTAGATGAAAAAAAAATAAATCTATAAAAATGGAAAAGCGCTGTGGAAGGTAGAAGGGCCAAGTTTTTTACGAAGAACCCTTAAAGCGTTTGTCATCTGAGTTTTTACGGTTAACTCTGTGGTGCCCATTTCCAGTGCAATCTCTTTGTAGCTGAGGTTTTCATTCCTCTTCATTAAAAAGACCTGTTGCATGCGCTCTGGTAAGCGGGCGATTTCCTTTTCTATAATTTCCGATAGCTCACGCTCCCTGATCTGGTGATCAGTGATGTTCTCTCCATGTTCGATGAAAGAAGTCAAAGAAGCAAGGTGTTCGTTGGCTATTTTATTCTTACGGAAGATATTGAGGATTTTGTTTCTTACTGAAGTATAAAGATAGGAAGCCAGTGCTCCCGATAATTCCAGGCCCTCAGCACGTGTCCATAGGGTTAAAAAAACATCCTGTACAACATTCTTTGCCTCCTCGTCGTTTTGTAGCATCCGACGGGCATGCTGATAAAGCAATGACCAATAGCGCTTATATATTTCCGTATAGGCAAGCTCATCCTTCCTCAGCATCATCTGCGTCAATACCTGATCGGTATATTCACTGTAGTCTTTCATTGTTAATTCCCCCGCTGCAATCTACCAATTTTATGTAAATATTATACTAGATTAGTAGACTTTATAGTAGGAATGAGTATGTCACTCAATCACTGTCTAATGAGGTCTGACAGCCCTCCTTTACTGCTGATATTGAATTTTTTATAAAATGGTTTAGTAATCTTCCGATGTAAATAATGTCCTCTATAGTCCCAATCCTGATGGCATCTGAATTCGTCATAAATCTTTAAGGTATAGGAGAAAGACACCTAAGTCTGCGCTTTGCTGTATCCGGAGGAAAAATAAATTTCCCTGCAACATTTTTTCCTGCAACATTTCAATCCTGAGATTGTCTTGTAGAAAGAGAACTGTTTAAATCAAGGACTCATTCAACTCAATGACAAAGCAATTAAAATACCTTCTGATCATTCCTTTATGGAGTTTATTCCTCTTTGTGGATGCTCAGGAGACTCAAAACACCTCCTACATACGCCAGGAAGTGATGATCAGGATGCGTGATGGTATAAAGCTCCATACCATTATCCATCGCCCTGCTGCTATTCTGGAAAAGTTACCTTTTTTACTAAGCCGTACACCTTATGGGGCTGATCAGTTTATAGCGCCTGATAAAAATGATTATGTAGGGCCTATGGCTAAGGAAGGATATATCTTCGTGAATCAGGATATCCGTGGCCGGTATAAATCGGAAGGGAAGTATGTGATGATGCGGCCAGCTCATCCAAAAGGCAGTAAGGAAATTGATGAAAGCACTGATGCCTACGATACGATCGACTGGCTATTGAAAAATATAGAGAACAACAACGGAAAAGCAGGCATGTATGGCATTTCATATGATGGATGGACTGCAATAATGGGCACCGTAAAACCTCATCCCGCACTGGTAGCGGTCTCTGAGCAGGCCTCTCCGGCAGATATGTATATGGGTGATGACTTTCATCATAACGGAGCTTTTAGGCTGAGTTATGGATTTGAATATGTATTTAGTCAGGAAGCGGCCAAAACAGATACCACATTTTCATTTCCGGTTTATGACACTTACGACTGGTATTTAAAATTAGGTCCGTTGTCTAATATCAATGAAAAGTACATTCATCATAAATTACCTACCTGGAATAACTTCGTACAACATCCGGATTATGATGCTTTCTGGCAAAAACAGGCCGTGGCAAATCAATTAGATACTTCGCATGTACATGTGATGAATGTTGCCGGATGGTGGGATCAGGAAGATTTTTATGGGCCGCTAAAGATCTATGAGACCCTGGAAAATAAAGGGGCAGGAAAAAAGAATACCATCGTTATTGGTCCGTGGAACCATGGGCAATGGGCTTATTGGGCGGGCGATCAGCTGGGGAATATAAAGTTTGGCAGCCCCACAAGCGATAAGTTCCGTACAGAAATTCAGGCCCCCTGGTTTGCTTATCACCTGAAGGGAAAAGGAGAGGGGCGCTTTCCAAAAGCCATCACTTACCAAACCGGAAGTAATGCCTGGAAAACGTATTCTGAATGGCCTGTTTCTGAGGTGACTCCTAAAAATATCTATTTTCATGCTGGCGGAAAACTCTCCTTTGAAACAGCTACGCAAGCTGAGGGCTCTTATGCGTCTTACCTTTCCGACCCCTCACATCCGGTTCCATATCGCCCCAGACCTATCGAAGCCACCTTTCAAAAAGGCTCGCGCTGGAGTTCCTGGTTGGCCGAAGACCAGCGTTTTGTAAAAGACAGGCCTGATGTGCTGAGTTTTGAAACAGAACCTCTTCTGACCGACATTACTGTTTCGGGGAAGATACTGGCAAATTTATACGCGGCTACTTCGGGAACTGATGCTGACTGGATTGTCAAGCTGATAGATGTTTATCCTGAAGGTTACAAAGCGGAACCGAAAATGGGTGGTTATGAACTGATAGTGGCGAGCGAAATCCTGAGAGGCCGCTATCGCAACGGGTTTGAGCAGTCAAAGGCCATTCCGGCTAATAAAGTGGAATTATATCCTATTGATCTGCACCAGATGAACCATGTATTTAAAAAGGGCCATAAGATAATGGTACAGGTTCAAAGCAGCTGGTTTCCTTTGTACGACCGGAATCCGCAGCGCTTTGTTCCTAACATTTTTAAAACCAGGGAGGGTGATTATCAAAAGGCGACACACAAGATTTATACCTCAAAACAGTATCCTTCCAGTATCACACTACCAATTGTCAAAGAATAATTCTTTGTTATCCTGACGAGGCGGAAAGCTGATCAAGCTGTTGCTGTTCCTTTTTGCCCAATGGCCGGATTTGTTGGGCGCTTTTGAAACTTTCGATGGCTTTTTTCAGGCTGAGCAGTTTTGCTTTTTCTGTTTGATCATTTTTAGATTTGAGGATGAATTTATTGGCCTGAGCGATCAGCTTTTGATAGGTTTTCCAGTCTTTAGGGGTCAGATGAGCAAAAGGATCAACTTTTTGTGGTATTGGTTTGATGTATTCATTAGCGATCTCTATTTCTTCAGGAGTTGCCACCTTTGACTGGAAGGGCTCAAAGTTTGCGAAGCCATTGCCATTCGCTTCGAACCAGGTTTTAGCCTTCTCCGAAAAGTAAATATATCCCGCTCCTTTAGTGATGAAAATATCATTTCCTGTCCATGAGTTCTCAATTAGGAAAAGATTGGTTTTACCGGATGTATCTTTTTGCCTCCCTGTTAACGTCTGATCATCCAGTTCCAGACACCAGATGGCTTCCATCAGATCTGCGGTTTCAGGATGATGTTTCCGGCTGAGGATATAGTTTTCCGGTTCGCCACCAGCAGGGTAAGATTTTGGATCAGCTGCATTTAAATCCCAGTTTGTCCAGTCTATATTGACAATTTTCTTAAAAACCGTTTTTTGAAAAGTAAAGCCTTTCAAATCTGTTGTTTCCAATACTTGTTTTAAGCTGTCTGAGATTAAAAGCATTCTTCCCCAATTGTAAACGGGAGGTACGAATGGTCCGGTCCGTTCCACCAGGATTTGCGTTTGATCATCGTTATGAAAGGCGTATCCGACAAGCAAAGTGTTGCCATAGTCGCCCCAGGGCATTTGTTTGTTTTTGAATTTGTAGAAGTTCATGGTTTCAATTCTGGTTCCTGATTTTAACCTTAGTTCATGGTTTTAACGTGGTTCATAGCTTTAACTTTAATAGTTCCTCGTAGGGATCGCCTTCGATGCATAAAGCTTTAGCAAATGCCGGCTCTGTTTTCATTCCCTGTTCTTTCAATTCAACGATCAGTGTTTTGAATTGTTCTCCTTTGATCATGAGCAAATGATACTCTGCAATCATATGGAGGTACGCGTTTTGCTTCCTGCTGGGGATAGCCTGACCGAAAACTTCTACAGGCCAGTTGTTGATGTTGAAATTGGCAATAACAGAAGGAATTGCGTTCAGGCTTACTTCCCGCAAAGCGAATCCCGGATATCCGGAGAAATGATGGTGCAACTGATTTCTGAAATGTTGTGGATCATCATAGCAGCAGATCACATCCAGGTCACTATCCGCGATTGCAATATCAATGGGCACTGTTCCTGCAAGAATCGGATCGAAGCTGTTTAACTTTTCCAATACCTTGTGTGTTTCAAGTGTATGATAAGCATCTTGCTGTTTTAAAGTGCCACTGGCGAGATGAGCAATGGTGTCGAACTTTTTGATCATAAGAGAAGGTCGTTTTTGAATTGTTCAAATAACTCAGGGTTGATGAGTTTAAAGTTTTTCTTCAGGTCTGCCATTTCATAGTCTGCAGCAAGGACCACAAAATCTGAGGTCTGATGTAACTTAAACTCCGGGAGCTGTGCTTTCAATCTCAGGGCGACTTCGACAATTGCCTTTTTAGCACTGCTGTGTTTGTGCTGCATTTCCGTTTCCTGATTGTACAATTCGAAGAGATTGCTGCTTTCCTGATCCATTTCCAATTCGTGGTTTATGCGGTAATCTGCAGGGCTCCATACTACCCATTTGGCTCGTTTACCATGTTCAGCGGACCATTTTTTACGCTCTTCTTCAGTTCCCATCGCAAGCGAAGGAGGGAAGAGGTCTTCATTTCCGTAATTGAGGTAAATGCAAAACAATTCATCCCGTGGTTTAAGCTCCAGGAGGTTCTTTCTGATCAGTTCGAACAGCTTTTCTGTAACGAGATCTGTCAGTTGTGGGAATGTGATTTTTTTATCTGCTTTTTTATAGTAAAAATGTGTTCCTTCTTTAATACCGGTTAAGATGCCAAACTGATCATATTCATATTCGAAGGTCCTGTCGTCAGGGATATAATCACCCTGGGGAGCGGTCTTCATCAGCTTTTTGGTAAGTTTATCCTGTTCATAGTGATAGTCATAGGTATGCCAGCTATCTTCTGCGATCTGGACATGACGCATTAACTGCGTATCATGATAATGGTATACCGCTATATTGTGTAGTTTTTTGTCTTCCCAATAATCAAAATGATAAGTTTCAATTTTGTCGCTTTCTCTAAGGTAAAAAGTCTCATAATAGACTTCTCTTTTCAGCCCGGTGTATTGCCGGATCGCAATCACTTCGTTTAAGTGATTCAGGCCGTAATGGTATTTGTTGCTTTTGTCGGCTGGTTCTTCTATTAGTTGTTTAGCCTTTTTATACCGGTTTTCTTCGAAATAGAATGGTTCAAGGCTATGTAGCATATCTGCAGCCCAGAACCAGGACGCGACCTTGCTTTCAGTTTCCTCTTTTATACTTTGGTAGGCTTTCTTTATTTCTTCAAATAGAAGTTGAAGATTCGGAATATCAGTCATGACGCTTTTTTTTACAGACATTATCGGTTTTTAACGGGCATGGTAAAGCTACATTTTATTCCATCGCATGACAATTAATTTCTCAGATTGAAACCTTCCGGCCAGGTGAGGTAATAATTTCATGATCTTTCCCAAACATGGGATTCTGGCTCAATTTCTGCGACGATTTTTGTTCCGCCTTTATATGAATTCTTTCGGTCCTTCAGGGACAAATAATTATGGATATAAGTACTTTCAATGCATTTAAGAGCCGCAACTACCGATTATATTTTACCGGACAATCTGTGTCCCTGATTGGGACCTGGATGCAAAAAACCGCGGTCAGCTGGGTGATATATGAGAAAACCCATTCTAACTTTATGCTTGGAATGACGCTCTTTGCCAGCTTGTTTCCATCCTTTGTATTTTCTTTTCTCGGTGGGGTGGCGGCCGACCGATATAACCGTTATAAGCTCTTGTTGCTCACCCAGGTGGCTTCAATGGTGCAGGCGGTACTGATGACTTTGTTGATTTTCTTTAAGGACTATTCCGTTTGGGAGATTATCGCTTTAAGCGCCATGCTGGGCATTATTAATGCTTTTGATGTACCGGCAAGGCAATCTTTGGTTTATGAAATGGTAGAAAATAAAGCTGATCTGCCCAATGCACTGGCGCTGAATTCTTCTATGGTGAACCTTTCCCGGCTGATCGGGCCCGGGCTGGCCGGACTGGCTCTGGAGAAATTTGGAGAAGACATTTGTTTTGGGTTAAATGCTTTCAGTTTTATCGCAGTAATCGGCTCCTTATTAATGATGAGGTTGCCTAAATTTATAGCAACGCCTCATCCAAAGAATATTTTTGGAGAACTTAAAGAAGGCTTTCAATACATCAGAAAAACACCTGCTATCTCTTATGTGCTCATTATGCTGGCATTGATCAGCCTGTTTGTGCTGCCATTCAGCACGCTGATCCCGGTATATGCGAAAGACATTTTTAAAGGCACGGCCTCTACGTTTGGAGTGATCGACAGTGTGATCGGACTGGGTGCCTTTTCTGGTGCAATCTTTCTGGCTTCTCTGAAACCCGGCAGAAACCTGAGGCGAATTCTGGCCATCAGCACCCTGATATTTGGCGCCGGTCTGGTCTTATTTTCACACAGCACTTATTATCCGGTTGCGCTGATCTTTGCAGCAGTGTCTGGTTTCGGGATGATGTCGCAGATTACCATCAGTAATACCCTCATTCAAACTACCGTAGATCCGGCCATGAGGGGAAGGGTGATCAGTTTTTATGCCATGGCATTTTTTGGAATGCAACCTTTAGGGGGACTGCTGATTGGAACGATGTCTCAATTGATCGGAACACCTGATACCGTACTGATACAAGGGATCATTACCCTGCTGATTGGCTTACTGCTTTTCCGCTTTCTCCGTAAGGCCAGGCAAAGAAAATTACAGGAGGCCATCGAAAACCGGTAGCTGTTGCCAAAAAAACTATTGGGCCTGGGATCAGCTCCCAATAGTTTGAAGGTATCAAATTGCAGTTTCCGGTCTTTGCTTAGTTCCGGTTTCCGATTGTAGCTTAGTTCCTGTTTCCGGTTTTTGCCTGGCGTACAGATTGGTTTTCCTTCCCATTAAAGCGGTAGACAAAACTTAGCCGGTATCTGGATGCATCCCGGCGACTGATCTGGTTTAATACATAATTCTCCCCTCTGGTTAAGGTGTTTGTTTTCCTGCTGTTTAGAATGTTTGTCCCATCTAAAACCAATGTCGCTTTATTCTTCAGCAAGCTTTTGCTTAAACCAAGATCCACGAAATGAATCGCATTTGTACGGCTTTGCGCATTGCTTTGTGCTCCGCTGAAATTGTATCGCCCTTGCAATCCAAACTGTGCAGGAAGCTTTACCTGTGCAGCCAGACGGGCAGTAGAGGCTCCACCGGAGAAATTAAAATCCTGGGTACCAAATGCTCCGGCTTGTTCAAATTGATAGACATTCAATTCCATATTTAGTGACAGCATTTTAAGGGGATTAAACAAGATGCTCAATTCCACACCCCGTCTTACTTCCTGGTCTATGTTGACGGCTGAGCTGATAAAAATGCCATTGGAATTTCTATAGGTATAGTCTTGTATCGGGCTTTTGATGTATTGGTAGTAGAGAGAAGGATTGAAGGTGAATGTTCCCCATTTTTTTAAGAAGCTGAGTTCAAACACATTTGCATAGGATGGATTCAGGTCTGGATTACCCACAAACTGAGCATTGAAATCTGTGAGTTCGTTAAAGGGGTACAAAAGGTTGAGGGAAGGCCGGTTGATGCGTTTGCTGTAGCTAAACTGTAAAGCAGAACCTGCTTCAAACTCATAGCTGGTATGAAAGGTTGGAAATAAGCGCAGGTAATCTTTTTTCCTGTTAAAGAGCTCTCCGAGATCTTCGATCCTGATCTTTGTGGCTTCGGCACGTAAGCCTAACAAATAAGAGAACTTCTTGATTTTACTGTTAAACTGGGTATAAGCACTTCCAATCAGTTCACTATAATCCATTTTGTTGTCGATGTGATCTATGATCTGCCATGAATCCTGCAGTTGTTGCTCTGCTTTAAAGTCGGTGCTGACTAGTCTGTTTTCCAGTTTCAATCCCAGTTCGAGATTTGACCTGGTGTTTAGTGGTTGCACGAGATCAGTTTGCACAAGGAAATCTTTACTTGAACCTATAGATCCGGTTCTGATCGGAGCTCTTTCCGTTACTACTGGCGACAACCTGGTGGTACTCAGGTTCCAGTTTTTATCGCTGTTCCAGAAATCGTACTGCATGTCTGCCGTCAGTTTTTTCCCGGGATCTTTAAAAGTTCTGGTATAGTTAAATTCCAGCTGGTTGTAATTTCTGGACTCTTTAGATTCTCCTTTGCGCAGGATGGTACTGTCTGTAGAGGCTGAACCACTGTAATCATAATTTAAAGCTGTTTTGTCGTGATCTTTGGTTGCATTTCTAAGAAAAGCAGCGGTAATGGTATGCTGTGCATTGATGAAATAATCGGCTCCAATGTAGAATAAGTTTCCATCATCATGACGGTCCTCGTGCTGTACCTGATTCATATAGGTGGGTAACCCATTGCCAGTGATTCCTTTGTCTGTGACGGTTTGTTGAGTATGATAGAGGCCATTGTAATCGGTATTTCTAAATCCATAAGTGGAGAACAGATTAACCTTGTCTGACTTGTAATTGAGACTTGGGACAACCCTGGAATCGTTAGGCAGACCAGCAACGAGCCTTACCTGTCCGCTAAACCCGCTATTCTTGTTTTTCTTCAGAATGATATTGATGATCCCCGCAGAACCTGCAGCGTCATACCTGGAAGAGGGGTTGGTGATGACCTCAATCCTTTCGATATGATCGGCAGGAATTTGCTCGAGTGCGCTGCTTTGTGTAAGTCCGGAACGGCGGCCGTTAATGAGCACAAAGACATTGCTGTTTCCTCTGAGGCTCAGGACTCCCGATGGGCTTACCGAAACGGAGGGCACACTGTTGAGCAGTTCAGTAAGAGAGCCGCTTTGCAATAAAATGTCTTTTCCAACTTCAAATACTTTTTTATCCAGCTTTAAACTGAGTATTGATTTTTCGCTGTTGATCGTTACTTCCTTTAACAGGTTTTTGTCTTCCTGCAGAGACAAGGTGCCAAGCTCTGCGGTGCTTTCGGTGGCACTGAGCGTGATGGATTTTATCAATGGCTGATAGCCCATAAACCTGAATTCTACATTAAAAGTACCAAATGGGAGATCGTCAATTTTAAATGAGCCTTTTTCATTGGTCATAGCGGCGGCAACAGATTGGGCAGTCTGGTCTTTAATGGAGATGGTTACATAGGCTATGGGGACTTTACTGTGCTGATCGGTTAACCGGCCCGTGATGATCCCCTTATTTTTTCCGGCAGATAATTGCGCTTTAGGAGATAGTTGTTGTTGGGAGGAAGGCTGCTGTCTGGGAGTTTCCTGCTGTTTAGAAGATGGCTGCTGTGCAGTGGCCTTGAAACAAAGAATTGCAAAGAGCAGAAAGAGTCGTGTTTTCATGATGTGATCTGATATATGCTGCAAGATTAATGTCCAGAAGGCTTTATTTCAGGAGAAAACATGTGAACTGCTCTATGGCCTTGCGTAATACACTTTTCTCTCTTATATTCATCTTAACTTTACCACATGTTCCGATTCCCGATATTGATAGCGCTTCTTCTGGTCTTATGCTCTTGTAAAAACAAGGTAACTTATGAGTTCTCTGAGCCGGCTTATAAGCAAGGTGATGATCCGGCCTGGGCCGGAAAAGGGCTCAGCTTGAAGGGATGGAACCAGGAACGCGGACAAACGGGAACACAGGTTTTTTGGCTGAGGACAGATATATCCCTGAACAGATCTGCGACTACAGAACATTTAGGGATACTGATTCATAATTTCGGTGCTTTCGAGGTGTTCTGGGATGGCCATAAAATCGGAGAAAATGGAAAAGTAAGCGGGTCAACCGCGGAGTTGCCTGGTATCGTAACCACTTGTTTTCTGATCCCGGACTCCCTGGCCACAAATGGGAGTCATTTGCTGGCATTAAGGACTTCACAATCTTATGAACAGCATACGCAGCGCCGCTTGGGGCTAAGAATTCAAAGCTATAGCAGCATTTTGCAGGAGCCGTTGATCATCATGTCTTTTATGAACCTGATGGCAGGTGCATTTCTGATTGCTGCGGTATATTATTTCTTCCTGTTCATCAACAGCAACCGCAAGGAGTATGCGATACTGATCTGTTGTATAACCTGCTTTCTGTTTTTTGCCTTATTGATTGTCGAGTACATCAAATTCTACATTGCGATTCCATATACCCGTTTTTATTTGAGACTGGAGACCATCGGCTGGCTTACTTTTGCCATTTCACTATTGGTACCTTTATATTTTACAATTCAGTTTTCATTCAAAAGAAGAGGCTTCCTGATGGGGATATTGCTTCTGGTATTGCTCTGTATCTATGTTTCTCATTTCAGAGAATACGATTTAACAGCCATATATTTCAGTTATGCGATGTGGTTTGCCTCCTTTGCGGTAGTGATCAATGCGCTTGTTCAGAAAGAGAAGGGAGCAGGAATTGTTCTGGCCGGACTGCTCCTTAGTGCTATCGGGAATTTCTTCCTGTATTATGATTTTGGGCTGTTTATCAGTTTTACAATTATTGTGCTTTGCATGCTGTACCTGCAGGCCATCAGGACCAGGGAAGTAGAAATGGCGCATCAAACATCATTGCTGGTGTCTGCCCGGTTAAAACTGGAATTGTTAAAGAAACATATCCAGCCTCATTTTATCAAGAATACCTTAACCTCTCTGATAGACTGGGTGGAGGAATCGCCAAAGGAAGGTGCACTTTTTGTTCAGGCGCTGGCGGCAGAATTTGACATCCTTAACCAGATTTCGGATGCTACATTAGTTGCTGTAAGTAAGGAGATTGAGCTGTGTGAGGTCCACCTTAAGGTGATGCAGTTTCGTAAAGAAATCCGTTACGATTGGACCAGTTCAAA
Organism: Pedobacter caeni; assembly: GCF_900129215.1. Classification (GTDB taxonomy): domain Bacteria; phylum Bacteroidota; class Bacteroidia; order Sphingobacteriales; family Sphingobacteriaceae; genus Pedobacter; species Pedobacter caeni. The sequence goes on along the minus strand of NZ_FQUQ01000001.1, from coordinate 930,656 downwards.
CATTGAACTATCCGATATGATCCCTCCGGCAATTATACATACCGCATTGGAAAATGGGATTACCCATAGTGCTCCGCCTGAAGACGGCATCATCCGTTTTAATTTAAGCTTTGAGCGGGGCAAAGGGTATAAGAAATATACTTTAACCACTACCGCCAAAAACAGACCGATGAGAAAAGATAGCCCATCGGGTACGGGATTTCAGTACATTCAGGCACGTTTAACGGAGAGTTATGGTACGCGCTGGGAGTTTGATTCCCGGAGTTTAACAAATGGCTGGCAAACAGAAATCAAAATTTATACACCGGAATGAGAATATTAGTGGTTGAAGATGAAGGCCGCATAGCGGGAAGAATTGAACGGATGAGCCGTAGTTTCTTTGGCGCACAATTGCAGGGCATCACCATCTGCGAGTCTGTAGAAGAAGGATTGCTGTTTCTTGAAAGCAATGAAATTGAGGTCTTGCTGCTGGACCTGAACTTAAATGGGAGAGATGGTTTTGAGTTGCTGAAATCGGTGATCTCCGGATCTTTTCATACCATCATTATTTCGGCATATACGGAAAAGGCCATCACTGCTTTTGAATATGGAGTGCTTGATTTTGTAGCTAAACCCTTTGATGAACGCAGGTTGTCTCAGGCTTTTCAAAGGATTTCTGTGGCTGAAAATCAGAAAGAGAATGGGCTCCGTTTTCTGGCGGTTAAAAGGGCAGGGAACATTGTGCTGATTGATGTGAATGAGCTTATTTATATTAAAGGAGCAGGAATTTATTCTGAACTGCATTTGAAAAATGGCAAACAGGAACTCCATGATAAGTCTTTGGAGAAGCTGGAGCAATTGCTGCCAGCTTCTTTTGAAAGGATTCACAAGTCTTATATTGTCCCGATCGGGCAGTCTATGAAAATCACCGTCGGCTCAGGAAGTAAATACCACCTTTTACTTGAAAACGGCGAGATCCTTCCTATTGGAAGGACCAGATATGCCGCTTTAAAGGAAAAACTGTTCCATTAGGCCTTATTTTATTGATAATTAAGGTTTTATTGCACTTAATGTTCTATTTGTGTTTAAGGTTTTATTCGTATTTAAGTGCATCAATGGTATTGGTTGTTGCTGCCTTATAGGAACGGATACTGACGGTAATCAGCGTAAGCAGCATAGAGGTCAACATCGCCAGTGCAAAAGGCCAGATGCTGATTTCTGTGCGGTAGGCAAAACCAGATAACCATTTGGACACAAACAGGTAAGCCAGTGGCCAGGCCACCAGATTGGCAATGAATACCATGATCAGAAAGGAACTGTTGAGCATTTTAACTACTTCCAGTGTGGAGGCACCCAACACTTTCCTGATCGCCACTTCTTTGGTTCTCTGGGAAGCCACAAAAGAAATCAGTCCGAAGAGGCCAATGAAAGAGATAAAAATGATCACCCCTGCAAAGACGCGGAAGAGGACACCCATGACCCGCTCATTTTCGTAGTAGCCCCTGATCGTATCGTCTATAAACTCTGCATAATACACATGTGACAGGAAGGTGGCGTTCCATAAGTTTTCTACGTTTTGCATGGTGTTAAACACCTGTTTACTATCAATCTTTATGGCAACTTTATAATAATTGTCCTTTTCACTATAAATGGCCAGAGGAGAAATGCTTTGTTGAAGGCTCTGGTCATTGAAATCTTTTAAAACTCCTACAATTGCTGCCTTTCTTCCATTCTGATCGATTATTTTGCCCAAAGCATCTTCAGGCTTTAATACATTGATTTTCTTCAGGAAGGTCTGATTGACTACGTAACCGGATATCGTATCGCTTTTTCGGAATCCTTTTCCGGCAACAAATTTCAGATCAAAAAGCTTAAAATAATTTTCATCGGCTGAGTACAGTCTGAGTTCAAAATCGGTATTTATTTTTCCGTTGTAAGAGAAATTAGTGGTTTGCATATCCGAAGACAAAGGTGCTTTCTGACCATAGCTCAGCATTTTTACCCCCGGGATACGCAAAACTCTTTCCTTGAAAGTATCGTATTTGGTCATACTCAGGCTATCTCCGGGTATAGAAACCATAGATACCGCTTCTTTATTAAAACCCAGCGGTTTTTCTCTGATGTATTTCATCTGTTGTAAGATGATCAAGGTGGAAATCACCAGGATGATCGTAATTGCAAACTGTACCACTACAAGCACCTTACGCAGACTCAGGCTTCCGGAGTTGACGGTTACTTTATTCTTGATGGCCAGTGCCGGGCTAAAGCCAGACATCACCAGTGCGGGGTAACATCCGGCAAGCAAACTAACCAGAGTGACCAGCAGGAAGAGGAAGACGAAGATTACAGGATGCTCAAGCATACTGAAAGACATCCTCGCCTTAAACAATTGCTCCATCTGCGGTAAGGCAAATTCTGTTAACACGCAGGCAACTAGTAAAGCAAGAAAAGTGATGCAGAAGGTTTCTGTCAGGAACTGAAGTACCAGCTGATTGCGCTTACTGCCCATTACTTTACGGACACCGACTTCCTTAGACCTGTTGATGGCCTGAGCAGTGGCCAGGTTGACGAAATTAATGCAGGCAGTAAGGATCAGGAACAGGCCAATGATTGCCAACCCATAAATTTCCTTTTTAGTGACAGTCCGATTGGCAAAATTGCCATATCTATCGCTAAAATGAATGTCCTTTAAGGCTTGCAATGAATTCGTTTGATTACCTGAGATATTTTTACGTTTATAATATTTGGTATTGAATTTTTGCATTGGCTGGTCCAGATCGGAAAGAGAGACTCCATCTTTCAGCAAAACATAACATTCTATATTTGAGCTTACGGAATCCCATGCCGCCCATCTTTTATTTGGATTCTTTGCATTGCTGACCACTATGTTTAAAGTGAAACTGCTATTTTCAGGAAGGTCATTGAACACACCGGCAACCTTCAGAATGGTCTTTGTTCCAAAGTAGACGCTTTTCCCCATTGCCTTTTCTGCAGATCCGAAAAAAAGCTTCGCCGTACTTTCAGAAAGTGCCACCGTATTGGGTTCCTTGATGGCCTCTTTTGGCGTACCGGCGATCCAGCCAATGTCGAAAATATCGAAAAAATCAGGTTCAGTATAATAAATCTCCTTTGACATCTTTACGAGATCCTTGCCGTATTCGTCCTTAATGCGGATCACGTTGTTGCTTTTTGTAATGGGAGCCACTTTTTCGAAAGCAGCAAATTCATTCCTTGCCGCATCAGCAAGCGGAACCGGAACGCCCTGAGTATGGTCTTCAAAATTGCTGTATTTCCAGTCGGTCACAAAACGATAGATACGGTCCTGGTTTTTATAACCACTGTCAAAACTCAACTGGTGACGGATAAAAATGAAAATAAGGATACAGCTCATCATACCAACAGACAATCCAAGGATATTAATAAATGCATATCCTTTATTTTTCCAAAGATTTCTGAAGGCAATTTTGAAGTTCAGTTTAAACATAGTGCTTGATTTGATTTCCTAGGAACGAATGGTATGCCAATTTTAATTTCCTTGCTATGTTGCTTTTAATAAGTGAATTAGCAACGTCCTTAATTTTTACTGTCCATTAGCGGACAGCTGATGGACGATAACGCACAGCAAACCGGTAGCTATATTGTGACAGGCAGAGGGACATTGTTCTTGGGGCTTCTTTCAAAAATAAGTAATTTTAAGTTCTTATCGATTTTTATGAAACACATCATCTCGGCACTGTTCCTATCCGCAGCGTCCATATTGCCATTATCGGCACAACAGACACAAAAACCAGTTTTACATGGCCGCAACTGGATGGCCATTACCGGTAAACCTTTAGCCGCTACCGCAGGGGCAATGATCTTTCAAAAAGGTGGTAATGCGGTCGATGCATCCTGTGCGATGCTTGCCGCAACCTGTACGATGTGGGATACGCTAAGCTGGGGCGGAGAAACTCAGGTTCTGATCTATAATCCCAAAACTAAAAAGGTAATTGCCATTAATGCTATGGGGGTGGCACCAACAGGGGCCACAGTAGATTTCTTTAAAAACAAAGGATACAATTTTCCTCCTGAATATGGAGCGCTTGCTGCCACAACACCGGGTACTCCAGGCGGACTCATCTATATGCTGATTAATTACGGAACATTGAGCCTGGAACAGGTTCTTGCGCCTGCAATGGAGATGGCTGCAGGTTATCCTATAGAAGCACAGGCTGCAAACAGCATGGAGCGGGGAAAAGAACTGATCAAACAATGGCCTTATAGTAAAAAGGTATTTCTGACCCATTCAGGAGAAAAAAGAGAAGCACCGGAAGCAGGGGAGATCTTTGTACAAAAAGACCTGCTGGCTACGCTGACTAAAATGGTGGAAGCCGAAAAAACAGCACTTAAACAAGGAAAAAATAGAAAACAGGCATTAATGGCGGCTTACGACCGGTTTTATAAGGGAGACATTGCCAAAGAATTTGTTCGCGGTTGCCAGGAGCAGGGTGGCCTGATCACGATGGAAGACCTTGCCAGGTGGAAACCTCTGGAAGAAGAACCTCTGACTGTAAATTATAAAGGCGTTGATGTCTATAAATTACAGCAATGGACTCAAGGACCAGCCATGTTACAGGCTTTAAATATCCTGGAAAATTTTGACCTAAAAGGTATGGGCTACAATAGTCCGAAGTACATTCATACGCTATATCAGGCCATGAACCTTTCCTTCGCAGACCGTGATTTTTATTATGGCGATCCTGCTACCAGTCCAAAAGGGCCGATAAAAGGTCTGTTGAGTAAAGAATATGCCAAACAAAGGGCACAATTGATTCAGTCTGACAAAAATAATCCTGAAATCGGTCCGGGAAATCCCTATCCTTTTCAAGGCGTTAAGGTAAATCCTTATCTGGACCTTCTTAAAAAGAGAGGTTATGAAATGGACACCACCAAACGGAATTTTGCACCTAAACATGATATGGGTAAGCTGAATAACTCGCCGGATGATTTGTACCATGAACGGTTATGGGCAGGAACAACTTCGATAGAAGCCGCTGATAAAGAAGGCTGGGTGGTATCGGTAACGCCAAGTGGTGGCTGGCTGCCCGCCTGCATTGCGGGTGAAACGGGTATAGGAATGAGCCAGCGGATGCAAAGTTTTGTACTGGATTCTACCCTGAATCCATTCAATGTAGTGGCTCCGGGAAAAAGACCAAGGGTAACCTTATCGCCATCACTGGCACTTAAAGAAGGGAAACCATTTTTGTCTTCGGCGGTACAAGGCGGAGATACACAGGACCAGAACTTATTGCAGTTCTTTTTAAATGTAACAGAATTTGGAATGAATGTACAACAGGCTTCGGAAGCAGCAAATATGAATACCAACCAGTTATGGCTCTCATTGGGAGGCACAAAAACAGAAGACCGTAAGCCTAAGCCGGGTCAGATGTTGTTAAATAGCAATACTACAGCGGCTGCAAGGGAGGAACTAAAACGAATGGGGTATACGCTGAGTTTCAGTGACCGTACCAGCGGGCCAATAAATGCGATTTATTTTGACTGGAAACATGGCAGTCTCTGGGGCGGTTCGAGTAACCATGGAGAAGATTATGGCATTGCCTGGTAAACCTGATTAAGCTTTTACGAAACAGCCCGCTGGAAAGAGAATTTCAGCGGGCTGTTTGTTTTAAAGAGAAGTTCTTTTTTAACAGGAAGCGTTTTTTAAAAAGAAGTTAGCTTAACCTTGTTGCAGAACGGCTTTTTCTTTTCCGGCTTCATTTTTATACAGTACCCAATGATTTTGTGCGTCTTTTTGTAGTTTGTAAACTTTATCGGTTGATATGTATACCTCATTTTCGGAGGCACTGATCACCAATGGGGTTTTAAAATCCTTTGCAAAGATCTCTACTTGTTTTTTATTCTCAGAGAAGAGCAGGAAGGCGGCCATCGTATCGTCTGTAAGGTCTTTCAGCTTGTCTGACAACTCAAATGGGCGTATACATTCCTGTTTTATCGCCGACCACTGGTAACCGGCAGAAGGTTTACAACCATGATCGTCTTTGTCGCCACCAAGCACTGTTTTTGGTTCAGGATTGGTCTGCTGTTGCGCATTGTTCCCTGCCTTCTGACTGTTACAGCTAAATAAGGCCAGGGAAAATAAGGTAATTGTGAAACTGAGAATTGTTTTCATGTAGTGTTTGGTTTTAAATAAATAGATGGATACTCAACAAATGATGAGCATCTTTGTTTACTAAAGCTAATGTTAAATTGTGAAAGCCACCAAATTTTCGAGGCACAATAGAATACGGTATGAGAGAAAATAAATATGATGATCCGGATTTTTTTATAAACTATGGCAATATGCCAAGATCAGTGGAAGGGCTAAATGCTGCGGGAGAATGGCATGTACTGCAAAAAATGCTACCAGATTTTAATGGGAAATCAGTTCTTGACCTGGGCTGTGGTTTTGGCTGGCATTGTATCTATGCAAAGGAGCAGGGTGCAAAAAGAGTGGTTGGAATTGATCTTTCTGCCAAAATGCTGGAAAGCGCAAAAGAGAAGTCTGCAGGTCTTGACATCGAATACCATCAGATGGCCATTGAAGATATTGATTTTTCGATTCAGGAATTTGATGTGGTGATCAGCTCCCTGGCATTTCATTATGTGAAAGACTTTAACCTGACCTGTCAGAAAATAAAGCATTGTCTTAAAGCGGGTGGAAGCTTTATCTTTTCTCAGGAACATCCCATCTTTACTTCCAGACCTGAGCAAGACTGGACCTTTGATGACGCAGGAAACAGGTTACACTGGCCGGTAGATCATTATCAGCAGGAGGGAATCAGGCATACCAGTTTCCTTGGGCATACTGTTACGAAGTATCACAGAACCCTGGAAACGGTGTTTAATACGCTGTTGGATTCCGAATTCCTGATCCAGCGCATCTCTGAACCAAAGCCATCTGAGGAAACTCTAATGGCTTATCCGGAAATGAAAGATGAAAACAGAAGGCCTATCTTTTTGATGATCGCTGCAAGATTAGAGAATTAATCAGGTGCAGTGTGGTTTAAAGCGCAAGTAATGTTGTTTAAAGCTTAAGAAATGGGATTTGAATATAAAATAAAAGCTGATTTTAGTGCCAGACAAATTCAGGAGATGATCGATCTTCTGGAACGGAATCCCTATTTTGAAAAGAAATATGACTTTCTGGGGAAGCAACACCGGCAATTCAGACATCCGGAAAATACCCACCAGATGCCCAACCTGATTACCATATTTGAAACAGATGGTATCTATGTCTGTCAGTTTAGTACTTCATATTTATGGAACTGGCTGGAAGGACTGAAGAGTTACCTGGACAGCTCCGGAATTAGCTATACCATTATTGATTATCAGGAGTAAAATCTTTATTCCTGATACTTTGTCTTATTTATCCCAGGTGTTTTACCTTGTTGAACCAATATAGATTTAAGAGCCCTATACCCACTGAAAGGGGAAACAGGATGATGTTTCCTGCAATTGCCATGAACAACACAGGACCCAGGTTTCCTGCAAAATCAGCAGGATCTTTAAGCAGCAGTGCAATTGAATTTCCCAGGGTGATGATCAGCATACAACAAAGCACCGAGGTGATCCCTAATTTCAGGGTGCTGAATTTCTGAAGGTTTACATACTTAAAAACAGCTGCATACACGAGTATACAGGCGGCAGATAACCCCAACATTAACCAGTAATTGATTTCGCCGGTAGAAGAGGCTAAACCTGCTAAAATCAGAATGGTATTGCCTGCCAGCAAATTTGTTAAAATGGTATATAGGAGGACTTTATTCTTTATCTGCATTTTCTATACTTTAAATCGCCTGATGGGGGCTATGGAGTATCCTGACGAGGCGCTATCCTGTTTACGGATATTAAAGGAGTAAAGTGTCAAAAATCTCTCCGCGGCTCAGCTTACCATTTATTTTGGCAATCACCTCCACTTTGGCTTTCAGGCATAAAACATCATCTGAATGTCGGAAGATATCCTGAAAGAAGATCAGTTTCAGTCCCTGACGTTCGATCTTTAGTTTCACAGTAAAAGTATCACCTGAAGTCAATGAGTTTTTAAAATCCATTTCTATTCTGGACACCATTAAAAGGATTTCTTTCTCTGTCAGCTCCTTAAAAGAAATTGCTTTTGATGACAGGTATTCGTGCCTCGCATGTTCTAAGTAATTCTGATAAACGGCATTGTTTACAACGCCTTGTATATCACACTCGTAATCTCTTACTTTTAGTTGAATTTCAAAAATATAGTCTTGCATATCGTTTTGCAAAGATGGAAATAATTGTAGAATATTTCTTAATCTGTAAAATGAGGTTGTAAATTCCGTGACTGAGTGTTTTTTTAATTAACTTTCGGCACCATATGGACAAAGAAATAGAAATAGAGACCTTGCATTTGTTCCCTTTGCTGGACCGGATGCTGATCAACCTGCTGGATTCTTTAACAGATGAGGAATGGCATGCACCAACAGTGGCAAAACTATGGAAAGTTAAAGATGTTGCCGCTCATTTGCTTGACGGTAATTTAAGAGCGTTGTCTATATCAAGAGACGGTTATTTTGGAGAGAAAGCTGAAAACATTAACTCTTATCAGGAGCTGACCTCATTTCTCAACAATTTGAACATGACCTGGACAAATGCGGCTCAAAGATTTAGTCCTACTGTGCTGAAATCTCTTCTGGAGTTGACAGGTCATGAGTATATCACCCATCTTAATTCACTTGACCCATTTGAGAATGCCATATTTTCAGTGGCATGGGCAGGACAGGAAACTTCTGCCAACTGGTTTCATATCGCGAGGGAATACACAGAGAAATTTTTGCACCAACAACAAATCCGGGATGCCGTAGGCAAACAAGGAATCATGACCAAGGAGTTGTTTTATCCTTTTCTTGATACTTTTATGTTCGCCTTTCCTCATACTTATAAAGATGTACCAGCAGAGAATGGGACTGTTGTTTCCTTAATCGTGAGCACGGAAATTGGTGGACAATGGAATATTGTGAAGACTGAAACTGGCTGGATATTGAATAAGGAGCCTAACCTCAACGCAAATGCAACAGTAACCATTGACCCGGACACTGCCTGGAAACTGTTCTCGAAAAGCTTAAGGCCAAATCAGGTTTCAGAACATATAGAAATAAAAGGAGATCAGGACTTAGGGTATCAGGCTTTACAAATAGTGGCGGTAATGGCCTGATCAAATCGTTGATATCACAATTAGAACCAAAAAAGAATAAATGGAAACCGAACGTAATTATATTGAAATCAATAAACAATCCTGGAACAATAGAACTGATGCACATCTGAAATCGGATTTCTATGATGTTGAAGGTTTTTTAAAAGGCAAGTCATCACTAAATGCTATTGAACTAGCTCTTCTTGGTGATGTTAAAGGTAAAAGCATTTTGCATTTACAATGTCATTTTGGACAGGATACCATTTCTTTGGGGAGGTTAGGAGCAGAGGTGACAGGAGTTGATCTGTCTGATAAAGCCATTAAAAGTGCAAATGAACTCGCTGGGAAAACAAATGTAAATGCAACTTTTATCTGTTGTGATATTTATGATCTGCCTCAACATTTAACGGGTCAATTTGATCTTGTTTTTACCAGTTATGGAACCATTGGCTGGTTACCTGATCTGGATAAATGGGCAAAAGTTATTGCTCAATTCTTAAAACCAACAGGGAAGTTTGTGTTTGTGGAGTTCCATCCGGTGGTTTGGATGTTTGATGATGACTTTGAGAAAATTAAATACAATTATTTCAACACAGGAGAGATCATAGAGATGGAAGAAGGAACTTATGCAGACAGGAATGCAGACCTTCAATTGGAATACATCATGTGGAACCACGGCATGAGTGAAGTGTTAAACAGCTTAATTAAAAACGGAATAGAAATTAACTCCTTTGATGAATTTGATTATTCTCCATACAACTGTTTCAATCAGACCCTTGAATTTGAACCTGGAAAATACAGGATCAAACATTTAGAAAATCACATTCCTATGGTGTATGCGATTGAAGGAACAAAGAAGTAAAGCTGGCAAGGGGGGATAACCTTCTTTTTATACCAAAGAGGTTTTTATGAAAGAGAGGTGCTATATTTTTTGGCACCTCTCTTTAAATGTGATGAAACTTTGAATAAACGTTGGATGACCTATTTCGTAAATTCGATCTTTTGTACCAAATAGGCCTTTCCAAAGTTAGCAGGATCGTGGGTAACAGTTGCGGTGATGAATTTCCATTTTGGACCGGCAGAAGGTTTGCCATTTGCCCAATTCTCTCTCATTTCCACTACATTTTGCCAGATTTCCTCCAATTTGGTTTTTACTTCCGGACTGCTGTAAGTAAGCTGCAATTTATCCTTAATATATACATACTTTTCATTTTCTTTGCTGAGCATAACTGATTGCCCGCCAGGTATATAATGATGGATCAGCTGGATATCAAACGATTCATTTCCCTGATACTTTTCTTCACTGATCACCCTGATGAAATCAAACCACCTGTCGGCAGCATCCTGGAGAGGCACTTTTTCTTTATGGAAGCGGGCTTTGACACGATACATGTAGCCAGGTTTTCTATTATCGAATCCATGCAGAGATGCTTCAGCATATTTATTTTGTGGTAATATTAACAATTGATCATTAATTGCTCCATATCGGTGATCCACAGATAATTCCACTTCCTGCCCATTTCTAAGGTTAAAAGGACCATATGCCTGTTCCTTTTTACATGATGACAAGAGTATAACAAAACAGAGTAAATAAAGGTATTTCATAATTTGAGAGATATGTGGTTTTTTTAATGAAGAACGTAAATGTTTTGGACAACGCTACACTTGCAGGAAAATATTTATATCCTGACTACTTTGATGCTGAGTGGCGGGTCAGACAAATTTGCTATCTTTAAAAATGCATCACCAGGAATTTGAACCTCCGGAAGAGTTACGGGACACGATAAAATGCTTCTGGTACAATAGAAGAGAATTTGGAGAAAAACAATCGGAATTTGAAGTTGTACCTGATGGTTATGTAGAAATTATTTTCCATTTCGGAGCTGACTGCAGCACTTTTTACAACGGAAGTCTGCAGGCCTTGCCATCACCGTTTATGATGGGACTGCTCAATCAGCCTGTTAATTTTTATGCGAAAAACTGTTTAGAGATCATTGGGGTGAGGTGCTTTCCCTGGACGGTATTTGATTTGCTTGGCTTACCTTCAGGTAAAGCTGGTGTACAGCTATTCGAGCATCCCATCACTCAGCTCCAATCTGCTTTGAAAAAATCAATACATGATGGGAGGGTAGATGAAGCGCTGGCCCGGGTAAAACAGTATTTTCTGGATATGCGGTCGGAGGTGTCTATGAATAGCATGTTATTTAAAGCGGGTGTTGCAATGAGGGAAGCAAAAGGCACCATGCCGGTAAGTAAGGTTGCGGAGGCGGCTCATGCAACGGTTCGTACACTGGAAAGGAACTTTAAACAATCCTCTGGTCATACTGTTAAAGATGTTTCTGGTCTGATGCGCTTTGAGCAGGTCCGGAACAGATTATGGCATGATCCGGATACGAACCTCTCCAGTTTAGCTCATGAGCTGGGTTACTCGGACCAACCTCACCTCAGCAGGGAGTTTAAGCGTTATAGTGGGAGCACACCAGGAGTGTTCGCACGAAAAGCAAAAGAAGGAAAGCAGATCTTAGGGAGCGACTTTGTCGCATTTATACAAGCCTAGCGCAGGAACATTCCAGAATTTTGTGTTTCAATCATTTAATATGAAAACAACACTTGAAAACACAAAATCTATACAAGAGAATTTTATTTACGATGTCATCATTGCTGGTGCAGGTCCGGTAGGTCTTTTCCTGGCTTGTGAGCTGGCGCTGGCCAAATGTTCAGTTCTGATACTGGAAAAGGAAAAAGATCCCGGCTCCCCACTGAAGAAACTTCCTTTCGGGATGCGCGGTCTTTCGGCACCTACTATTGAGGCACTTTATCGCCGTGACTTGCTCAAAGAGCTACAACTACATAAAAGCATAAAGAAACCACATATCACTTCAACTACAGGTCCGCAATTGTCAGCACCTCAACGTCCCGGAGGACATTTTGCCGGCATTCAATTTAATGTTGACAATGTTGAGTTTTCACAATGGAAATATCGCTTGTCAAGCGCTACTGAGGTCAGTTTGATTTCTGAAATGGAAGAACTTGAAAAGATGCTGACGAGTAGAGCAGAAGCACTGGGAGTGGTGATCAGGCGTGGGCTTGGCTTGACTCATTTTAAGCAAAACGGAGATGAGGTAACCGTTCAGTCGGTTGACCAATCATTTCAAAGCAAATGGCTTGTAGGTTGTGATGGAAGCCGGAGTATGGTTCGTAAAACCGGTGGTTTTGAATTTGCCGGTACTGAGCCCGAATTTACCGGCTACTCTACTCATGTTACAATTGCCGATCCGGAGAAACTCAATCCAGGGCGAAATGTGACCGCAACAGGTATGTATCTGTTATCCCAGCCAGATTACCTCGTCATGCAGGATTTTGATGGGGGAGAATTTCATAAATCAGGAAAGCCGGTTACGCTTGAACACGCTCAGGAATTATTGCGCCGGATCTCTGACACCGATGTGACGATTACTGCACTGCATATCGCAACCACCTGGACTGATCGCGCAAGGCAGGCTACTACCTACCGCAACGAACGGGTGTTTTTAGCCGGTGATGCCGCGCACATCCATGCACCGCTGGGAGGGCAGGGGTTAAATCTTGGACTGGGGGATGCCATGAACCTTGGTTGGAAACTCGCCGCTGTTGTCAAAAATAAAGCATCAGAGGGCTTACTGGATACTTATCAGGCTGAAAGACATCCGATTGGAGTAAATGTTCTGGATTGGTCGCGTGCGCAAGTGGCCATCATGAAACCAGATCCTGCGGCCCGGGCATTGAATTCGATTGTAAGGGAACTTATAAATACCAGGGATGGTGCTACCTATTTTGCCGGAAGGATATGGGGCATTTCTACACACTATAAGCGTTCGGATGAGCATCCTTTAATTGGCCATAGCGTTCCCAACTTTGAGTTCGAAGATGGTACTGCAATTGGTGGGTTAATGCAGGACGGTCTGTGGATATTGCTTGATTTTGGCGGGAATACATTACTTAAAACGCTGGCAACTGAATACGGCGACCAATTGAAATATGTTTACCGCAGAGCGAAACAACAGTTAGGCTTGAGCACTGTATTGATACGCCCGGACGGGTTTGTGGCTTGGGCTTCTGAACAAGATGCAAATGAGGAATTGACCAGGCGGGCAGCTGATCTTTGGTTTACGTCCTGATTTGGTGAAAATAAAAAGCCACAATACGATTTTTTTAATTGAAACTTAAATCAGATCTTGTTTGAAATTCCCGTTAATTTCAAAAGGAAATTATGACTATAAAAATGTCTTCGGAGAACAGCTGTTTATAAAGGCGAAACTCTGAACCTGATGGTGCTTCAAAACACAACCTGAGCAAAAAATGGCATATTCAATAAAAAAAGAAGAAGTGATTAAGTATGAGCCAAATGAATTAAGAAATTTCAGGCTTTTCACACATGAGTATATTGACAACTTAAATTTCACATTTAAACCAGCACATTTTTTATCAAACGCTGAGGAATACATCAAAGTGGCCTCTGAATTATTCAAAAAAGCAGGATGGGCAGGCGACGGAGAAATTGAATTAATATGGGTACCTCCATTTATGCTTTTTGAATTTACTTCAAACGAAGATGCATTTGGAATTGTCATTTGGCATGTAAAGCAGGAAGAAGATGGAATTTCCTGGCTGCTTTCACCTAAAAGACTTCCTCTTGATCAATAGAAGCTATTGCGCTAATCAATTAAATTTATGCCTGTAAAATTTACACTTTTCTTAATCGCCCTAGTGGTTCAATTATCTGCGAAGGCTCAGGATAAAACTGATGTTAAAATCTATTCGGTGCGGGATACCACAGTGCTTTGGGACAAAAAATACAAAAGTGAAATTTACTGGGCATTTTGTAAAATTGACGGGAATGAAAAAACGATACAGTCTTCAGGGTTTAATTTTAGAGATGGAGATAAAGGGCCAGATTTAACTGATCTAAGCCATTTATTTAAAGATGAAGATAAAGATTGGTTTGTCGTTTTAAGTCCCGTCAAGCTTAAAGTTAAGAGGGTAAAAGGGACTCGTACAAAAAGAGCATGGAACGATTTTGCAACAGCGGGTAGAACTGCTGGCAGTCCGGCCAAAATATTTTTTATTAATGGGGATACGCTTAGTATGAAAGGAGGGAGTCTGAAGCTCGTTCTGGATAAAGAGTTAACATCCAGGTATCATTCATTTTGATTTATCCTGCTCTTTCTGCAAAACCAAGAATATAACCATTGAGGTCTTTGAGGTAAAACTCGTTCATTCCGTACCAGGTTGTTTTCAAATCGGTTACCTGAAGATTCTTCTCTTTCATGAGCTGATGAAATTTTTCAATACCCTCAATATCCATATAAAATGAAACCGAAGCACCAATGGATAAGCCCTGAGAAAAGACAACATCTTCCTTGAAGGTGTCTGAACACTGAAAAAAGATTTCTATGTGATCCTTATGTACCATTGCATAAACGTACTTTTTGTCTTCAGCAAAGGATTGTTCAATTTCACTTTGTGTTTCGGGAACAGTCATCACTAGTTTGAAACCAAAGTTTTCTTCGTAGTAGGCAACAGTTTGTTTTACATCGGTTACCTCAAAATTTGGAGTGAGTTTTGTAATTTTCATTCTACACTTTTTTAAATGATTAATGGTGTAAAAATACTTTTAGGATTTTATTGTCAATTGTAAAAAACGGACGTTTTGATTTTTGGATAATTCGCCTGGTGTAGAACCTGTGTGCTTCCTGATTTCTTTGATAAAATGAGACTGGTCAAAGAAATTATCATCAGGAAAAAGATTTCCCTTGGCAATATTTTTGTAGGAAGCATTGCATCGAACGATGTTTAGAAATGCTTTTAGCGAGAAACCAAAGCGACTATTGAAGTATCGGTTGATTTGACGGCTGTTCCAAAAAGCTTCACAGGCAAGTTCATTTACAGAGGGGAGGTGTTTGCTGTAGACGATTTCAAAAAGTTTGAGTTTTCTCTTGTCGATTTCTTTTAAGTGTTTAATGCAATTGTCCAAACGATTACTGATGTCTGTACTGAATTTTTCGAAATCATCACTTTGGTACTGATCAATGTTCCAGTAGTTTAATGCCAGATTTTGGGTGGTGTTGAGTATAGATCTTATTTCGTGCTGAAACAGATATTCTGCGGCTAAAAGTTTGAAACGAACAGCAAATATTTTCGTGGATTTAGGAATGCTTACATTTACAGGCTTCGTCCAGACTCCTGTAAGTTTGACAAGAATTAAGGTCCCATTTTGAAATTCTGCAATCAGATCGAAGTACCCGTCTGGAATAATGGTATGCTCAAAATCCTTGTCGGAAGTTTCATACTCCCAAAAACTTTGAATAAAGTTTGTCAAATAACCCGTAGGTACTATTTCTCTATACTTCATTGCAGTTCCGTACTTATATCTGTGCTAAAGTTTGATGATATGGCATAAAGTGAAACCTACTTCCTTTACAATGGCTCACTGGCAATATCGTTTGGGTAGCTAAAATACACAAAAGTCGATTGACTTACATTTCGAAGTTTGGGGGGCAATTTGATTCATTTTAAATTATTTGAGTAGCGAGGGCACTTCGCATTAAGCAGGAAATGAAGACCAGCGAAGATGATGACTTCATGTTTGTTTGATGAAATTTATATTATATTTGATTCTGACCAAACCATCGAATTTACACCTGTTTATGCATAAAATCCTTCCTGATGTAGAGAAAGAGCTGCTTTTAAAGCTGAGATCTGGAGATCAGAAGGCGTTTAACATCTTGTATCAGGTTTATGAAAGGAAGGTCTATTATAACCTGAAAAAACTGGTCCATATTCCCGAAATTGTTGCTGAACTTCATCAGGATGTTTTTCTGAAAGCTTGGACTAAAAGAACGTTTTTGGATCCCGATAAGCCATTCGAAGGCTTTTTAGTTCATATTGCCAAAAATTGTGCAATCGATTTTTATCGAAAGGTAGCAAGGGATCAGAAACTGAGGGAACAGCTGGTATTGCTGATGACTGAACTTCATGATCCGATTGCCGATATCATCGCATTAAAAGAAATAAATGAGGAATTGGAAAATGCCATCAATAAACTTCCTCCACAAAGAGGTCTTGTTTTCCGACGGATAAAAATGGAGTGTCAAAGCTATGAGAACACCGCCGGGCATTTTGGCGTTTCTATAGGGACCATCAAAGACCATATGGCTAAAGCTTTAAATTTTTTGCGCACAGAAATTACCAATTCCAAGCGGTTTTTACTGTCTGTTTTCATGATGAGTACGCTGATAGAGATGGTCAAAAGACTGTTTTTATAGCTTTTGGAGGCCAGTGCCATTTATTTTCAAAAAAAAACATTTTAGAGCATAGACTTTTCCTTTTAGCAGCGTATAGGTATATAGCGTTAAGCTAAAAACTATGCAGGATTTAAAACATCTATATCACAAGTTCCTTTCGAAACAGTGTAGCGAGGAAGAAATCAGCTATTTAATGGATCATTTCCTTTTAAAAGGAGAGGAGACAGAACTGAATGAGCTGATCCTTGCTCAGTTGAAATCGGAAAATCATGAGGCACAGGATACCGAAGAGGTTGAGCTCGTGTTGAACAATAACCGGAAGCTGATTCATGAAAAAATCGGTGAAGAGCTTTCTGTAAGGCCATCATCGTTGCGCACGTACCTCAGGGTGGCAGCTGTTCTGGCGCTAATCACTACATGCACCTGGTATTTCTTCAACGCCAATACCGGTCCTAAAACCTCAGGCAATAAAATCCTGGCTTCCGGAGACGTTGGACCGGGAAGCACAAGGGCAAGGCTTACGCTCAGCAATGGAGAGTCTATTGACCTTGAAAATGCGAACGAAGGTGCTGTCATCAGTAAAGATGGCGCAAGCTATGCTAAAATTCTGCAAGGAAAATTAACTTGCCTGTTGCAGTCGCCCGGAAATAATGATAGCGCATATAATACGATCACCACTCCAAAAGGAGGCGTTTATCAATTGGTTACCCCAGATGGAAGTAAGATTTGGTTAAACGCTTCTTCTGAGCTTAAGTTTCCTGGCTCATTTGGTTCAGGTAAGCGGGTAGTGGAATTGAAGGGAGAGGCTTATTTTGAGATTGCAAAAGATAAGAAACGGCCGTTTGTTGTGAAAACTGCAGGACAGGAAACAGAAGTTTTGGGAACCCATTTTAACATTAACAATTATGCCGATGAGCTGGCTACCACCACTACGTTATTTGAAGGGGCTGTCCGGGTGCATCAGGTAAATACAAGCGGAAAAGTACTGCTGAGCCCTGGTCAGCAGGCTGTGTTAAAGGACCGGCAGCTTAGGGTGCAAAAAGCGGATGAATCGGCAGCGCTCGACTGGATGAATGGAAAAATCGTCTTTAAAAATGAGACACTTAAAAGCATCATGCGTAAAGTTTCAAGGTGGTATGGGGTAGATGTCCAGATCAAAGGAGATATAGAAAATCTGGAGTTCTGGGGAGCGGTTTCACGCAAGAACAATCTTTCGTCTATTTTAAACTACCTGAAAGAAACTGAAGATCTCGATTATTCTATAAGCGGCACAAACGTTACCATTTTTAAAAAGAAACTATAAAAAAAATAGAGCTAATAACCAACCAAACCAAACATGAAGAAAATTTTACGCTGTTAACCCAAACCCGGGGAGCCAAAAAAAAACGCATTCCGAGTACCAGTCGGAATACGTCTAATCATTTGAGCTAACCCCATCCGGAAAAATCCGGATAAAAATTATTGACAGATCATATCAATCGTTAACCCAAAATCATTCAAATGTATGAATTTAATTGCTTTTAACCCAGGCAAACCGGGGAAATGGCGTCCCCAAAAACTCCTATTGGTTATGAAAATAACTATTGCCCTTCTTCTTTTTTTTGTCCTGTCTGCCAGTGCCAGCACATTTGCGCAGAAAATATCTTTATCTGAGCACAATGCCCCATTGGTAGAAGTCCTGGAAAAAATCCGGCTTCAAAGTGGGTATGACTTTGTGGCAAGTACGCGATTAATTGAAAAAAGTAACCGTGTATCTATAACTGTAAATGAAGTGAGCGTTGAAGAAGCGCTCAAAATATGTTTTAGCAATCAGAAGCTTACTTACAAGATTCAGGGCAAAATCGTATTGATCAAAGAAAACAAAAACACCATCAATTCATTGATGTCAAAGGTTCAGGAGGAAATCACTGTAAAGGGAACCGTTGCCGATAAAGGTGGATTGTTACCTGGAGTTACGGTAAGCTTGAAATCGGATAAGGCAAAAGCTGTAGTAACCGACGCTTCGGGAAGCTTTAAAATCACTTGCCCTAAGGATGGTATTCTTGTTTTTAGCAGCATCGGTTTCAAAACACTGGAAGTCCCTATAGACGGTCGTCCGGTGATTGATGTGTTCCTGGAACAGGAAACCTCCGGACTTTCGGAAGTTGTAGTGGTTGGGTACGGTCAGAAACAAACCAAAGTCAGCCTTACAGGTGCGATATCAAGTATATCAACAAAAGAACTGAAGCAAAGCCCAGTGGCAAACATCAGTAATGCCCTGGCGGGCCGTATCCCTGGTTTGGTTACGGCACAACGCTCCGGAAGACCAGGGAGTGACGCCTCTTCCCTTTTTATAAGAGGAATCAGCACTTATACCGGAAATACAGCTCCATTGGTCGTTATTGACGGACTGCCCAGAGGGGACCAGAATTTCGGAGATATTGATCCCAATGAAATTGAATCTATATCTATTCTGAAGGATGCTTCTTCGACCTCTTTGTACGGCATACAAGGTGCCAATGGCGTTATTTTGGTCACCACAAAAAGAGGGGAAGACGGATCGCCTACAATACAGGTAAATGCGCAAAGTGCATTGATGAAATCCGGGCGCTTTCCAAAGTTTCTGGACAGTTACAACTCAGGTCTGTTGAGAAATGAAGGTGCCAGAAATGATGGTCTGTCAGCCGTTTATACAGATCGGGAATTGCAATTGTTTAAAGACAAGACCAGCCCTTACTTATACCCGGACGTAGATTGGTATAAGGAAATGATCCGGGAATATACGCCCCAAAGACAAGTGAATTTAAATGTGAATGGCGGTACTAAATTTGTGAAATATTTTGTATCCGGATCATACCTCAGACAGGAAACAAATTTTAAGGCTGCAGACGAAAATATTTACGGCGTTAAGTATAAATATGACCGGTACAACTTCCGGTCGAATATCGATGTGACACTGGATAAAAATACTGATTTGCAGCTGGATCTGGCTTCAAGATTGGAAAACAGGACCATGCCGCATGCCGACCGGAATGACAATGGCTATTTCTTTGTGGTGCTTTCCCAAATGCACAATGCATTAACGCCAGTGTTTAATCCAGATGGTTCACTGGCCTCGGGAAACCTTCGTGCGGATTTTATCAACCCTTATGGCATCATCACCCGGAACGGATATTCTGATACCAATTTTTCAAACACTTTTGGAAATGTGGCGGCGACGAGAAAACTTGATTTCATTACCCCCGGACTAAAAATCAAAAGTTTATTTTCTTTTGAAACCTTTGGCAGTATTGATTTTTCACAATATCAAATGCCGGCATCTTACCGCTACAAAGGGATTGATGAAGCGACAGGGAAACCAATTTACGTGCAGCATTATGCGAAAACATCCTTAAGTCAGGATGGTGCCACTAATGCCACCAGATACAATTACTTTGATGTTAAATTGTTGTACGATAGAAGTTTTAAGCGTCATAATGTAAGTGGATTGGCTTTGTTTAACCGGAATTACCGGACGATAACCGGAGATCTGCCCAGGGTTTACCAAGGCCTGGTGGGGCAGCTGAAGTACAATTATGACCAGCGTTACTTTTTCGAATTTAATGCAGGTTACAATGGATCGGAGAACTTCCCTAAAGGAAAGAGATATGGATTTTTCCCGGCCCTTTCTGCCGGTTGGCTCGTTTCGGCTGAGCCTTTTATGAAAGACAATAAGGTGTTTAGCTATTTAAAAGTAAGAGGTTCGCATGGATTGGTTGGAAATGATAATATTGGTGACGGCCGTTACCTCTTTGTTTCCGAATTTGCCAGGGGTGGAGGCTATACCTTTGGCAACAATCCAACAAATGTTGGCGGATACTGGGAAAGCAGGGTAGGAAACAAAAATATCACCTGGGAGAAAGCAACCAAGAGTAACATAGGATTGGAAGCAGGGTTTTTAAAGGACCAGATTCGCTTAACGGTAGATGTGTTCCGCGAACACAGGAAGGATATCCTGACCGGGCCGAACCTGATTCCCGATTATTTCGGAATTGATGCTGCACTGAGTTTAAATAAAGGGGCAGTATTGAACAGGGGATTTGAAGTCGAAATGAAGCTGAATACCAATATCGGTGAGGTCTACCTGTTCTCTAACCTGAATTATACCTTCACGAAGAATAAAATCCTTGAAATTGATGAACCTAAATTACAGTATCCATGGCAAAGTCAGATTGGATTGCCGGTAGGATATTCTCTGGGTTATGAATCGATGGGCTTCTTCCAGAACCAGAGGGAAATTGACAATAGCCCGATACAGAGCTTCACCACTGTAATTCCCGGCGATTTAAAATACAGAGATATCAGTGGAAATGGATCTATTGGCCCTGAGGACAGAATTCCAATTCCTACACTCAATGTGCCCAATCAGATTTTTGGAGCTTCTTTTGGCTTAAGCTATAAGGGAATTGACCTGAGTATACTGCTACAGGGTGCATTGGGCGGCCGACAAATCTATTCGGACCAGATTGTTTACACCTATCGCGATGGAATCAGACCACATCACCTCGAAAGATGGACACCGGAAAACCCTCTAAACGCTAAGTTTCCGGTATTACACGGAAATGAGAGCAAGAATGGGAACAACTTCATCAATTCTACTTTCTGGCTTCGAAAAACGGATTACCTGAAAATAAAAAACCTGGAACTTGGCTATCGTCTGCCTTCTACCTGGACCCGAAAAGTGGGCACCAAGACTGCCAGGATATTTGTCAATGCGATGAATCTTTATTCCTGGGATCACCTGAAGGATATCAATGTTGATCCTGAATCTAATGTAGGAGGATCGTTTTCAGGTCTTTCCTACCCAATTCAGAGCATTTACAACCTGGGACTAACCGTCAACTTCTAATTAAAATTAAGACCATGAAAAAACTATATATTTTACTCGTTTTAGTCGTAATAGGGCTTGCGGCTTGTAAAAAAGATTATCTGGACCGTTTGCCAAATGCTAAAATATCAGAAGAGGAAGTATTTTCTGATATTGGAAATTCAGAGTTGTTTGTAAACAATATCTACAATTCAACACCCAATATGTTCAGAACATTCTGGCCCATGTCCAGTGCAACAGATGAAACTGATCAAAGTCAGGATCAGGCAACAATAACTGCAGATGGGGCAGACGCAGGCAATTTTAATAGTGGGTTCTTTACCGCTTCAGCATTTCCGTTAAGAGGAAGATGGAAGGATTATTTTACGCAGATCAGACGTTGCAATATTGTATTGGCCAATTATGATAAAATACCGGAGGATAATAACTATCCTGATCGTAAAAAGAGATTAAGAGGAGAGG
This sequence comes from Pedobacter caeni, assembly GCF_900129215.1. Lineage (GTDB taxonomy): Bacteria > Bacteroidota > Bacteroidia > Sphingobacteriales > Sphingobacteriaceae > Pedobacter > Pedobacter caeni. The sequence continues at coordinate 908,887 of NZ_FQUQ01000001.1, read as the reverse complement.
TCCTGACGATGAGGGCCTATTATTATTTTGAATTGCTTCGCACCTGGGGAGGAGTTCCACTATTTGAATCGATTCAGAATCCTTTAGGCGATGATCCTATTTTCTTTAAACGGAACTCTGTTGATGAAGTTGTTGCAGCCGTTTTAAAGGACCTTTCGGAGGCTGAGCCATTATTGCCGGCCAATTATGCGGACAGACAAGCTGAAATTGGCAGGGCTTCCAGGACGATTGTATTGGCACTGAGGGGCCGGGTACTATTGTACTATGCCAGTCCTTTGTTTAATCCTTCTGCCATCAGTACGAGATGGAAAGATGCCTCAGATGCCAATAAAAAAGCATTAGATGCTGCCCTGGCCGCAGGTTTTGTATTACATCCTAAATATTCGGAAATTTTCAGCCAGTTTACCAATCAGGAGGTGATTTGGGGCCGTCCGGCACCAGGGGCATTTGGCGACGCAGGAATTGACAGGGAAATGAATCCCACAGGATACATTGGTTATGCGAGAGTTACTGTTCTTCAGGATCTGGTAGACGATTATGAGCTTCAGGCAACAGGGAAACTTCCGGCCGAATCGGGTTCCGGCTATGACCCTAACCATCCCTATGCAGGCCGTGATCCACGCTTTTATCAATCGGTGCTGTATCCTGGAAGTATCTGGAAAGGCAGAAAGATTGATCCTTTGGGCATTGATGCACCTGAAAACGGAAAAACAGCAACCAATTACTGGCAGAGAAAATATGTCCTTGAATCGGTAAACCTGATCAATGCTTCCGGGGATTCGCCACGCCGATGGGTTTTGATGCGAACTGCAGAAGTCTATCTCAACTATGCTGAAGCGTACAATGAAGCGATTGGCCCCGATATGGAAGTTTATAATGCCGTAAATGCGGTACGTGCAAGAGTAGGAATGCCAGCTTTGCCGTCAGGATTAGGCAGGGAGGAGATGCGGGAAAAAATCAGGCATGAAAGAAGGATCGAATTGGCGTTCGAAGGTCAGCGGTTCTGGGATGTGCGCAGGTGGAAGATCGCTGAAACGGTAGACAATAAAGTCGTACGCGGTGTTTCGATCAGCGTATCTGGCAACGATACCACTTACCGGTATCCAATCATTGAGAAGCGCAGCTTTGATAAAGGGAAACAGTATTTCCTGCCGATCCCCCAATCGGAAATAGATAAGCTGGGCGGAGCAGGTTCGGGATTTAATCAGAATCCAGGTTATTAACTAAGTTTTAAAAGATAAAGCAGGTCATCAGCATACTGCTTGCAAAAAGCAATGAACATGCAGATGACTGCTTAAAAAATATAATCCTATGAAAGGTAGAAATTATAAACTGAGTTTATTAGTTATTGTGCCCGCTATGATCATCGGCGCATGTCAGAAAGATATCAATTTGCCGGGTATCGCTAATGATCCAATGCTGTATATGCCACAATCTTCGAGAGGAACCCCTTTTAATGCAGTAGAAGTAGTGAGCAGAGAACCAGGTCAGAAGGATACGGTTTATTACCGTCCTTATAGTGCATATCTGGAAGGAAAAGAACTTGCTAATCAGGATATTGAGGTTGAGTTTAGTATTGACCACAAAAAACTGGATTCCTTAAATGTGCTGGAGCTTGCTGCCGGGAGAACTGCATATGAACTTCTTCCTGCCGGATCTTATACGGAAGGGACAATGAAAGCAACGATCAAAAAGAACGAACGGATCAGCAGTATACAGCAGTTTGGGATTAATCCTAAATTGCTGAAGGAAGAAAAAAGGTATTTGGTTCCGATATCTATAAAAAGTGTCAGTCCGGATTTACCGGTAAAATCGGCGTTTAAAACAACGTATTACCAGGTTAGTTTAACTGTTCCGGATTTCGTAAGTGGCACCTATACGGCTGGAGGAATGAGAAATGGAGATGATTATGGAACAGATCCGACGAAAGTGAGGAAAACAATCACTAAGGTCGCAAATCACACGTATGACGTTAATCTGATTGCGAATCTTGGACCGTGGTGTTGCAGCAATAAATTTACACTTAAAGTGAATCCGGCAGACCATACGGTATTGGTATCCGGACACCTGGAAGATGCTGGAAATCTGTTAACCAACAGGGAGGGGACTGTCAGCACCTTCGATCCCGCAACGAATACATTCGTTTTGTTTTATAACTACAGTTACTACGGATTTGTAGCGAAGATGTCGGAAACATTAAAAAAACTTTAAGTCAATGTTCATCAGGAGGTTTCTGTTCAGAGACCTCCTTTTTTAAGGCTATCATCATGAATAAAATATATCTTTTCCTGTTGGTTCTGCTTACTGCAGGACTTAAAGGATCATTTGCCCAACAAACCGGACCTGTAAGCGAACGTTTTCCTGTGAGTGCTTTATTGTTGTCTACTCCTGATCCTCAGGATGTGCCCTTGTTTTGTGATTTCATTACTGAGGTTTTACCTAAAGAAGGGGTGAATACCCTGGTGCTGCGCATGAACTATAAATATCAGTTTGAGTCGCATCCGGAACTGAGGGGGCACAATGCTTTGTCAAAAAAGAACCTGCAAAAAATCCTGAAAGCCTGTTCTGCAACAGGTATCCGGTTTATACCGAAAATGAATCTTCTGGGGCATCAGTCGGAAGACATAACGATTCTCCCCTTGCTGAAAAATTATCCTCAGTTTGATGAATCACCACAATTGAATCCTCCGGTACCATGGAAACCAGTCAATACGATGTTTGATTTCTATTCTAAAAGTTTATGCCCTAAACATCCGGATTTATTTAAAGTGATATTTCCGGTAATTGATGAGCTGATTGAGGTTTGCGGGGCTGATGCTTTCCATGTTGGTCTGGATGAAGTATGGATTATCGGAGACGAGAAATGTCCACGTTGTGGAGGCCTTGATAAAGCAGAAATTTTTGCAGCTTATGTGACTGCATTACATGATCATCTGAAAAAGAAAGGCTGTGAAATGTGGATGTGGAGCGATCGTTTGATTGATGGTAAAACCACTAATTTATTGGCATGGCAGGCCAGTATGAACAATACCCATAAGGCAATTGATTTGATTCCCAGGGACATTATGATTTGTGACTGGAAGTATGAAGATGCGGCGCCAACACCTGCTTATTTTGCAATTAAAGGTTTTAATGTACTTGCTGCTCCATCCAATAAGGCAGATGTGGCACTTGCTCAGCTGGAAATGGTGAAGGCGATCAGAAAGAACGGAAACAGGGCAGCATTTTCAACCACGATAGCCAATCGAATGAAAGGAATGTTTCATACCATGTGGGGAAACTCAAAAGATTTTATCTTAGCTTACCATGGCAAACAGCCTGATAAGGATGGAACGGTAGAAACATTTAAAAAACTATTTGCCGAAATCAGAATATTAAAAAGTAATTAATATGAATAAGATACTCATACACAGGGTTTTGGTGTTGTTTTTGCTAATGCTAATTGGCATGACGGCCAGGAGCGAACCTTACGATGAGGTGAAGCGCATCAGCTCAAGAAGGTTCCCATGGTTGGCCGGGAATCTGGTTTTTAAGGTTATTCCGGATGCAGATGGAAATGAAGTCTTTGAATTGTCGTCAGGTAAAGGGAGGGTGATGATTTCTGCCAGTTCAGCAAGTGCTGCTGCTGAAGGATTAAACTGGTATCTCAAATATTATTGCCATAGGACCATGTCGCATTTTGGCGATAACCTTAGTGCGCCGGCCAGGCTTCCGGAAATAAAAAATAAAGTCAGGATAGTTTCTCCGTATCAGTACAGGTACGCATTAAATTATTGCACCATCAGCTATTCCATGAGTTTTTATACCTGGAAAGATTGGGAAAGAGAGTTAGACTGGATGGCTTTAAACGGGGTAAACCTGATGTTAGCTCCAGTGGGAATGGAAGGGGTCTGGCAAAATACCCTTCGCAAGCTGGGCTATACTGACCAGGAAATAGCGGGTTTTATTGCAGGCCCTGCCTTTGGCGCCTGGTGGTTGATGGGGAACCTGGAAGGCTGGGGCGGACCGGTTAGTCAGCAGACGATAGATCAGCAGGTACTGTTGCAGCAAAAAATCATTAAACGCATGAAACAGCTTGGTATTGAGCCGGTAATGCATGGTTTTTACGGAATGATCCCTTCAACTTTGAAAAATAAACAAACGATTAAAGTAATTGATCAGGGGTTATGGGCGGGAGGCTTTAAGCGCCCCGATTTTTTAATTCCTGAGGACCCCTACTTTGACAAGGTTGCCAATACCTATTATTCGGAAATGAAGAAGCTGTACGGAGAGGATTTGCATTTCTTTGGTGGAGATCCGTTTCATGAAGGCGGTACTTCGAAAGGGGCAGACCTTGGGGCTTCTGCAAAGCATATTCAGAAATTGATGCAGCAAAATTACCCTGGTTCTACCTGGGTTTTGCAGGGATGGCAGCAAAATCCGGCAAATGCTTTACTGGAAGGATTGAATAAAGATAAGACCCTGGTTATTGAGCTGTTTGGGGAGAATACCAACAATTGGGAAAAGCGCCATGGCTATGAAAATACACCTTTTGTATGGAGTAATGTGAGCAATTTCGGCGAGAAAAATGGTATTTATGGCAAATTACAACGCTTTGCTGATGAGGTATACCGTGCAAAAGGCAGTGCTTACGGATCCTTTTTGAAGGGCATAGGGATTATCCCTGAGGGAATATACAACAATCCTGTAGCTTTTGATATGATGTTGGAGCTCGGCTGGCATGCGGAGCATGTGAACCTTAAAAAGTGGATTGGCAGTTACACGAAATATCGTTATGGAAAATCTGATCCGAAGATTGATCAGGCCTGGGCCTTGTTGCTGGAAACGGCATATAGCAGCCCTGAAGTAAATCAGGAGGGGCCATCTGAATCCATTTTTTGTGCAAGACCAGCTATAGACATTAAATCTGTTTCCTCATGGGGAACCAGGAAAAGAAACTATGATGTAGCCAGATTTGAAGATGCGGTCAGGATGTTTGTTGCTGCAGGAAAAGAATTTGAAGATGTGGAGAGCTATCAGACGGATTGGGTTGATTTTATACGACAGCTGCAGGCCAATAGGGCTGATGAGGTTTATGCCCTGATGATGACGTCTATAAAGGCTAAAAATGCGGAAATGTTTAAATCCAGCAGTGCAAAATTCAGACAAATGATGTTGCAACAGGATTCACTTTTAAGTACCAGTAAATACTTTTCGGTGAACAGATGGCTGCAGCAGGCGGTAGATTTTGGTGGTACACCATCAGATAAGGAGAATGCGTTATGGAATGCCAGAACACAAATTATATTCTGGGGTCCGGATGATAATCCTAAAACTGAACTGCATGATTACGCACATAAAGAATGGGCAGGAGTATTGAGCACAATTTATTTGTCGCGATGGGATCAGTTTATAGCCTGGCAGCTAGCGGTGATGAAGTCAGGAAATGCAGCCGAACCAGATTATTTCAAAACAGAAAATGAATGGGTAAAGACTCCTAAGTTGGATCCCCCGAAGCTGCTGACGAAAAAAGAACTGAATGGGCTTATTAAACGAATGGTAGGGAAAGAGGGAGTGATGCAAGGTCATTAAATACAAAAACCATCCCGTATTTGATTATGGGATGGTTTAATGTATTCATTACCGCAACGGAAGATCAACCTTTAAGCGATCCCAGGTGACGGTAAGTATTGAGCAGAACTCCTGTTGGTGTGGCTGCGGTGCTCACAAATTCAAGTTCCCGGGCATCAAAACTGTCTGAAAGAAGCCGTTTGCCTTTGCCCAGTAATACGGGGTATACGATCAGGATCACCTCATCTATCAATCCGGCGTCGAGCAATACAGAGGTGAGTGATATACTTCCACAAAGTACAAGATCAGGGCCTTCTGTCGACTTGAGGTTGCGAATCCCTTCTATGATGTCCAGACCCAGATCCTTTACTGGTCCCCATTCAAGGCTCTCAGGCCTGTGAGTGGCGATGTACTTTGTTGCGGCATTTATCGCGTTGGCCATTGGAAAGTCACCTGCATTTGGCCAGTATCCCAAAAATTCATCGTAGGTCTTGCGGCCAAGCAGCATGTCAAATCCTGAACTGTACGCTTCAAGAAGCATAGCCATCCCGGCGGGAGTACGATAGGGAGCGGTCCATCCACCGTATGTGTAATTTTTATCGTGTTCGATAACACCATCAAGGGAGATGTGTTCGAAGATTCTGATCTTTCTCATCTTATTGATATTTGTTTAATGCTTATCCAAATTTAAAGCGGACCAGATTTACAAGTGGGGTGCAATTCCGACAATATGAGGGGGTTAATTAACCGGGCTTGTTGAACTGGTCATACTTTTCTACTTTTGCATCATGATGAAATTCAAAAATCTTAAGCCCATTTTCTTAGCGTTAATGCTTGTACCTCAAATAATGTTGGCTCAGCAAAGCAAATCCACCTTACAATTACAAGAGAGGATAAAACATATTATTGATACTGCAGGAGGGAAAATTGGAGTGGGGGTAAAGGGAATGGATTTTAAAGGTGGCTTTGTCATTAATGGTAATCATGGGTACCCCATGATGAGTGTTTTCAAATTCCCGCTTGCCTTTGCTATACTGGACAAGGTAGATAAGGGAGAGCTAAAGCTCAGCCAGAAGTTTCATATGCCTAAAGAAACACTGGATACCAATACCTGGAGCCCTATGGTAAAGGATTTCCCGAATCAGGATCTTAATATGACCCTGGCAGATTTGCTAACTTATACCGTTTCAAAGAGTGATAACAATGCATGTGATTTTCTATATACCAAGGTAGCTGGCGGCCCTGCAGCAGTTAATCAATATCTCCATAATGCAGGTGTAAAAGGTATCTCCATTGTTTATACAGAAGGAGAGATGGAAAAGGACTGGGCATTACAGTATAAAAACTGGTGTAAACCTGCTGCATCACTGCAATTACTTCAACTTTTATATCACCAGAAACTGCTGTCAAAATCAAGCAATGATTTTCTGATTCAGATAATGAGGGAATTACCGGATTGGGGCAAAAGAATTACCGTTCTTTTACCACCAACAACTGAATTAATTCATAAAACCGGCGCATCAGGGGTAAACAAACAAGGGATAATGGCTGCATTTAATGACATTGGTATTGTTACTTTACCTAATGGCAAACATATTGCTATTTCGGTCTTTGCGTCTGATTTTAAGGCCCCGAAAGAAAGAGGTATCAACGTAATCGCTGCAATTTCCAAAGAGATCTGGGACTATTATGCAACAAAGCGTTAACAAACCACAAAACCTAAGATTGATCAAAATCGTGATAAACAATGAAATGACATTTAAAATAAAGCACCAAATAGCGCAAATACAAATGTTAGCGGCAATTTTGCAGACACCAAAAACAACAGAGATATGAAACAAGAAATACTTGACCGGATAAAGGAATTAGCTGGAAACACTGACAATGTGAAAAATCTTTCCTTACAAGAAGACTTACAGGCGATAACGTTCACTAAATCATTATATCCACACGAACTTTGGGGAACAGAACTCTATGGGATAGATGAATATTATGAAAATAATATTCAAGAATATGAACAAGACAAAGATCTGTTCTATAGAAATTTGGCCAAACATTTTTTCAACCCCAATGATGATGATTATGAGGTCGGCTATGGACAAATGTTTTATGAAGCTACGTTATTTACACCTTACAAAGAAGGATCTTTCGATTTTACGGAGTGGAATGACATTTTTACCGACGAGGAAGAAGTAGATTTATCAGAAATCTATAAAGTTACTGACGAAAAAAAACCTGATTTTATTAAAATAATTTATAGTAACAGCTATCCTGATCATTTCTATATTTGCACTTCCGATACTAATTCTGAAGACCCAACAGTTTTTGGTACAGACCACGAGGTATTTTTCAAGGAAATATCAAACGAGGGAACTTTGAGCAAATTTTTGGAGCAATTTTATACCGAAGATGAATTTTTAAAAATTGTAACAAATTATATCGATAACGAAAAGACAGGCAGGTAAATGGGTAAGATTAAATAATAAAGCCGTTGAACCTGCTTTGGTTTCTTTTTTTGTGTTTGTCTTGAAGAAGATAGGGATGAAGATGATGTCCTCACCGAACCTGCGGGGCTAACCTCTACTACAGTATTTACTTTTCGCTGATCATCTTTTTACGATGGTTTATGCCCCAATTATGCATCACTTCAATAAGTTCCTGTAAGGTTCTACAATAATCCGTAAGCGAATATTCTACTGTAACCGGTTTTGTATTACAAACTGTTCTTCTTACCAAATTATTGGTTTCCAACTCCTGCAATTCTTTAGACAACATCCTCGGACTTATCTCAGCATCACGCGATAATTCATTGAACTTTTTCGCCCCCTGGCCCGTTAATACTGAAATCAGAACCAGTTTCCATTTTCCACCAACCACGTCTAAAGTGTCCCGGATCGCCATCTTGGCCTGTTTACAGGATGCTTCGCTGTATTTTTCTTTTTCTATTTTCACTATGGTAACAGTTTTGTAACTACTATACTTTCTGTAACTGATAACAAATATATAGTTCAACAGGCTAAATTTGCATAGAAATTAAAAATAATATAAAATGTCAAAATCAATCATTATTGTAGGCGCGGGAGAAGGCGTAAGTGGAGCAGCTGCTCGTAAGTTTGGAAAGGAAGGATTCTCAGTTGGACTTATTAGCCGAGATCCGGATAAAATTATACTTCTTGTTGAAGATCTTAAGGCAAATGGTATTACTGTTTTTACAGCCAAAGCAGAAGTTGCCGACACCAATCAGCTAAAAACAGCTATTGATAGCTTGAAATTGCAACTTGGAAAAATAAATACATTGCTATACAATGCTGCGTTTATAAAAGAAAAAAATATTTTGGAAGAAGATACAGCTTCTTTGCTGGAATCGATAAAAATAGACGTAGGAGGCGCATTAGAAAGTGTAAAACTTGTATTGCCGGATCTGGAGGAAGAGGAAGGTGCTGTATTGATTACCGGAAGCGCATTGAGCATAAACCCTTATGCTGCCTATGGTGCTTTATCCATTGGCAAGGCTGGGGTGAGAAACCTTGCCTTACAGCTTCACGAAGCGCTTAAGCCAAAAAACATCTATGTAGGGACACTTACCATTGCTGGGTATGTACAGCCGGATTCTGAAACACACAGCCCTACGTTACTAGCCAATTCTTTTTGGGATATGTATCAAAAAAGAGAACTAGCCGAAGTTGTAAAATAAAAAGTGTGGTTAATCGCAGAACACGCAAAAAATAGCGTACCTGAACAAAACAATAATGTTGTATTTATTGCTCCCTCTCGAATACAGCGGCATGTTCAGCAACCCACCTGGCGAAACTTCTTGGAGGTTTTCCGGTAACCTGTTCTACAGTTGGCAATATTGTATAGCCCACCTCCGGTGGATTGGTGCGCATTTTCAAGAAGAATGCGATGTCCTCTTCGGAATAATATTGTTCTTGCCACTTCCTCACTGTTTCCTCTTTTGACAACTCAATATATCGGATTTCGCGACCAAGGACTGCACTCAATACATTGACCCTGTCAGTAATAGTAAGTGCTTCCGCTCCGGTCAACCAATATTCTTTACCTGCGTGTCCATCTTTCGTAAGAGCTTCCAAAGCAACAGCCGCAATATCTGCCTCATGTATCATGGCACTTTTCGCATCGGGAAATGCCTCCCGTACAACATCTTCACGGTTTATGGAAGCTGCCCATTCAAGGGTATTGGACATAAATTCTACAGGTAATAATTTTGTCCATGTTATTCCGCTTGTTTCAACCGCTTCATCCAATGCGCTTTTTCCCATCTCACTCTTTAATATTATGACTTTTTTAACACCAGATTTCCTGGCCAATTCCATGATTTTTACGCCATTTGTCAGTGGTGAAAAATCTTCGCCATTAAAGCTAATCAGATATACAGCATCAACCCCTTCAAATGCTGTGAGTAAACTCTGTGTATCGGTCAGGTTACCCAGTATCAACTCTGCTTCGGATGGGAGATTAGCTCTATCTGGGGTTCTTGTCAATGCACTGACTTTGTGACCTGTTGATAATAACTGACTGATCAGGTGACGACCTACATTTCCGGTAGCTCCCGTTACCAGAATTTTCTTTGGATTTTGATTTATGTTCATAAAAATTCATTTTGACCACAAAATTAGCCGGAGGATTTAGGGCAGAATTGTAAAAAACAGACATATTGCTAATAACCGTTCAATGCAAAAAATATTAGGGTTATAACCTGTGAACGCTTTAAAGTCGTGGATAAAATGTGTTTGTTATAGTTTTTAATCTACATAGATAGGAGATTAGTATTACGAATAAAAAAAATAGATTATTTTAATTCATAATACTAATCCTATTGGTCGTTTATAGTTCTCTTTTTCGGCTGTCTACCATTCCTGAGGAGGATTTTGGTCAGTCCACCAAACAAATCCTGTTATTCCCTTAGCCTTTAAACGTTCGATAATTTGTGCCGTGTGATGTTGAATGTGTCGGATATTGTTGATGTGAAGCTCACAACGGGAATAAGGATACCATTCAAATCCTGAATTGTCATCAAGCGGTAACGTTTCGATGGCTTGTGGTAAACTGTTTTCAATCTCATCAATGAATGACAATAATTCATCTTTGGTGTGATGTCCTTCTATCACAACGTCTTTATCTGGATTTTCCCAGTCTTGGGAACCTCCAAGACTTTCTGCTCCTTCAATGGCATTTCCCCAAGGTAGGTAACTTTCGGGATTAGCTCCCAGATAGAATTTCACACCCCATAAGATATGGTAGGCAATCTGCCAGTTGGGATTGCTGTATTCCTCTGTGTTCCACTGCGCTGCTGGTACTTTCTCAATGGTGTGACGAAGCATACCCAGACCAGCCTTATATTGTGATACAATAATCGCTGTAATTGTTTTGTTGTCCATATTTTATTTTTTTTTTAGTTATTCTCCTAGCGATTTGCCAATTTTCTCAAGAGGCTATCAAACGGCCCGGGCATATTTCTGCGTTCCAGTACATAAGCAAAGAGAACGACACCCAGCCAAACGGTAAATCCCAATAAAGCACTTTGAAAATCAGATAATTTCTTCCCAAGGTTTCCGGAAAAAGAAGACATCAATAGCATGATTAGGGTGCTTTGTAACAAATAACCGGTCAGGCTTCGCTTGCCCAATGCAGCAACTGCCTGTGTTATTATTCCTGTGGAGTGTTGTAGCTGATAGGTGATAATGCCGAACAATGCGGCATAACCCACGCCACCAAATGCTCCTGAAATCAAATGCAAAGTATGAGCAAGAGCCTCCATTTCATAAACTGGCTGCCAGAAGTGCAATTCTTTTAAAAGTAAAGGAACGGCTCCGATAATGGAAACGGAAATTCCAATCCGGCTGATTTTTTTCAGCAGGACAAGGTGGGCTGCTTTATTATCCAGCAACTGTATTCGTGCCGCCAGCATTCCCATTATCATCACAGGAATAATGGGGTAGCCCAGTACCATCAACACCGACATCGGAAAATTCTTTAATCCGTTTGTGACCATTTCCCAATAACTATCTGCCGGCATCCCATAACTTTCGTTGTCGTACATTTCGGGCGGTGCTGCATACATAAAACCAACACCAATCAACAGAATAATGAATATCGGGATAAGAATTTTTAATGTTTTTTGGAGCCTGTAGTCTGTTTTGAACAGTAACGGTGCTGTAATCAACAAGGCTATCCCATAAGGTGCCAGTATTTCGTAACTAAACACGAACACGGAATGGAAAAATCCGAAAACTATCAACCAGAATGCACGCTTACGAAACCGTTTTGAAATAAGTTTGTTGCTTAGATTGCTTCGTTCGAGTTTTTGGAATAACAATACGCTGCCATAACCAAAAAGAAAAGCAAACATCGGGTAAGCTCTGTTGTCCCTAAAGAGGGTTTTAATAGAAATAGCCGTTTGTTCAGGGATACTGTCATTTTGTGTTTCGAGAGCTGGTGTTCCCCAATCACTTAAATGAGCATCGGTATAAGCCATTGCTATAAGCAACAGCATAAATCCCCTTGCTAAATCGGGAGCTAAACTTCTTGATTGTTGAATTGTTTGCATATTGTCTATTTATTTCTGCCACAAAATTAGTTCGAAGTTTATGGGCAAAATTGTAAAAAATAGACATCCGTTAATAACCGCTCAATGCAAGGAATGTATTCGGGCTATAACCAGTGAATGTTTTAAAATCGTGGATAAAATGGGCTTGGTCGTAATAACCGTTAGCGTGGGCAGCTTCGGTGAGATTTACAAACCTTGTACGATTGCTGAGTATAGTTTCAAAGCGTACAATTCGTGCGTAGAGCTTGGGATTAAAACCCGCACAGGCTTTAAACCGCCTTTCAAATTGCTTTTGGGAAAGGCAAAAATCATTGGATAAATCAGTAATGTTTAGATTGCCGCTGTGATGTCTTATTTGCCTAACAGCTTTACTGATAAAAGGGTCGCCCCATCGTTGTTTTTTAAGTTGTGACCTGAAGTATTGTGTTAAAATACGGACACGTTCCTCGGCGGTCGAAGTCAGTGCAATTTTTTCGGTTAGGAATTTTCCATCATCTCCTAATAATGTTTCAGGGGATACAGAATAATTGCTAAGTTCCGAAGCGGGAAGATGAAAAAGAAAAGGCACGGCATGCGAATACAGCGAAACACCAAACAACTCTTGAAGATCACCCGCAGGAAATTGTATATGATTGGTGGTATGCCCCCGAACGGATGAAAACAATTTCGCCGAGCCTACGAAACCAAATACTAACTCTGTCAAGCTGTTCGCAGTTGCATAATAGGTTGTATTTGTTAACGGCATTGGTTCTTCCCAAGTTGCTGCCCAAAAATGACTGATATAATCTTTTAGGTCTTCACACGGTTGAATGATCTGCTGGCTCATTAAATTCCACTATATTTTTTATCCATATGCTTTTGTTATACGAAATCTGTTATGCACCTAAATTATAAAAAAATGGCATACAAAGCCATTAATTAACACACATATTCCCGCTTTTGTCCAATTTTTCCTTCTGAGTTTTAAAGTAATATGTCGCTGTATACCAGTTAATTTAGCCTGATGCACCAAATGCAGTAATCATATCTATTAATAATAAGGGGTAAGATGGCAGCTATTTTGTTCTGATAGACAAATTTAGTTAAATTTTTATTATGCGAATCGGTGTACGTTTTGATACCCCTGAAAAAACAAAAACCCTGCTAACAATATGTTTGCAGGGTTTTGTATGTTATTGATAATAATCTGGTGATCCCGCTGGGATTCGAACCCAGGACCACTACATTAAAAGTGTAATGCTCTACCAGCTGAGCTACGGAATCAAAGCTTTTGTTTTCAGCTTTACTCTAAGCGTTTCCGTTTAAAGTGATGCAAATATAGGGCTACAATATATATACTGCAAATTAAAAACCCATAAATTATATAGTGTGCTGATTTTTAGCCAGATTATTTACATATGAACCAAATTAAGCTTCGTTTTTCAGTCCAAAAACGCTCAATAGACCCTAAAAACAAGGTTATCTTTTCAAAAAGTTAACCAGTAACTGGTTCAATTCGTCTTTGTTTGTGATGAATAATCCATGTGGCGCACCTTCGATGACATAATATTCCGAATTGGGCAATAACATAGAAGTAATTGCACTGGTTGCTTTGATTGGCACCGTTTGGTCATCGTCCCCATGGATAATCATTACCGGGATGGTAATGGTGATCAGGTCAGTTCTGAAATCTGTCTCAGAGAAAGACCTCACACAATCTGCTGTGGCTTTTGGGCTCGCTACAATGGCCAGTTGGTGCATCCAGTTCTGGATCTCCTGACTTACCGGTTTATTTAAACCCCCTTCGCTAAAGAACTGTTTCCCAAAGCTGGTCAGGAATGCCGGACGGTCCTGGTGAATGCCGGAAACAATTCCATCAAAAACTTCCGCAGGAACACCTTCTTCATGGTCATCGGTTTTTAAAAGCAGCGGAACGACAGAGCTGATCAGGACTGCTTTTTCTATCCTCGAAGAACCATATTTCCCAAGGTAACGCACCACTTCACCACCACCCATAGAAAAGCCCACTAAAGTTACTTCAGACAGGTCTAAAGCAGTGATCAGTTCGTGGAGGTCGGAGGCCAGGGTATCATAATCATAGCCACTCCAGGGTCTGTCTGATTGCCCGAAGCCTCTTCTGTCGTAAGCGATACAACGATAACCGCTGTATACAATAGAGGCGACCTGATATTCCCACATTTCGTGTGATACCGGCCATCCATGGATTAAGATCACGGGCTTACCTGAGCCCAGGTCTTCATAAAATATATTGACAGATTTACTGTTTTCTGGATTTCTTTTGATATACGGCATAATTCAATTTTAGTGTTTAACTATTTTAACAACATCCGGAGTGCAATTATGTTTAACTAAATCCACAACTCAGGGCGATACTAATTTAATATCCCCATCTTTGCAAAAAAAAGATCATAATAATGAATAAAGCAATTTTTCTGGATCGTGATGGTGTCTTAAATCACGAAATATACGATTACATCTGTAAGGTAGAAGATTTTGAAGTGTTGGAGTACCAGATTCCACCTTTAAAGAGATTATACGATGAAGGATACATGCTCATCATCATTACCAATCAGGGAGGCATTGCTTTAAAACGATATACAGAGGAAACCCTTGCAGAGATGCATGCGATCCTGGGTAAAAAGTTTGAGGAGCAGGGCGCGTTGATTACACATGCTTACTATTGTCCGCATCATCCTACGGTTGGTGGAGAATGTGCCTGCAGGAAACCGAAATCAGGAATGGTGCTGGAAGCGATTGCAACTTACAATATCGATCCGGCCTTATCCGTGATGATCGGAGATAAGCCCAGAGATGTGGAAGCTGCAAATGGGGCAGGAGTGAAGGGCATTCTCATTGAACCCGATGAACAGATCAGTTATGAAAACATAAAAAAAGTCCTGTCGAATTAATCAACAGGACTTTTTTTTATCACAAAATACGACTTATTTACCCGCAGCTTTAGCATGATCAGCTAAGAACTGAGCAAGACCGCTATCTGTTAATGGGTGTTTGATTAATGCAAGGATTGCAGAAAGTGGGCCGGTCATCACGTCAGCACCTAATTTAGCGCAGTTGATGATATGCATCGGGCCTCTTACTGAAGCCGCAAGAATCTGAGTTTCGTATTGATAGTTATCAAAAATTAGTCTGATGTCTTCGATCAGCTGGAACCCATCTGTAGAGATGTCGTCTAAGCGGCCTAAGAAAGGAGATACATAAGTAGCACCTGCTTTGGCAGCGATTAAGGCTTGTCCGGCAGAGAAGATCAACGTACAGTTGGTTCTGATGCCTTTAGAAGAAAGATATTTGATTGCTTTAACGCCATCTTTGATCATAGGGATTTTCACTACGATTTTCGGATCAAGTTTAGCCAAAGCTTCACCTTCTTTGATCATGGATTCGAAATCAGTAGAAATAACTTCCGCACTTACATTTGCATCTACGATATCGCAGATCGCTTTGTAATGGTTCAATACATTCTGATCTCCGGTGATACCTTCTTTAGCCATAAGGCTGGGGTTGGTGGTTACGCCGTCTAAAACGCCAAGGTCTTGAGCTTCTCTGATTTGTTCCAGATTAGCTGTGTCTATGAAAAATTTCATATGATATTTAGTTTAAGAAAATATATGATTAACTCGTGATAGTCGTTAGAAAGAAGAGTATGCAGTCGAAGCATGGTCTATCTAAAAAAATAAAAATGGGCAAGCACCTTTTATCGCACCGCTACAACCTTCTACCCTTGCTTCGTTCCCGCCCTGGGGGAGTTCAAAGGGAGCTGATCGTAAAAGACTTGCCCGTCACAAAAGTAGGAAAAGAATTGAATCTACAAAAGTAAATATTGCTTTTGTTGTAGTTTTTTCGGGGGATTTCGGGTAATTGATTGAGATTAAACCTCTTGAACACTCAATTATTTTTAATCTTTTTTTACATTTTCTTCAATGTAACCCGAAAAAAGCAAAAATCCGCGAAACAGAAGCCTGGGAAAGGAAAGCATGATTTACTATGCATGAATAATATCGGTTATGAATGTCGTAATATATATCGATGTAATTTATGAATATTGTAATATATAGCCTTTATAATTTAAATATGCTGTATATCTACTAAAAAAGATACCGATATTATAATTTCTTGATTTTTTTTCGTAACTTAGTGTCTGAATCACACTATACCCAACCAACATTAAATTAAACTTATGGAACAAACACAAGATCAGCAAGGGTTGTACGACCAGCGTTTTGAGCACGACGCATGTGGCATTGGTTTCGTTGCCCATATCAAGGGCAGAAAGTCGCAACAAATCATTTCCGACGCCATTACCATTCTTGAGAATCTTGATCACCGCGGGGCTTGCGGAGCAGAAATTAATACCGGAGATGGCGCAGGTATTATGATACAGATCCCTCACGAGTTTCTGTACGACGAATGTCTTAAAATCGGATTCAGCTTAAATGAGTCCGGAGACTATGGGGTAGGGATGCTATTTTTACCAAAAGATGTTAAGGCGAGAGAAGAGTGCAGGGAAATTATTTACCGTGCAGGAGAAAAGCTGGGCCTGGAAGTTTTAGGCTTCAGGAAAGTACAAACCAATACAGAAGGTATTGGAGACATGGCATTATCCGTAGAACCGGAAATGGAACAAGTGTTTATTGCACGTCCTTATGCAATTGCAGCAGGGGCAGACTTTGAACGTAAACTTTACGTATTCAAGAATTACCTGTCGAAAACCATTAACAGTACCGTCAAAGGTATTAATGGTGAGTTTTATATCGCTTCATTCTCTTCCAGAACGATCGTATATAAAGGACAACTGACCTCTTTACAGGTAAGAACCTATTTTACTGAACTAAGTGACAAGCGTGTTGTTTCCGCTTTTGGCTTAATTCACAGCCGTTTTGCAACGAATACCTTTCCTTCATGGAAACTGGCTCAGCCTTTCAGGTATATCGCGCACAATGGAGAGATCAATACCCTGCAGGGAAACCTGAACTGGTTTAGAGCAAGCGTGAAGTCTTTGGCTTCTTCTTACTTTACTCCCGAAGAACTGAATATTTTACTTCCTGTAATTGACGAATCCAATTCCGATTCAGGATGTTTAGATAATATAGTAGAGCTATTGCTGCATGCAGGCCGTTCATTGCCACATGTACTCATGATGCTGATCCCGGAAGCATGGGATGGCAATGAGGATATGGATGAGCTTAAAAAAGCATTCTATAAGTTCCATGCTACATTAATGGAGCCATGGGATGGACCCGCTGCTGTTTCTTTTACCGATGGCAACCTGATTGGGGCTACTTTAGACAGAAACGGACTTCGCCCGCAAAGATATGCCATCACTGAAGATGACCATGTAATTATGGCTTCTGAAGCTGGTGCACTGGCTTTGGATCAAAGCAAAATCATCGAAAAAGGAAGGTTAACTCCCGGAAAGATGTTTGTGGTAGATATGGAGCAGGGCAGGATCATCAGTGATACAGAAATCAAACAATTGGTTTGTGGCCGCAGACCTTATGCCGACTGGTTAAATCAATACCAGATCAGACTGGAAGAACTTTCAGATCCAAGAGTTGTCTTCAGCGGACTTTCTCAGGAGTCTATCTTTAAATACCAGCAGGTATTTGGCTATAGCCGTGAAGACATCGACCTGATCCTGAAACCAATGGCCAGGGATGGTAAAGAGCCAATCGGGTCCATGGGAACTGACATTCCTTTGGCCATACTTTCTCAAAAACCGCAACACCTTTCTTCTTATTTCAAACAGTTGTTTGCACAGGTAACCAACCCGCCGATCGATCCGATCAGGGAAAAAGTGGTGATGAGCCTTGCAGGTTTCATGGGCAACAATGGAAATATCCTGGAAGAAAAAGCAATGCAATGTCATTGTGTGGGAATTAAACACCCGATATTGACAAACCTGGAGTTAGAAAAATTAAGAAGTATAGATACCGGAGTATTCCAGTCTAAAACCTTACAGACCTATTTCAGAGCCAACGGAAAACCGGGCGCAATGGCTAAAGCTCTGGACAGACTTTGCCGTTATGCCGTGGATGCCGTAGAAGACGGATTCCAGGTGATCATCCTTTCAGATCGTGCCCTGGACTCTGAACATGCTGCAATTCCATCGCTGCTGGCCGTTTCTACCGTTCACCATCACCTGATCCGTAAAGGATACAGAGGAGATGTTGGTCTGGTAGTAGAAGCTGGTGATGTCTGGGAAGTTCACCATTTCGCTTGTTTAATCGGATTTGGTGCAACTGCTGTAAACCCTTACTTAGCTGAAGAAACCATTACCGGTTTTGAAAAAGAGATGGAAGTTAAACCAGCTAAATTAATTCAGAACTATATATATGCAGTAAATAACGGATTGTTAAAGATCTTCTCGAAAATGGGAATTTCTACCTTGCAATCTTACCATGGTGCGCAGATCTTTGAAATTCTGGGAATCAACAAGCAGGTAGTAGACAACTATTTTACCGGTGCTGTTTCCAGAATCGGCGGATTAGGACTGGATGAAATTGCCAGAGAAGCATTGATCAAACACAACAGGATCTTCGGTCAGGCTACACGCCCGGATACCATTCTGCCTACTGGTGGTAATTACAAATGGAAACGCAAAGGAGAACAACATTTGTTCAATCCTCAAACGATCCATTTGCTGCAAAATGCAACAAGAAAAAAAGATTACAACGTATATAAACAGTACTCTAAACTGGTAAATGAGCAGACACATCAGGCTTATACCATCAGAGGTCTGTTCGAATTCAATTACAAACGTCAGGCAGTACCTCTGGAAGAAGTAGAGCCGATTGAAAACATATTGAAACGTTTTGCAACAGGGGCGATGTCATTTGGCTCGATCTCTCACGAAGCACACTCTACTTTGGCCATTGCGATGAACCGCATCGGCGGAAAAAGCAATACCGGAGAAGGTGGTGAAGATGAGCTGCGTTATGAAACTTTGCCTAACGGCGATTCTATGCGCTCAGCGATCAAACAAATTGCCTCTGCACGTTTCGGGGTAACGAGTTATTACCTGAGCAATGCGGATGAATTACAGATTAAAATGGCCCAGGGCGCTAAACCTGGTGAAGGCGGACAATTACCGGGAGATAAAGTGGACGACTGGATCGCTAAAGTTCGTCATGCCACACCTGGTGTAGGTCTGATTTCCCCTCCACCACACCACGACATCTATTCTATTGAAGATTTGGCACAGCTGATCTTTGACTTGAAAAATGCCAACCGCGAAGCCAGAATCAATGTGAAACTGGTTTCTAAAGCCGGGGTGGGGACAATCGCTGCAGGTGTAGCAAAAGCACATGCTGATGTGATCCTGGTTTCAGGATTCGACGGAGGAACAGGTGCTTCACCATTGACCTCTATTCAGCATGCCGGACTTCCATGGGAGCTTGGTCTTGCAGAAGCACATCAGACATTGGTTAAAAACCGTTTGCGCAGCAGGGTAGTCCTGCAAACAGACGGACAGTTGAAGACGGGTAAAGACATCGCCATTGCAACACTTCTTGGAGCAGAAGAATGGGGAGTAGCTACCGCAGCACTGGTTACCTCTGGTTGTATCATGATGAGGAAATGTCACCTGAACACCTGCCCTGTAGGGGTAGCGACACAGGATCCAAACCTGAGAAAGTTATTTACCGGAGAGGCAGATCACGTAGTGAACTTATTCCACTTCCTTGCAGAAGAACTAAGGGAAACGATGGCCGAACTGGGTTTCAGAACGGTAGAAGAGATGGTGGGCCAGGCAGATGCCTTAAGCTTACGTGAGATCGATCCGAACGACTGGAAGTTAAAAGACCTTGACCTTTCTGCAATCCTGTACAAAGCACCAGACAATGGATTGAGCCTGTACCAGACAGAAGAACAGGATCATGGACTGACAGACATCCTGGATCATGCTTTAATTAAAGCGGCTCAGCCTGCTTTACTGAATAAAGAGCCGATCTACAGAGAGTTCGAAGTGAAGAACACCAACCGTGCACTTGGAACAATGCTGTCTAACGAAGTATCTAAAATTTACAAAGGTCAGGGATTACCTGCAGATACGATCAATTTCAAATTTAAAGGTTCTGCCGGACAAAGCTTTGGTGCTTTTGCCGCAAAAGGAATCTCTTTACAGCTGGAAGGTGAAGCAAATGATTATGTTGGAAAAGGGCTTTCAGGAGCGAGATTATCCATCTATCCGTTCAGTACCATCAGCTATGTACCGGAACAAAACATCATCATTGGTAATGTGGCCCTTTATGGTGCGACCTCTGGTGAATTGTATGTAAGAGGACAGGCAGGGGAACGCTTTGCGGTAAGAAACTCAGGAGCAACTGCAGTAGTGGAAGGTCTGGGCGATCATGGTTGTGAATATATGACTGGTGGTGAGGTTCTGGTAATCGGTGATACCGGAAGCAATTTTGCAGCTGGTATGAGCGGTGGAGTAGCCTGGATCTATGATGTTAAAGGAGAGTTTGCCAATAAGTGCAATAAGGAAATGGTAGACCTTGATCCTTTGGATGAACAGGATGAACTGCGCATTAATATCTTGCTGAAAAAACATATTCAGCTTACAGATAGTAGTTTAGCTAAGTTTATCTTAAGCGACTGGACCACTCAATCTGCACACTTTATTAAAGTATTCCCTAAAGAATACAAAGCAGTATTGATGAAAAGAGCTAAAGTAAATGTTTAGCCCTATCCAGGAAAAGATGATTGTCCACCAGAGAAAATTGAAACAGAAAATGACCAGAACCACTAAACTAAATATAGCTTAACTATGGGAAAAGTAACCGGATTTTTAGAGTATGAAAGAACTGCTCCTGTAAAAGAAGATGCTAAAGAACGTTTAAAGCATTATAATGAATTTGTACAGAATTTCGAATTAGAGCAGGTAAACCGCGAAGCCGCAAGGTGTATGGATTGCGGTGTTCCTTTCTGTCAGTCGGGATGCCCGCTGGGGAATGTGATTCCGGAATTTAACGAGGCTGTATATAAAGGAGACTGGCAGCTGGCCTCTACCATTTTGCTGAGCACAAACAACTTTCCTGAGTTTACAGGAAGAATTTGTCCGGCACCATGCGAGTCTGCCTGTGTACTTGGCATTAACAAGTCGCCGGTCTCTATCGAAGAAATCGAGAAACATATTATAGAAATTGCCTTCAATAAAGGGTATATCAAAGCGGAACAGCCATTGATCCGTACGGGTAAAAAAGTAGCGGTGATCGGTTCCGGACCTGCGGGTATGGCGGCAGCAGCACAGCTGAATAAAGCCGGTCATGAGGTGGTGGTTTACGAACGTGATGATACTCCGGGAGGTTTATTGAATTATGGTATTCCTGATTTTAAACTTCAGAAAGATGTGGTCAGCAGACGCATTGCCCTGATGGAAAAAGAAGGTATTGTATTTAAATGTAATTCCAATGTTGGGGTGAATGTAGAGTTGAATACTTTACTGAGAGAATACCAGTCGATCGTATTGGCCGGAGGATCTACCATTCCAAGAGATCTGAACATTACCGGCCGCGAGGCTAAGGGAGTTCATTATGCGATGGATTTCCTGAAACAACAGAATAAACGTGTCAGAAACATCAGCGTTGATGGAGATGCGATCCTTGCTACAGGAAAAGATGTGATCGTAATCGGTGGCGGGGATACTGGTTCGGATTGTATCGGTACTTCAAACCGTCAGGGAGCGAAATCTGTGATGCAGTTTGAGATCATGCCGATGCCATCGCAACACCGTACTTCTAATATGCCATGGCCAACCTTCCCAATGTTGCTGAAAGTAACTTCTTCTCATGAGGAAGGCTGCGAGAGGGCCTGGGGAGTGAACACCAAGGAGTTTATCAAAGATGAAAACGGGAACCTCAAAGCGTTAAAAGTAGTCGATGTGGAGTGGGAGATAGACGCCACTGGCAGACCTTTGAATTTCAAAGAGAAAGCTGGTACAGAGCGTGATTTGCCTTGTCAGCTGGTTTTACTGGCGATGGGTTTCTTACATCCGCAAAAGGAAGGTTTGATTGAAAAATTAGGCGTAGAACTGGACAGCAGAGGAAATGTGAAAGCTGAAGAAGGCAAGTACCAAACCAATATTGCCAAGATCTTTGCCGCCGGAGACATGCGCCGTGGACAATCATTAGTGGTTTGGGCCATCTCTGAAGGCCGTGAAGCCGCCCGTAAGGTAGATGAATACCTGATGGGGCATAGCAGCCTGTCGTCCAAAGATGGAATTCCTTATGCATAAGGTCTGAAATAAAGAGGGATTAATGCCCTGCAAAGCAAAACCCCGGCAATAGAAATATTGTCGGGGTTTTGCCTTTTATAAGGATATGTAAAACGTTTTTTGGTCAAATCCAGTTACCTAAATAATAGGAATACTTACTGAGAGTGATGGTGATTTTACTTATTAGCAGTTAATTTACATGAATTTTACAATTAGCGAACAATAGAAGATAAATAGGTATTCTTCTCCATTTAATGTGGCTCTGTGGTGCTCAATTCATGTTTTATTAGTAAAGTGCCAATTCTTGTTTTTTGTTGGATATCCACAAAAGAAATGAAATGAAAAATAAGGTGATGCTTTGGCATTTTAAGATTTTTCGGCTTAAAAACGACTGCTCTTCCTACTGACTTTCTCTTGAATCTTCCCGTTTTTCTATGGAAAAAGAACAGTTTGAACGATTGTTTTTTATTATAAATAGCTGTCTTACTGTTTGTTGATTTCATGGGATAACGTGGATTAAGCCTTCGTAATGCATTAAATCGGCCAAAAGCTTAAATTATAGTTATTAACTAATCCTAATTTGACTATGAAAAGACCATTACTAACACTAATGGTGCTAATGCTGTTTACGATAACAGCCTGGGCACAAACACGTACCATTACTGGTACCGTAATCGCCACCAGCGACAAGAATCCCCTGCCAGGGGTATCTGTAAGGCTGAAAGGACAGAAAACAGGAACCCAAACCGGTGCCAATGGAAAGTACTCCATCGAGGTAACCGGAACAAACCTGAGCCTGGAATTCTCTTACCTGGGTTTTGAAACCCAAACGAAAGCAATCGGATCAAATAATCAGCTGGATGTTTCTTTAAATGACGAGGAAAACAATTTAAATGAAATTGTAGTTACCGCTCTTGGTATTAAGCGGGAAAAGCGCACATTGACCTATTCCACACAGGAAGTTGGAGGCAATGCTTTGGTCGCTGCTAAGGAAAATAACCTGGTTAACGCATTGGCTGGTAAAGTGGCTGGTGTTCAGATCACCAACTCGAGCGGTGCAGCCGGGAGTTCTTCCAAAATTGTGATCAGGGGAAACACCTCGCTCACGGGAGAGAACGGTGCCCTGATCATTTTAGATGGAGTACCCATCAATAACTCAGAGGCCGGCAATCCGGATGGCGCATTAAGTGCCGGTGGAACAGCCAACAGGGCAATTGATATTGATCCGAACATTGTAGAAAACATATCTGTCCTTAAAGGTGCAGCTGCAAGTGCATTATATGGCTCGGCAGCAGCCAGAGGGGTAGTGATGATTACCACAAAAACAGGTAAAGGAAAAACCTCGGTATCCCTTTCTTCGGGTATTACTTTTGATAATCCGATATTCCCTGAATTTCAGGATAAATATGCTCAGGGAAGCGACGGTGTTTATGTGGATGGTAACAATGGTAAATTAAGTTCGGGCTCATGGGGTCCGGAGATTGATGGACTGATGGTTAACGGAGCTCCGGTAACTAAACATGATCCAAGAAAGGAATTCTTCAGACAGGGTTTTACCACCGACAATACGCTTGCGGTAAATGGTTCTACTGATAAATCTACCTATCTGGTTTCTTATTCCTTTCTGGATACTAAAGGAACGATGCCGGAAACAAATTTTGGCCGTCACTCTTTCTTCACTAAATTCAGTAACGACATCACCAACAAGGTGACGGTTACCGGCCAGTTAAACTTTGTCAATTCAGCGAACGATCGTTTGCCGGAAGGAAATAGCCTGGCGAGTCCATTTTGGACCGTATATGCGGCACCAATCTCCTGGAATCCTTTTCCTACCACTAATCCGGATGGATCTCAAAGAGTATATCGTGCAGCAAGAAATAACCCGTACTGGCTGGTAGATAATGTCAAATTCCGTTCGGTGGTAAACAGGTTCTTACCAGTGTTCACATTGAACTATAAACCGACTTCATGGCTAACGGTTACGGAAAGAATAGGGGCTGATATTTTTAATGATGGCACCACCTATCACGAAGCCGGAGGAATTGTTGGCGGTGAATCTGCAAATGGAAAAATGTACAATCGGGAGATCAATTTCAGACAGTTCAACCATGACCTGATCATCGAAGCGAAAAAGAACTTCGGGGACGATTTCTTTGCCAGCGTCCTTGTGGGAAATAACATCCTTTCTACGGATCAAAAAACAATATTTGACAAGGGAATAGGTCTGTCTGTAAAGGATTATTACAACATCGCAAACGCATCTACTGTGGTTTCAAGAATTACGGAACAGAATTCCAGAAAAGTAGGTTTATATGCACAGATGACGGGTGAATACAAACGCATGCTTTCCTTATCACTAACAGGCCGTTATGATGGTACTTCTGTGCTTAGCGAGAATAAAAGGTTCTATCCTTACGGATCTGCTTCTGCAGGTTTTATATTTACCGAACCCCTTAAATTAAGCGAAAACCCTATTCTGAACTTTGGTAAGATACGTCTTTCTTATTCCTTAGTGGGAAATGATAACGTTCAGCCTTACAGCATTGATAGAGTTTATATCCAACCAACGATAGGTAACATTGAGTTCCCTTATGATGGACGCAATGGATTTTTGCTGAGCAACGTTATTGGTGATCCTAACCTGAAAAACGAAACCTTAAAAGAGTTTGAAGCAGGAGTGGAACTGAAAATGTTCAGAAACAGGCTTAATCTTGAAGCGACTTATTTCAGCAAAAATAGTGGGGCCCTGATCAGCTCAACGCCAATTACACCATCAAGCGGAGCTAACCAGGCGATCGTTAATGCCGCAAGCATGTATAATCGTGGTATAGAGCTGATATTAAGCGGAACGGCCGTTAAAACCAAAGACATTACCTGGGTTGTAGGGTTAAATTTTGCTAAAATCAACAACAAAGTAACTGCAATTGGTCAGGGTAGAGATAACATCCAGTTTGCAGGCTTTACAAGTCCTGGGGTATTTGCATATCAGGATCAGCCATATGCGGTGATCTTTGGTTCCAGATATCTTCGTAATGATGCTGGTCAGTTGGTGATTAACCAGGACACAGGCTATCCTGAAATTGATGAAACTTTGGGTCCGATTGGAAATACAGTACCGAAATGGAATGCCGGTTTAACAACTACTTTTACCTGGAAAGGCATTAGTCTATCTGCAGTGTTAGACATGAAAAAAGGTGGTGATGTATACAATCTTGATAATTTCTACCTTAACTTTTATGGGGTAACGAAAGTAACCGAAGACAGAAACAGCACCAGGGTATTTGATGGAGTGACACCAGATGGACAGCCAAATACAAAAGTAGCTGCCATAAACCAGGCCTATTACCAGAACAATTTTTCTCAGGTAGATGAAAATGGAGTAGAAGATGGTACCTATGTGAAACTGAGACAAGTTAGTTTGTCTTACAATTTTGAGCCTTCGCTGCTAAGAAAAACTCCTTTTAAAGGTCTGAGCGTTTCTGCTACAGGAAGAAACCTATGGTTCTATACACCTCATTATACTGGTTCTGACCCGGAAGTAAGTTTGTACGGAACAGGAAACGGTGGTGGTTTTACCAATTTCGTAACTCCATCTAACAGAAGCTACAATTTCGCAGTAAAAGTTACTTTCTAAAAATTGAACAACATGAAAAAGACATATTATATATTCATCGCATTTGCATTACTGGTTTCCACATCAGGATGCAAGAAATTTCTTGACATTAATAAAGATCCTAACAACTCTACAGATGTACAGGAGGCTTTAATTTTAACTCCATTGGAGGTTTATACGACAACGAATATATTGGGTGGTTTTCCGGGAAGCGTATCTGCTTACTGGACGCAACAAATGGCCATCAACCAGCCTGCCCCGGAGATCGATTCTTACCGGATCACGCCAAGTGATGTAAATAACACCTGGAGCTTTGATCTTT
Organism: Pedobacter caeni; assembly: GCF_900129215.1. Taxonomy (GTDB): domain Bacteria; phylum Bacteroidota; class Bacteroidia; order Sphingobacteriales; family Sphingobacteriaceae; genus Pedobacter; species Pedobacter caeni. Next base: position 882,603 of record NZ_FQUQ01000001.1, on the reverse strand, counting down.
ACCCGGCAATTTTCGTAAACGCGAGAAAGATAATTGACAAAGGGGAAAAAGCAGGCAACAACAGTTACACCGCTATAGGAAAAGTCCTGCTTGCCTATAATCTTGCTGTATGTACTGATCTTTGGGGAGACATTCCATATTCTGAAGGTTTTCAGGAACTGGCTAATCAACACCCGAAATACGATTCGCAGGAAGACATCTACAAGCTGATCCAACGCACATTGGATGAGGCCATTGTGATTTTGAACGGAGCTCCTACAGGGATTAAGGCAGGCAGTGAAGATTTGATTTATAACGGCGATTTCGCGTCATGGAAAAGACTGGCTTACACGCTTAAAGCCCGGTATTACCTTCGTTTGAGTAAAGCCGCCGGATATTCTGCAGTTACTCAGGCAGATTTAGCATTGGCAGCGTTACAAAATGGATTGACAGCGAATGCTGACAATGCCAAAATCACTTATTCAGGAAAAGCAAAAGGAGAAAATCCATGGTATCAGGGAACACTGCCCGGAGCTGGTGGAGTAGTGCTTTCCAAACATTTTGTTGACCTGTTAAAGGCAAATGCTGATCCAAGACTTCCAATCCTGGCTTCTCCTGGTTCTGGCGGGGATTATGTGGGCAGACAAAGCGGAACGGCACCAACTACCGATCCTACGATCTATGCAACAGTTTCGCCGAACATTGGGGGCTACTCTGAAGCGGATGAAGAGACGGGAAAAATTGCTCCTGTTTATCTTGCAACTTATTCAGAAGCATTGTTCATCAAAGCTGAAGCCACGCTGATTAAGTCGGGCGCCATAGCTGCACAACCCGTATTAAAAGCTGCGATTGAAGCGAATATGGATCTGTTGAAAGTTCCGGCAGGAGCCCGCGATACTTATACGGCTGTTCGCTCTGTATTGCTTCCGGCAACTGCACTGGAAACCATAATCGGAGAAAAATATGTGGCGAATTTCTTATCGCTGGAAGCGTATAACGACTGGAGGAAGACCGGATTCCCTGTTTTGAATGTGGTTCCAAATGCATTCAGACCATATATTCCTCAACGTTATCCTTATCCTTCTCAGGAAATTACGGGAAACCCTCAGCCACAACACAACATTTCTACTTCAGAAAAGATATGGTGGGCTAAATAATAACCATCCACATAAAAAAGGCAGCTTATTATTGATAAGCTGCCTTTTTTATGTCTTTAAGTTTTCTTATTTATCGTTCGGATTTTTCCTTTTCGCCAGCAACATCTCTATCATTTTTTCAATTCTGCTGAGCCTTGTTTTCTCTTGTTTAGCTGTCAAAATCCATAACACATATTCTTTCTTATGAGAATAAGCCAGGGATTCAAAATAAGACAGCGCTAAAGGCTGTTCGTGTAAAGCCTGATCGAGATCAGCAGGAGGGATGACCTTTTTATTAACCACATCCACATATTTTGAAAAGTCATTTTGCTGAATGTTTTCATTTCTTACTGCAGATGCTTTCACCAGGTCAATAGGTTTCAGGCGGATGCCTGTCCATACCTCAGAAATAGAAATGGATGCACAGGGAGTCAGCTGATAGGCTTTTACTTCATCCCATGGGGCCATCATGTGAAGATCGCTCTCCATACCAGAAGTCTTTTTCGGATAAGCAATCCAAAACAAGGTATCTGGTTTAAGACCGGAAGCAAGCAAAGACAATTGTTCTTTCAACTCATAGCTGTTCAGAACAAATAACAACAAGGCATCAAAGCCTTGCGTGGCATTGAAGCTCAGCTGTACGGCATCGAAATCTCCCAGTAACGCGGCTACGTTTTCCGGAGCATTTTCAATCAGGAGTTTAAACCCTGGTTTGACATGCAGTTTTTTAAGTAGTTTGTTGTCCATTTGGTCTTCCTTATTTTATCATGAAAACCATCAGACGCATAGTTCTTAAAAAAGAGAAACATGCTTCTGATCGCTTCACAACCGGTAAACTGAGCCCGAGGGTCCTTTCCTTTAGATCCTTTGAAAATTAATAAAAAGTATAAAAAAAAACAATTACAACCTTAATTTGGCAAAGAAATCCCAGAGTACAATACCTGCAGAGATCACTATATTGAAGGAATGTTTTGTGCCAAACTGAGGAATTTCTATACATTCATCAATTTGCGCCATCACTTCATCACTTACTCCATTTACTTCATTTCCAAAGATTAACGCATATTTTTCAGTGCTTTCCGGTCGGTACGTATTTAACATGGTACTTCCGGCGGCCTGTTCTATGGCAATGATCTTATACCCATCCTCACGGAGGGAAGCTACCGCATCCAGTGTTGTTTCAAAATGCGTCCAGGCTACAGATTGAGTTGCGCCCAGCGCAGTCTTCTCTATTTCCCGGTGAGGTGGTTGTGCACTGATGCCACAGAGGTACAATTGTTCAACGGCAAACCCATCAGCAGTCCTGAAAACCGAGCCTATATTGTGCATGCTGCGCACATTGTCCAGCACCACAATTACCGGTAACTTTTCCTGTTCCCTGAACTCTTCAACACCTACGCGGTTTAACTCGTCTAATTTTAATTTTTTCATTAAAAGCTTTGATAATTCTATCCGGCAAAATTAAAATTAAATTGCAGAAGCACCGTTACCAATCTCACTGATGTAGATTGCAGCCGGATAACCTATCCTTTCTACATAAAAATCAGTCAGTTGTCTGGCAAAATCTTCTTCCTGTCCTTTCTTTAACAAGGCAATTGCACATCCACCAAAGCCTGCACCGGTCATCCTTGCACCGATCACATGCTCATAATCTGTACAAAATTCAACTACAGCATCCAGTTCAGCACCTGTTACTTCATACAAATCTTTTAAAGACTGGTGAGAAGCATACATCAAACGCCCAAATTCTTCTAAGTTCCCTTCGTTTAAGGCTTTTGCAGCCAGGCCAACACGGTCGTTTTCGCGGATCACATGTGTAGCACGCTTCAGGACTGTTTCGTCAGTGATCAGGTGGCTGTGTAACGAGAACTTTTCTGCACTGAGTTCGCAAAGGTTATGAAGGGTAATTTCCTCATTGAGTTGAGCTAAGGCCGTCTGACATTCAGCAACCCTTTCATTATATTTTGATTCCGCCAGTTTCCTTGGTTTATTGGTATTGATGATCGCAAGGGAGTAATCACCCAGGTTACAATCCACAGATTTGTATTTTAAGGTATCGCAGTTCAGTACCAGGGCTTTATGTGCTTCCCCGAAGGCAACAGCAAACTGGTCCATGATGCCACAATTGACCCCGATAAATTCGTTCTCTACTTTTTGCGCCAACAAGGGGATCTCAATTTTTTCATAACCAAGATTGAAGTAATCGTTTAAGGCATAAGCCATGATGACCTCTATGGACGCAGAAGATGACAGCCCTGATCCGATTGGAATATTGCCGTAAAACAGGAGATCGAGTCCGGTAGGAAGCTGGTGTTTTTTAAGGATCTCATTGAAAACGCCAAGCGGATAGTTAAACCATTCCGGCCCTGTTTTGGTATAAGAGGCTTGCAGTGCAACTTCGTGTTGTTCTGGGAAGTTAAGGCTGTTGAAACGGATCACCTGATCGTTGTTTGGAGCGATGCTCAACCAGGTCCCTAAAGTAACCGCGCAAGGCATCACCAGTCCGCCGTTATAATCAATATGCTCGCCAATAAGGTTCACCCGTCCCGGGGTAAAATAGTTCGCCTTTGGCTCTTGTCCATATAGCCCTAAGAATTTCTCGGTCAATTCCGCTTTCATTGTAATATTTTGATTTAAAGTTTTTGTTTTAAGTAAAGTATTGATAGTATTGTTTTAAATAACAACCGCCCTAATATACAATTTATGGAAACAAAGCTAATCAAGACCGGGAAAATTATTGACGGTAAAGAGATCCTTGGTATTGAATTAACAAATACACATGGTACCTATGTGAAAATATACAATTATGGTGCAATCATTAATAAGTTTATTGTAGTGAATAAACAAGGTCAGAAGCAGGATATTGTACTTGGTTTTGATGATTTTGAAGGATATCTGACTGAAGAATACCTGGACGGTTATCCTTATCTTGGCGCAGTGATCGGCCGTTATGCAAACCGCATTAAGAACGGACGGTTTACCATTGATGGAATTGTTCATCAACTGACACAAGCCAAGGGCGGCGATTGCCTTCATGGTGGGGATATTGGATTCGACAGAAAGGTTTGGGATGTTTTATCCACCATAGATCCAAGTGTCACTTTGCAATATGTGAGTCCCGCCGGAGAAGAACATTTCCCAGGGAACCTGACCATTCAGCTGACTTTCAAGCTGACTGATGATAATGAACTGATCTTGGACTTTAAAGCCACTACAGATGAAGCAACTGCCATCAACCTGACACATCATAGTTATTTCAATTTATCTCCTGATTTGGGCTCTATTGGAAACCATCACCATAGAATGCCTGCAAGCCATTATCTGGAGCAGGACGACAACTATGTCGTGACAGGTAAGTTGATCCCCGTAGAAGGCACGAAACACGACTTCTTGGGCGGGAAACTGATCAATCATGATTGGGATCCGAAAGAAGGCTACGATCAGACCTATGTATTGGATAAAGAATACGGGGAATTTACATTGGCATCTGAAACGACAGAAGAAAAAAGCGGATTAAAACTTTCTGTATATACCACAGAACCGGTGGCCCATTTATATACCGCAGCATATTTATCTGTTAAAAATGGTAAAGGAGGAGCGGAGTACCATCCTTTTGAGGCTTTCTGTGTGGAGACTCAACACCACCCCAATGGCATCAATATCCCTGCTTTCCCAAGTACAGTGTTAAGGCCTGGCGAAACGTATAAACAAACCACGATTTATAAAATAGAACATAACTAAATGAAAGTAGATATCTGGTCGGATGTAAGGTGCCCGTTTTGTTATATCGGGAAACGGAAATTTGAAGCTGCACTTGCAGAATTTGAACATAAAGATGCCATAGAAGTAGAATGGCACAGTTTTGAACTGGACCGCAACACGGTGACCTTACTGGATAAAAGTTCTGAGGAATACCTTGCCGAGCGTTATGGAAAGAGCAGGGAATGGGCGGCAGAAAGTCATCAGCATGTGACCGATACTGCTGCTGAAGTGGGACTCAAATTCCATCTTGACAAATCTATCGTAGCCAACTCTTTTAATGCCCACCGCCTGATCCAGCTGGCGAAGTCCAAAGGACGGGGAGATGAAATGGAAGAAGCCTTGTTTAAGGCTCATTTTACGGATGGAAAAAATATTGATGACCAGGCAGACTTAACGGAAATTGCAAAGGAGGCAGGCCTGGATGTTGCCGATGTAACCACGGTGCTGAACAGTGCTGATTTTACGGATGAAGTTAGGTACGATGAAAAAACCGCAGAAGACATAGGCGTCCGTGGAGTTCCTTTCTTTGTTTTCAATGAGAAATTAGCTGTTTCCGGCGCTCAGCCTGCAGAAACGTTTCTTGGTGCCTTAAAGCAGGCATGGGAGGGGCAAGCTTAAGGTGAAGTTCGCCTGTTGTCCGGGCTGAATTCACTATCGCTAAACGATAAGTTTACGGTGAGTCCACGTTTTACCGCAAAAACGTGGACTCAGTCCGAACGAGGATGCCACTTGATACGGCCGTGAATGGGGTTGGTGGTGTTTCTTAATGGTTAAATATTGGTAGAGAAAGCCTTACTTTAAATGAGTTTTCTTCACTTTGTTCAAAATGAAATTTTACGGCATCTCCATTAATCTGCCTGTAATTTTCCCTGTAGGATTCCAGGTCGGCAATGAGTTCCAGGCCAGCATTTGCCCCATAATTCATTTCCATTAACAGTTCTTCGGTTTCAATGAGAATAATGATGTCCAGCATCACCGGTTCTTCATTTAAAATCTTACAAAAAGGTTCCAGCAGATTAACCAGTGCCAAAGGGGCGAGCTGTTTATGTTCTGCCACTCCCTGCACGTTAAATGTGATCTTTAGCTGATGGTCAAAACCTATGAAATGAACAAAGGAAGTAAAAGCACTGAGTTCCTCTTTTAATGGACTCTGCGATTGTCTCCCTCGGTAAAGACGATACCTCAGCAGGTCAGAAAAAGTAAGAATCGCTTCGGGTGTGCTTTCCTCTGGCACCTTTGCAGATACTTTCAACTGATGCAAAGACCTCAATATAAAATCCGGACTGATATTGGTCTTCAAAAAATCAAGCTTCACCTGTTCGATTTCTTTCTTTTCCTTTTCCAGCTCCAGCAAGGTACTGTTTTCTTCATTCTTTTCCATAAAAAAAAGCATGATGGAAAAAAAGAGAAAGTTATACAGGAATCCGGATAATTCTTTCAGATAGGTGGTCAGAAAATTGCCCTCATCTGGGGGCGGTACCGGATCTGTGTAATGGACAAAAGCCCTGTTAAAATGGATGTCCAGAAAGGTAATGATCAGGTAACCTGCAATCACAGAAGTCCAGAACTGCAGGTATTTATTTCGTTTAAAAAAGTAGGGGATGAGGTACAGGCAGTAGAGGTAAAAAAAAGAGGCAATCATCAGGTTTGCCAGAAAAAAATGGTTGTAAATCAACGAAGGGGTAATTGGTCCTTTAGCCCTCATGATCGTACCAACAATCAGAACTGTTATCCAGTATACGATATGGGCTACCCATCGGTATTTACTGAAATAAACCCACCTGTTCCTCTCGTTAATCTCTAATTGTACAAAATTGCTCATGTGCTAAAAATTAAGGACTAAATTGACTTCAAAATGGTCTGGCTGATCGCTGATGAGCAATTTGTGCCGTCTCGGGTATAAAATTTCCAATCTTCTCTTTACATTCTTTAAGCCAATGCCTCCGCGGTACTCCGAAAAGGTATGATGCACAGGTTTGGCTGGTTTACTGTTTCTCAGTTTAAAATGGAATTCTTTTTTAGAGATTTCTATTTCCATATTGATCCATGATTTACCAAAACTGGTTTTTGTTCCATGTTTAAATGCGTTTTCTAAAAAATTGATCAGCAACAATGGAGCAATCCGGTGAGCAGCAGCATCTCCTTTAATGTCTATACTGATCTTACATTGCTCTTCTTTATGTCTTAATTTTTCCAGCTCAATATAGCTATTGGTAAAGGTAAATTCGTTCTCCAGAGGAACGAGATCTGCTTTACAGTCATATAACATATAATGAAGCAGGGATTCCAGCCGTTCAATGATCACCGGGGTTTGAACAGACTTTTTTAAGCTCAGTGCATAAATGTTATTCAGTGTATTGAACAAAAAGTGAGGGTTAATCTGTGATTTTAAAAAACTGCTCTCCAGTGCAATCTTTTGAGTTTTAAATTGCTCCAGCTTCCGGATTTCTTTCTGAAGATCGTAAATGTCTACAAAGTAATAGAAGGCAATGAATACGGAGGATAGAAAAACGTACATGATTGCTTTTCTTTTCAACATAAAAATCAATTCAAATTCCGGCCTGGAGCTCATTATCGGAATACTGTTAATCACCATTTTTGCAGATAAGATATACGCCAGGTAGCAAAAGAAAAGAACGGCAAAAAGGCAAAGCCAAAAAATATATTTTCCGGATTTCTTGTATAAAGGCAATATCCACAGCAGGATAACGTAGGATTGAATAAATACCACTGTTATAAAAATGGTTAAAGCCAGGGCGGGGAAAGGAGCCGGAAAATTACGGTTATCAAAACCTGTTCCCTGAGCAGTTCCGATATAATTTAATGCAAAAAAGATCAGCCAGAACAACAAATGCAATGCCCATCGGTATTTTGAAAACAATTGGGAAAAATATTGCTTAAAAGCAGGTGTCATTAAAGGGAGGTTTAGTTTCGGCCAGGTAAAGTTATCATAAATTTACTTCCTTCGTTCTCCTTACTTTCCACAAGGATGCTTCCTTCGTGCTTTTCAATAAAATCCTTGCACAAAACCAGCCCTAATCCTGTTCCTGATTCGTTGTTTGTTCCTAAACCGATCATTTTTTTTTCAATTTGAAAAAGATTACTAAGGACTTTGTGGCTCATTCCAACACCATAATCAATCACAGATATTTTCAGCATTGGTTTCCCATTCAACTCGCTGGCAAAGAGTTCCGAACGGACTTCCACATTTCCCAGATTAGGCGTAAACTTAATGGCATTGGAAAGGAGGTTCCTGAATATGGTATGGAGCATATCACTATCCGCGTATACAGACAATTGCTTAGGGACAAAATTGAGCACTTCAATCTGTTTCTGACTGGCGACAATTTTCAGGACTTCCACGCTCGACTGTACCGTGTCATAAACATTCAGCAATGTTGGCTTAAAGTTCAGTACCCCAGCCTGGTTAGTAGACCACAGCAAAACATTTTCTAAAAGTTTAGCACTGTTATTCAGGCTGTTTTGCAAGAGCATGTACATCTTTTGCCGCTCCTCGGGATCGCTTTCAAACTCTCCTTCCCCCAGAAACTTTGTCAGGGCCATTGCTGAGCCTAAAGGACCTCTCAGGTCGTGTGCCAGTATGGAGAAAAACTGATCCTTGCTGGCATTTGACTCTTCCAGTTTACCGTTTGAAACCTCCAGTTGCGCATTTGATCTGGCCAGTTTTTCATATTGATGTACCAATACCATCCGTTGTGATTTGATCAGCCGGCCCTGTTTAAAGCGGGTCATATTGTTTTTCCAGAAAACCCAGGCTATAGCATAGGCCACGGTAACCATGCACAATGCATCAATAATGGTCAATACCATTTCAGTTTGGTCATGCTGGGTCAGATAAAGACCGTAGCAGAATCCTAAATAAATGGTAGAGAGGTAAAGGAAGAGGTGTAAAGGGCGGATGAGTAAAATGGCTGCATTTAAAAGACAGGCGAGTAAAAAGGAGGTAATAGAATTGTTTAAGGTTTGATCGTATACAGAGCAGGTTGCCCCACCGATCGCAAACAAAAGAAAAACGAAATGGGGAAGAACTGCACTTAAAAGTCCCTGCTCATTTTCTGTTTTCTTTAGCCAGAAAGCTGTTAAAAATAAAACAAGGCTAATAGAACCGATGTAAAGGTTTAAGATAAGATAGCCCTCGACCCAGTTTTCTGCTCCTGGTTTGCTGATAAAATTGCCATACCTGAAATAGAAGTGAATGATCACTGCCAGAGGGAGATAAAGTCCCGTGATGACCCTGCACCGGCTAAGGTTGGCGGTTCTAACTTCATCTTCAATGATCATTTGATCAAGTGCGGGTGTATTAAAACGCTGAAAAAAGAGGAAGAGAGTCTTTACCATTGGATGCTGACAACAAATTTATTCTTTTATTTGATAAATAGCTAATCTTTTGGAAATGAGTTGCTCAGCTGATTTGCTTCCTTGTTTTATTAAAGAAATATTTAAATGTTTTACGGCTAGGTATTTATCAGAAAAGAAAAGGATTGCTGCAGTTCAGGTGAAATTCATTACCTGTGGCAATCCCCTGGATTTTTAAAGCAGCTTATCAATTGAATTCCAGATGATTCTGATACTGGAGATAATGACAATGACCGCTACTCCGATAAACATCTTCTTGATTGGAAGTTTGCCCACCAGGCGGGCGGCAAGAGGCGCAGCAGCTACACCTCCAATAATCAGACCCAATATGGATTGCCAGTGACTGACTCCGAGGATAAAGAAAAAGGTAATTGCGCTGGCCATGGTTACAAAGAATTCGGTTAAACTAACCGATCCGATCACATATTTAGGGGTACGCCCTTTAGAGATCAGGGTGGAGGTCACCAATGGTCCCCAGCCACCACCACCAAAAGAATCTAAAAAGCCTCCGGCACCTGCCAGCCAGCCCGCACGTTTTACTTTCTGTGGCTTCTGTTTTTCCTTAAAGGCATTGCTCAGGATCCTGATGCCCAGGGCAAGGGTGTAGATAGAAATCACTGGCCTGATGTATTGAGAGAAAGCTTCGCCAGCGTAGCCTAGTAATAATGCACCTGCTATAGCACCCAGTACGCCAGGAATCAATAAAGTCTTAAACAGTTTTTTATTGACATTGCCAAAACGATAGTGACTGAAGCCGGATGCACCGCTGGAAAACATTTCCGCAGTATGAATGCTCCCTGAAATCACCGCTGGGTTTAATCCTCCGGATAACAATAAGGTGGTAGAAACGACTCCATATCCCATTCCCAGCGCACCATCCACCATTTGGGCCAGGAAACCAACCAGCAGCATCCAAAGAAATTTATCATCCATCCCTGCATAGACCTCTTTTCCAAAGCTGAGTACAGATTCGTAGGAAAGATAGGTATTAACAGCTATTCCGATAAACAGTGAGGCAAGAAGAAAGAGGCACAGGTAAGCAATGCGTTTCCACTTTTTTTCCTGAGCCCTGCTCCGTTGTAAAGCCAGGCTGATATCGTTGTCTTGTAAACTCATTATTGTTGTTCTTTTTAAACTTCTTTGATTAAATCTGTACTGGCATGATCAATAGTTTTTCGGTAATGCGGTGCATTACTGAATTTGGAGCCAGAATTTTGCAGTGTATTTATAGGGACAGCAAACCTCAAAATCAGCGCCTTAACCGAGTATTAAAAGGTACAGGGCAGTACATCAGGCAACTAGTGCGCATCGATTCTTCAGAATAATTTTTAAAAATCACGTAGAGTAGGTGGAGTAATTGTCTGGCCATGTATAATGTCTATAGAATTAGTAGGCAATATTATATTAACTTTCTGAATAAACAAAATTATTTAGTAAGATTCTGCTGTTTTTCTTTGATATTGACCCGATTGTCCCTTAATTAGTGCTTTTTAAGCAAGCCTGTTTACTATGAAATCTATCCATTCTTATTATCTCACTTTATTACTTTGCCTGATATTTGTCAATGCTTCCTATGCGCAGCTGGCAGACACCACTTTAGCTTTCCACCGCAAAAAGATTGACTCACTGGATCAAAAATTGATAGAGATCATTGGAGAAAGGGAGCGGGTGGTGAAAGAAGTAGGCATTTACAAAATGAAAAATAACATTCCTGCACTTCAAAAGGGAAGGTTTAAACAGATATTAGAAAAGAACATCAGGATGGGAGCGGAGCAAGGGCTTTCAGCAAAACTGATGACAAAAGTGATGAATGCCATTCATGAAGAGAGCCTGAGAATTGAACGTGCAGTAAAAAAAGAAGAAGAGCAATGAAAAAGATTAGTTTGCTGGCAGGAATGCTAGTGTTAAATATGGCCATCTATGCGCAAACAAGTATTTTTCCTGGTCGCTATAATGGTTCAAAGCCGGAAATTGCCCAGGAAATCATGATTCTGCCTGATGGCCGCTTTTTGTTTTCTTTGAGTTATGGTGCTATGGATAAAGTCATGGTGGGAAAATGGACGGAAAAGGATGGAAAACTGAGTTTAAAAGAGGAAAAGGCCGCCTCTGAGCCCTTTGTGATCTTTGGAAGGCACAGCAACAATGCGACTGATAAGGGGAAAGCTTTTACTTTTAAAGGGTTTGCGGAGAATACTTCTGTGGCGGTGAGTTTTGAGGATGCTTTTGAAGCCAATAGTTTCAAACTGTTACACCTCAGGGACCAGTCGACCTTTAGCCGGAGTAATGAGTTAAAGGTAACCGACAAACCAGTACATCAATTCTTTCTTTCTAAACCTGTTTATGGCCCTTCTGAAGAAGATAACAATGTGGTTTATACATTCAAACCTTTGCCAGGGTGGAATGATTTTGTGTTGTATTATAGCACTGAGGCAGATAGCCCTCCGATTTCCCTTCAGGCGGTGTTAAGGAACGATAGTTTGTTCTTATCAGAAGGCAAGGGGGGAGAACAATATTTTGCGGTGAAAAAAGAATTGTCCAAAGAAACTGACCTGCGCAAATTTGACCGCTATTTTCTGGATGCAAGGATCCCGGACTCCTTGTCTTTGCGTGATACTGATGGAAATGCACATACTTATAACCTGTTAAAATCCAAGGCCCGGTTTAATTCAAAACTGATAATTCCGGAGCAGGAGGCTCACTTTCAAAGAGATGATGATGCGGGGATGGATCAGGAACAGGGTACAGTGGTGGTAGAAAGTCCCGGAGTTCCTCCACCAAAAGTTCCTGTTGTAAAGCCTAAGCCGAAAACAACTCCGGTAAAGAAAAAGCTTCAATAATAAAATACCCTTGAAAGCTTTACGAAGCCCTCCAAATCATCCGAATTTGGAGGGCTTTTTTATGAAAGGAAAATACTTTTTTAAAGATCAGACTGCTGTTTTGGAAATGAGCAAACGTGTTTTATTCTGAAACCTTAAAAACAGTAGGATAGAGGCTGTAAGTAAGCCGAAAGTCAGGCCATACCATATTCCATTTACCCCCATATTGAGTTTAATACCCAACAGGTATCCCAACGGGATTCCGATGATCCAATAGGCTACAAAAGTGATGATGGTGGGGATATTGACATCGCCGATTCCTCTGAGCACGCCTAATCCAACCACCTGCGTTCCATCAAATAACTGAAAGAATCCTGCGATGATCAAAAGCTGGGCAGCGATATTGATCACAGCCATGTCTTCTGTATAGATATAAGGGAGCAGGTTATTCGCCACGATAAACAGGATTGCAGTCAGGCTCATGAAAAGAATGATCACGTGGTAACTGGCAATTGCCGATTGTCTGAGGTCATTAAAGTTTCTCTTTCCAAAATTATTCCCTGTTTTGATGGTCGCTGCAGAGGCAATTCCACTGGCCATCATATAGGTCACCGAAGCAAGGTTGATCGCCACCTGGTGGGCCGCCTGTTCTACGGCACCAATGGTTCCGATCAGGATCGCTGCACCACTGAACGCGCTGATTTCAAATGAATATTGCAGGGCTACCGGCGCACCGATTTTCACAATTTTAAGCGCCCTTACTTTATCAAAGAAAGTGAGTTTAAAACTTTTGATATAGGCTTTGAAATATTTAGACCTCATCACATAGATGGACATCACAATGGCCATCAGACAGCGGTCTATCAGGGTACTTAAGCCAACTCCTTTAACACCCATAGGTGCAATTCCAAACATCCCTTTCACGAAAATGATTCCGAGAATGATGTTCAGCAGGTTTCCCCAGATGGAAACAAACATGGCCTGTTTCGTGAAACCCAGTCCTTCGGCAAACTGCTTAAAAGTCTGGAAGATCATCAATGGGATAATAGAGATGGCAAGGTAGCCTAAATAAGGCTTGGCATAAGCCACTACTTCCGGAGATTGTCCGATGTGATCAATCACCAGCAAGGTTCCCAAATGAACGAAACCGTAAAGCAGGATAGAGGTGATGATATTGATGATCAGACTATTGGAGAGGAGTTTTCCGCATTCCTCATAATTTTTTCTTCCGTTTTCCTGGGCCATCAGCGGTGTTAAGCCATACGAAATTCCCATTCCGATCACCAGGATGAGCATAAACAGACTGTTGACCAGCGATACTGCTGCCAGTTGTATCGTTCCGGCAAAGTGCCCAACGATTACACTATCAGCTAAATGAACAAGTGTATGGCCTAATTGTGAAACCACAATCGGCATAGCCAGACGAAGGTTGTCTGAGTAATAAGGTTTATATTTTGAATAAAGTCTACTAAGCATTGTCGCAAAGGTCAGCAATTCCACCTTGTAATTTAGGGGCTGTAAAATAATTTTACATTCAGTTGTTATTGTATTGACGTGAAATATTCTTCTTTTTCAGAAGTATGTGGCTGGATCACACCACTTATGATCAGGTTGACCAGGACTTTCTGTGCTTTTTTATAAGAACTCCTGGTGATCTTGCTGAATTCCTTCAGCGTAATCCGGCCTTGCTGTCCAAGATATTCGAAGAGCTTTTTCTCATAATCTGTGTAACTGATCAGCTGTCCGTTTTGGTCACCACTTTTTTTAATCACATCCACAATGATTTTACTGGCAAGCAGGCTCTTGTCCTGTACTCTGAAATAAACCCACCATTTCTTGTTCTCGTCTAAGGCATAATGCGGTTTGGTATCACTGGGCTGGATCTTGACCACAAGTACCAGTTTGTCATCCACATAAATTTCTTCAAATTCGGGCTCTATAGCAGGCCGGCAAAACTGATGTGCAGATTTGGTGATCATATAGCGCTCTTCATCTTCAGACTTTACGCCTTTGATGCTGCCATCGTCTGCAACACCAATCAGCAATTGCCCACCTTTGTTATTGGCAAAAGCAACAAGGCTTTTCGCAATTTTTTCGTTGCTGGTAATGGTTTTCTTGAAATCCAGGGTAGTTCCTTCGCCTTGCAGGATGAGTTTCTTGATATTCATTGGACTGTGACTTAAACATACAATTAATAAGCAATGCGTGGTTCTTCTCCCTGATGCAGGTTTCGGACGTACACTTCATTCATGACCGTAGCACACAATTCACCTTGTGCATTGGTGATCTCCATCGGGTAGGCTTTTACAAATTTGCCTACCGTATTTAACGCTTCAATAGCCTCGTTCAGCATGTCGTCATTGACGGTAATGCTGAAAAATAAATCTCCCCGGCCAGGCTTTAGGTATTGGATCGAAGCACTCTTTAACCAAACCCTGACTTTAAACCCCTGTCTTTGAAGCAACTGATCAAACAACAAGGCGTAAAAAGGATCCGTAGCGGCATAAATGGTTCCTCCAAAGATGGAGCCATTGTAGTTTTTATTGAAAAGGCTTTTATTGATTTTTACATCCACGCCCCGGAAACCTTTATGGAATTTCTTTACCCATATACGCTGGAACAATAAAGGAGGGTAAAAACAAAGGCCCCATTTAAGGGTTTTTTCTGATACAACCATGATGCTTAAATATCAGAAAGTTTATTGAACTATGAAATTTTAATGTGGTTACTAAAGTAATTTTTTAGTAAATTAGAGCTATGTACGTATATGACACCCTTACTGCCGCAGTTGCAGATCTCGAAAAAAGAGGTTATGAATATGATTTCGTCTTAAGTCCTGATTATATCGAATGTAAGTCCATCGATATGCAGCTGATGCCAGAGGAATTTGAAATCGATGAATTTTATCGTTTTGAAGGCATGAATGATCCCGGAGATAGTGCAGTTATATACGCCATTTCCTCTCCGGTAGGGAACCTAAAGGGCGTAATGATCGATGCCTATGGGGTGTATGCAGAAAATGTTTCTCCCGAATTATTGGATAAACTGAAGATGCACCACGATTAAAAAAGTATAGCAATGCAGAAATCTTATAAAAATCTTTGTACAAAATAATTTTTCCTGGTTATTTAAATTTGTTTGTACTTTCAGTCCGCAAACAAACCTTCACAATGACTACCGAAAACAACAACAAAAACGTATTCCTCCTGGTATTGGTCGCCGCACTTGGCTATTTTGTAGACATCTATGACCTTCTTTTATTCCTGATTATAAAAAATAAAAGCCTGGCAGCGCTGGGTGTTCCTGCTGATCAGATCACTGAAACAGGCTTGCGCCTGATGAACTGGCAAATGGCGGGTTTACTGATCGGTGGCTTTTTCTGGGGAATCCTGGGAGATAAAAAAGGCCGTTTGTCGGTACTCTTTGGCTCGATCCTGATGTATTCCCTGGCCAATATTGCCAATGGCTTTGTGACCAGTATTCCGATGTATGCCGCATTAAGATTTATCGCAGGAGTAGGGCTCGCTGGTGAGCTTGGGGCGGGAATCACCCTGGTTTCAGAAAGTATGAGTAAAGAGAAACGCGGTTATGGAACAATGCTGGTTGCGGGAATAGGGTTGAGTGGTGCGGTAGCGGCTTATATTGTAGGCGACTTGTTTGAGTGGCGCAATGCCTTTTTCATTGGTGGCGGATTGGGCGTAGTCCTTCTTTTGCTGAGAATCGGGGTTTTTGAATCCGGAATGTTTAAGAAGATGGCAGAAAAGGAAGTATCCAAAGGAAATTTCATGATGCTCCTGACACGGAAAAGAGGATTCAAATACCTGAATTGCATTTTGATCGCAGTACCGGTATGGTTTGTTGTAGGGATTCTGATTGGTATTGCCCCTGAATTTGGGAAGGCTTTACACGCTAAAGAATACCTGGACAACGGGAAAGGAGTGATGTTTGCTTATATAGGGATTTCTATTGGCGACTTCCTGACCGGGGCTTTGAGTCAGGTTTTCAAAACCCGGAAGAAGATTGTGTTTGTCTTTTTAACCCTTACTTTTGGCAGCATGCTGCTCTACCTGATGAGCAGTGGATGGACAGCCACCAACTTCTATATTTTCTGTTTGTCTACTGGTATTTTCACCGGATACTGGGTGGTATTTGTAACGATGGCAGCCGAACAATTCGGCACAAATCTGAGGGCTACCGTAACGACTACCGCACCTAATATGGTTAGGGGTTCACTGATTCTGGTGACGATGTTGTTCCAATGGCTGGCAGGAAGCATGGGGATCGTCAACGCGGCGCTTTGTGTAGCTGTGATTACTGTTGGGATGGCATACATTGCCCTTTATAACCTCGAGGAAACTTATGGACGTGATTTAAATTTCATTGAAGAATAGTGTCAAAAAAATGTACTATCTCAACTTTTGGATGGACTACGCTTTTTTTAAGGTTAACTTTGAGCTTAAGTTTTTAGGAAAATGGAGTTTAAAGATAAAGTAGTTGCAGCTTACCAGAAAATTCAGGATACCATTTGTGAAGGTTTGGAACAGGCCGACGGAAAAGGACGTTTCGAAGAAGAATTATGGAGCCGTGATGGTGGCGGTGGCGGCAGGACCAGGATTTTACAGCATGGTCATGTCATAGAAAAAGGAGGGGTAAACTTCTCTGCAGTGCATGGCAAATTGCCGGATGCGATAAAAAAGGCATTTAAGATCGAAAGTGATGATTTCTTTGCTACAGGAGTATCTATTGTGATGCATCCAGGCAATCCTTTCGTGCCAATTATACATATGAATATCCGCTATTTTGAAATGGATGATCAGACTAGGTGGTTTGGCGGAGGAATAGACCTGACCCCGCATTATGTGATTGATACGGATGCAAGGTTCTTTCATCATTTACTGAAACAAACCTGCGATGAGTTTGACAGCGCTTTTTACCCTAAATTTAAGACTCATGCTGATGATTATTTCTTTATCAAACACCGGGAAGAAACAAGAGGGGTAGGCGGAATCTTTTATGATAAGCTGAAGCCTGAAAATACAGGGATGGATTTTGACCGCTTGCTGGAATTTTCGGAAGCGGTAGGAAATACCTTCCTTCCGGCTTATACGGAGCTGATCGACAGAAACAGGGATACGGATTTCAGTCCGCAGGAACAGGAATGGCAATACCTGAGGAGATCCAGGTATGCAGAATTTAACCTGGTCTATGATGCCGGAACGAAATTTGGGTTGGAAACCAATGGAAGGATTGAGTCTATTCTGATGAGTCTTCCTCCAATGGCGAAATGGGTGTATAATTATCAGCCAATTGCCGACAGTCCTGAAGCTTACACTTTGAGTAAGCTGAAAAAAGGCATTGAATGGGCTTAATTCGCCTTTTTATACCCGAAATATATACGACAAAATTTTTCCACAATGCGCCTTAATGGCGCATTTTTTATTAAATTCGCAAGGTTATAAGAATACCACGTTTAAATCGTTCTTAGGGAACATTACTATTTATGGCAGAAGATTTAGAAAATCAAGAAAACGACAAAATAATTAAAATCAATATTGACGAGCAGATGAAGTCTGCTTACATCGATTATTCGATGTCGGTTATTGTATCAAGGGCTTTACCCGATGTTCGTGATGGATTGAAACCGGTACACCGCCGTGTGTTATACGGTATGCTTGACTTGGGGCTTGCAAATAATAAACCTTATAAAAAATCTGCCCGTATCGTTGGGGAGGTATTAGGTAAGTATCACCCGCATGGTGACTCCTCAGTTTACAATACTATGGTCCGGATGGCTCAGGAATGGAGCTTAAGGTACCTGATGGTAGAAGGCCAGGGTAACTTCGGATCGATTGATGGTGACTCTCCGGCAGCAATGCGTTATACGGAGGCACGTTTCCAGAAAATCGCTGAAGACATGCTTGCAGACATCAACAAAGACACCGTAGATTTCCAGTTGAACTTTGATGATTCCCTGCAGGAACCAACCGTTCTTCCTTCAAAAGTTCCGAATTTACTGATCAATGGTTCTTCTGGTATTGCAGTAGGTATGGCCACCAATATGCCACCTCACAACATCACCGAGACCATCAATGCAACGATCGCTTACATTGAAAATAACGAGATCACGATCCCGGAACTGATGAAACACATCAAAGCACCGGATTTCCCTACAGGAGCCATTATTTATGGTTATACTGGTGTTCAGGAAGCATTCGAAACAGGTAGAGGCCGTATCGTAATGCGCGCTAAAGCTGAGATTGAATCCAATAAAGACCGCGAAACCATTATCGTTACGGAAATCCCTTATCAGGTGAATAAAGCCATGATGATCGAGCGTACAGCGGAACTGGTTGGTGAGAAAAAAATTGAAGGAATTTCCAACATTAAAGATGAGTCCAATAAGGATGGTATCCGTATCGTTTATGAAATTAAACGTGATGCGAATGCTTCTATTGTCTTGAATAACTTATTCAAACAAACAGCTTTACAGACCTCATTTAGTGTGAACAATATTGCGCTTGTAAATGGCAGGCCGCAAATGTTAAACTTAAAAGACCTGATCCGTCACTTCGTTGACCACAGGCATGATGTAGTGGTCCGCAGAACCAAATTCGAATTGGCTGAAGCGAACAAAAGAGCACACATCTTAGAAGGTTTACTGATCGCTTTAGATCATTTGGATGAAGTGATTAAATTAATCCGTAGTTCTGATACTCCTGAGGATGCAAGAACCGGGTTAATGGAGAAATTTGGTTTGAGTGATATTCAGGCCCGGGCAATCCTTGACATGACCTTGCGCAGGTTAACAGGACTGGAACGTGATAAGATCAAAGATGAATACAACGAGTTAATGAAACTAATCGAGTATTTACAGTCGATCCTGGATTCAGAAGACCTGAGAATGCAAATCATCAAAGATGAGCTGACTGAAATGATGGAGAAATACGGCGATGAGCGTAGAACTCAGATCGTTCACTCTGCAGAAGATATGAGCATGGAAGACTTTATCGAAGATGAAGACGTAGTGATCACGATCTCTCATGAAGGATATATCAAACGTACTCCGGCTACAGAATACCGTACTCAGGGTAGAGGTGGTAAAGGTTCTAAAGGAAGTGATTCCAGAAATGAAGATTTTATCGAGCATTTACTGGTGGCTTCTAACCACAACTACATGTTGTTCTTTACAGAATCAGGACGTTGTTTCTGGTTAAGGGTTTATGAAATTCCTGAAGGATCAAGATTGAGCAAAGGAAGAGCAATTCAGAACATCATCAACATTCCTAAGGAAGAGAAAATCAAAGCATACATTAAGGTAAAGAACTTGAAAGACCAGGAATACCTGGAAAACAATTACATTATCATGTGTACTAAAAAAGGAACAATTAAAAAGACCTCTTTAGAAGCTTATTCAAGACCACGTGTGAATGGTATCAACGCGATCAACATCAATGAAGGTGATCAGTTACTGGAAGCAAGTTTAACTACAGGATCAAGTGAAATCGTAATGGCTTTACGTTCCGGAAGGGCTATTCGTTTCAACGAAGAGAAAGTTAGGCCTATGGGCAGAACAGCTACCGGCGTAAGAGGAGTTACCCTTGCACACGATCAGGATGAAGTGGTTGGCATGATTGCTGTTGATGATCCTAACGTAACCATTTTGGTGGTTTCAGAAAAAGGTTACGGTAAACGTACTGATATCGAAGATTACCGCGTTACTAACAGAGGTGGTAAAGGTGTTAAAACCATTAGTGTTACCGAAAAAACCGGTGCTTTGGTGGCGATTAAGAACGTAACAGATGCGGATGATTTAATGATCATCAACAAATCAGGTATCGTGATCCGGATCGTAGTTAGCCAGTTAAGGGTAATGGGAAGAGCAACACAGGGTGTACGTCTGATCAACCTGAAAGGAAACGATGAGATTGCTTCAGTTGCTAAAATCGAGCATGAAGACGAAGAGGTTGAAGGAGAAGATGCAGTACTGGTAGACGGAGAAAGCGTTGTGGTTACTGATGCAGTTGCAACAGACGAAACTGCGACAGAAGGTGAAGAAGCAGAAGAAATCGAAGAGGAGGAAGAAGAAGGTGAAGAAGAAGGCGATGACACTGAAGAAGAAGAAAATTAAATTTTTGACCATAAATTAACAAGATGAAAAAAGTACTTTTTAGTATGTTGTTAGTAGGTGTAGCCACCTATGCAAATGCGCAAAAAAGTGAAGTAAGTGATGCCAAGAAGGCATGGGCTCTTTTAGCGATTGCTAAACCGGGAACTTTAGCCGATAACATTAAAACACTTAATGAAGGTTTAGCCCACACAGACAAAGCTATTGCTCATGAGAAATCCAAAGGAATGCCTGAAGCATGGTCTTACAGAGCTTTGTTTGCTTCCAGAATTGCATTGGTAGACTCTGTAGACATGAACAATGCCAAAGCAAATCAGAAAATTGCGGAAGAAGCAATTGTTCAGGCTAAAGCGGTAGATACTAAAGGTGATGAAAAAGATAACATTCAGCAAGCCGAAGTAAACGTTAGCAATGCATTGAGAAACAGAGCGATCTATTCTTTCAACAAGAAAGATTTCGCTTCTGCACTGGATGCTTTTAACGAAATTACCACTAAAAGCCCTCAGGATACCTCTATGTATGTAAATGCAGGAGTAACGGCAAAAGAATTGCAAAACTATCCGGAAGTAATTAGAAACTTCAAGAAAGCTATTGATTTAGGATACAAAGATAGTAAAGTGCTTTATTCAGAAATTGTTAGTGTTACTTTTGATAAATTAAAAGATACAGTAGCAGGTTTAACCATTCTGAAAGAAGCAGGAAGCAAATTCCCTGATGATTCTTATTTTATCGGTCTGGAAACTGACCTTTATATCAAATCAGGTGACATTGCCAAGTCTCAGGAAATGTTGAAAAAACTGATTGAGAAAGATCCTAAAAATGCAATCTATCAGTATTTGATGGGGGATACTTATTATAAACAGGCTTTGGCTTTGCAAACGCAAAGAAATGCAGTAGACCCAAAGAAAGTTAAAGAATTTAATGCATTGGGTGTAAAAATGACTGGCTTTATTGATCAGTCTATTCCATTCTACAAAGCTGCTTTGGAGTTGGACCCTAAAAATGAAAATGCCTTGGAAAACTTAAAGATCATTTATGCATTTAAAGATGATAAAGTGAACTATGAGGCCACCAAGAAAAAATTAGATGAATTAAAAGCAGCCGCTAAGCCTTAATCAGGTTTTAATGCTGATTAAAAAGGAGGGGTAATTTTTATCCCTCCTTTTTTTTTATAAGTTTGTAGGTAGAACACGTTTTTATATGAGGAAGATATATTTATTTAATGCCGCATTCCTGTTTTTATGGACTGCTAACCCTGCTTTTTCCCAAAAGAGCCAATTACAGATCGCCAGAAATAGTGTAGGAAAACTGCAAATTGCGATCGGCAATAAGGAGGATGAAAAAAAGCAGTTAAGTATATTGGGAGAGGGGATAAAGGCTGCAGAATCAGCTCAAAATGATAAAAAAACGAAGAAATGGCCGGAAACATGGGCGATAAAAGCATACTTGAGTTCTTACGTTTCCATTATTGATTCTGATGTGTCTAACTCAGACCGGTATTATAACCTCGCCATAGAAGCCATCGATTCTGCTAAAAGACTGGATAAATTCCAGGCTAATAGCCGTCTGATCTCTGCTTCAGTCTATAATGTGAATATTAAAAAACAGGAAAAAGGAAACACAGCCTATGCCAATAATGATTTCCTGGCAGCTTACGAACTGCTAAGGGAAGTCAGTGATTTCTTTCCTACAGACACCACACTGGCCATCAATACCGGATTGGCGGCTCAGAATATCCAATCCTTTGATAAGGCACTTGCTTATTTTAAAAGAGCAAAAGACAATGGCATAAAAAATCCGGTCTTATTTCAGAAACTCAGTGGCATCTATTCCTCAAAGTTCGAAAATGAACTGGCTATAAAGAGCCTGGAAGACGGAATGAAGGCGAATCCATATAATGTCTACCTGACCAATGATTATATCAATCTGTTATTGGATAGCGAAAAATATACTGAGGCGATCAGGGTGATAGAATCCACTTTAAAAGTAGAAAGTAACAATAAGCTATTGTACTTCCTATATGGATATCTGCAGCAGAACAATGCAAATAACAACACGGCAGTATTGGCTTACAATAGAGCTTTAAGTATAGATGAGAACTATTTTGATGCACTTTATCAATTGGGATTGGCTTATGTCAACTCTGCTAATGAAGTCCTCAAATCACGAAAAACGGAAGGTTCACCAAGCTTTACTTCTTATATCAATCGTGCCGAAGTAGCCTTATTGCAAGCGCATGAGATCAACCAGAATGACAAATCTACGGTACAGCTGTTAATCGACATTTATACCCGTAAAAACAGGCTGGATAAAGTTCAGGACCTGAAAAGCAAACTCGAAGAGTTCTAGTTATTGGATATAAATATTTTTTGTTACAACTTAAAATATTTATATCTTGATTGCATTCAATTGAAACGTTTTAGCAATACAACAACTTAGCTACTTTCATTATGCAATTCCATCGCTTTACCGTAGTTTTTTATCTCATTTTCCTGTTCTCTCTGGTACTGGCTGAAGCCTCCGGACAATCCCCAAAACAACGCTATGAACTGAATAGTGGCTGGGTATGCAAAAATATCAAAGAGCTGGAGTCAAGTGGAGAAGATTTATCCCGACGAGGGTTCCCAACCAAAGAATGGATGCCCGCAACGGTTCCGGGAACAATATTAACCACATTACTTGATAACCATAAAATTCCTGATCCTTTTTACGGAATGAACAATACCCGGATTCCGGATGTTTATGACACCGGAAATGACCATTATACCTATTGGTTTGTTAAGGATTTTAAAGAAAAGGCAGTATCAAATGAACAGGTCTGGCTGGAATTCAGAGGTATAAATTACAAAGCTGAATTATTTCTCAATGGCAAAAAGATAAACAAACAAAGGTTAGAGGGGATGCATTTACGTCACCAGTATAACATTACCCATCTGCTGTCGGCAGATGGAGATAACCGTTTGGCTGTAGTTGTTTATCCTCCGGACTTTCCTGGAGCACCTAACGGCGGACAGGGAGGAGATGGGACCATCGCCCGTGGCCTGACCACACAATACACTGCAGGATGGGATTGGATTCAACCCATCAGAGACCGAAATACGGGAATCTGGGATAAAGTGACCATTGAAAAAACCAGAATTGTAAACCTTAAGAATCCACATATCGTTACCCTTGTTCCGGGAAAACGTCTTCCGGAAGGAGCACAACAACCAGCGGTAATTAAGGTTACTGCAGAACTGGAAAATCCGACTTCAAAAGCAGTAAACGGCTTTTTACAATATAGACTTGCCGGTCAGCTGATCCGCAAAGCGGCCACTTTACTGCCCAATCAGACCACAACAGTTTCTTTACCGGATTATACGTTGCAGAACCCTAAGCTCTGGTGGCCAAACGGGTATGGGAAAGCAAATTTATATAACCTAAAATTAGAATTTGTTTCAAATACCGCTGGATTACTCGATGAAGAAAGCGTAAATGTGGGAGTGAGACAAATTGATAACATCTGGAATGAGCATACCCGAAGTATGGGGGCTTTCGTTAACGGACAGAAAATATTCATCAAAGGTGGAAACTGGATCATTTCAGATGCAATGCTCCGTTTTAATGAGGAACGTTACGATGCAGAGATCAGGTACCATAAAGACATGAACCTCAACCTGATCAGGATATGGGGTGGTGCAATTACAGAAAGACCTGAGTTTTATAATGCATGCGACAAATATGGATTATTGGTGTTTCAGGACTTCTGGTTTAGTGGTGATTGCAACGGACGATGGGAAGATCCAATGAAGAAAGATGACCAGTGGACAAGAAGAAAGTATCCGGACAATCATGACCTCGTACTTACCGCTGCTGAAGACCAGATAAAAATGATCAGAAATCATCCTTCACTGGCATTTTGGTGCGGAGGAAATGAAATTACACCTCCGGATGATATTTTGCTCCCTTTAAGAGATGAAATTCTGCCCCGTCTGGATGGTACAAGGAAGTTTTTCGACTTCTCAAACAGTGATGAAATGTCTTTTAATGACCTGGGAGGAAATGGCGACGGACCTTATGGTATTCAGGATCCAAAGAGTTTTTGGGGCAGCAGGACTTTTCCTTACAATTCAGAAGTAGGCTCTGTAGGCGTAGGCGATTATGTATCCCTTGAGCGTTTTATTCCCGGAGAAAATCTGGTGGCTCCTGAGTTTAAAAACAAGATAGACTCAGTATGGAATTATCACAAGTACATTGGATATGATGAACATATTGATCCTTATGGGAAGGCTAAAAATGCAAAGGATTTTGCCATGAAAGCACAATTGATCAATTATGATCAGTACAGGGCGTTAATGGAAGGTTATTCTGCTCATATGTGGGACTGGTATACGGGATCCATCATCTGGAAAACACAAAATCCATGGACTGCACTCCGCGGACAGATGTATGATTATTACCTGGATCCCAACGCCTGTTTATACGGACTGAGGAAAGGATCTGAACCTTTACACATCATGATGAATCCTCTGGATAGCATGGTGAGTGTAGTGAATAATGGATTCAGTACGCGCCGTAACCTGATGGTTCAGGCCAGTGTTTATGACATGGAAGGAAAGCAATATTTCAATACACAGGCCTTCAATGAGGTAGGACCTTCTTCGGTAAGAAAGCTGTTCAAAATGAATGGTTTTATCACAAAGCTCGATAAAAAGGAAGGAATATTTGTCTCCTTACGAATCCTGGATGAGCAGAAAGTGCTGCTGACGGAAAACCTCTACTGGCTTCCGGGAAAAGATGGGAAGTACGGCGGTCTTCAGCAGATGAAAAAGGCAAATCTGGAAGCCAAAGCTGTAAACGTTGGTAAAGGTAAGATTTCTGTCAGCCTCACTAATGCCGCAGGAAATCCTGTCGCTTTTTTCAATCGTCTCGCATTGCTGAACAAGGACACAGGAAAGCGGATCCTGCCTGCTTTCTATGACGACAATTATGTGAGCATTTTACCAGGAGAGACTAAAGTAATCACTCTGGAGTATAAAGATGAACTTGCTGTGAGGAAAACAATAGAGATTTATGGCTGGAATGTACCGAAACAAATCATTGAAATAAATTAAAGAATGACAGATTACAAATTAATAGCAGCAGAAGCCTGTTTACAGTTTATAAAACCGGGACAAACCATAGGAGTGGGGGCTGGAAGCAGTATTTCCCATCTGATCGAATTTATCAGTCATAACAAGGAACTGGCGGAAAGCCTTGCTTTTGTCTCTTCTTCCTTTAAAACCAGAGCTTTGTTACAGGAAAAAGGACTTAAACTACAATTTTCATCTCAGATAAATCCACCTATAGCGACTTATTTTGACGGTTGTGATCAGTTTGATGAAGGATTGAACGCCTTAAAAAGCGGTGGTGGGATTCATACAAGTGAAAAAATCCTGGCCTCCATGGCTGAGGAATTTATTCTGGTTGGAGATGACTCTAAAATGGTCTCAAAACTGGGCCACAGTTATCCTGTTGTGCTGGAAATTCTGCCTGAAGCTTTAACAGCTGTATTGAGCCGTATGAAATCAATATATCCGACAGCATCTGTAAAACTCAGAATTGCTGATCAAAAAGATGGTGCTGTGATTTCTGATCATGGAAATCTGCTGGCAGATGTACTTTTTGAAGAATTACCAGAGTTGGCTGTACTTAATATAGACCTCAAAATGATTCCTGGCGTGGTAGAACATTCCTTGTTTTACAGAATGGCCACTAAAGCAGTGGTAGCCGGTGCACAGGGGATCAGAATTGTTCATCCTGAAAAAGAATAACATATTAAATGGTTTTCAATTTAATAATTGCATATTGATATGGTATTTTAAATATAACAGTTATGTCTGATCTTACCGTAGAGGCGAAAGCATTCGTCCGTTTTGGAATAATCTATGCTCTGCTGATGTTATGCTACCCTAAATTTCTCTCTGCACAAAGATTTCTTGTTTTTAATAATCAAAAAGATATTTCCAGTAACCTCAGGGCAGGGGACTCCAGTTACTTTGCGGGTAATTTTAGGGGGAGTGTGCTTTCTTATGACAAAATTACGGCCATTCTATACGAAGAGCCTGTATACCTGAATCAGTTGCAAAATCAACTTGCTGCAGCTGATATTTCAGCAGCCTTTTTGACTTTGAAAGCAATGACAGACAGTGGATTCTACCGTTTCTGGATTCTGGATAAAGATAAGATTTATCAAAAATTGGCTACTTCAACAGCTTTTAGCGCTGCTCATCAAAGGGTGACTGCGAATTTCAGTCGTTACCTGAAGAATAATAAGATCAGGAATCCGAAGCTATGCAGGGAGATTATGGAAATGTATCATGCTGACCAATACTACCAGTGGGTAGGTTCATTTAAAACAAGGTATAAGACGGCTTATCCGGAAATGTCAAAGAAAGCGGTGGATTCGTTAACGAGTAATGCTTTTCAACACCATACGATTAAGCTGAAACAAATTTTCAAAACTCATGGTTATCCCTGGTCAAATGATATTGGAAAAGAAGCAACACATTATATATGGCTGATGATCCAACATGCCGATGATGATCTGCCTTTTCAGGAATCTTATCTTAAAGCCTTAAAAGTTGCTGTGGAGCAGCAGCAGGCTTCAGGTCTGGATTTGGCGTACCTCACAGACCGTGTGAGAAAAAACAAAAAAGAAAAACAAATTTACGGTACACAAATGGAGTACAAAACCATTGATGACCCGGTAAATGGAAAAACAGCGAGAATGCAACCCTGGCCGGTGGAAGATCCTGATGGTTTGGATGAAAGAAGAAAAGCTGTTGGATTGATGCCGATGGATCAGTATCTGGAAATGATCAGAAAGTTAAATAACAACCAATGAACCTGGGAATAAACGATTGCGGGGGAGCCTCACAATAAATGCTACTTAACATAATATTAATTATGAGACATTACTGATATATGGAATATAAGATGTGATTTTCCCTCAATAAAACCAAACTACACCTGAGAATATGCTGTGGGAATCAAAAAGGTGTTGCTGATTTTAGAAATGGTATTTGCGTACTGTGGATCTGCCACTAATTTTTTCCATGCAGGATCAGCGACAAATGCAGACCATCCTTTGTTTCGTTCTTCCATACTGTCGCAGGTAATCAGATAAGTGAGCCGTGGTAATTTGTCGCCCGCAATTACTTCTCCACAGAACACAGGATTCAGGTTCGCTCTTTTAAAAATTGGAAACTCACCATCATGGAACATTTTAATTTTTCTTCTTACGGCATCTTCACTGAAGCCTTCATAGGTTCTCAATTCAAACATTCTGGATTTAGCTGCAGGAATAACGATTGCTGGCCAGCCATCAAAAGCAAGCATTAAAGAAGAAGTAAAACGGCTATACAATGCTTTATCAGCCGGAATGCTGTTATACTGGTCGCTATTTTTAATGTAATCTGCGTCGGCTTTTACTTTTGCATTAACGGAAAGGTAATTGTCGAGCGAAGCATAAGGTATCAATAAATAAAATTTAGCTGGTTCCGATGGACTGGCTTCCTTGAAAACACCAACTGTTTTTACACCATATTTGTTCAATGCAGGAATAAGCGCTGTTTTAAAATAGTTATCCAGCTGCCCCTGATCAGTACCGAAACGCATTTCATATTCCCGCCATTCGTATATTTCCTTTTGGATGGCATGCCTATCCCCTGCTACCGCAGGGTTATTGGTTACTGCTATACCTGCAGCAACAACAAGTGAAGATTGGAGGAATTTTCTGCGTTGCATATTGATGATTGCTTTTAATGGTAAATTGATCTGTATGATAATCTTTTGATAACAAATGACTTAGATATAATAAATATATACATAATATTCGATTTCAGAAACCTTAGATTTAAGAGAATAATTTGAGTTTTTTCTTCATAACCTGCAACGAAACGTTAAAGTATCTGGTAAACACAAATAGAGGAAAAAATGCCGTTTTAAAATCCGCCGTTTTTAGACCTTAAGACTAATCCTCAACCTATAGCCCCTACTCTGTTTAAAACTGTCTTAAATCCAAAATTTCCTGATTGGCAGGGATTCTGCGTTTTTTACCTGAAAAGTTTTTATATTTTATATTTATGGTATTTATTTTCTTATAAATAATCAAAAATGGGAACTATTAACTAATTTGCGTTTAATTAGAAAACGATTATACAGATCATCTCCCTTGTACATGAAAAAACATTATTTCTTATTTTGGATGTTGCCTGCAGTGTTCTTTGCATGTAAAAAAGACCCTAAGCTTCCAGACCCTGTTGAACCTCCTGTGGTAGTCGTACCAAAAGATACGACCAAAACTGATAAGGGAATAAAGACTAAAAAAATTGATTCCATCCGTAAAGCTTTGGCGCTTAGAAGTAGCAGGAGTATTTTTAACATCAGCTCCGACAGTGTTTGGAAAGACAGCACAGGTATTACTTTTCGTGTGGAAATGAAAGATCCTGAAAGCTCGGTTACCTTAAGTCCTTCGGCTGATTATAATCAGGTATTTCCAGGTTCGCTTATCAAGGGGAAATCAGTTGACGATTTTAGCTTTAAGCCATTAACAGTATACGCTGCTCCATTCTTAAGTATTATTCCTACAGATAATACCTTTGATCTCGTTGACAAGATGAGCATATCAAAGAAATCATTTGATGATTACATCAGAAAACAACTTACCCGCGGAGGTTCTAAACAGATCGAATCTGCATTTTTTAGCAGCGGAGATCCATTTGAAAATTATGCTGAAATCTCTATCTACTCCCGTTATAGCTGGGATATATCTAACTTTTTAAATCTCAAACCAGGAGAAAACCGGAAGATCAAAAAGAAAAACGGATTATATTCCACCCTGGATATGTCGCTATTTAGTATTACTGCTTATGCCCTTCCCGATGGGAACTTTTTTGCTCCGGGAACAAACCCGACTGCTGTTCCTGATGACCCACTCGTAGTCAGAGATGTAACCTATGGACGGATGGCAACGATTGCGATTGAATCTGATGCTTCCTTCAAGGAGATACATGCTGCTTTTGCTGCTGCAAGGACAAAAAATATGTCTGCTGAGCACCGCTCTTTACTTCAGAATGCAATTGTCACCCCTTTCGTACGTGGTTTTAACGTGGATCGGATGAACCAGCTTAAGAATTTTAAAGGTGCGGAACTGGTAGAAAAGTATCTTGAACTGATTGAATCCGGAGGTACGGTATCAGTTAATGATTACGGAGCACCTATAAAAGTGTTGCTTAGCAAAGCTGATGTCAGGGAAGACCCATTTTACAGGCATCAATTTAAATACCGACTCGACTATCCGGTCAACTGATCTTAAATGTAGAAAAACATTCGTATTCCCCGGGTAATCATTATCCGGGGAATACTTTTTTTAGACCAGAGGCAAACCAACTTAATATTCTGATAGGTTTTTGTTATTTTGCATAAAACAACCATAATTTGCAGATTTTGTAAATCATGGCATAGTTGATGATTGTACCACTATTTTTACGCTATGTTTAACCGTCCAATCAGGAGTATCCAGGATTTCTTATTAAGTACCTATTTTGCCGATGGACTCCGGATTACTTTTGGAGTGCTTTGCCCCTCCCTCATTCTTGCTCAGTTCGGCATGCTTCAATACGGAATGACCTTATCCTTAGGGGCTTTGTGTGCGAGTATCGTGGATACCCCCGGGCCAATTGTACACAGGAGGAATGCAATGTTGGTGACTACTGCTGCAATTACCCTGATCTCGATCGTGGTGGGACTTACCAATAGTAATGTGTATTTCATTGGCATACTGCTGTTTATCTGTAGTTTCGTATTCTCCATGTTTTTCCTGTATGGACTTAGGGCAGCAGCTATAGGAACTGCTGCATTGCTGGTTATGGTTCTGAGTGTCGATGATATCAGGCCATGGAAAGAAGTTTTGGTGTTTGCATTGCTCATCTTTACAGGCAGCATTTGGTACACTTTGCTGAGCTATTTTGTCTACAGGATCCGCCCTTACCGCTTGGTGCAACAGACACTCAGCGATTCAATACATGAAATCAGTGAATTTTTAAGGGCTAAAGCTAAGTTTTATCACCTGAATACAGATTACGATGAGAACTATGCAGACCTGTTGCAATTACAGGTGTTGGTTCATGAGAAACAGGATGCTGTAAGGGAGGTATTATTTAAAACAAGAGAGATCGTAAGGGAATCTACTCCCGAAGGCCGTTTCCTCTTATTGGTATTTGTAGATATGGTGGACCTTTTCGAACAGGTCATGTCTACCTATTACAATTATCAGCAATTGCACGATCAATTTGATGATTCCGGGATTTTAGTTCACTATGAGGCCGTGATCAGAAAGATTGCCGCTGAGCTGGACGAAATTGCTTTCGCCCTTAAAACTGGTGGCACGCCTAACCAGCCTACCGCATTAATTGAAGATGTGGCCAAACTGAGAAAGGAAATCATAGATCTTGAAAACAAAAATGTAGACGGTAGATACAATACTTTAGGTATCATTGCCCTTAAAAATATTGAAGTAAATATTGAGAATATTCTTGCCAGGGTGAGAACAATCAATGGTTATTTCAATAAGAAAGAAAAGAAAAACCTGAAGGCGAGAGAAATTGATGTAGAGCGGTTTGTGACCAGGCAGCCCATCGATTTCAAGATCATATTAGAAAACCTAACCTTTACTTCCTCTATCTTCCGGCATTCGCTCAGGGTAGCCATTGTAATGCTGATCGGATTTGTTGTGGCCAGGTTGCTCAATTTCTCCCATAGTTACTGGATTTTGCTCACCATTCTGGTGATTTCCAAACCCGGCTTTAGCTTAACTAAAAAGAGGAACTACGAACGTCTGATCGGAACAGTGGCCGGAGCATTTATCGGAATGGGAATCCTGGTTTATATCCAGGATAAGCACACACTATTTATTATTCTGCTCTTTTGTATGATTGGCTGCTATAGTTTTCAACGAAAAAATTATGTGGTCAGCGTTTTGTTCATGACCCCTTATATTCTGGTGCTCTTTGATTTCCTGGGTATGGGAGGTTTATCTGTAGCCAGAGAAAGAATCTATGATACCCTAATCGGCTCAGGAATTGCTTTACTGGCGAGTTATTCTTTATTTCCCAACTGGGAACATCAGAAGCTGAAGGAAGCAATGTTGGACACCCTGAGGGCAAACATGAATTACTTTGAACAGGTAACCTTCTTATATTCCGACCAGGTTCATAACCTGACCAATTATAAGGTGGCCAGAAAAGAAGTATATGTGACAACCGCCAATCTGGCCTCTCTTTTCCAGCGGATGTTTTCTGAACCTAAAAGCAAGCAGCTGCTGATGACGGAGCTCCATCAGTTTACAGCGCTAAATCACCTCTTGTCTTCTTATGTGGCCACGCTTTCTTTGTACAATAAGGAACACGCATTTCTCATTGCCAACTTCGAAGACCTGAAACCTGTAGTCAACAATACCACCTATCTGATGAACCTTTCTGTAGAAGTGTTGAACAAGCACACCAGTACCATCAGCAATGTGCCTTTAATCAGGCAGAACATCAACGATGAGCAGAAAGAACAGGACCCTGAAGCCATCATTCATGAGCAATTTGACCTGATTCAAAAGGTGGCTTACGACATCTTTAAACTGTGCGAAAAAATTAAAATCTAAAACTTTAACTCCATCAGGATTGTTGTTCTTCTATTAATAGCAATTTAAAATTATGGAAAAAATATATACAGCATCCGTTACCGCAAAAGGTGGACGTGATGGTCATATCAAATCAAGCGACGGAATCATAGAATTCGATTTAAGAAAGCCGAGAGAAATGGGTGGACAAGGTGGAGCAACCAATCCTGAACAATTATTTGCAGCAGCCTGGGGCCCTTGTTATCTGGGAGCGTTAGGAGCTGTAGCTGCACATGATGGTGTAGATGTTTCAGAAGCGACTGTAGAAGTTCATGTATCCTTTAACAAAGATGACAATGCTTTTGCCCTATCAGCTGATCTCGATGTCCATATCCCTGGAATCACCCAGGAAGAAGCACAAAAACTGGCAGACAAAGCACACCGGGCATGTCCGTACTCTAAAGCAACAAGAGGGAATATTGAAACCCGTGTAACGGCAATATAATGATAAAAAAGAGCCCGGATGGTTAACCATCTGGGCTCTTTTTTTTGCACAGTATTTTTATGCTGTAGTTTCTACAGGCTTGCTGATCGTATTGGCGGGTCTTCCGTTTTTAAAGGCCTCCCTGGTTTTTAGTCCCAGTATTTCGAACATCTTCATGTCATCACTAAAGTCCGGATTTGGTGTGGTCAATAGTTTATCTCCTGCAAATATCGAATTTGCTCCAGCCATGAAACAGAATGCCTGTTCTACAGTACTCATTTCATTTCTTCCTGCAGATAAACGGACAACCGATTTCGGCATGATGATCCTTGCGGTAGCAATCATCCTTACCATATCCCAGATCGGGATTCTTGGCTGATTTTCCAGCGGAGTTCCTTTTACAGGAACCAGGGCATTGATGGGTACGGATTCCGGATGTTTAGGCAGATTTGCCAGGGTCCGTAACATGGACACACGGTCCTCATCTGTTTCACCAAGTCCAACAATTCCACCACTGCAAACCGTCAATTTCGCTTTGCGTACATTGTGTAAGGTGTTCAGTCTGTCGTCATAGGTTCTGGTAGAGATGATCCTTTTGTAATCATCTTCAGAAGTATCCAGGTTGTGGTTATAGGCGTATAATCCTGCATCAGCCAAACGCTGAGCCTGTCCTTCGGTGAGCATACCCAGGGTACAGCAAACCTCCATATCCAGTTCATTCACCGCTTTCACCATGTCAATTACACGATCAAAGTCCCTGTTGTCGCGCACTTCGCGCCATGCAGCGCCCATGCATAAACGTGATGCACCGCCAGCTTTCGCTTTTTGTGCAGCTTCGACTACCTGATCTACTTTCATTAGTGCCTGCACTTCCAGATCGGTATGGTATCTTGCTGCCTGAGGACAATATGCGCAGTCTTCAGAGCATCCGCCTGTTTTTATAGATATCAATGAGCTGATCTGAACTTCAGAATAATCCTGATTTTCACGATGTATGGTGGCAGCTTCGTAAACCAGGTCCAGAAAAGGTTTGTGATATATTTCCGATATCTCCTCTTTGGTCCAGTTGTGTTTTGTTGGTTGCATATATATTGTAAAAAATTAAAGTAATAGCTTGCTTGCTAATCCCAGCAGCAGCAAAAATCCGAAAACATCTGTAAATGTTGTAATAATTATTGAAGAAGCAATGGCCGGATCAATTCCTACCCTTTTTAATATCAAGGGAATGCCTGCTCCGGTTACTCCTGCTATGAGCAGATTACCCGTCATAGCCAGGAAGATAACAACTCCAAGCAATGGATTGCTGTCAAAAAATATGGCAAAAAGAAATACAATTAATCCGGTAACTGCTCCATTGATCAGCCCTACGGTGAATTCTTTCAGCACTGTGCGGTAAGCCTGGTTGTCGGTCAGGTCATATAGGGAAATCCTTCTTACCGTAACGGCCAATGCTTGTGTGGCTGCATTTCCACCCATCCCTGCGATGATGGTCATATAAGCAGAAAGGACAGCAATCTTTTCAATGGTAGAACCGAAATGGCGGACCACCGCAGAGGCCAGAAATGCCGTACCCAGGTTAAGGATCAGCCATGGCAAACGGGATTTTACCGCTTCCACCCAGTTACCACTCAATTCCTCATCTTCCGAGACCCCGGATATCTTTAAGATATCCTCTGTGTTTTCATCTTCCAAAACGTCAATCACATCATCAAAGGTTACCCTTCCGAGTAATTTCATGTCGTTGTCTACTACAGGAATACTGGTGATATTGTATTGGGAAATCAATCTGGCTACTTCCTCCTGATCGGTATCCGGGCTTACCCAGGCTACTTCTGCTTTCACCAGCTCGGTGATGTGTACATTGCCTTTTGCCTTGATGATGTCTTTTAAGGAAACAATTCCCTGAAACACATTGTCGTCATCAATGACGAATATGGTATAAAATTCTTCGATCTCTTCACTCTGTCGAATGATCTCATCGATGGCATCTTTTTTAGTGAGGTTCAGGTTTACCCGGATGAACTCCGTATTCATCAAACCACCCGCAGTTTTTTCGTGGTAGCTTAACAGGTTCCGGATACTGGAAGCATCGTCTTCACTTAAATCTTCTAAGATTTCCTTTTGCTCGTGTTCTTCCAGCTGGGAAATGATGTCTGTTGCATCATCATAATCCAGTTCTTCAACGATCTCTGTACGTTTGTCGGGATGAAGCTGGAGTAGCAGTTCCTCAGGATGGGATTCTTCATGCATCTCCGAGATGACCTCAGAAGCGATTTCAACAGATAATAAGTTGATGATCCTTTGCCGGTCTTCCTTAGTGATGCTTTCAAAGAGAATGGCTATTTCTGAGGCATGGTATTCCTCAAGAATAACTTTAAGTTGTTCATCATCACCATTTAAGGCGTTCTTGAGTTTAGATACGTCTGTTTTGTCCAGGTCGAAAGATTGCATGCGTAGCCAAAGTTACAATAATCACACTTATTTAAACCATCCCTTACGCCAGAAATATATGACTTGTACGACAGCAATTGCGGCCATTACGATCATCGTATACAGATAGCCATGCTCCTGATAGAGTTCTGGCATGTTCTGTGGCAGTAATTTACCGGTTACAGGATCAGTACTTGCAAAGTTCATTCCATAAATCCCCGCAATAAAAGTAAGCGGAATAAAGATGGAAGAAATAATGGTCAGTACTTTCATGATCTCATTCATCCTGTTGCTGATGATGGAAAGATACATGTCTATATTACTCGCAGAAATCTCCTTTAGAGATTCCACAATGTCAATGATCTGGATACAGTGATCATAAGCGTCCCGGATATACATTTTGGTATGGTCCGGGATCAAATGGGTATCGCTCCTGAGGATGTCATTCAGCTTGTCACGCTCCGGCCAGGCCACCCTTCTGATGTTGATCAGGTTTCTTTTGATCAGCTGGGTATCAAACATCACCGTCTTATCGGGTTTGTCAAATAGGCGGTCTTCGATGTTATCCAGCTCATCGCCCCAAGCTCCGAGAATTTCAAAATAAGTATCGATGATGATGTCCATCAGTACATACATCAAATAGCTGCTGCCTCCGGTTCTGATGTTGCCCTTCCCTATTCTTAAACGGGAACGCACCGGTTCCATACAATCCTCATAACGTTCCTGAAAAGTAATCAGCGCATTATCGGTTAGCAGGAAAGAATATTGCTGGTTGTCCAGGTTTTGATTTTCATCCAGCTGGAGCATGCGGCTAACGGCAAAGACGTAATCATCATACTCCTCTTGTTTTGGCCTTTGATAAGTCCTGGTGATGTCTTCCAGATTCAATTTACTGACTCCAAAGTCTTTGGTTAAGGTCTCAAATAAAGTCAGTGACTTAAATCCTTTAATCTCCACCCAAAAGGTATGTGTTTTGTCGGAGAGGATATGTTTGAGGTTACTAATGTCATTTAGCTCCTGAACTTTATAGCTTTCAGCGTTGTACTGATAAAGATTGATGACAGGTTTCAGGGCCTTTTCATCAATATAGATCATCCCCGGACTGGATCCGGCATGTGGCAACGCGTAATGCTGACGCTTTTTCTTATGCTTTGGAGCTTTAGCCATACCTTATATATATGTTTTGGATTGCGGGCCCTGATTAAACAACAGGTCCACAATACTTAAGTTTGGTTTAAAACCCTCCCTGTCATCAAAGACCTGGAAGTAAGGTTTGAACTCCCCTTCTGGTTTTTTGAATAATGTTCTGCCACGGAAATCCAGTTCTTCAGGGATTTCATGGTATTCAGTGGTCACTTCAAAGCTGGTTGTTGTTTTTAACTGCTTAAACAACCATTGTACAACCTCCAGGTTGTAGTCGAAAAGGAATTCATATTTCTGGTGGTAAAATCTGGCAAATTCATCTTCATAGTATTCAAAATAGGCCGAATTGCGGTAGCAGCTTTCCAGGCTTTTCCAGTGGAGCCTTTGCCAGTTAAAATCATTGCTGATTCTTACATCTTTAATCTTGGTATGTATTTTTGATCCCCTGATGACCGGAACAATCAGGTCCAGGCTGCCATTAGGGGAATAAATTGTCGCCCTGTTCCTGAAAGTCTGTTTCGGAAAATGTTCCTCTTTTTCCAACAGAAATTCGTTACCAAAACGTTTTAATTCTTTGAAATAGCTGATTGGTGGAAGATAAAAAAGGGGAAATATAGCTAAACTTTGCATCTGATAATTTATGTTTGCATTCTTAATCCGCCAAAATAATGATAAAAAAAAGCTTTTCTCATATAGGAGTAGTTTTTTTAAGCTTTTTATCTCTTCTTCCCACTCAGCTGTTGTATTTCATATCAGCTACGTGCTTCTATATGCTCTATTATCTGATTGGCTACAGAAAACAGGTTGTACGGGAAAACCTCCTGAATTCCTTTCCTGAAAAATCAATTGAAGAAATCATGGTGATTGAAAGGGAGTTTTACAGATATCTTTCAGACCTCACTTTCGAGATCATCAAGATGTCTTCTATTTCAGAAAAGGAAATCAAAAAACGGGTTAAGTTTACCAATCTGGACCTGATAGAGCAGCATTTCCAAAAAGGAGAAAGTGTATTGGCCTGTACCGGACACTATGGCAATTGGGAATGGGGAATGATGGCCTTGGGTTTAAACCTTTCGGAAAAGGCCTATGTCATTTATAAGCCCCTCAATAATTCTGTTTTCGACGAATGGTTTCTGAAGATAAGAAGCCGGTACGGGAATGTTGGTGTACCTATGAGGCAGACATTAAGGATGTTAACATCTGCCAAGAACAAGCCCAGTATGTTTTGTTTTGCCAGTGACCAGAGCCCGGTCCGTGGAGAATCCCACTACTGGATAGACTTTTTAAATCAGGATACTGCAGCATTATTGGGACTGGAAAAGATTGCTATGCAAACCAACAGGCCGATCTTTTATTTTAAGCTTAAGTTTATAAAAAGAGGATATTATGAAGTAGATTGTGTGCCTATTTGCCCGAAACCGGATGAGACGGAAAAGCATGAAATCACGAATACACATTTCGAATTTTTAGAAGATATTATTAAAGAAGAACCGTCATACTGGCTTTGGAGCCACAGGCGATGGAAAAACAAACGAGAATACGCATAATGACAGAGGCAAGTGTAGCAGTAGTGATTTTGAATTGGAATGGGAAGGTTCTGCTGGAAAAATTTTTACCCGGTGTAATTCTATCGGAATACCCGAATTTACAAATTGTAGTAGGTGATAATGCCTCTACAGACGATTCCGTAGCCTTTGTAAAGGCCAGTTACCCAGGTATTCGCGTGATAGAAAATGATAGGAACTATGGTTTTGCGGAAGGCTATCGTAAGCTGTTGGAGCAGGTGGAGGCCGATTATTATGTATTACTGAACTCGGATGTTGAGGTGCCGGTAAACTGGATTCAACCAGTGATTTCAATGATGGAAAAAGATGATCTGATTGCCGCTGCCCAGCCTAAAATTAAATGGCAAAAGGATAAATCCAAGTTTGAATATGCAGGCGCAGCAGGTGGTTACCTGGACCTGCATTGCTTTCCGTTTTGCAGGGGTCGTCTGTTTGATACCGTTGAGGACGACCAGGGCCAATACAACGATACCAAAGAAATCTTCTGGGCAAGTGGTGCCGCCCTGTTTATCAAAAGCAAATGCTGGAAAGAGGTTGGCGGACTCGATCCCGACTTCTTTGCACATATGGAAGAAATAGATCTTTGCTGGCGTCTGAAGAATCTCGGATATAAAATCATGTATTGTCCGGATGCAGAAGTTTACCATGTTGGAGGTGGCACCTTAAATGCAAACAACCCTTATAAAACCTATCTGAATTTTCGAAACAACCTGATTATTATGCAAAAGAACCTTCCTTTGAAGGATGCTTATTTCAGGATTTTCGTTCGTTTCTTTATTGATTTTGTGGCCTTGGTTCACTTCCTGGTTCAGGGAAAGGTGGATTTTGCAATGGCAGTGAGTAAAGCTCATTTTCACTTCTTCAAATATTTCTCAGCAAATGGGAAGAAAAGAACCAGCCGGCAGCTCCCTTACCAGGAACATACCGGACATTATTCTTCGAGTATTGTATATGCTTATTTTATAAAGAAGATCAGGTTCTTTAGCGGATTAGGAATCTAGACAGTGCTTATCCTGTTGATCACCGAATTGCTGATTGATCAGAAAAGATAGTGGTATGTTCAGGAGTCTCTACTTTATTATTGGTTTCAGTTTGATTAAATAGTTAAATGGCCTCTGTTTATGATTAAACATAGGCCATTTAACTATTGGAAACCATTATTTTTTTTGTTCAGGAACGAATAAAATGGCTTCGTTTCTGTTGGCAACACTCATTAGTGCTTTATAGATGTAATCGCAAACCAGCTTTTCACCTGCAATATTAATCAGTTGTCTGTCATCTTCAGGAGTATGGTACTGTGGATGTCCTCCGGTATGAAAGCCTAATACAGAAATGTTCTTTTTGTAAAAGGAAACATGATCTGATCCGCCAACATCATAGGCGTTAACAATTGGGTTGATGCCAACCTCCGGGCCTAAACTTTTCATCAACTCCATCCCTCCGTCAAAGGTAGCGGCTCCACCCATATACAAGTGTTTTTCACTATTCATTCTGCCCACCATATCCATATTGATCATGAGTTTGATTTGTGACAATGGAACCAGGGGATGTTCTGTGAAGTATTTTGAACCCAGCAGACCTTGTTCTTCGGCACCAAATGCGATGATCAGGATACTGCGTTTTAGGTTACTTTTGTTGGCTGCCAGTTTCTCTGCAATCTCCAGCAATGCGGAGGTCCCACTCGCATTGTCGTCTGCTCCATAATGAATGGCAGTGGTATCCGGTTTTTTGGAAGAGGCCCCTCCCATCCCCAGGTGGTCATAATGTGCACCAATCACAATGAATTCAGATTTTAATTGCGGGTCGGCCCCTTCAATATATCCGATCACATTTTGAGTTTTCGCATAAGGGGTATCTGCAACCCCCTTTTTAACCCTTAATTTAGCATTGAATTCCTGAACATAACTATCCTGATAAGGTTCAATACCTGATTTTTTGAATTGTTTAATGAGGTAGCTGACTACCTTTTTATTTTCTGAGGTTCCGGGAAATCGTCCCTTCATTTTTGGTGATGCCAGAAACCAGAGGTGTTCTTTAAGTTCTTTTTCGGTAATGTCAGATTGCGCAAATGCAGTTGCACTTATGGCGGAGCATAAGGCAAACAGAAAAATTTTTCTCATAAGGGATTTTAGCTTTTTAACAGACTTTCTATGGCTAAACGGTATCCATCCAGACCAAATCCGGTTAATACCCCTTTGCAGTTTTTACCGGTCAGGGATACATGTCTGTATTCTTCCCTGGCATAAATATTGGAAACATGGACTTCGATCACCGGGGTGTTGATGGCGGCGATGGCATCGGCAAGTGCAACCGAAGTATGGGTATAACCTCCGGCATTGATCACAATTCCATCGTACTCAAAACCTACTTCATGTAATTTATTGATCAGCTCTCCTTCCACATTACTCTGAAAATAATCAATTTCCAGAATGCTGTACATCGCTCTTAATTGTTCGATATATTCGTCAAAACCTAAACTTCCATAGATTCCCGGCTCACGAATGCCTAAAAGGTTTAAATTTGGGCCGTTAATAATTTGTATCTTCATTAGCTCAAACTTAAAGTTAAAAAGTTACAGTAGAAAATTTTTGTGTGATTAATAACCCTTACTTATCTTCTTTTAAAAGCTACCTGAAACTGGAGCGTTCCCTGTCTGTAAATTCTATTGAGGCCTATCTGAATGATGTCCAGAAGTTGTTTCAGTACTTTGAATCTATTGATAAATTTCCTCATATAAAGGAGATTAGCCCGGAAGATCTAAAGTTATTCATTTCCTGGATCAATGAGCTTGGAATGTTGCCCAGTACCCAGGCAAGAGTCGTATCGGGCATAAAATCATTCTTTAGTTTTCTCTTACTGGAGCAGGTGATCACTGAAGATCCTTCTGCATTACTGGAAACTCCAAGACTGGCCAGAAAGCTACCTGATGTGCTCAATATCGAAGAGATCAATGGATTGATCAATGCAATTGATGCCTCTAAGCCTGAAGGGATGAGGAATAAAGCGATTCTTGAAGCACTTTACAGTTGCGGCCTCCGGGTTACAGAGTTAATTACGCTGAGGATATCTAATGTATTTGAAGAACAAGAGTTTATAAAAGTTATTGGAAAGGGAAATAAAGAAAGAATTGTGCCCATTGGACAGTCGGCCCTGAAGTATATTAACATCTATCTGCAGGAAAGTAGGGTTCATATTTCAGTTAAAAAAGGATATGAAGATTTTATCTTTTTAAATCGTTTGGGAACAGGATTGTCCAGGATTTCGGTCTTTACCCTGATCAAGGATCTTGCTTTAAAATCAGGATTGAAAAAAAGCATCAGTCCACATACTTTCCGGCATTCATTTGCTACTCATTTGATTGAAGGCGGTGCAGATCTTCGGGCGGTCCAGGAAATGCTCGGGCATTCCAGTATTACCACTACTGAGATCTACACCCATCTGGATCGCGACTACCTAAAGGGAATATTAAAAGAGTTTCATCCCAGAAGTTAGAGCTTCGCAGAGATCATCCGGTCTTTACCCTGCATATCCTTTCTTAATTCAATGATTTTAAATGATTTGTCTTTTAACATTGAAATGGTTTCTTTAGATAAATATTCGTTGATTTCGAAAAACAAAGTACCTTCAGGTTGTAGGTTGCTCAGGGCAAAATCCGCTATGGCTTCATAAAACAGCAGCGGCCTTTCGTCCGAAACAAACAAGGCAAGATGAGGCTCATGAGCCAGTACATTCTGCTGCATTTCTGCCATTTCCGCTCCGGTAATATAGGGCGGATTGCTAACGATGATATCGAATTTCTCCTTGCTCTGAAAGGTTAAAATATCGGCATGAATAAAGCAGACATCAGCATGATTCAGTGAAGCGTTTTCTGAAGCAGTCCTGATGGCATCCTCAGAAATATCCACTGCGGTTACACTGGCATCTTTGAGGTGTTTTTTCAGGCTGATAGCGATGCAACCACTCCCTGTGCCAAAGTCAATGACCGTTTGGCCTTCCACTTTCTTTTCCAGAATCCAGTCTACCAGCTCCTCTGTTTCCGGTCTGGGAATCAATACAGATTCGTTTACTTTAAACGTGGAACCATAAAAAAAAGCTTCTCCCAAAAGATACTGAATGGGTTGATGTGTTTTTAAGCCAGTCGCAATTGCTAAAAATGAAGCTTCCTGAGCAGGCTCAGGTTCTTTATCCCAATTCAACATTAGTTTACTTCTGTTGAACTGTATCAGGTGTTCCGTGACGATAGAAAAAATGGACTTAACTTCCTCTTCCTCATAAACATCTTTTAATTCTGTCTTAAAATGCTGTAATAACTGGCTTAAATTCATGCACTGCAAAAGTAAGTAAATCGAACAATATACCTTACTTTTGCCTCAATGACCGACGAATTATATATGCAGAGATGCCTGGAGCTGGCTAGCCTGGGAATGGGAAATGTAAGCCCGAACCCACTGGTTGGTTGTGTCATCGTAAGCGAAGGGAAAATTATTGGTGAAGGGTACCATGAGAAAATCGGGGAAGCCCATGCGGAAGTAAATGCCGTAAAAGCAGTGTTCGACAGGTATGGAGATGAGGCTGCAGGATTATTGGCACAAGCTACTGCTTATGTTTCATTGGAACCCTGCGCCCATTTTGGCAAAACCCCTCCCTGTGCTGATCTTCTGATCAGGCATCAGCTCAAAAAGGTAGTGATCGGAAACCGGGACCCTTTTGAAGCAGTGGATGGTAAAGGCATAGAAAAATTGAGAAATGCCGGAATTGAGGTGATTTCGGGAGTCCTGGAAGAGGCTTGCTCAGCGCTAAACCGCCGTTTTTTTACCCGTATTCTAAAACAACGCCCTT
The DNA here is from genome assembly GCF_900129215.1 of Pedobacter caeni. Lineage (GTDB taxonomy): Bacteria > Bacteroidota > Bacteroidia > Sphingobacteriales > Sphingobacteriaceae > Pedobacter > Pedobacter caeni. Next base: position 840,315 of record NZ_FQUQ01000001.1, on the reverse strand, counting down.
ATCTGATTTTAAAATGGGCAAGGACCGCCAACGGGTACTTTGCCCCTATAGGTGATGAACAGCGATGGATCAGCAGTCCCCTTTCTAAACGTTTGGTTCACAAATGGAGAACAGAGGAAGATGCGGTAATTGTAGGTAAAAGAACGGCCCTGGTAGACAACCCCCAGCTCAATGCCCGTGAATGGCCAGGCAGAAATCCGATCCGCATTCTGGTCGACAGAAATCTGGAAATTCCAGTAGAACATCACCTTTATGATGATGTAGCTAAAACCATTATATTTAATGAACTAAAGACTGATATAGAAGGAAATATCCATTTCATCCAAATGGAAGATATGCAGTATTATCTTCCGCAAAAGATCGCCTTTCAACTCTACCTGATGGACATTCAATCGGTCATCATTGACGGTGGTGCGAACCTGTTGGAGCAGTTTATCAATGCAGGATTATGGGATGAGGCCCGGGTATTTACTTCTTCAGTATCCTGGACAGAGGGCGTGTTGTCCCCACAAATAAACGGAGTGATTACGGAGGTTCAGCAAATTGGAAATGATCAGCTGAACATCTATCGAAATAAACAATAAGCATGATCTTTTTAATCATCAGTATTTGTTGCAGTGTTACGGTTGCGGTGTTGTTAAAACTGGCACGCAGGTATAAGATAAACATTCTTCAGGCAGTAACCTGGAACTACCTGTTCGCAATTGGCATGGCTTGTTTCTTTTTCAAGCCATCTGTAAAAGAGCTTGCCAGTGCACATTTCTCCCCTGTTTACCTGGGGCTTGGGATCCTATTGCCGGTCGTTTTCTGGCTTCTTGCGGCCTCAGTCAGGAATATTGGCATCGTAAAAACAGATATTGCACAACGCCTGTCTTTGTTCATCTCCATTCTGGCTGCTTATTTTCTTTTTGGAGATCATTTCAACACTTTAAAACTGCTGGGACTGGTGGTTGGATTTCTGGCTATCATTTTCACCTTGTACCGCAAAACGAAATCATCCGCTACAGCAGGGAGCTGGATCTATCCAATGTTGGTGTTTGTAGGTTTTGGGGCCATAGATATTCTCTTTAAACAGGTTTCCCAGCTGAAGCAGATCCCATATACCAGCTCATTGATCTTGATTTTCGGGCTTTCCTTTATCATTTCCCTTGCGGCAATACTTTACCTTTCCGTAGTAAAAAAACAAAAATTGCAACTCATCAATTTCATCTGCGGTTGTATCCTTGGCTTTTTCAACTTCGGAAACATTCTCTTTTACCTGAAGGCCCATCAGGCAATGGCTAAAAGCCCATCTACCGTATTCGCCGCAATGAATATTGGGGTGATTATTTTGGGGAGCCTGATCGGTATCCTTATTTTTAAAGAAAAAATGAACAAGCTCAATTATATCGGCCTTGGACTTGCTTTAACCGCCATCATTTTAATACGACTATCCCAGATATATGCTTTTTGACGATACCTACAGAACCATTACTGCGCCTTCCGAAGGCTTATTTAAAGATCGTGGCAGCAGATTTATAGCCTTTGCCTACCCGATCAGATCTGAAGATGAAGTCAAACCGCTCCTTAGCCATCTTCGTTCAGAGCATGGTAAAGCAAGGCATTTCTGCTGGGCATTAAGACTGAACCCGGATCGTGCCGTTTTTAGGATTCAGGACGATGGAGAGCCTTCCGGTACTGCTGGAAGACCTATTCTGAACGCCTTACTTTCTGCCGATGTAACCAATATACTGGTTGTTGTAGTCCGCTATTTTGGAGGTACCTTATTGGGTGTTCCCGGTTTAATCAATGCCTATAAAACTGCTGCTGTAGAGGCCATTCAGGCTGCTGAAATCGTAGAGAAAACTGTAAATGACATTTATGAAATCGCTTTTGATTACCTGATGATGAACGATGTGATGCGCCTTTTCAAAGAAGAACAGTTAAATATCCTGTCGCAGGACTTTGACAATTCCTGCAGGATTAAGTTTGAAGTCAGGAAAGCAAACCTCAATATCGTCTTAGGTAAACTCGAAAAGATCGAAGGGATTAAAATCACTTATCTTTTTACTTCCTGATAAAAGCGATCGTCATCTGCTTATCATGAGTTTTTATTTATTACACTTTGTATAGGTAAACTCATAGTGGTTTCATAGGTTTGTGTGATCAATCTCCAAACTATGGGAAATAAATTATCTGAAGCAGATTTAATCATCAATCAGGACGGTACAATTTACCACCTGAACTTATTACCTGAAGACCTGGCACACACGGTGATTACCGTTGGTGATCCGGACCGGGTATCTGAAATATCTAAACATTTTGACCGCATTGAGCTCAAAAAAGGAAAGCGTGAATTTTTAACACATACCGGCTATATCGGTCAGAAAAGAATTACCGTGATCTCCACAGGCATTGGAACAGACAATATCGACATTGTTTTTAATGAGCTGGATGCCCTGGTAAATATTGATTTTGAAACCAGAGAGGTAAAAAAAGACCTGGTTTCTTTAGACATTATCCGTGTAGGTACTTCTGGTGCCATACAGTCAGACCTGCCTATGGGAACGATTCTGGCCTCTTCTTTTGGCCTCGGACTGGATGCGCTGATGAAGTATTACATCCATGAGTTGTCTGTTGATGAACGTCCGATTCTGGAAGCATTTAATTCGCATTCTTCGCATATCAAGGGCATTCATCCTTACCTGACTGCTGCTGACCCTGTTTTACTGGAACGTATCGGAGGGGAAATGGTGCAAGGGATTACGGTAACTGCACCTGGATTTTATGCTCCTCAGGGCAGACAGGTACGTGCAAAGAACGCTATTCCGAATTTCATTGAGTTGCTCAACAGCTTCCAGCATGGTAAATACAGGATCACCAATCTGGAGATGGAAACGGCTGGTATTTATGCGCTTGCAAAAGCACTGGGTCATAAAGCCCTTTCTGTGAATGCCATTCTGGCGAGCAGGGTAAATTTTGAATTTAGTAAAAGCCCGGATAAGGTGGTCGACAAAGCCATCCGGACCGTACTGGAAAAATTGAGTTAAACCTTCAACAGGTAACGTTTTGTGTTTGAGTTACTTTCATAATTTTCAAACAAAACCGTGCTGACCGTGTTGATTTGATAATATAGAACGAAGAATTATGTTTGGAATATTAAAGAATAAATTAGGGATTATAGCGGCAAAATCATTGTTAAGTGCATACGATACGGAAGAATTAGACGCAGGCAAAAGAATAGTTTCTATAATAGCGGGTGCTTATATCTTTCAAAGAGGAATAAGAGCCATTTCAAAACACCCTTTTATTGGCATACAAGAGACTTTATTAGGGGGAATATTATTGTATAATGGTGCAGTGGGCATCAATAAGAAAATCATTAGAAAACCTACAGAGCTTTCTGACATCAGAAGGAATCAGATTCAGGGAAATGATCCGGACAGTCCTGTTCCGGCATTTGTTTAACGAAGGACGATAAGGCCGGAGGACTCCGGCCGTATACTACCTAAATTTTATACGACATCACGCTTTGTCTATGAGCGATTTTTGTATCGTTGATGATGAATATCTGCATTTTTTTAGTAAAAACAAAGAAAGCTGCTAAAATTTTTAATCGATTTTAGCAGCTTTCTTTGTTTTATTCCTGATAGTTTTAAACCTCTTAACCTCAATACTTTATTGATGTTAAGTTTCCTGATTTACTTTTTCAGGTCCTGAGCAGGGAATTTATTTTGAGGATTTTACGGGCCTGGAAGACATGTAGAAAGTTAGTTTTCCACCTTTTGTAATATCGTCATGCTTAATGCTGTTTCCGGTTAAAATTTTTCCATTTAAAAGCACTTTTTGTACATATACATTTTTATCACTTTGGTTGATTGCCTCCACTGCAAAGGTTTTTCCACCTTCCAGCGCAAGGCTGGCAGATTTAACAGATGGACTGCCCAGAGCATATTCATCAGAGCCCGGCGATACCGGATAGAATCCTAAAGAAGAAAACATATACCAGGCACTCATCTGTCCACAGTCATCATTACCTCCCAGTCCGTCCGGGGTCGGTTTGTATTGCATTTTTAAGATCATCCTCACTCTTTCCTGTGTTTTCCATGGTTGTCCTGCCCAATTGTAAAGGTAGGCCACATGATGTGCAGGTTCATTGCCATGCACATACCCACCAATGATCCCTTCACGGGTAATGTCTTCGGTATCTGCAAAAAACTCATCAGGAAGGTGCATGGTAAATAAGCTGTCTATACGGGCTGCAAATTTCTGCTTCCCTCCCATTGCCGCCATTAAGGATTCAGGATCCTGCGGCACAAAAAAGCTATAGTTCCAGGTGTTTCCTTCGATAAAGCCTTGTCCATGGGTACTCAATACATCAAATTCCTTTTTAAAACTGCCATCAGCAAGGCGTGGTCGCATAAACCCAATGCTTTTGTCGTACACATTTTTCCAGTTTCCGGAGCGTTTTATAAATTCATTATAAACTTCCTGTTTACCCAGCCTTTTAGCGATCTGGGCAATGCACCAATCATCATAGGCATATTCTAAAGTATTCGAAACTGAGGTTCCACTGCTTTCTGCCGGGATATATCCCATATCTATATATTTTCCTATCCCCTCGTAATTGCGGTGATTGGCGGTCGTAATACAGGCCTCCAGTGCTTTAGCAGCATCGCCATCGTATACCCCTTTGATAATTGCATCTGCAATTACAGAAACACTATGGTATCCACTCATGCACCAGTTGTCGTTCGCATAATGCGACCAGATGGGCAGCATTTTCAAGGCGCTCTGGTCATAATGGGCCATCATGGATTTAACCATATCATTATTTCTGGAAGGCTGAATGAGGTTGAAAAAAGGGTGCAGGGCACGGTAAGTATCCCATAAAGAGAAAGTGGTATAATTGGTGAAACCATCCGCTTTATGTGCGTTTTGATCCAGTCCTTTATATTGCCCGTTCACATCACCATAAGTGGTAGGGTTGATAAAAGCATGATACATGGCGGTATAAAAATTCACCTTGTCATCTTCAGAAGCGGCGATGTTAATCTTATTCAGTTCTTTGTTCCATTCTGTCTGAGCCTGGTTTTTTACCTCATCAAAATTCCATCCCGGGATTTCTGTACGCATATTTTCCAGGGCATTGTCCTGACTTACCGGAGATAAGGCGAATTTCACCTGTACCTGCTCCTGCTCTTTTGTATCAAAATCGAAGTGCATCCTGATGCGCTTTCCGGCTATCTCAGGGAAGTTATTGTTCTGATCGAATTTTCTCCAGAAACCGCCATAGACCTGTTTCTTATCAAAATTCTTCTGTCCATAGCTTTTAAAAGGTTTAGAGAAAGACATCGCAAAATACACAGTCCTTGTCCTTGCCCAGCCATTCGTTTGGCGATAACCGGTCACCAGGCTATCATTTATGACGCGGACATAAGTCCAGACCGTTTTGTCATCGTAATTGTAAATGCCCGACATCAGGTCCAGGATCAGGTGTGAATCCGCTGATTTTGGAAAGGTATAACGGTGCATACCTACCCTTTTACTCGCCGTTAATTCTGCCTGTATCTGATGGTCGTCGAGCTTCACTTTGTAATATCCAGCTTCTGCAGTTTCGTTTTTATGAGAAAATGCGGAGCGAAAACCACTTTTTGGCGCATCTGCCGTTCCAGGATTTATTTTTAAAGCTCCCTGTGTAGGCATGATCAGAAAATCACCCAGATCAGAATGTCCGGTGCCGCTAAAATGGGTATGACTAAATCCTACGATCGTCTTGTCTTCATATTTATAACCTGCACAATACTTGTATACCTCTCCGTTGTATTTTCCATTGAGCTCATAAGAAAGGGTATCTGTATCCGGACTCAGCTGAACTGAGCCAAAAGGAAGTGTTGCGCCTGGATAGGTATGGCCCATCTTCTGGGTCCCAATAATCGGTTTCACATATTTTACCAGGTTCTGTTGTGCCTGTGTAGAAAGTGCGGGAAACAATAAACAAAACAATAAGGCTTTCTTCATTTTCTGATTTGAAATATTTTATGTAGAACCTAAGGTATAAATAATTGTGAAAAAAACTACTTAATTGTGTTGCTATAACGTTTAATCATAATTTTGACGATTTCTCCTTTTTACAAGTTACTGACGGCTTAAATGAGAATGTATCAGTAAAAACCTTTATTTTTGCGTCAGAATAAAATATAATGAGTAAACTCGGTAGAATATTGGTAGCCATGAGTGGCGGGGTAGATAGTTCAGTAGCAGCAGTAATGTTACATGAACAAGGATATGAAGTTATCGGATTGACCATGAAGACATGGGACTATGCGACCTCAGGTACCAGCGGTAAGGAAACCGGATGTTGCAGTCTTGACAGCATCAATGATGCGCGTACTTTGGCGGTAAATTACGGATTTCCACACTATATATTAGACATCAGGGATGAGTTCGGTGATTTTGTAATTGATAATTTCGTTGATGAATATCTTGCAGGCCGTACGCCAAACCCTTGTGTGTTGTGTAACACCCATATCAAATGGGAAGCTTTATTGAAACGCGCCAACAAACTGGATTGCGAATTTATCGCGACAGGTCATTATGCCAATGTGAGGCAACACGACAATGGCCGTCATGTGATCTCTAAAGGTAAGGACGAAAATAAAGATCAGTCTTATGTGCTCTGGGGTGTTTCTCAGGAAAACCTTGCCCGTACAAAATTCCCATTGGGATCTTTTGCAAAATCTGAGATCCGTCAGATGGCATTGGACATGGGACAGGAAGAACTGGCAAAGAAAAGCGAAAGCTATGAGATCTGCTTTGTTCCGGACAACGATTACCGTGCTTTCTTAAAACACAAAGTAGGTGACCTTGAAGACCGCGTTGGAGGTGGTAATTTCATCACCAGTAATGGAATGGTGGTTGGACAACACAAAGGATACCCTTTCTATACCATCGGACAAAGAAAAGGTCTGGGGGTTGCTTTTGGCGAACCTATGTTTGTAACCCAGATCCTTCCGGAAAGTAATACAGTGGTGTTGGGAAGAGCGGATGAGCTGGAGCGCAGAGAAGCGATGGTAAGAAATGTAAACCTGATTAAGTATGATAACATTTTAGAGCCCATGGATAATGTGGTGACTAAAATCAGGTATAAAGATGCAGGAACCCTCAGTACTATTGTTCAGGAGAAAGATAAAATGCGTGTGGTATTTGATCACTCTGTATCTGCAATAGCACCGGGTCAGTCCGCAGTATTCTACGAAGGAAACGACCTTCTTGGAGGTGGTTTCCTTTGCTAATTTGTTAGTTAAGTCAATCTTAGCTATCTAGTTGATCTGAAATGGTATAAGGTGCAGCAGTTTTGATTCTCTTGCCCTTATATCTTTCAAAATAATAATCCAGCCGGCCGAGGTTAATCCCCGCAAAACCAACCTGATTAATGGTGGTTATCTTTCCATCCAGGTTCTGAATATCTTCCGGTTGATCCATAAAAGTATGGGTATGTCCTCCGATGATCAGGTCTATATTTCTCGTGTTTCTGGCCAGTACCTGATCCGAATCCCTGTTGCTGTCGTAGCGGTATCCCAAATGAGATAAACAGATCACCAGGTCACATTTAAGATCATTTTTCAGCAGATTTGCCGTTTTATTAGCAGTCTCTATCGGATCAAGAAACTGTGTTTCTCCATAATTCCGGTCTCCAACAAGGCCCTTGAGTTTGATTCCTATCCCAAACACACCGATTTTAATCCCTTGTTTTTTAAAGACCTGATAAGGCAGGGTAGACTTATTTAATATGGTATTTGAGAAATCATAATTGCTGCACAATATCGGGAAATTGGCATGTGGCAATTGTTTATAGAAGCCTTCAAGCCCATTGTCGAAATCATGATTTCCCATCGTTGCGGCATCGTATTTCATCTCAGACATGAGTTTAATCTCCAGCTCGCCACCATATTTATTAAAATAAGGGGTTCCCTGAAAGATGTCTCCTGCATCAAACAACAATACGTTTTTTTCTTTCTCTCTGATGGCATTGATCAATGCCGAACGCCTTGCCGTTCCTCCCAGTCCCTGGTGTTTGGAACCGTCCATAGGGAAAGGTTCTATCCGGCTATGTACATCATTGGTATGTAATATGGTCAGTTTTACCAGGTCCCCTGCTGCGATTGCATCAAAGGCATTTAAATTCAGTGCAACCGCTGCGGCTGCCATCCCTCCTGTTTTAAGGAAGTTTCTGCGGTTAATCTTTAGTAATTCTTCCATCTAATTTTGGATTGATTGTTTTTCCGGCGGCCTGGTTTTCTTTGATATAGGTGATCAGTGCATCGCGCATTCTAATGCCCAGAATCTTTCTCTCTATTGGTTTTTTGAAACTTTGAACATTGTCTCCTCCTTCGGCTACATAATCTGAAGTGAGGATTTTATAATTTCTTGTGGGATCATAAGGTTTTCCATTGATCATGACCTCGGTGGGCCGGTCATTCACTATTTTCATTCTTAATCCTGCAACAGGTTGTCCTCCTGTTCTGGCAATAAAATTGAGCAGGTTTTGCACATCTGAGGGCCCCAGTGTGAAGACCATCATTTCATTCTCAAAAGGCATCACTTCAAAGATGTTGGACATTTTAACCTCCCCTTTTGGAATGTCGACGCGCAAGCCGCCGTTGGTCGAAGGCATTGCAAAATCTACTCCCGGGTCATATTTAAGGACTTCATGGAATAAGGCATCAGAAAAGAAATTCCTCAATAGATTTTCAGGGACTTTATCATTCTTTGTCATCAGTACCTCGGAGTGTCCAATCACGGTGTTCATTTCCTGCTCCATCTTTATTTTATAAGGAAGGTAGGTTTTGATCAATGTGCTGTCTACGGCCCGCTCACCATTCATTTTGTATTCTGTACGGTTACTTTTTACCAGTTTGTAATTGGAACCACAGGAAATCAAAAAGAACGGAATGGCGGTTAATGCGAGGTATTTTCTTAATGGTTGGATATACAGCATAATCATTTCAAAGCCCAAAGTTAAGTTAATCTATGCGTTTTGGGGTTAAAAAAAAGAGAAATCCCGGTTAAGGATTTCTCTTTTGGTGTCTTAAAAGAAAGAATTAACTACAGATTTTTAGTCAGCTCCTCGCTCATCGGGGTTACTTTAGACCTGAAACGGTGTACAAGTTGTCCTTTTTCGTTGATCAGGAATTTCTCGAAGTTCCAATTGATGTCTCCTTTGAAATCAGGATTCTCTTCGGTAGTCAGGTATTTGAATAAAGGATTGATATCTGCTCCTTTTACGCTTACTTTTTCACTCAACAGAAAGGTTACACCGAAATTCTTTTTACAGAAATCCTGAATCTCTGTGTTGGTCGCCAATTCCTGTCCGCCGAAGTTGCCAGCCGGAAAACCAATTAATACTACATTTTTACCATATTGCTTGTGTAGTTTTTCCAGATCCTCATATTGTGGGGTATAGCCACATTTGGATGCCGTGTTCACAATCAGGATTTTCTTGCCTTTGAATTTAGAAAGTTTTACCTCTTTACCATCAATGGTTTTGAAGCTGAAATCATAAATGCCCTTAGCCGGTGGAGTAAACATCAGGCTCAGTAATATTAATAATGTATTCATTGCGTTGTTTTTTTATAATGTATAAACGAAGTTAAGCACAAAAAGATTTAATATATATAATTAAATAGTAAAGTTCTGAGCTGGCTTATACTGCTATTTGTCGTTTTCACCTATTCTGTATATTTTTTTTGTGATTTTTGATTTGTAGTCGAATGTACTTTCATCTTCTTTTTCTATTTGAAAATATTTTTTGGTCCTGGCTACAAACTCATCGTCCGCATTGTAAATTGAATAGGTGTCCTTCTTACATTTTAAATCAATCTCTACTACTTTATTTTCTTTCTCTGCAAAGATTACTTTATTGATTTCGCTCTTATTGATAAAATAACGGGAGTTTGTTTTTATTTCTATGCCAGTTTCTGAAAAGTGAATATGCTCTATTTTTCCCAGGTAATGAGTTAGGAGACTAACTATTACTCCTGAAAGAAGTAAAAAGGGCATTATTGTAAAAAAAGTAAATCCTTTTGAATACACATTTAATCTTTTTCCAAGCAGCTCGTATAATAGATCCAGGATCATTTCTCGATTTAAAATGATCAGCATTACATAAAATACAAATGTGATCATACATATGAGTAAATAGATGCCAACCGTTCGCCATTTTACTAATCTCATTTTTGTACCGTTTATTTCCATAAGTAAAGTCTGTTTATCCTGGTTTTAAGAGCAAACAAGTTTCAACGTGGTAAGTTAGAATAATTTTCATTGTCACCATTTACAATTCATAGGGTTCATTCGATCCATATTCCATTCCTGCGTCCTTTTCCTTTGCTCGGATCTTCGTTGTACCTACTCATTTTTCTCTCTTGAGAAAGTTTCTTATGTGAACTCAGCGGAGAAACGGACAGGCTATTCCTACCCGATGTATACAATGCAGTAGTTGTAAACCATCCCTGTCAAAAGATCTGATAAAAGAGAATGAAACTCATTTTTGGTTAAATCGGCTCTGATTCACCACTTTATCAGGGGTAAAATGACACATTTACAAATATATTTACTATAAAAATCGTATCGAATTTTGAAATTAGCCTTATTTATAGCTTTATTTGCAGAAAAACGTTCTGAATGGCGAAGAATTTATTAATAGTTGAGTCACCTGCAAAAGCTAAAACCATCGAAGGGTATTTAGGAAAAGATTTCCTTGTTAAATCAAGTTACGGGCATATCCGGGATTTGGTGAAGGGGGATATGGGCATTGATGTAGCCAATAATTTCGCCCAGACCTATGAGGTTCCAGCTGATAAGAAGCAGATCGTCGCAGAGCTTAAGAAATTAGCAAAGGAAGCCGAAATGGTATGGCTGGCCTCCGATGAGGACCGTGAGGGAGAAGCGATTTCATGGCATTTATATGAAACATTAGGATTAAAAGAAAATAAAACAAAAAGGATTGTCTTTCATGAGATCACTAAGCCTGCAATATTAAAGGCGATAGAAACTCCACGTACGATTGACTATAACCTCGTGAATGCTCAGCAGGCCAGACGTGTGCTGGACAGACTGGTAGGTTTTGAGCTCTCCCCTGTTTTATGGAAAAAAATAAAACCTTCCCTATCTGCCGGACGGGTACAGTCTGTGGCTGTTCGTCTGATTGTAGACAGAGAAAGAGAAGTCAATAAATTTAATGCTACAGCAGCATTTAAGGTTTCCGCGCAATTCAGCACCGGAAAAGGTAAAGAGGTGGTGAAAGCCGAATTGCCTCAGCGCTTTGATCTGGAGGCAGATGCCGAGAAATTCTTAAACGATTGTATTAAGGCTGGTTTCAGCGTAGATAGTCTGGAAACCAGACCTGCAAAAAGGAACCCTGCCCCTCCATTTACTACTTCAACCTTACAACAGGAAGCTTCCCGTAAACTGGGATATTCGGTATCAAGAACGATGCAGGTTGCACAACGCCTGTATGAAAGTGGAAGGATCACCTATATGCGTACCGATTCGGTAAACCTTTCTGAAACAGCATTACAGGCTGCATCAGCAGAGATTAAATCCGCATGGGGAGATAAATACCATCAGATCAGAACGTATAAAACGAAAACAGCAGGTGCACAGGAAGCTCACGAAGCCATCCGCCCTACTTATTTCAACCACCATACCGTACCCGGCGACAGCTCAGAACAACGTTTATATGAACTGATCTGGAAACGTGCGATTGCTTCTCAAATGAGCGAAGCTTTATTTGAAAAAACAACAGCACAGATCGCCATCAGCACCCGTAAAGAAAACCTGATTGCCGAAGGTGAAGTTCTTAAATTTGATGGTTTCTTAAAGGTATACCTGGAATCAAGCGATGAAGAAGACCTGGAAGATTCGGAAGGCAATAACATGCTTCCACCGTTGACCAAAGGTCAGGAACTGAGCCTGAGGGAAATGAACGCAACAGAACGTTTCTCCCGTCCGCCTGCAAGGTATACAGAGGCGAGCATGATTAAGAAACTGGAAGAGCTTGGCATCGGCCGACCTTCTACTTATGCGCCAACAATTTCTACGATTCAAAACCGTGGTTATGTGGTTAAAGAAGACCGTGATGGCCGTCAGCGTTCCTTCAGTTCAATTGTACTGAGCAACGGAGTGGTGAACAAACAAATAAAAACAGAAATTACAGGGGCAGAGAAATCTAAACTTTTCCCTACAGATATAGGTGAAGTGGTCAATGACTTTCTGGTAGAACATTTCAAAGGAATTGTTGATTTTAACTTTACTGCAAATGTAGAGAAGGAATTTGATGAGATTGCTCAGGGACTTCAGGAATGGACTAAAATGCTCCACTCCTTCTATACCCCTTTCCATTTAGAAGTAGAAACAACCCTTGAAAATGCAGACCGTGCAAACGGAGAGCGTTTATTGGGAATCGATCCTGCCTCCGGAAAAAATGTATATGCTAAAGTGGGTAAATTCGGGCCATTGGTGCAGATTGGCCAGAATGACGACGAGGAAAAACCGCGTTATGCGAGCTTATCAAAATCACAGTCTGTAGGAACCGTAACGCTTGAGGATGCCCTTGAGCAGTTCAAACTTCCTTTCCAGCTGGAAGATTATGAAGGTAAAGAAGTTTCTGTTGGTGTAGGCCGTTTTGGTCCATATGTGAAATGGGGAGATGCTTATATTTCTATTCCTAAAAATGAAGATCCGCTATCGGTCGACAGAGACCGTGCCATCGAAATTATCGGAGAGAAAATTACCGCCGATGCGCCAGTAGCACATTATGAGAGTTTGCCGGTTACCAAAGGTAAAGGCCGTTTTGGTCCTTTCATCAAATGGAACGACCTGTTTATCAATGTACCTAAAGCTTATAATTTCGACTTCCTGACTCAAAAAGACATCGAAGAACTCATTGGTAAAAAGGTAGAAAAAGAAGCGAACCGCTTTATCCAGCAATGGACAGCGGAGAAAATTGCGATCGAAAACGGCAGATGGGGGCCTTTCATCCGTTTTGGTAAAGACATGCTGAAACTGGGTAAAAACCCGGCTACAGGAGAGAAATATACGCCTGAGGACCTTGCCGCGGTATCCCTTGAAGAAGTAAAGAAACTAATTGTTGAACAGGTACCAAATGCTTTTGAACCTAAAGCAGCCAAGAAAAAGGCAGCAGCAAAAAGCCCGGCAAAAAAGAAAGTGGTCGCAAAGAAAAAGTAGGCTTGCCTGCATGATGCAGATATGAAGAAAGATCTCCCTGAAAATATAGTAGAAGACATTGCAGTTGCTGTAGTGTTAAAGAGCGAAAGTCCGGAAATTAAAAACTGGACTGTTTACCTGGTTAACCTTAAGGATAAACCCTTAAAAAACGTATTGATCAGCTCTAAAGGCTATGGCGAAAAAGATGGCAGAATGGTGCAAACCTCTGTACTGAGACATTCGCTGGGAGACCTTCAACCCCGCTCCTTTACGGGTGTTGAAGCAATAGATCCTGAAGTTTTTGGCTTAACCAATGAATATTGGTTAAGCTATTACCTGGACGAGGTCATCTATGATAAAAAATTTATTTTCCTTCCTGAAAGTATCGTTGATGATAATCTGATCCGGATCCCTTTGGTAAATATGCCCGGGGTCATGATAAAATAATTTCGGTTTAGTTTCTTTGATTCCAATCCTTTTTGTTAATTTTCGTACACATCTACAATTTTACTTTTACAGTGTATGAAATTCACGCAATCTCCATTTATTCAAAAGAATAAAAAAGGAATCATTATCGGCTCGGTAGCCGTCGTTCTCATCGGCCTTGCTGCTCTTTTCTTTTTTAAGAAAGAAAGACCAAAAGACTACAATCAGGCCTATTCAAAATACATAGAAGCCTATACCTCAGGGACTGTCTCCAAAAAAAGCTTCATCAGACTCCACCTCGCCAGTCAGGTAAAAACCATGAGTGACGTCGGTGTAGCCGATGCGAGAGACCTGTTCAGCTTCTCTCCTTCTGTTAAAGGAAAGACTTATTGGATAGATTCCCAGACCCTGGAATTCAGGCCCGATGAACCGCTGGAACCAGGCGAAGATTACGAAGCGACCTTTAATCTCAATAAAGTTACAGAAACCGAAAAAGGCCTGGAAGAGTTTGAATTCAATTTCAGGGTCATCAATCCCGGAATGAGTCTCAGCCAAAATGGATTGGTTTCTCAAAACAATACCTCCCTTGATTATATGAAATTAAGCGGAGAAGTGCTCACCTCCGATCAGGAAGATCCCAAACAAATTGAGAAATCATTAAAGATTGATTTTCCTCAGGCATTAAAAGTCAAGTGGCAGCACAACCCTGCTAAAAATATCTCAAGCTTCAGTATTGATAGCATTAAGAAAACAAAAAGCGATAATCCCTTAAAACTCATCTGGTCTGGTGATGCGATCAATGCGCCAGGTAAAGGAGAAGAAGTGCTGGAAGTACCTGCACAAGGCGTTTTCAAGATCCTGAACATGAAAGCCATACAGGATCTTGAAGATTTTGCTCTTGTTCAGTTTTCTGAACCGGTTAACGTGACACAAGACCTGAATGGATTGATCAGCCTTGCTCAATTGACTGACCTCAGGTTTACCATCGACGCCAGTCAGGTGAAGGTGTATTCGGCAGAAACACTGGAAGGAAATTATGCGCTGACCGTTAACGAAGGTGTAGAAAATATCAATAGCGTAAAATTATCAGCGGCAAAAACCGCGAACATCGTTTTCGAAAATAAACTGCCTTCCGCAACGATTGCAGGAAGTGGCAGTATCCTGCCTACTTCAGGTAAACTGGTGTTACCATTTGAAGCAGTGAACTTAAAGGCGGTAGACATCACCGTGATCAAGATCTATGAAAACAATATCCCTCAGTTTTTCCAGACCAATAATTATAAAGACGGACAGGAGCTTCGCCGCGTGGGTAAACCAATTGTTCAGAAAACCATCCGTCTGGATGAAGACAAAGCATTAGACCTGCATAAGAAAAATCGTTTCACCTTAGATCTGGATAAAATTATCCGTACTGAACCTGGTGCCATGTACCGGGTAACCATTGGTTTCAGAAGAGAATACAATGTGTTTAAATGTGTAGAAACTAAAGCAGAAGATGGTGACTCTTCTGGTGAAGAGGATGGCGACTATAACAGTTATGGAGAAAAGATCGATGAGGATGATGATTTCTGGAGCCGCTACAGCAACAATTATCCGCAAAATTACCGTTGGGAAGACCGGGATAATCCTTGTACCCCATCCTACTATACCAGCGAACGCTGGGCCAGCAGAAACCTGATTGCTTCCAATATCGGCCTGATCGCCAAACGTGGAAACGACAACAGCATGGTGATCATTGCGACGGATCTTTTAACAGCGAAAACAGTAAGCGGAGTGACGCTGGAATTACTGGATTTCCAAAAACAGGTGATCCATACCGTAAAAACAGATGGGGATGGAATGGCTTCATTTGACCTGAAAAGAAAACCTTTCTTATTGATTGCCAAAAATGGCGATGAACGCGGCTACCTGAAACTGGACGATGGAAGTTCTCTTCCTTTGAGCAGGTTTGATGTTGGTGGAGATGTGGTACAGAACGGATTAAAAGGCTTTATTTACGGAGAACGTGGCGTTTGGCGTCCAGGTGATTCCGTATTCCTTTCTTTCATCCTGGAGGATAAACTTAAAAAACTACCTGGTGGTTATCCGGTTACATTCGAGTTTTATAACCCACAGGGGCAGCTCGTTAAGAGAGCCATCAACGGAAAACCTTTAAATGGATATTATGCGTTCAGAACGGCTACCGAAAGCACAGCACCAACAGGAAACTGGCTGGCAAAAGTGAAAGCCGGAGGCGCAACCTTCTCCAAAACGATTAAGATTGAAACGGTCATGCCAAACCGGTTGAAAATCAACTTTGATTATGGCAACCGCCCTTATATGGGGTCTGGAAATGGCTCTTCTGCTACCCTATCGGCTGCATGGCTGTTTGGCGCACCGGGCAAACACCTGAAAGCAAAAGTTGATGTCAGTCTGAATACGATGCAGACGACCTTCAAAGGGTTTGAAAACTATAGTTTCGACAATCCTACGGTTTCGTTCCAATCGCAGGTAAAAACCATTTTTGAGGGAACCCTCAATGAAAATGGAACTGCTGCAGTGAATACCAATTTAAGCGAAAACAATACTGCGCCGGGGATGCTGAAAGCAAATTTTGCCATTAAAGTATTTGAAGCGGGAGGTAATTTCAGTATCGACAACTTCAGCATCCCCTACCATGTTTATCCTGACTATTACGGTATTAAAACTCCCGAAGGTGATAAATTAAGTGGAATGCTGCTTACCGGACAGGACCATAAAATAGACATCGTCAATGTAAACAGGGATGGAAAACTCCTTGGCGGATCGAAATCTGTAGATGTAGAGCTGTATAAAGTGCAATGGCGCTGGTGGTGGGAACAGGACAATGAAAATTACTATGCCAATTTCACTCAGAACTCTTATAATAAGCTGATCAAAAAAGAAACGATTCAGCTGAATGGCGGTAAAGGCAGCTGGAGCATGAGGGTCGACGAACCGGAATGGGGCCGTTACATGATCCTGGTGCGCGACAATAATGGTGGCCACGTATCTGGTAAATCGGTCTATATCGATTGGCCGGGATGGGCGCAGCGTGAACAAAACAGCAATCCTACAGAAGCATCAATGCTTTCTTTTACAGCGAATAAAACCAAGTTTAAAGTTGGTGAAGACATCGTGCTCACCATTCCTTCGGGCAAAGACGGAAGGGCCCTGATTTCTATTGAAAACGGAAGTAAAGTATTAAAGACTTTCTGGACCGATACCAAAGCCGGACAAACGCAATTTAAGTTTAAGGCGGAAAAAGATATGGCACCTAACGTGTTTGCAAATGTGACCTTGTTACAGCCTCATGCGCAAACCCTGAATGACCTTCCTATCCGGATGTATGGTGCAATTCCATTGCTGATCGAAGATCCGGAAACGATCTTAAAACCAGTGATCAAAATGGCCGATAAGCTGAAACCGGAAACGGAAAGCAGCATCACGGTTACGGAACAAAACGGAAAAGCAATGACCTATACCATAGCAATCGTAGATGAAGGTTTGCTGGATCTGACCAGGTTTAAAACTCCTGATCCGCACGGGGTCTTCTATGCCCGTGAAGGTTTAGGTGTAAAAACATGGGATTTATTTGACTATGTACTTGGTGCATGGGGCGGTAACCTGGAAAGAATCCTGAGTATCGGTGGTGATGGCAGCATCAACAAAAACCTCAGCCCTGCGAAAGCAAACAGGTTTGTACCTGTGGTAAAATATTTAGGCCCTTTTGCTTTATCCAAAGGAGGCAGCAGTACCCATAAGTTTAAATTGCCTCAATATATTGGTGCAGTAAGAGCGATGGTCGTTGCCGGTCAGGATGGCGCTTATGGTTTTGCAGAGAAAAGTGTACAGGTGAAAAAACCGCTGATGTTGTTGGCCACTCTTCCAAGGGTGATCGGTCCGGGCGAAAGCTTTACCTTGCCTGCAACGGTATTTACTACAGAAAAGAACCTTAAAAATGTAAGCCTGCAACTGCAATCTGCAAACCTGGAAGTGATTGGCAGCAAAACACAGCAGCTGACCTTCAAACAACCAGGAGAGCAAATGGCTTATTTTGAGATCAAAGTTCCGGAAATAACGGGCATCGCGAAAGTGAAACTGATCGCTCAGAGTGGTTCAGAGAAAACGGCTTATGATGTGGAGCTGGACATTAGAAATCCAAATCCTTATGTGACCAATGTGGTGCCTATCGTGATCGAGCCTGGTAAAAACTGGGGTACTTCGTATCAGCCTGTAGGCATGGCGGGAACAAATACGGGAAGTGTGGAATTGTCTACCATCCCTCCGATCAACCTTAAAAAACGTTTGAGTTACCTGATGCAATATCCGCATGGTTGTGTGGAACAAACTACCTCAGGAGTATTCCCTCAACTGTTCCTGAATAAGCTGACTCCTTTAACAGAGCAGCAAAAAGTAACGACCGAAAGAAACCTGAAAGCGGGAATCAATAAATTACGTGGCTTCCAGACCGGAGATGGTGGTTTGGGCTATTGGCCCGGAGCAGGTACTTCCGATGAGTGGGGAAGTAATTATGCCGGTCATTTCCTTGTAGAGGCACAAAATGCAGGGTATACCCTTCCTGTTGGAATGCTGGACGAATTGCTGCGTTACCTGAAAGGTAAAGCCGCAAACTGGGCGCCAAACAGCTCCAATTTCTATGGTGGGGATCTTTCTCAGTCTTACCGTTTATATGTGCTTGCACTGGCTAAAAGACCGGAAATGGCAGCAATGAACAGATTGAAAGCTTTCCAATACCTTTCAGAAACTGCAAAATGGAGATTAGCAGCAGCCTATAAACTGGCCGGACAGGCAGATGCTGCAAACGGTCTGATCAGAGGATTGGCCACAGAAGTGAAACCTTATAACCAAATGGGTGGTACTTATGGTTCCGATGTCCGCGATCAGGCGATGATCCTGGAAACCTTAATCCTGCTTGGCCGTAAAGGTGATGCAGCGAAGCTGATCCAGCCACTGGCAGCGAAATTGGGCCAGGACGATTGGTACAGTACACAGACCACAGCATACAGCTTATTGGCAATTGCTAAATTCTGTGGGGCAAATACAGCTTCAAACTCATTGAAATACACTTATAAGATCGACGGAAAAAGCGGATCGGTAAATTCTGCTCAGTTCATGAACAGCACTGATTTAAGCTTTAAAGCAAATAGTGTGGTGATCAACAATACCGGTGACCGTGTGTTGTTCGGACGTCTGATCCTTCAGGGACAACCTTCAGCAGGACAAAATACCTTCCTGCCAAACAACGCAGAAGCTTTAGAAATGAACATTGACTATAAGTTGTTAAACGGAAAATCACTGGACCCATCTACCTTAAAACAGGGAACAGATTTCTATGCTGAGGTGACGATCAAAAATCCTGGAAGAATGGGTTATTATGAACAAATGGCCTTAACGCAAATCTTCCCTTCCGGCTGGGAGATCATTAATAACAGGATCAATGACAGTGAAAGTGCAGTTGCCTCTTCGCCATATACGTACAGAGACATCAGGGACGACCGTGTATTCACTTATTTCAATCTGAGAGAGAATGAGACCGTTATTTACAAAGTGCTCTTAAACGCCTCTTATATCGGTCGTTATTATCTTTCGGCAGTACAGTGTGAAGCAATGTATAACAATAATATTAGTGCAACTACGGCAGGGAAATGGGTGCAGGTAATTAAATAGCATGTTAAAAAAGTTCAGTTATGAACCAAAACTAGTGTTCAGCGATATCATTTGTCTTTTATTGCTGTGCTGGTTTTGGTTCCTTTTACCTTCAAAACTATTCTTAAACCCTACCTCTTACGTGGTAGAAGCTTCAAACGGGGAATTGTTAAGTGCAGCGATTGCCAAAGACGGGCAATGGCGTTTCCCGGTGGCAGATACCATTCCAAAGAAATTTGAGCAATGTATTATCGCTTTTGAGGACAAGCGCTTTCTTTCGCATCCGGGAATAGATTTTTTAGCGATGGCGAGGGCAATGCGGCAGAACCTGAAGGCCAAAAGCGTGGTTAGTGGCGGCAGTACATTAACGATGCAGGTCATCCGCCTGTCGCGCAGGGAAAGCCGGACGATCTGGCAAAAAATGATTGAAGTGGTCCTTGCTTTCAGACTGGAGCTCACACATTCTAAAACGGACATCTTAAAACTATACGCCGCAAATGCACCTTTCGGAAGCAATGTAGTTGGCCTGGAAGCGGCATCATGGAGATATTTCGGACGAAGCGCAGGAACTTTATCCTGGGGGGAAATGGCCACGCTTGCCGTTCTTCCTAATAGCCCATCCCTGGTCCATCCGGGTAAAAATTCTCCGAAACTGATCAAAAAAAGAAATGACCTGCTGGATAAAATCGCAGCATTAAAAATGATAGACCAGGAGACGGCCAACTTATCTAAACTGGAACCAATTCCCGGCAAACCTCAGCAATTGCCACAGAATGCCCCTCACCTGCTGAACCGCTTTAAAGCAGAACGTAATGCCTTAAAAAACAATTCTACCAGAGTGCTTTCTACCCTGGATTTTGATCTTCAGCTCAAGTTAAATGCTTTACTGAAAAGGTACAACAACCGGTACCGGGCCAATGACATTAATAATATTGCTGCATTGGTGCTGGATGTTAAAAACGGGACGGTTGTCAGTTATGTGGGGAACATTTATCAACCGGAAAATAAAGAACTGGAAAGTCATGTCGACATGATTAAGGCCCCCAGAAGTCCGGGCAGTACTTTAAAACCATTGTTGTATGCAAGTATGCTGAATGATGGTTTTATCCTGCCAAAAACGCTGATTCCTGATGTGCCCACACAGATCAATGGATATTCTCCTCAAAACTATGATTTAGGTTATGACGGGGCCATTCCTGCCGACCGTGCCTTGAGCCGTTCCTTAAATATTCCGGCCGTTAAAATGCTGCAGAGTTATAAATACCAGCGCTTTTACGACAAACTCAAAAAGATGGGATTCGGTACGTTGAACCAACCGGCAGATCATTACGGATTGTCCCTGATCCTGGGCGGAAGTGAAGTCACCATGTGGGATCTCGCAAAAACCTATATGG
The DNA here is from genome assembly GCF_900129215.1 of Pedobacter caeni. Lineage (GTDB taxonomy): Bacteria > Bacteroidota > Bacteroidia > Sphingobacteriales > Sphingobacteriaceae > Pedobacter > Pedobacter caeni. Next base: position 819,619 of record NZ_FQUQ01000001.1, on the reverse strand, counting down.
GCATGGCCAGAACATTGAATAACTTTAATGAGTATAAGGGAAAGTATAACCCCCATGATTACGACGCGCCCTCTTATGTTAAAAACAAACGGGATGATCGTTTTGATGGTTACGAAACCCAGCTGAGCTCCACGATAGACCATGGTTCCATCTGGAATACTTTTAATGCAATGGAAGAGCTCATGAGACCAGGTGAAGAAGGGCTTTGGGAGCAGTTTTCTTCTTCCCAAAGGGTGGCATGGAAAACGGGTACAAGCTTTGGTTTCAGAGATGCCTGGGCAATTGGATTAACCCCCAAATATGTGGTTTGCGTCTGGGTGGGAAATGCGGATGGCGAAGGCCGTCCGGGATTAACAGGTGTGGATGCCGCTGCTCCGGTATTATTCGACATCTTCCGGCAATTGCCAAATGGAAAATGGTTCCAGACTCCGAAGAATAAACTCCGCAAAATGAAAGTTTGCAAACAAAGTGGTTACAAAGCCGGTGAATATTGCAAGGAAACACTGGAAGAGCTGGTCTCCCCTGCAGCAGAAAAAACAGGACTTTGTCCCTATCATAAACTCATCCACCTGGACCATACCGCCAGCTATAGGGTGACAGATCAATGTGAGCCTACGTCAACGATGCTGCATCAGCCATGGTTTGTGCTGCCTCCTTCAATGGAGTATTATTATAAAATCAAAAACAGCGATTATAAGCTGCTGCCTCCTTTTAAGCCGGGTTGTACAGATGCAGGCAGCAATTATGTAATGGAAATGATCTATCCAAAGAACAATGCCAGCGTTTACATTCCGGTAGAGTTTGACGGAAGCCGGGGAAAGGTGATTTTAAACGCCACACACCGAAATAACAACGCGAAGGTCTACTGGCATATTGATAATGAATACGTGGCGACCACCAAATCATATCACCAGCTTGCCGTCAGTCCGCCGGCAGGTAAACATACCCTCACATTGGTAGATGAAAATGGAGAAAGGCTGGTTCAGTCTTTTACGGTACTGGATAAAGAGAAAGGAAAGCGCTAATCGTTTTTCAAAAGTTTTCTTTCTACTCCACCCATCGTAATCAGGTATTGTGCCACCATATAAGTCGCCATGATCAACACTCCGGCAAAGTCGAAGCCTTTTACAAATTTATTGTAGGCAAGAATGGAATCTGATAAGAGAAAACATAAAGCCCCGAATAGAATGAGGTTAAAGCTGATGGTATTTACTCTTTTGTTTCGGAATGCCGCCATCATCATCATCATACTGATCACAAAGGTATAAACCATGACAGGTAATTTCATGGCTCCTAAATGTGGCCTTAAAAAGAAATAAAAGCTAATGCTAAAGAGGGCGCATAGTACAATTGCTATTCTTGCCCCTTTTTTATCGAGTTCCTGTGCAGAACGGAAATCCAGGTAAAAGGCACTGATATAATACACATGACAGATCAAAAAGGCGACCAGACCATACATAAAATAAGAAGGAGCCTTCCAGGCCAGCATCAGCAATACATCCCCGGCCAGGGCAAAAACAAGCCCGGTAAACAAACGTTTATGGAACCGGCCTTTTAAGCCCGTCTGGGTATAGAGCATAATGAGCAGGGAAAGAACGATACAAGGTTTGATCAGGTATCTCAGGGAACTGACTTCGTTAAATTCCGCATAGATCTGCAGGATGAAAATCAGCGTAAACAAAAGGTTAAACTTCAGGTATTTCTTCAGCATTTACATTCTTTTTATGGAGGTTATAAAACCAGATCACCGAACAGATATTCAGGATGGAAAATATCACCTGATACCCTATCGGGAAATCCAGGAGCAAAACTATCAAAATCCCCAATACCAAACGCCCATATTCGAATTTAACCTTCCATTTCTTTTCTTCCAGCAATGCCCCGCAGGTAAGCAAGGTTAAAATCACGAATACTGCACCGGCAATCAAAGCGGGCATTGGAATGCTGCTGTTCAGAAAGAGCATCGCCGAACCGGCAATCAGGCCAACCAGGAACTGGACAATGACATAACCTGTTAAGGGCTGATGGAATTCCGGATCATATTTTCTATACTGTAAAGGGTCTATTTCAGGAGCGTACTTAAATCCGCCCAGATGTGCCGGAAACCATCCCGGAGGTTTAAGAAACACATTTATCTTATCCTGCCAGCGCGGACTTTGCCTGGCTGTTTTTAAAAGTTCATCCCAATAATGGATATTGGCCCATAGGGGATTCCAGCTGGCCAGAGGAGTGGTAATTCCATAATACACCTGCTCTTCTTCCTGTTGAAAAGTTCCAAAAATACGGTCCCAGATGATCAGTGTGCCTGCATGGTTCTTATCAATGTATTTTGGATTGGAGCCATGGTGCACCCGGTGATGGGAAGGTGTATTCAGAATCCATTCCAAAGGTCCCATGCTTTTTATCGCGCGGGTATGGATCCAGAATTGATAAAGGGTGTTGAACGAACTTAAGGTGAGAAACATGATCGGATCAAAACCGACAAAGGCCAATGGCAGGTAAAAGACCCAGGAAAACCAGCCCTGAAACCAGGATTGTCTAAGGGCGACAGTCAGGTTGTACTCTTCCGATTGATGGTGTACAATATGAGCCGCCCATAGCGCATTTACCTGATGGCTCATCCGGTGAAACCAGTAATAGAAAAAATCAACACCTATAAAAAGAAGGATCCAGATCCAGATGGATTGCGGCAGGTCAAATGCCCTCCAGTTTTCAAAAATGTATTTATAACCGAAAAACAAGGCGGTTTTCATGAAGATTCCCGTAAGCTGCTGCCCTATCCCCTGACTCAGATTGGAAATGGAATCATTAAGCCGGTAATAATTCAGTTTTTTATAGAAAGACCATGCCAGTTCTATGCCGATCAGGATGAAAAAAACAGGGACAGATAAAGCAATGTAATCTACTTTCATCTTACTAATTTAATAAAATGGATCGTAAAAAAGGCTTAGCTTAAAGGGCCAAAAGAAACAAAAATAAACATGGGTTGTTTGGTATAAGAAAAGAGAGAAAATGAAAAAAGATATCCCAAAACAGGAAGAAGGTTCAGAAATCGATGTGTTTGAAAAAACCACGTTTAAAGAGGAAATGGCTGCGAAAGAGTTTTATGCCGTAGCGCGTCAGCGTTTGCTCGAGGTGTTCAACTGGGATAAAATTTGTGGCTTTGCATCTGCAACATTTACGCTTACCGATGCTTCCGGAAAGGAAGTAAAACGTGCGGCTATGGAAGGTGATCACTTTAAAATAAACATACCAGGTCCGGGCAGCACTGTTGGAGATGGGTTTGACTGGGTGGTAGTTGAACTGATTAATGAAGAGCAGTCGGCAGCCGGACAGTCCATCAGAATGAGGGCCAGGCCAACATCCAATCCCTTACATCCCAATCCGGAAACCGCCCATTTCTTTAAGGATAAAGCAACATCCACATTTACGGTCTATAGAACCGGTCTTGAAGTGCATGCTGAAGTTCATGGAAGGAATGAAATCCCCAATTCGGAAAGTGCAGTACTGATCAATAATGTACGAAATGTGCTTGTAGGTTGGAGCGCTAAGATTGGATTCTCTTATCCACAGTGGAAAAGTCTGGTTACAGCTTTGGTAAACCAGAAATCATAGCCAGCTAATTATCCAGATAAAAAAGCAGCAAATACGATATAAGTCATATTTGCTGCCCTATATGGATTGATCTATAAGAATAGAATCTTAAACTGTAATAAGAAAAAAGCTATTAATAGCTTTTCTCTGTACGGTTGTTGCGTTTAAAGCCGCCACCGCCTCCAGCGCCACCAGTACCTGGTTTCTCTTGAGCTTCAGCAACTTTAATTCGATTACCGTTATAATCGCCACCGTTCATACGTTTGATCGCTTCTTTTGCCTCTTCTTCTACCGGCATTTCCACAAAACCAAACCCACGACTTTGACCAGTCTCGCGATCTTTGATAATCCTAAGTGATTTTACTTGACCGAAATCACCAAATACGGCTGTTAATTCATCTTCCCCTACTTCTAACGGAAGGCCTGTAATAAATATCTTCATTAATGTTTAAAAATTTGCACAAAGTTAAGCATTTTTAGCTTAAATTCCAATGCTAGTGTCAGTTATAAGTATAATTATCAATTTATTATTCAAACAAGCCAAAGCTGTTTTTTGTTTTAGTTAGGATATTTTTTTTCAGAAAAATAATCAACCAGAAATATAACCCTGATTTTAATTCATTCTTTTCTTTTCCTCCCCCGCCTATAAATGCTTGTTCCTTTTTCTCAACTTACTCATTATGTGGACCCAAGCGTTTCGTTACACAGCAGCATCTGAGGGGAAAGTGTTTTGTGGTTTAAAGGATTTAAATACGGAATACTTCTTTTAAATGTTAAATTCTTTAGTTAATCTTACTCATAAATTCTTGCTGATTTCAAAAAATGCCTATGAAATTTCGCGCTCTCGTGCTGCTTATTTTGCTTTTTTTAAGCGTAAAAATCGCTTATTCCCATCCTTCTAAAGTAAATCCTCCTAAAAGAGGATCTATTTTTATGCTGGAAGACCGCGACATCAGCCTTCAGCCGGAACAGGCTTATCAGAAATACGTTTCGGGCAGTTTCAAAGAATTAAAGGGGTATAAATACAATGCAGGCTTTTCCAAGTCTGTGTTTTGGCTGATGCTCGATATTCCTGCTAATCCGGACAGCCTCTTTTTTGTGCTTGGGGATGCGCACCTGAACAGAGTCAGCTTTTATGACCTGGTTTCCGGCAAGCCGGTTTTTAAATATGAAACTGGCGATCATTTTAAATTTAGTCAGAGGCCCATCCGTTGCCGGCTATTCGTTTTCCCTTTAGTTCCGCAACAAATTCATGTGGCTGCAACCGCTTCCCGCAACAGCCTGTACCTGGTTCGTGTTGATAAACACAACGAGTCGCTCCAGATCAGCACAGAAATATTAAACCGGGCTGATTTCTACGCCAAACAGGCAAGTTATAACCTTATTAATGGCATTCTTTCCGGTTCGGTAATGGTGCTGATGTTTTTTAGCCTTTTTCTGTTCATCACTGTAAAAGACCGTTTATACCTGTATTATATAGTATATGTCCTGGTGATGTGTTTATGGATCGTTGCAGATAAAGGTTATGGATATCAGTTTCTCTGGCCGGATTCCGTTTATTTTGCGAGTCGCTCGCGACCTGTATTTAACTGCCTGATGAACTTTGCATTGCTTCATTTTATGCAGTCTTTCATCGGACAAACAAAAGCGAGCAGGGTTTACAAACCTATTCAGCTGTTAAAGTTGAGTTTTATCGTTCTGACCTTATTGTTTCTCGTTCCTATAAGTCCGGAGAATTATTACGGATTCGCCTATATCATGCTCATTGCCATGTTACTGCTTAGTGCCTGCACCTGTATTGCGGTTCTGACAAGCGTAACCATAAAAATAAGAGAAGGAAACAAACAGGCCTGGTTTTACCTGATTTCTATCTCTCCCTTGATTTTCTTTGGACTGGCAGAGGTATTTATTCATGCAGGGTCGAAGGAAGTGAGCAACTCCTACTTATCCGCATTTGGCTTACAGACTGGCCTGATCATGGAGGCGCTGATTTTAACTTTTGGTCTTGCGCATCGTTTTAACAACTATCGTCTGGATCGCGAGCAGCTGTTACTTGCAGTAAATGCCAAACAACAGGAAATAACAGCCAGTATCATTGATACCCAGGAAAATGAACGAAGAAAGATATCTGATCAGCTGCACGATGATGTAGGTGCCATGCTCTCCATTGCCACCTGGCAGGTCTCTTCCGTATTAACAGGGGAAGGATATTTAAAGGAAAGTGCAAAAGAAAAACTGGAGAAAACAGAAGAAGTACTCAGGGAAGTCGCCCTGTCTATCCGTACTTTAGGTCATACACTGAGCCCATGGGCAATTCAGAAATATGGCTTGAATAAAGCAATTACAGATCTCGTTTACCAGATCAACCTATCCGAAAAAACAGCATTGGAATATGCGATTATCGGATTCGAGTCTTCGGGGAATTACCCTATTCCTTTCTTAAACGACATCTACAGGATCATTCAGGAATTGCTCAACAACATCATCAAACATGCCTGTGCAAGCAATGCCTACCTGGAAATCATTGAGCACAATGACCAGGTAAGTATCATCGTAGAAGACAATGGCAAAGGGATAGACCTCAGTTTATCCGGCAACTCTGATGGAATCGGCCTGGAAAGCATCCGCTCAAAAATTGCTTATTTCAAGGGACAAATGGAAATCCGCAGAAAACCCGAGCATGGAACGATTGTGGTCATTGAAATTCCGCTTAGGACAGCTTAGATTTAAACAAATCGATGGTTCTTCCCCAGGCTAGTTTTGCTGCAGCTTCATTATACCTTGTCGGAGCAGTATCGTTGTTGAAAGCATGGTTTACCCCTTCATAGATGTACAGCTGATAAGGAATATGATGAAGCTTTAAGGCTGCTTCGTAAGCAGGGATCCCTGCATTAATTCTTTCATCAAGTCCGGCATAATGCAATAAAACAGTTGCCTTGATCTTGCTTACCTCTTCCGTTTTTGCCTGTGCACCATAATAAGCCACAGCAGCCAGAAGATTTGGATCATTTACAGCCAGTTTGTTGGACATCCCTCCTCCCCAGCAAAAACCCACACAACCCACCTTCCCGTTTCCATCCTTATGTTTTCTTAAATATTCCAGTCCTTTAAGATAGTTTTGAAGATTTTTCTCCGGGTCGAGTTGTCCGATCAGCTCCCTGGCTTTGTCTTCATCCTGCGGAGTGCCTCCAAAAGGAGACAGTGCATCTACTCCTAAGGCTAGAAATCCTGCGGAAGCTACTCTTTTGGTCACAGCAACAGTATGTGGATTCAGTCCACGATTCTCATGAATGACCAATACGGCCCCCAGAGGTGTTTTTCCCTTTGGTTTTGCCAGAACAGCTTTCATCTCCCCTTCCTGTCCGGCATAAGTGATGTTTTCAACGATGAGGTCCTGATCGTCAATCTCCGCTGCTGATGCATAATTGTTTTCCAGTAAGGGCAAAACAGTTAAGGCCACGGCAGTACTTCCGGTAAGAATGGCGAGTTTTTTTATAAAATCTTTTCTGCTGATGCCACTGTGGGTATATTCATCATAAAGGTTGATAATTCGCTGATCCATAGTATAAGATTTTTAGGAAAGTAAAAGGTTTTAAAATGCTAAATCTATAACAAGGTAGGGAATTTTCTCCTCAAATAACCAAGCCGTAAAGGGGAAATATATGCCCCGATTTCCAGATACCGGCAAATTATCAATGGACTAGCTTGCTGACACTAAGAAAATTACTGCAAAATATTCTACTTTTTTGGTAGAAATTTCACGGCAATATGTTAAATTGGTTTAATGTTTGTAAAGCCAACAGATAAATAGATTATTATAATTTATAAAACAGCACTCCAAAAAAGAAAACCATGAAAAAACTACTTTCATTATTGACCATTTTAAGCTTCTGTGTAAGTTTAAGTATGGCACAAACTGCACAACCTGCCCAGGCTGTTGCGACACAAAAACAAAAGGCAAAAAAAGAAACCACTAAAGCTGCAGCAGACGCGAAAAAGGCAACAGCAGATGCTAAAAAAGAAGCGGCAGCTACAAAAGCTGCAGCGAAGAAAGAAGCAACGGCAGCAAAAAAAGAGGCTGATAAAGCGGCTGCTTCAGGGGTAAAGCTTAAAAAAGATGGTACTCCCGACAAACGTTATGCAAGCAAAGACGCCGCTGCTGAAGCACCGAAAAAAGCAGCCACAAAAGCTGTTGCTAAAAAGGATGAAGCAGTAAAAGAAGTAAAGGCAAGCGCTACTCCGGGTCTTAAAAAAGACGGTACTCCTGATAAACGTTACTCGGCAAGCAAAGAAAAAGCGGCTCCCGTAGTAAAAGAAACCAAAGCGGGTTCAACGGTAACTCCAAAAGATTATAAACCTACAGTAGACAGAAGCCTGAAAGGACCAAATGGTGAAGAAATCCTGACCGGTCCGCGTGGTGGAAAATACTACATCAATAAAAACGGAAACAAAACCTATGTAAAAAGAGAAGGTTAATCCTGACTCTTTCTAATAAAAAAAAAGGCGATGAGGTTTTAAATCTCATCGCCTTTTTTATGGGTTTACAAATTGCTTAACGCGTTGCTGTTTTGTAAACATTAAATTTGTGATTTCTGATCGGCTGTCCTTTGATCGACAAAGATTCGCCTTTGTTGTCTCTTGTCGCTTTGATCACAAATGGTTCTTCTGTTTTTTGAGCAGCTTCAAAAGCGATCTTCAGGCGGTCAATAAAGGTATCCGCGGCTATCGCCCATTTTTTATCTTTATACCAGAAGTAGGCAAAAATATTCCTTGTTCCTCCTTTTAGCTTTCCATCTAATCTTATATAAGCGTTATTCTCTTTTTTTAGTGGCTCAACGGCTTTTTGATAAAATTCTGTAAAATTCTCAAACGTTGGTATAACATTAATCGTACTCATGTAATCTTTTTTTTCAAAAATACACAAAATCTTTAGATCAGACAGGTTCAGCTCCATTTATCCCAAAATCAGAACCTCTTTTAAAATTTAAAGCGGTGAATTATAATGCTTTTTTAAAATTCACTTTATTTTTTGGTATCAATATTGTATACTTGGTTGACAATTGATGTAGGGGCTTTCTACTTTGTTTAGGTTTTAACCCAAATAATTTATAAGAAAATTGTAATTTTTGTTTTAAAAAGTAATATATTCAAACTTCGATGACCTCAAGTTTTGTTTTCTGTGTTTATGATCTTAGATTTGAGAAGTTTTTATGTATTTGACAAATTTGTCAAACCTAATAGCTAAACCCAGGGAAAGATTATTAAAGACAGAGCTAATAATTTTTCATAGAAACCAACAACACATCAACAAAAGCTCAGTGATCTAAACATACAGTACTAGCATGCGCAAAAAATTACACGATAGGATAGCCGCTTTTAAAGACGCTACAGCAATCAAGGAAAAAGGCTTATACCCTTACTTTCGGGCCATAGAATCAGCACAGGACACTGAGGTGGTTATAGATGGAAAAAAGGTGCTGATGTTTGGCTCTAACTCCTATCTGGGATTGACGAATCACCCAAAAATTAAAGAAGCAGCAAAAGCTGCGGTTGATAAATACGGTACAGGTTGTGCCGGTTCAAGATTCCTTAACGGAACACTGGACATTCATATTGAACTGGAAAGAAGGCTTGCTGCTTATGTTGGTAAGGAAGCAGCGGTACTTTTTAGTACAGGATTCCAGGTAAACCTGGGCGTAATCTCCTGCCTGCTGGATAGAAACGATTATTTGATTCTTGATGAATATGACCACGCCTCAATCATTGACGGTAGCCGTTTGTCTTTTTCAAGATCGATCAAATATGCCCATAATGATATGGACGATCTTCGTAAAAAACTAAGCCGTTTACCGGAAGATTCCGCCAAACTGATCGTTGCCGATGGTATCTTCAGTATGGAAGGCGATCTGGTAAACTTACCGGAGATTGTTAAAATTGCCGAAGAATTCGGTGCAAACATCATGATGGACGATGCCCACAGTTTAGGGGTAATCGGATTCAACGGTTCAGGAACAGCTTCTCATTTCGGACTAACTGATCAGGTAGACCTGATCATGGGTACTTTCAGTAAGTCATTGGCTTCTCTTGGAGGTTTTATTGCCGGAACGGAAGAAACAATTGAATATGTGAAACACAGGGCACGCTCCCTGATGTTCAGTGCAAGTATGCCTCCTTCAGCAGTGGCAAGTGTAATTGCAGCACTTGACATCATTGAATCAGAGCCTGAACGTATTGACCAGCTTTGGGCAAACACCAATTATGCTAAAAAACTATTAGTAGAAGCTGGTTTTGATATCGGCCATACCGACAGCCCTATTATCCCGATTTACATCAGAGATAATGATAAAACATTTATGATTACGAATATCCTGAGCAATAATGGGATCTTTGTAAATCCGGTGGTTTCTCCTGCTGTACCTTCAGATGCTTCCCTGCTTAGATTTTCATTAATGGCTACCCATACTTTCGCACAGATCGAAGAAGCCGTTACAAAGATCGCATCAGCAGCTAAAGAAGTGCAACTTAAACCTTCTCAGGTAGAAATATGAGAAACATTGTTGCGGTAAATGACAAGAAGAAATTAGCCGCTTTTATTGATTTTCCTCATGATTTGCATAAAAACGATCCGAACTATGTTCCGGAACTTTTTATTGCACAAAGTGATATGCTTACCCCGGGTAAGCATCCTTTTCATGAGCATTCCACTTTACAGTGTTTCCTCGCCTATGACGGAGATAAAATTGTAGGAAGAATTGCGGCCATTCAGAATAACAACCACAATAAGAAAAACAACACCACAGAAGGACATTTCGGCTTCTTTGATTGTATCAATGATCAGGAAACTGCTGATCAGCTGATCGAAGCGGCAACAAAATGGCTGAAGGAAAGGAATATGACCAGTATGGTCGGTCCCCTGAACTTCTCTACCAATGATATCTGTGCCTTATTAATCGAAGGTTTCGATGGCCCTCCGGTAGCCATGATGCCTTATAATCCACCTTATTACCTGCAACTGTTAGAACATGCAGGATTCAGTAAAATGGTGGACCTGAGGGCATATAAATTTATTGCCGGCGAGTATAACGATCGTTCTTTAAAATTGGCGGAGGCCATTCAGGAACGCTTGAAACGCAACAACATCATCATCAGAAAAATCAACATGAAGGATTTCTGGAATGAAGTGGTTAAAGTGCGTGAAGTATACAATGCTGCATGGGACCACAATACTGGTTTTGTGCCTGCGACTGACAAAGAATTTGATTACCTGGCAAAAGACCTCAAAATGATTGTCGACCCTGACTTTGTGTATATCGCAGAACAGGAAGGCAAAATGGTGGCCATCTCTCTTTCCGTACCTGACCTCAATCAGGCACTGATCAAAGTTAAAAGAGGTCGCTTATTCCCTTGGGGGCTGATTAAACTGTTATGGTACAAACGCAAAATCAAAGGACTCAGAATCATGGCCCTTGGTGTGATGGATGGTTACCGTAAAATGGGAATTGAAGCCTGCCTGTACGGACTGACGATTAAAACCTTTCAGGAGAAAAAGTTTGAGTATGCAGAAGCATCCTGGACTTTGGAAAACAATACGATGGTCAACAGCGCAATTGAACAAATCAATGGCAAGCTGTACAGGAAATATAGAATCCTCGAAAAACCAATATAATCAATTTGCACGGGCATGTCACATCCATGCCTGTGCAAAATCTGATCTTCATTTAATACATACCACAAAAAAGAGTTAGGATGAAAAAGGTACTGATTACCGGAGCAACAGGCTTTGTTGGTTATCATTTGATCAATAAAGCACTAGCTGCAGGATTAGAAGTGTATGCTGCGGTTCGTCCGGACACGGATAAGGAGCATCTGAAAGATTTCGATATCCATTACGTTCATCTGGATTACAGTTCCGTAGAGAGCCTTAAAACTGCGCTGGAAGAAAAGCAATACCATTACATCATCCATGCCGCGGGAATCACCAAAGCAAAAACCAAAGAAGCCTATAATAAGGTTAATGCTGACTATTCCAGGAATCTGGCAATGGCAGCCAGTACTGCTGCCATCGATCTGCATAAATTTATTTTTGTAAGCAGTCTTGCTGCTTTAGGCCCGCTTAGTGACCTCTCTGCCGAAATTCAGGACCATACCCCGGGACATCCGGTGACCAATTATGGCGCAAGTAAATTGCTGGCAGAACAATACCTCGCAGAAATCAAAGGGCTTCCGCTCATCACCATCCGGCCTACGGCAGTATACGGTCCCAGAGAAAAAGATCTTTTTATCCTGTTCAACAGTATCAATAAAGGATTGGAACCTCATATCGGGAGTTTTAAGCAAAAACTGAGCTTTGTATATGTAACTGATCTTGCAGGAATCATTGTAAAAGCGCTTTTCTCTGAATTGGTTGCCAAACAGTACAATGTTTCCGATGGAAACATTTACGACCGTTATGCCTTGGCAAATGGAGTAAAAAAGGCATTGAATAAAAAGACACTGAAGTTCCACCTTCCTGTTCCTGTTGTAGGCGCCTTGGCCGCATTAATGGACATCTTTTATGCAAAAAGCAGGAATACTCCTGCCCTGAATAAAGAAAAAATGGCCGAGCTTACCGCCATTAACTGGGCATGTAATATCGGCCATGTAAAAGCAGACCTGGGCTATGAACCGGAATTCGACCTTGAAAAAGGATTAAACGAAACCGTTAGCTGGTATAAAAGCAATAACTGGTTATAGTTTTACTTTCGAGCTTAAAAATTTAAGGTATTTTTTATCATCCTCAAATAAGTCCTTCCCTTCCAGTTTATAGGCATGGTGCAGGTAATCTGTGGCATGTTTTTCTTCGTTAAGCTCAAGGTAACTTTGGCCCATACGGAGCAATACAAATGCATTGGGTTCCTCAGATCCGTAGATCTGGTACGCACGGTGCAAATGGTCTAAAGCTTCTTTGTATTTTTTCTCGCTGAAATAAGCATCACCAATAGAAGCGGAAATCCATGCAGTCGCTTCCCAATCGTCTTTGGGCTGAGGTAATACATCCAGCGCTTTGTTAAAGGCAGCAATGGCAGCAGAGAAATTCTCTTTGTCCATTTCCTCATTCCCCTCTTCACAATACTTGTCCAGAAGTTCCTGTTGCTCTTCTGTGAGTTCCAGCTGTTCCTCGTCCTTATTTGGCACAAAATCCGCTTTAAAAGCTTCAAATTCTGCATCATCCATCAATGCGATTCTCAGGTAATCGGAATTCTCATCCTGAAAAATACGGGCGCCTTCCTTTTCGTAGGCAATCCCAAAATAAGTCCTTGCCTGATCCAACTCTTTCAATGCATAATAAATGGCACCGGTGGTTAGAAAATGACGCGTGGAATTGATCTTCTGATGGTTCATCTTTTCCTTCAGATAGTCTGTTTCCTCCAGGAAATAAGGCAATGCTTTTTCCAGTGCCCCGGTCTGTTCATAAAAAGAATAAATGCTGTCCAGCACCACCCCTCCTACACTACTGTTTTCCTTAGGGCCGGAAATGGAACCATCGATCTGCAACAACAACTGTTCTGCAGCATCAAAATCTGAGGCCTCCGTTAAATCATAAACCTGGTCAATCTTATTGAAAAACTCTTCTTCTTGTTCGGCATTAAAATTCCCTTGTGTAGACATATTGTTTAAGCTTTAATGGTTTACGAATCTGACTAAGATACTACTTTTGATTCTCCATTTGCTTAATGATTTTATTTACTTCTGTCTCCGTTGCGCGCAACTTGTTCTGACAGAATTCAATGAGCTCGGATGCTCTTTTCACCTTTTCTGCAAGAACATCCACAGAAACAGATTCTGTCTCTATTTCCTGTGCTATTTCGGCAAGTTCCCTATAGGCGAGCTCATAAGTTAAATTCGTTTTCATCGTATGCAGATTTAGATTTTACAATTGTTTTTATTTCTGAACTGGCCAGTCTTACGGTTAATTCGGTGCCTACCTCAATCTGATCCGCATCCCCGGTGATCTTTCCATTTACTTTCAGGATGGCAAAACCCTTATTCAGGATATTCTGCGGGCTCATGATCCTCATCACCGACTGAAAATGAGCAATATGAGCAGTCTTATTGAGAAAATACATTTTACTGTAAGACTGTAGGTTCAATGCCAGGTTGCTCAGGTCTTTCCGCTTGTTGGAAATCACGATCCTGGGATAACTCAGCATCAGTCCGGACAGGTTCATGATGTTTTTATGGTGCTCGTGTAACACATTCCTCGTGGTATTGATCGTAATCTGATTGAGACGTACGAGCCTGTCTTTATGGTGATTGATCATTTGATAAGTCTTGATCAGCAGCATTTTCTGGATGCCAATCAGGTTGTCTTCAAAAGTCCGGTTATGTGCGATGATAAACTCAGCGGCTTTAGTTGGTGTTTTGGTGGAAGTATGGGCCATCAGATCAGCAATGGTCTCATTTTTCTGATGACCGATGCCGGTGATGACAGGAATCGGAAACTTGGCAATCGCCCGGTTGAGCTCATAATTGTCAAAAATCAGAAAGTCGGTCTGTGCCCCTCCTCCCCGGATGATCACCAGTGCATCATAAGGCTTTTGCGATTCGTATACCTCTATGATCCTCGCAAGGAACTGTTTGGCATTCCCATCCCCTTGTACCAGGGCAAAGTAATCGTCAACATCAAATTTATAGCCAAAAGGATTGTGCTCCAGGCTGTGTTTGAAATCCTGAAATCCTGCCGAAGTATCAGACGAAATGACCGCAATCCGTTGAATGACCTGGTTTAATACCAATGAACTGTTCCTGGTCAGATAACCATCTCCCGCTTTTTTAATAAAAGCCTGATTTTCCCGGAGCAGTCTTTCCAGTGTCTCCTTGCGTTGCTGTTCAAATAAGCCTAAAGTAAAATTGGTATCGATATCCAGGAGGTTCAGTTGCAAGCCAAAAGATGGGTTATATTGTACCGATACCTGGATCAATACATTGATGTCATTTTTGAATTTCTGACCCGTTGCTTTCTCAAAATTAGAGATGTTGACCGAAGCATTACCCCATGCCCTTCCTGCTACCTTTGCCAGGATTCTTGCCGCCGACTTATCCTTCTCTACCAGCTCAAAATAATGATAATTGCTTTGAGGTTTATAGGTATAGTTGGTGATATCGGCAATGATCCAGAAGGTCTTATGTCCGAAAAATCCGTCAATTACCTGTTGGATTTGACTGGTCAGCTCGGACAGCTTTATAGAAGGGATAGTGCTCAAAGGATTTAGGGTATCTATGATAATTGCCTAAAGTTAGGAATTCTAAAAACAAATCTGCTGTTGTATCAGTTTATAATGAACGAAGAACAATGAATTTTTTATGAACGAAAATACAAGAATACTATTGGGCGTGTTTGCAGGGATGGCAGCAGGAGCTGCTTTAGGGTTACTACTTGCTCCGGAAAAAGGAAGTGATACCCGTGATGATTTGAGTTTGTCTATAAAAGACCTGGGATATAATATTCAGGAAGGAACAGAGAATAAAATCAATCATTTAGGAAATATTAAAGATCGGTTGAGCAATGCGATCAGTGAAAGTTTTGACAGAGATGATTATAGTGATCATGTCGAACACGTATAGACAGTATAGATGGGAAAAATTTACGATTACAAAGAGATCCATAACTTAAGGGATCTCAAGAACAAGCAGAAGGAGCTTCAGAACGACAGTAAGCAACACGAGGATTCCATTAAAGACGGGGTAAAAACATATATACACCAATATAGTCCCGGTTATCTGATCCGGAAATACACGAAAAAACCCAAAGAAAAAGTAGGTTCCCTTTTTAATAAGGTGAAATCCTGGTTCAGCAGAAAAAAGAAAGGTTAATACAGTGAAGTCAGGCTGCTGCCATTACCGTTGACTTCAAAAGTATGTTTGACCCCGCATTTTAAGGCGAAATTATTCTTTTGATGACCTACCGGAAAATCAAAGCAGACCGGGTAATTGTATTCTTTTATCTTTTCCTGAACAATTTCATAAACCGTTCTGCCGAACTCTTCTCCGGGATCATCGGGTTTCACTTTAAAACCTCCAATAATGAGGCCCTGCAGCTGATCCAGTTTCCCGGTTCTTTTCAGGTTCCAGAACATGCGGTCTATGCGGTAAAGGTATTCCCCAGTGTCTTCCAGGAACAGTATTTTTCCGTCCGTCTTCAGGTCAGATTTACTGCCGGCAAGGGTTTCAATGATGCTCAGATTTCCTCCTGCAAGAACACCTTCGGCTTTTCCAGGTCGGTTAAAACTAACCGGAGGAGCGGTGTATTTCAACTGATTGCCACTCAGGGCCTGCCGGATAGACAAAATCGTTTCGACCTGAACAGGATCAGCCAATGTCCAGTCTGAGGGGAAACTATTGCACATTTTAGAATGTATAGAAGCAATGCCGTATTTGCGACTCAGGTGACAATGCAATACCGTCACATCGCTAAAGCCGATGATCCATTTCGGATGTTCCACAAAACGGTCAAAATTCAGCAGGTCTATGATGCGTACTGCTCCATAACCTCCCCTGGCACACATAATAGCCTTTAATTCCGGATCATCCAGCATGTTCTGCAGGTCCAGCATCCGCTCCTGATCAGAGCCCCCAAAGGTAAAATCCCTGCGGTCAACAGTTTTCCCTATTTTAACCCGGAATCCCCAGCTCTCCATCAATTGAACAGAGGGCAATATCTCTGCCATCGTAATGAAACCTGCCGGACAAGTGATCCCTATCGTATCCCCTGCTTTTAAATAGTCGGGAATCTTTGATCCTGCCAACGGATCTGATGCCGTTATAGGATCTTCCGATGTTACTGCAGGATCCAGAAATCCTGAGCTTCCAAAAGATTGCAATGCGGGTAATGTCGCTCCCGCCATGGCCATAAAAGAGAGAAAATGTTTCCTGTTCATCTGCAGATTGCTATACACAATGATAAGGGTAATTTGGGAGAACCTGTATCCTACTCCATCGTTTTCGTAATTTTTTCAGGCGATTAAGGCGCTTTCAGAATGGTTTATGTGTTAAGAAAAGTATATTAGCTTAAAACAATAGTCTCAGTTAGCCTGAGCTGCTGAATTTTAATCCTAGCTCACCAAATATGAACAAATACCTGACACTGGTCTTCCTTGGCCTTAGTATGTTGCTGAATGCGCAAACTAAAAAGGTTTCTTTTAACTCTTATAAAGAAGAAGATCAAATAGATGTCATGGTGGATGGGGAGCTGCTCAGTAGTTTCCTTTTTTCTGATAAAATCGAAAAACCCATATTATATCCTTTAAATGCAGCCGGAGGATTAACCCTTACCCGTGGTTTTCCTTTAGCAACAAGGGATCAGGAAAGAACAGATCATCCTCACCATGTGGGCTTATGGCTAAACTATGAAAGCGTCAACGGACTTGATTTCTGGAACAATTCCTACAATATCCCTGCAGAGAAAAAAAACAAATACGGATGGATCAGGTCGGTCCGCATTGCGCAGGTCAAGGGTGGCAATGAGCAAGGAAAGATCGTTTATACTGCAAATTGGGAGAGACAGGATCAGCATGTATTGCTAAATGAAGAAACCACCTTGATTTTCTCCGGAACAGAACATACCAGAACCATTGATAGAATTACTACCCTTACCGCACAGGATACTGTCCTTTTTAAAGATGTGAAAGATGGAATGCTTGGCCTTCGTGTGACGAGAGAGCTGGAATTGCCTTCCGATCAGGTGGTTGAATTTAGCGATGCCCAGGGAAACCGGACCAAAGTATCCGCCTCTTCAAATGGGGCAAATGGGGATTACCTGACCAGTCAGGGAAAAAAGGGAAATGAAGCCTGGGGAACCAGGGCCGACTGGTGTTTGCTATCTGGTGTAAAAGATGGAAAAGCGCTTTCTGTAGCCATTATCGATCATCCTGAAAATCCAGGTTACCCTACTTACTGGCATGCCCGTGATTATGGTTTGTTTGCCGCAAATCCCCTGGGTCAGGAAGTGTTCAGCAAGGGGAAAGAACACCTTAACCTGCGCCTGCTCCCCGGAACATCTGTGACTTTCCGTTACCGGGTACTCCTTAATTCATCAGAAAAACCAAGTGTAGCCAGTTTAACTCAACAGGCACAGGAATTCAGTAAAATAAAATAAGAACCATATACTAACCACAACCCAAACACACAAAATGAAAAACAAACAATTGTTAATTTTAGCCGCATTGTTACTGGGATCTTCTTCCATAGCCTTTCAGGCTCAGGCGCAAAAATGGCAGAACCTCTTTAATGGTAAAGACCTGGCCGGCTGGAAACAACTCAATGGACAGGCAAAATACGAAGCCGTTAACGGGGAGATCGTAGGAACCACTGTCTCCAATCAGCCAAACTCCTTCCTGACCACAGAAAAGAATTACGGGGATTTTATCCTGGAACTGGAACTATGGGTAGATCCTGCTATGAATTCAGGAGTTCAGATCCGCAGTGAAAGCAAAGCCGACCACCTGAATGGCCGGGTACATGGATATCAGGTAGAGATCGATCCTTCAGACCGTCAGTTTAGCGGTGGAATTTATGACGAATCAAGAAGAGGCTGGCTATATCCTCTGGACATCAATCCGACAGGAAAAACAGCCTTTAAAAATAACCAGTGGAACAAATACAGAGTAGAATGTATCGGCAGTTCTATCCGCACCTGGATCAATGGCATTCCGACTGCCAATGTAGTGGATAACCTTACCCCTTCCGGATTCATCGCATTACAGGTTCATAGCATCGGCAAAAATGACCAGCCAGGCAAACAAATCCGCTGGAGGAATATCCGCATTCAGACCGAAAACCTTAAACCTTCCAAAAATGACGGGATATTTGTCGTAAACCTTGTTCCAAATAACCTTTCTGCTCAGGAAAAGGCCGAAGGATATTCTTTGTTGTGGGATGGCAAAACGAGCAAAGGATGGAAAGGAGCTTATAAAACCGCTTTTCCTGAAACAGGCTGGTCTATCAAAGACGGAGAGCTGAGTGTTCAGAAATCTACAGGTGCAGAATCTACCAATGGCGGCGATATCGTGACTGAAAAACAATATTCCGCTTTTGAATTGAAATTCGATTTCAAACTTACCGAAGGTGCAAATAGCGGAATTAAATACTTTGTCACACTGACAGAAGGAAATAAAGGTTCGGCAATTGGCCCGGAATATCAGATCCTTGATGATGCAAAACATCCGGATGCAAAACTTGGAAAAGATGGCAACCGTACACTGGGTTCCCTTTACGATCTCATGACGAGCAAAAAAATCCCTAACGCGCAAAAGAAAATCGGTGAATGGAACAGAGGACTGATCCGCGTATATCCGGATAACAAGATCGAATACTGGTTAAATGGCTATAAAATCCTGGAATATACCAGGGGATCAGCAGAATTCCTGGCCCTGGTTGCAGATAGTAAATACAAAAACTGGAAAGATTTTGGAATGGCTAAACAAGGACATATCCTGATCCAGGATCATGGCGATCAGGTATCTTTCAGAAGCATTAAATTGAAACAACTTTAAATCCCCCTGTTTATGTTATCCTCAAGAAGAAAATTTATTAAACAATCTGCGATTGCAGCTGCAGGAACCTATATGGGAACAATGGGTTTAAGTGCAAAAAGTTATGGAAATATTATCGGTGCCAACGACCGTGTCAGAGTTGGTGTAGTCGGCTTCTCCGACCGTTTTGCGGGTTCATTATTACCGAGTTTTCTGAACCACCATAAAGAACTCAATTTTGATATGGTGGCAGTCTCAGACCTTTGGAATTACCGTCGTAACCTGGGTGTAGACCTGCTCAAAACAAAGTTCGGACACGACATTACGGCTTGCCGCAACAATGACGAGCTTTACAACCTGAAGGATATTGATGCTGTGATCGTCAGCACTGCTGATTTTCAACATGCTGTTCATGCCATCGAAGCGATTAAAGCGAAGTGTGATGTATACTGCGAGAAACCCTTTGCTGAAACGATGGAAGATGCCAGAGCAGCTTTAAAAGCGGTAAAAGAATCTAAACAAATCCTGCAGATTGGTTCTCAACGAAGAAGTGGTGGAAATTACAAAGCAGCTTCAAAATTTATTCAGGATGGCAAGTTTGGTGACATCACGATGGTGGAGCTGAGCTGGAATGTCAACCAGCCGGGCCGATGGAGAAGACCAGAACTGGTGGCAAAACTGAAACAGGAAGATACCGACTGGAAAAGATTTCTGATCAACCGCCCTTTTGAAGAATGGGATCCAAGAAAATACCTGGAATACCGCTTGTTCTGGCCATATTCCTCAGGGATGCCTGGCCAATGGATGTCGCATCAGATCGATACAGTACACTGGTTTACCGGACTGAAACACCCGAGAAGTGTAGTGGCCAACGGAGGGATTTACCAATGGAAAGATGGTCGCCGGAACTGGGATACCACCACGGCTGTATTTGACTATGGTAAAGAAAATGATGCTCAGAATGGATTTCAGGTGGTCTTCACTTCAAGAATGCACAATGGCGATGAAAATCCGGCAGAAATATACTATTCCAACGGAGGAGAACTGAACCTCAACACCAATATGGTGTCTCCAAAAGGTGGATTAAAAGAGAATGCCGCAAAGGCAATGAAACTACCTCCAAACCTGCTTCCTGAATTAAAACTCACGGATATGATGGAGAAAGTGGTGGCCTCCGCCAATACAGGTGGAGACAAGCTGACTTCTGCACACATGAGAAACTGGATGGAATGTATCCGTAGCCGTGAACAGACAAATGCCCCGGTAGAAGCTGGTTATTACCATTCTATCGCAAATATCATGACCAATGCTGCCGTAAGAACAGGAAAAAAAGCGATCTTCGATGAAGCCACACAGGAAGTGATGGTGGACGGTAAAGTATTTAAATATTAAAGATGTTCAGAAGAAAATTCATACAAAGTACAGGAATTCTGGCCGGCGGATTATTGCTGCCTAAAGATATGTTCGGAAGAATGGATAGTTTAGATCCGGAAAGAAAGATCAAAATAGCCGTAATTGGCTGTGGCGACCGGGGAAAAGGGCTTCTTCACATCGCCAGACAGCTTCCTGAAGAATTTGAAGTAGCAGCGATTTGTGATGTACTGGATTTTAGGCTTAACGAAACGCTGAGACAACAACCGGGTGTAAAACAATACAAAGATTACAAGGCGCTGCTGGACGATAAAACCATCAGCGCAGTGTTTATCTCTACTCCTTTGAACATGCATTTTCCGATTGCTGTGGATGCGTTAAAGGCAGGTAAACATGTTTATCTGGAAAAAACGATGACCTATAACATTACCGAGGCGCTGGACCTGGTAAAGATCGTTAAAGCGCATCCTGATCAGATTTTACAGGTTGGTCATCAATACCGCTATGCCCCTATCTATTACAAGGTAAAAGAGATGATCGATAAAGGCTATCTGGGCAAAGTAACTCAGGTGGAAAGCCGTTGGGACAGAAACAACAACTGGCGCAGAAATGTTCCTGACCCATCTTTGGAAAGAAAAATCAACTGGCGGATGTATAAAGAGTATTCTGGTGGATTGATGGCAGAGCTCCTCTCCCATCAGATGGACTTCATCAACTGGGCATTTGATACCCATCCACAGGAAATCTTTGCTACCGGAGGAATTGATTTTTATAAAGATGGCAGAGAGACTTACGACAATGTTCAGGTGATGTTCCGTTATGCCAAAGAAGGAATGATCGGAAACTTCGGCACTACCCTTGCAAATGAGCGGGATAGCTATTTGTTTAAACTGAAAGGGACAAAAGGAACCATCTCCTTATTGGTAAATGAAGCTATATTTTATCCCGAAAAAACCATCAAAAAAGAACTGGAGACGGTTGATGGAGTGACCGGGGCGACAAAAATCGTATGGAATAAAGATGGCGGAATTCCCATAAAAACAGATCTTCCGGCTAAAGATGGTACTTATTATTCGTTAAAGGACTTTCATAAATCGATTGTAGAAAAGCGTCAGCCGGATTCAAATGTGATTACCGGAGCCACGACCGCAATATGTGTTCACCTGGCAAATAAGGCCTTATATGGAGAACGCATCGAAAAATGGGATCCACAGTATAACGTCGGATAACCTATAAACAGAATACCTTTTCTGCAGAAAGCCTGGTAACATTTTACCAGGCTTTTTGTGGACAGGTGACTTTATACCTGTTGTTTAAAAGAATTCCCAAAACTACCTCATGACTCCCGGTACTCACTCTGCCCAGTTCTGAGGTGGTGAAATCGTAAGAGTAGCCCAACACAAAAAGCGAGCTGACATTGAAGCCTGCAAGCACTGCAACAGCATCGTTGGAGCGGTAACTTGCCCCCAGCCAGAATTTATCTTTAAAAGCGACCTTCATGTTCAAATCTGTTGATATGGGTGCCGGAGATACATATTTAAACATCACTGAAGGCAATCCGGCGATTTCATCAGTAATGAAAAATTTATAGCCACCTGTAATAAAAACATGAGGCACCTGTTTCCCTTGGTTATAAGAGGCATCAGTGCTGAAGCTGATCGGCCTGTTCAATAGTTGCTGAGCGGAAAGCCCAGCAAAAAAATCCGGACCATAGAGCCATGTCCCTACCGATAAATCCGGTTGCAATTTGTTACTTGCATTTTCAGCTATTGCGGGATCAAGGCTGTTCTCCAGGCTGATCTTGGAGATGTCAAGCATTAACCTGGAAACTCCGGCAGCTACACCTACACTGAGGTTGATCTTAGGGGAAAGACCGAGGTGATAAGCATAGGTAAGCTTGAAATCACTACTGGTAATAGGCCCGGTCCTGTCTACCACTCCATACACACCAATACCATGATGTGGCTCCGAAGCCATATAGGTATGTACGTAACTCCTTTTCATGGGATTACTCCCTTTTTCATCAAAGGAATTGGAATTGCCGTATAAATATTGTTTCCCTAAAGGCAGATGAACAGAAAAATAAGCTGTGATTGGGGCCTGGTCAATTCCACGCCATTGATTCCGGTAACCAAACTTAACATCGGTATAATTTTCTATACCGGAAATGGCAGGATTTAAGAGATAATTATTAAAAACATACTGGGTGTACTGAGGTCTTTGCTGCCCGGAAGCCATCATCGCAATGCTCATTAACATATGGGTAAACCATAATCCTCTACTCATTTGATACTGCATAGTGTTAGTGCAGCCACAATCTAGATAGATATTTCTGGTTAAACAAATTTCTAATAACCAAATATTTTATCGTATAATCATTTGTTTTTCAGTTGATTCATGTTTTTGATGATTTTTATAAATTGTTTTCGTAAAACATGGATTATTGATTTGGGCTGGGCATAAAAAAACGCCTCCATTATACATGGAGACGTTTTTATGAAAATATGACCGGTCTACCAGAAGGCAGAATACAAAGCAACCAATAGGGTAATAATAATTAATGCACCGATAGCAAATGAGGTCGATACTTTGAACATCTTAGCATCGATCTCCAGACCTTTGGGAACAATTCCTTTTTTGTTCTCATAGATACTGATGAAGTACATTCCAAGGATACAGACAGCAAAAACAATCAGCATTCTGTCCATAAATGGAATTTCAAACACTCCCGAAGAGTTGGCTACTGCCCATCCGTACTCGTATAAACCAGAAAGGTCCACCCATCCCGGTAAGAATTTTAGCAGTACCGAAACGACGAAACCACCAATGGTTGCAAACAGTGCCGCATTGGAAGTGGTCTTTTTCCAGAAGAAGCCAAGAATAAACATGGCAAAGATACCCGGAGATACAAAACCGGTATATTCCTGAATGTACTGGAATCCTTGTTTTCCTTCGCCCATTAATGCATCGCCTACAATCAGGGAAAGTACCACGGCAATCAGCATAGAAACCACCACAGTGATCTTTCCGATGTTCACCATTTTACCTTCAGTGGCATTCGGTTCAAATGCCTTTTTGTAAATATCAAGTGTGAATATGGTGGCGATACTGTTTGCCTTACCTGCAAGAGAAGCCACAATCGCGGCGGTTAACGCTGCAAAGGAAAGCCCTTTTAAACCTACAGGTAACAATCCAAGTAATGCAGGATAAGCTTTATTCGGATCCTGAACACCAGAAGCTGTCAATAGGCTATCCCCGTTGATTCCGCCCATATTGTCTTTAACAATTAAATATACTGCGATACCAGGGATCACCACAATCACCGGCATCAGCATTTTCAGGAAAGCCGCAAATAAAAGACCGGATCTGGCCACAGGTAAAGAGGCGCCCAATGCCCTTTGTGTAATGTATTGATTACATCCCCAGTAACTTAAATTGGCAATCCACATCCCCCCAATAAGGACACTTAATCCCGGAAGGTCCATATAATTCGGATTGTCTTTCTTAAAGATCAGGTGGAAATGTTCTGAAGCACCTGTTCTCAGAAGTCCGAAACCTTTAACGATTCCTTCTCCACCGGAGATCAGGTTTAAAGCGATATAAGTAGCCACCAATCCACCAAGTACCAGGAAGAAGACCTGGATCACATCGGTATAACCAATTACCTTCATTCCTCCAAGGGTGATGAAAATGGCAAATAAGGCCAGTGCTAAAATACAGACAGTAAGGTCTAATCCGGAAATTCCACTGATGGCCAATGCACCCAGATAAAGGATAGACATCAGGTTCACCACAATGTAGAGCATCAGCCAGAATACAGCCATGATCATGGCTACACTTTCATTGTACCGCTGACTCAGGAACTGAGGCATAGTAAAGATCTTATTCTTCAGGTAGACAGGCATAAAAAACACTGCAACAATGATTAATGTTGCAGAAGCCATCCATTCATAAGCTGAAATTGCCAGTCCCAGCTTAAACCCGGACCCGCTCATCCCAATCATCTGTTCTGCAGAGATGTTAGAGGCAATCAGGGAGGCGCCGATGGCCCACCAGGTTAGAGAACCTTCAGCTAAAAAATAATCTTTGGAATCTGCAGATGCAGTCTTCTTTTTGTAATAGATCCAGAAACCGTAGGAGGATACAATTACAAAGTAAATGAAAAATACGATGTAATCGTATTTGTGTAGTGAGCTCATTGTGGTCTAAATGTTGATTAGCTAGCTAAAATATAAATTTATTCGGCATAACTTTCAGAAAGTAACAGAAAACCAGAATAAATTTATATTCCCGGAACCAAAGGCTTTGGTTTATAGACAAATTGCAAATAAACCAATGCCAGTAAAGTGATCCCGGTGCAGTAGTAAAACGTTACAGGAATCATGGCGAGGTCATCAATAAACAACCACCCAGCCAGCAATGCACCCAGACCTATCCCCGCTTCCAGGGCGATATACATGGTAGCCATTGCTTTTCCGCGGTGAAGCGGGTCGCTGAGGTCTACGGTCCATGCGGTAGCCGTTGGAGATAACATTCCTGTGGCCACACCATAAAGTGCAGAAGCCGACATGAGCATCAGCGAAGAGTCAGACACCGCGATCCAGAATAAGGAGATCGCCAGCAGTACCAGAGAGACCTTCAGTATGATTGGTCTGCCGTAACGGTCTGAAGCTTTACCTGCAACAAAACGGATCAACAGGGAGGTCAGGGTAAAGACCATAAAAAACAAACCCTTATTGCTTGTTCCAAGATGTTTACTCCAATCGGAAATCACTGTCAATATCGCCCCATAACTAATGTAACTCATGAAAATGATTATTACAGAAGGGATCACCCGCCATTCAATAATGTCTTTCCTGTTGATCTTTAAATGAGAAAACTTAAATTTCTCTTTATCTGGCAGCGTCTCTTTCATATTGGCCAGGATCACAATAGACAACAGGGCGAAAAGTGAAGAGCAATAAAATAAGATGTTTATAGAATAATGATCGGTTATCGTACTTCCTATTGCCGGGCCGATTGCCAGGCCGGTACTGAAACAAACACCATGTACTCCCATCGCCTCTCCCCATCTGTTAACAGGCACTAAGTCTGCCACATAGGCGGCGGTAGCTGTAGGTTTAAATCCGGTAGAAAAGCCATGAATCAACCTTAAAAAAAGAAACCCGGCAACAGTGGTTAATAAGGGATAAAGAAAGCCGCAGACAAAACAAACCAATGAACCTACCGCCATCACAGGAACTCTTCCAATGGTATCGGTAAGTTTTCCGCTGAATGGCCTGGAAATTCCGGCCGTTAAGGTAAATAAGGCAATGATCAGTCCTTTATACTCCGCTCCTCCCATATTGCTTAAATAAGCCGGCAATTCAGGGATCAGCATATTGAAACTTGCAGAAAAGAGAAAAGAACTTAAACAAACAAGTCCAAATTGTAAGGTATAAATGGTGTCGGAAGATCGCTGCATCGGAAAGGAATGAATATAGGCCAAATATAGGTACTATATCACGGCTATGAAAGTACATTTTACCAATAGCAGTAATCAACAGGTATTTCTATTATTGTTAGTATGTTTTATTTTTTAATACTAAAATAATTAGTAATATTGTATCTCCGTTATCCCGCAATAACAGCTGCTGGTTTGGTCGGAGACAGTAAACTAAATTGAAAAGGTATGATAAGAGTAAGCGATTTGCTTTATGGAAATGTAGAACTGCCAGCAGTTTTTGAAGATTTATTAGCCAGCGCAACAATGAAGAGACTCGCGGGGATCCATCAGAGTGGCGCTATATTTTTAGTGAATCCTGATTTAAGTCATTCCAGATTGGAACATTCCATTGGGGTCATGTTGCTGATCAGGAGCCTTGGAGGTTCTGAACTGGAACAGATTGCCGGATTGCTCCATGATGCATCACATACTGCCTTTTCACATGTTGGAGATTATGTATTTCAGAACCGGGAAGAAAATTACCACGAAGAGATGTTTGCAGAAATACTGATGAACTCCGATGTCCCTGCTGTACTCCTGAAACATGGCTATCACCTGGACCAGATCCTTGACGGGTCTTTCTCTATCCTGGAACAGCCCTTACCCCATCTCTGCGCCGATCGTCTGGATTACACCTTAAGAGATGCCTTACATGCAGGACTGATCAACAGACAGCAAGCTAAATTATTCCTGGAACACATCCGTCTGGAAGAGGGAAAAATCGTGGTAACTGACCTGGAACAGGTCGACTGGATCAACCTGCTTTTTGAACGTTTAAACAATGAAGTATTTAACCTCCCTCTCCATCTGTATGCCAATCAGCAAATGGCTGTACTGATCCGTGACTTTCTGAAAAATGGTTTCCTGAATGAAGCCGATCTGTTTAAAGATGATACTTTTCTATTGAATAAGATCAGGAGCATTGCTTTGGGGTATGAAGCCGTAAAGTCCATTAAACTGCAAAAAGGCTTTCCTGCCTTCTTAAAAAAAGGTTCCGGGCTAAAAACAAAACTCAGGAATCTGAAGGCGATATTGTCTATTTAACTTCTTTTTTCTTTCCACCAAGATTTACAACTGCTCCTACAGTAAAAATGGAATTTCCTGCATTCATGAATTTCCTGCTCTTTAAGCCAAAATTACCGCTCGTGGTGTATTGGAGTTGAACCGCATCGCTTAAGCGCATCCTGGTAAAGAAAATAGGCTCTATGAACATATTGTCTTCTTTAGGCTGCCCAATATTGTTGCTCAGGAAAGTATCCATCTTCAGATGGCTGATGCGGAGTGCTGTTCCATAGTTTAATGGATAGTTGTTTCCAAATAATCTGAAGTTGGCGTTTTTCTTGGAACTGTAATTCACCTGCAGGAAGGTTTTAGTGTAGGTAAACTCTTCTGCGATATTGCTGGTCAGCACTTTATGATCATCGTATTCCCTGAAGTTACGGTCAGTGCTTCCACCACCATAACCTGCATATATTTCAATAATACGATTATTGTCGGGGCCAAATGTGTCAAAATACCCTGCTCCGACTTCTATTGATTTATTACGGTAATCTTTTGAGGTTCTTTCCTTATTCATGTAAGCGCCACTAAACAATACCCCAAGGTGATTGGAAACGGCATAAGCACCATTGACACTGAAATTTCCCCTGGGGGTCACATGTGCCCCACCGCTAAACTCTCCCTTCTGACTCAACATAGGTGTGTTCGGTACATTTGGCATGTAAACAGAAGAACAGGAGCTGAACAAAATCAGTACTAAAAAGAAAAGGTAGGTATGTAGTCTATTCATATGTGCAGATTCAATAGCAAAACATTAATCAAACGTGATTTTTGCCGCTAAATTTTCTAAACATAGGAAATTAGACACAAAAAAATGCAGCTAAATGTGCTTTCACAGTGGAACTTAACTAAAAAACCTTCTTGTCGTCCTTTCATAAAAAGCAGAGTAACAGGCCTGTTACCTGATTCATTTAGACGCGCTTTGCAGCTTTGTTTTTTTATGAAAAAAATTAAGATAAACTGAGATTATGATCGACAAAAGGAAGAAACCAGCGGTAAATGCATCAATGAGACTGGCATCAACTGAAGTCCCACTGATCTTGTCTGCATAATATTTAACGAATGAATTGGGCAGGTTTTGTTCTCCAAGCTGCTCCTTTACCTGCCATTGCCAATCGGTTACCGGACAATAACCTATGCCATACCAGATGCCCAGGATCAGCCAGCAGCCGAGTGTAACCGCTACCCCATATAAATGAAGCCTTCTGGTAGCCGGAAATGCCCAGGCAAACAGGTTAAACCCAATGATCAGCAGATGAATCAGGGTATAAAAATAATCCAGGACATTCAGGTTCATCTATGCTTCTTTTCTTAATATTTCCAATGGAGGATGGTTGAGGACGCTCCTGCTGCTATAAATACCGGTAACCATCACCAATATTGGGATAAGGATAAAAAACAGTAATAAAGGCAGGATATCCGGGGCAAAGGTACTATTTAAGCTAAAAACTGCAACCGCCCAACTCGCAGCAACCGCCAGAATGATTCCTGCAGCCGAAGCCAGGATACCTAAGAACAGATATTCAAGCGCAGTGATGGTTAGTATTTGTTTTCTGTTTGCACCCATCGTTCTCAGCAATACGCTCTCCCGAAGCCGCTGCCCCTTGCTGCTCATCACTGCTGATAAGAGCACAATCCATCCGGTTGCCATGCTGAAACCCGCCATAAAACGGATCACAAAATTAATCTTAGATAGCAGTTCATTAAGCACTTGCAATACCAGACCTAAATTTATAATAGAAACGTTAGGGAATTTTTTAACCACCGCTCCCTGAAAATCTGCAGAGACCTTTTCTGAGGGAACATGGGTCATCAGGACATAAAACTGCGGAGCCTGCTCCAATACTCCTGTCGGAAATACCACCCTGAAATTGGGTTTTACCGTATTCCAGTCGACCACCCTGAGGCTCCCGATTTCTGTAGGCAACAAGAGCCCTTGTACATTGAAGACGATCTGGTCTCCAACCTTGACATGGATTCTTTCTGCATACCCCTTTTCAAGGGAAATCTTAACCACTCCGCCAGCAGGTGTTACACCAGTCCATTTTCCTTCCACGAGTTCTTCTGTCGCCCTTAAACTATCCTGATAAGTCGCCCTGATTTCTCCTTTAAACGCTCTGGTGGATAAGTTTCTGCTTTTTTGATCCAGGCTGTCCGCCTGATCCAGTTCTGCAGCTGTTTTCCCGTTAATCTCTTCTATCCTCATGGTCACAATAGGTACTTCAGCCATTACTGGCAACTGATATTGCCTGGTCATCGTTGCCACCTGCTCCCGCTGGCTCGTTTGAATGTCAAACATAACCATATTCGATTCCGACGAATCTGAAGAAAGAGAAACCTTATTCAGCAATACTCCCTGCACCAGGTAAAGCGTCACAATAAAGACCGTAGACAAGCCAATAGATACGGTAAGCAACAAGGTTTGGTTATTCGGGCGATGTAAATTTGCAAAACCCTGTCTCCATAAATAGCTCATGGAATCCGGGATGGACTTCTTTAAGATCAACATCAATAATTTAGAAAGTCCAACAAGCAAAAGAAAAGCAATCAGCAGACCGGCCATGAATAGTAAGGCTTCGAGCCAGCCATTCATTTGCAGGTAAGTAAAGCCATATACGAAAAGCACGATGATCAGATAAACCAGCCATTTTAAGAAATCTCTTTTAGATGTAACCGTATCAAAAGAAGCTCTTATCGCATTTAAAGGCGAAATATTCCTTACAGAAAGTAAAGATGGCAGGGCAAATAAAATAGAAATGATCAGTCCAATGGCCAGTCCCTGTGCAATTGCAGTCCAGGAAATCTGTATACTGATGTCAATGGGAATAAAATCCTGCAAAACTGCAGGTAATGCAAACTGTACCAGGGTTCCTATAACTGCACCCGCAACTGCTCCGATCAGGCCGATCACTGCAATTTGAATCAGGTAAATGAGAAATGCTTCTCCGGCATTTAATCCTAGACACCTTAAGGTCGCAATGGTGCCCAGCTTTTCCTTAATGTACACATGGATGGCACTGCCTACCCCAACACAACCTAACAATAATGCAATAAAACCAGATAAGGCCAGAAACTTGTTCAGGTTACCAAATGCCCTTCCCGTGCTGGCTTTTTTAGTAGCCACAGTTTCATGGTCCAGTCCTTCTTTATTTAAAGTTCTTTGGTAACGTTTTAAATCTCTTTCTACAGATGCCGCACGGTCATATTTGTAAAAATAACGGTATTGAATCCTGCTGCCAACCTGGTCTAATCCTGTTTGTTCCAGATATTGAAGCGGAATATAGACCACCGGGGCTACGGTGTTGGCAATTGCGCTTTGCCCCGGAACACTCTCCAGGCTTCCTGCTATGGCAAAATGAAGGCTCCCGATTTTGATGGAATCCCCAACAACCGCATTGAACTGCAGCATCGTTGTTTTATCTACCAATGCGTTCCTGCCCTGCTTAAAGTGCTTCGCTGCTGCAGCCGGCCTGGTTTTTATTTCTCCGTAAAACGGATAGTTTCCTTCCAGCGCCCGTACCTGAATCAACCGGCTTCCGGTGCCTTTGATGAAATAAATCATGGAGGCAAAGTTTTTCTCGCGTGCCTGCTGTTCTCCCAAAGTATCCAGCATCGCCGCAACAGATTCCTTTGGTGCCCTGCGGCTTTCGATCATTAAATCAGCGCCAGTCAGCTCTTTCGCCTGGTTGTCTATGTCTCTTTGAAGGTTATCCCTGAAGGAATAAACGGCAACAAGCGCGGCAATCCCCAATACAATTGAAGAGATAAAGAGAAACAGTCTTGATCGGCTTTTACGGCTATCTCTCCAGGCCATCTTGAACAGCCAGGCATAATTTATAGGTCTTTTGATGTTAAATTTCTGATCAGGCATGGCTCAACTCTAAATCAGAAATGATCACTCCACCTTTTAATTTGATCATCCTGTTGGTTTTCGCAGCAAGGTCAAGATCATGAGTCACAATAACCAGGGTTGTTCCCGCTTCGCGGTTCAGGTCAAACATCAGTTTAATGACTTTATCGCTCGTTTCTGCGTCCAGATTCCCTGTAGGCTCATCGGCAAAGAGTATCGCTGGTTTATTTGAAAATGCACGGGCAAGTGATACCCTTTGCTGTTCTCCGCCCGACAACTGGATGGGGTAATGCCCGGAACGGTCAGCCAGCCCTACTTTATCCAGTAATTCCAGCGCATGACTTTTTATATTTTTCTCCCCTCTCAATTCCAGCGGAACCATCACATTCTCCAGCGCAGTTAAGGTAGGCAGGAGCTGGAAGTTCTGAAAGATAAATCCTACATAGCGGTTTCTGACAGCCGCCCTTTGATCTTCTGTTAAATGATCCAAAGCCACCTGATTCAGTTCCACACTCCCCGAACTGGAACGGTCCAGCCCTGCGCAAAGTCCTAATAAAGTGGTTTTACCACTTCCCGATGGACCGGTAATGGATACTGTAGATCCGGTTTGAATAGAGAAACTGATGTTGTCCAGTACAGTGAGCTGATGTCCGGCATTTTGGTAAATCTTACTTACATTTCGTATGTTCAGGATGTCTTCCACAGGCGCAGTTCTTTAGTATTTTTAGGGGGTCAGATAATTTTTTTATGTGCGAATACCCGCTAAATATACGAGCTATCCGCAATATTGACTATATTCAGGCCCTTATTAAACCTATATGTTACGTCATCATTTTGTAAGTTCTATCGTTTTTACCACGTTATTTTCCGTGGCCTCCCTGCTATCTTCTTGTGGCGGACAGGCAAATTCAGATTCCGGGAAAGATAAAACCGATACCCTGGAAACCGCAGCAAAGAAAACCGATGGTGCAGGTGTTAAAAAAATCCTTTTTTTTGGGACCAGCCTTACCGCAGGTTATGGCCTTGATGTAACCGAGGCTTTTCCGGCCCTGATTCAGAAAAAGATAGACTCCCTGAAATTACCTTATAAAGTGGTGAATGCAGGATTAAGCGGAGAAACTTCAGCAGCAGGAAAAGCCAGGATCGACTGGCTGTTGAAACAGCCTTTTGACATTATGGTACTGGAGCTTGGCGCCAATGATGGATTGAGAGGACTTCCGCTGGCCGAAACAAAGGTCAACCTTCAGCAAATCACAGATAAAGTAAAAGAGAAATACCCTCAGGTTAAATTTCTGCTTGCAGGAATGCAGATGCCGCCTAGTATGGGTGCTGATTATGCCCAGGAATTCAAATCTATGTATCCGGCACTGGCAAAGAAAAACAATATGGTGCTGGTCCCATTTCTCCTTCAGGGTGTTGGTGGCGTTCCTAAGCTGAACCAGAAAGACGGAATTCACCCAACCGTTGAAGGACAAAAAATCCTTGCAGAAAATGTCTGGGCACAATTAAAAGGCCTTTTATAAGCAATCAAAGAAATATTTGCAGGTAATTAAAGCATCTTTTAAAAAACAAAAGGCTTTCAATCACAGATTATGAATACGGAGAACGAAAAGAATAAAGACTGGCGGGGCAAGCTCCATGAAATCATTTACGAGGCCAATACCTTTGCCGGAAAAGCTTTTGATGTAGGTTTACTGATTGCCATCTTTGCCAGTATCCTGGTGGTAATGCTGGACAGTATCGACAGTTACCATCAGAAATACGGAACCTTATTTTCCGTGATTGAATGGACTTTTACAGGTTTGTTCACTGTGGAATATATCCTCAGGCTTGTGGTCATTAAACATCCTTTAAATTATGTTAAAAGCCCTCTTGGAATTGTAGACTTACTGGCCCTGATTCCTTCTTATCTAAGTATCGTTTTCATTGGCAGCCAGTCTTTATTGGCTTTACGGGCCTTAAGGCTAATGCGGATCTTCAGAATCTTTAAGTTAGGAAGATTCCTTTCAGAAATGAAGTTTCTCACTGTGGCCATCAGTGGTAGCTTAAGAAAGATCAGTATTTTTATGCTCACCGTACTTACCCTGGTGGTCATTCTGGGTTCTGTTATGTACCTGGTCGAAAATAAAGAAAATGGATTCTCCAGTATTCCGGAAAGCATCTACTGGGCCATTGTTACCATTACCACGGTTGGCTATGGAGACATCTCCCCTGTTACACCAATGGGTAAATTTGTTGCCTCATTTATGATGCTGATCGGCTATGCGATCATTGCTGTACCTACCGGAATCATTACTACCGAAATGGCTGCAGCAGCAAGAAACAAAGGCTTTCACCATCAGGTATGCCCTGGGTGTGGTCGCGAAGGCCATGATCAGGATGCTAAATTCTGTAAGTACTGTGCAACAAAGCTCTAGACGCCGGATGGCATCCTAAAACTGAATCTCACTGAACCATTTTGCATAAATGGCATCGTAGATTCCGTTCTCTCTCAGCATTTTCATCGCTCCGTTAAACTGTTTCCTCAGCTCAACATCTCCTTTTTTCATGGCAATGGCATAATGAGAATCGGTATTCGGAAGAAACATGCCTATCTTTAGCTTATTGTTGTTCTGAAGGAAGCCACCTGCAATCGGAGAATCATCTACGAGCATATCGATCTTTCCGGCCTGAAGCTTTCGGTACAGCTCTTTATTGGTATCTGCATGGAACATGTTGTTATCAGGAAATTTAGTATGCACATGTTTTTCTGCTTCCGTAGCCGTTCTTACACCAATTGTTTTGTTTTTGAAATCTTTTAATTCATCCAGTACTCCTTCTGCAGGCACCACCGCACAAAGCCGGAAATGAAGATAGGGTTCTGTAAACTCCAGAATGTGTTTTCTGGAAGAAGTAACTGTTACTGCCGAACAAATCAGGTCTAACTCTCCTTTAAATAACTGTTCCAGAATGGTTTTCCATAAAGAAACTTCATAATGTATCTCAAAATCAAGGTGTTTTGCTATTTCGCTTAACAAATCTACCTCAAACCCTTCAAATTTTCCGGAATTAAAGTCCGAATGCATGGGAAATGGTGCGGCAGAATCTAAACCGACTTTCAATACTCTCTTTATGGCCATAATTTTTCAGGGATTAAGTGTTTTGGCGCGGCTAATTTACAGCAGTTAAAGCAATTTATTCCTATAATGAATGTAAAGAAGATATTTCTTAAGGGAATTTAAGGAAAAACTTTAAATGAATTGCTGGAAAAATAAAATTCTATGAATAAAATGAAAGAATCTTATGAATTTGTACCTTTGATTAACGAAATAAATTGAAAATATGTCTATATCATCCGAGGCTGAATTACTGGGTATCAGTAGAATAAGTGAAATTGTAGGCCTTACTTTGAAGGAAATGAGGGCTTATGCGCAACCGGGAATGTCAGCGTTGGAGCTGGATAACTTTGGAGGAGCAATACTTCAGGCAAAAGGAGCGAAATCTGCTCCAAGGTTAACCTATGGCTTTCCGGGATGGACCTGTATCAGTGTAAACAATGAAATTGCACATGGTATTCCTACTGAAAATAAGATCTTTAAAGAAGGTGACCTGATCAATATTGATGTTTCAGCAGAATTGGATGGCTTCTGGTCTGACAATGGAGGTTCCTTCGTTCTCGGACAGGATTTGTACAATCATGCCCCCTTGGTAGAAGCATCAAAAAGAATTTTGACAAAAGCTTTACAGCACATCAAAGGTGGGGTTAAAATCTCCGAGATTGGCAGAATCATAGAAACCGAAGCTAAAAAATCCGGATATACAGTGATTAAAAATCTTGCTGGTCATGGTGTCGGCAGAAGCCTGCACGAAGAGCCTCACCAGATTCTGAATTATTGTGACCGTTTTAATCAGGAAAGATTTAAGAAAAATAGTGTTGTAGCCATAGAAACGTTCATCGCTACGCAATCTACATTGGCGGTAGAACAAGCCGATGGCTGGACGTTCTTAGGAAATAAAGGTGGTTTCGTAGCTCAGCATGAACATACGATTCTTGTGACAAGTGGCAGTCCGGTGATCCTGACAGCCATGAATGAGATCATCTCTTAACCTTAAAGGGCTGAGGGATACATAAACCATCAGCCCTTTAAAATCTGTTTTTCTATATCAGCTTATCCAGGAAATCATTGGAAACCATTTTCTGACTGTAAAACTCATGAGTCTCGTAGTTGAGCAATCCTTCGGCCAGTTGTTTCATTTTGGTGATTGCCCCATTGATCATAGCCGGTCCTACACTAACCCTGGACACACCCAACTCTTCAAGTTGTTTCAAATTTCCTATCGACTCCAGTAAAAAGACGTTGATTGGCAGGGTAGTCATTTCCTTCAGCGTAGATATCTCCTTATAGTTGTCAATTAATATCGGATATACCGCATCCGCACCTGCTGCCTGATATGCGTTAGCCCGCTCAATCACCTTTTCAATCCGGTTGTTTTCATAAGGTTGAAGATAGATGTCGGTCCTGGCATTGATTACGATAGGCACGTTCAGTTCTACGGCAACTGCTCTTATCGCTTCTATTTTTTTGCACTGTTCTTCAATAGACAACAGCCCCTTTCCATGTCCTTTTCCATCTTCTATATTCAGTCCGACAGCACCAGTTTCAATCAATAAACCAATATGTTCTTTTAATTGTGAAATGTCATCCGTAAAGCCCCGTTCAAAATCAACTGTTACGGGAACATCAACAGCCTCCACGATTTGTTTTACAGCGTTTAGCAAGTGTTTAAACGGAATGTTTTCTCCGTCTTTATATCCATTGGACAGGGCCATTGCAGCACTCGCTGTCGCAATGGAAGGAAAGCCAAGTGTGGCAATCAGTCTTGCACTAAGTGTATCCCATACATTGGCTAATAACAGCAGTTTCTCCGATAAATGTTGTTCACGAAAAGTTTCGGCTTTTTGAATTTGATTATGATTGATCATGATTAATTATTTTTAAATGAATGAATGCAAAAATGAAAATTCATCAGGAAACTAAAAATTGAACTACTTTAAGAAATTCACCTCTTTTTTTTTGCCCTTATGATGCTGATAAATTCAGGTGTTAATCCCAGAAAAGAGGCCAGCATATACTGAGGGATTTTTTGAACAAAATCAGGGAAGTTTTTAGCAAACTGATGGTACCTCTCCTCCCCTGATATACAGTATTCAAGACTTATCCTGGTCAAGGAAGCATCATATGCCCTTTGGAAAATCAACCTGAAATACCGCTCCAATAATGGTATTTTTGAGAATAGTTCTTCCTGAACCCCCGCATCTATAATGGCCACCTCCGAAACCTCAGTGGCCTGAACATAATATTCCGAAGGCTCGCCATTCTCAAGACTGCGATGGTCACAAATCCACCAGCCAGGAAGACCGAATTGTATAATTTGTTCTGACTCATTTTCTTTCATCACATATTGTCTCAAACAACCTGAGATCACAAAAAAACGACCACTGCAAACCTTACCTGCCTGTAAAAGAAATCCCTTTTTAGGGATCTTTTCATACCTTATCCTATCCACAAGTAATTGTTGTTCAGCCTCATTCAAGGGGATGAATTTTCCGATATGGTGTAATAGATCTTTCTGCATTCAATCCTGACTTTTATACAAAAGTATTACTATTTCCATCCTCCTCCTAGTGAGCGGTATAAATCCGAAACCGCATGAAGTTCAGCTCTTTTTAAAGAGGCCAGCTCCAGCTCTCCCTGTAATACATTTCCCTGGGCAGTAATCACCTCCAGGTAATTGGCCATTCCGTTTTTAAACAAGAGGCTTGCATTGGCTGTAGCGTTTTGCAGGGTCATTACACGATCGGCTGCAATACGGTGCTGATCTTTTAGCTTTTCAATGTTACTCAATGCATCAGATACTTCTCCCATTGCATTCAATACTGATTTCCTGAAAGCCATAACGTTTTGTTCTCTTTCAATCTTTCTGATCTCATATTGTGTTCTCAGGCGTTTGCTGTTTAAAATAGGTTGAGCGATGCTTCCCGCTACGATCCCAAATAAAGAAGCCGGCACATTAAACCAGTCGGCCGCCCTGAAAGCATTCAAACCTCCACCTGCTGTAATCCTTAAAGCGGGGTATAAATTTGCCTTGGCTATCCCCACATTCGCGTTTGAAATCGTCAGGGCAAGTTCTGCTGATCTCACATCCGGTCGTCGGCCAACAATGGCAGCGGGCATTCCTGTGGCATAATTGGCCGTGATAGATATTCCGGATAACCTGTCCTTCCTTTCTATCCGGTTTGGTAACTGACCGGTAAGTATCTTTAATGCATTTTCCTGAAGGATGATCCGTTGCTCAAACTGCGGCAGCAACTGAGCTGCGGCCTGCTTTTGCGCAGCGACTTGTTGTACCGCCAGAGCAGTAACCTGCCCAGCATCATACTGGAGCCTGACCATACTTAAAGTACGGTCATTTAGTGCCACATTCTTCTGCGCAATTTCAAGTTGTGCATCCAGCATTAAAAGATGATAATATCCCTGTGAGATCTGGGCTATAAGTTCAGTTTGCAGCAGTTTTCTAGCCTCGTCTGTCCGCAGATAAGTCGCCAGTGCCGCTTTGTTCTGATTACGGATTTTAGCCCAGATGTCTGCTTCCCAGGAAAGTTGCAAGCTGGCAGAATAATCTTCTATATGGTTGGACCCGCTCCTGAACTGCCTGATGTTCATTCCTGTGGTACTGTTATCGGAGGGGCGATTGGAATTGGCTGCGATCTGCAAGGCCAATTCCGGAATATGGTTCCATTTTACCTGTTTAAACAATAGCCCAGCTGATTCCAACTGCTTTAATGCAATCTGCATATCGTAATTTCTGATTAAAGCAGTATCGATCAACTTCCTCAGGGTAACATCTGTATAAAACTCTTCCCATCGCAGCTCAGCGACGCTAATGGTATCGGTATTTAATGCCGCATATCTAAACTGGGCATTGATGGGTAACGATGGCTTTTGATGCTCTTTGGAGACCTTGCAACCCAGCATTAAAACAGGTAACAAAGCAAGCATGCTAATATTGATCTTTATCATGTCATTATGTTAATGAGCTGCCCGAGCAGCTTTCATTTAATTGATTTACACCTTCTGATTTCATAGATGTTATTTGATAGTTTTAGCTGTTATTTTTTCATGTAAGTTCTGGAACAGCACAAACAGAACCGGAATGATAAATAAACCAAGCAATACTCCTGATAACATTCCCCCGGCCGCAGAAATACTGATGGAGTGATTTCCCTGGGCAGAAGGACCTGTTGCAATGCTCATAGGGAACAATCCCACAACAAAAGCTAAAGAGGTCATGAGTATGGGCCTCAGGCGAAGCCTTGCCGCTTCAATGGCTGAATCGATCAGGCTATGCCCTCTCTTTCTTCTTTGAATGGCAAACTCAACAATCAGGATAGCATTCTTGGCCAGCAAACCAATTAACATGATCAGGGAAACCTGTACATAGATGTTGTTTTCTATTCCGGTAAGACCAAGAACAATGAAGACACCAAAAACGCCTGCAGGGATAGAAAGTAAGACCGCTAAAGGCAATATATAGCTTTCGTATTGCGCAGAAAGTATAAAATAAACAAATATCAGACTCATGATAAAGATGATGGTCGACTGCCCTCCGGAGGAAAGCTCTTCTCTCGTTTGTCCTGAAAACTCAAAAGAATAACCATTTGGCAGTTCTTTGGCTGCTAAATTCTGTACGGCTTTAATTGCTTCCCCTGTACTATATCCTGGTTTAGGGATCACGTTCAGCCCGATAGAGCTAAACAAATTATACCGGGAAGCGGTTTCAGAACCATATACCCGCTTCAGCTTCACGAGACTATTTATAGGCACCATGTCTCCAAGGTTATTCTTAACAAATACACGATCCATTGCAGATGGATCGGTCCTGTCGGTGATATCGGCCTGAACCAAAACACGGTAGTATTTGCCAAACCTGTTAAAGTCTGAAGCCTGAGCGGTTCCAAAATATGCCTGCATCGTTTGTAAAACATCCTTCACTTTTACCCCAAGCTGCCCGGCTTTATCATCATCAACTTCCAGTTGCAATTGCGGATAATCTGCTTTAAAGGAAGTAAAGGCATAGCCGATTTCCTTCTGTTGCATCAATTTAGCGATAAAGCCATTGGTGATCTGGCTGAACTTATCGAGCTTACCACCGGTTTTATCCTGCATCACCACCTCAAGGGATTCGACATTACTAAATCCCGGAACAGTTGGAAAGGTGAAAACGAAGAAGCTGCCCCCTTTAATACCCGCAAGGTTCGCCCTGATCTGCTCCATGATCTCATTCAGGTCTTTGACCTTGCCCCTTTTATCTGTTAACTTTAGGGTAACAAAAATAACCCCCGCCGACGAACTGTTAGAACCCGTTAACACATTATAGCCCGAAAGTGCATCAATAAAAGCAGCGGATTCCATACCTAGCAATTTCTTTTCCGCAATATCCATTACCTTTATGGTCCCGTCTAATGAAGTACCTGAAGGCGCACTAAGAGCTACTGCAATAAAACCCTGATCTTCTGCAGGAATAAATCCGCTTGGTGTGTTTCTGACCATCCAGATGGTAGCCAGAATGACCACCAGCAGGCCGCCCATACTTAACCACTTGTGACGGATCAGAAACTTAAGTCCGCCAACATACCTGTTTGTCATTGAACTGAAACTGCTGTTAAATCCAATAAAGAACTTTCTGGCAAAGCCTTTTTTTGACTGGCTTTCATCAGTATGTTCGCTTTTCAGGAATAACGCTGCCAATGCCGGGCTTAAGGTCAGGGCATTCACTGCAGAGATAATGATCGCCGTTGCCATCGTAAATGCAAATTGCCTGTAAAATACACCGGTAGAACCTTCTAAAAATCCAACAGGTAAGAAAACCGCCGACATCACCAGGGTAATAGAGACAATAGCACCAGTAATTTCATGCATCGCCTCAATGGTGGCATCCTTAGCACCGATTTTTTTATCTTCCATTTTTGCATGTACTGCCTCGACCACGACAATGGCATCATCGACCACAATACCGATCGCCAGGATCATCGCAAATAAGGTGAGCAGATTGATAGAAAAACCGAATAACTGCATGAAAAAGAAAGTTCCTATGATCGCTACAGGTACAGCAATGGCCGGAATTAACGTGGAGCGAAAATCCTGTAAAAAGATATATACCACGATAAAGACCAAAATAAAGGCTTCAATCAGGGTATGAATCACCTGCTCAATGGATTGGTCCAATGAAACTTTAGTATTGTAAAAGATTTCATATTTTATCCCTGAAGGGAAATCTTTAGCTGCCTTTTCCATAAGTTTGGCAATGCCAATCTGAATCTCATTGGCATTTGATCCGGCCAGCTGGGAAACGCCTATCGTAATTCCTTTTTTTCCGTTTAAACGGGTAAGACTGTTGTAAGTATAAGTCCCAAACTCCACTCTGGCTACATCCTTTAACCTTAAAGTGGATCCATCAGCATTTGCGCGTATGCCTATATTCTCGTACTCATCAGCTTTGGTCAGCTTTCCTTTATACTTAATTACATATTCAAATACAACCTTATTCCCTTCACCAAAGCGCCCTGGTGCAGCTTCAAGACTCTTGTCCTGGATCGCAGCCATGACTTCATTAGGAGTGATTTTATAATTCTGCATCTGAGCAGGATTAAGCCATACCCGCATGGAATAATCCTTATTGCCACCCAATGGCGTTGCAGTAGCCACTCCTGGAATACGTTTAACCTCTGGTATAATATTAATCTGGGCATAGTTGCCTACAAAAGCGGCATCG
This sequence comes from Pedobacter caeni, assembly GCF_900129215.1. GTDB lineage: Bacteria > Bacteroidota > Bacteroidia > Sphingobacteriales > Sphingobacteriaceae > Pedobacter > Pedobacter caeni. The sequence goes on along the minus strand of NZ_FQUQ01000001.1, from coordinate 778,938 downwards.
TATTTCTTTTCATCTTCTGTGAATAAGCCAAATACCATGATCTCGCCATTTTGCTGTTTCACCGTTGTTACCCCTTGCTGGATCACTTCGGCTGGCAACTGACTAGTGGCTTTCGCTACGCGGTTTTGAACATTCACTGCTGCCTGATCGGGATTCGTTCCCAGTCTGAAGTAGACGGTGATCGTTAACGAGCCATCATTACTTGCGGTTGAACTCATGTAAGTCATGTTCTCCACACCGTTAATAGATTCTTCCAGTGAAGGGGCAACTGATCTTAGCACAGTTTCAGCGTTTGCACCAGGATAAACCGTGGTGACCTGAACGGCAGGTGGAGCAATATCAGGGAATTGTTGTAATGGTAGTTTGAAGAGTCCGATTAATCCAAGTGCCACCAATAAAATGGAGATTACCGTAGCCAGAACCGGTCTTTCTATAAATTTTCTAAACATGATTTTGAATGATTTGCTGAATGATTATTTTGTTGGCTGAGGATTAACTTCTGCACCTTCCTGCAGGTTACCGAATCCACTTAAAACGAATCGTTCACCACGTTCGACGCCCTCTTTTATCAGGTAATCTGCCCCTTTCTTTCCTATGATATTAATGGCTTTCATCTTTACCTTATTGTCCTTTGTGAGGGCATAGACAAAAACTTTGTCCTGCATCTCTACAGTTGCTTCCTGAGGCACCATGATCACATCTTTATGCATCAGGCTTAACCTTATTTTTCCAGTATTTCCGGAACGAAGCAATCCCGATGTATTTGGAAATACTGCACGCAGGGTGATAGACCCTGTGTTGTGATCAAATTGCCCGTCAATCATATCGATCTTACCCTTTTTCGGATATTCACTATCATCGGTTAACAGCAATGACACCTCTGGTAGTTTCTTTAGCTTTTCGGGGAGGGTCTCACCAGGATATTGTGCTTTGAAATTCACAAAATCCCTTTCCGCCAATGCAAAATAGACATGTACCTCACGCACATCTGATAACTCAGTAAGAGGTTCCTGGTCGTTCGGCCCAACCAAACTTCCTTTTTTCTTACGTAGCCGACTGATATAGCCACTTACCGGGGCTTTGATCAGTGTGTAATCCAGATTGATCTGCGCAGTCGAAACATTGGCTTTGGCTTGTTCTACATTTGCCCGGGCTACCTCATATGCGGCATTTGCCGATTTTAACTGGTAATCAGATACCACATTGTTTTTAACCAATGGGGTTAATTTATCGAGTTCTAACCGTGCATTGATCAACGTACTTTCCATGGCATGCCTGTTGGCCTTTGCATTGTTCAATGCAGCCCGAAAGGGCAAATCGTTGATTTTGTAGATCGGCTGTCCGGCATTTACAAAAGAGCCCTCATCTACAAAAATTTTATCAAGCATTCCGTTTACCTGTGGGCGGATCTCTACATTGGTCGTTCCACGGATGGCGGCAGGATAATCCTGAAAGGTAGTCTGCGACTGGGATGCCACAATTCCGACCGGTAAAGCTACTGCTGCGGAAGGGTCTGCATCCTGGGGTTTTGAAGAACTACAGCCAGCTATAAAAATGGTCACAACAGCTAAAGAGGTTATTTTCATAATATGATATTTAAGACTTATTTATACTTGTTTAAAAGAGAACATTACATTCCCATGCCATCTCCCGATAGCTCCTCCGGACTGAATCTCTATCCGGTACTGCTCCTAAAAATTGGTATTGGACAAATTCAAAAACCAGCGATTGTTCAGGAAATGATGTAGGTTTTGAAATTGAATAGATTTGATCATTGTTAATTATTAGTTACATCGCAAAAGTGAAAATTCAGAACAGAACATAAAATTGAACTACTTTAAGAAATGGGAGGAAACAGAAAAACTGACAAAAGTATTATCGAGGCCCTGCAGACATAAATTTCATTTTTTATGAAAAAACATTTGCGTAACCCAGAAGTTACTTATATATTTGAGTAACCTACAAGTTACTTATTATGGCAAAACTAATTAAACATCAATTCTTCTTCCCTCATCCGCAGGAGCGGGTCTGGGAATACCTGACAAACCCAGAGCTCATGGAGCAATGGCTTATGAAAAATGATTTTAAACCCATCATCGGGCATGACTTTCAGTTCAGGACAAACCCGATACCCAGTCTGGATTTTGACGGCATTTTCTATTGCAAAGTATTAGCGATTGTCCCCTTTACTGAGCTTTCTTATTCCTGGAAAAGCGGTCCCGGCGAAGGTGAAATTACGCTTGATTCTGTCGTTGTCTGGAAATTACAGGCCACAGATAAAGGCACGGAAGTCATTCTGGAACACCGCGGCTTCGCAAAAAAAGAAAACCTGAATTTCTTCAATGGCCTGACTGCCGGCTGGCTGGAAAAACTCGACAAGATAAAAACCCTTTTAGATGCACCAGAACATGGAACAATCAAGGCTTGATGCTTTCCAGGTCATAGGCGACCCTAGCAGAAGAAAGATGCTGATGCTCCTCTCAGAAGATCGTTTAACCATCAACAGCCTGGTAGAGCATTTCGACATGAGCCGCCCCGCCGTTTCCAAGCATGTGAAAATACTGCATAACGCAGGTTTTATCTCCATTGAGGACAGTGGCAGGGAACGCTATTGCAGTCTGAAAAAGGATGGTTTTGAAGAACTGCAGGCCTGGCTTTCTTACTTCGACAACTTTTGGGCTTCTAAATTGAAAAAACTAGAAACTTTATTAAATAAGGAATTACCTGAAAAAAACTAAGAAAATGACTACATCAGATTTTAACACTACGTTTTCTGTGGATGAAACCCCGGATGCGGTATTCAATGCGATCACCAATGTACGTGGTTGGTGGTCCGAAAATATTGAAGGCAATACCACTCAGCTCAACGATGAATTTACGTACCAGTTCAGAGACATTCATAAGTGTACCATGAAATTGATTGAACTGATACCCAATCAAAAAATTGTTTGGCTGGTTTTGGACAACTATTTCAATTTCACGGAAGACAAAACCGAATGGACTGGTACAAAACTAGAGTTTAACCTTTCTGAAAAAGAAGGTAAGACACAGGTTCAGTTTACCCATTGGGGGTTGGTTCCTGCTTACGAATGTTACGATATTTGTTTTGATAGCTGGAATGGCTATGTCAAAAAAAGTTTGCGTAACCTGATCACTACAGGCAAAGGTCAGCCAAACCCTAAAGAAGATATTTATTCTTTATGAAATACAGGAGTGCTTGCTTTTTCCAGAACGAGATCATGGTTGAATTTTGGAAAAAGCTGCTTAAGCTCCGCCTTGCCCATATTTCCTGCGGAAATGAAGGTCCATGTTTTACCTCCGTCCCCACTGATCCCCATTAACGGAGAAGTACTGGTTACATATCCCCCAGGTACATTGATTGAGGAATGTTGAGGAATTTTTTTGATTGATGCCATCATTTTAGCCTTTCCACCACTTCTGGCCAATACTTTTGGATAAGTATAATCCATCAGGGTATTAAGATCTCCTTTAAAAAAAGCATTGGCCATTATCGTAGCCTGTTGCTTAATTTTTACAGGATCCTGGGCTTTAACGTCAGTTATCGACCATGTAAAGGCCAGAAACAAAGTCAGAAAGAGGGATTTCATAGCAATCGTTTTCTGCAAGCTATAAAATTTCAATGACAAACTATATTTTACACGGAATGAAGACAGTTAAGAGAGGAATAAATTAAATTAGCAGAATGACATCTCAGCGCATTATCTTTTTTCTCTTTGATGGTGTTCACCTGTTGGACCTTGCCGGTGCTGTAACCGTATTTTACGAGTCCGGTTGTCTGGGTAAACCCTACGAACTTTGTTATGTTTCTCCTTATGCACAGCCGGTTTCCTCAAGCGGCCTTGGCTTTACCAACGTAAGAACACTTGGAGAGATCAACGTTAATGCCAGCGATATGGTTATCGTAGCTGGTATGAAACTCTCCAGGTGGAACCGGGCAGATGATGCATTGTGGATTCCATGGCTGCAACATGCGGCTGCTACCGGGGCAACCATATGTTCTGTTTGTACTGCCGCTTTTGCCCTGGCGGCAGCCGGGCTACTGGAAGGTCAGAATTGTACTACCCATTGGGCCTGGACTACCCGCTTACAGGAGCAGTTCCCGGGAATTAAGGTAATCGAGAACAGGTTATATGTTAAAAGCGGGAATATTTACACCAGTGCAGGTATATCCACAGGCATTGACCTTGCCCTTTTCCTGGTAGAGGAACAACATGGTGTTGCTTTTGCCTGTACGGTGGCTAAAGATATGGTGGTGTATATTCGTCGCGAAGGTAAAGATCAGCAGGATAGTATTTACATACAAAACAGACAGCACATTAACCAACAGGTTCATCAGGTTCAGGATTACATTGCCCATCACCTCCGGCAAAAGATCAGCATTCCGGAACTGGCCGCATTGGTTCATATCAGTCCCAGATCGCTCACCCGTCTGTTTAAATCTTCTACCAGTCTCACTATAGGGGAATATGTACAGAAATTACGTATGGAAAAAGCAATGTACCTACTCAACGACAACCATAAGATGGACTGGATCGCCAGGGAATGTGGATATAAAAGCACAAGTCAACTTCGGCAGATGATGAAAGATAAAGCCTGAAGATTGTCCTGATTCAGGTGTGTTTTGGCCTGATTTATATCTTTTTTCCTGATAGGTTTACAGTCTGATTATTGATTATGAAAAAGCTAGTGCTCCTACTCCTGTTTCCTTGTTTCGTCTTCGCACAAAAACAACCTGCTGCGGTACCCGCAACAGTCTATGTCTGTCCACCCTGCGGGTCATCCTGCGATACCATTTCTTTTAGTAAGGCCGGAGTTTGTCCTCACTGTAACATGATCCTGGTCGACAAGAACAAAAAGGATAGCTTGAATGAAAAAAAGACAAGCATTTGTTTTTACCTGTACGATGGTGTAGAAGTACTTGACTTTGCCGGACCAATGGAAGTATTCTCTTATGCAGGCTTTAAGGTATTCACGGTTTCCAAAACAAAAGCACCCCTCCTTTCTCAGGGCATCTTAAAAATCATTCCGGATTATAGCATTGCTGATGCTCCACAGGCTGATATTTTTGCCGTTTTTGGAGGGAATGATGAAGTCGCAGCGGATGATCCTGAAGTGATTTCCTGGATTAAATCCCGTGATAAAACGACCAGTAGTTATTTTTCAGTTTGTACCGGTGCTTTTATTCTTGGTAAAGCAGGTCTGCTGGATCAGCTTCAGGTCACGACCTTCCATCGCAGTATTGAAAATCTGCAGCGCGCCGTTCCATCAGCCAAAGTATTAAAAAACACCAGGTATGTGGATGCCGGAAGAATCATTACTACTGCCGGGATTTCTGCAGGAATAGACGGTGCTTTACATCTGGTCGCTAAGCTAAAAGGTAAAGAAGCGGCAATGATAGTAGCGCAGCATATGGAATATGATAAATATGTTCCGGAACAAGGTCTTGTTGTTCGTTAGCTCTTATTGTTCATTAATTTAAACGGATGCAGATGCTATACTTTTAGCAAGATTGCCCAGTTGTTTTAATTTCTGCTTGATTTCGACCGACCAGGGTAAGCCGATACATAACCTCATGCAATTTTGAAATTGATCCTGGAGTGTAAACATTCGTCCCGGTGCAATGCTGATCCGTTGTTTAATCGCCAGATCATATAATTTCCTGGTATCAATCCTCTTGTTAAATTCCACCCAAAGCGCCAGCCCCCCCTGGGGTCTGCTTGTTTTAGTTCCCTCAGGAAAATATTCTCCAATGGTCTGAACATAGTTTTGATAATTGTCCTGCAAGGTTCGCCTGAGCTGTCGCAAATGATTTTCATACCTCCCTGTCTTCAGGAAATTGGCAACGGATTCCTGGATGATCGAAACTGAGGATATGGAATGGATCAGTTTGATCTTGAGCAGTTGCTCTTTATATTTTCCCGGAGCTACCCATCCAACACGGTACCCCGGTGCCAGCGTCTTGGAAACAGAACTGCACCACAATACATTTCCTTCTTTATCAAATGATTTACAACATTTGGGTCGCTGCGCACCAAAATACAGGTCGCCATAGATGTCATCTTCGATCAAAGGGATATGATGACTGGCTAAAAGTTCAACGATTTCTTTTTTATGTTCATCGGGCATGCAGCTTCCCAGAGGCGTATTAAAGTTAGGAACCAACAAACAGATGTTGATTTTTGGAATGGCCTCTTTTAACGCTGCGATTTCCAGCCCTGTTGTTGGATGTGTGGGCAATTCCAATACTTTAAAGCCCAGACTGATGGCCAGTTGCAAGGTACCGGGATAACAAGGACTTTCCATCGCAATGGTATCCCCAGGCTTACCCACAGTCATCAGGCAGAGGGAAACCGCGTTCATGGCACCATTGGTGGTAACCAGTTCATCTTCATGCAAATCGCCTCCCCAACCCAACGAACGTACAGCGATCATCCTTCTTAGTTTAACATTGCCCTGCAGGTGCTCATACCCTGTTCCACCTTCTTTAAGTGCAGTTGTAGCCTGTATGATCTCCTTTTTTAGTTTCGCCAATGGCAGCAGATCCCCAGAGGGAGCACTAATGGAAAAAAGGGTAAGTTCTTCATTTCCCATATCGGTATACACTTTACTGATCAGCTCATCCGGCTCATTGTCATAGGCGATCAACAATGGCCGGCTTACTTCCGGAAGCGGAAGCCTGAAAGAAGGACGCTGGCTCACAAAATAACCCGACTGGGGCTTCGAATCAATTAACGACTGTGCCTCCAGTTCCAGAAATACCCGCTTCGCGGTATTCATACTCACCCTATGGTCTTTACACAGCTTCCTTACCGAAGGCAAACGTTCCCCATTTTTCAAAACCCCGGATGTGATCTGGTTCGCAATTCCAGCTGCGATTTCATGATACAGAAACTCTTTATTCATGTTGCAAATATAACTGTGTCCATCGAAATACTCAAAACTGATACTGTGCTTATCTCTGATGCTCCTTTAATTTTGGAGATAAAATAACTAACCTTCATATCAAATGCTCAGAAGCCTTACAATAACTGACAAATCAACAGGAAACATCAGCAGCGGCTGGAAAAACGGGTTCATCGGTGTACTGATATTCAGTGGTTCTATGCCCGCTACAAAACTGGCTGTTCTGGATCTCGATCCCGTATTTTTAACATTTGCCCGCGCCAGCATCGCAGGTTTGCTTGCGCTCTGCATTCTGGTCATTTTTAAAGAGAAGCGGCCAACAAGGACACAGATTTCCTCTTTAATCGTGATCTCCATTGGGGTAGTCATTGGGTTCCCATTATTGAGTGCCCTGGCCTTACAGCATGTAACCTCCGCACATTCCATTGTATTCCTTGGCATGTTGCCGCTAACCACGGCAATATTCAGCGTAATTCGCGGGGAGCAACGCCCTCCCCGTTCCTTCTGGTTCTTCTCGGTTTTAGGAAGTTTGCTGGTAATTGGTTTTGCTCTTGCCCAGGGACTCACTGCTTCCCCTGCCGGAGATATTCTGATGTTAATGGCTGTTATCTTATGCGGTCTTGGTTATGCCGAGGGAGCCAAACTCTCTAAAATACTCGGAGGATGGCAGGTCATCTGCTGGGCACTGGTACTTTCGTTGCCGCTTACCGCTCCTTTGATGCTCTTCTTCCTGCCATCATCATTCGCCAATATCAGTACCGGGGCATGGGCCGGGCTGGCTTATGTTGCCATCTTTAGCATGCTCATTGGTTTTATATTCTGGTATCGGGGCCTGGCACAGGGAGGTACTGCTGCAGTAGGACAACTACAACTCCTGCAACCTTTTTTCGGACTCGCATTATCGGCTACTCTGCTTCATGAACACATCAGTATCGGGATGCTGGTCATCACTGTTGGGGTAATTCTTTGCGTTGCCGGCTCAAAGAAGTTTGCGAAATAGGTTAAGATAAAATCATGTGGAAACATGCCAGCCTTTTATTCTGCAAAAAATAATGCCCGGTCTTTCCGAAGAGAGCCGGGCCTTGCCTTACATACACTTTATCAGGCCTGTTTAATGATTCTCCAGATGTTTTCTTAGATACGCTGCAGTGGCAGATCTTTTATTTGTTTCATCCGCAAGCAATTGCTCAACAGTTCCTTCAAAAATCAGCTCTCCTCCATATTTCCCTGCACCAGGTCCGATATCAATTACCCAATCTGCCTGAGAAATGATATCCAGGTTATGCTCAATCACTACTACTGTATTCCCATGGTCGATGAGTTTATTCAGTATGGTCATTAAATTTTCTGTATCCGAAGGATGTAAACCCGTACTTGGCTCATCCAATACCAACAGGTTGTTTTTACCATTCAGTTCTTTTGTTAGTTTTAGCCGCTGTCTTTCACCTCCTGAAAAAGTGTTTAGTCGCTGCCCCACTGTCATATAGCTTAACCCGAGTTCTGTTAACAAATTGAAATGCCCTGAAAAGCCCTGGTTTTCGAAAAAATCAAGGGCATCTTCTACGGTCAGACTCATCACCTCTGCAATATTTTTATCCTTGTATTTGAACTGTAGCACTTCAGGATTAAATCCGCTTCCATGGCATACTTCGCATGGTTCTTCCACATCTTCCATAAAAGCGAGGTCAATTTTCTCTATGCCCAACCCTTTACAATTCGGACAGGCTCCTTCACTATTACGACTAAATAATTTGTTGCTTACCCCGTTCGATTTGGCAAACAGGTTTCGGACATCATCAGATACACCAAGGTAAGTCAACAGATTTGCTCTTGAGCTGATCGCAATTGGACTTTGATCGATAATTCTGGCTTCAGGATACTGCTTTGGCAATACCTTACTGATTAAAGTGCTTTTCCCCGACCCTGCTACTCCGGTAACTACCGACAAGATATTTTTAGGAATGCCAACGGTAATATTTTTTAGGTTAAACAAGTTTGCCTCCCTAATCATAATCCTGTCGGTAGCCATACGGGGACTGGTTTTGTAAGTCCGCTTGCGTGAAAAATATTGTCCGGTTTTGCCCTCTGATTTCTTCAATTCCTCAAAGCTCCCTTCATACACGATTTCTCCGCCTTTACTTCCAGACAAAGGTCCCATATCCACAATATGATCCGCGATTTTGATCAAATCAGGATCATGTTCTACTATCAATACCGTATTCCCTTTGCTTTTGATCTGCTGAATAATACTGGAAATGTGATCCAGATCTTTGGGATGCAGGCCTATACTCGGTTCATCAAATATATACAAAAGGTCCTCCAGGCTGTTTCCCAGGTGTTTTACCATTTTTATTCGTTGTGATTCACCTCCGGATAGCGTATTGGTAGCCCGGTCTAATGTCAGGTACTGAAGTCCGATATTCACAACGTTTTCAAGTTTCCTCATCAGTTCATTAAGTACAGTTTCAAATGATCCGGAAGAAAGTGATTGGATAAATAACAACAACTCATCGATCGGCAGCGCTGCACAATCTGCAATATCTTTACCCTCAATTTTACAGGACAGCACCTTTTTATTCAGTCTTTTTCCCCTGCAGTCTGGGCAAGAACCAGATTCAATGATTTTTTGAAGGTCCTTTTTTCTCAGGTTATACTCTTTGGAATCCTTTTTCAGAAAGTCTCTTTCAATCCTTGGGATTACACCAATATACTGCATGGTTTTACCCCATTCTTTATCCGGATGTTTAGGTTTATGCTCTTCAGAATGGAGTAACAAATTCCATTCTTCATCCGAAAAATCTTTTAGTTTTTTATCGTTATCAAAATACCCCGCCATCGTGTACCTCAGCCAGCGATAACCTCCCGTCTGGAAAGTCGGGAACCGAATGGCCCCTTCGTTTAGAGACTTGTTTTTATCGAATAGCTGATCTGTATTGATACGGCTGGTATAACCCAATCCCTCACAAACAGGGCACATTCCCTGGGGATGATTAAATGAAAAGACATTGGAGTAGCCTACAAAAGGTTTTCCCATTCTCGAAAACAATAAACGCAAAGCTGCATAAACATCCGTTGCCGTTCCCACTGTAGAACGTGCATTTCCACCTAACCGCTTTTGATTGATGATCACCGGAACATTCAGGTGTTCAATCTTGTCTACATCCGCAACACCCAGATGTGCAAGGCGGTTTCTGACAAAACTGTTTTGGGTTTCATTAATCTGACGTTGTGCTTCTGCACCGATCGTTTCGAAAACCAATGATGATTTCCCTGATCCTGAAATCCCGGTAAAAACTGTGATCTTGTTTTTAGGAACTTCCAGAGAGATGTTTTTAAGATTGTTTTGACGGGCACCGGATATTTTTATCTTCTTCATTTCAGTTTCTTATAAACGTTACGAATGTTTAACAAGTATTAAGCAGGTTAAGTTTTAGGTTAAATCTACTTCCTTTTGCGGTATGGTATTTATAAAAATGCTTGGATATGTAAACAGCCTTCCTTATTTTAGTGTTAAAAACAATGCTGTATTCTGAACGGTTGATACTTATTGATCCTGTAATGTCACACCTAAACCGGTATTTCGAGATTTATGGTGATCCGGATACCAATGTTCATAATCCTTTTGGCCCCCTTCCCGACATTGCAACGGCACTAAGAAACCTGGAGAAATTCATGGATCACCGGGAAAAATATGGCTTTGGGGTATGGGCAATTGCAACTCTGGAAAATCCGGATACCATCATTGGTTTCGGTGGACTCAGCTATAAGCGCTATAACGATGTCGAAAAGTTAAACCTTGGCTATCGGTTCGACAAACATTCCTGGGGAAAAGGATATGCTACAGAATTTGCTAAAAGAACGATTGATTTTGCTTTCAATTTGCCAGACATCAGCGAGATATTTGCGATTGTCAGACCGACAAACCAATCGTCTATAAAAGTTCTGGAAAAGAGCGGAATGGAGTTCCTGGAGAATTTATCCGATGTACCCGGTCTGGAGGCAAGTTTGGTTTACCACATACTAAAAGCAACAAAACACTAAATATGAGTCAAATCATCGATACCTCTAGTCGTGCACATTTGTTAGACCTCTTTCTGGGCCTTCGCCCTGATACCCTTTCACTTTGGGGTAAAATGGAACCACAACAAATGGTAGAACACCTCATAGACCAGGTTCAGTACACCAATGGTAAAAAGATCCCCTTCCTGGAGTTTTCTGAGGAGGAAGCAAAGCTGGCAAAACAAAAGAATATCTATACCGATCTGAAAATACCAAAAAATGTAATATTTGGAACACTTCCTGATCAGCTCATCTATCCGGACTTACCCAGCGCCATCAAACAACTAATGACCGAACTGGATGATTTTGACCTGTATTTCAGGAATCCGGAAACTACTGCCATCCATGGCGCATTTGGCCCCATGAATTATAAAGAATGGATCATCTGGCACAGCAAACATTTTACACATCACTTATCGCAATTCGGCTTAATCGCAATGACCTAACAAAGTAAAAGCCGGTTCATCACACTTTTGAGCAGCTTAACTGTAACAGGGTCATTTGGGTGCCGATCGTTTAAATCTGTTATGATTTCCAGCATTGCAGTCTGTCGCTTTAAAAACAACCAACCCGCAAAATCTGCGGCATTTTCCTCAGCATCCAACCTCGTATCTGCTCTGAATTGTAGTTTATATTCTTCTATGACTTCTAAATTCATAATCCTTATTTTAATTGGTTAACGATTAAAAGGATACTCATTTACCCAGTTAAACTTTCTATTGATCAACAAAAACTTCTTAAGGTCCATTTTCTTTAGGGTGATCTTTACAGAATCCCCATTTAGATGGCCACTCAGCAATAGCCGGTCCTTGTCTATCATCTGATAACTGAATAGCTTATCCTTTGAAAGACTTCCCTGATAAAAGATTTCTATCTGTTTCTTTGACGCATCTACTTTGAAATCTGCATTTTTCAGAGAATCGTTCATCATTTTTATCCGTGCAGCTCCCTCACGCTGAACTGTAAGCTGCCGCCATTGAAGAGAATCCGTAATTAATGGAAGGCACTCGACGTTATTCCTGACAAATTTCTCTGTTTGATAAATTCCATACAACGGAGGTTTGGGGGCTCCCTCACCGTAAACTTTTGCCCTGTTCAGGCAGGATGCCAAAGTCGTGGCCACAAATACCAATATCCATAGATATTTAAGGCCATAGGCCATATAAAACATCCATTTCTTCTTATAATCCGGACGGGCAATTACCTGAAGTATAAATGATTTACCAGTCAGCAGGAAACCCAGGATCGTTTTCAGGTACGGCGCCAATATAAATACAGACATGACCACCAATGCAGTAGAAAAAATCTTTACCGGAACATCATAAAAATAATTCATGCTCATCACATGTACGCAGGCTGCAAGAGATAAAAAGGCCCCGATGATCATTGTCCTCCTAAACAATAATAACACTGCCGAGACTTCAATGATCCCCATAAACATATTGTACCCTTTAGAAAAGCCAAGAAAGGTCCAGGCCAGCCCCATTGGGGAAGAGTCACCATAGGCTTGTGTCAGCCGGTATAATGATGGATAGGGAAACTGCATTTTAATCACTTTGATCATCCCATAATTGATCAATGTAAAAGCAATATAGAACCTCACTACAACCAACAGCCAATAATACAACTGGTTGTAACTGGTTCTATTTCGATCTAGTAAAGACCATATCAACATTCCAATGCCCGCACAGAAAGTCATGAAAGCAAGTAACAGGTAATCGTAGCTGGTATCTCCGCTTCCATTACTGAAAATGGTGTAATCATACGTATAACCTAAAATTTCTGCCGCTATCCAGGGAATCAATTCATGCATCAATCCGGTCGGATATTTCATTATTGAAAAGAAAAAAGGAAAAGCACCGTTGTTATTAAAAATAATAAACAACGACAGAAGAATAAAAAAGAACCTGAAGCACCACTTTTTGGCGGTTCCCCACTGATGATCTTCCACTTTAACTGTAACAGTATCCGCTATATTCATTGATGATCAATAAAATTTTCTCTTAATGTTACAAATTATGGGTTGGTTTTTAAAATTTTATTTAATATTAATAATTTTATTTCTAATTGGCCCTGCTGTTCTCCGTTTGTCCGGGAGTCTTATTCTTATAATTCGATTTTTTCAACTGACCAAAACTGTAGGCAGCAGTAAACCTGAAATAGTTTAAATTATAGGTTCTATGGTAATAGATATCTGTCTGTCCCACTCCATAAGTACCAGAGGCATTGCTTTTATGAAAGAGGTCATTGGCCGTAAACTTTAATTTCAGTGCATTACTGAAAAAATCCTTTTCAACCCCTATCGTGATCGTTGATCTGGGGGCATCATAGTATAAACCAGAAGACCGGTCTCCCAGATACCAGGCGAGCAATTGAATCCGGAATAGCTCATCTACATTAAAAGTATTGCTGGTATAGAGATAGATTTGAGGTTTCGGTTTGAGCAGCTCAAAACCAAATTGATTATCGATCAGTTTCGTATAACTGAAGTTTATGGTATTAATGGAAGTCCACCATTTCACATTCAGCGATGCAGAAAGGGAAGCAAAATAAGTATGATTTTTAGCTAAATTGATTCCTTTTAGAACATAACTATTTGCAGTTGTTCCTCTCAATGCTGCGGCACTCAATGGATCAACAATATAGTTGTAACCCATTTTCAGATCTATTTTTTTATAATAAAGCCCCAATTCAAAGGCATGTGTTTTTTCAGGAATCAGATTGGGATTTCCTTCTATAGTAGTAAAAGGATCCTGATAAATGACATAAGGGTTAAGTGCCTGATACCTTGGTCGGGTTATTTTCGAAACATAACTCGCGATCAGCTTAAACTGCTCAGATATTTTTTTGCTGAGTAACAGGTTTGGAAAAATATTAAAATAATGATCTTCAACAACCTGCCCGGCACCAACACTGGTGTTTAATTGATAATTCGTCCATTCTCCCCTTAATCCCATTCCAAAACTGGTCTGATCATTTATTGCCCCGGTATAATTGAGATAGGCAGCAGGTATTTTTTCCTGATATTTGAAATTACTGGATAGATTTAAGTCCGGTTTAAAGTCCGCTCCGTTTTCGGAAATCAGAAAATCTGTCTCAGAAGCGGTATGCACATAGCTGAATTTCGCTCCTGCTTCCAGTTTCATCTTGGCATTGAACACCCTGGTATAATCTACTTGGGTACTGGAAATAGAGGTATTGTGCAACACGCCGTTTTTTAAAAATCTGGAGCCATCCATTTCTTTTACCACCTGCTGTTCAGTTATCAAATCATCCACGGTCGACTGGTAGTCAGAAAACTGACTCCCCACAAATAGGGCTGATCCGAGACTATCCAGTGCTCTGTTATAATTCAGTGTAAAGGAGTGGTTATTCCTTTCTTCTTTCTTGTTAATGTTGCTACTGTAAAAGTTAAGCTGCTCATTGGTTATAATTTTATTGTCACTATTCTGCGTCCCACCTTGCCTTTCCAATATCCCGGTATAACCTAAAGAAACATCACTTTTTGGGTTTATATGATATTGTAACCCAAGACCATAATTCGAATAATTGTTGAGTTTACGCTTCCAGTCTGTCCGTAATTCTGATTTTAAATAATCTTCGGGTAATGATCTCGTCCTTGTGGTATTTAGTACTTCACGGGTATTTCCGGTCAGCAGTCCATAATTGCCAATCATAGCCAGCTTTCCCTTCATGTAGTTCAGATCCAGTAAGGTATTTGCAGTTCTACCGGCAAAACCAGAGGCGCTGACAGCCTGACTGGCAGACCCAAGGAAACCTTCAGTTCCATTCACTTTCATCCGGATGTTAATTACCGCTTTTCCTTCCGCATCGTATTTCGAAGAGGGATTGGCAATAATTTCAATCTTATCTATTTGTGAGACAGGAATCGCAGCCAGCTGTTCGGCAGTAATTTGCTTGCCGTTTAAATACACGATGGCTTCCCCTTTTCCATAAACAGAAATCACTCCATCTGTAAGGATCACGTTTGGAGCGCGACTCAGCAATTCTGTTGCAGAAGTACTGCTGGCCAGGACGGTATTGGCTACATTGAGTTCCATATTTCCACTGGAATTGTACCTCATCGAAGGTACCTGACTACTGATCAGAACTTCATTTAACTGAACCTTATTCTCCCGGATCACAATCGTGCCCAGGTTAACATGACTTTTTCCGTCATATTTCACTTTAATCATCGTGTCTGCAAATAATAAAGAGGTCAACTTCAGGAATACCTCTTTTTGATCAATGGCAAGGAGTTCAAAACTTCCATTCGTGAAACTCATCCCCTTTATCACATGGGAATCAACAACAGAGAGGACGAATACATTTCCCATGAGGATTTCCTGATGTTGATCAACAACTTTACCTGAAATGGAACTGATTTGTTGGGCTTTTAGGTCCTGGCCAAAAAACAGGAGCAAAACGATAGATACCAACTGTAAGATACGGGCTTTTATAAATTTCATTCACAAAAGTCCATTGCAAATTTTAACGGGAGGTCACAGAAAAATAAATCAGGAGTACGGATTTATAAATTAATACTGATTAAAACCCCTTCTGGGCGCTTTTAGTAAAAACCTTTATTTCTTACCCTCATCTTTTAAGTTGTCCTGCTGATAGCTCAGCGGTGTAGTTCCTTTCAATTTTTTGAAGGCAGCGAAAAAGGTGGATTTAGAATTAAAGCCAACCTCATAACCAATGGACTCCAGCGTAAGCCGGTGATCTGAAGAAATGATGTTACAGGCTTCATTGATCCTGAACTCGTTAACAAACGTGGTAAAGTTCTTCCCCAGGTGATCATTCAAAAGCTGAGACAACTGATGGCTGCTCACATTGATTCCCTTCGATAAGTCCCCTAATTTCAGATCGGGGTTTCTGTAGGCCACCTGATCTGTCATCATCTTGTCCAGCTTCCCAATCAATATAGCGGCTTCTTCTTCATTCATTTTTTTACCGGATGATTTATTTGGATTGAGCAAAAACAAATCGTCTGTCTTCTTTCTGTACAATAGTACCGAAATGATCAGGTACAAGATCAGGGAAAACCCGATGGAACCGCTAATATAAGAGGAAAAAGGAGCCCTGATTAAACTCAGGAAATAGGTAATAAAGATGACCAGATTTCCGGTAAAGATCATCAAGAGCCATACTTCTGCTGCGTTTAGCTGATGCCCTTTTGAAAAAAGCTTTTTCAATATATGCCGCATTGTAAAGCCGGAGGCAAGGACAAACAGCCCCCATTGTCCATAAATGACAACAGCAAAATATCTGTTCCAAAGTGAGTAATGATGCTCATAAGGAAAAGAAATACCTGTAACCAGAACCAGCAGGAACAGCATTCCAATGGTCCATTTCCAGGACTTTGGCATCACTTCCATCTCTTTTACTGCAGATTTCAAAAACCAATAGAGAAAAGGACCAATAAAAAAACAGGCTGACAAGCCAATCTGCAGGTATATTCTGGGTAGATTTCCATCAAAATATACGAAAACCGACTTACCAATCCGGATGCTTAAAGCAAGCAGCAAAGCCCCCAGAAAATAATTACTCAGGTACTTCTTTTTTGTAAAAAGGAGGAAGTATAAACTTAGAATAAGCCCGTTAAAGGCTCCTAAAGCACTAAAGAAAAACAAAAGTTCTTTACCGATATTCATAAATGGTCTGTTCGTTCTGGTTGGCCAAATGTACTTTAATTTGTACTTATGTTTGGCAACCACTCCTCATCTTTTTTCTTTTACGCTGAAGGAACTCATTTATCCTCTGAGATGCCTTAAATTGACATCGACCAGCGTTTTGAGAAAATATAAAAGTAGTAACTTTAACTCATCAATTTTAATCATTCAGATGAGTCAGGAAGCAAAACGCATTACAATAGAAGGTTGGAAAAAATGGGGACCATATGTATCTAACCGTCAATGGGGAACCGTTCGGGAAGATTACAGTGACAATGGTGATGCCTGGCAATACAGTACCCATGATATGGCAAGAAGCAAAGCCTGGCGATGGGGAGAAGAAGGTATCGGAGGCATCTCCGATGATAAACAACTCTTGTGTTTTGCCCCTTCTTTCTGGAATGGTAAAGATAAAATCCTGAAAGAAGTCTTTTACGGACTCAGCAATACCGAAGGCAATCACGGCGAAGATGTAAAGGAACTCTTCTATTACCTGGACTCCTCACCTACTCATTCCTATATGAAGATGCTGTACAAGTACCCTCAGCAGGAATTTCCTTACGAATCACTTCTTCATGAAAATGCCCGGCGTGGCAAAGAAGAACCTGAATTTGAACTGATAGATACAGGGATTTTTAACAACAATGAATACTTTGACATTTTTATAGAATACGCCAAATCTGCTCAGGAAGACATCCTGATTAAAATCACCGCGCATAACCGCAGTCAAAACGCTGCCCCTCTGACCATACTTCCCAGCCTTTGGTTCCGGAACAGATGGTCATGGGGTCATCATGAAAAAGACCTGTCCATCTCAGAAAATAGTCCAACAGCGCTGGCCATTAGTCATCACACTTTAGGCGACTATTTTCTTTATTCGGAACAACCTTCAAAATGGCTGTTCACTGAAAATGAAAGCAATACCATGCGGCTTTACAATTACGACAATGGCAAACGCTATTATAAAGATGCCATCAATAACTATGTGGTTGAAAACCTTCAAAAAGCGGTAAATCCGGAAAATACAGGGACAAAAGTCGCCGCATTCTGCCATTTTGATATTGCCGCTGAATCCGCTGTAACGCTGCAGTTCAGGCTTTGTAAAGGAGCAAATAAAAAACCTTTCAGTGATTTCCAAAAGATCTTTGATCAGCGCATACAGGAAACTGATGAGTTTTATCAGGATTTGCAGGAGAAAACAAATTCAGCTGATGAGCAGCTGATTCAACGTCAGGCCCTCGCAGGATTGTTATGGAATAAACAATATTATAATTACAGTGTTAGTCGCTGGCTCAAAGGGGATCCGGCAGAACTCCCTCCTCCTGCCGGCCATCGTACTTCCAGAAACCTGAACTGGAAACACATCAATAATGCCGACATCATTTCTATGCCTGATAAATGGGAATTTCCATGGTATGCTTCCTGGGACCTTGGTTTCCATTGTGTCAGCCTAGCCCTGGTAGATCCTGGCTTTGCCAAGCAGCAACTCTCTGTGCTCACCAAAGAGTGGTACATGCACCCAAACGGGCAATTGCCGGCATACGAATGGAACTTTGACGATACCAACCCACCTGTCCATGCCTGGGCTACACTGGAAGTCTATAAAATGGATAAGAAACACAGTAATGGTAATGGAGACTTGTTTTTTCTGGAGTCTGTTTTTCAGAAACTACTGATCAACTTTACCTGGTGGGTCAATCGTAAGGACGATAAAGGAAGTAATATTTTCTCAGGAGGTTTCCTTGGGCTGGATAACATCGGGGTCTTTGACCGCAATACCGTGCTCCCTTCCGGAATGCGCATCGAACAGGCAGATGGCACCAGCTGGATGGCCATGTATGCCCTCAACATGATGCAGATTTCACTGGAACTGGCCCTTCACAATAAAGTTTACGAAGACATGGCCTCCAAATTTTTTGAACACTTTCTATACATTGCAGGTGCGGTCATGAACATTATGGGTGTGGGAGATACCGGATTATGGGACGAAGAAGACGGCTTTTTTTATGATGAACTCACAACCGATGATACCCATTCCATTAAGTTGAAACTCCGTAGTATGGTAGGCCTGATCCCCTTGTTTGCAGTAGAGGTAATCACCGACGAAACCTTAAAGAAGCTTCCAAAATTTGCAGCAAGGATGCAATGGTTCCTGGAACATCGTCAGGACCTCGCCTCTCTGGTATCCCGGTGGACAGAAAAAGGAACCGATGACAAACACCTGCTCAGCCTCCTTCGCGGTCACCGCATGAAACTCATCCTCAACAGAATGCTGGATGAAGCTGAGTTTTTAAGTGATTATGGAATCCGAAGCCTTTCTAAAAGTTACGAACAGGCGCCCTATTTGTTTCCTACAGAAAATGAGGAATTCGTCGTAAAATATGTTCCCGGAGAAAGCGATAGCGGCATGTTCGGAGGAAACAGCAATTGGCGTGGCCCGGTCTGGATGCCTGTAAACTTCCTTATTATTCAAAGCCTGCTCCGCTTCCATGATTACTATAGTGATGATTTTAAGGTTGAATACCCGAAAGGATCAGGAAGCTTTCTCTCTCTAAAAGAAATTGCCTATGCCCTTTCAGAACGGTTGATTGCGATATTTAAACGTGATGAGGAGGGCAAACGTGCCTGTTTTGGAGATCAGGAAAAACTGCAAACTGATCCGCAATTTAAAGACTACCTGCTGTTCAATGAATATTTTCATGGAGATAACGGCAAGGGACTGGGTGCCTCCCACCAAACCGGATGGACTGCCCTAATTGCCAACTTATTAATTAAACACTGATCAGATTCCTTGTTGATCTGATTGTGCTGTTAATTTAATATTTACGAGGTTAATTTAGTTTGAAATTTAACCTCCTGATTTAAAAAACAGGAACAAAATCCTTCAGATAAAGGGAAAATTAATAACTTGAGCGCCTTAGACCTTAAAATCCCGATGCGTAAATTAGAAGAACTCATTAACGAAGAAGATCCGGCCTGGCCAATGGTTCAGGAATGGATAGAAACCGCAAACAATAAAGTGGAAATCTTAGCTGTTGATCCCGAAAAAGCTAAAGATGCCCTATTTCATACCCAGGTAACCACACGCTCTCCAATGGGTGCAGTGATCTACATGACCGGTGGGATGCTCATAGATGATGGCTGGATCAGGATTCTGGGATCAGGCAGCCCTAAACTGAACCGCTCCCTGCCCGACTGGAATAAAGGAAAAGCGTTTGAAGAATTTGGAGATGCAGTGCCATTTTTAATTGTAGCCGATGATGCCCTTGGTGGTTCTTTTGTATTAAATGGTGGAGGATTGGGAGATGATCCCGGAATGATCTATTACTTTGCTCCGGATACCCTGTCCTACGAACCTCTGGACCTTTCTTATTCTGAATTTCTAACCTTTTGTTTCGATAACGACCTGGATTCCTTCTATAAAGGCTTCAGATGGAAAGACTGGAGAACGGAAGTTTCGGATATGCCCGGCGACAAGGCTTTTAGTTTTTTCCCCTTTTTATGGACTGTACAAGGTAAAGACATTGAAAAGAACTCGCGGGAACCAGTACCTGCAGAAGAATTATATCACCTGAATCTTTCCTTCAGGGAGAAACTATAAATTCTCTTTAAATAAAACACGATGCTAAAGGAAACCTTTATAAAGCTATTGGAACCATACACAGATCAAACTGCGCTGATCAACGAGCTTTGGAACGAGATCGAAGTTTGCCATTCCCATGCAAAAAGGCATTACCATACCCTAACACATCTTGAAAATCTTTTACAACAACTGATTCCGGTACAAGACCACATTAAAAACTGGAATGTGGTCTTGTTTACCCTCTGCTATCACGACATTGTTTACAATCCCCTGAAAGACGATAACGAAGAAAAGAGTGCGGAACTTGCGGAAGCCAGGTTATCTGCTATTGGTGTGCCAGCATCATTTATTCATCAATGTAAGCTGCAAATTCTCGCTACAAAAAAACACCTGCCAGCCCCCGATCAAGACACCAATTATTTCACTGATGCCGACCTTTCTGTACTGGGACAGGAATGGGACAGTTATTCCAACTACTATAAAGGGGTGAGAAAAGAATATTCCATATACCCTGATCTGATTTACAAACCTGGAAGGAAAAAGGTATTGCGGCACTTTTTAAATATGAACCGCATTTTCAAAACCGAGTATTTCTACAGCAAGTTCGAAACAACTGCAAAATTAAATCTGCAAAGAGAACTGGAAACACTTTAGGTCATTTTCCTGATTCACAGTTATTCCCGTTCAGTGGTTTCATCTCTAAAAATATCGCCATATTTCCCGACGATTGCAGCAGCCTGCGCTGGATACAACATTATATAGTTCTTGCCATGCAAACCCTGGCGATATTCACTGCTGGCATCAGATAGTGGATATACTGCATAAGGAATTTTAGCTTCAAGTAAAGCCTTGTTGATGCTGTTAATCAAAAGATTATCCTTCCATACCTGAGCGTCATTCTCTACCTTAATCTCGTTTTTCTGCTGATTACAGCTAAAAGAAAATACTAAAATTTCCTGATCGGAAGCTGCATCCTTTTGATAAGAATGTGCGTAATCCTTCAGGTAATCCTTTTGATCTCCCTGAAGCTCCTGAATTTTTAGATTTACCTCATACAAAAATCCCTCAACCGTCCTGCTAACGTCTGAATTAAAAGCATTGGGAAGTTCTATCAGCATACTGGAAACAGATACGGGATTTTTCTCTCTTGCTGTTGCGATTAATCTGGTCCTTTCGTTTTGACTTGTGTTTTTCAGTACCTGTTCTCTCCATAAAAGATCTATCGCTTCTGTAACCTGTGCATACGTAAAACGTACTTTGAGGTCGTAAGGCTCCCATGTGTTATAACTATAGTCTCCCGGGCTGCCGTTATAGCAAATCGTTAATTTACTTGCCATGTATACATTTCTAACGAACTCTGCTTCCTGTTCCTTTAACAGGGTCATCACTATTGTTTCCGGTTCCTGGGATTCATACGTGGTAAACAAACTATGAGTAGTAAAATATAAACGACGTTCATCCTGCTGATTTTCCAGGTAATGGTTAAGGAATTGAAAGTTCTGAGGAATAATCCAGCTTTCCAGATCGCGCTCCTTGATCATCTCTTTGTATAAGACGTTATTGATCTTTACATACAGGTAAAACTGTCGGTTTGAGGGATAGTATTGTGGTGTAACTTCATTCTTTATCTCGTGAATTTCCAGATCTGAATAGTTGAAATTCAAAAGCACAGCAGCCTTTTGCAATACCGACTCATAGAGCCGCTTTATTTTGTCCATTGGAATCAAGCCATACTGTTCCCTGGTGGTGTAATCAACAGGTTTGAGCACTGTTTCGTAATCCAGAGAGAGGTAGTTTTTAGTCTGTAATGCCAGATCATTAATATGGAAAAGGGAATCTTTTTTATAATTTTCCGCCAGTTGAATACGCACAGATTTGTCGATAAAACCGCTGGAAACCAGACTGTCCATCAGAGCGACTTGCTCTTGTTTGTAATAAGGAAACTTGTCATGATAAATGATCAGTTTCCTGATATCGTCCATGATTTCGTCATGATTTATAGAGGAGATGATCTTTTCTCCATTACTGAACTTAGTTTCCATCCTGATATCATCAGCCAGCAGTAAGCCTGCTTTCTTAAACATAGGCACCCATCTTAAATATGGCTTAACCTGGTTAACGCGCTGGTCTGCCAGCGCTTTGGTATCTTCAAAGGACGACACACGAAACTCTATGGTACTGTCAAGGTAAAAGGGTTCAAAAGCAGGCCCAAAATAATCTTTAAAACGCCTTGCAAGTATCCCGGTAGAATCCTTATGGGCCCCCTCATCCCTGGAAAAACATGCAGCGACATAGATAAAATTAAAAAGATCGGAACGGTTGGGGAAATTAGCTGCCAGATGACGTTCTTCCTTAATGGCACATGTTTTTTCAAAATCCTTCTCCTTCGATAACAGAGAATTAAAATGGCTGACCGGGTAAGTCCCTCTGCCTGGCAGGATATCTTCATAGGATTTGAGGAAATAAACAGAACAACGAACCTTGTTTAAAAAACTTTCTCTGAAGCCTGTATATACCTGTAAGGGGGCCATTTCTGAGAATCTGATCAACTCAGCCTTTCCCTTCGAAGTCAGCAACTGTTGATCATTCAGAGATTGTGCAATACGGTTTACTTCCTCTTTTGATAAACGTTGGGCAAGCAGTAAAGGCTTTCCGGCAACAAGCAGAACGAATATCATCCCGATACAAACAGGTAATTTAAAATTCATGATTTATTTTCCGGTATTTGAAGAAGCACCGTCCGGCAACAAAATAGAGAAATATTCTTCAGGTAAAAAACAAATAGTCCATACTAATTTTTCACCTGAATCTTTAACTATGTAACAACTGCTTTAACACGTGTTTATAATTTTTACCCAGTGGAAGCTGTGTTCCGTTTTTGAGATAGATCGTATTTCCTTCGATGTAATGTACAAACTTCTTATTCAAAATATAGGATTTATGAATCCTTACAAAGGTTTCTGATGGCAACTGACTTTCAAAACTGCTCAGGGTTCTGGCTGTGAGTAAAAACTGCTGTTCCTCCCAAACCTTTACATAATTCCCCAGGCTCTCCAGGTAGTACAGTTCATCCAGCCGGAGTAGTATAAATTTCTTATCAGATTTGATGTAAATCTGTTCGGATTCACTGTTTAATGATGGACTGGGGCTAACAGGATGCCCTGCAGGAACCGATACCATGGCATTGTTTCTCAGCCCGTGTTCTGCCAGTGCACGGTTTGCTGCTTTTAAAAACCGTTCAAACCGGAATGGCTTTAGCAGGTAATCACATACATCCAGTTCAAAGCTCTCCAAAGCGTGTTCCTCATAAGCAGAGGTAATGATGATCAATGGCCGTTGTTGCAGGGTCCTTAAGAAATCAAGACCATTTAATTTTGGCATCCTGATATCAAGAAAGATCAGGTCTACTGCATTCCTGCTTAAAAACTCAAGTCCTTCCGTAGCACGGTAACACTGACCAGCCAGCTCCAGAAAAGAAACTTCCGAAAGGTACCTCAGGATCACTTCATGCGCCAGTGGTTCATCATCAAGTATTAAACATCTCATACTCATCGGAGATTCAGCTCTAGTTCCGCCTTAAAAATAGTGTTATTAATCCCTGTTTTCAGCATATGACGATCAGGATAAAGCAAAGCCAGCCTCCTGCTCAGGTTCTGCAGCCCAATTCCGGATACTTTTTCAGGCCGGGACTCGAAAGAGTTTTCGCAACTAAAGTAAAGGATGTCACCTTTACAGGTTAAAGACATGTTTAATTTTGCAGCCTCTTCTGCTGGTTCTATCCCATGCTTAAAGGCGTTCTCTACAAAAATAATGAGCAGTAAAGGGGCAATTTGCTGGTTTTCATCGGTTATATCCAGGCTGAAATTCAAGTCTAATTTTTTCCTTAGCCTGAGCTGCTGCAACTGAATGTAATCCTGAATGTATTTTACCTCTTCTGTAATGCCTACCGATTCTTCTTTGCCCCTGTAAATCACATAGCGCATCAGTTCAGACAACTGAAGAATGCTCTCCGGAGCTTCTTTTGATTGCTGCAAACTCAGGGCATACAGGTTATTGAGTGTATTAAAGAAGAAATGAGGGTTAAGTTGTTGCCTCAACAAATCCAGCTCCGTTTGTGTCTTTTCCTTTTCCAGGGCAACGATCCGGGTATTTTGCCTTGCCCATTGCAGGGCCAGTACGATGGGCAGACTTATCAGTATAATTCCCAGTGCAGAGAAGGCGTTCTCCATTTTAAAAGGATTGTCTGCAATGATTCCGCCAATCGTTTTATTAATAGGCAGGCTGATCAGGAGCTGTCCGATTAAAGGATATAAAATGGAAACAGTGGTCAGCACACTCAGTACATACATTACCCTTCCCTGTTGCTTTAAAACTCTGGAAACGAGGACACGACTATTGATAAAGAAAAATAGATAACCGCATAAATACATGAACAGAAACTGAAAACTAAAGCTCAGAAAGGTTCCAAAATGCTGCAGGATCATCCGAAAGTTCAGTTCAAAATAAATGAGCAGGTAACCTTTTTCCAGGTATTCCGGTTTCTCTAGTGAAGAAACACCCATTGCGCCAAGAATAACAGACACCAGCACCAGGCTAATGAGAATAGCGCCGTCAAGATCTAGTTTCTTTAACCACCTGACATGCTTTACAGAAAGCTGATAATACCGGTTAACTTCAAGTAATACTTCAAGAGAAAGACAGGCAATTGAAGATATAAAAATGGCACCTTCAAAAAATCCCCAGGGCTTAATTAGAATCGTGATCAGCGTAGCAGCCGGCAAACAGACCCCAAAACAGATCAACCGGGACCACCAATATTGTTTATTGCTCAGCCGTTCTTTAAGCACTGTTTTATACCAGGAGAAAACCAATGCAGGAAATTGTGCCAGACCAAAAACCAGGATCCCTCTGACATAATTGAGCCAGCTTGAATCCTCCTCTTCCAGGTTGTAAAGAATGGCCACCCAAAAGATCAATCCCACGAAAAAAGCAAATTCCTGCAGCCTGTGCAATACTTCCCGGGATACCTCCGGCAAGCCAGCCTGTACTTTACCCCAAAAATTACCCAATAAATGATTACTCATAAATGATGAATTGTTATAAAGAAAGGTTGAATAGGTTAGAACTACAAATAATAATGACGAAAGCTATGATTTTAATGATAAAGGTAAAAAAAGACGAATATCAGCTAATATCAACCGTTCATCACGACTCTTCGCTCTTTCCGCATTTATAATTGAACCACATTCTGATCAGTACTAATTTGCATTCAATTCATTCAAAACATATGGCATACAGACTACAGATCAATCAGGTGAGTAAGAGTTATAGTAATAGCTCCCGGAAGGCATTAGACAATGTCAGCCTTAACATATCAAATGGCCTGTTTGGCCTTCTTGGCCCAAATGGGGCCGGAAAATCTTCTTTAATGCGTACTCTGGCAACACTGCAACGTCCTGATAGCGGGCAGGTTTTCTTTTCGGGCAGCGATATTCACCTTAATCCTCAGGAGCTGCGCAGCCAGCTGGGCTACCTTCCACAGGATTTTGGTGTATATCCCAGAGTTTCAGCAATTGATTTATTGGACCACCTGGCTTTGTTAAAAGGATTACTCAACAAAAGGGAGCGCAGGCAGCAGGTAATGGCGCTATTACAGCAAACCAACCTGTATGAATATCGAAACCAGGCTGTAAGCACCTTTTCCGGTGGCATGAGGCAACGTTTTGGTATTGCCCAGGCTTTGTTGGGCAACCCCCAGCTCATCATCGTAGACGAGCCTACAGCGGGCCTGGATCCACAAGAAAGGAATCGCTTTCATGACCTCCTCAGTGAAATCGGAGAACAGGTGGTGGTGATACTATCCACTCATATTGTAGAAGACGTAAAAGACCTCTGTCCGGAAATGGCGATCATGGCTCAGGGGAAAGTGATCCTTCAGGGAAAACCAGCAGTTTTAACCGAAACCTTAAAGGGACAGGTGTGGCGCAAAACCGTGTCCAGAGAAGTCGCGAAAGTTTACCAGTCCTCCTTAAATATCATTTCCAGCAAAAGCTTAATGGGGAATACGCAATTGCATGTATGGGCAGAAAGCTGTCCAGATACCGGATTCGAAGCGTTCAACCCAGGGATGGAAGAGCTTTACTTTTCTACTTTATTCGGAGCGCAATGTTAAGGCCTATGCTTTGGTTTGAGTTGAAGTATCACTTTAGCCAGGTTACCTTTAAGATTGCAGCCCTGTTGTTTTTTGTATTTGGACTATTGTCTGCAAAGACCAATTTCGGGAGTGATGAGCTACATAAAAATGCACCTTACGTGATCAGTACACTGGTAGGCTTACTTTCTCTCTTCTCCATTTTTGTAAGCACTTTATTCTGTGCTAATGTGGTCTTGAGAGATCACACTTATAAAATGGATTCCCTGTTGTTTACCACAGGTATCAAACGCCTGCCGTATTTTACGATCAGACTTTCCGGCTTAATCCTTTCCGTATTTTTGGTCCTGGCACTTTCAGTTCTGGGGCTATACATTGCTGCGCTTTTCCAGGATGCTGCTCAGCTTGGTCCTTTCAAAGCCGGTTATTTCCTGCAGCCACTTTTTATCTTCGCCCTTCCAACAGTATTCCTGGTCAGTAGCATTCTTTTCACAATGGCCATACTGACCAGAAATGTGAAAATCATTTATGTATCGGGAGTATTGCTTTATGTACTTTACCTACTGGCCTCTATTCTAGGGAATTCATCTCTAATTGCCAATTCGGCGCTGAAACTCGGTCAACCTGATCTTTTAACGCTTTTAGCCGACCCCTTTGGCCTCGCTCCCTTTTTTGGAGAAACGCGTCTCTGGTCTGTTGCACAACGTAACGGGCAGCTGTTCGAACTTAAAGGCGCCTTTCTTTTAAACCGCTTGGCATGGTCAGGTTTTGCGCTGTTACTCCTGGGCATCAGTTACCGCTATTTTAATTTCCGGACATCAGCAGGTCCGGAAACCCGGAATAAAAAAGAAACAAAAACTGAGTTTAATAAGGTCTGGTACAGAAGATATAATGTACAGTTTAATAGCAGCGCTTATTATTGGGCAACATTCCGGCAACAGCTTAAACTGGAGTCCGGTTCAGTATTCAAACATCTTCCTTTTTTCCTGATGTTGCTGATCTGGGCTTTTCTGATGGCGATAGAAGTTAAAGACCATCTTTTTAGCGGGTTTTATGGTATGCATTACTATCCGGTCACCGCAAACATCATAGAGCAACTGATGTATGTACGCCCGGCAATGCTACTGATTGTCTTTTATACAGCCGAACTTCTCTTCCGGGAACGAAGTGTCAACATGCAATCGCTCATCTATAGCAGCCCTGCTCCTAATTTCATTTTCTGGGCTTCCAAGGCCACAACCCTTGGCCTGATGGTCGTCTCCATTATCATCCTGAATATCGGCATCGGCATCGCTACGCAACTTTTTAACGGGCATTTCAGCATTGACCTCCCCGCTTATCTTTCTTTATTTTATTATAGTGGTCTTCCTTTGTTCCTGTTTGCATTGCTGGCAGTATTCATCCAGACCCTAATTCCCAATAAATACCTGGGCATGATGGTCAACCTGTTTATCGCCGGATTAATTGCTTTTAGCCGTAGTATAGGAATAGAACATTACCTGTTGCGTTATGCAACCGTGCCCCGCATGGAATATTCCTATCTGAATGGTTTCGGTTACTATGCATCTGCATTTAACTGGTATATGCTTTACTGGACTTCCTTTGCCTCGCTCCTTTCTCTTCTTGCGGTGTCCATGTGGCAGAACAACAGGCAAGACCACTTTTTTGAACGTGTAAAATCTATCGCTAAAAACCAGACAAAAGCCGGCAAGCTGGCATTTACCTTTAGTCTGCTATTGTTTCTCGGCTCCGGTTCATATATCTGTTACCAGACAAATCTCGTTGGGAAATATAAAAGCAGTTTGACGCAGCAAGACTGGCAGCTGCGTTATGAAAAGAAATACAAAGCACTTGCTCAGCTTTCCCAGCCCGTCATTAAATCTGTTAAAACTAAGGTAAACCTTTATCCAGGCCTTAAAAAATACAGTGTTAGTGGTAGTTATCTTCTGAGAAATGAATCTGCAGAGCCGATTTCAAAAATATGGGTAAGTATAGACCCTCAGGTAAACAAGGCGCATATCACGATCAGTAATGCTATAAAACAAGATCACGATGAAGAATTTGACCAGTATTGGGTTCAGCTAAAACAACCGTTATTGCCAGGTGCAAACCTGAGCATGGAGTTTTCCATGGAGGTTATTCGTTCCGGATTTATGCCTTTTAACAATGAAAACTCCCTGGTAGAAAACGGAAGTTATATCGAGCTGGAGAAATACCTCCCATCCCTGGGGTATCAGACCGGGAATGAAACTGACGATCTGATTGCAAGGAAAACAGCAGGACTACCGGAAATACCTTCCAAAGGAATCCCGGATCAACAGTATCACTTAATTGATTATGAAAGTATCATTTCCACTCCTGCTGATCAGTATGTGGTGAGTGTAGGAACACTGCAGCGCAGCTGGACCACAGGCAACCGGAGATATTTCCATTACAAAACGGCAAAGCCGGTTAACTTTATGCTGGCCCTGAGCTCCGGAAGATATAACGAAATCAAAGCCCAATATAAAGGCATCACCCTGAACATATTCTATCAGGAAGGACATGAGTATAATACTGCTGTAATTCTTCAGGGAATGAAAGATGCCCTCGATTATGGCAATCAGCACTTTAGTCCTTATCCTTTAAAACAGCTTAGTTTTGTTGAAATCCCTCAATATCGAGGAGCAGCAACAGCCTATCCCGGAGTTTTGTTTGGTTCAGAAAAGATTATGTTCCTCAGCGATTACCGAGATCCGGACAAGGTCAACTATGCTTACGCCACGACTGTCCATGAAACCGCACATCAGTGGTGGGCGCATCAATTGTCTCCTGCCCCTGCTCCTGGATCTGCATTTTTAACAGAATCGCTGGCAAAATATACAGAAACCATGGTGCTGGAACAACATTATGGAAAGGGCTATTTAGCACCTTATTTAAAAGCAGACAACCAATTGTATTTCACGCTGCGTAATAGGTATAAAGAGGAATTACCTGTAGCAGAAAGCTGGGATCAGCCCTTTGTTCATTACCAAAAAGGTGGACTAAGCTTGTATGCGATTCGTGAGGCTATCGGCGAGGAACAAGTCAATGGGGCTTTGCGCCGGCTACTACATAAACATACCGCCCCGGGAACCAGAGCCTTTTCCCGTGATTTGATCCGGGAATTGTATGTAGATGTCTCAAATGAACAAAAACAGTTCATTGATGAGCAGCTGAAAAAGATCATCACTTATTCTTTAAAGATCGGGACATTGAGCTGTAAACCCTTAAAAAATGGTGAGTATAGCGTCAGCCTGAAAGTGTACCTGGATAAAAACAGACTGCAAAATTCCAATCAGATACCTTTGGCTATCAATGAGAACTTTGACCTTGCTTTTTTTGATTATCCAGCTGAAACACCAGATCATAGACCAAAGCCATTTTACCTCAAAAAACATCATTTTAGTCAAAAAGAAACCACAATAACAATTGTTCTTTCTAAAAAACCAGTATCAGCAGGGATCGATCCTTATGGTTATGTTTTAGATGAAAATCAAATGGATAACACGCAAGAGTTCAAGTAAGTATAGAAGCCAGATCTGACATTGGGAGTTGAGTAAATACTTAACTCCCGGCTTCTTTCCTAAAGGCAAGGTGGGTATTTCAGGTATTAAAATACCTGAATCCTGTAATTGGTTGAAACAAATTTGTTAACTTTCCAGACGCTCTGGTTACGATTCATCAACGTAAAAACAAAGAGTTGAAATTTAGTTATTAATGAGAATCACATCCCCGCTTCTATTAGTCCTTGTCTTTTTTGTACTTTCAACAAGTCAGCCGCAGAAATCCAGCACAGCTATTATCCGTAATTTCAGTGGAAAAATTGATAAATATCCAATAGAAATGACCATCACCCACTTTGTTGGAACGGATTCTATCGACGGAAGCTATTACTACACAAAAAAAGGCAGGGACAATTCAATTCATTTAAAAGGAACTTTTAATAACAACACGCTTACCCTCACAGAAGTGAATTATACCGTAAAAAATGAAAAACTGATTACCAACATTACTGGCTATTTCAGCCTGGAAATGAATGAAAACTGGGAATTAGCCGGTGTATGGACCAATGCGAAAGCAGATAAAAAACTAAGTTCTGTGTTAACCTGTCAGGAAAAAAAGAAGGCATATAATCCACTAAAGAACAAATACAGATTCCTGCAATATACCATCGACAAATCTACCGTTACCTATCCCGGCTGGAAAATAGACAAGATTAAAGGACTGGACATCCTCAACGAAAAAGGAGTTTTGATTCAATCCATTAGAGGTTTCGATGAATATGTTTACGACAGAACTGCAGAAGCAGTGCTTGAAGACCTCAACTTTGATGGTGTCCTGGACTTAAAGATACAGACCTACCTACCCGATCAGACCAAAGGAGACATTTCCTACCTTTACTTTCTCTACCATCCCGGCCAGAAGAAATATATTCGCAACGCGGAACTCGAAGAACTGGGGGTGCTGGACTTTGATGCCAAAAACAAACATGTTTTGAAAAATTACGCTGACGGAAGTGGTAATGAATCCACTCATACCTATAAATGGCTCGACAATAAACTTTATCTTGTTAAAAAAGAGCGTAATTTTGAAAACGATAACGCTACTCATTACGAAGAATACAAGATCATCAATAAGAAGCCAGTGATGGTGAAATCCTACAAATCTACCGGACAATAATTTTGTTGTTCTTTGCAATAAATCAATGCTGTAATTATGAAAAACCTGCAAAAAGGCATATTCTATGGGCAAACAAATGAGACTATTGAGCTGGATGGACTAACATTGACGGATACTGTTTATACCCACCCTAAAGTGGATTGGCATTATCATGAGAACGCTTATTTTACTTTTATTCTTGAGGGCAATGTGATTGAGGGTAATAAAAAGGAAACCTATACCTGTAGTCCGGGGAGTTTGCTTTTTCATAATTGGCAGGAACCGCATTATAACATCAAACCGGAAGGATTTACAAGAGGCTTTCATCTCGAAATCGAGAAGCATTGGTTTGACCATATCGCCTTACCAGACCATAATTTACAGGGAAGCATTAATATCCGGAATCCGGATATCAAACTTTTAATGTATAAGATTTTCAGGGCTACTAAAATTGAAGGTGCAGATGCAGGCTTTTCCATACAGACCCTATTGACAGAGACCTTATCAAAACTGGCAGCAGATAGCAATATATTGCCAGACAAAAAACCAAAATGGATAAAGGTAATTGAAGAGATCCTTCATGACCAGACCGGACAGACTTTCACTTTGGATGATTTGTCAAAAAGAGCCGGAATACACCCTGTCCATCTTTCAAGGGATTTTTCCAAACATTTTCACTGTACCTTAAGCGAATATGCCAGAAAATTGAAGGTAGAAAAAGCCCTCTCTCTGATCTCCTTAAAAAAACAATCCCTAACAGAAATCGCCTACGAATGTGGGTTTACCGATCAAAGTCATTTTACCCGGTGTTTCAGGGAGGTCAATGGATTAAACCCCTCCGCACATCTAAAATTACTTTCCATAAAATAAGGCAAATGTTAATTCTGTACAATTTTTAATGCTGGCAGAAGCATAGTTTTGCTTTTCAATCTAAAACAAAAATGATGCGACCTTTATTTCTGCTGGTGCTGAACCTCTTCTGTCTTGTTGCTTCCGCCCAAAATACTGATCTTTTTAAAACCGATGGACTTACCGGGAAACTACATCGGTTAAACAGGGGAAAGATCACTTTTATGGATGGAAACATTCCATCAGATCTGTATAAAAAATCTGATATCCTTCAGTCTTTTAGCCTCAATTATAAATCAAATCTTAACGTCAGGATCTTTCTGAACAACTCGGTAGCCAACTACCTCCATCAGTTAGCCCCTGAATTGTCAGCCGGGGAGCTGATACAAAGAGGAAATCTTCAGTTTACTTTTTATGTAGACCATAAACTGATCTATAAAGAGAATATTAATACGGGATGTAATTTTGGGCCTGGCAGTAGTAAAGAAACCTCCACAGCCTTAAGAATTCCCCTTACAAGCGACAAAGAAGAAAACCTTTGGTCGTTACACCTTTGGGACAAGTTTAAAGTAAATGGAGGTGAAAAAGCCTTAACTATAGGCAACCACATACTCAAAATCGAAATCAGGCCATATATTGTCCTTCCTAAAGATGACAAAATCAAAGTTGGTGATTTAATCGCTACAGGAGAAATTAAACTGATCATAAAAACTCCTGAGGTAAGTGCTGAACAAATCAGGGTACAAGCCATACTTCCGGACAGCGGTTGGGAAATTTCGGGTTTACCATTTAACAGGAGTAAAATTGAACTGTTAAACAAGGACATTGCGGCTCGTAACCTAAAGCAGATTACAAGTGTAATTGCAGTTCACAATGGTCAGCTCTTAATAGAAGAGTATTTTAATGAGGCCAGCAGAAACACATTACACGATACCCGATCGGCAGGGAAATCGTTCGCCTCTACCCTTGCGGGAATAGCCATAAACGATGGGCATATTAAAAATGAAGACCAAATACTCAGTTCTTTTTATGATTTAAAATCCTATGCAAACTATAACACAAAGAAAGACAGTGTAAAAATAAAAGACCTGCTTACGATGAGCTCCGCATTTAACGGTTCAGACATCAATAGTGATTCGCCAGGAAATGAAGAAAATATGTATCCTACAGAGAACTGGGTAAAGTTCAGCTTAGATTTATCTATAGATCCTGCCAAAACCAATGGAGGAAAATGGGATTACTTTACCGCAGGAGTCGTGCTGCTGGGAGATATTTTAGATAAGAACGTTCCTGGTGGCCTGGAAAAATATGCTGATCAAAAACTCTTCAAACCGTTAAATATTACCAACTACCAATGGCAGTATACGCCGCAAAAAGTGGCAAATACCGCAGGCAGCCTTCAAATGAGATCCCTCGATTATGCAAAATACGCACAGTTGTATAAAAACAATGGCCTATGGAATGGCAAGCAAGTACTTCCTGCAGCATGGGTACAAAAAACGCTGACAAAGCAAATTCAGATTCCTGAGCGGGATAATGAATTCTATAGCTATTTGTTCTGGAATAAAACCATTAAGTACAAGGGGAAGAATTACGAAACCTATTACTGCGCTGGAAACGGTGGAAACGAATTTATCATTTTTAAAGACTTACCGCTTGTGGTGATCATCACCTCAAAAGCATTTAATAAGCCTTATGGGCATGTTCAGGCAGATAAAATCGTACAAAACTATTTATTGCCGGCAATCTTGAAATAAAGGTGTAAATTTAAATCAACCAAAACCAAAGGGAAGATTTAATAGTAATGAACAGAAGACTGCAGTTCAAGTTAAAACAGCTTTTCATCATCATGGTCTCCTGGATGATCATAGGTTTTATCATTGCGGTATACGACCATATGGTCGTGTACAGTCATATTTCCAGTGGTCCTGCTGCTAATTATTCTTTTCCACTGGCTATTGCGATAAACATTGGTGCAGGGCTTTTCGGAGCCATTGTTGGGGGCAGTATTCTTGTTTTTTATGTCAATGTCAAATACCAGGATAAATCATACGCTTATACGGTTATTGCGGTTACCGTTTCTTTTATCCTGATCATTATCATCATCAATGTCATACTTACCCTATTAGGCAGACCAGACCTGCTCCGGATGGCTAAAAATGGATTGGTATGGTCTGTCATCGTCGCCATCACGCAATTTCTCTTACAGATCAACAGCAAGTTTGGCCATGGGATTTTCTGGGACATTATTCGCGGAAAATACAATACCCCAAAAGAAGAGCGCAGGATCTTCATGTTCCTTGACATCAATTCCTCTACCAGTATTGCCGAAAATCTTGGCGATCAGAAGTATCATGAATTGTTAAAAGACTTCTTCAGTGACATCACAAACCCCATTATCGACAATAAAGGAGAGATCTATCAATACGTGGGTGACGAAGTAGTGGTAGCCTGGAAATACGAAGATGGAATTGAAAATGGCAAATGCATCAATTGCTTTTTCGACATCAAAACACACATCAGCAGCTTGAAAGAGAAATACCTGAAACATTATGGGATTGTTCCTGCATTTAAAGCAGGGATCCATTGCGGAAAGGTCATTGCCGGAGAGGTTGGAATTATCAAGAGGGACATCACCTATTCCGGCGATGTGCTCAATACCACCTCAAGAATCCAAAGCCTGTGTAAGGAGTTCAATCAGGAGATCATTGCTTCTGCTGATCTGATCACTGAGCTGGGCATTACCAGCAGGTATAACCTCACTACCCTGGGCTCCATCAAACTAAGAGGCAAGGAAAAAGAAATGATGCTCGTGGCTCTGATGCCTGTCCAATAACATAAAAAGCCATCCGAAGATGGCCTTTTCATTGTACTAGAACTAAAAAAACGACTATTTGGACTTCTCTTTCAAGAGATTCACTTCTTTCTTTAACAACTCGATCTGTGCCTGCTGCTCTTTAATAGCCGCAACCAATACAGGGATCAGCTGTGCTGTTTCCACTTCATTATAGCGCATAATTTTCGAGTCGTTCTTCCCTGCTGGGTATGATTTTGAATTTTCATACACCATTCCTGGAAATTCGGGTTGTACATTGCTGGCTAAAAAGCCATATTGCTGTCCTGCCGGCAGCTTAAGGTAGTTGTATTTTTTTGTATCGTACTGAAAAGTAACAGGTTCCAGTTTTTTTAACTGTTCGGTAGAATGACCAATCTTGTCCACATTTACTTTCAGCTCTCGTTCTTCGATTTTTTGTGCATTTACTGTGATGGCACAGGCAGTCAATAAAAGTCCTAATAAAGAACCCTTAAATATTAAAGGATATTTCATATTTATATTAATTATTGTAGAAAATATTTGAATTCTGATGTTCCTGGTTTGACCTAAACCAGCGGGTCCGGAGGCGGATTACTCAGGGTGATGTATACCTTTAAGGTATCTGGAAAGGTAAAAACAGGACATAGTTTAGCCAGACTCTTAACGGGAACTGCAAGATCATTCTGGCTGGTAAAGTCTTCATCAAGAGTTTCTGCTCTTTCTCCCCTGTTGCTGTCATCATCAGGGTTTTCTTCCTCCTGCTGATCTGCAACATGTGTGATGTTCAATTGATTAAAAGTAAGCGCATAGAGTGGGCCGCTCTTTACCAGGAGGAAAGCGCACAGGACCAACAAACAGTTCAGCTTTTTAATCATATGGCTTCGAATTTGCAAAATATATGCCAATATATAGTTATCCGGTTTAGCTTTTGACAATTCAGCCATAAAAAAAAAGATCCCCGTTAAGCTAAGCCTGCCGGGAATCCTTTCTGAATTATTTAAACCGATGTCATTAGCCAATCAGTTTATGGCGTAGAATTATAAAGCAGCATACTTCTGTAGTTCCCTGTAGGCCTTTCTGGGATAACTCTTTTTCATGGTGACGATAACTACACCATATTGGGCCCTCGAGCCATATAGCGCTGTCGCAGCACCGTCTTTCAGCACGTCTAATTTGTCAATATGCCTGGTATCTACTCTCCTGCTAAATGAACTGTCTATTTTTTTGCCTTCTAAAATAATGTTTTCGTTCTTGATCACAATCACGAAAAGCGGCCTTTTCAGGCTATCTGCACTAAGGGAGCTTTTGCAAACCATCCTGATGTTTTTCTGCGAAAAAGCAAAACTTCCGACAAGAGTCAGTAAAAAGGTGATGTACAGTTTTTTTAGTCCAATCATTTTCAATTGTTTTAAACCTTTTTAAATTCTCTTTATTTGAATATTCCACTAAGTTAAATTTCTCTGTAGTTATATCCAATTTATAAGTACAAATAGCGTTAAAAAGTTTAACGTTCAGAATACCTGGTTAAAAGATGCTCGCTACCAGTTGTAAGGTGCCAATTTTACGTTCAGGATTAAACATCGCTGTTGCAGAAACCGGAAGGCGGTATTTAAACAGTAAAAGGTCCTTGTTATAGGTCAGCCCGGCATTTACCACATTCGGACGGTTGCCATAGAAGTTCTGCTCTCTGCCGAAAGCAAAACCACCACCTGCAAATACATGCAGATTGCTGTTTTCCTCATCTTGCCAAAGCACCTGATCCAGCTGTACATAGTTGGAATAGGCGTTTCCTAACTTTCCGTTATTTTTTACATAAGTATCTCTTCCCGCTACAATTGTATTCCAGCTTAACGTTAAAGGCAGTTTGAAATCAAACTTGTAAGCGATCCCTGCATCAATAAAATGTGAGGTAGTTCCTTTCTTATAATTAAAGAGATTGGCATTTGGAAAATCGCTGAAATTGTTAATATCCCACACACTTATCGTAAAGCCTTTTTTAGTATAACTCACATAATAGTCGAACTCTTTGTAATTCCCGTTGAGACTTGCACCTCCCCAGAACCCCGTCTGAAAGCTTCCGTCTTTAGATTTGTAATGCAGGTCCACATTCGATATCGGTGCATCAGACACTTTAAATCCTCTCCAGATGTACAGGCTCCGAAGCTGCAGGTTTGCATCAAAAGGTTTATATTTTTTAATCTTTTCACTCTGGTTCAGGGCAGTGCTATCCTGAGCCTGAAGTGTTGGCACAGATAGCAACAACATAGCAACAGCTACCCCAACGTTCTTTAAACTATTCATATTTCTTTATTTTAGCATCAAATGAAGGAATGCGGCCAGCGCAGCTCCTGTAAGTGGTCCAACTACCGGGATCCAGGCATAATCCCAGTCATTTCCCGCTTTATTTTTGATCGGAAGGATCATGTGCATGATTCTCGGCCCAAGATCTCTGGCCGGGTTAATGGCATATCCGGTAGTTCCTCCAAGAGAGAGACCGATTACCCAGACCAGCATGGCCACCGGCAATGCACCTACGGAACCCAGGCCTACCACTTGTTTGGTCTCTGCGATTTCTGCCCCTGTGATGTGAAAAATAGTGAATACCAATACAAAGGTCCCTACCAGTTCACAGATGAAATTGATTCCGTAATTTCTGATTGCGGGTCCGGTACAGAATACCGCCATTTTAGCTCCGGCATCTTCGGTACGGTCAAAATGATCCTTATGGGTAAGCCATACCAGAAAAGCACCCATCATTGCGCCTAAAAACTGGGCAACAATATATCCGGGTACATCTGCCCATGGAAAAGCACCACTGATGGCCAGTGCCACAGTTACTGCCGGATTCAGGTGTGCACCGCTATAAGGTGCGGCCACCACTACTCCAACAAATACGGCCAGCGCCCAGGCGGTCGTGATCACGATCCAGCCACTGTTATTTCCTTTTGTGTCTTTTAAGACCACATTGGCTACTACGCCGTCGCCCAATAGAATGAGCAGCATAGTACCAATCATTTCTGCAATAAATGGTGTCATAATGTTTATTTTTGGTTGTTATGGATTGAAAATTTTGGGCAATAGTCTTCCTCCGCAGGGAGGAAAGGTTCAAAATAACCTCTTCCCCCTGCGTAAAAGCAAGGTGTTTTTATTAAGATTTAAAGGATGCTTTTAGCTATTCTTCCGACCAGTTTCTGGTTCTTTCTACTGCTTTTTTCCAGTAATGAAGCAGTTCTTTAGCTTTATCTTTTTCCATTTCAGGCTCGAACTTTTTCTCTACTGCCCATTGTTTCTTGATCTCGTCTACGCTTTTCCAGTAACCTACCGCCAATCCGGCAAGGTAAGCTGCACCAAGGGCCGTAGTTTCCAACACTTTCGGACGAATCACATTGCTGCCAAAAATATCGGCCTGGAATTGCATCAGTGCATTGTTTTCTACCGCACCACCATCTACACGAAGTTCAGTCGATTTTTTGCCTGAGTCTGACTCCATGCTTTTCAACAGGTCCTGCACCTGGAAAGCAATGCCTTCCAATGCTGCACGGGTAATATGCGCAGAGGTGGTTCCTCTAGTAATTCCAAAGATTGCCCCACGGGCGTATTGATCCCAGTAAGGTGCACCTAAACCAGTTAATGCAGGTACAAAATATACTCCTCCATTATCCTCTACCGAGGCTGCCAGCTTTTCACTTTCTGCCGAGGTCCGGATAATTCCAAGACCATCACGCAACCATTGGATCGCTGCCCCACCCACAAAAACACTACCTTCGAGTGCATAAGTTACTTTGCCATCAATCTTCCAGGCTACGGTAGTGAGCAGGTTGTTTTTAGAAAGCACCGGTTTATGTCCGGTATTCATTAACATAAAACATCCTGTGCCGTATGTGTTTTTAGTCATCCCGGCATCCACACACATCTGCCCGAATAAGGCAGCCTGCTGATCACCGGCGATTCCGGCGATTGGAATTTTAGATGCAAAAAGTGTGGTTACGGTGTCTCCATAGATTTCTGAGCTTTGTTTCACTTCAGGAAGCATGCTTTCCGGGATGGTCAATAATTCCAGTAATTCTTTGTCCCATTCCATTGTATGGATGTTAAACATCAGGGTCCGGCTTGCATTGGAAACATCGGTAATGTGCATTGCACCACGCGTAAACTTCCAAACCAGCCAGCTGTCAACTGTGCCAAAACAAAGCTCGCCATTCTCAGCTCTTTCCCTTGCTCCTTTTACGTTATCCAGAATCCATTTCACCTTGGTTCCTGAGAAATAGGCATCAATCACCAGTCCTGTCTTTTCCTTTATCTTATCCGACCATCCTTTTTCCTTCAGCTCGTCACAATATTTAGCCGTTCGCCTGTCCTGCCATACAATCGCATTGTACACCGGGATTCCGGTTTCCCTATCCCATACAATGGTCGTTTCACGTTGGTTCGTAATCCCGATTGCTGCAATATTTAATCCGTTTAAATCCGATTTTGCAATCACCTCTGCTGCTACAGAAGATTGTGAGTACCAGATTTCATTGGCATCATGTTCCACCCATCCCGGTTTAGGGAAAATCTGTTCAAATGGTTTCTGGGCTACCGCAACCACCTCTCCATCGTGGTTAAAAATGATGGCGCGGGAGCTCGTGGTTCCCTGATCTAGTGCGAGTATGAATTTTTGGTCTGGATTCATATGATATAAGGTTTAATTAGGTATAATATTTATTTTGGTTAAAATCAAAAGGCTAAACGAGTGTATACGTTTTTGCCAGTTCTGTAAAGTCCTGAAGCTCTTGTGCCATCCAGGCCTGATCCAGTTGCAGCTCTTCTGCTAGTATTGCGGCAACTGCCGGAGCAGCTTTAACTGCGGCATGGACATCCAGGAACAACAAACGGAAACGACGGCCCAGCACATCTTCTATCCTGCGGGCATATTCGTTTCTAACCGCCCATACCACCATGGCTTTGGTATACGGGTATTCCGGCAACAGTCTTTCCAGCAAAGCCGGATTTTCATTGATGAGTTTTTGTACTCCTGTGATGTCTGCCCCATAAAAATGTAAAGGATCGGCACGGTCTGGTGCCGGCACATATCCATGAATATGCAATTCTTCGGTTACACATTTTTTTGCCGGCAGGAAGTTCTTTTCAATCGCTTTATCCAAAGTATCCTGTGCCATCCGGCGAAAAGTGGTCCATTTTCCGCCAGTAATCGTGATCATGCCCGAATCCGAAACAATGATCTTATGACTTCTGGAGATTTCTTTTGTTTTCGAACCCTCGCTTTTTGGTGCGGCCAGTGGCCGTAAACCCGCAAATACCGCCAGTACATCCGAACGAAGTGGTTTCTTTACGAAGTATTTTCCTGCTGTAGAAAGGATAAATTCGATCTCGCTTTCCAACGCTCTTGGCTCCAGTTCCGCATGATCCACCAAGGTGTCCGTTGTACCTACAATCAGTTTATTGTGCCATGGCACTGCAAAAAGCACACGGCCATCGTCTGTTTCCGGGATCATCAGGGCATTTTCGCCGATCATAAAGGAACGGTCCAACGTTAAATGCACCCCCTGACTCGGACGCACCAGATGTGGCGCTTCAGGTTTGTCCATTTTCAGGATATTATCTACATAGACACCAGTTGCATTGATCACGATCTTACCGACCGCTTCATAGCTATTACCAGTTTCTATATCTTTCACTTTTATACCGTTTACTTTCTTTTTGTCATTTTTCAGTAAACCCTCTACCTTCATGTAATTTAGTACAGTTGCACCATTTTCGATCGCTGTCTGTGCAATGTTCAAAGCCAGACGGGAATCGTCAAACTGACCGTCATGATAAGTTACCCCACCTTTCAGCCCTTCCTGCCGGATTGAAGGCAAAGCTTCAATTGTTTTCTTTCTGCTGATGTATTTCGAAGCACCAAGACTCAGCTTCCCCGCCAGCAAATCATAAAACTTCAACCCTATGGTATACTTCACATTGTTGAACCAGGAATAGTTCGGAATGACAAAAGTCTCGTTTTTTGTAAGGTGAGGTGCATTTTTCAATAACAAGCCTCTCTCATGACAAGCCTCACGAACCAGACCAAGATCACCCTGGGCCATATAACGGACACCACCATGTACCAGTTTCGTTGCCTTACTGGAAGTCCCCTTGGCATAATCCGCTTGTTCTACCAGCAAAGTTTTGTAACCACGAGTGGCTGCGTCCATAGCAATACCCAAACCTGTAGCTCCTCCACCAATGATGATCACATCCCATTGGGTGCCGGCAGCTAAATTCTGTATCAATTGAAGTCTGTTCATAATAGCAGCTTTTAATAAAACGAAACTTTCAAATAGTTTCATTTACTTTCACAAATTTGTCTTATTATACTTTCATTTCCAAATTATTCCTAAGTTTTTTTCTGAAAGCACCAATTTTCAGGAAATCAGGCTGTAAGAAAACGCTTAAAAATGAAGGAAAATAAACGTTTAAGCAGAATTTATTAAATTAAATTGCAGCAATAACCACACCAATCGGGACTTGCATATTTCTTCGGAAAACACGAAAGTATTTGAAATTACACCAGATAGGTGCTACCCGTTTTTAACACCTTTCAGGATCGTACTCGGTGGATATCCCCAGTATTGTTTGAAGGCTGCGGTAAAGTTCGACAGGTTTTGGTAGCCCAAAAGCTCAGCAATCTCCCCTACATTCTTTTCCTTCTCTTGTAGAAATTGCCTGGCCTCTTCCATCCTGACCTGCTGCAGATAACCAAATACGGTAGTCCCAAACAATTCTTTAAAGCCTTTTTTTAACTTAAAATCGTTTGTTCCAACCTTATGTGCCAATTCAATAATAGAACATGGTGTGCTGCTGTTCAGGGTGATATAATTTTTAGCGGCATGTATTTTTTCTATATCAGCAGATTTAAGTGATTGCTTCTGTCCTATATTTGCATACACATCACACAAATCCAGTTGTAAGGCAAAAAGCTCATGTACTTTAGCTTCCAGAAAGATTTTACGTGTTAATCCCGAAAAAGGGCAGGTTTTCATTTCCGAAATGATGCGTTTCATGGCCGGAGTAACCGGTAAGGCTTGTTTAAAAAGCTGTGCAGAGGCATCTCCATTCATTCCTTTGATAAACTGATCCAGGATCTTATGTTGTCCATGCCATTGGTCCAGAAATCCGGCCGACAAGTGGATGTCGAAAGTTTCGTATGCTTTCCCTTCCTCAAACTCCACAAAACCTTTCCCTGCTTTTAAGCTCAACAAATTCTGCTCCATACCCGCCACCAATTGCCCCTTCTTCCCCTTTTCACCAAAACGAACCGGATTGGTCAGGTTGAAATGCATTTCCAGACAAGGCTGTTCCATCTCTGAATTAAAGAGCAGATCCTTATCCATCCGGTAATGTCCGTTTAGCACGGAACCTATCCCTAATTCACTTTCCTGATAGCTGATGTTTCCAAACTCATGATCCAAAGACGCTTTTGTTTCAAAAACGAAACCATCCGAAATAACCGTGGCTGCAGCCTGATCGTAATACAACTCTTCCAGAAAATTCGACTCCAGACTAAACTTCATATTCCTATCTTCATGTTATTTGGAAAGCGTCTAAATTAAGCAAATAATAAATAATCCCAAATTCATAATTCTTCATCCCTTATTGGTAACCAGTCCCTTTCTGCTCCGGTTATTTTTGCATCGCCTTTAAATACACATGATTAAGGGCTTCTAAAAAAAGGATGATCATATATAACTTCTACAAAAAGTCCCTGCTCAGCATCACCTGGGTATTTCTGATCGGCACTGTTGCAGCTCAGGAGACCAAAAAAGACAGCATCAGGAAAGCCGAAAACCTGAAAGAGGTAGAAATCAAGACCCGTACAAAAATTACTGAAATAAAAGAATCTCCGGTCAACATTACGGTGGTTGACGTTAAAAAGGTACATGCTGAAAGTGGGAACCTGCTGGATCTCATCAACAGATCGCCCGGGGTCAGGCTGCGAAGCGATGGTTACCTCGGTGCTCCGATCAATATTTCGTTAAACGGAATGGAAGGCAAAGCAATTACACTTTTTAAAGATGGAATTCCCCTGTCTGTATTTGGACATAGTTTTGATCCCAGCCTGCTTTCGGTGAACACGCTTGATCGTGTGGAGGTTTATAAAGGGGTTTTACCGGTTTCCCTTGGCGCAGATGCCTTGGGAGGTGCCATTAATTTCGTCAGCCGATATCCTGCAAAACCAACCGTAGACCTCTCTTACGAAGTGAGCAGTTACAACACTCACCGGGCTTCGCTTACTTTATATGCACCTGACCGGAAAAACCAATTCTACAGC
Organism: Pedobacter caeni; assembly: GCF_900129215.1. GTDB lineage: Bacteria > Bacteroidota > Bacteroidia > Sphingobacteriales > Sphingobacteriaceae > Pedobacter > Pedobacter caeni. The sequence continues at coordinate 735,888 of NZ_FQUQ01000001.1, read as the reverse complement.
GGAATCAATGCTTCTTTCGCTTATTCAGATAACGATTACAAAGAGCAAAGAGAATATTATGATAGCCCGAATAGTTCTAATCCTGGCTATGAAAGGGTAAAATACCTCAACAATAAAACCAAAACAATCACTGCCGAAGCTTACGTCGGTCTCCGCCATCAATCCTGGGCAGACGACTTCCGCTTTACCATCATTGGCTCCAGTTTCTATAAGGGCATTCCGTTTATCCCTTTCACCAACCCAAGGTACTTTGCCCTCCATGCTTATTCGGATGAAAAGAACATCACTCCGATGCTCCGTTACGATAAAAAGCTCTTCAACAACAAACTTGAGCTCAATGCGGTAGGCTCCTACAGCTGGGTAAGTACCATATTCCGGGATACCAGCCTCAATAAATATGACAAATACGGCAACTTTCTAATGCGAGAAGATTCCAGTCCGCAAAGCAGAAGGGAGCTCAATGGCACCGGAAGAGACCTGTCTTTAGACTATAAAATCACCTCACTGAGGTTCAATGCCACCTACCGGATCAATCCTCAGCATGCCCTGGAATTTAACAACGTGTACACCAGCAATAAACGCATCGGGTCGGATCCATTGGGTGGCATCACTGCCTTTACCGATCTCGATGTTTATCAGACTCCTGCCAGTTACCGCAAAAATATCACTGCGGCAGGGCTCCACTCCTGGTTGTTTAATCACAAACTGGAAAATATGATTGCCCTGAAACATTACTATATGAATACTTCCGGATTCTCCAACTATCAGGCTGAAGGAGGAGAAACAATAGAAAAGAATTCAGAAAATAAATGGGGATGGATGGAAGGACTAAGCTACCGGCCTCATGTACGATGGCTAACCAAAGTTTCTTATGAATACGCCGTCCGGTTACCAGATGACGTGGAGGTTTACGGCGATGCGATAAAAACCAGCGGAAATTTCAATTTAAAACCGGAACGTAGTCACAATTACAATATTCAACTCCAATATAACAGTCGTAAGCGGGGCGTAGGTGCAGTAGAAATCATGGCCAATTACTTTATCAGAAACACCAGTCAGCTGATCCAGTTGTACCGGGACATTCCTAAATCTTATTACCTGAACCAGGACAAAGTAAAAATACAGGGAATTGAGCTTGATATCCAGTACCGCCCTTTCGCCCTGCTCTCTCTTACCGCAAATGCCACTTATCAGGATGTGAGGAATTACCTGACCAGGCTATATTCTTATGGTCCGCTGCTGGAAACACCTATCTACAAGGGGCGTCTGGCGAATACACCTCCCCTGTTTGGGAATGTACAGGCAAGATTACATTTCAAAGATTTTCTTCAGAAAGGAAGTACCACAGAGTTATACTGGTATTACAGCTATACCCATCGGTTCTACAGTCAGAACAACGATGATACTGCTCCTGGTTCCATTGGTTTCTTTGAGTCCTTTCCTGCGGGCTATGCCAACCACAAATTCTGGTTGCCACAGGACGGCAGAATGGGCCAGCAGAACCACACGATAGGCATCATGCAAAAATTAGCTCAACCCAATGGCAGTCTGAGTCTGGAATGCCATAACCTCACCAATCAACAGCTATTTGATAACCTGTACGTAGAAAAACCGGGCAGGACATTTCACCTTAAACTCACAATTTCTTTATAATCATAAATACTAAAAACCATGTTTAAACAAATCAAACCCATTCTACTGATAACGATGTGTGCAGTGCTCTTTGCTTGCAAGAAGGATTCAAAAGTCGTTACCCCACCACCAACAGAAGATCCAAAAAGCACCTGGATCATTTACAATGGAGAAGCTAACTGGTCAGGAAAGATCAATCCATCTAAAGGCCTTCCTGCCGGAGAATTCCAGATCTCGAGTCTGACAGGTGGTTATCAGCTGGGTTATTCTGCAGGTGGTCGTGTATTTGGTAAATACATCTATAAGTTGAACAGCGATTCAAAAAAAGGTATCCAGCGCCTGGAAGTGAACGCTTCGGGAGCTGTAGTGGAGAGTGGCTTTCTGGAAACGCCTTTCAGCAGCGACGCCGAAGAAGGGAATTTCCATATCAGTACTGCAGATAAAGGTTATTACTGGGACTCTTCAAAAGGAAGAATGAAAATCCAAACTTTTAACCCGGCTACTATGGTTCGTACAGGCGAAATCGACCTGACCGCTTTAACCAAAGGAGCCAGCTATGAGGCTGCCGGACAATTGGTGATCGCAGAGAAAGAAGGAAAACTTTTTGTTGATCTGCAATATGGAACCAGAACTGCAGCCTGGCAAATTGTGCCGAATGATGAGAATGTATACCTCGCAGTAATTGACATCGCCACTCAAAAATATGAAAGTACTACGCTATATGCTAAAGCTTCTAATCTTGGTTTATTTGGCGATCATCCACTTTGGAACGTGGATGCAGTAACAGGAGATCTATATATGGTGGCAGTAAGCAATATGAAAACACAAACGCCTGAATCAAAAATTCTGCGCATCAAAAAAGGACAAACTGCTTTTGATGCTGGTTTTCAACTGAGCATTAAAGACTACATATATCCAAGTGATTTCAATGCCTTATTTGCTCATGACGGCAAGGTCTATACGAAGATTTCTTCTAAACCTGCAGGGTATTACAGTGGTGGTACGCATGGAACAAAATACCGCGATGACATCTGGTACTGGACTTCTATTGATGTGAACACCAAAAAAGCAACAAAACTAAACATCCCTGTAGATAACTTTTTCTGCTATCAGCAACCTTTTCTTGCAGATGGCAAAATCTATTTTATTTCAAACAATGCTGTGGATGCTTTCTCGGGCTTAACGGAGTTAGATCCGAAAACCGGAACAACAAAAGAAAACTTCCGGTTAAAAGGTGGTAGCAGATTAATGGGGGTCAACAAACTCCAATAAACCCGATTTTTTAAAGAGGAAAAGCCGGTTCTTCTGACATTTTCCTCTTTAATCAAAAGATCAGTGATTATTTTGATTTTTGATACAAAAACATTTTAGCTGGATTTCAATACCTTACGAGATTCAGGGGGCAAAACTTCAGATTTAATAGGATTAGGTTGGTAACTTAATTTTAAAATTCTATCTTTGCCGCTCTTCAAAACATCGAAGACGATTCCGTAGCTCAGCTGGTAGAGCATTACACTTTTAATGTAGTGGTCCTGGGTTCGAATCCCAGCGGGATCACAAGATTCATCATCAAAACGTATAAAACCCTGCAAACACAATGTTAGCAGGGTTTTGTTTTTTTCAGGGGTATCAAAACTTACACCGATTCGCATAATAAAAGTGAGCGATTCGGTGAGTAATTTTAAAGATCCACCCTACTCACCGGATCCAACTTAATCAACTACTGAACAGGTAGTTATTAATTGAACATCTTGTAGACGTTAAGCAGCAAAGCTAATTTTGTTTCACCCTTAATGATTGAATGATGAAAACTAATTTTAGCCTGCTTTTCTATCTGAAAAAGCAAAAGAACTACATCAGCGGCAACGTTCCTATCTACATGAGAATTACCGTTCAGGGCAAACGTGCGGAAATCGCAACCAGTCGGGATTGCGAACCTGGCCGGTGGAATGCCAGAGCTGGGCGTGTTATCGGATCTAAAGAAGATGTTAAGATGCTTAATGTGTATCTGGATCAATTGCAAAACTCCGTTTATCTTGCACATCAGGCGGTAGTTAATTCCGGTTTGTTTATTACCGCCGAAGCAATTAAAAACAAGTATCTGGGCAAAGCTGATAACGCTCATACCTTAATAGAAGCAATCAAAGATCATAATGAGAAGATGAAATCTTTGGTGGGTAAGGACTATGTACAGGGCACATTAAACCGCTACAAAGTATTAGAAAAACACCTTTTGACCTTCATAACTTCAAAATATGGGGTCATTGATAAAGACATTAGGGATATTGATCAGGCTTTTCTAAATGATTTTGATTATTATCTAAGATCTGATAAAAATTGTGCGAATAACTATGTCGTTAAAAACATCAAAAATCTAGGAAAAATCCTTCGGCTTTGTTTAGAAAAGGGTTGGATGGAAAAAGATCCATTTATTGCTTATAAGGGCAAAACAAAGAATGTTGACCGTCATTACCTCAATCACGAAGAACTCTCTCAGATCGTAGCTAAACGGTTTATATCTGAAAGATTAAGACAGGTTCGGGATGTGTTTATTTTCTGCTGTTTCACCGGACTCGCTTATGTCGATGTGTTTAAACTAAAACAATCGCATATCCAAAAAGGAAATGACGGAGAACGGTGGATTTTCACTAACAGACAAAAGACAAAGACCCGCTCTGCTATCCCCCTACTGCCTACAGCAATTAACATAATAGATCAGTATGCAGAAAACAAGGTTTGTATCAATAATGGTAATTTACTTCCTGTACCCAGTAACCAAAAGATGAATGAATACCTGAAAGAAATAGCAGACCTGTGCGGTATTGAGAAGAAACTAACTTCTCATATTGCACGCCATACTTTTGCTACTACGGTAACCCTGTTAAATGGCGTGCCGATTGAAAGCGTATCAAAGATGCTTGGGCATACTAATATTCGCACTACGCAACACTATGCAAAGATTCTGGATATAAAAGTTGGTGTTGACATGAACAAACTGAGGAAGAAAAGTTTTCTGAATTTTAGCTGATGCTATGCTTTTCAGATAAACAAGGTTCTGCATAATCTAAGATGCCTAATTCTTGTAATTCAGTTAGTTTATTTTGAACAGAGGTGTAATTCAGAGCAAATGGAACATCAATTACAAAATACCCTTCATGGGCTTTCTCACTAGAACAGCCTAAAGCATCAAACAGGCTTCTAATGTCATTAGTTTCTGTCGCAGAATCCAATATCACAACCTGTACCGTAGAATTTCCAGAAGGTTCTACGGTATATCTGTACGTTAACCGTTCCTGATCTTCATCAAATTCCGCATAAATAATATCTTCAGCTGCCACATTGGGGGCATAAAAAGGAATACTATCGAGTTTGTACAATCCTTTCTCTTTATCAATAGTTACAGCCCACATTGTCTCAACGGTTTCCTGATCCAGCACGTTACTATAAAATTGAAAAAGTACTTTAACGTATCCTTCTTCTGCCATTTTGATCTATTGATAACTGAATTTAGGCTTTTTTGGAAGAAACCAGTAAATCACCTGCTTCTACGTCCAAATAAACGGCGATTTCAAACAGTTTTTTAATAGATGGCTGTGCCGAATTTGTACACCAACTGGAAACTGTTTCAGGTGCGATCTTTAAAGTGTCTGCCAAATCCTTGTTCGTCTTCTTTTTTTCAGCCAATACTGACTTTATGCGGTTATAAGTTATTTTACTCATATAAACTGATGTACAACAAATATAGCACTCACGAAACAATCATATTATTCATTTAAATAATGTATTACGTCAATATATTAATGTTATTTGTTATTTAATTTGTGTTTTACATTATTAAATGCTAAGTTTGATAAAAATTGTTATTAATTAAATATTATACTTTTGTAATTCTAGTCACGAAAAATTAGGATTGCATACGAGCCTCGCAGCTAAATCTGGTAAATTTAATCTCAGCGAGCGTAAGTGTAGCATCCACCACCCTATAAATTAATAGGGCTGGTGCTCGCTTATGTATGTTGCTGAGATCCATTCCGAAAGGTTTGGCGGGTTTACCAGAACCTAGCTGCAACAGATTAAGCGAGTTACCAGCCCTATTTAAAAACAGCTGCGATAATTATTTAGTCCGAGGCTTGTTATTAAAACCCTTTAATAATGAGCAACAAAAACAAACTTCGGTACAATCAGCTTACGGATAAGCAGATATTAAACCCTCACACCTTCATTGCGGACTTTTGCAGATATGAAATTGACATAGAAGCCTTCCGCACACAAATCCACGACCTGATTCGCTCTGCGTGCAGCACCATACAACACGGTAAAAGCGAAGAGTATTTTTATAATTACAGATGTTTACTTAAACTTTTAGAAGCCGGACACATCTTCTTTTGTAAGAGTACAAAATTCTCGCTTCATTGTGCTTCTTCCAATGCCTCACCTTGTGCAAAAGACCTCACCCGTTATTACAACGTATTAATAAGCACCCATTTTAAAAGTCTTTCTCAGGAAGAGATTAAAAACACCCATTGCTTTTTTAAAGATTTTTTCAGTTTTCTAAGCCTGAACGAATGGCGGTTAATGTTGAGCCGGATTGTTGAATATGCCTATCGTCGGACAACCATTGATGAGGTCATTGAGGATGGAAGCGCAATGGTAATTGTAAAAGAGTATCTGGAAAAGCTGATTGAGGTCATCTACCTGATTGACATTACACAAACTGTACTCTATGTAAGCAATACCACCACCGTAAACTAAAATCGTATACACCCTTAAAACTAATGTTATGAACGAACCGATTAGCAAATACAGGATCAATGAATATTTGTACAACCTAAACGTGTGGCAATACCGAAAAGCAATACAACTTCTTCCTAAAATACTGGGTGTTTCCTTAAACACATTTCACAATTACCGGAAGATTCTGGTCGATGACGTTCAGGACATTCCCTACGAAAAAGTAGTCATCATGGAACAATTGTTTGATTTTGAGCCGGGAACACTGGCAAGGCAAAATCCGAATGCCAGAAGCCTAAGAGAGCTGCTGCATTAAGTGTTAAACATCTTACCGTCGTTTAAAACACAAGCCAATTCCGTAAGCACCAAAGCAAAACCCAATCGAGGTAATGAGCGTTAGGAGTTTTGCAGGCCGCAAATGCGCGAGGGGAAATCCTTCTGTAAGACAACGCCATATTAAACCTCTATCCTACTGTTTTTTCAAACTACCAAAAATAATTATACAGAGGGAATCCCCTGTGGTATCCTATTTTCGCCTTTCTGGCAGCCTTCAATAGGCTAAAGGATCCCCGGAGGATCCTAAAAACCCTCATAGCAATAGCTTAGAGGGCATTAAGTAGGGCTCTGCCCAACTTCCGCTTGCTCAGCTGACCCATAATATTTTAACGTTTGCTCTATAGCTTGAAAAAACTCAAATAGTTCCAGATCACTGATGAAAAAGGCTTGGCTATTTCTACCTAATTTCCTGAACGGAAAATAGCAGATACGTTTAATCAAGTCAAAACGGCTATCATTCTTACTGATCAGTTCACCATATTTTCTTATAATGCCCGACCTCAATTCATTATAAATATGATCGGAATAGGGACTGAAGTTTTTGAGATGGTGAAAGAATATATACTTTCATTTAACTGTTAAAGTTATTGATAATTAGACTCTTATTATTGCCGTTAGTTAAACTCTACAACTCATTATCAAAATGTAGATTTGAAAACTGCTCTATAAAATACTCATTTGCAGAAATTAGCTTATTTAATATTAGTTAACCAATTTTTGAACGCTTTGAGATGCGTGTTATATTAGGTTTATTTATTTTTTGCAATTACATTTGAAAAAATAAAACGCATCAACATGGAAGAAATCCTTTACCTCCCTGAAAAAATAAAAAATATAATCGAGCAAGGAGAATGTCATTTTAGGGAATTTAAAACTGGGTTGTCTGGTCCACCAGAGAATAAAGAGAAACGCGACCCAAAAAGCATTGCTAAAGATATTGGAGAAACATTAGTCGGATTTTCTAACGCTGATGGTGGTGATCTGCTTATTGGAGTAGAAGATGATGGAAGAATAACTGGAATTGAACATAATAATGCAACTATCGACCAGTTGTTAGAAGCATATAAAAGTAACGTTTACAAAGACACGCCATTACAAAATGTTACGGCAAAAAAAATTGAAATAGACGGGAAAATAATTTTATTTTTTTCAGTCGATAAAAGCACTAAATATGTTCATTTAACAAGTGATGGTCGCTGCCTTCAGCGATCTGATAAAGAAACGATTCCTGTTGCCGTAGAACAATTAACTTTTGAAAGACAGGAGCAAATTTCAAGAGAATATGATAGACAGTTTGTTCATGAGGCCGAACTTAAGGACTTAGATGTTGACTTAATAACTGAGGTCGGAAAGATTATTTCACCAGGTATCTCGGTTGAAAAAGTACTACAATCTTTAGGTTTGGCTGAATTTTCCCGAGGAATTCAATTGAGACGTGCTGCCCTATTGTTATTTGCAAAAGATATTTATCGATGGCATCCTAGATGTGAAGTAAGAATTGTACGAATTAAAGGCAACGAATTAAAAACAGGAAGAGACTATAATGCGATTTCAGATGAATCCGCTAGAGGAAATATAACTCAACTATTGAGTGATGCATGGGAAAAGCTTAGACCACATCTAGTTGAAACAAAATTTTCAGCTGATGCTCTGTTTAAACAGCGTATAATGTATCCTGAAGATGCATGTAGAGAAGCTTTAACCAATGCTCTTGCTCATAGGGACTATAGTATTGAAGGGAGAAGTATTGAAATAAATATTTTTGATGATCGGATGGAAATAATCTCACCCGGTGGGCTGCTTTCAAATATTACTATTAGTGATTTGTCAAAACTAAAAGGGGCTCATCAGTCTAGAAATTCGTTTGTTGCAAGAGTTTTGAAAGAAATCGGGTATATGCGTGAAATGGGAGAAGGAATCAGACGAATTTTTGCTTTAATGAAACAAAATGATTTAATGCAGCCGGAACTTAAAAACACTGAAAATGCCTTCACTATGATACTACACAGTAAATCTGTTTTTACTGATGAAGATGAAAGATTTTTAAAGGCATTTGACTTATTAAATTTAAATAGAGAAGAATCATTAATAGCATTGTTGGGAAAGAATCAAGATTTATTATCTCCTCAGCAGATTTATGAACGGTTAGAGTTAGTTGATTGGGATGATTATCGTAGAATTATTGACCAAATTCAAATAAAAGGTCTGTTATTTAATACTAAAACAGAGGATGAGAAAGATAGGATTGCTAGATCAAAAAACATTTCAAAAAGAGATGTTAAAAGGTTAAAAATTAGAACTCCAAAAGATTGTGAAGAAGGTATTAAACTTTTATCAGAGTCATTAAAAACTATTGGATATGCCCCTAAAATAGATAAAGAATATTTAAAGAAACTATTAAGTCATTTACCTAAGAATTGCATATACTATGACACAAATTCAACAATAACTTCTAAGCGTCTAAAATTCCTAAATTTAATCGATAACTCAAATGCTCCAACAACCATTTTGTTAGGAATTTGGGACTACCATGGAAAAGATAAGGCCCCAATAAAAAAAGAAAGTCTAAAAGCGGCGGCACCTCAAAACAACGAAAGAAAAGAAGGAACTAAGCTCATTGTTACTGAAGTGACGCCTGAAAAAAACGAAAGAAAAGAAGAAAATAAATTCATTGCTTCTGAAGTAATACCACAACATACAATTTTTATTGAGGGAGTTGAATATAAAACGACTATAGATGATTTAAATAATTTATTCCAAGACTATAATTCAATCGAAAGAGTATCAATTCCATTAGATTTCTTTAGAAAAACTGGACGTGGGTTTGCATATGTGACATTGAGTAGCAAGGAAGAAGGAGAAAAACTTATAAGTGAATTTAATAATACCACATTTAGAAACCGTATAATTAGAATTAGTTGGTCTAAAAAGTAGTTAATTCAGTACTTTATTTCTAATATTATTAGTATATTCAGATATAGCATTTGCAGCCAAAACGTACAAATAAAAGGTGAGCGATTCGGTGAGTACTAAATCCAGAACCTCCCAGATAATGAATAAACGCTGGGATTTACACTAGGTGTGAATCCCAGCGGGATCACAAAAAAAAGCTAATCGAAAGATTAGCTTTTTTTTAAATGGTATCAGGATTCGAAAGAAGGTATGGCTTGGTTAGATTCAATGGAGGCTCAGGGATATGTGCATAATACTTTAATAAAATTCACAATACTTACTTCAAAAGTTTCTCTAAGCTTATCAAAATCCAACCTTTGTTCAAAGTTTACATTGGCTATATTATCTATTACATTGAACTCAATATCATCAAGCCCGGTTCCAAAAATAATTTCTTGATTAATTTTATAATTCTTATTATCGTTAGTTTGCAATATGATGCTTAAAGATATATCATTAGGTCTCTGTCCTTTCTCATCCTCTATGTCCTCTTTGAATGTATATGATATAGAAAACGTAAATACTTCTTTTTTACCTCCTTCAATCGAATGAAGTATAAAGTTGTTCTTTTGTCCATAAATTACCTCTTTCTTTACCAATATATCAATACTTGTTTTAAGTAAACCAGTACTGATATAGTTGTCTATTCGTAAAATTTCATTGTTTATGAATGATTTTAAATTCATTGGATTTTATCATCTATAACTGTCACAGGATCTTTCTCTGCATCGTAGTTCTATTCATGCAAAAGAACGTTACCATCCCAAATATAGCGAGTTGTTTCCTTTGAGCAAATCGGTTGGCCAAGTTGCAGGAGAATTAGCTTAAATATCCGGCACTTTTCACAAAAATCAAGGTCAAAGTAAATCAAGGGAATAGTCCTTTGATGAAAGAGACAATTAAATTCCCTGCTTGATCCGATTGGTTTCTGTATCATCGGTATTTCTGGATGCTTTATTTCGTTTGCTGTTTCCAAAACGGTAAAGAATGCTGATCATTGTTTTTCTATTGTCTTTATATGCTGTATTGAACTGATGCACACCATTGAGAACGCCCTTATACTTCCGCTGACTGGTTTTGAAAATATCAGATGAATTGAGGGAAAAAGTTAATTTTCTGTCCATAAACATCGCTCTTAAACTTATATCAGTTGCATAATAAGCTGAACTGATCAATCGGTTAGCTACTTCAGGGAACTGATACCAAAATCTAGCATTCGCCATTAACGTTTTCTTTGTGTTGAGGGTAAAAGTATTGTCCGTCGAGACATAGCCGCTCCATTGTTTTAACGTTCCTTCGGCAATTGCCCCGTTTGATTTAGACCTTTCCATATAAATATTCAACTGATTGTTGTTCTCCCACCAGCTTATTTTATTGACGGTCAGTGTTTCACTCAGACCTATGGTCACTGAATTTGCATAATTCCGTTGTACACGGGATTGAATGTTGCTTTGAGGATCGAAAAAGTTTAGGGTGCTAAATCCATTGGAAACAAAATTGGAGTAAACAGAAGTACTCAACCAATCTTTATAATTGTAACTCAACTCGAAATTATTGCTAAAGGATGGTTTCAGGAACGGATTTCCTTCCTCGTAGACATTAACGGCGCTATAAAGCCTGGCTGGATTCAGCAGGCTGTAATCTGGCCGGTTAATTCTCCTGCCGTAAGTAAAGGAGAAAACATTGTTTTCATTCGGGCTATGCTTCAGATAAAAAGTAGGAAACAACTGGACATAATCGTTTTTGTGTGCGGGTGTTTGTAGCGAGGAACGTCCGGTAGTCTGGGTCATCTCCATCCTTAAACCCAATTTGATGCTCCATTTGTTGAAATTCTTATCTGCCGCTGCATACAATGATTGTGTGTTTTCTTTATAGTCGAATAGGTTATTGCTATGCACCATTGCATCAGAACCACGCTCATAGACCATGTCGTTTTTACTTTTGATATTGGAGACTTTGGCCCCCAACTCCAGAATAGCGAATTTATAGGGTAAGCTGAGGTCTATTTTGCTGGAAAAAATGTCAAACCGCTCATCCTGAGCCAGGTCAACAGGCTGGTAATTATTTAACAATTTCTGCTCAGGCGTATAACTCTTACTTTGAAAATGATTGTTATCAATCGTTCCGTATTTAAAATAGTTAGAAGTAAACTCTATTTTCTTTCCTGAGGTATCAATTTTATGATCCAGATAGAATTCAAAGTTTCTCAACGTATACTTCAATTTATCTTTGCCTGTAAGCATTAATGTGGAATCTAAAAGCCGACCTGGGGCATAGAATGTGCCATCCTCTTTCGAATCTATGGTGTAAAGACGTGCACCTTCCATATACTTTACCCCTATTGTTGTGTTTGTGGTTAGATCGTAATCCACCCTGACGTCTCCTCTTCCACCCTTTCCAGTTGTCAGCTCATCCAGCTGTCGCTCCCATAAGCTTTTTGGGCCGGAAAAAGCTGAAGAAGACTTAGATTCTATTTTCAAATAAACACCACTCAGGTTACTGCTGATGTGAAGCTTACCCTGGTTATAATTAAAAATCCCTGTCAGGCCAGCGGTATATCTGCTGGCCATAATACCACCAGTATTGATCATGCCATTGAAGCCCTGTTCGCCATTCTGCTTTAATACAATGTTGATCAGGCCGGAGTTTCCGTCTGCTTCATAACGTGCAGAGGGATTTGTGATGATTTCAATTCTTTTGATATTGCCAGAGGGGATCGATTTCACATAGTTGATCAGATCAACCCCCGAAAGCTGGATCAGTTTATCATTTACCATGATTTTAATGCTATTCTTTCCGACGATATTGATACCATTATCATTGACGCGAACGCCGGGCGCCTTGCTCAGTGCATCAATCCCATCTCCGCCAATGGCGGACAGGCTGTTTTCTAAATTGAATAAAATCCGGTCTGTTTTACGGACGATTAGTGGCGCCTTAACGTCAATATTTACTTCCTTTAATTGCTTGCCCTGACTGGCTAACCTGACAAGCAAAATGGTATCCTGATGAAGGGCATGAGGTAAATCTACGAACGTAGATTCAAAGCCTACGGCACTAATGACCAGTTGATGTTCTAAGGTTTGCTTAGGATTCAACAGGAAGATCCCGGTGCTATCGGTAATGCTGGTTTGTACAATGGATTTTTCTGATTTTTTCTGAAGAAGGATGCTGGCAGAAATTATGGGTTGATTGTTCTCGTCGATTACTTTTCCTTTGATTAAATGTTGTGCGGATCCGACTAAAGTGATAAAAGTTAAGAGAATGACGAGTAGATTTCTTTTCATTGAGTAAGTTTTAGTTTTACTCATGATGATTTTCTTATAAGTATTCCATAAGGAAGTGACAAGTCATGCCTACTTATCGGGCATTGATCAAATGCAATCAAAAAAAAGCAATAAGCCCATATTCATACTGCAAAGAAGCCAGATCTTTTCGGTATTCAACTATGACAATATTAAATTTAATTAATTCAGGGTCTTCAGCGTGATTACTTTTTACCGGATAAATGGAACAATTTCGTTGAAGGGCTTGCTCACTATACTTCCGTATAAAGATAGCAAAAACAATAGGCCAATAATTAGTAAAAAGATGGGTTTGTAGCGAAATACCTGCCCTTTTTTTACGCTATACCTATAGTAAAGGTAGGTTCCTGCAAGGTAAATTGAGGTAAAGGCCAGCATCATATAAGTAACTGTCATTTTTTAATTTATTTAGTGAGAAAATTGTTTCTAAGGTGAAACATGGTTGTACTATATTAGTTATTTTTTTGCAAAGAAAAATATGGATATCTTATAATTGTAGCAATTTGCTTAGCATCTGTCCTATTTCATTTATTATCCGCTTTTTGCTAAATGGTGTTTTGTTTTTCTATAATCCGTTGGCATTTATTATTTGATTTTTGTATCATTGAGCATGAAGCAAGAGTTGCAACCAGAAGAGCTCCGTCAGGACCACTTAGATTGGATGCCTGGAAATCTAAAAAAAGAAGTCGGTCAGTTTAATGTTTTCAGACTTGAAGATTTAACCTGTTCAGTTACAGGTTGCGTCCCTTATACCCGGCGGGATTTTTATAAGATCAGTTTAATCAGGGGCAACTTTAAGCTCTATTATGCAGACAAAGCGATCGCATTCGAAAAGAGTGCCTTACTCTTTACAAATCCTCAGATCCCATATGCATGGGAAGGTGAAAGTGCGGATATCACCGGTTTTTTCTGCGTTTTTTCCGATTCTTTTTTTAATCATGATCATATTAAAGACTATCCCATGTTTAAACCGGGTGAGAGTCCTGTTTTTATGCTTTCTGAAGAACAGGTACCTGAAATCAGCAGGCTTTACCTCAGGATGATGGAAGAAATAGAATCCGACTTCACGTACAAATATGATGTATTGAGAAATCTGGTCCGCGAGTTGGTTTATAGTGCTTTAAAGATGAAACCAGCCAGTAGTTATCAATATAATGATGCCAATGCGACCATAAGAGTCGCTTCTCTTTTTACAGAGTTACTGGAAAGACAATTCCCTGTTGAATCCTTAACCCGCCGGATTCAATTCCGTGCTCCAAACGACTTTGCTAAACAATTATCCATACATGTAAATCATTTAAACCGTTCTCTTAAGGAAACAACTGCTAAAACCACTTCCCAGTTAATTGCACATAGAGTTGTTCAGGAAGCCAAATCCCTATTGATGCACACGGATTGGACCATCTCTCAAATTGCCTGGTCGCTTGGTTTTGACGAGTTGCCTGCATTTATCAACTATTTTAAGAAAATAGCGATGGTCACTCCCCTTGCATTCCGGAAATCCATATGATCTTTGATATGGTTACTCAGGATTGCTATCATAAGCCGGGATTTCAGGTAGTGCAAATTCCCATGTCTTTTGAAGTTTCTGCATCCTGTAATCAATAAGGAATGCTGGTAAAACAATTTTTTTCTCTTTAACAATCAGGCTAAAGATTACATCTGTTGCGATTTTTTTATCATTGACTTCTGCTGATTTCCAGCCACTGCTTTTTGCAAAAATATGGTATAAATATTTATTGAATGTCTCATCATGAATGGAGGAAGAGATATTAATGTGTGATATGCTATCATTCTCATTAATTTTAAAGCCCATTATCACCCATTGGTCTGCAAGTGGGAATTTGTACTTGCCGTTAATAGAAGCCAACAGCAGCTTATAAATATTTCCGGGACCTAATGCTCCTTTATATTCCCATAATTTTATACTATTCTTGTCAGACAAAGCATCTTCCCCATGTGAAAAGTCAACTGCTTCATTCGGATAAAATCTGTTCAGTACAATTCTTGGATAATCGTTGTAGGATTGACTTCCGTTAACATATGAGACATCCTCTCCTTTAATAAAAAGTCCATTCTCAAAAGTTTCTGTAGTAATGTCTCTGTTGGTCTCTGATGAGTGTAATCTCCATTTTCCATTCATCTTACCGTTCTTAACGGTCCCGGAAGCTTCATAAGGAATAACTTGCCTGAAATAGGAAACAAATAAGAAAGTTTTGCCATTGCCGTCTATCACCTCAACCGCTCCTTTCTTTGAATATGCTTCTTTAATGGTCATAATACCGTTTTCAAACTCAAGCACTTTAGATAATTTGCCATCTGGATAGTAATATTTCCATACACCAACCCGGACATCATCCTTGTAATTCCCCTCTTCGCTAATCTTACCACTGTTATGAAAATAGACCGCGCTACCGTTGAGATAGTTATTTGACATGGTACCCTTAAAAATTACATTTCCTTTAAGATCATAATCTATGAAGTTGCTGACCACATTCATAAAAACAGGATCTCTTTTTCCAATTCTTACAAATTTCGCTTTTTTTTCATTCACGATTCTTCCTACAGAGTTGAGGTAAACTTTTAGACTATCCTGGTTATAAATCTCCAGGAGATTACCTATTTTAATATTTTCCTGAGCCTGTAAATTTTTAGCACCTGCAAAAAAACTAAACAGAATCAATATTTTTTTGAGGACATTAACTGCCGATATTTTTATTCTCATACTATTTTTCAAGTTATCACCAGATGACATTTCACCTTCTAATATAGCAAAAAAACTATGATCTGTTCTTTGTTTGATATTCGCAATCTATTGTTTGATTCTTGTAGTTTTTGAATCTCATTTTTAGGTTACTTTTACTCCCATAATTTAATGAATTATGATAAAAACAAAAGCGTATGCGGCACAAAGTGCCAATGCAGAATTAGCCCCATGGGATTTCGAACGTCGCGAAGTCGGACCACATGATGTGCAGTTTGATATTTTATATTGTGGTGTTTGTCATTCAGATTTGCATCAGATCAACAACGACTGGTTCCCTGGGATTTTCCCTATGGTTCCGGGACATGAGATCGTAGGCCGAATTGTAAAGGTTGGTGATCATGTCAAGAACTTTAAAGTAGGCCAACTTGCTGGAACAGGGTGTTTGGTAGATTCCTGTCAGGTTTGTGAGAACTGCAAACAAGACCTGGAGCAATATTGTCTTGAAGGGGCAACCGGTACCTATAACTCATTGGAACGGGATGGAAAAACACCAACCTATGGTGGATATTCGAACACCATTGTTGTTCGGGAAGAATTTGTTCTTCACATATCGGAGCAATTAGACCTCGCAGCTACCGCCCCACTGCTATGTGCAGGAATCACGACTTATTCCCCATTAAGACATTGGAAGGTAGGAAAAGGACATAAATTAGCCGTACTTGGTTTAGGTGGTCTTGGGCATATGGCTGTTAAGTTTGGCGTGGCATTTGGCGCTGAAGTGACCGTATTGAGCACTTCTCCCAACAAAGAAGAAGATGCCAGAAGGCTGGGTGCACATCATTTCGTAGTGACTACAGATGAAGAGCAATTAAAATCAGCCAGTGGAAGCTTCGACTTTATTCTTGATACCATTTCTGCTGACCACGACTACAGCCTTTACCTTCAATTGCTTAAAACCAATGGGGTACACATCTGTGTTGGTGCTCCTTCTAAACCAGTTGAGGTGCCGGTATTCGGTCTGCTTGGCGGCAGAAAAAGTATTGCCGGATCTGGTATCGGAGGGATTAAAGAAACCCAGGAAATGCTTGATTTCTGCGCGGAACACAATATTGTCTCTGATATAGAGCTGATCAACATCAAAGATGTTCAGGGAGCTTATGAACGCATGACTAAAGGAGATGTTCGCTACCGTTTCGTGATCGATATGGCCTCCTTATAATTTAAAATTTTGGGGATGATACTGAGCGATATTCGTAAAATAATTATTACATTGTAATATCATCACGATCATCCCTAAAATTCAAATTATGAAAAACCAATTTAAAAACATTGCTCTCATCGCAGTATTCGCTATTTTAATTACCTCATGCTCAAAGAAAAATGATGCTCCTGCAGATCAGGAAGTTAAAACTGAGCAAAATGACAAAGTTCTTGCCTACATCAAAAGCCTGGGATTCACAGACGGACAAATCGTGTCAAGTGGAGACAGGTATGTCGTTGATGGAGATATGGTCTTTGATAAAAACATGGAAGTTCCGGCAGACAATGGACAACCGAAAACAGAACAGTATTACAATGGTTACCTGGTAACTGCTGCGAATAATATTCGTGTTAAAGTTGATCCGTCTATCACCAGTATGGCTGCTGAAATTGATGCTGCAATCCTGCAATGGAATAACGTTCCTAACTCTAAAATTAAATTCGTACTTACTACCGGCAGTACTTATGATATTCTGATCAAAGTAGACAATACCATCGGAAGCTCAACTTGCGGACAAGCGTACTTATCTACCAGTAATGGTAAAGCAGGTAGCGTAGTGTGGATCAATCAGGAGTTGATCAAAAACAACTCTTTCGCACAACGTACAAGAACAATTACACATGAGTTTGGACATACCATCTCTTTTAAACACACCAATCAATCAACCAGTATTGATGTGCCGGGAGTTGGAGGAACTGACGCTTCATCATTGATGAACGGCGGACAATGTGGAAGTGGTGCTACTGTTTTATCAACTAAAGATAAACAAGCAACTGCGGCCCTATATCCACTATAGTCAATCAAAAACTAACTATTAAAAAATAACTGAAATCAAATCGTGATGATAAAAAAAGCTGTCTGAAAAGACGGCTTTTTTTATGCCATATTTCTCCATTTTCAGCTGCTATAAAATAACCGGACATTGCCATTCCAGGCTGGCACTTCTTGTCATTTCAGTAAATAACCTACCAAAATGGTAAGTTTTATTTCATAAAAAACAAACAACAAATTCATTATCGCATTTAAAATCAATTAATTACAGATAACCCACATTAAATGGAATGCAATTGGCATAGCGCCTTCTAAATTAAAACCGATCAAAACCTAAACTATAAAAAATGGAACGGATTCGAACAATACAGGAAAAAAGGAGAATGGTCCGGCGATGTAGGAAAGTAAAGCCATTCTACTACCTCATTTTTTTTTACCTCTTCATCATTCTGATGGGAATCACCATCAGAATCCTCAACATTCAGCCTGCAATTATCATCCTCAGTTTAATACTCCTTCTCTTTGGAGCATTATGTTTTTACCTCATTTTCAAGGCTAAAGATTTCTACAGGAAAATTTACCGCCATCAAAGCTCTGCTCATCCGAACGACAAGGAATTTGGTTAATCAATCCTCCAGTTCAGGCAAAATAGTAAACATTAAAAAATAAGCACATCTTCTTTATGATTATTGATATCATCGGTTCGCTCATCTTGTTTAGCGTAGTGATCTTGCTTGCCTGGCCATTAGGCAAATACATGAACAAAGTGTATCAGCATGATTTTTCCCGTCCCGGATTGCTCACAAAAATTGAATTGAAAATATTCAGGCTGATCAAGGTTGATTCTTCTGTTCATATGAACATCAGGCAGTATCTTATCTGCTTTGCCCTGCTCAACACGGTCTGGCTTTTATATGGCTTCACTGTATTGCTTACTCAAGGCTGGTTCTTCCTGAATCCCGCAGGAAACCCATCAATGGAATGGACTTTAGCCTTACATTCGGTGGTAAGTTTTATCACCAGCACCAACCAGCAACACTACTCGGGGGAAACCGGCTCAACTTATTTTTCACAAATAGCTGTTTTTACCCTTTTGCAATTTCTAAGTGCTGCTGCCAGTCTTTCGGTTGGAGTGGCCATTATCCGCTGCCTCCGGAAAACCAGTCAGGGCCCGGGAAACTTTTATGTAGACTTTCTCCGCTCCTGTACAAGGATACTCCTCCCCTTATCGCTCATTGCAGCAACCTTTTTCATGTTCCGGGGTATGCCCATGACTTTCAGTCGTCCAGATACTGTTGTTTCGCTTCAAGGCGACAGCACCGTTGTCGCGACAGGGCTCGTAGCAGCCATGATCCCAATTAAAGAACTGGGGTCTAACGGAGGAGGCTATTTTGGTACAAACAATGCCCATCCATTCGAAAACCCTGATTCCATCAGCTACAGTATCCATTATATAATCGTATTGTTGTTACCTATGGCCTTCATATTTTTTATCGGCTATTTTCTTGAAAACAGAAAATTCAGCAACATGATCTTTGGCGTCATGACCCTTGGATTGGTACTCATTACCATTCCCATTATCTGGCAGGAAGTAAATGGGAATCCAATGATCTCCAAAATGGGAATAGACAACAGCCCTGGTAATATGGAAGGAAAAGAAATCCGGTTTGGGAGTTATTACACCAGCTTCTATAGTGGTGAAAATGCGGTAGTTCCCGCAGGAACGATTACTTCAATGCTCGATAGCTATATGCCACTGTCAGCAATTCCAATGCTGACTGGTATGCAGGTAGATGGATTTTTTGGTGGGCTGGGAACAGGATTGATCAATATCTTCTATTATTTGATTGTAGCGGTATTTTTAGGCTGTCAAATGATTGGCCGTACTCCGGTTTTACTCGGATGGAAAATCGGAGTAGTAGAAATGCAAGTTGCTACCGGGGTGGCAGTGCTACAAATTATGATCCCCCTGGTGCTTACAGCAATAGCCTGTTTCGTGATCAATGAGACACCCGGCGGCAATCAAACTCTAGGCTGGCTTTCGAATACTGGAGCTCATGGATTCAGCACCATCTTTTATGAATATGTATCCGCAACTGCCGGAAATGGCAGTGGATTTGAATCATTAGGCGATAATACCGCTTTCTGGAACCTCAGTACATCAATCGCAATGTTAAGTGGACGATTTGTTCCAATCATTGGCGTCCTGATCATCGCCGCTATGATCAGCAAAAGAAAATACACAGAAAGTTCAGCTGGTGTATTAAAAACCGAAACTGTCACATTTGGTTTGTTTCTCTTCATGGTCATTATCCTGCTTAATGCATTGAGTACATTACCTGTGTTTGCCTTAGGCCCATTACAAGAATATTTTCGAATGAACCCTTAATTGCTGATCCTGATTATTTAGATATAACCAAATGTCGATTCTTAAAAAATTTGTTGGGCAAACCGCTATTTATGGTATCAGTACCGTCTTATCAAGATTGCTGAATTTTATCCTGACCCCAATTTACACCAGAACATATCCTGCCGTCACCTATGGTATTTTTACCACATTATACGCTTATTCCGCTATGATCAACGCGATCCTGGCCTTTGGTATGGAGAGTACATTTTTCCGCTACCTGAACAAGCATGAAGATAAGAAACAGCTGGTCTATAACAATTCATTCCTCTGCGTTGCCTTTATTGCGTTATTATTCCTGATTACCGGGATCATTTTTAACGAACCAATAGCCATTTACCTTTCAAACGGCGCTGACCGACTTGCAGACTACAAAAGCTTTGTGCAATATTTCTTATGGATCCTCTTTGTGGATGCCATATGCGTCATCCCTTTTGCAAAACTCAGAGCAGACCAAAAAGCTTTTCGATATAGCCTGATCAAATTTTTAAACATTGGTTGTTTCGTCTTCATGAATCTGATTTTCATTTTCCTGCTGCCAATGGTCATCAGGAATCACTGGCCAATGGCAGAATGGCTGGAATCCTGGTACAGACATCAATGGATAGGCTATGTTTTCCTTTCTAATCTAATTGCAAGTATAGTGACATTACTGCTGTTGTTACCGGAAATCTCACAACTACAGCTAAAATTTGACCGCCCATTGTTTGCAAAAATGATCGCCTATTCCTGGCCAATCCTGATTGCCAACTTATCTTTTATCGTAAATGAGAATCTGGGACGGATTGCTCTGAGCGGATTACTTGAAAAGTCTGCTGCAGATAAAGCTGTCGGAATACTGGGGGCTGTTTCCAAAATCGCAGTATTCATGAGCATTTTTATCACTGCATTCAGGCTTGGTGCCGAACCCTTTTTCTTTAGTCATGCACGAAATGCCAATGCGCGACAGAATTATGCCGTAATTCTATACTATTTTGTCATCGCACTCAGTATCCTCTTTATTGCATTGGTCGCCAACATTGAAATGCTCAAATATTTTATCAGTGGCCGTAAAACGAATATAGCTGAATATTGGGACGGTCTTCAGGCGGTGCCATTTTTATTATTTGGCTATGTATGTCTTGGGGTATACATGAATTTGTCAGTTTGGTACAGACTATCCGATATGACAAAATTCGGTCTGTATATTTCAGGGATAGGCGCGGTACTCACCATTGTTCTTAATTTTATGCTGATTCCTAAGTACGGCTATATGGGCTCGGTATGGGTTTCCATGACAGTCTATTTTGCAATGATGATACTATCTTACATTTTAGGTCAAAAATATTATCCCATCCCTTATAAATTAAAGAGCATATTGGCTTATCTGATGACTTCTGTTGTTATTGTAACACTTTCATTTTGGGTATTTAACAGGAACATTTACATTGGAAATAGCGGATTACTCCTTTTCCTGGCCGGGGTTATTTATTTTGAAAAAGACCAGCTGAAGCTATTGTTAAAAAAATAAACAAATCTTTCTTTTTCTGCCAATAACAGCCCAAATCAATTCATAAACAAAGCCTCATCTTTAAATTTGATCAAATACAACTGTTAGTTGTTAAATTACAACTATAATTAGCGTAATTACAACTAAATGTTCTTGCTTTTTTAGTGATTCCGGAAAGGCATCAGGATACCTTTGTAAGGTCGAAACAATAATTTAAAAAGATCGAATTTATGTTAAATGCTAAAATGATTGGTACTAAAATTACCGAAGCAAGAAAGAAGAAAAACCTTTCTCAGGCCCAGCTTGCCCAGCAACTATTTATCAGTCCGCAGGCAGTTGGGAAATGGGAACGCGGCGAATCAATGCCTGATATCATTACCTTAAACCATCTCGCAGAAATCCTGGATGTAGACCTGAACTACTTTTCGGAAAGCATGCCATCTCAGACCAGGGAGCTGACGCCCTTTGAACCTTTGATTAAACCAACAGATGAATTGCCCGCCGAAAACCAGGTGAAAAAATTAAGCTGGGACATGTCTGACGGAAACTGGCTGGATGCCGACTTTTCCGGACTGAAAAACCTCCAGGAAAAATTCAGCTCCTCCAACATGCAGCATTGCCTGTTTATTGGTTCAGAGCTGTCTGGTCTGCTGCTAAAAGGGAATAATGTGGATAGCTGCAATTTCTCAAATTCTGACCTCAGCAAGAGTCACATTCAGAATTCCAACTTGCTTAGCAATTCGTTTAAGGACTGTTCCCTTAAAGAAGCTGAGTTTTCAAAGAGCTATATCAACGGTTGCGATTTCTCCGGCGCTGATCTTACTGGTCTGAAGCTGCTAAAAAGTAATCATGCCGATGCTTGTAACTTCAGCAATTCCGACATCAGCAACAGTCACATGCTGAATTCCAGTATAGCCAACAGTATATTTAAGAATTGTTCCCTTAAAGAAGCTGAATTTTCAAAAACTCATATCGACAGTTGCGATTTCAGCGATACCAATTTCACCGGAATTGTGTTTAAGTCCGGAGCTTTTCTGAGCAATGCTATTGTAAATGCAGTATGGAATCGCAGTTCCTTTATTGGAACACGGATAGAAGAACTCCTTTTTGAGGGTGCTCTGGAAGATTGTTATTTTGAAAACTGTGGCTTTAAAAAGGTGACCTTCCAGAATACAAGGCTAACCAATACCTTCTTCAAAAACAATAGTTTAAAGCGGGTCAGCTTTGTGAATTGCCAATCAGACCGCATGACCTATGAATTTCTGAAAGGCGGGAAAGTAGATTTAACTGGCATTACGGTATTTGAAGTATAAAGTATAAAGGAGGAAATGAATCATGACAAAAAATGAAATCGCCATCTCGGTACAAGGATTAAAAAAATCCTATATGAACATCCCTGTGTTGACAGGAGTAGATTTTGAAGTAAAAACAGGTAGTATTTTCGCCCTGCTTGGGGCTAACGGAGCAGGCAAGACAACGATCGTTAAAATTCTGAGTACACTGCTGAAGCAAGACAGTGGACACGCTACGGTGAATGGATTCGATGTATCTGCTAAACCCGGCAATGTAAGGGAGTCCATCAGTCTCACCGGACAATTTACAGCGGTAGATGAGATTTTGACCGGTCGGGAGAATCTGATTATGATGGCCAGTTTGAGGCACCTTAGCCATCCGCAAAAGGTTGCTGAGGATTTATTGAAACGCTTCAGTCTGACAGAAGCTGCAGACCGTAGCGCAGCCACCTACTCAGGAGGTATGCGCCGAAGACTGGATATTGCGATGAGCCTGGTAGGAAAACCTCAGGTCATTTTCCTGGACGAACCGACTACCGGCCTTGATCCTGAAGGACGGATTGAGGTTTGGAAGATTGTAAAAGAACTTGCTGATAACGGTACAACCGTATTTCTTACCACCCAGTACCTGGAGGAAGCAGAGCAACTCGCTGATACAATTGCCATTCTTCACGAGGGTAAAATCATTGTGAACGGTACACTTGGAGCGCTTAAAAAACTGTTCCCGCCGGCAAAAGTAGAATACATTGAAAAACAACCAACACTGGAAGAAATATTTCTCTCCATCGTAGGTAAAAAGGAGGAAATATAATGGAAACGACAAAGAACTATTTTTTCAGCGATATGTATGTAATGCTTGGACGTTCCATGCGCCATATCCTTCGAAGCATGGACACCATCATCACCGTAACGATCATGCCCATTATGTTCATGCTGCTATTTGTCTATGTGTTTGGAGGTGCCATCCAAACTGGTACAGATAACTATGTAAACTACCTCTTGCCAGGTATACTGTTGATCTCAATTGCCAGTGGCGTATCCTATACGGCCTACCGCTTGTTTCTGGATATGCAGCGGGGCATACTGGAGCGGTTCAATTCCATGCCAATTGCACGATCTGCAGTGCTTTGGGGCCATGTGCTGACCTCACTGGTCTCTAATTTCATCTCTGTTATCGTCATCATCCTGGTGGCCCTGATCATGGGCTTTCGTTCTCCTGCAGGGGTACTTTCATGGCTGGCAGTAGCTGGAATACTGACACTCTTCACACTTGCCTTAACCTGGATCGCAGTCATTGCCGGACTATCAGCAAAAACTGTAGACGGAGCAACTGCCTTCTCCTACCCCATTATCTTTCTGCCCTTTATCAGCTCAGCCTTTGTACCTACCAAATCAATGCCTGGACCTGTTCGGATCTTTGCCGAAAATCAACCTGTGACTTCGATCGTGGGAAGCATCCGTGCCTTGCTTTCGAACCAGACTGTAGGCAATGAAATATGGTTGGCATTGGCCTGGTGCACCGGTATTATGCTCCTGGCTTATATCCTTGCAAAAAGAGCTTATAAAAAGCGCCTTTAAAAGAAGATAAAATCATCCATATCACTCCTGAAAGAACGGAGAATCTGACAACTCATTTTGTTATAATTGGATTACAAAGGTAATCCAATTATAAGGTATTTTTGACGGTACAACAGCAAAGGGATAAAATTATGTATGTACCGAATCAATTTCAGTTTAAAGACGAAGCGGAAAAGATTGCGTTTATGAAGCAATATAGTTTTGCAACCATCATTACCAATAAAGACCAACTCCCTATCGCTACCCAATTGCCTTTTTTTATAGAGGAGCAACAGGATAAACTGGTTTTAACTTCTCATTTTGCCATTGCCAACGAACAGGCGAAATACATCGAAGCAACGACCTCTTTGGTCCTCTTTACCGAACCACATGCTTATATATCCCCTGCTCATTACGATAAACAGGAAAGCGTGCCTACCTGGGATTACATTTCGGTACATGCCTATGGCAAAGCAAAGATTCTTGAAGATGAAAATTCCAAAACTAAAGTCCTGGAACAGATGATCAGCTTTTATGACCAGAATTATTTGGCACAATGGAACAGCTTGTCCGACAAATTTAAAAAAGGCATGATGAGAGGTATTGTCGCTTTTGAACTGGAAGTTACCGACCTGCAGGGGCAAAAGAAATTGAGCCAGAATAAAACCGAAGCCGAGCGACACCGAATTGTTGAACATCTGGAAAAAGGCGACAATACCGTTGAAAAAGACCTGGCGACTTACATTCGAAAACTATAAAAAACTATGGAAAATATTAAGCTTATTAAAGCATCCATCAAGGATATCGACACCCTGCAGCAAATCGGAAGAAAAACATTTTTTGAAACCTTTGCTTCGAGTAATACCGAAGCGGATATGAAAAAATATCTGGATGATCATTTCAACCAGGAAAAATTGAGCCTGGAGGTGAACCATCCTGAATCCCTGTTCTACATCGCATGGGACGAACAAAATCCTGTAGGTTACCTTAAAGTAAATACTGGCCGGGCACAGACGGAGCTACAAGATGACAGTTCACTTGAGATAGAGCGCATTTATGTGTTAAGCAGCTATCACGGCAAAAAAGTAGGACAACTATTATATGAAAAAGCATTGGAAACTGCACTGTTGCTAAAGAAATCCGCTATCTGGCTGGGCGTTTGGGAAGAAAACCCAAGAGCAATAAAATTTTATACCAAGAATGGATTTGTTGCCTTCGATCAGCACATCTTTAAAATGGGTGATGATGAACAGATTGACATCATGATGAGAAAGAATTTAAACATCACAGCTTAGCCATGATCTTCCTGATCATTTCTTTTCCACTCTTGTTTCCTGGATTTAGCAATACAGATTTTTTATAATAAGCGAGGGATACCTTATGGTTTCCTTTTATGTAGTACGCTTCCCCCAAACTATCGTAAGCATTTGAAGAGTTAGGATGATTTTTAACATTTTGAGCAAATATTTCGATGCCCCGGTCCACATGCCCTAAGTTCAATTGCCGGTAACCACATTCATTCATAAAATCTTCGCCGGGTTGTATGTCATATCCAAATTGTGCAGACAATTTCTGAAAATGTGTTTTTATGTCCTGATAAGATCTTACCACCGACGTATCCTGTGGGTTAATAAACCAGTCTGTATAAATAAACCTTAACCCCTCATACATGCTCTTGTATCCTACAGAAAAATGATCTTCTTTGAGAAAGGAGTTGTATTGCCATTTAAGTGATTTCGGAGCAAAAGACTTCAACTGATTCACAAGGGAATCAACAGCCAGTTTACCACCAGGCTCATCACCTAATGAAACAGACAGATTGCCCTGAAGCTTTGGATGCGCTTTAAGGAAAGCTGAAAACCTGCCTAGAATTTCCATATTTCCACCATAAATTGCCGGACTGATCACGATCTCCGATTGAAAAAGATCAGGTTCAGCTTCCTTGCAGTACATAGCGAATAGCCCACCAAGAGAGTGCCCCGATAAAATACGATAAGGCTGAGTTCTGTAGTTCTTGTTGATGTAAGGAATCAGCTCAGTTTTTACAAAGCTTAGAAACGCTTTTCCTCCCCCGGTACTCCGCAGGTTGCTATCTATCTTACCCTCAAAAATGAGGGAATGTATAGGTGTAAAGTCTTTTACACGGTCATTGTTTACAATACCAACAATAATCAACTGTGGGATGCGGTACCTGTCGGATAAAAACCGTTCAAGTTCCGTCACATAAGCAAAATTCTGGTCAGGATCCAATAAGTATAAGACAGGATATTTCTCACCAGATGTTTCATAATTGACAGGTGTATAAATCCACAATGATCTTTTCTCGTTTAAGATTTTGGAGGTAATGACTACCTTCTTCTGATCCCTTACAGGAAGGTCATCGCCCTGAGCCAATACAGGTGTAAACAGGCCAATCAAAAGACCAGTAAAAATCAAGCTGCTGATGATGAACGGTTTCATACTTTTATTTTTTTAAGCTAGCTAATAAATGTGGTATAATTTATCCCCGGGCATATTTGCGTTTGTACTCCATTGGCGATAGGCCGGTTATCCTTCTAAATACCTTTCTAAACGTTTTCAGATCGCTATACCCCGTATCTTCAATAATGAAGGGCAGGTCTTTATGGTTCATCTCTATGGCTTTCTTGGCCGATTCTATACGTACCCGTTGCAGGTATTCAGAGGGTGTATTGTTGGTAGCGGCTTTAAACCGGCGTATGAAATTCCGTTTACTCATATTGGCGAGACTGGATACTTCCTCCATGCCGATATCGTTACTATAGTTTTCCTCGATGTATTGCTGGGCTTTCAGAATGTTCTTATCATCGTGTTGGTGCTGCCCGGTAAACACTTTAAAATGTGCCTGACTGGTCGTATCCATCTCAATTGCAAACATTTTGCTGATCCACAATGCCGCTTCGCGTCCGCAAAATTTTTCTATCAGGTACAAAATCAGTTTCAGCGATGAGAATGCTCCTCCGCTGGTATAAACACCATCCTGATCGGTAATCACCAAATCGCTTTTCATACGGATATTGGGGTAAAGCTTCTGCATGTCGGCAGCTACTGCCCAGTGTGAGGTAACTTCCTTACCATCCAGCAATCCGGCTTCGGCCAAAAAGTAACTGCCTACACACAAGCTGGCGACTTCAGCACCCTTGGCGCTCATTCCCTTTATCCAGTCAATAGCAGCTTTATTTCGCATCAATACGCCATCATTGCCCACACTAAAGGAAGGGATAATGATCAGATCGGCCTTTAATACATCCTCGTAATTTTGATGTCGGATATCCGGATTAACAAAGTTGAACGGGATTTGATGACCTTTCTCCGTCACCAGATGAATGACAAATGACGCTTTTTTGCCGGCACGTTCCATATAACGGTTAGCGCCACTCAGTAAATCAACAACTCCGGTTACCGAGGATGGAACAACTTCATCAAAAATATACAAGCAAACATTTAGCATGGCTTATTGGTTTTAGGTTATACTAATTTAGGTGTTTTACTTGTCACTTTTGCACCTGTAAGTTGTCATCAATGCCACCTGCAAAACATCAATAATCTACGGAAATTTGTAATGAACAAACACACTAAATACGATGAGCAAACTAAGTGTATTTAATTTTATAAGCCTGGATGGTTATTATAAAGACCTCAATAATGGGATAGACTGGCACCAGCACGGTCAGGAAGAAGGTGAATTCAGCGCTAAAAATTTAGGGCAGGACAACATTCTGCTGTTTGGGCGCATCACTTATCAAATGATGGCATCCTGGTGGCCAACACAAAACGCCATTGATGCGATGCCTGAGGTAGCCAAAGGGATGAACAATGCCGAAAAGATTGTATGTTCCAATACCCTGCAAATTGCAGACTGGCAAAATACCCGCATCATCAGCGGTGATATCGTCACAAAACTGAAGGAACTGAAAAAAAACTCGTCCAAAGGCATTACCATTTTAGGCAGCGGCAACCTATGTACGCAACTGGCGGGAGCAGGTTTGATCGATCACTACCAGATCATGATAGACCCTATAGCTATTGGCAATGGCAGCTCTATTTTTAACGGCATACAGCAACAACTTAAGCTAAAACTTACCGATACACGATCTTTTAAAAGCGGGACGGTATTACTAAGTTATGAAGCGATATAAAAATCAATACATCTAATACCTAATTAATTATGAAAGTAAAAATATGGGCCAATTTAGGCGCTAAAAATCTGGATCGAACCGAGGAGTTTTACACTAAACTTGGTTTTAAGAGAAATGGACAGAAAAACGATGAGTTAGTCAGCTTTTTATTTGGCGAGGATGATTTTATCATCCACTTTTTTAAAGAAGACAGCTTAAAAAAAGGAATGAAGGGAGAATTATCCGATTTGAGCAAGGGCAACGAAGTGATATTTACCATTTCAGCCGAAACAGACGCAGAGGTAAACGACTGGGCTGTAAAAGTTAAGGCTGCTGGTGGAGATGTATTTAGTCCGCCAGAAGCATTTCAGAGCATGTATGGCTGTGCCTTTGCCGATCCTGACGGGCATAAGTTTAACATTCTAAGATGGAAGTAAGGTGAGACCTGGCAAAGGCGGCCTGAAAATCTGCAGGCCGCTTTTGTTTTTAGTGAATCCTTACCATTAGTCAAGATAGGCATCGATTGTATCGATAAGGCCATCGGTGTTGAAGCTGAAATTCAGACCGCCTGTTTCATGACCGAAATCCCCGGAGAAATCAACCTGTGCATTGAAATGCAGGTCATCGAGTATTTCAATAGATACTAACCTGGTTACAGTTTTGTAGCCAACAAAAAACTTCCCGAGATACTCACGCACACCTTTAGTATCCTTAAATCTTTCGCCTACAGACACATCGTCTATCACTGCATCATCAGCAAATAACCTGAGTGCAGCTTCTACATCAAATGCATTTGTAGCGATGATAAATTGTTGAATGATTTTTTTCATAGTTTGAATGATTACCATACAAAGTTAGGCGGTAGAGAATCACGCTTTGTAGCGGATTTCTCAATTATTGTAACTGAAAAAACCATTAAATTGTGTGCTAACCAAATGATTGCCTGAACTCAAGTGGAGAAACTTTTACTTTCGTTTTGAAAAGCCTGTTGAAAGATTGAGGATGCTCAAATCCAAGCTGATAAGCAATCTCCGCAACCGTCAGATTACTTGAACTCAGGATATCTTTCGCCTTTTCAATCAGTTTGTTGTGAATGTGTTGCTGGGTAGTCTGTCCTGTTAATGAACGCAACATATCATTTAAATATCTTGGAGAGACGTTCAGGTGATTTGCGATTTCCATCACCGTAGGTAATCCATTAACAAGGGGTTGATCTGTCTTGAAAATATGCTGTAAATAAGTTTCCATTTCTGCGATCAGATCATGGTGCACTATTTTTCTGGTAATAAATTGCCGGCTATAAAAACGATTGCTATAATTGAGTAACACCTCAATCTGGGATATCAGGACGTCCTGGCTAAAATGATCAATATTGGTATCAAGTTCCATGGTGATGTTGTCAAAAACCGAAAAAATGATCTTCTTTTCTCCGTCAGAGAGATACAAAGCTTCTGCAACGGAGTAAGAAAAAAAACCATATTTAATCATTTGCTTTCCCAATGGATAATTCCGGATAAAGTCCGGGTGAAATAACAAGGTATATCCGCTATAATCCTTTTCTTCCGTAGCTGCAGCGATCAGCTGATTAGGAGCAGTAAAAGACAAACCACCCTCCTCAAAATCATAATGTCCTTGCCCATATCTGATCTGTCCCGAAAAATGAGCTTTAAAGGAGATCTTGTAAAAATCAAGCAGATATCCCCTGCCAAGCTCCGAAGTATCAACCTTGATGTCCTTATAATCAACAAGCGCAATCAGAGGATGCTTTGGTTTGGGTAACCCCAGGGCCTTAAGCAGTGCTGATATGCTTTGAAAGATCACTGGCAGCGTATTTTCTTTTTTCATGTTGATCGTACAGTGTAGAAAGAGTGTTAATTTAATACTAAGCTAGTCAATTGTTTTTTCACCGGATTTGATTCTTCTAAGTTTAAAGGGAGCATCTCGAACCCTCCCGGTTTATCTGTTGTATTCATTTCTTTCCTTATTCAATCTGATAGTATTTTGTGATTTCTTTACGGTGCTGCTCAAAGCCCAGTTTCTCTCTTCTGAGGGCTAAAGCGACCGCATCTTTTCCCGCTGCATATTTCTGCCTGTCCTGACCATCTGTTACTGCTCCATAGATTACAGATGCGATTTCTTCAGGCTCCGAAAAATGGATGAGGCTACCATCCTCAAAACCTTTTATCATCTTGTTCCAAACCAACTCATAGGCAGGATGTTGCTCCAGTACAAGTGCGGTACTGCCGAAATTGGTTTTAATGCCGCCAGGAGCAACTGTTTTAAATTGGATACCGAAAGCATTCAGATCATAGTTCATGGATTCAGACCAGCCTTCCAGAGCGTACTTTGTTGCGGTATATACCGAAGCGAACGGACTTGCCGCAATAGCAACGGCCGAGGTCACGGTAATGAATATACCTTGCTTTTGATTTTCCCTGAAATATTTCACAAATGGTTGGGCAACACGGAAAACGCCGGTTAGGTTGGTATCGATCTGCCGGGCTATCTGTGTTGCTGAATAAGCTTCAAATGGCCCGGTAAGTCCATAACCCGCATTGTTCAGTACCACATCAATATCACCTGAAGAAATAGCTGCAGTTACGGCTTTTTCTACCTGATCAGGTTTCGTTATGTCCATTTCCAATAACGTTACATTCTCCAGCATGTTGAGCTCATCTTCCTTTTCCGGATTTCGCATAGTAGCAATCACCCTCCATCCTTTCGATTGAAATAGTTTTGCGGATGCTTTTCCTAATCCGCCTGATGCTCCTGTAATAAATATAGTTTTCATAGTCCAAAAGTAGCTCCATGCCCTTGCCTTAATGTTGCCGTTTTGGACGAACTTGTAACCGAAAAAACATTTGTCTGGTTTATTTGGTTACAACTCAGACAGATTCGGTTTAGTTGTGTCTGGCAAAACCAGGTATCTTGCACCATAAATAAACATTTAAACAATATCATAATGAACGAACTAAATTTCAGCGAAGTAATATCCAGATCTCAAAATATCAGAGCACTTTACCGTCAGTTAGAGCTAGAAAACCATGGTAGCGAATGGACCATCGAAGAAGATGCCCTGGCATTTCTGACCGATGCCGGTTTGGTTGGCAGGCTGACCATGTCGCAGCAAGGACGGTGGCCCAAAGGTGGGAATACCGATGCCGAGTTATCACATAAATTAGGTGAATGTATCTGGTGGCTGACCATCCTGGCAGACCGTATGGGATTGGACATGAATACCGCCCTTGAAGGTTTTCTTAATAAAACAGAAAAGCTGTTAGACAAATAAATTATGGCGAGGACTTATCGAAGCCATCAGCTGATCCTATTGGCTTCGATATTCATTTGGTGTAACTCCAACACGCTTTTTAAAGAGCCTGATAAAGTGTTGAGGATACTTAAAACCCAACTCATAAGCGACTTCGCTTACTGTTTTATGATGGTCAAAGATTTTGTTTTTCGCAACTTCAATAATTTTATTCTGAAGGTATTCCTGAGCTGATTTACCCGTTTCCTTTTTAATCAGATCACCAAAATAATTGGGAGAAAGATGCAATTCATCTGCACAATAGGCAACAGAAGGCAAACCTATGGAATATGGTTTTTCTGATGCAAAATAGCCATTCAACAATTCTTCAAACTTTTCTAAAATCCCTTTATTGGCCTGGTCCCTGGTAATAAACTGACGGTCATAAAACCGCTCACAGTAATTCAAAAACAATTCAATATTTGAGACAATCAGCTGCTTACTGTGTTTATCTATGGCATGCTGCAGTTCATATTCAATTTTTGCGAAGCAATCCAGTATGATTTTCCGTTCCTGTTCCGACAAATGAAGTGCTTCATTCACCGCATAGGAGAAAAAAGAATAATTACCAATGGTATTTCCCAATGACATCCCCTGGATCAAATCCGGATGAAACACAAGGGCAATTCCCTGAGGCTGATAATACCCATCTTTATTTTCACCGATCACCTGTCCCGGTGCGAGAAAGATGAGTGTTCCTTCTTCATAATCATAATTATTAAGCCCATAACGGAGGTCACCACATTTGATCTGTTTCAGGAAAACAGTATAAAATTCGTAACGTAAACGCCGAAGCTGGCGAGGTTCGGCTTTATCCAAATGCACCACACTTACCAGTGGATGTAAAGTTTCCTGATTATTGAAAGCATTATACTCACTGATCTTGGCGAAATTTATCGTCTCTTCCATAGCTGCTGTTGTTTCTCTGAAACAAAAATAGACATTAGAAAGTTTCTACTATAACACCACATGTACAATCAGTAATATTGGTAGTAAATACAGGAATGTATATACCAATCTCTTGATTTTTAGTCTTCATCTTTGTCCTATACATCCGATTACCTGGGTATCAATATCAACACCTGTAGTCATAAACTCCTGAAATTCTGTATGAATAATATAGCTAAAATAACTCTTCTCCCCGTCCTGCTGGCCTCATGTGGCCTGCATAAACAGAACATCGGCAACGGTCCATTGGTGATTCAACAGCAAGGCAGTTTCTCCGTTGGGGGAACAAAGATTTCTGAACCTGGAAATTTTGACCTGAACAATTCATTGAAACCACAGGGACAAACCCTTCATGGCGATCACGCTTATGTGTTTTATCAGATTCCGGCAAAGGCTCATCGGTATCCTTTAGTTTTCCTGCATGGTGCCGGACAGTCAAAAAAGACATGGGAGACCACACCTGATGGAAGAGAAGGTTTTCAGAATATCTTTTTAAGAAGAGGCTTCGGGGTTTACCTGCTTGATCAGCCAAGACGTGGAGAAGCAGGTAAAAGCACTGTTGCTGCAAGCATTACCCCTACTGCAGACGAACAGTTTTGGTTTACACAATTCAGGATAGGTAATTATCCGGACTATTTCCCGAACGTTCAGTTTCCAAAGGATGCTCCTGCTCTGGAACAATTTTATAGGCAAATGACCCCAAATACAGGTGGTTTCGATGGCAATGTGGTTTCTGATGCAATTTCTCAACTATTTGATGAAATTGGAGGAGGTATTCTGATCACCCATTCACAAGGCGGTGGTCCGGGTTGGCTTACAGCTATAAAAAATGAAAAAGTTAAAGGTATTGTGGCCTGGGAACCCTATAGTGGTTTCCTGTTTCCCGAAGGTGAATTGCCCCCGCCGATAAAGTCAGCCGGTCTTTTTGGCGAATTAAAAGGTCAGGAGATTCCTTTGTCTGATTTTAATAAGCTTACAAAAATACCAATCATCATTTATTACGGCGATAATATTGCAAAGGAGCCAACGAAAGTATGGAATAAAGACCACTGGCGTTCCGGACTGGAAATGGCAAAGATCTGGGCGGCTGCAATTAACAAACATGGTGGTGACGCAACAGTAATACATCTGCCGGAAATAGGAATCAAAGGCAATACGCACTTTCCTTTTTCGGATTTAAACAATATTGAAATAGCCAATCAGATGTCCGGGTGGTTAAAGGAAAAGGGATTGGATCAGTAATATTGGTAGTCATCCCCGTAATCTATCTACCTTTTAAAGTTTTCGTTCTCCGGATCTTTGTATCAAAGCATTAAACATGAAATTATTCCTTAAAGTATCTCTCACATTATTAATTGCAGCAATCGGTACAAATGCTCCCGTATGGGCACAGCAAAAAAATACCATGGAAAAAACATTGAGCTCCAAACAACAAAACATGGTCACTATTGCCGCTTTTACGGCTAAAGGCGATTTAACAACATTAAAAACAAAGTTGAACTCGGGGCTTGATGCAGGTTTAACCGTTAACCAGATAAAAGAAGTGATTGTTCATCTGTATGCCTATTGCGGATTTCCACGAAGCATTCGCGGACTTCAAACATTGATGACAGTACTGGAGGAGCGAAAGGCCAAAGGGATCAGTGACAACCAGGGCCCCAATGCCTCCCCTGTTAAAGATGAACGAAGTAAATACGATCGGGGAAAAGTGATCCTGGAAGAACTGACCGGTGCGTCGCAGGATGGACCAAAAACAGGCTATGCTGCCTTTGCCCCTGAAATAGAAATATTTCTCAAAGAGCATTTGTTTGCCGATATTTTTGAACGTGACGTATTGACTTATACAGATAGAGAACTGGTAACAATAGCAGTGCTCAGCAGCATTGGCGGAGCCGAACCTATGCTGAATTCTCATATGAACATTTGCCTCCATGTTGGCCTGACATCTCAGCAATTGCGGCAATTCATTGGCATTATAAAATCAAACATCGGTGCAGCTGCAGGTAACTCAGCTGAATCCGTATTAAATGAAGTACTTAAAAACAAAAAGTAAAATGAATTTTCAAAACATAAACAAAATCAAAAAAGCGATGCTGATCCTGACCACAATAGTGATGTCGACAGTGGATACTGATCCCTTAAAAGCTCAAAGCAATGTCAGCAATAAGCAAGCTGCAGAATTGCTGAACACCAGAATATACCCCTTAAGAGATGGAGAAAATGGGGTGAAAATCCAAAAGGTGTCTTACCCAAACCGGCTTCAGATTAATGTAGTCGCTAATTTGTTCCTTCCACCAAACTACGATCATAACAAAAAATATGCAGCGATCGTAGTGGGGCATCCTTTTGGAGGAGTAAAAGAACAGACATCCGGATTACATGCACAAAAACTTGCTGAACTTGGTTATGTAACCCTGGCCTATGATGCTTCCTTTCATGGGGAAAGCGCTGGCTTCCCAAGACATATTGAAGTGCCGGAAATCAAAGTAGAAGATTTCAGTGCAGCAGTGGACTTTTTAAGCAACTATCCATTGGTAGATAAAAACCGTATCGGCGTTTTAGGAGTATGTGCCAGTGGCGGATACTCAGTAAGTGCAGCACAAATTGACCATCGCATCAAAGCGCTTGCTACAGTAAGTATGTACGATATGGGCCGCGCACGCCGACAAGGCCTTGGTGATGTAGTTACTTATGAGCAACGCATGAAAACCCTGGATGAAATCGGGGAACAACGCACCAGGGAATTTGCAGGAGAAAAGAGAAAAGACATCAATGCCATTCCTGAAGTTCTTGGCGAAAATGAAACAGAAAACACAAAAGAGTTTTTTGATTATTACCGCACCTCAAGAGGTGGGCATCCTAACTCGACTGCAGGATACTCCTTTACCAGCCTGGCCCCTATGATGAATTTCTTTCCTTTTGCACAAATTGAAACGATCTCACCACGTCCCTTACTCTTTATTGTTGGTGAAAGAGCGGTATCAAAATATTTCAGTGAAGATGCCTATAACAAAGCAGCCGAACCTAAAGAACTTTTTGTTGTTCCGGGAGCTTCACATGTCGATCTTTACGACAGACCAGAGTACATGAAAGTATCCCTTAAAAAAATAGACGCCTTCTTTAAGCAATACCTGAAATAAACACATTCAATATGAAACATATTTTAAAATTCAATCTCGCATTCTTACTGGCCCTGATTTACGCTTGTAATGATAGACCCAAAGAAGACGCTGCTAAAGCGGAAAAAACATCGGTTATTTTCCCAAAAGGGGATAAAAATAGAAATGATAATTTCAAGGGCGAGGTGTGGGTAAAATCACTGGTAGATGCGGATAGTTTAAACGAAAATGCAGTGGGCAATGTCACATTTGCACCGGGTGCCAGAAGTAAGTGGCATTCTCATCCTGCCGGACAAATTTTACTGGCAACCGATGGTGTAGGCTATTATCAGGAAAAGGGGCAACAAAAGGTGATTCTTCGTAAGGGTGATGTGATCAAATGTCCACCAAACACTCCCCACTGGCATGGTGCCAGTCAGGATACGGCATTTGTCCAGGTCGCAATTACAGGCCGGCAAAACGGTCCTACAATTTGGTATGAAGAGGTTACAGATGAAGAATATAAAGCTGTCAGGAATAAATAAAATCAATTACCCCATTTTTGGTTTGGTTGACTCCCCATTTCCAATTCCAGTATGCCTCCTTTTAAAACCTCGCTTTGCAAAATCCTGAAATCCTGTATCTGCTTCCCATTTAACTTTGCTGATTGGATGTATTTATTTTCTTTTGAGGCTTTGTGTGCTGCTATTGTGAACTTCATACCCCGATTGTATTTGTGGTTTAATAAGATGGATATACGGGGGTACCTCGGACTCCCAATTTCGTAAACGGGTTGTTTCGAACATCCTCCATCCATTTGAAATAGACCAATCGTGCTCATGATAAACCAGCTACTCATTTGCCCCAGATCCTCATCTCCCGGATAAGCGTCATAAGGAGTCGTTCCATAGTACTGTTCCTGAAGGGCACGATTCCATTTTTGACTAAGCCAGGGCTTGCCAGCCCAGTTAAATAAATAAGCTACCTGCATCGCCGGCTCATTGCCATGATTAATAGGAAACGAAGAAAAATCATCACCTGAGGCATTAAAATTAGCTGCCGCTGATTTCTCCATTGCTTCATTTAAACGACTAACAAACCGATCTTTTCCCATTTCAGAGATCAGCTCTTCCGGACGGTGTGGAACGAACCAGGTGTAATTAAAAGCATTCCCTTCTACAAATCCTGGTGTATGATAAGGATCAAATGGCTTTAACCAATTTCCTTCCTTGTCTTTCGGCCTGGCAAATCCGGACACTTTATCAAAGATGTTTTTCCAGTTATCAGAACGTTTATTAAAATAAGTAAAGTCATCTGTTTTATGGAGTACTGAAGCCATTTGGGCCAAACACCAATCGTCGTATGCATATTCCATTGTATTCGATACAGCGCCCATTCCAGCAGGAACATATCCATATTTCATATAAGGCTGAATGTCTTCCACACCTACAGTTCCACCCCCTGAAAAAACCTGAGGAGGAGTTGTCATCATCTTTTTAAATCCCGAATATGAAGTTTGAAGATCAAAGTCCCTGATCCCGCTTTGCCAGGCCCCTTGTATCTGTGAGATGCCATGCATGGCCACCATCACGCCAGTATGCTCTACCCCTGCCGGATCAGTGTTAAACCAACCACTATTCTTATACAATTCAATGGCAGAGCGTGCCCATTTTGAAGATATTTCAGGAGCAACCAGATTGAACAATTGCTGATTATTCCAAAAGGTATTCCAATATTCTCCACTCACGATACAGTCTTCCTTGTTTTTAAACTGACGAATCTGCTCTACCTCATCAACATACCTTCCATCCACATCACTCCAAATTGCTTTAGCTGCAATCGCACGGTAGAAATTAGTATAAAACTTCATTTTTTGCAGATGGTCATCCGTTGTGATCTGAACTCGTCCCAGATATTCATTCCAGACCTTACGGGCATTCTGCACCACTTTTTCAAAATCCCAGTCAAAAGGCGTGGTTATTTCCTTTTCAAGATTATTTCTGGCCCCGACCAAATCCACCAGTGACACTCCGGTTCGTACAGATATGGCTTCATTTTTTTCTGTCTTAAAATTTAAAAATACACCAAGATCTCCTTTCCCACTGATGTCTTTTATATCGTAGCGTATCAGGGGTTGGGAGCCAAATTCATGCGTACGATTCCATCCACCGATATACCCGGTAACCGGCTTTACTTCATTGTTAACCCAGCCACCCATGGATTGAAATGGCTTACTAAACTGCATTACAAAGTGTACAGTATACAACTGCTCCAGTGTATAACCGGTAAAAGCGTTATAATAAGTGGCAAATCCTTCTATTTCATTGCCGGATACTTTTGTGATTTTTGCCTCTTTCAGGTTATGGGGATACTCGTTTGGCGTGAACAAATCAACCATTATTCTTGCGGAATCCAATGCAGGAAAGGTATACCGCTGAAGAGAGGCTCTTCTTGTGGCAGTGATTTCGGCTTTAATACGGGTATCTGTCATGAATACACTGTATTTTCCAATCTTTGCCGACTCTGTTTTTTTGTCAATTCTGGAACGGTAACCACCATCCGGATCTTTTTCTGTCCCTGGATTTACCTGTAGCCGGCCACTTGTGGGCATGGTCAATAAACCGCACATCGTCCAGTCGGAAAAATGGCTGAAACCCATAATGTTTTCTACAGTATATTCATACCCGGCTTTCCAGGTTTCATCCTGATTATCCGGCGCAATCTGAACCATACTCAATGGCAATGAGGGGCCTGGCTTGAACATCCAGCGGGAGTTACCAGTTCCCATGAGCAGGTCTACATAATCTGAATAAGTTTGGAGCTCCTGTCTGGATCGGATAATGTTCCCGGTATAAATGATTTTATTGCCTGCTTTTATGGTCACTACTGAAGTCAAACGTTGTTTGGCACTTGCGACAGCCGGCATAGGTATTTCTATTACTGAATGTCCTTTCTCGATCAGTTTTGTAACCGGGCTTAGCCCTGTAACGGAAACACTCACCGATTCTGTTTTATCCATTTGTATGAGATCAACAAGTATCGGCTGTATCCGCTTATTTTCCTGTTTCAGTTCAAATGGCGCGGCTTTAGCCGAAAGAATCAAAGTGGAAGAGCTGTCTTGAATTAAAAGTGCTTTATTTCCTTCCATACGTATATCATCAAATAGGGCCCATGATCCTGAAATGATCCCCATCTGGATCGTGTTCATCCCTTTTTTCAACCAGTTGCCAGGTATTTCAAGCTTTATTGTCCTCTTATTTTCAGCAGACAAATTCAATTCCTGGCGCTGTCCGTTTATCTCTATCCTTAATACGGTCGGTTCCTTTGTGTTTACTTCTGCGAAGTCAATCACAAGTCTCGGGCTTCCTGTAGCAACCGGATCTTTTAAGTTGAATACGATTCTTGGAAAATGACGAGGATAAAATCCCGACCAATACCCGCCACCTGCCCAGCTATCCAACGGGCCGGGTAATATATAGGGCCAGTGTTTTTCAGGGGTAGAATAACCAATCGAAAATACCGTGTTTTCGCCGCCGAAATCAGCCAGAAAACTACCTTTTCCTGAAGGAGCCAATGCAAATTCAGCAGCACTGTTGTCTTCTTTTCCTATTTGCCAAATGGTATGCTGGCTATAAGTTGATAGCGAAAAGAATGACAATACTAAAAGCAATCCGGTTATCTTCATCAGTATATAATTATTTTTTATTGATTTCTTTAAAATTTTCTATTCCCCAATTTTTATTCGGTACGGGTCCAACCTCAAAACTCAGTTTCCCTCCATTCACAATATCTTTAAAATGAATTTTAGGCCTGGTTAAGGATTTGCCATTTAGTGTTGCCGATTGGATATAAATATTCTCTTTAGAATTGTTCAATACCTCAATGACAAACTCTTTTCCCTTATAGAATTTCGGATCCAGCTGAATGGTCATTTTATCAAACAATGGAGTCGTGAGGTCAAGTTCGGGATTGGTTTCCGTGCCGCCACGCATTTCAAATAAGCCTAAGGAACTCATGACATACCACCCTCCCATTTGTCCTTCATCTTCATCTCCTTCCCAGGCCTGATAAGGTGTGGAACCATAAAAGCTTTCCATAATATCCCGGGTCCATTTTTGGGTTAACCATGGTTTTCCAGAATAATTGAATAAAAAAGCAGCTTGCATATTGATCTCATTTCCCTGATTAATATAAAATTCATTTCGCTCACCTGTAGTACGATCTAAGGCATGAGCCGCAAATTTATAGTCCACAGATTTCTCAAAACCATCATTTAAACGGGTATTGAACAAATCCTTTCCCATTAGCGCAATTAGCCCTCTCACATCATGAGGTACATAAAATGAATACTCCCAGCCGTTTCCTTCCACAAACGAACGGTTTGAAAATTCATCATAGTCAGGGATCCATTTTCCTGTTGAATCTCTTGGAACTACAAATTTCAAATCTGGATGGAAAACATGCTTATAGTTCTCAGACCGTTTATTAAAATAGGAATAATCCGCTTTTTTACCCAGAGATTTCGCCAGTTGTGCTACACAATAATCATCAAAAGCATAATCCAGGACTTTATTGGTCTTTCCATGTTCATAAGGAACATAGCCGAATTTCATATATTCTTTCAGTTTAGGGTTTCCCGCCTCACCGCCATGCAGACTGACACCTTCATTCATCATCATAAATCTAGCGGCTTCATATACCTTCTTAACCGTTTCTTTATTTTTAATCAGGCCTTTCTGACAAGCAGCAACCATCAGCGCGATTTCATGTGAGCCTTCCATAATGCCCGAGTATTCCAGTCCGGCTGGCCCTTTCGCCGTCCAACCTGTACGTTCAAACAACTCTAATTGAGTTCCTGTCCAATTTTCCATCACCTCCGGAGCAATCAGGCTGAGTACACCATTTGAATTCCAGAACGTATTCCAAAAGGCATCACCTCCATATATGCTTTTGCAATATTTTAATGTTTGAACGTTTTCAGCCGGATCTACATATTTTCCGTTCACATCATTCCAGGTTTGCTTTGCCGCAAAAACACGATATAGATTGGTATAAAATTTCACCTTATCGGTTTCCGTTCCTCCTTCTACTTTAATTGTTGACAACAGCTTATTCCAGGTGCTTTCCGCATTTCTCTTAACCGCTTCAAGGTTCCAGCCAAAAGGCTCCATTTCTGTTTTTAAGTTTAAGCGAGCCTGTTCAATACTGACCAGGGAAATACCAGAACGTACATGCACCTGATCACCTTGTTTCGTGTTATACGTAACGAAAGCGCCTACATCACCTTTCCCGGAAACTTCATTGCAATCCCTCGTTAATTTTTTTCCGGTCCAGGTATTAAAACTTTGAAAAGGTCGGTCAAACTGGAGTACAAAACAAACTTTGTAATCATTAAAACCTCCGGAAGCTGATTCCGCATAACCTTCAATTTCAGTAGCTGTCACTTTTGTTATTTTAGCATCCTTTACCTTAAAATCATACTCTGCAGGAAATTGCAAATCAATTAGAATACGGGACTCTTTTTTCTTGGGAAAAGTGTAACGTTGAAGGCCGCATCGGGTGGTAACGGCCATTTCCGCTTTAACATCATGGTCATAGAGGTAGACGGAATAATACCCAGGGCTGCCTTTCTCTGTACTTTTTTCGATCCGGGAATGATAGCCCGCACCAGCGCCTTTATAAGGTGAGTCGGTCGGCTCATCAGAATAACTCAAATCTGCAGTGCTGGGCATCATTCGTAAACCTGCCATCGTCCAGGCATGAATATGGCTAAAACCATCTACACTATTTATTGCATACTCATAACCCGCCATCCAATTGTATCCCTGATTCGCTCCCTGGTTGTCTGGTCCCAACTGAACCATTCCATAAGGCATAGTGGCATAAGGCCCAAGCATCCAGCGGGAATTAGAGGTACCCATAAAAACATCAACATAATCAACAGGTCGTTTTTCCTGGGCAAACAACAGTGTTCCAAAAAGATTTAACAGGCAGTACAATACTATTGACTTAATCTTCATTACTCGTATTTAACAATTTACTTCGATATGGCCGTTTGATCATTTCGTCTTATTTCGCCAGGATCAATCATCACATTCATAACTAAATGTATGAACATATGAAACAATCTAAACGTCATTAAAAATAACATAAAAGACCAAAAACGCAGCTAAATGCATCTTGAGACACATTAACAAACGCAGAATGTACAAACATAATAATTTAATGATTATTTGCAAGTGTACATTCGCATTCTCCAATTTCCCATGCAATGCCGGCCTATTGATAAAGACCGATAAAGAAAAAAAAATGCGTCCACTGATATCGATCAGAAGATTAAGGTTGAAAAAAAACGGAAAATATTAAAGCAAAACTTAAAGCCCTCTCTTTAAGTAGCGCTTCTGGCTTCACCATAACAGACAAGCTATTTTCTAACCGTTTGGACGGCTTTTCACATCATCATTAGTGATCTTTTTGCTTTCTTTTTGCTCGAAAAGCTTTCCAAATTCCCAGTTGATGCTGAGTTTTATCGTTTGATTATAATTCCGTTTGAATACGCTTGAATTGAAAGTTTTGCTATTGATCACTTCCCTTTGGTTAATGGTCTCATTAAATGGATTGATAAAGGCCAGGGTGAAAGAAAGCCGCTTTGATGGAACCTCCTTTTTGGCAGCTATACTGTAAAAATATCTTGAGGTTTTATAGCCCTGCAGCATTCTTACTCTGCTGGAGTAATCCCCAAATGCCTGCAGCGTAAAATTGGCGGGCAGTTTATAAGAAGTATTCAGGTTTACTTCCGCATTCCATCCCTGATTGTCCACCTGCAAAGCCTTGCTTTGAAAATCAAGTTTGTAAATATTCACATTTGAATTGATGTTCCATTTGCTATTCAGAGGCATAGCTGCAGAGAAATTCAGCCCCAACTGGCGGTTGGCGGCAAGGTTTTGCTTGTTCGTAGTGGAGATCCCATTTGCATCAGTAATGGTAAAATCCTCAATAGAATTATTAGTTTGCTTCCAAAATAAAGCACTGTTCAGAGAAAGACCTGAATTGAAGGAAACGGCATAAGACAACTCTGCCTGATCGGCCAGCTCGGGTTCCAGTTGAGGATTGCCGGTAACAATGTTTTTCGGATCACTGGTGTCTAAATTCGGATTCAAATCCCAGATATACGGCCGGGTAAGTCGTCTGGTATAGCTCATACTCAAAGACTGAGTCTCATTGAGCTTTTTAGACAAAGTGGCTGTTGGAATGAGGTTTGTAAAGTTCCTGGCAAAAGTGTTTCCTGTAGCAATGAAATTTCCGTTCAAACGGGTGTGTTCCAGACGGGCACCGGTTTCAATATACCAGTTAGCCGGAAGGTTGAATTTCAGGATAGCATAACCTGAATAGACTTGCTGACCATATTCAAATACGTCGTTTCGTTCAGAAATGGGTTCAAGCACAGTCGGTTGTCCTGCTTTGCTTCCCTCCACCTGGTAATCATTGCTCACATTCCTGCTGATCAGTTTAAACCCTCCTTCAAAACTATATTTATTGGATTTCCCAAAAGGATGCAGGTAATCCGTTTGAAAAGTCCATTCTGAGTTCTTTGTGCCGCTGTTATTTAACTCCCTGTAAAGAAGCTCATTTGCTGTAGAAGTTCTGTCTGATAGGTATCTTGACTTATCCTTGGAAGGAGAAAACTGCGCCAACAAAGTGAGTTCACGTCCCGGATTTCTGAATTTTCTGCTGTAACCAAAGTTAATGTCTCCGCCAAGATAGGCCGCTTTGGTGTCGACATCCTGGTGATAGCTTTCAAGTAAAGTACCGGTGGGACCTGTAACCTGACTAAAAAGACGGTTATTATTTGGCCAGTCGCCAAACCAGGAACTAAAACCAAAACTGAAGCGGTTCAATGTATCAGCAGCATAGTCAATGGCGATATTGGCCGAACCATGAGGCGCGGTATTGTCCTCTATTTTTGTCTGATCAAGAGAAGAAAGTAAAGCGCCCTGATCACTGAAGTTATTACGCTTATAATCGCTTGCAGATTTCATTCTCAAGCGGTGAAGGTGCGCATTGACATTGATGTTCCATTTTTGATTGGCCATGGAAAAACGAGGGTTTAGCGCCTGTTCCCAATTACTGGCAACGGCCTCCAATGCCCCGTTCATTTGTTTTCTGTCTTTTTTAGTAATGATATTAATCACCCCTGCAGCACCCTCAGCATCGTATTTGGCAGATGGTGTAGTAATGATCTCTACAGAGGCGATGATGTTTGAGGGCATCATGTTTAATGCATCTGCAGGGCTTCTCGCCATTTGTCCGGAATACTTCCCATCAATCAGAATTTTAATATTCTTACTGCCACGCATGCTCACATTACCCTGAGCATCTACGTTTAACACAGGTGCTTTTCGCAGTACATCAGCCGCAGTTCCGCCTTTGTTTCCAGGATCGTTGCCTGCATCATAAATCAGCATGCCCGGTTTTTGGATGACCATTTTCTTTAAAGCGGTAACGTTTACCTCACTCAGCTGACTCACAGTTGCTGAAAGCAAAATATCGTTAAATACCTTGTC
This sequence comes from Pedobacter caeni, assembly GCF_900129215.1. GTDB lineage: Bacteria > Bacteroidota > Bacteroidia > Sphingobacteriales > Sphingobacteriaceae > Pedobacter > Pedobacter caeni. The sequence goes on along the minus strand of NZ_FQUQ01000001.1, from coordinate 691,395 downwards.
GCCCCCTACAGCAACTGGAAGTTGTTTGGTTACATAACCCACAAATGAAATGCGAATAAAAGATGCGCCGCTACTGGTTGCTTTCAGGTCAAATTTACCTTCAGGACTGGTAACTGTGGTCAGCATTACCTTCCCCTCCTTATTGAATAAGCCTACGGTAATGAACTCCAACGGCTGACGGGATACGGAGTCCAATATTCTTCCGGATACACCGGGATAAGATTGCGCCAATAAATTACAGAAGATCACAGACGAAAAGAAGAAGCATATAAAAAGTAAAGTCAAGCGCATATGAAAGGGTTTGTTAAAAGCAAAAGTATATTATTTAGATATATTCTAAATAATATACTTTTGCTATGACAATATTGTTACAAATAGGCTTGCCAGTCAGCAACTATCTATCTCTCCGGAATAAAACCCTCAACTTTTCTTTTATATTTGTGTATATGCCTATAGAAGAAGAGTTTAAGCCTGACGCCATCATCATTGGTTCCGGATTAGCCGGATTGGTCGCTGCTATGGAAATTACCAGTGCAGGAAAAAAAGTATTATTGCTGGATCAGGAAACGGAACAAAACCTCGGCGGACAAGCATTCTGGTCTTTTGGTGGTTTGTTTCTGATCAATTCACCACAGCAAAGAAAAATGGGGATCAAAGACTCCTATGAACTGGCATTGCAGGATTGGATGGGCACTGCAGCATTCGATCGTAAAGACGATTACTGGCCAAAGCAATGGGCAGAAGCCTATTTAAAATTTGCTGCCGGAGAAAAATATGAATATATCTCTAAAATGGGCATCAAACTGATGTTTATGGTGGGATGGGCAGAACGTGGAGATGGCGCTGCAAGTGGTCATGGCAATTCAGTTCCACGTTTTCATGTGAGCTGGGGGACCGGTACCGGCGTCATTAAGCCATTTGTCGAAAAAGCTTATGAAGCCAAAGAAAAAGGCCTCCTCCGGATGAAATTCAGGCACCGAGTTACTGCTTTGATCAGCGTCGATGGTAAGGTCACTGGCGTAACAGGTGATGTACTGGAAAATGATGATAAAGAAAGAGGCTTTGCAACAAACAGAAATGTGGTTTCTCAATTTGAATACAAAGTGGCGCATGTCGTAATCGCAACTGGTGGAATCGGTGCCAACCATGAACTCGTAAGGCAAAGCTGGCCGGAACGACTGGGCAAAGCGCCAGAAAATATGGTATGTGGCGTGCCGGCTTATGTTGATGGTAAAATGATCGGCATTGCCGAAAGTGCTGGTTCCAGCATCATTAACCGCGACCGCATGTGGCATTATACCGAGGGGCTGCAAAACTGGAACCCCATCTGGCCAAATCATGGCATAAGAATACTGCCAGGCCCTTCTTCTATGTGGTTTGATGCAAAGGGTAACCGACTCCCTGCTCCTTTCCTACCCGGATTTGATACATTGGGCACCTTAAAACATATACAGGAAACGGGCTATGCCTACTCTTGGTTTATCCTGACACAAAAAATCATTAAGAAAGAATTTGCACTTTCAGGATCAGAACAGAATCCCGACATTACCAATAAGGATTATGTTCTTTTTCTAAAAAGGATCTTCGGTAAAAAAGCACCAGGCCCTGTGGAAGCATTTAAAGAAAATGGCAAAGATTTCATTGTATCAAATGATCTGGAAGACCTCGTTCAGAAGATGAATGAACTTGCTGGAGATGACCTGTTGGATCACCAAAAGATAAAATCACTTATTGAAGCAAGAGACCGGGAACTGGACAATAAATTTTCAAAAGACACCCAGATCAATTACATCCGCAGTACCAGAAAGTATTTAGGCGATAAACTTGGGCGTGTAGCCAAACCACATAAAATACTGGCACCTGAAAATGGGCCACTCATTGCTGTGCGCCTGAATATCCTTACCCGTAAAACATTAGGTGGCATTGAAACCAACCTCAACGGACAGGTTTTAAAACCAGATGGCACAGTTCTGGAAGGCTTATATGCAGCGGGAGAAGTAGCCGGTTTTGGCGGCGGCGGCATGCATGGCTATCGCGCGCTGGAAGGTACTTTTCTTGGTGGCTGCATTTTTAGCGGGATGAAAGCTGGAAAATACATTGCCAACCTATGATCTGAATACACTATACTTTTGGCAACACATATCCATTATGGTACTCTTTTTCCAGATATAATTTATTGACCTTTTTATCCTCGAACTGCCCCGCATTTGCATCCCATATAAGTTTTTGGCCACTACGGTAAGATATATTACCCATCTGGGCAACCGTAGCTACATGTGCACCGGCTTGTATGCTACAGTTAAGATCTTCCATTTTACGACTTTTGATCACTGCAACAAAATTCTCCATGTGTTTCTGTAAGCCATTATCACTAGCCTTTTCAAACGGTCTCAACACCTTATTTGTACTTTTCTTTTCTTCAATTACCTCCCATCCGCCACGATTCAGGATCAATGTACCGTTATTTCCAATATAAGCGATTCCATGATCCCGGTTATAGGAGCCATTATCTATCCCCATAGCCGAATCCCATACCATATTGAATTTATCGAACTCATACAATGTGGTGAGTGTATCAGGCGTTTCTTCGTACAGATCCGGATAAGCAAAACGTCCACCCAGCCCTACGATAGATTTTGGGAGGTCAGCTTTCATGCCCAGTAAAGCATAATCAATCAGATGGACTCCCCAATCGGTCATGAGCCCTCCTGCGTAATCCCAGAACCAGCGAAAATTAAAATGAAAACGACTGCTATTAAAAGGGACCAAGGCCGATGGGCCTAGCCATTGTTTATAGTCTACTCCTGCCGGAGCAGCACTATCCGGAACCACAGGTCCCGGCTTCATCCATCCCTGATAACACCAGACTTTTACGGTCCTGATATTACCAAGTTGCCCGGAGTGTATAAAATCTACCGCATTTCTGAAGTGTTGCTGGCTTCGCTGCCACTGTCCGGCCTGAACCACTTTGTTGTACCTTACCTGCGCAGCTACCATGCGATTACACTCTACAATGGAATTGCCAACCGGCTTCTCTACATACACATCTTTACCGGCCTGACAAGCATGAATCATCTGTAAAGCATGCCAATGATCTGGTGTTCCGATGATGATGGCATCTATATCCTTGTTTTCCAGCAACCGCCGGTAATCGTTATAAATGGTTATTTTACGGGTATTTATATTTCTTTTACTCATTTCATTAAGCCGACCATCAATGACATTCCTGTCTACATCACAAATAGCAATTAAGTTGACACCAGGTATATTTAATGCCGCATTTACATTAGACCATCCCATCCCGTTTACGCCAATTACCCCAATATTGAGCTGGTCACTGGGCATGATCCTCTGGTCAAAAATTGCAAATGCCGGACTATTTATGGTGGATGCAAGGATACCACCCCCTGCAAGTAAAGATGCTTTTATCAGAAATTGTCTTCTTGAATCCATAATATGAATATGGGCTTAATATTAACTCCCGGTTTAAATTTACCGCATTAAAAACCCACTATTCAACTGGTATTTAGCTAAAAACATACGTTATCTGATCAATAATTCGCCTTCAGTTTTGAAAGGAGGTGATCAGATAGCAGATAAATAATAAATAACAACTTAGATTGTACAAACTGCGCCGGTTTTTCTGAACTCCGTCAAGCTGATGTTGTGGCGTTTTTTGAAAAACTTATTCAGGTGACTTTCATCCGCGAAACCAAATTCGTTTACAATCTCGTTGATCCGTCTGTCGCTAAATCTTAAGCGGTGTTCTATCAATCTGATTCTATAATTTGAAATGAAATGCTGAATACTTTCTCCGCATTGTTTTTTAAAGTAGCTACCCAGGTAAGTTTCAGATAGTCCAAATTCTGCACTGATTACAGAGGCCTTTAATTTTTGCGGATCATAGATGTTCGCCTGGATATAATCTATGATTGCCAATAGTCGCTTATCGGAATTTACAGTAGCCTCCGCAGGTCTCATCTTCGATATATTTCTTGCTGCAATTACAATCAGCGCATTCACATAATGCAGGGTTAAATCTTCGTTATAAGCATCGTTATGATTCATCACATGCAAGAGGGAATCTACTGCCGACTTTACCAGGAACTGATCTGATTGATTATTTAGAATGCAGCCAGACAGATGTGACGAATGGTACAAGAGGCATTCAATACAATTGATGCTTTTCCAGTTGGAATCTCTGATATAACGTTCGCTAAATTTTATGAATAAAAACTCCGTCGTCGTTAAGATTTCAAAATCATGGAGGTCATTGGGTGTGAGCAATATCAGACATCCGGCACGATAATCAACCTTATTGTTATTTATGTTTAAAAATCCTGAACCGGAAATCACATAAACCATTTGAAAAAAAGAAAACTGTAAATCCTTTACCGGACATACTTCCGTTCTGAAATATTTCACCTCTACCAATCGATCAATATTTTCTCTTACCATAAAGCAAATCTACTGTTTTTTCATTGAAATGTACTGACAAAATAAGATTATTCTGTCCATTTTTGTGAAGTCAAACTATATTGATAAATGAAACCATCATATCCTCATGCTGGTTTTACCACCACTAAATAACATATATACCCGATGAAGAAATCGATTTACATTTTGGCTCTAGGTGCTTTTGGCATCATTACTACCGAATTTGGTGTCATTGGAATCCTGCCTACGATCAGTAGAGAATTTCAGGTGTCCATTGATACCGCTGGTTGGCTGCTCAGTGCTTTTGCCCTCACTGTTGCCATCTCCTCCCCTTTTTTAACGGCACTTACTGCCAAAATTAACCGCAAATTTTTGTTATGCCTGGTATTATCAGTATTTGTCTTGTCAAACGTGATTTCGGCTTTTGCGCCCAATTTCACCATATTAATGATAGCCAGGATCTTACCTGCATTTTTGCATCCTTTATTTTGGAACATCTCACTGGCTGTAGCATTTAAACAAGGAGGTGCCAAGGCGGTGTCCATCGTCATGACCGGCCTTAGTCTGGCCACGGTACTGGGTGTTCCGATCACCACTTATGCGGTCGAATTCTTTAATAACTGGCAGGCATCGTTTTTCCTGGCCAGCTTTATCAGTCTGATCGCCTTTTTAGGCCTGGCATTTTTTGTCCCTAATATGCCGGCTAGTAAGGAGAAATCATCAAAAAATCAATTTTTTGTATTACGGGATCCACAGCTCTGGGTCCATCTTCTTTCCACCGTTCTTACGCTTGCTGCAATGTTTTCAAGTTATAGTTATCTTGCAGGTTACCTGGAAAAGATCACCCATATGAACGGCGTTCAAATCAGTATGATGCTGCTTTTGTTTGGTGTTATGGGAATCTTAGGAAACTGGCTGACAGGTATTGCCTTAAGTAAAAACATTACCCTGGCCAGCAGATGGTTTCTGGTTCTCTTGATTTCAACTCAGGTACTTGCCTATTATTATGGGGATGCTTTTGCTCCTATGGTCATTATCCTGTCCATCTGGGGATTAATACACACCGGTGGCTTTTTGGTTCCCAATATACGTACCACACATGCGGTACCCCATAGTGCACTGGAATTTGTAAACAGCCTGTTAACCACTTGTTACAATATTGGAATATCACTGGGTGCTTTTCTGGGAGGTTTTGTGATCGCCCACTATGGCATTCACCAGATTGTCTGGATGAGCATCGGGTTACTTAGCTTAACCTTAATCATTAGCTTTATCAAATTGTCTCAACAATCTAAAACAGAAGAAGGCACAGTTAAAGAACCAAATGTGTCTCCGGCTATTTGTGAGCAGGTGTAATCCATAATAAATACGATGCCCAAATTCCTGTTCGGAACTGCCGGGCATCGTATCTAATTGGTTTTTAACCCATTTTTACGTTACCTTGTTTCATACGTTCAGCCTGAATCCTAAGCAGTTCAGCAGGAAAGCCAACTCTTTTAAGGGTTTCAGTTGCCTTGTTCACTTTTTTAACGATATAAGGATCATTACTACGATCTTTAAGATTGGCAAAAACGATACCCTCAGGGGAATCAAATGCCACACACTCTAATTGAGTTTTTACTGTTTTTTCCTTTTCCATATATTTATTATTTACGTAACACCATAAAAGCCTCGTAGTTCACATTTTCTTTAAATAAAAACCAGACGCCATTTAACAAACCAAACACGCTCAGCGTTTTACTGATCTCTTCCATATTGGCTCTTAACGCCATTTGATATAACCGGGTCCTTGCCAAAGTACTTCCTTCAGCATAAACCAGGGCTCCTGGAAAATGATCGGTAAAAGCCATCACACTAAAAGCAACCGTTGATAATATTTTGTCCCGATCGCCATTATTGGTGATAGACAGATCATCGAATCCATCATACAGCTTGTTCAGATCTCCAAACCCAAGATTATACAATTTTAAACCACTTACTTCAACAGGTGTATATTCAATGGCTTTTATGACTTCGCCTTTAACACCAATGCTTTGAAATGTGAATCTCTTTAAGCCAGGTTCTGAAATCAAAATGTATCGCTTGTTGTTCATAATCCAAAGCTATTTAAAATTTCATTATTTAACCAATAATTAAATAAAATAATCAAAATATATTTTATTGAATTTAATTTCGATATTTTGTGTTATTATACAACCTGAAAAATAACGACTGTAGAATAGCACAAAATACCAGGCCGCTTACAATAAGCCTTTATTGGCAAAACTATAATACCCAGCAGGATTCACAATCAAATGGTCTACTACGGCGATATCCATGGAACCTGCAGCCACTTTTATTCTATTTGTTAATGCGATATCCTGCTCGCTTGGAGTTAACCTCGCACTTGGATGGTTATGGGCCAGAATAATCCCGCTCGCTTTTCCGAGCATGGCTGCAGTAACGACCACTTTATGATCAGCAGTTACAGCGTTCATCCCACCACTGGAAATGTTGATGACTCCCAATACTGTGCTCCCCTTGTCAAGCAGGATCATTTTAAACTCTTCAATCAGTTCAATTTTCCCCTGATCCCAGCATTGCATAAAAATCCCATATACATCTTCCACATCTTTGATCACAGGGCGGTCGCAGGCCTTTACTTTTGGTTTATACATCAACTCAATCTGAGATACATTATATAGTTTCTTCCTCATTTTCTGTTTGATTTGGGTCAGTACCCGGGAACGGATAAATTTGTTTCATTTGACATACAGAAGGCATCAAAGCCCTTTGTAACAGCGCAATGCTCAGCAAAGAACTGTTCACGATCAAATCAGGTTCATGGACAACTTTTAAAATATGGACGCAGTTCATCAGTTGAATCAGGTCAAACTGTAAGTCTTCAATGAACTCATGTTCATAATTTTCGAGGTGGTCTATTTCAATTATTATTTTTTCTTTTTCTATTCTGATCATGCCGGTACGTTTTAATAGTAAATCCAATGTTCTGGGGATATGGAGCGTATGATTTTACCTGTCAGACGGGAGGTGGGAATTTGATTCCAGGTTCTTTGCTTAATAAACCCGATAGGTCTATAAATAAGATTGGGGCTGTCGTGCTGTTTCTTGATTTCATGACTCATAATTTTAATGAGCCTTGCAGAAGTAATCACGAATAAATGTGAGGACTGCCAACCACGTATACCTTTAAAGTTTCTGACACCTTACACGGCCTGGAATTACAGCAGTCCTCACATCTATTTTTTGGACGCGCAAATATAGCACATCTATATATTAGACATTAAGGTATTCTACTGTCTTAGGCCATGGTGTCAGATAATGGTATACGTAAGACTCTTTCAAATACTTATTGTTAAGGCTAATCTATTTAATTTTAAATATAAAAACAAACTTATTAATTAATAATTAACGTAATCCGGTTGAATTTGGGTTCATAAACGGGTTCTGATTAGATCCTTTTGAGATGCTTTGAATATCTGTTCCCTTTCAATTGACTATTATTTAACTTTTAATAGGGGGTTGATAGGTCCATGATTGGTCCTGAAGGCCTTTCAACGACGTTTTTGTTATCAAACGATAGTTAATTTTATGTGAACGTATATTAATACGATATGAAAAATATTTCGTAACTTGTTTTTAATCAATTAAACCACATAATTAAAAAAAATAAAAATGGGAAAATTACTAAATGGCTTATTTGGTGGATTCCATGGCAGAGTCGGCAATTTGGTCGGCTATACCTTAAAAGGTAAATATGTCATCAGAATGATAGGCAAAAGCACTAAACCACTTACGCCGGCAAGGAAAGCCAATTGCCAGAAGATGACGGTGGTCAATGAAATCCTCAAGCCTTCCCTACAAGCAATCAGAGTAGGATTCCGTCTTGCGGTTGCCGGAACGGACAGAAATGAATACAATGAAGCGGTTTCTTACAATAAAAAGAATGCACTTCAGGGAGTATATCCAAATATCAGTCTGGACTACAGCAAAGTATTAATGAGCATGGGAACACTTCCTGTGGCGGTTAAACCTTCGATCAGTCAGGCAGAGGAGAAAATCACCTTTAACTGGGAAATATCGGCCAGTCCGGTAAGTGAGTATCATACTGACCGCACCATGCTGGTGATCTATTTTCCTGATATAAAAGAGACTTTTTATCAACTAAGCGGTGCAAAAAGGGTTGAAGGGAAAGATGTAGTTGTAATCAGTTCTGAACATATAAATGAACGTATGGAAGCCTATATCTCTTTCGTTAAAGACGATGGAAAAGCGGTCTCTAATAGCGTACATGTGGGTTCTCTGAACTTGAACAACAGCGCAAAAACTACAAGCAACAATACATTGAAAAGTAAAGAAAGCCCGCTTGAATTCCTGGTTGAACAGCAGGAAAATCCACTTTCGGCACCTGGAGAATGGAGTCAATATGTAGTTAAAAACAGGTCTAACGATGAGATTTTGGCCGATTATGCCATTAAGCTCAATCAGGATACAGCTCAGATCTCAGAATCAGGAATCTTCAACTCCCCTATTCAAAACCAAAGTGAATACGCAAAGGAAACCTTTACTGCAATGCTGTCTTTTCTGTTTGAAAAAATGAAAGTCAGCAAAATTACAAAAAATGTGAATGCTACAGATCAGGATGCAATTCATTTACTTACTAGCCTCCGATTCAGGCAGGAAGCTTATTTTATGAAAAATACATTCTTAAACGATAAATGGATCGATGAATGCCGGTTTGCAATTTTGACATCTGAATGGGATCTGATCAAACACAATTAAAACGTATTTGTTGATGCACCAAAGTTTCGAATCTATAGAGTCTTCTCTTGAAGAATTGTTCAATAAAATAGAAAAAGCTTCAAATAATGGTTATCAGAATCTACTCAATTCAAATCGTTGGGGGACTCAATTTCATAAGTTAACCACTGAAGAATTATTTTTCATGAATGTTTCAAACAAGGAAATATTAGCAATTTTAAACTTGTCCATTCATAATTCTATTGTTAAAAATGATTACTCCATTTTAATAGATGGTGTTTTTATGTATTCAAGGTTTCGCTTTTTAAACTGGACTCATGCTCCTGGAACAAATGATTGGATAGCTATTGAAAGCTTAATAACAAACGATAAGGAATTGATGTCCTTAGTATATCCAGAAACATTAGTCTTAACAGACGACAATTATGATTTCTCCTATTTATTGAGCAGAAACCTTCTCCGAACAATATTAGCTAATCAAAACTGGAAAGAGCATACGCTTCAGGAATATTCAGATTTTATTAATGCTGTTTCGGGGAAATTTGATGTTTCCTTCCTAAACTACCTCTACGGTGTACTGAATGGGGATGATGAACTGAGTAAAACATCGTTTCAGCAAATGGAACAATGGTATTCAAAATGTCAATGGCTAACAAAAGGCTGGTATAGGGAGGCCGACATGGTTAAAAAACATCCTGTATTTCTTTTGGGACTTCTTCAATTGCAAAAACTTAAAGGCAACGGTTCTACAATTGAAGCAAATAAGGATTGGTTGAAAGATGCAGGGACTTTTCTAAGAAAAAATGAGTACTATAAACCAAAACCTGCTTTCGAATTTGATCATAAACTGAGCTTTATAAACGAAGCTTTAACAAGAGATTTCAGTTCATTTTATTTACAATACAAGAATAAAATTGAAACACTTCTATATTAATCGTTTTCATTTTCAAAATGAGTTCTGTTTCTTGTTCTTATTTTAAATACCGATGTTGACTTCTCCACCGGCTTAAAATATTTATCATCTATGTATCTGCCCGTTTTTATCACCTCATTTTCAAACCAGGTAAAATTGTCCAGAAGACTTAGCGAAACACTTTCATTATGTTTGGAAATGTAATGATCCTGACCACTTTTATAAATGGTCGCTTCTTTGAGCCTATACACTACTGTAAAATTCTGTTTCTTAATATCGGTTTTGTATATGATGGTCTCAGAGCCGGAAGAGCCATATTTACGAGAGCCCAAAGTGTGTGTACGCGTAAAATAAACATGATCGTCATCAACAAAGACCCCTTCATCAAAAGGACGCAGGTTGTGCCATTCTTTAGCACAGATAAAAGCTACTTTTTGATCGTCGTAATAGTAAAGTGCCTCCGCATCAGAAAACAGCAGATGTCTGGCATTCCCTCCGGGCTTTTGTAAAGCTACAAGATGATTTATTCTTACCTTTCTTGTCCCCCAAAGCCTATCATCTACGACTTCAGGAAACTGTAAGTCATTCACGAAATGTTTTTTTCCATCAGATGCATAGGTCAGTTGATAGTTGGCTCCAACAGCATGAAAATCAGAGACATTTACATTAGGCAGCAATTTCGTTCTATAAAAAGCATTCCGGTCATCTTTTATATAGTCCAATGTTTCGTTCACAGAAGTTATCTTTTCCGGGTTTGCATACTTAACAACAAGATTTTTATAATATACCTTATTTTTATCTTTGGCAAACTTAAACGCAAGTACATTAAAACCTGCATCGTGTTTTAATGATTGAAAAGTTGCGGCATCAGCATCTGGTATTTTTAGTGCCTTATAAAAAACACTTTTTGTGTCTCTGGTGTAATTCCTTCCAAGATATACCGCATTTTCTCTATTGATCCCACTTATTTTTTCATCGCCTGAAAAAACGTTTGTATTGTCTTCGCCAGTAACTGTACCATATTCATTTTCAAAATGCATAGGCTTAAAAGACTTCACATCAGCACCTTTTAATTCAAAATAGCCATCACCGGGTTTTAACGCATATACTTTATTGTTGTATTTAGAAAGGTTGGCCCGAGGGTAACTGACTCCATTTAACAAGTTTTCACCAGAATCAGCTTTGGCGAGAAAGAACACCGCAATTCCAACCGAAGTAATAATGATCACTGCAATGGCAGCAATGATGAAAACTGTTTTTTTTGGGTTAACCTTTAAGCCCGCTTTTGAAATTACAAAAGCATGCGTGTGTTTGTCGTTGGTATTTTCCTCATACTGAAGTTGGTGTCCGGTGGTTAGAACCTTTTTCAGTTTGACCAACAATTGATCTATTTCGGGATTTACAATACCTGTGAAAACATTACCTATATTGATTTGAACTTTTTTATCAGCTTCTATTGTTATTCCTATCCATTTCCCTGATCTTTTAACAAAGGTTATCCTGCTAACATCTTGCAGCGATATGCTGGTCTTCGTTTTACCGTATTGAACAACCAAGCCTTGCTCGTTAAATAATACTGTAGCTTGTTTGGGATAAAATAAGGTGAGAATTAAGTATGTCACATACATACACAAAAACAACGGTGGCAGAACGATGATCATGATGGAAACCGGTCCGGTTAAAAAAAAGCCAAAAATCTGAAATAGTAAATCGTAGCCCTTATAAAAATAAAATAATGTTATCGCAGTTGCTATGATAAGACAGATCGTTGCATAAACAACGGTGTATTTTTTGCTGAGTACCTGCCCGTCAAAAGTAATCTTCATAGAGGAACTATAGTTTTGTGATGATATTTTTTTTAGTATTTACTATAACTAAAGCCGGCGAAACAACATCGGGGAATATTTTTTTCATTCTAAGGGAGATGGTTTATGCTTTTTAACACCAAAAATCAGTCCAAATACAATGTATCTCCTCCTGAATTAGTTTATTTTCCAATTTTGATCAGCCTTTACAGCAAAAACGAAACCTTCAGTCTGATCCAATTTCATTTGCATTACCTGAACTGCCGCAATGTTGATTTTTTTCAACACGAAATGTCAAAGCTTTTGAATGGAGTTTCTTTTAGTAGTTTTGGGCCGGACAGATTTAAACTAATGCACATAAAAGTAAAGTTGAATGAAAAGGATTTTAAGTATTTTGGGTTGGACCATGCTTGTGTTTGTGGTGTTGACAGTACTAACTGCAAAAATTGAAAGTCCATCGGATGGGAATAACACGTTTGGTTTTCCACTCACATTTTTCAAAGAATATGGAGGAAAACGATCGTATCTCCTACCAAATGAATTCTCAGTTTGGAAACTATTGTTTGATATTTCATGTTCGGTTCTGATGGTATTGATAAGTGGTCCTATTTTTAAGCGGCTTAAAACAAGCTTTAGAAAACCATAAACCTGCTGCAATTGGAATGAGGATAACCAACTCAAACAAGGCGCTCACGTCTGAATTCATGGCCTTTTTGATTGAAACCATTCCGGCAGAGCACCTTGTCTGAGTGATAAAAGGTTATTTTCTAATTGAAATCAACGTTTGTAACACGACAGACAGCATCACAAAAAATAATCCGATATAAAAAGACAGGTTTAATTCCTTGCTTTCATTAAAAAGTATGAAAGCCAGTATAATAGAATATACAGGTTCAAGGTTAAAACTTAAATTCACCGTAAAGGCGGATATGCGTTTTAACGACTCGGCAAACAGTAGGTAAAGGCCAACTGTACAAAACGAGGCCAACAAGATCAGGTAAACGGTGTCCTTCAGCCCTGGAAGTATCGTATCAACCGGAAAAAAATGAAGATATAGCGGGAGTGAAATTCCGAGTGCTACCGTCCCTCCTGTCATTTGATAATAATTGATTAGCCTGCTATCGTACTTTCGAACCAGTCGTTCATTATAGATGGTATACAGTGCAGCAAAAGCTGAAGAGATGATCCCAAGGCCAATACCCAACTGATAAGAAGAATCAAAGTGAAAAATCAGGCCAATCCCAAATAAGGTAATTACACTGAACAACAACTCAGACAGCTGAAACTTACGCCGGTTAATCAATGGTTCAAAGATCGCAGTGAAAAAGCTGGTTAAACAATAACAGACCACCCCCACTGAAATGTTCGAATACTTGATACTGGCATAGAAAAATACCCAGTGAATGGTGATGAAGATTCCGATTTTCCCAATATCAAACTTCTCTCTGAATTTAATCGCTGTTGATATCTTGAACAGCTTCAAAATCAGCCATAAGATCACTGCGGAGAAAAAGACCCTGTACCAAACCAGGAGTCCTTCGTTGAGGGATATGAGCTTTCCAAAAACACCGGTAAAGCCAGCAAGAATTACAGCGAGGTGTAAGACTAAATAAGATTTTTTCATAAAAGAATAGTCTGCCTGTCCTAAAAGACAAGAGGGATTAAAGATTAATAAATAAACTGATTTGTAACTAAGGGAGGTTACAAGGTATGCTTAATATTAAATCCCCGGAGGAGGAAGACAACTCTTTCTGTTCATATCTGTATTTTTAAGCAAGGTAATAAAAACCAGGCGCGATCAAAAAGAAAACAGGCCTTTTTTCCATTCCTTTTTCCGCTTCAATGCTTCTTCATTATCCGGATAAGATTCCAGAATATTATTAATATTTTCTCTTGCTTCTCCTTTTAACTTAATGGCATACAATGCATCGGCATACTGTAATTTCACCTTTATCAGGTCATCATCCCATCCCCAATTGCTGTCAATGTAGCACCTGATCGCTTTGTAGGCCGTATCCACACATAAGTCCCATTGTTTAAGCATATAGTGGCTTTCTGCAAGCTGCAGGAAATTCCGGCAGGATTCACTTTGATCGTCATCCGGATATACCACTTCCAGTAAATCCACCAATGGGTTGAAGTCAGTGATCGCTTCCGCATAATTACCTAAGAACATTTGTGAACGACCGCGCATATAATGGATCTTACATAAAGACTCCGGCTGTATGGCCTCTCTTTTCACCATTTGGTAGTTATTTTGCGCAGGCAATACATTGGGGATAATCTTTGAGCTGATAATATTCCTGCATGAGCATATACCAGGCGGTATTGTCGTCTGGGTTTTTAACAAGTTCTTCCTGCCATGTTTTTATGATATCATCGTGGTTTTCCTGTTTTAATAAATCGTATCTGGTATTTTGAACGACGATATACTTTTCATTCAGTTCGAACAGCTCTTCTTCCGTCAGATTGCCTTGATTGGTGGATAAATAACCATCATAATCCTTTGTAATCTGATCTAAAAGTTCTCTTGCTTCATCTACCCTCCCCAGTTCCTGGGTCATTTGCAGTACCTCTCCCCTCAGTTCCAGATAACTCGAAAAGTACATGTAATTTTCAAAATAATAAGAAGCTGCCGTGCCGAAAATATCCAGGGCTTCTTCAAACCTTCCCAACTTTTTCAATGCAGTACCCCAACTGCTCAGTTGCTCCCAGAATGGCGATAAAGAGTAACCAAGACTATGTACTTCTACAGCACGTTCAAACTCCCCCATGTCTGTTGAGGCAATGCCGTAGTTATTGGCACACTTTGCAAAAGCATGCACCTGATTTTCGGCTGTCTCTGCAATAATCGGGATGTTGTTGTAGAAGTAGTTGTAAAATCCATTGTAAGAAATTTCGTACAACCTGGTTCTGATTTTTAGTAATTCAGGAGCCAATGCTGCGTTTGAAATTTCGGGTTCGGTCAGGTAATAAAAATCGACTGCAGTATTATAATAGGCTTCAGGTGAATCCTCCGGCCAGTTTTCGATATTTGGTAATTGTCCGTTTAAATGATAGCCAGCCTCGATATACCGACGGATTCCCGGAGCCATCCCTCCTAATTCCAGACTTCTTTTTAAATGAGTAAAGGCCTTTTCATAGTTCTTTTTATCAAACCAGAAAGTACCGGCAAAGTGATGAGGAACATGCCAGTCAGGATAAAAATCAATATATGTTTTTGCAAGACTCAGTGTTTCACCATCATCAGTCAGTACATCAGAATAGATGCGCAATGCGAGTAATAAAGCATGTACAGATCCTTTATCGAGTTTGTTTCTGAGGTTCAATTCAGTTATTCTTTCGTAAAGGTTCAGTAACTCAGGTTGTGATTCTTCATCTCCATACTTAATGGCCATTAATGCCGCTTCTCCCGCAATCTCAAATTGCTCATGATCTAAAGCAAGGTTGGCAATGCTGCAGTTGGTAAGCGCGTAAGTAAAGGAATGTGTTTTTCCCTGGTTAAAAGTTTCAAACACTTTCTCAGCGTCCTTTTTATGCCAGAGATAAATTTCTGCTTTTTCAAAATAAAGGGGGCTTAACTCCTGGTCCAGCCTGCTTCTGTCATTCCTGAACAAATCCTGATAATAAGAAATTGTGTACGCTAAGTCTTCTAAAACAAGGTCTATATTGTCCAGACTGAAGTTAACTTTCCTACGGTATTGCAATGCTTTTAACCTGACCGTTTCATCGTCTGAAAGCGCAAGAATGTCGCAGTAAACTTTTGCTTCCGGTAAATTAATATGAAGAATAAATGCATTAATATACACTGCAAACAACATTGCGGTTTCTTCTGTTGGCTTTAATTTCAACACATTTTCAAAGCTGTTGTAGGCAGCAATAAATAACGAAGTATCTTCCTCATCGTTGTGTTGAGCATTGATGACCGCAATTTCATATTCGCATTTAGCTTTCAGCAGTGAAGCTTCTATGTGTTCATTATTAAAAAGAAGGAAAGTGTTTGAAGATTCCAGGCAGTCCGAAAAATTGCCTTGTTCATAAAGGGATTGTAGTTCTTGTAGGCTTGACATAGGTGACAAATATCTATACTTTAAATTACAAATTAGAAGACAGACGACTTAAATGCTATATTTAAGCTCATTTTTACCATCATATATGATATACATCCTTCAATAGAGACCAAGAAAATGCAATTACCACCATACCACACCTTTCCTGATATTCGTGGCGACAAAGTCTCCTTGCGACAAATTCAGCCTGCTGATGTTCATGACATTATCGAAATTTCATTTTATGATGCCGTTCAGGCCAATTCATGGCAACAGGCCATAGCCATGCAGGATAAAATCAATATGGACTATGTGGAAGGGAACTCCATCCACTGGGGCATTGCAGAACGCGTAACCAACAAAATTATCGGAACCTGTGGTTATTACCGTGGACTGGATAAAGGAAGCGGAGAGCTTGGCTTTGTTTTATTACCTCAATATCAGGGACAAGGTTATATGTCTGCGTCTATAGCTTTAGCGATAGACTTTGGAATAAATGAGATCGGATTGAAACGCATTTGGGCAGAGACCAGTAAAGGAAATGAGAATGCAATAAAACTCCTTGAGCGACTTAACTTCATTAAAGTTGCAGAGTTGGAGGATGATGGTATTGAATATGAATTAATTGGATTTCCACAACGTTTGATAATTTAAGATCATCTTACCTTTGTTCTTTTTGTAGACTATAAGATCCAAAGATCCTCTTTTCTTAGACAGAGAATCCCCAATTTCTATAAATGGTTCCCAGGCAGCCCATATTCCATAAGTATATCCGTCTTTTAAAACCACCGTTTTTGTATTATGGTTCTTCTGATCATAGTAGACAGAATCTATTTTTCCATTGAAATCCAAAGCGGCACTTTCAATAAGCACTAAAGTCCAGCCGCGTGCAGAACCTGGGAATCTTTTATAAGTATCCATGTAGTTTAGCGTGACCTTGGTTTTATTTTTCTTATAAATTTCCAGCAGAAATGTTCCTTTCTCCTTCGATAAGGAATCACCGATATGAATGTTACGTTCCCAATTTCTATAAATCGGAAAGATCTGGTTGGTATTTAATACTGCATATTTTCCATTGTGATTTCTTTCATCAAAATACATAGAATCAACACGTCCATTAAAATTCAGTGAAACGTCATCCTGTATCCTTAATTCTTCCCGATTCGGTCCGGAAAATGCTGTGTATAATACAAACCCTATTAAAACGAGCATTGGCAAGCCAAATACACAATAGATAATGATGTTGTCCTTTTTGGAGATTAATTCTTTGGGCATCATTTTGAATTTCGCTGATGGGTTTTAAATGTATCACGAGTATAGTAATATTCCATGAGAAAGCTGAAGCTAAGCCTTCACAAACCGTAAACATGGGAAATTGATGCAGATTGAGCGGTTTTGAGAAAAAAGACAAAAATTTTTTACCCTATATATCAACAGATTAGAAAGGAATTTGATTTTATTTTCAATTTTTAGTAATTGACAAGCAGAATATTTGAGTAAAAATTATACTTTTGCACTCCCGAAACAAGGGAACCATAAATGATTCCGTAGCTCAGCTGGTAGAGCATTACACTTTTAATGTAGTGGTCCTGGGTTCGAATCCCAGCGGGATCACCAGATTCATCATCAAAACGTATAAAACCCTGCAATCGCACGATTAGCAGGGTTTTTATTTTTAGGGAACTACCAGTTATTAAACAGGTTGTTATAAATTGAACATCTTGTAGACGTTAAGCAGCAAAGCTAAATTTGTTTCACCCTTAATCATTGAATGATGAAAACCAATTTTAGCCTGCTTTTCTATCTGAAAAAGCAAAAGAACTACATTAATGGCAACGTTCCTATCTATATGAGGATTACCGTTGGGGGCAAGCGTTCAGAAATCACAACTGGCAGGGATTGTGAGCCAAAAAGTTGGAATGCCAAAGCCGGGCGGATTAAAGGCACAAAGGAAGAATGCAAAATGCCTATCTCGACCAGTTACAGACATTCGTTTATGATGCCCACCAGTCATTGATTAAGGTTGGAGAAACGATTACAGCCGATGCCATCAAAAACAGGTACCTGGGTAAAGGGGAAAAATCACATACCTTAATGGAAGCGGTAAGAGACCACAACGAAAAAATGAAGGCATTGGTGGGTAAAGAGTTTGTACACGGCACCTTGAACCGTTACAAGGTCTTGGAGAAGCATCTGGAAAACTTCATCCGGTTAAAATACAATATGACCGATATGGACATTCGCCATATTAACCAGTCTTTCATCAGCGACTTTGATTTTTATTTAAGGTCGGATAAGAGTTGTGCCAATAGCTATGTGGTTAAGGACATTAAAAATCTGGGAAAGATCATCCACATCTGTTTGGCTAATGGTTGGATAGTGACAGATGTGTTAATAAGGGAACGTTACTGCCTGTTCCAAGCAATCAGAAAATGAATGAATATTTAAAGGAAATTGCCGACCTCTGCGGAATAGATAAGAAACTGACTTCACCTATTGCCCGACACACTTTTGCCACCACTATAACCCTCTTAAACGGAGTACCGATAGAAAGCGTATCAAAAATGCTTGGACACACCAATATCTGGACTACGCAACATTACGCCAAGATATTGGATATTAAAGTTGGGGCTGATATGGCATTGTTGAAAAAGAAATTGACTTAGTTTTGAATCAACGAGCAGGGCTTGGCGGTGGTGGGGCATTTGAAAACCGTCAGCCGAGCCTTTGCACAAAAGTTTAATTGAAAAACTACTGTTGAATTTTGTACTGTCAGCCCCACTATTGCCAAACCCAATATTATTGGCTGCCTTGTTGGTCTATAATTTTGTATTTTTCATTATTTCCAAATTCTAATGTTGGATTATAAGCATTTATTAGAGCTCTTGTCGGGTCTTTTTTAACTTCAATTCGTCTGTCCAACCAATTTTCATAAAAAGTTAAAATATCAATATTTAAGGAATAAAAACCTGTTCCATTAATGATTCCGCAATCTGCCCAAATTTCTCCTGCGTTTGAACCGTTAACTACAAGTCTGAAAAAGTCGCCACAACCATATTCGCAAATAGGTAAAGTTCCCGACAGTAAATTCGTGTCTTGATACTTTTCTAATACTTGCTGAATATTTTTTTGATATTCAATGTCGTTTTCATAACGCCAACAATGCTTTTCATAATTTTCTTCTCCGTTGTAGAAGTCTCCAAAATTTAAGTCCTCTGTTAACAAAAATTCTTTGTTCAAATCAATTTCCCATTCTGAATTTTCAGAAACTGATTTGTCTATTGAGTAAATTCCATAATAAGGTCCATTTTTATGCAATGTGTCTGAAAAACCGCCATTTTGAATTTTTGTCAAATAGTTTATATAGCTTTCTGGCAACTTTATATTTAGCTTTTTCTCTATTTCCAAAAGGGTGGTCTTGGAAATAACAGGGTCAAGTTTCAGGTCTAATATTGAAACTTTCTTTAGAATTCTGTCAATTTGTTCTTGGTACATAAGTTTGTTTGTAAGGTTGCCACTAACTCATAAATATATGATATTAGGTGTCGGTCTTAAAAAATTAATTTATTAGTAATCAATCTCATGCTTATCCTGTTTCATTTTGAAAAAATTCATCTTTAAGTTGTTCGTATATTGATGCTAATCTCCTGCTTTCAACCTCAGCGTTCTCATGTGGCACCGGGATTACAGAATTTATCAATTAATGCGTAAATTTTTCCATACCGTAATACCAGCTGTAGGCCATTGGCTACCAGATGTTAGCATATCAAGATCACCATCATTATCAATATCCTGTAGCTCAATGTTAGTTAAACCTGAAACCGGGAATAAAGTCTTTGGTATAAAATTCCCTGACTTATCGTTGAGCAAACAGACGATTGAATATTTGGAGCTAAAAGATAAATCTGCATCAAATCCTTCAGCTAAGCTATATTTATTAGCCAAACAGATCACATCATCATACCCATCTCCATTGATATCTCCAACTCTTATCATATCAGTACCAAAATCATCGGGGAGCGTCTTATTTTGCCATTGTTCCTTATTGTTATATTCTAACCATTTGAGCTTACTAATTGAAAGCACCAGGTAATCCGGCGAATCATTGTTATCTAGTTTTGCTTTATAGATGTCTTTAATAAACTGATCTTGAAATGGACTAGGTAGTTTCTCCCATTTTTCATTTCCCTTATAATTGAACCAGGTTTTTGATCCGTGATCGATTAGCTCGTCGATCTTGTTTCCATTAACATCACATACACCGAGAACAGGGAATGAATCTGTAGTTTCTGTAACCATAGTTCGGTTTTTGTTAAAAATACCTTTACCAATATTTTTATAGATATAAAAACCACGGGTTTTGTCACTCCAATAATTTACGGCCACATCTTTATTACCATCGTTATCATAATCAATAATTGCAAAACTGATCAGCCTTTCTTTTTCATCATGAATAATGTTAAAAGGCTTAAATTTTATACCTCCTTCATTTTTATACCATCCAAGTTTTCCATTATTCCGATCATCAGAACATATTAGCAAATCATCTTTTCCATCATTGTCAACATCGGCACATTTCAGATTTTCAATTTTAAAAGGACTTTTTAGCAATTCTAATGGTTTAGAATACTTTCCTTTATTATCTATTAGAATATAGAATAATTCATTGTTATAATACCCCACAAGATCTTTAGTTCCGTTTTTATCCAAATCAGTAAAAACAAAACCAGAACAATTAGATTTTATAATCCAGGTATTCTTTTCTTTTACCTGATTGTTCCTTTGCTGTAAAACCATCGTGTATCGTGGCCTTATTTTTTCTTTATCGTCATCATAAAACAGTACATCTTTTATCTTGTCACCGTTAAAATCTTCGAAAACAAATGATTGAGATCCTTTGATATTAGGCAGTAAGCTTTTTTGACTTTTGATAAAGACATTGTTCCCTTTATTTTCAGCCCACTTGATGAAGGTATATTGGTTTTGTTGCGTAAAATAAGCCAGATCAAGGTCTCCGTCTGAATCAAAATCTCCAAGTTGAAAATCCTCTAGTTCAAGCGAACCAATTAGTGCATGGTTTTTCCCAAAACCACCTTTACTATTTCTTTCTATCCAATATATGCCACGATTCGAATAACCATCTGAATACACTAAGTCCTGATCCCCATCTTTATCCATATCTATTAACTTGACACTAGCTATTCCGCCTGCGGTCAGCGCAATGGTCTCAATAATTACATATTTATTTCCTTTGAAAGAATAAACATTCAGTGAGAGCTTCCCTCCTTTTTTATTTGCATAATCAGGTACTAGCAGCTCCTGAATACCGTCTTTATTGAGATCAATTCCCAGTATATAATTGAAATTAGGAAAAGATCCATTGAACGCATTAAAATAAGTAAATTGCTAATTTGCAGCACCTATATAAGCAACTGGAACCCCTCTTAGGCCAGAAATAATAATATCACAAATACCGTCTGCATTGGCATCATATAAATACAAATTAGCGTACTCAGAAGGACGATAGGTTACTTCTTTTTTTTGCTCTTTCTTATTAAAACCCTTAGTATCATTAAGAAAAACAGCGATATCTCCATTTTTATATAATACTACAATATCTTTATCTTTATCACCGTCAATGTCTTCAATACTAAAATCTTCATATTCTTTTTTACTATCTCCTATGACAATTATTTTCTCTTTTCTGCCATGACCATCGTTAAAATACAAGTACGGAAAAGATAAAATATCCAGATCACCATCACGGTCGGCATCAAAAGCTTTAACAGCGCCGTATCCAAAACCAGGCCCGTTAATTACTTCACCATGATCGAAAGTCTGGGCTGAACATAGATGATTATAACCTAATGAAAAAAGAAGAAAAAACAAATGGTATAAACTGTTGAGAGGTAATTTCATATTATTAAAATTGGTAATTTCGTTAATTAAGTTTGCTATATTTTTTTTATGGTGGAATTACAAAAATAAAGTAAACATTCTGTTAGACTGCAATACTTTGTCTGTTTATTTAAATTTCCTTCGAGTTAGTTTTTTGGCTGAGGCTTGCGTACAAATAGTCTTTTAAATAAGGCAGTAATTATTCATGAATAATTTTATGGATGTTTTAGATGAAATATAGCTTCGGTTTTGGAGTGTCTTGATCCAGGCACCTATCGCAGCTTTTGAAAATGTAAAAGTTCCGTCTTTACCTATCAATTAATAGCTAGTAAAAAAGCAGTAAGCATTTATTGCTTGACTTTATTCAAGGCTTCTAATAGTTCAAAAGGTAGTTCCCAAATATCGGGTTCTCCTTGAGAATAGTTCCTCATAAGTATGATTCCATATTTATTCGCTCTTGCAAAAGCAAAGTTTGCTGTATAACCAGCAACCGCCCCTCCATGATTTATTATGGTCAATTGGTCTCTCCTATTAACAAAAAAACCTATGCCATAATAATTCCGCTCCCCAATACCAGTTATTTCATTTTGCATCATTTCCAAATTTTCACCTGATACAAGATTAGATGAAGTTCCCATGTTGTATATCATGAATTTCGCTAAATCATTGGGAGTAGAATATATGCCTCCATTGGGAACTTTGTATCCACGGCCACTATGTTCAAGCAGAGGCGTTTTTACATCCATCTTTCCATCAGAATCCTGAATCCCAGTTGATAAATCAGAAAGTTTTTCTTTAGGCACAGCAAAGTAACTGGAATTCATATTCAAGGGCTCAAAAATCCTTTTCTCAATCAATTCGATAAAGGGTTTTTGAGCTGCTTTGGAAAGAGCTAATCCTAAAATCCCGTATCCAATATTTGAATAGCTAAACTTCTCACCAGGTTTAGATTCAAAGGAGGTAGTTGGTATGGCTTCTAAAATTTTACTTTCCCACTCCTCAATGGATCCCGAAGCGGCATTTGGTAACTCTGGTTCCCTCATTAAGCCGGATGTATGAGTCGCTAACTGTTGGAAGGTAATTTTTGTAGCCTCCGAATATCCATTAAGTTTTTTTATCTCCGGGAAGTATAATTCAACAGGATCATCCAAATTGATGACGCGATCCTGTACTAAAAGCATCATTAAAAAGGCCGTGAATGGTTTTGAAATGGAACCAATGCGATAAATGCTGGCAGTATCTGCCAAAGACTGAGTCTTCAGATTAGAAATACCAAATGCTTTTGACCAGATGATTTTATCTCCTTTGACTATAGCCCCGGATATACTTCTATTTTTGGGTAATTTTTCTGCAATGATCTTCTCAAGCTCCAGAATAACTGCTTTCTCGCTCTTTTTACCTTCAAATTCATGATGGGAAGATGAGCAGCCTAAAAGAAAAACCGGCAATATAAGATAGATCGGTGCGAGTCTCATGATATTGATTTAGTATTATTTCCGTTGAGAAAGTCAATGAATTGCTGTTTATAATTTCCACCTAATGGTATACTCCTATTTGCAACAATTAGTTGATGATTTTCAAATTTATTTAAATAAGACAGTGATATAATAAATGACCTGTGTACCTGAATGAACTTTTCTACCGGAAGCAATTTCAAAACTTCTTTTATGGATAACCTTGTAGTGACTTTTCTGTCGCTGGCTACAAAATTCACAAGGTTGCCTTCCGCCTCAATGTATTGAATGTCTTCAAAATTGATCTTAAAGGATTCGTGACCGCTTTTAATAATCATGAATTTACCTGATCGAATATTTTCGGCGTTCATCTCCCTCTTGTAAATAGCATTTGCCTTATTACAGGCAATTAAAAACCGATCAAATTCAATAGGCTTTACCAGGTAGTCGACTGCGTTCAGGTCATAACTCTCGGCGGCATAATTACTATAAGCCGTTGTAAAAATGACCATTGGAGGATTAGGGAGACTTCTAACCAGTTGTAAACCAGAAATATCCGGCATAGAAATATCCATAAAAACCAGATTTACCGTATTAGATTGTAGGTAATCCAGTGCTTTAAAGGCATCGGTAAATACCGATTTTACGCTAATGAACGGAATTTTTTCTGAATGATATTGAATCACATCCAGTGCCAGCGGCTCATCGTCTATTGCTATGCAGTCCATATGAAAGCTTGATTGTTAAATTTACATTGAATATACCGTCCTTGTCATTTATTGAAAGCTTATGATTGTCCGGATAAGAGTGAGTCAATCTCTGTCTGACATTCAATAGTCCCAGCCCTGTGCTTATTTGCATATTTTTGCGCTCATGAATTGGGTTTTGGATAGAGAAGAGTAGCTTATCATCGGATACCTCTATTTTCATGTGAATAAACGATGCGACTTTATTACTGATTCCGTATTTAAATGCGTTTTCAATAAAAGGAACCAAAAGCATGGGGACGATTAAAAGTGTGTCGGATTGATCAGTTTTATAATCTGTTTTAATTTGATTATGTTGGTCGATTCTTAATTTCTGCAGACTTATGTAATCCTGGATATATGCTAATTCTCTATTGATCAGAACCAAATCCTGGCTGCATTCTTCCAACATGTAACGCATTAAACCACTTAATCTGGCTATACTTTGAACAGTTTTGGGACTATCTTCTTGCATAGCCTGTGAATAGATATTATTCAGCGTATTGAATAAAAAATGCGGATGGACCTGCAACTTTAAAAGATCCAGTTCAGCAAGCAATTTTTCTGATTCCAATTTCTTGCGCAGGTTTTCATGTTTGAACCAGTCTTTTGTAAATCGATACAAAAAGGAAGCTAAAAGTATCAATAACTTAAATACCAGCGAAGGGGCTATGGTTTTCGTTAGGACGTTTGTCTGTTGAGGGCTAAAGACCGGAATGGAATAGATTGCCCATTCTAGCAATACTGATCCGGCAATCATCAACATCAGCAAAGAAAAATACAATATGTATTTCCGCCTGGTCAGAAAAGAAGGTATAAACCAAAAGGAGTTCAGGTAGAAAAATGATAGGCTGATCGTAACGAGTATGAACGAATATACCGCTTTGAAGAGAAATAAAAAAGGTGTTTTTTCTGGCGCGAATTGCGGATATTCCATAATCCTCAGCAAGTAAAACATCGCGATGATGAGGATATGCAAAGATATTTCGGCGAATACACTCACCTTCTTATAGACAATCAGATCCTTTATGAATTGAAAAAGATAAGACAGTGGCATTACAATAATTGTTTTTACAAAAGCAATAGCGCCGAATATGATTATGATTTCAATAAATGTATTCGGTGATCTGCCCCTGATAAATACAGGTTCTAGTTTTAACAGGTAATCCAACCCAAACTCGATGCTGCTAAGAACCATTATCATGAGTAAAGTTAAGCAGGCATGCTTGAACCATCTGCTGCTATTGCGTACGTAGGCAGGAATAAATACATAAATATTGGTGTAAAAAGCCAATATCCCCGTAATCCACATCACTGGATTATAAAAGAATGAGGTACTGGCTATTTTCAGGGTTAGGGAATACACCATTAGCCACACTGAAATATGAATTATGGTATAAATCGCTGTCTTCAAAACTGGTCTCAACTTATTTCCTTTTTTGAAGATACATAAAAACCTGCTGCTGATGTCAATACCAGGGAGAGCAAAGCGATAATTACATAGGTATTCCAAATTCGGGCATCCTGACTATTTGTCGACAATGAGGGATAAGAATAAGGCAAGAACTCAATATGTTTCCATGATGAGGCTATTCCCATACCCACTGTTATACAGAAACCAATAACTGTGGGTATTACAAAAGACCGGAAATTGAAACTCAGTAAGAATTGAAAACCAATAATTGCGGATGATGCGAGCATCATTTTTAGCGACAGTAACAGGCTTTCTTTAATGAGGCTCGGGGAATCAAATCCAAATTCAGGTTTTATAAATATTAAAAGAAAGCCAAACAATTGAATGAAAAACGTTAGGCTGAGCGCCATTAGGATATTTAGAAAGATGAAAGCTAAAAGCTTATAAAAATAAACCGCGAATTTAGAAACTGGTAAAACGTAAATCTGCTTCCACATGTTATTCGAGTGCTCAATCGAGTTGATTAATGATGCTTCAATAATAATTGTGAGTGGCAACAGCAGACCAGCCCAAAATTTTTGCAGGTGGTATATATATCCGTGCCAGGGATTAGTTCCTGCGATAATTAATTTATGCCCTTCGGAAAGATAAATTACAAAACTTAAAAAGGCAACAAATAATGGGAGTGCGACTGCAACTAAAATAGCCAGGGTATTTTTGAGTTTTTGAAGCTCTGCATAAAACCTTAATGTGGATTTAATAACGCGATCAATCATTTGTGGTGAGATTAAAAAATAATTCTTCTAAATTTTGGCTTTTTGGTTCCAGCCTGTAGATATCTATATCATTTCTAAACAGTATTCTCGAGATAACTGCCGTGTCCTTTTCTTCCTTAACGACTGCCTCGATTAAATTTTCGGTTAGTTTGACAGGATATTGCTGTTCGATCAATTCCGCTGATTTTTTATTGTCTGAAGTGTCTACTAATAAAAGCTTGGTATATTTGTTTTTAAGCTCACAGGCTCTCCCCTGGAATACCAATTTTCCTTCCTTCAAGATCGCCAGATGGCTGCACATCATTTCTACTTCATACAAGAGATGGCTTGAAATAAAAATAGTTTTTCCAAAGTCTTGATTCAAGGTTTTGATTAAATGCCTCATGTCCCTGATTCCTGCCGGATCAAGACCGTTTGTGGGCTCATCCAGAATTAGCAGCTCCGGATCTGTTAGCAAAGCAGCGGCGATACCTAACCTTTGTTTCATACCTAAAGAATATTTACTAACCTTTTTACTACAATCGGTAAGCAAAACGAGGTCAAGCAGCTCCTTTATCCTTTTTTTGGGAGTGGAAGTTAGATTGCATAAAATGTGCAGGTTATCATATCCACTAAGGTGGTTATACAATGCAGGATATTCAATTAGCGACCCTATATTTTTAAGAATTTCAATGCGGTGGGTCCTGATATCTTTACCAAAAAGCATAACGCTTTTTTCAGGCACACGGGCAAGCCCAAGCAATGCTCTGATTGTCGTTGTTTTTCCTGAGCCATTTGGTCCAAGAAAACCGAATATACTTCCCTTTTGAACCGTAAGATCAATTCCGTTCAGAACTGGTTTACTTCCGAAATCATATACAAGTGACTTAGTCTCAATTACATTCATAAGACCAAGTTATCGTCATTATTTATTCATAAAAAGAGAATGGTGTGAATACTTGCTCTGCTGATGTGAAGCACCTGAAAATTGCTTTAAAACTAATAAGACAGAACAACATAACTCTAGGTGAGAATTCTGGTGGCTACACCACCGCTAATGAATCGCTTCAGTTCAGCAACGAAATTGGTTTCTTTCTGGCTACAACGGTGGAGTCAGACCGTAATGGGATAGCTTAAAGGGAAGTAAAAAGCTTACCTGGTTTTTTCAATTTTAACTACGTGAATCAATGTATTGTTAAGTTTTTATCTTTTAAAAGCGTGTGTTTCTTCAAGTTTAAATGGTAAGCTATTAAATTTTTGTTTACATTTTCCGCAATTTAATACCATCACCATGTTTACAGTTGAAATTCAATCACCCTTTTCAAGCGTACCAATTGTACACCCTGACCATGCAATAAATATAGTTATCGAACTTTATGAGAATGTTAACTGGCCTGATCTTTATAAACAAATTGAAGCAACAGGAGATACACCAGAAAGTCCGTTTTACTATTTTAAAGTATCCGGAAACAACAATATAGGGGAAAAGGAAAGCTTATGTCTGTTCGGATACATGCAGGATATGGTCGGCATTGAATATACAAGACCTAAATTTGAAACAAAAGGTTTCTTCATAAAGAAGCAGGTCTTAAATCCGGAATATCAAACACGAATGATTAAATGTGATTTATCATTTGCCAACAGTTGTTTACAAGCTTTTCTTAGGGGTAATAGTGCCTACCTTGAAGAAAACTTATATAATAATGATTTTAGAAATTATTGATCATAAGAATAGTTAATTCAACCTGGGACTATTTCATATGAAATCGATGCCAGTACAGTTCTCAAAGGCTAATTGTTAGTCCAGCCTTGTCTTTTAACGGTTTTTATACATCGTTATAAGGAAAACAGATAGTAAAGAAAATACAGTAATGATTAATCCGAAATTTTGGACTAGTCCTGAAATCGTAAGCCCCAACCCTATGAAAACATAATACATCAAACCAAATATAGCTCCTGCTGTACCAGCGATATGTTTATACTTTATCAACGCCTGACTTAATATATTAGGTATAGCAATACCAAATGCAATAACAATTAACAGCGTAGGCAACAGGAACCATAAACTCCCCTGTAACATTAATACACCTACCCCACCCAGCAACGCGATGACTGAAGCGAGAAAAATCAACCGCTGAGCAGGAACTTTCTGATAAATGAGTTTTTTATTAATGACTCCTCCGCCTAAAGAACCAATGGCTAATAATATGCCGCTATACCCAAACTCTTCAGCGCTATAACCTGCTTTGTCAAATAGGAAGGGAGCTATAGAATAGTAACTAAAGAGCATAATATTAAAAAAGGCGACTAAAAACGCACTTATCCAAATCATTTTATCATGCAATAATTCGTTTAAAGTACTGATAATGGCTGGCTTGGTATCGCTCATTCTTTTTGTTTCGGGCAGGAACAATAAAGTACAAATGATCAGCACAATAGCGAGCCATAAAACCATCATAAATACCCCACTATATCCATAACTTTTCGTGGCAATTCCACCAGTTAGAAATCCAATTACAGGACTAATGGAAAGAGAAATACCAATAATAGAAAACACCCTGCTTAGCTCCTCTTTTTCGTATATATCCCTTAATATAGTTTGTGTAATAATAGAGCCTACAGCTGCTCCAAATGCAGCGATCACCCTCGCCACCAATATCATATTGAAATCCTTAGCCAGCAATGCAGTTATTGCTCCAATCCCATAGGTCACCAGCCCCCAAACCATTGATTTCTTCCGGCCAATTACATCTGACAAAATTCCCCAGCAAATCACTCCTATGGCAAATGCAATAAAATAGATTGAAATGGTTAGTGCGGCCTGATGGCTGCTCACCCGGAATTCCCGGGCGATATCTGGTAAAGCCGGACTATAAATGGTCTCAACAAATTGTGGAAACATAATTAATACGATCAACAATAAAAGATTAGGTTTCTTCTTCATAATATTCTTTAACGGATTGCAAAATTGTAAAGAAATCGACCTATCTTGTTAATGGTATTAAGACAAAAAACATCAAAATAAAGACAATGGCATTTATATCAAAAGACAGTATTTTTAACCCTGATGTCATACCGGCTAATGTAATTGGTATTGCCTCAGATTTCAATTATCATGACTCCGGTATCCACCAACATGGCAAAGCCCAGTTATTATATGCTCCATCCGGATGTATGACCGTACTTACAGATGGAAGACAAAGCTTATTGCCTCCAACAATGGCAGCCTGGATTCCGGCAGGCAGCCCCCACAGGATAATCGTTAGAAATGTTGCTGCTTATCGTTCTATATATTTTGATGCGGCCAAGTTTCAAAATTCACCTGAACAAATAATGATTCTCCATGTTAATCCCCTATTAAAAGAACTCATAGAACGAATCTCTTTTTGGCCATGGGAAATGCCCTGGACAAGCCAGAAAAATATAATTTCTGTTTTTTGGGATGAGTTCAATAGTGTTTCCAGGGAAAGTTTAACATTGATAGAACCTTTAGATCAAAGAATTAAGCCGCATGTAGCCCATTGGAATCTTGGGAAATCTAAACCTCCCCTTCTTAAGGAATTTGCCAGGGAAATAAATGTAACGGAGAAAACTATAGGTCGTATTTTCATCAAAGAAACAGGTATGTCATATCAGGATTGGAGACAACAATGGCGACTTCATAAATCAATAGAACTATTGGCGGAGGGTCGAAATGTTGGTGAAACTGCTAATGATCTGGAATTTTCAAGTAATAGTGCATTCATTGAATTTTTTAAAAAATACTTAAGAGAAACCCCCAGCAAATACAGAACGGCAGAAAATTTTCCTTCATTCTAAAGAGCCAGGGTAAATTCATGATCAATTGTTAAAATAATAGGTAACATTTTTTTAGTAATGCATCTAAGTGCCAAAAAAAATGAAAATGAGCGCAATTAGAATTTTTACCTGCCTGTTTTTGCTCCTTTTAACGACAAAAGTGAGCGCCCAGGAATTTGAAGTCACAGTTACAGGCAAAGGCAAGCCCATTCTGTTGTTTCCTGGTTTTGCAAGTACTGCAGAAGTTTATCAGGGAATAACAGCTGATCTTTCCGCTAATTATGAGGTACACAGTTTCACTTTTGCCGGTTTTGGACAGCTAGCCCCCATCTCATTTCCATGGCTTCCAAAAATCAAGAATGCCATCAGTGCTTACGTAAAAACCAATCACTTAATAAAACCTATACTAATTGGGCATAGTTTGGGCGGTGTACTAGGCTTATGGCTAGTATCAGAAGAGCCTGAAACATTCTCCCGGTTGATCGTTATAGATGCATTACCAGCCACAGGCGCGCTGATGATTCCTAATTTTAAGGCTGAAAACATGATTTATGAAAGTCCTTATAATAAACGATTACTTGAAATGAGTGATCAGGATTTTAAGAAAATGGCTGATCAAATGGCCCAATCTATGAGCCTTAACAAGGAAATGCACGAACAGCTAAGTAACCGGATCATCATGAGCGACAGAAAAACATTCGTTTATGGATACACAGACTTTTTGAAACTGGATCTCAGAGACCAGCTTTCTACAATAGTTATTCCGGTAAACATTCTTGCTGCTACCCATCCTTATGGAAAGTCCGTTGCTGAGTCCAATTACAGAGGCCAATATAAAAACCTGAAGAATTATACCCTGAATTTCGCGGAAAACTCCGGCCACTTCATCATGTATGATAACCCGGAATGGTTGCTAACACAAATAAAGTCTGAACTTAACATCAAATGATCCCCGAGCAACAGTTTGAAGAAATCTATAACGAAAATTACCATAAGGTGATTGGTCTTTGCCTTGGGTATGTAAATGGTGATGAGGATATCGCAAAAGATCTGACACAGGAGGTTTTTATCAAGGTTTGGGAGAACCTGAAAACGTTCAGGAATGAAGCCAGTATATCTACCTGGATCTATCGGATTGCGATAAACACCTGCTTTCAGCAATCAAGGAAAAAGAAATTTCTGCCTTTAACCATAGATGTACCGGATGAAGTTGGCGAAGAAAAATTTCCAACCGAAAAGCGCTATCACAATATGTACGCCTGTATCAATCAGTTATCAGAAATTAACAAAAGTATTATTCTGCTGGAGTTACAGGATATCCCTCAAAAAGAGATTTCAAATATTATCGGAATCTCCTACGAAGCACTAAGAATCAGAATTCACCGCATTAAAAATCAATTATCAAAATGTGTACAAAATGAACGACTTTAAAGACATCAAAGCTAAATGGGAACAAAGGAATATTCCTGAAATACCAAAAGATGGCCACAGGGAAATCATTAAAAGCAGCCTTTACATTAAGAGGAAACAGCGCGCAACCCAGTTGATTTTAATGGTAACAGTAGTAGCCCTACTCTGTTTCTTTCTCTACACTTCAGCCTTTAAAAACACCCAATCTACCTGGGGAATGCTACTAATGATCAGTAGCTTGTTTTTTAGAGTTGTCATAGAATTTTTCTCAGGGGCAAAATTTAAAAGTTTGGCGCCAACACTTCAGTTCAAAGAATTTAGCAAAAAAATGATGGCTTTTTATAAGTCCAGGCTGCTGATTCATTTTCTGATCACCCCGGTCCTGTTTATACTCTATGTGATTGGTTTTATGATCATGCTGCCAATATTTAAGCTACACCTCTCTGCCGGTTTTTATCACTATGTCATCATCTCTTCTATCTTAATATTTATGGTTTTAATCCTTGTCATTTCAATCCAGATCACGAAAGAGTTAAGGATCATCAACGAAATGAAGAGGAATATGGACCACAATTAAACGAAACTTAACTTTCTAAACTATAATACTATGAAAAAAATGTTTTTATTGGCTATAGCTACCTTTCTGGTAGGATTGGCCTCAGGCTCACTTACTTCTTGCAGTAAAAAGAACGACAACCCTCCGTCAGGCAGCACGGTGGTAAAGTACGAACTCACAGGAAATTATACCGGACGCATTCTTGTGGCCTTCACGGATCAAAATGGAGGAACTGCCAACGAAACGGTCTCTCTACCCTGGTCAAAAGAGCTGACGGTTCAGAACAGTATTATTGCTGTGGGATTTGGAGGTCAGACATCCGCTCCAAATTACGGAGCAAGCGGTCAAACGATTACAGCCAAATTGTATATAGGGAGTCAGCTGAAGCAATCTGGTACCTCAACAGCCGATGTCAATGGTGCGGTTACTTTACCAAACCTAGCCAATCCTGTTAATTAACAGTTAAAATTACGTTAATTGATTTGGCACAAAACCATCAATTGAAAGCTACTTGACCCGGCAAATAAACTTAAATTCAATAAAAGTCAATTTCGATGGTAACTTTATTAACTACGGTGTAGTCTAACCCCTGGCTGATCTGAAATCAATTGGCCTTAAAACATGAAAAAACTTGTATTCCTCTTATCGTGGTTTGTTGTTTCCTCCTCATTCGCACAAGAACCTTTATCTCATGAGTCTATTAAGCTCCAAACCGATCGCATTTTCAGTAATCTGGTGAAAATCAGGAGAGACCTGCATGAAAACCCTGAATTGGCCGGGAATGAAATACGTACCCAAAAAGTTATCGCAAAGTATTTACTGGACCTTGGGCTTGAAGTTGATACAAACATGTATGGTCATGGTGTGGTAGGAATTTTAAAGGGTGGCAGAAAAGGAAAAACAATAGCCTGGAGATCTGATATGGATGCCCTGCCGAATGATTTTGCCGATGAGGTCGCTTTCAAATCTAAAAACAAGGGCGTTCAGCATGGTTGTGGTCATGATATACATATGGCTGTCGGGCTGGGAATAGCCGAAGTCCTGGTAAAAAACAAAGCTTCTTTAAATGGAACCGTATATTTTATATTTCAGCCGGAAGAAGAAACCTTTATTGGGGCAAAAGCGATGATCAATGATGGTTTGTTTTCCAAAATAAAGCCCGATGAGATTTATGGATTGCATGTATCTGCATTACCGGTTGGACAGATAATGGTCAAGCCAAATGAGATGTTTGCCTACCAAAAAAGAGTAAAAATCCAACTAA
Organism: Pedobacter caeni; assembly: GCF_900129215.1. Taxonomy (GTDB): domain Bacteria; phylum Bacteroidota; class Bacteroidia; order Sphingobacteriales; family Sphingobacteriaceae; genus Pedobacter; species Pedobacter caeni. The sequence continues at coordinate 658,135 of NZ_FQUQ01000001.1, read as the reverse complement.
AAAATGAACTGTCAAAAGAGGAAGCAAAAGCATTAACGAAAAAAATCCACAGTTCTTTATATCGTGTAAGCAGCAGCAGTAAGCCCTGGGAAATACAACTTATGATTGATCCAAAAATGGGACTCAAAAAAGCCAATACAATTTTTAAGGATTACCTGTTTATGGATGAGAATTTCAGTACCCATACTAAAAACAACACGCTTTCTCTGCAAGCGTATTTATACGAGACGGATTCCACTAAACTGAAAGACCTGATTCCTAAAATTAAACAAGTAGTAGAAGAGAGTGGCTATAAGGATCAGCTCCTTTCCATTTCCTTTGTACAGGACAATCCAACGGTTATCAATGACGAGAAACTAACGAACGCTGCATCAAAAACCCTTCAAAAGATTTATGGAAAAGAGGTGATGATTGCAGATCATGGTCAGGTCCCCTATTTCAATGATGACTTTGCCTACTTTCAACAAAAAATACCGGGTGTTTACTTCTTTCTTGGAGGCTCTAATCCTGAAAAGGGAATTGTTGCAATGAACCACGCACCAAACTTCCGGGTTGATGAAGAAAGCATCAGAACAGGAGTGCAATGTTTTTCATCATTAATTGTGGAACGTCTGAAGAAAAAGTAAAAACTATTGAACTCAATTACCCCATATGCGGTTGATAAATTTCCGGCAGGGACGTTCCACCCATTGATAAGTAATGTAAGACAGGAGAACGAGTAGAATCAGATAGATCATGCAATACATCGCTCCACTGAAAAATTCAATATTCTGCTTACCTCTTCCGACCCCTATCGTACCAGGCAGATACATTCCATGCGAAAACGGTTCTTGCAGAAAGATTTGCATAAGATAAACGGAATAAGAGATGTTCCCCAGGAACTGCATAAATTTCCGATTACAGAAACTAGCAATCCTGCCAGTATTTACGGTAATACTGAGTACCAGAATTGCAAAGAGAGAAACGGTTATTCCATCGTTCAGTGAGAAATGCAGAGACAGGATAATCCCAATAATTACGAGCAGAGATACCATATCAGAGGAGAACGCTTTTCTGAAGTCGCGTAATTCATAGATCAGGTATACAAGGACCCCAGCTGTAAACCCGGCTATTCCCCGGATATATCCATAATCGAATGTTGTATTTAGGTTATGAGGAACGGGGATCAGGGGATTGATCGGGTTCTTTCTTGGTAGCACATACATGATGGAATAATAGGCCACTACCACAAGGATGATTAAAAGGATCACCGAAATCGTCTTTTTCTTATTGATACATAGTGCAATTACAGGAAAAAGAAGGTAGGCAGCCCATTCAGCACTGATGCTCCAGGAAGGAATATTCCAGGAATAGATCTTTGTAAACCCGAAGGAATGCAGTAAAAAGATATTCGGCAAAATATCAGATGGTTGCTCTAAAAGGATCGGTGGATTGCCCCAGTCGGTAAGCCAGCGTACGATTACGACCAGCAACAGGAGTGAAAATAAATGCAACGGATAGACTCTGGCAAAGCGTGCTACCAGAAAGTTTTTCAATGTTGAGGCTTGTATATTGTTTTTAAAATGGTTGCTATAGACATGCATCATGATAAAGCCACTCATGATAAAGAACAAATCTACCATCAGGTAGCATTTTTCAAAAAACATCGATTGTGCCGCAGGGACAAACCGGGCAGCAGCCATTTCAAAATGAAATACCGCTACCAGTAATGCAGCGATGCCACGTAAGGCTGTTAATGAGGGAAGGTATTCAACTTTATGATCTGTAATTTGGTTAGGTTTAGCAGTTACGGTTTGGTTCATATTTGGGCTGATAGTTTATAAATAGGGATAGGTAACGATCGTAAAAGTTACGGCATTTTTTTATACCATAAAATAAATACCCTTCAGGTAACCCTTTTAATACATTCTACAGGAAATAAAAACAACTGATTTTAATGGTGTTAAAATAATACGGCGACTTCAGATGTCGTATAAATAAGCGCCAGTACGACAATCAGCGGAACTGGCCCCAGTTGCTGCCGGATGTGTTTTAGCGCATAATACACTTGCTTTTTAACCGTTTGCTCCGATATCTTCAGTCGCTTGGCGATATCTTTGTGCGACAGTTGCTCGGCCCGGCTCAAAATAAATATCTCCTTCATTTTATAAGGAAGGCTGGCTACAATATGATCGATATTTGCCTGTAGCATTTTGGTATCTATTTCTGATTCTACGACCGGCATTACAATCCGGGAAAAAGCCAGGGACAGCGATTCCTGATGTCCGGACTTTTCCAGGTTCTTCTCAATCAGACGGATCGCCATATACCTTGCTGCAGAAAAAAGGTAATTTGGCAATGCACCCTGAATTTCCAGCGTTGCCCTTCGTTTCCAGATCGATTCGAATACCTCCTGCACGACATCCTCAGCATCGCTTTCGCAACCCAGAATGCGCATTGCATTTCGGTAAACTTTAGCCCAATAACGATCGTATATCGCTGAAAACGCAGACTCATCGTTGCTTTTTAGCAATTCACACAGTTCTTTATCGGAATATGAATTAGTTAACCTCACCTACAAATATTTTATAAAACTAACAAGAACAACGTAGTATTAAAAGAGGGTATCAGAAAGGATACATTCGCCATCCTGAAATGAATTCCGGATGGCGAATGTGCCTGTTACCAGCCTGGATTCTGTTCCAGCACTTTTCCTGCAGGATATTTCTGCAGCTCAGCAAGTGGAACAGGAAAATAATACATTTTTGGATGGAATACTCTTTTTTCCACCACCTGTCTCGTATACTGTCGTTTACCATTTATGGTTTCAATCCCCATCCCATAAATTGTTCCACCCAATAAGGCCGGCCCCATCTCCCATCGGCGAATATCAGCTCTGCGCTCGCCTTCAAAAGCAAGTTCCACAGTTCTTTCCCGCACATAGGTTTCCCAGGTCATATGACCCGGTTGTATTTCAGGCATTTTAGCCCTGATCCTTAAGAGGTTAACATATTTCCGGGCTTCTTCCGAGTTCCCCAGTTTAAGCTGGCATTCTGCGTAATTCAAATAAATTTCTGCCAGGCGCAACACTACACAGTTCTGGTAATTCAGGTTATTTCCAGAAAACACGTACTTAGGATTCAGGAATTTCCGGAACATATAGCCTGTAACTGATGGAATTGTGGTAGCCGGATTAAAATCAGAGCCCAACTGCATGTCAATCACTTGTCCACGCCAGGTGGTTCCATCATAAATGATGCTGGCCTGTAAGCGCGGATCCCTGTTGTCATATGGTTTTTCTGCATCAAATAATGCCGACTGTTCCCATGTCAATCCGTCTTTCATTAAATATTGGTCTACCATATTCTGCGTTGGAACATCTTCCGGACTATAGAAACCGGTAAAGAAGGAAGAATTTAAGTACAAGTCCAGCGTATGAGTTTGTCCACTTTGGCTACTTCCATATTCTTTGTTAAAGATCACCTCCTCATTGTCGTCATTTTCGGGAAAAAATATTCCTGCATAATCAGGAAACAGACGATAAGTATTTAATTCAATAATGGCTTTAGCTGCAGCAGATGCGCCCAAATAGTCTTTTGCATTTAACAACAAGCGGCATTTCATTCCAAGAGCAGCACCCTTGGTGATGCGTCCCAGGTCATTGCGGTTGCTGTAACTCAGCGGCAAAGCTTCGGCAGCTGCATCGAGGTCATTTAAAATAAATGCCCGGCAAGCCTCATCCGTTCCTCTCGGAATGTTCAGGTCGTCTGTGATGGTCAACACTTTATCGATAATTGGAAAGCGGCCAAATATGGAATACAACAATTGGTAATTATAGGCCCTCAAAAATTTCACTTCAGCAGTGAGTTGTTTCTTAATCGTTTCATCTATTGGCATATCCGGCAAATGCGAAAAAAAGGTATTGCATTTACGGATGTTTTCATAGGCACCATTCTGATGAAATCCACCGGCACTTGGCAGAGACCAAAATGAACTGAAAAGATTGCTTGAAGCATTGTATTGTCCCTGATTAATCAGATCTGCATTACTTCCCGAATAATTCGATTTGCCTTCATCGGTAATATCCGCTGGTAACATTCCCTGATTGATGGAATTATAACTCCCCACATAATCATAGGTGGTGATCAGGTTCGAATAAATGTCTGCTACAAAACGGTTAATCAATGCCGGATCTTTCCATACATTTTCGTCGCTATATTGATCCAGAGGTCCTTTATTTAGAAAATCCTTTTTACAGCTGCTCATAAAAGACAGGCTTAAAGTCAGGAGGAGGATGGTTAAAGTATTATATTTTGTCATGGTTTGTTGATTTGATATGATGGTAAGCTTTTGTGTTTTACAACTGCAGGGAGATACCTGCGGCATAAGATTTCATCAGGGGATCTGTAATTTGTCCGGCAGCTTCAGGATCAAACAACTTAAAGTTTGTAAATGTGAGCAGGTTATTACCCGAAACAGAGATTTTTAATCCTTTTACCCCAATCTTTTGCAACATTGCTTTTGGAAAATTATAGGCGAGTTCAATATTTTTCAGTCTTAAATAAGACGCGTTAACAATCCAATAATCAGAGACTTCTGCATTATTCTGATAATTCGACCATAGCCTTGGAAAACCTGCATTGGTATTTTCCGGAGTCCAGTGCTCTAACAACTGGCTGCTTCCACTTAATCCTACACGGGAATTCACTGTGGAATTATACGCTTCAACATTGCCGGACCCCTGCATTAATACATTCAATTCCAAACCCTTATAACTTCCGCCAAAACGAACTCCGTATTGTGTTCCCGGAAAAAAACGCTCTCCCAGCACTACCCTGTCGTTCGGACTGATCACACCGTCATTGTCTACATCCACATAATTAATATCTCCTGGAGCAACAGTATTGTATAAAGGCGTAGCTCCGCTGCTAATACCGGCCGCATTCTGATAAAGCCCTTTGCTTCTATATCCTAATCTGCCAACCAGGGGATCAACAACCGAATAACTGGCAACAGATGTACCCGTTATTTTCTGCCATGCAGGCGTACTCATAGACTCTGGAAAAGAAACGATTTTGTTGTGGTTAAAACTTACATTTCCCTGAACATAATAACTAAAGTTACCAAGGGTATTGTTATGCCCTAAAGTGATTTCCAGCCCACTGTTGTCTACAATTCCATTGTTGTAGTCTGGTAATCCCAAACCAATCACTGAGGGAACCTGAAGCGCCGGAGCGGCTAAAATATCTTTGGTGCGTTTTCGGAAATAATCAAATTCCAGTGTCAACAGTTTCCCCTTAAAATGCGCTTCCAGTCCGATGTTGGTCATGACTGCACGTTCCCAGGTAAAAGATGGATTTGGCAGGACGCCGGTTTGCAGAGATTTATAAAATACAGGATTTGCACCACCGAAAGTATATCCTCCACCATAATAAGGAGAACCAACAAGATTGTAAGTAGATAAAAACTGATAAGGAGCTACACGGTCATTACCCAATTGCCCCCATGAGCCGCGGATTTTAACAAAGTCGAGGCCTTTAACCAACTCTTTGTAAAAGGGTTCCTCAGACAAAACCCATCCTCCCGAAAATGAAGGAAAGAAACCAAAACGGTGTCCCGGAGGGAATATATCAGAGCCGTCATAACGGAAGTTTACTTCCAGCAGGTAACGCGAATTGTAGTCATAAGTTAAGCGGCCTACCAATCCTTGTCTGGCCGACTGAGATCCGGTTCCGGAATTAGAGGTCTGTGTAGGATCACCGAGATTAAGTTCCGGTAAAGTTCCGGAAACAAATTCCCTGCGTTGTGTGCTGAAATTATTTTGTGTGGACGCTGTTTGTGTGTACAAGAGCAATCCGGAAACGTGGTGTGCCCCATACTCTTGCTCATAACGGAGGGAGCCTTCCAATGTCAGGGCCTGCGGCTGGCCAAAACTCTCGCTAAGTGCCGGACTGGTTGGACTTGAGGCTGCCTTGGCATAATTACCCGCACTGTTAATGGTATAAACATCATAGGGCACCGTAAAACTCTTACCAAAACTATAGCCTTTATCATAGGCTGCAGTTCCTTTCGCGAACAATCCTTTGATCCCCGGCAATTCATACTGTAAAGACAAAGTAGAGTTAAAAGTATTACTGGAAAGGGTATTAAATCCTCCTCTTCCAATAGACTGCAGGTAGGCATTCCCCCTTTGTTCGGGAACCTGTGCATACAAGCCATTGCTAAACTGATTGGCCCGGATTGGAGGTGTACCATAGATCTGTTTCATGATGTAGCTGCCTCCATAAAGGTCCTGACCGTCTTGTTTAACGAAAATGCCTGCAAGATTCAGGTCCAGTTTTAGCCGCGGTGTAATGGTAGCACTCAGGTTACTTCGTAAATTCCAGCGCTTATAAGCCTCAATAGGTACTATACCATCATTTTTAACGTAACCTACAGAAACAAAATAGCGGGTATCTTCATTTCCACCTGAAGCCGACAGGTTGTAGTTTGCCTGCAAGACTGAAGATTTTGTCAGGGTTTTAAACCAATCCGTGTTGGGGTACCTGTTGGGGTCACTGCCATCTTTAAAGAACTGCAGCTGTTCCGGCGTATAGCCCATTCCCAAAGCCGGATTGTAAGATTGCTCATTTCGCAGGGCTTCGTTCTGAATCATTGCATATTCATAGGAATTGACCCTTTTGTAAACCTGTGTAGGGACCTGATTGATGAGGTTACTTGCAAAAGTGATTTCGGGTTTTCCCGGGAGTCCTTTCTTGGTGGTCACGAGAATAACCCCGTTTGATGCCCTTGCTCCGTAAACAGCAATAGCTGCTGCATCTTTCAGGACAGACACTGCTTGAATATCCGCAGGATTCAGGTCGTCAATATTCCTTCCCGGTATCCCGTCTACAACTACCAGCGGGCTGGAATTGTTAAAGGTACTCAGTCCGCGTATTTTCAGGTCTGAACCCGCACCAGGTGCGCCACTGCTTTTTTGAACATACAAACCTGAAATCCGACCGGCAAGCATGTCTGAAACCGCCGGACTCGAGCGGTTCTCATTTAATTCTTTATCTGTTACCGTTGAGATTGATCCTGTAAGGTTGATTTTTTTCTGCTGGCCATAACCAACCAATACCACCTCTTTAAGTTTTTGCGTTGATTCCTGCAATACAATCAACAAAGGTTTGGAATCCTGTATGGTCACTGTTTTGGTTTCATAGCCAATGCAGGAAATTTGCAGGTGATGGCCAACCTGTGCTTCGGCAAGGACAAATTTTCCGTTTTCATTGGCCGAAACTGATCGCCTGAGCTCAGTCAGCACAATTGTAGCGCCAGGTAAAGGTTCTGATTTCTCATCCACTACCCTTCCCTCAATGGTAAGTTGCGAAACGGGAGTATTCGCTTTTGCAGGGGCAGCCAAAGGTGTAATGACAAAAACCTTATGTTTTAGTTCATACCCAAGGCCTTTTCCCTTTAAGCTCAGCTCAACAGCTTCTTTTGCAGAGACCTTGTTTACATTTATGGATACATTACCGGCTTTTTCCAGCATTTCGTAGTTTGCTAAAAACTCATAGCCGCTTTGTTTTTGAATTTCTTTGAACACCTTGGTCAGCGGTGTATTTTTCAGTGCCAACGTTACCTGGGCAAATCCTGCGGCGGCAGTGCTGAAGCAACATAATAAAATAAATACCGCTGTTCGAAATACGGATTTCGTGAACAGCATCAATTTGAATTGCATAACTTTGTTTTGGTTTAGGTTAATAAATAAACAGTTGAATTGGATTGTGAAATTTGGTTTGCCTAAACATCTTTTCCGCTTCGGTCTAGACCCCGGAGCGGTTTTTGTTTAAAGCGAAACCTGGTTATTGTTGTTGACTATGGTGAGACGATGACTTTGTTCCCGTCCAGCTTAAAATGTGCTGAACCGGTGCTTTCCAGCATTTGAAACAATTGTACTGCCGTCATTTCCTGAGATACGGTGCCCCAGAAATGCTGCGTAATTTTTCCTTTATAAATTACTTCAAGATCATACCAGCGTGCTACCTGGCGCATCAGGGTATGGACATCAACTTTGTCCAGTACAAACTTCCCGTTTTTCCAGCCCATCACTTGCGCTTGGTTGACCTCTTTAAGTACGGTTATTGCCCCTTCCTGATCGATGCTGGCCTGCTCTCCGGGTTCCAGCACTTTACTGATCTGATTTTGAGTAACCTTTACTTTTCCTTCTAACAAAGTGGTTTTCATTGCAGGCTCATTGCTGTAAGTATTGACGTTAAAATGTGTACCCAAAACTTCTATCGTTGCTGAGGTTGTTTTTACCAGAAAAGGTTTTCTGACATTCGGTGCCACTTCAAAATACACCTCTCCTGTAACCGAAACCGTTCGGGTTTGACCAGAAAAAGCGGTTGGGTAAGTGATCGAAGAAGCTGCATTCAGCCATATCCTGGAACCATCAGGCAATTGCAGCTCGTATGTCGTTCCTTTAGGTGTGGTGAGGGTATTGTAAACCGGATTTAGGTTGTTGTTTTTTACCAAATTGTAAGTCAGCTTTCCTTTGTCAGTTTGTTTTACCTCCACGTCGCCCTGCCTGATTACCTGACTGCCTGCGGCCTCATTCAGGAGTACCGTCTCTCCGTTGGCTAAAGTCAGGACAGCATGCCGTTGTCTGCCTTTTAATCCCTTAACCAATTCAGGTTTGGCTACCAATCGGTTAACAGGTTTCTCTGCTCTAAAGTAAATTGCAGTAGTAACTGCACATACTAAAATTGCCGCTGCCCCGGCAATTAAAAACCAGTTATACCTATTTCCCCGACCTGGAGTTGTATTTTCAGGAAGTGCCAGCTCCTTGTAGATGCGGTTTTTGATGTTTGTCCCAATTAAAGGTTCATCACCAGGCTTAAAGTCCCAGGCCGCATGGTCCAGTCTCTCCTGATACCAATCTTCAATGATTTGTTGTTCTTCCGGACTGCAGTTTCCGGCTTGATATCTTTTTAATATGTCTCTGATAAATTCCTCTTTTAACATCCTGATTAGAAATTTCTTAAATGCCTGTTTATATAGGTGTCAAAAAAGACAGGTTGGTGGTAGATGAAAATGATTATTTTTAAGAATATGCAACTTTTAGCAATCATTGAACGTCTGGTAGTAAACAGCTATGGAGAAAAAAGCTAAACTTATATTGATAATTTTAGGGATTTCCCTGACAGCATTTGCCCGGAAAAAGGACAATTGTGACTGTTTGCTAAACCTAAAAGAGATCATCACAGATATAGAGATCAATTATCCGGGTTACAAGCTTAAAACCAGTAAGGAACATCAGTTGGCCTATCTGAAGGTTAAAAAAGATGCAATAACAGATGCATCCAGAATAGCCGGAGCCCAGGATTGCTTTTATACCATATCAAAATACCTGGCTTTCTTCAAGGACAACCACATCATCTTTAGCGATAGAAAAACGAATCCGGAACAAAACGCGCAGAGGGAGTACAAACCAAAAGATCACATCAGACATAGCGATCAGCTGACGGGCCTATGGCGGAGAACAGGCGATTCATTAACTGTTAAGATCATAAAGCAGGACCAATATACCTACAGGGCTTACCTATGGAAAACCAAAGACCGAATGAACAAAACCGGACCAGTACATTTTGACCTGATTGGCGATGAGAACAAGTTTAGAATTAGAAAATATTCGGGTTGGTTAACTACAAATCTTCTCCGTGGCCGAAGGTTAAATGAGCTGATTATTGAGCCCGATGGCATCTGGGAGAAAGTTGTACCAGGACTTAATCATAAGATGCGGGAAACCAAAGCAAGCGTAAGTAACAAGAAGTTCAATCATAGGTCAATTGACAAAAATACTTATTACCTGGGTATTCCTGCATTTGACATCAGTGAAAAAAAATTCGATTCATTGGTACTGAACCAGATCATTCCAGACCTCAGTCTCAACAAGATAAAACATCTTATTATTGACCTAAGAAACAATGTTGGGGGGAATAGCTCATTTCTTTCCCTCATCCGGTTCATCTACGAAAAGCCATTTGCCCTACCTGGTGATTTCGTTTATTCCAGTCCAAATATCATCCGCAGATATCAGACATCGGCAGATGCAGGTTCCGCTTATCATCAAATGATGCTGCCCAGGCTCATTGCCAATATTGGTGGGTTTGTACAAAGAGATTCCCTTCACATCAAATTAAAGGAAACCTGCACTTATCCTCAAACTGTTTCTATCCTGGTAAATGAAAATTGTGCAAGCAGTACAGAGTATTTTTTAATGCTGGCAAAATACAGCAGCAAGGTTAAAATTTTTGGACAGCATACTTCAGGTACTTTAGATTATAGTGAATTATTTGAACCCGAAAAACTCCCCTGTTCCGCTTACAGGTATATGCGCCCTACTACAAAATCATTCTATGCTGATACCGCCCCTATTGACAACAAAGGAATTACACCTGATGTAAATTTAGCGAAATACCCGGATGATGAATGGGTGGATATCGTAATCAAAATTAATGATAAAGGCATCTGATTTAAGAAGGTACCTGCTGCTCTTTACCAGCTCGTATAAAAGCTGTTTTTAATTCAAAACTGAGAAGGACAATGATCACTGTAAGTTCAGCTAAAAAATAAATCCATCCCAAATTAGTCAGCTCTTTTTTATAATTAATAAGAAGACCTATGGTAAGACAACAATACGTCAGGTTTGCGCATGCAATTGTCTTCAGATAAGCAATCCAGCGCTCTTTAATGAATGTATAACAAAGCAAGGAGTAGACTGCAAAAACACAGGCAATTATAGCGAGTAAGCGTAATGCTGTTTCCGGCATTCCAGAAATGGGGGCAAATCTCACTAAAACAACACCCAACAGAAAAGCGGAAAGCACTGCACCTAAACCATCCGTTAAAAAGAGCGTTTTAGGACTTAATGTCATTGACCAGTATTTTAAACCTTAGCAAATGCATACTTTCAGTTTTTTTCTGCAACATAATAATTATTTCAGCAACAACCCAGCTGTTTATTTACAGGTAAAATGCCAGCACCTCCTGAACCCCATCCCCATCTTCCGGAAAAAGTTTGTTTTTCTGATCAACCTCCAGTTCAATATCCCTCATAGATTCAATTGAGAAGACCTCCCCACCCAATTCTTCAATTACTGCGATCATTTCCAAGCGGGTATACATATTAATTTCCCCCTCTACGTATTTGCTCACGACCTGTATACATTTTTGATGTTGTTTAAGACTCGCAGAAGATACACTTTCATCAGAAAGGATGAAATCCAGTATAAAAACATTCCGTTTATCGGGGGTTTTAAAATGTTTTAAAATGGAGCGGAATACCCCATCAGTGATGTAATGAATCAGTCCCTCGAAAATTACAACTGTAGGAACAGCAGATTTGTATCCTGACAAAGCAAGGGAAGTTATCAGTTTTTCCGGGTCAGTTACATCGCCTTCCATAAAATGCAAAAAATCACAGTCTGGTAGTATCCGCTTAAGAAGCGCTTCTTTTTCGACCATGGCGGCCAGATCAACTTCAAAAACATCCTGTACCTGTGAGGAATACTGCTCAACAAGGTGCAGGGACAATGGATCCCATCCAGCGCCTAAGCTAAGTACCTGAGGATAACTTTTCTCCTTATAAATACGCTTAAGTATCTTGCGCACATACAATTTCCTGAACAATAAGATTTTATCAAGATTCGGATATGAATCAGACATTTGCTTTACAAATTCTTCAATATTTCCAAAATCAAACCTGTTCATAAATTCCTTTTCTAAATTTGTATCATAGATAGAGGAAGCGTAGTACAATACCAAACTGGAAGTAGAGGGAACCTTCAGCTTATTAATAAGTTCTTTCATAATTGTATTTTAGTTTCGACTTCGAAACATGGCCTGTCTCAAAAGAGTATTTGCTGTTTTCGTTGTACTGAAAGTAGGTATACAATTATGATATACGGATATTCATTCCGTTCAACTGAGAAAGCCCCTACATTTTTCCTTATCGCTTTAATTGGTAACGCAGTAAAAGATACCCTGAATAGCGCTGGAATTCAATAAAGAAAACCAGCGCTATGTTTAGAAAATCTGTCAGAATTTATAAGTTGCTGTTAAATAATATGCTCTTGGCAGAATGGCAATTGTTGAATAAGGCTGATTAACAGCCACTGCTTTATCATACATGGCGCTTGTAAAACTTGCATTTCCGGAAATCACATCGAAGATGCCACCTGGTCTTACCCAGCTCATTACCCCATATTTATTAAATAAATTATTGACATTAAAACTCAGTTGCATCTTTTTCGATACGTCATAGCCTGCGCCTAAATCAACCTGTGAAAAGCCAGGTAATTTAAACACGTTGGCAGAATTGGCCTGACGACTTCCCAGATAAGACCAGGTTAAAAACGTATAGAATTTGCCCAGGGTATAAGTTGGCGTTAGATTCAGCATCAGCCTCGGTGCATTTTCCGTTTCATTTCCGGTATAGGATATAATCGTATCATCGGCCGGGCCATTGCCATTGGCTACCCAATTATCCAGACTCAGGATTTTTGACCGTTGAATCGTAGCTACGCCCCGGAAACTGAAATGCTCATTAAGTCTGTAATTTGCTTCCATCTCTATACCAATGGTTCTGTATTTGCCATAGGTCATTGGGGGATTGTAGAAACCTGTAGCAACCGAACCGAATATTGCACCGTTAGGCACACCGCTAAGGATACTGTAGAATGGGGTCAGAAAGAGATTTAAATCTCCGGACCGTGCTTTTAAACCAAATTCAACCTGTTGTGTGGTACGTAATTGCGGATTCAGCAGATCAATGGTTTCTACCCTGTTAGAAGCAAAATACACATCCAGATCCGGTGCTTTTTTACCTTGTGAATAACGCCCATATAGCGCCAGATTGTCATTGAACTTATAATTTAAAGCACCCGAGAACGACAATGAATTTAATGTTTTGTTAAAATTGACTGTGGTAGAATGGTCAATAACATTGTTGTCATACAAGGTAAAGACACTTCCATCTATTCCTCCCTGTATCCCTGTTTTGGAGTATCCACGGATATTATGTCCTTTAACGTTGACCCTTTCATATCGTAATCCCCAATCGAATGTAAGCTCCGGGTTGATTTCCCAGGTATGGCCAAAAAACAAAGCAGCCTGGGTTTGACGGGCATTGTAGGAGATCATATTTCCTAAATCACCTGTCAGCTGTCCGGTTCCCTCTGGATTGGTAAATTGATAAAGGCCGGTTGGGCCCAGTATAGGGGTGTTTGTGGGCGTAAACCCATAAACAGGTGCACCGGTAAGGCTCATTGAGATCAACTGCGGGCGATCTTCTATCGTACTTAAAGTAATGCCATTGGTGCCGGAATAGCGGTGGACATTGGAATAGCCAAAATATCCACCCAGGGTAAAGGTCATATTGCTGATCTTTTTATTGAAGGAGAACTGATCCAAAAACTCATTGGTTTCATTTTTATAGTATCCAAGTGGAGAAGCAAGAATGCCATTGGCCAGAATATTCTGACCGGGCAAAGTATTGGCATTGACCACATAAGACGCGCCATTTGAAGTCACATTTAGCAACTCCTGCCCTGTCCTGACGTTTTTGAAGGAATAATTTCCCACACCGATTGTCCCTAACATTAAGGCAGGTAAAGTTGCATCTGCGCCACTGCTGGTAATATTGGCACTGGTAAAGTTGGCAAGTGTGCTGTTGTCCGAATAACGGGCATTATTATTCAAAGTCCAGCCATCTCCAAGCTGGTGATCCCAGGAAAGGCCTAGCGACTTGTAAATGTTCTTTGTCAGATTCTTAGGGTTGTACTCAATGGTTCCTCCTGCTTTATTTAAAAAATCTGTAGAACTGAAATGATAGGAAGGCGGTAAAACGGTAGAATTCCCATTAAAGCCTTCAGCGGGTTTTGGATTGGTGTAACCTGTAGTTGGAATGGGCTGAGGATTTGCGTTTTTATCATTCAGATATTTCAAAAAGAACTTTAAGGAACCTTTATCATATTTCCTGACCACGTTGGCTTTGATCTGGCCACCAACATTCATGGCATATCCCGGTGATCTGGCGCCCCCATCATAGCGATAAAAACCACCCACATTGTAGGTCCAGTTTTTGGCTAGCGGACCTCCGAAATTTGCATCCATCCTACCCAAACTGTTATCCCCATTTCCCAACAATCCGTATTTAGCCCTGAGCTCTCCGGCAAAGGTATCCCCTCCGGTTTTGGAAACATAGTTAAAGATTCCACCGGGAGCGTTCGCAGCAGTGATAGAAGCACTGCCTCCACGTACCGCATCCAGTCTGTCTAAGGTTGCATCGGGGCGAAGGAAATAATCAGGAGTGTAACCATAGTAAGTGGCATTGGTAATCGGCAAACCTTCTTCCTGCATAGAAACATATTCGTAACCGACATCTTGTGTGCCTACTGTTGTTCCTCTTGAAGTCACCGTATTTCTGATTTCACCAACTGAGGAATTGACAAATACACCCGGTACATTACGCAACAGATCTGCCGCACTAGCGGGTACGATCCGCTGCATCTGGCTTGCCGTTAATGTGGTAATGGCAACAGAAGCATCCATCCGCTTACGTTTATCAAAGACACCGGTCACCAGGACTTCGTCCATTTCATTTGCCCTTTCTGTTAAGATGATGTTTAATGGAACATCCCGCTGGCCCTGGGGAATCATTGTTTCTTTGCTGAGATAGCCTAAAAATGAGGCGATCAGCACGACATCATCTGCAGGCACAGCAGGTATGTTGAAATTTCCATTCTGATCGCTTATGGCAGCTCTGCTGCTGCCTTTAATTTTGAGGCTTGCACCGGGAATAGCGATTCCATCTTTGTCAGTGACCTTCCCCGTAATGGCAGTATGCTGGGCGTAGCCCGATGTGATACTGAATAGCAGAAGTAAAAACATAAGAATGGTTTCACCAGCGATGTTTTTTTGTATAAATCGTTTCATAATCTGATAATTTGGTTAGTTGATATGTGGTATTGCCCGTTAAAAAAAATGCATAGCGATGCCTGCTGCGGGATCATGACGATCCTGCATATAGACTAATCATAAAAAAAACAGGGATGTTATTTTATTCGCTTATTCCAGTGCCTGGTACACCAGGACTCTAAACTTATCTGCTAATTCGTTGTGAGAGAAGGGGAATTGCTGCATGAACAGAAGCGCTACTATTTTCTCTTTCGGATCTGCCCAGTAAATGGTGCCGAAGAAACCACCCCATGCAATGCTGCCCTCCGACTGCCCGAGTTTGGCATTGCCTTTATTCGTGGTGATGGAAAAGCCCAGACCAAACTTATCATCACCTAAGGAGAGTTCTCCAATCTGGTTTTTAGTCATGATTTCGACGGTATGTCTGGATAAAATCCGGTGACCATTATAAATCCCCATATTGATCAGCATTTGCAAAAACACAGCGTAATCCTGTATGGTTGATACTAATGCAGCCCCTCCGGCAAAATACCCATTGTGGTTAATTGGATAATCGATTGTCGTTCCGGGAAAGGTATCTGATGCCCATGGCTCTATCTTGTGTGTCTCTTTATTTTCTGTGTATACCTTCACCAGGCGGTTTTGTTTGTTTGCCGGTAAATCGAAATAAGTATCATTCATCCCCAGTGGCGTGAAGATGCGCTGGTGAAAAAACTCATCTAAACTCATTGCGGAAGCAATTTCCACCAGCCTGCCCAATACGTCGATGCTTAAACTATAGGTAAATTTCTCTCCGGGATGATGAACTAGCGGAAGCGCCCCCAGTTTATTAATTGCATCGGCCAATACTTGTTTTTTGGTTACAAATCCAGCCTCTATACCTGCTTTAGCATAAATGGCTTTCATTTGCGGCGAACCGATCTGAGCGTAATCAATACCCGAAGTATGGGTCAGCAGATCGCGAATGGTAACCTCTCTTTTGGCCGGAACAGTGGTGTAGCTGGAATCCTTTTCGTTGAATTTATCCAGAACTTTCGGCTTGGCAAATGAAGGAATGTATTTAGAGATGGGATCATCCAGCAAGAATTTCCCTTCCTCAAATAAGATCATCACTGCTACACTGGTAATGGCTTTTGTTTGTGAAGCAATCCGAAAAATAGCATCTGTTTTTAAAGCAGTGTTGTTTCTAACATCATCTTTCCCAAACGCTTTGTTGTAGATAATTTTGCCATCACGGGAGATAAAACCTACTGCTCCTACTATCCATCCACTATCCAGGTATTGTTTTAAGGTCTGATCTATACGGCCCAATCTTTCCGCTGAAAACCCACTTGCAGCAACAGTACCGGCCTGAAGTATTTTATCCTGCCCAAATGCTGTCAACTGAATGACCAGCAACAAAACGGTTAACTTTAAAAAAGAAGTTTTCATCGCTGCGCTTATTTAAGGTATTGGTTGAGTACACCATAAAATTCATTGTAAAATCTACCTGGTAAGGCCCCATGCGGGTAACCGGGATAGTTGTGTAATTCTACCGATATACCTGCATCTATTAATCGCTGGCCATAGGCTAAGCCACCATCACGTAAGGGATCTGCCCCGCAGGTTACAATATAAGTTGGGGGTAATCCTTTCAGGTTCTTTGCCAGACCTGGTAAAGCAAACTCCGGAATAAGTCCTTTTTTAACATTATCCGCACCAAGGTACATGTTCATCAACGGGGTAATGTCCGCACCTTTTACGCCTGGAATATTATAGAATTCGATCACCGAAACCCGGGTGGTATCCAGATCTCCCGGCGGAAACAACAAGACCTGCAGGCCTATCTTTGGCCCCTTCTTTTCCCGCGCGGTTAAAACGACAGTACCCGCAATCCCCGCACCTGCACTACCGCCACCAACGGCAATACGTTCCGGATCACCACCTATTTCAGCAGCATGTTTTACTCCCCAGAGTAAAGCGGCATAACCGTCATTTGCACCTGCAGGATAAATGTTTTCAGGTGCCAGACGGTATTGAACCGTGATCACCACTACCCCTGCTCTGATCGCGGTGTTTGCCGCCATTTGATGATCGCTGTTTAAATCACCATAGATAAACCCGCCACCATGAAACAGGAGGAGTATCGGGGCTTTGGCCAGCTGCCTGGACTTATAAATCCGTACCGGAATTTCAGGATCTCCGGGATTTAAACCCGGGATATTTTTATAGCTCACTTCAACACTATCTGCATTGCTGAGCTTTGGTACCGGTCTGGCCTGCTCTTTTTTTCTGACATCCTTGATATTGTCCATATTTAAAACGGTGACCGGCCAGAAGGCGGCAGCTTTAAACTGTGGAATCAATCGCTCGCTAACCTCTTTTGGCAATAAAGGTTTTACCTTTTCCTGTGCGAATACGGTTAAAGTAAAAGCGGCAAGCATTAGGGTAGTAAAGGTTTTTTTCATATCGTTATTTTCCATATTTGTAAATCCATTTGATGGCTTCACCATAAACAAGCGCCCTTGTTGCAGCGTCTTTTAAATTCAGGTCATGACCTGCACCAGGAATGGGTAAAAGCTTATGAGTAATATTTTTGGCTTCCAGCTGATCGCTTAATTGCCGGGACTGAGAAAAATCAACTACAGGATCTGCGGTTCCATGGACCATCAGGATAGGAATATCTTTGACCTGAGTAATCGGGCTGGAAAGGGCGTATGCGGGATCTATTAGTTGTCCTTTCAGATATCTCTTTCCTGTCATCATTTGTATCACCCCAATTAAACCCACTTTAGCCGAATAATTCAGAATCGTGGAATCCGTTAAATTACTGGGCCCGCAGAAGTCGACTATGGCCTTTATTTTTTTATTGGTGGTATAGCTGTACAACATGGCCATATGCGCGCCTGAGCTACCACCGGTCATGGTAAAATTGTTTTTACGGGTATTCCATTGGCTCGCATGGGCGATACAGTAATTCAGGGCCTTGTCTATATCTTCCAGCATCTCCGGATAATGCACCTCTTCGCTATTCGCATAACGGTAATTGATGCTGACAAAGGCGATACGGTTACTAAATAAAGAATCCGCATACTGCTGCGCATCTTCTTTACCCGCCTTTACCCATGCACCACCATGAATCAGCACTACAAACGGCGTTTTTTCATTTCTACCGGCAGGCAAATAAACGTCCATGATGTTTCTGGGGTGTTCTCCATAAACCACATCTTTCAGTTTTTGTTCCGTTACAGGATTTGACGCTTTTCTGGCAGTGGAGCAACCGGACAGAACAATAAGCAGGATAAAAAGGTGACAGGCTCGTTTTTTCATATGGAATGGATAACAGGTGATGAATAAATTTAGCTCCATTTCATGAACAGCTTGTATCGAATCGGGAATGATTTGACTCCAAACGGGAATAACTTATAATTTCCTGGTCAGAAATGTTCTGACAGCTGATGGAGATGTGCCAAAAAAACGTTCATAAAGCTGAGAAAAATGGAAACGGTTGGTATAACCTAGTTTAGTACAAATTTCGGAAATGGGCAAATCCGTATTCCGGATCAGATCCTGAGCCATTTCCATGCGGAACTTCATTCGATACTGATGAAGGGGTAATCCATATACTTTTCTGAAATCACGCTTTAAGTCGAATTCATTCAGGCCTACTTTACGACTAATGCTCTTGATCAGCAGGGTGTTGGAGGTATCAGCTTCAATTAAAGCTCTTGCTTCGTCAAGTGCAGTTAACCTGGAATCGGCGATGCCTTCAAAATGACGTTCAATATCATTGTTTTTCAAAGAATCCATCCAGAAGTAAATGAACTCCAGCATTTTGCTTTCCAGCAATAAGGTATTGCATATTTGCCCGCTGGGGATGTTAAAAATTTGCTTTTGCAGGTTTACGATATGCTGATTAGTACAATATTTTTCAAACTGATCGCTAAGTTTATGTTTATCTATGGTCAGGTAAGCTTCAGGAATAAAGAACCTGATCCCATCTGCTTCGGTAATTTCCCATTCAAATTTCTTTATCCCTTCTATAAAAGACGAATGAATCTGTCCATCTTTATTCAGCCTGAAATCAATCAGCCCTTTTTGCCCAACCGGGTCTCTCGATAAGAAAGTGGTATCCTTCAGAAATTTCCACTTGCCTCTAAAAAAATGGATGTCCTTCCTGATGAACAATTGCAAAGTGCCATCGCCCAGACTATCCGGTAATTTAAGGTGATGAGAATTCCAGGCTTCACTGATACCGAACCCATAATTTTTCACTAAGGTCCCGGCAAAATTAACAGGGTTAATATATGGCAGGTTAAGTTCCATGTGACTTGAATATTTGGAGGATTTAAATAATACAATGTAAATTACATTTTTTTTATTAAATCTGTATCTCCCTGTTTTTCATCAGTATATAATTGTCTTTCAAAGGTTATGAAGCTATCATGATCTTGTATTCATTTCGTTGTGTGATCTGTAAGTTCATGATGGTTTCAACATATTTATGGTTTCTTAGCGATCAGCTTCAGTACATATTCCATCTGTGTATCCCGGTTTTGCATAAAATCGTCGAAAGCAGGCCATACAGTATGGTGAGGAATAATGCCTCTGCCATTGGGTTGATCTGGCTTTACAGGTGCATCCTGTTCTACATAAACAATAGAGAATTTGGATTTTATTTTTGAATTTGGCAATTCGTAGATCAGTGCCATATGGCCATTGTGATTATAATAACCACCAACGGTTTCCACGCCAACAATGGTCACATTGCGCGCATAGCCTTTTACAAGCGAAGCCAGGTGTGATGCTGCTGAGGCAACGTTTTCATCGATTAGCAAGTATAATTGTCCCTGGAAAGCAGGTTGTTTAGGGTGATACACCGGATTATATTTAACATTCTGCAGGTTCCTCCCATTGCTTAAACCCGGGAAATAATCTTTCAGCATTTTCTTCCCTTCCGCTTTAGCTTCCGGGCTCATTCTTTCTGAGGTAGACACTCCCCAAAAATATTCTTCATATGGAATTCCGTTATCAAAGATGGTATAAGCCAGTGTGTTCTCTTTAAAGCTTGAATCCGTCAGGTACATCATTGGTTGTTCAAAAGTTGGGTCACTCCCACCAGGATTGCCACGGATATCCAGGATGAGATGAGGTACCTTATGGTTACTGAGCATGCGGAAGGTGCTGTCGAGAAAGGCAACATATGGGATAAAGGCCGGATCGTCTGGCCCGTCGGCCATGCTGAATATACGAAGGTTCAGTAAACCAGTCGTAGGGTTTAGCATCTTAAAACTATATTTAGGCTGAACTTTGTAATCGATCACACTGTCTACAGCCGCACTATGGCGCAAAATCAGGTTGGCGTTCCGTTTCTCCAATGAAACAGCCGGCACGGTGAGGCTCTGCTCCCTGGTAGCTCCAGGGGCTAAAAACCGGATGGTAAACCGATCTTTGATCCCATATTCATACAGGTAACGCAGTCCATAACTCCTGTCCACGCTACCAGACATTTTTTGTGTTTCATTAAAACCGTCACCCGTCATATACTTGTAAAAGGATTGCATGAGTTTCTTATCTCCAACACCATTGATGCTGATGATTCTCGACCCTACAGGAATTTCAGGTATTTTGCTATTGAAGATGATTTTCCCTTCAATATACTTAAGCGCAAATGGGAAGAATCCTTGTTGCTGATTGAAATACCTGACCAGGCTGGCATCCGGTTCCGTATAATTATGACAGCTTCCTTCAAAATCAGTCAGCTGCAGAATGATCTTATAAAAGTCCAGTTTGGACATTGGCTGACGAAGTTCTTTAAATGCCCATTTGTAGATGCTGTCGATCTGCTTTTGGTTACGGTAGTGGAACAGGCCAGAATTGGCTTTTTTGCGAATGTCGAGGAACAACTCCAGATCCTGTTTCATTTCCGCAGGAGAAAGCATTCGGTTGTAAATGGAAAGGCTGTCTTTTGATGGTTTAGTTTGCAGAGATGAGCTCTTGACCTGTTGTGCCCATCCCTGATGCGCTAACAGTAGTAAAAACAGTATTTTTTTCATTCAATAGGGGGAGTTACGCTTATGCTATATCAAAAATACTATCTTTCTTCTGATTAGTAAACTGTAAGTCTTATTTTCCGAAGGTATTTTTCTCTGCAATTATGAATAGAATTTTATATGTTCTCTTTAAAAATCAAGATGGAGGGAAAATTTACAATAAAGACTAAGTTTTAATACGTAAAATCAAGAGGATGAAAGTTCTTCAAGTTTGGTAAGGGGTTCATTTTTACAATACTTGTTTTTTTCTCCAATATCTGATCTGTTTCGTATTCCGTTTTCTTTTCTAACTTCTCACCAGTGGATAAATTATAATCAACAAACTCCATCGCTCCCGGGGCGGCGTAATGATAAGTATATCCGATTAACTCAAAATTGTTATGCTGAAATCTGAATTTATGGGTCATACTCCCACGGTCCATTTGATTCCGAAATATGATCATCCCTTTGTTCACCTTCAAACTTTCTAAAATGCATAAAGAACTGCTGGTTCCTTCCGGATATTTGTCCATCACAGCGGTTTCCGATTTCAAAACCGTAACATATTTTCCGCCTTTTGTCTGGAATTTTATTTCGAATAAAAATGGATGATGGAGGTCAGCAGTATCCGCTTTCACCGTCACCAAATCTTCTAGATTGTCATTGTTTAAATCTCCTTTTACATTATATACCAGCTTATTGTAATTCTGACTAAACACCTTTTCCGGACTTAACGATAAAAGAAAGGCAACAATTAGTATAAATATAGGTTTCACCATTTTCCCTTTTTTAATTTTCTAAACATGATTCCATTAATATTTTATTTAAATATCCAGTGCAAAATAATGTGAACGCTATGGAACAGGAAATTACTTTGAGCGCCTGTAGTTCTCATTCTTTTGAGTTTAATGATCTTTTTATTGGCCTGATCAGGTAGTATCTTCTACTCGGCAGGTCACTCAACAACAGGTATTTCCCATTTTTAACCTGATATACGAAATAGAAAAAACGATCCCTAAAATCCCCGTCTTCATCAATCGCGACAAATCGCTTAAAATGAAGCGTTTTTTCAGGCATTTTTATCTGGAAATAACTTGTCCCTGTCCATCCCCCTCCTCCTGAACCATTTCCTGTTCCCCACATCAGGTTTTTCCTGAGGTTCCAAAATGAACGGTCACTCCAATGTTCTTTATGGACAAATTCTCTCCTTATTAAACCAGGAACGGTATCGATCTCATAGGTCGACTGCAGGTAGTTCAATTCTTTTCCACCGGCAACATCTGCCGCCGTCCCGCTTGCGGAGTCGATTTCCCCTTCCAGATTAATTTTATACCAGATCGCTTTTGTCGAATCCCCATTTTCAGTCTTGATACTACTCTTATAAGCAATCATTATGCTGCTGTCCATCAACTGTACTACAGGCTCGGCTAAGTCACTATTAATTTCGAGCACTTCATAGACATCATCTTTCAAACTATCCAGTTCAGCGTAAGTCTTGTAAGTATCAGGAAGCTTATCTAAGCTTAATTTATATTGCTGGTAGTACATCCTTCCATCAGGTAGAACCGCAACACAAATGATGATTGCTATCCACAAAATTACTTTTCTATAATTGATTTTCATGGGCAGGATTGGGTTTCTTTATCAGGTTTCCGGTTGCTTTATCAAATGTTAGCTTTAGGTTTGGCCCTCCATAAAACAAAGTAAGGTTAAGGGTTCTGTCAGTTTCCTGATCAAAGATGATGTCTTTTGCATCACGAATCTTCAGATCGATATGATCATCCGGCAATTGGAAATCATCACACTGAAATACTTGTTTTTCGAGGATGCCTTTCTTTTCTATCACCTGCAATACAGGATAGGCCATTACACTATACCCCACAATTTGTGCCCTGTAATTTTTGTTCAGGTCTTTGTTCATCCTTAATCCAATAGGTGTGATCGCCAATACCAGCGCATAAAACGGCAGCATCATTGGCAAAATGCTCATGATCAGGCCCAGTATCATTGCCACCAAAAGGACTTTCGCCATTATCTTTTTCCAGAATAAGATGATGATTGCAATGGTACCCAAAAACCAGAACCAAAACAGGATGAGGTCACTGTAATACCCCCGCAGACTTATTTTATATAAATAATAAGCAGTCATATCGGCAACCAACAATAAAGAAACCACGGCATATATTCTTAGAATTTCCTTTCGCATTCCGGTCTTGTTAATCATAATTTTTATGAAGATGTAAAGCGTAATATATACCTCCAAAAATCAATCCGAAAGCCATTGTCTGCAAAATGCACATTTCCAATACTATCCACCAGATATGAGTATAAGTACTCCAGGAGGCTTCTCTTTCATCAAAAATGGCGGTGTCTATCGCATACCAGGAAAGGATAAGCATGATCACACAAAAAACAGTTCGACAAAGTAGTCCTGGTTTTAGCCAGTAATAAGTCAGGTGCAAGATGCCTGTTGCTAAAAGTGGCAATAAAGAGGATAACAGCAAATCCGGAAACATATCACAATCCAGGCAGCCGGAAGAAGGTGCCGTACGGTAATCCCACAAAACCCAGTATCCCTGCAAAATGGTGAACACTATAATGGAAGTGATGATGATGGCTGCAAACAGCAATTTTCTTAAATAGTCCAGTTTCATTTCGGTTTAAAATTCTTATGACATATCTTCTATCATCTTTAGCCATATCGAATCAATTTTATAATGCTGGTAATAAAGGAAAGTCTAATTTTCTTAAACGACAAGAGCTGTTTAAAATTCGCTAGCACAGGTTTGGAATCCGTAAGCTTTGAAGATAAAAACGTTTATACTGACTTTGTCATATTTTTTTTATCTGAGGCTGAATTATAACAGTTCCTTTTTCAATCTATTGTCTTTAATTGCTTTTCGACATCTTTTTTGCCGTTCCAAATCATTGGAACTTGCTAATCCTAAATCTAAGAATATAGCATCCTGCAGCTTGAGATCTCCCCAGCGTAATTTTCTATTTACTCCTTTTGCCCTTTCAAAAAGCACTTCAAAATCATCGTCAATATCGAAGCCATTCTTCTTTGCTTCAAGATAAGCAGCAGCCAAAATTGCAAGCTCCGTTTCAATTTCAGGTTGTTTTAATTCAGGATATTTGTCAAAAAAAACTTTGAGTTCCTGATATTTTCCCTGCCCGGAAAATGCGACCAGGGCGCTGAAATAGTATTTATTTCCAAGGTTTTTGTGCTGACATAGGGCAATTGATTCTTCGATTCCATTTGAGGCTGCAAAGAACTGTACCAACAAATCTTTCAATTCGTTCAGTTCAGATTTATTTACTGCAGGTTTACTTTGTTTAAAGTACTTAAAAAAACCTACGGGATCTCCTTTTAAAGCATAATGTTTAAGAATAATCAAATACCCCTGATCATGGTTATCGGACTCTTTGAAAATTTTCGTCTTCTTAAAATCAGGGATCAATCTTTCCGCCTCTGCAATCTCATTTTTAAGGACCAGATTGGTCATGATGTGCTTCATGATATGATTGAAGATGATATCGTCATTGACAATCTTCTGAGCAGAGGTCAGAATTTTAGCTTCAGAATAATTTGCGCTGTCGTAAAGCCACAATACCGCCGTTTTCCAGTCTAATGAATAGCTGATATTTTTTTTACCTTCAAATCTTTTGTAAATATCTTCCCAGGAACTTCTGTACGACTGGTATCCAAAGTCGCCGATGCCCAATCCCCTGCCTTGATAAGGGGTTTGCGCAATTTTATGAATCGTTTCCAATACTTTTACCCCATCTCCCTCAACTGTCTGACTGGCCTCCCCATTCCTGTTATTCAATGCTTCAATGCAAAGATCTATGGCTCTTTCTATCTCGTGTTTCATGATTAGATATGCTTTTTCAAGTTGATTCCTGATATTCTATTTTAACAAGAAAGATAAGTAAACAAACTGAAAAAAGCGTATGGATAACAATTGAAGTTATTGCCACATGATGAAAAAGTTTATACCTTGCCAGTGCCTGAACGAGTTATCCGGAAAAATCAATAATTCATGAATACAACAATAGAACAACTTAGGGGGCTTTTGGCAGAACATTTTAAATATTATAAGTATAGAGATGCTATTGCGGAAATTAAAGCTTTGAAAGCATCGGGAAAGCTCTCCGAAGAAACATGGAATAACATTAAAAATCTAATTAATAATCGGGATTTGCCAAAAGGACAGGCGTTAAACCTTATCGCTTTTGATTCAAATTTACCCCTTGATGAGGATACTGAACAAGAAGCTTATAAATGGTTAGATCTATTTATAAATAACATTGATCAGAACGAAATTGTTGATTATTAAATCCAATAAAGCACATGAAGAATAAGGTTAACAGATTTTTTGATCGTGGATAAACAGGGATTCCATTTTTTTTCGGACTTTAGTTCAATGGAAAAAGATGTTTCTTCAGTGATTGTTGAGAGCTGGCTTAAGGGCTGGTCTTTGTCAAGAAAGGTGCCATTACCTGTTGGGTTTAAGTCAGGTTTTAAGGTTGACGTTGGTGATGAAAAACAAAAAAGCCGTTATGTATTTCCGAAACTTAATGATGACTTTAAGGAGCTGTCAGAAGCTATTGATGAACCCTGGGTATTTTTAAAAGTCTGTGCATCGGTTGATGAAGTAAGCCCAAACATCCCTGGAAACTGGACCATTGAACCACAAGGTTATTTGATGACCTGTTTCCGGCCTATGGATTTTCCGGAGATGAGTTTATCTCAGGATTATCACCTGGAATTTGAAGAATATCATTCCACTTACGTTGTTAAGATCCTGGCTCAAAATGGTGAACTGGCCTCAACAGGTCGCGTGGCTCTTGTTGATGATTTTGCAGTATATGATCGCATAATTACCGAAAGTCATCACCAAAGGAAGGGCCTCGGAAGATTTTTGATGAAAGAGCTTGAAAAGATTTCATTGTCAAAAGGCATTTCCAAAAAAGTCCTTGTTGCCACGGAAGAAGGAAAGCTATTGTATCAATCCTTAGGTTGGGAATTGTATAGTCTTTATACTTCGGTTGTTATTCAAGCCTGATACATCACTCCGTACTAAAAAGCAGTGTTGCCAGAAATGGTGAGTGTATGCGCTGTTTTTATAGAGGGGCAACACCTGCCATCATTTTCAGAATATTCTAATTTAGTGACATGAATTTTTCCGTTACTTATTTTATCAAAGCTAAACAGGTAATCCGGTTCATATCCGGCAATCACTTTAACACCTTTGCCCGTATTTTTGTATAACGTCAGCCCTTGTCCAACAATGGCATTCCCCCCACCCACAGGTGCCAATGAAAAATATATGGCAACATCTTCAAGTCCATCACCAGTAAAATCCCCTGTGACGGCTTCCTGAAGGTCGATAACAGCATCATGTTCTTTCAGAATTCCGGGCAAATACTGATCAAATTTTTTCATTGCCATTTTTGCCGCATCCTCTGCTGAAATACTGGATTTATGGACTTGTTTTTGCTTTACGAGCGGTTTCTTTTGCTTTTCAATATTTGAATCACTGCAACCAGTCAGGAAAAATAGTGAAAAAGTTAATATTGACAATTTAATAAGTTTCATTTAGCAACCTGGTTATTCTGCTGCAAAATACAAAAATGACCTTTTTACTTTGACAGATTAAAAATAAAAAGGTCATAATTTTAATATTCTACATGATAATCTTTTTTAAATGCCTGTCCGGACCAGGCTTTTTTTGCGGTCCAGTCTGCTGTTGGTGCTGTCCAGAATACATTATCTGCTGGTAATCCTAAAGGTAAAAATCCAAGTGTTGCCATGTACAAACTCCCTGTAGATGTATATACATCAGCGATTCCAGGTTGTGAACCGCAGAAACCCAGTACCAGCCAACCGGATTTGTCGAAATTGTCGCATTGATCAAACATTCTGTGCATGACTGCTGTAAGAGCAGACCTGACTTGTGCAGGACTAATTTCTGAAGGCAATTTTTCCATCAATGCCACCTGACCTAAAGCCTGAAAAGCCGCTGTACGATAAGTTACAGACCTGCCCATCGGTGGATAAGTGCCATCAGGACCAATGATCCGCTCTGAAAACTCTGAATAGCGGATCATGCGTTTTACAGCAGTACCATATAGTTCATCCTTGATTTTCTTATGATCTGACAGGACTTTAAAAAAATCAACGAGCATTGGATGGATCACATAAGAGTTGTAGTAATCGATACTTAAGCTCGGTCCATCACTATACCAGCCATCTCCCTGATACCATTCCAGGATTTTTCTTTTGGCAAACTCCAGCCTTGCCGGATCTGGCTGTTCGCCAATAGTCATCAGGAAGGCTTCATTTATTCCGGCAAAAAGCAACCAATTGTTATAAGCCCCTGTACGGGTACGCAGAGATTTAAACTCTTCGGCAATTCTGGTTTTCGTTAAGGCATCCAATGGATCCCACAGCGCTTTTGGTGCTCTTAAAAATGCCTGAGCCATGTATGCTGCGTCTACGATAGGCTGACTTTCCGTTCTGAAATTCAGGTAATCAGGATTTGCAGGGTCTACCGCATTTCTGATGCCTTCTAATAGTGCCGTACGCAATTTTTTACGCATCTGACCTTCTTTGGTCTCATCATCCGGAAGGGCAAGCCATGGCGCTACCCCTGCCATAGTACGTCCTACAGCTTCAAGATAGGTTACTTTTTTAAAGAAATCGGTCTTCTGACCCGGAGGAACTTCTACAGGCATGTTCTTTTTCAATGTTCCTGCGGAGAGGTTTAGAATCACCGGAGAAGACATTTTGTACAATAATTCTGCCCAATACAGACGATCCTGTGCCGGGCTTGTTGTCTGATTTAGTTTCGTTTTCTTTGAGGACTGCGCCTGAACAAGAGGATGAACAGTAAGGATAAGTACTGTCAATAGAAACAGGTGTTTAAGTTTATTCATTGCTGAGTTGGTTCTTTAACTTTTTGCTGACTATAAAATTATTTGGTACTGATCACAAAAAATCTGCTGGTTCCGCCAGAAAGTGCTGCATTAAAACGAAGCTGTTGAGGCGTTTTACCTTTGTAAATTATGCTGGAAGGCATCAGGACTCCCGTTGCACCATCTCTCACCAAAACATGCTGAGGTTTTATCCCTTTTACTTTCTTCGAAACCTCCAACCATTTCAACGCTACCACTTCCTGTTTAGGGCTGGCAATACCATTATAGACTTCCTTAATGAACACCTGATCTCTATTGTTCAGGTATAATGGAAGCATTTCGCTGCCTGCAAGGAGGAATGCTCCCACTCCGTATACATCGGTATCCTCGAATCCGACCTTATCAGGTGCAGCACCTTGTGCCTGTACATATCCTAATTTCCCATCAGGATGAACAGAGGTTACCATAGCCGACCAGGCCTTATTCACTACAGGGAGGTAGCTTTTGGCAGGAAGCAGGTGATGGTTGATGCCCCATGCCATTGCATAACAAATAAATCCGGTACCACTGGTCTCTTTTGAGGGATAGCTTTGAGGATCAAGCAGACTGGCATGCCAGCTACCATCAGCTTGCTGCAATTCTGCCAGTTTTCCCGACATCTTCACAAATAGCTGCTCCAGATTTTTTCGCTCCGGATGGTGCTCCGGCATCACTGAAAGTACCCTTACCAATCCACCGATTACCCATCCGTTGCCACGGCCCCAGAATACTTTAGTTCCATTCTTCTCCTTTTTATCAAAATAACGACTGTCCCTGTAATACAGGTTTTCATCTTTATCGTAGAGATAGCTGGTTGATTTATTCCATAACTGCACAGACTTGTCCAGGTATTTAGGATCACCGGTTGCCTCTGTTAAATAACCCAGTGCAGGAGGTCCCATAAATAAAGCGTCGCACCATGCCCACTCTCTTAAATAGATCCTGTTTTTCCATTCCAGCTCTTCCTGATGTGGTAGCATGGTAATGGTATCTGCCAAAGTCTTAAAATCTCTGATATACTTTGGATCTTTATAGATCGTATACAATTGGGAATACAACTGACCTACGCAATAATCATCAGCAAAATGACGGTACTTCCCTACCTCCCACTTATTATCCTCTCCAACCTGGATCAGTTTACGGTAATAACTTTCGTCGTTTGACAGTTTAGCCCAGGCCATCATTCCGGTATACATCGCTCCACTGGTCCAGTCTTTTTTAGGGTTTTTCCATCCCTGGCTTTCTAAGTTCTGCCATTGCCAATCGGCCACTTTTTTCATTTGATAGAAAATGGAATCACCGGATAATACAGGCGACTGACTCAGGACGGTCTCAGTATTCAGCAAAAGAGGGATGAGTAAGGTTAAGAATGTTCGTTTCTTCATTGGTTTAATTTGGTGTGTTGTTGGTTTAATCTGTTGTATTGAAATGGGCTTGGTTCTGTGGCTGTTTATGATAACGTTTTCACATTGACAATGACATGGCCATCTCTTGCCTAGTATTAACTGTTAATCGCATTTTGTCTGGTTAGTTGAATAATATTACGACAGGAATCAAATTAAAAAAAGTAATCTTCATTATGAATTTACACAAACGTTTGCAGTATAAAATCGGAAAACCATAAGAGCTTTGGTTTGTGTGCAGAAAATGGCTATCCGGACTTAACAAAATCCAGGTTAATTCAATAAAAGGAAGTAATTTAACTACCGGGAAATTCAATCCTGATGCGGTATTCAGGTGAACACTTATTTCAACACAAACGTTTGTGTTGGACACATTTCAATGATTTATAGCAGATCCTTACTTTAAGAACAGGAGTTCCAAAGTTTAAGTTTTGGCTAAGAAAGAAGAGACCTTGTTTGCCAACAGGGCCTCTTCTTCAAAAATTAGTTAAAAGAAGCTTTCAATTGTTGACCTTTATTCAAATTAACTTCATAGACATCACCTGTTTTCCTTACCCCTTTAACATTCCATATGGGTGCTCTTCCACCAAAATTATCTTTGATGCGTAACTTTGCCGATCTTGTGGCAGTAATGCTAAAGCTCGCTGTCTTATTGGTTTTTCTTACCGCTGAGACCAGATAACCACCCTCAGCCCTCAAATCTGTAAACGAAACATCCTTCCATTTTTCAGGTGTTGCCGGGAAAATCCGGATCACACCAGTATGAAGATCACCAGGAGTAGCACTCCAGCTTTGCAATAACATTTCATGTACGGCCTGAGCCGCCAGAAAGTTACCTTCCAGAGTGAAGGGTCTGTAAGTAAATCCTGAATAACCACTTTTGGTCTGATCTCCATTCACATGAAATCCGTTACGCAACACGAAGGCCTTAACGAAAATGTCCAGGTTTTTGACTGCAGCCTCAGCATCTCCTACTCTTGCTTTCAGGCAGCTCATCCAGGAAAAAGTATAACCTACCCAGCTCCGGGTACCTAATTTATCCCAGCTTTTCGTACTCGCATCAATCATTTGATGGTCCTTTTGACCGCCTTCGCTGGTAATCAGGTTAAAGGGATAGATCCCGATAATATTGGAAAGGTGGCGGTGGCTGGTCGTCAATTCATTTTTAGCATCCAAAAGTAGTGTTCCATCAGCTTTGGTATGGAAATCGCCAAGAGCCAATGCTGCAGCAGCCCATTTCTTTGCATCTGCAGTTTTGCCCATTTCCTCAGCCATTTCTTTTAAAGACAGAAACAGCATTTTTATACTCATCAGATCGTAATTACTGTTGGGTTCCAACCAGGCTTTAGGGCTATCGTCAAAAATCTCCGGAGAAGAAGAAAGCGGTAGTTTAAGCAGACCATTGCTGTCCTTTTTCAACAGACCCAGCATGCATTCCCCAACATCAGAGCTCCATGGATAAGCTTTTTCTTTGAGGAAAGTATCATCAGCAGTATACAACCAATGCAGGTAGAATAGATGTGCACTCCATGCACTCATTGAGGGTGACATGCTGTATTGTCCCCAGCCACCCAAAGGTTGTCCGGAATAAGACATTACACCCGGACAAGCCAGGCCGGCAGTACCATAAAAGTCTCTGGCAAAATCTCTGAAAAAATCACGGCGATCCCAAAGGAAATTCAAATAGGATGCCCCCTCATTATATCTGCCCGATTGCTGATAAGCAATATAGGTCATCTGTGTATTCAGGTCATTGTGGTAATCCCCTTTCCAGGGTGGCAAAGTACCATCATCAGCAGTCCAGACCCCTTGAAGTGGCATTGGCGGCGCATTTAAACGGGATGCTGCACCATAAAAATACTGTACCAGGTTGTATTGTTTCTGAACCGCTGTATCTGGAATACTGACACTTGACTTC
This sequence comes from Pedobacter caeni, assembly GCF_900129215.1. Taxonomy (GTDB): domain Bacteria; phylum Bacteroidota; class Bacteroidia; order Sphingobacteriales; family Sphingobacteriaceae; genus Pedobacter; species Pedobacter caeni. The sequence continues at coordinate 626,900 of NZ_FQUQ01000001.1, read as the reverse complement.
TCCCAGAATCCGGCCCACCATTTTGCATGTGGCATGCGCATCTTTACATACCCTTTTTGCAATGCGGCAGCGCATCGCTCAGCGGCCAGTGCCAAAGGGTCTTTGCCATCTGCTGTAGAGGTGATGGTTAAAGCAATCAAAGTCTCTTTACCGTTTTTCTTGTTATCGATATACACGCAATATTTAAGTCCGTCAGCGGCTTCCTGTATGTACCATTCTGCGGTTGCTGATTTGCCCTTGATTGCTTCAGGATAACCTAATTTGTTAACCGATCCTCCACTACTTGGTCCGCCATCTCCTTTGGTATTTTTACGATACACATCCATTGGGCTGAACAACTTCACCGCATCCGGAACCACTCCTACTATAGACATCAGGGCTACCGGATCAGTCGCACTGTAAAAAGTATGCATAACGGCTCCTGACCTGAACCTGGTGATTCCCTCGGCGGTTGCCTCCATCAGTTCAAACTCCTTTACTTCTTCCTGACCCGGAAATTTCAATTCTATCCGGCCACCAGGTAATTTAGTCGGGCTGACTCCGTTATAAGGTTCGTCCCACCAGGAACCGACAGTTTTAAATTCCTTTTTGGCAATCATGTCTGCACCTTTCTGATAGGTGTATTTTTTCCACCATTCCTTTTCTCCATTCGTACGCTCATCCCATAAATCCCCTCTGTCCAAAGACAGTCTGATGGTGTTTTTTTCGCCCCATAACAGACCACCCATCAGGCCATTGCCCAGAGGAAGTGCTTCATCCCAGGTGCTCACCGGTGCTTTAAGGACCAGGTTATAGGCCGCGTCCGGCAATTTAGGTTTTTGTGCATTAACAGCTAAGCCAATGGAGGATATTAAGATAAAGGCGCTGGTTTTAAGAATAGTTGTTTTATACATTACAGTATGATCTCAGGTTGTTTATTTGGTTGTTTTGCATTTGTGGTTCACAAACAAAGTTAACCGATCACCCTGATCCTTCAATAGACTAATTTATTATTCTAATGGATTATCCTACGGATGAGACCAGATCAGCAAGCTTATCTGTACATTAGAATGTAAATAAAAACCAAGGGGACAATCTCCAAACAATGAACACCATGAAGTATTATTTTTCATTGCTGATACTGGTCTGTACACTCAGTCTGCAAGCACAACCTATTGATGTGACCAGGTATGGTGCCCTGCCGGATAGCTTTTCGGATGCCACTGAAGGTGTAAAAAAAGCAATTGAAGCCAGCAAGGGTCAGGATCAAACTGTTTTGAATTTTCCCAAAGGAAGATATGATTTCTGGCCGGACAAGGCTACCGAAACAGCGTATTACATTTCTAATAGCTCTTCAGAAACAGAATTCCCGATAAAGAAACAGCGGGTAGGTTTATACCTCAAAGGATTGAAGAACGTAACCATTGAAGGTAATGGGTCGGAATTTGTTTTCCACGGAAAAATGATTACCTGGGTATTAGATGATTGCAGCCAGATCAGCATACAAAACTTATCGATCAACTACGAACGTCCGGGGATGTCTGAAATGACCTTAAAGGAAGTATCAGCGCAGCATGTAGTTGCGGATATTCATCGGGATTCTAAGTTTGCCATTATAGATGGCCGGTTGGAATGGTATGGTGAAAAATGGATCGCCAGGAACCATCATGCGGTATTGGTACGTCCTGAAAAAGGAATGTTACTGTATAGCAGCTGGGATCCGTTTTTAAAGAGCAAGGCAGAACAAACCGGGCCACTCAGGGTTAAGTTCAGTGGGGATTTTTCTAAGTTTAACGGTAAACCGGCTGAGGTTTTAACGATAAGAGACCGTTACCGCGATTATGTGGGTGCTTTCATTAACCGCTCAAAAAACATCCGCTTAAGTAACCTGCACATGAAGTCAATGCATGGCTTAGGGATTGTTTCCCAGTTTTCCGAGAACCTGAATTACGACGGCATTTTTGTGGAACCGGAAAAAGGAAGCGGAAGGCTCATCGCCTCTTCTGCTGATGGGATGCATTTTTCGGGTTGTAAGGGACAAATCACCATCAGTAACTGCCGGTTTAACGGCTTGCACGATGACCCGGTAAATGTTCATGGAACCCATTTAAAAATAACGGAAATCGTATCACCAACGACCGTAAAACTAAGGTTTATGCACCACCAGACCTATGGTTTCGAGGCTTTTATTGCCGGGGATTCTGTAGCTTATCTGCATACTGCTTCCTTGCAGATTTTTGAAGAGGGCGTCATTAAAACAGCAAAGCTAATTTCAGAAAGGGAAATGCTGGTAGAAATGAAGAAACCTTTTTCTGCAGCACTTAAAGTGGGTGATGCCTTAGAAAACGTCACCTGGACTCCTTCTCTGAACATTAAAAACTGTCGTTTTGAAAAGACGATCTCCAGAGGAACGCTGATCAGCACCCGGAGGAAGGTTGTGATCGAAAACAATGTCTATTACCGAACGGGAATGCATGCCATTTTAATTGAAAATGATGCTTCCGGCTGGTATGAATCCGGTCCTGTAATGGACCTGGATATCCGCAATAACCAGTTTATAGAATGTGGCTTTAACTCTGCTCCGGACAACTACATCATCAGCATCAATCCCCAAAATAAGGAAGTCGTTCCCGGATATTACGTACATAAGAACATCAATATAGAAAACAATACATTTAAGGTTTATGACAGCCCGCTATTAACGGCAAGAAGTACTAAAGGCTTGATTTTTTCGAACAATAAAATAGAAAAGTCTGATTTTTTGTCCGCAGGTAAAACCAAACCAGCGTTCAATTTTACGGGTTGTACACAGGTAAAAATAATTGGCAATCATTTCTATGATGGGGCCCCCAGACAAACTAAAACAAGCGCAATGAAAAGTAGCGATATATTACCATAACTTTTACCCGCATTGCAAGAGTTCTTTTAACATGACATCTTCATCATTGAGTAAATCACAAATGTTTTCTCCATCATCATTTGGAATTTTTTTATCTGCGCCGTTTTGAATGAGGATTTTGATGCACTCCATACTTTCAGTTAAATGATCTGATCCTCCATTCTTTAATGCATGAACTGCCCAGAACAGCGGTGTTGATTTAAAATCTATACACCGCTTATTCACTTCTGCTCCATGTTCAATTAGCTTTTTAACCACTTTACTTCTTCCACACCAGGCTGCCCAATGTAATGCGGTTCCGCCGTGGCAACCGGCATGATGGATACTGGCCCCATTTTCCATATAAAAAAAAGCAACCTGATCTGCATTTAAACTGGATGCGGCAGTAAGAGGTGAATCTTGTTTAAATGCAGGTTCGTTACCATCAATATTTGCTCCATGGGCTAAAAATATCCCCGCCATTTTAATGGCCTCTTCCTCTGTATATTGACCGGAAAACACACCATCACAAAGCCGATGTAAGGGGTGCGCTTTTGTGGTGTTTTCATGATCATATGGGAGGCCTTCATTGGCAAGCTCAGGATGGATTGAGAGTGCCTCTTCGATCCCCTTATAGTCTTTATTATCGATGAGCTTTTTCATTTTTATTTCTTTTAAAAGAGTTGTGATAAATATGCTGTAAAGTTAATGAAGCTATATATTGCACATATAATGATTTCCCCAATCATAAGCGGAATAATAAAATGAATATATTTTATTTTAAGCGATCCTGCAACATAACAGACCAAATCTGTTGGTGTAACGGGCAGAAATGACCAAAAAAATATAAAGTAACTTCCGGAAGGGCGACTTAGCCGGGTTCGTATACGATTGATTTTATCGGGATGTAGCTTTTCAAAATAATCAGTAAATCCAAGCAGAGCTGAACAAAAGAAAATCAAACTTGAAGACATGAACAGGCTGGTAATAGTAATGATAAAAACGAGCAATCTGGCGCCTGGGAATAGAATTAGCCCAGCTAAAAGAAAAGGTGTTGATGGAATAAGAGTCAGCCCTCTGAGGACAGAGATCAGCGAATAACACAAGATCAGGGCATTCGTGTTCCTTTGAAGAAATGCAGCAATCTGAGCTGGCGTAATAACCGCATGATATTTGAAGTATAGGACAAGAAGCATGAACAGAAATGCTGCCCAGACCAATTTGATTATCTCTTTTGCCATTTCTACTTAAACTATTTTGCAGTTTTAATTGCATAGTAAACAAATGCAGGTGGAAAATTGAAAAAAGTAAATCCCAGATTTACCATCTTAAACCGATTTTTAATCATAGAAAAGTCGTTCAAGGAATATTGGAATTGTATAAAATACCCACCAGGCTTTAGTGCCTTATAGCAATCGTAAATGAACCTGGATTTTTCCTCTTGATCTATGTTTGCTAAAGGAAGTCCTGAGATAATATAATCAACGGTGCTGTTTTGTTGAAAAACCCTTAAATCCCCTGCCGTTCTATTGATGGCATGAAGTCTGTCATCTTCTATACCACTTAATTGGGTAAAGAGAGATGAATTAACCTCAAAACTCATTAAGCTGGAAGATTTTGACATTTGAGATAAAATCCATTTGGTCATTTTTCCTGTTCCCGCTCCGAGTTCTACCATATTTAACTCTTTTGAAAAATCGATTGCAGAGGTCATTTTCCTACATAAAAACGATGAGCTTTCAATAATAGAACCCGTTTGTCTGATATTTTGTAATGCTTCTTTTGCGAATGTTATCATCATTTCTGTTTATTTATAACAAAAGTGATCACAGCATGTAAAGAAATGCTTAAGGAAAAATAAAGAATCCTTAAGCAGTAATTAAGATTTCTAAAGTTGGCTGGGATGCGTTCTTAATTCGATTACAAACCTTAGATTTTCATTTTTATATTCTGAAAAGATTACCCCACGATGCCTGTTTATAATTGATTTTGCAATTGAAAGTCCAACACCACTGCCGCTGCTTTTTCTTGACTGATCAGCTTTAAAGAAACGGTCGAAAAGAAATGGAAGTTTTTCTTTAGGAAAATTCAGTGGTGAACTCTCGAAACTTAGCCTGAGGTATCCGTTGTTTAGTTTTTCTATGGAAATCTGAAAGACACTTTTATCCCGACTATATTTTAAGGCATTGCTGAACAAGTTATCAAGCACACGCACAAACATATTAATATCAACAGCGACCATACTGGATTCGCTAAATCCAGTAAGACGTATGTCAATATTTTTTTCATGGAATAATACCAGGTACTCCATCATCACCTCTCTAATCAGCTCAGTCATGTCTGTATTGACCCTATTTAGGTGGTATTGAGGATCGGATAATTTAACCAGTTCAAACAGGTCATTTATCAACAAATTCAGGCGCATTGTTTTGGTGTAAATGATATTCAAATATTCTTTTTTTTCATTTTCACTTAAGTTGGTATCAAATAGCTTAAGGTAGCCGGTAATAGCAGTTAATGGGCCATTGAGATCATGGGCCATATTAGAAATCAATAAATTTTTGCTTTCTTCCATGTTTCTTTCCTGAACAAAGATGCTTTCCAACTGACTCGCCATCTCATTGACATTTTCAGCCAAATGTGACAGTTCATGCCTGCCCTTCACAGTTACCCGGTTTTTAAATCCCTTCTCAGAGATGGCGCTCACTTCCCTTGATAGCAAATTAATATACCGGATATAAGGTAGCAGAAACAGGAAGAAAGGAACCGCAAAAGCAAATATGGAAACCAAAAAGCAGATGCTTAATATTTGAAAATCTGTACTCAGGGTTGGGACAATGATTTCATCAAAAGGAGCACGAATAACAAAAAAAAAGGATTGGTGGTTCCGTATGACCGGAAATATAAGGTTATCTGTCAGATCTTCACTGCGTATATTAGGATTAAAAAGTTTCTTCATCCATTCCTGAATTGGAACCTCCAGGATCTTAGTATTCGATGAGATTACTTTTCCATCTATACCTGTATATAGGATGTCTGCGTTGTATTCCGTACTGAAACTGTTCATATAAGTCGAAAGCGAATCAATAATTCTTTCCGGCAAAACCTGCGGATTTAGCTCGTAATAAGCTACTATTGACTTAGATTTCTGGTATAAAGTTTCGTATTCTTTAGCCCTTTTACTGATTTGTTCCAGATAACTTTCATGTCTTTTTTTTTGAAAAAGATAGGTCAGCATAAATCCTCCAAGCCCAATAATAAAAGAGATAAATACGATTACAAAAAGGCGTATGGTTATTTTTGAAAACATTTTTTTAGATTTTATAACCGAAGCCCCAGATCGTTTTAATAAACCGGGGATGTTTGGTACCTGGTTCTAATTTTTGCCTCAAATTAGCAATATGCACCATCACAGAATTATCAGCTGGCAAATAATTTGTCTTCCAGATGGATTCGTATATTTTTGAAATGCTAAAAACTTTCCCTTTATGCGTCGCAAGTAATTCAAGGATCTCGTATTCTTTTGGGGTAAGCTTTATCATATTCCCATCAAGCTCAACCTGATGAGATCTTTTGTCAATGGTTAGTGAATCTATTTTTACAATGGGATCATTACTCAGTATGCTGTATTGATGATGCCTCCGCAAATGTGCTTTTACCCTTGCGATCAGCTCCACAGCACTAAATGGTTTAGTGATATAATCATCTGCTCCAACAGAGAATCCTTTTATCTTATCGATTTCTCCGGTTTTGGCGGTTAAGAAAATGATAGGCATGGTATATTTTTCTCTTATCTCTCTGCACATAGCAATGCCATCCTCTCCTGGCAGCATAATGTCCAGAAGTAGTAAATCTACCGCCTGCTGTTCTAGTACCGCATAACTATCCTTGCTGTTGCTGACACTGCTGACCTTATAGTTTTCATTTCGCAAAGAGATTCCAATCAGACGACTGATCTCTTCATCGTCTTCGACTAATAGTATATGGCTTTCCATATTCACAAATTTATACTATTACATTTTTTTAATTTAGCATCTTAAGGAATCTTAAGAATTATTAAAATTCTGACGTATTTATTAGTCCGTAGTGATATAAAGGGTTGTCGTCAGGCTAAACTGCTGGAATGATGTAAGGTATGCGCTTTTGTCGTGTTTTCATGATCATCCGGAAGATCTGCATTGGAAGCTCAGGATGGGCTTGAGAGCGCCGCTTCAGTACCTCTATAGTCGTTGTTTTTAGTATTGATTTACTTCCAGAATTTCCAACTGTTTTTGTTTGTACCAGGATCATTCGCGATATATTTCTTAACCGGATATGACAGATCCATGCTTTCTTTATGTTTCTTTTCCCATTCTGTCTGACTTTTTAGTTGATAACGATCATCTAAGCGAAAACCACCATAAGATAATTTATATATGGGCTTTGAATCCAGTTTAACATTTCCTATAATTCTGATGTTCTTCATTCTGTCTTCTGCGGCTTGTTTTTCTTTTTCATTTTTCACTGATCCAATGAAAGCCCCCCTAACCCATAATTTAGGATCTTTAATCCAACTGGCATCCTTACCTTCAAAGGTTTCACCATAGTTTACCACCAGAAAATGACTGTTAATCATCTCTTCCAATGTGGGTGGATTTTCACTATAGATGCGTGTTGTTCCAAAGAAATATGACCACATGTTTGGTTCATCAGCATGTTTTTTGTCAATATCCAATAAAATTAACCCACTGAACATCCCGTCTTCACATGCGACAACAATACAATCTCCCGGCTGGAATGGAACATCTACAACAAACGATTTTCTAACTGTCTTTTTCCGTTTTGCAGGCGTTTGAATTTTAACAAGAAACTTTTCCATTTCACCAATCCGTTTTTCTGCAAGATCTTCCCAGTCATCTTCTATTTCTTCCCTGTCATTTATAATTTCTTTGACCACTCCAATTGTGGATTCATCCAATGCCTTACACTCCCAACAAATCAGGGCATAAGCCAGCCATTCTTCGGCCCCATAAACGGGTTCATTATTTTCGTTTAGTAAGCCGAATTGTGCAATTGTTTTTTGCTTAATGCTTTCTATATCTAGAATCTGTTTATCATATAGCTTCTCAAAAAAGCCATACAAGTCCATTGCACTATCGTTATCTAATATTCCAGTACCCCAGGCTCCCATAAGTTCTCCGTTTGTATGTGTTAATTAAAGAATATGCTTTACGTTCTCTGTTAAGTCTGCTGCGAACTGCTCTACATCTTTATAATGCTCCCTGCCTTTAGGGGATTTGGCCCCTATTAAAGACATTACTGGTAGCTGCGCCTCGAAGATTTTGTTCATATAATCCATCTCCTGAGGATAGATGTAGAACATCCTTCCTTTCGGATATTGATGTTCTTCTTGCCAGAGCTCGAATGCCTCAAAAAAGCAAGCATGTTTTGGTCGACTGATTTTATTAAAAAACGCTTCATCAATAATTCTGGCAAAGCGGTACATCCCATGAATCTCAGAAGCAAAGCATTTGTCAAGGTTACTTTTGGGATAACCCATCTTCTGATAGGCAGTACAAAGCTCTTGCAGACAAAAATCTGCCTGAGTGACATCCCTGTTTATTAATGATAAAAAATAAGAAACAACATATTTATCCCAGGTGGTGATCTTCTTGCTTAGAAACTTATCTGCTTTTTCTATTGCCCCATCATGTAGCTCATCTTCTTTATAATAAAGCACTTTTAACAAATTTGTGGCGACTTCAGTATAATATATCCCTTTGGAGTGAGGCAATTCTTTAGGAAAGAAATGGTTTATAATTTCAAAATCATTGCAAGCAAAGGCAGATGCTGCAGTCATCAACACATTACTATGGTCTGTACCACTTGCGGTCATACCGCTATCCAGAAGTCTCTGTCTGGTAACCTGGTACAATACATTATTTAGTATTTCATTGTCATTATTCCGGAAAGCTTCATAAAAACCAAACTCGTCGGTCGCATCCAATAAACCGATGTGGAGTTCGGTTTTTATGACCTCAGTCTTAAAGTCATTGAGGTGTTCTTCAAAAATTTCTCTATTACAACTTTCAAATTCATTCCGATCTCTTGGTGGATAATAATATCCCCACTTTTTGAAACACTTCTGTGATTCTTCTAAGTATAACTTTATATATTTTTGGGCATTGTCCATAATTTCCAATTCTCATTCGAGCTAGCTAGTAAAAAGCAAATGTGCGATAACTAAGTTCGGCGTTTTAGATTGTTTTTAAAAGACCTAAAATGATCATCGTTCTGCTAAGGAACTCTTACTAATCGGCTTACGATTTGAGACTAATAATAGTAATCTATTCCATCTTTATCAAGGTTGCTGGTCTGATGATATTATGAGCCGCAGACAGAGTAAAGACCCGCAATTGCCTCTGATCTTAACACTGGAATTGCCATGAAAAAGAACAACCATTTTACGGCCTTGCTTATTCCCCAATCTACGACTACACCTGCCAAAGTAAGCATAACCGCCCGGATCAGGAAAACATCATACCTGGGAATATCCATTTTAAACCCGCTATATTCTGCTGCTGCAGTATCCGAATAACTGAGCATCGCATCAAAGAAGCAAAGAGCTAGTCCCAGGGTACCTCCTAAAACCATTAACACCATGCTTATTTTGTTTGATTTCATATTTTTGACCTGTTCGATCTATTTCTTTTGAATGTCCGGTAACCCGTTTTTTCTTCTCCTTTCATTCACATCTGTCAAAAACCGCTCCCCCAGTTCAGCTAGCTTTTCCTCGTCTAAAAAGTTTTCCCACATAATAGTTTGATGTGTCACGCGATCATTCTTTTCCGTTGGTTCATATTTATCCAGTGATTCAAGACTGTTCACAAACGCGTTAAATGTTGGAGCAATTAAGAAGTCCTGCTCATTTTCGACATCTATCCAATTTACCGTTGGTTCTGCACCATTTCTGTAATCTAAAGTTATCCACCAATGTCCATCTCCAAGAAGTAAAACTTGTTTGTCAGGCAAACCCCATTCTTTAATCAAATAGGCACTATGCAGCAGATTAGCCTTTGACGAAAGATGATCATCTCCAATACCATATAACTCGTCGATCCTTAAATAAGAATCACCTAAACACGTCTTTATAGTCGTAGGTAGTGCAAAGTCTCTGGTGCTTCCCCCGTTTTTAATCTTTAACAAATCGATCAACAGAATCGGTAATCGTACATTTAATACCTTTTCCGCATATGCGATCAACTCTGCATCAAGGATAGGACCGTCAGATGGGCGGCTCATATCCCAAAAATCATTCTTATTCATTTCTTTAATTTTATGGCACTCATCTGAGCTCTCATTCTTATGACCAGGACCTTAACTATCCTTTGTCTATTCAGACAGCTTCATCTTTACCGCCAATATATGCTTACATAATCCTCTGTTAGTCTTGTTATTGGTAAACCAGGTACAGGTACATTGCAGGTCATTCCCTTTTCCGGCAACAATATGACTTACACCAGCTGTTCCTTTAACCTCCGCTTTGATGCCGTTTTTATCGTTCTGCAATACCACAACCCCATCTTCACCGAACAATTTTAAGGCATTCTGCAGTCTTGGATTAAAGCGTTTTAAGCGCGACAACTTAAAGGGAAGCTTTCTATAAAAATACTGATTAGTCAATAAATCGTAACCCAGCAATCCCATACTGGACAATGAAGCCTGCAAAGCCTCCATCGTTGCCAGCTGAATGTCATGCTCTATTGAAACAAGCGCAGGCTGAAAAACCTCATTGGTTTTAAAATAACCGTTGATGCCAAATAACCATTCTTCCGGTAGTTGAACCATCAGGTTCTCCATATGCTTACCTTCACCCGAAAATCCCCTGTATACACTTTCTGACAACAAAAACAACATCTGTATGTCTTTAAAATTCAGCACCACTGCTGTACTTTGCTGATCTTCATGTTGATAAAAAGAAACACTATCAACAAATAACAACAGGTTTTCCATCAGATTAAGCCTGTGAATGCCACCGATTTTTAAGCTATTGGGTTTTGCTGCAGCAGAAAAAGTATAACTGTTCCCGGATTTGTATAGAAAATAATCAGATTTAACCGCTGTTTTAGGAATGGCTTTAAAGAGTTGCAACGCTTCAACTTTGTTCAACTTAAAAACGAGATCCATTTGAGATAAATACACCTGCACATTCCCAAGGCCTTTAATCCAGCGATCAGGCAAACTCACCTTCTTCTCCCTGCTTTCTGCGCGGTCAGTAATGATCCTTAGCTCCTTTGAACCTACTCCGACCAGCAATTTATCTGTCCTGCCAACCGTATTGAAGGCACGGATGGTTACATCATTAAAATCAACATTGGTGCAGCCCGATTGAATAAACTCCCCCTCAATTCCGCCTTTCTGTACGTCAATCCTCGCATAAACGCTATTACAAGATGAAAATGCCTCAAAATGAAGTTGCTCATTCCCTACAGAAACTATAGGATCGCGCATGTTAATACGTTGATCCGGCGTAATCGCAAAATGCGAACGTACGGTTTTGCCAAGTGTGCTCAAACATTTAGAAGCGACAAATGAATTGATGATGTTGCCATAAAAAAAACAAGGTACTTCGTTGTCCTGTTCAATTTCAGAGCAATGTGCCAGGATAAATGATTTATCCCGGCCCTTTACATCTATAGTAGAAGTATTTTGATACTGATATTCGAAATCTAAATTCATTTGCGCTTTACTTTGCTTAAAAGATCCTGATCTAGCACTTTATCAAGATGAACAGAAACTTCTGTGTAATAAGCAATTATTTTCTTGCTGTTAATTGGCAGCTGCGCTCCGTCGAAATGTTCCAGAATCCTTTCCAGGCATAACCACTGAAACTCCCTGATCGTTTGTGAAACAAAAGGACGATCTAAATATTCTATAAACCTGTTGACAGGTGCATAACCTCTGGCGATCAGTTTTCCCAGGATATCGGCCAGGTCAGAAAGTGCTCTTTTTCTGTTTAGCAATGAAAACTGAACATACTCCGTAGCCAGATCTCTCGAAATCTTCTTTTCAAACAATAAACAAACAGCTATATAAAGCCAGCCGCTACCATGCACATCTAACTGGTGGTCCATTAAAAATTGCATTGGGTACAGGCAGTTTTCCAGCTCCCGAACCTCATTTCCCATAGCGTTTGTTGGGATATAACGGCACAACAATGGGCCAGGGTATTGCGGCATTAAACTCATCTGAAAGGGAATGGTTTCCCTGAATCCGATAGAAAAAGGAGCAGAATTGTAAAAAAATGCAGGATAATGTGTGGTGTCAGCCTTTCTATGCCAGCTATAATTCCAATTTTGTTGCAGGAAGAGATTGTACCATGTGGCATATTCGCTTTTATCGACCACAACTTCAAAATCCAGATGAAAAGGACTGACTACCGAAGGATAGCTTTTCGCTACCGTATTTTCAAACTCAGCAAACAGCTGATCAGGTTGTTTAATCCTCGTTACCTGTGCCCAAAGTGCCAGCATATCTTCAGCGGGCTTAACCTCATCTGCAGCTCCTAAATAATATTGCACCGCAGGAGCATAGCTTCCTTTTAAGCGTTTAACAAGATCAAGTGTATCTTCATCTGCATACTTATATAACAATCTGTTACAAGCGATTATCAGGTCCTCCATTTCAATATTTACCTGTTCTTGCTCATACTGTAGCAGGCGCTGCACCAGCACTTTCGGATGCAGGTAAAAAGGTTGATGGCTTGGGGTAGAAAGAAAAGGCAATTTGTTTTTAGAAGCCAGTTTTTGCTGCATCCAATCCAGCTTATTCTTTACAAAAGGAATGCTGTCATTCCTGGTTTTTACTTTTTCCTGAGTATTTTCGCCAACCCAATGTTGCATAAATTCAGAGAAAAAGATCATTAAGTCTGTATCCCAAAATCTGCCAAACAATTGCTTACAATAAGGCTTCAGTTGCTTCTTATAATCGGCAGGGATCTCCTCCTGCAACTGGTTCAATCCTTCCAGAAAGAGGTCAAAATCTAAGGCAGACTTAGTTCTGATGAAATTACCGATCTGAAATAACAACTCTTCCCAGGTTGCAGGAATAACCACCTGTTCCAATTGTTCTGCTGCTTCAAATGCCTCATCTTCTTCTGATGGAGAAAGCGGAGCACTGTCCAAACCAAGAATTTCAAGGGTTTTAAGTTTTAAATTACTTAAGTAAGGTTCAACAACATTCTTCAGGATTTCCGGGTCAACATAGTTTACCAGGAGCCTCGCTCCCTTTTCCTGTACTTTTGGATCATTCTGAAGCAATACCATGGATAACTCAGAAGAAATATCCAGATGCTCATGTACTTTCTTTTTCAAAATGGAATCCAGAATATCCAGACTCAGCAGGATTGACTTTTCTGTCTTCTCTTTTGGAAAAATCGCCGTGATATTGCCTACAAATCCATTTTCATCAAAGCCTTCTGCTTTAGAGATCTCTTTGATTTGTTTGACTGCAAAATTAATCAGACTGGTACTACCTGTATTTAAGAGAGAAAATAGTAAATGTTGATGCTGCAGATATTCTTCCGGTCTGGTATTAAGTAAGTCCAGCAACCGGATGTGCCAATCCAGATGAGGCTTTTTCCAGTTGTTCAGCAGAGATTCCAATAGGTGCTGCACGAGGATGCGGTCGAATACATATCCCTTTTCCTGCATGATCCGGATAATTTCCGTCCAGAATTCATTTACCTTTTTACAGACATTTCCTTCCCTGGCCTTCCATTTGGAAATGTCAAGTACTGGGATTTCATATCTGTGGAATTGAAGAAATACCCTGTCGATCGCTTCCCGATTTGCCAGTAAAAAGGCGGCATCTTCCTCAGTATTCCTGTTAAACATGGTTATAGTAAACAAACGGGTAACAAAATAACTTTCATCAAAAGCGATCCAGCCCTGCAGGTAAAATGTCCACAGTATTTTGAAATCAATAGTGGTGAACCGGTCTTTTTGGGAAGCTTTAACCACCTTTGCCAGATAATCCGGCGGAAAAAGTTCATAGAATTTGAGTAAAGGTTCAATCCCGATACTGGGTTTTGCCAGGAAGGCCAACATGGGATTCCAGCTATGTTCTGGTCTTTCGATCTTCTTCATGTCCTCAAATTCCCTCATACAGCTAATCAATGCGAAATTCAGCGTGCTGTCTACCTTTTGTCGGTTGCTATAAAAATCCGTGCGTGCTTGTCCGTTCAGCAAATGCCCCTGCATTTCTAAAATATCGCGGTCAATATCTAAGGATATTAAATATTTTATCCTCTCTGCACGGTCAGTCCCGTTCAGGCTTTTACATTGATTTAAAATTTCAGCCCAGTTTTTGTCTTTAATATACTGTTTAAGGTTATTCATGCAGATAAGTTAACTTTGAAAAATATCATAAATCCAATCTCCTCCTTTTAAAAATAAAACAGATACGATCGCCAGCAGCACAAAGTACAACACCAGCTGTTTGAGAAATAATATATTTCTCGCACTCCTGTCTACAGGAAACGCTTTGTTTCGAAAGAACAAATAATATCTTATTATAAAAAATAGCAATGCCGCAATTATTCCGGACGGGATGCCGCAATATAGTGCCATCACTCCTGACCACCAATTGTCTGCGACAGGATAAAAGTACCAGCAGAAGAAACCTGTAATGGCACTTAGCACCAGGAATCCCAGATATTTAATAAAAAGTCCCCCTGTAAGCCCATACAAAATGAGCAAGGTACCGATGGTAATCCCGGTAATTGAAAGGATAAAATCCGACACATAGCTGGACTTCGAATATTCTATCGGATAAATAACAAATACACTTACTAAGGAGATCACCGCTCCTGCAGTAAGCATTATTTTTCTCACTTTACTATAATTGCTTACACTCATTGATTTTGTTCTTAAAAGCAAACAAGATACAATATTTACCAAATTATCAGCCTATTCTACATTCCGATAAATAATTTAAGCTTTTAATTTTCTTTAATGTTCGTTCTGTTTCTTTCCTCATCGGCACTTGCGCTGTTCTTTGTACGGCTTAACGTACCACCAAAGCTATAACTCAAATTAAGCCTGATCGTTCTGGTTTCAAAATGGTTCTCATACAGTTGTTTAATGACGCCTGAGTTCTGGGTATAACGACTTTTATAGGAATTAAAAATATCCACAAAATTTAACTGAGCGGAAGCTCTTTTACCCATAAAAACCCGTTTGATACCAGCAGTAAACATAAAATATGGATCATTAACAATATTTCTTTCTTCAGATTTCCCATAATAATTCAACAGGAACATCAGTGAAAATTTTGGCGTGATTGCAAAATTGTTATAGGTACTGAAATTAAAAGCCGGCCGGCCATTGTTATTCAAAACCTGATCATTCAGTATGCTTTTAAAAGTCCGCTGTACAAGGCTTGCATTTGTATAAGTGGTCCACCAGCGGTTAACCGGTTTGTTAAATGCCATGAAGAAACTAAAGTATTGAGAATACCTGTTGTTATCAGGTTTGGTGGTCGTAATCCCGGTATTGTCATAGGAGGCGGTTACAGAAGTGAAATCGCGTAAGGTGATGCTATAATCCAGTGCCATAATAAAGGCATTTTTATAACTGAAATTGAGCACCTGGTGGTAAGAAACAGCAGGCCTTAGCGAAGGATTACCCTGAAGGTAATTCGTAGAATTTAATATCCTGACCAAAGGGTTCAGGTTTTCATAACCGGGGCGTTCAATCCTCTTGTTGGCTCCCAGACTTAAGCTATGGTTTTTGCTCAATTTATAGTCAAGGTGCAGGGATGGAAAAAGCTGCACATAATTCCTTTGAAAATCTGCAGCATTTTGAACCTGCTCCCCCTTCCCATAGGTATGCTCTCCCCTGAGCCCTAACTGCCAGGTCAGTTTTTTGCTGTTCTGACTAAGGGTAACATACATTGCATTGATGTTCTCCTGATATTTGAAGAAGTCTGTATTTGCCTCATCTAAGATCGGAACAGTACCATTAGCATCATAGGAAAGGTTACTGTTATCAGAAATGACATAGCTCGACTTGAATCCCGTTTCTAACTGAAGGTGCTTTCCTAAAGGATGGGTATAATCTCCTTTAACACCATATACGCTAAACACCCTGTCCTGATTCAAGATGCTTTTGTACCGTTCTAAAAACGTTCCTGAAGGAGCATAAAAATCATTGTTATTGTCCTGATCTCCATAATTCCCATACCTGAAATAATCAAAATCCAATGTAAATTCCCTACCTGCAGTGTCTATCAAATGCTGCAGGCGCAGACCAGAGGACAAATTTGTTGCTCTGGTCTTTACCAGGTTGGAAAATCGGCTAAAGCCCGTTCTCGCTTTTGTCACATCGAAAGTGCTGATTTCAGATTCCGCGTCTTTATGAAGGAACTGAAGACCTGGCTTTACAGAAACAGAAAGTGTTGTCTTTTTGGAAAGGTAAAAATCAAGTCCCAGATTAGGTGTATAATTGCGGGTACTTCGCACACTGGTCAGTTCAGAGGCATTTGATCCAATTGCCTGCTGTTGTGGATTGAAAAAATCTGTGCTGATTTCTGAATTGACATAATACTTATTGAAGGAATAATCGGCAGTCAGCAAAGCATTAAAAGATTGGGTTTTATAATTTAAATTCAGACCAGCATTGTGCTTGTTATACTTCCAATGTCCAAGTCCCCCGTACACATTCCCGTTCAATCCTGCTTTATAGTTTTTCTTTCTAACGATGTTAATAATGCCGCCACTGCCAGCTGCATCATATTTGGCAGATGGTTGTGCGATCAGCTCTACTTTTTGAATACCTGAGGAAGACATTCCTTTTAACAGGCCGGCCAGCGCATCGGCAGAAAGCGTCGTGGCTTTTCCATCTAAATAAATCTGCACTCCCCTCCCGTTTAAACGGAGTTCATCATTTGGGCTCACCTGCACACCAGGTAGTTTATTCATCGTCTCCAGCATTGATGAACCATCTGCCAGTTCGTTCAGGTTGATGATGATTTTATCTGCCCTTCGCTCAATAAAGGGCGATTTACCGGCTATACTTACTCCCTTCAACAGAATTGCGGCTGGTCTCAGCGCAAGAACACCAAGGTCTTTAATGGTTTCTTTATCTATCGTTATCTTTCTGATATAGATGCTTTCATAACTCATCATGCCTATCTGCAGGAAGTATTGACCAGTTTTCAGCTGATCAAAACTAAAATGCCCTTTCTCATCGCTCAACATGCTTTTATATAAGCTTGAATCCGACTCGTTCTTAAGCATTACAGTTGCAAATGGAAGAGCAGCTTTGTGTTCGTCGATAAGAAAGCCCTTAATTTGTCCGGTATTTTGAATTTGTGCCTTTACCTGTTGAACAGAAAAAAGTAACACCATAAAAAAGACAAGGTAGCCTTGTCTGCTGATTCGTTTCAGGGGATTAAACATGGTCATATATCTGGGGTTAGAATTATAAACCCAAACATATAACTAAACAACTAGTTTTACAACTAATTATTTAGCTCACTCAACTAAATAATTAGAAAAAGGCCTTAAAAGCCTCATAACTAAGATTTATTCTCAAAATTAATATTTATCTGATATTTAACATTTACCAACTGGCCATTTACAATTGCAGGTTTCCAATTCGGACTGCTGGTAATCAACCGGATTGCTTCCTGATTTATTTCCTCATTTACGCCCTTAACAATCTCCGCATTACTAACTTTTCCGTCGGCATTAACCAGGAAAGATAAGGTTACTGTTCCTTCCACCCTTCTCCTGGCAGGCTGATGTTGTTTTGCTGACCGGATCAGAAAAGACCTGAACTCAGTCAATCCACCCGGAAACATGGCTTCTCTGTTTATTTCTACTGTTGTTTTCTGATCTATGATTGCAGAGGAGCATAATACCGCAATTAAGATTAAGGGCAGATACAAACCATATTTAAGAAGGTTGAGCTTGTTTGATCTCTTTTTCTGCAACATTGCAATCCGTAATTTAACCTGCGACTGCTTTATAAATGGATTAACCAACGCGGGCATGGTTTCCAGCGATTTGGACAACAAAAAATAAGCGTATTTTTTCTTCTCCCCATTTAGCGACACTACCCGTTCATCCGCCAGGTACTCGTGCAGGTTCTTCAGACTGAATTTATAGGCATACACCACCGGATTAAACCAGCTAAACAAGCTCACAAATTCTACCAACAGAATATCTAAGCTATGCCATTGCTTAATGTGTGCTTCTTCATGATGATTGATCAGGTCCAGCCCCTGCAAGTCCGGATCAATTACTTTGATCCTGAAAAAAGAAAAGGCCATTCCCTTAACTGGGTTTGAAATGATTTTTTTGAGCAGAATAAGCCTGTAAATAAAAAGTATTGAACTCAGGATAAGCCCTGTTAAATAGACCAGAACAAGGTAATCTTTCCAATCAGGACCTGTTGTCGGGAAGGATTCAGACTCCAGCCAGACACTTTTAATTTGTGACTTTATCACCGGGTTTATCGCTTCCTGAAATGACCAATCCAGTTTTATTATTGGAATGACAAATGATAAAACTACTGCACTAAGCAGATAAATGCGATTAAGGGTAAAATAGGTTTCCGTTCTTAACAACAATTGATAAAAGGCATAAAATACCAGAAGGTAAATGTTCGCCTGTAATAAGTAAACAGCCATATCCTAATCTTTAATCTGATCAATCATCTTTAATACTTCATCAATCTCTTTTACATTAAGCTTCTTTTCCCGGATAAAAAAAGAAAGCATATCCTGAGCGGAGTTTTCAAAATAGTTTCCTAACAATTTCTCTGCTTCGTAACGCTTATAGGCCTCCCTGGTAATTAACGGATAATATCTATGGGTTTTACCAAAGGCTTCATATCCAATTACCCCTTTTGATTCTAAAATTCTGATCAACGTGGATACCGTGCTGTATGCTGGTTTCGGGTCCGGCAATTCCTGAACAATTTCTTTAACAAATGCTTTTTCAAGCTTCCATAAAATATGCATCAACTGTGCCTCTCCTTTGGTAAGATCTTTAATTTCCATTGTTAATGATAGATTTATTGAGGTAAATATATGACTAATTACTTAGTTATTGATCAGACAGATCAGTTGATACTCAGATGTGCATTCATAAACTTGAAATATTTATCCTCTTCGCCGCTAAATATATCCGGTCCCTCCAGCACGTATGCCCTGATCAGGAATTCTTTGGCTTCCTTATCCTGCTCCAATTCAAAAAACACCTGGCCTATGCGCAACATCAGGAATGGGTCTTCATAGGCATTGGTTTCCATGTTCCCCTTTGCATTATAAAGATGAACCAGTGATCGCCTGAAGTTATTCAACATATAATAACCATCGCCAAGGGACATTTCCAGCAAAAATGTTTCCTCATACAAATTCCTGGGTTCAGGGACCAATGCCAAAGCCTCAGTCCAGATCCGGATAGCTTTCCGAAATTTTCCATCATCAAATAAATCCTCACCCCGTTCCCTTAGCACTTGAATGCGCTCAGCTAATTCCTCTGAAAGTTCCGTAAACCCAGGTCTGATACTGAGCCCGGGCTGAGATAAAACCTCTTTATGAAACAGCTCCAGGATCTCCTTATTGTCATTCAGTTTCTTCTTAGCCAGTTCAAAATAAAAATCAGGATGGTCGCTAAAATCTCTTTTTGTAGCACCATACTTAACCGCCTGATAAAAAGCATCCTTCGTCCCCTCTACCTGGTTAAGATACAACAAAGTTTCCCCATGTAAGATATATGGCATGGTATCGTAGATCTTATAGCCGCTGCTTTCCTCTTCAAGGATCCAGTCTTTAACCAGTTGAAGTGCCTCATCATGTTTTCCTGACTTATTCAAAACAGGGATCAGGTCTATTAATATCATGCGCGAACAGGAGGTATTGAATTTGGGTTGCGGCAATTTCTCCCATGCCATTTTTATTTTTTCCAATGATTCTTCCAGCTTTCCCGCCTCCAGGAGTTCAGCAGCTTCATCGTTCAAATTAAAGAGTTCATTTTCTAAATCAGAAGGCAAACCAACTGCCATGCGTACTTCATTCTTCATATATCAGGGTTTCGGTTTTTAATCTAATGTAAAGTAAAAGCTTTCTAACGATAATTTTTGTTTATTTTTACACAAAAATCCGAGTAACATGTCTTTTACATCTCTGGGTTTATCACCTGCTTTATTGAAAGCATTGGTAAATCAGCAATTTACAGTACCCACTCCCATTCAGCAAGCAGCAATACCAGCTATAATAGATAAAAAGGATGTTTTGGCCATAGCTAAAACAGGTTCAGGAAAAACGGCCAGTTATGTTCTTCCCCTTTTGAACAATTTACAAAAGTCATTTGGCGTAAAAAACCGCCACGCCAATGTACTGGTATTGGTCCCTACACGTGAGCTTGCGGAGCAGGTAAAAGATGTTTTCCTTACCTTTAGCATGCAAGTTCCCGAGTCCATTAAAACCTTAGCCGTATATGGTGGTGTTTCCATTAACCCCCAAATGATGGCTTTACAAGGAATAAATGTGCTTGTTGCCACTCCAGGAAGATTATTGGAACTGGTGGATGCAAATGCCGTGCACCTATCCAGCATTGAAACTTTCGTACTTGACGAGGCTGATAAGATGCTGAACCTGGGTTTTAAAGAAGAAGTGAACAGAATTATTTCACTGTTACCTGAAAAGCGTCAAAACATATTGTTATCTGCCACCTTAAACAATGACCTTCAAAATATTCAACAGATCCTGTTGCAGGATCCTCTGGTCATCGAGATCAAAGAAGAAGAAGCTTCATTAGACCTGATCAATCAGCTGGCTTATATCGTTTCAGATGAAAAGAAAGGTCCGTTCTTACGTTATTTGATCAACCATCATCAAATGAAACAAGTATTGGTCTTTGCTTCCTCCGTTCATCAGGCTGATGCGATTGTGAATAAGCTGCTTAAAAATAAGATCAATGCCTTAGCTATTCACAGCAAGAAAAGTCAGGGTGCCAGAACGGACATCTTGCATGACTTTAAATCTGGCAAGCTCAGGGTATTGGTGGCTACAGACCTGATGGCAAGAGGAATAGACATTAATTTCCTTCCCTTTGTCATCAATTATGAATTGCCACGCTCCCCTAAAGATTATATTCACCGTATCGGCAGAACAGGCCGGGCAGACACTGCAGGAGATGCGATCTCACTGGTTAGTCAGGCGGAATTACATCATTTTGAAGTGATTCAGAAAAAGATGGGTAAACAGGTGAAAATGATTGACAGCGCCGGACTGATCTAAATGAAACGAGTTATCAGGATTGCGAATATTGCTTCGCAATCTTTTCCTCTGGTTTTGTGCTACACATATACAAACACAGCAGAAAGAAATACTCAAGAGGTTTCATCAACCTGTAAACCAGGTTTGATCCCTGCTGACTGGTGATCTTTTTTGACAAGGGATAACCGTATTTATCATAAAAACCCCTGATTACCCGATGCAAGCCGGGAAGGTTTTCCTGGATCAACTCTTCAAAAGCATTGGCAATGAGCAACTGCCTGTTTACGATAATTTCATGCCCATGTCTTAGGCCCAAACGAAGCGGTTTTACTACTTTCGGATCGCCACAAACAGCAACTGTGCATAAATAATGACCTTGATGATCTAAAAACGGCGGATGAGTCTTAGTCGAAAAACGCCATGTTGTTGTTTCGGTAAACACCTTGGTCATCGAATCTGATTCCTGTCCGAACAAGATCAATATGGCCACTATGATGACAAAGACAGGAACCATCAAAATCAATATATAAAATGGCTGATGTTTGGTATTTGACATCTTCTGGTTCAAATAATTCAGTACTTTATTCCGGTAAACCTTGTCATTTGCAACCGCTGCCTCTTCCACAACGCATTTACAAATTACCGCTACCGTAGTTACGATATAAACAAAAGGTAAGAATCCGAACATCCAGGCAGCATAGTTCTCCGTGTTATAGGTGACCTGGCAAAATACCGCAGCACTGATGGGTATGCCGATTAAAACAAAAACCAACATCAGTACAAACAACAAGGGAGGCATCTTTCTGCCTTTTAGCCAGAGCATCAGTAATCCGAGTGCTGCGAGGAAAAAAAAGGTCAGGAGACTGAGCAGGTGTTTCGATGCAAAAGGCGAATAGCCCCCATCAACAATATCAATAGCCTTATGATAGTCCGCATCATAAATCATTAACCCGCAGCAGAACAATAAAAAAGAAAGTGTAAAACTCACAATGAATACGTATTCCAGGGTTTTTACTGATGAGGCAACCCCTTTTCTCGTTTGCTTATAAACGACATACCCCAGTAAGGGCAATGACAATACTAATAAAAGGATCATTTCCATAATGCTATTTTAGTGGGCTAATGAACTTCCCCTCTTTATTCATAATTCCTGATTTCCCATCTTTCTTTACTTCAAAGCAGCCGGGAGTTTTAGCTTCTGTGATATCATCATAAATTACAGGAACAATGATCTTTCCTTTAAAATCTATTAATC
This sequence comes from Pedobacter caeni, assembly GCF_900129215.1. Classification (GTDB taxonomy): domain Bacteria; phylum Bacteroidota; class Bacteroidia; order Sphingobacteriales; family Sphingobacteriaceae; genus Pedobacter; species Pedobacter caeni. The sequence continues at coordinate 604,518 of NZ_FQUQ01000001.1, read as the reverse complement.
CATACTTACTTTTATCATAAACGATGGCCAGATTCATGTCAATGATGCCCAGCCACTCATAAAGGGTATCGACTACCATAACCCCTCTGTCAGTCATAATCCCACGTTTGGTTAATGTTCCTACGGTATAAAAACCCAATTCTTTTTCGTCCAGGGTGATGTTGCTGAATGGATATTCCACTATTTTCTCATTTTTGCTGTTGTAAAACTCCATATTCCCGGTCAGTCTCGACATGCGGTAGCCTTTGATCTTATCGTCCTTAGGCTTTTGCGCACATGCACTAAACACAGACAACAGAAAGCCACAGATGATGATGTTTCTTATGATTCCCATTCTTCTCTCAGCATTGAATATAAAACCAGGTCAAGAAATTTATCATTAACCAGTTCTGCCTGTCTCAATATGCCTTCTTTTGTGAAATTCAGTTTCTTTGGGATGGCCAGGCTTCTGACATTGCCTTCCGCAGCAAGAATTTCTATTCTGTTTAAACCCAATTCTTTGAAAGCATAACCAATCAAACCTTTGCATGATTTGGTAATGATTCCCTTGCCTTCCTCACTTTTACTGAGCCAGTAGCCAATTTCGGCGCATTTATTTTGCGTATTGATATAGTGTAATCCCATTTTTCCAACAGGAATTCCATCTGAGAAGACCACAAAATTTATTTCAGCTCCCTCCAGATAGTTTTGTTCGCAATTTTTGATGTAATTAACGAAATTTTCCAGCGACTGACCATTGTCACCCCAGGCTAAAAATTCCGAGAAATGTGCCCTATGGGCATTAATGACTTCATACAATCCAATAGCGTGTTGTTCGCCAATCAGTTCGAGATGTATGCTTTCGTCTATATTGAGTTTCATTTTAATGTCCTTAATTCCAGGCCATCAAGTTACTTAATTTATTAAGAAATCTGACGGTGTAATTCTTCAAAATTAAATATCCCAATCCTTATCCCTTTCCAAAAAGACGGCACAGGACAAGAATTGGCACATTTTAGACATATCCATTTTGTATATTTGAAAACGGACTGATTTATACGATAAAAAATTACCAGGCATTTTGATAGAAGCGATTATCCCAATGATGATATTTACAATTTACACTTAAGATGATCAGCAAAAAAACAACCTGCTTATTAACCGGCATCGGGCTGATCATTACGCTATATTCCTGTAAAAGCGAGAAGAAAGAATCCCTTACAAAAGACGCAATAACAACATCAAAGATGAGCACCAAAAAGAACTCCAACCCTGTGGTCTATTTTGAAATTCCGGTAACCGATATGGCCAGGGCCATAAAGTTTTACGCTGCCGTTTTCAATTTTGACTTTGAAAAAGACACCATCGATCACAATGAAATGGCATTATTTCCTTTTACAGTAGCCGATAGCGGTATTTCAGGAGCCCTGGCGAAAGGAGAAATATACAAACCGACTATAAATGGCACCCTGATCTACTTCAGGACAGAAAATATTGATGCCACACTAAAATTAGCCCTGAAAAACGGAGGGGAAATTTTATATCCTGAAACCTCCAATGGCGAATATGGATCTGTTGCCGAATTTAAGGATAGCGAGGGAAACAGAATTGCCCTGCACATGGCTGTAAATCCATAAATAACCTATTGATCAGGAAAATCCGCCCTGTGGTCAAAAAAAAGCGCTCCATTTTACGCGAAGTTCTTTTCTTGTGTAAAAAGAACAAAAATGGAAAACACAGCACGACAAACCTATCTTGATTGGCTCAGGATATTATCCATAGCAGGGGTATTATTTTTTCATTCGGCCATGCCCTATGTTGCGGAAGATGGATGGCATATCAAAAATGCAGAAACCAGCAACCTGCTGATGGAGTCCAATATGTTTCTCCATCTTTTCCGCATGCCTTTGTTGTTCTTCATTTCCGGTACGGTAAGCTTTTACATGATGCAACGGAGATCTACGTTAAACTTCATCGGCTTACGCTTTCGCAGGCTATTGATTCCTCTTGTATTCAGCATATTGATCATTGTTCCACCTCAGGTTTATATGGAACGCCTGGTAAGTGGATATCAAGGTAGTTTTTGGGAATGGTACCCAAGGATATTCGATTTTGTCCCCTACCCAAAGGGCAATTTCAGCTGGCACCACCTTTGGTTTATTGCCTATTTGTTTATATACGACCTGATGTTTGCACCCTTGTTTGCATGGCTGATCTCTTCAAAGAGCAATGGTTTCAAAACAAAACTGGAAATGCTGGCTAAAGATAAACGGGTATACCTGCTGATGCTCCCGGGAATCATCTGGTATACACTGATGAGTCCCGCCTTTCCTGAAACCAATGATCTGATTAACGATCCCGCCTATTTTGTGTACTGGTTACTCTTTCTCATGGCCGGCTTTATCTGTATCCTTGAACCCAAATTGATGGATAGCCTGGAACGTAACCGTAGGTTTGCCTTAACCATAGGCTTTTTAGCACTGATGTTGCTGAACTACTTAAGGTGGAATAAAATTGAACCGGGTTATGAGAACTGGTATTTTCGGGATGAATCCTTTGCGTCCCTATTTTATGCGTTAAAACCAATCGTCGCATGGGCATGGGTATTTGCGTTAACTGGATATGGAAAACATTACCTCAACCGCAAATACAAACTGCTGAGCTATCTAAATGAAGCGGCTTATCCCTTTTACATCCTGCATCAGACCGTGATCGTCATTCTGGTGTATTACATTGTTCAGCTGCCTGATGAAAGTATTTTATCTAAATATATTTATACTTTAGCTCTCACCTTTTTTATTAGTGTACTGACTTATCATTTGCTGATCCGTCCTTTTGCAGTCAGCAGATTTTTATTCGGGATGAAACCTATCAAAAAAACAGAGGGAACTGAAAAGCTGAAAGAAGAAACCACCTGACATGAAGTTATTCAAAAAGTATATTTTCCCGGCACTTTATGGCCTCCTGATCTATTTCACGATCAGGTTGTTGCATGATCTTGCGGTTGACACCCAATTTTGGAAAAGAGACTTAGCTTTAAACATTTTTGAAATCCTTTGCAGCATCCTGCTGGGTTATTTAAGCATTGCCATTTTCGAAGCACTCTTCCGGTTTTACGACAAAGGGCGGCGCCATCATTTAAATTACCAGGGCATCATCAGAGAATTACTACAGCTTATAGGTGTCAATCTGCTCCTGACCTACCTGATCCTGATCCCAATGGCCACATTTACAGATGATGGACTTTCCTGGGTAGATGTAGCAGACCTGACCATCATCCCAACTTTATATGCCATTATTTACTACGGCATTGCACGCAGCAGAAGTTGGTTAAAGGCTTATGTAGACAATAAGGTCCTGCTGGAAAAAATAACGAATGAACATCTGGAAACAGAACTCAAATTCCTTAAAGCCCAATATCATCCTCATTTTCTTTTTAACGCTTTAAATACCATTTACTTCCAGATGGACGAGGACTTGCCCGGTGCAAAGAGAAGTATTGAAAAGTTTTCTGAATTGCTCAGGTATCAGCTTTACGACCAGCAACAACAGGTTGATGTAATTTTGGAAATTGACTACCTGCAAAGCTTTATTGAATTGCAAAAAGTACGGAGTACCGACAGATTGAAGCTGAGCCTGTTTTTCGATCCTCAGTTAAAGGAGCAACAAGTGTATCCCCTGTTCTTTTTGCCATTGATAGAAAATGCATTTAAATTTGTAGGTGGCGGGTATCAGATGAGCATTGCTGCTGAAATAGATGATGAAAACATCATATTTCGTGTGGAGAATGATGTTCCGACCATTAAAACCACTGAAAGCAAAACAGGCGGCATTGGCCTGGAAAATCTTAAACGACGGCTTAATCTTGTTTACCCTGACCGCCATTTGTTAGACATAAAACAGGAAAATGACCAGTTTAAAGTCATGTTAAAACTCAGGTATGAGCGATAAAATCACTTGCATCATTACGGATGATGAGCCTTATGCCCGGAAAGGTTTACAAGGGTATATAGAAAAGATCAGTTTCCTTGACCTCAAGGGAAGCTGTGAAGATGCTTTACAGCTGAACAGCCTGCTGGAAAGGCAACCTGTAGACCTGCTTTTCCTGGACATACAAATGCCCCTCATCACCGGCATTGAATTCCTGAAAACGGTCCGCAACCCTCCTAAAGTCATATTTACCACAGCCTACGAACAATATGCCATTCAGGGCTTTGAACTTGAGGTAATGGATTATCTCTTAAAACCGATTTCCTATGAACGTTTCTTAAAAGCGGCCACAAAAGCCAAAGACTACTTTGAAATGAGCACCGTTTCGGAACAGGGCCAGACTTATTTGTTTCTAAAGGTTAATGGTAAATTTGAAAAAATCGTCTTTGCTGACATCTTATTTATCGAAGGAATGGAAAACTATGTAGCCATTCATCTCAAAGACAAAAAAATCGTAACCCATACTACGATCAAATCATTACTGGAAAAATTACCTGCCAGACAGTTTATACAAACCCATAAGTCTTATATTGCAGGGATACAGAAAATTGACACTATTGATGGGAATATCCTGCACATTCAAAAGCATCAGGTACCGGTTAGTAAATACCTGCGAAAGGTGGTCATGGAAACGATACTAAATCACCGTTAACAATATTTAACATTACACTCCATTTACAAGCATTTAGTTTTATCGATATTGCAGTCCCAAATATCTGATATACTTATGAAACGACTCCTTACGCTGGCCTTACTGGTCACCAATTCTTATAGCATATCCGCTCAGACAGAAAACCCCAATAAAGAAACGCTTAAAAAGAAATATGAGAATTCTGACATCGATAAAGAGATTAGGAAAAAAATGCAGAGTGACATTCAGTATCCTGATAGTATTGTGTTGGCCCCTTTGCATTTCATTAACACTTTTATTCCCTTAGATACCGCAAATTTAGATTTTCAGCGCTTTTCTGTAGATGTGGAAATTAAAACCAAAATCCCCAAGGGGTATAACTTTTACATTTCCCCATTCAATGGTTCATTTAATGGAATTCCTTTTTATGGGGGTATCCAGACCTCCTCAGATGGGAGGCCTGTCAAAGGAGGAAAAGAGAGAAAGATTGGCCGTGGAGGGATTTTTTCAAGATGGATGGAGAGGGATACCGCTGCTTTAAAGGGAGAGGGCTATTATGCCAGCAGTGATGGGGAGGGCGATTTTATCAGCGTCCGGAATAAGCTAAAATGGGATAAGGGCACTTATCGGCTGACCTTGTATAAGTCGGGAGAGGTGAAAGGGAAGCCGCTTCCTGCAGGGTATAAAAGTAAGGACCTGATGTTTGCCTGGGGCGAATATGAACACAGCTGGGTGACCATGAGTGTTCAGGACCTGCAAACAGGAAAGAAAGTCATCATAGGATCCATGGCTTTTCCAGGAAAAAAATTGTCCATCAGTCCATACAACATCATTTTTCTGGAGCAATATGGTGCGGTGATCAATTTTGCTAAGGAGAAACCGAAAGCGGCAAATTCGGCCATCAATTATAAGGACTTGCCGGTAGTTAAGCTGGACATTAAGAACATCCTCATGAACGGAAAGCCCATCATTCCTGCGAAGGTTACTACTCTGGTGAATAGAACCCATCATCCTGAACAGTCGAAAATAGCGATGCCCATCCCTATCCTGTCTAAAGACGCATATGATGCTAAAACAGGCGTACTCAGTTATGAGGCCGGAGAATTCCAAAGCTGGAAGTAAGGTTGGTCATTTAAAAATTGCCGAAGGTAGCCTCAACCGGCAGGCCTTCCTTTGAATAACAGACCCTGACATATTCTACTGCTGAATCTTCAGGCAAACAATAGGTCAGGTCAAATTCTCCATACCTGTAATAGTCCAGTGCATCGAGACTAATCATTTCCAGTTCCTCTTTTGTGATGGATAGCTTAGCAGCGAGTTCTTTCCTCGAGGTACTGTCCAGTTCAGGAATGCGTCTTAAAACCGGATCAATCTCCGAAAGGCAGGTATGGAGGTCTTTGACATCATCGACATGAACGATAATAGAAAAACTGTGATCCTTTGATTGATACTCGTCGAAAGTGTAAGTGCCATAGGCAAAAGTAAATTCCCCTATTCCCTGCTGGGTATAGTCTGCAGTATCCTTTTTCCGGCTGCAATTGCTGAAGGCCCAGTCTATATAACTTTCATTTACCCTTCCAGCGCCCAAAGGAATCAGGTCCCACATCCTTCCGATTTCTTCTAAACCCGCAGAAACCGACCTCCCATCTTCAGCAACAAAAGTATAAATTCTGTTATCCAGTGTTACATTTCTAATTTTAAAACCGGAGGGAATATAGAAACTGGAAGCTCCGCCCCGATAACCGGCAAAACATTTCTGTACCCGATCAACCTCACAATGCTCAAAAACAAGAAGGACATTGGAATTTTGCTCCTCCCAATAATAAATCTGATCTGCAAAGGCTGCAGCTTCTTTTCGCGCATCAGGGTCCTCATCCCGAATGCGTGATAATAATTCAAATATCTTACCTGTATCCTTATCGCTGATTTTCATATGATGTTGGCTTAAATCCCCGACCAGTCTTGTTTACTGATCTGATAAACAAAATTCTTTTTAGGTGTTTCGCCATAGTAGGCCACCTCCTCTTCTCCAACTTTCAGGGCATTTAACCTTCCGATGGCCATCTGTGAGCGGACATTCTCTGCTCCGATATGGAACATCACCTGATCAGCAAATTGAAAAGCATAATCGATCATCAGCTGCTTAAAGGCAGGGTTGTATCCCTGTCCCCAGAACTTACGGCCAACAAAGGTGTAGCCAATAAAGACCTGCTTCTTTTCCTGGTCGAAATCATAATACCTGCTGCTGCCAACGACCTCTCCGGAATCTTTATTTAATATCAGATAAGCACCACCAGATTCCATTGCTCCCTTGAAAAAACTTTCAAACACATCTCTTTTGTAACGGTCCTTATTGGGATGTTGTTCCCAGATGAGGGGATCTGATGCCACTGCATAAAGCCGTTGAAAATCACCTTCCTGTAGTGGAACAAGTTTGACAAGCTCATTTTCGAGGACAAGCTGAAGATCAGGAGGATTGGTATTTGTAGATTGTATTTTTTTGTTCATCCGTATTTATCTCCCTTTAAAGTTGATTTTGTAATCAATGATTCTAATCTAATAAAATTAGTGCTACTCATTGAAAACTGATTGTAAAAGTTTTGAGAAAATAAATGCCAGTTAAAAATCTGCGACTCTCCTGAAATGATAAGAGATTAATCCCTGTACAGGTTTGGAGTTCCCGCCGGTAAAAAGAAACACAATAATTTGTATTTGCTAATATTTTTAGCATTATTGCAGTGTAAAACATAACACTAAGGAGATGATCGACAGAGATTGGAAGGAAAGAAGGATCAAAGATCCTTCATTTGTAGCTAAAGAACCTATTGCAAAAGAAGCCCGGCTGGCCAGGTGCCTGATTTATTCAGTGGCCACCAGAATATGGTATACCCCTCAGGAATTTCTGGATTCCGGAGAAAGAGTAGACATCTACAGGGGCAAGCAAAGCACAAAGCAATTTTGTATTATAGATCCTGCAGCCGGATTAAGGTATAAGGAGGAAGAACTAAAAAAAATCAAGGTGGAACATGACCGCCTGAAGGGCAAGATTGAAGATTACCTGTCAAACCGTTTAAAGTAAACACGGCATTTATCATAAAAATGTCAAGACAATTATCTGCAAACAATCAGGTAGCCTATTGTTATATCTTTGAAACCGTATGTTTATCAAACTATTTCATTTTCTATCGTTGTTTGCGTACCTCAACATTATTGCTTATGAAGCTGGAGACACTTCCATAAATCAAAAGCAGTCTACGTTTGCGGGCGACTCAATTCTGGAAATTGTACTTGATGACCTGCTGGATATTCCAATGCACAACTACGAAGACGACATAAAAATTCCGAATGAGAATTACCGTCTTTTCCAGACCGGCATTTATATCTTACCTGCAATCATCGTTTTTCTTTCCTTTTTTCTGTTTAAGCAGATCGGAAAACTAATTGTCATTGAACATCCGCTTTACAGAACAAAAAGTGTTTGTTTACCGAGTTATTACTCCCACCTTTTCAGGTTAAAACCATTCTAGGGCAAGCCCTCTTTTTTATTAGTAATTCCTATAGACCGGCATTTCATAAACAGGCCCCTGCATTAAGCGCGGGCAAATTTCTGCTTTGCCTGAGCCCCGGCCTTTACTAATCTCATCCATTCTATTCCTGCGAATTCCATTAAACCATTTATACATCTGGGCGTAAATACATACGTCCACAAAAATCAGTATTGCCATGAAGGTTAATTTTTTAGCTTATTCCCCTCTTTTTGTTGCACTTGCACTTGTCAGCTGTACCTCTTCTGAAAGTAAAGAAACCCCTACCACCGACAAGTCCAAATCCGTGCCTGTTGCTGCGATCCATGTGTTAGACACCACGATTTACAAAGAATATATTGCCGATATACAGGCCGTAAAAAATGTAGAAGTCCGGTCCCGCTTATCCGGTTTCTTAGAGAAAATATATGTAGAAGAAGGCTCAGCAGTAAAAGAAGGGCAGATTCTGTTTAAGATAAACGACGAAGAGTATAAGGCTGATCTCAGTAAAGCAGAAGCGGTATTGAACAATTCCATTGCCGATGCAAAGACAGTTGAACTGGAACAGCAAAGAACAAAACTGCTGGTAAAAAACAACATTGTTTCCAAAACAGAGCTTGATCTGGCAGCAGCCAAAGTTAAAGCGGCAGAATCGCGGATTGCCGAAGCCAGGTCTGTATTGCGCTATGCAAAGTCCAGGTTGTCCAATACCCTGATCAAATCTCCTTTCAGCGGCCGGATTGACCGATTGCCGTTAAAAGCAGGCAGCCTGTTGGAGGAAGGTTCCCTCCTCACCTCTGTGTCCGACCTGAGTGCTGTGAATGTCTACTTTTCCATCACGGAAAAAGAATACCTGAGCATTGCCAGTGATGCCGGATATGTAAAAAACAACTTTAAGAAACAGGTTAAACTGACCCTTGCAGATGGTGCTGTTTATCCCTTTGCAGGCCAGGCACGATTTGCAGAAAGTGAATTCGCAAGTCAGACGGGCTCGTTGTCGTTAAAAGCGACCTTTCCTAACCCTGAGGGTCTATTGAAACACGGTGCTTCGGGTAAAATCAGCGTTCCGATAGAAACCGGAGAAATCCTTGCCGTACACCAGAAGTCTGTTTTTGAGATCCAGGACAGAACCTATGTTTATGTTTTAGGGCCAGACAACAAGATTAAAATGACACCATTCCTGGCCGGACAAAGAGTGGGTCATTACTATATGGTCAGCTCCGGGTTAACAAAATCCGATAAGATTGTTTTTGAAGGCACCCAAAACCTGCGTGACGGAATTCAGATCAAGCCGGTCGACCTTAACTTAAAAGACACTAATCCAATTGCTAAAAACTAAACATATTTCCTAATTCAACCCGTATTTATTGCAGATAGCTCCATTAGGGCAATCCGCATAAATCCCATCATATTATGTTTGAACAATTTATAAAACGACCGGTATTATCGCTGGTCATATCGCTTTTTATTACCCTTTTGGGACTACTGGCCCTGTTTACCCTGCCTGTAACCCAGTTTCCTGACATCGTGCCCCCTTCGGTGGTGGTCACCGCAAACTATACAGGAGCCAATGCCGAAGTAAGTACAAATGCCGTTGCCATTCCTTTGGAAAGGGCCATCAATGGAGTTGCAGGCATGACCTATATGAGCTCTGTATCCACCAACAATGGAACGACCTTAATCCAGGTGTTCTTTAAAGTAGGTACAGACCCTGATATTGCCGCTGTAAACGTACAAAACAGGGTGACTACCGTGTTGGATGAATTGCCCGAAGAGGTAATTAAAGCTGGTGTAACCACCGAAAAAGAGGTGAACAGCATGCTCATGTACCTCAACATCTACAGTGATGACAAGTCTGCTGATGAACGCTTTATCTATAACTTTACTGACATTAACATCCTGAAAGAACTCAAACGGATTGAAGGTGTGGGTTTTGCCCAGATCATGGGTTTAAGGGATTATGCGATGCGTGTCTGGCTGAAGCCAGACCGTCTGGCGGCTTACAAGATTTCAAGTGACGATGTAATCGCTGCCCTCAGAAGGCAAAACGTGGAGGCTGCTCCCGGACAAACCGGAATCGGGTCCGATAAATCAGTCAACATGCAGCAGTATGTATTGCGCTATCCTGGTAAATTTTCTGATGCCGAAGAGTATAAAAACATTCCGATCAGGGCAAATGCAGATGGTTCCATTATCCGGATCAAAGACATTGCTGATGTAGAATTTGGTTCACTGGATTACGAAATGGTTTCTAAAACCGATGGACGGCCTTCTGCATCCATTATGATGAAGCAACTACCGGGTTCAAACGCCCAGGAAGTCATCAAAAATGTGAAGGAAAAGATGGCCTCATTGCAGGAAAATTCCTTCCCGCCGGGAATGAAATATACCATGGGTTATGATGTTTCCCGTTTTCTTGATGCATCGATCTCCAGCGTACTGATCACTTTGCTGGAGGCTTTTGTGCTTGTATTTATTGTGGTGTTTATCTTTTTACAAGATTTCCGTTCTACCTTAATCCCTGCGCTTGCCGTTCCGGTATGTCTGATCGGGGCTTTGTTTTTTATGCAGATGCTGGGCTTCTCCATCAACCTGCTCACCCTTTTTGCCCTGGTACTTGCGATCGGTATTGTGGTCGACAATGCCATTGTAGTGGTCGAAGCGGTATACGCGAAGATGGAAGAAGAACATTTGCAGCCTATGGAAGCCACCATCGCTGCGATGAAAGAAGTGGGTAAACCGGTAGTGGCGATCACACTGGTGATGTCGGCAGTGTTTATCCCGGTGGCCTTCCTTTCCGGACCGGTTGGTATTTTCTACAGACAATTCTCTTTAACACTGGCCTCGGCAATTATCATTTCCGGAATCAATGCCTTAACACTTACCCCTGCCCTATGTGCCATTATCCTCCGTTCTCCGCATGATAAACCGGAAGCCAAAGGCTGGATGGCCAGATTTTTTGCAGTCTTCAATAAGGGCTACAACAAAATGGCCGGAGGTTATAAAAACCTGCTTGGCAGGATAGCGGGACGACGAATTCTGACTTTTGCCTTGCTCATCATCTTTTTTATCACCACCTGGGGAATGAGCAGTATCCTTCCCTCAGGCTTTATTCCTACAGAAGATCAGGGAATGATCTATGTGAATGTGACTACCCCTCCAGGGGCAACAGTAGACAGAACGGAAAGTGTGCTCAATGAAATTGATGCGATTAGCCGTAAAATGAAAGCAGTGGAAACGGTTTCCACCCTTGCGGGCTATAGCATTGTGAACGAAGTTTCAGGAGCTTCCTATGGAATGGGAATGATCAACCTGGTGGCCTGGGACAATAGAAAAGAATCGGTCACGGAAATGATTACGGAGCTGAAAAAAGCCACTGCCCATATTATGGATGCAGACATCGAGTTTTTCCCTCCACCTACCGTTCCTGGCTTTGGTAACTCATCCGGATTTGAATTGCGCCTCCTGGATAAAACAGGCGCTGACGACCTCAACAAGACATCAGAGGTGATGAAAAAGTTCATGGAAGATTTAAAGGCTACGCCAGAGATCGGTAATGTATTCAGCACGTTTGACGTAAGCTTTCCACAATACCTCATCAAGGTAGATCATGACCTGGCCGCGAAAAAAGGGATCAGTGTGGAGAATGCAATGAACACCTTGCAAACCTTAATGGGCAGTTTTTATGCGACCAACTTTATCCGTTACGGACAAATGTATAAAGTAATGGTACAGGCAGGCCCTAATTACCGGGAGAAACCGGAGGATGTGTTGAACCTTTTCATTAAAAACGACAAAGAAGAAATGTTTCCTTTCTCCACTTTTATTACCATGGAACGGGTATATGGACCGGAGCAGATTACCCGCTATAACATGTTTTCTTCAGCCATGCTAAATGGGGATGCGACAGCAGGATTCAGCAGCGGACAGGCGATTGAAGCGGTTGAAAAGGTGGCTAAAAAGTTACCTGCAGGTTACGAAATCGAATGGTCTGGTATGACGAGGGAACAAATCCTCTCCGGAAACCAGGCATTGTACATCTTTGCGCTATGTTTACTTTTCGTATACCTGATCCTCGCTGCACAATATGAAAGCTTCCTGCTTCCATTGCCGGTATTACTATCCTTACCTGCCGGTATTTTTGGGGCATTCCTGTTTTTATGGATGTTCGGTCTGGAAAACAACATATACGCACAGGTTGCACTGGTGATGCTCATCGGCTTGCTTGGAAAGAACGCCATTCTCATTGTAGAGTATGCCATTATCAAGCAGCAGGAAGGCATGGGCTTTTTACAGGCTGCAATAGAGGGTTCTGTAGCCCGTTTACGTCCGATCTTAATGACCTCCTTCGCTTTTGCTGCCGGACTTGTTCCTCTAATGATTGCAAGTGGAGCAGGTGCATTGGGGAACCGTTCTATCGGAACTGCAGCCGTGGGTGGAATGATCATCGGAACGATAGTCGGTGTAATTGTAATCCCTGGCCTTTATGTATTGTTCTCTTCATTGATGAAAAAGAAGGTAGCCATTGCCACAAATGCAGCGACAGTTATAGCGGGTATCATCTTGATCAGCAGTTGTAACCTGAAGAAAGAACTTCCTGAACACCAACACCGAAGCACACCTTCTTCTTATGGACAAAAGACTGATACCGTAACAGTTGCCAACACCCAATGGAAGGAATTCTTTAAGGATGAACACCTCATTGCTTTAATCGATACTGCGCTGGCAAACAATACTGACATGAAGCAGGCCCTGCACCATATTGAAATGGCGAAAGCCAATTTACGCCTGCGTAAAGGTGCCATGTTGCCTAACATAGACCTTGCCGTGGAGGCAGGTTTGCGCAGGTATGGTTTCTACACGGTTGATGGAATCGGTAATTACGATACCAATTTCTCCGGAAACCTACAGGATAACGAGCGGCTGCCTAATCCCGTTCCAGACTATTTTGTGGGTATCAGAACTTCCTGGGAACTGGATCTATGGGGAAAGCTTAAAAACAAAAAACAGGCAGCACTGAATAAATTCCTGGCTACTTATGAAGGGCAAAAACTGGTTCAGACGGAGCTGGTCAGCAGTGTCGCAACGGCCTATTTTGAATTACTGACCCTGGATGAAGAGCTTAAAATCCTGAACAGAAATATCGGCCTGCAGCAGAAAGGACTTCAGCTGATCGAAGTTCAGAAAGAAGCCGGCATGGCCACAGAATTAGGTGTTCAACAATTTAAAGCAGTGCTTGCCAATTCAAAAGCGAAAGAACAGGAAGTACTGCAACAGGTTAGTCTGATGCAACATCATTTAAACTTTTTAACGGGAAGGTTTAATGGGCCTATTCAGCTGACAGAAAAAGGACTTGAACCATTTATTTCTACAAAAAATTTAGATGAAGGAACTCCTTTGCAAATGATTGCTTTAAGACCGGATATCAGACAGGCAGGATTGGAATTGATTGCTTCACAGAAAGAAGGTAAAGCAGCAAGTGCCGCATTTTTGCCGGCCATTGTACTGGCACCACAGATCGGTTTGCAGTCCTTTGACCTGGGTAAACTGTTCCAACCTCAAACCGCATTGGCTTATGGATTACTCGGTGGCCTGACCGCCCCCATTTTTAATCAGCACCGCATACGTGCGGAATACGAGAGTTATGTTGCTGCCTATGGTATCGCCTTCCAAAACTATGAGAAGATCGTCCTCAAGGCTTACAATGAAGTCCAGGATGCGTTAAAATCACAGGCCTACATCAACCAGAAAAGAATTCACATTTCTGACGAAGTGAAGGCTTTAAATGCAGCGGTTAAAGCGGCAAATATTCTTTTCCTGACGGGAAGGGTAACTTACCTGGACATCATCACCAGCCAAAGAAACGTTTTGGATGCAGAGATGAATGAAGTTCAGGCAAAGAAACACCAGGTGCTCAACCAGTTGTCTTTATATAAGGCGCTGGGAGGCGGCTGGAAATAGGCTATTTAATAAGTTATGAAAATAAAAGGGAGGCACCAGACCAGGTGCCTCCCTTTTATTTTCTTCTTTGAGCAGATTCCCTGAGCTGATCAAAAACTTACTGTGGTTTCTCTTTTTCAAATAAACTGGTCTTTCCGCCTTGTTTAAAAATCATCTGTTGTTTTTCCTTATTGAATTCTACAGATATACCGGATTGCATGAATTCAAATTTGTTTTTATCAATTGCAGAAAGAACAAAGGGCGATTGACCTGTTGCCTGCCCAATCAGCGTAGCCGATTTTTGTGTAATACTGATTTTTAAATTATGTTGTGCCGATGAATAATTGCCAAGAAAAGGTTCCAGCTCTGCAGCAGTTAAAAAAACAGGGATCTTATAAGGCTGGTTGTAAGAAATAACTAATGCCGCAATCGTAACATCATTAGGCATAAAATTTGCGCCATTAATACATCCGGCATAAGCAAGATCATCAGCTTCCATTTTCACCAGGAAACTAAAAGTGCCCCGGGTTCCGCCACTATGGCCTATACCTAGCTTCTCATTAAATGGAACACCAAAAAGCCCCATTCCTGTATTTCCCGGAGATTTAAAACGCTTCATCAGATCAAAGCTATTGGTGCTTACCAACTTTCCTTCAGTCAGGGCATTGATAAAAGTCAGCATATCTGTTGGTGTTGATAAAATATCCCCTACGCCAATTATATTGGGAAAATAAAGGTCTTTTACTGACTTCCATGGTTCGGCAATGGCATATGGTCTGGCCTCAAGGGCTCCTGAATTGTTAATTTTTGATGAAAAAGTATGCTTCAGGCCAATTTTTGCAGAGATCCGTTTCTCAATAAGTTTAGCGTAAGACTGACCAGTGATCTCTTCCAGTATATAACCAAGAAGCAGGAATCCAGAATTACAATAGGACATTCCTTTTCCGGGTTCAAAATGTATTTTGCCTTTAGCAACAACATCCAGCAGTTCGGCTTTTGTATGTGGGTTGGTAATCCATATCTGGTCTTTCGGATCGTTAACATAATCAGCCAGACCACTGGTGTGGCTAAGCAAATTTTCTATGGTAATATTTTCTGCATTCGGAAATTGAGGAAAAAACTTAGAGAGTTTGGTGTCTAATGTGATTTTCCCTTGTTCTATGAGCTGAAAGATCAAAACCGAGGTAAAGACTTTAGTAATAGAACCGATTCGGTATTGGCTGACATTGGATGCCAAAATCTTGTTCTGTTCTTCCAGCGAAGCATACCCAATAGACCTCTGATACACCACTTTCCCCTTTCTTGAGATGGCAAAACTGCCCATAGCGCGATTATTCCTATCCAAAGCATTAAAGAAACTATCCAATTTGGCAGTATTTACCTCCTGAGAAAAAAGAAGGTGGCTACAGGTTGAGATCAGCAATAAAGAAAGGAATATTTTTTTCATAGATAAATATATCTTATTTAAGTAAGAAGTTCAAATGACAATGTAAAGTAGTGTTCCGTCCCATATTGAAGAAGGTAGTCCGATTCAGAATGTTTATCATAAACCAATTTGTAAACTTCAAATTCTTTAGTCCCAAAAATTGCCCAGATGGAAAACAATATTCTGTTCCTGATTCCATCCAGCAATTCCCTATCCACCGACGGTTTCAGACGCTGAAATGAACTTCCTATTTCATATATCAGACCTTTTAAAACATCAAAACCTGAACTTTCTCCTGAGATCAATACCTTTTTAAAGGGTATCTGCTTTCCATCAGCCCACCTGATACTACTTAGGTCATTCTCAAACCTGTAAAATAAATACCCCCAGCTTATTGGCTCAGGTTCTATAAGATTATCAAAGTCTTCTGCTATTTGCAGATAATTTTTCACTATTTGGTATTTATAGTCAATGTCATTCGCTTTGTTAAACGGCTGAGGTAGTTCCGGTAAATTGAATTTTGAAAAACCTTTCGCAAATTGTGTAATGAACCATATTTCGTTCCACTCGTCATACGGACAACCTTGCAGACTGAGGAAATTTTCCCAATGCCATTCTTCAGGAACTGTTCTTCCGTTACGCTCTATCCAGAAATCAGGTTTCTCCTCATCGGTTATTTCTACCTCACCTTTCCTGAGAATACCAAAAACATTAAATTCATCCAGCAGGAAGTACCAATCCCCCTGTATACCTAATACTAAACAGTCTGAGCCTGCTGTTAAGCAAGCCCCATTTAGATGGTCTCCTAATTCTTCTTTTATTTTCCCTCTCATAGTCTACTCAAATCTATACAAAATCACGAATGATCGATGAGGAGGCTGATCATTTTCTATAGCATATTCCCGCAAATCTGTAAATTGCTTTTTTTTAAGCCATGAAGACCGAAACCTTTTTTGATTTTATCCATGTTGATGAGTACTCTGCAACGCCTAAATACCTGCAGCTTTCAGACGCCATCATCAAATCCGTTGAACTTGGAAAGCTAAAAAAAGAAGCCTTGCTCCCATCTATAAACGAATTGAGCTATAAACTGGAGATTTCCAGGGATACGGCGGAAAAGGGCTATAAATACCTGAAATCTATTGGGGTCATCAACTCTGTTCCGGGCAAGGGCTATTACATCAGCAGTACAGATGTAAAAAGAAAGTTAAAGGTGTTTTTGCTGTTCAATAAGCTCAGTGCACATAAAAAAATAGTTTATGATGCGTTTATCCATGCCCTTGGCCATGATGTTTCTGTAGATTTTTACATTTACAACAATGATCTTAGTCTTTTTAAGCGCTTTCTGACCAATAAAAAGGAAGATTATACGCATTATGTGATCATCCCTCATTTTATGGAAGGAGAAGAATATGCAGAGGAAATCATTAACGCTATTCCGAAAGCAAAACTGATCTTGCTGGATAAGCTCATTCCTGGAATTGATGGTGATTTTGGAGCAGTATACGAAAACTTTGAAAAGAACATCTATGAGGCATTGGAGCAAGCCCTGGAGCCTTTGAGTAAATACCATACGCTAAAGATCATTTTTCCTGAACCAGGTTATTTTCCCAAGGAAATCCTGGATGGCTTTCATCGCTTTTGCCAGCAGTACGCTTTTTCCCATCAGGTGGTCAGCAACATTGAGACCGAACCCATTAATGAAGGAGAAGTATTTATCAATTTAATGGAAGACGACCTGGTGGTTTTACTGGAACGAATGATCGATATGAATTATAAAATCGGCAAAGACGTTGGGGTGATCTCCTACAATGAAACTCCTTTGAAAAAGATCCTGTTAGATGGCATCACTACCATATCTACCGATTTCAGGTTTATGGGTGCAGTAGCAGCCGAACTGATCCTTGACCATTCAAAAAGACATATAGAAATTCCATTCTATTATACCAAAAGAGCTTCTTTATAGAGAATTTCTCTTCTTTTTACCGGAGTACCATGATGGTACAGGACAGTTGATCCTTTCAACTTGTATAAATTAGGGCCATAAAACTAAACCATTTATAGCCCTAAACGTATGCAGGTAATTCTCGGTATCATTTTCCATTTCACAGGAGGCTTTGCTTCCGGTAGCTTTTACATTCCTTATAAAAAAGTGAAAGGCTGGGCCTGGGAAAGTTACTGGATCATAGGCGGACTTTTTTCCTGGCTCATTGTGCCACCCCTGGCCGCATACCTAACCATCGAAGATTTTCCTTCCATCATTGCCGCAACACAAGGAAAAATTCTGCTCCTCACCTATTTCTTTGGTGTATTATGGGGCATTGGCGGACTGACTTACGGATTGGGGGTCAGGTACCTGGGGGTTTCTCTGGGAAGCTCCATCATCCTCGGTCTATGTTCTGTTTTCGGCGCATTAATCCCCTCCCTATATTATAATTTCTGGCCTAAGGCCGGAAAAGACAGTTTCTCCGATATGTTGAACAACCCATGGGGGCAGATGGTCTTGCTGGGCCTGCTGGTCTGCGTACTCGGAATCATCATTTGCGGTAAAGCCGGAGGAATGAAAGAAAAAGACCTCATCTCTGCCGGAAAGACAGACCCCTCAAACAAGGAATACAAACTGGGCTTAGGATTGATCCTGTCTATCGTTTCCGGAATACTCAGTGCCTGTTTTGCATTTGGTATTGATGCCGGAAAAGACATGGCCCATCAGGCCAATGAAATTTGGAAAAGTACCCATCCCAACCAGGGAGAATTCCTGTTCCAGAACAATGTGACCTATATCCTCATTTTATGGGGCGGCCTCAGCACCAACCTATTCTGGTGCATGGTACTGAACTTTAGAAACAAAACTTTTGGGGACTATACCAATAGAAATACACCCCTGCTGGCAAACTATGCGTTCTCTGCACTTGCCGGCACCACCTGGTTTTTACAATTCTTTTTCTATGGAATGGGCGAAAGTAAACTTGGTAACGGTGCCAGCTCCTGGATCCTGCACATGGCATTTATCATTCTGGTAGCCAACATATGGGGCCTGGTGCTCAAAGAATGGGCAGGAGTAAAAAGAAAAACCCTGACGACCGTAATCCTGGGCATAACAATGATTATCTTGTCTGTAGTGATCGTCGGATATGGAAATTCTATCAAATAAAACTATATAACTACTGGAATTTATGACTTCTCGAACAACTGATTTTAAGCATGTAAGCTATTTGTGGGATGAGGAAAAGGCAGCCACACTAGCCGGAGATGAAATCGCATTACTGATCTACCGTTCAAATTTACTGGGTGCAGATTTGCGCCTCACCAATTATGGAGGTGGCAATACCTCCTGCAAAGCGATTACCAAACACCCGCTCAGCGGAGAATACACAGAAGTAATGTGGGTTAAAGGCTCTGGAGGTGACATAGGCACCCTCAAAAAGACTGGCCTTGCCGCATTGTACGTAGATCAGCTGAGAAACCTGAAAAATATTTACAGAGGCCTGGCCCATGAGGATGAAATGGTAGCCTTATTTAACCATTGTATCTATGACCTGGAATCAAAAGCCCCTTCTATTGATACGCCATTACATGGTTTCTTACCTTTTGCCCATATAGATCATTTACATCCCGATGCAGCGATCGCCATTGCCGCGGCAGCGGATGGAGAACAAATTACAAAGGAATTATTTAAAGGAACAGTGGGCTGGGTGCCCTGGCAGAAACCAGGCTTTGAACTCGGCCTTCAATTGCGCAAATGCCTGGATGAAAACCCTGGAATCCGGGGCATTATGCTGGGTTCCCATGGCTTATTTACCTGGGGGGATACCGCTTATGAATGTTACCTGAACACGCTGGAAGTAGTCGAAAAATGTTCTGAGTTTCTGGAATCTGAATATGGCAAAAAAGGACCTGTCTTTGGCGGACAAAAAATAGCGGCCAGCACACAGGACCATCGCCTGAAACAAGCTGCACTGATTGCTCCCGTTTTAAGGGGCTTCTGTTCCAGTGAAAGACATATGGTTGGCCATTTCACAGATGATGCCAGAGTGCTGGAATTTATCAATTCCAATGACCTGGACCGCCTCGCCCCTATGGGCACCAGCTGTCCTGACCATTTTTTAAGAACCAAGATCAGTCCATTGGTATTAAAGCTGGAGACTGGAGAAAATGGGACAGACCTGGATTTAATCAAGACCAAACTGGCTCCGGAGTTTGAAGCATACCGGCAAATGTACAGGGATTATTACCAGAGTTGTAAGCACGAAGATAGTCCTGCAATCCGGGACTCCAATCCTGTGATCATCTTATATCCCGGAATTGGCCTGTTCTCTTTCGCTAAGGACAAACAAACCGCAAGGGTTGCCGCAGAGTTTTATATCAATGCCATCAATGTCATGAAAGGCGCTGAAGCCATTTCCCAATATACTTCATTGCCAAAACAGGAAGCTTTTAATATAGAATACTGGCTGTTGGAAGAAGCGAAGTTACAGCGGATGCCTAAGCCTAAGCCACTTACCGGAAAAGTAGCATTGATTACCGGCAGTGCGGGTGGTATAGGAAAAGCAATTGCCCGGAAATTCATCAATGAGGGTGCCTGTGTGGTTATCAACGACAATGATGACAACCGACTGGCTCAGGCAAAAGAAAGCTTTAAAGCCGAATTTGCTGAAGATGCCTATGCAGCGGTCCTACTGGACGTGACCAGTGCTGATGCCGTTCGCCAGGCATATCACTATGCTTGTTTAGCATTTGGAGGGGTTGATATTGTGGTCAATTGCGCAGGAATATCCATCTCCAAACCTATTGAAGAACATACTGAAAAAGACTGGGACCTCTTGTACGACATCCTTGTGAAAGGGCAGTTCCTCGTTACACAAGCAGGTGTTGAAGTCCTTAGAAAACAATCCATTGGTGGCGATGTCATCAATATCGTCAGCAAGAACGCCCTGGTTTCCGGCCCTAATAACGCGGGTTATGGTTCTGCAAAAGCGGCACAACTGCATCTGAGCAGGTTAAATGCAGCAGAACTGGGAGGAGATCATATCCGTGTAAATACCGTGAATCCCGATGCCGTGATCTCAGAAAGTAAAATCTGGGAGGGCGCCTGGGCCGAAGGAAGGGCAAAAGCATATGGAATTACCGTGGCAGAGTTGCCGGCTTTCTATGCAAAACGTACCTTACTCAATGAAATGATCCTCCCTGAAGACATTGCAAATGCATGTTTTGTTTTTGTGGGTGGATTGATGAACAAATCAACCGGAAATGTACTAAACGTTGATGGTGGCGTAGCCAACGCCTTTTTACGTTAAAAATAAGATTATGAAATTAGAGCAGCACCAGATCACCTCTCATAATGAGCGATTATTCTCCAGACACCAGCAACAACTGGCCTATGTGACCACCGAAATTCAAAATTCCGCATTGATACTGCAAAAACTGACCGACTTTCAAATCGGTATCCCAAGTTGGGCATTAGGTACCGGAGGAACGCGTTTTGGCCGTTTCTCTCTTGGGGGTGAACCCGGAAACATAGAAGAAAAGCTGGAAGACATCGGCCTGTTACATCAATTGAACGCCTCCAGTGCAGCCGTTTCCCTGCACATTCCATGGGACAGCACCTCAAATGTTCCGGCAATCAAAGCAATAGCCAGTCAATATGGCTTGAACTTCGATGCCATGAACTCCAATACCTTTCAGGATCAGCCTGATCAGCCCCAGAGTTATAAATTTGGCTCCCTGCAGCATGTGGATAAGGCAGTCAGGCAACAAGCCATTGCGCATAATATAGAGGTGATCCGTCAGGGTGTGGAACTGGGCTCAAAAGCACTGACCATCTGGCTTGCCGATGGCTCCTGCTTCCCCGGACAGCTCAACTTCAGAAAGGCCTTTCAAAATACGCTGGAAAGTCTTCAGGAAATTTATGCCGCTTTACCCGCAGACTGGAAGGTCTTTGTAGAATACAAAGCCTTCGAGCCTAACTTCTACTCTACCACGGTTGGAGACTGGGGACAATCGTTGTTGTATGCCAATAAACTTGGCCCTAAAGCTTTCACATTAGTGGATCTTGGACATCACCTGCCCAATGCAAATATCGAACAGATCGTTTCCTTATTGCTGATGGAAGGCAAGCTCGGGGGCTTTCATTTTAACGATTCAAAATACGGGGACGACGACCTGACTGCCGGTTGTATGAAACCCTATCAGTTGTTCCTGATCTTCAATGAACTGGTAGAAGGAATGGATCAGCGTGGAATGAACCATACAAAAGACCTTGCCTGGATGATTGATGCTTCACACAATGTAAAAGATCCGCTGGAAGACCTGCTCCAGTCGGTGGAAGCCATCATGATTGCTTATGCACAGGCCCTTTCTGTAGACCGTGCAGCACTGGTACAGGCTCAGGCGGAAAATGATGTAGTCCGTTGTCAGGAAATCCTGCAACACGCTTTCAGAACAGATGTAAGGCCATTGGTTGCCGAGGCCCGTTTACGTGCTGGTGCGGCTTTGTCGCCCTTAACCTTGTACAGGGAAAGCCAGGTGCGAAAAGAACTGATCAGAAACCGCGGCAATAAAACCATCGCTACAGGATTATAATTAATGGGACAGCAAAACAAACCGGTTCCTGTAATTGCCATTTTTGATGTCGGCAAGACGAATAAGAAGTTATTCCTTTTTGACGAGCAATACCATATTGTTTTTGAAAGAACGGCCAGATTTACAGAAACTGTTGATGAGGATGGTGATCCATGTGAAAACCTGGAAAGCCTGAGGCTCTCCATATTTGACTCGCTGAGGGAGGTGTTTAAGAACCCGAAATTTGAGGTCAAGTCCATTAATTTCACCACTTATGGAGCCAGTCTGGTGTACATCGATAAAGACGGACAACCTTTAGCCCCCTTATATAATTACCTGAAGCCCTATCCTGAGGAGCTGAAACATCAGTTTTATGCGAAGTATGGAGGGGAAGAATCCTTTGCCAATACGACGGCCTCTCCTGTATTGGGCAGCCTGAATTCCGGACTACAACTTTACCGGATCAAACAGGAAAAACCGGAACTTTTTGAACAGATAAAGTATGCACTTCATCTGCCTCAGTATTTAAGTTATCTGATCTCCGGAGCGGTTTATTCTGACCTTACCAGCATAGGTTGTCATACTGCCCTCTGGGATTTCGAAAAGCAGGACTATCATAAATGGGTCAAGGCGGAAGGTATTCTGGACAAGCTGGCCCCTGTTGCGCCATCGGATCATGTGATGCCGGCGGCTTTTCCGGGGAACAATTATGCGGTGGGTATTGGATTCCATGACAGCTCAGCAGCATTGATCCCCTACCTGATCAATTTTCAGGAGCCCTTCATTCTCTTGTCTACAGGCACCTGGTGCATCAGTATGAATCCATTTAATTCGGATCCCTTAACGGTAGATGAATTAAAGAACGATTGTCTGTGTTACCTTCAGTTTGAGGGTAAACCCGTAAAAGCCTCCCGTGTTTTTGCCGGTTATGAGCATGAGCAGCAGATAAAGCGCATTGCAGCCCATTTCGGCGGAGATGTGATCAGTTACCGCAATGCGGTGTTCGATCCGGGGATCATAGAACTGCTCAGGAAAAACCCTGAACCAGACGATGAACCAAAAGTGGAACCAAGCTCCGGAACAATAAATGAGTCGCTGTTTTCCAAAAGAAAGCTCAGCGATTATGCCACAGACCTCATCGCTTACCATCAGCTAATGCTGGATCTGATAGCTCAGCAGTACCATGCGACACAAATGGTCTTAAAAGGAACTACTGTGAAACGGATTTTCGTGGATGGGGGCTTTAGTAAAAATGCGATATTCATGAACCTGCTGTCGGCAGCATTTCCGGAACTTGAAGTATTTGCCGCCTCTATGGCACAGGCAACCGCAGTTGGTGCTGCCCTTGCCATTCACAAATCATGGAATAGCAAAGCCTTACCCAACGACATTATTCAACTCAAATTCTATTCGGCAGCGCAACACCACTATTGATCTTTAGCCTTCTTTTTAAGACCTGTATAGCCGGAAGAAAGCATCTTCCGGCTATGTTGTTGTACTGCAAATTTTAATCTTTCAAGGCTCATGTGGCATTCACCCCTGTAAGAAGCGATATACCACACGTGTTTTCTGGAAAACCAGATCCCCGGCATAAACAGGTTTAAATGGGCTCCAAGCCCTACCAGGCCCTTTCAACCCCTATCGTCAGCCTGAACCAGACCATCGTAATTCAGGCATTGAATGCTCTTCTTTAGGACAATGGCTGCTCCTGAAAAACTGTCCCCATGCAGGATGGTGCAGGTTGCCGACACAAATCTGATGTACGAGATTAGCTCAACAATCCCTATTTAACTATTTGATAAATCGATAAAATGAACAAAACCTTACTAAACCAAATCAACGTATTATGAGCAAAAAAAATCTAATCGGCCTATCAAAAAAAGGAATAGGTCTGATGTGCTGTCTGTGCTTCCTGAGCAGCTTCATTTATGCACAAAGTTTAAAGATTACAGGAAAGGTGACAGACTTTAGCGACGGAGGTCCGCTTCCCGGAGTGTCTGTTAAAGTTAAAAACTCAACTACTGGAACGGTAACGAATACATCCGGAGCTTTTGCACTGGAAGCACCTAAGGGCGCGGTCCTCGTTTTCAGCTATATTGGCTACGCCAGTAAAGAATTTACCATCGCAGACCAGACTTCTGTAAATGTGGCACTTACAGTACAGAATGACCAACTGTCTGAAGTGATCGTGATCGGCTATGGAACAAGCCAGAAGAAAGACCTGACCGGCTCTGTTTCCAGCATTTCGGCCTCGCAGATCAAAGACTTACCGGTAAGTTCTATTGATCAGAAAATGGTTGGACAAATTCCGGGTGTCCAGATCAGCACGCCTACCGGTGCGCCGGGTGGCGGAGTAAACATCCAGGTGAGAGGTGCCGGCTCTATAGGGGCATCCAATAGTCCTTTATTTGTGGTGGATGGTTTTGCCATTTCCAACACGGGAGGTCAGAGTTATAACCCGCTGAATGTTCTTAGCCCCGATGACATTGAGTCCGTTACGGTTTTAAAAGATGCTTCTTCCACCGCAATCTATGGGTCAAGAGGTTCAAACGGAGTGATTGTCATCACCACAAAAAAAGGAAAAACAGGGGCTCCTGTAGTGAATGTAAACAGCTATATCGGTAGTCAGCAGGTCCCTCAAAAAGGCAGGCCAAAGGTACTTAATGGCACAGAATATGCACAATTCAGAAAAGACATCATCACCGATGACTTTGCTTCCAGAGGATTGGTTCCAAAAGAGAGTGACATCCCGGCAGAATTCAGAAATCCTGCCCAATATGGTGAGGGTACAAACTGGTATGATGCCGTATTGCGCACAGCGATGCAAAACAGCGTGGATGCAAGCATCAGAGGAGGATCTGAATCGACAAAGTATTCGGCTTCCATTAACAGACTGGAGCAGGAAGGAACGGTAAGGTATACAGACTATAAACGTTACTCCCTGAATTTCAACCTGCAATCCGACCTGAGTAAAAAAGTGAAGGTAGGCATCAGCCTTGCCCCAAGTGGTGGTACTCAGCACAGAAGTGGGTTTGAGTCCGGACAAAGAGATGTACTGACCCGTGCGCTTTGGCTTAGTCCACTTGTTCCGGTTACGGATGCCTCAGGAAATAGAACGGTATTCATTACCTCCCCTGGTGCAATCGGAGCGGGAAACCCTTTAAATACCCTGGAATTTTCTGGTACTAAAGCCGATTATTTCAGAGGACTGGCCACTGCTTTTGCTGAATATCAGATCATTGATGGCTTGAAAGCAAAGTATAGCTTTAACCTTGATTACACCAATAACAGTTCCTTTGCATTCAATCCGACCTTTGTGATCGGTGAAACGGGGAATCCAAATCCAAACCTCTCTATTCCAAGCTCCAATACTGCACAGAATACCAATACCAACTGGCTTTCTGAGTTTACACTCGCCTATGATAAGACCTTTGCAAAAGACCATCGCATCAATGCAGTTGTGGGATATACCGCTCAGAAAGAACGTTACAACGGTTATTCCTTCGGCGCCACAAACTATCCGGATGACCTGATTAAAACCATTAATGCTTCAACCTTACTCAACGGAGCATCTGCAGGCGTAGAAAAATGGTCTCTGATCTCTTACCTTGCAAGGGTAAACTATACTTTTAAAGACAAATATCTGCTTACCGGTACCATTCGTTCTGATGGTTCTTCACGTTTCGGTGCGACTGTTCGTTACGGCACATTTCCATCCGGCGCATTTGCCTGGAGGGCCTCTGAAGAAGAGTTTTTGAAAAATGTTAAATGGATCAACGACCTGAAGCTAAGGACCAGTTATGGACGTACAGGTAATTTTAACATCGGCAATTACTCCTATGCCTCAGGAATAGGATCAGCAAATTACTCCTTTGGCGGACAATTGGCGAGTGGCCGGGCATCCGGATCAATTGCGAATGAAAAACTGACCTGGGAAAATTCAGATGAATTCGATCTGGGTCTGGACCTCTCCGTTTTCAACAGCAGACTGAACCTGACTGCTGATTTTTATAACCGCATCACCAGCGACCTCCTCTTAAATGTGGAACTTCCACTTGCGTCCGGGTATTCCGGTGCAACCGTAAACATTGGAAAAGTAAGGAACCGCGGCTTTGAATTTGGACTGACTTCCAAAAACCTGACAGGTGCGTTTACCTGGGACACCAATTTAAACATCAGCTTTAACCGGAATATCGTTTTAGAACTGAACCCCGGCAACAACAATGCACCTATTTATAGTGGCCGTAGTGGTGAAGGGAATTATACCCATATCAGTCAGGTGGGCAAACCATTGGGCCAGTTCTTCGGATTTGTGTTTGATGGCATTTACCAGAACGCAGATGAACTTGCCACACAGCCAAAACACAATTCCTCTATCGTCGGATCGGTCAGGTATAAGGATCTTGATGGCAATGGAATTATAGAAGCGGTTAAAGATTTCACGGTTATTGGAAATTCCCAACCTGATTTCAACTACGGAATCACGAATAGTTTCGGCTATAAAAATTTCGACCTGAATGTGCTGATCATTGGTTCACAAGGCGGACAAATCATGAAAACCGGAAATGAATTCCTGACGAATATCGATGGGGTGTTCAACGTAGACCGCAAGGTATTAAACAGGTTCAGATCCCCTTCGAACCCCGGGGATGGTCTCGTACCTACTACCGTAAATGGCAGAACACTTTATCGGGAAGTGAACTCACAATGGATCGAAGATGCCAGCTTTCTACGCATCCAGAACATCACCCTGGGCTATAATTTCAAACAAAAGTTCATCAGCAGCTCGAGGGTGATCAAGGGGCTCCGCTTATATGGCAGCATCCAGAACCTGGTTACGTTCAGCAAGTATAGCGGTGCGAATCCTCAGGCAAGCACCAATGACGGTTTTTCTGTGCTGACTCCCGGACGTGATTTTACCAGTTACCCGCTGCCAAGGGTCATCACTGCCGGAATTAATATGACCTTTTAACTTAAAATGAATTTAACCATGAGAAATCAATCGAAATATATATTCCTAGCCCTCCTTCTTATCGCTATTTCTGTTGGAGGATGCAAAAAGAGCTTTTTAAATCAGGAACCGGAATCCGGTTTAACCGATGCCAATTTCTGGAAAACAGAATCAGACCTTAAGCAAGGTGTCGTAGGCGCGTATAGCAGCTTACGAGGAATGGGCACTTTTAGTTATTGGGTATTTGGCGAAATGCGTTCGGACAATACCACCTTCCAGTACAATGCGCCACAAAGGGGACAGGAAAACAGGGAGCTGGTAGATCAGCTGCTGGTAAACTCTACAAACACCCTCATTCAGGACTATTGGAGAGACTGTTATGTAGCCATTTCCCGATGCAACGATGTACTGAACAATGTGGGAAGAATTGAAATGTCTGCTGCAGCTAAAACTCAGGCCACAGGAGAAGTGAAATTCCTCCGTGCCTTTCATTATTTCAACCTGGTGAGACAATTTGGTGGCGTTCCTTTACGCCTGGAAGCCATTAAATCTCCGGGTGAGGCACCTTCAAAAGGCAGAGCTAGCGTAACTGAAGTTTACAACCAGATCATCTCGGACCTGACTGATGCGGCGAACGGGCTACCAGATGTGGGCAGCTATCCTTCCTCAGAAAAAGGGAGAGCAACCAAAGGTGCTGCAAATGCACTTTTAGGTGAGGTCTACATGACGCAGAAAAAATTTGGAGAGGCAATTACTGTTTTGAGAAAGGTAACCGGATATAGTATCCTGCCAGCTTATGGGGATATCTTCCTGACCACCAACAAGAACAATGCAGAGTCTGTGTTTGAAATACAATACTATTCAACCGCAGGAACCAATTTGTCGAGCAACTTCATGTATCAGTTTGCACCCTTCAATTCCGGCACGGCTGTGACCAATGATCCCGGAACAAACCTGAACTTTAACAGTGGTTGGAATACCCCTACCACAGATCTGATCGCTGCTTATGAACCTGGCGATTTACGAAAAGCTATTTCCCTTGCTGAAGGTTTTACCGGCAGCTCCGGATTTGTTGCGGTCCCATATGTTAAGAAATACAACCAGGGTTTTGTACAACCAGGCCAAACCAATGTAAACTTTCCCGTTATCCGCTATGCAGATGTGCTGCTGCTGATCTCGGAATGTTTAAATGAGCAGGGATTTGTTGCAGATGGGGAAGCATATACGTTACTTAACCAGATCAGAAAACGTGCCGGACTTAATCCAAAAACCTCAGACAATGTGGTTCCTGCACTTAAGGTCAGTACCCAGGCAGAATTCAGAGCTGCGATTGATCAGGAACGTAAGGTAGAACTTGCTTTTGAGAATCACCGCTGGTATGACCTTGTCCGCACAGGAAATGCCATACCGGTATTAACGGCACATGGACAAAGGGAAATCGCCAAAAACCCGAGCCAGTTTCCTGCAGGATCTTATCAGCCTACACAAAACAAACTATTACTCCCGATACCGCAAAGAGAGGTGACACTGGACAACCTGCCACAGAACCCTCAGTAACAATATTAACGCTCTCTTTTTAGGTTATGATGCTGACAGTTGTGGCGACTGTCAGCTTTTTTGTATCCATCCCTCTAAATAACCAGACCTGGGCCGGAAAACTGAGCAAACAGCAGGACGGTACAGGTTGCTAAAGATCCATAAGGGACCTATTATTGTAAAATAACACTTAACTTTAAACTGATGAAGCCTTATTTCAAGACACTCTTTTCCCTATTCCTTCCGATCCTGTTTACCTTCCCCTCAGCCGGATCAGCCAAAGATCCTTTGATGGCTAAGCCTGCTGCCCTGCAATGTGAACACCTCCTCAATCCTATAGGAATCGACGCGTTAAAACCCCGTTTATCCTGGTTGATGATGGATACACGCCAGAATGCCAGACAAACAGCCTATCGGATTCTCGTTGGTAAGGATTCAGTAACACTTAGAAAGAAAAAGGGAAATTCCTGGGATTCCGGTAAAACAAATTCTTCCCGCAGTCTGGTCAGCTATGCAGGCGAACCACTAACCGCTTTTACCAGATACTTCTGGACGGTTGAACTGTGGGATAAAGACGGAAAACTAGCGGGCAATGCGCCGATTGCGAGTTTTGAAACCGGTATGATGACGGCAGACAACTGGAAAGGTGCATGGATCAGTGATGGAAATGATATCCATAAGCGCCCTGCCCCCTATTTCAGAAAAACATTTGAAACCACAAAGCAGGTTAAATCTGCCAGGGCCTATATTGCTGCGGCAGGATTATACGAGTTGTACCTGAACGGCAAAAAGGTGGGTAATCACCGGCTTGACCCAATGTATACCCGTTTTGACAAAAGAAATTTATACGTGTCTTATGATGTAACTGCCCAATTGCAAAGAGGAAACAATGCCATCGGTGTTCTGCTCGGAAATGGCTGGTACAACCACCAGGCAATAGCGGTCTGGAATTTTGACAAAGCAGCATGGCGGGCAAGACCGGCCTTTTGCGCGGACCTGAGAATTACCTATACTGATGGAACAACAGCCATAATTACCTCTGATAAGGACTGGAAAACCAGCTTAAGTCCCATCGTTTCCAATAACATTTATACTGCCGAGCATTATGATTTCCGCCAGGAACAACCTGGATGGAATACCGTAGATTTTGACGACCGTAAATGGGAACCTGTGCGCCTTAGAAAAGCACCTTCAGACCTGTTGGTGGCTCAGGCCATGCAACCCATCCGGAATGTGCAGGAAATCCCGGTAAAATCAATGAAAAAACTGAACGACACTACTTATGTTTTTGACCTTGGTCAGAACATATCCGGTGTAACAAAAATCAGGGTCAAGGGAGATGATGGTACTGTCCTTCGTTTAAAACATGGGGAGCGCCTATATCCGAATGGCAGAGTTGACCTTTCCAATATTGATGTTTACTACCGCCCGAAAGATCAGACGGACCCTTTTCAAACGGATATCATCACCTTATCAGGAAAAGGAGAACTGGAGTTCATGCCCAGGTTCAATTATAAAGGGTTTCAATATGTAGAAGTAACCAGCAGCAAGCCTGTACAGCTGAGCAAGGAAAGCATCACCGGTTATTTCATGCATAGCGATGTTGCGCCAAAAGGCAAAATCAACTCTTCTAACCCTTTAATAGACAAGCTATGGTGGGCAACCAACAATTCCTATTTATCGAACCTCATGGGCTACCCTACTGACTGTCCGCAACGGGAAAAGAACGGTTGGACAGGTGATGGACATTTTGCCATAGAAACCGGCCTTTTTAATTTCGACGGAATCACAGTTTATGAAAAATGGCTGGCCGACCATAGGGATGAGCAAAAACCAGATGGCGTACTTCCCGATATTATTCCTACAGGGGGCTGGGGTTATGGAACTGCAAATGGAACCGACTGGACAAGTACGATAGCGATCATTCCATGGAACATCTACCTTTTTTATGGGGACAGTCAACTGCTGGCAGACAGCTACGGGAGCATGAAAAAGTATGTAGATTACCTCACACAAATCAGTCCGAAGGGCCTGACTACGTTTGGTCGCGGAGATTGGGTTCCTGTTAAATCGAAATCAGACCTGGAATATACTTCATCAACCTACTATTTTGTAGATGCGACTATCCTTTCCAAAACCGCAAAACTATTGAATAAACAAGCAGATTACGAGCAATACCGCAAACTTGCAGAAAAGATCAAAACCGCGATAAACGACAAATATTTCAACGCTGAAACAGGTATCTATGCTTCCGGTGTACAGACCGAACTGAGTGTAGCCTTACAATGGGGGCTCGTACCGGAAGAACTAAAAGCTAAGGTTGCCGCAAATCTGGCCAAAAGAGTTGCAGCAGATGGCATGCACCTGGATGTTGGGGTGCTTGGAGCCAAAGCAATCTTAAATGCCCTGAGTGAGAACGGACAGGCAGAAACTGCTTATCAGCTGGCCGCACAGGATACCTACCCTTCCTGGGGATGGTGGATTGTAAACGGAGCCACGACACTTTATGAGAACTGGGACATTAAAGCAGAAAGAGACATCTCGTTAAACCACATGATGTTTGGGGAAATTGGTGGCTGGTTTTTCAAGGGACTCGGTGGCATCCATCCGGATGAGCAACAGCCAGGTTTTAAACGGATACAGTTACGCCCCAATTTCGTAAGCGGACTGGAGCATTTCAAAGCAGAACACGACGGGCCATATGGTAAGATCAGCTCTGCATGGAAAAGATCAGGAAATAAGGTGATTTATACCGTGACGATCCCGGCAAATTCGGATGCCGTAATTAGTTTCCCCCTTGTCAAAGGCCAGAAAGTATACCGGAACGGAAAGGTTATTGCTTCGAAAATCACGCTCGGCGCAGGTGTATATCAGTTTGAAATCGTCTGAACACCGTAGCTTTCATAAAGAAAAACCTGATTCAGTCAATATAAACAACAGAAAATAAAGCACTTAAAACTTAATAAACAGCAGGAATGAGGAATGAACATATAAGTATTCAAAAAACCTTATATATTTGGACTCAAATTTTACAATTATATTTTTATGGCAAAGGCATCTGAAATTAAAGTAGGAAATATTTTACGTTTCAACAACGAACTGGTAACAGTGACTGAAATCTTACATCGTACACCAGGTAAAGGTGGCGCTTTCTACTTAGGAAAATTTCGCAATATCAAAACTGGGAAAATTGTAGAAGCCCGTTTAGGAACTGATGAGGCAGTTGAAATTTGCCGTGTAGAAACTAACGACTATCAATATCTATATGAAGAAGGTGATTATTTTGTAGTAATGGACAATACCTCTTTTGAGCAGTTCAGTGTTTCAAAAGCACTATTCGGACCATCCGCAAAATTTATCAAAGAAGGAATGGATGTGATCGTTTCCTTCGAAAGTGAAGAACCAATTATGGCTCAGGCACCAAACTTTGTGGAACTGGAAATTACTTACGCAGAACCAGCTGTTAAAGGTGATACTTCTTCAGGAGCACTGAAAATGGTAACTACAGAAAATGGTGTGGAACTAAAAGTACCTTTGTTTGTAAATCAGGGTGATAAAGTAAAAGTAGATACCCGTACCGGAGAATACGTTGAGCGAGTGAAATAAGATCATTCAAACACAATATAAGAAAAGCGGATCATTCTCAAATGATTCGCTTTTTTTCATTTATTCCGGGTATTTTACTGAAAACCCTTATGGATTCCGGATGTAACTACTGCTTTTTAAGCAAGTTCGGGCTGAGGCAACGCACCTGCACATTGGCAAAACTTCCTTTTACAGAGATGTTCTTCTCTGCCCCCTCTTCAATCGAATTTTTTCCTGAAAATTCAAAACTGCCACTGATCACTGCGGTGTTTCCTTGAACCTGAACTGTAGTCAACGTAAAACTGCCGGTTTCCGCATCTGCCGAGACATCTTTTGGAGAAGCAGCTCCTGTATCAGGATCGTTGGGATCGGCATTCCCATCACCAGTATTTATAAAAACTGCAAAGTTGCCAAGCTCCTGATCATCCATTTTCCCCAGCCTGGTTTTCCCTGGTTTAAACTCTCCCATTTTTTTGATATCAATTGAAACGCTGAGTAAGCGGTTGTCTTGTTCGACACTGCAATTCAAACCAAAAATCGCCTTTTTATCTATTCCGATCATGGCATGGCCATTGGTGACTTTAGCAGTATAGGATTTCCCGTTCTGCTGAAAGCTGACCACTCCCGGGTTAAGCTTCATCTGTGCAGATGCCATCGTGGTTACGCTAAACAGCAGCACTAAAACAGCGTT
Organism: Pedobacter caeni; assembly: GCF_900129215.1. Lineage (GTDB taxonomy): Bacteria > Bacteroidota > Bacteroidia > Sphingobacteriales > Sphingobacteriaceae > Pedobacter > Pedobacter caeni. Next base: position 571,704 of record NZ_FQUQ01000001.1, on the reverse strand, counting down.
GAAGAGGATATTAATTTTTCTTTTCATAGCCATACTTTGTTTAAGACAAAAGTCAATCCACTAACATATAGATGATTAACACAATGCCATTTTAAAAATATGTAAAAATCAGGAATTTTCAATATTACTTTTTCAGAGGTTCAGCAAAATCTTTTTTCACAGGTTCAGAAAAATCGTCAAAAAGCTGAATTAAACGTTCAAGCCCATCATCAGAATGCAGCATTTCAGTCGAGGCCAGCGCACTTTGAGTGGATGCTGAAGCCCTGCTGAGCATTTGTTTCTCAAAATACGCTATCGCCTCAGCAATCGTTGGAAACGTTTCATTGGTTAGGCATTCGCTCAATTCCAGTGCATCCAGCATCGCGATGTTAACCCCTTCACCAGTATAGGGAGGCATGCGATGTGCCGCATCCCCTATCATGGTTAAATTCGGCAATGAGGTCCATTGCTGGTCCGTTGGAAAATGATATTGTGGCCTCGGAACAAAAAAAAACTCATCGCCCTGAAATAATTCCTGCCAGATCTCATTCCATGAACCAAATTCTGTTTTAAACCAATCGAATACTGCCGATTTATCTGAGAAATCAACTCCACTATCCTGCAACCAGGATTCCTCTACCTTACACCCCGTATAAAAGGAAATACTACCATCTCCCTTTGCGCTTAAGATCAAAGATTTCCCTTCTCCCAGCGCAAAGATTTTTCCGCCACCCAGGAGTTTTTGTAAACGGGCAGCGTTTTTATCGGCATGATAGACATTCCCTTCCACGATAGTGACACCCGAATAAACCGGAGTAATCGCTGTAATCAAGGGCCTGACCCTCGAATTGGCCCCATCTACAGCAATGACGATATCTGCTGTTGCTGAGCTTCCGTTTTTAAAGCTGATCTTCCATTGGTTTCCATAAGGTACCATCGAAAGGTACTGACTGTCCCATACCACTGTACCCGGTGCCAGGGAATTCAGTAAAATATTTCTCAATGGTCCACGGTCAATTTCGGGACGGTTCTCTTCCTGACCTTCCTCCTCGTCCCAATCCATTTTTATGATGGCATCTTTATCTACGACGCGTAATTTTCCTGCTCCAGGTCGAAAATTAGCGTAAAATTCGTCCATCAGTCCCGCTGCACAAAGGGCCTTTAAACCGGATTCCTGATGAAGATCAAGTGTTGCCCCCTGAACCCTGACCTCCTGATTGAAATCTCTTTCATAGACTTTTACGTCTACTCCTTTAAGCTGTAAAAGCCTCGCCAGTGTTAATCCTCCCGGACCGCCACCTATGATCGCAAATGTTTTGTTTTTTTTCATTGGAATATATTTGTTTTTTAAAGGTTATGAAGCTATCATGTGCCTATGATTCATTGATATTTATTGTTTTCTTCGATCGTTTATTGGTTTTCAATGATTCTCAAGAGTTCGCAAGCGAGGTTCATTGCTATTTGTAAGTGGTGTGCTTATGATGGTTCCATTTCTAATGTGTTACGATACAAAATTACATGACCTTTAAAGAATAAAATAGTTACATTAGTTCAAAAAACAGTCCTAAAAGGTCATGATATGATTTTCAACTTTGTTCCTTCTGAAGGTATTGGTATGTTAAGCGCCTTTGCGGAGGCGATTGGCAGTAAGCTGGAGAATGGCATTGTGGAACTTCCTGAACATCTTGGAAAGGGCTATATCAAAGGTCTTGATCTTGGCCCACGGATCCGGGTTATGATCCGGCAATATGAGCTGAATGAAGATTTGGTATTTAAACGGTCTGCAATTGAGAATGGGGAAAAAGTAGTGGTGATGGCCTTCCATAATTTTTTCAGTCGGGTACCTGGTTTACCTTTCGTTCAGATCACCTCTACCGGTATTAATTATGAAGACTTCTTTCCCATACATTCAAAAATCAATTCTATTCTGATCAGCGTTCATGTCAGTTTGCTGAAAGAGCTGCTTTATGCTCAGGAGGAAACAACGCTATTGGACAACATGATGAACAGGGATCAGCCATTTTTGTACGAGGAGATCATCTCCCCTCAAATGCAGGAGCTGGCCAGGGAGATGGTAACTACAACAATCAGCGGAGAGCTCCGGATTTTCTTTTACAGGTTAAAGGCTGAGGAGCTGATTTACCTCTTATTTACGGAACTATTGAAGCGCCGGGAAGTAGCCGTTCAAAGCATAAACATAGCAGATGTAAAGACCATTTATCTGGTAAAAGACAAGATTACTGTCCAGATTAACCAACCTCCAAGACTGGATAAACTGGCTAAATTTGCGGGTATGAGTACGTCCAAATTAAAGCGTCTGTTTAAACAGATCTTTGGGAAAAACATTTACGATTATTATCAATATTATAGAATGAACGAAGCGGCTTCCCTCTTAAAAGAAAAAGGGCTGACGGTTGCCGAGACTGGTTATGAGCTGGGATTTTCAAACTTAAGTCATTTTGCAAGGGTATTTGAAAAATACATTGGACTTAAGCCAAAGAAATATGCTTTGGAAGGAAACAAAATTGAAAAAAATTAAACAGCCTTAATATATGCTACTAAAGCTGTTTAAAGTGTATTTACTAACTTGCTTAAAACTTGTTTAATAAAGTTGCTTAAAACCTGTTTAATAAAAGCCGTTTTAAGCGATTGGAATTATTCGACCCAATAGGTCAACTGCACAACGATATAACCGTCTGGTCCAACCTCTGAACTGCTTAAGGTTACTGTTTTCTGAACGGCACCATCCCAGGCACCCGGATAAGCACCAAAAGTATAAGTGCCGGAAGGAAGCGCTTCAAATTTATCTTCGTCTTCCCGGCCTCCAGGATAAAAATACTCGCCGGTTGCTTCATTACGTGCCCAAAAACCACGCAATCCGCTGCTTCCTGAAAGCGGATTGCCATAAATATCAACTAAAGTGATGCGTACGTTAAAATCTGTGGTATTTTTTTTCTCCAGGGCCATTGGAACAGCAGCCAGTTTGCCAGCTCCAGAGCTGCTTAATGTTGTTGCATAGCCTGCGGTAGCGACTGAAACCGATAAAAGGCTTAAGATGATTGTTTTTTTCATAACAATTAGATTAGGGATTAATGATTAAGCTCAAGATAAGGATTTCCCTTTACTATGATGCTGAAACGGCTCTGGATTTTCTTTGCTCAAAAAGCGGAATGAGCTGGGCTGGCTTTTGATCCAGCTGGTCTGCGGATACACGTAATGAGCTTCCATCGGCAAGGTCAATCACCAGGGTATGTCTGGTATAGATCATGTTCCCTTCTTCGGTTTTGACATGGGAAATAGTTTCTTCAATTCTATAGGTTTCAAGTACTTTCCATTCATAAAATCCCTCATACTTAAATTGCACACCGGCATCCGATAAGATCATCTCCGGAGGAAACCTAAGCGCATAAATAACATAAACCCCTACTCCAATTACAAAAACCGAATACATCATCATCAGCGCAGATACAAGCAGATTTACTTCATCATAATAAAGAATTATTGGTACGGGCATCAGGAAAAGGATCACATTTATCATTTCCATAGGCAATGATTTCCATGATTTCATAATGACCTGTGTTTTCATCTTTTATTGTTTTGACCGTTTACTGCAATTTTTGATACGTTGAATTTGTCTTTTTTACATCTTGAATCTGCATTTTTGACACATTACATTTTGATAAATATTCCGAAGAATGATTAAATATCATCAATTTATTGTTCAGTTCAGCTATTTCGGTTCAGCTATTCCGTCTAATACCATGTCGCATCTCCCCCCTTTATTTGTCGGCTATCCGACATACGAACTCCGTTTAACATTGGTATATTAGTATCACTAAACGACTTTACACTAAAGCTTAAAAATCATGAAAAACTCTATTTATCCTTGCCTGATCATTAAAGGTAAAATTGCAGAGGCATCAGACTATTATATGCAGGCTTTTGGAGAAGGAACACTTGTCCACAGCTCCTCTCTTGTGAAATTAATCGATTTGAGTGGCCAAAGGTTTATGTTGCTCAACGACGGGCCAACTACATCTCCAACTCCGGCAATTTCATTTATGGTGGTTTCAGAGACTGCAGAAGAAACAGAAAAATACTGGAATAAATTAATAGCCGAAGGTAAGGCCCTCATGCCACTGGACAGTTACGACTGGAGTCCGAAATACGGATGGGTAGAAGATAAATTTGGTGTCTCCTGGCAATTGTACACTGGAAGTAAGGCGGATACCCCACAAAAGTTCAGTCCGACTTTTATGTTTACCGGTGCAAATACCGGTAAAACGCAAGCGGCAATTGACCTTTACACCAGATTATTCCCAGATTCTACCATTCAGGGCGTAATGAAGTATACAAAAGAAGAGGGTGAAAATCCGGACCTGATAAAACATGCCCAGTTTAAGATCAATGATTTTACGATGATGGCCATGGACAGCTCTTATGCTCATGGTTTCAATTTTACCGACGCGATATCTATAGTTGTAGCATGTGAAACACAGGATGAAATAGATAAATACTGGTCTGAGTTAACGGCAAATGGTGGCAAGGAAGTTGCCTGTGGCTGGTTAACGGATCCTTACGGCATCAGCTGGCAAATTGTGCCGGCAAATATCCTGAAACTGGTTACAGATCCTGAACGTAGTCAAAGGGTGATGAATGCAGTGATGAAGATGAAAAAACTGATCATTGCAGATCTGGAAAACGCTTAATCAAAACTAGATCGACATGACCGAGAACAAACAAACCGTAATCAGTTGCCTCGAAGCCTTCGAAGAAATTGCCAGGCAGTGGTTTGCCGCCTTCAATGCACATGATCTGGAAGCGCTTTTAAGTTTATATGCTGAGGATGCCGTACACTTCAGTCCGAAGCTCAAAATAAGACATCCTGAAACCGACGGACTCGTACGTGGTCAGGCTGCTTTGAGACAATGGTGGCAGGATTCTTTTGAGCGTTTGCCTTCTTTACGTTATCAACCTACTTCCTTTACCGCTAACCATCAGCGTGTTTTCATGGAATACATCAGAACTGTAGCCGACGAACCTGATATGCTGATTGCGGAAGTCCTGGAAATCAGTAATGGAAAAATAAGTGCATCGAGGGTTTACCATGGGTAATTAAAATTGTAACTTTATTACAAAAGAGAAAAAATGGGCAAATACCAGCAGGAATGGAAACAAATGCTCCAAAAGGAAGAAGCATTCAAAGACTGGCAGATCAGGCCAAGTGGTGGGGATCTGCTGATACGTGTACCGGAAGATACCGATATGGATGTGCTAAAAATGCAGTTCTCTGATCTGATCGGACCAATTGCCCCCTTGATTAAATCAGCTAAGGCTACCCTGAAATTTTATGTTGGTAATACCAATGAAGCTGATTTTATATTTACCCTGAATTAGCCTGTAAAAGCGATGTCCTACAGAATTTCATTAGTTGCAGGAATTATTTTACTGATCGTTTCCTTATTTATTCTGAAAGAATCATTGGCATTTGTAGCACATTCTGAACGGGCAATTGGTGTCGTTATTGAAATCGAAAAGATATCCATTGATGATGGACCCTCTTATTCACCAGTATTTCAAATCATCACCAAAAACAATGAGGAAATCGTATACAGGCATCTTCATTCCAGTAATCCTCCAGGCTGGACCATTGGAGAGAAAGCAACCTTTTTATACGCTCCGGATGACCCTGATGGTTCTGTCAGGATTTTCACTTATTTCGGTCTGTTTAGCTGGACGATTATTTTAATGGCTTTTGCCATCCCTTTAACGATTGTTGGTGGCAGCTATATCTGGTTTGAACGATACCTTGGAACTACCTGATCAATTACATTGCTTATGATTTACCTTAGTTTTTTAATCCTTGGAATTATACTCAGCCTCATCTCCTTAATTTGGTTGAGACGGACATTGAAATTTGTAAAGAATGCAGAATATACCATCGGAAAGGTCATTGAACTGGAAGAAAAACCAGATGATGGCGGATTCATTTACCATCCGGTATTTAAATTCAGTACGGCACAACAGGAGACCTACGTTTATCGCTACCCGGTTGGAAGTTCTCCTTCAGACTGGTCTGTTGGCGACGAACTGACTTTTATATATTCCCCGGAAAATCCCACTGAAGCCAAGCCATATACCTATACCAGGATTTTCAGGTGGACCATACTCCTACTTGCTGCCGGAGTCACATTGACGGTCATCGGAGCTGGTTATTGTCTCCTTCAGGGCTATCTTCAATAAAAATTTTTCCAATCTGGTTTATCTATAAAATTCTCTACCTTGTTGGAAATTTTAAGAGAAAAAAAAATGAAATATATACTTATCCTTTTCTTTTTTACCCTTTTCAGCAGCCGAACTTTTGCAAATGACGGTGCCTTTTATGCTAAAGGAAATCAGCTTATTCCAATTAAAGAAACAGATATCAGTGTCAAAAAAGAGATCCTGACTTTAAAAAAGGTTAATGATAAGTTTATTGAGGTTACCGTTTATTATGAGTTTTACAACCCTAAGGCAGAGAAAACCATCACCGTAGGGTTTGAAGCCTTTTCCCCATCGGGAGATGTGGACGGCACTCCAAAAAATGGCTTGCATCGCTATATGCACGACTTTACTGTTGTTCTAAATGACCAGAAACTGAACTATAAAGTCGCTTATGTTGAAGATGAGGCTTATGCACGCAACGGAATCATCAAAAGTAAAAGTCTGGCAGAGATTGAGGAAAGTATAGACAATACAAACGAAGTCGGATTCTTTTACGTTTACCATTTCAAGGCAAAGTTTAAAAAGGGTTTAAACATCATAAAACACACTTATAAGTATGATGTATCCGGTTCAGTTGACTATAATTATGACTTTGAATATGTGCTCACCGCTGCAAACCGCTGGGGAAATAAGCAGATTGATGATTTTACCTTAATCGTAGATCCGGGAGAATTTGAAACGTTTAACCTCGACAAAACCTTTTTTAAAGCCAGTACCGACTGGAAAATCGACGGAGTTGGTAAAGTTTCAGACGTTAAAGCGCTTAAAGATGCATTTAAGAAAAATGACGCTTTAAGATTTCATCTCCAAAAGGGGAAGATCATCTTTCAAAGGAAAAACTTCAAGCCCAGGGGCGAATTATTCCTGTCTGCGAAGAATGAATACGGAACTGAAGACCTGTTTTACCTGCCTTTCTCCTACTATCAACAGGATTTCATTAAAGAACCCACAGATGAGTTACAAAAGAAAATCCTGAAAAACCTACCCTTTGCAAGAAGAGGTTATGTTTTTAAGAGTGTGGACCTGAAAAAATATTATGAACAAATGGATTGGTATATTCCGAATCCTTCATATGTAGCGGATTTACAAACCATAACTCAGATCGAAAAAGACTGGCTAAAGAAAATGAAGTTATGATCATTTTTTTAACGAATGACCTACTGTATTAGGATTTTTCCTGTTGCAGCTTTCTTTCTCTGTCGAATTTTTCCCTTATGCAATCAATACCATAAGACTCTTTAACTTTAAATGTTTCAATAGCTTTATTTTCTAAATCAACATAGAAACTTAATGGCTGAGTTCCTGCATTAATTCTACTTACCGCATGCGGCAGATTATCATAAAGATATTCTAAATCACCAAAATTCTCTATGACTAAAAAAAGCTTGCAGTACAAGAAGCCACCATCCAGATGTGAATAGTAATCGCCAATAAATGGGTCGGCTAAGCATATTAATATGTCTGCATCCCAGTCCCAAATTCTTAAAACTAAATTTTCGCATTCCTCTTTCGATAAACTATTTAAATGAAAAACTATTTCAGGATCAAGCATGTAAGTCCAGTCTTCAGCGTAACGACCTGACAGATTGCTTTCCATAAATAGATACAAAGCCTCGATTTTATCCTCAATATCAGGTACAGTTTGCATGTTTTTATTATTCATTTTGATGATGGGTCAAATTTATAAAATGAAGTTATAATCATTAATCTAATGAAAGTTCTTGCACATCAGGATTTTTCCTGTCGCAGCATTTTTTCCTTTTCAAGCTTTGCCCTTATATAAGAAATAAACAACGGATCATAATCTTTAAATGTTTCCATCACTTTAGTTTCTAAATCAACATAGAAACCCAATGGTTGAGTTCCTGTATTAATATGACTTATGGCATATGGTAAATTATCACCCAGATAATGTACATCTTCAAACTTTTCAGCGGCCAAAAAAAGCTTACAATACAAGAAACAGCCATCCAGATTTGGATTGGAAATTTCAAGAAATGGATCTGCCAAACACATTATTATTTCAGCATCCCAATCCCAAATTTTCAAAACTAATTGTTCGCAATTTACTTTCGATAAACGATCTATATGATAGACTATTTGCCGATTATGTACATAGGGCCAGGAATCACCTTCATTATCTGACAGGTTGTTTTCTATATACAAACGTAAGGCCTCTACTTTGTCCTTAATTTTAGGCATGATGTATCTAAGGTCATCATCGCTTAAGTCCCCTGCAATAAATGATCCTGGATAAAAAACACTTTTAAAAAATCTGGTGATCCACAATTTACAATATATATCCCTTATCTACCCTGTTATTTAATGAAATATATTTTGAGTTCTAAAGACAAAGCCAACAAGAGATCCAGCTGATGTTGCAAGGTACCTTCATTCGCATCATGAATCTAATGAAAGTTCTTGCACATCAGATTTTTTCCTTCCGAAGGTTCTTTTCTTCTTCCAGTTTTTCTCTTATATAACGGAGAAAGAATGGCTCATAATCTTTGAATGCTTCAATAGCTTTATTTTCTAAATCAGTATAGAAATGCAATGGCTGCGTTCCCGGTTCAATGTGAGTTACTGCAGGTGGCATATTACCTCCCAGATAATGTATGTCTTCAAACTTTTCAACGACCAAAAAAAGCTTACAATACAAGAAACAGCCATCCAGATTTGGATTAGAAATTTCAAGAAATGGATCTGCCAAACACATTAATGTCTCAGCATCCCAGTCCCAAATTTTTAAAGCTAATTGTTCGCAATCCGCTTTAGACAAACGATCCATATGAGAAACCATTTCGGGATTAAGTACATAATACCAAAAATCGCTTTCGTTAATTGATAGATTGTTTTCTATATATAGACGCAGAGCCTCTATTTTATCCTCAATTTCAGGCATAAGGTACCAGAAAACATCCTCGGTTGAGTCCTTTTCGTCAAATGATCCGGAATAAAAGATACTTTTAAAAAATCTAGTGATCCACAAATTATAACAATTAAAAAAATTACATTAAAGAATTTAACGACAAATTACGATATAAATCCCTTATCTATTCCCTTATTTAATGAAATATAACCTGAGTTCCAAAGATAAAGCCAGCAAGAGATCCAGCTGATGTTGCAGGGTGCCTTCATTCGCATTCATTTCTTCAATTTCATCTGAATGTACCACTATCTTTATGTTTTTCAAATCTAAGCTTGCACTATGTTGAACCCCATATTCCAGGTTATTTAGCGCCTCCCCTGCAAGTAATACACCTAAGTCCTGTTTGGTGTTTTGTTTCGCCGACAAAGACAACGAGGCTATGATCGAGTTAATTCTATAGCTAAGAATCTGGATCGAATAAATCCCTTTCATGTCTACTTGCTTACTTTTAGGTTCCAGGTGCATGTATTGCAGGGCTTCTGAAAATTTGGCCAGCTGGATATAGCTGTTTTTCCTGGCCAGTTTTGACTCGGTTATCCCGGCGGAAGCTCCCTGTAATCCTGTCTGTACTTTCAATAAATAATCCCTGTTGGCCTCAAGAATATTTGAAATCAGGGTTTTAAGGCCTTTTGTTTCCCAGATCGGAAAGAGAAATGCAGCAAGAAAAGCGATGACACAGCCGACCACTGTATATAAGAGTCGCTCTGTAATGATATGATCTGTATGGCCATCGTAAACACTGAGGCACAAAATCACCATGGAGGTAATGAACATCACACTGACCGCATATTTAATGCGGTTGAAAGTGAAAAATCCAAGCAGCAAAAATGCCGATATGACAAGGAGTACCAATACCTGTTTAATCATCAGCAATAAAGCAATTCCTAAAACTGCTCCAATAAAAGTACCTGATAGCCGTTCCATGTTGCGCTTCCAGGTAAGGCCAAAACGGGGTTTTGCAACGATCACAATAGTAAGTAATAACCAATAACTATACTTACCAAATGGAAACAACAAGGTGATCAGATAAGCCAGTAAGCACAGAATTGCCAGCCGCAAAGAGAATTTAAACACCGGAGAATTAAAAGAGAAATACTGCTTTAGTGAGGTCAGATTGAACAGCTGGGGAGAGAGGAAATGTTCGTAGTCAGTATTACTCCAACTGAGGTCTGGATGAATCACAGACACAGGCTGATCCCCCTTAATCACCTCTACATGCAGGGTGATGTCGTCCAGGTTTTTAAGTATTTTAAGTAAAATCTGAGCGTTGGTCTCTTCTGCTGAGCCGAGCAGTTTAGCCAGTTTGGCTTTCGCCTGCTCAAATTTAAGCGGTCGCTCTGAAGGCAAAATCTTCTTTGGCCTTAGGAAAACGCCACTCAGGACTTCCAGCTCTTCTGCTAAAATATCAATCAATTCGATAATGAGGTTTAGCGCCCCTGTTTTGCCCAGCGTTTTTCTGACATAAGCGTAATCATAATGGATGGCAGTAACCTGCTCATACAAATCAATGACACTAACTGCAGTCCGCAATAATTGCTGCCCGCGTTCATTTGCAGGCTTCATGGCCGCTTTATCACTCAGGAGCAGGTTCCTCACCAGTTCCTGCTTCTCGCTCACTTTTACATGTAAAGCGATCGTTTCACTGTAACATTCATCCAGCGGGACTTCAGGATCGTAACAATGTGCTTTAGATTTCAGAAAGGCAGAAGTGGTGGTAATGCATTCAAAAATGGCCTGATGCAGAGAGCGGTATGGCCAGATGACAATCTGAATCAGACTGATCAGGTAATACCAACATCCCCCAAGGAGGATATACCAGCTGAACAACCAGGGATTTACAGGATGCAGACCAAGGGTAAAAATACCAAGGATAATGGCCATGGTGCCTGTTAAGGCCAGCCTGTTTCCGAAAATGGCAAACATTGAAAACACGAAAGTCAACAGGAAAATGCTACCGGCGGTAAGCCAGTGATTGCCCAGCGATAAGGAAATGATCAGTGCGGTGAAAAAGAAAGAAACAATACTCACAATGGCACTTTTAAACTTATTGGCCCTGTTTCCCGGTGCATCCGTTAAACTAATGAGCAAGGCGCCAACCCCTACTCCAATTGCCATATTCGGTTGATGGTAGAAAAAAAGCAGGGCAAAAGGTAAAACAATGGTCAGCGTATTTCGCAGGGCATCCGTAAAATACTCCCCGTAAACCAAACTGATCAGGCTGCCTTTTACATTATCCCATTTCACCATCCCAGTTCTAAACCTCATTCTAATGTGAATTATTATTTTCCGCAAAACTATTGTATAAAAACCGAATGTGGTTGCTTTGCCGTGATTTTTTATCCGAACGTCATCTGATAGCGGTTAATGCCTCTTTTCCTGCTGTCCGATCCTGGACATTCAAGTTCATAACCGAACATGCTGATTCCATAAATTCTTTAAAATTGTTCCTATCAGCCGCTTCAAGCCCTATAAATGCCATCAGATATGAATAAACCAAAGATCAGGAAAGCTGATTTTCAATCATATAGATTTTGAGTATATTTAATTAACCAAAACCCTATAAAATGAAAATCGTAAAAACTGTACTCTGTGTTCTGTTCGGTCTGATGTTCATCAATGCCGGATTAAGCAAATTCTTCAATTACATGCCCATGCCGGAAATGACCGCCGAGCAAATGAAATTAATGGAGGCTTTTGTTAAAATTTCCTGGTTATTCCCTTTAGTTGGCGTTATTGAAATCATTGGGGGATTGCTATTTATGCTACCGAAGTACCGGGCACTGGGTGCGATTGTTATTTTACCTGTAATGGTAGGTGTCATCGTGCACAATGCGATTTACGAACCTTCTGGTCTGGCTATTGCATTGCCGTTCTTCCTGATCAATCTTTGGATCATTGCCGACAACTGGCGCAAGTATCAACCTATGATCAGCGAGTCAAAAACCTAAACACCGTAGCTTTCCAAAAAATCCGAAAGCACACAAATCAGCCCTGCAGATTTTCATATCTGCAGGGCTGATTGATGATAAAAGCAGCGTGTTTACTTCAACAGTTTTTCGATCACCTGATCTAACTTCGTTTTATCGTTAGCATAACGTTCCAGGTTAAAAAGCCTTACTTTTTTAAATTCAATAGGATGACTTTCACTTTGCAAAGAAATATAACCACCGGTTAAGGCTTTACCATCTTCTTTCATTTTAGGGTCGTAATTCGCCACATTTCCTCCGCCTATCTGAGGTTTGCTATATTCAAGGACCACTTCCTTATCGATAATGTGTTTGATTACAGAATCACCAAGGACCAGAAACTCCGCCTTTACCCACTGATCGCCCGCATAAGTCTTCGATTTAGAATCCAAACAATGCGGGGTGAATAATTTCCCGTCATAAACAACTTGCGTTCCTGGCGTACATAAATTACTGGTATGGCGGATATGTGTGCCATCACCCCCTAAAATCTGCGCTTCCACAGAAATCGGAAAATCCTGATCCTTAAGCATCGTTTCCGGTGCCTGACCATGCAACATCGCCCCGCTGTTTCTTAATGCCCAGCCTTCCCCGCCTTTGGCCTGCTCACCCACAAACCGGTAAGTAACTTCCAGCAGGTAATAAGAAAAAGGCTTCTTATAGAAAATATGACCGTACTGCTGATCAAAATCACCATAACCATCATAACTTACTTTCATCAGTCCATCTTCTACACGAAAAGTATTGGCATAGTTGTCCTTATAATCATGTTTGGAAATCTTAATGTTCCAGTCGTTCAGGTCTTTTCCGTTAAAAAGATCGATCCAGCCTTTTTGGGCCGACGACTGATTTATAAATGAGAAAGTCAGTGCTATAATTAGCGATAATGTAGTTTTTAGTTTCATACTTTAAGCAATGGTTAGATCTTAAAAGTAGGAATTTAAATCAGTCCTGACAATATCTGTCCATAACCATGGCCCACAAAATACAATTTTATCCTTTCCATTTTGGCTACAACATCTTCCAGTTTGGCTACATACCAGAAAGCAATCTGACAGACATTTGTGATCAAATCATAAACAAAATGAAAACAATATTTATAACAGGAGCTTCCACAGGACTTGGAAAAGCAACTGCAAAATTATTTGCGGCTAAAGGTTGGAAAGTAATCGCTACCATGCGCAAACCAGAAGAAGAACAAGAGTTAAATCTAATAGACAATATCAGTTTGCTACCCTTAGATGTAACCAATCTTGCACAGATCGCTGAAACCACACAAAAAGCAATTGCTTCAGGCGATATTGACGTCGTTTTTAACAATGCAGGTTATGGGCTTATGGGTCCTTTGGAATCGACCTCTGATGCGCAACTGGTCAGACAGCTGGACACTAATATCTTAGGTGTGATTCGTGTCACACAAGCATTTATTCCTCATTTCAGGAAAAAACAAAGTGGACTGTTTATCTCGACCACCTCTATTGGTGGATTAGTTACTTTCCCATTCAGTTCGGTCTATCATGCCACCAAATGGGCCTTGGAAGGCTGGAGCGAAAGTATGGCTTTTGAATTAAAGAAAATCGGTGTAGGGATTAAGACCGTATCCCCTGGAGGCATTAAAACAGATTTCCTGAGGCGCTCTGCAGATATGTCCAGTCATCCTGTATACGAAAAGTGGATTGGAAAATTGTTTGCAGCATTTAATGAAGATCATTTTTCTTCTGCAGCGCTAATTGCAGCAGTAGTTTACGAAGCAGCAACAGATGGCAAAGAACAACTCAGGTATGTTGCAGGGGAAGATGCCAAAGCTTTTTATGCACAACGCTTAGAACTGGGCGATGAAGCCTTCAGAAAACAAATGGCACAAATATTTTTAGAAAACTAAACTGCTTATCTTTATCAGGTGAAAAGAGAAGAACACATCCCATATCAGTTCAATTCTATATCAGACCTACATCGGATGCTGGGCTTACCAAAGCCTTTGCATCCTTTGGTAAGTTTGGTTGATAATGCGACTATCGTAATAGATGCAGACCGGTTTCCAACCTCTTTTCTGCTGAATTTTTATAAGATCTCTTATAAGAAAAGCATGCATGGCAGAATAAAATACGGACAAAATTATTATGACTTTGATGAGGGAGGAATGGGCTTTACTTCTCCTAATCAACTGCTATCTACGACGGATGACACCGAATATTCAGGTCATACCCTACTCATTCATCCCGACTTTATCAGAAATTATCCATTGGGGAAAACCATTAAGAACTACGGTTTCTTTTCTTATGATACCAACGAAGCGCTTCATCTGTCTGACAAAGAGAAATCAATCATTTTTGGCATCTTTAGAAATATGGAAGAGGAGTTACAATCCACAATAGATGAGTATAGTCAGGATGTGATCATCACACAAATTGAATTGCTGCTGAATTACAGCAACCGTTTTTACAAACGTCAGTTTATTACGCGAAAAGCAGTAAATCATGACTTGCTAGCCACACTGGAAAACACTTTAAATAACTATTTAAATCATAAAACCACCTTATTAAATGGCTTACCTACCGTTCAGTACCTTGCCGGACAGCTCCATGTTTCTCCACGTTATTTAAGTGATATGTTACGTTCTCTGATCGGCTTAAATGCACAACAATACATCCATCAGCAACTCATTGAAAAAGCAAAGGAGATTTTGTCTACCAGCAATTTATCCGTAGCTGAAGTCGCTTATCAATTGGGTTTTGAACATCCGCAATCTTTTAACAAGCTGTTTAAAAGAAAAACCAATTTGTCCCCATTAGAATTCAGGCAGTCCTTTAATTAACAAATAAAATTCTTTTGCAATAACTTACTCCTCTGAACTCTGCCCGGGCCGGGCTCGCCCCAGGAAAGAGGCTGCCTTTGTTGCAAGCTCCTGATCTCCCGAAATTTTAATATCTGATGAAATCACCTGTTCATTTTTCGCTGTTAAATCGCTATTAAAAGGAGCTATTGGTTTAGTGTCCCTGGCGGCCAGATGAACTGAATCTGCCGGAGGCTTTGTGTTTGTTGCATCTGCTACCGGCGATGAAGCTTCGCTGAATGCGATTGGTTTATGATGTAAACTGATGTTTAATTCCGGCTCCTGATCTTCAATAGTGACATCAATTGCTGCTTCCTTATGAGCAAGGGCCGGTATTTTCTCTTTCTCCAAAGCAGGAATGATCATTCTGCCCAGATATTGACTATCTGATTGTTTAGACCTGTCTTTAGCCACTACAGCAATATAAATATCCACTTCCTTACCCCTAAGATCATCCTCAATATTTAATACATCTGTGCCTGAACTTCTGAAATTCCCCAGGGATTCATAACAAGCTTCTTTGCCTTCCAGATCTATCGCTAAAAGCATCACCTGATCTTTTGGAGAGGCTTCGTAAGAAGATGTTGTGCTCCAGTTAAACCTCAGCAGGTCTGGCCGTTCCAATTCTACAGCGATGTCCTTTAAGCCAGGAAGGACCCCTCCACTAAATCTAAAGCGCTCAGGGTCAATAAAACAATCTTCTCCTTTGACCTGAACAGCGTGTGTTTTATTGTAGGAAATCGCACCTCTGGTGCCTCCGGTTTTGGTCCAGTAATCTTTAAAACCAATTTTTATCAGTGATTTGATACAGTTTAAGGTATCCTGTACCAGTTTAAATTGTTTTCTGTTCTTTAGCTCTGCTGCTGTTGCGGGAGCGGTTCTTTCCGATATAGATCGCATTCTGTCTTCGCCATATGTTCTATAACCGATAACACTACCAACCTTTCCGGTAAAACCACCCAATATTCCATTCTTTATTGTGGCCATGATATTTTGTTTATATTTAATTAAATAGCAATATAAGAATATATCAAAAGCCTGGTTGGGAAATAATTGCTTTTTAGAAGAATCTTACACGCAGATTACAAGCTGCTTAAACGCTTCTGACCGAGTTTGTACCGAGTGAGTAGCGTGTATAAAGTGTGTGTGATCCTGGTTGTTATCGAATCTTTTTAAAATACTGATATCAGTTTACAACCAAAAAAGCACTGCAAAAAATCATTTACAGTGCTTTTTTGATTTACTATCTCCCCGTAAAGGGAATTCTACTTATCGGTAAACACGATGGCTTCGGCTTTTATAGAATAGTCATCTGTTGTTTTAAGATGCGCCTCCCTCGTGATATCTGAAAAGATCAATGCATCTGCCCCGACCTGTTTTGCCCGGTTGATTAATCGTAATTTCACCCTTTCCTGACTGGATTCGGAACTTGCAATTGGAGAGATCATGTGACCAATAACTTTATAAGGCTGCTTAATATCCTTGGCAGCATAAAAGGTCTGAACAGAGTCTGTAGCCGGATGTCTGGATCCAAAATACGTTCCTCCGTACATTGAACAAGCGGATAAGCCCAATACCAGGGCTGAAACGCTAAATAAATTAAAAAGTTTCATATTAAAATTGATTTGTGTGTGTAGTTAAATTTACGCATACAATCCAACAAACCAATAAATTAAACTCAATTTCTTCTGAATTTATGCATATTGGTAATATCGATCGAAACCTGAGTCAGATCATCCAATTGGATGGAGATTTCTGTACCTAATTCAGTGGTACATATCAGCGTATGATCTTTAATCACTGCACTGTAAACCGGGTTGGAAAAGGTAAAAAACATCCCCCAGTTTAAATCTCCGTTTTTATCGGTCGAAGCCACAAATCCCTCGTTACCCATACATCCGTCACCAAATACAATTTTACCCTCCCCATAGGAAACAGCCCCATGAAAGATATCGATATCGGTCCAGATATCAGGTTCATATTTCTCTAAGCTGCCGATCGTAGTATCACAAATGGCACTCCAACGGAACTCCTTCGTATGGGTATTAGGATCTTCTATTCCATAGGCATTTGCCATCACCACATTCCCATCAGCAAATAATAAACAATCAATTCCGGGAAGTTTCCCTTCCCTCCATTTGCTTTGAATGTAATTATGAATATTTTCCATACCTGTCATAACTGTCTGGTCATTTATTTTTCAATAGGATGACCTACTAATATTTCCAGTTCAGCATACATATCATCTACAGACAAGACTTTTAACTGCGGGTGCTTTCTCAGCCATTTGGCATTCAGGTCGGTTATGTTTTCATCCAGCTCAAAAAACGAATCATTCTTCAATTGATCTCTTGTTGGATTTTCACCAAAGTATTCTCTTTCTAAAAAGGCTTCCAGTTCTTCCTTAGGTAAGGATTCCACCACTGCCGTCTGTTGTATAAAATAAGCAAGGTTCTTTTCAGCACCTATTTGTTCCAGGCCCTTTTTCACAATGACATTCAGCGCCTGACTCCAGTTGGCATTCCAGACAAACTGGGCAAATCCACCATTGTTGTTCTGTGATAAATAGTAATCCAGATAGTAACTCATCATCGCATCTTCAGGGATGTCATCATCCTCCACCCCCTCCTCACGCAGAAGATTCACAACGCTGATATTAGACTGAACAATGGTATCGGGATCAGCATGATTAAAGGCGTTTTCGGAAACAATGATATGCTCGATTTTCATATAATATAGCGGAATAAAAGTATTCAACAATTAATTACCGCAAGATATAAATTAATTCATCCGCTCCGATAAAATAATAGCTGCAAAAGAAGATCCTACTGGCCAAAATAACTTAATGAATAGCAAATATTTGCTAATAATGGCAGTATTTTTTCAAATAACTTCATCAAAAAGCGGGATATCCTCTGTCAAAAATCGATTTTCTTCGGAGGTTTATCTTATTTAAACACTAACCAAATTAATCACCCAACTATGAACAAGCCAATCTCCCAGAGGCCTGATGGCCTGGCTTTGCGCCAAAAAATCATTTACCTTCTAGCCATCTTCTGTATGGTCTTTAATATCCAATTAACAGCCGCGACACTCCCCATTGATGTGCGGGGGAAAGTACAGGACGAAAAAGGTCTTGGAATTCCAGGGGCAAGTATAAAAGTAAAAAACACGGAAAAAACATCATCAACAGACAACGAGGGAAACTTTAGCATCAAGGGGCTTGCAGATGATGCCATCCTGGTCATTTCCTATATTGGTTACAAGACGAAAGAAGTAAAAGTCAGTTCCGGACTGATGACCATTAGTCTGGACCCCAGTTTACAGGATCTGGATGAGGTCGTAGTGGTCGGCTATGGAACAGTCAAAAAATCAGATTTAACTGGTGCTGTGGGTACTGTTAAGGCAGAAAGCCTGCAGGAACGCCCCTCTTCCTCCCTCAATCAAAGCCTTTCCGGCCGCGTATCGGGCGTAAACGTATCTTCTAATTCCGGAAGGCCCGGTGGAAGGGCTAATATCCGCATTCGTGGAACCAGTTCACTGACGGTTTCGAATAACCCCTTGTATGTCATCGATGGGGTTATCCTGAATCGCATAGACCTGAAAAATGGCAGTACGCCGATTGATTACCTCAATCCAAATGACATCGCTTCCATTGAAGTACTCAAGGATGCCTCTTCTACTGCAATTTATGGGGCACGTGGTGCCAATGGTGTCATCATGGTAACCACTAAGCGGGGAAGCTCAGCAGGCGGCTCCATTACCTATGATCCGGATTTCAGCATTGGTGTACTTCCAAAAAAATTAGCAGTCCTGAATTCAAAAGAGTTTCTGGCTGTAGAAGACCTCATTTACGCCAACGCACAAAAGTATGATCCCGTAGGATGGGCAACAGGCACAAAGTATAAAGATCCTAAACTCAAGCGGAATAATCCCAAATTGTTCGATGCACAAGGCAATCCCTTATACGATACAGATTGGCAGGACGAAACATTTCAGAAAGCCTTTACCCAGAACCATCAGCTTGGATTTACAGATGGGAATGAAAAAAGAAGCCTTGCAGCCTTTTTAAATTATCGCGATCAGGCCGGACTGGCACGTGGTTCATGGCAGAAAAGATATGCAGGAAGGTTTGTATTTGACAGTCAGCTGAAAGACTGGTTAAAAGTAGGTGGTACTATGGGGTATACCGATCAGAACGAAAAACAGGTCGATCAGCTTGGTGGCGGTGGCATCACCACGATGCGACAGGTGCTGGAAGCCCTCCCCATCATTCCTGTAAAATACGCAGACGGCTCCTGGGCCAGCAACAGGGATTATCCCGGAATGGAGGGTGGAGATAGTCCGCTTCGTGTGGCAGCAGACCGGATTTCCCTTTTACGTACCCAAACTTTTCTCGGTACCATTTATGCCAATATCCAGCTCGCTCCCGGACTGGAATTCAAATCCAATGTTGGTGCCAATATCATCGGCCAGAGAGAGGATTATTTTGCTGCAAAAGGGATGCAATATATTTCTGATAACGGAAATGCATCTGTCAACAACAACAGCTACAATTCCTGGCAAATTGAAAACTACCTGACTTACAACAAACAATTTGCTAAAATACACGCCTTGACGGCGATGGCCGGATTATCCTGGTCACATAATGACCGTTTTGAGAATCAGGCGAATACCCAGGGATTCAACGATCCGTATTTTCTGTTTAACAATCTTGGCGCAGGATCAAGTCCACAGCCCCCTTCCTCTATCAGGCAAGCAGAGGGACTAAATTCTTATTTTGCCCGCATCAATTACAGTCTCCGGAATAAATACCTCATCACTTTTACCGGACGCGCTGATGGATCTTCAAAATTCGGGGCCGAAAAACAATATGCCTTCTTTCCCTCTGCGGCACTGGCATGGAGGGTTATTGATGAAGACTTTATGAAAAGCATCCCTGCCATTTCCAACCTGAAGATCCGTGCCAGTTACGGAGCTACCGGTAACTCAGAGATTCCGCCCTACAGGGCACTTGCCGGAATGGGAAATTACAATGTGATTTTTAATGGAGAACGGAATATCGGAATTGGTACCGACAGGATGGCTAACCCTGAACTACAATGGGAAAAAACCAAACAAGTTGATTTCGGTCTGGAGCTTGGCTTGTTCTCCAACAGGTTGAATGTAGAACTGGACCTGTACCGGAGAAAGGTCGATGGAATGTTGCTCGACGCCCCACTCCCATTCAGCAGCGGATACGGTAGTATTTATTCAAATGTAGGCAGTATGGAAAACAAGGGGATCGAGTTTGGCCTCAATTCCAGCAATATCAAAACGGACAACTTTTCCTGGAATACCACCTTTAACATCTCCATTAACAAGAATAAGGTCCTTTCTCTGGTTGGCGGTGACATCTCCACATCTAATGGAATCATCAGGGTTGGTGAACCTGTGGGCTCCTTCTTCGGCAGGGTACATCTTGGAACCTGGGGTAGCAATGAAGCTGCAGAAGCAAAGAAATATAATATGTTACCGGGTGATGTAAAGTATAAAGACCTCAATAATGACGGCAAAATAAATGACCTCGACAGAACGATTATCGGCCGTGGAATCCCGGATGGTTTCGGGACCCTTCTGAACACTTTTCAATATAAAGCATGGTCGCTGACCGTAGATCTGCAATACATGTATGGTAATGATGTGCTCGACAGAAGTATACATTCTGCCGAAGACAGACAAGGGATCGCCAATAGCTATAAAACCGTACTCAATGCCTGGACGGAAACAAACCAGAATACCCCTATTGCCCAGATCCGGCCGATTAATGCTTACTATACGACCAATAACGACAGCCATAAGGTCACAGACGGATCCTTTATCCGCGGACGTAACTTATTACTGGCCTATACCTTCCCCTTAAAAACGCTGACTGCATTAAAACTAAGCCGCCTGAGGATATATGGTTCTGTTCAGAATTTCTTTGTTGCAACAAAGTTTAAGGGTTATGATCCGGAAGTTTCCAACTCCTCCTCACCTTTAGAACAAGGCCTTACCTTATATGACTACCCAAAACCAAGGGTATTTATGATGGGTCTCAACATTGGGTTATAAACGCACATCTTTTAAGAAAAAAATCATGAAAACAACAATAAAAATATATGGGTTTCTGCTCCTGACCACGGGTACTTTATGGACCACTGGTTGCAAAAAATTCTTAAATGAATCAGACCTCAGCAACTTTACCGTTGAAAATTATTTCACTAAACCTGAACACGCCAGGAGTTCGGTAAATGCAAGCTATGCAAGTCTCCGGGAGCCAATGAACAGTGGCTTTGGCGGCGGAGCCTGGACCATGACTGAATTTGCAACCGGACAGGCCGCAACAGATCTGGGGCAGGCTGTAGACAGCTATTTTGTGAAAGACCTGCAAAACACCGCTGATAACAATTATGGACTCAGTTACTGGCAAAACTACTACAAAGGCATCGGCAACGCGAACCTGTCTATCGCCAAAATACCAACAATTTCAATGGATGCTACAGAAGCAAAAAGACTGCTGGGCGAAGCTCATTTTATAAGGGCATGGTATTATTTTACCCTGGTTCAGTTATTCGGTAATATCCCCCTGATTACGGAGCCTATAGACTTGAAATCTCCTCAGTTAAGACCAACACAAGCTACTGCAGAAGAGGTGTATCAATTGATTGTAGCTGATCTGAAAACCGCAGAACTCTCAGGATTACCATGGGTTCAGCCTGGCGGACAAGCGAGCCTCGGTGCCGTAAAATCATTACTGGCAAAAGTATACCTTACGATGGCTGGTTATCCACTGCAAAAAGGAGCGGCATATTTTGACCTCGCGGCAAAAAAAGCAGAAGAAGTTCTCGATTCCAAACAATTCAAATTGTTTCAGACTTATGCAGACTTACATAATCCGGCAAAAAAGAATGTAGAGGAAAACATTTTTATGATCCAGAATAAGACACAAATGATCCCGGGAAACTGGCAGGAACTGATCATTCCTTACAATAAGAACATTTCGGCCTATTCTGCAGAAACAGGAGGCATTTATGCGACGGCCGACTTTGTGAAATCTTATGAACCTGCAGATTTAAGGGCAAAAGAAGGTCAGTTCTTTTTTACAAAATTTACAAATCAGGACAATAGAAATCTGGAGGTCGACCTGGGTGGCTATTTCCTGTATAAGCTTTTTGATGTTGCTGCACAAACCAGTACCGCAAACAGCGACCTGAACTGGTCATTGATCCGTTATGCGGACGTATTACTGATCTATGCAGAGGCATCCAACGAGGTTAACGGGCCTAACACTAAGGCCTATGAGGCAGTAAACCTCATCAGACAAAGAGCAAATCTGGGGGATTTAAGCGGCCTGGCCAAGGATCAGTTGCGGGAAGCCATCTGGCTTGAACGCTGGCATGAGCTCTGCTTTGAAAACGTAACCTGGTTTGATATGGCGCGCTTGCGTAAAGCCTTTAATGTGACGACTAAAGGTTTTGATAATTTTGTCGGCCATAAGTTCTCCTATGGCCCCGTGTTAACCGAAAGAGAACTGCTATTCCCGATTCCAAGCAGAGAACTGAGAAATAATACCAATCTGATCCCAACAAAAGGATATTAACCTTTCTTTTGAAAAGTTAACTTCTCTTTTGAATTTATACTCCTATATTTAAAAATCCAGACCGGTGGTCTGGATTTTTTATTTGGCATGAAATCACAACACACGAAAATAAGGTTCAAATATGCCTTGTTCATCCTTATCGTCATCGCTGCGGGCATCCTATCCAGAAAAACACCGTTAATCCCACTAATTGTCGGGGACCTTTTATACGCAGTGATGATGTTCCTGATCATCAGATTTCTGTTCATCAGATTAAGTTACCTCAAGACGGCGTTCATAAGTTTATCCATCTGTTACCTGATTGAGCTGAGCCAGCTTTACGATGCCACATGGTTCAATTCCATCAGAAATACAACCTTTGGAGGATTGGTCCTGGGACATGGTTTTCTCTGGGGTGACATGGCCGCCTATACCCTTGGAACTGCGATTTGTGTGATGCTGTTTCAGAAAATCAAGCCCTTTACCCCGGTTAATTGATCACAGCCTTACCTTTCAGGTGTTTCAGCATCCAGTGTGCATGCGGATTTTGAGGGTCTATACTCAGCAGTTGCTGATAGGTTGCAAGTGCCATTTTTTTCTTACCTGTCCGCGCCAGCAGGTCTGCTAATTTTTCATAGGTTTCAATGGACTTTGGATATTCCTTAAGGTTAAATCTGTACATCTTAATGGCATCAGCCCATTTACCGGCTTTTCTCAATTCATCACCTGCAGCGCCAAGTACATATTCGTCGAAGACAAAATCACTGCTTTTTAAAGTTTTAAGTTGTTCATATCTGGCGATTGCGACATCAGCACCTTTCTGCCGGGCAATGGGATTAATGGTATCCAGTAAAGCCCATTTATATTGGTATGGAATTAGCGGATAGCTGGAGTCCAGCATGTGATATGCAATATCCTTAACCTGGTTCAGCGAGTTTGTCAGTACCACAATTCCCCTTTTGTTCTTTTTATCGATAGCAACCAGAGAACTGTAACCAGCTGTTGCTCCGTCTTTCAGAAGTATTTGTTTACCATTGTCGTCAAACAGCGTCCATCCCAGGGTAATAAAAGCATTGTCATTGCCTTTTCTTAATTGTTTCACATGAGACAATTCCATGGCCGGATACAGGTCAGACTTCAGCAATCCTAAATTCGCCTCCACAAAGTTGAGCATATCGTTTACGTTAGACCTCAACGCACCGTTACCCGCCACTGCCGGCATGTCCCAGTTTGCAACAGGCTTTCCATAGGCATTATGCCCGATGGCCATATTTTTCTTAAGCGCTGGAGTTAAGGTAATAACCGTACTGTTCATTTTTAAGGGCGCACAAATCTGCTCCTTCACCAGACTTTCATAATCCTTACCCGATACTTTGCTGAGTACCTGTCCGAGCAAGGAATAGCCGGTATTGGAATACTGAAACGAAGAGCCGGGTTCCTGAGCCGGCTGAAACCTGGCTACATAATCGTACAATTGTTTCCTGGTGTAGTCCGCATAAGGATTTTCCAGATCCTTAGGGTAGCTGTTGTCAGGAAAACGCGGGAATCCTGAGGTATGGGTAAGCAGGTTCAACAGGGTAATTTCTCTTACCCTGCTACTAACAGGATTGAGCTCTGCGGGCAGGAATTTTAAAAGCGGATCAGTCAGCTGGAGTTGTTTCTTTAAACTCATATCGGCTATCATGATTCCAGTAACCACTTTCGTGATGGAACCAATTTCGTACTCCGTATCGCCATCCGGTAAACGACGGTCTTTATCGCTCAATACCCCGGCACTCAGGATATGCCTGCCATTGGCATCCACAATTCCAACAATAATGCTCTTACTCCGTTTATGCGCAACTTCATTTTTAATAATGTTAGAAATGCTATCCACAGATATTTGCCCTGATGCCCTGGCCGGATTCAGGAGGGCAATAAATAAGGCACAGGGCGTTATGAATTTCAGAAAGTTTTCAGACATGGTATGAACGGTTTTGGTATAAGGAAGAATACGAATATTCTTTGTATTAAGGTTTTTCGGTTTCCAGATCAACTTCAGCATTAAACAGATCAATCAGTTCTCTAAGCTCATCAAAGTCATTAAACAACAAGCCTCCTTTATTTTCAAATCCCTCTTTATCAGTACCATTCCTCCTTTCAAAAATCCAGAAATCTCCCTTCTTAGCCAATTCCATACCAACCTCATGGGTATCAACTATTGCACATTCAGAAAACTGAAGCCCAAAAGATTTAGCGGCATCCGGAAAACTTCCGGATTCACTGAAAATGTGTTGCGCTGTAAAAAAGGATGTTAAACCTGCTTTGCTTAGCACCTCTTCTATGTTTGCTTTGCTACTGTCCGAAAGAACAAGATAAGACAATTCCAGCTCTTTTAGCCCCTCTTTAGCCCCAGTGATCTGAATTAACTCTTCAAGGTTAAAGATAATGCACTTTATTTTCGATATTAAGGATGAATTCTTCATAGTGTTTTTACAAAAACCACCTTCTTTCAGCTTTGATGCCACGAATAGACAAAAACACAAATCATTGTATATCAACATATTAAATCCGATCACTTGCAGAGCTTATGTCCGATATTGAACAGCTACCGCACAATGCCGGACAGTCTGAACTATTTCAGATTTGTTTCTTTCCCTTTTTCCACCAGATTAAAAAACCTGTGACTGGCAAGGCTGCTGCTACCAATCCGGCAAGAAAAGCAAGTACTTTTCCGGTAAGTCCCAATGCACTTCCAGTATGCAGGTCGTAGTTCATAGAGATGAGTTGAGTTCCTAAGGGCTGCTTGTTAAATTCAAGCCCCTTTTGCAGCAATGTTCCGCTGTAACGGTCAAACCGGTACTGCACCCTATCATATAAGTTCATGTCGCTTTGATAGGCCGAGACATTCACCGTTCCGCTTTTAGCAGCTGGAAAATTGTATAGAAAATAGGCGGTTTCAGGGGATGCTTTCAATGCCTGGTCCAGAATGCGGTCTGCAGGCATCGCTCCTGCCATTTTTGTGGTATCGGACAATACCTTTGATTTCTTTTCAGTGGTCAATTCGAAAGACCACATCAATCCGGTCAGGGCAATTACCATCAGGATCAGCAAGCTATAAAAGCCAGACACATTGTGCAAATCATAATTTAACCGTTTGAATTTCGCTCCCCATTTGATGCTGAAACTTTTCTTCAGTTGTTTGCGTTTCCAATTTTTGGGCCACCACAACACCAGTCCTGAAATCAGTAAAATCACAAAACAAACCACCGACCATTGGACAATAAAATGGCCCACATTGTCGCCCATAAGCAGGTTCATATGCAAAGCCAGGACTACCGTAAAAAACTCCTTTTTGGCATTTTCTTTATAGACCACCTGTCCGGTATAAGGGTTCAGGTATACCTTATGGTAATATTCATAATAATTCCAATAGCCAAAGGCATTCCTGTTGAGTTTCATTGCGCGGAACATATAGGTACGGCCAGGTGCCTGTGAGAGTTCCCCACGTGAAATTTTGCGTTCCTTCCCCATGGCCTCTTCCGCTATAGGCAATAACTTACTCAGTGGTAATCTTGAGGCTCCTGCAGGAATTTCTACCCGAAGCCGGTCCTGGTACAACCATTCTTTGAGCTCATCAGCGAACGCATATATCGAACCACTAAGTCCCAGTATAAACACCACCAGCCCGGAAATTAATCCGAGCCAGAGGTGTAAAAAGCGTATGGTTTTCTTAAAGTTTAACTGTAACACTTGCAGCAATTGTTCTTGGCATTTGCGGACTCAATACCGTTTGGCCTGTAAAATATAATTCATTGGCTAAGTTATCAACCTTAACTCCGATCCTATAATGGGGTTTATCATAAAATACTGTTGCAGTTGCCATGATATAGGAAGGTAAAGTAAACACACCTGTAGTTTTGGAATTTGCATTTAAATGCTCACCGATATAATTTATTCCGGTACCAAGACCAAGACCTTTCAAATTACCGCGGGGAAGCGCATAACTGATCCATGAGTTGATCAATGTTTTTGGTCCTGCAGATGCTGGACGTCTTCCTTCCAAATTTTCGGTTGCTTTTATCAATTTACTATCATTATAACTGTAACCAGCAATAATGTTTAATCCTTCCAATGGATTCGCAATCAGTTCAAACTCTACTCCTTTACTTTTCTGTGTTCCATTTTGAACGCTGACCGTATAGTTTACACCGTTAACGGTCACCTGTTCAGTTCTGGTCATATTTGACACTTTAATGTCGTATACACTTGCAGTAAAGCTTAATTTACCCTCAAAAAGATCCATTTTTGCCCCTGCTTCAAACTGATTGGCCTGCTGAGGCTTGAATGTTCCTGAAACACCAGAACCTTCAGGTTGTGTTGGTGTAAGTACATTACTGAATCCGTTCATGTAATTTCCAAACAAAGAAACTTTATCTTTCAGTACCTGATAAACCAATCCCAGCTTTGGCGATACTGCAGTTTGCATATATGCACCTGAACGGACATTGGTCTTCAGGTTTAAGATTCCCTTGTTCTGAAAGCGGTCTACCCTTAAGCTTAACATGGCCATTAACCTGTCGTTAATATTGATCACGTCAGAAGCATAAGCACTGTAAATGTTGCTTTGCCCATTATCTATGGTTGGTAAGCCCTTACTCGCTGCCAGCTTGGCCATCGCGAAGTCATAGGAAATGTTTTTATATTTTGCATCTGCCGGATTCGTAGCATCTATCGTATCCAGTACAACATTAGGTGAATTGTCGTTCTTTGAGGTCTGATGCAGGTAATCCAAGCCAACAACCAGCCTGTTGCGTAAGCCCAGTACTTTAAAATCCCCAATAAAATTCTGTTGCAGGTTGGTCGCAGTATTGGTCGAATTGTATAAGGCAATGTTACGCTCCACTCCTGCATCAGTGTTCTTCAAACGAATAAATTCATACTGGTAAAAACCATCTGATTTACGTGAGTTACGTGAAAAAATGGTTTGTGAAGTCCACTGATTGGAAATCTTATAACTGACCTGCCCCTTAATATTCAGGGTCGGGTTTCTCATCACCAGATCATTACTGGTATAAGAACGGTTCCAGTCGTAATTCAATTCCTGTGGGGTTCTGTCGAAGAACTGACGGCTACGGTTCATAAAAATCACTGAAGGACTGGTCCCCTTCAGCTGATAATAGCCAAGATTCATGCTGACATTCAGTTTTTCATTCACACGGTATTCCAATGCCGGTGCAATAAAAATCGATTTTCTGAATCCTGCATCCTGAAAAGAATTCTGATTCTGATAAGCCCCGTTCATTCTGAACAACAGCTTTTTATCCTTTGTTACGGGACCATATACATCCGCACTGACACGGTTCAGTCCGTAACTACCTCCTGTATAATTCACTTCAGCTCCAATCGTGTCTATTGGCTTTTTAGTTACGATGTTGATCAGTCCACCAAAGGAAACCACTGTACCGCCAAACAATGTACCTGAAGGCCCTTTTATCAGTTCTACACGTTCCACATTTGCAGGATCAATTTCACCGTTGGTCTGGGCCGGCATACCATCAGTTAAAGAAGCCGTTGTAGCAAACCCCCGCATACTGTATGCTGAAGCACCATCAGTGGCAATGCCCCTGCTTCCCTGGATTTTGTATACACCAGGGCTATTTTTTAGCGCCATACTGAACTCCGTCACCATCTGCTCTGTTAGTAATGTTTTAGGGATGGTGGTATATACCTGTGGATTTTCCAGGTTTCCCAAAGGCATTTTTGAGGAAGTGGTAGTTCTTTTCACAGAATACTTATTGGTGCTTCCACCATTAATGACCACTTCTTCCAGCTGTTCGTTGCTCTCTGCCAAGGTATAATTTACAGAAACAGTCTCTCCGGCAACGACCTTCACCTCTTTCTCCTGCACACCTAAACCTACAAAACTGGCAATCAGTTTATAGTTACCGGCCTCGATATCTTTTAACAGGTAATTCCCTCTTGCATCTACCTGTGCACTTTTTAAGCCTTTAATACCTACAGTAACAAATTCGGCTGCTTTTCCATCTTTTGTTCTCACTATCCCTTTAATGCTTCCTTTACCATCAGAAGTCCGAATGGTTACCTGCGTACCTTTTACACTCAATCCTTTTAGCTCCGTACCCAATAAATCAGTTAAGGCTTCCTTCAAAGGTTTCTGCTTAAAATCTATATTTACTTTACGTCTTACATTCAACTGTGTGCTGCTGTAAGAAAATTGTATTCCCGTTCCCCTGGTAATGGCAGCCAGCGCATCTGCCAGGCTTACATTGCTTAACTGCAGGGTTACCGGTTTATCCAGCACCTGGCTTTGCTGTCCATAGCTGATATTGGGCAGGTATAAGATGCTGAAAATTAAAATCAGGAATTTTACGAATTGTTTCTTCTGGGTACGTCCTTTGTACATACTTTTGTTAGTTGTTAAATTAATGATGAATTGATTTTTCAATAGCCCGGTATGAAGTTTGCCGACTGAAACCGGGTTTATTTTCATTTGAATTGTATTTGTTGCTAAAGTTGGTGAAGTGATCAATAAAGAATAAATGTCTTTCCATTTTGTCTGTAACTGAACTTCATTGCAAAACCCATGCTCTCCATCACCTCTTTCAGTGAGGGATTCTTAAAGCTTCCGGTATAACGCTCATGAAGTAATTCTTTTTTGTCAATAATGATTTTCACATCATACCAGCGTTCGAGGATTTCCCGGGCCTCACTGATGGTCAGGTTATCCAGGAGCAATTCATTGTCTTTCCATGCCATGTATTTACCGGCATATACCTCTGCTGTTTTCAGGAATGGAGCTCCAGCTGAGACATCAAAAACACCCCTTTTATTGGCGGTAAGGATCAATGCCCCCTGACTTGAATTCCCGGAGAATTTCACTTTTCCCTCTTCCACAACAACGGAAGTAGCTGTTTCTGTGGTCAGGGCCCTCAGGTTAAACTTTGTGCCCAACACCTGGATCTTTGTTTTTTTGGTATGAATGATAAAAGGTTTTGACGGATCTTTTGCGACGCTGAAATAGGCTTCTCCACTAAAATTCAATTCTCTGAGACTGCCATTAAAAAGCGCTGGAAAACGCAAAGTACTTTCTGAATTCAGCCAGGCCACCGTCCCGTCGGGCAGGATTACGCTCAGCTTCTGCCCTTTCCGTGTTTTTATCTCTTTATATGCTATGGTCTGGTTTTGAGCCCCATTTTTCCAATCCCTATTTGAGTAGAAGAATAAAGATATTCCTATCACCAGTGCGATACAGGCAGCAAGCTGCCAAAACAGGTGGTAATTCCTCAGTTTAACACCAGCAACAGGTTCAGGTCCTGCCGTAATATGATAGCGGTCTGAAATCTTCCTCCAGCCTTTATCCCCGATTGCCTTTAAATCGGCATTCTCCGGAAAGCTTGTTTCGACTTCTTCTGAATCCAGCCATTGCTCAACCTTCCGCTGCTCTTCCGGGCTGCATTTACCCTGATGATAGCGTTCTATAACTTCCTTACTAACCTTCATAAAATGTGAGGCTTCCCTATGCGCCTATATACCTTAAGCCGGATAAGTATGGGTTTTCCCTAGGTGGAAATCTTAAAAAAAACAGATTATTTTATAACTACCTGAATTCCTGTAAATTAATTCTCAAAAAACTGAATGCTTTATACAGGTGGTACTCTACTGTTTTTTCAGAAATAAGAAGTGCCGCGGCAATCGCTTTATTGTTCATGCCCTGCTCCTGACTTAATCTGTAAACCTCGCGACAACGGCAGGGCAACTCATCAAGCAGCAGGTTAAGGCTTCCGTTCAGTTCGTTGAACAAAACCTGCTCCTCAGTACAATTCCTTGAACAACAGGTGCTGTGCAATGCACAATCAATGTATTCCCGGCGACTGTTGCTGGTCCGCAGATAGTCAAAAGCTTCGAGTTTTGCCGCCCTGTTCAAATACTGTTCAATCGTAGTTCTGATCATGATTTTCTCTTTCCGCTCCCAAAGCGACGCAAACAAATCCTGACTGATCTCTTCAGCAACTTCTTCATCCTGGGTATAATGAAAGATGATTCCGAAGACATTCTTCCAGCAATTCTGATAGATTTGTGCAAAGCCACGCTCATCCATATGCTGAACGTTGAGGTGATGGTATTGACCCGGATTGGAATTAGATAGTGACACTTGATCAAATTTCCCCAAAGCTAACAATTAACTGGAATCAATCTAAATAAAATAACAACAATATTCTTTTTTTGGCGAATAGCTGAATCATCAATGAATCACCCGGAGCATCTGTACCCTAAAACATACTCATTTCTGTGTCTGTATCTAAATACCCTTTATCACTAATTTTGTGGTCAAATAACAGGCCATGAAGGAACAAAATGATAAAAACAAGCAGCTGGAATTTCGAAAAGTGTATCTGTCCGATATGAGATCTGTCATTAATATGTATCAAAAGACAAATCAGGATTCCAGTACCCATGATCAAACGAAAAAAGACAAAACAATAAGACTCACCACAGACTTTGGTCTTCCCTTAAGTGTTGCCAGCAAAGAAAATGAAGTCGTAGGTTTTGCGGCTGTTCATATCAATGCCTCCGGAGAATTGATATGGGACTCCAGTGCTGACGATTTAAACATAGAACATCAACTGATAGAACAAGCCAAAATAACGCTTTATGACACTTTTGAAAACGTACAGAAAGACCATAGCAAACTGAAGATCTCCATTGAGAAACTGGTAGACTGGCTAAATACCTGTCAATAAAAACAACAGACACATTTTTTGTAATTTTACCCGATAGCACATGATCGCTCAAATGAAGAAAGAATCTTTATACGTTAGAATTGCAAAAGTAATGGAGGAGCAGATTGCAAGCAAAACGTTGAAGCTTGGTGATAAACTCCCTTCCATCCGGACGATACAAAAGACTTATAATGTAAGCCTCAATACCGTAAAGCAAGCCTACCTGGAACTGGAAAGCAAATCGCTTATAGAGCCAAGGGCCAAGTCCGGATATTTTGTGAGCATGGCCTCCATGAGGAAGTTTCCGCTTCCCTCTGTAGGGGAGCTTAAGACCACTGCTATTGAAAAACATCCCGAAGACCTGATCAGTAAAGTTTTCCATACGCTGGAAGATCCCAGGATTACGCAGTTTTCATTGGGTGTGCCGGACAAAAACCTGTTGCCTACTGCGAAGCTGAACAAAGGAGTGATTAATATGGTACGAAAATGGCCGGAAATCGGAACCACTTACGAACCGATGCAGGGGAACATTAACCTCAGAAGGGCTGTGGCCAAATGGTCCCTGGTGTTGGAAGGAAAATTGAATGAAGATGATTTCGTGACCACATCGGGTGCGATGAATGCCATTTTCAACTGCCTGATGGCGGTGACTAAGCCGGGGGATACGGTTGCGATCGAAACTCCGGTTTATTTCGGCACTCTTCAAATCATCAAATCATTGGGATTAAAAGCCATCGAGATTCCTACACATCCGGTAACGGGTGTGGACCTGGAAGCCTTAAAGAAAGTATTACCCCGCATCAATGCCTGTTGTTTCGTAACCAATTTCAGCAACCCATTGGGTTGTCTGATGCCTGATGAGCACAAAAAAGAGCTGGTGCGCATGCTGACCGAACAGGATATTCCTTTGATCGAAGACGACTTATACGGTAATCTTTTCTTTGGCGCTTCCAGACCTAAACCATGTAAATACTATGACGAAGCAGGAATTGTCATGTGGTGTGGCTCTGTCTCTAAAACACTTGCGCCGGGCTATCGTGTGGGTTGGGTAGCTCCCGGAAAGTACAAAGAGCAAGTGATCAGGCAAAAGTTTTTGCATACCATCTCCAGTCCTTCCCTGTATCAGGAAGTGGTGGCTGATTTTATGGAGCATGGTCGCTATGACCACCATTTGCGAACCATCAGAAGCAAACTTTACACCAATAATCTGAAGTATCAGGGTGCCATAGAAGCCTACTTCCCGAAGAACACCAAAATCGCACAGCCACAGGGTGGTTTTATGTTGTGGCTGGAGCTGGATCAAAAGATCGACACGGCAGAGCTCTACGACCGGGCATTACAACAAAACATCAGTTTTGCTCCAGGCAGGATGTTCAGTCAGTATGACCAGTACAACAATTGCATGCGGTTAAATTATGGTTTGGAATGGAATACCAAACTGGATACAGACCTTAAGCGACTGGGGAAAATCCTGAAAACTGCCCTTTAACTAAAGGGTTTTCCTTCCTTGAGCAATTCTTTCTTTATGCCATATAACACATCTGCTAAATAGATGGTCTTTTTGCCTTTGTGCGCTCTCGACCTTTCCAATGCTTTAATGCTGGCATAATGAACCACATTGACGATACAACCGCCTGAAAGTGCATAACTCTTTACCAGTTCCGGGACGTCAACTTCTTCCTCCTGTCCATTACAGAAAGACACCTCCTCCGGAAAAGCCAGTCTCCATATTTCTGCACGTTCATTAGCCTCCGGAACGCTGAATTTCAGAATGGAGTTAAACCTGCGGATAAAAGCATCATCAATATTGTTTTTCATATTGGTGGCCAGAATTACCATTCCATTATAATCTTCAATACGTTGCAAAAGATAAGAAACCTCCTGGTTCGCATATTTATCATGGGCATCCCTCACATTGGTTCTCTTTCCAAACAAGGCATCAGCCTCATCAAAAAACAGGATCCAGCCTTTATCTTCCGCTCTTGCAAAAAGGAGTTCCAGATTTTTCTCTGTTTCCCCGATATATTTGGAAACGACCATAGAAAGGTCGATCCGATAAACATCCTTACCCACCTCTTTACCCAATAAGCCTGCAGTAAAAGTTTTACCGGTTCCTGAGGGGCCATAGAGCAAAGTCCGGTATCCCTTTCTTAAACGATCTCCCATGCCCCATTCTGCCACCAGCTGGTCGTTGTATTTCAACCAGCTTTTCAGTTCATTGATCTGCTCTTTAAGTTCTTCATTGATCACCAGATCCTCCCAGTTCAGGTCGGTATGGATCAGTTTTGCCGGAAAGCTCATGCTGAACCTTGGCGGAATGGTTTTGCCATAGATGAAAGTATCCAGATATTCGGGTGAGATGATAATTTTACCACTCATTGCAGGTTCTCCATAGCTACGGTCGTCCAACCATAAGACCTTGTTTTTATCAAACAGGTGATCTGCCCAGAACAGTTCCTGAATGGCTAAACGTTTCTCATAATCATCACCCCCCAGAAGAAACAAAGCTGTTTCTCCAGTTGGAAGGAAGCCCCGGAAGTCCTTTCCTCTCACTCCCCCTATTCTTTGAAAATCTCCTGAATTCTGAAGTTTGGAACCAATCACCCGGTCGAATAAATCAGATTGAAGGTGTGGGGCAAGGCCGATTAACAGTAAAACAGCTTCATCCCCGCTGAGTATATGTTTCTCTATGTAACCGGATAGTGGAGCGGACCATTTATTTACCTCTAAAACCGGCTTTGCTGTATTTTCATCTGAAGGAAACCATGCGCTCAAACGATACAGGATCAGCTGCTCCAGATACCTCAGTTCTTCAGGAGCGTTCCGGTCTGTAAAGGTCTTAAAAGTAGCCGTTTCAGGGCTGGTATGGTTAGGGTTCATATCGTTGGAGATTAGCATTTTCTTAAATAGTAATCGTAAATTCAGTGCCTTCATGGTTTAACTGCCGTTTTACAATTTTTCCGGTCGTCGGGATTCACCAGTTTGGCTGTCAGCGCATGGGCTCCCATGGTTGCTTCTACTTTTGAAGGTTCCAGCAGGTTGTCCAGCTGCTCTTTAATTTTATCATTTCCGGAAGCTAAAGGTGTTTTTAGTTCTATTTTTTTGTTTGTGAACAGGAAAGACAGTAAGGAAAGCAGGCGGTTCCCCAATCCGGCCACTTTTTTATTTTGTTTCCCATATTTGGCAAAGGTGCTTTCCAACGCTTTTTTATCGGTTTGAAACGCTTCTTTGGCACTGGCAAAAAACTCGTCGACATCGGTAGGATGCTCCGCTCTTCCACCGGGGCTCCATTCTGTAGGATCAACAATCATATTTGCCGTGATTTGATGGTCCTTATCTTTTTTTAAACTGATCTCCCTGAGCTGAAGAAAGATGTCGGTCAGGTTTAGCACCCAGTCTTCAGATGTAATACTTTTGTTCATCGTTTCGGTCTTATTGTGACTCAGGTAATGAAAAACAGCATGTCCCATTTCATGACTGATGGAGGGCAGATTGGCATCAGCAGGATCAATCATCAGTGTCGGTTCTCCTTTAAAAAGCGCGAACCTGGTCGTATTTGGGGAGATGATACAGTTTTTGACCTTGAATGACTCCATGGGAATGGTTTTATTATCGGCTTCAATCCTTGCAGCAATATCTTTTACAGCAGCAATGGAATTGCGTTGTTTTTCCCCCATACCAATTAAGATGCGGAGGCTGCCAACTTTATGCTCTTCAAAGAAATAATCACCCCAGGTGCATGGCAGTTTCAGATTTTCCGGGATGGCATCCCTCTGGATTTGCTGGGCAATATTTTTGCCGCCATTCTGCTGTACCACATGGGTCAGCTCATGGGCTAAGAGAAATTTGCCTTTGCTGCTATGGGGATCAAACTTCCCCTCATTAAAATAAATGTCATTACCAAGGGTAAAGGCCTGTGCCTGTAATTCTTTACTCATACCAGCAGCTTCCCTGTTGTCATGAATCCTGACTTTAGCAAAGTCCAGCCCGAAAGAACTGTTCATCTCCTGAAGTGTATTTTTTGGCAGGGAGTTTCCCTTTCCGGCTGAATTCTGCAACTGTGTGCTCAGCTGAGGAGATACCGTTGCAGCATTCCCTTCCCCTTTGGTTTGAACCTTAACGGAACTACTTTTCTCTTCTTCTTTTTTTTCTCCCTCAGCAGCCGGCATTGCTTTTTCCTGAATTTCTTTATCATGCGCCATCCGGGCATCGTTGGTACTGAACTGCTCATCCTCCACAGGTGTAGCCAGACGCTGTACATTTTGCGGAGTGAAAAATGGTTTCGGCTTATTGTCGTCATGCGTATGTGCATTGCGCTGGCGATATACTCTTGAATTGTAAGACATAACCTTAAAATTTAATGGTTCTTTTTACACCACATCGTTAAAATAAAACTTCGCCTTTTCCCAGGTATTTGTACCAATGGCGAGTCCGAGTTTCATTCCGTCCTCATTTCCTCTTGCAAAATGAGTCCCTCCATATATCCCGGATAATCCAGCCTGTTCTGCTGCAATGCTGAACGTTGGCCAGTCCAGAACAAGATCCTGACAAGGTGAGCTGCCCGGCTCTATCTGTGAACTGCCGGATTTGATCTTTGTACAGGCACCAAAATCATCACTTCCCGTAAATTGCTTCAGGATGATTGCCGCAGCTTTACTGAAAGCACTGTGCATAGATACGTGTTCAGGAAAAGCAGGTGTATCCAGGTATGGTCTCCATTGTTCCCCTTTGATGGTCTGTGTCCCCTGATGCGGACCGGCCCAGGCCTGTATTTCTTCTCCACAGTACAGGGTTCGTATGGCCGTAACCGGACGTACCGAATTGTAGAAATGTTTGGCCTCCCAGCATGCGATGGAAGTATCAGACAAAGCATTGCTCAAAGCAAAGAAAAGCCGGATACACGCGGTATTTCTGTACTCATTTCTTTCAGCAATAAACTGTGCAATTTCACACCAATGCCCCGGGTTGGTAAAAGTACCCTTGCCATCTTCCCAATACTCCGCAATGGCTTTTTGCTCATCTGTCAGCTCCGCGCTAATGTCCAGTAACTCTTTAGCCTGCTGTTTGAATTCCGGCTGTTCCTTTCTGAAAGGTGGGTCGGGCCTGAACTGCCAGTTAAACTGAAGCGCGAAGGATTTCAGTAATCCCCAATGCGGAACCAGGAAATGCTGTATTTTAAGTTTCCCGTCAGCATTCTCCTTTCCCTGAGGTTGCCAGTAACTCAGGTCATTTATTTTATCATAGGCGTTAACAGGTTGATAACCGGTGTAATCAGACCAGCCTGGCATATGTAATGTTCCCAGCTGATTGGATTCATCTCCATGCTTTTGTTCGATCACCAAACGAGCCACCAGATTTCCTATTCCCTGGGGTTTTGAAATGTCCATTGAGGTGTCATCCGGATCATAATCACATTCGCACATCAGGTTGCGGAACAGGTCTTTGTATTCCGGTGGCAGGTACAGCCAGAACAAATCCATCAACACCCGGTAAGCGGCATAACTGAATGCTTTCCGGATGTGCATTGTTGTACATTCACTACCCTTTAGTTTGATAAACCTGGCAGTAGTAGTGCTGATGGCGCATTTATCATATACACTCCAGGCATCATACATCGCGGTATGAACCATCGCCAAAGCCCTGGCCGCCACAGGTGCTGGGGTATTAGTGAATTTAATGGCTTCAAGACTGAGTTGATTCCATTGGATGCTGAGTGGTTTTTCCGGGTCCATGATTTTACAGGTTCATATTTTTCATAAACAGATCATACTCCTTATTATTTTTAAAAAGCAAAGGCAAAAACGTTTTCATCGTGGCCATAAAAATTTCATTCTCATTTATAGGCGCTTTAACCAATAAAAATGGCCATCGGGATATGCCCTTTGTTTGCAGTAGTAGTTTAAGGTATGATTCGATATTGAGTTTTAATGGATAATATCCGTTATCTGTGCTATACAAGACCAGGTTTGGAGAAACATCAGTCTCATTACGTTGAAACGAAATGCAACCATTATCTTCCTCATCAAAAAAATCAAATGGCCTTAATTTTCTCATTTTTTGTTTGGTAGCATTTTCCATATGATCAAACCATAGAATATTTCCCCATCCAAGATCATCCACTCCCCAGAACACATCGTGCAGAGGAAGAATATTTATCTTCCCATCCACCACGTATT
Source organism: Pedobacter caeni (assembly GCF_900129215.1). Classification (GTDB taxonomy): domain Bacteria; phylum Bacteroidota; class Bacteroidia; order Sphingobacteriales; family Sphingobacteriaceae; genus Pedobacter; species Pedobacter caeni. The sequence goes on along the minus strand of NZ_FQUQ01000001.1, from coordinate 534,234 downwards.
CCTGTTCATCCAATTGCAATGGCTTTTTGAATCTCCATTCAATATTGACAAATCCTACCTGTGAATAGAATTCATAGATATCTTTCGTAAGCTTCATACGAAAACTATTTTCAATATCGGTAAACTCAGCAGCAGCAGTACCTTTACCAATCTCAGAGGTGATCACTTCAAGGTCAGTCACCTCATTTAACTCAGAAAGCAGTTGCTTGAACAGTTTTTTATAGTCTATCATAATTATGGTACATTTCGTAATAATTTTTTTCGAACAGCAGCCCTAAGCCACCCTTCAATTGCAGGATATGATTCTTTTGCAACACTATATGCGTTTGAATTACTAAAGTCTTCCCACGATTTAAAACCGCCATCTTCACTCCGACCGGCTACTAATGTTCTGAATGTCTCTCTTGTGGGGCCTTTTTTCATTCCTTCTTTCAAGGTACTCCAATAGTCAGCTGCCATCGTATCTATTGATGGAATTGCGGATTCTTCACCTTTACCAACAGGCTCTGTAACCGGAAATATATTGCTATAACTTGCCTGGTTTATTCTTTTCCAGGTGCCATCTTCATCCTGTTCCTGAAATCCGTAACTGACTCTTATACCCTCAGCAAAATCGCTAAGTTCTTTTTGAGAACGGTATGAGGTTACTTCAGATTCATACCACATCACAGTATTTTTTTTGGTAATTTCTTTTGCAGACTTTTCAGCATGTTTTTCCATTAGACCATTTTCAGACTTTGCACCCGGCGTTAAATTCCATGTTTCGTTTCCTGGTCCGTGCAATTTCTCGCTCAAAAGATGGAGCCTTACATAAGTTTTTGCATAATTGGCTATAGTCATAATGTGAGTGGTCCATCCATCCGGATCAACACTCGGTCTTGACCCCTTAGTATTACCTGATTCTTTGGTAAGAGGATCTGCAATCACTTTTCCCGCTTTTCCTCCTTTTGGTTCATAGGTCACCTTTGTAACCGGCAGATCTTTTGCTTTTACACGCCCTATCCCCATTATCTTCAGATGCGGTATCATTAGTTTAAATAATCGATTTAAATCTGATTCTAATTTTGTCTTTTCTTTTTCATCTTTTTCTTTGGCAACTTTTGTCTGACCTGATTTTATTTCTTTATATATGTCTTTTGCGCTGGCCATAGCCGCTTCTTTTTTAATCTTTTCGCCGCCCTTTAAAAGTTCAAATTCTTCAGCTTTGAGCTCAAACAACTTTTTCATCGTCATAGGTGTACTTTCCACCATCATCTCTGCACTGCTTTCTGTACCGGAAAAATAGATCGCATGTGGCTCATCATCAGCCGTAAATTCTTCCCTTAAGCCTAGCCAACCTGCAATTTTCTTGATTGCTGCTTTTCCGGTTTCTACCAGCCAGTCTCCTGCCTGTAAGGCCTTATCCACCAACCAATCGATTTTTTCATCAATCCATTCTCCTGCTTTTTTGGCCATCTCTTTTATTTTGTGCCCAAGCTTGCCCATGCTCAGCTGATTGGCGAGGAACTCCAGGAAGAGTGGGATCGCTTTTTCCAGGTTGTTTTCAAATACCAGGGCGGCATTGACCAAAGCTCCTGCCATCACCTCTCCGATATTGTCCAGCACACTTTCTACAAATTCCAATATTTCCCTCGCCTTTTCAATTGCAGTTTCTACCGCATTATAAAAAGCAATTAATGAATTTACTACCGCCATTACCCCGGTGGGATCCAGCATGGTCACAATTTTCGCGCTGATCTTTTCAATTACTTTGGTTACAATCCAATCTACAATTGCATCTATGGCTACATCCAGCAACTCGGCTCCTTTGGCTTTGATCATTTCAATGGTTTCGTCCAGGCTATTTTCGTGGAGTGCTTTGAGCCATCCCCATGCTTTGGCCGCACCTTTAGAGATCGTGGTGATCCATTTCCTCACCTTATCTGCCAGTGGTTTCCCTCTTTTCTTCTCTATGCTTTTATAGACCTTTTCCATGCCTACACTAAACATGCTGCCCAGCATTTTAAAGATTTCTGAGAAGGTGAATTCCTTAGGCACATATACCGGGCTTCCTTTAACTGCATCAAAAAGCCAGGTGGTGAAGCCGTCTTTCAGGTGTTTCCATTTGCGGTCGAAAAAGCCAATAAGACCCAATTTCACTGTTTTCAACATGTTGACAAAGAAAACTCTGGGCTGCTCCACAATGCTATCGAACACGTCAAAAGCTTTATTATAAACTTTCAGTGCCAGCTCTTTTGGAAATTTCATGGCATCCAGCAGCAAGTTGAATATCTCCCATAAGGCACCCAGTAAATTGCCATCTATAAACAGCATATCAATGATCTGCATGGCTTTTTTCTCCATCGCCTTCCATGCGGCTTCCACATCTTTGATCTCCCGGAGGATTGGGATGTGTTTAAAAATGTATTTGGACAAGAAGGCGATGATTTTATCGCGGATACATTTGGGAATTTTATGGAACAATGCATCCATCACCAGGAAAGGCAGTTTATAGTAATCCGCAATCGCTGCCCCCACTCTTTTTAAGATATCAGTGATCGGCTGCAGGAATTTCACGATCCGTTTAAAGGCATCCTCCAGGGTAGTGATGAGTTTCCCCAGCTGCATCTCTGCCCAATCACTCATGGCTTCAAACTTCTCTGCCAGCCAATCTACCACCGCATTTATTGCTGCCAGTACGGTTTCACCGAGATCTTTTGAGATGCCATTTAAGGCATCCACTGCATTTTTGAGGGCACCTGAAATTGCGCTTGCTTTTGATTTTAAAAAGCTGCCGACGCTGTGTAAGGCATTAAAGAGTTCCGGAATCAATACCCCCTGAATGATCCCTCTTTCTTTAATAATGGCTTCTTTGTCCTGCAGGTAGTGGCGGATTTTAGATGCCGCATACATAATTCCTGTAATTGCAGCCGCAGCCATAATAAAAGGCCCTACAGGCGACAATAAAAGGATGATTCCTCCCAGCACCATCAATTGGGTTTTATAAGGTGCGAGTTTGGCTTTAATGGCCTCCCATAAATCAGAAACCTTTCTTTTGATCTGCTCCCATAAGCTGTTCTGATCATCCCCTTCAAATCCTATGGCATTGGCAAACCAATGCCAGATATCAGCGAAGAAGGAAGCAATCCGCTTAATGTCCGTCCAGATCTTATCTGCGACCCATTTGATTCCATCCCAAATGGTTCCGAAAATCATACTTACAAAGTCCCAGATCGGTTTTCCGATGTCATTCCAGACTTTATCAATGAATGATTTGATTGGGGCTAAAAATTCCTTTAATTTCTCAAGTGCCGGCCCCGTGATCCCCTCAAGAATATTTGAAATAAAAAGAGAAGCCTCAGCAAAAGGTGTACAGTCTCCTTTCTTAAGCCGTTCTACCGCAGTACCCATCCAAACTTTAAATTCATTAAAATTGGCTTTCACCTGAGTGATGATACCCGCTCCGATCCTGATTGGAGCACTTAAGGTATTTACAGTGGAAGAAACAAAGGAAGAAACCCTTTCCTTCGCCCAATTCATGAACCCTTTATACCTGAAGATGTCGTGAATTTCAGGTGAGGCCTCTTTCAGAATTGCCCACAATCCCTCCTTTGCCTTCGAAACCAAAAAGCCATCTTCCTCTTCCTCCTCTTTTTTAGCAATCACAGGATCTGTAGTATTCAATGCCGGAGATAAAGAAGGCCCATGACTGCTTTTTGGTGGAATTTCTTTGCGTTGAATACCTCCCTGCTGAATCGTATGGGTTAACTCATGAGCCAGTAAATGCTGTCCACTGATGCTGTTTGTATTGTATTTTCCACTGTTAAAATAGATGTCATTTCCATGAGCAAAGGCCTGGGCATTCAGGTCTTTGTTCAATTGTGCCGCCGTACTGTTATCATGGATCCGCACTTTGGAAAAATCGGCGCCAAAAGCACCTTCCATTTGAGTAAGCATATGTGCCGGAAGCGACCTGCCGCCTCCTTTTGTAGAATATAAACTGTTTTCTATGGTCGGACTGATGTCTGTTGATGATTTTTCAGATTTCTTCTGTATCTTTTTCTCTTCCTCCTGCTCGCAATCCTGACACTTCCGCTGAACCGGACCTCCTTCGTCAGCAGGCTCAGCGTTACTTTCAAAAATAGGTTTCCTTTGCAAAACAGGATTAGCCGGTTCTTGTTCCTTTTTCTGAATCTCCTCTTCTATAATTTCCTTCGGCTGGACCTCTTCCTCTTTTTTCCGGATCTCTTCTTCTTTTTTCTGAACCTCTTCTTCTTTTACAGCTTCCTTTTTCTGAACCTCTTTTTCGCAGGCTTCACATTTCGTTTGTACAAAAGGTGTTATGGAAGGAGAAACGCTTGTTGAACCTGCTTCATTAGTTGCCAGTCTTTGCAGCACTTTATCTGCGGTCTGATCTGCTTCCTGCTCATATTTATCATCCGGTTGCCCTACCGTCAACTTTGTCTGCACAAAAAATGCATTGTCGTTCTGTTTGCGAAAAAAGGGTGTTTGAGTTGTGCTATCACTGAGCAAAGCATGATCAGCCCCCTTGTTAAAGAAGGAAGAATTTGCTTTGGCAGGTGTTGCCACTGATTTAGCTTCAGCAGCTTTCATAAGCTATCGTTTTAGTTCATCTTTAAACTCTGTCTATCGCCACTCTACTTTTATGATTTCCTCAAGCCATGGCAGCTTAATGATACTCAGGTTCCAGGGCAAATGATCCAATAACACATCAATCGCCGCTTTTTCAACCAATATCTTTATCTTCTCATTCTCGATGAGAACTTTTCCACTGCGCTGTAAAAAACCTTCTCTGAGCCCATCCGGAGATGTGCTTTTTAAGATCTCCCAGGAGGCAATTGCTGCCTGTAACATATGATCCGCTTCTTTCCGCTGCTTTGCTGAAAGCCTTACATTGGCTTTAACAGGAAAGTCTATCGGATATCCGCAAAGTATCTTAGGCAGGACCAATTCATATTCTTCTGCTTTGGTACGTCCTGTTACCACATAATGCAAGAGATAAACAGCCCTTTCCTGTAACTCAGTATTGGCAAAAGACTTTCCGGCCAGCAAACCCAACTGATTAAACAAGGAGTTCAGAAAGGGATGGATCAACACTAACCCTGTATGTTGCACATAGATTCCTTCCTTCACCATCTTCTTATTTTGGGCATTTCCGGCATCCGGAAGCCCGGGAAGATGAGCAACAGGACCAACATCCAAAAGTGAAGCTTCTTTGCCTGCGATAGCAACTGCGGCCCCTTTGGAAGGAAAGTCTGGATCCGGAACCTTTTTATCCGCAATAGAACCTAAACCTTCCAACCGGATTTTTTCAGATTGAAAGTCCAATACCATATTCAATAGCTCATCAGGTGTTTTTTTATGGCCTTCTAAGGAAGATCTTTTCAGAATTTCATGCCAGATTTCTTCATAAAAATCGAATGAGGGGTCTGATAGCAGAGAGGAAGCTCCCGGGTTCTGTTTTGATTTTTTTGGTAAAATCTTATCGATGGCCCACAATAGCTTTGGTTGTTTTTCTGCCGTTAACACTTCCAGCAGGCTGATCAAAAAAACCGGTGTATGCTGCCGGATGATCCTTGTCAGCAAGATGGGATTCCCGATAATTTCTTTCTTTAATTCAGTGATGCTGCTATAATTTATGGCCAACTCTTCCATGACCTGATTGTACCATTCGCTGTCAACTGAGCTTACATTCCATGGCAAATGACCATTCTGCATATAATAAAGCCATTTCCTGTAGCCATTTGCTACAAAAGACCGTTTAACCGAAGGTTGCGGGGACACTGTAATTTCAGAAAGTATCACCTCCCTGACCTGATTTTTTAAAGGCTCCAACAGATCTGTACTCCATACTGCTTTATTAATTTCAGTTTCCCTTATCAGCCCAAGATCTATTTCTACCCGTTCCAGACTGATCACTTCATTTTCAGTGGATATTTTATCAAATTCGTTTCCAAGCAGTGGAACCAGAACTCGCCAGAAGTGATCACTTAGCAGTTGCTGTATGCGAAAGCTATCCAGTTGTTTGTCGATATGAAGGTCTATCACCTGTTTCCTGATCACATGTTGCATATCATTTCTTGTTAATACCCATAATCAAAGCCTTTATTTCATCAATATTGAGATTGGGTTGATGTCTCTTCACTTCCAATCCGTCCCAATGGTTGTAAATAGCAGATAGGTCTATTTTAGCCTTACGCATCTTTTCAAAAGCATTACTCATCAGCAGCATTTCGGCTGTTTTCGTTTTTTTAAAGCAGAAATGATCCAGGGTATACCCCACAACAGATTGCATCAAATAGAGCATCTGGTGTTTATTGAGCGCAACTGCATTTTTTCCGGATGACTTCTTATTTTGAATGATACTGATCACTATTGATTCAAAACGCTCAATAGTTGGCTTTTTCTCCTTCAGAAATGCCTGTACGTTTAATACGATCGCATTTTTGTTTAATTTTTCTGCGATATGAGCGGTAATGCTTTCATAAGATTCCAACCGGTGGTTTATAAAAGTTGCTTTATCCTTCGCTGTTTCAATGGGCCTTGCTTCATTTGCTGCTGGCGCTATTACAGCCGGTATTTCTTTATTTGCTGGATCTGTGGCATTCAAAACGACACTTTCACACTTGAGTTCAGCCCAGCCAAACGTGATGTTTACCTGATTCAAAAAGTCTTTTAATTCATCTTTTCTTTTTTCATTTTTCTCTTTTTCATCTTCTTTTTCTTCCTGAGCTCCTTCCCTGTCCTGTTCAAAGCAATCATTTGGCGCCGGTTCTTTGGCTTTGCAAGGCTTACAGCTATCACATTCAGCTAAACACAGATAAGTTTTTCCGAAGAGCAGACCAAGGAAACCAGAAACAGAAAACTCAGGATCACAGATATGCTGTTTTGCCATCCATTTGCGCCAGTCTTTATACTTGTCTTCAAAATCAAAAAAATCATGAGGAGCAAGCCAGAGTATCCTCAACATCACATGGGCCGGTGCCAGCCTGTAAAGTATGTCTTCCATCAGCATTTTTCCGCTTTCCGTCCTGAAACGTTGCGGCCAGGCGGGCAATACCACCGTTGCAATGAAAGAATACTGGTCTTTTCCGGGAACAAAGCAGATATCTGAGGTACTGAGACAAGGATCATCCTTAGGAACGATCCATTTATAATCACAATCAGATTCAGATTTTGTCTGCGCTTCGGTTTTCTCTGAATCCTTATCATGCGTAGTCAAGGGCCTCAAAAGAATATGCTCAATAAGATGAAAACCTTCGGCATTACTTAATCTTTTTGTCCGTTCCACAGCGGCACATGCCAGTTGTGCAGATTCATAACATTGCGGGTTAAATGCAATTTTTTCAGTGCGGGTCAAGCTGTTAGGGGGAAGTTCTGATAATCTTTTACCAGCACCTGTTTTTATCAGGTCATAATTGATTGCAATGCCAAAGGTGTTACAAGCACAATCAACCAGGGGCTGATAGTTTTGGAAATCGCTCAGCCGATCACGCATATAGCGCAATACCTGCATCGCTTCCTCACAACTGGAATAACTGCAAGCCGACTTCCAGGCTACAAAACATGTCGGTTCATTTCCTGCCGTTTCTTCTGTACCAGCGCAGGGGTCTTTCTCTTTCCCGTTATCCTTACAAGGGCTAAAACCCGGCAATTTCAATTCGACACTATAATGGTCTCTTTTTGTTTTTTCGTTATGGGTTTTTAGGAGAGGAAAGTAGCATACAAATGCCCTTAATGTTTCTTTCCACCTCTCTAATCCATAATCCTGAGTATAAGATTCAAGAATTACATTTTTTGATTTGTCCTTAAGAAAAACAACACCTTTCTCTTCTGAATAATCATTATCAGTCGAGGATATCTGAGTGATCAGCTCCATCAGTGCATTGCAGGAATCTATTTCCCTCTCCTTAGCCATTCGTTGCCTGGCAAAGGGAAGTCCGTTTTCATCCAACAGGATCAATTCATTATCGTCTATATTCAGGCCGTAGGAGTTTCGCTCCTGATGTTCTTTAAACTGTGTATAAAGTTCATTTAAAACCTCATTTCTTTTCTTCGTAGTGTCGTAAACACAGGGATGAATCATCAGGTCATCACCGCAATTCAGGTAAAAAGTATAACAGCAATCCTCTGTTCTCTGGTAATGATGAAAGCCAAAGCCCGATTGTACGGCACAGATAAATTTTTCCACTCCTTCATTGCCCCAGGCATCGTTCTCGTTGTCAAACCTCTTTGTACTTTCGGCCAGCACTTCGCGGATATATATTCTGCAACAAGGTTCCTGGCCTTCATCACAATGGCTACCATCCAGGTACAGATTACCGGCATACCTTAACAGGCCCAGAAAGAAGATAAAATCCTTCATTGTTTCTTCCGGGGTATCGTAGTATCTAACGCTTTGCCATTGCTGAGGGTTCCCTTCGTACTGAAAAGTCCCAAAGTAAAAGACTTGTTTAGAGGAAGGTGCTGCATTTTTACAAAACAGGTCATTAAATGCCTGAGAACCATATTGAACCCGTTTAACCGGATAAGATTTCGCCCATTTAACAATCAGCTCCTCTGCCGGTTTATGTTCAGTGCTTTCGATTTCGATCCGTGTATCATCAGGAATAAAAACAAGCGCAGCATAGTCTCCTCCCTCTGCTGCCAATTGTAAAACATGGAGGTAATTTTCTTCAAAGGCACTGATGGCCAGTTCTTTTGAAGCATAAACCATATTGCTTTCAAAAAAAACGATTTCATGAGGCGTAGAGCCGGATAAAATACTCTGGTAATTGTGCGCCTTTAACTGGAAGCGGTACGATGTCCCTTTAGATGTCTGATCTGTGATTTCTTTAAACCTATCGTCACCTAAACACAACTGAAGGTATTTCAAGTCACAGTCCCCGGCACCGGCCACTTTTATCCTGTCAGAACCATTCAGTATTTTATCCTTGTATTTTTCCAGGTAAAAGGCAACTGGCCGGTCCTTATCCACCAGCCGGTATACAAATTTGCCGGTACCATTGGAATCATCGACCCTTACGGCCGACTTAAATGAAGAACTGTTTTTATGCTTTGCCAATCGCAAAATGTCCTTTTGCTGTTCCAGGGCCAGGCTTACGGATTCTGTCACATCGGTATCGGAACTCTTTCCTTCTGTTCTCAGGTTAACCAGTGGAATTTTCGCATTTTCTTTTAAAGGGGTTAAAACAGCCCCCTCTTTACCCGGCAGCAATTGCAAAGAAGGAATTGCCCGATAAAATGCGTTTGCCGATTCGATTGACATTTCCCTTGATGGATATTCCATTGCACTGGTAAACAGATGATCTGATGCAGGTTCAAGTCCAAGGCGATAGTTAAATTTCCAGCCATCGGCCTCAGCTTCCGTTTTCAATCTAAATTCATGTGCAGTCACCAGCAACACGATTTGCTGCACCATGTTCCAGGCTTCGGCTTCCGTAGGAAATTCGGAGTAACAACTCGCTTCAGTCTGATCGTTATACACCAGGCTGATCTTAAAATCGACCTCAGACTTTCTCACCTGATAACTGGCCTTATTGCCGGCCAGACTGATGACGAAATAGCAATGCTGCCGGGCTTCTTTGCTCGTTCCAAATTCCTTTTCAGGATAAAATTTAAAGGAATTGGCATTGTCCAGCAGGTCGTAGGTAAACTTGTCCGGCCGACCGACAATGGTATTGTTGATGTCTATTTTAAAAGCTTTGACATCCACAAATTTAAAAAGCTCAGGATTGATTTTATTAAAGTACAAAGTTCCAATCCTACGCTTTGCCTTCGTTTCCGGAAGCCAGTTTTTGGAGTCATTAATCTTGCCGGTCATTTGCTCTGCTGCAGCATGTGCTTCAGGAGCTGTCTTGAAAGACTCCGTATAAATACGAACAATATCACCAAGATGGTCAATCAGATACACACTATACTTAAAGCTACTCACGAATATATCCTCTGGATCTGGAGCAGCGGAGAACATCCTTTTAAAGTTATTTCTAAGCGCATCAGCCTCCCGGGAACTTCCGTACTTTCTGACGGAAGAAACTGCCGCACGATTGCTATACTGTACCTGAACAGTGTACAGTTTTTCGTGTGGGATGTACTGGGTTTTGAGCTGATGAGGATCAGATAAGGCCTTAAAAATGTCCATTGCTACCTTTTCTCCCTCCTCCCGGGAATTAAATTTTTCTACCGGTGCAAAGAATGTCTCGCCGGCAATTTTAAAGTCTACCAGGTATTGCTCATCATAGGCTTCGACCACAAAATTACAGAGGTAATGGGCTTGTTTATTTTCAATTCCGCTTAAAAATTTCGCCTCATTTTCGAAACCTGATGTGTTATGGGTATTCCATTTGTTTTTCTGGTAATCATAAGCTCTTCCACGGTTTGAGCTGATCTCGTCGTAACTCGCCAGGAAATTCTCTTTAGCCTTAATGCTGACTGACGATTTCTGTTGCTCACAGCCCTTGTTGTAAGAAAGGAGTGCAAAATCTGTAAACTTCTCCGCGAATCGCGATAACAAATGGTCCAGGAAGCTGTTTCTTCTCATTGAATATAAGTCCTTATCTTCAATGATCTGTTGAAGGTAAGCACTAAAAGATACTGTATTCAATTCCAGAGAAAAGGAAACGCGGTCTGTATCCATGATGAAACTACGATAGTTTTCGTCGAAAGTGCCAATATAGGTTACGGAGTTCAGGTGTAGATTTGCTTCATCGATGGTCTTAAAACTAAGGTTACTAACCAATGCGAACTCTTCTGACGAGCTGATGATGTAGTAATAAATGCAGGAGCTGCCTTTGTTCAAAAAACCAGGAGTAAAAGTGCCGTTACCCAGGTCCTCTTTTAATTCACTTATGGCCACCTGCTGCTCAGTCAGCCTGCTGAATGTAAATGGAGGAAGCGAAAGCGGATCTACCACTTTTTTCAGGTTTAAGGTAATCAGGGCATCGAGTTCATGTTTAGGAACGGTGCGCAACAAAACACTCCCCTCTTTTCCCAACCCATTGCCTTCATCACCAACCACCGCAAAGCGCAGCAGCGGATTCAATTCGGGCAGGGATTCCAGCTGGTTTAAGAAATAGGTGTGTTGTAGGGCCGGATCTCCTGAAGAAGACATGCTGAACAAAGACCTGATGTTTTTTAACTGGGCCAGATAGCCGGCAAGCAACTGATCAAAAAATAAAAGATACCCTTTTAATTGTAATGCCTGAGCCTTCCTTAAATCCGAAGCATCTTCAGGTAAACCACCTTCTGCAATGCCATATACCCTTGGAAAATCCTCCTGTAACAAAAAATAGGCATCAAGGTCCTGATGATAAATGCCCTTAGGAATTTCTTTATCCAGATAGGGCGAAGGAGCAGTATATAAAGCTTTACCATTGTTTTCAAAACCGCCATTTAACAGCCCTTCATATTTTTTTGTATCCAGCTCCACAGGCAGCCCTTTTCTGGTAAAACGAAAGCCCGAACATGAAGTACGGAATTCAGGAATATGATTTTCCGGTAATTTGAATTTCCATCCAATACCTTTTTCCCTGTCTTTTGAGATGCAATGTTTTAACTCAAGCTTGTTTACCTTCTGGACGCCCTCTATTCCCAAAATCAGATTATAGGCATCAGAAAGGTGTATTTCTTTCTTTAATTTCAATTGGAGCAACTCATCGGTATCCACAAAACCATGGCTTTCGGCCATATCATAAGGCCGGCCGGCAAAGATTTCATCAATAGATTTACCTTTATCCAACAGCTGTTGCAGGGTATAAAAATGTGGGGAAGGTGAAAGAAAGTCTCTTAATTTCCTGACGATGTCGAGGTATACACTTTCAGGGTCTGCCCCATCTTTCAGCTCAATAGCTGCACATACGCCCACTGGAAATTTGCGAAGAATATGTATGTCCGCAAAATCTTCACAAAGATTGCGGTGAGCCATCAGGTTCTTTTTGATGAGCTCTGTTAAATCCCGAAGCTTCCCTTCTCCATTGGGCTCTTCGCTATAATCTATTTCCGTTTCAATATATACATGATACAGACCGTTTATAACAAGATCAGTTGCGATGCTCAGCCAGGCATTTTTTACCCCTTTAATGTCGATCAGCAACTTTCTATAGTCCAGAATAGTAACAGGATTGCAGGCCAGGATCTGTGCCGGGGTAAAAAAATTGCCATCTTTACCGCTTTCTGATGGATGCGGTGTAAAAAGATCTTTTGCAGGCAAATTGGTACGGTAACCTAAATCCAGAAGCGCATAACAAAGGACTTCCAGGATGGTGATTCCGGGATCATGTACATTATGATCGGTCCAGATTTTTCCAGAAAGTTTACCAAGATGTTCAATCCCTTCTGCCCGCAATTTCTCAAAATCGAGATACTCCGGAAAGCCAGAATTGTTCTTGCTGATTACTTTGATATTGTCTTCTGCGTTTGTCATAATATTGCTTTGTTCTCCATCGGTATTCGCCTATTTATACATGGGGACATCTTTGCTCATGTCCCGCCATTGATCACAATCCTGCTGATTAATGTGCAGGTCGATATTCCCTGCAATAAGAATTGAGCGTGGAGTAATGGGATAAACCGGGTCCTGTTCAGATGTATTGCCCGGCTTTTTTTCCTCATGCCACATGTCCAGTTTGATGATATAATCCAGATAATCCCTTGTTTCCAGAAAGCCTATAATGTCTGACATAAAGACCGGTTGCCCGAAGGTCAGTTTATCATATTCTCCTACCGCCCATGGCGCCAGAAACGTTTTCAGGTCCTCCTTTAACTTTTCTTTATAAAATTGTTCGTCCTTTCCCTTGTAGAGTTTTACTTCAAGACTGAAATTCAGTTTTTCATACCTCGGGTTCTTCACCCATACTTTTACAAATGGTGAAATGCGTTGATTCAGGTATTCCTGTATGTCTTCCAACAGGCTGATCGGCACCCTGGGTTCAAATTGCTGTGCTGCTTTTAACTGGTTCATGTCTGGAATAACCGCAAGCAGGACGTAACCAGGGGCCATGGGGATATCATTTATATAATCATGTGCATTTAAACCAAAGCTATGGTTGATGCATTTCACCTTAAACAACTGAGGGAAAGCCTCTAAAACCAATCTTTCATAATCGAATTTTTGAATTCCCCGGCCTTTATGGCGTAACTGCTCACTGATGCGCACATAAAAATGGCCTTCTTCTTCCGGCATCCTGCCAGCAAAAGAATCAAATGGCTGGCTCACCTTTTTAATTGAAGAATCGGCTTCATTCAGTTTCGCCAGGGAGCCAGCAGACAATGGCTGGCCTAACCGTAATTTATCGTTTGCCCTTTCATTCGTGAACGTGGCCTTTATTGCCTGGGCGAAGACCCCAATGGTTTCACTCACAGACTTACTACTAATTGGAATAGCTGCTTTTATCCAATGTAACCCTTTAGGAAGAATGGTATTTTCACTGCTCATATTTCCTGGCAAAGCGAACTTGATGATGCCGGAAGTGGTTAGCCCGTCCGTATCATCGTCCAATACCTCAAAACCCTCACGTAATGGTTTCCAGAAGTTATTTTCCAGGTAATGCCATTGCACATTTACCCTGTCCGATTCAGAATCAGCTGTAGCTTCGGCCAACTGGAACAGCACATTCAGGTTGCTGCCGGGTTGCAAATCTTTCAAACCGAGGTACAGACTACCTTCATCACAAAAGGTTGGGAAAAGTGCTGGCTGCTGTTCCAATTCCTCGGACTTGAAAGTATTCTCGTAAGGATATAGATGGATCAGATCGATGTCCGTGATTGATGCAGTAGCGGTATAGTCAATTGAGATGTTTTTGATGATGGGGGTCCAGGGTTCATTGGGAATGACAGCCTGAAACTTTTCGTTTTTTTCAATGGCAGTTTTAATCTTTTCAATTTCCCCTTTTAATGTTACGGCGTCACCTTTCAGATCCAGATTAAGAGGCTCAGAAAGGGTCTTTTTGTAAACAATCTTACGTATATCTTCTGCATCATCACCAAGAATATCTGCCGGGGGCACCTCCCCCTGATCACCAAGCTTTTGCGCCACACCATTTACTTCACTTATCACAACATTTGCAGCATCAATTGCATCTGTGATCTGATCTTTGATATTAGTTGCATTGAATACAATCAAGTTGCCATTTTCTACGTTATAGTAGACAGCGCCTTCAAGCCTTTCCCCTGCTGGCCTTCCAAAAGCCATCATTTGCCGGGCGAGCACATAAGAATAGTTCTTGTGTAAAAAATCCTGCCCCTGGAGGTTAATCCTCAGAAAGCCATCAAGTGAATCCGCCTTGTAATTTTCAAATGGCTCCTGATCGATATTAAATTTCGGGGATAGCTTAAACTGACGGGTTTCAGCAGGTTTAATCTCCCCACTAATAATGGAGATGGTTCGGTCATAAGTATCCTCACAAGGATACGCAGATCCGGAAGCCGGTGGGGATAATACCGTATTGGAAAATAGTTTTCTATTGTAGTCGGTAATTTTGGGATTTGATATCGCATCGGTATAAGGAAGATTAAAGAGCTCCTTATCCCAAACACCGTCCTGTAGCAGCGCCAGATTAATCTCAAAATCACATTCATTTAAACCATAAATCTCCACATCATTTTTCAGTGGATCATCACAATCATGATGTTTTTCTCTTCTAACATAGCCCTTATAGTATTCGTTAAAATCAGAGGGTTTATCCTTCCAGTTCAGATTGACATGAACCTCATTCCATTTTTTGCAAAAAACTTCTTTTGAGCCGATGTAAAAATTTGGGCCAACTAAATTCAGTTTTTTCTCATTTGAATCTTCCGATTTATCTGACTCATTTGATTTAACTGCATCATCTGCTTTCTTTGCCCCCCCTGATTTATTTGCCTCCCCTGGCTTATCTTTAACAGGGTTAATGATATTAAAATCTATCACTGATGGCCTGGTTCCAAAAGGATAAACCGGTCCGTTTACATTCTGTACGCTTTCATCATTTTGTACAATAAAATTTTTAAGGCCACATACCTCAACAACGATTTTTGTATCGGCAAGCACCGTTACATTTCTAAAAAAGTGATATAACGAAACATCCTGAGATCCTCCTTTAACAACTCTTTTACAGCAGATCTCCCGATCGTCCGACTTGATCTCCTTACTCAGTTTAATCCTGTCGTCCAGTTCAATTTTGAGTACCGGCATAAAGGTTGTAAAATCTTCCTTTAGTGCCTCCGCATTGTAGAAAGTAACCGCCTTCTGTTCTGGGAGTAGCTTTGCAATTATTACGAGATTAAACACATCAGTCGATTTTACAGGGATCAGTTTTATTTCAGGAACCTCGGCCGGACTGATCCATTCTTTCTCCCCACTAAAAAGGACATTTAATGCTTTTTTTGGTTTAAACGTTTCCAGGAGAATCTTTTTTTCCTCAAGTGTTGAAGCGATCTTATCAAAATCAGTAGCACTCACTATTTTTTCAGCTTTTGGCTTCAGGGTCCTAAGAATTTCCTTCAAATTCTCTCCCATCGTTTCGCTGATTTTCATTTTCAATACAGAATCGATCAGATCCTGACTGAACACATAAAATGTTTGCCCAAGAATCCCCTGAACCTCTTCATATAAATCAACTGGATCAATAAATTTCGAATCACCATCCTTTAAAAAGCTATAGGCACCCTTCTTAAGATTGCAGGAAAGCGTAACCGTCACCGTTCTGTTCCCTTCATTCAGCAACAATACGGGCGATGCGAGGACAAAGCCTATTCTGGCCCTTGGATAAGGCCTGATCAGTTTACTTTCAGGATCCACATATTTACTGTACTTTGCTCCTAAAGTTGGCCAGCTGACTGGTACATCCTCCTGAAACGCCTTATCAATGCCATCAGCCTTATCCGCATCAGGCGCCATATAAAGTCCTTCCACATAAGTATCCTCTCCCTGAACCTGATTATTGATAAAAAGTGTGCGTTTATCTGATACCTGCGCTTTGCTGACGACAATTTCGTCATCCAGGGAAAACAAAATTTCTGCCTTATTGCCATCTTTTCCATCCTTCAGCAGCAGTCCCTTTTCCAGCAGGTATTTATTCAGCTGATTCTGAATATCAAAAACCACATGGGCCTGATCTGGATTTGCTTCCCTCGCTTTCAGGCAAAGCACTTCTTTATAAAAGAAATCAAGGTGTTTCTTAGTGAATGTATTTAAATCTCCCTGTAAATGCTGGAACAACTTCAGGAAAGAAAAAAGCAATGCCAGGTGTGGTTCATGTTTTTCCTTCAGCGCTTCCTTCAGAGGAAAGAGGCTCTGTTCCAGACTTAAACCCGCACTACTTTCAAGCACCTGTACTACATCCAAAAAGCAAGGAACCACTTCCATCATTGCATTCCGGAGGGCAATGATGCGGTTTCGTTTGGTTTTTCCCTGGTCTTTAAAAAAATCCGGGTCAAGAAAGGGGTAGATATCGGCAATGTCGAGTCCCCAGGCCTCATTGTCCATTAGCCCGTTAAAGTTAATGGAATTGATACGGTACCACTTCACAGCGGTATTTAAGTGGGTAATGAACAATTTAAGTGGTGCCGCTAATTTGTCGCCGATCAGTTTATCCAGCAATAGCTCCAATGGCAGGTCACTTTCTTTAAGCTTTAAGCTCCAGGTGTTAAACGGTCTGATTACCGTATGGAATACATAACGAAACAATAACTGAAGGCTTGTTTTATTTGGATTTTTATCAAACAAAGCGTTGTAGAACGCAAGTTTACTACTGATTTTGTTTTTATCATATTTCAGGATCTCAGTAATCGCAAAGGGCAGACTTCCCTGAAAAAACGGCTGCCAGTCAGTAATCTTTAAAGAGGTATCATAATAATTAATGTGCCTGGATAACTGCACAAAATAATCCAGCAAATCGGCTAAAGACCTGCCATCAATTTTCGCGGATCCGGAAAGCAAATCATCCATTATCCGCTGGTGCTGACTTACACCGGGATCATTCTGAAAAGGATGTATGAGGTCTTTACATACCATAATATCTGTATTGTGTTATTCAATGGTTTAAATCTGCTTTAATGCTTCATTTTTATAATAATCATACACGTAGTTAAACCTTGAGTTGGTACCCGGTATCGAATATTCAATGCTTATTGTAAACCGGCCTTCAATCAGTTCAAAGGAATCATTGGCGGTAACAGTGATCAGTTCGACTTTTATTCTGGGTTCATAAAAAAGGATTGCATTCGAGACCCTGTCCTTCAGATAGCCGATAACAGAGTTGTTCAGAGACTCAAATACGTAATCCGTAAGGTCGCAGCCATATTGCGGCTGCATCACCCGCTCCCCTAAAGAGGTCGAAAGCAGGATATTCAGGCTTTGATTTATATCTTCCCTACCAGATACCATTTCCACTGTCCGGGATTCTGAATTAAACTCCGGAGGGAATGACCAGCCTGTTCCAAGAAATGAGTTAAAAGAATTGTCCATCTCGTTTAATTTTAGTTAACCACCAATTTGTACCGTCGGAAAACCAGCTACAATTACACCACCATGTGAGGTAAGGTCTCCCTGTCTCGCTGCGGGCTTGCCCCCGATCAATACCGTTGCCGATCCCTTTACAATGGTATCTGGCGGACCGGTACATACCAGCATGTCACCAACAACGGCTGCAGGCATGCTTCCAATCAACACTGTAGGTACTGAAGGGCCAGATACCGGTCCCCCAACATGCGGCACCACCCCGGTTACCAGGGGGCAAACATGCATATCACTTATTCTTGCTGCTGAAGGCATATCTTCTTAGTTTATTTTCACCAATGATCCACTTATTTCTGTAATACCAGATGAAGAAAGCTTTGTTGCCGCGCCTTCCAGCCCCAGGCTCGTATCTGCTTTTACGGCGATTGATGCTCCGGAAATGGACAAGCTTGCACCAGCGCTGACCGTCAGGTTTACTCCTGCTTTTATTTCAATATTCTTCGGGCTTTCCATAGAAATTCCGCTGCTGTTCATCGTTATTTTATTGTTGTTCTGGTCTTTAATTTCAATTTTTGTGCCCTGCTCATCCAGCTGAATGCTGTTTCCTGCCGGGGTATCAATGGTAATGGTTTTGGAATTGTCATTAAAATGAATGCGCATGCTGCTTCGGGTGAAAAAACCTTTTTCATCATTGGCATCCTGCGCCTTGAGCGGAGCTTTCTTCGCGCTGCTATTGAGCATGCCCAGCATCACCGCATGACGGGGATCATCATTAATAAAGCCCACAATGACCTCATCATCAATCTCCGGTCTGAAAAAAGACCCCCTGTTTGAACCGGCGTCCAGGCAGCCCACTCTTACCCAGGTTCCGTTGGAGCTGTTATCGATCACCGGAATCTTTACCAGGATGCGGTCTTCTCCATCGGGATCGTTTTCCAGCTGCAGCACCTTGCCAATCTGCAGGCCATGTATGGAGCCCAAAAGACCAGCCGCAGCAAAGTCATTCACCTCCTTCTGTGCAGCCATATATCGCTCCGGATCCAGTCCAAACTGAATGTGTGTATACCAGGTGCCATCTCCTATATCCTGTTTAACTGCGGTTACATAAGCGTTTCCATTAAAACGATTGCCTACACCCGAGAGTTTCAGCATATGGCCTGGTTTAATTCCTGCGAAACCTGAAACCCTGGCCCGGCCTCTGATTTTCCCGAGGCGGCTGCGCAACATCGTTCCATCTGCCCAGTCCTGTAACTCCTGTTCCAGCAGGTGGCCGCTATGCTGTAACTGAAACTTGTCCAGATCTGCTGCTTTCGACAAATCAGCACCCGACACATTTCCATGTTGGGTAAAGGATCCGGCTTCTGAGCTTTCTGCTTTAAACAGCGCCTGATTTGTATAATCCCAGGAGCTGGCGGATACATTGGCCCATTGGCCACGGGCCTCCATTTCTGCTTCAAACTCTATAATCGACGATCCATAAGCCACCTGTAATACAGGGTCCTGGGACGTATCTGGTTTACTGATTTTAACCGTTCCATCATCCACATTGACCAGCATCCCATTCGCTTCAGCCCTGAGCAACATAAAATCCCAATTGCTGAGGTGGTGTTGCACCAGTTCTTTATGCTTCAGGGTTGTCGGTTTAATATCTCCGGAAAGCCCTTTGTATTCCCCGATCAGGCTATCAAAAACCTCGCTGTCTTTCTTATTTAAAAAATAACGGCTATGCCTGCCGATGGTCATACGTGCTGACAGATCCCGGCACTCTACCAGCAGTTGTGTATTTCCGTTTTCCTTTACTTTAATCGTATGTTTTGTGATTATTCCTTTAAAAGCCTTGTTATTATTGCTGTCGAAACCGATTTTTATGATGATTTCCTTTCCCGGTACAAAATCTTCCTTATTGCTGATTTCAAAGTCGGTAAGCGAAGCGTCTCCATCTTTTAACACAATTTTTGCGGTAGGGATCCTGTTGATTTCTTTTTCAATAGAAATGCTCAATACCTCATAAGAAGCATCCATTGCTTTACCGTCCAGCAATACATTAAAGCTGGCTACATCATGTGCAGATGGGTTGGGTATAATCAGTTCTTCCATCAGATTTCATTTTTATCAAAGGGTGGAAAATAGATTTCATTTCCTGTTTTTAGTTTTTTGATAGAGCTGAGGCCATTGGCTCTACCTACCTGCATTACATATTTAGGATCTTTATAGATGCTATAGGTCAGTAAGTCGATTCGATCACCCTGTTTTATGACCCTATGATGGGTAAGGTCCGGAGAAGCCGGCTTGTCTTCCGCAATTCTTTCTTCACGGGATTGATAATCCAGAAAGGTGGCCGTAAGCCTGGCCCTCAATGGTGATCCATCGGGTTTAAACAAAGTATAATTCACATCAAGGCTGGTCAGCACACATTTGAATTTAATCTCTGAGCCCCAGATGATCAACAGGAAATTTGGCCGGTGAATATCCCCTTTATAATTGTACGCACAGTCCATAAAAATCTTCATCTGTTCATGAACCGGTTTATCTTTATATGCTGCCCAATAACCTTCCATAGTGCCCGTACCGTCCAGAATAAATTCCAGTTTGAGTTCTTCCGGAGCGGTAGACTTAAATTTCACCTCAGCAGATCCTGCTCCGTGCGGCCGCTGGACATCATGTTCTACTTTATAGCCTTTGGAAAAAGATTCCGGATTGATGGGCGCTACAAAAGCCGGTTTATTCTTTTGCTCCGCATCCTTGATCTGAAACTTGCGGTCAGTAAAAGAATAAATCAGTAACTTCTCTAATTTCCCGGACATGTAATCAGCGCTCATCTCTTTCTTTTAAAATTTCCAATACTTTTTCGATGCATATTTTTATCACTTCCTCCGAAGGGCTAACCCCATTGTTCACTACAGAATTGCTGTTATGGCTGGCAGGATTTCCGTCCTGCACAATCGTTGCTTTAATGATCAGCTCCCGTATTTCGATTGGCATAACTATGATTTTTGAAAAATTAAGCGGTTGTAGTTCAATTCCAGTGTTTCGATCAGGATCTCTCCTCTTCCGGCATTCAGTTCTCCGATTTTCCAGCTTCGGGGCCATACATTATTGATTTTCCAATGCATTACAGACTGATGTTCCTCATCCAGTAAATTGATCACGACCGTCTCCAGTGTTTCATAAACCTGATCATCAAATGCTCTTTTAAGCCAATCTGTAATCCCTGATGCACCTGGAGCCAAGAGGCCTCTTTTCAGGATCAGCGGACCATATTTGCGCCTTGTGGGCACCACATGTTCAAAGCGGTTTTCTCCCCCCTCCTTAATGGATTCGATATCAATAGTGGAATCTAAACCCGTGACCGATTGAAATTTAACATCCACAGATTTTGCACCCCGCAGTGCAAAGTTGACTGCAAAATGAAAATTAACCGTTTCATAAAACTGATCTGCCATGACTACCGCATTTATTTTTTCGCTTCAACAATGGAGAGCCCTTCGTGCACCAGCTCAATCGATTCTATGGCTACTTCATTTGCATCCGCCTTCAGATTGGTAGATTGCACCTTAGAGGGCCAGGCACGTGATAGGGTCCAGGAGATGATGGGCTGATGTTCTTCATCCAGCAAACGGATGGTGACATCCCTTCTGAATTTTTCTTTTCCTTCCTGGAACATCATGGTTTTCCTCCATTGCTCAAAATATTCAAAGTCGCCAAGAAAAGTTCCCCTTTTCAGGGTCACATTTGCATACTTTGTCAGTCCAGGTTGTTTGCTTTTATTATAAGTCGGGCTACTTCCTTCCCTGTACTCAATCACTTCAGTTTCAAAATCAAGTCCACTTACTTCTGTAAACCCAATTCTAGTTCCTCCCCAATCCAGTTGAAAATGAAATTTAGGAAGAGGATAGTTCTTTTTAGGATCAGTTGCCATAATGGTAGGTTTTATTTTTCGGGTATTTATTTACATTTATTTGCGGGGTTCACCTCTTCAATTGCTTTTTCCAGACTTTGCTTGCAAGCCAGCAGGGTATCTCTCTTTTCCCTTGCCGCATCCAGTTCTACTTTAAGGCGGTCTAACTCTTCCTTCACCTTCTTATAATCGTCTTCCAGGCCGGTGAAATAATCATCTTCGTCTATAGGTAAAGAAATGCGGGGTTGCAGTTTGCAGGAATCATTGCCCTGATTACCGGGTACAATTTTAGCCTGTTGTGTATTGTGGTTATGGTCACAACCACAAGGGCCTTTGCAATTGAATTTTTTCTTCCAGTAGAGAATTACACTTTTCAAACCGTACTCCTCAGAAATGTTAATGTGCATATCGTAGGCAAGCTCCAGTGCGGTTATGATCTGAGTAATCAATACATCTCTTGTTTGAATCACTGCATCCAGTTTTGCACCATAATTCTCTATGCATTTCATGATGCCAATTCCCGGCCCAAGTTCAGGTCTGTTCAGGCACTGGATACATTGCAATAACTTATCATATCCTGTTTTAAGTTTATCAACCCGGATATACAAATCTTCGGTCATGCAGAAAAGTATTTCTATAGCTTCATAGGTCTTTTCAGTTACCATACCTACTTTCACAAGGTGGAGCATGAACAATTCCAGCTGACGGCATAGGGCATCGACTTTTTCATCGGTAGCTTCCCAATCACTCCGCCAGGCCTTCAGTCTGTCCCGCTCTTCCAGGACAAGGCCATACTCTGTTTCCGTCTTCAGGGCAACGGCATTCGCTTTTCTCCAGTCGGAGGTAACCTGTCTCAGGTCCTTTACCCAGGTATCATAACAACTATCCCCTCCTTCGTTTTCGTGGCCTGGATTTTTATCACAACAATCCTTTTTCTCCTTGTCATCGTTGCATATTTTATTGTAGACTAGCATAATAGTAATTTTAATGATTTAATAGATTAGCACATCTCCTGTATCGGGTTAATCCCCCGAATCATAATTTGATTGACCATCACCTGAATAGATCTCTGTCACGTCTTTACATATTTGGCAGATCTTACATTTACAATCTTTCAACCTGTTATCCTCTTCATTGTCACCATCACAGCCGCAGTCATCTATACAAGTACATTTATGACAACAGAGGTAGCTTGTTGTCTTATCAATTGTTTCTACCTCATTCCGTTTGTTGTACAAAGTATAACCAGACTGTGTCAAAGTTTTGATCACCAGAACCAATTCTTCCTGTGCCTTTTTCAGGCTCACACCGCCACTGATCATTTGTGCCTGAATCAGGTCGTCAAACCCTTTCGCATTGGCTGCAAAATCCAATTGGAATTTTTCCAGCGTTTTGATATTGGAGAAAGACTGAATACCGATGATTTCTGCCGCTGAATTGAAGATGATATCGATGTCCTGAAAGAGGCTGTCAGGCGTACTGATCAACTCTTTCAAAATGTGGCAAACATCCCGGCAAGGATCTGGTTTTTTCGGCTTTTCGAACTGCTTATTGGAATCATTACAATCGTCATCATCCGCACATCCGATGATTTTCAACTGTCCTGAATTGCAACTGTCTTTCATGCAGCCATCCAGCTTACCTCCCGCCTCCCGGAGTTCTCCAAATTTCATTTTAGCTTCTTTTGCTGTTTTCATCACAGCCTTCAGGGCATCCACCAAGGCGGTATTCCTTGTATTATAACTCACTACATTCTTCTTGATCTCATCAGAGGCCTGAATCAGCTCAACCCCTATTTTAAGTTCAAGGTTCCTGACCAGCAGGTAGTTTTTCTCCGTCTTTACAAAGGTGCATTTCTTCCTTTCATAGCTCAATAGTGTACCATAAGAAGTGATTTCCATTTCCACCAGTTCTGCCTCTTTCACTTTTAATTTTTTACAGTACTCTTCTTTGATACGGTATAAGCTTTTTTGTGTTGCTGTCTTTACTTCTGCATCACTGCAATTCCCATTTTGTTGTTCCCTTGAACCTGAGTTTTCTATTGGGGCCATAACGATAGATTTAATTGGTCAATAAATAACAATTCCATGATTAAGATTCAGCAAGCATTTTATGCATAAACCTTAGCACAATAAATTCTGCCGGACGAACCGCTGCCATCCCGATTTCCACGATCATTCTCCCTTCCCATAAATCCAGTTCGGTCATCGTTTCTCCCAGTCCGATGTGGACGAAAAAAGCTTCTTTTGTTGATGCGCCCATCAATGCTCCCGTCTTCCATTGCTGTGTCAGGTAATTTTCGATCATAGATTTCACTCTTACCCAGGTATTGCGGTCGTTGGGTTCAAATACAAATTGCTCAGTAGCATTTTTAACAGATTCTTCCACCATGCTAAAGAACCTTCTTACCGGCACATAACGCCACTCGTTATCATTTCCGGCTAAGGTGCGTGCCCCCCAGATAATTGCGGGCCCACGCCCTGCGAATGTCCTGATCACATTGATAGATTTTCCGGCCGTAATGTCCACATTAAGGTCATCCTGCTGCTTATTGGTAATCAAAAACTCAGGTCGCAAGGCATTTGTAATGTTAATATTAGCCGGAGCTTTCCATACCCCACGTGCATTGTCTACCTGCGCATATACCCCGACTACCGCTGCCGAAGCTGGCAATAACATCTGGATATTGGTTACTGCACTTTTAGCCTGAAAGTATTTCGCATTATTTTCCTTTATTAAACCGGAAAGCAGCTCTATACCTGGTATACCGACAATCTTAACTAAGTCATCATTGTCTTTGGTCGGGTTTTCTGGCATTTTATAATAATAATCGACCCCGGTGTATATTTTAGGGAAATACACCGCAGCATATTTAAGATCATCGGTGTTACCGGACAAAGTATCCCGCAAGAATTTGATGTCCCCGGCCCAGTTCTCTTTATTCGCGACATCATGATAGACATCCAGCACCGTAAAACGGTCCTGAAGCAATACACACTGGTCGATGGCTAAATCATGTAAAGTATAATAATCATCCTTTGCAAGGTTAATAGAATCAGGAAAAACCAGAAGTGTTACTTCATTTATTTTCGCGACTTCTGCCAGGCCAGCTTTAAGATGATCGGCCATAATAATTCCTCCTGTAGCCACATAATCTCCCACAGAGGTAATCCAACAGGCGCCACCACCGTTTGCAAAATACAGCTGCATAGAATAATGCATTAAAAACTTAGACCTTTTTGTGTCATCCACTTTGGCGTTCACCTCGCTGCCATTAAAGTAAACCGTGATGCTTTCCTTTTCAGGATCGGGATACCCGAAATACTGTTCATACTGCAGCATGGATTCGATCCTCCATGGCACATTTCTCAGGTCATCTTTTTCTTTCCATTGCGCCGTTTGGGTATAGCCGATAAACGCAGGGATCGCTGTTTCTACAGATGCGATAGAAGGTGGGAGATGCGGAATTTCCTCAATATAAACTCCCGGGGTTTTATAATCTGACATAACAAATGTTATTTAGTTAATTAAATTTTTAAAATACATTTCTGACTAAGGTGCTAAAGGAAACAGGGCTGATTCCTGCACCATTATATCACTATACATCTTATTACTTTCAAGGATTATGGTTTGATATGGTTCTGGATTTGGCAGGTAATATAAGGTATTGTCTGGTCTTCTGTATAAGGTGGCGGTATGGGTAACTGCCCTTGGCCTTTTGGAAATGAGTTTGCCGTTTTTTGACAACAGGAAATCAGGATGCATGCCGGCTTTCAGATCTTTCCTCCTGTTGTTGATGTAGCGCCAGAAAGAAAGCTTGCTTTTGAAGTTCAGCTCAAACACAGGCGGACCTGGGTTGAAGGTGCCATCAGGTTGTTTTTGAGCGAGGAGCCTGCCATCATTGTCTAAAAGGTCGTAAGCCGGTTGACTGGCTTTCACTTTCATCAGGATCAGGCCAAGGCTGTTTCTGATCTCCTGCTCATCCTGATAAAAAATGACCTTATGGATTTTATGATAGCCACCGTCACCTTCCACCTCTAAGGTATAGATCAACTGACCGTCCGCCTTCGCATTTGGCAGCTGTAAAACTTTCTTTTCATCGATGGCCAGCAATACTTTTCGGTAGGCCTTGTCATTTTCAAATTGAATCTTATCCAGCAGGTTTCCGTCTTTGTCTTTTAAGCTAAAGCTGACTTTGCTGACCATACTGCTTTTCGGAAAGGCATAATAGAAGTTAAGTGGCAACAGGACCTGGTCGTTTTCGTTGGCAAAGGCGGTCCCGGATAAGGAGATCCACTGTTCAGCATCTGCATCATCTCTATAAAATTCCCGGTAATCATTGGCAGCAAACTTTAACAGTTCTCCTTGTTCATAAGCTACACTGCCATCAAATGCAGGAATATCTGCTGATAAGAAGGGCCAGATCCGATCGCCGGTTATGGCGCTGTCATTGGAAAAATAAAAGGCCGCAGGCAACACCCGCTCCATTTTACCATTGGTAAAACCATCCAGACGTGCGCTTTTTTTAACTGCTAAGACGGGGATGCTCAGGTTGTCGGGCAATGGATGTCTGGGCTGGTAAACCTTAACCCCACCAGGCAACACTTCAGGAATCACCCCGATTGCTATTTTGAATCCTGCATAGGCAGGCAGTAATTTTAAATGATAATGATCAAATATGACCTTTGCCTGTGCAGGGACCTCAAAAGCAATATCTCCATTGATATTTTCCTGATCGCTTTCAAAACGCGCTTTTAAGAAATTCAGCCGGCCGGCTTGTGAGTTCAGCTCAAATATATTCTTCCCGGCTCTATCTGTCAGATAAAATTCATGTAAGAGCTTTACTTCAAACAATATTTTATATACCATGTTCATCAATTATGGCCGGATAAGGTTGAAATATTGGTTTCAATTTCTTCTATCAGCGGTACCTCTCTTACAATTGCATGTTCAGAGATGGCTACAAGCCGCAGTTTATACATGGCAAAAGGAACCTGCCTTCCACCAAGAGATCCCCACAAATGATTAATTTGTTCGAAAGTGAGGGTATATAGTTCCATTGTAAATTTCAGCTCCGTACGACCCTTAGGATCATTTGATCCACTTGAGGCCGAAGCCGAAGAGAAGGAGTTCTTACTCTGAAGAAACTGAATGATCATCGACAACCTTTTTAAGGCCAGTAAGTAACCTTCTCCAAAATAGTTACAGGTCATTAAGACATATAGGTTTAAGCATACCGGGGCATTCTCATAAACGGCTGATCCGGTTTGGAAACGTTTTAAAGGAGATTGATTTTTGAGGGTGCTTTCTTCTTCAATATTCACCAGGGTGATCACCACATTATCAATCAACGAAGCACCATTTGTTGTTTCGGCAAGCCCGATATTATCGATGATGACGTTAGCTGCATTGTCGCCCTTAGCAACAAGGTAAGCTGTCAATTCAGATTTCAACAATATGAGAGCGTTGTCGATCATTGTAAAGAGGTTAAATGCAGGTCAAAAAGTCAATATCAGTGTTGGTCTTGACTCTATTAAAGCTCAGCATGTTTTACAATAATCACAATAGCTACTATTAGTCATTTGTAATAAAAAAATGACCTTGGATCTGTAAGGGTTTATATGATTTTAAACAGAATGGCAAATTTCGTCAGCTGGCAGAGGTTGTTTATTTCCAGCTTCCTGATGATGTTTTTCCGGTGATTGTTTACCGTATGGATCGATATGTACAGCTTTTCGGCGATCTCGAAACTGCTTTTCCCCTCCACAATCAGCTTAATGATATCCTTCTCGCGCTTGCTCAACAATAGGACACGTGTGCAGTATTTCTGAGAATAATCCTCCTCTTCTGTTCGAATGCCATTTTCTATATTCACCGGATTTTCCATACTCATGGGATTTTCCATCTTCATGGCATGACATTCGGGCTTGATGAGTTCAAAAGCATAATGGAACAAGATGGAATCTACGTTTTCACATTCCGTCAGACAAAGTCTTGAAGTAGAGAAATACCATCTGTAGTCCAATTTGTTCTTGGGCCTTATTCTTTGAAAGAAGAAATGCACTTTCCGGTGTTCCTTGTGACTGATGGCGTCAAACAATTCCGGGTCAATCACAATGCTTTCTTCCGGAGGAAAGAAGAACTCAAAATAAGGAAGCCAGAATTGCTCCGCTTCCCTGTTGTTTTGGTCGGAAAATTCAGACATACACCGTTTAATATTAATATGGTCTATGCAATTCTGATTTTCGACCAACACATTTCCAATCACATAATCGCCGATTTCGTTAGCCTGGAATTTTTTTTGCATAATCAGCCGGGCAATGGCATGCACCTGGCTCTGACAGGTCGTAACCTGTTCGATTTGAGAGGATGTTACGAGATTCATAGGTATGAGTCTTAGATAGGCGTAACACACAGATACTCAGAATTGTTTTTTGAATCTGTTTTTTTTTAAAATTTAGAATCCACAATTCTGACCGCTATGTTAGTCACCTGCCTGATACACCTGGCCGGCTTCTTACCATCCTGTACAATGACCCTAAAAGGTCCTTCGTTAGCCGGCAAGGCCTCACCATCCCTGCTATTGGCAAGGATAATCCGGT
The DNA here is from genome assembly GCF_900129215.1 of Pedobacter caeni. Lineage (GTDB taxonomy): Bacteria > Bacteroidota > Bacteroidia > Sphingobacteriales > Sphingobacteriaceae > Pedobacter > Pedobacter caeni. The sequence goes on along the minus strand of NZ_FQUQ01000001.1, from coordinate 506,300 downwards.
TACTGGAATAGTTTTCATCCAGTTCTGCCAACGTAAAAATTACCTGATAACCATCGCTGGCTTCCACAAGAATATACCTATTCAGGTTTTTGCTACCGGGTCCATGAACTGAATTAATTTCTGCTTTTTGTAATAGATCAAGAAGTAGCACCCCGGAATACCGATGCTTGTGCCCTTCTTTATCTCTTCTTAATACCTGGGTTTGCCTGAATGTGTTCAACTCCAATTCATTCAAAACTAAAGTTTTGTGCACCTGACCTGTTATCGTCACCACAGCTCTTTTTACGTTAGTCTGCCCATGACATATTGAGCTGGCACTTAATAAAACAAAGAAAAACAATGCTGCTATTTTATAAGTTCTCATGAGAATATTTTTTTTCAGGGGTATGAATAATTCCCGCCACCCCACCTATAACAATTATTGCCGGATACGTTAATCCGGCATTTGCTGCAGCAACCATAAGATCTTTTACTTTACAAAGTACTTTCTTTTGCGCAGGCAGACTCGCATGTTGTATAATCGCTGCCGGCATATCGCCAAGCATTGCGTTTTGATAGATCGCTGAGATTTCCTCCAGTTTCCTCATTCCCATATAGATGACTACAGTAGCTTTACTCCTGATCGCACAATTAAGATCAGATGACAGATGGCCATCTTTCTTCGTACCTGTGATTACCCACATGCTTTCACTTATTCCTCTGTGGGTAAGTGGGATTCCACTCAGACCGACAGCCTGCATACTGCTGATACCTGGAATATAATGAGCTGGAATACCATGTTCTTCAGCAAAAAGCACTTCTTCAAATCCTCTCCCGAATATAAAAGGATCCCCGCCCTTTAGCCGAACCACAACCTGATGTGTGTCCGTATATTCTTTGATCAGTTCATGAATAGCTTCCTGAGAAGTGTAGTTTCCGTAAGGTTGTTTACCAACATAAACCATTTTACAGTCCTTCGGAGCGATTTTTAGCAACTCTTTATTGATTAAGTTGTCATAAAGGATCACTTCTGCCCTCTTTAGCACCAAATATCCTTTTAAAGTGATCAATTCCGGATCCCCAGGACCTCCACCTAAGACAAAAAGCCCGAAATCACTTGTATTCTCTAACATAATCGCTAATTTTTAGATACAAAAACAGAAATACACCAATATTATATTCAAAAATAGACTATTTAATGATAAATATCATAATATTTTGATTTTAATACTTCAAAAACATATATTTACAACACATAAATCATATAAAACAAAAATAGAAACAAAATAATTAGACAAAATGTCAAATTAAAATTCAACTAAAAGAATTATAACAAACAAATAGAGACAAAAAACCAAAAATAATTTACTAAAAATCAAAATAACCATAAAACAATAAAAAATAACTGGCATGAAACACAAAAAAGTAGTTATAATTGGAAACGGAATGGTTGGATATAAATTTTGCGAGAAAATAAAGACCAAATCAAATGATTTTAGCCTTATAATTTTTGGGGAAGAGCCGAGAATAGCCTATGACAGGGTTCATCTAAGCGAATATTTCAACGGCAAATCGGCAGATGACCTTTCCTTATCTTCAAAAGACTGGTACTCCGAACAGGAAATAACACTTTATTTAAATGATCCGGTAAAAGAAGTAGACAGGAGCACTAAAACGGTCCATTCCTCAAAGGGGATTACCCAGGAGTATGACTACCTGATTATTGCGACAGGCTCTGCTCCTTTTGTCCCCGACATACCCGGCATTGACAAGGAGGGTGTTTTTGTGTATCGCACCATTGATGATCTGGATCTGATTAAAAACTATGCTGTACATGCAAAAGCAGCCACCGTACTGGGTGGTGGTCTACTGGGACTTGAGGCAGCAAAAGCCCTGATCGATTTAAACCTCGAAGAGACAAATGTTATAGAATTTGCACCACGCTTAATGCCAAGGCAAATCGATAGCGCAGGAAGTGGAATGCTGCAAAATAAACTTAGCGCTTTAGGCCTGAACATCTATACCAATAAGGGAACAAGCAGTATAGAAGGAACCGACAGGATCAGCGCTTTAAAATTTAATGACGATACAGAATTAAAAACAGACATGCTCGTGATCTCTGCGGGAATCAGACCAAGAGATGAGCTGGCCAAGCTATCAGGCATCGAAGTAGGTACAAGAGGGGGTATTATTGTAAATGAGTTTATGCAAACCAGTGATCCTGCCATTTTTGCTATTGGCGAATGCGCCCTGTTTGACCATAACATCTATGGATTGATTGCCCCGGGTTATGAAATGGCGGAAGTTGCCGCCGCAAAACTTTGCGATGACCATAAAACATTCAAAGGTTTTGACATGAGCACCAAGCTGAAACTCATCGGTGTCGACGTAGCCAGCTTTGGCGATCCTTTTACCACAGAACCGGATGCCAGAACCATACTTTTTGAAGACAGCCATAAAGGCATTTATAAGCGCATTAACATTAGCAATGATGGGAAATATCTGCTGGGTGGAATATTAATCGGAGAAGCTGAGGCCTACAATATGCTCCTCCAGACGGTAAACAATAAGATTTTACTTCCAGACCACCCCGAAGACCTCATCCTTGGCTCCAGAGGAGGTGGCAAACAAAACGAGAATGCAGGGCTTGCCGGACTCCCTGATGAAGCCCTGATCTGCAGCTGTGAAGGTATCAGCAAAGGATCAATATGCGATGCCGTAAGCGAAAACAATTGCGAATCGTTAGATGCCATAAAGAAATGCACTAAAGCGGGAACCGGTTGTGGAGGCTGCCTGCCCATGGTAAAAGACCTGATGGTTCATACCATGAAACAAAACGGCAAATACCTGAGGAACGTAATCTGTGAGCATTTTCACTTAAGCAGGCAAGAACTATATGATCTGATCAAAATACACCATCTAAAAAGTTACGAGCAGGTACTGGATAACCTGGGCAAAGGAGATGGCTGCGAAGTATGCAAGCCATTGGTATCATCGCTTTTGGCGAGTTTGTGGAACGACATGATCCTCAAAAAAGGCAATGATACCGCCCAGGACAGTAACGATCGCTTTTTAGCCAACATACAAAAAGGTGGCACTTACTCTGTCGTGCCCCGCATCCCGGGAGGAGAAATCACTCCTGAAAAACTGGTCGTCATTGGTCAGGTGGCTGAAAAATACAGCCTGTACACTAAAATAACAGGCGGACAGCGCATCGACATGTTTGGAGCACACTTGAGCGACCTCCCTTTGATCTGGGAAGAACTGATTGCTGCAGGCTTCGAAAGCGGACATGCCTATGGAAAAGCCTTACGCACCGTAAAAAGCTGCGTGGGTAGCACCTGGTGCAGGTTTGGATTACATGACAGCGTAAGCTATGCGATCAGAATAGAAGAACGCTACAGAGGCCTGCGCGCACCCCACAAACTCAAATCAGCGGTTAGCGGTTGCATCCGGGAATGTGCAGAAGCACAAAGCAAGGATTTCGGAATCATAGCGACAGAAAAAGGCTGGAACCTTTATGTATGTGGCAATGGGGGAAGTAAACCTCAACATGCGCTCTTACTGGTGGCCGATACAGACAGCGATACCTGTATCAAATACATAGACCGCTTTTTAATGTTCTATATCCGGACTGCGGATCCTTTAACACGGACTGCCCCCTGGCTGAATAAAATGGAAGGTGGCATAGAATACCTGCGAAATGTGGTGATCAATGATAGTTTGGGTATGGCAGCACAATGGGAACTGGAAATGCAGGCGCTGGTAGATAGCTATCAGTGCGAATGGAAAACAGCCATCGAAGATCCGGAGATCAGAAAACGTTTTAATCATTTCGTAAACGCTCCCGAAGAAAAAGATCCAACGGTAAAATTTGATGAAATGCGGGGTCAGAAAAAAGCTACAGACTGGACACTGGCTTAATCTAAAAAATAGAAATCATGATAGAAACAACAACAAACTGGTTTGCAGCCTGCCGTGTGGAAGACGCAGTAGAAAATGGCGGCGTATGTGTCAAGTGTGGTGATGATCAAATCGCACTATTCTATTTTACACGTCGCAATGAGTGGTATGCAACACAAAATCTTTGTCCCCACCGCAGGCAAATGGCACTCAGTCGCGGCATGATTGGATCTGCCGGAGAAGATCCTAAAATCGCCTGCCCATTCCACAAAAAGACATTCTCTCTGTCAACAGGAGAATGCCTGAGCGGTGATGAATGCGCCATACAAACCTATCCGGTAAAAGTAGAAGACGGACTGGTATATATTGGATTGAAGAATTAAGCATAAACATCTGCCTGAGTATGAACAACAACTACTATAAAAGCCATTTAAAGCTTGATTTCATTGCTCTTAAGGGACAACAAGCACTAAACAAAGTCAGCGTGCTTGTGATCGGAACAGGAGGACTGGGCTGCCCATGCCTTACTGCTCTCGCGTCATCAGGGATAGGAAATATTGGTCTGGCAGATGGAGATTTAATCAGTAGCTCAAACATTTCAAGACAAACACTCTTCAATTACGCACATACCGGAAAACATAAGACGACAATCGCCATCACTGCGCTCAGATCCCGAAATCCCTTAATTTTTTATCAGGAGCATTGTTTCTTTGTAACCGAAGAAAATATCCTGCCACTGATTGAACCCTATGACATCGTGGTGGATGCAACTGATAATTTCCAGGCCAGATACCTGATTAACGATGCCTGCATTGTAAAAGGTAAGCCCCTTGTATATGGAGCGATTTTCCAGACCGAAGGACATTTAACCGTATTCAACTATCAAAACTCCCCTACGCTTCGCTGCCTTTTTAAGGAGCCGGAGGCCGACGAAGACCTGCTCTCCTGTGCGGAAAGCGGCGCTTATATGATCAGCACCAATATCATTGGAACAATGATGGCTAATGAAGTCATCAAAATCGCTTTAGAACACGAAGAAGTACTAAGGGGAAAACTACTCAGCTTTGAAGCACTAAGCCTTAACACCACACTCACCCACTATACCGCTGATCCGTTTTCAAAAGCCAAAAGCTATTCCAGGTTTTCCGAAATCACCAAGGCCATAGAACTGACAGCAGAAGATTTCAGCAGACAAAGCTCAGGAATAATGCTCATCGATGTGAGAACAAATGCCGAAAGAAAAGCACAGCATATCGGCGGCAAACACATTCCATTACAAGAGCTGGAACAGTTTGACTTGACCGCATTCGATGCCAATCAGCATTTCTATTTCTATTGTCAGACGGGATTAAGGAGCCTGCAGGCTGCAAAAAAACTAAGAGCTAAGGGCTATAAAAATGCTTTTAGTTTAAAAAAAGGAATCACCAACCTCAATTCCCAATTCAAACACACCTGAGCTATGCGCGATATCACCAGCAAACAAATCACATTAAGAACAGCAAAAGCCGTTGCAGTGGTCTATTGCACAGATGAAACGCTGGGCCTTATCAGGAAGAACCAGCTTCCTAAAGGGAATCTCTTTGATGTAGCCAGAGCTGCCGGGTTTTTAGGCGCCAAACTCACTCCTCAGCTCCTGCCCCATTGTCACCCGGTAACGATAGACGGAATGGACATCAGCTTCCAGATGACCGACAACCCGAGGCCATGTATCACCATAAACGGAGAGGCAAAATCTATAGGCCGAACAGGTATCGAAATGGAAATGCTGACTGCAGTTTCCATTGCAGCTCTGGAAATTTACGATATGCTGAAACCTGTTGACACTACTCTGGAAATCGGCGGCATTAAACTATTGCACAAAACAGGCGGTAAAAGCGACCGGAAGAAATATTTCTCCAGCCCTCCTGTCTGCGCCATTCTGGTGTGCTCCGACTCCACAGCAGCAGGAAAAAGAGAAGATAAAAGCGGAATAATGATCAGAAAAATGCTCGAACAGGTCAATGCTAACGTAAAAGCTTATGAAGTTCTTCCAGACGATAAAAAGCTGATCCAACAACAATTGCTTAAATGGGTAGCAGAAGACGTACATTTCATCTTTACTACCGGAGGCACAGGCCTCGGCCCACGCGACCATACTGTTTCTGCAGTAACTGAACTCCTGGAACGCGATGCAGATGGAATTACGGAAGCGATGCGGAATTTCGGACAAATGCGCACCCCCATGGCCATGATGAGCCGCGCGGTGGCCGGATCAATTTCACATACCCTGATCCTCACACTACCCGGAAGCACAGATGGGGCGCGTGAGTCCCTGGAAGCCGTATTACCGGGAATATTCCATGCCCGTAAAATGATGAAGGGAGGCGGACATTGAGCATCATCGATTTTGACGAAGCAATCGCCATCCTCTCCGGTATTTCGGTTCCTTTTGAAAAAGAAACGATCCATCTGGACGAAGCAGACAACAGGATACTCGCAGAAAACATCTGCGCAGACCGCGATTATCCGCCATTCAACAGAGCGGCAATGGATGGCTTCGCGTTCATGCAGGCCGACTGGGACAAAGGGCTCAGAAAATACCAGATCACAGAAACCATATTTACCGGCCAACCAGCCAAATACCCATTGAACTCCGGTTACTGCTATAAAATCATGACAGGTGCTGCGACTCCTGAAATGGCAAACATCATCATCAGAAAAGAAGATGGAGAGGAATCTGAAGGCCGGGTAACCTTACATTCTGAGGCCCTCAAGCCCTATCAGAACATTGCCAGAAAAGGGGAAGATTGCAAAGCAGGAACTTTACTGCTTTCGGCGCCTTCAAAATGCACACCACAGGTTATTGCCCTGCTGGCAACAGTAGGTAAAACGACTTTACAAGTGTACAGACTACCCAAAGTCGCACTGATCACCACGGGTGATGAAGTGATTGATCCTGCTGCGAGCCTCAACCCTTTTCAGATCCGCAACAGCAACCAGTATCTTTTGAGATCACTGCTGCATCAATGGAAAATTAAACCTATTCTATGTGAACACGTAAAGGACCACAAAAAGCAATTAACAAATATTTTAAAAGAAGCACTGGAAGCGGACCTGGTAGTCATTAACGGAGCCGTTTCTGCCGGAGATGCCGACCACGTGCCAGCAGTCTTACAGGAACTGGGCGTTAGAACCTTATTCCATAAGGTTAACATCCGTCCCGGGAAGCCAGTTCTGATAGGAAAAGGGCAATCCGGAACCATTGTTTTTGCCCTACCAGGAAATCCGCTTTCCTGCCTCAGCACATTTACCATTTTTGTAGAGCATTACCTCTACCGCTGCTTTGGATACCAGACCCGCCCCTCACAAATGCGACCATTTTTAGAAGTCAGAACCAAGAAACATGGATTAACTGAGTTTTTTCCGGTCAGGACCAGCAATTCCGGTGGGTTAAACCTGATTCCTTTCAACGGCTCCGGAGATGTAACCGCAGGTGTCCATGCTCAGGGCCTAGCTATGCAGCCTGCAGCTTTAATGCAACTCAACAAAGAAGCCCTCATCACCTACTATCCATTTCATCATCATTTTAACTCAGCACTATAAAAAACAGCCCACAGACCATCGATTCCAGAACCTAAACCTAAACAGACCATGACCACCAACTTAAAACCACTAAGTAAACTCAACATTTTTTCAGCCAGGGGTATTCAGATGCGAACCTTTCACATCACCTGGGTAACCTTCTTTTTCTGCTTCTTTGGTTGGTTTGGGGTTGCCCCATTAATGCCATTGATCCGCGAACAATTACATTTAAGCAAGGATCAAATAGGAAACATTATTATTGCCTCTGTTTCTGCTACAATTATTGCCCGTTTGATTATAGGAAAACTCTGTGACACCTTAGGTCCGCGTCTCTCTTACACCATTTTGTTAGCTGTCGGTTCCGTTCCGGTCATGTGTATTGGACTGAGCAACAGTTATGAGAGTTTTTTATTATTCCGTTTTATCATTGGAATTATCGGTGCTTCATTTGTCATCACCCAATTCCACACCTCAATGATGTTTGCCCCAAATGTGGTGGGGACTGCAAATGCAGTAACCGGAGGATGGGGAAATCTGGGTGGAGGCGTCACCAATTTAATCATGCCGCTCCTGGCTGCAGGCTTTACCAGCCTGGGCTTTGTAAGCCAGGCCGATTCCTGGCGAATGGCCATGGTGATTCCAGGTATCATACTGATTATAATGGCCTTCATATACTACAACTACACTAAAGATACACCTGAAGGAAACTTCAGAGAGCTGGAACGGAGTGCTGTTAAAACCGCAAAGAAAGGGTCCTTTGTTACTGCACTAAAGGATTACCGGACCTGGGTACTTGCTCTCGCCTATGCCGCCTGTTTTGGAATTGAGATTACGGTGGATAATGTAGCAGCAACCTTCTTTACAGATCAGTTTGGCGCATCCATGATCATGGCCGGTGCTATGGCCAGCATATTTGGTGGCATGAACATATTTGCAAGAGCATTGGGTGGTTATGTGAGTGATAAAGTAGGGAAGTCATACGGCTTACGTGGAAAAGGACTATTACTTGGCGGGCTACTACTACTTGAAGGGATAGGAATCAGTCTTTTTGCACAATCACAAACCTTAGGTATGGCTATCGCAGCGATGTTGTTCTTTGCCCTGTTTCTTAAAATGGCCAATGGAGGAACTTACGGAATTGTGCCTTTTGTCAATAAAGATTCCATTGGAACGGTAAGTGGCATCGTAGGAGCCGGCGGAAACATAGGCGCAATGCTGGTTGGTTTCCTGTTTAAATCTGAACACCTCAGCTATGCAGACGCCTTTCATTACATCGGAATTGGTGTAGCCATCATCGGACTGATCGTCTTTATCACAAAATTCAAGGTTAAAGGTGCAGTAAAAACTGAAAATATAAAACCCGAGCTGTTACAAGCTTAATATAACCGCAACTTATGTCAGCGTACACAAATAAAGTATTTACCAGTACCTGTTGCTATTGCGGGGTCGGCTGTGGTGTAAAAGTAACGTTGGATAAAAATGATAACATTGCTGTTGAAGGTGATATTGACCATCCTGTAAACCGTGGAATGCTTTGCAGTAAAGGGCTTAACCTTCAGTATACAGTAAACGACAAAAGCGACCGTTTACTGTATCCGCAAATGCGGTATGGCAAAAGCATCCCCTTGCAAAGAGTAAGCTGGGATGATGCACTGAACCGAACCGCAGCCGTATTCAGAACTTTTATCGATAAATACGGGCCCGATTCTGTCGCCTTCTATGCTTCCGGCCAGTGCCTTACAGAGGAATATTATGTCATTAACAAACTGATCAAAGGTTTTATCGGCAGCAATAATATAGATACCAATTCCCGGTTATGCATGAGTAGTGCTGTTACTGCCTATAAAATGGCTTTAGGTGAAGATAGTGTACCTGTTTGTTATGAGGACATTGAGCTGGCAGACTGCCTTTTTATCACCGGAGCCAATCCGGCATGGTGCCATCCTATTCTCTGGCGTCGGATCGAAGCACATAAAGCAGCAAATCCAGGAGTTAAACTAATTATTGCCGATCCAAGGGCCACGGATTCCTGCGGACTGGCAGACCTCCACCTTCAACTCCATCCTGGTACAGATGTTACCCTGAATTATGCCATAGGAAGGCTCTTGATCGAAAAGGGAAACATAGATCTTGATTTCATTAACCAACACAGCACAGGCTTTGAGGATTACCGGAAAAAAGTATTTGAAAAAACATTAAATGAGGCTGCATTGATCTGTGGCCTTAAGGTGTCGGAAATAGCGCTTGCAGCAAGCTATATCGCCGATGCCAAAGGATTTTTAACCTTATGGACAATGGGCCTGAACCAAAGTTCTATAGGGGTGAATAAGAACCTGAGCCTGATTAACCTGAACCTGATCACCGGACATATCGGTAAACCAGGCTCAGGTCCTTTTTCCTTAACCGGACAACCCAATGCTATGGGCGGAAGGGAAGTTGGCGGCCTGGCCAACCTGTTGCCTGCACACAGGGACCTGAACAATGAGGCACACCGCCTAGAAGTACAAAAATTCTGGGGAGGGACAAGCATTTCAGATCAACCGGGCTTTACGGCAACCGAAATGTTCGAAGCGTTAAATGACGGAAGGTTAAAAGCCATATGGATACTGTGTACCAATCCATTAACAAGCTTACCTAATGCAAGATTTGCAGAGCAGGCCTTAAAAAAAGCAAAGTTTGTAGTGGTTCAGGAGATCACAGACAAGGCCGAAACCCTGGCCTATGCTGATGTGATTTTGCCCGCCGCGGCATGGACAGAAAAGGAAGGAACAATGACCAATTCCGAAAGGAGGATCAGCCACCTGCAAAAAGTGACCAACGCTCCTGGAGAAGCTTTACCTGATGCAGAGATCATCTGCCGGTTTGCCACAAAAATGGGCTACAAAGGCTTTGAGTATAAATGTATGGAAGACATCTACAAAGAGCATACAAAGCTTACCTACAGGACCAGCATCAACATCAGTGGTCTGGATTACAAACAGATAGACGACAGCAAAACTGTACAATGGCCCTACCATAAGAAAACAGGAAGTACCAAACGCCTGTTTACCAATCATCTGTTTCACACCCCTTCCAAAAAGGCAATTATACACAGCCCCTCAGATGAACTGAAAAGTGAGTTGCCCGACGAAGACTTTCCTTTCATTTTAACCACAGGAAGGATACGCGACCAATGGCATACCATGTCGAAAACCGGGAAAGTAAGTAAATTGAAACAACACCTAAAGCATAGTTTTCTGGAAATTCATCCTGCTGATGCAACATTACTGGATATTACAGAAGATCAGGTACTTCTGGTCAGCTCAAGACGTGGTGAAGTACAGGTAAAAGCAAAGGTATCGGCCACGATAAAACAAGGTGTCGTATTTCTTCCGATGCATTGGGGAAAGATTCTGGGGAGCGACCTGAACCGTGCCAATAACCTTACCAGCACCATCATTGATCCTGAGTCAAAAGAACCGGACTTCAAATATTGTGCTGTACGTATTGAAAAATACAGGAAAGATTTCCAGCGGATTGTAGTCATCGGTGCTGGTGCAGGGGGTCATGGCTTTGTGAGGTCTTACCGTGAAATCAATACAAGGGACGAGATCACAGTTTTCAGCACAGAAAACCTTCCTTTTTATAACCGGGTGATGTTGCCCGACTATATCAACGGAACGCAAAAATGGGAGCAATTGGTAAAGATGAAGGAGGAGGAAGAACCTGAGTATAACATCCGGCATTTAAGGGGCATTGGCATTGAATCCATTAACCGGGAGAAAAAATACGTCACAGACAATACAGGGAGGAAAACACCTTATGATGTCTTGATTATGGCTACCGGAAGCAGGGCTACCCTACCAAAAAACGCACCATCACTGCCTGGTATTTTCACAATGCGTAACCGCAATGATGCAGATAATTTCAAAAAGCATATTCCAAAAAAAGCACATGTAGCAATTGTTGGTGGTGGATTACTTGGCCTGGAAATGGCAGCTTCCCTCCGTGAAATTGGGGTACAGATTACCATTATTCAAAGGGTTTCCAGATTCCTGAACCGGCAGCTTGATCCATTGGGCAGTCAGCTTTTACATGAAGAAATGGTTGATCAGGGCTGTGATATCTATTACAATGATGAGGTGCAAATTTATTATGGCCGCTCTAAACTAACCGGAATTGAGTTGAAAAGTGGCAGAAGAATAAACTGCGATGCCGTAATCCTGGCCATCGGTACCACCCCCAATATTGAACTGGCCAGGGAATGCGGACTGGATTGCAAACGCGGTGTACTGGTCAATGAGCGCCTGCAAACCAGCGACCCCTCAGTGTATGCCATTGGGGAAATTGCCGAGTTTGAGGGAACATTATATGGGATAACTGCTGCAGCAGAGCAACAGGCGGCAGTGGTGGCGAAATTCCATAATGGCGACATCAGCAGCTATTACCAGGGGAGTTTATTTATGAACATCATTAAAATCCAGGGATTTGATCTCTGCAGCATCGGTCTTTCCGAATGCCCGGATCAGGTAAATTATGAAGAAATCGTGTTTATCGATAAAACCAAGCGCTATTATAAAAAGTGTATCATTCATCAGGACAAGCTAGTAGGAACCATTTTGATAGGCGACAAAACTGAATTTATGGAATTCAGAGATCTGATTGCCAACAAGACAGAACTGAGCGACAAGCGGTTACAATTGCTTAGAAGCGGAAAAAAGACAGAACCAGTGAGCGGAAAACTGGTCTGTAGCTGCAATCATGTGGGCATAGGAAACCTGCAGAATAAAATCGCCTCCGGTTGCAAAGATCTGACACAGCTTTGTCAGACGACAGGCGCCGGAATGGGTTGCGGCTCCTGCAAACCGGAAGTGAAACTGATTCTTCAGGAAGTCCTACGAAGCAAATCTTTAGAAAAAACAGCTTAGTATGGAAAACAGCGAAATTAAAAATCATCAGATCAAAGTTAACCTCCCCGGAGGGATCATATCTGTAGGTGATCTTTCTGTGATGCTCGACATACTGGAAAAAGCAGGTATAGAAAATATCCGCTTCGGAACCCGGCAGCAGCTTTATTTTACAGCCACATCTGCTCAGCTGGAAGATATTGAACATGGATTTCTTATATCGGATACTGATTTTGAAACAGATGCAGACAGACATCCGAACATTGTCAGCTCATACGTAGCTGAAGACCTGTTTAACAATTCAAACTGGTTGAGAGAAGGCGTCTACAAAGACATTCTGGATAATTTCAATTACAGCCCCGGCCTTAAAATAAACCTGATCGATGACAGCCAGACGCTGATTCCTTTTTTTAGTGGAAATTTAAATTTCATTTCCTCAGACATTGGTAGCTACTGGCACCTATATATTCGTTTTCCCAAAACCAATATCATCTATTACTGGTCCTCTCTTGTCTATTCAGAAGACATTCCGGCATTGACTGAAGCAATTGAAAGCATCATATTAACCCGGAGGGACTTATATTTTGACCAACCGGAAATTGAAGGGCAACAGCTCGAAACAATGGTTAAGGCAACGAGCAGCTTTGTATCTCAGCCGGCCTCTACCCCACTTAAGCTTCCGGACTTCCAGCTACCATATTACGAAGGGTTTAATAAATATAATGAAAAGTACTGGCTGGGTATTTATCGCAGGAACGAATTGTTCCCTCTTGTTTTCCTTAAGGACCTTTGCGATATATGCAGCAGAACACGGATCGCACAGCTCTACACTACGCCCTGGAAATCCATTATCATCAAAGGAGTAGCACCGGCCGACCGGAAATTATGGAATACCGCACTGGATAAAAACCGGATCAATGTGCGTCATGCTTCCAACGAACTGAACTGGCAAACGGAAGACCTGTGTGAGGAAGGAATAAAGCTGAAACACGAGTTAATCAAAGGTTTCAATGCTGCTGACCTGCGAACCTTCAAGCTTTGTTTTGCCATTAAAATCAATCCGAAAAGCGGACTTTTTGGGTCTGTAATCATCAGAAAACAAACTCCCGAAGCAGGTGATGACCGTTTTGACCTGCTTCACACTTTGAACTTCAACCCCAACTCCAAGCATTACCTCAGTTACGCGACCGGCATTAGCAGAGCAGCATTGCTCCCTGGCCTGACTGAACTTTGTGAAGCCTACTATCAGCAGCAAACACTTGTTGCAGGAAAACAGGAAGATCATTATTATGAAACCAGCAGTCAGGCTGAACCTGAATTAACCTATGTGTATCAATGCAGACACTGCCTCAGTATTTATGATGAAGCCTGGGGCGAAGAAAGTCTTAGTATCCCTGCGGGAACCCCATTTTCTGCCCTTCCTGAAAATTACTGCTGCCCGCTTTGTGAGTCAGGGCCCGGCGAATTCAACTCAATTATTAAAGAAACCCTAAATACACTCTAAGTTATGGAACTAGACCTCAGCATCGCATTCGCATTATACCTTGTAGGTTTTCTGTATGCTTCAGTTGGCCATGGTGGCGCCAGTGGCTACATTGCTGTCCTTTCCTTGTTTGCTATCCCGGTTAATACCTATAAGCCCCTTATCCTCATTCTGAATATCCTGGTTGCAGGCATGGGATTTTACCAATTCTGGAAAGCAGGATATTTCAAATGGAAATTGTGCAGGTTATTCCTATTCACTTCCATACCTGCAGCATTTATAGGTTCAAAATACTCCCTTGAAGGGAACATTTACCATTATTTATTAGGATTGGCACTCCTGTTACCCATCATTAAGCTCCTTGGCATTAAACCTAAAGAAAAGGAAGAGCTCAAAACGGTTAAACCCGGACCTGCCCTGCTAATCGGCGCATTAATCGGTGGCCTTTCGGGAATGCTGAACATTGGTGGTGGCATATTCTTAAGTCCGGTGCTCATTCTGCTCGGCTGGGCAAATGTAAAAGAGGCTGCTGCTGCATCTGCCTTATTTATTGTACTAAACTCCCTGAGCGGCTTACTGGGGAGCTCAGCAGTCCTGGTTATGGGCCCTTCTGCCATTACCTGGTTTATTATGGCGGCAACCGGCGGGATCACCGGTGCTTATTTTGGCAGCAGTCAGTTTCAGCACCTAACCGTACGTTGCCTCCTGAGTGCCGTACTCACCATTGCATCTGTTAAACTTTTATTTTTCATGTGATGGAAGAGATTAAAGACCATTTCGGACGAACATTTAAAACGCTAAGAATCAGCCTGATCAACACTTGCAATCTGGCCTGCACTTATTGCAGTTACAGCAATGATGATGATCAAAAAAACAACGCCGTCAATAAGGGAAATAACCTGAAAACAAAAGAATTAACAGACCTTATCATTCGGCTACATGAACGCCTCAACCTCGGAAGCATTCGTTTTACAGGAGGTGAGCCATTGCTGTATAAAGAACTTCCGGCCTTGATTGAAGGGGTTCGGAAATTGGGCATCACAGACCTGAACCTGACCACAAACGGACTCCTGCTCCAGAAACAGGCTTCAGCCTTAAAAGCTGCCGGATTAACCGCCATCAACGTTTCACTTGATGCAACAGACCCCCTGACATTTTTTATGATGGCCAGAAGACATGGACTCGAGCAAACACTCAAGGGAATTGATGCCGCGTTGCATGCCGGCATTACCGTAAAAATAAATTCGGTGATCATGAAGGGTCTGAACGAGAATCAGGTGATCCCATTATTGAAATATGCCGCTGATCAGCAGCTCATCATCCGGTTTTTAGAAATCATGGCGATGGGGCATCTGCATGGCAAGGCAGATGACTATTTCTTTTCGCAAGCTGAGATCTTAAAGCTGATCAGCACAAGGCACCGCTTTACCCCTGTTCAAAGAACAAAAAGCGCTACAGCCAATTACTGGCAAACCGAGGCTGGTCATATTTTCGGCATCATTGCCAACGAAAGTCAGCCTTTCTGTACAGATTGTGATCGCTTGCGACTGGATGCGTATGGAAACATTTACGGCTGCCTGAGCAGCAACCAACCCATCTCTATCAGGGACATTTCAGATCCGGCTTTGCTGGACCTGAGCTTAAAAGAAGCACTAAAACAAAAACAAACCATAAAATTTACAGGAAGCAAACTAAGTATGCTTCACATAGGAGGATAAAAAATGAGAATACAGGTATTTGCCGTGTTAAAAGACTTTTTCAAAAAGGAGTTTGAGCTGAGCGCCAACATTTCCAATATTGCTGATTTAAGGAGATATCTGTCGCTTGAAAACCCGAATGCTGCAATGGTATTGAACCGATGCCGCTTTGCTGTGCAGGATGAATTTGTCACAGATCAGTATCCATTAACCGGGGATGAGCATATTGTTGTGATTCCACCCAGCAGCGGAGGATAATTATGGATGTTATTACCAAAAAAGAACTCGATCTGGTTGCGCTGCTCCAACAATCACATTGCCCGACAGCTGGTGCTGTCGTTTTATTTAGCGGCGAAGTTAGAAACCACAATTCTGGAAAGCAGGTAAAATATCTGGAGTATGAAGCCCATACCAGCATGGCCACAAAAATGATTGACGAAATTCTACAATCTGCAAGAACGCGTTGGAATCTGAGTATTGCGCTGGCCCAGCACAGAATTGGAAAAGTAAAAATCACCGAATCGGCAGTAGTGGTGATTACTGCATCTGTTCACCGTGGCGAGGCTTATGCCAGCAATCGTTATGTCATCGACAGGATAAAACATGAAGTTCCGATCTGGAAATGCGAATATCTTGAAGATGGCAGCAAAGAATGGGGAGGAAACTGCAATTGCCATAAGGAAACCGGAGATGTCAATAAGCATGTATATGAATTTGAAGTCTTATGATCAGGGCGGTCGTATTATGTGGTGGCGAAAGTAAGCGGATGGGAAGCGATAAAGGTTTGCTTTGGCATGCGTCTGGCAATTGGGTAACACTTGCAAGCAGCAAATTTGAAAAATTAAACATTCCGGTTTCAATTTCCATTAACCCTGCTCAACTACAAACTTACCGTGATTTCTTTTCTTCAGAACAACTGATCATAGATCAGACCAATGCAAAAGGACCATTACAAGGGTTACTAAGCACACACCTTAAGCACCCTGAAGACGACCTTCTGCTCCTGGCCTGCGACATGACTGAAATGGATTCAGAAACATTAAAATTTCTGCTGGATAGCACCTTAGCAGCCCCGGGCTTTGACTATTACGTCTATGTGCTTAAAGATTTTATTGAGCCCTTATGTGCCATTTATTCCTCTATCTCCTTAAAAAAACTACAGCAAAGTCTGGAACAAGGTAGTTTAACTGTCTTTTCTCTCCATAAAATCATTAAAAAGGGCAATTATAAAACAGTTCCCATTCACAAGCCCGAATCTTTTAATAACCACAATACAACCACCATTAAACTCCCCGTATGATAAATCTTCACAAAAAATCAGCGTGTCTGCTCTTTATTCTTAACCTAATGACCTTCAGCGCCTGGTCACAAAGTAATGGCAATTCCGTACAAACCAAAGCTACCCTTTTTGAAGGGATAATTGTTGCAGGTTATGTAGACCATGGGGCATATATCAATTGCGTCGGCCCCGCCATCAAGTTTTCTAAGAAACCATTTTCGGTATTGTTAGGACTCTTGCCCAGCTTACGCATTAAGAAAGATCAGGTCGCTGCCGCTGCGCCGAAAAACTCCATACTGACCCCCAACCTGGGTGCAGGCATCACTGCAATTTATAAACATCTGGCCATACAGGTTCCCATGTATTATAACACAAAAACCAGCACTAAAGATGGCAAATGGAATCCTGGGATAGGCATAGGTTATAAATTTTAATGAAAGCGGGATTCGTAGGTAAGGGATCTTAATTTTTCTTCACTAACAATACTGATCTGTTTGCCCGACAAGGAGATCAGTTTTTCCTTTACCAATTCGGTGGTCATACGGAATACGGTTTCATAGGTTGCTCCCGTAAATGCGGCGAGATCCTGTTTACTCAATTCAAGGTTCAATTGACCCGCTTCATTAAGACCAAACTGGTCTTTCAATTGCAGTAAGGCCACCGCAAGCCTGCTTTTAACAGACATTAGTGCAAGATTTCGCATCTTCTTTTCTGACTCCTGCAGCTCATCTGCATAGAACAGCATTAGGTTAAAGGCAAAATCATGATTTACTTTTAAAGTAGCTATAAAAAATTCCAGATCGATAAAGCAGAGGGAGGTTTCTTCAAGAGCAGTTGCCGAAATTGGATATACAGAACTTTTGGTCCCAAGACCACGATGGCCAAAGATTTTACCATTATTGGCAAAACGGACAATCAATTCCTTATCGCCCCAGTGTTTATGCACTTTAACATTTCCATTCTGAACAAAGTACACCCCCGTTACCGGATCTCCCTCCTTAATGATTTGCTCTCCCTTCTTTGCGGTGAAATTCCTGCGGTAATGGTCTATTGCAGATTTCCATTCCTTAAGTACCATTCTGCACATCAGGCAGGTTTCAAAATCACAACATTTACCTTTCTTCATAATTT
This sequence comes from Pedobacter caeni, assembly GCF_900129215.1. Lineage (GTDB taxonomy): Bacteria > Bacteroidota > Bacteroidia > Sphingobacteriales > Sphingobacteriaceae > Pedobacter > Pedobacter caeni. The sequence continues at coordinate 488,381 of NZ_FQUQ01000001.1, read as the reverse complement.
ATACAACACATGTTAAGTATCAGTTTCTAATATCCTAAAAGTTTTTGATTAGCCCATTCGGCATCTTATTTTATTATAGATTCCTTCGCTGCCAGGGGTAACAATTTCGGAAGATGACTGATATATAAGAAACAAAACATCCTTTGACCCTTAACATTTAAAACCATGAAAAAATTTATACCATTATTCGTCATTACTTTATTCATTTTATCCTTCACAAATTGTAAAAAATCCGGGGAACCCGGCCCCGGTGAAGGCCCGGGCCCGGGCTCTGAAAATTTCGCTCAGCATTTTGGCAACCTTACAAACAAAAACTTTACAGGCCAGATTGTCGATGTAGCTCAAAACGGCCTTTCAGGAGTAACCATCAAAATCGGCAGCTCCAGCACGCAAACGGATGCAAATGGCATTTTTGTTCTGAAAAATGTGAGTGTTTATGAAAAGTTCGCCTATATCACCGCAACCAAAACAGGCTATCTGAATGGTTCCAGGGCAGCGGTACCAACGGCAGGAACAAACCATATCAAAATTATGCTTTTGCCTGGCAGCGTAACCTCTACCGTAAATACAGGGACAACAAGTAACGTTAGTTTGTCAAATGGTACAAAAGTAACCTTTGATGGCAGTTTTAAAACAGAAACAGGCAGTGCCTATTCTGGTATTGTAAATGTGATGGTAAATCATCTTGATCCCGCAGATGCAAATATTGGAGATAAAATGCCTGGAATGTTATTTGCTCAGGCCAGTAATGGAGATCCTAAATTACTGGAAACCTTTGGAATGGTGAATGTGGAACTCAGAGGAAGCGCTGGTGAAAAATTGCAATTGTCAACTACTGCACAGGTAGAATTTCCCATTACAGCCACCCAACAAACCACTGCACCAGCCACTATCCCACTTTGGCATTTCGATGAAAGTCTGGGCTACTGGAAAGAAGAAGGTGTGGCTACAAGATCCGGGAATAAGTATACAGGAAGTGTAAAACATTTCTCCTGGTGGAATGTAGATCTTCCATTACAGAGTGTATTGTTGAAATTCAAAATAACAGATGCCGCCGGCAATCCATTGCCAAATATCAGAACGACACTGTCTGATTCTTATCCTGCAAACACGAATAGCAATGGCGAAGTGAGTGGTCTTGTACCCCGAAATACTGCTTTAGTCTTAAAAACCTATGCCACAAGCAGCTGCGCTACTTTGTTGAGCACACAGAGTATTGGTCCCTTTACCACAGATACCACCTTGCCAGATGTGGTAGTTACACCCGGCTCATCAGCGACGCAGATCAGGACGATCAACGGCACATTAAAAAAATGCGACAACAGCAATGTAACAAACGGTTATGTTGCATTAAGCTACGATTTTAAAACCTATATCGCTATGGTTACCAATGGCAATTTTAGCCTTAACATCATCACCTGTGCCTCTTCAAATTCCTTTACCATCAGAGGAGAAGACCTGGATAGCCATCAAAATTCCGGTACTACCTCTGCCGGCTTAAATACACCAGTCGTAAACATTGGAATTCTAAATACCTGCATAGCGACACCTGAATCCATCATCTATACCATAGACGGTGCTGCTCCTATTCAGATCACTTCAAATATTACTGCGAGTATTTCAGGTAATGCCCTTAATATTTCCGGAGGGACATTAAACCCACTATCTATTATTGGTAACAATGTTGCTCCAGGTACCTATACCACACCATCCGGTTTCCAGATATCCGGTACGGGCTTAAGTCCGGCTGGAATCAGTGGTGCCCCTACTTATTCTAATTTTGCCATCACCTATAGCTTATTAAAAGTTGGAGCAACAGGTCAGTTTATAGATATTCTTTTCAACGGAACCTATAACGAAATGGTAATGACCGGTATGGGACAGGGATTTAATGCCACCCGCTCAATTTCTGGTACAGCCCATGTATTAAGAGATAATTAGTTGGGTAGGGTTTACTAAAAACCCGAAGGATTCTCCAAAAAAACAGCCTGTTTCCAGTTGTTTTCCGGAAACAGGCTATTGGTATAAATATGATTAAGGTCAATGATTACTTCGGTTGCTGTTGTGTGACACAGTGAACCATACCACCATTAGCGAATAAGTTACGGCAATCAATACCGATCACCTTTCTCCCAGGATACAGCTTTTGAATGATGTTATTGGCAACAGCATCATTCGGATCGTTATAGTTAGGAACAAGTACCACATTATTTCCAATATAATAGTTAACATAAGACCCCTTCCCTACATTTTTACCGTACTTCGTTACCACTTCATTTTTGGTCAAAGGAACCTCTACAAATTTATAGGCAGCAGCATTTTTATTTGTTGCATTATACAGCGTAGTGATGTCCTTATCAGGTACCTGCCAATAGGCAAGGTCATCTCCGGACATAGTAACAATGGTCGAATTATTCGCAAATCTTGCAAAACCATCAATATGCATATCTGTGATATCCAGACCAGCTTTTCCCTCCAGCCAGATGAATTTAGTAACACCCAGGTATTTTGTAAATATGGCTTCCGCCTGCTCCTGTGTCATCCCAGGATTTCTATTTCCGTTTAATATTGAGCTTTTGCAGGCCATTAAAACTCCGTTTCCGTCAATTTCAACGCTTCCTCCTTCATTGATCATCACTTTATTAAGGTCCATTCTCTGCGTATTCTTATCCAGCGCTATTTTCGAAGGTATCTGATCACAACTTTCAAAGCCTGCTTTTCTACCCCAGCCATTAAATCCCCAATCCTGGATCAAAAGTTTCCCGTTTTTATCCTTAACATAGATAGGGCCATTGTCGCGTACCCATACATCATCTGTTGGGCTGATTACAAAATCCACATTTGCCATAGGAACCTGGAAACTGCTCAACAGCTCAGTTACCCTTGTCTTTTCGGTTTGATCGTAGACTACGAGGTGCACCTTTTCTCCCTGTACCAGTGCTTTGGTCATCGCCACCCAGGTTTCATCCAGGCGATTACGGTAGGTTTTACCATATTGATATTCGTGTGGCCATTGAAGCCAGGTACCCTCATGGGGAGCAGATTCCTCAGGCATGGTGTACAATATGGTAGAATCAGTGGGAGTACCAGGTCCGATATCTGTACCATTCTCTGCACCTTCTTTGGCACAGGATAAAAATAGGGTTGTTAAAATCATTAATGTGATTGCCATTTTGTTCATGATTGATATTGTCTAATTTTGATACTGCAAAACTACCGGGATCAGAAGCCGGATTGTTGTCCAAAATTGACAATCTGTTTTTCCGGGTAAAGTCTTTTCAGGATCAGACAATTCAGGTCAATTCAATGGCAGCAATATATAGGTAAGTTGTTCCTCTACTGAGGTAGTATTACCAGGGTGTTTGATGTATTTTTCGATCACCGGAGAAGGCCCGAATTCTAATCCGGCCCCTAAAATCCAACCTGAATAAATCTTTGTATAAGTATCTTCAATGGTTTCGTATCCTCCAAGATGCGTAAACTGCGCATATTTCCCTCCCCCTATTATTTTCGAAGGCAGACGGGTGTTTCTTGCCTGCATCGAAGAACAGGTATCGTATCTGCAGTTGAGGTTTTCACGGATTAAAGGTTCATCGGCAATAATGCCATAAAACTCATTTCCACGTTCCGGAAATTCGTTTTTCATAAATTCACCCCATAAGGCTTCCACTGCTTCGTCTATATAATTGATAAATGCTGTCCCATAATAAACCGTTACCGGTGGCAGGTAGACCATTTCAGGTTTAATTAATTCTGCTGCTTCTACCGGGAAAATTTCTGATTTAGCCAGTAAAGGATTCTTCTGGAATTTAGCTTCTTTAGGGGCGATGCCAAAGTGTTGTTTAAAAGCTTTCGAAAATGAAGCCAGGTTGGCAAAACCTACTTTCAGGGCAATAGAAGAAATATTGTCGCTGGTATACAGCATCATCTTATAGGCATTTTCTACCCTCAGCCGTTTCTGATAAGCACCCACCGTCTCTCCGCAGGTGTATTTAAATATCCGCTGAATATTTCTGTAGGAATAATGAGAGACCTCCTCCAGCTCTTCAATTGAAATCACCTGATCGTAGTTTTTTTCGATAAGGCTAATGGTATTGTAAACACAATTCAGGTTTGCAGAGGCCTCGTTTTTCATTTTTATGCCATTCATGGATGAATAGAATTTCCGATCAAAATATGTGCCTGCTTTCCTGAAAACGTTTGAAGGTCGGATTTGTCCGGTCCAGCCTTAAAAACATTGAACCTGCCAGCTGTTGCAACTAATTTTATATCAGGCACAAAAAAGTGCTGGTATAAAAATTAAGAAGATGAAAAATCTACAAACTGTAATCAGAAGACAATTGCTGGCCATCCTGATGTTTTTTACCTCTGCATTTTCCATTGCAATTTCCAGGTTCGAGCGGGATCCGCAAAGTTGCGGAATGATCAGTATGGCCCTCAGAAAAAAGAAAAAGCCTGATGATGGAGGAAGAGCCTGTTAAAGGCTCATTCCCCCATCCATCAGAAATTCTGCACCTGTGATAAAAGAAGCACCTTCTGCAGACAGGTGAACCACCATTTTTCCAACGTCAGCAGCTTTCCCCATTTGTTGTAAAGGAACCCTTCCGATGATCCAGTCCTTCAGGCCGCTAAGCTCCGCTTCCGTAAATCCTTGCTTTTTCAGGATTTCTGTTTCTATCGGACCTGGACTTATTGCATTTACCCTGATCCGGCGTGGTGCCAGTTCCACCGCAGCAATCTTCATCACTGAGTTCAGCGCTGCTTTTGTAGAAGAATAAATGGAGGAGTTTGCGGCGCTCATGCTGGCCGTATTTGAAGACAAAAACACGACTGAAGCACCATCTTTCAGGATGGGAATAAAACGACTGAGCGTAAAATAAGCACCTTTGAAATTGACCCCGATTACCTGATCGAAGGTTTCTTCGGTTGCTTCCTCTATCCCCGCACCTCCCAACACTCCGGCGTTGATGAACAGAATGTCCACCTTTCCAAATTTTTCCTTTACCGTAGCCACCAATTGCTCAATGTCTGTCAGACTTGCCTGATCTGCTACAAGACCGGTAACCCCAAGTTCCTCTGCTGCTGCTTCAATAGCGGTTCTACGTCTTCCGGTAATGATCACCTTCGCTCCCTGTGCCTTCAATTCTATCGCTGTTGCATAACCGATGCCACTGTTACCCCCGGTAACCACAGCCACTTTGTTTTTTAGAGTTTCCATTATAGATTTATTTTTTTCTGTTTGCAAAGCTATAAGCGAATTGGTATAACTTTGTAACCAGTATAACCGATGATACCAAATGGAAGATAAAAAACGACTCAAAATGATCAGGGAAGTACTTTCTGATCCGCGCAACCAGCAGGAAGAGGTACAAGCCCTGCAGGATACGATCTATGTACTCGGGGGAAAATGGAAGTTACCCATCATTAACTCTCTTTGTAATGGCAACACCAGGTTCAGGGAAATTGAACGCAGCATCCCCGGTATTACCACCAGAATGCTTTCCCGTGAATTAAAAGATATGGAAGCCAATCAGCTGATCAAAAGAACAGTGGATCCGGATATCCCCTCAATGATCGCCTACTCACCTACCGATTATTGTCGTTCATTTGGGGATATTATCCTTGAAATGATCAAATGGGGTAAGGCCCACAGGGAGCTGATCAAAAGCCTTTGATTGTTTAGCACCGGATATGTCCGGTTGAAAGCTGAAGCTGTCTGCTTCAACCCGATATTGATTCCTGTCGTGTATCCTGAAGTATAATTTTGTCTTGTCAGATGATGATAATATCTGTGTAAACTCAACGATACTAAAAGGAAATACTATGGAACATCACCCAAACTTAGGTCGCCGTCGCTTTTTGAGCATTGCGTCCATCACGATTGCAGCTGCAGGGCTTGGCAATGCCGGCATTTTAAAAGCAGCAACTAAAGAAAGTCAATTTCCACTGACCAAGGTCGGACATCAGATTCCCGCCGCTTTTGAGCACACCAAACAGGTGAAGGCAGGGTTGCTGGATGTGGGATATGCAGAACTCGGGCCTCAGAATGGCCGTACCGTTATTCTTCTTCATGGCTGGCCATATGATATTCATAGTTTTGCCAAATCTGCAGCAATACTGGCAACAAAAGGCTTTAGAGTGATCATACCACACCTGCGCGGCCATGGCAGTACCATGTTCCTTTCTTCTGACACCCCCCGAAATGCCCAGCAGTCGGCCTTAGCGCTGGATGTCATTGCATTGATGGATGCGTTGAAAATCGGTAAAGCCATCATTGGGGGTTTTGACTGGGGTGCCCGCACGGCAGGGATCGTGGCGGCATTATGGCCGGAGCGTTGTGAAGCACTTGTATCAGTAAGCGGATACCTCATCGGTAGTCAAAAGGCCAACGAGATGCCACTGTCGCCTAATGCAGAACAAGCCTGGTGGTACCAGTTTTATTTTGCTACCGAGCGTGGCCGTCTCGGCTATGAAGCGAACCGTCATGATTTCGCAAAGCTCATCTGGCAGACCGCTTCGCCCAAATGGCAATTTGAAGACGCTGAATTTGAGCGTTCGGCTGTGTCGCTCAACCATCCCGACCATGTAGCGATAGTCATTCACAACTACCGCTGGCGACTTGGCCTTGCCCATGGAGAACCGCAATACGATGCACTGGAAAAACAACTGACCACTGCCCCTTTCATTACAGTTCCCACAATTACAATGGAAGGTGATGCCAATGCCGCTCCACATCCGGAACCTTCGGCTTACTCTTCAAAATTCAAAGGTCGTTACAGCCACCGTACCATTAGCGGAGGTATCGGACATAACCTTCCGCAGGAAGCCCCTCAGGCATTTGCCGATGCCATCATTGAGGTTTCAAACTGGATAAAATAATCAAATCAATTATCATAAATCTTAAATACAATGGAGAATCAAACCGTAATCACTGCAGTTGGTACTGCAGCAATCAGTAAAGTTTTATACACCGGAAAAGTATGGGTTACCGGAGGTCGTGAAGGTGCAGCAAAAAGCACAGACGGCCGATTGGAAATCAGCCTTTCCAGTCCCGGGACTACAGGTAAGGGTACCAATCCGGAGCAGTTGTTTGCAGCAGGATGGTCCGCTTGTTTTATCGGGGCAATGCAGCATAATGCTTCCAGGTTACAAATACCACTCCCTGCAGAAACATCAGTAAATGCAGAGGTAGATCTGGCAAGTGGAGAAGACGGTTTTTCACTTCAGGCAAGATTACAGGTTCATCTTCCCGGACTGAGTGCTGAACAGGCCAGAACCGTAGTTGAAGCCGCTCATCAGACCTGCCCCTATTCAAAAGCCACACATGGCAATATCGGTGTCGAAATCAGTATCAGCATCTGATGATCTTTCTGGCCGACAACAAAGAGAAGGCTGCACATCGCCGGCTTCTCTTTGTTTCAATCACAATATTTATCAATACATTAGATCACCATTATTTTTAATAAAAAAAATTGGAATAAACTACCCTTTATTGATGAAGAAAACAGGCTTTAGAATCTCCCATACCATTATATGGACCAGTTCAATCGTTTTGGGATTATTGTCTTCCGTACCACAACTGGCTTCCCATCAGTTTAATGCTTTAGAAGCCATTGTTAATGCAGGTCTTACTGCAGCTTTTGCAGTGATGATGTGGTATTTCAACATTTATATGCTATCACGAAAAAGCGATAAAGCCCGCAAGCAAAGTATCTCCTATAAAAAGCTCCTGAACTCTTTACTTGTTGGATTGGTCATTATGTTAGGACTTGCCTATATCCAACAGCTCATCCTCTCCCATATTGATTTCGGACCGGTCATGCTCATGGTAGAAGTTCGGGGCATACTGATCAACCTTGTCTTTTATATGTTCCTGAACCTGCTTCAGCAGAATTACGAGAACCAACATGTAAGTATGGAACTGGAGCGCACCAGGAATGATAACCTGGGTGCCCAATATGAATTGCTAAAGCAACAGGTAAATCCTCATTTTCTATTCAACAGCCTCAATACCCTGAAAGCAATGGTAGAAACCGAGGACCGGCAATCTGTAGACTTCATTCTGAAACTTTCCAATTTCTACCGCTTTACACTGGAAAGCCGCAAACTGGACCTGATCCATCTAAAGGAAGAAATGGAAATTCTGGATGCTTATCTCTTTTTACAAAAGGCAAGGTTTGATGAAGGCTTTATTTTTAGCAGTACGCTGGATGATGAGGTTTTAGGTACACTTATTCCACCGTTCACTTTACAGCTCCTGGTGGAGAATTGCCTCAAACACAACATTGTTTCCCTGCAAAGGCCCCTGAAAATCAATCTTTACCAGGAAGGAGAAAAGATTGTGGTCGAAAACCCAATACAGCTGAAAACCGGCGAAGCGGGTTCACTCGGCGTAGGCCTGAAAAACATAGAACTCAGGTACAGCCATTTACTGGACAAAAAGGTAGAGATCCTGAACGACAATCACATATTCCAAATCAAACTCCCTATCATCTATGAACATCATCATCATTGAGGATGAGCTAAGAACAGCAAAATCTCTCGAAAATATCATCCGGGACATCAAACCAGAAGCCAGAATCACCGGGCCATACCAGAGCATAGAAGCTTCTGTTTCAGCGCTTTCGGAAGGAAAACACCCCGATCTGATCTTTATGGACATTCAACTGGCCGATGGCCTCAGTTTTGAGATCTTCAAATCTGTAAAAATCACCTGCCCCGTGGTGTTCTGCACCGCCTTCGATGAATATTCACTCGAAGCCTTTAAGGCTAACGGTGTAGATTATGTACTCAAACCATTCTCCAGAGAAGACATTGCGAGCTCTTTTAAAAAGGTCGATGAGCTGAAGAACTTTTTCCAGCAGAAGAGTATTCCCGATTTAGCGGAAATGCTGGTCAGTATGGTTCAACCAAAGGAAAAGACCAGCTTTCTGGTGTTCAAGCATCAAAAATACACTACCGTACAAATTGAACAGATTGCCTTTTTTTATATCCGCAACGACTCTACGTCCATCATGTGCTTCGACGGACAGGAGTTTACACTTAATCAGGCGCTGGATCAGATTGGCAACATGGTTTCACAGCAACAGTTCTTTAGGGTAAACCGCCAGTACCTGGTTAACTTCAAAGCGATCAAAGAAGTGGAACATTACTTTTTGCGCAAGCTCTATGTTAAGCTGTTGATAGAGACTCCTGATAAATTGCTCATCAATAAAGAGAAGTCAGCCCATTTTCTTTCCTGGATGGAAAACCGGTAAGGGATTTCCATCCATATTGTAGTCCAACTGAAGGTTCGAAATGTCCGGTTCAGCCATTTGGAGCTTAGTTTGCACCCCATTGAGCAATACTTTTGAATCAAATAAAAAAATCAAAAGTTATGAAAACAACACAAATTTCAATAGTAGCTGCACTGGTTGTGCTCCTGCTGTTCAGCGCTGTCCTCGCCAGCAGAAGTATCGCTTCAAAATCATCCACAGAACGCAACATTAAAGGTGATGGCTTTGCCGTTCTCGAACTGTTCACCTCCGAAGGCTGCTCAAGCTGCCCCCCTGCCGACGAGCTGTTGGCTAAAATCCAGAAAGAAGCCGGCAACAGACCAGTGTATGTGCTGACTTATCATGTCGATTACTGGGACCGTTTGGGCTGGAAGGATGCTTTCAGTAATTCCGATTATTCCAAACGCCAGTACCAATATGCAAGTAAACTAGGTGCCCAGGTCTACACGCCACAGCTGGTTGTAAATGGCAAAACGGAATTTGTAGGCTCCAATGAATCCGCAACAGATTATGCGATCAACAGCGCCTTAAAAGGTACACCTGAAGCTACGTTAAGCCTTCATGGAAAAATACAGTCGGGCAAAATGGCCTTGAATTATCAGCTTAACGGAAATAGCGACAACGCTGAACTGGTAATCGCAGTTGTACAGAAAGAGGCCATCACAAAGGTAAAACGTGGTGAAAATGAAGGACGGACATTGGCCCATGCACAGATCGTGCGGCAACTTTATTCATTTAATCTGGAGAAAGCTGAAAAAGGCGAGGTAAACATTTCAGTTTCTGAAGATTTCAACCCCAATGGCTGGGAAGTGATTGGCCTGCTTCAACATCCTAAAACAAGAGCAATCACTGCCGCAACTAAAGTTGTCTTTTAGCTGTAATTGCTGAAGCCAGAAGAAACAGTTAAACTATTAAACCAAATTCACTATTTTAGCCTTTGTGGCCTGGAGACATTCCGCATATCGGCAGTGATAATCAGGAAATTATAACCCTTCTAAAATGATAAGATTTATTTCTATACTTTTTTTTACGCTTCTGGCGATCAGCAACATTGAATGTACTGCACAAATTACGTCTTCAGCCCAACAAAGGGCAACCAATAAACAGGGAATTATTACAGGTGCCGACCAGACTGAAAAGTATTTGCCTTATCTAAAAGGAAAACGAATTGGTCTGGTTGCAAATCAGAGTTCCATTATTGGTAAGAAAAGCAGCGTAGATAGTTTAGTGAGCCTTGGGATCAAAATTGTAAAGGTGTTTGGACCAGAGCATGGCTTTAGAGGCAATGCCAGTAATGGAGCTGTGGTGGGCAATGAGGTAGATGCTAAAACCGGCATTCCAATCATCTCTTTATATGGTAAAAACGAGAAACCAACAAAAAAACAGCTGGAGGATATAGACCTTATGGTTTTTGATATTCAGGATGTAGGCTGCCGCTATTATACAAATATCAATACACTTGAGTATGTGATGGAAGCCTGTGCAGAAAACAACAAAGAACTGCTGATTCTTGACAGACCCAATCCCAACGCTTATGTAGTAGACGGGCCGGTAATGACGGATGATAGGTTTAAATCTGCTATAGGGATCCATTATACCCCCATGACACATGGCATGACTATCGGTGAATTTGCGCAATACCTTAACGGTGAAGGTTACCTGAAAGAAAAATGCAAACTAAATATTATAAAAGTGGCCAACTACAATCATGACCTGCCTTATGTATTACCAATACACCCCTCACCGAATTTAAATACACAACAAGCCGTGATGCTTTTCCCGAGCTTATGTATGTTTGAAGGAACGGCGATCAATGAAGGACGGGGAACTTATATGCCATTTACGATATTGGGAGCACCAGCTCTGAAAGACAAGTATTCATTTTCATACAAACCGGTCAGTATTCCCGGAATGAGTGAGCGTCCACGTCACAAAGACGCGGTTTGTTATGGCATTGACCTACGGAATTTTGATATCAGCGAGCTTCGGAAAAATCGCCAGATTAATCTATCATTGTTAATTGAATTGTACAAGGCCTATCCGGATAAAGCCAATTTCTTTAGTCCGGGAGGAAGAGCAAACCAGGATATATCGGCTTTTGATCTGCGTATAGGTACTGATCAATTGAGAAAACAGATCATAGCAGGAGTATCGGAAGCAGACATCAGAAAAAGCTGGGAGCCTGGATTGCAGAAATTTAAAGCTATAAGGGCAAAGTATCTCCTATATCCCTGATTATTGTTGGTTATCTTCTTTCACAATCCGGATCAGTTGCTCCTCTTGTTTGATCGCAATTGCTTTACCGTTTATTTCAATAATCCCCAGTCTTTTTAGTTCCTGATTAACCTTAAATAAGGTCTCATAGGATACACCAGCGTAGGAAGAAATATCCTGTTGCGTAATTTCAAGGCCAATCATTCCGTTTTTGTCCGCTCCAAATTTGTACATCAGCGACAGAAATGCCTGTGCAATCCTTGCTTTAACAGACATATGAGCAAGGTTTCTCATTCTCTTTTCCGACTCCTGCAATTCATCGGCAAAGAAACGCATCAGCTTATAGGTAAAGCCCGGATTAACCTTTAAAGAAGCTTCAAAAAAAGCCATGTCTACATAACAGATCACCACTGGTTCCAGTGCAGTAGCAGTGACCGGGAAAATAGGATCTTTCCCTAATCCCAGATGGCCCAACATGTCTCCTGGCTTCCCAAAACGGATGATCAGGTCTTTTTCCTTATCCCAGCGTTTATGAACCTTTACTGTTCCCTTAGAAATAAAGTACATTCCATTTACCGCATCCCCTTCTTTAAATATTTGTTCTCCTTTTTTAAATTCAAAATTTTTCCTGTGGACAGCAATTGCCGGAACCCATTCGGGAAGACAATTATGGCACAAAAAACAAACATTCAGGTCACAATCATTTTTGGTTTCTTTCATGAACAGGCTAATTCTAACAAATACAATGAATATCCGCAAATGTAATTAATCTCTTTAATAAAGCCACTTAACTCCAATAGATCAAACTGTAAAAATATTGCATAAACAATATTTAATAAGAATAAAATAACAATTACTAGATATTTACTATGTATTTAACAATATAAATAGATGTATTTTTGAATTATATTTTATAGCTTTGCTCCCATTATTGACATTTCTGGTCCGAAATGTCAGTTGATATCCATAAAAATGAAGAGAACAAACTATAAAAGTGGCATTCCTGTTTCCCCTTTACTGGAGTTTCCGCCCTTTCAGGAGCAGGATAAAAAGCAAAACTTTTCTGAGAAAAAACGATTGATACAGATCTCTGTTTTTTCAATTTTCGTCGCCATACTCATTAGTATTATTGCAAAACTCCTGATTTATTTAATCAACCTGGTGACTAACCTGGCCTTCTATGGTTCAGTAGACATCGGTTTTCATAGCCCTGCCGCCAATCATCTGGGCATATGGGTCATTTTAATTCCTGTAATTGGAGGCCTGTTGGTTGGCATCATGGCACTTTATGGATCTAAAGCCATCCGTGGGCATGGAATCCCTGAGGCCATGGAGCAGATCCTGGTCAACGACAGCAAAATTAAACCAATCATCACTTTCTTAAAACCGATATCTTCAGCAATTGCCATCGGAACCGGAGGACCTTTTGGTGCTGAAGGACCTATTATTGCTACCGGAGGTGCTTTAGGATCCACTTTAGGGCAACTGTTCAAAATCACTTCCAATGAAAGAAAGGTGATCCTTGCCGCTGGGGCAACTGCCGGTATGTCTGCCATATTCGGGACACCCATAGCAGCAGTTTTCCTGGCAATTGAGCTTTTACTTTTTGAATTTTCACCAAAGGCCATTCTTCCGGTTGCACTGGCTTGCATCACAGGTGCCGCCGGACATCATTTTTTATTTGAATCGGGACCGGTATTTCCGATGCCACACCTCAGTATTCCTGGCAATATCGCCCTGGGAATGTATAGCTGTATAGGTATTGTGACCGGCTTCTTATCACTTGGCCTGACCAAAGCCGTTTATGCCATTGAGGATCTTTTTGAAAAGCTGCCTATCCATTGGATCTGGTGGCCGGCTATAGGCGGGCTTGCCGTTGGTCTGATTGGTTTTTATGAACCCAATACTCTTGGTGTGGGTTATGACAACATTATCAATGTGCTTTCCGGTAATGTTACTTTCGCTTTATTGCTGAGCTTGTCTTTCTTTAAATTCCTGTCCTGGGCGATAGCACTGGGCAGTGGCACCTCTGGTGGAACCCTTGCCCCTTTACTCACCATTGGTGGTGCCTGCGGAGCAATTATCGGTTCTATTTTGATGCTGTTTTTTCCTTCAGCCGGTTTAAGTCTGCCTATGGCAGCTCTTGTCGGTATGTCGGCAATGTTTGCAGGTGCCTCCCGTGCCTACCTCACCAGTATTGCTTTTGCGCTGGAAGCGACGATGGAACCCGCAGCATTATTGCCTCTGCTGGGTGCCTGTACGGCTTCATATCTCGTTTCTTTCTTTTTCATGGAAAATACAATTATGACAGAAAAAATTGCCAGAAGAGGGATCTATACTCCTGATTCTTATGCACCCGATGTGCTGAGAAAACTATCCGTGGCACAGGTCATCTCAAACGAATCTGTAGTGCTTAGCCCACTCACACTTGTGAAGGAGATCAAGGCCCTTTTAAACAACAACCTTTTAACAGACAACCATTTTATAGTGGTGGATGATCGGGGTGATTTTTTAGGAACCGTAGCCATTACAGACCTGTACAATGATAGAATAGATGAAAATACAATTGTCTCTGAGGTGTTAAAACAATCATTTCATGTGGTTAAGAGCAACGACAGCCTTTCTAAAGCCGTAGAATTAATGTCTGAACAGGAAGAAGAGCTGATACCAGTCATAGATCATGCACACAAAATTATTGGTGTCCTTACTTACAGAGATATTCTGAAGGCTTATAAAACTCAGGTCCGGGAAAGCAATGAAGCAGGTGTAAATTTATCCTTAAAAAGACAAAGAATGAAAATGCTGATTAAAGGAAGAAAATTCTACAAGCTGAGCAAATTAAACTAAACATGAGGCCTCCTCTTTTGGCACTGGTCCTCATCTTAAGTGCATGTAGCAACAAGGTTAAATCCGATTTTGTTAAATTTCAGAATACGGTAGCAATCCTGAATTGTGTAGTCAATCATAAAAGTTTTCAGGCGCAGGTTAACCCCGAAACAGTGACACTTGTAGTTGTTAAAAATAAATATTATGAGAATTACTGGCCAGAACGCATTGGAAACTTTAACGTAGTTTATCATCAGGAGACTCCGGAGAGGTCTGGTACGCCACTCCCGGAAACCCCTTTAATATACGAGGTAACTGCATTGGAAATTAAAGACAATGCGGGAGCACTATCTATTATTTGCCGAAATAAAAAGCTCCTTCAATCCTATCACCTTATTAAAGATGGAGCGGATTGGAAAGTTGTCGCCTATCAACGCAAAAAAGTAAAATAAGTTCCGGAGCACCGGCAAAGCTGACTAAAGAAAAGTCTTAATTTTCTTTTCGTAGGCGTTCGCATAATTCATCATTCCAATATCATTGGGATGTACCCCGTCAACCGTACTTTCTATGTTCTGTCCTATTTCCTTCTTAGTCAGTAAATGAATGTTTTTTGATCCTTTTTTTCTTAAGGCATCAACAGCCTGGGCCATTGCTGTATTTGCCTTTTCATATTCTTTTTTCTTAACCTGCTGCATCTCTTCTTCCGAATAGCCGTCATGTTCAGTTAAAAGAATAGGGACGCCAGGACGTTTACGCTGCAAAAGAACTACGGCATCCACAATTTTATTCTTAAGGGTAGAAATGTCCTCACCAGTCAGATTTGGCATACAATCCAGTACATACAAACTGGCATCAATCTCAGACAGGTAATCCAGGACCTCAGTTTCCAGCCTTCCATTTCCCGAAAAGCCGAGGTTGACCATAGGTCTGTTCAGTTTTCTCCCTAAAATAGAAGTCCAGGCTAACCCTGGACGTGTAGCACATGCGCCCTGAGCGATAGAAGTTCCATAAACAACGATGGGCTTTTCAGGACGCACCGGGCTTGGCTTGAAATCACGATCTGCTGCAACCTCAATTTCCATCCATTTTATACTGTTATATAATGGAAGATACAACGTATACTCCCGATCTTTCCTACCTTGATCATTTCCTGAGATGTTATTGAACCGGTAGCTGATGGTATCACCAAAAGCAAATTTTCCGGCGCACCATAGCCATTTACCATTCTGATCTTTAGCATACAGATCCACACCACTTACTCCTGTAGCAGGCATATGGGGCATCTGAAGGGATTCTTTGACCGCAAATTTCAGCACGATATTTTCTGCGTTTGTGCTGAATCGCAGGTTTAGCCCCGCACTATTTTCCGATAAGTCCCAGACTGCCTTTCTAACCTTGGTTTCGGCAGTCGCTGGCAAACGATCATAGTCATTTTTGAAACCTTCAGACCAACCCCTCCCCTGAATGAAATTTCCTTTTTCTTTCATCGGATTCCAGGACTTGAATCCGGTCTTGCTTTGTGCATCACAAAACCTAAGAGAGATGATCATCATGATCAGGATCAAAAAGTAACTTTTCATTTTTTTAAAATTTGTTCTCTAAGATAAAGCGAGTCCTTCCATCTTGCAAGGATAGACAGCAACTATTGTTCATCAACAAAAAAAACCGAACTTTCCTGGGTTCGGTTTTTTTTGCGCCCTTTGGGAGCGAAAGTTTTGATCTGGAGATTATTTCAAATCATATCTGTCCAGGTTCATCACTTTAGTCCAGGCAGCCACAAAATCTTTTGCAAACTTGCCCTGAGCATCTGAACTTGCATACACTTCAGCAATCGCTCTCAGTTCTGAATTAGAGCCAAAAACAAGATCTGCACGGGTAGCTGTCCATTTTACTTCGCCCGTATTCCGGTCGCGACCTTCATATACTTCCTTATCTGCGGCAACGGCTTTCCATACGGTATTCATATCGAGCAGATTTACAAAGAAATCATTGGTCAGTTGTCCTGAGCGCAATGTGAATACCCCATGTTTAGAACCATCGAAATTGGTATTCAATCCACGCAAACCACCCAGCAATACTGTTAATTCAGGCGCAGTAAGTGTGAGCAAATGTGCTTTATCAATCAGTAATTCTTCTGTAGATACCGGAAGCTTTGATTTGCGGTAATTCCGGAAACCATCAGCAGCAGGTTCCAGATAGCCGAATGATTCTACATCAGTCTGTTCTTGTGAAGCATCCATGCGGCCAGGTGTAAAAGGAACAGCAACCGCATGTCCTGCATCTTTCGCCGCTTTTTCAACGCCTGCAGTACCAGCAAGCACAATCAAATCTGCAAGCGAAACTTTCTTACCGCTTGCCTGTGCAGCATTAAAATCCTTTTGAATGCCTTCCAACAGGTTCAGTACTTTCTGCAGAGTTGCATTGTTATTTACCTGCCAGTATTTTTGCGGTGCAAGACGGATACGTGCACCATTGGCGCCGCCACGTTTGTCGGAACCACGGAAGGTAGAAGCCGAAGCCCATGCCGTAGAAACCAGTTCAGATACACTTAAACCGGATTCCAATAACTTTACTTTCAATGCAGCAATGTCATTTTCATCGATCAATGAATGGTCAACTGCAGGAATAGGGTCTTGCCACAGCAATTCTTCCTGTGGCACTTCCGGACCCAGGTAGCGCTCACGCGGTCCCATGTCGCGGTGGGTTAATTTAAACCATGCACGTGCAAAAGCATCGGCAAATGTATCAGGGTTTTCCAAAAAGCGACGTGATATTTTTTCGTAGGCAGGATCAAATCTTAAAGAAAGATCGGTTGTCAGCATCGTTGGAAGGTGTTTTTTTGAGCCATCAAAAGCATCAGGGATAAAAGCTTCTGCATCTTTAGCCACCCATTGGTGAGCCCCTGCAGGACTTTTAGAGAGTTCCCATTCAAAACCAAAAAGGTTTTCAAAGAAATTATTGCTCCATTGCGTTGGTGTTTTTGTCCAGATCACTTCCAGTCCACTGGTGATGGCATCGGCACCTTTCCCCGAACCATAGCTATTGCTCCAGCCTAAGCCCTGGAATTCTACATCTACATTTTCAGGCTCTTTACCTACATGATCTGCAGAGGCAGCACCGTGGGTTTTGCCAAAGCTATGTCCGCCAGCTATTAAAGCTACTGTTTCCTCATCATCCATCGCCATGCGGCCAAATGTATCACGGATATCTTTGGCGGCAGCAATAGGGTCAGGATTCCCGTCCGGACCTTCCGGATTTACATAAATCAAGCCCATTTGTACTGCTGCAAGTGGTTTTTCCAGATTGCGGGAATGAACATCACCGTCTGCATTGTCGTCTGTAACCAATACCCCATCACCTTCTACACCAGATGATCCATGCGCATAGCGGATATCGCCACCCAACCAGGTCTTTTCAGAACCCCAGTATACAGATTCATCTGCTTCCCATACATCTTCACGCCCACCGGCAAAACCAAAAGTTTTAAAGCCCATGGATTCCAATGCTACGTTACCGGTAAGGATCATCAGATCGGCCCATGAAATACTGCGGCCATATTTTTGTTTAATCGGCCAAAGCAATCTGCGTGCTTTGTCCAGACTTACGTTATCAGGCCAGCTGTTGAGTGGAGCAAAGCGTTGCAAGCCAGCACCTGCCCCGCCACGTCCGTCGCCTACGCGATAAGTTCCGGCACTATGCCATGCCATACGGATAAACAAACCACCATAATGACCAAAATCTGCCGGCCACCAGTCCTGCGAGTCGGTCATGAGTGTGTTCAGGTCTGCTTTTACTGCTGCAAGGTCAAGGCTGTTAAAGGCTGCTGCATAATTAAAATCTTCACCCATTGGGTCTGACAAAGAGGAATGCTGACGGAGAATACTCAGCTTTAACTGGTTAGGCCACCAATCGTTATTTCGCGTTCCGCCACCTCCAACATTGTGTTTCATAGTACCGTTATGAAAGGGGCATTTACTGATGTCATTTGATTCTCTTTCCATATCTTAAATTTATAATGAATGATTGCTTGTGTTTAGGTGTTTGCAATGCATTATAAATTTAACATATTGAATTCAATAATCATGATCAATTAAATCTATATTAAATAGTTAAAAACTATTATTTATCTATCCATACAATTTTTACGCTCCTGCTTCAACTGCGCTGCCAGTAATTCGAGGACAGGCTGCTTTGCAATCAGATTAAAGCTCCAGATATCATCAGTAATAAAGATATAATTGCCTGCGAAACTGTAAATGTAATCACCCCCTTCCAACCCAACAGTCCAGGTTTCTTTTTTCAGATCAGGATAGGTCCGGAGTACCTTCCAGCAGTATTCCCTGATTTCGTCTTCATCTTTAAAATCTTCCAGCATTGGTAAAATGCTGTTTTCTTCGCTTAGTCCATAGGTTTCCAGCATGTGATCGCTATTATTTACCTTAGAAAACATTATCCTGGCCACAAGTGTTTTGATTATTCATCGAGCTGTAATGGAAAAATTCATCACCTCACTATGGTAAAGATTTGTTGGCTGTCAAAATACCATCCCTGGTCTCCTAGTATTGTAACCATCCGTATAACATGCTGAGCAAAATTAACCAGACAATGTTGAGCCGGAATTTAAAAATCAATATCAGGGATATAACCACCCATAGTAAGGCCATCAGATCTATTTTGTTCAGCATCATGCCCAGAGGAAAGAGCACATCCTTCCCCAGATAAAACGTCAGGTTAAGGATCACTCCTACTACCGCTGCAGTTACAAAACCAAGTACATCACTGATGACCTGGCTTCCCCTTGTACGCTCTAATATCGGCCCACCAACAAAGATGAAAAGAAATGAGGGTAAAAAAGTGTAAAATGTGGTGGCCAGGAGTCCGACAGTTCCCATCAGCAAAGAGCCATCGAAATGGTTATAACCTGCCATAAAGCCCACGTAGCAAACTACAATAATCAGTGGTCCGGGAGTGGTTTCCGCCAATGCGAAGCCATCTACCATCTGAGATTTACTCAACCAGTTAAATTTTGAAACACTGAACTGAGCCACATAAGGCAAAACCGTATAAGATCCCCCTATTGTAAATAGAGCAGTTTGGGTAAAAAACAACACTAAGCCCTTCCAGAAGGTAAAATCAGGACTTAAAATATAGAAAAGCAGGAATGGAATAACCCAAAGGAGGATAAATAATGAGCATTGTTTCCATAACAATTTAGCATTGAAGTCCTTTCCTCCTTCAGTTTTATGATTAATGTAATACTCCTCTTCATTCAAAATTTCATGAGATTCCAGGGCCTTCCCTTTATACACTAATGAAGGCCAGAAATACCTTAAGATTAAAGCAGCAGTGATGGTACCCAGGATAATATAGGGCATGGAAATATCAAAGAAAAAAATACTTGCAAAGGCAATCCCGGCAAACAGGTAATGCGAAACGGTATGTAATGCTTTTCTGCCTACACTCCAGACGGCATGAAAAATAATGGCCACAACTGCTGGTTTTAAGCCACTAAATATGGCATCCATCCAGCTCTGGTTCCCATAAGTAACATATATACAGCTCAATGCCAGAAGAATAAACATAGAAGGCAGAATGAAAAATATTCCGGCAAGTATCCCTCCTCTTTTACCATGAAGTTTCCATCCGATGTATATCGCCAGTTGTTGGGCTTCAGGTCCGGGTAAAAGCATACACAAACTAAGTGCATGAAAGAACCTGCTGCTGCTGATCCATTTCTTTTTTTCAACCAGAAAATCGTGCATAATATTGATATGGCCTAAGGTTCCTCCGAAACTTATCCAACCTAATTTGAACCAGAACCTTATTGCTTCTTTAAACGATGGTGAGGAAGGGGATTTTTTTTCTTTCATAAAAACAAAAAGCTTCCCTGCAGATAGAAATTTCTGCCCAGATATTGGTCATTAAACAGATAATGAAGGCCGGTTTACAGGTAAATCCGAGTTTCCGGTGAAGCTGCTCAAAGATACAAAAAACAGCCCGCTGAATCAAGTTTTTTGACCCGGGATACCCTGCTTTTTTGCAACGATTTCCTTACTTAATCTCTATCCAGACCGGCGCATGGTCACTTGTCTTTTCCCATCCTCTTACCTCCCTGTTTACCCCTGCGCCGATCAATCTTTTCTCAATTTGAGGGCTTAAAAGAAAGTGATCGATACGAAGGCCGGCATCACGGCCATAGGCATTACGAAAATAGTCCCAAAAGGTATAAATGGTTTCTTCAGGATATAGCTTCCGGATGGCATCTGTCCATCCCTGATCAACCAGGAGCTTATAAGCTTCCCGTACTTCTTCCCTAAACAATGCGTCGTTGATCCAGCGTTCTGGTTTATACACATCCTTTTCCGTTGGCATCACATTAAAATCTCCGGTGAGGATAGCCGGAACACCTTTATCCAGCAACTTTTTAGCATGCTCAGAAAAGCGTTTAAACCAACCCAGCTTATAATCAAATTTCGGTCCGGGGTATGGGTTTCCATTAGGAAGATAAAGACAACCAATCACCATATCATTCACAATTGCCTCAATATACCTGCTTTGGAGATCTTCAGCATCACCTGGCAGGTCCCGGCGGACTTCCTTCAACTCTGCGCCTGCAGAAAGGATGGCTACTCCGTTCCAGCTCTTTTGCCCATGCCAGATCGCCTGATAACCAGCTTCATTTATCGCTTCCAACGGAAATTTTTCTTGTGGGGCTTTCAGCTCCTGCAAGCATACGACATCAGGTTTCGCTTCCTTTAACCACCGCAATAATACTGGCAGGCGGCCATTGACTCCGTTTACATTATATGTTGCTATCTTCATTTTGCGATTCGTCAATTATTCAAAATAACTGTCCGCAAAAACTGCACCTCAATACAGCCTTTTACTAATTTCCAATCTCATACCACCTAACGTTATCCATTAGTTGCTACAGCATCACTCAGACAAAAGTATTATTTTGTACTTTTAATCCTCAATAAAAAGCTATTATTTAAAAAATTAATGTAATAAAGCACATTAATAGTATATATTTGCACATAATAAACTGATAATATGTATTACGATTTAATAATTGAGGTCATCGATCTGATTAAAATTTATGAACAGGAATCTGATCACCATCAGCAGGATCCTTATTTATTTGGACAATGGTTAAATGAATATTACCAAAAAAAAGGTCGCCCTGCACTTCCGGAACCCGAATGGGATGGAAAGGTAAACGGACGTTCAGCGGATAGTGTCATCAATACCTCCCTGGTTCATCTTTATAAATATGCCAGATTGCATGCCAAGGCCGCGATAGCCAATACCTCTTTTTCCACACCTGATGAATTTATCTATTTAATCAGTTTGGTTTCGTTTGGGAGTATGACGAAAACGGCGCTGATAAGATTAAATATTCATGAAAAATCAGCAGGAATGCAAATCGTCAACAGGCTAATCAGTAATGGATTGGTAGAACAGGCAGCATTAGACAGTGATAAGAGAAACAGAATGATTCACATCACCTCAAAAGGAACTCAGCTGCTAAATGAAAGTATGCAAAATATAAGAATCGCTTCAATGAAGGTGACAGAACCATTATCCCATCAGGAGAAAATGGATTTGATCAGGTTGCTTACAAAACTTGAAAATTTTCATGAGGTAAAAACAAGAGGGCAACTATAGCAACCTGTATGTCGGATCATCAGAAAAAAGAAGGACTCGCAATAGCGGTAATCGGTTCAGGATTTGCAGGAATCAGTGCTGCAGCTTATCTCGCAAAACAAGGCTACAGCGTTGACGTCTATGAGAAAAATTCTGATATCGGCGGAAGGGCCCGTCAACTCAGAACCATCAATGGTTATGTGTTTGATATGGGGCCGAGCTGGTATTGGATGCCCGGCGTATTCGAGCAGTTTTTTAATGATTTTGGCTATAAAACCGAAGATTTTTATGAGCTGCAATTGCTCGACCCGGGGTTCAGTGTAGTTTTCGGTGCTGATGATGTGTTAAACATTCCTGCTGATTTTGAAGAACTATGTTTGTTGTTTGAATCTATAGAAAGTGGAAGTTCAGCTCAATTGAGACGTTTTTTAACTGAAGCCGAATATAAGTACAGGATAGGAATCGGGAAGCTTGTCTACAAACCAGGATTGTCTTTGCTTGAATTTGCAGATGCAGAGCTGGTAAAGGGTCTGTTTAAATTACAGGTTTTTACCTCCTTTAGTGCACATGTAAAAAAATACTTTAAAGATCCCAGGCTCATTGCCTTAATGGAATTCCCCGTACTATTTCTTGGTGCCATGCCCGAAGATACACCGGCATTATACAGCCTGATGAACTATGCGGGACTCAAACTAGGCACATGGTATCCCAAGGGTGGCTTTGGCAAAGTGATTCAGGCCATGAAGGATGTCGCAGAAAGACAAGGTGTAAAATTTCACACCAATGCCGCCGTAACGGCTCTCGATGTACAGGGAAAACGCGTCATTAACCTTAGTTCAACAAAAGGAACGCTGGAGTACGCAGGCATTATTGCTGCTGCCGACTACCATCACGTAGAAGAGAAACTTTTAGATCTGACCTACAGGAATTATTCAGAAAAATATTGGAACAACAGGGTTCTTGCTCCCTCCTGTCTCATCTTTTATCTGGGCGTAAAAACTAAAATAAGTGGCTTAAATCACCATACCTTATTCTTTGATGAAGATTTGAAACAACATTCGCAGGAAATCTACAAAGATGCAAAATGGCCCACAAAACCGTTATTCTATGTATGTTGTCCGAGTATCACCGACCCTTCTGTTGCACCAGCCGGACACGAAAATTTATTTATTCTCATGCCTCTTGCAACAGACCTTGAAGATCCTGAAGCCATCCGGGAAGAATATTTCAGTCTGATCATGGACAGGCTTGAGGCATACACAGACACTGCTATACGGGAACAACTTGATTATAAGAAAAGTTATTGCGTAAGTGATTTCGTTGCAGATTATAATTCCTATAAAGGGAATGCCTACGGACTGGCCAACACACTGATGCAGACGGCAAACCTGAAACCCTCCTTAAAAAACAAGAAAATAGACAACTTATTCTACGCCGGACAACTTACTGTTCCGGGTCCTGGAGTTCCACCTTCAATCATCTCAGGAAATATAGCCGCTCAACAACTCATAAAGCACTTAAATAAACAACGATGAAAGAGATATTTGATAAACTATCAGCTGCATGCAGCGAAATGATTACCAAACGGTACAGCACAAGCTTTTCATTGGGTATTTATTTTTTAGACGAAAAGCTTCGCCATCCTATCTATGCCATATATGGGTTCGTAAGGCTGGCGGATGAAATCGTGGATAGCTTTCATGACTATAACAAAATCACTTTACTCGCTAAGTTTAAAAGAGACTGCTATGAGGCCATTGAAGAAGGGATCAGCCTCAATCCCATACTCAACTCCTTTCAGGAAGTCGTGAATAAATATCAAATAGACAAAGATCTGATAGAATTGTTTCTTCAAAGTATGGAAATGGATCTTAAGCAAGAACTATACACCCCTGAAAAATACGATCAATACATTCTGGGATCCGCACAGGTAGTGGGATTAATGTGCCTGCAGGTCTTTACTGAAGGAGATCAAACACAATACGAAAAACTAAAAGATTCAGCG
The DNA here is from genome assembly GCF_900129215.1 of Pedobacter caeni. Taxonomy (GTDB): domain Bacteria; phylum Bacteroidota; class Bacteroidia; order Sphingobacteriales; family Sphingobacteriaceae; genus Pedobacter; species Pedobacter caeni. Next base: position 464,414 of record NZ_FQUQ01000001.1, on the reverse strand, counting down.
ATGAAGTTGGGCTCAGCCTTTCAAAAGGTGAATTTTCTGAGAGATGTAAATGCAGACTTTTATACACTGAACCGTACTTATTTTCCAAATGTGAACTTATCTAAGTTCTCCAACATCGAAAAAAAACAGATAGAAGAGGAAATAGAGACAGAATTCAAACTCGCACTGATTGGCATCAGGGAGTTGCCTGCCTCCTCTAAAAATGGAGTTTACCTGGCCTATGTGTATTACAAAAAGCTGTTCAATAAGATAAAAAACAGTACGGCTGAGAAAGTGATGACCCAAAGGATCAGAATTTCCAATGCCCATAAGTTCGGGTTGATGTTTGACTCTATCATCCGCTACAAAACAAACACCATATGAAAATAGCAGCCATTTTCCTCCTGTTGTTTGCAATAAAAACCTATCCGGCAGAACCGGAACTCCGGGAAGTGAAAAGTCTGTTCGAAGCTGCTGCACACAGTAAAGCGGCTGCAGACCAGCTTTTAAAGATCCTTTCTGTCATAGGCCCCTCCTCTCCGCCAGTTTTGATCTGTTATAAAGGAGTTGCAGAGATGATGCGTTGCAGGTATGGATTTAATCCGGTCAATAAATTCAAAAGGTTTAAAAAAGGAAAAGTTCTGATCGAAGAAGCAGTAAAAAAGGACCCTGACAATATGGAAATCCGATTTTTGAGGTTTGCCATTCAAACCAATCTTCCTGGATTCCTTAACTATAATGATGACATCATAAAAGACAAAAAACACCTGTTGAGCAATGTAAAAGCAATAAAAGATAAAAAATTGAAGCAGGATATCTTAAAATATTTATCTGCTTCCAGCTATTGCTCCGAAGAGGAAAAGAAAGGGTTAGCCATATGATTGAAGAAGAAGTAATACTTGTAGACCACAGCGATCGGTTTTTAGGAACCATGCCTAAACTTCAGGCGCATATTGAAGGCAAACTTCACCGGGCTTTTAGTATTTTTATCTTTAACCGGGCAGGGGAACTTTTACTGCAGCAGCGGGCTTTTGATAAGTACCATTCTGCAGGAAAATGGACAAATACCTGCTGTAGTCATCCCAGACCTGGTGAAGAGACCATCGCAGCCGCAAAAAGACGGTTAAAAGAAGAAATGGGAATGGAATGCGAGATACATCCTGTTTTCAGCTTTTCGTATCTTGCTGAATTTGAAAATGGCCTGACAGAAAATGAATATGATCATGTTTATTTTGGGGTATCAGATGTGATACCTCAACCCAATCCGGTAGAAGTTGCTGCATTCAGTTATATCAACATGGAAAAACTGCAGAACAACCTGATTCATGAGGAGGAAAAATATACAGAATGGCTAAAAATATGTTTTAAAGAAGTAATTGTTCATCACAAAAAGGAGCAGACCAATGAATAACTGGATTATCTATTTTCTGATCACAACAGGTACTTTTATCTTCATGGAAGGTGTGGCATGGTTTACACATAAATTTATAATGCATGGTCTGCTCTGGGTATTGCACAAAGATCACCACCAGAAAAAGCCTCATTTCTTTGAAAAAAACGATTTCTTTTTTTTGATATTTGCTACTCCCAGTATCCTTCTTTTCTTTTTTGGGGCAAGAGAAGGATTCAATTGGCTATTTTATATCGGGCTTGGAATCTTACTGTATGGCATCGCCTATTTTATGATACATGACGTAGTGATCCATCAACGATTTAAATGGTTTTCAAGAAGCAATAACAAGTACATAAAAACGATTAAAAGAGCTCATAAAATGCATCATAAACACCTGGACAGGCATGATGGTGAATCGTTCGGAATGTTGTTTGCAGCTCGGAAATACTGGCAGCAATCTCAAAAAAAACAGGCATGAAACACTTTGACTACATCATTGCCGGAGGAGGATGTTCAGGCCGAAGCCTGGCTGTGCGCATGTTATCTTATCTTAAAACATCAAACAAGCAGGTATTGCTTGTAGATAAAGTCAGTAAAAAAGAAAATGACAAGACATGGTGTTTTTGGGAAAAACATCCGGATGTATTTGAACCCGCTGTGTATAGAAAATGGAATCATTTATCCTTTTTCAGTCCCGCTGTAAATGAGCAACTGAACATCTGCCCCTATCAATATAAGATGATTCGGGCGGCTGACTTCTATGCACATACGGAACAACAATTATCAGAGAATAACCAGGTCAGCATCATCCAGGGAAATGTAGAAAAAATATACACTGAGAAAGAACAGGCATTTGTAGTCATTGACGGAGAGACTTTCAGCACTGATTATGTATTCTCCAGCATTCCACAAATCCAGGAAAAAAGACCAGATCGTTACCAATATCTGCTGCAACATTTCGAGGGTTGGACCATAGAAACCAAATTGCCTGTATTTGATCCTGACCGTGCAATACTAATGGACTTTAATACGGTTCAGCAGGGAGGAACATCTTTTATCTACGTACTTCCGTTAAGTGCAAACCTTGCTTTAGTCGAATACACCGTTTTTTCTGAGAATGAATTACCCGCAGAGCGTTATACAGCTGCCCTGAAGCAATACATCCGGGAACAGCTAAATTGCCAAGATTACTGCATTAAAGAACAGGAAAAAGGGGTAATCCCTATGTCTGATCATCCCCTGAAACAACAGGAAAACCGCATCATTTATCTTGGAACTGCAGGAGGATTTACCAAAGGATCCACTGGTTATACCTTTCGTTTTATACAGAAACATACCGCTGCGATTGTTGAGCAACTGCTGAAATCCGGCAACCCTCATATTTCAGCTATTTCGCCAAAAAGGTTTGATACCTATGATGCTACACTCCTTCATTTACTCAGTAGCAGACGCCTTTCAGGTGAAGAAATTTTTTCGACCATGTTCAAAAAAAATAATCCCGTACAGATATTGAAATTCCTTGATAATGAAACGACTTTGATGGAGGAAATACAGATTTTCAGAACCTTACAAAAAAAAGCATTTGCGCTGGCTTTATTGAACCGCAGTTTAAAATTGATAAAAACCAGCTAGGTATTCTGTCTCTTCACCAATTCATTAATCCATATTGGTGCAAATGGCGAGGTACATCCTTTAGACACCGGATAATCACGATAAATACCTAATTTTTCTCCTATAGACAATGCCCTGTCCCGATGTTCGGGAAAACATATTCCAATTTGCGCAAGGGCTGTGTTCATCGTCCATTGCACTTCCGGAGCTGCAGCAGCCATTTCGGATTCAATCCGGTCGAGGAGCGCAGGAAGGTCTAATCCTTCAGGACTTCTTGCTACCCGTCCGGCGGTCAGGCTCCAGGCTGCACGACCAGTCATGATGCCCTCAGATACCATCCATTTTTGTCTGAGTGTCTCTTTATCCGGATACTCCTTTACCACATAGGAATTAAGCCAATCTGCTAACTGATAAAACGTAGCAACGCTTACCATATCCTCCAGTTCCTTAGCAGTCAGCTTTTTCGGGACCACGATTAATGTTGCCAAAAGCCTTGCCTCCAGATTTCCTGTGGCCCATAGGTCTTTCGCTAATTCGTGATTGGTTTTTATCTTTTTAGCTATGGTCCGGAGGTCTCCCATTTTAACACCAAACTGGTTATCACCGGCACCATATTTTAAATTACGCTTAAGTACCGCCTCATCTCCAAGTGTTTCAAACTTGCTGAGAATTTCTTTTACAGTCATGTTGTATCTATTGAATGCTTTAACACCCTAAAATAGGAAAATGTTTAATATTTAAACAATGCTGGCGGATCAGCACAGAAAACGGGCATCATTTGCTTAAACCCGACCTGAGTTGTGCTTTTCCGGCTTGATCTCCGAATCGATGATTTCCTTTTCCATTTTTTTCTTGTCCGTATTATTTCTTCGGATCAGAAAAACAATCAATGCTGCTACAATGATGAATACAGGAATGGTAATGGTGTAGTTAATTTCCATAACAGAAGGATTTTCTTACAACTACCATAAAGATAAGCGTTTATCAGGAATTTACAGGATGATATTTCTTTTAAACGCACATCCTAGTTCCATGATGGAATCCGTTTTGGCAATACCAGGTATATTGTCGATTTTTTCATAGAGTATTTGCCTCATGTGCCCATGATTTTTGGCGATGATTTTTAAGTACAAGGTATACGTTCCTGAAATGTAATAACACTCTGTAATTTCCGGAATTTTCTTTAGTTCTTCAATAATCCGGTTGGAGTCATGGTCTTTTTCGAGTGTGATTCCTGTAAAAGCTCCCCAGTCGTACCCAATCTTTTTTTCATCTAACACAGGTTTAATCCCTGTTAATATCCCTTGTTCTGTTAACCTGGAAATCCGCTGATGAACCATGGTGTTGGATATGCCAAGCGTGGTTGCTATAGCCGAATAGGCCATACGTCCATCTATTTCCAGTTGTTTTAATATTTGAATGTCGAATTCATCAATGTGGTCCATACTTATATTTAAGATTACGTGATTCTTTTAAACAAGCCTTAGTGTTAAATACACTTTATAAACCCATATAAAAGTCAAATTAACTCCATTGAAAACGAAAAATAATAAATTTCATTATCTTTGCACCAATAAACAGTCAATTATGAATATTACAGCAAATTTAAGTAAAAGCGAGGAGCTAATAGAAAAAGAAGAAAGATATGGTGCACATAACTATCATCCACTGCCTGTTGTCCTGAAAAAGGGAAAAGGGGTTTTCGTCTGGGATGTTGAAGAAATGAGGTATTATGATTTTCTTTCTGCCTATTCAGCTGTGAACCAAGGGCATTGTCACCCAAGGATCATCAACGCACTTAAAGAACAGGCTGAAGAACTGACCCTGACTTCCAGGGCATTTCATAGTGACAAACTAGGGGATTTCGAAGAATTTGTATGTAACCTCTTTGGTTACGATAAATCGCTGATTATGAATTCCGGTGTGGAAGCAGTAGAAACGGCGATGAAGCTTTGTAGAAAATGGGCTTACCAAATTAAAGGTATTGAGCCTGATCAGGCTAAAATCGTCTTTGCTGATGGAAATTTTCATGGCAGAACCATTTCTGTCATTTCCGCATCTAATGATGAAAGTGCCAGGAAAGACTTTGGTCCCTTTGTAGGCGGAATTACCCATGTACCCTACAACGATGTGGAGGCTTTTGAAAGCCTTTTAAAGACAGATAAAAATATTGCAGGTTTCATAGTTGAACCCATTCAGGGTGAAGCTGGGGTTGTTGTACCAGATGCAGACTACCTTGTACGCATTAAAGCACTTTGCCAGGCTTATAACGTATTGTTCATTGCTGATGAAATCCAAACCGGAATTGCCCGTACAGGAAGTATGCTGGCCAGCTATGATGTCAATTCTGAAGATAAAAGCAACCAGCCAGACATTCTGATCTTAGGAAAAGCCATTTCAGGTGGGGTATTGCCGGTTTCGGCAGTACTGGCCAATGATGAAATCATGCTGACCATTAAACCTGGAGAACATGGTTCAACCTATGGAGGAAATCCTTTGGCATGTGCAGTTGCAAAAGAAGCCTTACAGGTAGCAATTGACGAAAACCTTGCTGAAAACGCCTATAAACTTGGGAACCTATTCAGAGCAGGATTAGAAAACATTGCTACAAAAACGGGCCTGATCCAATCAGTGAGAGGAAAAGGATTACTGAATGCAATTGTCATCAACTGCTCTGAAGAATCCGATATGGCCTGGAACATCTGCATGAAGTTTAAAGAGAATGGCTTACTTGCCAAACCTACTCATGGAAACAAGATCCGCTTTGCTCCCCCATTGGTGATCACTGAAGAACAGATTATGGAGAGTCTTGACATTATCGAGCGATCATTACTCAGTGTTGCCTAGAGCTTTATAACAAGAATTAATAAGCATCTTTAACAGTTAAGCTATAGGTATCCGGTGCTCCCGGAATCCCGCCGCCGGTAACAGCTGTCTTTACCAGTGTCACCGGAGTGCTGATATTAACGTGATATTTTCCGCTTGCATCTACGGTTACATCAGCAGTACCTCCTGATGTAGCAGTAGCGGCATAACTAACAGCACCAGTGGTTACTGCCGTCCCCACAACACAGGTTAGTGCCATATACCTTGTACCTGTATTGGCCGACATGACAGTAGTACTGGTCAGCGTATATTTCCCCGCTCCCAGGGCCGCAATAAAATAGGCATCCAATGCACTGCCGGAATACACACCATGATTGCCACCATCGCCGGAAGTCGTCACGACCACTCCTGCCAGGCCGCCACTGCTTCCCTGACTTGAAGCACCTCTGGTATAAGTATAGTTACCTAATTTCCAGCTGGATCCAGCTGCAGGTGGTTCAGGTGTGGGATCATTTTTTTTTCCTCCACAGGAAAACAATATCGTTGAGCAGGAGATCAAGGCCAGGAGTGCGAATGTTCTTTTCATTTTTTTAGGGTTAGATATGGAACCGAAAGTAACCAACAAAAACACATCATCCTGCTTTTTTGTTCAAAATACTGGTTTTCGGGGGTAATGATCTACCCGGGAACAGGTAGATCATCTGTCTGTTTATGGATCCATCGGTTCATCAAAATCGATTTGCAGAGACATTACATTTGGAAAAAATTCCAGTGCATTGTCCGACAAACGTTTTCCGATCCGGTAAGGTTCATATCCCAGTTCTTTGATACAACGTTGAGGCATCACATGACTGATATACCTGCTTTGTGATCTAACGGTTACAGTGAGTGCCACTTTATCCATGGGCATGCCATACCTGAACATGATCCTCGCCGCATTGCGCAAATTGGTAGTGGTATGTCTGGCATGGGGCTCCATCAGGATTGCACTTTCGGGAATATGTAAGCTATTCATTAAAAATCTCTTCATTTCATAAGCTTCACTGTACTTCGTTTTATAAGGGTGGACTCTCCCACCCGATACCATAATAAAAGGGGCAGCCCCATTATTGTACTGTTCTGCGGCAAGTCTGCATCGCAACATTCCCCCGGCACTGAGTTCTGTATCCCGTTCTTCCGGTCCTTCGCCCGGCACCAAAATCAGGCTGTATTTATAGGCAGAAAAATTTGTCTTTTTTATTGCACTGAGACTTGCTTTGTTTACCGTGCTCATCATTGGCTCATAATCTCCCGCTTCATTCCGTTCATTGATCTCCAGGGCAATCAGGGCAAACTGCATGGAAGGTTCAAAGAACAATTTATTTTTGGTGTTCAAACTTAGTAAAGCATTGGTATTGACCAGTTCCGGATAACCTTTATCCTTCACATTAAATCCTATAGAATCAATTTTCGGGTAATTGGGTTTGAATCCTTCTACGTATACTGCAATGGTATGGTTAACAGATTTCGCGTCTTGTTCCCAGGCTTTAACCAGCATTTCGACTGGTGCTAAATGACCATACATCGCATAACATCCTGAAGGAATAACATGCCGCTGCAGCATTACATTTAAAACATCCGTTTCTTTAAAAAGTTGAACTAAACGGGTACTGATAGCACTAATTTCATCTTCATTGAATTTGAAGGCATTGGCAAAACAGGTAATGTCGTTCCCACATTCTTTAATGGCATTCGCTATTTTTAAGGTTCTGTTTTTAAACAAAGTACTTAATCCGGGATCATTTTGAATCAGTTTTTTCAGACCCTGCTCCTGCTGGAATAAAGTAAACAGGTAGAAGTTTTTATATTGAACAGGGTTAGGTGTGCTTTGAAGAACATATTGAGGATTAGGTTTCTGGTTTTGCGCCCATGCTGCAATGCTGCAAAAACAGCTGCAGACTAAAAGGAAAAGGGATCTCAGTTTCATATCAGATCAGCGTATTTAAAGCAAAAGGCCGGTACTTTTATCGTACCGGCCTTTTTAATTAATGAATTAATTATAGCCAGCATTCTGCCAGCCGTTTTTATTATTGATATTGTCAATTTCCACCTGAGGAACCGGATAGATACTTCTGAAAGCAGGGATGCCCGGAAATATCGTAGCCATTTGATTTGTTCTTACAATATCAAACCAACGGTCGGCTTCCAAAGCCAGCTCCAATCTTCTTTCCAGGTATACCGCAGTCCTGAATTCGTTTTGCGAAGTCAATATTGCCGCGGTTCTTACAGATGCATTGGCATTTGAGCGGACTGCATTGATTGCTTTAAATGCTTCTGCGTTTCCATAAGCACCTTCATTTAATGCCTCTGCATACATCAGTAAAACATCTGCACTGCGGATAACCGGAAAATCACTACTCGTTTCATTGTTTACCTGCGGGCCATTAAATTTTCCAGGCCTGCCACCTGTACCTGTTGTGGCGACCAGTTCTTTACGGTTATCCCCTGCTTCAAATAAGGTTTGTGGGATATTAATGATATTTGTATTGTTGTTATTTCTATAACGATTATCCTGATTTACAAACTCCTTTAATCCTCCTGAAAGGTATTGAACTGCAAAAATAACATCCTTGCTTGTTTTGAGATTATTAGGAAAAGTGGTCGTTTGTGGTACTGTAGACAATACAGTTCCGGCATAAATCGCTGCTACAACAGGTTGCAGTGTAGCGGTTGCCAGATCAAATTTTTTCTGATAGAGATAAACCTTTCCCAGCAGTGCAGAGGCGGCATAACTCGTTGCCCTGCCTCGTTGAGCATCGGCCCATGAAACTGGTAGTTTCCCTGCTGCATCCTTTAGATCATCAATCACCTGTTGGTATACCTCTGCAGAAGTGGCACGGGAATTCTGTCTGGCTTCTTCTGTTTTCTGAACCTTAAGCACCAAAGGTACATTGCCCCAGAGGCGGGTTAAATTAAAATAGCTTAGCGCACGGATAAATTTTGCCTGCCCGATGATCTGATTTTTAGTCGTTTCGTTCATGCTGATGGCTGGTGCACGGTCTAAAATGATATTGCAGCGATAGATCGCCCGATAATTCCCTATCCAGGCACCGGCAAGAATAACGTTCACAGAGGTTTCTGAGAACACTTCAATCTGGTTACGTACCCCTGCTCCCGATCCAGGATCATTATCGGTCAGGTTATCCCCGCGAAGCTCTGCCAGCGTTAATAGATTATTTCCATAAAGACTATCCGTCTGCAAGGCATCATAACAGCTGACCAAACCTCCCTGCAGTCCTTTTTCATCATTATAAAATGTGCGCTCCGTATAAGAATCGAGTGGTTTTAAATCCAGGAATTTTTTGCATGATGTGGCAGTGATCATTAAGCCACAGATAAGGATTGATATGATATATGTTTTCATCTTTTTAAAATTATAAAGTGATGTTAATGCCTATTGATGTTGTTTTTGCAGTTGGATATACCCCGTAGTCCTCGCCATTTGTAGTGGCATCGGCACGGTTGGTCACCTCCGGATTATAGCCTGTATATTTGGTGAATGTAAAAGGATTCTGCATAGACACATAAATCCTGACTTTAGTTAAAGCTGCTTTCTTTACAAAACTTGCAGGCAGTGTATAGCCCAGAGCGATATTCCTGATGCGCAAATAGGAACCATTTTCAATATGCCAGGTAGATGTAGTGCCATTGCTTCCTTTGGCCGCACGGTTTGCCCTTACATCCTGGCCACTTCCCGGATTACTTTCTGAAATCCAGCGGTCCAGTGAACTCACCATATTGTTCATATTTCCTTCTTTGTTCGCAAAATACCTGCGGGAAAGGTTAAGGATTTTATTTCCATAAACACCCTGCATGGATACGTTCAGGTCTATTCCTTTATATTCTGCAGAAGTCGCAAACCCATACGTGAACTTCGGCAGGTAATTTCCTACGATCTCCCGGTCTTTTGCCAGATCGATGATCCCGTCGCCGTCCACATCTTTAAATTTAAAATCACCTGGTTTAGAAGTATTCACGTCAAAATTACCTTGTGTATCCGTATAATGAGGATAGGCATCTACTTCGGCCTGGTTTTTAAATACACCTAAAACTACCGGCAAGTAGTAAGACCCAATAGGCTCACCTACTCTGGTGATGAAGTAAGCATTTGCCACAGAGCCGGTTTTGATGATATCTGCATTGCCGGGTCCCAACTCTACTACTTTGTTTATGTTTTTAGAGAAATTGGCACTTGCATTCCATTTGACACCACCGAATTGTTGTTGTGTGCCTAAATTGATGTCAATCCCTTTATTGTTCACCTTACCAATATTTTTCAACTCGGTGGCAAAACCAGTAGAGATCGGCACCGGTACATCCAGTAGCAGATTATTGGTATTACTATTATACACATCTACGGATAATGTAAGTTGATTTTTGAAAAATGCGGCATCAAAACCCAGATTTAACTGTGCCGTTTTTTCCCATTGCAGGTCGTCATTTGGTTGGGTGATTGGAGCTGCACCATTAATCACACCAGGAGTTGTACCGCCAAATACGTAACCATAATTATTCATTGAGCCCTGAGCGGCATAATTAGGAATATTAAAATTCCCTGTTAAACCATAACTGGCCCTCAGTTTCAAGTCGGAAATGGATTCCGAGTTTTTAAGGAAATCTTCTTCAGATAATCTCCATCCCACTGATGCTGAAGGGAAGTAACCCCATTTGTTGTTCTTTCCGAATTTTGAAGAACCATCCGCCCTTAAGGAACCTGTAAACAAATACTTCCCTTTGTAACTGTACTGCAACCTGGCAATACCTGAAGCCAAAGCCCATTGCGTTCTGGTAGCTGTTCCATTGGTCACAATACCAGCCTTGATAAATTCAACCTGGTCACTGATAAATCCTTTGGAAGCAAAGGCATAATTACCGCTCAGATCATCCTTTTGCGTAGACCAACCGATCAGGGCATTGATGTTATGATCGCCAATGGTTTTTGCATAATTTAAAGTTTGCTCTAACAGCCAGTTGGTTTCTTTTATCGTTCGGGAAGAGCCCGTTGCTTCCGACAATGGATTTCCCTTGGTATTGGATTGCGGAAATGTAGATGGCCTGAAGATATCTTCGGAACTGTTAAACAGGTCAATTCCCAACTGAATCTTATATTTTAAATCTTTCATCAGTTCAGCTTCCAAAAAAGCACTCCCGGTCATTCTGGTTGTAGCTACGTCGTCTTTTTGGAGCATCGCCAATGCGACCGGATTCCAGGCTTGTGTTCCTCCATTACCATTTTCTGGTTTATTGTTTGGCAAAATGGTAGTGGTACCGGCACTCCAGGAATTCTGGTCAAAGTTATAGCTGCCATCCGGATTGTATACCGGAAAAATTGGTGCATAATGCAAGGCAGATGCCACAATCCCCCCTCCATTAGAATTATAGGCCCCGTTGGCATTTACTTTCTTTTCATTGATCACTGACGGGCTGAAATTAACACCGTATCTAAAGACCCCTTTTTTGCCTTCCAGGTTTAACCTGCCGCTATAACGTTTGAACCCACTGTTTAAAATGATCCCGTCCTGATCAAAATACTCCAGTGAACCATAATATTTTAACAACTCACTACCACCTGCTGCAGAAATGGAATGGTTTTGTATTGGTGCGGTTCTAAAGATTTCATTTTGCCAGTCGGTATTTGTTAAGCCCTGCTGACCTTGTAAATAAGGTAAAACTTCCAATGGCAAAACCGTATTGGTATTGTTGCCGGTATTAAATAGACGTACACCATTGTTGTCATTTACACTAAAATTTACCACAGGTTGTCCTCTGTCAACATATTTTCTGTTGTTGGCTTCCATCACATCCACATAGGAGTTGTTCCTTGATTCCAGGACCATCTGCGCGTACTGGTAAGCATCCATCATCTTAATTTTATGTGCCAGTGTTTGCCATCCGGTATAACTGTTTACACTGATCGTCGAGACTCCATTTTTACCTTGTTTTGTGGTGATCAATACCACCCCGTTAGATCCTCTTGAACCATAGATTGCAGCTGAAGATGCATCCTTTAACACCTCAATAGAGGCGATATCGTTGGTATTCAAGGTATTGATATTATCGTTCGAGATGGGTACACCATCGATTACATACAGTGGATTTGAACCTGCTGTAATCGTCCCGACCCCACGAACCTTGATCGCCAATGCACCTCCCGGAGCTCCTGAACCCTGGGAGACCTGTACACCTGCCATTTTCCCGACCATCGCCTCTGCCGCATTGCTAATCGGCTGATTCTCGAGATCTGCGGCTTTAATACTTGCAATAGATGTCGTTACATCCTTCTTCTTCTGACTTCCATACCCCACAATAACCACATCTGTCAATGAGGTGGAAGTGGGATTTAACTGGATCAGCAAAGTGGCCTGCTCCCCTGCTTTGAGTACATAATTGTCTATGGTTTTGGTCACGTAACCAATAAACGAAGCGCTGATACTGTAAGGTACGTTTGCAGAAAGGCCCTTTATCTGAAACTGACCTTCCGAATTGACCATGATCCCCTTCTTTTCATTTGTTTTCGTATTCAGTAAAAGTATGGAGGCCCCCAATAAAGGCTGCCCGGTTTCATCTTTTACAATCCCCGTGATCTCTGATGTCTGAGCCCAGGATTTTGCCGACACTGATATCATCAGCAGGCAAAAGAACAAGTGTGTAGTAATTTTTTTAATCATTTCTGTTTTTGTTTGGTTGTTTTTTGGCAAAAAAGATCCCTTCCCACCATTTCATGTGGGTTAATTTTTATTCTATTATGGTTTTGGATTTACTTTCTAATCAGGTAACCTTCGGTTGTTTTAATTTGATTTAGTTTGTTTAATTCGGCAATTTCCCCTAAAATAGCAGTTATGGGTTGTGTCAGTTTTAAGCTTCCTGTAAAGGACATGCCGGATAAATCAGCATGGTCATAAGCGATCTTCACATGATAATGTTTTTCCAGTTTTTCGAAAACATCAACCAAAGGTGCCTGTGTAAAGTTCAGTTCTTTGATGGCACTTTCCTTTCTTAAGCTTAAAGCTTTGGAATCAGAAACGCTCACTTTATTCGCAAGGCTGTTGTATACCAGTTCTTTTCCCGGAAGGAGCACCTCAGTAAATCTGGAAATCTGACTTAGGGAATCTGTGCTTTTCACCAAAACCTTACCGGTATGCAGCTGTACTTTAATCATCCTGCTTTTGCTTAGGGCTGTAATGGTAAAAGAGGTACCCAGGGCCGTGGTAGAAATTCCCTTAGCATAGACCACAAAAGGATGTTTGCTGTCTTTTGCAATATTGAAAAAGCTTTTTCCACTTAAATACACTTCTCTCTTGTTTTTCACGAATGGGATGGCATACCTCAGTTCCGCTCCCGGAAATATGTTAACAGTAGAATTGTCGGGCAGGGTAAATAACTGATTGTTTTCTGTGTAGTTTACAATTGATTTCCAGCTGATCTGGTTTGCGGTTTCAACAGATGAAACTGCACTTTTGGCCAGATCCGGATTTGACTTATTGTTGGGCCAGTTAAAGAGGCCAATCAAAAGTACCGCCAGAACTACTGCTGCTGCTGAAGTGATTTTAATCCATTTTAACCGATAGACTTTGGCTATGGTCTGCTTTTTGACCACATTAAACATCTCCTCAGTTTTTACCTCATCTATTGCGGCATCACTGGTTTGATCCCATTCCTCCTTACTTAATAGATGGCTTGGCAAGTCGTCAGTTTCATTTAAATAAGCGGCCACCTGCAGTCTTTCTTCGGGGCTGCATTGTCCTTTAAAATATTTATCTAACAACTCATCAGATACACTCATACTACTAATACGATTGAATTGGGGACAAACCCGTAACGGATAAAAAATATTTTTTTATTAAGGGAGAAACTTAGCCATAAGGATAAACAATGGCAGATATGCGTAGCCATCAAGCTGTTTGATCGCAAGTGAGATGTGCTTTTCAACCGTCCTGGGCGAGATCGAAAGCTGTTCGGAGATTTCCTTATAAGAGTACCCCTGCAGGCGACTTAAAATGAAGACTTTTTTGCGTGTCGGGGGAAGCACACTTAAGGCCACCTCTAATTGCTGATTGGTTTCAAACTTCTGATTCTGATCAACGCTTTCTTCAGAAAGCCTGTTGTAATAGAGTTTAAGGTTCCGCTCGTCGTTACTCAGCTTTTTAAAGTAATCCAGTAAGGTGGTTTTTGCGATGCGGAACAATTGTACATCAAGCTCATGTTCTTCAGAAAGCGTATGCTTAAAATTCCATAATTTGATGAAAGCAAGCTGAGTGAGTTCCTGCGCCATATCTTCGGAGGCCGTCTTCTTAAAAAAATAGGCATAAACCTTTTTATGACATAGCGTAAAGACTATTTCAAAAGATACATGATCACCCTCTTTTATACTTTGGATATAGTTCAACATTGCTGCACAAAACTACTGGCTATATATTAGCCAAAACTAAATATAGTGTTAATTCTGATTTAAATTTACGCCAGCCTATTTATTACAACTCAAAATTGTCTGTCTTTTTATCCGAATACCAATCTACTTCCTTTATCCTGCATGCAACCAGATGAAATAATTGGAATTATATTTGATGTAAGCGTTAAAAAGACCTTATGAGTTACGACGTACAACTTTTCAAAAGCGAAACAAAAACCAAGGAACAAAGCTCAGATAATGAAAACTTTTTTGATGATGAAAAAAACCTTGTACCTTTCACATCGGAAGAGATTAAGTACCTAAGGGAATGCCTGGAGAGCTATGGATACGTTCAAAACGAAAGCAGGGCCGATGGACAAAGTTTTGCGCATGAGGAATTTACGATTACGGCATTATTAACAGACAGAGGATTGTATTTTAATGCAGGTTTTGATACAGATAGCATATTCGAAGCCGGAATGACCGCCTCTGAGCTGACAGATAGTGGTACTTTTGAAAAGTACGATCCTCAAAATGGCGGATGGGAAGAGCTATAACCACACAAAAGACAATCAAAAGTAAAGACATTGAAAGATTACAAACCTCTATTTAAAACAGATCAGCCAACTGTAGCTGACAAATGGGGACTCATCAGGACCCTGATTGAAGACTGGTATGACTTTGAAATTCCCAAAACAGATGATTTGGAAGCATTTTCTGAGCTTGAAAAGAGGTTGAATTTAAAGCTACCCGCTGCGATCAAAGCATATTTTCTTTTATCAAAACAACTGAAAGAAGTCGTGTATACTTATCCTAACGGACAAAAAGATAACTGGTTTGCAAATATTTTCAGAGATGGTTTTATCATTTCAGATTTTAAGGGGCACAACGCCATTACCCTAATGGTACAGGCTGAACAAGATATGTACTGGGCCATAAAAAAGGAAGATCTCCTTGAAGACGATCCGGCTGTATATTGTTATCTGCTCGATTATGATGATGACACGAACGAAAAGTTCGATTTTTTTGGTTTGGCTTCTTCTTCGGTCTCCTCATTTGTGACCGATCATCTCCTCTCCTATCTCAGTAACTGCAGTACTTTCGCTATGCCTGCCGAAGATATTGATCAACTGAGAACTATACTAAAGTTAAACCTGGCAAATCACTATAAATCCGGGGATCTGGAAATATTTGAAGATGAAAACATCATTGCATTTTTTTCCAGAAATATATTTGAAGAAGAAGACAGCTATTCGCTATATTTTCATTTGAAAGAAAACAGGGAGATCAGCTCGGTTCCCGCTCCTTTTTTGGATCTGCTAAAACAGAGGGGTGCAGGCTGGACATCGGGCCGTTTTAACGATTACAGATAAATCATCAAAAAATCAGGGATCGATATATTCACTATCTTCCAAATTGTCTACACTGATCGGATCTGTCAACTTATAGGTAACAGAAATTCCAAGAGGGTCACAAATTTCAAACTTACCTTCTGCAAACCGCATCATCCATTCATTGGAATCCTCCCAAAAAATCAACTCTGGATGGTCAACAGGAAAGTGTCCGATGTCAAGAGACAGAAGATCGTCTTCAGTTTCCTTTATTTTATACCTGTCCCGTTGCGCTGTCAAAGTTTGTTTGATAAACACAACAGACTTTTCCAGGTATTGATTAATGTCCGAAGCGATCAATTCCATAAGCTCAATGGTAACAGGCGGAATGAGGCTTTTTTTTGTAAAAATACAGATCGGAATATTTCCAGAAAACAGGCCACCTGTAGCATCAATGCTCCCTGTCCAGAAAAAATCGTTTTCCGGCCCTTCTCCCAAACTGAATTCACCAAATTGTGAGTTATATGTATTACTAATAGCTGGCATGTTAAAATTTAAAATATCTGACTGATACAGGGTCCGGTTTACCTATCAGGATGTACAATATGCGTTTCCATACCGATTCAAATAAAGTGATCCTTTACTACTGATCAAATTTACAGATCATTTTCAATATTTCAATTCTGTAACCTTAAAACAAACCACCAGCCTGCTCAGTTTCTCATCCTGCATTAATATAGTTCTTATCATAGCCTAATCTCTTTCTTTTTTCTTTGTAAGAAACAAAAAAGGTACTTCACACATGATGAAACACAAGAACAGTATTATTCTGGCCGCCGTTGTCTTTAGCTTTTCTCTTTCAGCCAATGCTCAGCAGGCCAGGCAGGACAGTTTAAAAAACTACCGTTTAGAAGAGATCTCCATCTTCTCTAAATATTACAAAAAATATAAGTCCGCTCAATTATCTGATATGTTGCGACTGACTACCCCCCTCTTAAATATCCCTCAGAATATTCAGATCCTTAATTCAGAGATCCTCAGAGATCAGGCTGTTTACAACATCAACGAGAGTGTTACCCGAAATGTGAGCGGAACACTGCGGGAAGAGCTTCACAATGGAATATCACCGGATATTTACTCCCGTGGAGGTTATATCAGTGCACAGCGAAACGGTATAGACATGCGTCCACTTGGTAAAGGGCCATTGTCAGACGACATCGCCATTATTGAAAGTATTGAATTTCTTAAAGGCCCGGGGAATTTCATGCACGCCATGAGCGACCCATCCGGTTCCTATAATATTGTCACCAAGAAGCCTACCGGACAAACCAAAAAAAGTGCAGACATCTTGTTGGGTAGTTTTAATATGCTTCGCGCAGCACTGGACCTGGATGGCAAATTAGACCAGCAAAATAAACTCCAGTACCGGGTTAATGTGATGGGTATGGGTGCCAAAGGATTTTTAAAGCACGATCGTAACAGCAGAATTTTACTGGCCCCTTCCTTAAAGTATAACTTCAACAGCAATTCCTCTTTAACAGGAGAATATATTTATCAGCACCTCAATTACCTGATGTTAAGTGAGGCGCAGTCCTCTCCATATGGCTACGGGACGCTTCCCGGAGATTTTAGCATCACCGACCCCAGCATCAGGCCTTTCGTTGGGAAAGATCACAATACCTTCCTTACCTATCAAAACAAATTTAAGAAAGACTGGCAGCTAACTGCTAAAGTCTCCTATGTAAATAGCAGTTACGATGGCACATTGTTCTGGGTATATGGGGCTAATCCTACGAATAAAGACATGTTGGACCGGAACCTGGTTTACGACTCCAACAAATACACCATTTTTTCTACTCAGGCCTACCTTAATGGTGCATTCAAAACAGGAAGTATCAGTCACAAATTTATTGCGGGTATGGATGTCAATAACAAGTCGTCCAGAAGCTGGGATACCTGGGGAACTGCAAGTGCAATATACCCACTCAGCATCTCCAATCCGGTTTACGCAGATGTTATTCTAAACAATGGAACCGGTGGGAATTTTGAATCTGAAAACAGCTCTTCTGCTGTGATCAATAAAATCCATAGAAGACTCAATTATGCCTCTGTCTATGCGATGGATGAATTGGCTTTATTAGACGAAAAACTAAGAATTTCGCTTGGTCTGCGTCTGACTTCCTCTGATGGAAAAACAGATGATTATGGCCAGGAAAGTCAATCCAGGGATTGGGCAGTCACCCCTCGCCTTGGCCTGAGTTATGCGCTTAGCAAAAGCTCATCTATATATTTCCTGTACGACCAGACTTATCTTCCTCAAGCAGGGATGTCCATAGAAAAAAAGGCGCTCAAACCGCTAAAAGGAACAAACTATGAAGTTGGGGTTAAGAAAGACTGGGCAGATGGCGACTGGAACACGACCTTATCGCTCTACACCATCGACCGAAATAGATTGGTTACCCCAGACCCCATATCAAATCTGCTCTATCAAACCGGAAAAAGCCAGTCTAAAGGTGTGGAGTTCGACCTGAAAGGCAGGATCGCAAAAGGATTAAATGTCATCCTTAATTATGCCTACACTGATTCCAGAATTACCGAAGATGACCTGCAGCCTGCAAACATCGGTAAGGCTACACCGAACCGGGTAAAACACATTCAAAACACCTGGATCAACTACTTATTACCTTTTGAAAAAATAAAGGGTTTTACCGCATCGGTCGGTTATCAGTTATTAAGCGGACGAACTGAGCGCTTTACTGCCACCAGTCCCGACAACCTGAAAGACCTCTTCAGACTGGACAGTGGAATAGGCTGGAGTAATGAAAAATACAACATCAATCTCCTGGTCAACAATGTCCTGAATACTAAAATGTATTCAACAGCCTGGAGAAATAAAGGTGGAGATATGTACTATTGGGTACAACAAGCTCCTGTCAATGCCAGACTTTCCTTACGCATTAATCTTTAAATCCTTTTCAAATGAACAGAGTTATCACAACCCTCATCGTCATCCAGACGATGATCTTCCTCAGCTGTACAAATCCTGCAAAAGAAAATCCTGCAAACGAAAAACCTCAAAAAGAGAAAGCAATAGTTGTAAAAGATGCTTCGGGCTACACCGTAGAGCTCGACAAGCCTGCGCAGAGAATCGTATGTCTTTATGAACCGGCACTGGATGCACTTTATATGCTGCATGCGGAAAAGCGCATCACCGGTATTTTCAACGATATTTATACCAGCAATGAACTATATCCCTATTACTCCAAACTGGATGACAGAATTCTGCAAAAGCAACTGTCGACCCCAGGTAGCAACGGCACCGCAAACATAGAGGGCATCACCATGCTTAATCCTGACCTGGTGATTGTCCAGTCTGCTCACGAAGAACTTGGACAGGCATTGCGATCGCTTGGAATCCCCGTTTATACCACCAAGGTCGAACAATATGCTGAAGTATTTAAAACCGTCCATGACCTGGCAATGCTTACGGGAACTCAGGAAAGAGCTACTGAGCTGATTTCCTACGTCAAAGATGAGTATGCCATCATGAAAAAAACGGCTGACACCCTATCGTCCAGAAAAAAAGCTTATTTCTCCTGGGCTTATGGCCGCATATTTTCTACTACCGGCCGCAATAGCATGATGCACTTTTGCCTGGAAGCAGCAGGTGTAGAAAACGTATGTAAGTTTGACCTCGATCAACCCAATATCAGCCCCGAGACGCTAATGGACTGGAATCCGGATTTGATCATTATGTGGAACGACAGCCCGAATGAGTTCTATAAGAAGAAAGAACTGGCCGAAATATCGGCCATAAAGAACAAACAAATCTACAATCTGCTGCCCATGTTCTTCTATAATCCACATACTTTAAAATCCCTGAATACAGCGGTCAGCATTCACCATTGGGCTTATCCAAATCAGGAGATAAAGATCAGAAACACGATAGAACCAATTATTCTAAAGTTGTATGGCGAAAAAGGCAAAAAGCTGATTCCCCTGATTTGATAAAAACTCATTTAAGAGCTGGTGTATGATCATATACCAGCTCTTTATAAAACCACTCTTTCAAGGACTTTAAATCTCCTTCAGCAACTCCCCGTCTTTTCTGATCTTACCTGCTTTTACATTCTGCTCCAACATCAGCAGCAGCTCATTTTTCATTTCCTCGGTCACCCTGCTAAAACCAAATAACCTTGCAATCAAGGGGGCTGCCAGCTCTGGCTGAATGGCAACAGATTCCTGTACCACCTTCACCACTGCCGAACTCATTTCTTCCGGAGCGATGTAAGTCAGCTTTTTAGAAGTACTGTTTAAACCTGCCCTGTTACGGATAATCGCAGTTTTCATCTCCGGATGCCATAGAAAATCCTCCTTCCTGTTGATCAAACCCGAACTTACAGCCGCTGCAGTAGCTGCTTCCAGCGTATAACGTACCCTTGAGCCAATCTTTGAAAGGCCCGCAGCATCCGCAATTCTTCTGGCCATTTCATCAAAATGTACCGGACTCTCTTTTTCTACCACTTTTGCAATCCAATTTCCTATTTTATCAAAGGGCAAAAGATGTAATTCTTCTATGTTCTTGGCAATGGACAGCTTGGCCTGTTCGTAGACCGGAATACTCAGGTCAACCACCTCCGGCTCCTCTCTTTCCATTACAACCGGTTCTACCTGAATCTCTTCCTGATCATCAAGCGATATCTGTGCTTTTACTTTCTCCAAAAAATCCAGCAGGCGCTGAAACTCCCGCTCAGGATTGCGGTACCATTCTGTACTCCAGACCTGATACATCTTCCATCCGATCCCCTGTAATACCTGTTTACGCAAGCGGTCACGGTCGCGCGCAGATTTAGATTGACCATAGGACTCCCCATCACAATCAATCCCCAGCAAATATCTGCCAGGGTGTTCCGGATCAACTACAGCCAGGTCCAGATAAAACCCTTCAGACCCCACTTTATTCCTAACCGTATAACCTGCAGCTGTTAACCGGTCTGCAATCATTTGCTCAAATGGACGCTCCGTAAGTACCGGTACATCCTGATCTACCGCAAACTTGCCATGTTGCGCAAAATACAGGAAGCTTTTTAACGCCCTGATGCCAAATTTGGTGCTTTCAGTGGTCACGATATCATCGGAAGTGATGTTAGCGAAAACTTCACACCGGTATTTTGCTCTTGTGATCAAGACATTCAATCGTCTTTCTCCTCCTTCATTGTTCAGCGGACCAAAACTCATGGGTACTTTTCCATCCTCAATTCTGCCATAGCCGATACTGATGAAAATCACATCCCGCTCATCTCCCTGTACATTCTCCAGATTCTTTACAAAAAATGGCTCATCAGCATGGCTCCTGAAAAAGTTCTCCGTTTCAGGATTCTTTCTGCGTTTCATTTCGAGCGTATTTTGTATGGCCTGCATCTGGGAAGTACTGAAGGCTACTACGCCAAGACTTTGTTTTGGATGGTGTAAGGCATGCTGAATCACCGCCTCTGCAACAATTTCTGCTTCAATCGGATTGCTCCTGGTTTTTCCACGGTCATACACCGCGTCTGGCAGATGATGAAAAGCCAATCCCATTTTGGTTTTTGAACCCGGACTAGGGAAAATCACCAGTTTATTTTCGTAAAACTCCTGATTGGACAAGCTGATTAATGATTCATGGCGACTTCTGTAATGCCAGCGCAGCATGCGTTGCGGTGCCCCCTGACTATCAGCCATTCCAAGAATACTTTGCATATCAGCGGTTACATTGTCTTCATCCTCCGTTTCGGTGTTCAGCTTGTCAAAGAAACTCGTTGGCGGCAATTGTTTCGTATCTCCAACAACCACCAGCTGTTTCCCGCGCAATACCGCCCCCAATGCCTCAACCGGACGCACCTGACTTGCCTCATCAAAGATCACCAGATCAAACTCAATATCACCCGGAGGAAGGAAACTGGCAATAGACATCGGACTCATCATAAAAACCGGCTTAATGGCCTGAATCGCCAGGCCTGCTTCCTGCATCAGTTTACGGATCGGCATATGCCTTGCCTTCCGGTTAAACTCGGTACGCAAGACACTCATTTGTCCGCCGCCTTCCTGTTTGGGTAGGGACTCAAAATGCGTCAATGCGACACGCGCCCTGTTGTAAACCAGATTCAGTACATCCAGTTTTTTAAACTTCTCTATGCTCTCTTCATGACTTGTACGTTCAAAACCACGTAAAGGTGGCCTTTCGGTCATGACCTGGGTAATCAGATGTTCATACCAGGTTTTCTGTAAGGAAACTTTTAAATAAGCGGCAGCTCCCTCCCATTCTGCAGCCAGTGTAGTCAGGTAACCAAAACCTTCCTGTTCAGTAGTTTCGACGAGGTTGTTCCATTGCACAGTGTGATGAAGTTCCACAAAACGATCATACCAGCTTTGCAGCAAACCAAGCTGAGCATTGAAGTTCAGCGCAGACAATCGTCTATCTTCAGACACCATATCATTGTCGAAATTCAGTTTTCCCAGTAAGGCATCAAAACTATGATGCTGATCAGATGAAGCAGCGCTTAACTTAGCCGCCAATTCAGCAGCACGTGCAGGGTTTTCATTTTTGCTCAGCACTTCCAGAACAGTAGCGGGGTACGCCATATTGGAAATGCCACTATGTACTTTAGAAAGGAACTGAAGTATCTCATATAGCTCCTTCCAACGGGTTTTCAGCTTCTGCCACCTGGATCCAAATACCTTTATCGCCAAAGCCTCATGCTCCGCCAAAGTAGCACCCAATCTGTTGGCTTCCAGAATGTCATCAGTGTACCTGATTTTAGTCGCGAGGTCGTCAGGCAATGGCACGAGAGAAAAGGAAGCCAGTTCCTTTACGCTTCTTTTATAATCGCCAATAAGGAATTTATACCATTTTTTTCCATGTGTCAGCAGGTTCTGCCTGATCTGCAAAACGTTTTGACTCCAGGCTTCCGGTAAAAGAACCTGATCGTAAGAATGCTTTAATATCGTAAGGCGGTCTCCGGTTTCCAATAGCTCCCTCAGGTCTTCATAATTCGCTGTCCAGGCAATGTCTTTAACCGCGATCTCTCTTAAATCCGGGCTTTCGGCAACCACATTTGCGACAACGATCAATCCATCGGTTTCTGTGGAAGTTGCCGCTTCTGGCATGAGCAACGATGCCGAAACTTCTTTTGCCGTATGAACCAGGCTTTTTGTGCTTTTTAGTGCAGTATCTATTAAAGCCTGATAAGCTTCTTGTTCATGGTTGAGCAACAGCTTAAGTTTTGCTCCATAAAACAATAAGCTGGCCGGAACTCCGATTTCTTTCAATCTGGCCTCAATCTCTTCTGCCCTTTTCTCCGCTTTGCTCATCCGGAGCATATCCCAGCTTTCGATATCGGCAACCGGCACATTAGCCAGTTTTATGTCTTGATATTGATCCGTTATTTGTTGCAGATAGCCAATCACTTTTTGTCCGGATAAGCCACTCTTACCGATTTCCTGATTGATCGAATTGCAATAACCATTTAGTCTGCCGCGATAAGCATCCAGTTCAACCAACTCATTTTCTAAATGTGTTAAAGTAGGTTTCCCAAGATCCAGAACGCGTTTTAACTCTGTATGTAACTCTCTTTTATTGGCTTTATGGCTGTGCAGTTCCAAACAAGCCTCTCCCAGATGAATGGAATCCAGCCGGCGTTTCACCACCTCGAGCGCCGCCATCTTCTCGGCTACAAACAACACTTTTTTACCATGACCAACTGCATTTGCAATCAGGTTGGTAATGGTCTGCGATTTTCCTGTTCCCGGAGGCCCCTGGATCACCAGGTTTCTGCCCTCATGAACGGCCAGCATTGCCAGCACCTGCGAGCTGTCTGCATCTACCACATGAAACAGTTCATTGGCTTTGGTCTCTTTATCCAGGTTATGTTCGGCATTGGCAGTTGGCTGCGCTTCTGTAAAACCTCCACCAAATAATGAGGTAAGAATATCATGATCATCGGGCTTACCATCTTCCGGCCATTTGCTGCTATCCAGATCATGATAGATCATAAACTTTCCGAAAGAGAAAAAACCAAGCTCAATTGCATCCTGCGCTATGCTCCAGGCAGCATGGTGTTTTACCCTTTCTGCAATGTCTTCCATATAAGCCTTAATGTCAAAATCTTCCATTTCTCCTAAATCAGGGATGGTAATGTTGAAATCGGCCATCATTTTAGCCTGTAAAGAAAGATTAGCCCCAATGTCTCCACCTGTATACCTCAACCTGAAACGCTCACTTGCACTCGATCTTTCGAGTGTTACCGGGAGCAAAACCAGTGGCGCCTGATGCGGTTCGGTGGTATTGCCCTGCTCATACCAGTTCAGCATACCCAGCGACAGGTACAAAATATTAACCCCCTGTTCCTCTATGCTGGTACGGGCAAAATAATAGGTATTGAGGATCTTAGTTTGAAGTTTCTGTTCCGGATCCTCCGTTTGCAGTCGTGTATCATTGTAGGCATCTTCTTGTTCAGCTTCGCTAAGCGCTGGCATTTCAACAGTATCATCGTCTTCTTTTTCAGGTCTGCTTAGAAAAGTCATCGCTTTGTTCTGACGAACTATAATGTCAAAAATTGAGGTTGATTTTTCCTGCACCACATGGATGCCCCTCGCCTTTTGTACTTTGTAATTTATTAGGGTGTTGCGCATACCCAAATCCAACAGCTCTTTTCTTGAGGCTTCTAGTTTGGGAAGGATGGATTCCTGCATATATCGATTGTTATGAGTAGAAAATTCTAATATCTCCAAATATACTCGATATACCAATAAACGTGCCCATTCGAAATTTGAAGATCAGATGAAATTTAGTTGGATATTGATGATGGGTATCCCGGAGCTATCTCATTTATAGCGGACAATATGTAAATACCTGGGGTCAATTCCTGCGAAATAATAGATCTCCTTTCGTTTTTTATTAAAAAATAGAATCTGATAAGTTTTTCCATCAATATTAATATGTTTATCATCAATTATCTTAACCGTCGTAGCGAGGTCTATTTCATACGCGTCATAAAACTCTTCTGTAACTTTGGAAAGCTCATTTTTGGTGTGCTCCACATATCCTAAAGGGTTCCAAATATTGACGCCTGTAAATTCACCATTTTCAAGATATGCTTTAGTTTTTACCAGATATTTTACCTTTTGAAATCTGACGATGCTATCAGTTGGCATAAACGCATACGGTACAAAAGTTTTAAGTGCTTTAAATTTTGCAACGATCTCAACCTCTTTTTGCGCTTTGCAAAATATACTGCAAAATATTAATGCTATTATTATTGTTGTATTTCTCATGGTCTGACAATTCTAAAGCCGGGAACAGATTCCCGCTTCTCTATCATAAAATCAATTCTTCCATTATCAGTTGTACTCTTATTTGCCTGTTCTAAGATCGCAATAATCAGGTCCTTCACAGTAAAAACCACTGAATAGTGATCTAATGAGAATTACTGGAAACAGTCACGCAAAATCTCGGAATAAGAGATTGCAGGTCCATTAATAACGACGTAAAACATCGTTTCACAATAAATTTCGGTTTTGAGAGCATATTATTATTAGATTTACACCTCATAAGTTAAAAATATATTTCAATAATAAATAAAAAGAGAATAAATTTAACAAGAAAAATACACCGAGTTAACTTTCCAGGATTACCAGGAGCAAACCCAATGGCGGTTGATGCGGCTCAATCGTATTACGATGTTCATACTAGTTAGGCATTCCCAACCATAAGTACAAAATATTAACACCTTGTTCCTCTATGCTCGTCCGGGCAAAATAATTGAGGTTGATTTTTCCTGCACCACATGGATGCCCCTCGCCTTTTGTACTTTGTAATTAATTAGTGTGTTGCGCATACCCAAATCCAACAGCTCTTTTCTTGAGGCTTCCCGTATGGGTAGGATAGATTGCTGCATATATCCTTATTTAATTATTTTCATTTTTTCTGAAATACATTTCTGTAAAAACGTCCTTCTGTACCTGCTCTGTATAGTTTCTCACCCATGTTTTGTAATAAAAATCAGCCTTCAGGATGTTGTCTTTTAAGCTGAACTTCGCAAAAGGTTTGCCGATTTCCGGAACACCTTTTAATAATCCGAAAGAATTACCTGTTCCGTTGTCAAATTTACAGTCCATCTCTCTTGCCCAGATCATTTCAAATTCGGTATCACTGATTTTACGAACAGGATAAAAGTATACACATTGACCGTGGTATTCAAAAGCCAGTGAAGTTTCGCCGATACTCAGCGTCACCATCGCGTTTTGCCATTTACCCTGAAATGTTTCCTTTACCTTTTCTTTCTGTTCTTTTTGTTCCTTTTTAAAAAAATCAATCTTTACGATTTTCCATAAACCATTCTCTTTCTCTAATTTAACTTCCGACAAGGCTTCGTCCTGCCCACCATAATTCAGGTAAATATCAAGTGTGGCTTTATCATCAGAAACGAGTTTTAAGTTTTTAACAGAAAAACTATTGGGTTCTTCCTGACTGCCGATCCAATACATATAATATAGATCGAGGCAATATTCGTCATAGGTGTAAGCATCCGCATTTTCGTATTCTGAATATGGTATTGTTGCTATAAATGAAGCACAGCCTTGCAGCCGGCTCTTTTCATGGGCAATGAATTTTTCCGAAACGGTTTTTAGCTTTCTCAGGTTTCTAAAATAGGATGTCGTATCGAGCAGACATTTCTCATTCTTGTCCTTCAGCACATTTATATACTGAAAATGATGCTTAAAATACCAGTCGTAAAATGAGCGCCCTGCTTTTTCTATTTCCGGGGACTCATTGCTTTTGTTTTTTTTAATGTCCTCAACTGCTGGCTGTGGCTTACTTGCTGTCTTTTTAACCTTGTTTTCCCCGCAAGCGGAAATGGTCAGGAGAATAATGGATATCAATACTAGCTTCTTCATTTTAAGGGGACAAAAATTTGGTCATCGTATGCCTGATGGTTTTTATGAATTTAAAAGTAATACATTATTATAAAATTTAATCTGCCAACTAGGACTATTCGCTTTTTTTGTTGTCTTGATAATGAAATAGGAAGTTAACAATAAAGAACCAGGCTAAACATTGACCCTGAAAATACTTCTTTATCAAACCTGAAAATTGATAAGGAAGTATTTTGAAGATACGTGCAGTAATGTACGACGTGTTGGACCTTTGGCAAGGTCCCGAAACAAGGCGCATATTTGAGAGCGACAACGCGAATTGGGCAACAGCCCGTAAGAGTGCCAGGCCAGACCCTACGCGATGGAGACCTTCTTTACCAGGGATACCAAAGTTGAGGGTGCTAAGAGAACGTTAATTGAAACCGGTGAATCTGTGGATGCAGGGCACCGGTTATTTTACTAATCACCTGCCAGAAGCACAGTACACCCCCATTTATAATCTGATCAACAGACTGCTGAAAAAACAAAAAACCTCCTGAATCCTCTCATTGAGGAACTCAGAAGGTTACAAATTTTAACGGTTAGTCTTAAATCCTTACTTCTTACTATAATTTGAGTATTCTGTAATGGTCTGCACATTTACTGCCTGTCCAATAAATTTTGCCTGGATATTCAGGCCCTCATTTACCGGGAAGTAACGTTTTGTCTCTTCATTCCGGGTATATCTGGTGGTCAGTTCCAACTTTTCAGCATTGAGGATTTTAATTTTCAGCGGCTTTTCATTCAGGCCTTGTACCTGCTCCAGTTTCTTGCTTTTAAGATTAATGCTCATGTACAGCCTGCAATCTTTCAGGAAAGCAGCATCTTTAGGAAGAGAGGCGGGATCTGGCTTATAACTAACCACCAGACACTCTGCTGATTCACTCTCGATTCTGTAGCTCGCATCATCTGCTTTGCTTGGGGATTCGGGTTTAACTTTTCCTTTGCGAAAGGTTTTGATGTCCCCGTTTGACGGAGATTTTCCATCCATGGAAACCACAGTCCACTGTTCTTCTTTTGCACGGGAGGGGTCAAATTTTGCAATCGTCACATTTGTTTTACCTCCGGCTATTGTAGTTTGTTTAAAGTCGAAGGCGTAATCATCCGGTTCCTGAACATTGGCTGGATTGAGGATAGTAGCATCAATACCGTGTTTAGAAAAGGCATCCAATACTGCTGTTTTTTGGGCAGAAACAGTAAGTGTGGATGCCACCAGAACAAAAAGAGTAAATACACTCTTCATCATACGACCTTCTCCTTCAAACTTCATTAGGTTTGTGTTTTTCATTTTTCTATGTTATTTATTATGACTTTGATCATGCAAAACTATCATGAGTCCAGGGCTTCTGAATTTGAATCCTGAGTGAAACAACAAAAATGTCAGGTGAAATGTAGATGGGTCCTATTGAAATGATTTACCCGTTAATAGTCTAACCAGGTTTTAAACAGAGGTGCTTTAGCCCGGCTTACTACCACCTCCTCCTCTTCCTGACTTTTTAATTTGAGCTTCAGTTTACCATTGAAAAAATTATGGACCTTTTCAATAGCATTGACGTGCAGGATGTACTGACGGTTTGCCCTGAAGAAGTTTTTAGGTTCCAATTCCTTTTCCAGGATTTCCAGGGTCTGTGGAACCACAATTTTCTCCCCGTTCGTCAGGCTTGCATAAGTGATGTTCATATGAGCATAAAAGAAACTAATGTCCTCCACATTGATTTTTCTATATTCATCGCGGTATGGCAAAAAGAAGCGGGTCCTGTATTCCTTTGGTTGCATATAGTTAATGAGCTCCTCGATCAGTGGAGATTGCTGGTGGGATTTCTGGATAGAATTCTCAAACTTAATGACCGCAGCTTCCAGTTCCTCTTCTTCAACAGGTTTAAGCAGGTAGTCTATGCTATTGTATTTAAATGCCTTAACCGCATATTCATCATAGGCAGTGGTAAAAATTACCGGACATTTTACATCTGCAAGTTCGAAAACGTTGAAACTCAAACCATCTGCCAATTGGATGTCCATCAGAATCAGGTCCGGCCCTTCATTTTTTGAAAGCCAGTCCACCGTCTTCTTAACGCTTGTCAACACACCGGCAATTTCAATATCAGGCCTGATCCTGGACATTAACCGTTGTAGCCGGTCCGAATTGAGCTGCTCATCTTCCAAAATCAATATCTTCTTTATGCTGTTCATTTGATGAGTGGTACTTTTATGGTAAATGTTTTATTGTCGTTTTCTATCACAGGTGCCCTATCGCCTAATAAGCCTAATAAAGCATAACGACTGATGATATTCTTTAAACCCAGGCCGGTAGATTCAGGCGCTTTGATCAAAGGCAATAAGTTATTGGATATGATCAGTTCATCACCATTGGAACGGATGCTGATCATCAAGGGATTTTCTTCTTCTGTACGGTTATACTTGATGGCATTTTCAATGAACAGTTGAAGGGTAACAGGTGGAATCAGCAAATCAAGGCTTGATTCATCAATGTCAATCCCAAAGTCAGTCCCAGTGCCTATCCGGTTGCGGATCAAAAAAATATAAGCATCTAAAAATTTCAGTTCTTCACGCAAACTGATCAGCTTCTTCTTCGAATTGATCAGCAGGTAGCGGTAGACTTTGGCAAAATTCACCGTATACTCATGGCCCAACTGCTGGTCCTTTAAGATCAACTCTGAAAGTACACTCAGGTTGTTGAACACAAAATGAGGGTCCAGTTGCAGTTTAAGTGCCTGTAGCTCTATTTCTGCGGCCACTTGCTTGCTTTGTGCCGCCTTAATTTCAAATTCAGCTGCCTTCAGGGCTTCAGTTTTCCAATTTTTCAATAGAAAATCACCTGTGTTCAGTGCAGAGATCATCAAACCCCAGAGTACAATTAAAATAAGGGTATAGGCCCCTTCTCTTATACCAACATAAGGTGAAGGCACTTCCATAAAATCAGCAAACATCAGGAAAGCGAAGGCCAGGCAAATGATGATAAACAACACCCCAAGAGTCTGATACAATGCCTGGATCAACAAGCGTTTTAAGGGACTTACCATCCATGAAATCCGCCTGTTCAATCGCCTGTCTATGAACAGACTCAACTCTACTATAGCGGCATAAAATAACAGGTTTACCAGAATGTCAGAGAGGATCCGGTAAGTTGGCATAGCCAGATAATCATGCCAGTAAGAAGAAGGAAATATGACGAATCCTGTAGCATAAGAAATGATACAGGTGAATACAATCATTAACACCCGTTTCGTTATACTCCTTTTCATTGCATAAATCTTTTTGACGATTTCAAAGATGATTCTTAATTAGACCGGCGAAATTATGGACTATATGTGTAAAAAAAGAAAACGCATCCGGAAAACATACCGGATGCGAAAGGATTCTATTTAAAATCTTAAACTAACACCTGCTGTTGCTATTCCTTTAAGGCCATAACCCAGTTCAACAAATGCACCAATTTTTTTCCCAACTCTTAATCCTACAGGATTCACCTGGAAAGCAAATTGCGTTAAATTGTTCCTGAAAGATTTGTCGCTGGACATGTCTTTCTCTCTGCCGATCAGCACGCCCATAGCTGCAGTACCATAGAAAGTAAGCATAGGTGTCTTTATATAAGCGAATTCTGCTGTAGGCAGTACCATCAGATATTGCCCCCTTATTGTATGTTTTGTGGTAGTTTCGAAAACTGTCTGTTCAAAACTTTTATCCATTTGAAGATAGCTGATGTCTCCACCTATTTTTACCCGATCAGAAAGTTCATAACGATACCCGATCTCAAACATACCAAGCACTTTATCTTTAGTATACTTCTTTTTAAAGTTACCGGCAGTAAATATATAACTGAACACGTCAGCAAAAGCATTTCCAAATTCGTCACCGATGACTATCCCAGATGCATCACTAATTCCGGCACGTATTTCATGCTTTCCTCTTTCCTGAGCGCTTGCGGCAAAAAAGGAGATCATCAGGCCCAAAAAGATAATTGTTTTTTTCATTGTTTTTAAATTGTTGTAAATTCTGTTTTTCATTTGCATATTCTTTGTTTTCTTGTTTTGATGAAGCGATCATAACCAGGCTTCAGTTCTAATACGCAGAAAAAATAAATACCCCTATGCAGCTGAATATTTTTTTTACTTCGTAAGTTTGAATCAATTCTTACCATGGATGAATGCAGAAAGATCATACAGGATTTAAGGAACTTTTTCACCGGGATTATCAGCTATTGTGTAATCATGCCTACAAATACCTTGGCGATCGCGATGAGAGTGAGGATGTAGTCCAGGAGGTAATGATCAGGTTTTGGGAGCTCAGGAAAGAGATGTTTAATGACCCTGCTGCAAAATATTACCTTTTAACAGCGGTACGCAACAGATGTATATCAGCACTGCGCAAAAGAATATACATGCTTTCGACTGAAGAAAATGAAATTGAGATTGCGGACACCGTTTATACAGAAAAAAGCGAATTAGACGTAAACCATCTTATTGAGCGCGCTTTTGAGAATTTATCGCCTAAATGCGCAGAAGTTTTCAAACTAAGCCGCATGGAAAACTTAACCTATCAGCAGATTGCAACAAAATTGAACATTTCCATAAAAACAGTAGAAAATCAAATGGGAAAAGCGATAAAGCATATGCGCAATTTTATTAGTCAGCATCCTGTTCTTTTACTTGCCGCAGTAGTATTGATCAAATTGTTCGTTAATTTTATAGGGGTTTTTAGTCGATCAGTGTTTAACTAATGAGCAGGAACAGCAATATGGAAACAGAACAGATCAACAGCTTATTAGCGAAACATTTCGCGAAGGAAACAAATACAGAAGAAGAGCTGATTCTTCTTGATTGGATCAAATCCAACCCGGAGGAATACCTTTCATTGAAAATACTTTGGGCAGACAGCCATGTCTCCGGTCATCAACAGTTGTTCTCTTCTGATCAGGCTTGGAGAAAAGTTTCCCGTCAAATTAACTTCGAAGCGCAACCTGATGTATCCGAAGGGCAATCTTATGTATCTTTAGTCAAAAGTAAAAAGACCAGTTACTGGCTGGCAGCAGCATCTATAGTGCTCATCATATCTGCCGCCCTTTTCTTTTACACAACGTCTGCTGTGACCATAACAACCCAACTGGCTGAAATTAAAAACATTACCTTAAGCGACGGAAGTACGGTAACCCTGAATGAAAATTCAACCCTCAGCTATCCCCGTTATTTTTTGTCAAAGAGGAATATTGAACTCGATGGGGAAGCATTTTTTGAGGTAAAACATGATGTAAAAAAGCCCTTTGTAGTTCATACCAAACAGTTTCTCGTGAATGTACTCGGCACCTCCTTTTTGGTGAACAGTTCTGAAAAAAACAGGTTTGTTAACGTTAAGAGTGGCAAGGTCGCCGTCAAAGACAAAATAAGCAATACTCAGCTCGTTCTGCTTGCAGGTCAGGGAGCGCGACTGCAATCAGGGACTTTGCAAATGGAACGCCTTAATAATGAAAACTATCTGGCCTGGAAAACTAAGGAACTCAACTTTACTGATAGCCCCCTAAAGGAAGTCTTTAGCACACTTGAAAATTACTACCATGTGAGGATTACCCCAGACAACACGGGTTCACTAAACTGTAAGGTAACCAGCAAATTTAAAAACGAGACATTGGCAGATGTGCTCAAAGAACTGCAACTCCTTTTCGGATTTAACTATAAAATAACGGATAACCAGGTCAGTATTTCAGCAATTACATGCCGCTAAAATGCTTAAATACCTATCCTGCTTCTTCCTTTTTCTTATGCTCATTTCGGGACATAAAAAGCTCTGGGCCCAGGAAA
The DNA here is from genome assembly GCF_900129215.1 of Pedobacter caeni. Taxonomy (GTDB): domain Bacteria; phylum Bacteroidota; class Bacteroidia; order Sphingobacteriales; family Sphingobacteriaceae; genus Pedobacter; species Pedobacter caeni. The sequence continues at coordinate 432,080 of NZ_FQUQ01000001.1, read as the reverse complement.
AGACAACATTGTCTGATCAACAAATCAGGATAGATATCAGCGAAGGCACGCTGGGACAATACCTGAATATGATTGTCGCTCAGGGTGTGAACCTGTCTTATAGCAGTAATCAACTCAGACTTGCTGATAAAATCAAACTAAACAAGGGTATTTATAAAGCTGGCCAGCTTCTGAAGCTCCTTTTGTCTTCCTATCCGGTGGAGATCAAAACAGAACTCCATAAGATCATCCTGTATATTCCACAGCCACCAGAACCGGCATCCTGGACCCTCAGTGGTTTTATTTACTCGGGTGATGGCATGGAAGCACTCCCCTACGCTTCTATGAGGATCGTAGGGACAAATACAGGCACACAAAGCAATGAATATGGTTTTTATACGATCAAACTACCGGCAGGCATTAACTACTTACAACTGAGCTATTCAGGATACAGTACAGTCACCGATACCATTCAAATCAGTGCTTCAAAAGTCCTGAATTTCAAGCTTAAACCCGGATTGTTCCTGGCTGAGGTAGAGGTTCGAGCCCCCAAACCAGGGATCACAAATTTGCAGACAATTGACCTGAAAACGGTAAACAATTTGCCGATGGCTCTGGGAGAAACCGACCCTCTGAAAGCCATACAGCTAAAATCCGGTGTTTCCGGAGGATTAATCGGAGGAAATATGTACGTACGTGGCGGAAGCCCGGATCAGAATCTCGTCCTGCTGGACGGCATCCCGGTATATAACTACAACCATTTTACAGGAATTCTTTCCATCTTCAATAATGACGCTGTAAAACACATTGATTTTTATAAAGGAGGCTTTCCTTCCCGCTATGAAGGCCGCTTGTCATCTGTAATCGACGTAAAGACCAAAGATGGCGACATGCAAAAATACCATGGTGCGGTGAATATCGGTCTGTTAACCAGCTCTGCCATGATTGAAGGACCTCTGATTAAAAATAAGGTATCTTTCTTAGGCAGTTTCAGAAGAAGCTGGATCGATGGCCTTACTGGTCTCCTTTATAAAGGAGATGATGGATTAAAATATTACCTGTATGATGCTAACCTCAAAATCAATTATCGCATTGACTCGACCAACCGCATTTACCTGAGTGCATACAAGGGCAATGACAGGTTCAGCCTGAATCTTTTCGGCGACAAAGAATCTGCAACAGGGCTGAACTGGAGTAATCAATTGCTTTCCTTCAGGTGGAATAAAGTGCATAACCCACGACTTTTTCACAACAGCACCCTGTCTTTTAGTGAGTTCAAAAATCAACTGGAAGGACAAAGCGAGAATGGAGTAAATCAATTCAACAAAATCACTGACTTTGGAATAGACAACGACCTGAGCTATAGCTGGAATAATGACCTGAAAAGCTATTTCGGGGTCAAGGCAAAACTGACCCGGTTCCAGTCGGCACCAGACCGCGAAATCAAGTCAGATGCTCATGACCAGCAATCTGTACATTTGCAGGTCTATACAGACAACGATGTTGATATTTCAGCAAAGCTCAAACTAAAAGCAGGCCTGCATTATACCGCTTTCCTCACCAGCGGAAAAACTTACCATTCCTTTCAGCCCCGCACAAGACTCACTTATACGCCTGATGATCAGCATCAACTTTATGCATCCTATTCCCTCATGGCACAATTCTATCATCAGATCACCATCAATGCCATCTCAATGCCCAATGAATTCAGGGCACCAAGTACAGCCGAAATCCCACCCCAGCGATCAGCGATCTATGAAATAGGATACCTGAACCATCTTTCGTCCTCAGGAAGAATTGGTATGCAGTTGTACCGAAAGGATTTTTCAGATCTCCTGATGTACCGGCCGCAACAAAATGCATTTGACAATAAACTTGCCGCTAACTGGAATGACCGTTTGCTTGGCGGAAAAGGTTACAGTCAGGGTTTTGAGATTGAATATGCCCAGGACTTTAAATGGCTGACCATTAATGCTGCCTATACCTTCTTTAAAACAATGTTTATTTTTGAGGAGATCAACAACGGAAAAGCTTTCAAAGCGCCACAAGATCTGCGGAACCAGTTTACCACTGCAATTACGATAAACTTAGGATCGAGATGGAGCTGTTCTACGCTGTTTACTTATAGTAGTGGCATGCTGGTTACCCTGCCCGATTATGCCTTAACTGATCTGGATCTTGTACTTTCCGGAGCAGCAAAAAAAGATGCTCCAACTTATTTTTATGCGACCGAACCAAATAATTACAGACTACCGGACAATTACAGTCTGAACGTAGGAGCAGTATACCACAGCGATTTCCGAAAGCAGCGCCAGGGAAGGTTACATTTTGGAATCAACAATATTCTGGGAAAACCTTTGCCTTTTCAGGCAAATGCCAGCCAGGAAAACAATCAATTAAAGATCACTCAGACTGTACTTTTTAAATTATTACCATATGTGGGCTACTCGTATTCTTTTTAAAAGACCGTTTTTTTTGCTAATATGTTTTGCTTTTCTTGCTGGCTGTGAGGAAAGCATAGAACCGAAATTTACTGACGATAGCAAAATTGCCGTAACAGCTGAACTCATTGCAGGTCAGCCTCCTGTTATACATATAGTTGAACTAAATAGTATAGGTAAAACCGGACCTCCAAAAACGATTGAAGATGCGGAAGTAATTATTCAGGATCTGCAAACCAAAGAAATATTCTCCTTCCTTCCACTGAGCAATGGATACTGGAAAAACGAACGTTTCCAGGCTCAGTTCGGAAAGGCTTATCAACTGAATATAAAATCAAAAAATCAGGAAGTAAATGCCCTTTGCACCATTCCCCTTTCCTTTACTGCAAATGCGGAACTCAATGACAATAACCGAAGCACCATCAGACTTAACCTGCCTGAGACCAATGTCCCAGCCCTCATCATTGCACTTGAGTCCAGAAGTTACCGCATGGAAGGGAACAGTATCGTTTACCTGGACGATTGGAAATATATCACTATGGAATGTGAAGATCCTGCAACAGATAACATCAGGTATGGGGAATTGTCTGCACCTTATTTTAAACTTTTTGTTCCGGCTAAAGCAACAGCCAGACAATTGAACTTTACTCCTGAATATCAAAATGGAATGAGGAAATTCAGGATACATATAAAGTCTGTAGAACCAACCTATTACAAATATGTTTATGATTACGAATACCTAAAAAAAAACAACTTCGATGGTGCCAATTCCTTTATCGGACTGCAAAGCAATATCAATAACGGGCTGGGAATTTTTGCAGGGGTTTATGAAAAAGTGATTGAACTGGCCAAATAAGGCCATCCCTGAAATCTGGCTGATCAGGACGGTCCTATACTGTAATAAGTGTACCTGCTGAGAAACACCTTTTACAAAAAAGGGCTTATCAAATCTGATAAGCCCTTTAAACCTTTTTTTACCGTCTGGAAGTAAAAAATCTTAGTCCCAGTTCAAATGAGCTACCCAATGTGGCTCCGCTAAAGCCATCACTTCCGGAGTTGTAAGCTCCGGAAATCTGAAAGGCATCCAGCACTTTAAAACCGATTCCGCCTGTTACACTTTTATTGGAATGGTATAAGCCATAGATATTGATCGTATTTTGTAAAAAATCTACGTTTGCACCCGCATCAATAATGCTTTTTGTCCCTTTAAAACTGCGAAAAGTGACCTTAGGCTCCACATTAACAGGATTACTGCTATCACCAAATCCAAACTTATAGGCAGCAGAAGCCACTAGTGTACCTTGGCTCAGCACTGTTTTTTCTGTGTCTCTCAGTGTAGAGACCAGATTTGGACTTACTGCCTGAAGCGTTAAACCATTGTACTGAAAAGCCACCCCAAAATCAGCTTCAAACTGCATTTTACGGTCATTGAAGTTATAGAGCATCTCGTCGGATGGGTCTCCGATAATCTGGTTGGCGTTAAACCGTTCCTGGATCCCTCCTGCCGATATTCCAAAATGGATGCGCTGGTTGTCATCGTTTAGTTTTACCTGATAGGCATAACTTCCCATAATCCTCGTTGTACTTAACGCACCAATTTTATCCATCAATAAATTGAAGCCCAATCCTACTGCATCGCTCAGGCCATAGTCGGCAGTAAGAGACACTGTTTTAGCGCCATTGCTTACCGAGGTTGATTCTCTGTTGTATGCCGTATTGATGTTGAGTTCCGTAGATTTTAATCCCGCCATTGCCGGATTAAAGATATATTGATTCTGAAAATATCCTGCTCCAAAATTACTGGTTTGGGCATGAGCTGCCATAGGCACACAAAAAGCCATAGCCAACAGGAGTATTAGAAATAGTATATATTGAATTTGATTTTTCATTTCCATTCTTATTTAATGATCGTTAACACCCCTGTATGCGGTTTATTTCCATCATTTGTTTCAATCACATAATAATATCCGCCCTTTGGTAATACTGCACCGTTATAGGTACCATCCCAATCGTTGGTATAATTCCTTCTGCTAAATACCAGACGTCCCTGACGGTCCATCACCTTCACTTCGGCATTTGGGATCTTCTCGATTCCCCAAACCATCCAGGTATCGTTTTTGCCATCCCGGTTTGGGGTAAGTACATTCGATATTACTAAAGAATCCTGTGGTGAAAGGACGATGCTTGCGGTTGCAGTACAGCCTGTCGGAGTAGTTGCCGTTACCGTATAGATGGTGGAGCGTTTAGGCCTGACCATTAATTTAATCCCATTCCTTGCGCCATCAATACCATCCGCATCCGACCATTCATATCTTGTCTGATCCGGAAAATCGGTAAATGCTGTTAAATTGACAGCGGCATATCTGGACAAGTTTTCTGTGCCTTTATCGGAAACAATTTTAACCGTAAAGGGGGTAAAATAAACCTTCACCAGGAACTCCGTACTATCAGATGCAAACCCAACAGTCCCACCGTCGTCTTTCAGGGTTACCATCACCATGGCCGAATCCCCGGGAACCGCAACACCGGTTGTCGTTACTTTATAATTTACGATGCCATTGGTGACTACCGGATTAAAAGCATAGGCAGAGAAGAATTTCTTGCTTTCTTCATCACCCGCCTTAACTCCAGTTACGGTCAGTTTCTGAATCTTTTCAAAAGCAGGGCCGGGCACCACACCATTAAAGGCCAGACTGTACTCACCGGTTCCTGTACAAATTTTTCTGGGAATAAGTGGCGAGCTTGTCAACGGAGCGGTATTGATCCCTGTGGTCAGTACTTTTAATACATTAGAATATGCCGATTTCGCTCTGTCTTTGACCGCTGCTATTCTGTAATAAAAATACGTACCTGGCCATACCGTCAGGTCAATAAAAGTACTGGTATTTGCCGCTAAAGTTTTTACTTCCTCAAACAGGACATTGTCCCTTGATCTTTCCAGCAGGAAGCCTGTTTCATCTGAAGAGCGGTCTTTCCATTGCAGACTGATCTCCGTATCTTTTATCGCCGTGACCATGAGATCTGATGGGATCAGTGGCAAACCATCTGTTGGCAGTGTTTTACCAGTGGCTACATTAGACCAGCCGGATACCGCAGTTGGTCTTTCGCCTACTGCCTTTAAGCGGTAATAATAAGTAGCACCGTCGTACAGATTGCGGTCTGTAAAAGTGCTGACGGTGCTTTCGAGCGTATCAATGGCTTCATAAAACAGTCCATCCTGCGAACGTTGTAAAATCAGTTCTTTTACCGGGATGGTTTTATCTTGTGTCCAGCTCAGATTAATCGTATTAATTGTGCTTCCAGTAACCGCTAAACTGGCAGGAATTTCCGGAGAACCAGGATCGAGTCCCAGGATCTGCCATTCCGCAATCTGGTAACGTACGATATCTGTAGAACCATTATTCGAGGTAAAGGCAATGCGGTAAAACTTAAACGCTTTTGTTCCCGGACTGGCTATCTGGTAACTATAAGTTGTGATCCTTTCTGCCGCTGCGCCAAGCTGATTGCTCCGGGTATCCAATACGGTCCAGGCCGTATTGTCATCAGAACCTTCAAACCTCCAGTTTTTAGGATCCCTGCCAGGAGCATCATTTGCAGTGCTCAAGGTGTAACCGGTTACCACATACGCCCCCTTAGGCTCGTACACTGCTGATAAACTTTGTCCGGTTTGTGCATTAAATATCAACCATTTGGTCGCAATATTGTTGTCGATAAATTTGGATGATCCCTCTGATCCGTTCGGGCCACCGCTGTTATCCGCACTTGCCGTTAGCTTTCCGCCATCATCGGTAATATCTGCAGGAAATCCTTTAATGCTGTTTGTCGTCACCTTTACGATGGCCGAATAGGGAGAATTGCCCGTATAATTATAAGCTCTGACCCGGTACCAATATGCAGTATTCAAGGATAAAGACTCTTCCGTATACGAAGTAATGGATTTATTTACCTTACCCATTGGGCTGAAAGTTGTTCCGTCAGTTGATTTTTCCAGTTCAAAACCACCTTCAGTATTAAAAGCCAGGCTCCATGATAAAATGGCCTGGGTTCCTGTAGGTGCCGTTGCCTGTAACACAGGAGCAGTCAGCAACACATCGTTGATGGTTGTAATTTTACGGATTACAGAGTATGGCGAAGTGGAGATGTCATTTTTACCCCTTACCCTGTACCAATAGGCCGTATTATGGGTTAAGGTCGCATCTACGTAAGTAGTTACTGCTTTATCTACACTTTTCAAAAGCGTAAAATCAGTACCGTCCAATGACCTTTCCAGTTCAAAAGTTCCAGGACCTCCGATGGGTAAAGCCCATGAAAGGTTCGCTGTTGAGCTTAAGGTTGTTGATGCTGTTGCGGTAAGTGATGGTGCGTTAACGATCACATCACTCGCGGTAATGATTTCTTTTACCGCAGAATATGCCGAATACACTTCTCCTTTTTTCACCCTTATTCTGTACCAATAAGCCGTATTTCGTTGTAAAGCTTCTTCCTTATAAGTCAGAACCAATTCGTCCATGGTTTTGAGTAAGGTAAAATTAACCCGGTCGGTAGAGCGCTCCAGTTCGTAACTTCCTACGCCCCGGATCTCCTGCGTCCATGAAAGGTTGGCTAAATTGCCAACAGTACCTGCTGTTGCGGTCAGTGTCGGTGCAGAAAGGTCATCTGAATAGGCAGCAAACTCTTTAATGTCCAAAGAGCTTCTGCTGATCCCCGAAAACACAAACTTATAATACTTATAGCTGATCAGATTGTTTATCGTTGCCGTAGGGTTTTGATTCCCCGGAGCAAAGGTTTTTGTGTCTATCAGCGTCCAGGTACTATTGTTCTGAGAACCGGAAATACTGATGCTGGTCGCATTTTGTGAATTATAATAATAGTTAATCACATAATCTACCAGTTTTGACGGACTGGTACATTCTGCCAGTAAATCCACTGTTCCCGATGGAGCACTACTAAATTCAACATCCGTACTTTGATTTCCATCATTGATATCCGCAATCTTTCCGTACACAACCGGTGCCGCAGTGCTGAATTTTACGTTATCGGGTCTAAATATATTTTTTTGTGCCATGATTACTTTCGCCGGGAGCAGAAGCGCCAGCAAAAAGAAAATCCTTATGAATTTTATATTCATGATAAATAAGTTAAAAGTATAAGATATTACATGTTTACATCGTCATTTTCCCTGCGGTCCACACAACCTGGTATTTCTACGACGTTCTGTTCCTTCACTCCTTTTACATAGCTTTTAAGCCGGTTCAGGTAATCATTTGGAAACATATTGAAGTCGAACATCATGATCCCCTTATAACCTTGCTGCATCCGTGACCTGAGTGTTGCCTCATCATAGCCACCTCCCGAAAAAGGTTTGGTACTGGGGATGAGTTTTTCTATAGGAAACCCTGCTGAGCCCGGAGAGGGAGTTTCTGGATAATAGGCCGAAGAACCTGCATCGGCAACATCGCCCATGCGTTTACCCAGATAGGAAGAAGAAGATGCTCCGCCGTAGATGTAACAGTGCACAAACTTATCCGGCAACAAGCGCTTCACTTCCGACACGACCATCACAAAAGACTCGTTATTGGCATAGGCAGGACTTTCAGAATATTCATCATCAAAGTCTATGGCATCCAGCCCCAGCCGGCGTACCTCTATGGCCACATGCTGCGCAAATTCAGTAGCTTCCTCTATATTTCTGAAATTTCTGAAACCTGCAGCATCGTGGTTACCAAGCAAGGTCATCCCCACTTTAATCCCCTTACTTTGCACGTACCTGATGTAGCCCTTGTTGATCAATCCCTGCACCTGCCGGTTATAGGTTACCTTTACCTTTTTTGTAGAAGGATCTATATTGATGTTTGGTGCAAATACCCAGGCCAGGTCTATTACTGGCTTTCCTTCGTCATTTAAAAAGCAGGTCACATTTTTAAAGGCCCTGTTGTTCACCTCTACATAAGCAATCAGGAGGTTCTTTTTGTTGGCCAGGACATTCCCTCCCCCGCCTGTAGTGCCGGCAAGCGAATCGGCAATCCTGATGGAATCCCTTTTTTGTTTCGCAATCTGTTCAATTTTCTCGGCCGTCCAGCCATCCTGCTGAGTTTCCGGTTTATTCTTAATTTCCGGAAAGTCCTGCTCTGTTTTAACTTTGCGACATGCTGATACGGTGATCAACAATGCACAGGCAACAATATATATGTATTTCATGATGCACTCATTTAATGATTCAAATCCTGTTATTTATCCCACCACACCCTTTTGCCCAGATCCAGGTCGTTTCCACCCAAACGTGACACGGCTTCATTGTAATTGGCTGCATTGTATGAAGCCTCCCTGTTCGGATAATTCAGTCGCCTGGGAATGATTCCATTGGTACGATTGCCCGGGTAATTGACCGGTGTCAGTACCGGATAACCACTGCGACGGTAATTGGCCCATGTCTCCGGAAAATTGAATAATGTGGCTACCCAATACTGGGTGTTGATCATCTCCAGCGATTTCTCCAGACTGCTTTCGTCCAAAGGATGTGTACCGGCAAAGGTTTCCACTTCTGTCCCCATCGTTAACATTCCATTGAGCTGTTCCAGGGATTTCATCGCAGCGGTAAGCCCATTTTTGTAATGTTCTTTTGCTGAAGTTGCACCCACATTCCAGCCTCTTGCCTTTGCTTCGGCCAGCAGCAATTCAGTTTCCGCATAAGTGATCACAAATGCAGGGAAAGTCGGTTGTGCAAACACCTTCGTTAAAGGTCTGGCGTAATTCCCTAAGGGCGAAGCATTGTTGCCTTTACCCGTTGCGCCCGGATAACCCGGAGCAGTCTCTATGCTTCTCACCCCATTGATGTCATAACCATTAGGCATCCCTACCGGTACTTCGTTTATTTTTCCTGCAGGAGCAGGTTTGGTTTGAGTATATCCAAAGGCAGGTCTGGTCAAATCGTTGTTAAACACCATTCCTGTATCCGCTTTTTCTGTAATCACATATAGTCTTGGATCATTGTTGTTTTTCAGAAAATCGATAAATGTTTTAGACCACCTCACCTGTCCGAAAGTAACGGCATCGCCAAACCAGGAGTTTGCTGATTTGTTTTTACGTTCTTCAGCAGTACCGTTAAACTTCAATATGGCATTGTCTGTAAAATCCTTAAAAGTCTTATCCCTGGTTTTCTCCGCATAACTGCGTGCCATATCAGGATCTGCTTTGGTCAGGCGCATCGCTACTCTCAGCATTAAAGAATAAGTAAAGCGGCTCCATTTATCGATGTCACCATCATAAAACAAATCCCCGGCTACCTTTCCTTTAGTTTTATCCAGTTTTCCTGCCGCGTCTTCCAGCGTAGCCAGCATGTCTTTATAAATGTCGGCCTGCAAGTCATACTTCGGATAAAGCGTCCCGTTCTTTTGTGAATAAGGGATATCACCGTAAGTATCAGTAATGCGCTGCATGGCCATCACCCGCATAATACGGCTCAGCTGGATCAGGTTCGCATATTTCAAAGGATCTTTCTTTTCTGCAAGCTCCTGTGCTTCGGCAAATAAACCAGCTGCAGTTTGTCCATCTGCAAAAAAGCGGTCGTTATACGAGAACAGCTGTGAGCTGTACTTATCCCCTGCACTGTAGGAAGTCTGTGTGGCCGTCGAAGCCAGCACCTGCATCATTGGTGCCAGTTCGTATAATTGAAATTCTGTAATGTTTCCATAATTCAGCTGCCCTGAAGTGAGCAGGTAATTCGGATCCATATTTCCCTCATTGGCTTTTGTAGGATCCCGGTTCAATTCCTCAAAACCTTTAGTACAACCAATGGTCAGGATTGCCATCAGGCATAAATAAAAAGCTATCTTCTTCATCTTTATATTTTTTAACTTTTTCGCAGTTATACTATTTAAGTTTAATGTTCAGACTCAGTCCGTAATTACGTGTCTGCGGCAATCCGGCACCTTCCAATCCTGCATTTCCCGTAAGTGAGGAGAAAGTATCTTCAGGATCAAAGTTTTTGGTGTGCTTCATTAACGTAAACAGGTTGCGTGCAGCAAAGCTGATGTTTACCGAAGCCAGAGGACTGTTCTTTAACACATTGGCTGGCAATGTATAACCGAATACCACCTGACGTAATTTGATAAAGCTGCCATCATATACCGTAACTGAAGAAACATTTTTCACCAGTCCAGGGTAATAATCCTGTGCAGATACCACTTTGGAATTTTCTTTTCCCTCTTCGGTTACTCCTTTCACTACAATTCCCGTTTCCCGGCCTTCCAATGTGTTTTTGTTCAAACCATAATAAGTACTCAGGAAATCTGTTGCCGAAAGCACTTTACTGCCAAAACGGTAATCAACCAGGAAGGAAAAGTTAAAGGCTTTATAGGTAAAGTTATTATTTAGACCACCATAGTATTTAGGTAATCCTGAACCCATTGGCTTAAAACCCCCTCTTACCGGAATGCCATCAATTCCCACTACGATATTACCATTGGCATCATATTTATAATCGTAAGACATGATCTGGGCAAGCGGTAAACCTACTACCCCATACACGCCTGAACCATTAGAGTAAGGTCCCACTGTAGGCCTGTACTGCCCTTCGTTTGCGTTCTGGATTCTCGTTGCTACTCCATCAATGTTCAGCAGTTTATTCTTTACCAGTGAGAAATTAAAGGAAACGTCCCAACTAAAGTCGCTGCGTTGAAATGGGGTACCATTAAGGGTGAGTTCCAGTCCTCTGTTTTGAGTAGATCCCAGGGGAATATAGGTAGATAAATACCCACCTGAAGCCTGACTAATCTGTTGCGAAACCAGCTCATCTTTCGTTTTACGTGAGAAATAAGAGGCCACCAAACCAAGTCTGCCATTGAATGCTTTTAGTTCCAAACCTGCTTCCAGTTCCTGCATCGTATACGGATTCAGGTTCTCCGGCAATATTTCGGTGGCCAGATTTACATAAGGTTTCCCCTCCGTAGTTCCGGTGGCGATGGTATAATATTTTGAATTTTTAAAAGGCAAGGCCTCCCCACTTGTTTTCGCATAAGCCAGTCTTAGTTTTCCTAAAGTCAGCTCCGGAATTTCCACCAGATTGCTAAAGATAAAACTTGCACTAACTGAAGGGGTGAATATCCCTTTGGTGGTGGTACTAAACCGGTCATACCTTCCTGTATTGCTGATGGTCAGGTAGTTTTTATAGGTAAAATCCAGGGTATAATAAGCCGAATTGGTTTGTAACCTGTTTGGCGAGGGATATAAAGGGTTTACAATCGTCAGGTTGGAAGGATCATAAAAATAAGGGATTTTCCATTGTGAGCCCGATACGCCTACTTTTTCAAAATTAAACTTACGGATATTTCCACCCACCGCTGCATCCATGCTCAGGTCCGGGAATAGCTTTTTAGTATATCCTGCCAATACATCCACGTTCAGTTCGGTCGTTGTTGCATCAGACAGTTCTTCCAGTTGCCCGTTTGGATTATAGCCGATTCCTGTAGGTTCGATCTTTTGTGTATGATCGGCAGTATAATCGTAGCCCAGACGAGTCTGCACATACAGTTCAGGTGTAAAATCATACCTCAATGCGGTTGAGGAGATCAAACGTTTTCTCCGTGTATTTGCAATTACTTTATCCACCACAAACCATGGATTGGGGATGTAGCCACCATTTCCAAGGTGATTTTCATTGCCTGTAGCAGGGTCGTAAATGAGTTTTAAATAGTCAGGGTTAACATTTGCCGGCAAAAGTCCCATGGTAAAATTGGGGTTCCGGCTCATGTCGCCCAGGTTAGACCTGAGCTTTACATCTTCATTTAAGAAGTTCAGCATCGCTGTAAGTTTTAACTTGCTGATGAGCTCCTGGTTGATGTTTAAATTACCTGAATAACGTTTCAGACCGCTATTCGGAATCACCGACTGGTTATCGGATTGTGAAAGGGACATGCGCATATTTCCTTTTTCCCAGCCACCTAAAAAGGCCAGGGTATTTGAAAATACGGCTCCATTCCTGTAAAATTTATCCAGTTGATTTTCCACTGCCGAGTAAGGGTGCATCTGTCCATCCTGTCCGATTGCCGGCTCTCCGGTCAGTTTTGCTCCCCAGCTGTTTAAACTGGCAGCTACAAGATCAGCACCTGTTAAAGGGATTTTTCCGTTCAGGCCCTGCCCATATGCTTTTTGATAATCGGTATTGTCGACAATGCTGTTCAAGCTAAAGTTCCCGCTATATTCTACACCGATTCCCTTTTGTCCCTTTCCGTTTTTAGTGGTAATCTGCACCACACCATTTGCCGCTCTTGTTCCGTACAAGGCAGAGGCTGCAGATCCGTTCAGCACCGTTACGGTTTCAATGTCATCGGGATTGATGCTTGATATTCCATCTCCCATATCCTGACCACCGTATACCCCTGGAGAACCCTTTTGGGTATTGTCCATCGGTACGCCATCAATCACAAATAAAGGACTTGAGGAAGAGGAAAAATTAGAAACCCCTCTGATCAGAATCCTGGCTGATGAACCGGGTCCGCTATTTACCCCGCTTACATTTAAGCCAGCCACCCGGCCGGTTAAGCTGTTCGCTACATTGGGTTCTTTAGCCTGGTTCAGCAGGTTTCCGTTTACATTGGTTACGGCATATCCCAGTTTTTTATTGTCTTTACTGATCCCAAGGGCTGTCACCACCACTTCTTTCAGTTGCCCGAGGTCTTCGAGTAATACAATGTTAATGAGTTTACGGTTGTTCACCTGCTCTTCAATGGGCTTAAAGCCGATATAAGAAAACATCAGAACGCTCTCTCCTTCTGCCAGGATCTGATAATTACCATTTCCATCGGTAATGGCCACTTTCCCTGTTGACTTCACCTTAACGGTTGCACCAGGAATGGGCATTCCTTTATCATCGGTTACCTTTCCTTTAATCTCGATTTGTTCTTTAACCGCAAGGTTCAATTCGGTTTCCGTCTTTTCCTGGACGATAATGGTTTTGTTTTTAATCACAAAACTTAATCCCTGTCCTTCCAGAACTTTATCCAAAGCCTGTGTTAAGTCTGCATCTTTAATATTCAGACTTACCGGCTGAGCTCTTTTTAACAAGGTTTGGTTCCAGATGACATTGTAGCCTGTCTGCAGGCGGATCTTTTTAAATACCTGTTCCAGTGAGGCTTTTTTTTCCTGAAGGGTAACTTTCTGGGCCCTTGCTGCAAGCGACAGTTGCAAAAAGACGGTGATCATTAAAACAAAGGCTAGTTTCATAATCAGCAATAATTTGGGTACATGGCTTTTCAGCCCATGCACTAAGTGATGGTAAAAGTTCATACATTTGGTTAGGGTTAAAACGGTTGTCCCTGAATTTTCAAGGATTGCAGGACAATTCGTTAATTGTTTAATAGACAATGCTCTGTTTAACCGGGATCAGTTGCGCAACACCTGGTTCCGGTTTTCCAGATACTTAGTTTCTTTTTCTTTGTGGATGTGGTTCGTTCATTTGGTTAGGTTTGGTTTATATTGGTTTTTGTTAATTCAAAGTCTGATCAGGAGTTAGTCTGTCAAAGGGCTTACAATTACCTTATTTCCTGCTGTCTTAAAGCTGATTTTTCCGGCGAGTGCCAGCACATCCAGTACTTCTTTAATGTTGGTGAATTTAGATACACTTCCTCCGATCACTACCGCAGAAAAATCGCCTTTGTATTCCACTTCTACATTGTACCATCTGGACACTTCTTTCATCACATGGCTAAGTGGTTCATTGTTAAACATAAATAATCCGTTTTTCCAAGCTATTGCCTGTTCAGTGTCCACATTTTTGAGGGTAAGTGCTGTTGCAGATAAGCTGGCCTGCTGGCCCGGTTTAAGAATCGCACCATGGGGGGTCAGCAATCCCGAAACACGGACCAGCCCTTCCAGCAAAGTCGTTTTCGTATTATTCTCATCGCGATAAGCATTCACATTAAAATGTGTACCCAATACTTCTACTTTCTGCCCGCTACTGGATACGATAAAAGGCATTTTTATGCCTTGAGTTTTCAATTTGGCCACTTCAAAATATGCTTCTCCGCTCAACTCCACTTTTCTTTCTTTTTTATCCGCAAAGGTTACCGGAAATTTCAGCTTTGTTTCGGCATTGAGCCAAACCTTTGAACCATCAGGAAGGTTGATCTGGTATTGTCCGCCTCTGGGTGTTTCAATGGTATTGTATAGATTTCCTGGTTTAACAGATTGCTGCTCTGCAATCGTATAAATGAGTTGTCCGTTTTTCGTTTTGGTAATAGTGATCCCAGCCTGACTCGCCAGCTCACCATTCGCCGCATCATTCAGCGAAATTCTGGAACCATCGGCAAGTGTCAGGAAAGCCCTGTTACCACCCGGTTTAATCTCCGTTTGCGCCATATCCGTAGTTACCGGTACTTTAGTATGCTCTGTATTAAAGAAATATAAAGCAACCCCCATCACCAGTATCACGCTGGCAGCAGCAGCGATGCGTGGCCAAAGTGATGTTTTAGCAACTGGTTTTAAGCGTTCATGCCTGAAACCATGCTCAGACAGGCTGCCTTCAATAGCATTCCACATCAGGTCCAGATTAGGGTCTAAGTCTGCCGGATCAAATGAAGATTGTTGTTCATTGGCATAGTTGAGGTACCAGGCATTCAGAAAAGCACTTTCTTCTGCTGTAAGTGTTCCGTTTTTATATTTTTCAATCAATATGGATATCTCTTTTTCTGACATATAGGAATGCTTATATACTGCTAAGACAGCTGATCAGGAAGAAAGAGGTAGATGGAATTGAAATTTATTTTTAGTACTGATTCCAGAGGACCAGCATAAAGGAAATGACCTTAAGTTTTAACCTCAGGATCTTTAGCGCATACACAATTTGTTTTTTAACCGTTTCTTCCGCAATGCCCATTCTTTCCGCGATTTCCTTATTGGAGAGCTCTTCCCTTCTGCTCAGCACAAAAACCTCCCGCATACGCGCCGGCAGATTCTGTATCTCTGCTTCGATCAGCTGAGCCAGTTCCTTTTCCTGAAGTGCAAGGTCAGTACTGAAACTCCCCACATTGTAAATGCGCAGCATCGACTGCATGTGTTTTTCTACATGCTTCTGGTGCAGCAGTAAATTGAGAATTTTATGTTTAACGGAACTGAAGAGGTAAGATTTTAAAGAAGTACTCACCCGAAGTTCTTCTTTTTTAATCCAGATCGTGGTAAATATTTCCTGCACGATGTCCCTCGCCTGCTCATCATCCTGCAGCATACGACGTGCATGTAAAAAAAGGACTGTCTTGTACCGTGAGTAGATTTCAGCAAAGGCCAGTTCATCCCCTGTTAAAAGACACGCTACTAAATTACTGTCGTTTAAGGCGCTGTACTGACCGTTATTCTTCAAGGGTTTGTTGGGTAAAGGTCCCGAAAGCTATACATTTTTTTTAGAAGTGCATAATCAGGCTTTGTTAAAAGAAGCAACAAGCAGTCAGATTATACCGGAAGAATCATCCTTAAACTCAATATTAACTAAACTATAACACTAATTAACATTCATTAACACTGCATACGGGAAATTCCATGTTACATTTGAGTGCAAATAAGTCCTTATGGGCGTATTTCGTTTCGAATCGGTAGTAGCATAGCTTCTACCGATTTTTTTTTACTTATATTGAAACAAAACCTCTTCCATCTGATCAAAACATCCCCGCAACCGAATGCGGCCAGGGAATTAGCTAATGAGACCAAAATGAATCAAACGAAACAGGAACGAATCGGCCTATACGAAAGCAACATCAATGACTACAACACAAAAATAAAACTACTGGAAATCAGCATCAACAGGCTATCCACACTTCGTTTAATATTTGTTTTAATTGCGGGATTCGCATTCTATCAAACCCTTGGTTACAAAGATGTGTTTTTGTCACTTTTTTCCATTTTCGCAGCGATAATTCTGTTTGCATTTTTAATAAAGCTCCAATCAACGCGCATCAACAAGAAGAATCATTTCCTTGACTTTAAGCGCATTAACGAAAATGAGCTGAACATGATCCTGAACAATCAAAACTTCTATGATAACGGGAGTAAATGGATTGATGACAGCCATCATTATTCTTCAGACCTGGATCTATTTGGAGAGCAATCGTTATTTAACCTGGTAAACAGGTGTTCTACATTGCAGGGAAACGCTGTATTAGTCAACATGATGAAAAACAATGAACCTATCGCTGCAAATGAGATCAGGGAAAAGCAAAAGGGGCTGAAAGAATTGTCAGATCTTGTCGAATTCAGACAGAACTTTCAAAGTTTTTTGCTTTTCACAAAAGACTCAGGCGAAGACTATATCTCGAAATTGGTGACTTACTCAAAGGCGGCACCTGTTCTCATCAGCAGAAACTATATCATCTATATCAAAGTGCTTACCCTTCTCATTGGTCCTCTCCTGGCAGGTGCCATATTTGTTCCTGAGCTTAGAATCTTACTGCTGATCACCCTAATTGCAAACACCATCATTTGCATGCTAAAGTCTAAAGTAATCAGGAAAACTGCGCAGCAAATCCTTGGCATGGAACAGGCGTTGATGCAATTCAAAAAAATATTTGAAAGTATTGAAACTCAAAATTTCAAAACCAGCTATTGTGTTCATCTGGTAAAAAACATTACCGATAAAACCTCAGGTTCTTTTTCTTCCACCTTTGCGCAATTATCACATTTGGTTAGCAGGTTTTTAAAATCAGACAACCCTTTCGGAACGATCATTTTAAACGGACTCTTTCTTTGGAATGTTAAAAGTACCTATATGGCCGACGAGATTAAAAGAAAACACCTTGGACAGGTTGATCAGGCTTTAGCTACCCTGGCTCAACTGGAAGCGCATCTGAGCCTTTCCATACTGTATTTCAATAATCCTGACTGGGCCATTCCGGAGGTAACAGAAGAAGAAGCTTACACCTATGATGTGGTCAGTATAGCACATCCACTAATAGAAGAGAAGAACAGAGTAACAAACTCATTTTCAATCACAAATGAAAGAAAAATAGACATCATCACGGGTTCTAATATGGCTGGAAAAAGTACGTTCTTACGTACCCTTGGAATCAATGCCGTCCTGGCATTTTGTGGGGCACCTGTATGTGCAGCGCAGATGAAAATTTCAAATTTCAGAATCTTCACCTACATGAGAATTAAAGATTCGCTTCATAAAAACACCTCTACTTTTAAAATGGAAATAGACCGTATAGAAGAGCTTCTGAAATTAATTCAGCATACAAAAGTCTATTTTCTAATTGATGAAATGCTACGGGGAACAAATTCACTGGATAAATTCAGAGGATCAAAGGCATTGATCAACAGACTGATCAGAGATAACAGTTCAGGCATTATCGCTACACATGATCATCAGCTCACCACGCTGGTTAATGAATATCCCAACTATTTAAGAACCCATTATTTTGATGTGATGATCGATCAGGGAGAAGCGATGTTTGACTATACCTTAAAACCTGGCGAATGTCGCAACTACAATGCTTCATTCATGCTGGAACGAATCGGTTTAACTATCGATTAGATCAGCAAACAATTGCTATTTAGTAACGATAGGATGATCCGCTACTGAAAACTGATTGATTTCTTTAACCTGGAATAAAGTAGTATCTATCCTTTCTGATTTGAATAACGCATT
Organism: Pedobacter caeni; assembly: GCF_900129215.1. Lineage (GTDB taxonomy): Bacteria > Bacteroidota > Bacteroidia > Sphingobacteriales > Sphingobacteriaceae > Pedobacter > Pedobacter caeni. Next base: position 414,029 of record NZ_FQUQ01000001.1, on the reverse strand, counting down.
TAAACCACGTACAGACTGATTAAATTCCGACAGACTTAAATTCTGCTTCTGATTGTCCAGGTCATAGCTGATCATATAAAAATGAAATCCTTTAACCTCCCTTAAAAAGGGAATTGTACCTATTAAATTAGCGTTATTTGACAACTCATTTTTCAAATTATTCATCTTGCCCAGACCAAGCCCCCATGAAGAAACAAACTGCTCTTTTACAGGACTTTTAGAACCACCACCTGATGTATCATTTGAAATGCCATTTTCCGTATCCCGGCAGAAAAACCAGAGACGTTTTTCTGTTTGAAGCTGATTGTAAACCAGGCTTTGTTTTACGCGGTATACTTCCCGGTTACCCGTCTTTAAAAGTATCTGAAAGCCCAAAGAATCTCTTTTTTTAATGAAGTTCTCAAAATCTACAAGGTCCAGTACCGTACCGGAAATCCCGTACTCAACCCCAACACGGTCATATTCTGGTATCCAAATCGCCTGAGCATCGGGATCATTTGTATACAGGTAAATTGTCCCCTGCTCTTTGAGCAAGCTATCGATCACCATTCTGGCCTGATCTTTTTTCTTTTGAATAGCCCCTACCATTTGGCTGATCTGTTTTGCAGGTTCAGCTCTGAGCAGCCCAAACTGATATCTTAGAAAAATCGTCCCCAAAACCGCCAGCAGAATGATGACTATCCCTGAAGCACTACGATAAAATGGTTTCTCTTTCCTCATATCAATTGATCCGAACTTCTTTTACCACAAAAATAGCTTAATAAAAACAAAAGACCATTTAACAATGCCAATCCAAAATCGGGATTGGCATTGTACCAGGGTTAATGACTGTTATAACAAGCGCCCAGCTCATTAACTGAGCTGTTAATGCCCGTATGATAATCGCTTAGAGAATGGATCTCTCCTGTGGTAATGTTGGCAATATACAAGTCGTAAAGACCAGATCCCCCGGTCTTTGTACTCGACAGGATCACATGGTTTGGACCACATGGAAAGGCATCTGAATAATCTGCGGTCGAAGTATTGAATGGCAAACGAACAGGTGCTGTCCCATTGAAGTTTCCTAAATACACCTGATCATGACCATTCCCTGCGCTAAACCACCTGGAATACAGATATTTATTCGCCCCCCAGACAATGGGATAATACTCCTGAATATTTGCAGCATTGGCCAATGCCACCTTACCCGTTCCATTGATGTTAATTTTGTAAATATCAGAGCCACTACCTGCCCCCTGAGCAAAGATCAAAGCGGTCGCATCGTCCGAATAATAAGGCATTCCTTCTTCAATTGAAGCAGTAGAAGTAACCATATTGGTTATCGTACCGTTCAATTCCATGATGCGCAAATCGTTATCCTGTTTAAAGGCAATCCGATAACCGTTGGGCGAGAATTTAGGGTCTTCATCTCTTTTACCGTTTCCTGCAGTCAGGTTTACCGGAGCACTTGATGAACCTACATCCCAGATAAAGATGTCCCAATCGCCAGAGCCTGCCGGTTGTGCCATAAAGACCATTTTACTGGCATCTTCATTAAAATGTCCATTCATTGCATAATCCAGATTCCAGTTCTGGCTCACCCAGGTCAGGCTGTTTGTCGTAAAATTATAGATATACAGACGGGTATCTGCGCATCCATAACATTCATACCTATGGAAAACCAGTTTACCGGTTACCGCAGGCAGAGCAGCAGCAGAGACCTTCTCTGCACTTGTTTTGCGCTCTGCTTTGACCGCACTTGAATCTCCTTCCTTTTTACAGGAAAATAAAAGAACAACAGATGCCAGCAACAGCATCGATAAAAGTTTACTTGAATTTTTCATACTTAATTTGGTTAGGTTGATAAAATCTTCTTAATCTATTTTGTAAATCCGGGTACTTTGTATCGAACTCCCTCCTTGTCCATGGTTTTCAAATGCGTTTTCAATCGCTGGACAAAGGAATTCATCTCCCTCCTGTTGTTAGCCCATACCAGCTCTGCGAAAGCCTGTAACCTGGGGTAAACATAATATTCAAATGCAGCTTCAGAAGGGATGTTTTCCGTAAACACACAAGCCTGATACCCATCAATCCTGTCATCAAACAGATTCCCGAATCTCTGCGCAGGCGAAAAATTATATAAAGTACTGATTGCCTCATCAGAAGGCGTGCTGCTTAGATAGAACCAGGTCCATGGGGTCATGATAAATCTATTGCCATTGGCCAGTGCCCTATTCGGTGTAATCCAGTCCCTCCAATAAGTAACTGGCACATCCGGATTTACCCCAACCTCAGTGGCATCATCCCAGACCATCGCTTTCCGTCCTTTACTTTGCAGGTAATTCTGCAGGTTTGTGATCAAAAGTTTCTGGATCTGACCAACATTACTGAGGTTATTACTACGCATGTATTGCGCGCATTCCGGACTCGATTCCCAGGTGGTCTTATCTACCTCATCATTTCCGATGTGGATGTATTTAGAAGGAAAAATAGCCATTAGTTCATCCAGCACATCATAGGCAAACTGCATCACATCAGGTTTACATGGACAAATGGGCCATGAAAATTCTTTTCCCCAACCCGCAGCATTAACCGAAGACAACCATGGATAGGCCTTAATTGCTGCGTACATATGTCCTGGCATATCTACTTCCGGAATCACCTCCACATAATTTGAGGCCGCATAGGCAACGATCTCTTCTAAATCCGCCCTCGTATAAGCAGCCTTGTAAACTTTCTGCCCGTTGCTGGTGCTGACAAACCTGTTGTCTATTGTGTAAATGGGATTGGATTTAGCCCTTTCGATGTTCTCCAGATCGTATTCATTAAATGGTCTGCTGCTCCCTTCTGTAATTAAACCAGGGTATTTCGGGATCGGTATTCTCCAGCCCTGATCATCGGTCAGATGCAGGTGCAAACGATTTAACTTATATAAAGCCATCCAGTCTATCAGCTTCTTTACATAGTCTTTCGTATAAAAATTCCTCGCCACATCCAGATTAAAAACACGCCATTCGTAGGAAGGCTTATCTTTTATGACCACAGCTTTCAGCGTGATTTTCCGGCCTGCCTTATCCTGACTGGCCGTCCACAGGTATTGCCTCAAAGTCTGAATGCCATGAAAAACAGACTCCTTATTCCGACCTGTAATACTTATCTTATCCTTGTTAATGGCAATCTCATAAGACGCCGGACTTAAGCCCGGATCCTCTTTCAACACAATCGCCTTTCCTGAAGCAGAAGCACTGACAATCAGACTAATTCCTGCCAATTGACTCAAGTCTTTATTTAACAGGTTTACTGCAGTAGCATACTGGCCATCCGCAACGATCTTCACCTCGTTGTCCAGCACAAACACTTCTTCTGCATAGGCTACCGATTGAGGTAAGGGAATAATGGCGTGGCTACCTGCTAAAGCAGGCTTCGGCTCTTCGGCTGCTGTTGCAGCAGCTTTTTTGCAGGAGTAAGTCTGGATCACCGCCAACATCAATAGTAAGGTCAGTGTCGTTTTTAAAATTCTCTCGATCATAATCGCGTTTTTTAGTTGAATTTTAGGGTAATGATGTCTCCAGCTCTCCCCCGACTGGTCATTACTTTGAATTGATAGGTTTTCTCTTTGTCCAGAATTATCGCCCCCTTGTATTTTGCCGAGGCTGCTGTTGGTGCTTTACCATCAGTCGTGTAAAAAATATCAGCTCCGGGGTATTCTGCATTACAGAATAATGATGCTCCCTCCAGCTTTATTCCCAGTGCAGGAAGTCGGTACCCGTAGCCGCCATTCAGCAGCTCTAATTTCGGCAGCTCATCCGTTCCAAGTTTCTTCATAAAGGCTGCATAATCTTTCGAAAAGTCTTCCCGGTTAAAATCTTCCCCTTTTTCCCAGGAATGTTCCGCTCCCCAGGCCCTTTCTGCCAGTGCGATGACACGAGGAAACAGCATATATTCCATTCTTTCCTGATCCGGGACCTTCTCCGTCCACAATGCTCCTTTTATGCCAATAAGGTTAGCCTTACCAAGTTCCGTTAGCCTTACTTTCTGATCAAAATAGCCGGGTGCCAGATCTGTACCACTATTGTTTTTAGAAATATTCAGGAAATAATTGGCCGGCAAAAAAGAATAAGCTTTCCTGATGTCTGTAAATCCAGCCCAGCTATGTCCGGGTTCTTCATAAACATCTGCCCATGCCAGGTCAAAATAGAAGTTGTTCGCACTGGTAAAAACAACCTTATAGCCTGCATTCGCCAACTTATAAGCCAGATCTTCCTGTCCATCTCCAACCAGGTTATTCCATACATCCAGCTGGATTCCCTGATCAGCCAAAGCCGGATTGACCTCCATTCCATTGCCTTTGTTCAGCATTCCCATTTCCTCCCAGCCCAGTAATTCCAAATCCTTTTCCTTACATAAATGCGCGATTTTCCGGATGTAATACGGCCAAATCTCATTTACTGAAGTCATTCCAAGGCTGTCAGACAAGCGTCTGATCTCCGGTGATTTTTCCCATACCCCTTTAGGCACTTCATCTCCACCCAGATGCACCCTCTTTAATGGCTTTCCTGCGGCAGCGTATATGTTTTTCATGGCTTCTAACACTGTGCTAATGAAACGGTAAGTAGAAGGCTTTGCCACGTTCATCACATTGTCATTCCAATTCTGAGCAGAGTTGTACACCGAGCGGTCCTCCAGATCATTTAACAGATACTCATTGGCTTCTATACGTTTACCCAGGGCCATATATTTCCGATAACGGGCTTCCATAGATTTGACTGCAGCTCTGGCATGCCCCGGTGTTTCCAGTTCAGGAATCACCTCAATATGCCGTGCCGCAGCGTATTTCAGTATTTCAATATAATCAGCTACCGAATAAAAAGACTGCTTTCCTTCTGCTCCTGAGCCATAAGCAGGCTGCAGGGAATTTCCAGTTGCAAAGCCGGCGTTTCTAATTCCGCCAACCTGTGTCAGTTCCGGTAAAGCCGGTATTTCCAAACGCCAGCCTTCATCGTCATTCAGGTGCAGGTGAAGGGTATTTAATTTGTACCTCGACATCACATCAATCACCTTCATCACTGAGGCTTTGGTTTGAAAATTCCTCGCCACATCCAACATCAGCCCTCTGTAAGCGAATCTTGGCTTGTCCAATATCCGCAGAAAAGGGATTTTAAGGGCTTGACGTTTTACAGTCCGGTTTTCCCCCGACAAGAGTGATTTAATCGTTTGAATGGCATAAAACACCCCCTTATTGCCCGACGCACTGAGTACAATTCCGTTTGCATCCACCAAAATCCGGTACTCCTCTTCCGCCAGTGACGCATCTTTAATGATGCTGATCCCCCTGGCAGGCTTGCGCTGCTGAGCTGCAGGTAGCACCATACCCGAAATTTGCTGAATGAAATCCCGGAAATACCGACCTTCCTGCTCAAAAGCTTTATCGGTATACAGCAGCGTTTGACTGCTCAGCTGATACGATCCTCTACCCGCTTTCCGGGACAGCACAGAGGGAATGCTCGTCTGTGGCTTGCTATTTTCCGCTAAAAGATTCAGCTGATATTGTTTGGCCAGTTTTTTCAGCAATTCATCATTTGCATAAACCGGCCTGATGATGGAAAAATCAGCGATGGTATAACCTTTAACCTCTTTTTCCTCCAGATAAGTCAAATACATCCCCGATGGTCCGTCTGAAAAATTAGGCAGACGGTCGTTGGTCATAAAATCCAGCACCAGCGAATCCCTGACAGCAATGGACAGGCTCTGATCTACAAAACCAAGCCTGTACAAATCCCCGTTTTTATGTTCAATTTTAAAGCGCTTATCCGCGTTTTCCGGGTTAATCTGCCGGATAAAATTGAACCACAAGCTCCATTTGTTACAGGGTATCGCCTCATCAGAAAGGTTGTACAAGGTTAGCCGGGAAACTTGTCCCGGGCTATCCTTGTCTGTTTTAATCAGTTGCCATTTGATGCCAAGCTTTTGATGAATATCCGCCGCTTTGCAAAAACAGGAGCAAAAGAGGATTGCACATACCGCAATTAGCTTATGTAATCCTTTTTCAGGAAAATAAGTTCTCATAAAGAATAAGATTTAGGTGTTTAGAAGCCTGGATTCTGTGTCAGATTTGGATTCCGGTTCATTTCTCCCTGAGGAACAGGCATTAATGATTTATTGTTGTTCATATTATAAATCATTTTTGTACTCGTTCCTGAGCAGGTTAGTTTAAACTCCTGTAAATTATTCATTGTACTGACCAGCTTTCCTGTCCTGATCAGGTCATCCCAACGGTATCCTTCCAGGGCAAGCTCCAATCGTCTTTCATTTAAAATGATGTCCCTCAGTTCCTGCTGGCTGGTAGTGGTAATGTCATCCAGATCCACTCTTTTTCTGATCGCATTTAAAGGTTCCAGTGCTTCCGCTCCTCTGTTCAGCTCATTCAGGGCTTCCGCTTTCAGCAGCAGAATATCATCATACCTTAACAGGTACACATGGTCTCCACTGGCCCAGGCATTGGCATGTCTGAATTTATAAGGGAAAGGTATTTCGCCCGATGTTGCACAAGGTTTCCAGAATTCGTCAGACCATTCCACCTCGTCCATTAAAATAGTAGCAGCCTTCCTTTGTTTATCTCCGGCAGCATCATAGGCTGCAATTAAGTTTTTCGAAGGAGTTACATATTTACGCCAGTCATCACCGGAAATGGAAGGTGGCAACAGCAATTGCGGGCCCCAGTTTGCTTCCGGAGTGTTTGCAATAAACTGCACCAGGAAAATCGTTTCCCGGGTATGGTAATTCAAGCCATCAAACAACTGGTCATAACTGTCATGCAGACCATAGCCCAGCTTCGCTACTTCATTACAATACTCCAGCACTTTAGTGTAATTGCGATCTGGTCGTTGTGCATAAACCTTGGCCAGCAATGCATATACTGCCCCTCTTGTTGCTTTAGACTTGCTCAGTGAGGCGCTTCCATATTCTGTTGGTAATGCCAGGGCAGCTTCCAGGTCCTCCACAATAAAATTATACACCTCTACATCCGAAGCTCTTTTAACGTTGGCCTGATCAGGCGTTATTTTTCCGAACTCTTTCACAATCGGAACACCTCCAAAGGCCCTTACCAGCTCAAAATAATAGAATGCGCGTAAAAACTTAGCTTCTGCAATGAGGTTGATCCTCCTGTTGTCCACATCCAGTTTAGGATCTTTGATTTCGGGAACTTTTTCTATGATCAGGTTCGCTTTTGCAATGCCATTGTACAATTGTTTCCAGGTGAGCAGGATTCTGGAATTTAAGGGCGATACAGAAACCTCATCATATTGATACAACTCCTGGGCATCACCACCTGCATAGGCGTTATCAGCGCGGACATCATACATCACAAAGTTTTCCCAGATAAAATAATCTGTATATAAAGTCTGATAAGCACCTATTAATGCCGCGTCTGCATCTGCTGCAGTATGGTAGGCATTTCCTGTAGTTGCATCGGATTCCGGGGCAACATCCAAAAACTTTTTACAAGAGCTTACTATGGTGGTTATGATCATTAAAAAGACCATAAATCTAAATTTCGTTTTCATAATATATACTTAGAAGGAAACGTTTAAACCAAAAATTACCTGACGGGACTGAGGATAAGAACCAAAATCTATCCCAAAAGCGCCATTGCCACTATAGGCACTGGCTTCCGGATCATAACCGGAGTAGTTGGTTACCGTAAGCAGGTTTTCCCCTGTCAGATAGACTGAAGCATTGGAAAGACCAAGTTTACCCAGCATTCTCTTTGGTAAGGAATACCCCAGTGTAACCGATTTTAACCGGGCATAAGAACCGTTCTCCACAAAGCGGGAAGAGATGTCAGAGTTCGTCACGTTCCCATAGATTGCCTTAGGGATGTCGGTGATCTGTCCAGGTGTTGTCCATCTGTCCAATACCGCAACAGACTGATTTCTGAAATCGTTCATCGCTTCTGTTTCTACTCTCGTGGCATTAAACACATCATTTCCCTGAACGCCCTGGATAAATACAGAAAGGCTCCAGTTTTTGTATCCGAAGGTATTCGTCAAGCCATAAGTGAATTTTGGATTGGGGTTACCGATCACTGCTTTATCAGCCGCATCTATCACCTGATCACCATTTAAATCCTGATAAATCATCATTCCTGTCTGCGGATCTACACCATTGGCGATATAGCCATAGAAAACACCTAATGGCAGGCCTTCTCTAATCAGCGAGGCTTCCTGACGTAAGGTAATAAAGCCGTCCAGGACATCCTGGTCGCCAATATAGCCGACTTTATTTCTGTTAAATGAAATGTTAAAATCGGTATTCCATTTAAAAGTTTTGGTGGTATTTTTAGAGCTGATTAAAAACTCCAGGCCTTTATTCTCTAAATTTCCGATGTTTTGTAATGCACCTGAGAAACCACTGGAAAGTGGAACAGGTTTATCCAGTAAGAGGTGTGAAGTTTTTTTCCGGTACGCATCAATGGTCAGGTTTAACCTGTTGCCAAATAAGGCCACATCAAGTCCGATATTGTTTTGTATCGTGGCTTCCCATTGCAGCAGTTTATTTTCCGGCGTAGAGGGAACGGTTCCCGAATGGACTTGTCCACCCTGTACAATATTGCTTCCGGTAGAGACCAGACCATACCAACCATAGGCACCGATTGCATCGTTACCCACACTACCCCAGGCATAGCGTATTTTTATGTCGTCAATTTGATCTACGTCTTTCAGGAAATTCTCTTTTGAGATTCTCCATCCTACGGACAAAGAAGGGAAATATCCCCAGCGGTGATCCGGTCCGAATACTGAGGATGCATCTGCTCTGAAGTTACTCGATAGTAAATATTTATCATCATAGGTATATCTTATTCTTGACAGTAAGGATAGGTTACTTCTCTGGCTTCTGGTTGCACTGGGCTTATCAAAAATGGATCCTCCATTTACCGTTTTCACTGCAGTACTACTGAATCCTTTAGACAGCATAGAACTGGACTCCCCATATTTTTTCTGAGAGGTAAATCCAGCCAATGCTTCAAAAGCGTGTTTTTCTTTAAAAATGGTTTTATACTCCAGGGTATTTTCCGATAACCAGTATTCACTTTGCTCCGTGGAGAAAGTAGCAATACCTCTATTTACCCGGCCCCAATCCGTTGAAAAAGGATCTAAGAAATAATTGTATTTACTATTGTAGTTATCATAACCAAACATGGTCCTGAATTTCAGGCCTTTTACAATGTTCACATTGGCATATATGTTCCCATAAAAGCGACTGTTATGGTATCCGTTTTCTGAACCATCGATGTAAGCGACCGGATTATTGAAAGACAAACGCAAAGGGTTTGCTGTAAAAGTTCCATCTTCATTATAGATGCCGATTACCGGCGGGGCTGTCAGCACATTCATGATCACTCCTGCATTGCCCGAACCCACATTATCTACGATGTTACGGTCAAACCAGCGGGCATAACTTACACTGGTCCCTACTGTCAGCACATCGTTGATCTTTTGATCAAGGTTGGTTTTAAAAGTTCCGCGTTGAACTGCATTTGATTTCACCACTCCCTGTTCGTTGGCATATGCTCCTGAGATGTAGTACTTCGTTTGCTCAGTCCCACCATCTACTGTTAACTGGTAATTCTGCAGGTTAGCTGTTCTGAAAACCTCATCATGCCAGTTGGTATTTGCCGTAAAATTATCCCAATTGGCCACCTGCCCAAGTTCATCCATTAAAGACAAGTACCCTGTCCTGTCCAATACCTTCAGTTTTTTACCTGTTTTACTTAATCCGCTATAAGCCGTAAAATTCAATCTTGCCTTTCCTACACTTCCTCTTTTTGTGGTAATCAATACCACTCCATTTGCACCGGAAGCACCATAAATGGCTGCAGAAGAAGCATCTTTCAATATGGAAATGCTTTCTATATCATTTGGGTTGATGTCATAGACCAGTTGTGTAGGCACTCCATCTATCACATATAGCGGTTCGCTCCCTGCGGTCACGGAGGTCGTTCCCCTCACCCGCATGCTAAAGCCTCCCTGTGGTTTCCCGGAGGGTCTTACAATTTGTACACCCGCTGCTTTTCCCTGCATGGAATAAGCCATATTGGTAGATGGCCTGTCTTCAAACTCTTCTGAAGTGATCACACTTACTGCACCCAGCACATCTTTCTTTTTTTGTGTTCCATATCCCACCACCACTACATCTTTCAATTGTTCCAATGACTCTTCCATCACAATTTTCAGGTTCTGTCCTGCGCTTACCTTTACCGTTTGCGTTTTAAAACCAACATAACTAAATGTCAACTCATCCGAAGATTGAAGGATCTCGATCACAAAAGTTCCATCTGAATCGGTTTTGGTTGCCTTTCCTGTAGATTTTGAAGTCACCGCTACACCAGGTAAAACGCCGCCGCTCACATCGGTGACCAGTCCTTTAATCAGCGCATTTTGAGTACCCGCAGCTGTTAACATACTTTTCTTATCATGGATGATGACATTCTTATCTTCTATCAGGTAAGTTAAGGGTAAGCTTTTCAGGCATTCCGCAATCGCAGTTTCCACGCTCACGTCCTTTATGTTTAAGGAAACAGAATATTGTCTTTTTATAATAGATGCATCACAGATCACATTGTACTGTGTCTGTCGCCTGATTTCGCGGAAAACAGACTCCAGAGAAGCCTCTTTCTTCGAAATGGTAACTTTCTGTGCAAATCCTGTGGCATAAGATTGAAAAAAAACTGCCAACATTAAAAACAATACAAGTCTCATAATCAGTAAATTACGCCAACTGAAGATTGCATGCAATTTTGCAATCCCCGGCAAAGGAGAAAAAATCATATTTTTGTTTGGTTTAGGTTAATACTAAAGATTGGTTAAGAACATTCGAGGTATTTCTAAGCTACATTTTCAATATCGCCGGGAGCGCTCGTAACGTTCCCGGTTTTTATTAAAAACTGTTTGTGCTTTTATGGGTTACAACATCACAAACACCCTCCTTCCTTCGATTTTAAATTTGGCTACCCCTGTAGATTCCAGGGTTTTAAGCAATGATTCAATTTTTTCCGTTCTGGAGACAGTCCCCCAAAGCGCTTTATCTTTCACCTGGCCCTGATAAACAATCTCTACATCATACCATCTGGATATTTTATTCATTGCGGTAAAGAGGTTCTCATTATCGAACACAAAGAGGCCCTCTTTCCAGGCGATGGCATCAGCCACTTCCGCATTGTACACCTTAATTTCATTTGAATTTTTGTCCAGGGCGGATTCCTGTCCCGGTTTCAGGATGAAGGATTTATCCGATCCTTCGCTCATTACTTTTACTTTTCCTTCTGCTAAGGAGGTTTTTACAAAAGCCTCATTGTCATAAGCATTAATATTAAACTTAGTACCAAGTACCTGTACCACCTGGGTGGCTGTTCTCACATTAAAGTCCCAGTTTTTACCCTGGTATCTGGCAACTTCAAAATAGGCCTCTCCCTTTAACTCTACCTTTCTTGAAGCGGAAGAAAAAGTGGAAGGGAATTTCAGTTCCGAACCGGAGTTGAGCCATACCGTTGTTCCATCAGGCAAAACAATACGGTATTGTCCTCCTTTTGGGGTTTTCAGCATGTTCATGGAGGCTGGTTTTTCTGCATTCTCATTGCTTTGGCTATAAACCAGACCTGCATCCGAGACCGATTTGATCCCAGAATGTAAGGCCAGCAGGGTTGCCGTCTTCAGGGTACTGTCCAGTACAATTTCTTTACCATCTGCCATCACCAGAACCGCTTTATTTTCTCCGGGTTTGATAGGACTGGCAGCAATTAAGAGCGCTTTCTCCTGCCTCGTCTGGACGTAGAAAAAGGTCGCGATGCCAACCACCAGTAAAATTGCTGCCGCAACAGCATAACGGTAAAATGCTTTTAAACGATTTGTACTTTTTAAACGATTCCGGCTTTGTTCAGGTTTGTCAAAAGAAATGGCAGTAGCGATCCGGCTATTCCAATCCTCAAAGGGAACCTGCTCCGTACGATCCAAATCAATAAATCCGGTGATGATTTCTTCAAACTCCGTTTCGGGAGTCGTTTCAATAACCTGCAGCAACTCATTCTGTTCGTTCTGAGTCAGTGTTTTATTGAGGAAGCCATTAAATAAATACTTTATTCTCTGCTTATCCATTGTTATTTAATTGATGTAAACAGCCTGAATAACAAGCTGAAGAAGGTCAGATATCTGGTTTTTAAGGTCAAGAATCCTCAGCAGCGATTTAGGACTAATCAAAAATTAAAAAAAAATGTAATCAGCTCAATAACAGCACGATAAAAACATAAGAAGCATAGCCGTAGGTGGTCAGGTGGTTACGGATAAACTTTAAAGCGGTAACCAGGGTATTTTTAACCGTACTGGGAGACAGGTTAAGTTGTTCGCTGATTTCGTCTATAGACAGCTCTTCGCCCCTGCTTAAATTGAAGATCTTTCTGCGCTGTTCGGGCAGCAATTCTACCGCTTCCGCTACGATCCTTTTCAGTTCATTGAGGTCTACTGTTTTATCGATGTCATTGTCGGAGGTTATGGTAGTATGCTGAAAATGAAGGTTAGCCCGTTCCCTTACCAGCCTTTTCTTTACGTAAGACAATCCTTCATTCACTACAAATTTATACAGCCAGCTTTTCAGGTTTTCCACCTCTGCTAATTTGTCCCTGTGAAGCCAGACCCGGAGAAAAACGTTTTGAATGATCTCTTCGGCTTCTATGGAATTGTAAGACAGCTTTTTTGCGAAAGACAGCAATGCAGGGCTATACTCATAAAATATATGAGCGAATGCATTTTCATCTCCTTCGGAAGCGCTTAAAATAAGTTGTTGATAATTGCTTAAAGATTGTTTCCCCATTTGTTCATACCACTCCGTAAATCTGGTATAGTCACAAATGTATTTAAATTTAATTACTTAAATCACCTCCATTTAATTCTGGAAAACAGCAGGATAAAGCTTCAAAACAGCTACAAAAAAGCCCGCAGCAGTTCAGCATGCGGGCGATTGGATTTTATATTCCTGTCCTATTATATTTCTGGTTCATTATAAACCTGAAACTCGTTTACGGAGGGTGGCGAATCAGAACTTTGTATGGTGATTTTCACCTTATCTCCTTTTAGTGGTTTAAACCGGTGCATTTTAAGGCGTTTGTAGTTCTCGCCTTCAAATATCGTTTTCCAGCCTTTGCCATCGTGGTATTCAAGTTTGTACTTCCTGATATTGGGCTTAGCCTCAAAAATGACAACTGCATTAAATTGCTGGTTGGCTTTCAGATCCACCGCATACCAAAATTCTTTTGCCATAGGGTTTGCCTGCCATGCCGAGCCAAAATTATCGTCGTTACCATAATCCATGATTGCAGCATCTTCACTCCAGCTTGAATTTGCTACTGCAAATTTGGCCAGGTTATGAGCAATCACTGGTGCTCCCGTTTCATTGATTTTGGCCACAGGTCCTTTATTTTCCCATAGTTTACCTATTTCTTTCAATGCTGCTATGGCATTATCGTCAAACAAACCGTCGCGGTTTGGGGCGGCATTCAGTATAAAATTACAATTGGCATTGTTAAGTGGGATCAATGTTTCGTTAACCAGTTTATTCACCTCGCGCACAGGCACCGTTGGGAAATCTGTTTTCCAGAACCAGGAGCTGTTTAATGGCAAACAAGCCAGGGCCGGCATCTTATTCGTCTCTTTAGATACGTGCTGCCCGGCCCCCATCTCATAGGTTTTTATGTCCGTATAATACAGACCATCGGCGGGGTATTTAGCACCGTTCAGGTCCATGATCAGGCAATTGGGCTGTAGCTTTTTTACTAGCTTGTACACCTCTTCAAAAGGGATATCATCATAACTGATGCGCGACCAGGGGGCATCCCAACCATCAATAATCAGCGCTTCTACCGGACCATAATTAGTCAGCAACTCCGTGATTTGCTGTTTCACCATTTCGATATGTTTAGGCTTAATGGCATTAGGGCGAAGCTTATGATGGATGTCCAGTATCGAATAATACAACATTACTTTTAAGCCCTCAGCTCTGAAAGCCTCCACATACTCCTTCACCACATCTCTTTTCAAGGGGCCATTCATTACGCCATAATCTGTAGTTTTTGTATCCCATAAACAAAAGCCATTATGGTGTTTGGTGGTTAAACAACCGTAAGTCATCTTTGCAGATTTTGCCGCTTTTGCCCATTGTGGACAATCCAGTTTTCTGGGGTTAAAGATGGCTCCCGGAGCTTCCGGATCAGGCCAGTCGGCATTCGTATAGGTTCCAATGCCAAAATGAATAAACATGCCGAACCGCAGGTCAACAAACTGTTGCTGTAATTGAGAAAGCGGCTTAGCGGTATATGATGTTTGCGCTGTTTGTGCCTGAACACCAAACACACCTGATACAAGGACGGATAGCAGATAAAATAACTTCTTTTGCATGTATAACTATTGTTGAGTGCCCGGCTGATTTACCATGAACCAGGCTTCTGTTTAATTTTTCTTTTGAAAAACTAAAGCTAGCGACTGAGCTATTGTTTCACAATGAACAATACAGCGGTTCTACTGGATTATTCTATTACAAATAATACGATTTATTAACTATGGTAGTATCCTTCAAGCATTCCTGCGAGGTTCAAAAACACCTTATGTTAGCCAACATAATTTTTTTTTTTTGGTGGTATTAAAAATATGATGGTTTTATTTTTCACAAAAAGGAGAATGCTATCAAAAATTAGCTAATATTAGATGAAAAAAGGTTTTTATAAATACGCCAATGAGTTATGGATAATGGACACTTTAAATAAATATCAGCAAGAATTAAATAAACTTCTTTATTTAAAAAATCGGAAACCTGAAAAATTTCGCTTTTCTACCATCCTCTTATTCAGAGAGTACCAAACCAGGTTGTTTACCTGGAAGAAGGCTTTAAACTTAGATAATCTTTCTATGTTTAATAGAGACAAACAGTTTCATAATCTGTTTATTGACTTAGCCCCCGATTGGCTTGAAGAGCTTATAACTGAACAGAAAGTTGTAGAAGATTTAAAAAGCGAGGGTTTTGATTATGTAAAATTTACCCACAGACATTATGACGGTTTTTTTGTTTCAATGTTTTTAAATTGGGAATTATTTAAGGATAAACCTGAAATACAACTTTACTCCATCTTACCTCATCCATATGAACCTGTGTGTAAGATCTTCAGCAGAGGAGGAACTATTGCTAACATCCATAGCGCATTTGAAATAGATCGAGACGAAACCTATAGAAAGCATAATAATAATTTTAAACTCCCCTCTTTAAATGATGATTTCTTAACCTATATAGATCATCATGTTACTGATTTCCCCAATCAGGAACTTGTTAATCAATTATGGGAAAAATTCAGGCGAATGAATCCAAATGCCCTATACTAAAAATAAATGCTCCTACTTCTGATACTGCCAAAACCGTCCTTTTCCTTCTGCTATCCATTCTAAAGATTGTTCAATTCTCTTTTGCCTGGTAGCGTCGGTTTTTGCGTCAGTAATCCAGACCAGGTATTCTTTCCTAAAAGAAGGAGATTTACTTTCAAAGATTTCTTTCGCCAGGGCATGAGCTTCCAGCTTTTCACTAAAATAATCCGGTACCTCAATTACTTTTGGTTCTGCAGCTACCGGCCTTGACTTTTTCAGTCCCTTTTCATTTAAAACCATCGCTTCTTTGATATAAGCGGCTAATGTTTCTTTTTCCGGCAAATCTGATAAAGATTTAATTTTATCCATGTAACCCATCTTTTTCCCGGCTTTTACACTTTCTATCAGCTTCTTATCACTCATCAGCTCTGCTTTATAAAGACTAAATGAACAATGATTTTTATAGGCAGCAAGGATGCACATCATATCTCCTTTATAATCGAAATGTGGATACCCCCATTTCATGGTTTCTTCAACTTCAGGGCACATTTCATGAATTAACTCCCGTAAATGTGTTAGAATTGGTTTTGCAAAATCTGCGGATCCTGCTATGTATTCATCAAACTGTGGATTGAACTGTGGCATTTTAGTAAGGTCTGTTTATTGATCAGGAATTTACAAATCTATTTTTATAAATAAAACAGAAAACTCTTGATTATCCTACATATAAATTAGGCTACAGACCAACCATTTTTAAAAAAAATGGTCTTGCTGGTTAAAAAAAACTCATGTCTCATCCTGATATGGATGCCGTTTTTAAGGAAGAATTTGGTTGAGAAACTATACTTCATGGAGTTAGAAACTCAATAGCAGGTTATTCCACCTCATTATACAATTGCCGGATCTTTTCAATATCCACGGTATTTCCGGGATTAAATTGAGTTCCACCCATGTATTTCTCCAGGCTGTAGCGCAGTTGACGGGCTTCGGGGCGTTTATCCTGATCCGTCAGCAGGTCTATTGCCGAAACCAGCAATTTTCCTTTTCCAACATTACATTCAAAGACCAGGCCCAGGGGACGTGCAGTTACCCAGTCGTCAATCACCCTTACAATTGGCTTCAGGTCTTTCGCAACAGCATTCAGCTTAATTACGCTTGAATGGGTCATGGCATCCCACCATTGCCAATTGCTATGGTACTGACTGGGGAACTCTGCCAATGCAGGATGTTTTGGATCACACAGGATTCCCATAGTTGTTGGGGCCTGACCGCTTGTCCACGCCGTATTCCAGAATATGGTGGAAAATCCACTTTTGATATCTCCTCCCATCTCTGGCTTAACTGATCCTTTTTTTAAGCTGAGTAACACCTTACCTCCCTGGTTCAGTGTTTCTATGGCCTGCGCATTTAAGGTCTGACTTAACATGATGCCTTCGGATATCTCCGGTAATTTTTCCGGATAAATAAATAAGTCCCATGTATTTGTACGGCTTCCTATCGTTGCTTTTAAAATCACGCGCTGCGCTTTTTTGATGGATCCAAGCGACTGCCTGATCGTTCCCAGATTTATTGCATTCCCGTTGGGAATAATGTCATTTTTAAGGCTTCCGTTAAACATCCGGATTCCATCTTCAGATTCAATGCTCCAGGTTGCGATATCTTTAATCGGAGCATCCCCAAAATTGGCGATTTCTATTGGAACAATTAATTCTTCATTATTTATGTAAACCATCTTCGGCAGCTTTGCCAAAAGCACTACAGGTGCACAGAATTGAGCATATTCAGCAGCGGAAATATATGGCTTCGGCTCCCAGAATGCGTCTAAAACACCCACAAGTGCTGTTCCCTGACCAGGGAAATCACTTAAACCCAACAACTGAAAACCAGCAAAGCCAGGAGTACGCAATGCCGCTTCAATATCAGCCTTATAACACAGCGACTGGAGTTTTCCTGAAGCCATAAAAAAGCTATCC
This sequence comes from Pedobacter caeni, assembly GCF_900129215.1. Lineage (GTDB taxonomy): Bacteria > Bacteroidota > Bacteroidia > Sphingobacteriales > Sphingobacteriaceae > Pedobacter > Pedobacter caeni. The sequence goes on along the minus strand of NZ_FQUQ01000001.1, from coordinate 396,679 downwards.
GCTAACATTTCAAGCCCGTTTTCCTGCAGTTTGTCTCTAAAAATCTCAAAGTTCTTCGCTTTCAGGATCCCATCGTATTTTTTAATTTCCTTAAAATCAGGGTATACACACCACTGGCCAATTTCATGGCTAACGGTGGGCTGTTTCCATTTTGAGATGATGTTTGTAAAATCGTAATCCGATCTGGGTGCCTGCCCGTTGATGATGCTATTCAGTCCCTGCCCCCAGCCCTGAATTCTCGGTTCCGGCATATTGTTAAAATCACTGACTTCGTTTTGTGGCCAGCCTGCAGCTGTCGTATACATTCTGCGCGAATCTTTTGCCTTCCAATAATTAACAAAGTCGACCAGAAATTTAACCATTCCTTTTCCTGATGGTTCATTTCCATAAGTCATCATTACAAATGAAGGATGATTTCCGTAGGCTTTGACCATTTTTTCGCTTTCTTCATAAATATACTTGTCCAGGGGCATACCATCACCAATTAATGCCCCATTGCTGTCATTCGCCCATGCAGCACATTCAACCTGCAAAAATAACCCCAGCCGATCTGCTGCAGTAAAAGCTGCTTCCGGCGGACACCAGGAATGAAACCGGACGTGGTTTAAGCCATGCGCCTTTACCGTAGTAAAAATCTTCGTCCAGCTGGCTACATCAGTTGGAGGATAGCCGGTTTTAGGAAAAGAAGCACAATCCAGTGCACCCCTTAAAAAGCTAAGCTTGCCATTGATCGTGAACTGCGTACCTTTAGCTTTGAATTCACGCATGCCAAAAGAGATACTTTTACGATCTGTCTCTCGGTTTTGCTGATCAAGACTGACCTGCATTTTATATAAGTTGGGCTGAAATTCATTCCATAGTAACGGGTTCTCTCCCATAGGATAAACTGCCTCAATCGTTTCTTCTTTTTCTGAAAGCACCAGTTTCTTTGTGAGGGATTTCCCCTTCATTGACCCCGGTCTTTCAATGGCAGCCGATAAATCTAAGGATACTTCTGCCGGATTGCCAGTGGTATTGGTCAGACGGGCCTTTACCAGTACCTGTTTCTTTATAATATCAGGATAAAGCTGCACATCAGAGATAAAAACCTTTGGTCTGGCCCTGAGACTCAATTCTCCTATCATTCCATTCCAGTTGGTCTGGGTATGATCGCTCACACTATGTGCATTATCCCCCATGTTAACCGTCTTTATCCGGTTGTCTATCCGTATTGTTAACCGGTGTTTTCCTGGTTGTAATTTACTCCCGATATCAAATAGTTGTGCCGTTCCCAGACTGTTCTCTACCCCAATCTGTACATCATCCAACCAAACTGTCGTTTCCCAATGGCTTCTTTCGATAAACAGCTGTATAAATTTGTTCTTCCAGGAATGAGGGATATGGATTGTTTTCTGGTACCATGCGGCACCCTTATAATACTTCTCAGGTTGCAGCCAGAAGGGAATTTTAATATTTCCAGGTTGCCTGTACTTCTTATATTCATCTTTCTTAAACCAGGATTGGTCAATGATCTGTCCTGTCCAGGAAGTATTTACCCCAATTTCGTTGCCCTTCCCATTTGTAGTCATTGATCCCGGAAGCTTAACCTGCTCGGTTAACTTCTGATTGTACCACTTGCCTGTAACTCCTTTGTCAAGAGAATCGATTTGAAAAGCCCAAATGCCTGAAAGGTTAATTTGCTCTTGATTTTTAGACTGTCCTGTAGCTGTTAACACAAAGAAAGCTACAATTAAAAGCGATTGACCTAATTGTAAAAGGATCTTTTTCATATACGTGGTGGTTTTAATACCAAACTTATTGACTAAAAACGCTCAGTACAATGGACAATTTCCCGTAAATAATGGACTTTTTTTAAAGCAATGCTTTACTCTTTTCTCTTTTCGAAAATCTCAAAAAGTTCAATAAATTTCGTCTGTAGTCGTTTACCTGGTATTACATATTATACTTTACTACATGGTGATTTGGGTGGGTTTATGCCTTTCCACACAAACCCGTCTTTGAGGAGATTGTCATTTCTCAGTGCCATCTGGCCGTAGACACATTATTGTAGAAAAACTCTAAGTGCGCTGAACTTATATATTTGTTCCCGAATAAATGGTCCAGGATTTCCTCTGCGATCTTCTGATCGGCTGCACAGCCAGTTGCCTCAGCGAGGACAAGCAGGGCTTCATAAATGACTGTTTGATCATCTCCAGCATCCATGATCAACTTCTGCAGTTTAATTTTTATCGCTTTATTGAACTCATCATCAGACTCTTCAGAATCAAAGACCATTTGATGATAGTCCAGTATTTCATTTTTTATGCTTTCCATATCTCCCATAAGATTCAATTTATAAATTTGTATCGTCTTTTCACCTCCATCAGGCAAACCATATCCAAAAAATATATAGCATCGATCAGGCAAACAAAACCGACCAATAACGGTTTGTAATAACAAATAATAACTTACAGATTAATTTATGGATTTTACAGTAGAACTCGAGGATATGGTTGCGATGATTGTTTCTATCATATGTGGAGGAGCAATAGGCTTTGAGCGGGAATATAAAAATAAGTCTGCCGGTTTTCGTACCATCATCCTGATTTCCCTGGGTTCTACCATTTTCACCATAGTTTCCCAGCATGGAGCCGGAACTGACGACCGGATTTCGGCAAACATCATCACGGGTATCGGTTTTATCGGCGCAGGCGTGATTTTTAAAGACAAAATTTCTGTCCGGGGATTGACCACAGCCGCTGTAATCTGGACTTCTGCTGCAATTGGCATGACCACCGGAATCGGTTATCATGCCTTAGCGTTATGCCTTACCATCATCACCCTTGGTGTCCTGTTAATGGTAACCCGGGTGGAGCGGATGATTGCTCAACTCCAAAAGGAACAGCTTTTAAGCGTAACCTTCCGTGATCCTGACTTTGATCAGATTCCGGAACTGGAGAACACTTTAAAAACAAAAGGCCTTTCTATGGAGCGGTTGGAAATCGCTAAAGAAAACAACCATTTAATGGTCATGTTCAAAGTATCCGGTAAAAAAAAGTATTTGGTGGAAATGAGTGAGACGCTCGCTACCCGGCCAGAAATTTTAAGTTTTACTTAGCGATCATTTACTGAGTAAGGGAAGACTGAAAGTAAATATAGATCCGGATCCAAAATCACTTTTCGCAGATATTTCACCCTTATGTCGCTGAATGATTTCTCTGCAAAGGTACAGGCCTATGCCAAAGCCGGAAATAGAGAACATCTGACTTCCTTCAACCCGGTAATAACGGTCAAAGATTTGTGAGAGATCCGCAGATTTGATCCCCATCCCCTTATCTTTCACACTCACATTTACCATTCCTTTGTTTTCAAAGCAGGATACCCTGATGCTGGTTCCGGCTGGCGAATATTTAACCGCATTGCTGATTAAATTGTGAATCACCTGCCCAATTTTGTCCCTGTCGGCATTGACCATCATCGTTTCGACCGGATCGAAAATCACATCATGACTGGAAATCGTTGTCTTTGATTCCTCCTCCGCTTCTTCAATCAGTCCGGCCAGATCAAATTCCTGAATTTCCATATAAATCTTACCGGATTCAAGCCTTGAGACATTTAAGAAGCTGTTGACCATAGCCGTCATTTTCCCTACCTGGCTACTTGCTTTTTCCAGCATACCAGCATTAAGGCCGTTGTTTTGTGGATTTACTTTTTGCAGCATCTGGATGTAGCCTTTCATTGAAGTCAGCGGCGTTTTCAGCTCGTGACTCACCATCCCGATAAAATCGTTCTTTCGCAGCTCATCCATTTTTTGCTCAGTGATGTCCATCACTACCCCTGTAAAAGCGGAAAAAGCACCCGAGGGATCTGTTTTCAAATTTCCAATTGCGCGAAGCCAGCGAAGACGCTGATCATGCAATCCTATGACCGGATAGGTTACATCATAATCCCCGTTATTGTAAATCGCATTTTCAAGCTTGTTCGCAACAAACTCACGATATTCATCGGTAATCTGCGCGAGCGCCTGTTCAATGGAAAGATCTTCATCGGGATAGTATCCGAATAATTCTTTCAAACGGGCATCAGTGATAAATTCCCGGGTCACAGAATGAATGAACCAGGTGCCAAAATTAGCGCCATCAATCGCTAAGCGCAGGGCCACCTCCGCTTCTTCGATCTTTTGCCGGGCTTCCATTAACTGCTCGTTTACCATAGCCAATTCGTCATTGGTCGCAGTAAGTTCTTCATTAAAAGCTGCCTGCTCTTCATTTGCAGCCAGTAGTTCCTCGTTAATGGCCTGTAATTCCTCACTACTTTGCGCTAGCGCCCGCTCCATTTGCTCACGGTCGGTAACGTCTCTTGTCGTTCCTGCCACCGCTTCTACTTCCCCGGCTTCATTGAGTACAGGGATCAAAATATAGTCGTAAATCCTCTTTCCCAGAACTGCATGCGGAAAGGCAACTTCACCGCGCACAGATTCCTTTGTCGCTTTGATATGATCGATTTCACGTTCGTGCATTGCCGCGTGCCATTCTTCGTAACCATTTTCCCGTAGACCTTTCCCGATAGCGGTATCCCAGGTCTTACCCCACATGGCCAGCAACGCAGCGTTCGCATAGGTAAAACGATACTCAAGATCCCATACATACATCAGATCCGGCGTACCGGAAGTGATCGTTTCGTAAACCCTTCTTTGGCGGTCTGTCTGTTCCCTCGCTGTCCTGAGTTCCTCCTGCACCCGCATCATATCGGTTACTTCAAACACCATGTTTACGATACCATCAATGTCATTGTTTTCATCACGCCTGGCCTGGAAACTAAAACTAAAATACCGGTCTTGTATTGGTCCACCCTCATATGCTGAAACCGGAATCATCACTTCGTTCATTTCGCAGGGTTCGCCTTCATGATAAACTTTTAATAACATTTCTTGTATTGGCGAACCTACCAGTTCCGGAAGTACTTCGAAGATGGAGCGTCCCGAAAGCTCCCGGCCAGGTAAGATCTTCTGGTAGGCAGGATTGACAAGTTCATAAACCAGATCAGGACCGCCTAATACACAAATACCCGCAACAGCTTGCATAAAATAACTGTGGAGCCGGTCACGTTCACCTTTGAATGCATTTTTTGCAGCCTCCTCCTTTTGTCTTTCCACAACCTGTCTGGTATTTTCGAGAACCCATACCGCCACTTTTTTTACCTTGCCCTCCTTGTCCTTTACCGGGGCATAAACGAAAGTGACAAAGATCATTTCCGGTTTTTCATGACGAATCAACATGAGTTCAACTTCGTCCGCGTAATAAGGTTCACCAGTATGAACAACTCCAGCCAGGGCAGCCTCATAATAAGACCGGACTTCGGCAAACGCATCCCAGTAATACTGACCATAGATCACTTCGTAAGGTTTACCTGCAACCTCAAGGAATTTGTCGTTCACTATTTCGGCAACAAGCGTATCCGCATCTAATATGCATACACCGATCGGTGCGTTCAGTATCGTGTAATTAAAATCTTCCGCATCTGTAAAAAGCATAGGCAAATGAATTGATCTCCCGAAATAACCAACATCTATGGATTTTGTTTAGCAGCAAAGCGAAATAATCCTTATTAACTTATAATTTTGTGCGTTAAAGTATTAGTGCTAGATTTATCCCTGGCAAATCATTTATAAAAATGAGCTCCTCTACACATCTTAAAATGCAATTAAACACCCGCAATTTTTTAATAGCCTTCTTATCGTCTCTCCTTTTTTTATCTGCATGTAAAAAAACTGAAATCCCAGGCGAAATACCAAAACCATCGACCCCTTTTGTTCGCATGAGTCTGGACAGTGCAATTTTAGCAAATGACAGCTTTTTCGGAAGGCAACTTTCTGTTACTCTGGAGAATTTTCCAGAAAACACTTCAGATTTAGTAGAATGGCGTGTAGAAAATCCGCGTATTGCCCAGGTAACTACTGACGGAACTGTATGGCCCAAGGGAGCCGGAGTTACCTACGTTTTTGCAAAACTCGTTCATGGAAAAGGCGAGGCAAAATGCAAAATCATCGTCACAGATGGAAATGACTATAAATTCAGACTGGTATTAACCGATAAAGGAAAATCTGATTTTTCAATCGGTAGTCCTGAAGCCTTTCTTTCCAAAAAAGCTATTGAAAGGCGTAGAAAACGAAATATTCCTATTGACGAAAGCGACTTGCCCATATCTAAGGAATATCTTAAGACGATAACCGAAATCGGAGGTACCATTGTTGCCCGGAGCAAGTGGTTGAATACAGTAACGGTCACACTTCAGGATCAGTTTCTGATCGACAAGTACAAAGCTTTGCCCTTCGTAAAGGAGATCATCCTGGTATATGTGGGAAAAAGAAAACAAAATTCAGATGTACCCAAATATGTGGATAGACCACAGACAGGAAGTTTTAGTGATCCAGGCACATCAATTGATTATGGATCAGCAAAACTCAATATCAGTACTGTAAAGGGGGAAGTGCTGCATCAGCAAGGCTTCAGAGGTGCAGGAATGGATATCGCTGTTATTGACGCCGGCTTCTTACAGTTGAAAAACAATGCAGCTTTTAGTAACGTACACATTAAAGGAGCAAAATCTTTTGTGTATGAAAATGACGACCCATATGGTATCGATACACATGGCCTTTGGGTAACCTCATGCATGGCTGTGAACAAACCTGGAACTTACGTCGGCACTGCTCCGGAAGCAAATTATTGGCTACTGCGGACAGAAGATAGCGAAACAGAGTTTCCCGTGGAAGAGGATTACTGGACCAGCGCTATAGAATTTGCAGACAGTGTAGGCGTAGATTTAGTTAATTCTTCTCTCTCCTATAGTGACGGCTACTCCTATCTCACAAAAAGATATACCGAAAATGATATGGATGGTAAAACTGCTCTGGCAAGTAAGGCCGCAAATATGGCCTTCAAAAAAGGAATTTTCATTGTGAACTGTGCGGGGAACGAACAGAAATGGGTAGGTACTCCTGCTGATTCGCCGGGTGTTCTTACCTTAGGTTCGATCTATGAGAATGGCAAGGCGAGCTACTTTACATCCTGGGGCATGACAGCCGATGGCAGAATCAAGCCAGATGTAATGGCCATGGGTAGTTCTGCGAGTGTAATCAATACCTCCGGCATTGCGGAAAGCAGAAGCGGCACATCCTATGCGAGTCCAATCATGTGCGGATTAGTTGCCTGCTTATGGCAAGCCAATCCCACATTGACAAATCATGATTTATTGGAAATCATCCGTAAGTCCGCAGATCGGGCCAGCAAGCCGGAATTACCTTTTGGTTATGGCATCGCAGATATGAAAAAAGCAATGGAGCTGGCGAGCGCAAAAGGCCGCTCAAAATAATTAGCCATCAAAGACAAGATCCGGAAAGTAATGTTTCCGGATCCGTCCAAACGAACAGTCTATCTCAGATGTAGACCCCAAAAACCCACCATGGCCTTATAGAACACGATCTGGTTTTCTTCTCTGAGGAATCCATGTCCTTCGTCATATTTGACCATATAAGGCACATCAACTCCCCTCTTACGCAATGCCTCAACGATCTGATCAGACTCCAGAATGTTTACCCTTGGATCGTTCCCTCCCTGTACCACAAATAATGGGGATTTAATCTCATCCACATGGAATATCGGGGAAACATCTTTAGCGATTTGTGCTTCTTTTGGATCATCCAGATCATACCAGACATCTTCCACCATTTCTTTAAGGATTTTCCAGTATTCTGGAAAACCATCAAAGAAGGTGGCGATATTTGAAATGCCCACATAATCGACCCCTGCTTTGTAGAGGTTGGGTGATTTGATTAAGCCCATTAGCGTGGCATAACCACCATGGCTACCTCCGTAAATTCCGATTTTGTCCGGATCTACCCAACCCTGGGCTATTGAATATTGAACACCATCTTCGAGATCGTCCATGATTTTCCTTCCTGCCTGTTTAAAACCAGCCTTGTAGAACCCCGCACCATAACCGTTAGAAATGCGGAAGTTAATCTGCAAGGTCGCATAGCCCCTGCTGGCAAACAGTTGCGCCTCACGATTGAAACCCCAGGAATCACGTGTATTGTGTGGTCCACCATGCGGATTCACAATCGTTGGGACTTTCCCTCCATTTAAGGCCTCTTTTGGCAATGTGATGTAACCATGTAACGTTAAACCGTCCCTTGAGGTAAAGGTGATGGGACGCATGACTGCCATGTCCTCCTCTTTAAGCTGAGGCATGAGATCGTGGAGCAGTATTGCTTTTCCAGTCCTGGTATCGTAGCGATAAAATCCGCCGAACAGACGGTCGGAAGATACTTTTACCAAGTATTGTTTCTCATCATTAGTTTTACCGGTAATCTGAAACTCATAACCTCTGAACTGCTTTTCCAGGTTTTTATAGATAGTCTTAAAGTGCCTGCTCACAGGTTTGATTATACGTTTTTCTCCTTCATAAGTAAGATAATCAATTTCCCAGTTCCTTTCTCCAGACAGGGAGATCTCGGAAACATCATAATCTTTATTCGAGAAAATTTCTTTAATCACCTTGTTTTTCCGCATGTCAAATAAGACAATCCGGGCCTTATCCGAATCGACATTGGTCAGCACATAAGCATCATCCGGGTTCTTAGAAGCATAATTAAACGCTAAAACTGTAAACTTTCTGTACCAGCTTGCGGTATTCAACAGCTTAAAACCCACTGTTCCGACTGGCCTGTAAAAATACTGTACTTCTTTGCCGTTAAAAATCTGTGTAAATCCTCTAAGGTTTCCGTCCTTATCAAATTTAAAGTCGTTTATCGGATTTTTTGGATCTGCATTATCGTATAATTTGGTGGATTCACCTGTAATAATATTGACTCTGTATGGCTCAAAATACAGTTTATTGTCCTTGTTCATGAGCAGGATGATGGATTCCGGATTTTCAGGCAGGCGCTCAAGAATGCTCGCACGTACACCCTCATATGGGGTAAGGTCACGGTTATTGGCACCATCAATATCAACCGCATAAAGATGATAATTTTCATTACCAGCCTTGTCCATCAGGTATAAAAGACGGGTGTCCGTGGCCCAGCCGTATCCAATAATTACATTCTCTTTTTCTTCTATTGCAGGGGTGATTTTGCCGGTGCTCAGCTCTTTTATCATCACATGGCTCTTTCCTTTGTCATCTCGCTCTTTGAAAGAAAGGTAACGACCGTTGGGAGACAGCTCAAAATCGGAAGATATGGGGTTGGAAAAATAATCCTCCACCTGATATTTGTAATCTCCTGCGCCTGCATCAATCAGCTTTTGCAGGTCTTTTTCGCTCGATACAAGCGTGGGGTTTCCTGGCAGCGCATTTGTCTGCGCATGGGTAGTTCTTGTCATAGTAGTATGCATCGATAAAGTCAATAATAGTATAATTTCAATTCTCGTTTTCATCATGGTATTCCTTCTTCTACACCCAAAATGTTTCATCCCCGGCAACGATCAAACAGGCCAAAGCATTCCCTGGATCGCATTTAGGATTAAGCGACCTGGGTATTCTGGAATAAAAAAAGGAGAACCAGTTATATTGGGGATGAAAACATGGGAGGCCCTTTCGGGCAGGTACTGGTTAAGCGGGTTCTATTTGTATTTGATAAAAGTTGCCTGAACCTTTTTCACCTTCGTGTTCGTGGTGATCGAGCTACTGGAGTAGGTGTTGTTTTGTTTACCCTTATCTGTAGTCCCAAAATCGTTCTTGGTGCTACCGGTAACCTCTTCGGTCAACTTCATGATTACGCCGTCTGCTCCCTTGGTTTTACCAAGCTCGATCACTTTTTGCTGCAAAGCGTTCAGCGAACTGAATCCCTGGTCTACATCTGATGTACCCATCACTTCATATGTTTTTTTTACGTCTGCGGCATCGAGGTACATATCCACATTTTGTGTCGGGGTAAAGGTCTTGCCAAAATATGGCGTTGCGCAGGCTGATGCCAGGGCAATCATTAAAATTCCTGCTGATTTGATAAATGGTAGTTTTCTCATTTTTTTAATTGTATTATTTGTTATTGCTCCTGTTGTGGTAATTGGGCAGAGCCATCCCCGTTATTATTGGTAATTACTTTATCAGTCATCTGTTTCATAAAAGCATCCCGATAGGTCTGTCCGATAGGCACCTTTGTTGAGGTAAACTCCAACTGCAACATATTGCCATGAATCATCACAATATATGGGACTGCGATAATGAAAGATTTATGGATTCTGAAGAAACGGTCGCTGGCAAGTGTTTCTTTTAGTCTTCCTATATTCAGCAGTGTTGAGACCTCATCTCCCCCACGGGTATGGAAACATACATATTTCCCTTTTCCTTCAATATATAGGATATCTTCTATTTTGATCTTCAGCAATTTCCCTTTGTATTCCGTCTTTACCAGAATGAAATCATCGGCTTCTTTTTTCGCAGCAGATAACATCTCCTGAGCTCGTTGTACCGACTTTAGAAAACGTGGAAAAAAGATCGGTTTTAGAAGATAATCTACCACCTGATGGTCAAAGCCTTCCAGTGCATACTCTCTGAATGCAGTGGTTAAAATGACCTTGTACTTACTGTTGATCACCTGAAGAAACTCGATTCCAGACATATCAGGCATATGAATGTCCAGAAAGATCAGGTCTACTTCAATCGAATTTAACAGCTGCAATGCCACTACAGGGTTCATTGCAGTACCTGTCAGTTTCAGGAAGGGCGTCTGTTCGATGTGCAATGTCAACAGTTCGATTGCATGTGCTTCATCATCTATTACTATACAGTTGATCATATGGTCTAAAGGTTAATGGAGATTTCATTCATATAATAGTTTTCGTCTTCTTTAATGGTAAAAGATTGCCTGATTCCGTACATGAGCTGCAGACGCTGTTGCACATTATTCAGGCCTATCCCTGTTGAAGGTTCTTTAGGGCCTTTTTTCTTTTTATTACTGACACGGAAATAGATCCGGCTCCTGGTGGCCTTCAACTCTATGCTGATATGATTCTGTCCATCATTCATATCGCCATGTTTAAATGCGTTTTCTACCAGGGTCACCAGGGATAGGATCGGGATATGGGCCACACTGTCTTCTATATTCTCCTCATACTTTATCTTCAGTGTGTGGTTGAAGCGGATCTGGTTCATCTCTATCACCCTTTTCATCTGCTCCACCTCCAATGCCAGCGGCACTGTCCCAAGTTCATCCCAATCATCCAGCGCATAGGCCATGATTTCTGAAAGCAGGTTTACCGCCCGTGCTGCTTCAGGACTGGTTTTCACCGTTTTTGTGTAAATAAAACTCAGAGAATTGAACAGGAAGTGTGGGTTGATCTGATATTTGATTGCAGAAAGCTCTGCTTTGAGTTTTTCCTTTTCCAGCTCATCTTTATGCTTGCGCATTTCCTCAGCGTTGATCAGCGTTGCCAAAAAGATGGACACCAGTACCATGATCACATCTAGGCAGATTGCAGCTATGATAAAGGTATTTACAGAACTATTTCCAATTCCGGTTGGTGCAATATGGAAATTGTAGATATACTCGTATCCGGTAAGCAGTATAAAAAGCAGGACACATTTCAACATTGGCTTTTTCCAGATCCGGCTCTTTATCATCGGAATAGCCAGATGATAGATTAAAAGGTAATACACAATAGTCCCTTTAACAATCGAATGAACGAAATTGATATAGAGCTGACTACCCTGCCCAAACTGTGTGAGGGTGGTAGGCAGCCCCTGCAATACGACAAGAGACAGGAAAGCAATCACTGACCAGAGCGTGTAGATCATTAATATGGTGAGTATCTGCTTCCAGTGTTTTCTAATGTGCTGCATGTTTCTTTTTTCTTCTATAAATGTAGAGGTATTGGATCAATATCCTTTCTACGGTGCAATATTAGAAGATAAAGAGACCATGATGAAATTTAATACGCAAACAGTGGTATTAATGGCATGAACAGTGTGATTAGCGCAAATACATTGTTTATCTGTTCCTCTTAAAGCGTCTTCCTTTTAAAGAGTCCTGCTTTTAAGTCTGCACCAATTGAGCCCTCTGATAATTGGAGGTAATTTTTTTTGCTCTGATCTTTTTCAATTTGAACGGCACCTGTGGTCCGTATGTTTTTCATTTCCAGAAAATCGGTTGAAGTTGCATTGTTATCACTCAACGGACCACTTCCAAATCCTGCCAGATTGGTATAGTCTGTGAAAAGGCAATCAGAAGCTTTGTATCGGTTTGTACTTCCTTTTTCTCTTATCCAGACTGTGCTGCTATTGGCTATAATATTATGGTGAAATTCGAAATTGTCTCCATCTGTACTTTTTGTGGTCCAGACACCACTAAAATAGCCCCCATAAACAAGACAATAACGCATGGCGTTACGCCTGCCTCTCCCGTTTTCACTTTGCCAGAACACAACAGGAATCTTACAATTGAAAAAGACGCAATGGTCAATCACCAGACCATAGCCATTGGCAATTACCCCAACATGCAGTGGTAATACATCAACATTACCAGCAAACAGACATTGCGTGATGACAAGGTCGTCTAGTTTTTTGCCATCCCGCCAAATCGGATAGGAACGACGAAGATTCTGATCATCTATATAAGCATAGTCCGGACTCCCTGTAAATCTTAAGCCTTCAATTGTGACATGGTCAACTTCTGGTTGCAATCCTCTCGCCTCTTCTCCACCCACACCAGGTTTAAGAGGGACAGCGGTTACCACAACAGGCATTTTCTGAGGTGTCCAGCCCGGATCGTCCGGCATAATTTCCGCACAAATAACCAGACGACTTTCATCGGTATACTTGTTGTTTGTGAATACAACGGTTTCTGTTAACAGATGTATGCCCTCTGAGAGTGTGATGGTAGTTGAGCCCGGATGTTCGTTCACATTTACACGCTTTGCCGCTTCAGCGATGGTCTTTAAGGGCTGCTCCTTTGTTCCTGAATTTACATCATTGCCAATCCGGGGATTTATGTATAGTTGTTGTGCTGATGACACCATTGCTGTCGTAAGCAATAAAAGGAGGCCCAATAAGTTCTTGATCATGTTAGTTTTTTTTTTCAAAACTAGCGTTAGCCCATCTTCTAAAATGGTCATTTTGAACTATAAATGGTCAATTAAAGTTGGTCCTTATATTGTTGTGGTGTAGCGCCGGTAAGCTTTTTAAAAAAACGGTTAAAATTGGAGGGATCAGAAAAACCGAACTCATAGGTGATCTCTTTGGCAGACTTATTATAAAATAAGGCTTTCTTTATCTCCGAGATCAACTTCTGATGGATCATTTGCTGAGCAGAGAGTCCGCTGTATTGCTTGCAGAGCTTTCTAAGATTGCCAGGGCTGATATTCAGCATTTTTGTGTAACTGAGCATATCGTGATGGGCCCTAAACTCCTTTTCCAATAAAGCCCGGAACCTGTAAAAATCCGCATGTACAGAGGTGTCGCTTTGCAGATGATAGGTATTGGCGTAATAACGGTTCAGGACAACAAGCAACTGGTACAAAATAGCCCTTATTAAATGGCTACTGTCATTCTGAAGACCGGAAAACTCCTGTTCGATGGTATGCACCAGTTTCAGACATTGCGCAAAAGCTTTTTCCGGCATTTGCATTTCTGCGGGCCGGGAATATTGATGGAAATATTGAAACCTGTATAGAAACAAATGGTCTGAAAAAAACAGATGGAGAAATTCTTTTTCAAAGAATAAGGTATAGCCCTTTACCGGTTCTTCAATATCCCAATGCCGCACTTGTCCGGGACTGGTAAAAATGATGGTGCCTGGAGCAATCGTCATTTTGTGATCGTCCAATGAAAAAATCCCTTTTCCCTGCTCTATAAATAGAATTTCGTAAAAGCTGAGCTGATGTAAGGTGGGATCAAGCACATAGTGATTTAACACTTCTACCCGACCAATATCCAACAGCAGTTCCCGCCCATATTTATTGGGCAGAAAATGGTAAGTTTTGACCTTCGCCGTTTGTGCTTTTTCTTTTTTCATTTGAGACCTTAATCCGTTAAATAAATCAAAGATGTGTTTGTTGCCCTTTACACTTCAACACTCCGTTCCATTTCATCATTTATTTTTAGTATAAATTTGTGGTAAAAGTAATGCTTAAACTCCAAATTCATCAATTAACTTACCGACTAAAAGGAGAATAAAATAAATTAGACTACCTATGTTTAAAAACGCGGATTTGACTTAAGGATCATCATTATAACACATATTTAATCAAAATCAGTCGAGTAGCTTAGCAATTTCCATTCATCCAATTGACGATTAAGCAATTCTAATCTGGCCTTTGCACGGCCGAACGCATCACTACCAAGGAAGAGATCTACCGCAGGATTCTTACTATTCACCAGGCGAATAAACACCTCAGCAACCTTGTCTGGGTCACCTAACTGTTCGCCATCAATACGATTCATCTTTTCATGGAACTCCCTCAGATAATCATAATCTTCAATGCGTTTTTTATTGTAGACAATAGAGTCAGACTTTGCAAAGTTGGTTCTGAACCAGCCAGGCATTACATTGGCGACGTATATACCTAGCGGCTTCAAATCATTTGCCAGCGCGTTTGACAGGCCGCTTACTGCAAACTTAGCTGCTGAATACATAGACCAGCCTGTGCCTGGAGCAAAGCCCGCAATGGAGGAAATGTTGATGATAAAACCAGAGCCTTGCTTTCTCATATAAGGAAGGGCTTGTTGAATCACCCGTACAATAGCAAAGAAGTTAACTTCAAAATTTTCAGCTATTTCTTCTGTTGTCAGCTCTTCCAATGCTCCCCCCAGTCCATAACCTGCATTATTGATGACGACGTCTAATTTGCCAAATTTGTTAACGGTGTCTCTGAAGGAGTTTGCTACAGACGCTTCGCTTTTAAGATCCACAACCAACGGTAAGAAATTTTCCTGGTCACCAATAATTGAATCAAAAGCATTGACCTTTCGGGTAGTCGCTGCAACCTTATACCCCTTTATTAATAATTGTTTAACCAGCGACAAGCCTAAGCCTTTAGATGCGCCGGTAATAAACCATACCTTATTTCTATCCATAACTTTTTTTAACAAAATTATGGACGATAGGGTCATTAAAATTGTTTGATACGAACCATTAATTGTCAAATTCAAACCGATCTGAAGCTGAGCGGGGTGTTTTTTGTTCTTTTTTTAAAAAAGTGATTAAAATGAGCCGGATCTTCAAACCCAAGGGTGTAACCAATTTCTGCTACGCTCCAGTTGGTATGGCGCAACAGCATTTTAGCTTCACTGGTCAATCGTTCAAAAATATGATCTGTAGTTGTGCGTCCTGTGTTCTTCTTTATCGCACGGTTCAGGTAATTGACGTGAACTGCAAGGCGATCTGCAAATATCTTCGGTGAACGCAGTTCAAAGCGCTGGGCGGTTGATTCTATAGGAAACTGACGCTCCAGGAGTTCAACAAAAACAGCGGTAATTCGGGAACTTGCATCAGGATGTTGATAAACCTCTGGCGTAGGCTGAAGCTTCATTCCTAAATGAATCAACTCCATTATATAATTCTTTATCAGTTCATATTTATAGATGTAATTTCCATTAAACTCACTGATCATCTTTTCGAAGCACCTGTTTACTTCTTTATTATCCTCAAGCCCCAGTATAAATACCGGCCGTTCCGCAGGAGAAAACAAGGGAAGTTCGCTCAGATTCATTCCTTGATTTTTTAAAAACAATTCATCTTTAAAAACACAAAAAAAGCCATCTGTATCTATCCGAAGTGCATCATAAGTATAAGGCACCCGCGGATTAAAAAACAGCAAAGTGCTCCCTTTTATGGGAATACTTTTATTGCTGAAATGAAAGATATTTTCACCTTGAAACAGCATGATCTTATAAAAATCCCGACGGATATAGGTAGGAGATGAAGAATTAGACTTTATCTGATCCTTAATCCGGAACACATTGAACTGCCCGATATGAGTCGAATTTAACAGAGGTTGGTATAACTTATGTCTGTAAAACTCTTCAAGTGATTCTGTTGTCTTAGCCATAATGCGAGTTGCAAATTTCAATCTTTTCTGTGACAATACAAATTTCTACAGAAACGTCTTGCCTGGCCTCACCATACCTGCCTCCAATATAGCGACCAATTCTTCTTTGAGCCATGGATATATATTTGACCCTGATGGTAAGACATCTGATAAAATCAACACAGAAAAACAAAAAACCGGTTATATTTGATGGTATAAAACGTTTGAAATGAAAGTCCATCAATTTCTTCCGTCCGATGTGCTTAAACCTTTTGTAAGCCGATTTCTGGTTACAGAAAGTGAAGGTGATTTAACGCGTCAGCTCCTGCCTGGCACTGCACCCGTGATGGCTTTGCGTTTTAAAGGTGCAATATATCTCAACGATACGAGTCTGGGCTTCGGAATTACAGGCATACACAGAGTGGCACGACCAGTTCACTATACTTCCGGTTCTGCCGTATTGCTCGTGCTTTTCAGGGAGGGCGGTGCCGCAGCATTTATAAACATGCCTTTAAATGAATTATCGGGTTTAACCGAAAATCTGGACAATGTGTTTCCTGCTGAACAGGTTCAGCGACTTGAAGAAAGCCTGGACATGGCTCAAACGCATGCCGAGAGGGTCGTGATGGTCGAAAACTTCCTGATTACACAACTCAAAACAAACGATAAAGATCCAATGATCAGTAAGGCTGTCGATATGATTAAATTCAGGAAAGGCAATTATAAAATAAAAGATCTTGCTGCTGCGCTGAACATCAATATCGATTCTTTCGAAAAGCGCTTCCGTGCGCAGGCAGGCATCTCTCCGAAACACTTCTCCTCCATCGTCAGGATCCAGTCTGTCATCAGCACTTACCAACCGCATCAAAACCTCACCGCAGTTTCCATGGAAACCGGTTTCTTCGATCAGGCCCATTTCAACAGGGATTTCAAGATATTTACAGGCGAAAGCCCTGGCCAGTTCTTTAAAAAAGGCGTACCGAAATGGTGATTTCGCAAAGCCGTTAAAACTTGATTTTGTACAATTTTTGGTTTCCTCTGTAGCATAATTTTGTCTTGTTAAATGATCAGCACATGAAACACTTACCTTTAATTATCGCGATTACCAGCTCCCTCTTGTCGCAGGCAGCCGAAAAAAAACACGTTAACGTATTAGGAAAGGACATCGCCTATCTGGAAACAGGAACTGGCAATCCTATTGTATTTCTGCATGGAAATCCCACCTCGTCTTTTGTATGGAGAAACATCATTCCCTACGTATCACACTTAGGGCGTTGCATCGCGCCTGATTTAATCGGAATGGGCGATTCCGAAAAGATCTCAGATCCGAAATCACATACATTCGCCGAAAATAGCCGCTACCTAGATGCTTTTTATGAAAAGCTTGGGCTTAAAGAGAAAATAACATTTGTGGTGCACGACTGGGGCTCGGCATTGGCTTTCGATTGGGCAAGCAGACATCCTGAAGCCGTTAAAGGGATTGCATTTATGGAATCTATCACCGTTCCCTATAAATGGGAACAGATGCCTCCAAAAGGCAAAGAGATTTTTCAAGCCCTACGCTCCCCTGCAGGCGAGAAAATGGTACTCGAGCAAAATTCCTTTCTTGAAGTCAACATTCCTTTATCGCACCTCATCCCATTGACCAGGGAAGAACATGACGAATACCGCAGGCCTTTTCTCGTACCCGGAGAATCACGCAGACCTATGTTATCCTGGGCACGCCAACTCCCCTTTCAGGGAGAACCCAGTGCATTTACAGTTGTAGCCAGCAGGTATACCGCATGGCTGAAAAAGACACTCATACCGAAACTGTACATTGAAGCCGATCCGGGAATGAGCTCTGTTGATGCGAAAGCGTTTTGTAACAGTCTGCCAAATACAACGAAAGTTGTGGTAAAGGGCCTTCATTATCCGCAAGAAGACTCACCTGTACAAGTAGGTACGGCTTTGCTTGCCTGGCTTCAGGGGATTACTCCATAATTGTAGTAATGTCAATATTCGTAAAATCGTGTACCCTATTTCTGCATCCTGTTTAGACCTGCCTTTACTATACCGGCCAGTTCTTCTTTCAGATGGATCGGTTCTATAATCTCTCCGACATCGATAAACCTTAAAAACCACCTTACAAACGATGTCGGATGAGCTTTGCAGTTAAAATACATCAACACTGTTTCATCTGTGATCATTTCTTTGACGTAACCAAAGTTGTCACGTTCAAATGATAAAAAATGCGCATATTTTTGATCGACACTGATTGTAATTTCCGTAAAGTACTGAGCATGATAAAGCGCATTCAATTCATTTACTGAGGGATGCGCCTTCTCGAAATGCTTTTGCAGGACGGCTATTTTTTGTATTCGATCCAGTCTGAAGTTTCGATAATCGGATCTGGAATGACAGTAGGCTAAGAGATACCAGTTGCCATTTTCATTGAAAACACCAATTGGCTCTACCGTTCTTGAATTTGGGTGGTCGCCCTTTGCATTTTTATATAAGATCTCTGTCAGCCTCTTGCTTACAGAACTTTTGAGCAAAGTGTCCATAATATTGGGAACATAGTCTTTTGCATCAAACTTTTCTTTAATGAGGAGTTTATCCTGAAGGTGCAGAATTTCCTTTTTCTGCTGACTATGAAATGAGCTTTTGATCTTGGTGAGCACCTGATCGAAATTTCTCCGGATAGATTCGGTCTCATGATTTCGCATGATTTTTTCTGCAATCATCACGCTTAATACTTCTCCTTCTGTAAATCTGGATGGTGGCAGTCTGAAACCATCAACTATAGAATAACCAGCTCCCGGTTGGTGAACGATTGGAAGCCCTACACGCTCCAGCATATTAAGATCCCTGTAGATCGTCCTTTTGGTTACCTGAAACTTCTCCATCAATTCTTCGATCGGCAAGACAGACCTGGATTGAAGGAGAAAAAATATATGAACTACCCTCTCAAATTTTTTTATGTTTTCCATCTTTCAGGTTATTATTTGTTGAGCTGTCTGCCATATCTGTTGCATTCAGTATTTCCTGTAACATCGGCTTTAACAGGAACAAATTTAGAAATGCCAGTGACAACAGTATGTCACAGCAACTCTAAAATCCAACCAATTATACGATATATAAAATGATCCGGTTTTCTGTGACAAACAGCTGTCACTATTGGGATTTAGGTTTGTAGAAATAAATAATATCTAAATCAAAAACAATGGAAAAAAGATCAGTTGACCCATGGAAATGGGGTGAGTACACGAATTCAGCTCAGGCAGTAGAGGTTAAAAATGTGGAGAGCACACTTTATTGCTCAGGGCAGGTCGCAATAGATATCAATGGGCAGCCCAGCGCAGCAGATATGAGAACTCAGCTCCTGCTTACGCTGAATAACCTGGAAGAACTTATTCAGAGTGCCGGATATGATTGTGCCGGGATCGTTCGTCTGAATGTTTACACCACTTCTGTACAAGAATTTTTTAGCACATGTACAGAGGTATATCGGGAATTTTTGCAGAAATATGGTATCAAACAAGCAACTACCCTACTGGAGGTTAAAGGTCTTTTCGCAAGCCTGACAGTTGAACTGGAAGCTACTGTGGTAAGATAACAAACCCGAATATTACCTGATATCAAAACAGCCATTCCTCCTGGAATGGCTGCTTTGGAGATTAATGTATATTTGAATATTAATTATTCCTTTAAAATGAATGGCAAGCTTAGATAAAGAAGTGCAAATAGCCTATATCAGCAGCGTGAATAAGGCGCTGCAATTTATGGATGAAAACCTTGACACAAATTTGTCTTTGGAAATGGTTTCAAAGGTTGCTTGTTTTTCCCCCTATCATTTTCACAGGATATTTAAGGCCATTACAAATGAGACCTTAAATTCTTACATCAATAGAAAGAGAATTGAAAAAGTAGCATCTGTTTTAATACGCAAGCCGGAAGTAAGTATTACTCAACTTTCGCTTATGTTAGGTTTTACCAGTAATTCCTCCCTTACCAGGGCTTTTAAAAAAAATTATGGTTTAAGCCCATCTGAATTCCGTAAACAAAAAAACAGCAGGTTTAGCAAGATCAGTAAAATTGAAAGCAAGAATGGGCAAGAGCAGGTCGTTTTTGAGGAATACATTTGCAGCGTTGATCACCTTAAAAACTGGATCGAAATGAATGCAAAAATTGAAATCAAAGAAATCGCCAATTTAGAATTGGCTTACACAACAAGCATTGGAGCACAGAACATTGCGAATGCTTATGACACATTGGTTAAATGGGCAACTCCATTAGGCTTACTGAAAGATCCCGATACGAAAATGGTCACCATCTATCATGATAGTTTTAAAACCACAGATCCCAAAAAAGTTAGGATAAGCGCCTGTATTACTCTCCCTACCCCTATCAAAGCATCCGGAAGTATTGGAAACACCTCCATTGAAAAAGGGAAATTTATTGTTGGAAGCTTTGTGATTGGCTTAACTGAGTTCGAAAAATCATGGAACAGCCTTTTCGTGTGGATGGCCGAAAACGGATATAGAAAAGCAGATAGAGATCCTTTTGAGCTCTATCATAATGATTACAGAACACATCCTGAGAAAAAGTGTATTGTAGATTACTTCATACCTATTTTGTAAGATAGCTTCACCCACATTCCTCCTTATTCAACAAACCCCTCTTTACAGAAGTCAAGAGGATTTTGTTGTTTGTCACCATCCAACAGCACACTTTTCTTTGTTGATAGAGATCTAAACAATTAGTCGGATTTGTACAAAAAAACATTCATTTACGCCAAATTTAGTGCAGTTTGGTTTAGTACATTTGATTCCAACCAAATTACCCGGGTAACCGGAAATGACTAAACCAATAATTAATGAAAAGAATACCCATCAGCGTCCTGGCTGGCGCATTACTTTATTTCAATGCGAACGCACAAAACAGTGCAATCACCCTTCAAAACACAATCCCTATAACCCTAAACGACACAAAATCTACGATCATAGCTAAAGCAGCTCATGTGGTACCAACCGCCAATCAGCTTGCTGCCTTAAAAAACGAGTTCATTGCCTTTATACACTTTGGCCCTAATACTTTTACCCGCATGGAATGGGGAAATGGCAAAGAGGATCCAAAGATTTTTGATTTAAAGGAACTGCATACAGACCAATGGTGCCAGGCAATGAAATCGGCGGGTATGAAAATGGTCATCCTGACTGCAAAACACCATGACGGGTTTGTACTTTGGCAAAGCCGGTATACCAGTCATGGGGTGATGTCGACAAATTTTGAGAATGGCAATGGAGATGTGGTGAAAGCGCTCTCAGCGTCCTGTAAAAAATATGGTTTAAAATTAGGGATTTACCTGTCTCCTGCAGACCTCTTCCAGATTGAAAGCCCCACTGGATTGTACGGTAATTTAAGCCAGGTGAACAAACGTACTATACCCAGACAGGTTTCCGGCAGACCATTTGCCAACAAGACCAAATTTGAATTTGAGGTTGATGATTATAACGAATATTTCCTTAACCAGCTATTCGAACTCTTAACAGAATATGGTCCTATCGATGAAGTTTGGTTTGATGGAGCCCACCCTAAAACAAAAGGTGGCCAGAAGTATAATTATGCAGCCTGGAAAAAACTGATCCATACGCTGGCACCCAAGGCTGTTATTTTTGGCAAAGAAGACATCAGGTGGTGCGGCAATGAGGCCGGTGGAACACGAAAAACAGAATGGAATATTATCCCGTATTCAGAGAACCCCAAAACTGCGACTGACTTTCCGGATTTAACAGCCGAATCCCTGGGAGATCGAAATGATCTGTATAAAGGAAAATATTTACACTATCAGCAGGCAGAAACAAACACCTCCATACGTGAGGGCTGGTTTTACCGGGATGATGAAAAACAAAAAATACGTAGCACTGATGATGTTTTTGATATTTATGAACGAGCTATAGGTGGTAACTCTACGTTCTTGCTTAACATTCCTCCAAACCGGGAAGGTAAATTTTCTCCTGGGGATGTAGAAGTGTTAACTGAGGTAGGGAAACGCATTAATGAAACTTATGGCAAGAATTTATTCGCCAGAGCAAAAGGCCCAAAAGAAATATTAGATAAAAGCTCTGCTACCTACTCCTTGCTGACAAAGGCAAAAAACAGTTTAGAAATTACGACCAGTAGTCCGGTCACCATAAACAGAATTGTCTTGCAGGAAGCAATATCCTCCCATAGTGAACGGGTAGAAGAACATATATTTGAAGCATGGCTTGAAAATAAGTGGCAGACCATTGCTTCTGCAACGAACATCGGTTACAAGCGAATCCTGCGTTTTCCGGAAGTTACCTCGTCAAGATTCAGACTAAAAGTACTTTCGTCAAGAGCATCTCCGGCAATTGCAACAATTGAAGCGCATTACTACCGCTCCAAACCACCTCAACTTCAATTCGACAGAGACCTGAATGGCTTATTGACCATATCGTCAAAAAAACACGAATTTGGATGGAAACCACATGGACAGGACGCAACAGGAAACCTTGGTATGGGTACCGAAATTTATTACACTACCGATGGTACTGAACCATCCTCCGCTTCTAAAAAGTATACGTCGCCTATCCAGGTCGTTAGCGCTGAAGTTAAAGCCATTGCCATAGCAAAAAATGATAAAGGAAGTGTGGCCAAGGAAACATTTGGCTTGCTAAAGAAAAACTGGAAATTGTTAAACGCAGCAAGCGAAGCAAATAAAAAAACAGAAACAATGGCTTTTGATGCGAACAAGGAAACTTACTGGCAAACTGAATTTAATGAGGAAACGAGTCCGATGGCTATAGATCTGGGTGCTGTACACAAATTAACGGCCTTTAGTTATACTCCACCCAAAGCTTTCCTTGATGGCATGATTGAAAAGGGAATCATTCAGACCAGCAAGGATGGTAAAAACTGGGAGAATATAGAAACCTTTGAATTTGGAAACCTGATTAATGACCCAACCGCCAGAACGCACTATTTTAAAAAGGAGATATCCACCAGATATATTAAACTACAGCCAACAGCAATTTCAGGAAATAAAAAGTCTGTCGCTATTGCAGAGCTGGATTTTTTTGAACAATAATTGAGTGTACCAGATTCTCCTCAGCTATGCTAAAAACAAAAATCCCTTTCTCTTTTTGGACCGGAATTCAAAAGGACAACTTTAAAAACTAATTAAAATGATGAGCCCGGTATGTTATCGGGCTCATTCCTTTTAGATTGAGTTTCCCCCTGGCCATGACCAGTACCATTTTAAGGATGTGATTAGAAGGACCGTTTTTCACCCTGCCAACCAGTACTGCGTAGAAATCCTTCCCAATTGAGGCTATCCGGGTTTCTTTCACGGCTCCATAACAAATCACGATCTTTGCCGAAATAGCCATATTCAACTGCGTACTCTGCCATCCCTAAAATTTCATCCACCAGGAGCTCGTTTGAGGCAAATTGCGGAAAATGATGAAGCATATGTTCCCGCGTATATGCGGAACTATACCTCGCTTTCTTACCTGTGACCCTAACAAAAGTGTCCACAATTTCCTGAGCTGAAATCACATCGCCTATTACCGGCAATGACTTACCGGCATATTGAACTGGGTTCGAAAAAATCTCCAAAACAGCTGGTCCGGTAGCCGTAAGGGGATCAACAAAGGGTGCCCGAAAATCTCTGGGTAAATAAATTGGAAATACAAGCGTATCATCCTCCACAACAGGAGTGTAAAACTCCATAAGATTAGTATAGAAAAAAGCCATGTAGATAAAGGAGCTTGTGATTGGAAGCGTACGAATATAGTCTTCAACCCTGGCCTTATCTGTAAAATGAGGAGCAAACTTTTTCCCTTCCGTAATTTTATCTACATTTTCCAAACTACTAAAGATAACATGCTGAACCCCTGCTTCAACCGCTGCATCCGCCAACTGTTTACCCAACTCCAGCTCATGAGTTTGCGGAGGGGCAATACCTGGCGTCATCATGAAAACACCAGCTGAACCCCGGAACGCTTCCACAAACTCTTTCTTATATCCCAGACTAAGCGGTACACTCAGCAGTTCAACCCCTTGTCTGGCCAAACTAAGCGCCTCTGGAGAATCAATCCGTCGGGTAGTTCCACGTACACGATAACGCCCGCTTTGTAACAGCGTACGTGCAGCGCTACTGCCCTGCTTGCCCAAAATACCAACTATTGTGATCAGCGGTTTATCTTCCTGATTCAAGTTTTCGTTTGCAATTTCATTTGCCGTTAAATTTGATACCATTCTTTTATGATTTAGGTGAAAATTTATACTATAATAATTATAGTTGCAAAAGTATTTTTAGCGCCTTACATTTGCAATAACTATCCAAACAGATAGGTTAAAATAAATGCAGGATGAAAACAGAATGTATTGGTGATTACGTAAAACTAAATGGGAAGGCTTACCCCTGTACGATTAGTCTGGCGATGGATTTGATCGGTGGAAAATGGAAAGCGGTGATTCTCTATCATTTAAAAGATGCGGAAAAACGGTATAACGAGCTTCGGAAAGAAGTACCAAATATTACCGAAATGACATTGAGTTTACAGTTGAAACAATTAGAAAAGGACGGCCTGGTATCAAGAAAGGTATATGGCAAAAAGCCTCCTGTTAAAGTTGTTTACAGTCTGACGGATTTTGGAAAAACATTTATACCGGTACTGGAAACAATTACCAACTGGGGAAATCAGATCGTTTCCGAAAAGGGTGAATTTGTCGACAACTCTTTGTAAAAACATAGTATACTAACTATAGCCATCTGATGCCTGCATCATAGGTTACATCTTTAATTCCGGAAATAAAGCGGCTGAGAATTTGGCTGAAACAAAAAAGCATAGCTTATT
Organism: Pedobacter caeni; assembly: GCF_900129215.1. GTDB lineage: Bacteria > Bacteroidota > Bacteroidia > Sphingobacteriales > Sphingobacteriaceae > Pedobacter > Pedobacter caeni. The sequence goes on along the minus strand of NZ_FQUQ01000001.1, from coordinate 371,811 downwards.
TAAGGATCTTTTTCATTTGTTCCAAATATGCGGTGTTATTGATAAAACTGTTGTGCCCCTCTCCTTTCAAAATGAACAATTGATCACCTTTTTTTAAAAATGGACTCAGTTTCTTAGAAGAGCCAGGATATATAGCCTTGTCAGCGTCTCCATGAAAAATCGTTACCGGTACCTTTATTTTTTGCAAAAATTCATACGTCTTAAATTGATATTTCATATTGGAGGAATCGGTACCCGGCGCAACGTTGGATATCCAATCTGATATGCTATAATATGGGGCTTGTAAGACCAATGCTTTAGGGTTATTGTTTGCTGCAAGGATTGCAGCCGGCCCCGTACCGATCGACTGGCCCATCACAATAATTATAGACTCTGAATAAATTCTTCTTAAATTGCCATACACCATCTGGATGTCGTCAGACAATTGAGATTCGCTGCTCACCTTACCTCCACTCTTCCCATAACCCCGATAGTCAAGAATGAAAATATCATAATTAAGACGGGTGTAAAAAGGTGCAATTTTCCCCCAAACGTTCACTCCATCATTGCTGCCATGCAGATAAAAGATCAACCCGTTTGTCAGCCTTGCTTTGAAAAGTAAGCCATTTAAGTTATAGCCATCTTTTGTCACAAAATTTAATTCCGTAAAAGGATCCGGAAATCCAAAATGAAATTCTCCCTGGAATTTGGAACCTGGGAAGAATTGTTGTTCCAGTCCTTTTTGAATTTCTTCTTTTTTGAGACTGTCAACATTTTGTCCATAAGTAAACTGAACCAATATTAGAAAAGCGAGTATGGAAATAAGTTGTTTCATTACCTTGCAAAATCTATCGTATCAATAAGCCAGCCGCAAAAGCATTCCCTGCTGGTCATCAGGCATCCAATGTAAATAACAGGTATGGTAAAAAGCAGCAATAAGCAAAAATCAAATCCTGCAATTTTATATTGTTTACGCCTCAGGTTTTTAATAAAATCGACTAAAAAGCCAATAAATAAAACGATTAGTATAAAAACCAGCAAAATTGCGATACCCAATCCTGCATCTGTAGGATGTTCTTTTTGCCTGTTGGCTTCAAATGCCATTTGGGCATAAAAATACAGCAACAGCAAAGGTACGGCAATAAATAATAAACGGATGATGAAGGGCTTAATTCGGGTCATTTTCTAATATTAATTATTTCCAGGCAAGTTTAACAGCCTCCTCAGGCCCGGTAATCCTGGTTAATGAATCATCAAAATAAAAAGTTGTTTTTTGTTCCACCTGAACACCATAAGCATTATTAGCCCTGTATTCATGTACAATTTTCCAGCCTATAAGATGAGGTTTATAGATTTGTTTTATAGAATCAGATTTGGCACTATAAAAGGAAGAGCTGTCGTTATACTTTCTTTGCTTTGCCGAAGCGGCAAGCATTTCCTTCCATAATTTCTCCTTTTTAAGCTCGTTCCTGGTGGTATCTACCCGGTAGCCAATCGCTGCCAGCTCCATAAAGGCTGCTGTGCTCATATCCAGGCAATGTTCCACGCGATTCCGATAAACTACGTAAAGAGAATCATCATGATAGGTACTGTACGCACGATCCAGTTTCCCAAAGAGACCCGGCTCATATTGATAGGTATAGTTTTCTCCTGCTCCAAAGGCCTGGGCAATCAGGTGCTTTGCTTTTTCTCCCGGCGTTTTTGGTACATTCTTACAAGAATCAAAAAGCAACAACAGCACTAAAGCGACAAATGATATGTATTTTATTCTGAGCAAAGGGTTCAATTAAAGGGTGAATAACTAAAAGTACAGAAGTTTTGTAAAACATTTTTGTTAAAATTAATATTAATTTATCACCACTTAGTGACACAACCTGTATTTGGCCCTACTTTTGGTAGCAAGATTGGTCACCAGACAGTTGTAACCAGACGCCATATGACTACAAGAATTACTTTCAATCATTTCACCCTTATATTAACCCTATTTTTTTGGTTATATATCCCTTTTAAAGTAATCAACCTATACCAATCACTTGTACCCAGAAAAGGATTTATTGAATCGGTAGAAAAATCAGGAAACAGGATTCCCAGCTATTATTTCAAGTTAAAAAACGACAATAACACTTATGTAAACAATGGAAATGGAACTTTAAGTTTATTTAAACAGGAACCAAAACCTAATTTACACTGTACTTTTTCCACCAGCCCGGACGAGGTAAACTTAAGCCAGATCCCTACCGAAATATTCTATATTGGGCTTAATGAGCAAAATAAACTCATAGATTGTTACTACTATGTTGTTCGTAAAGGCTTGTTTACCCATCTGACCACCATCCTGTTTTCTTTCATTTTAATCGTGCTGAACATTATAGCGTATAACCGCTCTAAAAAAAAGCTATACTGGTACTGTTTTGTAATTTGTCTGCTTCAGTTCTTTTTATTTATGTTACTTTGATCGCATTTCCTCTTCTGTCATGAATACCACTATCACCTTATTAACACTCGATTGAATGATCATAAAATTTAAAACCAGAGAAATCATGATCAGCATTATTTTATGTTTATCTGGCCTGGCATTCTCTGTATTTGTCCTGCTTACCACCTATTTATCTGTAAGATTGATTTTTATTTTATGGATTGTCGTCATCGGGCTTATTCTTCTGGAAAGAGTAGCGCAACTTCGTAACAGCAGAAAAGGAATTGCGGCCCTAAAACTTGATGAGTATGGCGTCACAAACCATACCGTTTTAAAAGAAATCTTTATTCCCTGGGATGAAATCAATGACTTTCAAGCCGGATTTTACAGGACCCGGTCAATTTTCATAGATGTAAAAACTCCTGTTAAATACAGGACCACAAAAATCGAAGATTACAGGTCTTTAATTGGTTATCTCCACAATCTTACCACAACAAAACCAGATTTATTATGGATAGATACAGACCTGTTAGACATAAAAAAAGAGGATCTATTAAGCTTACTTAAAATGAAGCTGCGGGAACAAAAAAGTAAAGGGCCAGACAACTAAATCAAAGTTTACACAAAAGAAAGGCTGCAGACAAAGACCATAACCAATTCTCCTTTATAGGGTTAACGCTTTTCTAGTACTTCTAAAACACTTAGACAATGACAAAAAACACGATATCAGGTATCTTCCTCCTAATTACCCTGAATGTGGCAATTTCAGGCTGCAAAAATGGAAAAGATACAAAACAAGTAATCGGGAAGGAAGCTAAGAACCATCCTCCGCAGATCAAACATCAGACCATCCTGATCAACACAATCAAGTTAAATCAAAGTATAGACAAAATCTTGCAGGCATTTGATTTGACAAAAAACGACAATAGCAATTCAGAATATAATTTAAACTTAGCTTATGAGGAATTTTCATTTCCTTTGAGCGGGAATTTCAAATACAATGAATTGAACCTGGGAAAGCTGAACAGTTTGGTTGTTTATTATTTAAAAGATAGCAATTCAGCTTTTAGCTACGAATTAGAACTGGAGAATAACCCCAATCAGGAATTACTGATCAAGGAACTCAACAAGAGTTTAGGAAAGCCTGCTTTTTACAAAAAACTAGAAAACACAAAAGAGCATCCCATTTTCCTGAATGAGAATGGAGAGCAAGAAACTCAACATATCATTGAAGAATCCCTAAAATGGAATGACAGCCAGAATAAGTCGGCCTTATTCGTAATTCATAAAAAAAATCTGACCGGTAATACAAATAAACTCAGCTTAATTGTAGTATACAGCGAAAGCAAAATGTTTGATGAATGGATGAAGTTCAGAAGCCTTGACATGACTTTTATAAAATAATCAGCTAGCTTTTAAATTATGGAAAACACAGCATCAGAGCTTCAAAAACAAAAGAACAGTAACTTGTCTTTAGTCCTTATTTTGGTAAATGTGTCATTGGTATTGATTTTTATCAATACAGGAGATATCGATGAATATGACTCAAGTGTAAATACAGCATTTGCAGTGTGGGCTCTGACGATTTTGTTGGGAATATATGCCTTCAGTTATCACGGAAAGGGCTATCGGATTGCCAAATGGATTTTTGCCATCCTGGTTCTGTTAAGCATTGGCTATATCGGCATTTTTATTTACGTAACAGGCTTAGCACATTCCTTTAAAAATTAAATGCATGAAGCTTAATCTGACTAACAAGGTCTATATCGGCATTACAATTTTATTGATTGTCGCTACAGCGTATAAAAATATAAGTTTTAAGGGCTGGGAACGCTATAATTATTCGGCCACTATCCTTGCTCCTTCCACATTTCCAATCCACATCATTGAAGCTCATTTTCTTATTCCTGGTGATGATTTTGAAATTATCGACCGTGAATGGGTAAATGATTTCAGTACGGAATGGGATACGGATTACGTTAGTGGAAATCACGCAAAAATACAGCGGTTACCAGAAAAGATAGTGCTAAGATATGCGTCCTATCGCGATGAAAAATTTTACAGCGACACTTTAGAGCTACCAAAGGCTGAAATTAAATCCATTTTTAAACATGCATCCGGTAATAAACAGTTTCTTGAGCTCTCCTCTCATGCCGGAAAAAAAAAGGGACTAAATTTCGTTATCGGAATTGCGAATAGCGGAAATCTCGTGGTCTGGTTACGGGGCGTTAATCTGGAAAAGACCTTGCTCAAAACAAGATTAAGGTCAAAAGAACCCAAACCGGATGACACATTTTACGAAAAACAATTGTCTAAAAAAGATTATTTAAGAATGACTTTTGGCGGTCTTGCAAACAGCATTAAAAGCAAGATTGATAGTGGTATTAATGCGGGGGCAAATTATATAGATACGCCGTCACGCTATATAGAGAAAAATAAAGAGCTATGGGAGTATCAGAAGAAAAATGGCTTCATTGATTGATTAGCGCTACAAGCCAGGGTTACCAAAAAGCAATTCTTGTATTAAAGAAAAACCAACAAACCAATGGGCTCCAAACGCTTCTTCCTGTTAATTCTTCTCTGTAACTCATTCGCTTTCTGCGCGAAGGCACAAATGGACACTTCTCATGTAGAAATTTGGGGCCTACCTAAGGGCTATTCAGAAGTTAGCTATATGCAGTTTCTGAATGAGAAAAAAGTCACCCCTTGCATGCAGGATTTGAAAGAGTTTGGTTATAAAGAGGCCACTGTTATCGGTCTGGAAGAACTTCGGCTGGTGGTCTTAAGGGCTAATCCTGTATATAATTTTAGTCCTCCAGCTAAGAAACAAAAGATCTATCCACCAAAAAAAGTGATCGATTTGCTTTACTTTGGAATAAACAATGATGAGATTAATTTTGTTAAACAGGGGTATTTTGACTTCCTGAATAAAGATTCCGCTGAAATCAATAAATCGATATCAGTATATCAGCAATATGGTTTACTGGTGAACAAGGAAAAGGTTTATGAGAGGTTTGATCTGATCAGGAGTCTGGACAGTTCTGATAAAGACAGCTGCCTTAATTTTTTAAAATTATCCGATGAAGCAAGAATGAAATCTGCAGCATTGTTGGGATACGTTTCTCAGGCCCGGTCTAAAGATGACATGCTTGTCCTGTTTCCCTTTTTGCTGGACTTTACCATTGGCGACGAAGCCAATACCTATCTGACCCGTTATTTAAACCGCGTTGGGCTGAATGCCTCAGATTGGCAGCAACATCACAACATGTTCGTGTTGACCTTGAATTGTCCTGATCCCTTTAGGGCTACCTCCCTTATGGAGCTTTATCAGAAAGAAAACCATTGTAAGCGTTATGCTGAGCAAATTCTGAAGGAAGGTAATCTAACAATAGTCGAAATCCTTAAAAGCCGGAGAAGGGAGCTGGATGAGCTGAGAACTAAAACAACTAACTTCTTGTCCTATCTGACGGATCAAAAGTTTGGCAATGATTATAATGCCTGGTTAAGCTATCTCGGAAAGAGAACTAAATCATTAAGCGTTACCAGTAAAATAAAAACACCCCGCATCGGTTAGAGACGCGGGCTATCTTGATAAGCGTCTATATATTCGCTTTTTCTAAAAAGAAAGAGATAACCTCTTTTTGAGTCAAAAGGTCTTTAATGTAGAGCTTAACTTCTTTAGATGGTAATATTCCTGGTTTCAACTGCATAGACCTTAGAGATCCATCCTTCTGAGGAGCAATCAAAACAACCCTTCCCAAATTCAAATCGAAAAGACGAAAGTTTACAACTGCATAGTTATTCCTGTCTGCGGTAAGAAATGAAATAAAATCAATTTTATTATTTTTAGTTTTAATGCTGCCTTGCCCAATGTAATCCGGATAATTTCTCGAACTGACACTTGCCTCCATATGAGAGTTACCGTCTTCAGCTATATAGTCTGTCAGAACAACAACCAGAAAAAACACTTCATTTGGTTTAACTCCAAGATAGTCCTGATTGATAAAAGACTTATCAACGAAAAAGCCGTTATAAATAATTTTTTTGTCCTTTAAACTAATCCCGGAATAATTTCCAACGGTACCATTTCCAACAAAAGCAGAATCTCCGATTAAGCTGTATTTCGGTCCGGGGAAAACCCCTTCCACCATAGGCTTACCTGAAAATTCTATGTCCTTTAAGTCAATTTTAAAATTACGTTTAGACCAGGTTGTCGAATCTTCCCTGTTTCTAAGGTGCTGTAGCTTTTTACTCAAATCCCAGTTAAACTTCGTGTTCTTTTGCGCCTGAGCATGTGCAGATATGAATAGTAACACCAGTTGTGAAACTAAAAACATACCTAAAATTATGGTTCTGCTATTCCGATTGGAAGAGATTTTCGGTTGGATTTTTAATGAGCGAACAACTTTTTGTTCTCTAACATTGTACTTACTGATTACTTGCATAAACTATCTTTTAATTGCCTCTTTGTCTGATGTGTTTTAAAAACTATCCTAAATCAATGATCTTTCCTGCAGCCTGGCCAATCACCTCAATGTAGGATTTCGCGTCTACAACCTGCAAATTACTGTTTGATGCTTTCCCTCCTAATGATAAAGCAGGAACATAGCCATAGCATTGACCATAATTCAGCTCCGGTAACTTCCCTTTAATTTCAAGAAATGCTTTGGAATCAAAAAAATCTTTGTCTGAGATGCCATAATTATCGCCCAACACACGATTTAAAACAAATTTCATTTCTCCGATTACACGAGTTTTACACCTTCTTACATCAATTTGTTTGACTCTGTTTCCTTCATCCGGAGCTATCGTCCAGTTTTCATTTCCTTCCCAGATTAACAAATCTCCCAATGCAGTAATCCCAAAAACAATAGACGGCTCCAACAGCTTATCAATATATTCAAATACGAAATCAAATTCATCAGGATCCACTAATTGAAGAAATCCATCTTCATAAATTCCAAAGCCCAATGCTCTCCATATATTTATCAAATCTTCAGGAAGTACATTCTCGTACTTTCCCAATGTTTCTAAAGAAACCTCGCTGTGCTTTACATAGTTATTTTGGTTTCTCTCCTCAAATGTTAATTTAGCCATGTTATATCCGTTCTTTTATATCAATAAGTAATCCGGGCCATATCCTTCATAAGAAAGGTTACTGTTTATGAAAAACCGGATCAGTTTGCAGCAAAACCTCCAATCCATCTGGCAATTCAGGAAACAAGATCTTCAGCTTATCCCGACCAATATTACCAGCCGACACAAATCTCCAGGTTCTACCCTGATCCTGGCTAATGCCCAATGTTGAAGTGAGACTACTAAAATAACCACCTTCTGTAGTCAATGTTATTTCCTGAGGGATAAGGCAAAACACTTCGCTTCCACTCTTGTAAAATTCACCTATTTTCCCAATTGAGGCATTACGAAAACTCATCCCCTTACTTTTCATCTCGGCAATCGCAGCGTTCATTGTTACAATTGCTTTTTCCCTACCTCCCAAAGACGCTATGATTTTAGGATGAGTAAGATCTGCCAATGTACTCATGTCATTTTTCACCATAGCATTAAACATAATAGTGATATTATTTCTTACCACGACTGTATCCTGAGCGTTAACGTTACAAGTGATTATTGCAAATAAAATGAAAGGCAGTATGTATCTCATGGTATTTATTTTAACGAATATACATTGAAAAACAACTAAATTGCAACCTGTTATAATCTCTCAAATATGGATTTCTGGTATACAGTGCGTAATGTTTATGATAAAAACGATAACGACGGCCTCTCCTGGAAAAGATGTCTTGAGTGGAGCAAACTAACACACCTTAAAGAAGTCATATCTCTTGACGCCTCCTTTCATCTAAATCTTTTCTGCCACTCCTACGTAACTGTTATTGTTGCAGACGACGCCCGTAATGTAAAATTCATAAAATGCACTTTTATTGAAAAAAAATGTTTATTTATTGTTTATCAATAAATATTTATTACCTTTAGATATGATTTAAATTTTACTACTATGTCAAAAACAAACAACATCGTATTTAAAGGCCTGCACATTGTTGCGTGGATCATCTTCGTAGGATTGTGTATAGAAGCAGGTGCCTTCGTCGTCAATTTTGTTTTTAGTATCTACAACCCTGAATTTGTTGCAAAGCTCTATCAAAAGCTGGACTTAAGCCAAATGTATAATAGTAACAGATGGGCTTTTTTCAGTATCTATAGCTTTATCTTACTGATCTCACTTTTGAAAGCCTATTTATTTTATATCGTCATCATGCTATTACACAAGTTAGATTTGTCAAAACCTTTCAACACTTTCGTTTCCAATCAAATCACAAAAATCAGCTACTACACTTTTTCTATTGGCATACTTAGTTACATCGCTCTGCAAACCGCCAATAACCTGAAATATGATAGCTACAATATTGGCAACCTTAACGAGTTTTGGGCAGACGGGCAAGCATTTATAATCATGGCAGCCGTAATCTATGTGATTGCAACTATATTCAAAAAGGGTGTAGAAATACAAAACGAAAACGATTTAACCATTTAAGCTATGCCAATAATTGTAAACTTAGACGTAATGATGGCGAAGCGAAAAATCTCTCTGAATGAACTTTCTGAAAGAGTTGATCTGACATTATCTAATCTGTCTATTCTAAAGACCGGAAAGGCAAAGGCAATCAGATTTAGTACCCTGGAGGCTATTTGCAAAGCATTAGACTGCCAGCCAGGAGATATTTTAGAGTGCACAGACGACAAGTAAGAACAACAAGCTCTAAACTGTGACATCTAGAGGGTTCTGATAGGATTTGACATCTATATCATCGTTTCGACAACTGCTTAATCACCGACTTGATTTGCTCGTTAATAAGTTGGAGCCGCTCCTGTTCACCATGCTCCCCCCTTTGTATATCTAAACTCATCATTTCATAGCTTTGAATTCTGAGCCTGCAATAACGGATAAGCAAAGCATTTTTTTTATGTGTCTTTTCAGGGAGTGTGAGTTTGTCCGACTGCTTGATGAGTTCAAGGCCCTTACTCCAGTCCCCGATACTTGTTTTTAAGCCGGATAACTGCGCCTCAGCAGGTTTATCGTCGAAATCTTTGAACACCTTTAGCGCATCGGTCTCTATGGCGTAAAATACCTGCATCTGTTTTTGATAAACGAACCGGTCACTTTTTGACATCGATATATAACCAAAGGCGGAACAGGCAATAGTTACTATTGCAATGGTAGAAAGCGTCAGTTGGTTTAACATACGGTTATCTGCTTTTTTCAAGGCTGGCAGATAAAGAAATCCGATCAGAAGGCCACTCAATAGGCCACCTACGTGTGCTGCATTATCAATACCGCTCTTCAAATTACCATACACCAGATTATATATTACAAAAATGCCGATGTTAATGAGCAGACCTTTCCGCATGGACGGCTCAATGTGGTTGGTACATAATATGGCAATAAATACACCATATAGTCCGAAAATGGCACCGGATGCACCGGCACTTACGGTATAATCGTGCCACCAAAGGCTTAGCGCACTTGCCGCAATACCGGTTAACAGGTAGGCTATTATAAATTTACTCCTTCCCAGAAAGGGTTCGAGTAAAAATCCCACGTAAAAAAGCGCGTACATGTTGAGCAGCAGGTGAATGAAACCAAAATGCAGAAAACAATTGCTAAGCAGTCTCCACCATTGCCCGTCCAATGTGGCAATGGTCGAATTCGCTCCCCAGGCGATCATACTTTGCGCATCAGGTTCAAAGAAGGACACACCCGTACAGACCATCATGATAAAGATGATGATATTCGAACCTACTAATATAGGGGTAACAAAATACGCATTTGCAGGCACGAAATAAGATTGGAACCCATTAAAAAGATGAAACTTTGGCCTGGTGTCAGGCTTTAAAGTATCTTCATAAGGAGGTATAAAATCCTTTTTATACCGCTTATATTTTTGCTGGATCTCATCATCTGTCAAAGCGGTTTTCATCTTTTCAAATGCAGCATGGTACTGTACGACTGCTTGCTCGCATTTCCCATAATCAACCGTCAGGTTAGAGATCGTTACACACTGCACGCTTATTACACCTTCCAGTAGTTTAACTGTTACTTCGCCATTCCAGGAGTATTCGCCATTTTCCGTATAGGCAATGACACCGGCATCAGAAGTAAACCTGATGCGCCAGCCAAGCTCATTTACTGTTTCAAATGCGATAACGAGGGTTTGCTTATTGGTAAGCCCGTCGGTTTGCAGTTCTTGTACAAATTTTCCCATATAATATCCTGAGTCTTCTAACCAAACATAACAATCAAAAACCGTTTTATTCAATATTGGTTATAAGCGGAAGTAAATCTATGAGTAGATCAGATCTCTTCCACCGTTTGTATAAATAAATGATCTCTCTTTTATTATGCATTTTTATTCTTAGGGAAGAAGAAATATTAGATTATGTCACTGAAATTGACAAGAAATTTAGAGATTTGTTCAATCCACACCTTTATAAAAAATAAACATGAAATACCTTGAATTATATCCAGAAGCTCCAGGAAGCATACGAGAAGATTGTATAGTGGATGTAAAGGCAAGACCAATTCATCTATGCATTATGAATTTGATGGCTGGCCCGGCGATGAATTAATCACTGAAGCTGGACATCTTCGTGTAATTGAAGAACAAGTGGATTGAAGAAGACTTTTAGTACATTGGTTTACAAAAATTGAAGAATTTTAAGCGAATAATAATCGGAATTTAGTTTATGGTTAAAAGAATTGTTGCAAATATTCATACTGAAAATATTGCTAAAGCCGAGGTGTTTTATAAGCACATACTTGGTCTGGACATCCTAATGGATCATGGCTGGATTACAACTTATGGCAATAATCAAAACATGGATGTGCAGATCAGTTTTGCTTCAGGAGGCGGTTCTGGAACGTTAACACCTGATCTATCCATTGAAGTGGATAATTTCGAGGAAACATTAAATCGTACCAAAGAAGCCGGATTTGTTATTGACTATGGCCCGGTAGTTGAATCCTGGGGAGTAAAAAGGTTTTTCGTCAGAGATCCGTTTGGTAAGCTCGTTAATATCTTATGTCACGTTTAACCTGAAGCAACATATATTATTCTGCAACCACATTATTCTCCGGCCAGGCAAACCCCACTCCTCCGTGCTGGTATCTTTCTGTTTCAAGATAAAAAGAATTCACTCCCTGAAGCCCCACTCCTGCATAATAGACGAATTTGTCTACATGCTCCTGAAATTCACCAAACTCACGATACTCAGTATGTAAGGCAAGTGCTTTTGCCAATTCTTCATTATGGATTTGAAATGCCTGCTCGCAGGCATCCTTCAGCGAAAGGTTATATTCCTGCTGCAATACAAAAACCAGGTTAAAAACTTCTGTTCCCTTTGCCATTTCTTTTGGCAGGGAATGAATGTCGTTTTGCCAGGCAACAACCAAGGTCATATGAGATATCATTTTTTGAACAACAATATGCTCAAAAATATGTTCAGGCAGGACAAGTCCCGATTCAATTTCACCAAAGATCAGATACGGGCGCATAAGAACAGAATACTCACGAATGGTTTTGAAAAGTGTGAGCGACGGCGGGCGTTGCGCTATTTTATAAGGATACTCCAATTCAATCCCATATCTGAAGGATTGATAGAAATAGTGAATAAAACGCTCCACCCATATGTCAGGCATGAGCGCGCGAAATTCATCCCTTATGAAAGCCATATGTTGATAGAGTGCATTTTCTTCAGGTTTGGGTTGAGCCCCTTTGAGAATGTCTACACAACGAACCCGTAATTGTTGGATTTCCTCCAGAGATGAATGTTCCACCTGATCATCAAGAGCAACATACTGGAGCATGAACCTGTTGCAGGGGATACTCTGCTCATAGGTTAAGTCGGGCCACATACGGGCAGTACACATGTGCAACCTCATTTTCTTGTATATTTCACGTTGTTTCTCCGTCAGGAAAGTATAGTCATTATCAATCCATCCATCCATATCTTTTCCCATCTGCTCCGCATGTGGATTAATAAGATCAGGCCAGATATAATGGCCACGTGGCAGGTAATCTTTTGAATTATATTCTTCCGGTTTCATTTTTTTTAAGATATATGGTTATGATAACTTCTCCTATAGTTATTTTACAAAAGACTGATGAAGTACCACAATGTAAGTGGCCTCTCTGGACAGGTATTGGGGCTTACACCTTTTTCTTCGTTCTACAGAACCTGAATAGTCCTGATAGCTTTTATAGATTTCTGTAAATGAGCGCATAGGTTTAACATTAGGTACAATTGTAGTAACAATGAATTACAAGACTAAACACAAATCAAACATAACATATTACCTATCAATCACATACATTCATTTCATTCATTATTACTTTTCTTTCAAAAAAAAGCATCTTAATCAATACGTAAATAGAGCGACGCTACGAGCTAAATCTGCCCATTGGCACTAATTAATTTGGTATGAATAAATTGAATGAAATGATCTGAAGAAAATCAAAACCGAATTTGCCTAAACCATTCAACCAATTTCCGGAGCGTATGATTTGAGAATAGATGGTTCTGCTGTTACGATTTAAAATTGCTCCCTACACAAACCAACAATCTACCTGATCTCCCCTGCCTCAGCAAGGGAGATGTAATTTCCTGAAAACACGCCCGGTTTAGCTCAAATCATTAATATCGCTATAAAATAAAATGATGTTCTTCAGCTCAATCAATGGCAGTTTGAATGCCGCTGTTCCATTCAAAAAGTTTAATAAAGAAACTATTTTTTATAGCGAGATGGACCAGGGTTTTGCTTTACACATGCCATCAACCGCCAAAATAGATACCCTCCTTTATTCAAAATACAACTCATATGATTTGCGCAAGACGGCCTACTTTAAAGCAAACAGCGGATATCAGCAGTTTAAAGGGAGTTATTCCGCTAATGCAAATATATTATTTAGCGGGATCGCTGTAGACGAACTGTATTTGATAAGGGCTGAATGTCTTGCCCGCTTAAACAGGGTATCAGAAGCGATGGATGATTTAAATACATTGCTAAAAAGCAGATGGAAAAATAGTGTCACCTATCCGATGATGGTCGCCTCTGATGCTAAAGATGCAATTGATAAAATTTTGTCAGAAAGAAGAAAAGAGCTACTGATGAGAGGGCTTAGGTGGATAGATATTAAACGATTGAACAAGGACGGTTTCAATATAATTCCTACCAGACTGATTAATAAGGTAATTATTCAATTGAAGTCTGATGACCGTTTTTATGCTCTGCCCTTGCCAGAAGATATTATCGAACAAACAGGAATGGAGCAGAATTAATTCCAATTTTGTTAACCTGATTTTTAACGTCAAATTTAGTTTTAGTATCTACTACCCTGAATAAGGCCAATTATAGCTAAATATGCAGCGGAACGCTGGTAAAATATAGAGCGGAACATGCACCTGGTAGCCTAGTCGCTTAGTGAGGTTACGGATGTAACCTCACTAAATCATCCAGCAGTATTTACAATCTCCGGGCTATGCAGAAAATTATACAGAGCGGGCACGGATGACGAACTTTTGGGGTAAAGATTGTTAAAGATCAGCCGCCATTGAGGTTATTCTTTATAGCATAGACAGCTGGGCCAATACGTGTTTTAAGGTTCAGTTTTTCACACAAAGCATCCCGATAACCCTCTATCGTGCGAACACTGACACACATCTGGTCGGCAATTTCCTTATAGGTCAGTTCTGTGCACGAAAATTTCAAAAACTGAATTTCCCGTTCACTTAGCTTAACGAACAGGTTCAATTTACTATCCGTCTCTGTTAGGTCGCGGATGGATCCCATTATTTTTCGGGTCACGAGCTCATTATAAAAATAGCCCATCCGCTGAACTTCATCTAAGGCAACCGATGGACAGAATATCCATTAAACCTACTCAGGGGGATAGCTGACATAGTAAAATAATATGTTGGCCTCTTTAAAAAGGAATAAAAGTGCTTGAATTTAATTCTCTGAACTAATTTTATTTTATATCCACCCTGTTTTTTTTCTCCAAACATTGTAGTCTTTGTCCTGACTATCTATAAGCTGAATTTGGTCACGACTAGGAATGAGCATTATTTGTTCATCAGACAAATTTGGTAAGCCAACTTTTGATCGATAGATGTTTATCTTTAAAGGATTTTCTACAGGAAAAAGTACATCTCTACTGATCATTTGTGTTCCATATTTCTGAGGTTTACTTTTATATACTTGGATTCGGTCATATAAATATGCAATATTTTTTGGAGCGATATCTTGTCTGTTTTCTAACATCAAAGAATAACATTCTTGCATAAAATCTGGTTCGCTAATAGCATGTTGAATGATAAGCCAAGCAGCGTCACTAGCTTTATATCCTACTTTATTTACAGTTGGATAACCTATTTCAGAAATAATTATTTTTAATTCTTTGCTATTAGCTTTATGTACAGCTTCCATTTCTGGATGATAACCTTTAGACAGTTCTCCTCTATTTAACAACCGCTGTCTTATAGATAAATCATTTTCTGCTAATTGGATTAATTTAGTTGCTATTTCTTGGTATAACATATAATGAGTTTTTCAATGAATAATGATAAATGTTCATTGTTATCGCTTCTTCCCAACATCTGAAACGTTAGTCAATAGTTGATTTTTATATCTTTTTACGATAATAGTATTTTTCAAATCCTTTTGGAAATCTGTTTCTATTCCAATTTTTTCAAATCCAAGTTTTTCATAAAATTCAGGTACTTGGAATGAAAAAGTATTCAAACTGATAAATCTGCAATTTCTATTTTTTGCTTCTTTTTCTGCTCCTATTATTAATTTTTGCCCAATTCCTTCGTTTCTATTTTGGGGTATTACAACGCATGTATTTATTTCTAATGTTCCCCAAATTGAGCGTCCATAAAGACCTCTAATTATTTGATTTCGTTCATTTCGTACTATTATCTCAATTGGCTTATTAACTTCATTCTGGAACTCTTGTGTTTTACTTAAATTATACTCAAAGAGTAATTTAGCAATTTTCTTAAACGATTTCTGTTCGATTGTCTCCGCTACTTTTATATTCATATCTACTGTATTTAAAACTTTAAATTACTTTTGCATGCAGTCGTCTGTGCAATATTTTTACGACTCAATTTATGGGTTTTAAAGTATCTAAAATTAAAATTGGCGGATGTTGAATATGTTTTTCAAAATCTGGACGTTGTTCTAAAAGTCTTGCATCTGGTGTAGGCTCTTGCAGATTCATTAAAATAAAACCAGCTTCCAGCACTTCTTTTACAATGGTAGAGACCTTACGATGGTATTTTATGACATCTTTTACAAACCAATCCTGTTTACGTGGGTCTTCGATTGCGTAATTGGGCTTATTCTGCATCCCATTTAAAGTCTGCAATGTTGCAGTGCAAATCGGGTGTTCTATAGAAAACAAAAATTGGCCTCCTGGTGTTAAGGCATCATATATTTTTTGAAATACCATTTTTAAATTGGCAATATAATGCAGCGTCATTGATTTTGGGACCTTTCATGATCAGATCTGTATTACCCGTGCTGCCAGTCGTCTTGCCTTCCGCTAAAATCTGCTGATTTACCTTGTTCCTGATGATTACGTAAGCACCGCCAGGAGCTACCTATGAACTTTGCATCTTTTGCTTTTACTCTTATTACAATTTTTGTTTCAGTGGCGGAAACGCAGATACAAAAGAAATGCTGTAACGAACATTAGCACCTTCATGAGCTATTTGATTTTAAGAATTCTTATTTGAACCTATTATGAAAAGGGTTGTTTTTCAATTCCAGATCTATGTTGTCGAATGGTATTGACTTGTGGATAGTCCCCTGTATAGTACGTCTCGATTCCGCTACAAAGTGGTTCTGCGTCACTTTTGCTGAAATATAAAAAACAATAAAGCTAAAAGTCAACCAGAAACAAAGGTAAAAAAGAACCTGATCATTATTTATGATACAGGCTCTTTTTATCGATGAACCGACTTCATCAATTAGACTTATTTATTTGATCCATATGTGAGTGTTTTACTATGAGATTGGTCTACTGCAACCACCACATTTTCATTCGTTTCCACCTTGCCATTAATTTCAGCTTTGTAGCTGACAGTTATCGGGCCACCCCCCTCTAAATTGGAGACACTAATGTTCAATCCTCCATAATCAAATGGTTTTACGGTTTCGAACACATAAGTTTTTGTGGTGCCTATAAAACTTTTCTCGTCTATTATTATACTGTTTTGATTACCTTGCGAAGTGCCATTCATTTTCCAAACAGGCGCTCCGTACTGGCTTGCATCATGGTTTCCGGCACTTACCTGAAAATCTACCTGATCGTTTTGATCAGCTCCTGTTACTGTAACGGTCATTTTCATTGAAATTTTATTCCCGTTATCCGGGTGATCGCCAGATTTCTTTTTGCATGATGCTAAAGACAAAATACCTAGTGACATGACCATAACTGTTAATAAAGATTTTTTTGAGATTGATTTCATAATTGTTTTTTTAAGATTTGTTATTATTTAATTGTTTTTCATGTGTAGTAGAAGTATTGATAACCTATTATCTAAAGCGTCTGTAAAACAGCAATAATACTAAAGCCAAAATGCCTAAAGTAGACTCTATGACCAACCATTGCGAACCAAATTCGCCCAAAGGCCCATCAACCAAGATTGTTATCAATCTAGAGATAGAATAGGCTAACCAAAACAATGAAAGAAAAATGAGCGCCTTTTTTACATCCTTTAACAAAAGGTGAACCAGAGAGAAGCAAATAACTAAACCAACGCCACCATATATACCTCTCATGGAACTTATGGCATCTGTATTAGATAATCGCGTAGCCACCAAATCCATAGTTCCCTGCGGATTATAAATTGACAAAACACTAACATAAGCGATACTGAAGATTGAAAAACCGACATAAATTTGACTACTGATTTTGGTGATTTTCTGTGTATTCATTATTGATTTAACTACTGGTTATTTTAAAAAGTCCTGTACTTTCATTCGTGCAAATGATGTCTAAACCGCTAGGAGTGCCAAAAGCTAGGGTACACTTATACTCAATGCTTGTATTTTTTAGGTAAGCCTTAGCAGAGTCGTCAGCATCGCTTTTTTTATAGGATACATTGTTAACAATCATTGTAGAAGTCATTGTGGCAAATAAAATAAGTTTTGTTTCATGGTTTATTATTTAAAACTCCAGTGTTTTGAATGCAAAAATGAAACATTGAGAAATATCAATCGCCCCACGAGGCTTCGTGGCACCTCTTATTGATTTAGAATAATGCGTTATTTAAAGTGGTGAAACACTTTAAATATTTGACAATAAATAATATAAATCGCTTTTCAAATAAACCTATTACAGCGAAGAAATAACTGAGCAATAATAAGAAAACGGAGGACCTACAACGCCTTGTGGTATGTTAGGTCGGTTGGTTTTCTGAAAAAATCTGAAGGAGATTTACCCGTGAATTTGCGAAAATTGCGATTGAATGAAGATTTAGAATTGAAGCCACAATCAAAAGCTATCGATAGCAGTGTATAGTTTTGGTTTTTTTCATCAGCAATCATTTTTACACATTCATCTACCCTAAGTGAATTGATATAGTCGTAAAAACTCTTGTTAAATTTAGAATTGATCACTTGCGATAGCACAGCATCTTTTAGCTTTAAGGATTCGGCTAACTTACTTAGTGTAAGTTCCACATTTTTATATAGTTTTTCTTGTGCCATTATCCTGTTAAGTTGCTGGAAAATACGTTCAGCTTCGGCATCCGTAAGTGAAGACCAGTCGTATTTTATTTTATTGAGCATTAATGCCAGGTTAGCGGGCTCTTCTGACAGGTTTTCTTTTTGAGTAGAAAGGTTTGGATGCTCAGCGGCAGAGCGGGATGAGGCATTGTCGGTTTTGAATATTTGCTGTTGGCGTACACCAAAAAAACCGATGAAGCAGATGTACAACGAGGCACTGAAATAGATACTCTCTGCTGTAGGATAGAAAATAACAAAGACCCAAATTCCAGCGATGCCTGCAATCAGGTAACGCAGCCAATTCAAGCTGATTTTACCCGTAGTTGAAAATTCTTCGCTTATTTTTTTCTTATATCGATGCAGTAGAACAATTGCGGCTGATACATAAATAATTCCCGAAATGATTATGCAAATATTGGTGATGATTCCAATGGTTTTATAGTAAGGCGAGGAAAAGCCCTGGTCATAAAGCCATAGCTTTTGTTCTGGGTTTTGTAGCAAAAAAGACATCCATAAAAGATAGACAAAAGAAACAGGTAAAAAATGAAGTAGCTTTTTCTTGCTAAATTTTATCGGTGTGGTTAGATGAAGGATATATAGATACAAAAAAGGCCCATGCACAAGTGCTAATATATCTCCCCAGCCTATTAAATTGGGGAATTGGCAATAGTTTCCTGAAACCTGTAAATATAAACTGGCTAAGTGAAGCGTTGCTACCAGCTGCCAAATCATGAGTAGTTTATCTGCAGTTATTTTGTTAGGCTTAACTGCTAATAGTACGAACAAGTATAAAGAAATTGCAATACTGGTGAAGTATAACATGCTGTTATTTTGTATGGATGGCTAGATGTTATTGGTCAACCCAAAAATATGAAATATATTCAAGTTATTGACCATTGGTTGCAAACAGTAGCTTAAAATCAGTTTTTTGCCTTTGTTTGAAAAAAAACTATTAAAGCAAAAAGCCAACTTTCGTTGAGGCTTCTTGTGATCCGCGGGGATTCGAACCTAGTTCAACATCAGCATTTAAATAGTATTTGACATGGTTTATACCAGCCCCAAAGTCCGGCACTTCCAATAAGCAGAATACTGGCAGCGATCTTTAAATAAGTAAACCGATAGGTATTCGATTTATACTGTTCCGGCAAATCAATTCTTGCATGAATACCAGCATACATGGCATTTCGTAGTTCACGCCGTCTGTTGCGGTCTTCTAACGCTCCCTGGTATCTGTAACTAGCAATAGATTTATACTAATAGATAATGGGCAAATTTTCATAACGTGCTTTCTGTTTATTACGCAGATAGTGGTTCTTCCCCACTTTTGGTGGTGAAATTAATTCAAATGCAATTCTTTAAAAAAAAAGTTCGTGACGTACCCTAAAGGAGCACAGATTATCCATTTTCGGTAAGGCGCTGAACCTACCACCAAAAGTGGGGAAGAACCACTTTTACCGAAATATGCACATTGTAAACAATCCGAAATCCCGCTACAGGCTAATTATCGAATTGAAGTAATGGACGGTCCTGGGATGGCTGTTGTTTAATATAGGGACGCGATTTAATATTGACCGGTTTGTTACGCGCAATTTACTGCTTCATCCAGCATTTTTTTTTTGAGTTCGCTGTTTACTTTCGGGATTTTTATCCTCTTTGGATAAAGTAATTTGTTTTTTATCCAGTAACAGACTGCCTGGGCAGAAATTTATTTTTCGTCTCGTTTAACATCAGGTGGACCTGGCGGGCTGCCAACGAGCTCAAGGCGGCGGGTACCATACTTTTTGTTCCTATCAATTAGAACTAATGTTCTAATTTCGGAATTTTTCTCGCATATTTGATTTTTATTGATATATAACATGGGAACTGATAAAAAAAGCAGATTAAAGCGCGCATACCAGTATCTGAGAGATACGATCGCGCCTTTAGATACGGCGGATAATAAATATGTGAGGATACAAAAGAATCTTGAGTTTGGGCTTTTTCTTACACTATTGATATGCGGCACCTTGGCTATTTTAATTGCAGCTTCATTTATGCATTAGTGATAAACGTTTTCGATAGGCTTTTTATTTGCTATTGGGTATGTTGGTTCTTTGTTCGGTTTTGCAGAGATACTGGTTATTATATTGGCTGGCTCAACAATTGGCTAACAGACTTTGTCTTTGTTCCGGTAGTTGTGCATTTTTCATTAATACTTGGGAACATGCTGTTCAGCAGTACTCACTTAAGGAAATACTCGCTGCCGCAGATTTTAACTTTTTCACTTTGTACATCACTAGCATTTGAAGGTTTATTGCCACATGTTACAAGCTATAATGTTGGAGATTGGGGTGACGTAATCGCATACTTCTCCGGCGGTGTATTTTATTATTACGGTCATCAGAATTTATCAATCAAAAATTGGGAAATTCACAAAATCGAAAAAATAGTTAATGAACCTATGGACACAAAAGAGAAAATATTAAACGGGGCCCTCGAATTATATAATAGTAAGGGTATTAACGTTAGTACACGTCATATTGCTGCACATATTTCTATTAGCCCTGGAAACCTGCACTATCATTTTAAGCATACTGATGATATTGTAAAGGAGCTATATAACCGCTTGGTGGCTGCATTTGATGAATTGATAAAGGATTTTAAGCAATCAGGAGCTATCGATCGTGAAAGTTTAAAAAGCGTCTATTTACAATCGTTTAGCATTGAATATAAGTATCGATTTATACTGTTAAATTTTGTTGAGATTGGAAAAAGGGTGCCTTCTATTCAGGCTGCTTATCGTGAATTGGTGAAACGAAGGAAAGCTGAGTTCGCTTTAATTTTTCGTAAGATGGTCTCGGTAGGATATTTTCGATCTGACCTTCCTAATGAAATATGGGAATCACTAGCCACTACTTTTTTTATACTCGGAGATTTTTGGCTTTCCCATAATGAACTTATTGATAAGTTGAAAGAGTACGAAGCTGCTGTTGCCTACTCAAAATTAATGGAGTACACTATTTTGCCTTTATTAGCTGATCCCAATGGGAGTTAGTGAGTGCTGGCTAGATTGAGTACTCTTAATTGATTTGATTTTTGGATTTACAATGTGCCTGGTCTCATTTACTTATAACTGTGAAAGGTGCAAATTCGACTTTCTATCTTGAACTGCTGCAAATGTGTATATTTCGGGGAAAGTGCCCCCCCTCATTCCGGGCCAAACTGGCCACTAATCTTTCTGCCGAGAGGGGTAGAGAATGCTATCAAAGCATGATCAAATATAATTAAATCTTACCAATCTCTTTTCTTATTCCCTTGAATCTTACCTCTTAAAATATCAAAATAGAATTCCTGATTCCCCAGGAGCCATTTAATTCCATTACTAAGCTTCCGATCTTAAATCTAAATTCCATCAGCTTAAATAAGCCGTTTTAAGCTGTGCAATTTTTATAAATGATCGTAACCCTTACTTATACTTTGTGATTTGGTTAGGAGTCAGAATTTGCGGTTTTACAAAAGATCCATGTATCCCATACCTAGATGGTAAAATTGGTTTGTATGGGTCAAAATGGCCACTTTGGCCCGAAAACAGATGGTCAGTTTGGAGCGGAATAGCTCGTCAGGTTAAAACCGGAATAGGTGATCACTTTTGTCGGATTACCCACTTTTATGCCCTCTTTAGATTTTTTGTTAAAATGAGCAGTAAAATTTGACGACCAAACAGGTGGTGAAATAAAAAATTCAAACAGTGATTTTTACATTTTCTATCAGGACAATGATGCAAGAAAAAAAGAGGGTGTAGAATAGGGCACACTGACTAAAACGAAAAAACCCTCTAAACTATGACATTTAGAGGGTTTTTGATAGAATTTGATATCTATGTTGTTGGGGTGGCAGGATTCGAACATATGACCTCCTGCTCCCGAAGCAGGCGTGATACCAGACTACGCGACTCTCCGAACTGGCATCTTCTTTTTATCGGTCTTTATACAACTACTTTCCCACATAATTTGTGTCAGGTTACTAGCGTAATTTAGTGCTTCTACAATGATAACAACAGAATTCTAGATTTTAATTAAATAGTTAAATTATATTTGCCTAATCAACCCCTCTCTCATGTTTGGACTATTTAAAAAGAAAGTAAAGGAGCCAGAAACCTTCCAAAACCATGATCAGGAATATGAATTTACCTGGCATGAGGTAGGAAAAGATAATCCATTTAATAAGCAAATTCTCGATATCAGAAGTTTCACACAACATATGCTTTCGTTCACTAAAGAGAAATACGTGGCTGAATTATTCAATAAGCAAAGGCATAGCATTGGAAGAGAATTGATTAATACTAAAATACCTAAAAGCAAAACTATTAATGTCAGCCTTGTCTATCCACATAACGGATCAAAAATCGAAGGAGCTGCTTATAAAGCAAACTGTATGGAGGATAAATGGGATATCTACGGATGGGACAACATTATCTACCTTACCAGAAGTTGGACCGGAGAAGTTGTCTATAAGGCGTTTATCAAAGTTACCGATGCTAGTTTTGAAATCCAAAAAATCGAATACACACCTGATGTGTATAGTGAAAATGATCAATCTCTCGTAGTAAATGATGTTCACTTCCTAATTAAGACACTTGCCCTTGGTGCCATTTATCCTCACAAAGTGCCTACAGTTTTAACAAATGAAAAAGATATAGCTATATATTCGTTTAACCGGTTTGGCCATAATTGCTGGTACGCAACTTATTATGATATTCTGGACGTAGCTGTGAAAATTAGTTAAAGTAGCATTTCATTATGCTTTAAGACCTTTTGTATCTTATATCTAGACCTTATCAGGTCAACCGCAATTTTGAATTTATTATTATCACTTACATGGTCTACATACTTAATAACCCTACCATTTACAGAAAGCGAGGTATATGTAAAAAAGCTGACCAGAGAATATCCAGCTATTTTTTGCCATGCTGAACTTATGCCTTTTTAAAGACTGCCGTTTCATTTGCCAATGACAGAACTCTTGTATTCTCCTTCCTTGTTCATATATCGTGAACACATATTTTTTGAACATATTTATAGCAGTAGATTTGAACAAGCAATCCTGGTAGAATCGGTAAGATATTTCGATAATGAAACAGTAGCCTATGCTCTCAATGATATGATTAAAATGAAAAAACCCTCTAAACTGAAACAGTTAGAAGGTTTTTAATAGACTTCACGTCTATGTTTCTCGGAGAGTGTCTCGCCCACCCTTTTCTTTTTTTGATTTACCTAATTGGGCTTGTTAGAAATCAACCCAGTAGGATCATCTAACCCTTTGACATAATAAGTACCATGAAGCGTGTTCAGTTCCGCACTGATGTTAATGATACTCTTTAATGCTGGAGAAGTTGAGGGATTATTGACGTAATCTTCCGAAACCTGTATTCTGCAAGGCTTAACCTTCGCTCCATTACAAAGATCTGTATTGGCAACATACACCCAATTCGATGCCAGCTCCACACTAGCTTGGTTAAAATCTGGCCCGTTATATTCAAACGCATAACTGGCATTCTGATCATATTTAGCTGGCTCTTTCACTTCTTCTTTGAATGAGCTCATTGATATCATAAGCCCGAGACCTAATACGAAGGCCATCAAGGGCAGTTTTTTAATTATATTCATAACTGTTTTTTTGTTTTTACATTGTTTTCTTTGATAATTTTGACTTGAAATCTCATACATTCATACCCTTTTTCCTCCTTTCCAATCTTTAAAAGTTAATATCAACCCTGCAGTGGCTATTAGAGTTATTACCAGGTTGAGCATAAAATTATCACCCCAGCTAGCCTTTTCTCCAAGTAAGCCAATACAATTGCAAGGTGTGGTACTGTACACACCCAATAAGGCCAGACCAGTATAGGTTGTAAACGCCAACATTAACAAAAAGCTAAGTATCATGCCTATCCCTCTTGTCACGGCATTAACCAGTAAAGCAGCAATTATAATTTCCGAGGCAGGCACAGTAAAACTCAATAGATTGCTTAATTCAGCTGGAAAAACCTGTCTATGCATTTCTTGTTTAAATGCCCCAAAATCATAAAGCTTAAACCCTGCTGAATACAGCCAAAACAGGATAAAGACTACTGATAAAAGAATCTGGTATACTGACTGTTTCATTTCCATCACTTTGTATTGTTTAAATCATACATTAAAGTTCCGGACAATTCCAGGCAATTTATCCGACAACAGTCGGATGATGATACGATTGTTGTCGGGTAATTAGCTACTTTATCATTCTGTTGTCTAATTGGTCAACTTCTTTAAAGACCTTGTAAGCGTGTCCGGAGACATGCTTAAAAAGCTGGCCAGTTGCTTCCTTGAACAAATTTTCAAAAGATGAGGATGGTTATGACAGAGATTCCTGGCCCGCTCTAAAGCAGTGCGTTTCATATCTGCTGCATGTTGGGTTCTAAGCACTTTATAATTGTCCCTAAGCTTCTCAATTAGTGATTCGGCTTCCAAAAACTGTCTTTTTAATGCCGTGAAATCTTCAATTGAAATATAGATAAAACTACTATCTTCAAGGATAACGATAGCACTTTCTGAGGGCTGCTGACTAAAGAAGCCTGGTGTAGTGTATATGAAATCTCCAACAAACCAAAACCAACTCGCAAATTCCCCCGAATTTACTATGTCTCTGGTCATTTCTGCTGAAGTGCCTTTGAGTTGAAACCATATAAATTTCTGAATCTCCTTATAGTTGAGAATGGTATATCCTGCTCTATAATCAATGAAATGTATGACTTGTGATAGCTGTAAAATTAATGCAGATGATATTGGATAAAATCGCTGCATAACCTCTATCATTTGATTAAATAACATGGTGCGATGCATAATGAGAACGTTTAAAATAAGTTAGTACTGTTACAATATTTATTTAGGGCATCAATGCCCTTAAAATCAGGAAGGATTATTCTTTATTTAAGATTTGAAAAATATCGGATCTTAAATAATAAGCAGTTCCTCCAATAATTTTATAACGGAGTTGCCCCTTTCGACGCCAATTGTAAATGGTCTTTTCGCTTTTTTTAAATAGATGCATTACGTCTTCAGTATGAAGCCACACCTCTTCCGCATGAATAGGTTTATAGCTATTAATCTGGTCTAAAAGTCTATTGGTATTCTCTGTCTGCAGACTTAGAATCTGTCTGAGTACATGTAGGATGGATCTTAAAATCATAAAATAGGGATTAGATTGATTTTTAAATCAGCAAATTCACCAAAGCCATTGGCCAGTGTAAATACTGTTGGAAATGTTTCTGTGATCGTTAGTGATAAAGGAAAGATAGGTTTCTGCTACATGTCCACGACTGATAGTGTACAATGGAAGTAGACAAGTTCCAAGATCTCTATTC
Organism: Pedobacter caeni; assembly: GCF_900129215.1. Taxonomy (GTDB): domain Bacteria; phylum Bacteroidota; class Bacteroidia; order Sphingobacteriales; family Sphingobacteriaceae; genus Pedobacter; species Pedobacter caeni. The sequence goes on along the minus strand of NZ_FQUQ01000001.1, from coordinate 346,221 downwards.
GTACCACCGGTGATATACATGGCTTTTTTAAGCTTGGGGAAATAAGCCAGCAACATTACCTGATCTGTCCAGTGCATACCTAATTCTACAGAATCCGGATTCCAGTTAAATTTAAAGCCTTCATTTACAACTTCTACCTTGATCTCGGAAACCAAGGGCATACTGCCGGAGCTGAGTTTTACCTTTTCAAAATCAATGCTCATTTTAGGATATGTACCTTTGAAGGCATTAACCAGATTATGACCAAATGCAATTGCATAAGGTTGTTTACTCTCTTTGACTCCTTCGAGTTCAAATCCTACGTTAATGAATTCAGTGACCTTTTTTAAAAATGGATTTAGGATTTTAGTTTTTTGTCTGAATGTTAATTGTGGTTTAGTTGGCTTCTTATCTGTGATACCAATTGTTCGTGTCACAAGTTCCCCATTTAGGAGATAGCTAACCGTTTGTCCAAGCTTTCCAATAGCGTGTCCTTTTTTTTGTATTGCCATAATGATATTGATTTAGGTGAACTGATTATATTTTTTATTATCGGGTGAAACAATTTTAAAACACCAGGATTTGAATAATCAGCCTTCATCAACAAAAACAGTCTAGCAAAAAATCAAATAATAGCGCGCAAGAGAAAAAAGTACATAAAAGGCAAAAATCAATCTAAATAATAACCAGTAAAAACATAAAAACCGAGTCAAACGCAATTCAAAGTCGCACTTGCAGGTTAAAAATATTTTGTAGATAAATAATAACAACCCAAAATAAAAATTTGAAATTAAAATTCCAAATAATTAATGTTTTTCATTAGTCAATAAAATTCCAATTGAAGCAATATGTATTTACAAATAAATATTAATAATTCTAATAAAAGGATTTACTAATTTTTAATAGAAATAGCTGAAGTATAATTTCCTTAAAATATTATTACAATAACCACTTATCTGGAAGGTAATTGAGAGGTAGTTGAGAGGTAGTTGGAAGGTTAAAAAACTACGGAACTACCTCTCAGATGTCTTCCAATTACCTCTCAAATACCTTCCAACACCGGAGAGTGTACGGACAATTCAGGTATTACTTACATAAGTTTACACCTTAATATTTTGGACAGATAGGATTAGGAATTAATTCTTATTTTAGTTTATGGTTAAAAGAATTGTTGCAAATATTCATACAGATAATATAACTAAGGCTGAGATGTTTTATAAGAATGTACTAGGTCTGGAAATTTTAATGGATCATGGCTGGATTACAACTTATGGAATTGATCAAAACATGGGTATTCAGGTAAGTTTTGCTTCAGAAGGTGGTTCAGGAACATTAACACCAGATCTGTCCATTGAAGTAGATGACTTCGAAGAAACATTAAATCGTGCAAAAGAAGCGGTATTTGTTATTGACTATGGTCCGGTAGTTGAGCCCTGGGGAGTAAAAAGATTTTACGTCAGAGATCCTTTTGGTAAGCTCGTTAATATTTTATGTCACGTTTAATGAGAGGGAATAACAGTTAATTGTCTACTTGTAAACAGGTTACTGCTTATGTAAAACGGGATCAGTTTGCGGCAAAACCTCCAGTCCATCTGGCAATTCAGGAAACATGATCTTCAACCTATCCCGGCCAATATTATCGGCGGACACAAATTTATAGGTTTCACCTTGATCTTGGCTATGAAGAGAGGCTGCTAAAATAGCCACCTTCCTTATTCAAGGTTATTCCCTGAGGGACAACGCAGTACAATTCTTTTTCATTGGTATAAAATTTACCTGTTTTCCCGATTGAAACATTACTAAAACTCATCCCCCTACTTTTCATCTCCACAATCGCGGCGTTGATACCTACAATCGCTTTTTCCTTACCTCCCATTTGTACTATAATTCTAGGATGCGTAAGATCTGCCAATCCATGTCATTTTTAACATAGCGTTGAGTATAATAGTGACATCATTTCTTACGACCATCGTAACCTGAGCATTGGCATTACAATTAATGATTGCCAATAAAATAAAAAGCAGTACATGTTTCATGATTAGAGGTCATCTCTATTCCTTTTCATAAATTTATCTAACCAGGTATTCCGCGCCACAATACCTAAACAATTGTGATAGCTCAAACCAGACGTTTTAGTATTCGCATTTCGCTCTGCTAAGTTAGTATAGTATTTTGCTTTGTATAGATTTCGTGACACACCTCTTGTTACAAAGACGACAAACATTCTAAGCTCAGACTAAAAAAGATATCATATAAAAAAGCCCCGTTATTTACGGGGCCGTAATAATTTACAATTATAGTTAGAGCGCACTTTTTGCATTTTCTGCATTTTCTATTTTTTTATCGGCCTCGGCATTTTCTAACGCCTTCACAATAGCTGGTAGAAAAACATGCAGTTGCAACTCGTAAGTTAAACCATCATTTAATACTCGCATTTCGATAGTTTTAGCTCCAATCTCCCAGCGATAAGCTAAATAGGTATAGCCTTCTTCGGTCGTATGCCATTCTGGTGCGCCTTGGCCTTCGCGAGGTTCTCCATATTTGCCTACTAACATTCTTTTTAAGGCGGTTACCTGCTCATTCATTTCTGAATTATATTCTTCGTAATGGATGAAACGTCCATGCACTACAACTTTATAAAGCTTATTTTCATTAAAAAAAGGCGTTATTCTTTCAAATTTATAGTCGCCGATTTTGTTTCTATCAAGATCGCTGTTACTCCAAGGCTTGTATTTTGTTTCTTTAAAAAATGCTGTTTCCCGCTTATTATATTCTCCCTTTGAAATACCAAAAACTATAGAACCAATCACTTTGTTTTCATCAACTTTGTGTTTTTTTGCAACCTCTATTGAATCTTTTTTTATTGAATCTAAAAGACGGTTATCTTCACTTTTTTTTTCAACTTTATCGCTACCGTTGCAAGCCAAAAGCATAGGAATTACAATACTGAGTCCGTGTAAAATTTTTCTCATATTTTGTTATTAATTTCGGGGTTAAATATAATTATTTTTAGTTCTTCATTGTACTTTTGAAGCCATTCTATATTTACCGATAATCATAATAGCTGGCATCCTTTTTCCAGCCTGTATTTTATCCGGATATCGGAAGCCTTTGTATTGAATTAGATGTATTCGCCTGCAGGGTTTTGGGATAATTTCCAGAATTCAGGGCGAACCAAAGCTTCCGCACGGGCAGGCAGCCTGTCAAAAGGTTTCATTAACCCCGTTTGCAAATACCGTCCGTGAATAACAGGAAATGCCTCCTGCACTGGATTGTGCCAATTATAGCTTTATCCATAATAAAAAACACTTATGCAGGTGAAGAAAAAAAAGTTATTTTAAAGAACATAATCAATTATTAGTTAGTATCTGATATAAGGTCATCAAGGTAAAAACTCCTTTCCTGGAGAGCCTGGCTACGTATTAATTTAACTCACCTTTTTTAATCAACAAATCAATCATTTCTTTCTGATGTTCTAATATAGATTGCTCATCCCAATTTTCTCTTTTACGCATCATCAACCTTTGCTTTAAACTTTCAATAGTCGACGATTGTTCATAATGTTCTGCCTTAGCTAGCGGAGAATAGTTACTCAACTCTGAATTCTTACTTCGACTTATCAGACATAGATTTCCAAATTGATGGATATAATTCTTTCCTACGAGTATTTTAACTGCACCTGGTTTAGCATTTTGGGGATAATAGTGCTCTACTGAACTTCTGAAAGCAAATTCAAAAGATTCAATATTCATGATATTGAATCTTTTCTCTTTCTCTAGTGTCTCTGAACGCCATATCAAATAATCTAATCTGTTAAATATGAAATTTTGAACATTCGTACCTACATGGAGTAAATCTTCATTAATCGCCTTATTGATTAATTCACATTGATTTTTAAAAATGATATCGTAATATTCGACTTCTTGTTTGCCAAATCGATCAAAGAGAAATGCATTTGATAATTTTTCAAGATGGCATGCATACACCTCCCCTTCTATATCTAAGTTACTTTGATTGTATAAAAAGTTTAAAACACCTGACAACCAATGCTTATATATAATTTGAGGAAAAGAAACATGAAACATTGAGAGTAACATTAAAATTCTTTTATTAATTATTTCGCTTTCGAAAGATTTAGTATAATAAGCCTTAAGTTGCTTTCTGCTTTTTGTAATTCTCAAAGCTTGTAAACTCCAGGAATCAGTATCGTGCTTAAATTCCCTTTTAATAATGTATTTGTCGAACAAAAACCTGCATTTTAAAAGTGCTGATGCAAAATCTTTCACAAACTGAACCTTATCAGCCTGTTTATCAATATATCGTTCAAAAGTCTTAATTAATCTTTTGTCATCCAGTCGAATATCTTCCTGACTATAAACCCTTAAAACATGTAACAAAAAATTCGGGAACCCGATAATCGAATTAAAGGTTACATTCTCAAATTCATTGTCATCGTCCTCATAACTCTGGATATTGTCTTTTAATTCGCCCGTCAATAGGCTTATGATATTTAGCTCTTCTAGCTTCTCTTTTGTATTTACCTCTTTATTCTTTACGGGAAGTATGTACTGCTTAAATTCTTCAAAATTTTCCGGCAAATAATCCCAGGTCTTTTCGTCGCCTTCTAAAAAAACCGCATCACGATACTTCTTTTTAAAATTTAGCTGCATATACTTATCCATGTTGGAACAGGCATCCCAAATCATGGAGAATGCAAGTGAACTTTCTTCATCATACATTAAATGTGCTAATAAACTAGCTTTGAGAATTTCTTGTTTCTCTAATTGTTCCCCACGGTTATTCATTATTTCGAAATAATGATTTAAATCCGTGTCTTTAGGCACTTCAACCCTGAGTATCACAACTTTATTTAACAGATAATAATAAAACTGATTAATCTCAATTTCACTATGTTCGTTTAATTTTTTAAGTATAATAGCATAAGCTTGCACCATACTTGGATTTTTTGGACCGCTGTTATTTACCTCTCCATAGTAAAGCCGTTTGAGTGTCTCAGTAGAGAGCAATCTACTATCAAACTTTAATTTTTCGTAATGTTTTACAGGAACATCAAAACCAAATTCATTTTTGATTACACTAAGCAAAATATTTAATGTGGTAAGACGCTGTTGGCCGTCAATCGTTTCATAAACAACCTTAATGTCGTCATTTAACTTACGTTTGTGAACAACCAATGAACCGATATAGTAATTGGATTCTAAATCATCAGATGCAAAATCCCAAATATCTTGTATTAATTGATTTATTTCCTTCTCTTCCCAAGCGTAATTTCTTTGGTAAAGTGGAATAATGTATTGATCATCTTGAAAGACTGCCTCAATTGTTAATTCCAACGGCTTATCGATATTATCCATCTTAACTCCTAAAAATGTGTACTAATTCCATTAATTCATATATACCTTCAATTCCTTTTACAGCTTTATCATCCCCTACATATTCTATTGGATCTGAGTTTTTATGTAAAATTTCCTTTGGGTGTATAGCCTCTCTAATGACTCTTATCATCCCGTGACTGCTAATAGCATGATTATCGGTTGTTACCTGATAAACAGATTGCTGCTCTAACCGAATAGCATAACTCCAAATAAAAAATTTAACAATTGCATCTTCAAACTTAACAGCACCGAATTTATCCAGGTAGTATAGCGTACAGCAATCAAATAAATTACGAACATACCTATCGCCTTGCCTAAATCTGTCCTTATAAGTCCTTAAGTCTTTGTAAATGCGATGAGCCATCACGTCACCGTCTCCCAGATATTTTTGAATTGATTTTTTAAAATGTTTCTCATCATGGCTATTATCTATTGTTTTAATAATATTAGCATAATGATGAACGTACTCGAAAAAACGTTTACCATTTACAATGACCTGATCAATTTGGAATGGAAAATTGCTTTTCAAACCATCAATTTTACGAACAACATCTTGGTTATATTGATCCGTAAAAAAATGATTTATACGGTAAGGCATTTCAAAATTAAATAGTTTCTCCTCATCAACACTAATCCCCTTAAATACTGAAATGTTATTTTTTGTAAATGCTAAGGCCCTCTTCCCTTTGGACCATCTTCTTATTCTGAAAAGGTAGTTACCAAAAATATTAGGTAAGTTATCGGAAATATCCTCCCAATAATTCACGCATTTTATTTTGTCTTTTTCAGATACCTGAGCCATCTCTCTTAAATGAAATGCCTTTAACAAATCGTGTGGGGCTAAATCTCGACCTCTGGAGTTTTGTGAATCAAAAAACTGAAAGGCTTCAGAAATATCATTTAGTTCAATATAAACCAATTCACATTTCTGAAAGAAGAATTCGATTTGATCCCCGTTAAATTCTTTTACTCTCGCCTTCACAACCCATAGATTTTGCTTCAGATTAGAAATGCTGATGGTGTTAATGATATTGTATTTAGCAATACTCAGTTGGCTTATTTTATGACCTCCCATCCTAGCGCCAACTTCCGTTTTTAACAGCTCAGCAGCAATCAGACTTAGGGTAAAGATTCTTTGCTGGCCATCCACTATATTTCTTTTATCTCCATCGGCATGAATAACTACAGTGCCTATTCGATAAGATGATTTATCTGAAAATAGTAATATATCATCAATTAACTGATTAACATTTTTTGCTGACCATTTATATGGCCTTTGATATTCAGGGATGGACAATTCTTCCCCAAATAAAAGTCCTTCTACAGTTTGAATATCTGTAAATACAGTGTGTGTATTTGACATAAATGAGATACGTTTCGTTTATTCGTTTATAAATATTGCTTGCTTTATGATAAGCAAGCATTTGTTTTAAAAAAGAAATTTCCTTTCTCTTTACCCTTACTTAGCTCATCAAACATTGTTTGCATTAAGTTTATCAATTAATCCCCTAAAATAAATATGTCTATTTGCACCAAAATGTTCCTTATAGTCATCCTTGTCAGAAGTATAACTTTTGTCATTATTGCAGTAATAACATGATAAAACACATTGTTCTTTTGTATAGTCATTGTCGTTTTTATCTACTTCCAGGATTTTTCCCCGATGGCCAAACCTCGTATTCCTTTGTTTTAGCAATCCAGCATCAATAAGCCGCTTTATTTCATGAATAGAGGTTTCGCAATAAAAACATTTGCAATTATAAGCTTCAAGTTGGTCTATAAACCAGTCTGCAAAATCATTTTTATCAGTAAATCCTCTATGCTTTGCTCTGTTGTAATTCTTTGCTACTCTTAATTTCTCAATTCGGTAATAGCTTTCTAAATCAATAAATTGACGGGATTTTTCGAGATCTTGTGAGCGCATAATCTATCATATTTAAAATTACATTTGATTTTTTCTTTGACATTCTTCCATTGAATTCTTACCTTCTTCGGCCTCATTCATTGCTTTCTTAGCATAACGCTCAATTTCGCCTGGATCTGTTTCATTGTAGCCCTTTTTAGCATAACTATATCCATCTGCCGCAGAAGACTGTGCATCGTCGCAATCTACTTCGTTGGCATCGCTTTCAGCATCTTCAAAATACGACATTGCTTTCTTCAGGTAATCGTTTGCGTTTTCAACATCTGTAGCGTTTAAATACGCTTTCCTGGCATAATCATGCGCCTCGGAAAAATTATCCGTAATATATTGTTTTTCGTTAGTTATGCCTGAACTGGCATCAACATTTGGAAATAAAGTTTCTTCAGTTTTTTTTGTTTCCAAGCCATCTGTAGTTATAGTTGTTACTGTAACCGACCCGTCAGGGTTATACTTCTTTTCCTTAGTCATAGTTTCCTCGTGTCTTGTTGGCAAGAAACTGGAGCTTTGAACACCAGGTTCAGCCAAGCTATAGTCGGCTGAAGCTGAAGAAGCAGGCTGTGTCTGCACAGCAGTTCTTGCGTTTGAGCTTTTATTATCATTATCAGAGCAGGACAACAATAAAGTGGAAGCTATTATGAGAATGCTTAATTTAAATCCGATCATTTTTTTTAAGAGTAAGTCAATTTTATCAAAGAATTTTTATTCTATTAACTGAGAAACAAATTACTCAATTAAACACAGTTATTTATTATGGTAAACCGTAACATCCGAAATCATAAGACGCAATTATAAAGTGACTTGACAACAGAGTCTATTCTCTCTATTTCTTTCTTATTCTGCTTCTAAAATACCTTTCCGTATCCTTATCCATAAAATGAACATAACAGGCTTTCATACCTCTCCCCAAAAGCACTCTATAAGTGTTCTTTACTAGCTGAAGGAAATCCACACTACTTTTAACCTGTCCATCATAGCTGCATTCAGAGAATCCCTCCCATTCCGCAATATCAGGATTATATCTCAGGTCTTTTCCGAAGATTATTCCAGCATAATCAAATTCAAAACCCTGAGCGGTATAAACACAACCGATCTGATTAATTCCTCCGTCTTCATAGGCCCAGAACTGCGATTTAGGGATTCCCTTACGCATTCCGGTTAATCCTTCTTGCGCATTCCATGGTCGCTTATAATCGCCAATCTCTACATCTTTAATCAAATCACCATTGTCATCCAATTTTTTAGTCCAGGGCCAGCAAAAGCCAGCCATTACTCTCGCAGTATACCCAAGCTCAACCTTTGCCCTTATAGCCTCTTCTAACACTTCTGCTGAATCCATTATGTGGAATTCATAGTCAGGTTCATTTATCCATTCCGAAGTCGCTGTTTTCCTGATATGCAGCGTATGATCAATCCACTCACTGTATCTTTCAGATCCACCATTACGAAATTGTCCCTCCAGATCATATTCATAAACTTTACAGCCTGCGAGTTCAGCTTGTTCTCTAATGAAACCCGAAGATCCAATCTCACCTTTACGTACGGCCTGAAAGTCATCGATAAAAAAAACGGAAACCTTCGCTGCATTTAGCAAATCCTGAACCTGTGGTTTACCTGTTGCTTTAAATGGATATCCGGTCTTCTCTCTGATCCGATGCGCTTCATCCATTAAGAGCACGTCAATCTCATTCGATTCCGCTTCACCATATGACATAAAATACTTTAACAAACTTTTTGAACTATCGCCTAGTATTTTACGTAAAGTCTCAGTAAAAGCCTTTGAACCTGTTGCATATTGAGTATTAAAATTTAATGCCGCCAGATCTGCCAGCAGTTGCAAACCTATTACGGATTTGCCTGTACCAGCGCCTCCTTTTACAATTACCGCATGTTTTTGCTTATGTTCCAATCCTTTACGAACAATACTCATTACAGTATCATAAACAATCAATTGTTCATCAAGAAGGATATAATCGCCTTTGGTTTTAACTGTACCGAACAATTTCAATTCGCCCTTTAGTTTCTGCTTTATGACAGTCGAAACTTGTTTGAGTAACTTTTTGGACGGTCGCATTTTGCTTTGTTCAATCTCAGCAAGGATAGACATTCCGTCTCCAGAATTTACTTTTTTTGTAATAAATTCAGATAAAGCTAGACGGTCTTCACTTGCATATAAAGGAAAACGGCTGATACTGTTTTGAAAGCGTTGGTCTGTAAGCACATCATTATTACTAATGCTGTAATTATGTAGGTAACTGCATGCCGAAAGTTTTATAGGTTCGCTACCTTCATAAAAAACCGTACTGTTATCCTGCAGATAATACATATAATTCCCTACCTGAACACTTGGGTGTAGCAAAGAACGGTTTCCACCACCTACCCAAGTCACCACATAGTCGCTGTCATAATCGGTGAGAGAACAGGTTTCCCACTGTTTAAGCTCCACAATTACTGCATTTTTCTTTTGATCTTCATCTTTGCCACAGATAATTACATCAATTCTTTTTCCACTAAGCGGCAATTTATATTCAACCATTACTCCCTGGTCTGTCAGGTTTGCACGTTCCAAAATATCTGACAAGCGAAACAAAGAATTTCTCCATGACATCACTTCACTTTGCGACGGTTTATAGCCGAATTGCTTGAAGAATTCTTCTTTCAACAAATTCGCAATTTGATTATTAACGTTTAGCGCTATAAAATTAGTGGATGTGCCAGAGTACAACCTCATAGTTCGTTATATTTCTTAGAAGTCCCTTTAGCTTTATCGACCGGATATTTTCCCGCGTTCTTAGCAACCTTATTTTTCACGATCTCGTTGATATCAAGATCATATTTTTCAGCAAGTAGAATTGCGTATGCGAAAACATCCGCTAGTTCATCCTTAATCTTTTCTACATCTGCTTCCTCTGGTTTTTTCCATAAAAAGAGCTCATTCAATTCCGCAGCTTCTATAGACAATGCTAACGCAAGATCTTTTGGATTATGAAACTGCTCCCAGTTTCTTTCATTTCTGAATTTGAGTAAAATATCTTGTAAATCTTTCCAGCTATTCATTTCCAAATAATATGTTGTGAAAATTAAGGAAAGTTTATGAGGAATGAGAGAATTATGAGAAATTGATGAATACTTTTCAGCACCCTAAATGGTCAATCAAAGCTAAAGAATCTGTAAGTAACTCTTATTTAATAGGAGTCGGGAGCAAGTTCTTTAACATTAATTTTTAAAGCAGAATAAAATGCCTTATGTACATATATCTTGGAATTGGGAATAATGTCATGTACGTCTAGGTCAATATTCTTTTCATAGAAAAATTGTATTGGAAATTCTGAGTCTTTTTTAATACCTATCACACCAAAATTGTAGAGCATAAACAACACATTTTTCACAAAATCTTGGAATTTAAGGTGTCCTTTTTGCCATTGAACAACCCACGTTTTTAGATCTCCATTAAATACATTTTTTGGATTTTCTTCAAAATAAACTTCACTAAAATCGTCTTCTTTCAGGTTTCTTACATTAAATCCATTATGTTTAGAATAAAGGAATTTAAAAATCTTTCGAATTTCACCATAGTTCTCTCCCCATTCATCTTCTAAAGCTTGAAGTCTATCAATTGAATAATCTATTTCAGCTCTCTTTAAGATATCGAGAGTAAAATTGGATTTATTGTCTGCATTCTCTATAGCATGATTCACATAAGATATTACGTCTCTTGGTCGATAAAAGGTTCTTTCTAACATATATGTAAAACCATCGATTCCTTTTGAATAGGTTTTTTCAAATACGGTTTTTATGTCTAGGTTTTCTGTCAAAAGAAAGAAACGTTTATTTAAGAATTCTTTCAATTCTAAGGCACTCCAAGAAAGATCAGCATATAATGGTTTAAACTTTTCACGTTGACCACCTTTATGATTCTTACCAGAGAAAATCAATTGATACAGGTTATCTCTCAAGGAAATAATAATTTTCACCCCCTTGAAAATTTGAAACTCTTTTATTACTTCAATCATAGCGCCTATGAGTTCATATCTCATATCTGTGGCAAGCCACTCTTTATCTAAATCATCTATTATTATAAAATGCTTCTGTTGGTGATCAATAAATAATTCTTCTTGAAGAATTTTTATAATCTCATGTATATCATTCGCTAATGCTTCCGTAATAATGTGCTCTGCTTTAGTTTTAACTTCAGTAACAATCCTAGTTTGGTCATCAACATTTGAACTTACTTTGCCATTAAAATAATTGAGATCTATTCCAAATTCCTTTTCAAACTTTTTTTGAACAATATTTTCTATCTCCTTAATTCTTCTTTCTGTATCTACCCAAAACTCCTCACTCCATTTTTGAAAGTATTCCAGAGCCTTTGTCCTTTTAGGATTCTGTTTCCTTTCCCACTTTTCTTTAAGTGATTTGAACCAATTATCATTTTTCTTTTTATCATATGAAAAGTATAATCTTAACAACTCAATTACAAAAACATGTTTCCAAAGTATTTTGTAAAAAAAATTTAGATTTACATCATTAGCCTTAAAATAATTTAACAATGTTGAATTAGAAAGAAACCTGAGAGACATTGCTTCAGGTTCAATTCGAACAACTCTTTCCTGATGTAATTCAATGTGTTTAAGGATTGCTGATTTACCACTTCCTGTCCTCCCTATCAGTATTGATCTCTGGCTTAACATGTCAGTCAGAGCTACTAATGCGTCTTTCTCAACGAATACCGTTTCCAGCATATGATCGGTTTCGGCATCTGGAGAACCAATTTCTTGGTATTTTTTGAATCTAAACTTATCGGTGGTTTTACTTTTCTTATTAGCCATTTGAGAGCTTAATTTGATTTACAAATTATAATTTGATTAAATATGAGAAAAGATTACTATAAATTGAAAGAATAAAACATTAATCATTTAATTCATATACATCTGACCTTATAAAGGTCGTCTTTAAAATCTCCAACCCATATCCTTAATTCTCCGCAAGTATATTTATATATTTGGCATATGGTGGGGGAAGATCGGGGCGCACTCAACATTGATGATTTTGAAGTATTATTTCGCAAGAATCATAAATTCTTGTGCATGATTGCTATGGACTACGTCCACGATCAATTCATTGCTGAAGATCTCGTACAAGAATTCTTTATCAACTACTGGCAAAGACGAGACCTCATAAACCTTACCACAAGCTTTGAAGCCTACGCCCGTAGAGCAGTAAAATATAAAAGCATCGACTACCTTCGAAAAACCGCCATTGCTGAAAAGCGAAACACTGAACTAATCATCCTTGAAGAACAACAAGTAATCTTAGACGAAGAAGAAGACCAGGAACTTCAACACCAACGCTATATAAAAATCATCGAGATGATCCAGTCTCTACCACCCGATCGCAGAAAGGTTTTTATGCTCCATGCTATGGACAAACTCAGTTATGCCCAGATCGCAGAGAAACAAAACATTTCCCTCAACACCGTAAAAACCCAACTAAAAAGAGCATATAACGCATTAAGGACCAAAACCTTTGGTTTACTTATGGGTATCCTGTAAATAAAAATCATTTTTACCAACTCATAATCAATCTATTACAACATAATCACATCTTTTTTAAGACCTGCTGTCACCCATCTCCTACTTTCTTACGACACTGTACTGATTATGGATAATAAACTCACACCATTTGGCTCGGATTGGGATAAAGTTTTGGAGAAGCTGGAGGCAAATAAAGCCGCTGGGCTGGAACTCAATGCTGAAGAAGAAAACCTGTTAAAAGAACTTCAAGAGATCAGAACCGATGCTGCGCAAGCTCTAAAAGTTTACATTGATTTCGATACCGATAAAAAGTGGGCTAAACTCAAACAACAAATACAACCAGAAGAAACCGATAAAAACTCCAAGAAGAAAAGGCAACCGATAAAACTATGGCTAAGGATTTCGGCAGCTGCAGCAGCAATGTTTATCATTGTTGGCATCGGACTCGTGCTTCAAAAAGAAAATCAGAACGTAAAAAATGTCTTCCATAACGACATTCCGGCTGGCATAGCCTCTGCAACACTCACCCTGGACAACGGTAAAAAAATCATCCTATCTAACGACAACAGTGGACAACTCGCCTCAGAATCAGGAATCCTGATCAGCAAATCAGCCGACGGCGAAGTAATCTACAGCATAAAAAATCAAACAGAAAACGCCGCAAATAAAACCCATACCCTATCTACCGTAAACGGGCAGACCTACAGACTCCAACTCCCCGATCAAAGTAAAGTATGGTTAAACGCCGCTTCTTCCATAAAATTCCCTGCATCTTTTGCCGGACTAAAAAACCGGAAAGTAGAACTAACCGGAGAAGCTTACTTTGAAATCTCAAAAGACAAAGACCACCCTTTTATCGTAAAAACAGACCAACAGGAAGTACAGGTTCTGGGAACTCATTTCAACATCAATAGCTACGAAGACAAACAAAACACCACTACTACCCTACTCGAAGGAAGTGTAAAAATCACCAATGAACATCAAAAACAACAATTACTGAAACCAGGAGAAACAGCAATCGTAAGCAACACAGCGAACATCCTTGTTTCTCCGGCCGACATCAAATCGTCTATGGCCTGGAAAAACGGAGACTTCCGTTTCAACGAAGAGCGAATCGACGAAATCATGTTAAAAATCAGCCGCTGGTACGATATTGAAATCACCTACCATGGCCCTATTTCTAAAGAAAAATTCAGTGGAAAAATCTCCCGCAATAAAAACATTAGTGAAGTATTAAACATGCTCAGCTATTCCAATGCCGTTAATTTTATAGTTGAAGGAAGGAGGGTGACTGTAATGCAATAAAAACTTACCTAAACTTTCAAAGCAGACCAGGAAATAAACACCAGTCCGACGCCAATCGAACTGGTATAAAATGAGGTCAGCTATCAACAGAATTGTCAACTAACCGCTAAAGGCCGCGATCTCGAAAATACAAGGCCAATAGCTTCAACCAACCTACAACAAATGTACAAAAATTGCACTCATCTGCGATGCCGTCCGCACGCGCAGTATAAATTATGGAGAATCATGAAGCTGACCACTTTTCTCTTATTTGCATTGATCATGCAAGTTAGTGCCGGAACCTATGCACAAAAGATCACCCTCTCTGCAAAAAATGCAGAGCTGTTCACGATTTTCGATCGGATCAGCGACCAAAGTGGATATGATTTTATTGTCATCTATTCTCTATTGAAAGATGCAAATAAAGTAAACATCAACGTAAAGAATGCGGAGTTGAAAGATGTGCTGGAGCAGATCTTCAAAGACCAGCCACTCGAATTCAGCATCAACAACAAAACGGTGCTGATCCGGAAAAAGGAACGCAGTTTCGTGGAGGAACTGATCCATCGATTTCAGGAAATTGAAGTAAGAGGAAAAATCCTTGATGAGCGCAACCTTCCCCTTCCTGGCGCAACCGTAAAAGTCAAAGGAACAAAAAAGCAGGTGCTCAGCAATCAGAACGGTGAATTTAGTCTGAGTAACGTCGACGATAAGGCGGTACTTGTGATTTCCTACCTGGGTTACCAACCCAAAGAAATTGCTGTTCAGGAGAACCTGGGCACCATCAACCTGACGGAACAAACCGGACAACTGGAAGAAGTGACCGTATCAACAGGATACCAGACACTACCCAAAGAACGCGTTACCGGTGCATTCTCCAGCATCCCTGCAAAGAAACTCGAGCAACAGCGCCTAAGCAGTATCGGCTCTTTACTGGAGGGCAGGATCGCAGGATATAACAATGGCCTGATCAGGGGAACTACCTCTATGAAGGGGGTTACCAATCCTTTATACGTGGTTGATGGCTTCCCTGTAGAGAACACAAAATACAACACCAATGGCTCAATTATCGAAAATGTACCAGGATTAAATCTGGAAGATATCGAAAACATCACAGTATTAAAAGATGCGGCAGCGGCCTCTATCTATGGTGCAAGAGCAGCAAACGGAGTAGTGATCATCGTAACCAAAAAGCCTAAAAAAGGCAAACCTCAGATCTCTGCATCGAGTACAATTACGCTTTCGGCCAATTCCGTATATACCGATAACCTGACCAGTTCGGCAGATATTGTGAGCCTGGAAAAAGAATGGGAAAGCAATAACCCAAAGCTAAAAGCTGCGAATTCAGCAGCTTATGCCGCCAACGTATTGATCAATGCAGGTTACCAGAGTCAGGGCATCAAGGCCATCCTTGCAAAATATGCCGGAACATTAACCCAGGCGCAACTGGATGCCAAGTTAAATCAGCTGGCTTCATCTGGTTATCAATATTATGATGACATGGAAAAATACAGCAAGCGCAGCCCTTTCTATCAGCAGTACAATGTGAGCGTTGGCAGCGCTTCCGAAAGCAACTCTTTTTATTCCTCACTCACGTATCGCAACAACAAGTCCGAAGACATATACACCAAAGACGAAAGCCTTGGTTTAAACATCAATAATACCACAAAAATCAATAAATGGTTGACACTGGAACTCAGCAACTATCTATCCTATAACGATGCTACACAGCAAAATTACAATACCCGGGCTCCGCAGTATGCCTACCTGCCTTACGACCGTTTAAAAAATGAGGATGGCACTAACTTCAGTTCTACCGCTGCCTCCCGCCTTAGCGCAAATACCATGTCACTGATCAATTCCAATGGCCTTTACAACATGGACATTACCGCATTGGATGAGCAGAGCCTTAACCTGGGCAGGTTGAAAAGCTTCAGCAACAGGTCTTTCATTAAATTAAACGCAGACATTACCAAATGGTTGTCTTACCGCTCTACTTTTCAATACGAGTTTGGTTCAGATCGTTTCAACAGGATGTACGACAAAAACTCTTTCTACGTGAGAGACCTCGTAAATGGCTTTGCCGGAAAAGTTGCAGGAGGACCGGTAACTTTTAACATGCCTTATGGAAACATCAATTACGACCAGGACAGCTTTAGTTCTGCCTATAACTTCCGTCAGCAATTAAATGTCGACAAAACATTTGGCGATAAACATAACCTGACGGCCATCGTAGGTACGGAAATCAGAGATACAAAACTGGAATTCGAAGATCAGTACCTGTATAACTACGATCCGAAAGTCTTGTCCTTCGACCTAATCAATGCCAAAGCTTTGGCAGCCGTACCGGGCGCAATCCTTGGCGGCAAATCTTTTTCGAACAGCAATATTGCCAGTCAGCGTGAAAATGTCAACAGGTTTGTATCTGTATATGCAAACGCAGGTTATGCCTACGACAGCAAATACCTGGTTACAGGAAGTTTGCGTTGGGACCGTTCCAACTTATGGGGCACCAATTCTAAATACCAGAATAAACCGCTTTGGTCTGTCGGTGCAGGATGGAACATTTACAAGGAGTCCTTCTTTAATGCCGAATGGGTAGATCTTTTGAAATTAAGGGTTTCTCATGGTATTGGTGGAAACATTGCTAAAGATGCAGCACCTTACATGACCGCCTATTACAACAGCAATAATAATGTAGGTGGTTTACAGGGAACCATAGGTAACCGTCCAAATCCCCTCTTATCCTGGGAGAAAACAACAACCAACAACATCGGTGCAGATTTTGCCATTTTTAAGAACCGCATCAGCGGATCCTTGGATTACTATCACAAACAAGGTAAAGACCTCCTGGCAAGCACCATGGGTGTGCCTACAGAAGGATTTGGTTTCAACACCTATTCCATTAACAATGGCGAAATGACCAATAAGGGAATCGAACTGTCCATCTCTGCTGATGTGATCCGGAGTAAAGATTTCACCTGGAATACCAACATTTTGTATGCCCGTAACAAAAACAAAGTGACCTATGTAAATGTCGAGGCTCCGGTCTATTATTTACAGCTGGACTACCCACAGGCTTATCCACGAATCGGAAATCCTTACAATGCCATTTATAGCTACCGTTGGGCAGGATTAAGTGCAGACGGTTTGCCACAAGTGTACAATGAGAAAGGGGAAAAAGTATTGAATTCACCAGCTACCTTAGGTTCTATTGTATACAGCGGTTCAACCGTTCCTACTTATAGTGGTGCCTTTAACAACCTGTTTGAGTATAAAAATTTCTCTCTTTCATTTTTGCTAACCTTTGAAGGCGGACATAAGATGAGAAACACCTTCCTGCCGGTATTGGGAAGCGCTTACAATGGTGCTCTTGGAGGTTATGTTACTCAAATCACTGCGGTGAATAAAGAGATTACCGACAGGTGGAAAACTCCTGGCGATGAGAGCAGAACCGATATTCCAAGATTGGTGTTTGCAGAAGATCCTGCCTATAACAGCCAGAGTGCGGAGATCTACCAGAAATCAGACATCAATGTAATCGATGCGGCAAACATCCGCCTTAGAAACGTCTCCCTCGCCTATCGCTTACCAAAAAACATCCTCAGAAAAGCGAATCTTGAAAACCTAAGGTTTCAGTTCAATGTAGAGAACGCATTCACGATTGCGAAAAGCAAAGAAGCTAAGTATTTATTGAATGGATACCGCCCGGCAAATTATGTATGGGGTGTTTATCTTAATTTTTAAAGCAAGAAGAGATGAAAAAAATATTATCAAATACACTAAAAATCTCAGCACTGATACTATTAGTTAGTTTTAGCAGCTGCAAGAAATTCCTGGAAATAGTGCCTAAAGGGCAAAAAACACCAACTACACTGGCCGATTACGAAGCCCTGATTCGTGATGAATATGGAAATCAGCGTATGACAATTACGCAGGCGATCCTGTTGATGAACGATAAGTTCGAAACCACGGCAAACCTGAATTATTACCCTTTGTATTCGGTCAATTATTTCTGGAATGAAAATACAGACCGGATCCCGATTAGCGGTAGTGATGAGGGGCCTTATTACAGTCCCTATACCGGAATATCAACAAGTAACCTCTTAATTGAGCACGTTCCTGCGGCTACTGAGGGCTCAGATGCAGATAAAGCACAACTGATTGCACAGGCAAAAGTGTTAAGGGCGGTCAACTATTATCTACTGGTTAACTATTATGCAGATCCTTATGAAGCCGCTAATGCAGCAGCTAAGCTATCTGTACCATTAATTCAAAGTGCAGACATCAATGCGCCACACACTCAGGTAAGCATCAAAGATTTGTACGCCTTTATGTTGAAAGACATTGACGAAGCGATTCCAAACCTTCGTGCCACCAGCGCGACACCACTACATCCGAATTTAGGCGCAGCCCATGCACTTAAAGCGCGTATACTCCTCACCATGGGGCAGTATGAAGAAGCACTCAGCGCTGCAAATGAAGCATTGAAGTATAACGATAAACTGTTCGACTGGCCACAGTTTTATGCCACTTACAAAACCCAGATTGAAGAACCGGACAAATACACCAATGCACCGTCACCAATGGGTTTTGATTTTGTAGAGAATTATTATTTCCGTCATGGCGCCAGTAATTCCTCAGGACGGGAATCTGCATTGAGAACGGATCGTGCTCCTAAATTTGAAACCGGCGATGCCAGATTCGCTTCACGCTGGAAACTGAGAACGGTTGCCGCAGACACCTATTACACCAGCATCACCATTGGTTTTTATAACTATGGAGGGCTGACCACCACTGAGGTGTATCTGATTAAAGCAGAATGTCAGGCTCGTTTGAACGATGTTCCCGGTGCAATGAACACCTTAAATGCCGTACGTATCAAAAGGATCTTTGCTCAAAATTACGTACCACTATCGGCGTCAGGCACCGTTGAGGCCGTTAAGCTGATTCAGCGTACAAAAGCAAATGAGCTGATCAACAGCATTACCACCTTTGCCGATCGACGTCGTCTGAATAAAGATCCCAACTATGCGACTACACTCACAAAAACAGAAAACGGTCAGAACTATACACTCTCTCCTACTTCTCATTTGTGGACAATGCCTATCCCACTGGGAGCCATTAAAAACCCGGGCAACGGTACCATCACACAGAATGTAAACAAATAAGAATCACCTTAATTAAAAGATAAACAATATGAAAACCAACATAAAGAAAACATTGACCATACTGCCTCTTGTAACAGCAATCATCTGTTCAGGCGCACAAAGTTTCGCTCAAAATGGCAAATACCTTTTGAAGGGAAATATCGCTAAAGCAACAGGCAAGATCTATCTGGAGCATGAGTTGAATGGCAATCCGGTAAAGCTGGATTCCACAAATGTGACCAATGGAGAATTTGTATTTAAAGGAACAGTTAAATCTCCTGGCTTTTACAGCCTGAGTAACAAAGGGCTGAAATACCCGATTCAGTTTATCCTGGAGAATTCTGCAATTACGGTTACAAAAACAGCTGATAGCCTAGCGATGGCTCAGATCAAAGGATCAGCGGCTCAGGATGTGTATATGGGGTTTTATACCGGCCCATGGAAAGAAATTACGGCAACAGCAGGTGGCATTTATGGAAAGCTGGATAAAGCGGAAAAGGCAGCAAAAGCAGCCGGAACGAAAGTGGATTCACTGACACGGGCTGGAATTGATAAGGAATTTGCAGACCTGGATACAAAAAACCAATTGGCAGTGAAAGATTACATCAGCAAGCATCCTTCCTCTGCTGGTGCTGCAGCGGTTATTTATGATCGCTTTATTGGCTATCCTAATTTTCCTGTAGCCAGGGAATTATTTGCCGGTTTAACGAAAGAAGCCCAGCAATCTTCCATCGGTATGATGATCACCAAATCATTGGCTATTGATGCAAAAACGGCTAAAGGCAAGCTGGCTCCGGCGATCCGCATGACTGATAAAGATGGCAAGATCGTTCAGCTTTCTGATTTTAAAGGCAAGTATGTGCTGATCGACTTCTGGGCCAGCTGGTGTGGTCCTTGCAGAAAAGAGAATCCTAACGTGGTTGCGGCTTATAAAAAATACCATGATAAAGGATTTGAAATTCTGGGCATCTCCCTGGATTCTAAAAAAGACGCATGGCTGAAAGCAATTGAAGCAGACGGATTATCCTGGACACATGTTTCAGAATTGAAAGGATGGCAAAATACAGCGGCTACAGAATACGGTGTAAAAGCAGTCCCTGCGAGTTTCCTAATCGATCCAAATGGTAAAGTGGTAGGAAAAGATTTAAGAGGCGAAGAGCTGAATAAAACTTTAGCCCAATTGTTCAAATAAAAAACAACCACATAAAGCAAAACAACGCCTCATCAATAAAATGATGGGGCGTTTAAGCGCTGCTCTTTTTATAGCTGATCACAATGCTTTATTCTTCAAGGGGCTTTTATCATCGTTTAACAAAGTATCTGCAATGGAGATCATGCCGTCATTATTGGCCCCACCCCAAATCGATCTGCCAAAAATATAGCTTATGGTATATTCTCTCCAGGTGCCGCAGTACTTCTTTAAAGCAGTATGCGTTTTACTTAAATAATCTTTAAGTTCTTCTTCCGAAAGATGACCTAGTTCAAAACAGCAACGGGCTAAAAATGCGGCCCTGCCAAGATTCCAACCGCTGTCTTTTATCTTTTTAAGTTCAGAAAAATGGCTGATTACATTTTCTTCTATCAGCTCTGGGACGGTGTTGCCTAAACTTCTGTATAGATCTATATAATATTCAAAAGCACCTTCATCGGTTGGCAGATTTGCTTTTAAAAGCGCTTCATAATTGCTTTCATCTTCTAAAGCTTTGTACACAAAATCTACGTATTCGTCTTCGTTTCTGTGGAGCAGGTCTGTCAATATTTTCAGGGCATCATCTCTATCATAAACGTCCCAATATTCTTCTACCAATTTTTTGATAGTAGATACACTAAGTCCTGTTTCGTAAGAGTTTAAGTATGCCGATTGTTGTTCGGCATACATGGAACTTACGAGTATACAATCTAAATCATAGCCGTTCAATCCATTTTTGTTCATGCTCAATTCTTTGAATAGCGCATTGAAAACCTTAAAAAAGTTGCTCATAATTGTTTAGCTTGTTTTTAAATTGCTAAACCTACTTTGCAAAATGTCCACAAGTTTCTCGCCTACTACCTGGTATTTGGCTCGGGTAGCCAGTTGTTTTTTCATATCTAACATATCGGCAGGACCAGGTCTGTAATTTACCCTGTCGTGAATTTCGAGGGATAAAGAACTGCCATCAATGTTAAATGTAATGAGATGCACTTTAGGTAGATATTCTTCGGCAGCTTGTGAATATATCCCCAATTGCAATTTTAATACACCTGAGTATTGCAGGCTGGCAGCGGCTATTCTAAAGGTGTCAAAAATAATATGTTCGTCTAAATCGCCCTCTGTATTGGTACTTAAAAAATGTAATTCTTTGCCGCTTAATACCCAAAAACAATCCGTTTCTACCCTGCGTAGTCTTAGCCCAATGGCAGATAATGCGATGTTTTTCATGCCATCGCTCACCATTTCCTGTAATTTATTACTGGTAGATTGCGGTATGGATGCCCCTGTAAAAGCATCAATAGGTTTGTCTTTCATCCATTGCTTTAGCTCCGGAAAATCTTCATTTAACAGCTCTTGTTTGTAAATATCATATCTGCTGCGTTCCTGTTCTAAATTGATTTCGGATTTTGCGCTACTGTGCTGAGCGTTCATATACACCATGTAGCACACACCAGCAATTAATACAATTACGGGGATTAAATATAGAGGATTCATAATTAGGATTAGGAATGTTAAATTTTGACAGGTTTTACCTCTTTATCTTTTGAAGGGATCATTCCATAAACAATTATACCTGCAATGATTAAGAACACCAGTTTTCCGCCGATTTTTTTCCAAAAAGACAAGGGGCTTCCTGCAGTTTCTATATCGATATTATGTTTTTCCTTTAATATTTTGGCCATTTGTGCATCAACTTCTAAATAGCTTGTGTTGCTCTCATCGCTCAACACATATTTTCCATCACCATTCCAAAGAGACATCCAAAGCGCTCCGTATTGTTTGTACATATAGGCTACGTTTACATTTTTACCCATCAGTTTTGCAATCTCCGAATCTTTGGGTAATTCCTGCACAGTTTCTATGGATTCGCAGGGAAGACAAATAGGGATTTTTGCTTTTGCAGATACTAAACTCAGGCTTGCAAACGCAATACATGCAGTTAAAATAATTGTTTTCATCATATCTCTTTTTTGTTTCAAATAAAAGAAATAAAATCTAGGGTGGACAAGGCGATAAAGAAGTGCTGGCTTTCGGTTAACGAGCGCTACACTTAGGCTAAGTAATTTTTTTTTGTGAAATTAAATTCCCGCAGGTGCTTTGGTTAAACCGGAATCCGTAAAGTGACAATTGTACCAGGAGCATCCACCCGGGAATTCATTGACAGGCTGGCCTCTCCTAAACCTTCAGTTTGTAAATGCTGAATTCGTTCTGTTACAATTTGGGTGGCACGCGAAGTATGGGTCGGCTTATCAGTGGTATCCAAACCAACGCCATTGTCGTTAATGATGATCTTTAAAACCTCCTTGTTAATGGCCATTGATACGTGTATATGACCTTTATAACTGATGTTTTTAAATCCATGTAAAATAGAATTCTCTATAAATGGCTGAAGCAACATTGCCGGAATCTCTATTTCATCAAACATACTGGCAACCTCATGGTCCAATTCAAATACATAGTCGAATTTGCCTGGCATCCTCATTTGCTGCAGCTTTAAATAGTTTTCCAGAAAGTCCACTTCAGATTTCAAGTCAATATTTCGTTGATTACCTGCCGTTAGTTTCTCTCGCATCAAAACGGAAAAATGATCCAGGTAAGTGAGTGTCTCCTGAGTTTTCTCTTGCCGGACCAAAGCACGGATACTCGCTAAGCAATTGAAAATAAAATGAGGGTCCATTTGGCTCCGCAACAACCTTTGTTCCAATTCAAGTTTGATATTAAGATCTGAAACCTGCTTATTTTCGGTAATGAGTTTTTTTCTCCTTCGGTCTAAAAACAGTAATAATATTATCGCAAATAGCAATCCTGAAAAAAGGATAATCACCGCCAACCAGAGCCTGTTCAACTCCAATTGTCCCGTTATCTTACCTATGTTTTTGTTTAATGCACCAATTTGTTGGTCTTTTTGCACTGTTTTATAGAGCGAAGATATTTCGTTTGCTGCTTTTCGGTTTTCATTTTCTTCTCTCTCGTTCTTTTTTTGAACATACTCTTCAAATGACGATTGTGCCTTTTTATTATCGCCACGAACGATAGCAAACGCGATCTTATTTTCCAGATACATCAGGTAATTATCTGCATCAGATTGGCTTAACCGCTTGGTAACTTCACGCTCTGCCACACGTGCTTTTGACAATTGATGCTTGTTTACATAAATGCCCAATAGATTGTTGTAGGCCATAAAAGCATTGGAGGTATCTGCTTTATAGGCTTTTAATTGATAGTAAAGGGCAGAATCTAATGCTTTACCCTCGTAAAATATTTTTGCTTTTGATATATAATAATTGTAATCTATACGGGCAAGTTTGGTTTTCTTTTTTATTTCTGTGGCCTGATTTAAATAGAATCGAACGGAGTCATTAGCCATTCCTTTTTGATCTAAATACCCTAGTGAAAGCAATAAATTCGCGGATATAGACAAGTCTTTTGCCAGCATACTGGTATCTTTTTTCAAAAGAAAGAGCATTTTCCTGGCAAATCTATTAGATAAATCCTGTCTGTTATTGAAACTGTTTAGTTGTGATGCCCATAATAAAATAAAACCGGAAGATTTTGGAAAACTGAGCTTCAAATTGCCTGCATCAATAAGATATGCCGCTTGTGTGTAGTAATAAGTTGCCGCATAATATTGCGCTTTTTTTTGCTCAAGATAGCCCATCCAATAGAAATTGGTAGCTGCCTGGGCTCCATTTTTTTCCGACAAAGGCAATATATTTAAAGCTTTTTTGGCCACTTCAAACGAAGCAGAGTCTTGTTTATTTTTAAGTAAGCAATAGCTGAGGTAAAAATAAGCACGGCTAAGTATGGAGCTATCCGTTTGATTTTCTTTTATTAATTGTTGTAGTTGTGGTATTGCTTTTTTAGGCTGTTTACTTAGTCTGATCTGCTCAGATAAGCTATCCAGTAACTGGCCTTGATTTACTCGCGGAGAGGAAGGCCCCCCGCAGCTGATAAATAGGCTAATGATTAGCCAAACAGAGATTAGGCAGGAGATCTTCAAGGGTTTATTATGCATTATTAACTGTCATTTTTTGCATCAATAAATCTTTCTTACGGGTAGATACAGGCACTTGTATACCACCTTGTAAAAAAACAAAGCCATCATGATGGTACGAAATAATAAAGTTTAGACAAATCAGAAAAGATTTATGAATTCTCAGAAACAGACCTTCCGGCAACAAGGTTTCATATTCTTTGAGTGTTGTACTTGTTGTAATTTCTCTGCCATCAAGTAAAAAGAAGGTCGTATAGCCACCATCTCCCTTACAATATAGAATATCCGAATGGCGCACAAAATATGTTTCATTAAGGGTTTTCAATACCAACATTGTCGATTGCTTATCGAAGAGGATTTCCTTTTGTACCGCATGCAGGACATTAGGTCGCAAGCTGGCTTTATCGAGGGCATCATACAATTCCTTTTCCTTTACAGGCTTCAATAGATAATCCAATGTCCCCGCCTTGATGGCACGTAGTGCATAATGCTCATAGGCAGTTACAAAAATTACCGAAAAAGGTGTTGAAGGAAGACGCTCCAATATCTCAAAACTCTGGCCATCAGAAAGTTCTATATCCATCAATATAATATCCGGAGCCGCAGATGGGATGAGTAGTAATGCTTCTTTTACCGAGCCGCAGGTCCCTACGATACCATCACGAGTCCGCGCACTAACTAATTGTATCAGTTCTTCCCGTATTTCCGCTTCGTCTTCGACGATAAAAATTTTAGCCATTTCGTGCAAAAAAAATAAAAATAGGCATTTATATACAAAGCTAACCTGCTTTATTGTTAATCACTTTAGTAACAGAGGAATGTGTTTTAGCTGAGCCTTCATGAATTTACGATACAGGGAAGGCATCGTATGGCTATTCTTCTGATTTCATCAGTTCTGCTATTTCAAATTCTAATACACTTGATTTGCCCTTTAACCAAACCTGTCCACGAACAGAGTCGCTGGATTGTATTTTAATCTTTTTATTACTTAATGTTATTTTTTGCAGCCACAAACGCAGTTGTGAATTCCTGGCTTTCCCGATTTGATGTCTCTTTGTGAGATTTTGGCTCTTGTCTGTAAGGTTGAAAAACACCGGACACTCCTCTTCCATGCTTCTGGAAAAGTAAGTGATGTTCAGCGTATAATGATCGTTTTCAACGGTTTTGAAATGTAATTCTGTATCAGTTCCCTGCTTCGTAATTTGATGAGCAACCTTATCGATGACATTCTGATCAAGGTTGTCAATCGTTGCAATATCTTTTAAACCTGCCAATATCATTTGAAATACTACGTTCTCCTTTTCCTTATTTGAAAGTGTTTGGTATTGATCAAAATCGATCACTGAAAGCCCATTTACATACCAATTTTCAATAGAAAATGAACTTTTTAAAGCTTCGTCCATTGTTTTTGCAACTTGAATATATAAATGATCGTATACTGGACACATCAGGCCTGCTCTTACGAGTAAATTCAAAAAAATCTCCGAGTATATATAATCATAAGGATAAAGCGCTTTGTTCGGCAGTCCGTCGTAATAAACTCTCAAATCCCTTATGAGCTTATTCTTGGGTTTATTTGTGATCTGCCTTTCAGTTCTTAACTTATTTGCCCTGGCAAGTGTATCATCTTTTACTTCTGTTTTTTGTGTCGTATTCAGGTTTTCCAAAAAGTCGGAATTGATTTTTTCCTTTATGGATAACAGAACTTTGTTGAAATCTTCATGATCAAAAAGATCTTCCTTTTTTAATTTGGCGGTTATGATTTGAGCAGCTTCTAAATATTTATCGATTAAAATCTGACCAAGCTGTACTTCTGAGATGTTTGTAAATTGAGCTTCAATTTTAAATTTATGCTTATACTCTTTTTGTTCTCCTTTGTCAAAATGTTCTGAAAATTCCGGTGCCTTAAGGGCGATGTCAATTTTCTTGTATCTTCTGTTTAACCTGGATTCAGGGAGCGTATCATAATATTTTTTAAAAGTTATTTCCATGCCGGCAACCCCTGGCAAAACATACATTGGTGGATAAGAAAGTTTTAGCCAGAGTTCGTCAAATGAAGATTTAAACGCTGAGTTGTCCAACTCAGTCTGTATAAACCGATCTAAATGCCGTAGATTGCCATTTAGCACTCCTCCGTATCGTGCTGCAGTATTTGGTGTTAAATATATTTTCATTATTTCATTCTCCTGTTGAGTTGAGTAGGTTTCTAAAATAGAATAAATAGGTATGATCTGGATAATGATACAAAGTAACCTGTTCAGCTTCTGAACGGCATTACAACATTGATGGTAATCATAGGACTATCCATGGTTTATTCATATGACCACTAATCCAACAAAGAGAAATTTCATGAATCAGATAGGTTATACTAAGGAAAATAGACGTTGAATTTTGTTTCGTTTTGTATAGGGTCGTCTTCGTAAATTTTTTCTTTACTAATCGTAATTTTGACCTTGTTTTTAATAATCTCTAAGCTTTCATCACTTTCGTCAATAATGGTCGCTGATTGCTTATAAAATTCCTTTACTTTGGCAAAATCATCTTTGGTAAAAACATACAAATTTCCTCCCAGTTTATTTTTGCTATCGGTAGAAACGTTGAAGTAAGTGGTTTGTCCGCTGGTATAATTTGGAACAATGTTCGTCACAACCTTTGGAAGTTCTTTTGCCCCATCGCTTTCTCTGTAATAATAAGATATGCCACCTTTATCATTGGGTGTGCCTGCTGCCTGCTCATTTGCTTCGTAATAGTTGACGACTAAAACTGCGCCAATTAATATAGGCGCAGCGATTGCAATGCACAGCAATAAAAATTTAAGTCGTTTTTTATCTTTTAAAAAGAAAAATAAGTTGTCCATATACTAGTTTTCGAGTAATGGAATAATTTGCTCCCACCCTACCTGTTTTGCCAGGTCAAGGGCAGACTTGCCCTCTGCAGTCTTTACATTTTTATCAGCACCCAATTGCAGTAGAACTTCAACGGAAGTCCTGTTCCCTGCTACAGTTTCTCTATGTAATATCGTATATCCTGCATCATCCTGATTGCTGAGTTCTGCAGGTTGTTCTTTAATGAACTTGGCTAAACTTTCCTTCATATTGATACTCATTGGATGCTCAATGAGGTTTTCAGGGCGTTGTTTTTGTTCATAAACGATAGAAATATCATTATAATCACCAAAGTCCAGTCCCCATGCTTCATCATGTTCTTTACGCTCCTGATTGTCCATACCAGATCTCAATACCTGTATGGTAAATCCTCCATAGGTTTTTCCTCCACTGGTAAACAACCAGTCGCTGATCTGGTTTAAGGGCACTTCAACAAAGTCCCCGTTTTGAACGTTCGACAGTTCAATCGGATCATTTACCAGTACCCCACTAATGCTATACCCATCAAAATCTACCTCACTGATCCACATATGCTCAACGATAGGCTCTGTTTGATAAGATACATTTTCCATAAAAGCTACTTTTGCAAAAGCGAGGTCAAGTGCAGGAACAATCCTGTGGTGCTCCCAGGAGAGTTCTCTCCAGAAGTATTTGAATGTTTCCTGTGCTTTATGAAAAGCGTTGTTCATTTCAGGATTATCTGCTTTAGAAAAGAAAGTTAGGTTATCTGCCATAATTAATATACGATTAGATCGATGCTTTAAAGTTAATTTAATACGTGTTTAAATTAGTAATTTTTTATTTACCTGAGCTTATAATGGTTAACAATGCAGTTGAATATTACATTTGTTTTTTAACGTAGATAATCCAAAACGTTCACCAACTCAAACTGAGGTGAGCTCTCAAATAAGTGTTGCAGAATAGGAATATGACCACTTCCAAATATGACCAGTATTCTGTCTTCCTTGCCAGGATTAGCCTTCAGGACATTGTTGAAAATCCTTAGGTTTCTGTCGTACCAATCCAGTGCAATGAAATCCGGACCATTGTGGTTGCTGGTTTTGTTCTCAACCAGATATTGCCCCAGGTTATACTTCAGATTTTCTGGTTGGTTCAGGATTTTCAGGTAATCGGCAATTGATGTCGTCTGTAGCCTGCTCTCCAAATGACTGTACCAGGCATGGTACTTCTTCGACCAATTATTTGCCTCAGCCGTATCAAGATAGAATTTCTCATCCCAGATATTGGATAGCGATGCAACCTTTTTAAGGTTTTCCCTGAAATAGCTTGGCGCATCGATCGCAAATACCTTCTTAAGCTTATTCGCTTTTGCTATTCTAAACCCTAATTGTTCGGCTTCACTAACATTTAGCTCGTATTCCGATTTGATGTAGCGGGTGTAGTTATCATTTAACAGTGAATCTGTGGTCTGTTCCAGGCATATAAGGGTAGGTTTAAACTGACTGATTTTGTTCACCGTTTCCAATACTTGTCGCTGCCTCACACTATCCAGAATATTGATCTTATTTTTAGACTTATAGGTATCCAGGTTTGGATTATCAAAATGGAATGTTCCCAGGAGCATCACTTTGGTTACTTGCCCGTCATTCTTCAAAAAATCTTCAATACGTTGCTGGGAATATGCTGTACTAAATTGAATAAGAAAAAATAGCCCGGTTAAAAGATATTTCATAAGATAAGTTCAAAAGATTTTAGGATCAGTTTTAGTTTAAAATCGAAAAATTATTCTAACAAATAAACCACGGAATTATAATCAGCAGAAGTTGGCGCATCGATATAAAATTTTATTTGATTAGGAGTTATTTCCAGAATTTTATAGATTCTTCCTTCATATTTTAACTCTTTATCAGCTAAATTATAAGTACCAACAACATCATCCTGTTTGGATAGGAAGCAATTGTTCGGGTCATCTTTAATGATATTCAGAACCCCATTTTCTTTAAATTGGTAGGTGTAATCAAGACAATCTCCTGGATAATACACAATTTTTCCTTTCGGATTTGTGCTTACATTTTTATCAACCTGCGCTATTTTCCAGGATTTTGAGGTCAGATATTTCTTTTTATCAACATCTATTTCAGTTTTCTTTTTGCAGCCAATTAAAATTAATGTTGCATGAAATAAGGTAAATAATAGTAGAGTTTTATTCTTCATAATGAATCGTTAATTACAACAATTATACAAAAAATAACCAATAACGATCATATTTTACACGCCTTATATACATCCACCAAAATCATCACCCCTCTCACCTGCTCATAGCATAGTTCGATTTCCTGACCAATACCCTGAGGCTTTTTGCATTTATAAGCTTTATTTGAAATTCCGGCCTCCATGAAAGACCCCCTTAAGACTTCCTAATAGTTTAGTCAGATCTACACATTTACTGACGATCACATGCACAACCTGTCCTTCACGCTGTAGCCGTCCCTCCACCATTAACAACCTTGACTGCAAAATTTCTTTACGATAGGTTTCAAACAGCTTTTCGAACACCACCAGATTGGCAAACCCGGTCTCATCTTCAATGGTAATGAAGCAAACACCCGCAGCCGTTCCCGGACGCTGTCTGACCAGTACCAGGCCTGCAACTTTTACCAGCTGCCCGTTAGTGGCCTCCTGATTGATCCTATGGCAGGACAATATGCGCAGCTGTTCCAGTTGCTCCCGGACAAAGCTTACCGGATGTGCCTTAAGGGAAAGGCCTACAGTTGCATAATCCTGTACCACATGTTCGCCCATACTCATAAAGGGCAATTCAACCTGCATTTCCAGCCTGCTTTCTGAGGGCTGACCTTTAAAAATTTCGACCGGTATATCCTGTAATGCCGAAACTTCCCAAAGTGCCCTGCGACGATCCAGCCCTATCGAGCGGAAAGCATCTGCATCTGCCAACCGTTCCAAGGCAGTAAGTGCAACACCTGCATCCCGCAATGCCGTTACAGTTTTATATCCATCAGCCCTTAAAGAAACCAGCAGTTCCATTTCCTCTTCAGAAAGTCCCTTGATCTGCCTGAAACCCAAACGGATGACATGATATTTCCCGGACCTTTCTTCCAATAGATTGTCCCATGATGAATGATTAACATCTACTTCACGAATGCTTACCTGATGTTTTTTGGCATCAATTACGATCTGGGCAGGCTGGTAAAAGCCCATTGGCATACTGTTCAGCAGTGCGGTAGCGAACACATCCGGATAGTAATGCTTAAGCCAGCAGGAAACATAAACCAGCAAAGCAAAACTTGCGGCATGACTTTCCGGGAAGCCATAACTTCCAAACCCTTCCAGTTGTCTGAAGATCCGTTTGGCAAAGTCCTCGGTATAGCCTTTTTCCAACATGCCATTGATGAGCTTTTTCTCATACTGATTCACCTTTCCTGTGAATTTAAAGGTCGCCATACTTCTCCGGAGTCCATCAGCTTCAGCCGGTGTAAAACCTGCGGCAACGATGGCAATTTTCATCGCCTGTTCCTGAAACAATGGCACACCTAAAGTTCTCTCCAGGATTTCTTTCAATTCAGGGGAAGGGTAATCCACGTCCTCTTCCTTATTACGCCGCCTCAGATAGGGATGTACCATATCTCCCTGAATAGGCCCTGGCCGCACGATGGCCACCTCTATCACGAGGTCATAAAAATTCTCTGGTCTTAAGCGGGGCAGCATCGACATCTGAGCCCGGCTTTCAATCTGGAACACCCCTAAAGTATCCGCAGCACTGATCATATTATAAACCTCAGGGTCATCCTGAGGGATATTTGCTAAAGTCAGGTTCAAACCGTAATGTGCCTTACACAGATCAAAGGCTTTACGGATACAGGTCAGCATGCCCAATGCCAGAACATCTACTTTTAAAAACCCCAGTGCATCAATATCATCTTTGTTCCATTCGATGTTTGTCCGGTCTTTCATCCGCGCATTCAGTATCGGACAAAGATCTGTCAGCTTCCCCTGAGTAACGACAAAACCGCCTGTATGCTGCCCCAGCTGACGGGGAAAACCCATCATCTGTGACGTCAGTTCCAGTGTTTTTTTTAAATGTGGATCTTTAGGGTTCAGGCCTTGTTCGATTACCCTTTCACTTTCGAACCATTCATCGGTGTATTCCCAGAGCGAAGCAGAAAGCCGGTTGATCGTATCAACCGATAAGCCCATGACCTTGCCCACATCCCGGATCGCTCCTTTTTGATGCTGCTGGGTAACTGTGGCCACAATTGCTGCCCGGTCGCGGCCATACTTGTTATAGATATATTGCATGATCTCTTCCCTCCTTTCATGTTCAAAATCCACATCGATATCCGGTGGCTCATTACGGGCAGGAGAGATAAAGCGTTCGAACAGCAAATCAAACTTCATGGGGTTCACGGAAGTCACACCCAGACAAAAGCAAATGGCTGAATTTGCTGCTGATCCACGTCCCTGACACAAGATGCCCCGGCTGCGTGCCTCCCGTACAATATCTTCCACAAACAGAAAATAGTTCGCGTAATCCATATGCTCCACAAAGTTCATTTCATGATTAATCATGTTTACTACCTTTTCCGGTACTACATCTCCGTAAAATTCATGTGCACCTTTCCAGGTCAGGTATTTCAGTTCTTCCAATGGAGCCCTGCCGCTTTGGTTGATTTCTTCCGGATAGGTATATTTCAGCTCATCCAAAGAAAAGTTGCAGGCTTCGGAAATGGCCAGGGTATTTTCAATCGCTTCCGGATACCTGCGAAACAGGCGCTGCATTTCTGCCACAGATTTCAAATGACGTTCCGCATTCTGATTTAAGCGGAAACCAGCTTCCTGAATCGTGCATTTTTCTCTGACACAGGTCAGCACATCCTGCAGCTCCCTTCGGGAAGGATCATGGTAATGTACATCATTTGTTGCCACCACAGGAATTCCATACTTTTCAGACAATCCGGAGATTCTGAAGATCAGCTTATCATCATTGCCGAGGTAAGTCCGGGTTGCTGCCAGATACAACTGAGCACCGAGTGCTTCTTTGTATTGCGCAACGGAGGAAACAAAAGTCTCTTCAAATTGAAACTTCCGGTTTAACACACCTGGCATGACCACCGTAAACAACATTCCTTTGGCATGTTCATATACATCTGCACAGGAGAGATGACATTGTCCTTTCTCTGCGCGCAGGTTACCTTTACTGAGCAATGCCGACAAACGGCCATAAGCCGCTGCATCTGTAGGATAAGCCAGTAAGCTGGGCCCATCCAGCAGATCCAGTCTGCAAGCCGGAATGATGCTGATGTCTTTTTCGCGCGAGGCGACATGTGCCCGCACAATTCCCGCCAGTGTATTGCGATCAGTGATTGCAATCTTTTTATAGCCAAAAGCTGCTGCCTGATCCACCAGCTCATTTGCATGGGAAGCCCCGCGCAGAAAGCTGAAATTAGAAGTTACCTGTAATTCACTATATCCCATAACACGTCTTTTTAAGCAAAAAAACCATGTATAAACCATTTGTATTTCTGTTCTC
Organism: Pedobacter caeni; assembly: GCF_900129215.1. Classification (GTDB taxonomy): domain Bacteria; phylum Bacteroidota; class Bacteroidia; order Sphingobacteriales; family Sphingobacteriaceae; genus Pedobacter; species Pedobacter caeni. Next base: position 313,377 of record NZ_FQUQ01000001.1, on the reverse strand, counting down.
CGCCATAATGCCCTGAACGGAACAACCAGTAACGCTGTCCTTTCTCATCCTCCACCTGATAATAGTCCCGGTGTTCACCTTCATCCAGCCACCATTCCCTTTCGATCCGTTCCGGACCATCTGCCTTTAACACCGAATGCTGTAACCCCTGATAAATAAAAAATTTGGGAGGATGATCCGGTATCAGGGCCATCACTTCGATCGGCGCAGGTCTGGCCAGCAATTCAGTTGGCCTTGGCTTGTCCATACGCCATTCAGATACTGGCTTTTCGGTAAGGGATACTGTGCGCTGTAAATAACGTTCCGGCCAGTAACGGGTAGCAGGCAGGTAACGCTGGATCACCTCCGGTCCTATTTTTCCCGCTACCCGATCCAATAAACGCGTCACACTTTCATTATCCATTCCGCGTTTTGAGGTCCACATTTCTTCCTGTGACACGTTTAGCGCATCTACTTTTGGCGCTTCCAGCAAGAACAGCTCAATGCCCAGACCGGGGCGGATTTTATCTATTTTTAATTGAAAAAGTTTAAATAAGTGAGTTACATTATGGCTGGGAGCGCTGGTACCAATACCAATCTGCACCACCTTTCCATCAATGCGATAACCAGTGAGCAGGCCGGTTCTCAAACCCTGCCCCTCCTGCTGAAGTCTCTTGCATAAGCTTTCCAACATTCTGCTGATGGCAATCTCAATCCCTGTTTTGGTCCTGATCGGCTCTAAACAAGGAAGCCTTTCGCAAAATGGAACGGGCACCTGCAAAGGCTGCAACATTTCATCTTCAGTTCCCAATGCCTGGGCCATCCGCTGTAGAAAATGTTCTCCAAATCGTCTGCGCAAGACGGATCTGGGCATTCCGATAAAACTTTTGATTTGATAAAACCCCAGCTTGTGGAGTTTAGTAAGTACTGCCTCCTCTAATCGCAAGGCTTCAGGAATCAGCGGTAACAAAGCTTCCGTTTGGCCGCCTGCAGGGATAAGGGGTGTTACTGTACCATACCTGGACACCGCCCATGCAGCTCCAGGCGTATCAGCAATAGCTACCCGCACGTCATAACCTTTACTTTTTAGCCGCTCAATAATTTCCTTCAGGTACTCCCGCTCGCCTCCCCAAAGATGCGGACAACCACTCACTTCCAATAGCAAGCCATCCTTAGAAAATTCATCAATGGCAACTACCGGACAATAACGCAGGCACCATTCCCCAATTCCGCGCAGCAACTTAACCGGCCGGCCGGGTTTATCATCCAGCACTTCCAGACCTGGACAAATTGCCTTTGCATCCGCTACACGCATTCCTTTCTCAATCCCTTGCAAAACTGCCAGCGGACCGACGGCAGTAATCATCATCCGCCCATGATCCGGAGCGGCGAAAATAAAAGGCACTTCTTTAAGTTCCGGCCGGCGGATCAGCTGCCAATCGGACAATAAACGACGGAACCATATGGAAACAAATCTTCTTTGCATAAGCGCTATCCTATTTGCAGGCCTGGCTGCTCGGACCAGCGGGCATCCTGTAGTTGTGGGATGACCTCTGTAAAGCAGTCGCCCGACCATTCCATCACCCAGCTGCCCGGATTGCCGTTACGCACTTTCAATAATTCTACCTGCCAGCGCGGAAATCCAAGTCCGGGTAATCCTTCCTCATTCTCACTCGGCAATGGTCTGATTTGCCAGCGTGCAGTTGCCAATGAACTGACCGCCTTTCCGGGGTCCTTACGGAGAATAAATCCGGTTACGCCACTTTCTTCGACTGCCAGCTGAAGCCTGCGGGATTCAATCAGACTCAGGTTATTCAGTTCAGCAACTACGGCAGCAAGGCCTTCACATTTCAATGCTTCTTCTGTAATCCAGAGGGCCTCCTTCTCGGTTTTGACATCCATAAAAATGATCCGTTCCGGCCTGACATTAAATGCGGGCAAAGCCGCTGGAAATAAGCGCCGGCTAGTACTCACCCATACACAGGCAGCACCTTCTTCCATTAGTGAGGCCAGCAAACCTGCAATAAATCCATCGCTTGCGGCCGAATGTTCGGGGAGTATGGTGATAAATTCATGAATAGCACGCTTCGGGAAAACGCCACCTGGAAAGGCAAGCTCTATCTGACCGAGACCAATTCGTTCAGTAGCGTTGGCTACTGCAGGCTTAAAGCCCTGCCACAACAGGATATCCTGTTGGAGCTTTTTAACCAGTTCCCTCTTTAAGTCCATAATCTTTCCCCCTTACTAAATAATTACTAATAATATTAGCACAACAAATATAGTACTAAAATTATTAGTATTTTGGAAAAATTTTGGAAAAGATGGGTATAAATGACACTGCCCCTTGTTTCCAGGGGGCAGTGATAAATTTTTCAGTAACTATCTGGTTTGACCTTACTTTTCAGCAGGTTTATGGGTTACCGTTTTGATATCTCTGGTGATTTCTTTCAGACGTTTTGAAACTGCCTCCGGCATATCTTTCTGGTATCTTCCCCCAATTACTTCAGACAGGAATTTTTCCGTTTCGGCATACATTGCCATTTTATTCACTGGCTTATAAAAGCCATGCCCTTCATCATCCGCTAGCAGATAGCTTACTTTTTTACCTTTTTCACGAAGTGCGATGACAATCTGATCAGCTTCGGCCTGCTTCACTCTTGGATCATTTGCACCCTGTATAATGAGCAGTGGTTTATTGATTTTATCTGCACTGAACAGCGGACTGGCTTCTTTTATCCGTTGCTTTCCCTCTTCTGTTTTGGGATCACCAACCATACCATACAGGAAGGCTCTTGCTGCTTCCCAATAAGGTGGAATAGATTCCAATAGGGTAAAGATGTTGCTTGGCCCAACGATATCTACACCTGCCGCATATAGATCGGGCGTAAAGGCCAGTCCTGCCAGGGTTGCATACCCTCCATAACTTCCACCCATAATCACAATGCGGCTTTTATCTGCAATGCCTTTTTCGATCAGGTGCTTTACACCCCAGGTGATGTCGTCCTGCATCAGTTTCCCCCATTGCAGATCACCAGCATTCAGAAACTGTTTACCATAACCACCACTGGCGCGGAAATTCGGCTGTAAAACTGCGTATCCGCGATTGGCTAAAAACTGTACTTCCGGATCATATCCCCAGCTTTCCCGTACGCCTTTAGGTCCTCCATGAACCAATACGATCAAAGGCAGGTTCTTACCATTGGAACTGGCAGGAATCGTCAGGTAGCCTGGAATTTCCAATCCGTCACTGCTCTTGTAGGATACAGGTGTCATTGAAGCCAAATGCGTTTCCACTTTTTTAAGTTCAGGATTTGCGGTATACTGGAAAACCAATTCTTTAGTTTTTGCATCAAAGAAATAAACTTCAGAAGCATATTTATCACCCCAAACTGTGATTAAAAATTTAGTATAGTCTTTGGTGGAGCTGGAAAAATTCACCTCTCTGCCGGGGAACTTGCTTTGCAGGTATTTGTAGTTTTTTTCCCAGGTCTTGTCTTGCCAATAAATATCTGTTTTGTCAGCAGTATAGGAAGTAGAAATGATCTTGCGCGTATTTCTGTTTATAGACAAACCGCCGAAATCTACTTTTCCTTTAGGGTCACTTTCTACTTTTGTCAGCTTTTTTGTCTGTGGATCCATAAGGAAAAGTGTAGACAGATTTAACTCTCCTTTGTTCGTTTCCAGGTAAAATTTCGTATTGTCTTCGTTCCAGTCTAAAATGGAAGCTCCTTCTGTTACTGATGTTTCATAAATAGAGGTGAGCTTGTCCCCTTCCTTATATAGGATCTGCGTATTTCCCTTTTCGTCAGTTTTGTTTAATATCCGGAGGTTTTCATCCCAGTCAAAATCATATCCTGTAATCCTTTCCTTGTTTTCATAAACTTTGGTCAGTTTACCAGTGGAGATCTGCAAACTATACAGGTCATGCCATGCCTTGTCCCTATCGTTAAGGCTAACCATCAGAAGGTCTGGATTTTTGCGGCTTACCATCTCAATTTGTGCCGCTACATCTTTCAAAGGAGTAAGATTTCTTGATTCCGGAATACCCTTTGTAGATTCGGCTATAGGATTAACTGCAAAGACATTTGCATTCTCATCGCCATCTTTATCCTTTACATATAGGATATACTTGCTATCCTTAGTCCAGAAATAACCGCCAAATGGTCTTTTGCTATCGGTCAGCGGACGTGCTTTTTCGAAAGGCTCGTTAAAGGATTTCACCCAGATGTTCATAATACCGTTGTACTCTTTCATAAAAGAGATGTACTTTCCATCAGGACTGATCTGCCCTCCGGAGATCTTAGGATTTCCAAAAAAAAGTTCCCTATCCAATAAGGGGATTTCCTGCGCATGTACAGATTGTAATCCTAGAATGAGGATCATAAAAGAGAATAATTTTTTCATTTAATAGTTTTTTTGAGTTGAGTTGAATGCTCCCTTCGGGGAAGTATTCGAAAGTTTCGTTCGTTGCATCACAACAATATGTTAATGCAACAATGATGCAAATATAAAAATTGCGCGCTAAGTCACAACTCCGTTAACTCTTTATTAACTATCTTTAACACTCTTTAACTAAGCAACAGCTGCCTGGTTTTTTATGCCAAAAAAAACTGTTTATATCAGGTCTTTTAAGGTAAACAAATTTGCTATTGCACTACCCATGGTATTGTTAAAATAGACATATACTTTTTTTCCTTCGGAAAGCCAGTCGCGGATATATCCTGCATATTCGTAAAGCACTTCATCTTCATAGCTTCCTCTATAACTTCCTCCCGGGCCATGAAAGCGCAGGTAAACAAAGGGCAGTTCTGTTTCTATAAAAGGGGTGATTGCCGGCGGTTTATCCTGGATCACCATTCCCATGTTATTTTCTTCCAATAGTCTGAACACCTCATCATGATAAAGCGAAACATGGCGGAATTCAAGGGCGATATTCCACAGAGATTGAGGATCAGCTTCGCGTAATGAATTCATCAGTAAAGCCAGTTGTCTGAGCTGAGCGATCCGTACACCTGGAGGAAACTGGACCAACAGACATCCCTTTTTGTCGCCAACAAGGTCAATCACCCTTAAAAAGCGTTCCACCATATCTGGGTCAAAAGCCAGACCTTTATGGTGTGTGATCTCCCTGAACAGTTTAAAAGTGAATTTGAATCCTTCAGGCACATCATTAGCCCATTTAGCTACAGTTGAACCCATAGGCACCTTATAAAAGGAACTATTGATCTCAATACTGTTCATCATGGAACCATAAAAAAAAAGCCTGCTCTTATCTTTAAATTCTTCCGGATAAAACAATTTATTCCGTACTGGCAGCAGTAGTCCACTGGTACCCGAATAATAAGCGTCTGAGAAATCTCTATCCATTTGCAAATGGTGTATATCAAATTAAAATTTCATCAGCTTAAGTGTTGCTGATGAAATTCTTGGTCATGTCCGGTATTAGAACAGCCTGGTTTAGATATTGTTTAAAATGGACCTGATCTATCAATAATTAAAAAAGACATTTTTAGCAGATGATTTACTGATGCAGTAAATCATCTGCTGCTATGAAACCTTTCTTAAACCGGAAACTTTTTGAAAATGTTTTCTATCACTTCAGGTAATTGATTAATTGCCTTCTCCGGATTGTTCAACTCCCCTTCAGCCCAGCCTCTCCAGATCACCTTTTTACTTCTGCGATCGATTAAGTCGATCATGATACTACCTTGTTTTACATTTACGGTCCGCTGTTCATTACCTACATAAACAGGAAAGGGATTACGGTAAGCGTAATAGTAAAACGCACGGCCACGGTGGATCCCTACACGCGGAACATACCTTCCGGGAGGATCATAATATACCGGTTCGTTATAAGATTTGGTTTCCCTGTTTACCACGGCAGTATACCTGATCAGCAGATCAGGTTTGCGGTTATTCAGCTCAAAACCTCTTTTGTTCAGCTCTGCACTCGCTGTCTCTACAATCTTATCAGCGGCGACATCATTATCATAAACACTTGAAGCTTTGGATTTACCCTCAGGCAACCAGGCATAGGTACGGTATTCATCATTCAGCTTTTTATTGCTGACGGAATAATAATTGTAGCTGGAACAGGACGACAATATAGCCACCAGCCCCAATAGTATTAACATTTGCTTTTTCATTGTTTTCTCTATTTGTGTGAAGTAGAAAAATTCCCATGCTAATTTCTGGCCGGATGTTTAGCGGCCGCTCCTGTTTGTTGGACTATAAAGGATTAAAAAAGATTAATCAGCACTGAAATTGCCTGCAAATAAAAAACCCGCCTGAGCGGGTTTAAGTCATCATCATTGAAAGAGTTACAAATGCTTAGGAACGTCTGTCCTCGGAACGTAGTAATGAAGATTCATCTTCTGATGCTCCCCTTTTCCAATAGGAAACTACAGAATAATCAGCGGGTAACCAGTCCAGTGTCTCTTTAAAATGTTGCCGTATCTTTTTCGCGCTATCAAATTCACCTGCAAAAAAGAAGAAACGTTGCGCGTTGGGGAATCTCAGATATTGTACAATATCAAACAAGTTACTGCCCATTTCAGGATGCTCGTTATAAACCCAGTCAATGCTGGTATTGGCGTGGGAAGACAGGCTGATCATATCCTCTTTACCATATACCTCAAGGATTGCTTTCACTTTTACATGATCCGGCAATTGCTCCATCATTGCCGAAATGACAGGAATAGCAGTACTATCGCCAACAAAGAAATACTCCGCTGCTTCAGGAAACAATGGCCTGTTGCCCTCTTTCATGGCAATTCCCAATTTGCTTCCTGCAACCGCCCGGCATGCCCAGTAAGATGCCGGACCATGATCGGCATGATCTATGAAATCAATCCATAACTCCTTCTTTGAAGTATCGATATGTCTGGTGGTATACGTTCTTTTTACAGAAGCTACCTTTCCGCTTTCTTCTGCATCATCCGGGAACAGAACTTCATCAGAACCGGGCGCAGGGATAAATATTTTGTTGTGTGCACCAATCCTTGCGTTAGCAAACTTTTTAACTTGTTGCTCCGTCATATCAAAGACAATGCGGATATAATGTGGGCTGAGGAATATTTTTTCCTTTACGCTGAAAACCGAACGTATCCCTTTTTTCTTTATGATTTCCATAATGAGTTTTATATGTTTTCTAGATAATCAATGGTTTATTTATGCTGATTTGAAAAGACAATGAATAACGAAAGCAGACAACTAATGGCACCAAATAAGTAAATCGCCTGATAACTGAACCAACCCGCAATGAGGCCGGCAATTGGTCCGGCAAGTGCCAGAGAAAGGTCAAAGAATGCGGCATAGCCGGCTAATGCTGTTCCTCTCATCTGCGGTGCTACCTTTTTTATAGCCAGAACACCCAAGGCAGGAAAGATCAGGGAAAAGCCAACACCTGTAAGTGCACAGCCCAGGAGTGCCATTGTTTCGGTTAACGATAAGCAGATCAGAAGCTGGCCGGCAGCCTCGATGAGCAAAGACACAAGGGCAACTTTATATCCGCCAAACTTGTCGGGGAAAGAGGAGAAAAATACCCTGGTCAGAATGTAAGACATCCCGAAGATCATAAAGGCCATGGAGGGATTACCCCAGTTTTTCGCAGCAAAGAGCAATGAAATAAAGGAAGAGATACAGGCAAACCCAATAGCCGAAAAGGCCAGCCCTAATCCCTGTCCGGAGATGAGACCAATCACTTTGTAAAACGGTGTTCTCACATGCGATGCATCAACCGGTAAAGTTGGGAGTTGAATGGTAGAGAGCCAGCTGATGACAGATAGCACGATCAGCGTAAAAAACACTGAAGAAATGCCGAAAGTGCTTTTCATCCATATCGCCATTGGCGCACCTATTGCGATCCCGGCATACATGGCAATCCCATTCCAGGTCATCACCTTGCCCGATTTCTGAGTGCCTACCAATCCGATCCCCCAGGTTAAGGCACTGGTAATGGATAAACTTTCTGATATCCCATGAACGATCCTCGCGAGGATGATCAACCCTAAAGCAACTAAAGCCAGCTGACTGAAAAATATGGCGATCAGATAGATGACACCAGATAAGATGATCAGCAGTATTCCGATTTTGCTGCTCAACTTCGGGCCTTTAGTATCGGTTAGCTTGCCCGCATAAGCCCTGGTTAATAAGGTAGATAAAAATTGTAGTCCGATCACTACCCCTACCATGAGGCTGGTGAATTTCAATTCGTTTTTTACAAAACCGGGAAGTATCCCCAGGGTCATACCTATGGTAAGGTATATGGCAAAAACCGAAACGATGATGGGGATGATGATTCGTTGAAAACTCTTTTCTGGTTCGGTAGTAATGTGGTTATCCTGGGCTTGAGTACCCTCGATAACTAAAGTAAGGTTATTTGTTTCTTTCATTTTGTAACGTATGTTATTAATTATTATACGGCTACAAAATTAAAGCGCTGGCTTTCTCAAAAGATAGTCAGACAACGGTTATGATTGGACAATTAACGGTTTTATGTTTCTAAACGCCAGGGCAGTCATCCCAACTTGTTTTTTAAAGAAGCGGGAAAAGTAGGCATGGTCATCATAGCCCAGCGCATAAGCAATCTGTTTTACATCGAGTGTGGTATAGTACAGCATCCGCCTGGCTTCCAGGATGATCTCCTGGCTGATCCAATAGCTTGCGGGGAATCCGGTGATCTCCTTCGCAATTTCATTCAGGTAAAGTGGGCTGATGTTCAACATTTCAGCATACGCTTTAACCTGTTTTAAGCTGCTGTACTTTTCGGCGACCAGTTTTTTAAAACGGATCACTGTGTTGTACTTTTGTCCTCCGATCACATGTGCAACATGTTTTGCTTTGATGATGCTGGAAGCGATCAGGGAAGTCAGGCTGTCTGTAAGCGAACTGATGAGTTTTTCACGCAATGGAACTAAGGCATTACCCACCACCTCCTCCAGTAAGGGCACCAATTTAAATACGGCATCGTCTTTTTGAACTGAAGCGATCTGCCCTGCATTAAAATAGGTACTGAAGATGTCCCTGCTCTGAACGGAAAGTAAACTTGTGTCCACAAATAACAACCAGCCCTGAGCGTCCTCAAAACGTAAATATCGATGTACCTGCCCGGGAGCAACGAAAAATAGCGAGGAACCGGGTATAGCCACTTCCTTGAAATCCACTTCCATTAACATAGAACCTGCCTGCTGAATAATGAACATGTAGTGGTCGTCGCGATGAGGCATTTGATAAGGCTCGATATTACTACTTATCGGATGGATCTCTATACCATTCTCTTCCAGTTCAGCTACATGTATAGGTATGGATTGTTTCTTCATAAGGAAAATTAAGTGATGTTCTTTACCACCAGGTACCAGGCTCCGATCAGCAAAGCACCAAAGATAATCTGAGAGATGATGTCTTTCAGAGAAAAGGCAAAACGACTTTCCTGGTCCATTTTTGCAAAACTGATCTCCGTTTGCAATGGATAATAGTTGTGCCTCGCTCTTTCCACAATGATCACGGAATCATTTTTATCATGATTGCGAAACCTAACATTGTAGGAGTAGTTATAGTTATTATAATTACTTGCCGAACTGTCGATTCTGACAATGATGCCCTTATGTTTTTCGCCAAATGCCTTTATTTTAAAATTATCCCCTAAATAATAGTTTGCATTCAAGCCGGTAAATAAAATCGCACATAAAAGAACAAACACAGAAAAACACCCCATCTTGATTTTTCCTTTTTTCATATATCTGATCTTTCTTTGCGCAACATGGCATCAATATTTTAATCCCCTAAAGTAGAAAAATCTTTAATAATGGCATCATCCAAATCGCCTAAGGTCTTCTGTTAAGTTTTTGCACCTCATTAAGTTTTCATTAACATAATGATAATTTATCGTTAAATTAACATTTCCTAATTTCGCAACATGCAGATAGCGACGTATGTAATCTATGAACTTTTGATCAGGATGAAAGAATTAAACCCCGATATTGGCGACTTTGTTTCCTGTAAAAGAATAGAAAAAGGAATCCTGGTACGGACCACATCGGCACCAATTGAGATACCTGAAAACATCTATCAGCAACAGTTTGAAGACCCTTCGGCCATTTCAACTATCGAACTGTTATCTCTCCTTTAATTGTCCTGAAAATAATTTAGGTACTCCCCAAATAACAGCAATGTTCTTGCCTGCTTAACAAATCCAACCTCTGACAAGGTAAAACACCATGTGATGTAGAAAAACCAGGAGATCGTGATTATGATATTTGTCAGGTATCATTTACTTTTACCTGAAATGAAACTACATCTCTCCGATTCAAATTCTGGTGGCCACCTGTTACTAATGAATGCTGAGCAATATTTTGAGCGTCTTGTCTATTCCAAAGACCGCGACAATAAATATTTCAGCATTGTCTGGAACCGGGCAGAGCATCAGACAGTGACGATCGATGGGGAAGAAATGGTATTTCCGGCACAATCTGTTTTACCGCTGATGTTCAACCAATCCTTCTTTTTTGACCGCAGTTCGGATGTAGTTGCCTGGCAATTCAACAGGGAGTTTTACTGTATGGTTGACCATGATGCGGAAGTGAGCTGTGTTGGATTTCTATTTGCAATAGGCAATAATTTGTTTATCAATCTGAACGAGGCTGCTCAGGAAAAGATGTTGTTACTGCTAAATATGTTTATCTCTGAAATGAACACCTCAGACCATGTACAGAACGACATGCTGATCATGTTATTGAAGAGACTGATCATTACAGTTACCCAGCTGGCCAAATCAGAATACCTCCCGGACCCTAAAATGCAGAACGACCGGTTCCATATTATCCGCAAATTCAATTTACTGGTGGAAGGCAATTTTCACAATCAGCATTCTGTTCATTTTTATGCGCAGCAGCTCAACAAATCTCCAAAAACATTGTCCAATCTGTTTGCTTTATTCCAGCAAAAGACCCCGATTCAGATCATCCAGGAAAGAATCATCATTGAAGCAAAAAGACTCCTTTACTACACAGACAAGACTTCCAAGGAAATCACCTATGAACTGGGTTTTGAAGATCCTGCTTACTTCAGCAATTTCTTTAAAAAACACACCTCCTACTCTCCCATTGGTTACAGAAATAAAAAATTAGTGATCTAAGGGAAAAAATTACAATCTATTAGGAAGTATGTCTATTACCTGAGGCTTCATTTCATCCCACCTTTGTATTGTTGATACGAACCAAAAAACTCAACGACAAAAAAGATGAAAACTCAGAATCTAAAAAACAAAATCAAAAGTGGTTTATTGGCCACAACAGTAGCAATCGCATCAGTAGCAGGTACAGTAACTGAAGTAAACGCTCAGGAAATAAAAAATGTAGTATTGGTACATGGGGCATTTGCAGATGGCTCGGGATATAAAGCACTTTACAATGTGCTCAGCAAAAAAGGATATCATGTAACTGTAGTACAAAACCCTTTGACTTCATTGGAGGATGATGTAAAAGCAACACAAGTTGTTTTAGATAAACAGGATGGTCCGGTAATTCTTGCAGGTCATTCCTGGGGTGGAACAGTGATTACAGAAGCAGGAAATCATCCTAAAGTAGCCGCCCTGGTTTATATCGCAGCCTTCCAGCCGGATAATGGGGAGTCTACTGTGCAATGGCTTCAAACCGCCCCGCCTGCACCAGAAAACGGAGTTTTGCCTCCTGATGATAAAGGAATCGTGTATTATGACAAAGCGAAATTCCACAAAGGCTTTTGTGCAGATATCAGTAAAGAAGAAGCTGATTTTATGTACGCTTCACAAGGGGCATTTTATGCAAAAGGATTCATTACCCCGATTACCCATGCCGCATGGAGAGATAAACCTGCCTATGGCCTGATCGCTACAGAAGACAAAAGTATTGCTCCTGAGATTCAACATGCGATGTACAAACGCTCAAACACAAAAGTGACTGAAGTAAAAGGAAGCCATGTGATCTTTATGTCGCAACCAGAAAAAGTGGCCAGCGTGATCATCGAAGCCGCGAAAAAAGGAGTACAGAAAAAATAATAAACACCAATTGAAAAAATCGCATTAACCTGGGGATTCAGGTTAATGCGATTTTTTTTAAAAGACCTTTAAAAGCCGCTATTGTCCAATGCAAATTTACTTTTGGCGGTTTTCCATTTTCCTTTGGTAAAATCAGGAAACTTCTGTGGCATATTTCCCTCTGTTAGAGATTGCTCAGAAAGCGGCGTAATGACACTCATGGTCAAGGAGTCATAGATATCTATTGGCGTTTGTTTTTTCTGTTTTACAGACTCCACAAAAGCATTAAATACAAACCAGTCCATGCCTCCATGACCTGCACCTTCGGCCAGGTGTTCGTATTTTTTCCATAGCGGATGATCGTATTTATCCAGCCATACTTTGGCTTTATCCCATTCATCATAGGTTCCCGATTTCCCTTCTACATAAATAGAATCCGCAACATCCATCCACAAACCTTCTGTCCCCTGCACCCTGAATCCAAGGGAATAAGGTCTTGGTAAATGTGTATCATGAGTTAAGGTGACAGTTTCGCCATTTGCACAGTTCAGCATGGTCGTGATCAAGTCCCCGTTTTTGAAGTTTACAGAGAGGTTCTTATTGCCGGGAGATACTTTCTTAATGTACTGGTGCAAGCCTTTGGATTTGGAGGCAAAGGAAACCAGGTTCGTAAACTGGTTTCCGCAATTGATGTTGATGTAATTCATAATCGGACCGGCACCATGGGTAGGATAAATATCTCCGTTCCGATCGGCATTCCATTGTGTCCGCCATTGTGCTTCACCAACAGCATTGGGGCCAAATTCCCCGCCCTTGCCATCAAAATTTACACCGTCATTGAACAAAACACCTCTCAGATCATGCTGATAACCACCTTCCAGATGAACCAGTTCCCCGAAGACATTATTCCGGACCATATTCAATACTGCGAGCACATCCCTGCGGTAAGAGACATTTTCCAGGGTCATGTAAGGGACATTTGTTTCTTCATACACCGTGAGGATTTCCCAATGATCTTCTACTGTAATACCCGCAATAACCTCACAACCTACATATTTCCCTGCCCTCATGGCATCAATAGCCTGGTCCTTATGGAATTCCCATGGCGTGGCAATGATGACAGCATCTATGTCTTTGCGTTCCAATAGTTTTTTATAGGCATTAATCCCTCCGGTATATTCTACAGGGAGTTTCTTGCCCGCTTTCACAAACTGTGCGCGACAATGTTTTAAAGAGCTCTCCTGAGTGTCGCAAATGGCTGTAATTTCCACATCATCACGAAGGAGTCCTTCACTGATGTGATTCCGCCCCCTTAAACCTACCCCGATATAACCTAATCTGACCTTATCTTTAGTGTTTGCAAATAATGCCTCAGGCATTAAGGTAAGCCCTGCCAATCCTACCAATCCATTGGCGCAAAAATGTCTTCTGTTCATCTGTTTAATTGTTAATTAACTGGTGTTTTCTGGCCTCTTTAAATATCCTGTCTTCCATGGATTCCGAATGTGCAAACAGCTCCTTCAGCAATTGAAGCTGCGCTCTGGTACGCTGAAGATTATGGTGTGTGGATTCAATTTTATAATAACAGTCTCCATTGATATAATCCGTCAGAAACCTCACTGCCTGCATGTAAGGAAGCAAAAGAACCCCCTTGATCAAAGACCTCAACTCCCATTCATTGATGAATTGTCTGGCCTCTTCCATATACCCTTTGGTATAGGCATTAAACAAAGGAATGTTTAGTTTGATGTTCGACAATTCCTTTTCATCCTCGGTACTTCTGTTGATGATCGTGCGGATCGCATCGCCAAAATCGTAGGCTACATAGCCTGCCATTACCGTATCCAGATCGATGACACATTGTGCCCTGTCGTTTAAATTCAGGAGCACATTGTTGAATTTTGTATCGTAATGGATGACGCGTCTGGGTAGCGTAAGCAGCTGTTCATCCTCTTGAAAAAAGGACATGGTATTGGAACAGGCATCAATGGTTTCCAGCTCCTCAGACACAAGAGCAACACGACCAAGTGGGTCTTCGGCCCTGGCCTGAGCCAGCTGTTCCAGTCTTTTCCCCATGTGATGAAAATCAGGGATCACGTCGTACATCAGATCCGGAGAAAGGTCACAAAGCATGGCCTGAAATTTCCCAAAAGCTTTACCCCCTTCATAAGCCTGTTGTTCTGTTTCTACCACATCATAAGTTTTGGTATCCTTCAGGAAATGGCACATCCGCCAATATTCCCCATTACTGTCCTGATAAAAATAAGGCCCTTCTTTTGTAGCCACAAGGGTCATCACTTCCTTGTCAGGGTTGCCCTCTCCCGAGGTCAGCATCTGCATTTTAAGATGCGCAATCACCCTGCACATGTTTTCTATCAGATTGGGTACGTTTTTAAACACCTGGTGATTGATCTTCTGGAGCAGATAATCATGTTCCTCACTCACCAGGTTCTTCAGCCGATACGTATCGTTAATATGTCCTGTGCCATACGATTTCAGTGTAGAGATATCGACATGACATTTAAACTTGGACGTAATTTCAAATAAATTCTCTATTGTTTTCAAAATGAAATTATTAAGGTTTATGGTTAATTAATAAGCTGATTCATCGGCTCCGATGTCTACCCGACCATTTCGCACTCTTGCTTCTTTATCGATGTCGAGTTCTCCAGGTTGAGCCACAAACGAGGGTAAGCCTGCATTGACGCATAAAGAAGCACTGGTTAAATGGAGATTTGGGTTAGGTAAGCTCGCCGAAACAAAGGAAGCGGTTCCGTAACCTGAGTTGAAATCTAAACCGGTTGCGTTCTTAAATGCGGCTAAAGAGCCATAGGTCTGTTGATTAATTGCACCCCAGTCGAAGGTGAGGTTAGCAGCAGAACCGGAAGCAGAAAAGTACTTGTTGTAGTCGAAAGACAGATTCGTAGCATTATAACCAGCAGAAGCAATAATGACAATATTACTTGCCGATTGGATGATGTTGTTTTTTATGGAGAGCTGATCTGTATTTTGAAGATGGATCTCTCCACCCCAGCCTGTTTTTGAGTAATTTTTGAATAAGGTATTATTGGTGATCGTAGTGTTAATCACCTTACTATTAGGCGCATTTGATCCCAAAATAATTCCCGCTTCCACGTTATTGTAGATAAAATTGCTTCGGATATTGATTCCGTCTGTGTTGTTGTTATTGTTCTCACAACCCGCACTTATGCCTGTTGAGTTCTCATAACAGGTATTCCCTTCAATATTGATCCATTTTCCTCCATCCACATAAATACCTGCAGAGGTGGCCACCGGCGAAACGCAACGGTATACCGTATTATTTTTCACATTGCCATTACGTGCAAAATTAACGTTGGCAGGTGCGTTTGTCCAGGAATAATGCCCTGAGAGATCGATACCGATGTTCTTAATGTCGTGAACTGTATTATTTTCGATGAGAAAATTTTCCACGTTACCGGTTAAAGTCAGGCCTTCGCTATATCCTGTATTACAGTTATAGATTTCATTACTACCTACATAGATCTCTTTATACGATGTTCCTGTTGAACCAACTACGATCAATGGGCTGGCATTATCTGTGCTTGTGGGTACCGCACTGGAATTAGTGGTCCAGCCGATATTGTAAATTTTGCAAAAAGTAAAATGAACATCTGTACCGGAACCTACCATGTAAATTCCTTTGGCATTGCTTCTGTAATTGTTTGCAATGTTGATGTGATCGATTCTGATATGGCTTTTACTGGCTATCGCGATCATCTCATTCTGAGCAGAGTTGGTCGCATTAACCCCATCTAAGATCACCACCCCATTGTTATAATTGGTCAACGTGATTGGTTCTGCACTTGAGGCACCTGAATTTGACCAGTACAATCTTTCGTTATAGGTACCTCCTGCTACGTAAATTGTAGCGCCGGCACCATCAGTAGTTTTCCATAGTGCAGCCTGAATGGTTTTAAGCGGCAGAGATGGGGATGTTCCTGCATTCGCGTCGTTTCCGGATGCTCCGTTTACGTAAAAGCTGGTGATGGCCAGTACGTTTTGTGCGGAACTTTCTTTCTGGTTTTTGGTGGAAAGACTACTGATTTCATTTTGTTTGGAACAAGCAGTCAGTATGAATGCGAATATTCCCAATAGGAAGAGATTTTTCATAATGTTTATAGTTTAGTTTTTAGGGGTTCATTATTTGGTTGGTTTGTTGGTTTCTTAACAGGTTAGTTTCTTAGCTGGTTGGTTTCTTAGCTGGTTGGTTTCTTAGCTGGTTGGTTGGTTTCTTTGATAATCGGTGGTTGATTTCCTGGTTGATTAATTATTTAGGGATTAATACGTTCAAACACGGGCAAGCGATCCAGGGCTACCTCAATTGTGATGGCTACCGGTCCTTTTATTTTTTTGCCAAGATCATCCTTCCAGGCACCTTTTGGCAGGTAAACGGTCTTGGTACTCCCATTTGTGAGTACCGGAGCAATCAGGTATTTGCTACCCAGCATGAATTGTCCCTGTACCTCTGCGAACCCTTGGTTAGGGAACTCATACTCCATACTGCGTGCAATGGGTTGGCCACTTGCCGCCGAATTTTTTACCTGCTCCATCAGGTATGGGGTATACCTGGCCCGGACATCTACTGCTTTTTTTACTGCTGCAAGGTTTTGTTTTGAAAGCACACGCCATGGTGCTGCAGAAAACTGCATCATAGGCATCAATGCAGAGCATTGTGCAGATCGCACCACCAACTGTTCATCGAGTTTATCTTTACCGATAAATGAGCCATATTCCCCACCGCCAATCATATCCGGGCAGGTAAACTGATAGCCCATTAATCCGGCCGTCACCAGGTGCGGGATCAGTTTCTGCAAATCTTCCCAATTGTGTTTTTTATCACGCAGGCGTTGTACCAGAGGCTCGCCTCCCATCTTCCACATCGCACGGTACTCATTAAGCGGGAAGGATAAACCGATCTCGCCCCAGAGCCTGCTATGCTCATTTGGGCTAACTTTTTTGAAAGCCAAACCATTTGGAGGATAAAATTCAGCATCACCGGCATCAAACTTAAAGCCATCCAGATGGTAGGTATTGACCATATGTTCCAGTCGGCCGAGAAACCATTTCTTAGCATCGGGATTGGTAAAATCAACGACCGAACTGTAACCATTCCACCAGGGAATGATAGCTGGTTTCTCTGCTTTTTCCCATTGCAGACCAGCATCTCCCCCATTATCCAGCAGCAGCAACTTTTTGGCAAGTAGTTCTCTGAATACTTCGGTATCCGGCGATACAAAGGGGCTCACCCAAAGCATCACTTTAAAACCCAGCTGATGCAGGGTATCTACCATCGCCTTTGCGTCGGTAAACCGGTCTGCTCTGAAATCGAAGCGTCCATAATAATCGGCCCAGTTGTCATCTATCATCAATACACCTGGCGGGAAACCATTGTCAATGATCGCCCTCGCATAATTTAAAATATCCACTTGGTTTTGGTTATATACCAGCTCTATCCAAGTATTATATTGGGGTTTGCTAAACAACAAGGTATCGGGCAGTTTATTTTTTGAAGGGAAGAAACGCTTTGAGGCAATGCTAAATGCCTCTTTCAAATTTTTACCAGTCGAGTCTATGGTTACCGCGCTTTTTGTCTGACTGATCAGCAACCGGTTTTTTTCGAAAGCAAACTTAAATGGCTCTTCACTCCAAATGAACCTCCCTTTGGTAGATACCAGTAGTGGCACAGCCTGGTTGCCACGGGTATCTCCATGCATATCCAGGCTGTAGCCATCTTTAAAAGGCATCAGATGGGCTTCGTTTACCGCTCCGCCATACCATAGCTCGCCTTCTTTAATGACAAGACTGGTTTGTGCGTAAAGCTGCAGACCTGTAGCGCAACACAGAGCGGTTAAAAACAAATATATTTTTATGGCCTTGATCATTTATTGCGGATGATTTAGTTAATTTTTAGGGTATGGTTTAGTTTGTTGTATCCTGTAGCCGCCTCCCAGACATTGGCATTTGCCAACCGGATGCTGAACTCAGGTCTTTTCGCGATACTTGCGTAAGCATCCGGCAGGTTTAGTAACAGTTCATAATCGCCTGAAGCAATGTCATTTGGGATCTTGATCGCTTCAGTGACTGTTACCGCGCCCGAATACCATTTTCTGACATCTGTAGCCAGGTCGAAAGATTTAACCTCACCATTTTGGGTATTACGGAGCAACAACTTAACCGTCCGTTTATTATAAGGCGAGGCATAACCTGCATTTTTAAGATTTAGGGTAATGTTCATCACAGTTCCTTTAACCGCATTATCCGGCAATGAGGCACTTTTTAAGACAAAGCGATAGCCGAGGTTACGTTTAATGTTATCCATACAGCCTCCATCCTGCCAGTCGTTATTCACGGCGTTGTTGTAGTGCGCATTGATAAAACTGTAATGTAAGGAGGCAAATTCGGCCTGTGCTTTGCCCGCAGGTTCGCAATCGTTGGCAGGACTGTAATCGTCGGAGCACGTTTCGCCCCCGACAACAACAAATTTGCTGTCGGCTTTAAAATAATCTTTCAAGGTGTTCAATACGGTGCCATCAGATTTGCTGGGTGTAGAACTGTTGCCATAATCCACATAGGTACCTAAATCATTAATACTTGCCAGAAAGCAATCGTTATGGTAACCTAAACGTGCAATGTCAGCTTGAGTGAAAGCATTACTTTCTGTTAAAGGAGCCGATGTGATCAGGGCGTTAACGCCATAAATATACCGTTGCTTTATCTGCGGGTAACGCAGCTGGACCATCCTGTCGACGGGCACAGCGTCAAGCAAGGCTTTGATCACTTCTATCCGGTCTCTCCAGTTGTTGTCCAGTAATTTATCACCCTGACCGCCATTGTTGGAGGCATCACCGAAGAAGTCGCTGTAATATTGCTCACCCCAGGTTCCGATAAAACCAAGCTGAACGCAGGCGATTACATCCGCATTTCCCTGCAAGATGGGTTTTAGCTGTCCGATGTGGTTAAGAATAGTGGCTTTATTTGCATCACCATATGGCGGACAAATGAAACCTTCCGGACAGTTTCCCGCGTTTGCCGTGACGGTATATACAAATCGGGGAATCAGCTTAACACCCGCTACGCGTGCCGCTTCAAAATCCTTTTTTATATTATTGAGAAATGTAGCAGATATGGCAGCATTCACTACATTATCCAAAATATAATACCTGAATACCAGGGTACTTGACACCTTGTAATTTGCACTCTCAATAGACTGCGGGGAACGATAGCCCTTCAATTCTTCTGCCGACAACACTTCATAGTTACTGGAACGGGTTTCAGAATAACGGTAAAAGCCACGTTCCGGGTTAGGAAAATCCTCAGTACTTTCCGTGTAACTAACATTTACATTGTCAATTTCAATCAGGTTATTTTCCTGGTTTTTACAGGAAACAAACAGCTGCATTGCAGCCAGGCAAGTGCCGAGCACATAGCCAGTGTATTTTTTGATCATAATCATATGTTTAATAGGTGAGATTAAAGTTTAAAAAAGATGTTCCTTTTATACAGCCAATAACACAAGCCCCACTCCGCAACCAGTACCGCTATGGCCGAAACCACCGCAGCTACACTTAGGGGTACATTTAAAAACAGGTGTAACATATCCCCTGTAAAAATGGCCACCTTGTCATTTAGCCATTGCATGCCTACCGTTTCAAAAAACAGGTAGATAAATATGGCGTTCATGCCAACTACCGTAAAAATCCAGGCATATTTGTCATTGCGTTTCACATCCACCAACCAGTAAACTGCAGCCAGAATCAGCAAGACCCATCCTACCGAGGCGAAGACGAACGAACTGGTACTGATGCGTTTGATGATAGGTGTAATCCCCGACAGGTCCAGGCCGAAGCCAATGACCAGGCCAAGGATCCCCACAATCACCAGGGCCTTTATTTTATAGCCGGTTGTCTGGTTTGAGATCAGCAGTTTACCTGCAAGTACTCCCCAGATGGTATGCGCCGCGGTAGGAATGCAATTGATGGTTACCCAGCCATCGCTGTTGATTTTACCCATCAGCAAGGTATCCATATAAGCACCAAAGTTCTTTCCTTCTGTAAAAGGCTGGTCGAAACCAGGCATCAGCAGGCCACGGTACAAAACTTCGGTAAGGATCAGCAAGCCAATGGAAAACACCAGTTGCCAGGTATAGGACCTGTTAATGATCAGGTACGCAATGATCATCGTGAATGACAATTGCGTCAACACATTCCAAAGTTCCCAAACGGGTTTATCAGCATAAAAACAATGCAGTGCTACACCGCAAATAAAAAGCTTTAAACTGCGGATCAGGATATGTTGCAGGTTATCGCGCCAGCTTTGGCCTTTTTCCAGTTTACGGCTGTAGGAAATATACATCGCGCTGCCTGCCATAAACATAAAGGCAGGCTGAACCAAATCCCAAAAGCGCAATCCATGCCATGGGTGATGGAAGAACTGGTTGATCAGCCCTCCCATTGGCTGAGCCGGATCAATGTGCTGTATGGCTTCATAAAGCCGGCAGCTCTCCGCGCAAAGCAGGATCATAATCATTCCTCGCATCACATCTAAAGACACTAAACGTCCCTTAGCCAGGTGATCAGCAGTTAAAATCTTTTCCATAAATCTTTTGGTGTTAAGTTATTCGTTCATATCCAGGAAGAAACTTGAAGTCCCTTCATCCGGCGCATTGCCCAGGTTTACTGACCAGTCGTTTTTAATTACCTGTATAGCAATGCGCAGGCCTGTACCCGTTAACCCCTTCAGCTTACCACGTGAAATGCGCGCTTCGAATTTGACAAGTCCGCCTTCTTCTTTCACGGTCCCCAGGGTATAAGCCTCTGCTATCGATTGGGGTTTATATGAAAAGTCGCTCTGGTTGGCACCCGTATGGTAAAGAATATCTACACCAGCAGTAAGCAACTGTCCTTCCAGTAACACATCATAACCACCATCGGTAAAGGAGCCGGTTAGCCAGCCTGTAGCCGCATTGTTGTCCGCATCGATGAAGAAATCAAAAATAACGGCGTCTGCTTTTTTGCCGGTCATCTCGCCATAGATGTACACATAGTTGCCATCGTAATCCAGTTTTACCTGATTAAAAATACCCTTTTTTGAACCTAAAGGGATCACATTTTTAGTCACAGTGCTCCAGTCGTCCAGGGAGTTGTCGTTAATTTTTACAGGTGATACTTTAGCGATCTGCAACACCGTTGATGCTTCTACTGGTTTACCGTTTACAGAGGCCATCAGTGTCGGCACATATTTGCCTTTACCGGGATAAGTATGGCTTGGGTTTGCTTCTGTTGAAGTTTTGCCATCCCCAAAATCCCATTGATAATTGGTTACGCCTTCGGTTTTTATATGGAATATTGCTGTAGCGCCATCAACGGTTACTTCATATAACAGATCTGTTTTTATGTCGGTCTTATCCTTTTTACAGGAACTGAATACCGTACCGGCCATCAGCACAGACAGCAGGTAAGTTTTTAAATTTTTCATATCAATTTGCAGGTTACAAGGTGATCGTTCGTTTATGGGTTTTGTTGCGCCAGAGGGTTACTCAATACCTCGTCTACGGGCAAATAGTAAATGATCCGCGGACTGGTATAAGGCACCGTCAGGTTAGGGTAACCTGTTGGTGTTCTGGAAAGGTCAACATCGGTCTCTTTTAAACCTGTCAGGTGATATCCCCAATAGGCTTTGTTCAGGCTCCTTTTGTTGCGGAACACATCATAGCTACGGTGCCCTTCGAACGCCATTTCGATGCGTTTTTCGGCCAGGACAACATCTAAAGCGGTAGACCCTGCCGGAAGTACTTTGTTATAAAGAGCCGCTTCCAGTCCACGGTTTTTCCGGATCATGTCCACATCATCCAGGGCTGCTCCAACAGCGCCTGTTTTTGCTGCTGCTTCCGCACGGATCAGGTACATTTCTGCGATCCTGAACATAATCGGTGAGCTTAAATTTGGAAGGTTGTCCTGGAAAGAGAACTTACTGATATAATACATTTCGATCCCGTTTTTCTTCTGGACCACTCCGGCAGCATCTTTTGAGGGAACTATATACGACCAGCGAACATCCTCCGGATGTGCAGACATGGCCGCGCGCAAGGAGGAAGAAGCATATTCCTCACCCCAGCCCGAGTTACCATCCGAATAGATCATAGAGGCGATAGAACCAAATTTCCCATAATCATCCACAACAGTAAAGGCAATGCAGAAAATGGTTTCGCTGCTGCTGGTTGCATTGGCGAACAATTTTGGATATGCGGTTTTAGTTGCTAAAGTAAACTTACCGGAGTTGATTACTTTATCTGCATATTCGATTGCTTTTGCATTGTCTTCCTTGTATAGGTTAACCCTTGCCAGTAAGGACCATGCGGCTTCCTGTGAGGCATATTGCACCCCACGTGAACGGGTCATTAAACCCGCAGCTTTTTCTGCATCAGCCAGTACGGAATCGTAAACCTCTTTAACCGTTGACCTTGCTTTTTTTGAAGGATCGGTCAGGTTGGTACGCAGAATGACACCTGGTGAATTAGGGGCAACACTATAAGGTTTACCAAATAACCTAACCAGGTTAAAGTGACTGAACGCACGCAAAAAGTAGCATTCTCCTAACAATTGATTGGTGGCCACATCATTTTTACCTGATTTCTCCACCGCATCAATAACCGTGTTTACACCGGTAATGATCTTGTAGGATAAATACCAGTAATAACGGCTGTTGGGCTGTGAAGGTGAATGGTCAAGGCTAAAACTATAGTATAAGGGATCGGTTGTGACCTGCCCGCAAACAATGTCATCGCTGGCAAAATCTGTTAAGTGATAAAACTGGCGCAGGTACATGTTATTCTGGTCGACCTTCCCGTTAAATTCAATGTGGTCCTTAAACAGCGCATAAGCTCCGTTCAGTGCATTGGTTAATCCCTCAGTGGTGTTGACCAGTGTTTCCGTACTGATGGCATCACTTGGGAGAGAACTCAATTTTTTACAGCTGCTTACCGCAACCATCAAAAAGGCGACGATGATGAATATCTTATTTTTCATATGCTTAGAAACTGAAATTGACGTTTAACAAATATTGACGGTTGTTGGGATACTTGAAATCTGAAACTCCCGGAGTTGCATAACGCGTTGGCGTGATGGTAGTTTGGGGATCCTGACCTAAGAAGTTAGAGAATGTGGCCACATTATCGGCTGTAATGCCTACAGTGACATCACTCATGCTGATCTTCTTTGCCCATGCAGCCGGCAAGGTGTAGGAGAAAGCAATGTTCCTGATGGTAAAGTAGCTTCCATCTTTTAGGTAACGGGTGGAAGTTTCGGTAGAGTTTGCTGCATTTTGCGGACTTGGTTCTGTGGCTTGTGTATCACCCGGTCCGCTCCATATCTTAGCATCCTTTGGTAATTTAATCTGATTGTAATACGGTTCATGACCATCGTTCATCATAAACCTCAGGTTATTGCTAAATACTTTGTTGCCGTAATTAAAATAGGTGCTTACTCTTAAGTTGAAGTTTTTATACCGGAAACTGTTGTTAAAACCACCCTGGTATTTAGGCAATGCCGAGCCCACTTCCTGATTGGTGGCCTGTGCATATTCCGATGTTCTTTCGCTGGCTACTGCTTTACCTTCTGTATTGTAAATGATCTTTTCCCAAACAGGCGCACCGGTCTGAGCATCTACGCCCAACCATTTTGGCATGTAAAACTCGAACAGGTTTCCGCCGTTGCGGTAGATCTGTGAGATGCTCCATGAACCTGTTTTAATGATATCTGAGGGGAAGTCCGATAATTTGTTGTTATTAAAGTTAAGGGTAAAATCAGTGTTCCACTCAAAGTCTTTGGTCTTGATA
The DNA here is from genome assembly GCF_900129215.1 of Pedobacter caeni. Taxonomy (GTDB): domain Bacteria; phylum Bacteroidota; class Bacteroidia; order Sphingobacteriales; family Sphingobacteriaceae; genus Pedobacter; species Pedobacter caeni. The sequence goes on along the minus strand of NZ_FQUQ01000001.1, from coordinate 289,510 downwards.
TTGGTAGAACTGATGCCCAGCTCAATCCCTTTGTTAATGACCGTACCCGCATTCTCCCATTTGGTTTCGAAACCAACTGACAGCGGTTGCGATACCTGCAGTAATAAGTCTTTGGTATCATTGCGGTAAACATCAACGGTTAAATTTACCCTTTTAAATAAACCAATATCCAAACCGGCATTGATCTGGCGTTTACTTTCCCAGGTTAAGTTTGGGCTTGCCAACTGGTAAGGCACTGCGGCCACCATTGAATTGTATTTGGTGGTGAGCGAGAACAAGCCAAGGAAACGGGATGCACCAATATCCTGAGTACCTGTTATGCCATAGCTGGCACGCACTTTCAGGTTGCTGAAGATGTGGTTGTCGGCCAGAAAATCTTCATTGCTTACCGCCCATGCTGCCGATACAGAGGGAAAACCGCCATACTGTTTACTTGGGGCAAAGTTGGAGGAGCCATCGTAGCGGAACGAGCCCGACAGGAAATACCTGTTTTTATAGCTGTAATTTACCTGCGACAACAGCGACTGTAAGATGTACTTATTGTGCGCGCCAATGATCACCTGGTTGCTGGAAATCACCCCTGGCACGTTCAAACCTTCCGGTAAACCTTTACCAGAAGCACCGGAGGTTTCGTTTTTACTGCTTTCAAAAGCACCGCCCGCAAAACCGTTTAAACTGTGCTCCCCGAATTTAAAGTTGAATTTAAACAACTGGTTGCTGATGAGGCCATAGTTCAGGGTGTTTAACTCATCCAGATAGCCCATGCCACGGTAGGTACCCGCAGCAAGTGGCGACACGTAGTTCGTACCTTTGTCGAAGGAGGCCGACAAGCGGTTTGAACTGGCAAAGGTAAGCCAGTCGTTGATGCGGTAGTTGATTCCCAAATCATAATTTACATTAAAACCTCTGTAAGGGTGGTTTGAATTCTGTACCGTATGGATCGGGTTTATTTTATCTCTGGACCACCATTTAAAGGTAGAATTACCATCTACATAAACCGGGTTTCCGCTGGCATCATATGGGTTATCCCAGGGCATGTTGAGGAAAGAATAATAAGCATCCATATAATCGTAGCTCCGACCTTGTGATGCACTGAGGTTGATGTTATTGGTTAAATCAAGCTTTTTGGAGAAGTGATAAGTGGAGTTTCCACGTAAGTTGACACGTTCAAAATTGGTATTGATGAAAGTGCCCTTCTCTTTATAATAAGAAGCACCTACATAATAATCGTTCTTCTCTGTTTTACCACTGGCGGAGAGGTAGAAGTTATAAATCGGGGCTTTTTTAAAAGACTCCTTAGACCAGTCGTAATCCTGGTTACGTAGTGATAAAGGACGTTCTGAGTAGAATTTCACCAGATCAATCTTATAAGAGTTATTGCTGGCACCTACCACATAGTCGCGGTAAAATTCTTTATGGTAATCATAAAGTTCATTGCCGTTCATCAGCTTCATATTGCCAAAATCGGCAGTCCTGAAACCGGTTGATACTTTAGCCTCAAACCTGGTTTCGGCTTGTCTGGCCCTTTTAGTGGTAACGATAATCACCCCTGCATTTGCCTGTGAGCCATATAAGGCCGTAGCACCTGCATCTTTTAATATCGTGACACTTTCTACATCGTTAGGATCATAATTGCCTCCGATAATCCCGTCAACAACAAAAAGAGGACTCTGGTTGGCATTTACCGATGACACCCCACGAAGTCTGATCTCTGCATTGGAACCCGGCGCACCCGAGCTGTTCACCACCTGGAGGCCAGGAACCTTTCCCTGCAGCATGGCTCCAATGGAATTGGCTGTTACGTCCTTTAATTTTTCGGAAGAAACTACGGAAACGGCACTGGTCAGCTCGCTTTGTTTCTTCGTATCGTAACCTACTACTACGACATCGCCCAGCAGACTTACATCCTCAGCAAGCTCAATATTTAAGCTGCGGAGGCCATTAACTGGTACTTCTTTCCGCAAATAGCCGACAAAAGAAACGATCAATACCGCCTGCTCATCTACGCCTTTAAGAGAAAAATTTCCGTTCTCGTCGGTGCTGACCACTTTATTGGTTCCTTTAACACTTACGGATGCGCCTGGCAATGGCTTTTTGTCTTTGTCCAGGATCCTTCCACTGATGTCAATCTCTTTAAGAATCGTATTGGTCTGGGGGAAGGCAGTTGGCCTGGTTTTAATCAGGATGTTCTTACGTTCCATTTTGTAGGTCAGGTTTTGGTCTTTTAATAAGGTTTCCATCACCTGAGCCAATTCTGAATCCTTAAAATTGGCGTTAATTTTTGTCTGGCTGTTTAAATTCTGATCAGAATATAAAACCCTGAAGCCGGTCTGCTTTTTGATCTCCAGAAAGACCTGATGAAGTGTGGTATTCTGTTTTACATAATTGACTTTTTGAGCAAAACCTGCTGCACTGACTTGTAATAAGCAGGTTGTAATGATGGCGATGATCAAATTAACTCTCATTAGTAGTCTTCTTTTATTCGTTGTCTGTGCTTTCGCAACAACAAAGTTCATAGCTGATAAAAGTCCAGGCAGTAGCCATCGGCAGAGCATACCTAGGTTAAAAGCATTTAATTTCATACTTTTGGTGAATTGGGTTAATACGTAAACGGATCTCAAATTTGTTTTTTGGGTTAACTCAGATCTTTGCCATGGGAGTGCTGATACACTTTCATGGCTTTTTTCTTAAAAACCTCCTGAAGTACTAACTTGCTTTGTGTTTGATTTTTTTCATTTTGTTTGGTTAGTTGTTGACGGTTAGGTTGTTTCACTAGCGGACTGGTTAGGTCCTGATGATATATTCTATTTGGTAGTTACACGTATTTGTTTTCCTGCTATGGAAAAGCGGACATTACTGGTTTCTTCTAACATATTTAACACACTTGAAATGTTTTCAGCGCGGGAAACGGAACCTGTAAATGTGGGTACTTTAGCAAGGTTTTGTTCGTAGACAATCTCGACACCATACCAGCGGGCAGCTTTCTTAAGGATACTCGTTAAGGGTTCATTGCTGAACACAAACTCCCCGTTTTTCCAATCGGCAGCATCATTGGCATTCACTTCCTTCACCTTGAATTTTCCATCGCTGAGCTCGGATTGCTGACCGGGTTTTAAGGTCAGATGGCCATTTAATTTTACCGAGCCTTCTATTAAGGTGGTCTTGATGCTCTGCTCATCCGGATAGGCGTTTACATCAAAATGGGTTCCCAGAACTTCTACTTCCTGTCCTTTGCTTTTTACGAGGAAGGGCTTCGTTTTATCTTTTGCCACTTCGAAGTAGGCTTCCCCGGTTAATTCTACGCTGCGTTCTTTTTGCGCATAGAAAGATGCCGGATATTTTAAAGAAGAGGCTGCATTTAGCCAAACCCTGGTGCCATCCGGCAATTGCAATTCATATTGCCCCCCAATGGGTGTTTCTATGCGGTTGTATTTTCCGGTTGATTTCTTTCCTTCATCAGCAATGGTATAAACGAGTTGTCCGTCTGCTGTTTTGCTGATCTTTACCCCTCCCTCTTCTGCGAGCATTCCATTAGTTGCAGTGCTGAGCAGAATTTTCTTTCCGCTGGCAAGGGTAAGGTAAGCTTTGTTGCTCCCTGCGGCAACGTCATTTGCATACTGTTGAAGACCTTGTACCTGATCAGAAGGTTGGTTGCTATAAAAATACAAGCCTATTCCTGCCACCAGAACTACCGATGCTGCAGCTGCAATATAAGGCCATAACTTTTTGGATTTGGGTGTGGGTTGTTTTCTATGCGCTTCCAGCGATGCCCACATCTCGTCGCTGACTTCGTTGAGTTCTTGTTCTGAAAGTCCGGCTTCATCGTTTTGGTGGAGTTGATGCAGCCAAAGCCTGGCCATAGTTTCTTCTTCGGCAGTGGCCTTACCAGAACTGACCTTATCCAATACTTCTTTGATGTCTTTCTTCATTGAATTCCGTTGCTCTTGTTGCTCAACAATAAGTAAAGGCGATTCAGGAACATGGATTAGGTACATCCATGATAAAAAAACAGAATACACAATGTAACTAACTGATATAAAGGGAAATAATTTTCAAGAAAGAACCCATAAAACGAATACTGCTACGCCAAGTTTTACCTTGAGGTGCTTCATGGCCCTTTTAAGTTGAGTGGATACGGTATGTGTGGAAAGTCCCAATTGTCCGGCGATTTCTTTGGTACTTAAAAACTCTCTTCTTTTTAGCGTATAGATCTCCCTCATTTTCGGGGGCATAGCGGCAATTTCATTTTCTATTAAGGCAGCGATATCTTTTTCGCGGATCAGGTAATCGGCTTCCGGAGAATCCAGGTCGATATAATGCGCTCCACTTTCGGCATATTTTTTAATGATGCCTTTATGTTTAAAGATATCGAGAATTTGGTGAAGGACCGTTTTATAAAGATATCCGGATAAGCTGCTGGTCAGGTGAATTTCAGTGCGGTGATTTAAAAGCCAGGCAAATGAATCCTGTACCACATCTTTGGCCTCTTCTCTGTTTCTGAGTTTTTTATAAGCATATAGGTACAGAAGTTTATCGTAACGCAGATAAATCTCTCTAAATACGGCATCATTACCTTCTTTCCATAAAGCAATCAACTCGCTATCAGTACAGGTATTATAATTGGCCATAGAGAATACAAGTTATTCAATTTAACAGCAATAATAGAAATTAAATTGGAAAGCCATAAAAAAAGCCTGTACCCTTTTTTTGAAAGTGATACAGGCTCTGATTTAAATCTTGTTCTATTTGACCGCTTTAAAACGGGCTAATGGAGCCATTCTGGCTTTGTTTAAAGATAAATCGTCTCCGTTAATGGTGTAATTATCGGCAGAGATCAAAGCTGCACTCAGCCCATGTTCGATCTCCATATTATCGCAGGCCATCATCGTAGACATGCCTTGCTCGAACTTTATTCTCCCATTGTTTTCCAGGGTATAAGCACCTCCTATTCCATTACAACCTCCGGAAGCGGAATAACGGCTCTCAGTTTTCTGAAGTAAGAGAAAGGGTTCTTTACCATTGATCTTATCGGCCACTGGCTTACCAGCAAGTTCAACCAGTTTCCATTTCCGGTCGGTGATGACATTGGTTTGTTTAGCACCTTCTCCTGCTTGTTCATTAGCAGGTTTTTTAAAGATACTACATGCACTCAAAGAGAGTACGCATACAGTTAAAGTGAGGTATTGGATAGATTTCATAACGGTATAAATTAGGATGAAAAGCAATTAATAACTACAAATTAACAAATTTCCAGCTACTCTCCTATCATAAGCCATTTTTAAAAGTTCTTTAGCATAGTCCTTATCCCCGTTGGTAAAAATGTAAAAGCTGATCCATCCGGATTTTTCAAAGACATGGTGAGGTTCAATTCTTCCTTCTTTCAGCAACCGGAGTTTTGTGTCTTTGTGGTATAAAACATCCAGTAACCCATTACTGTGCAGATGTCCTATTTCCTTTCCTTTATAATTAAACTGCAGTCCGCCATAACGGTGCAGACTGATGTCGGCTTCGTCCCAACTCAACACCTCGGCTTCTATTTCATCAAACCAATCCAGGAGGTATGGCTTCGTCACAAATATCCTGATTTTCAATAAGCTATCGAACACCTGTGGAAATAAAGGAATGTGCTTTAAAAAACTCAGGTGCCTGACTACAAAAGAAAATGAACTATCCTTTTTCACTTAACACTTTAATATGTTCCATGACTCTCAAATGCACATTTCTGGTGATACTTTTGGCCCAGATGTCATAATACCAGATGGGAAAAACATGCAGGCGATACCAGCTGTTGCCAATTAATGTGGTGGTTCCGTTTCCATTATCTTTCAGCAGAAACTGACCCCGAAGGATATCTATATGTCCCATAATTTCAGGATCAAGAGGTTGGCCAATGATGTCAAAAGTGAGGTCTTTATTGACATCATAGGTAACGATTTTCTCGTCAAAAATATATCCGTTACTAAAAATACACTTCCGCCCTGCTCCTTTATAATGCCCAGTTACCGTGGTTTGCGACGGACTCGGCATACCGATCTGAAATAACCAGTAATTGTCTTTCTTTTCTATTTTATCAAAGGCAACCACATGCTTCCAGATTTGCTCCGGTGTGGCGTTGATCACGATTTCATCCGCAACGAGGTTTACATAGTTATGCTCCGATAGGGAATCGGTTACAAAAACCACAAAGAGCAGGGAAAACACACTTACGTTTAGCCTTTGGTTATTTTTACGGAACATCGTTCGTCCCAGAAAAGCCCCGGTAATGATAAACGCAAAAATAAGAGGAGATACGATCAGCAGGCAAATCACCCCTTCACGCAGAAAGACATAACTTAGCAAAATGGCCAGCAAACCATTTAAAATCGAGTAACCAATAATAGGCTTGCTTTTCAGATCAACTTTTATCCAGAACCAGGAACTGACGATTCCCATGATCAGAGGCACAATCACAAATATGGAAAACACCAATGTCCCATTGTCCTGTAATTTTGTGTATTTGAACAGCCCTACCATAAATAGCGCCAGGAGGTTTGATACGATAAAACCTTTAAGCAAGGTCTTTTGATAAAAATTCATAGTCATTATTCTTCGGTTTATATTCTGATACTCAGGATGTCTTTAATGGCATGATCCACATTTCCAAATTGAAACTGAAAGCCATGATCAGTGAGTCGTTTGGGCAATACCCATCTGCTTTTTAATATTAATTCTGTCTCAGTGCCGATCACTGCGGCACCAATTTCCAGTAACCATGCGGGAGAAGGAAGCCCAAAAGGAATACCATAAGCATGCCGGATACCAGCCATTAAAGTATTATTCTTAACTGGTCCGGGTGCCGTACAGTTCAGCACTCCATCAAGTTCCTTCTGCTGAATTAACCATTCAGTACACCTCAGGACATCCTGTTCATGTATCCAGGAAACATATTGTTCCCCATCTCCCTGTTTTCCACCAAGACCAAATTTCGCCAGATTCAGCAAGCGGGGAAAAGCACCATCACTGCGGCCCAGCACAATTCCCAATCGCAAAGCGATCTTCCTGGTATGGGCTGTATTCGTTGCAAAGAAGGTCTGTTCCCATTGCCGGCAAACATCTATAGAAAAGCCATATCCAATATCTCCTGTCTCTTCGTCCTGAGGACGGTCCTCAGCATGACGATAAATGGTAGCTGAGGTAATATTGATCCAGAGGCCCGGAGGATGGTCCATCTTTTCGATAACCCTTCCTAATAGTGTGGTTGGCTCAACCCTGGAAGCAATGATTTCGGCCATATTCTTCTCTGTATACCTGCAATTCACATTCTTACCACAGAGGTTGATGAGCAGATCTGCGTTCTGCAAGGCAGCGCACCAATCACCCTCTTCCCTACCGTTCCAGAGGATTGTTCTGATGTTTCCATCGGCAGCCTTAGATTTCCTGCTCAGAATAATCACCTCTTCTGCCTGAGGTTTATAATATTCAGCTAAAACACGCCCCAGGTAACCATTGCCACCGGCTAATACAATCCGTTTATATTTCATTTGATATTGTTTTTTTAAATCAGAAGCTATCTTAAACATGTTGTTTATGACAGTGGTTACCTGAACATTTTAACAATTGATCCCCAAAACCAGCTCTCTTCTGCTTTGATCATGGTGTCCAATGTCTTATCGACATTCTTCGCCAGCTTATTGATGTCAGTCACTGACTTATGGAAGGTCAGGTATTCCGGATCCTGTCCATCACCCTTCACATTGGATAGTTCATCCAGAATTTTTATCACCGGATCCAGCTCTCTCTTTCTACGTTCTTTAGCTACTTGTTTTGCAACGTTCCAGGTATCTTTATCCGCAAAGAAATACTCTTTACGCTCACCCGCCCGATGTTGCTTTTCTACCAGGCCCCATCCAATGAGATCCCTCAGGGTCATATTTGCATTACCTCTGGAAATACTTAGGGTATCCATGATTTCTTCTGTAGTAAGGGCCTCTGGTGAGATCAGTAATAAAGCATGTACCTGAGCCATGGTCCGATTAATCCCCCATTCTGAGCCCAGTTTACCCCAGGCTTCTATGAATTTTTGTTTTGCTTCTGCGAGTTCCATAGACAAATATAGCATACATTATTAAACTTTCAATAATTACTGAAAGTTTAATAATGTACAATACCGGTTTTGTCAATTGCACGGCTTGTTAGCTGATTGTATTCAAAAATTGAAGACGCTTTTTGTGCTCATCTGAAATACCCTCAAGCCTAAATTCCACGTTGGTATCGATAAAGCCCGGCTGGACAAATTCAATGTAAATGTCCCCACCAAATGAATTGAGGTTTATATTTTTTGGTTTTATGAGTTTGGCACCCGGTAGTTTGAATGCGTATGCTGCTGAATTGCTTGTTAAAATTAAGGGGCCGGTAAGCTGCCTGAGCCATTTTATTCTGCCTAGTCCGAAAATCACCAGGGCATCCTCAGTAATAAACAGCTCACAGCGGGAGAAGTAATACCCATTCCCTTTCCTGCCTGAAGAAAAGGTTTCGCATTTAACATAGTCAAGATGTATAGCCTTCAGCCCTGCAAGCACATCCACTGATAATATGTAATTTTTATTGCGGTTAATATTTGTCAGGTAAATGATCAGCAGGGCGATGCCAAAGAACAACGCGTAAAAGATTAAAGTATTCATCTAAACAGCGGATGAGGTAGAGTTTCTAACAATAAGTTCTGAGGGAATGACCATACTTTCTTCGCTCAATACCAGATACTTATTCTTCAATGCTTTAAACAGGATGCTGGCTGCTGATTTCCCCATTTCAAATGCCGGCTGGGTAATGGTGGTTAAAGAAGGATTAAGTATGGCCACTGTAGAGTCGTTAGAGAAAGAAACTACTTTTAGGTCCTGCGGAATCCGGAGGCCGAGTTCCATACAGACCAGATAAATATCAGTGGTCATTTTACTTACTGTAGCCACAATACCATCAGGTCTGTCCGCAGTCTGAAAGAGTTTTCTCAGCCGTTCAAAGTTTTCAGTAGGATCGTCTCCATAATCAATGATATAGGATGCCTCACATTGCCTGCCGCTATCCAGTAGTGCCTGCTGATAGCCCTGAATTCTTTTAGCGTTGATGGACAAGGACTCTGAAATAGACAAAATCGCGATCTTTTTGCAACCCCTGTCGATCAAATGCTGAGTGGCCTGATAACCGCATTCCTCATCATTTGTGGTGATCTTTGCCGTATCAATTTCCTCGCAAACCCGGTCAAAAAAGACCATGGGTACAGCCTTATTCAAAGTTTTGATGTGGTCAAAAGTATTGGTTTTCATGGTCACAGACATGATGACGCCATCCACCCTTCCCGACTCCAGGTCCTTTAGAATGGTTTTTTCACGCTCAAAACGCTCATGGGTCAGGTAAATCAAAGCATGGTAACCATTTTCAATCGCCACCGCTTCAATGCCGTTTAAGGCTAAGGAGAAGAAACTATCTGCCACTTCCGGAATTACGACTGCAATGGTATTGCTTTTCTTTTCCCGTAAGCTTCCCGCATAGGGATGCGGCACATAATTTAAAGCTGCTGCCAATTCCAATACGCGTGTTTTGGTTCGTTCACTAATCTCGTGGCTATCCCTTAAAGCTTTTGACACTGCAGCGGTTGACAAGTTCAGTTCCTTAGCCAACATTTTAATGGTGATGTTACCCATTTACTTAAAATACTTTGGTTAATTCGGTTAGGTTGATCATTTACTTAATCGGTTAAGTAAATAAATCCGGCTAGAAATGAGCATCTACCCTTTCAAAACTACAACTTTAATACTATTAAACGGACTGAATTAACAATTAAGATTAATCTACAATCCTATGAATACTAACCAAATCAATTCTGCAGCACAAGACAATAGTCCTTTAGAGAATCTGGATGAATGGGAACACGATGTGTTGAACCGCTATCCTGATCCTGCAGAGATCAACAAAGAAAAAAAAGAAGAAGAATTCAGAAATTATGAAGAAACGGTAAAAGATGGGGTAAGAGAATTTTACCGGCTCAACCATACCTACCAGACTTATGATTTCGTGATTCAGAAAAAAGCAGATTATCTGAAATTCGATAAAAAAGAAATGCCGATCTGGAAAGCTTTCGATTTTTTAAATGAACTGGTAGACGATTCGGATCCGGATACGGACCTGGATCAGATGCAACACCTGCTTCAAACCTCAGAAGCCATCAGAAATGACGGACATCCGGATTGGATGGTGCTGGTAGGCCTGATTCACGATATGGGAAAGGTACTTTGCTTATTTGGTGAACCACAATGGGCGGTAGTAGGCGATACTTTCCCGGTAGGCTGCGCCTATTCTGATAAAATTGTTTTTCCTGAATTTTTTAGTCAGAATCCGGATTTCAGCAATAAAGCTTATCAGAGCAAATTGGGTGTTTATACTCAAAATTGCGGTCTGGACCAGGTACATATGTCATGGGGCCATGATGAATATGTATACCATATGATGAAAGATCACCTGCCTGAACCAGGCTTGTATATGCTTCGTTACCACTCCTTTTATGCACAGCACCGGGAGCAGGCTTACGATCATCTGATGAACGAAAAGGACCATGAAATGTTTAAATGGGTGAACCTGTTTAACCCATATGACCTCTACTCCAAAAACCCCAATCAAAAAAGCTGGGAAGAATTGAAACCCTATTATCAGGCTTTGGTGAGCAAATACCTGCCGGTTACACTGAAGTTCTAAGCTCCTGAGCTAAGACCATCAACCCTCCTGCTGTTGTACGGAAGCGCCACATTTCGTACAACAGTAGGGTATCCTGTGAGTAATCACAATATATCCTGAATCCCATCAAGCCAAATATAAATAGAGCCAAGCCTAAACCATGAACCAACTACAAACTTCAGACTATATTGTTTTTTTTGTTTACCTGATCGCCGTATCTGCCTATGGCTATTATATTTATCATAAGAAAAAGTCCAGCAACATCAGCTCAAAAGACTTTTTCCTCGCCGAAGGTTCTTTAACCTGGTGGGCAATCGGAGCTTCCTTAATCGCATCAAACATTTCGGCCGAACATTTTATCGGAATGTCAGGTTCAGGCTTTGCACTGGGGCTCGCCATTGCTTCTTACGAATGGATGGCAGCAGCCACTTTAATCATTGTGGCCATCTTTATCATTCCGGTTTACCTGAAGAATAAGATTTTCACCATGCCGCAGTTTTTATCGAAGCGGTACAACGATAAAGTCAGCACGGTAATGGCCGTATTCTGGTTACTGGTCTATGTATTTGTGAACCTGACCTCCATTATTTATCTCGGTGCACTGGCCATTTCGTCGATATCTACACTCAGTTTTGAGTGGTGTATTGTTGGACTGAGTATTTTTTCAATGGTAGTAACCTTAGGGGGAATGAAGGTGATCGGTTATACCGATGTGATCCAGGTGATTGTATTGATCCTTGGCGGTTTGATCACTACCTATCTAGCACTTTCCCTGCTTGCTCAGGAGTATGGATTTGGTCAGGATATTTTCAAAGGGCTTTCCGTATTAAGGACTGAAGCCCCTGGGCATTTTCATATGATCTTTGATTCTTCTCATAAGTATTATAAAGAACTTCCTGGCCTCTCTGTACTGATTGGGGGTATGCTGATCAACAACCTCGCCTACTGGGGCTGCAATCAATACATTGTGCAACGGGCTCTGGGTGCCGACCTTAAAACCGCGCGTAAGGGAATTTTATTTGCCGCATTTTTAAAACTGCTCATTCCGGTAATTGCCGTACTCCCGGGAATTGTGATGTATGTGCTGCACAATAAAGGGCTGTTTCATGCGGAAATGTCTGATGGAGGAATGGTTAAACCAGACCATGCTTATCCGACACTAATGAATTTACTACCACCGGGTGTAAAAGGGATTGCATTTGCTGCACTTACCGCAGCGATCGTTGCTTCTCTGGCAGGTAAAGCAAACAGCATATCGACCATTTTCTCTCTGGATATTTACAAGAAATACTTTAAAAAAGAGGCCACCGACAAAAAGATGGTAAGCGTAGGCCGATGGGCAGTGGTGGTGTCACTTACTGTTGCAGCGCTGGTTACCCCTGCCCTGAAATCACTGGATCAGGCTTATCAGTTTATACAGGAATATGTAGGATTTATTTCTCCCGGCGTACTGGCCATTTTCTTACTTGGCTTTTACTGGAAACGTACTTCAGCTGCAGCAGCCATGACCGGAGCCTTATTGACGATTCCCATTTCAACGGTGTTGAAGTTCCTGCCGGTATGGACAAACGGCGCATTTCCTGATTACCCATTTCTGGACAGAATGACCATTGATTTTGTGTTAATTGTGATCATTATGGTAGTGATCAGTCTGTGGAAACCAGAAAAAGAAATTGACCGGAAGGCCATAGAAGTGGACACTGCGATGTTTAAAGTCAGCACCGGATTTGTCATTGCTTCCCTCCTTATTATGGGCATACTGACTGCACTATACACTGTTTTCTGGTAAAAAACGGCATTCTCATTGTTTATAAATCATTAAACTTCCTGTAATTATGAAAAGTCAATAATTACAGGAAGTTTAACGATTGTAGGAAATTTAATGGTTAGGTAAAATTTAATGATTTATAAAAACTGAGGATGAATTCAGGACACTGAAATGTTTAAGGCTTTTTTTTCGGTGTTTTCAAGAGAAAATCTCCAAGCTTATTTAAGGTTTCCATTGACCTGGCTGCTTTTTGTTTTTCTCTTTCTATCTCATCCAGCCTTTCCTGTTCTTTCTGTCTTGCAGCATCAGCTTGCTTTTGCTCCTGCATGGCTAACTGCTGCATTCTGACTGACCGGTCCAGGAACCAGATCTCATCAAAGTCCATAGGCGACTGAACCACTTTCCCGTCCATTTTTATCAGGTAAATGTATTTCGAACTGAAACTGCTGTTTTGATATTGTGAAAGGAGGTTTTTCAGGTATTGGGCGTCTTTGGAATAAAGGTACATTGCAGTGCTGTTGTTGTCCTTTAGGGAAACATTGTAATCAAAGATGCATACTGCAATTGGGGTATTGGGCGGTTTAAAATAAAATTTAAGTTTATCAGCAAGCGGATCAGAAACCCATTTTTTTAAGACCTCATCATGCTTTAGACCATTTACATAATTATTCGATATCGTCCGAATTACCTGCTCCTTCGGGCCCGATTGATAAAGGGAAGCCAGATCATCGAAACCTGGGGCTTTTGTGTTTTCCAACCTTCCGGACAAATCTGTCTCCAGTGGTTTGACATCAAATAACATATACTTTGCGCTGGAATAAACGCTGCAACGGATGTGATTAAGTGCATAAAAATCGGAATTGGATTCTGTGTTGCTACCCGTTTTTGGCCATTGCAGGATGCCCGTGTTTTTTTTCAACCTGGAAAAGGTGATGGGATCTTTACAGGTCAGATCTATGCTTTTCAGCCTCCATAATGCTGAAGTATTAATGGTGACGAAAACTGAGTTGCTGAAATAGTAACTCCGGCTATAGCCCGACAATTCCCCGTCCATCGCAAAGCTTTGCTCGCGGTCCTGGTAAAGGAGGTTTATGCCCATCTTTTTCATAAATTCAATGATGGCATAACCGATATCATCGGGATTGTCATATACGCTGAGGTCCTGAGCATTGAAGGGTCTGACCTCTTTAGGAACATAGTTATAAAGCCCTACCCGTTTCATACTAAGGGCCAGCACCAGCTGATTGGTCTGCTCGCCATCTTCATTCAGCGCAAGATACGAGAAGCTGGTTCCCACGAGATTTCCATTTCTAAAAGTAGTGTCAGACTCCGTCTGGCCGATCACCGCCCAGCCAGCAAAGCCCAGCATTTTTTTTATGGATTTGAATTGTTTTACATTGCCAGTACTCAGTTCAAGGGAGATTTCAGTGATGTTGTCGCCCTTATCGGCAACAACTGATGCATTGAGTCCTTTGTCAAAGATCAATCGCCTGGAAGTGGTGGCCATGCTGTTGAGTTTTTTGCCCTTTACATCATACTCATAAGTAGCTGTTTCCTGAATGTCTTTGAGTGTAATCTGGAGTTTTTTGAGTTCATCGTTGATGATCTGTACAGCTCCATCCGGCGTCTGGCTAAAAAAGTCTGTTTTGCTGAACACAGGTTCTTTAACCGATTCTACCTTCCCCTTGGGCTTTACGACCGCCTTTTTGACTTGCGCATTTAAAGGGTTGAAAAACATTGCTACCAATAGGGAGATGGTTAGAATGAGCCTTTTCATAAGATGTTAATTTACCTATATAATTTAGTCATTATTTGAACAAATTCCAAAAAAAGCTGATTGCTTAAAATATATTTCTGCGGGGGCAAGCAACCATCAACTATGGTTTCACGTAACATTTATTAAATGAACACATTTTTCAACCCCTAATCATTCCGCTATGAAAATCAAATTAAAAACCGGGTGGCCTACCCGAACTCCGGTCTATCTGGCCCTGACGCTCCTCTATTTGTTGTTGTTCAGCTGTTCTAAAAGACAGGCTGCCGAGATGAAGCCGGAGCCGCCGGAAAAACCAACGTCAACAGTTACCTACGCCAATTTTACCCAAGCCCTGTTTCAAACCAAATGTGCCGGATGCCATGCTCCGGGAAGAGGTGCAGCGGCAATCTGGACGTTCAACGGGCTGAGTTCTGTGACCAGCAGCCAAACCAGAATCAAACAGGCGGTATTGGTCAACAAATCCATGCCCCGGGGTGGAAGTCTTTCTGCTGCAGAGCTGAAGTCCTTACAAGAATGGTTCGATAATAACATGCCTGAATAATCCGGACGACCATGAAAAACACCTGTCTGTTTATTGCATTTATCCTGATCAGTTGTTCAGTAAATGCGCAGCAAATCCTGATCTGTAACAACGCCAAAGTATCTTTTTTCTCGAGCACGATCATGGAGGATATTGAAGGGAAAAGTGCCACCGGAGGTGCGGTAATAGACACCAAATCGGGCAACCTCATTTTCAAAGTTAAAAACACCTCTTTTCAGTTTAAAAAGAAACTGATGCAGGAGCATTTTAATGAGAATTATATGGAGTCTGATAAATATCCGCTTTCCGAATTTAAAGGAACGATTAAAGATCCGGTCAATATGGCCGCAGATGGCACCTATAAGGTAACCGTAGAAGGGAATCTGAACATTCATGGCATCAGCAAAGCATACAGCACTCAAGCCGACCTGCTGATCAGCAAAGGAACGCTGAATGCCACGGCAGTCTTTAAAGTGAAAATCGCTGAACATGACATTAAGATTCCAAAGCTTGTATTTAAAAACATTGCTGAATACGTTGAAGTCCGTATTCAGGCCACCTTTTTACCTAAAAAATAATGAAGACACAAATAGCTAAACCACAGATCATCATTTTTTCTGTCCTGTTGTTGTTGAGTGCCCGGACGGCATTTGCACAGGAAGAACTCGAAAAGGAGCTCGCAGTTCCTTCTGTTAAAAATGAGAAAGTAAAGGCGACTTTCAAATCCACCAAACTGATCAACGGGCATACCAATGAAACCCTTTACAAGAATGAGCTTGATTTTAAGGTTGACCACCGTTTTGGAGACATTGCAGGTAATGACGGGGGAATCCGGAAGTTTTTCGGATTAGACAACTCCACTGATGTCCGCATTGGATTTGAATATGGGATAACTGATAACCTGACCGTAGGTCTGGCCAGAGCAAAAGGCGCTACAGCAGTGCAGCAACTCTATGAAGGGAGCCTGAAATACCGGTTACTGCAACAAACTACGGATGACCATATTCCATTTGCGGTTACCTTATTTGGAAGTAACACGATTGCAGCGGTATCCGCCAATAAGGATGATCCAGCCTCTCCTATTGCTTATGATGGCTTTAAAGACCGTCAGAATTGGGTGGCCCAAATCATCCTGGCCAGGAAGTTCAACGCTAACCTATCCTTTACCCTGACCCCAAGCTATGTACACCGGAACTTTACCGCCTTCCGTGATCAGAATGATATGTTCGCGATTGGTGTAGGTGGCAGGATGAAGTTTAGCCGCCGGATGGCAATTGTGATAGATTACTTTCTGCCATTCCGGAATAAGGCAGACAAAGCCTATCTGGAAGAGGTTACCGCCACTAAATTTTACAACCCTCTGGGTATAGGATTGGAAATGGAAACCGGAGGACACGTATTTCACCTGAACTTTACGAATGCAACCGCGATCCAGGAGATGCAGTTCATTCCACAAACCACAAGTTCATGGCTCAAAGGGCAATACCGCTGGGGATTCAGTATCTCCAGAAGATTCTCATTTGCCAAATAAATTTTGAGAGCGGGCTTCAAGCCTGCCAATTTGAATAACATATAGCTCTGTTTTTCTTAACAGAAAAACGGAGCTATTTCTTTGGTTTACGTGTTTCTAATGTCAGTGGCATTAATTTACCTTCATATAGACCTATGACGGTATTGCTTTTGAACAGTGCAACATCCCATGGTTCAAATCCCAGGATCAGAATATAATTACCATCAGCTACCCATTTGTATTTTTTTGGCTTTTCCCTTTCATCAATAACAAATGTCTTTTCTGTTGTGCCTACCTCTTTCCAGGAGGCGATTTCTACATTTTCCTTGTCGAAACTAAAGGCAGAATACTCATTATCATACAAATTAAGCGCATAAGTTTTCCCGATCACCGTATCTGCCGGTTGTAATGGTTTACGCTCCTTAAATATCAGTCGTTTGTTTTTGGAACTTACAAAACCATTGCCATTGATTTTCAGGCTCTTCAGCTCATTATCATCACTCAAGCCCTCTAACTGGATCAGGTCATTGCGCTTCTGCCATTTATAATAGCTCCAATCATCATCCACACTTGCAACAGCGTAAGTTTGACCATCCACACGTTCGCTGTAAATGATGTAGCTTAATACACCTACCCGATCCTTCTTAAAATCAAGTATATCATATTCCCATCTATTTTTCTCAACGTTTCCCTGTTTCAGGACATCGTGACTTTTTAATGCCTTATAACTTTTACCTGTCTGCGCCTGGGCTATCATACTGTAGAGTAATAATGAGATCGCATAAAAAAGTTTTGTTTTTAAAGCCTGGTTCAGCATCGTCTGGTCTTTTTACAAAGATAACCAGTAGCACAGCCCATAAAATACCTGTATCCAGGGATATTTATGCTTTTGGGAATCTCTCCTTAATTCCTGTTAAATGAGAGATTTATATTTTATATTTGATTTCAAATAAATGATATGGGACTTCTATTTTGTAATACCCCTCCGCCAAACGTTATTTTGCTTGCAAAATAACCAGCTGTAAACTTCAGTCCTTTACCTGAACAGACATCCCATTGATGCCTGGGGTTGTTTTGCAATGCATGTATTTTCTTCATTATTCTTAGGATTAACAGCATTTAAAACAACTCAATTCATGATTAAAATTAAATATATCATCATGGTTTTTGCCGGAGCATGCAGCTACGGTTTCTTATCAACTTTTGTAAAGTTGGCGTATAAAGAAGGCTACTCCCCTTCCGAAATCTCCTTTTCCCAAGCCTTCATTGGTATGATTGCCTTATGGTTACTGGTATTGATATCCGGTAAAAAGAATGGCAATGTGGCCATCAGAACCGGAAACTGGTCGTCATTTTTAGCACTTCTCTTAACAGGCATCACCATCGGACTGACCACCTTTACCTATTATGTTTCTGTTAAATATATCCCTGCTTCTGTGGCTATTGTATTTTTGATGCAATTTGTATGGATAGGCGTATTCCTGGAATGGCTTGTATTTAAAAAGAAACCAACACCAATGCAGCTGATGACGGTTCTGTTAATTATCACAGGAACAGTTCTGGCTAGTGGAATGCTGACCGAATTTAAAACAAACCTGTCCCTGAAAGGGATCTTGTATGCTTTACTTTCGTCCTTACTATATGCCATTTATATTGTGGGCAACAGCAGGGTTGGAAAAAGTGTTGCAGCATTACAAAAAAGTGCGATCATTGTAACCGGTTCGGCAGCAGGGATCTTCTTTTTTAATGTACAGGCACTTGCGGGCAGCGCGCATATCCTGGATCCTGATTTGGGAAAATGGGCTCTTTTTCTCGCTTTGTTCGGAACGATCATCCCACCGGTTTTATTTGCCAAAGGCATATCACAGATTGGTGCAGGTATCAGTGCAATCATTATGGCAGTAGAGCTTCCGGTAGCCATCGTCTGTTCTTACGTGATCCTCAAAGAACAGGTCAGTTTCTTACAGTGGACAGGCGTGCTATTGATGCTGTTGTCCATTGTTTTGTTAAATATCCCCGCAACAGAAAAGGACAAAGGGACCTAAATCCCGTAAATGATATATGATTTCTTTAGCACATGTGCAGGTTCGCTTTTCTTAACGGAAAAGCGAATCATGAGCATGATATCTTAGCCCCTAACCGTTACCATTTTTCACAAAAATGATCATTAATTGCCGCAACATAACGACCTTTTAATATCTTCGTTTACCTATCTACCCAATTATGAAAAGAACACTCTTATTTAACTTCCTCTTTATTTCAATATTCAATATTGGACAGGCCCAGGAAAAATATGCTGACATACAAAGCAAGGTTAAAACCGTAGTAAATAGCTATTCGTCTGCTGACCCCAACTATAAGTTCTTGAGTACGATGCTCACAGGTTTTGAGAAATCTAAAAAACTAAGCCTGTCCAATTTCTCAAAAGATAATGTAGGTATTGCGATTGTACTTTCAGACCCGGAAGCTAAACTTGTTGTTTTCCCTGCAAAATATAGGTTCGACAACGATAAAATTAATGTTTCGGCAATCCGCTCGAGATCAACCGGGGGCTTAACGGAAGATATGAAAGAATATGTTCAAAAGTACCTCTACAAGATGGAAGAAGTAGGTCGTACAAAATTCTTCAGCGTATTGCTAAGGAACAGACCCGAAGTACAGGGAACTTTTACGCAGAACCCAGCTGAGTTTATTGTAAATGAACCAAATTCAATATCATTTGTTCGCGGAGACGAGAACTGGATGTATGTGATCAGCATAGACAATCAATATAAAAGTCAGGAGAAACCCCGTGTGATTATATATGCTTTTAAGATCAGTATTTCTGGTGAGGATATTTTTAATACCGGAAATTCCGTTAAAGAAATGGAGCAAAGGCGGATTACCAGAGTTGGTGAGGAGAAGACTGACAGAGAAAAGTTTCCCTTATTCCATGATTTCAGAACGGATGATATCCGGCAATTATTAAAAGAACTGGTTCAGAACGAGTCTTTTAAATCAAATCAGGAACTACACAAAAACATAGAGAAGTTAGACACTAAAATCACGCGGTTTAACCTGAAAGATTATGTTCCCCAGTTTAATTACTTTTTAACCCTGGATTTTTCGACCTTCAAAAAGAAAGATCAGTTTGAGATCAACGAACTCTTAAACATACAACATTTGTCGGCCCATGCTCTGGCGGATTATTATTTGTCGCAGGGAAATTACGGACAGGCCATTGATTTTTATAAAAAGGCAGCATTTGATTTCCGTTACGAAGTGTCAAGCGGAACCACTTATATCAAAGATATGGAACGGATCATTTATGACCTTTCAAAAACATGTTATAAAGCCGGCAGGAAAGATGAGGCTTATGGATATTTACTGGGATTAATCATCGACAGTCAAAGTAACCAGGAGCTTGCAACAAAGGAATTAAAGTCTTATCTGTCAGACGAAAAAGAAAACAAAAAGAAGTTTAAAAGCGATCTGGATCGCGCCATGAAAACCATAAAAGCAGGTAAGAATGGGTATAGCCGTACTTTCACCTTCAGAAATAAAGAGGTATTTTTCTATCCTATGATGGCTGGTTCCCAGGCAGAATATCAACAGCAAATGAAAAACACTGAAATTTATAACTATTTAACACAATAGGATCAGTAAACACCGGCGTAAAAAAAGAACCTGTTCATGACTTTGAACAGGTTCTTTTTGCTTTTAAAGGTTTCTATCCCACCATACCCTATCAGTTAATTTTGCGTTCTGTTGTGGCTGTGGGTTGGAGATGATTTCCGTATTTGGGTATAATACCCTGCGTGGAATCTCCGAGAGGGCATTTTTAACTTTTGTTAATAACGGAAATCCGGTCCGCCTCCAGTCTGTGTAATTCTCTGCATTCAGAAAGTTCGAAATGGATTTTTCTTCGATAATCAATCTCAGGGCGTTTGCGGTGGTTAAATTCCCGCGACTGCTCAGGTAAGCATTTGCATCGCTATTGCTGACTCCTACTTTTGCCATATGTGCGTTTACGGCCTCCGTGTATATCGGCTGAGCTGCTGTAGCACCTGATAAGATTAGAGTGGCCTCTGCCTTTATAAACAAAGCTTCTGTATAGTTCAGCAGGTAATTAAATGCATTTGGGGCGGCATAGAAATTTGCCGGAATAGAATAGGATTCCAGACTTCCGATTTCGTCAAGACCAGCTTCCCGGCCTGTATAAAGTCCCGTTTCTTTTGCCGGTGCGATCATTTTGGCCAGTCTGGGATCATTTCTTGTTTTAAATCCATCTACAAATGTATTGGCAAGGACCAGTGTACTGGCCGGGAGGAAATTTTGCTGCCATGGGTTTTCTGTTCCCGGAGTGCCTACAAAAACCATTTTCAGGTCATCCGCATTCGTGGTCATTCCATTGCTCAATGCAGTTAAGGCCAGTTGAGCTTGTGTTGCGGCATTATACCCCGGGGCTTTAGTCAGGTGCATCAGGTAGCGGGCCTTTAAAGTATAGGCCAGTTTCTTCCATTTATCCATATCTCCATTATAGAAATAATCGTCACTACCTGGTTTCAGGCCAGCCTGTTTTGTGATATCTGCGATCCCCTCTTCCAATAAGGCGTTGATTTGTTTGTATACAGACTCCTGGCTGTCGTATACCGGCGTCAGATTCCCTTTGCCAGCAAATGCTGCGGAGTATGGGATATCTCCCCAGGCGTCGCTTGCTGTACCTATACAATAAGCGGTTAAAATCTTGGCAATGCCGGAATAATTGGCGTTGCCATTCGCTGCCGCTTTGCTCTTAAGTAGAGCAAGGTTATTGAGTGTCCGTACATACATGTTGTTCCAGTCGCCATCCATATCCTGGCTATACATTAAATAGGTGCCGAAATTTGGGGCTACCTGATTCAGGGCGATCACCTGTATATACTGCTGCAAAACGATGCTTAAGTTTCCATCACCAGCCGCATTTATATTTTGGGAGATCAGCATTTCTATTGGTGCCAGCATTAACGGTTCAGTTACATTGATCGGCCTGTTGGGGTCTTCATTTACATCAATATATTTCTTACAGCCTGAGCTAATCATAAGGCTGATGACAGTTAAAATCAGATATATCTTTTTCATCTTGATCGTATTAATAAATTACAAGGTTAACTTCAAACTAAAATCAAAGGAGCGCGATGTGGGTGTAGAGAAGGAGTATATTCCCTGCGATCCGTTGGACGAACCAAATGAACTTACTTCAGGATCGCCACCGGTAAAATGTGGCGCATATATCCAGAGGTTACGACCGGTGATGTTGAAAGAAATTGCCTTAAAAGGGCTTTTTGCAATCCATGAGGGTTTAACAGTATAACCAACGCTTACATTTCTCAATTTAACGTAAGTACCATCCTGAATTACGGATTCCAGTATTCCGTTGATGCGCTGGTAATAGCTCTGCCCGTTTACTTCCACCTGATTCGGGTTTCCGGTATTGATATTAACGCCTTCCACTACCCTTGGGCCACGGTTTTCGGTTACTTTCGGTGTTCCATAAAAGTATCCGTAGCCGTCCACGTTGTTCTGGATGTCGCCACCTTTTTTTACATCAAAAGAAAAACTGAGGCCGAATTGTTTGTACCTGAAATTATTTACCAGGCCACCCATCCAATCCGGGTTGATGTCACCTATAATTCCTTGTCGCCCGGCTACCAACGGCAATCCACTATCATCAATGAGCAATTTTCCTTCTGCATTTCTGTCGTATCTCGTTCCATAGATTACACCGTATGGCTGGTTTAATATGATATTGGTGAAGCCATTTCCAATCTGCTGTAAATCCCCATAGATCGCCAGCACCTTATTTCGGATACGGCTATAATTCAGGGTGAAATCCCAGCTAAAATTTTCTGTTTTCACCGGCTTCACATTTAGCAGGACCTCTATCCCGCGATTGCGCATTTCAGCAGAGTTTACACTCGTGGAGTTATACCCTGTTGAAGGGGCAATTGCTACATTCGGAATGATGCCATCTATTGTTTTTTTATTGAAATAGGTGACCTCCAGGTTAATCCTGTTGCGGAAAAACCCGGTCTCCAGGCCCAGTTCAATTTCGTTGATCCGTTCATTTTTTAAATTGGGATCATTTAATACAGGGCTGATCAAAAATCCCGACTGTCCGCTATAAGGAAAAGCAATGTTCCTTACCGTCTGACTTTCAAAAGGGTTCAGTAAGCTATATGCTCCTATACTTGCGTTTCCAACAGTACTATAGGAAAGTCTCAGTTTACCAAAATTCATAACATCTGAGAATCCCGATGAGAAGAAATTGGAGAAGATGAAGCTTGTTGCCACAGAGCCATAAGGATACATGTTGCTCTTTTTCGCCAGCACAGAATTTCCATCATACCTACCGGTCAGAGACAACACCAAAAACTTTTTATAATCAATATTGGCCTGAGCATAAAACCCGATTTTCCTGCTGATGTAGCTGTCCTCTTTGTAGGTTACATTTGAGGCTGCACTCATATTATCCAGTCCGGGGACAGTAATGCCAAGCCCGTTCGCATAAATATTTTGGGTATAGGTAGAGATGATGTTATTTCCCAGCAGCAGGTCTGCAGTGAAATCGCCAAAAGTTTTGCTGGCATTCACCATAATGTCGTTGTTATACTGTCTGAAATTCACATTGTTATCGACCAGCCTGCCATTAGGATTCGATACCGAAAGTCTCGATTCCTTATATTTATCCTGTTCCACGTAAACATCCGCTCCAAAGCGCTCAGTGATCGTTAACCAGCTTAATGGTTTATAGTCGGCTGTAAAAGTTGGGATGAACCTGTTTACGACCGACCTGTTCTTAATGTTATCTGTGACCCAGTAAGGGTTATTTCGGGAAAAGCGAAAAAGGCGCTGACTGCCATCCTCATTGAGCGAAGGCTGTAAATCATAGGATACCGGTGCAGAAAAGATGGTCCAAACCGGGCTTTCCAGGGCATAACCTTCCGGCAGACGGTCGTTTTTGGTATTTGCATAATTCAATGAAAAAGTCATATTGAGGCCTTTGAGCACCTCCATGCTATACTTTGCAAAAAGCGTATTCCTGTTGAATGAGGTAGACCGAACTGTTCCTTCCTGTTTCAGGTTGGAATAAGAAAGGAAATAAGAACTGATATTGCTGCCCCCATCCACACTGATGGTATTGCTATAGGTTTTTCCTGTTTTGAAAAAAAGATCAGACTGATCGTAGACCTTTGCCGGCTGTCCGTTGATTTTCAAGGTGTCCATCAGCGCTCCCCAGGAAGTACTTGTTTTTTGTGTTACTCCGTCATAATAGTTCCCGTTGGTTCCCAAAGAGTATTTATTTTGCAACTCAGGGAGCAATGGGTTTTCAAATGAAAAACCCGAGCTGATATTGAGGCTTGGTTTCCGGTTTTTCTGCCCTGCTTTAGTGGTGATGATGATCACTCCTTTTGCACCATCTGAGCCATATAAAGCTGTTGCCGCCCCTCCTTTCAGGACGTTGATGTTGTCAATAATATTGGGATCAAGATCTGCAATCCTGTTTGTTCCGGGGCCTGAATTGAGGTTCCCCCTTTCCGAATTGTCTACCGGGATCCCGTCAATGATCATTAAGGCTTCGTTATTGCCATAAAAGGAATTTGCGCCCCTCACCACAATGCGGGATGAACTTCCTGGTGTTCCCGAAGAACTCGTGATCTGCACCCCGGAGACCTTTCCTGCAATGGCATTCACGAGGTTAGGCTCTTTGGCCTGTGTCAGCTGATCACCTTTTACTTCCTGTGAGCTGTAGGTCAGGATTCTCTTTTCTCTTTTGATGCCCAGCGCTGTGACCACCACTTCATTCAGGTCCTGCAGGTCGCTTTTAAGAACAACCGTAAAATTTGACTGGTTGTTAAATACAACTTCTTTAGATAAATAGCCAATGCCTGATATGATAAGCGTGGCCGGAGCAGCATGCTGCAGGCTAAAATTACCATTTGCATCTGTGGCTGTCCCCAAGGAAGTGCCTTTTACTTTGATCGATATACCTGGTATACCGCCTCCGGAATCATCAGTTACTTTCCCTCTGATGACGTTGGTTTGTGCTTTTGCAAAGTTGATTGCAAAAGCACAAATAAGTAAGATAATTAATTTGATTTTCATCCCTGTTGGTTTTTGGTTTAGTATTCAACCAAAACTAGAGGCAAAATCGCAGATAGATACTGAGCATATTGTCCGATATTCCCAGAATATTAACATTTATGTTACAAGCAGGAAATCATTTCAGATCAGTAACCGGTTTTGTTATTCATTGTTATTCTTCCTGAACATAAGGGCTCAGGGCAAACAGAAGATCGGGTCCATCAGCCATGGTAACCGTGCATATAATGTCGTACATCCCTTTTTTAGAGAAAACAACATCAATTGCCCGATCTCCTGCATACCAAACCGTTGATCCTCCTTCCGGCCCTACAACGGTCCAGGTATAATAAAGTGCCCCTGGAATTTCGTCAATGTAATAACCGTAAGAATCGCCATTGTTGTACACGGGCAAATCCGGATTGGTTGCTTTCACTTGTGCATAAATACTCGTACAGGCAAAAGACAGGAACAGAACAAATAATAACTTTTTCATAATTAATGGGTTTAAATAAGTGGAAACAATTTGCCCTATTGCAAATCTTATTTAAAACTAATTTTAATATTCTTCTGAAAACTCATGCAAATTAGCTGAGTAGTAAGTTATTTTACCGATATCTTCCTGTCTGATCCTACTTAGAAATACGGGACGGTTATTTCTTTGCAACTGTGGGGGTAAAATCATCATTTCAATTCCAGGACGACTACTGAAAACGGGGGAAGTTTAAGGTTCAGTTTTCCATCTTTCAATACTGCTGCCTGATAAGCCACAGGCTTAATGGCCTCCGGGTTTTCGAACGTATTGTGGTCATCAACTTTCGCTGCTGTCAGGATGCGCCCGGAAACAGATTTATAAGCTTTTCCGCTGAGGTCAATTTGCAAGTCTTCCCCTTTATTTTTATTGATGTTGACTACAGAAACATGTGTTAGTCCGGCAGCATCCTTTGAAGCTGACACAGAAACGGAGGGTAATTTTTCATTGCCAAAAACATAATCAGTTGTTTTAACCACTACCGGAATCAGTGTTGCATCCTGATGCACCTTATACATCTCCATGATGTGGTAAGTTGGAGAAAGCAGCATTTTTTCTCCGCTGGTCAGAATTACGGCCTGTAAAACATTCACACACTGGGCCAGGTTGGCTATTTTAACACGGTCACTATGGTTATTGAAAATATTTAAAGTAGCGCCTGCGATCATCGCATCACGCATGGTACTCTGTTGGTATAAAAATCCCGGGTTTGTTCCTTTTTCTACATCATACCATCCACCCCACTCATCCACTACAAGACTGATTTTCTTTTTGGGATCATATTTATCCATGATTGCGGTATGTCTGGTAATCAGCTCCTCCATACGTAAAGCACTTTTCATGGTATCAAAATATTGCTGCTCGGTAAATCCTGTTGCAGGGCCTTTTTTATCCCAGTTCGGGACTGAATAATGGTGTAAAGCGATGCCGTCCATCATATTCAGCGGAATTCCTTTCATCAAAGTCTCTGTCCAATGGTAATCATCACCGTTGGCCCCTGAAGCTATTTTATATAGGTTTTTTCCTTCCATAAAGGTTGCATACTTGCGGTATTCACCCACATAATATTCGGAGGTCATATTACCTCCGCAACCCCAGGCTTCATTTCCTACACCCCAGAACTTTACCTCCCATGGTTTTTCCTGTCCGTTTTTAACGCGCAGGTCGGACATCGGGCTCCGGCCATCAAAATTCACATACTGCACCCAATCTGCCAGCTCCTGAACGGTTCCACTTCCGGTATTTCCGGCCAGGTAAGGCTCTGTCCCCAGCAGCTTACACATATTCAAAAAATCGTGGGTTCCAAAACTATTGTCTTCCGTTACTCCGCCCCACATGGTGTTTACAACTGAAGGGCGTTGGTCTTTAGGTCCGACTCCATCTTTCCAATGGTAGCGGTCTGCAAAACAGCCACCCGGCCACCTCAGGTTTGGAATGCTGAGATTTTTGAGCGCGGCAATAATGTCATTTCTTACCCCTGCAGTATTCGGGATTTTTGAATTCTCGCCTACATAAAAGCCATCATAAATACAGCGGCCAAGGTGTTCGGCGAAGTGTCCGTAGATGTGTTTACTAATTTGCCCTGCAGACTGGTCTGTACGCAGAGTTACTGTCGTTTGCTGTGCGATCAGCGATTGGCTGCTCCCCAGAATAAGCAGGGAAAGGCCAAGCTGATGAAATAGTTTTTTTTTGAACATCATGATACTTAGGGTGATGGTTGATTAGTTATCGAATGTATACAATATATATTAATCGTCAAACAGACGTTTATAAATAAATATCCATTTGACGGTTAACCATCAACCGACAGGCACTTATTTTCATAAGTACCTGTGGTATACCAGGAAGTTTCAGAAAATAAGCTATGCGCGCTGGTTATTTTTAACTTTACCGATCAGAAAGTAAACCGGAATCCCGATCAGGGTGATGATCAGACCTGGCCAGGTGAAACGGGGTTTGTAAACGATCAACAGCAGGCAGAATGCAAGGCCCATAATGATATAGATGAGTGGCAGAACAGGGTATCCAAATGCCTTATAGGGACGTTCGATATCAGGCCGCTTTTTTCTCAGTATAAAAATCCCTCCTATCGTCAGCATATAAAACATCACCACCACAAAGGAGATCATATCCAGCAGATCGCCATATTTGCCACTCAGGCACCACAACGAAGCAACCAGACATTGGATCCAAAGGCCAAATGCAGGTACCGCATTCTTGTTCAATGTGCCTACTTTTTTAAAGAAAAGTCCGTCTTTCGCCATCGAATAATACACCCTCGCCCCTGCCATGATCAGTCCGTTATTACAGCCAAAGGTGGAGACCATGATCATCAATGCAATGATCACTGTCCCAGAGCCCCCGAAGATCACCTGAGCAGCCGAAACGGCTACCCTGTCTTTCTCTGCATGTCCAATGTCATGAAGGGAAAGGACCCCTGTATACATGATGTTCGTTAAGATGTATAAAACCGTCACCATGATTGTACCCAGTGCCAGGCTCAGGCCCACATTCCGCTTCGGGTTTCTGATTTCACCCGCTACAAAGGTTACATTGTGCCAGGAGTCACTGCTGAAAATAGAACCCACCATGGCTGCTGCAATTGCGCCAAAAGCGGCCAGTGTAGTATAAGAACCTATCCCTGCTGATCCTGCAAGAGGTTTCAGTTCCCAGGCATCTTTCCAGTTGAGCTGCCAGATATCTTTCTGCATAAAAAACAATCCAAATACAATCAGGCCGAAAAGGCTCAGCAGTTTGGCCAGCGTAAAGAAAGTTTGTATCGATTTACCGGTGTTTACCCCCCTGCTGTTCACATAAGTTAACATCACAATCACTACAATGGCCAGCAGTTGTGCAGAAGAAATCTGTAGAAAACCAAGGTCAGCAAGGATCCTGTCTTCGCTGAATTGTGGCAATAGATAAGCTGTAAACTTAGCAAAGGCCACGCCCACCGCAGCAATTGTTGCCGTTTGAATGACCGTAAAAAAACTCCAGCCATACAGGAAACTGACCAGCGGATTGTAAGCCTCCTTTAAATACACATACTGCCCTCCTGCTTTCGGGTACATGGCACTCAATTCACCATAACTCAGGGCGGCAGTTAAGGTCATAAATCCGGTAATCAGCCAGACCACCAGCAACCAGCCTGAGCTGCCTACATTTCGGGTAATGTCCGCGCTGACAATAAATATCCCTGACCCGATCATGCTCCCTGCAACAAGCATTGTTGCATCGATTAACCGGAGTGAAGGCTTAAATTCTGTTGGTTGTTGTTTCATGAAATGTAGTTTGGCTGGTCGGTCAGTTGGTTGGTTGGTTGGTTTAGGCTAAGGTTACCGGGCTACTTATTGAAGTTGTAAAATTTCCATTGCGAGGTAAAATCTCTTTTTAAGGACTGTCCGGTTAAGGTGGCCCTGACCATCTCTATAGGAATCAGGTTTTCCTTCATCACCCGTTCATGAAAGTCGGTATAGGTCATTTTTCCGCTGTCTACCAGCTCGTGTTTTAGCGCCATCAATTGCAATCCTCCAATCATGTAAGCCACCTGATATAATGGACTATAGCCACCTTCAAATGACCTGCGCACTTCCCCTTCTGCATTGGCCGGCTCATGTCCCACACGATCTACGAGGAAGTCAACACACTGACCCGGCGTCCATTTACCCAAATGATAATTGAGGGAGAAAATGATTCTTGCACAGCGGTGCATTCTCCAGAATAACATTCCAATCCGCTCTTCGGGACTTTTGGCAAAACCTTTATCGCACAAAAGCAGTTCCCAGTACAGGGTCCATCCTTCAATTCCAAAGGGTGTGGTAAAAAGTTCCCGGTAATTCTTGTACCTGCTATTCATATAATATTGCAGGTGATGACCCGGCAATAATTCATGTTGTACTGTTCCTCTTGAAAAGTAAGGATTGTTGCCCCGCATGCTCATCAGCTTATCTCCGTCAGTCATACCCGCTGTTGGATAGGAAATGCTGATTTCCCTGCCTCCGGTAAAAAATGGGTTGACCAGCTGTCTTTCTGCCGACATCATGACCATGCCCCAGGTTTCTTTTGCCAGCTCAGGAATGTTCATTAAATTCTGTTTTTGAATAAAACCGAGGGCATCGTCCTGCAATTGTACAATAAGTTCGGGTTGTTTACCCGGTGCGACAAAACTCTGTTTAACTTTCTCCTGGGCTTTCTTCCAATCTTTCCCAAAACCCATTTCTGCAGAAGCCTTTAACAATTCCTGATCACAAAATGCAAATTCCTTTTCCGCGATTTTCAGGAGTTCTTCCGGGCTATAGGGAATCATTTCCGCTTTTAATTGTGCGCTAAGTTCTGCCTGCCCTATTGGATTCCCTTTTATTCCATAATTGCTATCTTTTTGAACAGCTGCTTCGCTTTGTTTTTCGGAAAACAGGGATGCGTAATTGTTTAAAGCCTGAGTCAATGTTTCATAGGGTTTAGGAATCCACCAATCGAATAAAGGATCATAGCCTTTGTAAAAGTCATAAACACCTCTTAATCTCGTCTTCAGACCGTATATCGCATCTTTTATATTTTTTAACTGTGCTTTGTTCAGCGTTGTTTTGTTGATTGATGTGGCATTAAAAGCCCCTACCTCTTTTGTAATCGCATTTAGCTTTGCGGCTACAGCGGACCAATCCATTGCTTTACCTCTCCGCCTTTCCTTTTCAATCGCATAAATTCCAGGGGCGAAAGGAATGTATTTAAGAATCACCTTTTCATTGACTTCTGCTTTTTCCAAGTCCGCAATTTCTTTCCTGATTTCCTTTTTGAGCAAAAGGTAATCTACCTTTCCATATACACTGAAAGCATCAAAATTCAGCTGCTCCATTCTTTTCAGGTATTCTTTTTGAACGCTGAGCAGACGGTCCCGCTGTTCGGGTGAATAGTAGACGCGGGCAATCTCCGGATAAGTACCCTCCGTCACATAAGGCCAGTAAAAATCCTGAATGGCTTTGACATCCTGCTGATAAGTAATGATGGTGGTCCCCATTTCGCTGGTTTGCTCGTAGAGACTGGAGGCTGTTTTTTCCTGTGAAAAAAGAGCTGAGGGCAGCAGGCAGATCATCAACAGTAATTGGTATGGTTTATTCATTTTGTGGTCTTTGTTTTGGTTCGTTTTCGGTGTTGAGTATCAATGTACAGCTATTAACTCCCTGGTCAAAAATTCAATCGCAATTGGTTAGAATACGGTCAAAAGGCGTTAATATCTGTAGCAATTGGCAGGATTTGTTCATCCTGCAATGCTGGTGATCCGGCTTACATTATGGTATTCATCTATATACGCTCTTGGTGAGCGCCCGATTAAGTTCTTAAACACCCGGTTGAAATTTGCGATGCTGTTGAAACCGGCTTTATAGGCAACACCCGAAATACAATCCGGCTTGTCGTCCGAAACCAGGCTCTTGCAGGCATCATTGATCCGCACTTCATTCAGAAATGAGATAAAGGTATGTCCGGTATGTTTTTTAAAATAGCGGCAAAAAGCCTGAGGGGTCATGTAAGCTGCGTTGGCCACATCTTCCAGATCAATGCGGTTGTTGTAATTACGCATGATGAAATTAATGATGTTACTGAGCCTGATGCCTTCATGTTCTGAAAGATTGGAGGAATAAAAATCCGGACAAAGCGGCACTGCACTATCTTCTACACTTTGAAGAACCTCCAGTAAATTCAGGAAAGCAAACAAAGTAGCCGATCCGTTGGATTCATGCAGGTTTTTTATCCGTTCAGATAAGAGGGAAGCGAAGGCATCTGGGACCTTAAATCCATGTTTGTTGTTCTTCAAAAAAGCACTTGCCGCTTTTAACTCAGGCATTTTAAACAAACCTGCCAGTCGGCCGTTAGGATTGAAAAAGATAGAACTGGCCTTAATGTATTTACTTTCATCGCCGGCAAAATATTCGGGATTGCTTTTAAATAAATGAGGCAGGTTTGCACCGATTAAGAAGAGATCGCCGGGACGGAATGCATGCAGGTTATTGCCAGCGATCAGGGTACCTTCTCCCCGCTCTACCCAGGTGATCTGCCATTCCTCATGACGATGAAGGTATTGATAAAAATGAGGTAACTCGATCTGTTCGGATATTACACTTTTATCGTCCGGTACAAGTAAAGTAAAAGGAAGTACTTTCATGGTCGGTTGTTTAGGTTGTGGTTGGTTGTTGGGCATTAATGTACAGATATTAGCAGCTCTGGAAGAATTCAACAGCAAAGAGGTTAAGATACGGTCAAAAGATGCTAATATACGTCAAGTTAACGCTTATTATAAGGGACAATCAGTACCTTGGTATACTGGCTAAAATACAAGCGGTATTGGCGAAATTAGGCAATATCCAGCGCGGGCCAATTGCCTAATTTTATTCCTGTTAAGACAGACACCAATTAATGACCATGAACAGAACCCTTTGCTCCAGCCTATTGATGGCAGCACTGCTATGCAGCCTATCAGCGAATGCCCAATCCTACGTACCCAGATTGAACGATACCAGGATGACCGTTAAAAATGCCGTTCCCATTAAAGCCTATGCCTTCCCGCTTTCGGAAGTCTCGCTTCTTGAAAGTCCCTTTAAAACCGCTATGAAAGCCGATGTAAGTTACCTGCTTAAAATAGAGTCGGATCGTTTGTTAGCCGGTTTCAGAAGCAATGCAGGCCTATCAGAGAAAGCAAAAAAATATGGCGGATGGGAATCAGATGGACTGGCCGGGCATAGCCTTGGACATTACCTCTCGGCCATTTCATTTCAGTATGCCTCTGGCAGGGATGCGGAACTGTTGAAAAGAATCAATTATATCGTTGATGAACTGGTGATTTGTCAGCAGGCCCGGAAGACCGGATACATTGGTGCGATTCCAAACGAAGATACCATTTGGGCCAGGGTAGCCAAAGGGGACATTGAAACCCGCGGTTTTGACCTGAATGGCGGATGGGCACCCTGGTATACCGTACATAAAATCATGGCTGGTTTATTAGACGCCTACCTGTATGCAGGAAATGCGAAAGCATTAACCGCTGCAAAAGAGCTGGCCAGGTGGACCAGTGCCACCATTAACCACCTCAGTGAAGAACAAATACAGAAAATGCTCATTTGCGAGTATGGCGGGATGGCCGAAACTTTAGTGAATTTATACGCAATTACCGGAGAAAAGCCATACCTGGATCTGTCATACAAATTTTATGACAAGCGGGTTCTGGACCCACTGTCGGAACAGAAAGACGTTTTGCCGGGAAAACATTCCAACACCCAAATCCCTAAAATTATTGCCAGTGCCCGCAGGTATCAGCTTACCGGAGATAAAAAAGACTTTGCCATTGCAGATTTTTTCTGGAACACGGTGGTCAATCACCATTCTTATGTAACAGGTGGCAACAGCAATTACGAATATTTGTCGGAGGCCGATAAGCTGAATGATAAACTGACTGAAAACACCACCGAAACCTGTAATACTTATAACATGCTTAAACTGACCCAGCATCTGTTTACGCTAAATCCTTCTGCCACACTTTTTGACTATTATGAAAAGGGGTTGTACAACCATATCCTCGCTTCCCAAAACCACCATACCGGCATGATGTGTTACTTTGTTCCTTTAAGGATGGGTGGCAAGAAGGAATACAGTGATGAGTTCAACAGCTTTACCTGCTGTGTGGGAACAGGGATGGAAAACCATGTCAAATACAATGAAAGCATTTACTTCAAAGGAGCAGATGGAAGTTTATATGTAAACCTGTTTATCCCTTCTGTGCTGAACTGGAAGGACAAAGGTCTGAAAGTTACACAGGAATCCGCCTTGCCCTACGGCGATAAAACCAGCCTGCTGATCAATACTGCTAAATCCGGGAATTTTGCCATCCGGATCAGGAAACCCAAATGGTCCGCTGATGCTCAGCTCCTCGTTAATGGGAAACCAGCACAGGTATCGGAAGAAAACGGGTATTATGTGATCCGCAGAAACTGGAAAAACAACGATAAAATTGAATATATCACCCCTGAAAAATTGTATACAGAGGCCATGCCAGACAATCCTAACCGGAGGGCAGTATTTTATGGCCCGGTGCTTTTGGCTGGTGACCTGGGTTTAACCGAACCGGATCCGGTACAGGGCGTTCCCGTATTTGTAAGTGCAGAACAAGATCCGAAAGAATGGCTAAAAATGGTGGATCAAAAACAGCTCAGCTTTAAAACCACAGGTATTGCCAGGCCTCATGATGTCACACTTATCCCTTTCAATCAGACAGAAAACCAGCATTACAGCGTTTACTGGGATGTTTTTACTCCGGAACAATGGCTGGTTCAGCAAAAAGTGTACGAAGAACAAAAACGATTGCAAAAAGAACTGGACGACCGGACCACTGACCTTTTCAGGTTTGGAGAGATGCAACCAGAGCGGGATCATAATTTCTCATCGGAAAAAGCCCAGAGTGGTGAGGAACATGGAAAAAAATGGAGGATGGCAGGTGAAGGAGGTTTTCTTCAGTTTGAGATGAAAACAGACCCAAAATTATCCAATACGCTCATTGCCTCCTATTGGGGAATGGACAACCGGGGAAGAAACTTTGAAGTGTATGTGGATGGAACATTGATTGCCACAGAGGATCTGAACAAGTATAAAGAGAGTCGTTTTTATGAGATCTCTTATGTGATACCCACTGAGCTTAGCAATGGCAAAAATAAAGTGACGATAAAACTGGTTCCCAAAGCAAAAAACAGCGCAGGACCAATTTATGTGATCCGAGCAGTAAAGGAATAATCCAGACAATGGAGTTATAAAACCAGCTCATCTCCCGAATAAGACAAAATATCAAATGTAGAAAAGACCAACCAGATCACCTGGCTGGTCTTTTCTGTTTTCATTTCAAGAAAAATAGTCCTATTTTAGGCGCATCAGCAATAAATCTATTTACCAATGAAGAGAACGTTTTTAAATCAGGAAGGAGAATCGAACAAGCTTTGGACGGTTGAAATATCAGGTATAAGCTATACGGTTACATTTGGTAAAGTCGGTGCAAAAGCAAGGGAAAACACAAAGCAGTTTGCAGACGAAAGCAGCTGTACCAAAGAAGTGGAAAAGCTGATCCAGGACAAACAACGCAGCGGTTATAAAGAATTATCAGCAGGTCAGGCCATTCCTGAAAAGACAGCTTCAACCTACAGATCGATGGACGAAGAGCTGTTCTGGGAGGTCATCGCCTCTTTCAATTGGAAAAAGACGGGAGACGATGATGCCGTATTAAAACCGGCATTAAAAAAGCTGGTTACGATGGAAGTAGCAGACATCCAGCAATTTGCTGAAATCCTTTCAGAGAAATTGTACCAGCTGGATGGTCTTGCATATGCTTCCAATATCGGTCCGGATTCTTACAAAGATGGCAGGCATTTTTCAGTGGATTATTTCCTGTACGTGAGGTGCTGTGTGGTTGCAAACGGAAAAGATTATTATGAACAGGTGCTCAATGACCCAACTGAAATGCCGGAAGAAATGGACTTTGAGGCCCTGTTATACCTGGCAGATGAGGCCTACAATCAAAAGATGAAAACGAAAGATGAAAACCTGTTCACCAGGCTTTCCTATGAAACCTATAGTAATGAAAAAGGATGGCCGGCATAAATGCCAGCCATTGATTCCATTATTTTACTTTCCATTCCTGAATACCTGAGGATTGTTCTGCCGGCAATTGAATTTCAAGCTTTAATGCTTTGGTATTTACGGGTTTGAATTTAACCACATTAAATTGGTCTTTAGCAATTCCTGAATCGCTGCTGATTTCAACGGGGGTCCAGTTGCCCTCTTTCAGGTATAAGATCTTATAGGAAACCGGGATGCGGCAACCTCCCCATGGCTGATCGTCATACCAATAAACTTCAGACGTTGAAACGGTCTGTGTTTCCGCAAAATCATATTGTACATATTCTTTGCTGTTCTTTTTTGGCCACCAATGGAGGTAAGGATAATTGGTGTCTTTTGAATCTACTGGTTCATACTGATCTCTGATGGCCTCCAGCAAACGTGGATTATCTGAGGAAGAACTGACTTTACTCAGGGACGCAATTGTTGGTGCAGGTTGTGGACGGGCCGAAGAAGCTTCATAGGGAATCCAAACCGTCATATCACTTGGTCCGCGGTTGGCCCAGGCATAATATGGAATGGCGGTCACCTTTTGCTTCACGGTAATCAGTTCGTCTGAATTCAGTTGTCTTTTGGTACCTGTTCCTTCTACTGAGATTTCCTGGATTTCGTTTAGTTTGTCTTTGTTAAAGGCAGTCGTTACCACTGCATCTTTATCCACCATGATGTTTTGAACCAGTCCATCTTTGTTGTCCGGTCCTTCCAGGCAGTACACAATTGGTCCGCGCTGAAAAGCAAATCTGCCAACATCATCTTTTACCTTGGCATTGGCCAGAACTCTCTCTACCTCCATCGGCAAATCAAGTGTCAGCTTATCCCCTTTTTTCCATTTACGTGCTACAACGGCATATCCTTTGACCATTTTGTAATTGGCAGCTTGTCCGTTTAACAATAATTTGAAGGAGGGCTTAGCAGGATCCATATAACGGTAAAGATCTCCGGGAACAGGTGATTGGACAGCCCAACCCGGTATGCGGATGTGAAGGGCAAAAGTGCCTGACTTTACCGGGTCAACACTCATCTCCACTTTTCCGTTCCAGGGATATCCGGTTTGCTGAGTAAGGGAAACTTTAGTCGCTTTAAGGTTCACATCAGCCTTGTTACTCATAAACAGGTTCACGTAGAGATCGTTGTTGTTTTGTGCGTACACATAACCTGGTACGGAAGGCAGGAACCGCGTCATATTAGAAATACAACAAGCACAGGAAAACCAGGCACTACGTTGGTGCTGGTGCATAGAAGCCAGGGGATTGGGATAAAAGAAACGGTCGCCGCTTAGAGATACACCGGAAAGTAAACCATTGTAAAGTGTTCTTTCCAGGACATCCATGTATTTGGCATCCCCATGCAATTGAAACATTCTGCTGTTCCAGTAAATGTTGGCGATGGCCGCACAGGTTTCTGCATAGGCCGACATATTGGGCAGTTGATAAGCTGCACCGAAAGCTTCTCCATTGCCTGTAGCACCGATACCGCCTGTGATGTACAACTTTTTATAGACCACATCTTCCCAGATTTTATCAATGGCATTCAGGTATTTCTGATCGCCGGTAAGGGCGGCAACATCTGCCATCCCGGTATACATATAAGTGGCTCTTACGGCATGGCCGACGGCGGTTTGCTGATCGACCACCTTCTCATTTGCCTGGTTATAGGGATCGCCCTTTGGTCCTCTTACATCCAGAAAAAACTTAGCCAGATCAAGGTATTTCTGATTCCCCGTAATGCGGTAAAGGCGGACAAGGCCGATTTCTACAATCTGATGGCCCGGATAGATCTGCAGTTTTCCGGGACCAAAAACTTTAACCAGCAGATCTGCATTTTTAAGGGCAATGTTGAGTAGGGTCTTTTTACCTGTTGCCTCATAATAGGCTGCTGCCGACTCATATAAATGGCCTGCGTTGTAAAGTTCATGGCTCAGGTCCTCTTCCTTTTCCCATCTTTTACTTCCTATCCATTCATGAGGTTTCTTTACGTTTGCAGTCCGGAAGGTAAATAAGTAACCGTCTTTTTCCTGGGCTTTTCCTATGATCGTAATTAAGGAATCAATATAACGTTCCATTGCCGGATCTTTCTTCACCTGCATGGCATACGAAGCCCCTTCTATTACTTTATAAACATCGGTATCATCAAAAGTAAACTGAGAAAGCGTGCCCCCTTTGACTTCATGTGCCGCCATCCGGAAGTTATTGATCCGCCCGTTCTCTTCACACTTCTGCAAAGTATAAGGAATGGTCACCTCGGCATTCACCTGCATCTTTGGTGCCCAGAACTGATCATTTACATGAACGTGGGTAAAAGCCACAGGCTGTATGGGATAGTCTTTCTTCTGTTGTGCACTTGCAGGGAGTACAACCGTTCCGGCAGTGAGTATCAGGAATAATGATTTCATGGTATTGCGTTTCATGATGTTCGGTTTCATGCTGTGTTTCTTGAAGTATCAGATCAGGTCTATAGATCTGACTATAAAAGTATAGAACCGGCCGACTTATAAATGCTCAAAATTTAACCACATGAGATTGTATCTTAACCCTCTGTTTTCTATTTTACATTTGGATTTACCTGATCCAGTATTGGCCTGGCAAGTCCGGATAAGGAAGTTTGTTCCGGTTTATAAAGTTCCAGTACCACTATTTCATTTTTTCCTTTTTTCAGCCATTCTGCAGGCAGGTATAGCGTTTGCTGTGGTCCCACTTCCCAATATTTGCCCAGATTTTTACCGTTCAGCCAAACCATTCCTTTTCCCCATTTCCGCATATCCAGGTAAGTATCGGCCGTTTTTTCCAGGCTAAAGGTTCCTTTTCTCAGTACCGGGGTATTGCCGGCTTTATAGACAGACTTAAATTTCAGCTGATTAACGGAATTGAAAGGCAGTTTAAACATGGTCCAGTTTTTAACTTCAGTACCGGCAAAGCTGACGTATTGTGTGATTCCTTTTTTGTTTTTGAGCAGGTTTGGTCCAAAGTTGATCCTTCCCAGGTTTTCCACCAGAATGTCCAGGGTAACCTTTCCTTTAGGCAAGCTGATCGAGAGGCTGTCCTGAGCATTGCGGCGATCCAGAATGCCCACACGTTTTCCATTGATCATAATGATTGCATAATCTCTCAGTTCTTTGATTTTCAGGGTTCCTGTTTTACCACCATCCAGTGTACTGCGATACCAGACAAATCCGTATGCCTGATTCAGCTCTTCAAAAGTCATGGGTTTCAGCTGCTTTACTGGAGCAGTTAAAAGGTCACTTACTTTAACAACAGATTGAAGAGTGATCGCAGGGATCACCATGGAAGGTTTGGCTGCAGGAACTTCAGGAAGTGTTTGTCCGGCAGGCAGATTTGCCTGGATCACGGCCCTGAACTTCATGAATTTATCGGTTGCATTACCAGCTTCATCTAAAGGTGCATCATAGTCATAGCTACTGATCTGGGGTTCATAAGGCGTGGTATCTTTATAATTGGCACCATTCATAAAACCACGGGTACTGCCTCCATGGAACATGTACATGTTAATGGAGATGCCTGCTTTTAATACCGCATCCAGTTTGCCGGTATATTTTTCTGCCGGAACGGTATGGTGTGGGGTCCCCCACCAGTCGAACCATGCTGGATACCATTCAGCAATGAAAAACGGACCTTTACCTTCATTTAATGCCTTGATTTTGCGTTTTACGATAGCCGGATTGTCCTGCCCGTTGATGGCTGGCAATAATCCCGGTAAATGTCCATTGCTCAGGTCTGCTTCCGGATCACAGGTATATAATAATCCATCAAATCCGGCTTCTTTGAATAACTTCTGATTGATGGACAGGTATTCTTTGTCGTTGCTGTAAGAACCATATTCATTTTCCACCTGTACCATCAGGATGTTTCCACCATGGTTGATTTGTAAGGGGGCGAGTTGTTTACCTACGGCTTTGATATAGGTTTCATATTCTTTGAGGTATTGCTTTTCTTTACTCCTTACCACGAGGCCTTTTTCATTTTGCAGCCAGTAAGGATATCCGCCGAATTCCCATTCTGCGCAAACATAAGGGCTGGGCCTCAGGATAACCCAGAGTCCTTCTTCTTTGGCGATCCTCACAAATTCAGCGATGTCATTGTTACCGCTAAAGTCAAAGGTATTCTTTTCAGGTTCATGCAGGTTCCAGAACACATAGGTTCCGATGGTATTGAGGCCCATGGCTTTCGCCATTTTCATGCGTTGTCTCCAGGCTTCCCGGGGCACCCTCGGGTAATGAATCTCCCCAGAAATAATCTGGAAGGGTTTATTGTCCAGGAGAAAGGTCGAATCGCTCAGGCTGAAAGTATGCTGCTGGGCATTGGCTTTTTCGGTGTTGGTCAGGAGCGTTAAAGGAAGGGCCAGCAGACAACAGATGTATCTTAAAAATTTCATTTGGGGTTGATTTAGGGATTTAGTGCTCATCGCTCAAAAGTGTGGTGATCGATTTCGGCAGAATCTTTATTGAATTTGAATTGACTGTAGCAGATCTCAGACTCTGGCCTGATGAAGTCGTATATGTCTTTATTTTTCTTTGTTTTTTGCTGATCCCATCGATCTCCAGAGACAGCGCCTCTTTTCGGGTATTCACGATGACGGTGATGATTTTACCAGCATGGCTGTAGCTTGAGGCATAAACCTGATCAATATTTTCTATTTTTACCGGGAGCCTGCGACTGCCCTCGGGGATGAACCGGCTGTAATTGCCCATTGCCCAGAGCATTTTACTTTCCACAACTGTCCCATCATTTTTGTCATGGTTTTTGTCCCTGTCCAGGTATACAAGTCCGTCTTTATAATCACCTGCCGAAACGGCAAGCCACCATTGCCAGGAGGTCGCATTGGCATAGCTGAAATCATGGTGCATCAGTTTTGCAATAAACAGGGCTGTCGTCATTCCGGTATCCCTGCCTTCGCCTTTCAACAGGCCATCGCCAAGCACACAGTACTCCGACATCCAGAACCGAAGGTTTCCCGCTTTCTCCACTTCATTGGCGACCTTTGTTCTGATCTGTATGGAACGATCTTCGGGACTGGTGGTGAAATAGCTGTGTCCGGAAATGCTCCGGTCCAGATTGGGTAATTCTGCAAGATAACCTGGGGATTTGGCATCAAAAAAATAGGAGATCTGCTGACTTTTAGGTGTGTCCTTATGATCGGTCAGGTAATCCAGTTGCCCGGCATCGGCAATTTGTATTTTGGTGTTTAGCCCTCCGTTCTTTAAAACCGGGCTCAATGTTCTCACCAGCTCTGCGATTTCTGCATTGGTATAGGGACAACCTTCCTGCTTGCCTTCGTCCCATTTCCATTGGGGTTCATTTACCGGACTGAGGTAATCCAAAGTGATACCCGTCTGTTTTTTTATGATTTGAATGGTTTTCAAAAGATCCTGCGCAAATGCATTCTTTTTGCTGAAATCGAGGTTTGTTTTGCCATCACTGGAAAAAGCTTTTCCGTTTAAACTGAAGTTCACATGCGGGCTGTTCACAAATCCAAGGAACTTCTTTACCCCTCTTGCCTTTGCCGCATTCATAAACCACATCTGCCCAGGCATAGCCTGCTCATCATAGCTTCCGTTTAGTTTTAAAAAGGAAGCCTGTCTGCGCGATTTGTCTCTGATGCCACTTTCGGCACCTTGTTCCGCACTACCGGCACCGATGCTGAAACGCCAGAGGTTCAGTCCGATCCCAACCGGATTTCCTTTAGCATCAAAGTCATTGCTGAACAGCAGATCGGCCATTTTCTTTTTTTTCTCTTCCGGCCAAAGGCCGGCATACTGACAGGTCCAGGCATCGGAAGCCCCGAACCCTTCTATGGTCTGCAGCGGATGCGCTGCGTCAATTCTGATCTTTATCGGAAGAACATCCTGGCTTTTGCTTAGGGCTGGAAGCAGCAAAACCGCGAAGGTCAGTCTCGCAAGGGCCAGATTTTTATTCTTAAACATATCTTCTCTTCTTAATTGGGATGAAAGGATGAAAAACATCCGGAAAGCCAGGCTTTCCGGAGTTCAGGTATTTAGGTGCGTGTATTTAAATTCTAATAAAAAGGATTCTGTTCCAGTTTATTTCCTGAAGCCAGGATTTCGGTTCTCGGAATCGGCAACCAGTAATGCTTGGTTTCGAACTTGCGTCCGTCCAGTGCAACCTTACTGGCAAAGCTGAAACTGCCATCGTTATTTTTGGTAATGATGATCCCGCGGCAAGGCAGGTTTTCTGTTACCTCCGCAATTTTCCATCGTCTTACATCGTAAAAACGGTGCTCCTCAAAGGCCAGTTCTATCTGACGTTCATGTCTGATCGCTGCGCGCATATCAACTTGTCCGGTTGCAACCACCGCCGGCATATTGACACTCGCTCGGGAACGGATCAAATTGATGGCCTGACGGGCGCTCATTGTAGCTCCGGCAGGGACCGCATCAGGACCATAAGCTTCATTTGCTGCTTCTGCAAAATTAAGCAGGATTTCTGCGTACCTGAAATAGATCCATGGCTGGAACCCGGCATTCCCCCAAGGGTTTTGCAATGGATAAGCATCGTTCATGAACTTTTTAAGGTAGTATCCTGTTTTTGTCGTATTCCAGTTGTCATTTCCATCTTTGCTGTCTTTTCCACCTGGGATAAAGGTTTCTACATTACGTTCGCGGTAAGCGGCACCATTGTACAATATGGTGGCCTTGAAACGGGGATCACGGTTCTCATAAGGTTTTGCCGGATCATATAATGGATTGCTTGTATTTGCCGGCAAGCCATTGGTCAGGTCGTAAGCCTCCACCATGGTTTGCGTAGGCGTGTTTCCTGCCCATCCGCCATAACCATTTGGTCCGTTTGCGATTTCCAGGTGCACATGGTTGGCATTCTTGGTGTATATCCGCTCGAATATGGATTCTGTACTTTGGTTGATCAGAAACATATTGCCATAACCTCCCTGATAAAGGCTGTATTTGTTCAGGGCGATGACTTGCTGTGCAGCTGCAGCAGCAGCCTCCCAGGTGCCTGCGGCATACAAAGGACTCGCTGCATATAAACTAAGTCTGGATTTTAAAGCCAGTGCAGCTCCTTTTGTGGCTCTTCCTCCAACCCAGGTGTTGCTATTGTCTAAAGGCAGTTTTGAGGCCGCATCGTCCAGTTGGGCAATAACATAATCGATCCCTTCTTTGATGGGTACGCGTTTAAACAAAGCAGGATCCTGCAAATTGTCTTTTAAGTTAAAGACCAGATCTCCCATCAGCACGACTTTACCATAGTTTCTGATCAGGTCCTGATAGCGGAATGCCCTGATAAATTTGATTTCACCTTCGATCATTCTTTTATGCGCCGCACTCATTTCGATCTTTGCCAACACACTCAAGGCATAATTGCATTCGCGGATGCTGCGGTAACTTCTGCTCCAAAGCACGCCCAGTGCACCCAGATTTTCAGGAGCAAGCTGTCCTCTCTGGATCAGCCAGGTGGCATCATCGTTGTTATAGATGGACTCATCTGTTAAGGAACTCCACATGCTGTATTCAAAGCCACGGCCAAATCCGGGATTTGTACCATCTGCTTCTTTGTCCTGAATTCTTATTCCTATGTAAGAATTAGTCACAAAAGCTTCAAACACTGCGGTATCCGATTCCAGCATTTCTTCCGGAACCCGGTCTGTTGCCTTAACGTCCAGAAAATCTTTTTTACATGAACTCAGTGCCAGTACACCGCATAATAAGATAAAAACTGGTATGCTATAATTATACTTCATTTTGACAAGATTTAAAATTTAACGTTTGCCCCTAAGTTGATGATCCTTTGCTGAGGGTAAAACTGACCGCTTTCGCTGTTGCCTTCCGGATCATAATCTTTTACTTTGGTGATGGTGAACAGGTTGAATGCACTTGCAAATAACCGGACTCCTGAAACCTTGATCTTCGATAGAAAATCTGCTTTCAGGTTATAGGCCAGTTCCACGTTTTTAAGTCGCAGGAAAGAAGCGTTGTTCATCCAGAAGGTATTCCTGTAGCTCCCACCACTGATGGCATTGGACGCACGCTCGGTTACTTTCGGAAAACTGCCGTTTGGATTGGAAGCACTAAACCTGTTGTCTGCCCAGCTGCTGTAGAAGTTCCCGATGCTGCCTGACTCCGGCAATACATACTGACTCACCTGCGCCTGGCCTGCAAAGAGTACCGACAGATCGAAGTTTTTATAAGAAGCGTTGAGGTTAAAGCCATAAGTGATCTGA
The DNA here is from genome assembly GCF_900129215.1 of Pedobacter caeni. Lineage (GTDB taxonomy): Bacteria > Bacteroidota > Bacteroidia > Sphingobacteriales > Sphingobacteriaceae > Pedobacter > Pedobacter caeni. The sequence continues at coordinate 246,746 of NZ_FQUQ01000001.1, read as the reverse complement.
GGGATATTTCCATACTTCTGACGGGTCATATCATCCGCATTCAGCAGCCCATCTCCGTTAATGTCCTGATAGATCAGGTCGCCCACTTTGGCACCCGGGACATGTGGATAATTGTCCAGGTCTGCTTGTGTACGAAACAAACCAATGCTGTTGTACAGCAGGTAACTATTTAAAGGGCCGCCGGTTTCTCTCTGGTAAGCCAAAGTACCCGATGCCTCGTCGATGAAGATGATCTTGCTTTTAGCATAGGTGAAATTACCTGATACACCCCAGTTAAATTCGGCCCCACGATGGGTATAACCCAGCGTACCTTCAAAACCTTCACTATTTACTTTACCTATGTTTTCTGAAGGAACCAATGGGTTGTAATTGGCACTTTTGTCATTGTAAGGGTTAACGATCCCGGATGATCCTGGAAGAGAAGCATTACGTGCGGCCAGGATATCAGACCTTTGTTGTTTGAAATAGATGGCTTCCAGCGTGAAGTTCTTTAAGAACGTTGCATTGATTCCTATATCCAGTTTTTTAGATACTTCCCAGGTGATGTCCGGATTGGCCAGTTTTGATAAGCCTACTCCCTGCTGAATGGTTGGACTTCCTCCCGGTACCTGTGCAACAAATCCATTGCCCACAAGGACGTAATTGTCATAGAACTGGAATCCCTTCACATTGTCGTTACCGAGTGAACCATAGGAAGCCCTAAGTTTCAGTTCGTCAAAAAACTTCACCCGTTCACTGAACCACTTTTCTTTATTGATGCGCCAGCCGGCAGAAACAGAAGGAAAAGTTCCCCATTGATTTCCTTTCGCAAAAATAGATGACCCATCCCGGCGAAGCTGACCTTCAATCAGGTATTTGTCGGCATAAGAATAGGCAATTCTGCTGATGATACTCCTGCGGTTATAGTTGGAGCTGTAACCGGAATTCAGGAAATCTGTTGCTGCTGTTCCACCCTGCGACAATTCCGGCAGTTGAGAGGACACGAAGTTGAAACGTTCCGCATCAAAATACTCAATATTGTTTCTGCTTTGCTCAAAACCTACAAAAGCATTGATGTCGTGAAGACCGAAATGACGGGCAAAATTCAGCTTAATATTGGAAGTCAGCAGGTATTCCCGTTGCTGAGATTCTTTCAGTGTCGCTTTTTTGTTGTTGCCACCATAGATGTCGGACTTGTAGGTATCTGTGCCCGGCTGGTATTCGTATAAAAGGTAAGGTTTGTTAAAAGCTTTAGTAAATACGTTGGATTTATCCACGGAGAAAAATCCATCTGCCGACAATCCTTCGACGCCAGGGATCTGGTAGCTGCCTTTCAGGATCGCGTTCAATACCTGTGTAGGACTATTGCTGCTTCCACCTAAATCAGTAGCTAACACCGCAGGGTTTAATCCTTCAATTCCCCTGGTAGGATATCCATTCGGATAAAATGCAGCCACGATAGGCTTGGCGCGGTAAATAGAGCGAAACAAATCACCCGCACTGGTGATGGGAAACTTTCGGTTTTCTTCTCTTCCGGCAAGTGACAAACCTACTTTCAGGCGTTTGCTGATGTTGGCATCCACATTTGAGCGGAAGTTGTATTGTTTATAATTGGCCACCCCGTTTTTATATAAGCCGTCCTGGTTAATCATACCCAGCGATACATAATATTTCACATCATCCGTTCCACCGGATACGGCAAGGCTATGTTGATTTTGTGTAGTTACATCTTTAAGGACCGTTTTGCTCCAGTCTGTATTTGGAAAAAGCAGGGGATCAGAACCATCTCTGAATTTCTGGATCTGTGCTTCGCTGTAAGACTGGTTCATTCCTCCCGAAGGACTGGAATCAAAATTGATCTCATTCATCAATTGCGCATAGGTTGCTGCATCTGCAAGTTTTGGAATCCTTGTAGGCGAACTAAAGCCCTGATTAAAGCTATAACTGATCGTCGGCTTTCCTGTTTTCCCTCTTTTGGTGGTTACGAGGATTACCCCATTTGCGGCGCGGTTACCATAGATCGCAGCCGAGGCATCCTTTAATACCGAAACACTTTCAATGTCGTTAGGATCCAGACGTTCCAGTCCGCCGATTTGCCCGGGAATTCCATCAACCACCACCAGCACGCTATTGCTGCCTGTTGTCGCTTGTCCGCGGATGGTAATGTTTGAACCATCATAACCAGGTTCCCCACCCCTGTTGTTGATCACTACTCCTGAAAATCTTCCTGCAAGAGAGTTGGATAAGTTTGGTTGCGGACTTTTCACCAGGTCTGCTCCTTTGATCTGTGAGATCGATCCTGTTACCGTTTCCTTTTTCTGCGTACCATAACCTACCACGATCAGTTCGTTCAGCGATTTGGCATCCGGAGAAAGACGTGCATTCAGCACAGACTTTCCTCCAACAGGAAGTTCCAGATTGGTATATCCCACATAGCTAAATACCAGGATCGCATTGTCGGACGGAATTTTAATGGAATATTTACCCTGTTCGTTGGTGGCTACAGTGGTTGTGGTGCCTTTTACCATTACACTAACCCCTGGCAGTACCCCTCCTGTTTCATCGTAAACAGTTCCAGTTACTACACTTTGGCGTACATTGACAGTCAGCTTTTCGGAAGCTTGTGTTGACTGAGCGGAAAGCAGCAACGCATTGATAGCGGTTACTACGAAAGCCCTTTTTGTCAGCAGCCAAAACGGAGCATACACGTTTTGTATCACTTTTCTCATATCAGTTTATATTTGGTTTTAGGATTTAGCTCATCAACTGTTACCCGTAAATCTGATGGTCTCCGCTGTGCGCACAGCCGGATCAGAGCTACCTGTAACCTGTTGACAAAAGCTAAATTCGATGGTTTTAAAGAGAATACAGGGGGGTAAACAGAGAATATGTGAGGGGTAAAACCGCAGAATGAAGGCAATTTTGCTGCTGGAGGATAAAAATCAGCTATTTCTTTTTGAGCTCTTTGTTTACGGTCAGGTTATTCGAAAAATTTTTGCGGTACTTCCTGATATAATCTGAAGGGTTCATATCGAACAATTTATTGAATTGCTCCCTAAAATATTTGATGTCATTCATCCCTACCATGAACATCGTTTCAGAAATGGTATTATCTGTATTGATAAAGATTTCTGCTGCTTTCCGCAGACGGATGAAACGGATAAAGCTGCTGGATGACCTTCCGGAAATGGACTTTATTTTATTGAACAGGCTGGAGCGGGAAATCCCGATCTCCTCTGCAAGCACCTGAATATTGAAATTTGGATCGGTAATGTGTTTCTCTACAATTCTGATGCATTCCTGGAGAAAATCCCGGTATTCAGCGGAGATTTTTGAGGCATCCGGGTTTAGGGTGATCTCGTTATAGAAATACTTCTGCAGATTGCTTTTGCTTTTCAGGATACCGGCTACTCTGGCTACCAGCAGGTCTTTGTCGAAAGGCTTGCTAATGTAATCATCTGCCCCGATTTCCAATCCTTTCAGTTTAATCTCCGGAGAAGAACTTGCGGTAAGCAACACTACAGGAATATGGCTTAAGGCTGGATCTTCTTTCACCTGACTACAGATTTCAATCCCGCTGATCCCCTGCATCATCACATCACTGATGATGAAATCCGGGAGCAGTTCCCTGATCATCGTCATGCCCTCTTCCCCGCTTGTAGCCACATGCAAATGATAATATGGTTTGAAAACACCGGCCAGATAGTCCCTGATCGATTTATTATCGTCTATGATCAGCATTGATTTCTTTTCTGAGGCCAGGGCTTGTCCCTGCGGTTCGGCAATGGAGGGTGTTTCCTCCTGCTGTGCATGGACTTCCTCTTCTGCCAGCTCCATCAATAACACCGAACTCCTTTCGGTAGCTGGCAGCAGCTGATCGGGATGGATGTGCTGATTTCCTTTCTGCAGGCTGATGATAAAAGTGGTCCCCTGATTTGGCACACTGGTATAGGTGATGGAACCACCATGATTTTCTATGAAATTCCGGACCAGGAACAATCCTATCCCAAAACCAGTTCTCAAAGAACTGTTTTCGTCGGTTTCCTGGTAAAATCTGTTGTAAATTTTCTCGCCTGCTGCTTCCGGAATGCCACATCCTGTATCGATCACCTTTATGCTGATCTTATCTGTGATTTCCAGAATTTCAAGCCTGACGCTTCCTCCTTCAGGAGTGAATTTAATGGCGTTTGATAACAAGTTAAATATGGCAATCTCCAGCTTTTCCCGGTCTGCATAGATCCAGATGTGATCAGAGGAGCTTGTAAAGTCATATTTGATGGCTCTTGAACTGGCCTGATGGGAAAAGCAGAGGTAAACTTCTTTACAAAGATTGACGATATCCAGGTCCACGGCCTTCAGTTTGTCTGCCTGAGAATCTGCTTTCCTGAAGAGTAACAACTGATCTACCAGGCTCAGCAATCGCTTCGCATTGCGATATACAATGTTGAGGTTACTCGTATCCACATTTTTATCATCATGATATAGCAATTCCTTGATCGGATTGATGATCAGGGTTAATGGGGTTCTGAACTCATGAGAAATATTGGTAAAGAAAGAGAGTTTCTTCTCATTTAGTTCTTTTTCCTTTTCACTTTCTATGCTCGCTACTTTTATTTTGTATTTCAGGTCGGCCTGTTTGTTCCTGTACTTCATGTACAGGTAGATGGCCAGTACGATTGTGGCAGCATAGAGCGCATAAGCCCACCAGGTCCAGTACCAGGGCGGGCGAATCCTGATCGTCAGGACCTTTCCCTCTTCATTCCAGACGCCATCATTATTCGATGCCCTGATCCGGAGTTTATAGGTGCCAGGATTTAAATTCGTATAAGTGGCTTTTCGCTGTGTTCCTACATGGTTCCATTTTTTATCAAAGCCCTCTAATTTATAAGCATATTCATTCTTTTCCGGATAGCGGTAATTGAGTCCAACGAACTCGAAGGAGAACACACTTTGCTCATAATCAAGGCTCAGCGCTGTCGTAAGGTTCAGGTTTTGCTGGAGTGGCCCCTTTGGATCCGGCAGCACAGACTTATTAAACAACTGAAAATCGGTGAAATAGACAGGTGGAATGGCATTGTTGAAAGGAATTGCCAGGGGATCGAATCTGATCAGGCCCAATGCTCCGGCCAGGTAAATGTCTTTTCCGGCATTCAGAAGGACGGAGTTCACATAAATGCCATCGGCCTCATCAAAATTCCTGACCTTCATGCCTTTGGGATTAAATCTCGATAATCCGCTTTCGGTAACCACCCAGAGGTTGCCATTGCGGTCTGCTGTGATGTCCCGGAATACATTGCTGGCAAAGCCATCTTTCTTTGAATAGACCACAAATTTCTGGTTCTTAACCTCAAATTTATTTAGTCCATCGGGAGTCGCCACCCAGATGTTCTGTTCTGAATCCCGAAATAAACCTCTTACAATGTTACTGCTGATTCCTCCATCAGAGCGCTCTGAGGTACGGAACACCTGGAATTTTCCCGTCCGGGGATTAAAACGGTTCAGTCCGCCTCCATAAGTCCCGATCCAGATGTCTCCTTTCTCGTCCTTTAATAAGGAATACAAGTGGTTATTGCTCAGGGAATTTTTGTCGTTCTTATTGCTATAATAGTGCCTGAAAGTATTGGTATGGCTGTTGTACACTTTAAGCCCTGCATCGGTAGCCAGGTAATAGACCCCTGGTTCAGCTTCCAGGATATCCCGGAAAACATCCTCATTAAACAGGCTGCCTAAAGCAGAATGATGGTCATGATGGGAAAAGGTCTTCCCTTGCAGGTCATAGCTGTCGAAGCCATCCTCGGTCAGGATCCACAATAAGCCTTTGGAATCAAAATAAAGTTTACTGATGTCATTGCTTTCCAGGCTGTTGTTTGGTGCAGGATTTTTCTTAAATGACGATAGCTGTCCGGTTTTATAATCGAACATATACAATCCTTTATTCGTGCCCACCCAGATCCGGTCGTCTTTACTCGCAATGGTTTTCACTTCCGCATCCCCAAGTTTAAAAGCTTTCAGGTCAAACTTATATTGTTTGCTGTCGATCTTTAGAAAACCATTCTTTGCATTGATCCAGATGATCCCGTCACGGTCTTTGTAAGCATCGCCAAAGGCATAATTGACCAGGTTTTTTATGGGTTCCCATTTGTTATTCCGGATATCCAGCCAATGAAAGCCATTGCTTCCACCAACCAGCAAAGTATTGCCCGAAACCGGAAGTATGCTATAAATGCCCACATTACTTTTATCCGGTGTTTTAAAGGCGCTGAAGGTGTTTTTTTTCAGGTCAAAACGAAACAATCCACTCCAATAGGTCCCTACCCAGATCGCTCCGTTTTCATCATAGGCAAGTGCCCATACATCGTTCGGATTTTTCAGCCCCGGTAATTGTTGTTGCGGGAAGTTTTTGAATTGCTGTGTCCGTTTGTCGAAGCGGTTTAGTCCACCGCTCCAGTTCCCCAGCCAAAGCATTCCCTGCTGGTCTTCAATGATCGAGTTGACCGACTTGCCGACCATAGCATGGGGTAATTTCGGGTTGGGTTGATAAACGATAAAGGAGTTTGCAGATTCCTGATACCTGTTAAAACCATCATCAGTTCCTATCCAGATGATGCCCTGCCGGTCGCAAAGCAGGGACCATATTTTGTTGTTGCTGATAGAAGAGGCGACAGATTCATTGTGGTAAAAAGACTGGAACTGCTCTGTAAGCGGGTCCATCATGTTTAATCCGTCCATGGTGCCTACCCACAACCTGCCTTTACGGTCTTCCACAATGGTGCTGATAAAGTTGTTGCTGATCGAGGTCTTGTCGCCCGGCTTATGGTAAAATATTTTGAACGTATACCCATCAAAACGGCACAAGCCATTTTCTGTGCCTACCCATATAAAACCTCTTTTATCTTTGAAAGTTGCCGTTGTGTTTTTGGATGGAAGTCCGTCAGAAATCGTATAGGTTTTCAGCGCGTAATTGCCATAAAGAGACTTCCCATTGTCTGCTGGCCATGACTGGGCTTTTGCGGCTGGAGGCTGAACCAAAAAACACGTAACAAGAATAAGAAATTGCAGTAAACGCATTTTTTGGTTAGCTATAATTTTTTAGGATTCAAATGTAATAAAATAGTCGGTCGGAGCGCTATATTAAACACAATCGTCAGCACAATTCTTTCCCTCAAATCAGATTTTGGAAAGAAGCATGCTGACGAAAATTCGGGTCCTATTCCTTCCCTGAGTGTTTTACTTTAGGAAAGGAGTTCTTTTAAGCTATTGATCAGGGGGTATATGCACCGCTATAGGTGGTCATTCCGTCTTTTCTCATCGCTTCGATAATCAGACAGTTGTACACATAATCCCAGCTGGAAGTAACCTCTGAATTTTGGTTCAAACCATATGGCCACCAATGCTGACTGTCGCCACTCAACTGCACATCTGCACTGCTGTTCTGAATTTTCTTCAGCAATGCATTTACATGTTGCCCCTGATATTTGCCCCCCACAATTTTCCCTGTCCACCAGGAAGAAGTTCCGGTTCCCAGGGTATGGTTCATTTCGTGCAGCATGGTCCTGATGTTCTGCACACCGGTACTTGCCCCAAATCTCATCCAGCCTTCATTATTGGCATCTGCAGTTGGCACTCCCGGGTCGTAATTGAGGTAAACGTGTTTTGTAGTGGAACTGAAGTTATTGATGTACCAGGTAGCGCTGTCAACAGGCATTTGCAGACGGTCGTAGGCAGCCAATTGCTCTGCGGTAGGATTCTGGGCTTTGTTAAAAGTGTAAGTCATTTTTCCTGCAGGCCTGGTTTTAAAAGTAACATCATCGCTGTAAGTAACGCCACTGGCGTTGATGGCATATGCCCTGACATGGTAATCTGTTTTCTCGCTCAAGCCTTTGATCATTGTCCGGAATTTACCTGTCCCTGTACTATTGTGTTTCAACTTATGATCAGCCGTTGTTGGATTAACGGAAGTACCCCAGCAAATTCCTTTTTCGGTCACTGCATTCCCCCCGTCTGTCAGCACTTCTACATCTGTTGCCGCCAGGGTTGATCCGATGATAAACATCGGTGTAAACGTAAAAGTGGCACCAGCTACATTAGCCGTATTCAGTTCGATTTCGTTACCATAAGCAACCCCTACACTATTTTTGGCGAAGGCCCGGACATAATATTTTGTGGAAGCGGTTAAGCCGGTCAGCCTGGCAACAAATTCACCTGAACCAGACACACTGCTGGGCGTCACCACCAGCTCGGCTATGGTTGGATTAGGTTTAAGCCCATAACATATTCCTCTTTCTGTAACGGAGGCTCCGCCATTAGCGGATACCATTCCTCCGGTGATGGCCGATACGGTGGTAACACTACTAAATGCAGCAGTAGTTAAGGTTGGAATTTTGGCTGTAACCGATACCGGGCTTTCAATTTCCTTTGTTGCAGGAACCGCTGCCTTTTCGCAGCCAGCACTTACAACTGATAAAACTACAATGCTGAATATCAAAGATTTAGTTTTCATAATATTTATTAATGATTTAATTAGAATAGGCTGCTACATAGATATTTCTCCCTCTCATCTCCGCTGTTTGCAAAGACTTACCAGCGGTACCACTATCCCCTTCCATCTGCATATTTATGATCAGCCAGAAAGGTTTGCCTACAAAGTTTGCCAGATGCGTGTCGGTCCTGAGCCCATCGATAAAATATTCGATGCTGACCGCTGTGGAGGAGATCTTTTTCATTTCAATTTTGTAATTGTGCCAATCCTGGGGTTTGGGCACTGCCGAGAGCTTATTTTGCCAGGACAGGTGTTTCCAATCCGGTCCGGTTGCGGTATTTTGCCAGGTCGTATCTGTTCCTTTAAACTCCATAATGTCGCTCTCCGGAGGCCAGCTTGCAGCACCTGTGATCCAGAATGCGGGCCATGTTCCCGGGGTCGAGGGGACCTGAAAATCACCACTAATGACCCAGCGGGGTTTGTTTTCGCTGACCGTTATTTTCTCTTTCAGATGGACTGCTCCTGAATGGTAAAATATCCTGAGTTTAGGATCAGAGGTGCTCTTCCCCTCCCAGGCTTCATGACGTTTTGCGGTAATCTGAAGCACCCCTCCGGGAATGATGGACACCTGCTCCTTGTACATCCTTGCTGAGCCGTTGTGGTCTCTGCCCCAGGGATAAAACATGTTCCAGAGTGTTTCAAATTTAGTCTGACTGTTAAATGATGTGGAGTCCAGTAAAACAACCGCGTTTTGGGGACTGGCTGATCCTGGCATCATTGCATGTTGTTGTTGCTGTTGCTGTGGTTGCTGTGCAATTGCATTTTCCTGTTTACAGAAAAGCAAGGACAACAAAATGATTAAATACATTTTTTTGCTGAGCATAATGGATAAATAAGGAGATTGATTTTTAAAATAAAAGCCTGGCAGTTCATCAGCTGCTTTGCTGAACATGGGGAACTGCCAGGTCTTTTGATTCAGGACATATTACAGGTTCTGAACGGTGTAAAGGCGAACATTTCCAATTTTGGTGTACAGGCCGGTTGCCGGCATGGTGGCAGCAAAACCGATCGACACCTGAGTGGTTTGGGTTAAGGTAAACTCCAGCTTCACTGTGGCCGTAGCGGGTTGTGGGTTTAAGGTTACATATTTGATTGCAGCTCCTGGAATATTGGCTACCAATGGCAATGCACTACCTGCCGCTACTGCGATATACCTCGTTCCTCCTGAATTCTGATCAAGGCCGTTAGCTTCAAAAGAATAGGTACCTGCGGGCAGGGTTACCGTTTGATAAATCAGCGCATCGGTAATCGCCGGAAGTCCCCATCCCGCTTCAAAGGAAATCATCCCAACGGATCCGTTTCTGAGCTCATAACTGCCGTAAGTATTGTTTACATTTTTTGCTCCCGCGCTGGTGGTCCAGTCGGCCAGTAAGCCCCATCTGGAATTATCCCATACAGATCTTGAAAAATTAGCGCCTGCATTCTTAAGATAAGTATTGGTTACATTGATCTTTATAAATGCGGGTGCAACGATCTGTTTTGTGCTGACCGCAGAATAGAAAGTATCTACACTGATCGTGTCTGGTAAAAACAGCGTTTTGTAGTTTATCGTTGAACCGTATTTGAAATCTCTTAAAGAGATCCTGGAAGAATCTATAGGGATCCTGATGGTTGCGGATTGATTGTTGAGCTTTGTATATGTAATATCCGTAGCAAACACCCCTGTTAACCGGTCCATTCCCAGGAAATCAACCGTAGTGACGCCTGTGGTTTCGTCGGTTTTAGCTGCACTGATATCCCTGTTGATCAATCCGCTCTGGTACCTGCTGCCATAGGTCCGGCCGGAGGCATTTACCGGGATGGAGCGGTTCCCTGCTGCATCATAGGTATAAATCACAAAGTTCTGAAAACCTTCATTGGCAATGTTGACAAACCTGTGAATGGTATCTGAGATCATTTCTTTAGTTACGGGGATGACTAAAGAATCTTTTTGATTGTTCCAGAAGATCTTGCATGCTACAATTTTAGGGTCTGAGGTAATCATGCCTTTTAACATCACCCTGTTCTTTCCCGAATATACTTTCACAGAGTCCAGTTTGCCGATATAGGAAATCTCCCCGTCTTTAACGAATTCTTTGTATTTATCCGCTTTTTCGCAGGAAGCAAGGGACAGTGTCATCATTGCCAACAGGAATAAACCGGGATGTTTAAACAGGCAATTTAATATCATATGTTTCATCTTTATAGGATTAAATTTTGGGTCATTAACTATCTTGGATCGCCATATACCTGCACTTCAGCAACAGACATAAAAGTGGTACCCTGCCAGTTTTTATTGTTCTTAATGCGGAGATACCTCACTTTAGGCGCACCGATTTTGAGGCTGTAGCTGAATCCTGCATTTGCAGCAGCATAGTCTTCTCCTGTCTGCACACCATAGGCACTTCCTGAAGGTTTTTTAGCCTGAAAAGTCCCCATTAAGGTCCAGTTGTTAAAACTGCCATCACTGGGTGGGTTATCAGAACCCCATATTTCAAACTGATTGACGCCGCCACCATAATAATAGGTTCTTCCGGCGTTCAGGTATTCCGGGTAATCCCAGATCATGATTCTGCTCAGTGTGGCCGGTTTACCAAGATCAAAAGTCACCCATTGAGGGGTTAATATGGTCGTTTTAGTCAGTGATATTCTCGGCCAGTCCATAATATTTCCATCCCACATATAGCTCAGACTGGTGGAAGTATATTCCTGTGTTGCATCTGTAGGTAAGGTAATCGGGCGGTAATCTGCTTTAGGGAGTGCCGTCTCATATAAAGGCTTAAGTGTAGCAAATAAGGTATCGCTATAGTTCAACCAGCGGTCTCTGATCGTAATGGCAAACTTCTGTGACACCGTATCAAAGCCACGTACAGACTGATCAATATCCACCACCTTGGTGTAAATGTTTTTTGCACTGGGAACATATTTTCCATCTTTCTGCACCATCACCTCAATGGCCAGGTCAGACTGAAAGGTATTCTTTGCGGTCAGTTTTATACCTGCAAAATCGGCGATCACCCCCAGGCTCCGGTATACAGACCAGATGGCGTTCTCCTGAGGTTTTACTTTAACCTCCACCGGTGTGGAAGCCACTTCACTGCGGTTTACCGAATAAAGTTTAACCACATGCTCATCCGTATCCCCGAAACCAACCACTTCCAGTGAGCTGTTGTAAATCGATGACTTGACCTCATACTCCTTTCCACTGTTGAGGGTGTAGACTGCTTTAACGTATAACAGGTCTTTTTCATTTGGCAAGGAATAGCTGATTTTAGCTTTTCCAGGACCATTTTCCACGGCGATGTTCGAAACCACCCCTGGCGGGGTTTGGTTGTCGGTTAAAGGCAGTATCTGGTCTTCTTTACAACCTTGATTAAGTACAATCAGTCCCATTAAAACGGCAACCAATTTTATCATATAATTACTTCTCATGTTCTTTAATTTAATTACTACCATCCGGGGTTTTGCGTCAGTTTTGGGTTAACTGTAATGTCATAAGTCCTGATCGGCCACAGGTAATCTCTTGGTGCAATAAAACTCTGAGGATAGATGGTCCTGACTTTATAATATTCCTGTTCTGTACCCTGCGAAACACTCCATCCGGTAATGTTTTGATTGAACATTTCTGTGGCTTTTTTCCATCTCAGGATATCCCAATAGCGGCTGCCTTCAAAAGCCAGCTCAATTAAGCGCTCCTGATGGATGATTTCACGCATTCCTGCCTGGTTACCGAATTTTGTAGGATTGGTTGAATAATCCATCCATGCCTTTTGAACATCCAGTAAGCCCGCCCGTTTCCGGATGCGGTTGATATATTCGTAAACCTCTGCATCTGGCGAAGAAAGGGTTTCATTTAAAGCTTCCGCATACATCAGGTAAAGGTCTGCCAGTCTGATCTGTGGCCATGGATAGGTACGGTAGGAAATATTGGATGAGGTACTTGCCATGTTCCAGTCTACCACCTTTTTAATGAAATAACCCGTTTCGTTATACCAGCCGTAGTTGTTGGCACCGGCAAGCTGAACGGATTTCCCTTCCAGCACATAAGTTGCTGAATCTGAACTCGTAGGACTATCGTACTTATACCATACGCCTCCATCAAATCCAAGATCAGCATAGAACCTGGGCTCTCTGTCGAAATTGAGGCGGGCGGTGGTATAGCCCTGTTTGATATGAAAGCGCTCCCTTCTGATAGCCGTTCTTAAAGTGTATTTGTTGTTAAAATTCAGGGTTTTATCTTCATTTATCGGAACACCATTTACGGTATAAAACTGCTCCGCAATTTTTATGGGCACACTCAATTGTTGTCTGGCCGTACCAACACCTATATTGGTATTGATTCTCGCCATTGCATTTCTCTGTAAACCTTCTGCTGCTAAAGAGTTAGGGTTCGCCCATACATGTTCCGCATTCCATCTTTCGGTGAGTGCATTGCGGATGGACATTTGCCTTTTGGTGGTGTCGGAAAGTTTAAAAGCAGTTGCAGGAAATTCATATAGCTTGAAACCTGCGGTAGTTGCAGATTCAATCGCCGCTTTAGCAGCATCGGCAGCTAACTTCCATTTATTGGCATCGTAAGTGGCATTAAAAAGACTGACTCCATCCTGATCCCGGAATCCGGTATACTCAGTATTTCCGTTAAACAACGGACTTGCTGCCATCAGCAAAACCTTAGCCTTGACGGCCAAAGCAATTGGTTTGGTGATGCGGCCAAGCTCCGACCCACGGTCGCCAATGATTACAGGCAGAACTGCTGCCGATGAGTCCAGCAGGCTGGTGATGTAACTCACACATTCGTCGAAAGGCATTCTTTTTACCCGAACATCGTTTTCAGAAGCACTGATGTCTATGTTAGTTTTTACCAGTGGAATGGGGCCATACATCCGCATCAAATAGAAGTGATAATAGGCTTTTAAGAACTGAACTTCTGCGATCCATCGCTCTCTTTCATCCTGTCTGAGGTCTAAAACTTTAGCCGGATTTTTCACGTTTTCTAAAAAGATATTGCAATTACGGATCCCTGTGAATAGTCCGTAAAATCCGACTCCCTGATTGTTCTGAGGACCACCGCCTCCTCTTCTGGAGCTCCAGGCATCGGCATAAGGTTCAGCTGCATTCTGAGAACCCCTGGCAATCTGCCATGCATTTGGCCCAAATTCCCTTTGATCATAAGGGATCCAGACCTCATCTCCGGCCATATAACCGATATTAAAGGTAGGATCGCCATCTCTGGGAAGATAGGAATAGCAGGTATACAGGTACTTTTCTGCCTCGTTGCGCAAGGTAAAAGCATTATCGATAGTTGGAATATTGTCCGGTATGATGTCCAGGTATTTCTTGCAGGAAGAGAACACCGTCATCAACAATACGCTTATCATCAGATAAGGACGTATTTTGCTGGCTTTATTTAGGTTTAGATTATTCATGTTTTCTTAAAGTTCTACGTTGATACCAATGTTATATACCACCTGGATGGGGTATCCCAATCCTCTTCCACCCATCTCCGGATCCCATAGTTTGAAACTGCTAAGGGCGGCGAGATTTGAAGAGTTTACATACATCCGGAGACTGGACAGTCCCAGTCTTTTTGCGGTCTTGTCTTTTAGGGAATAGCCCAGTTCGACCGTCTTCAATCTTAAAAAGGACCCATTGCGCATCCACCATGTAGAGGTCTTGATATTATTGGGCACCAGATTCTCGCTTAATCTTGGCCACAATGCATAAATATTACGGTTCTCTTCCGACCAGTAACTTTCTTTGATGACATCTAACAGGCCATTCTGATTTCCACTTCTGAAAACAAAAGGGGCGATTCTTTCTGAGTCGATAAAAAAGGAAGAGCGTGCGGATCCCTGGAAAAAGGCACTCAAATCAAAACCTTTGAATCCAAATGTTCCACCAAAACCATAAATGATTTCCGGTGACTCAGGAAGGCCTAAAGGGACCATATCCGCATCACTGATGACCCCATCCTGGTTAACATCACGGTATTTGATGTCCCCACCACGGTAATCCACTCCTGCTACTGCACCAAACTGCTGGGGAGAGTTCATGGCTTCCTGATCATCAGTAAAGAGACGCTCTGCGATGTAACCGAAACGTTGTGCAGAAGGACGTCCTACATGATACCTATAGGCTTCCTTATCCGAAAAAGCCGGCTCATCATAGACCAAGATCTTGTTGTTTGCATAGGTGAAATTACCCCTTCCCTGAAGGTACATTCCATCGCCGAAACTCTTATTGTAATTCAGGGAGATGTCTACACCCTGGCTCTGCATTTTATTCGTATTTGCCCTGACAGGAGCTTGCAGTCCCATACTTGAAGGTAAAAAGGTACGTTCAGTCAGGATATTTGACCTGGTATTCCGGTATACTTCAAAGGTTACATCAAGTGCATTTTTTATGTTAAAATCAAGTGCAAAGTTGATCTGTCTGGAGCGCTCCCAGGTGATGAGGTTATTGGCATATCTGGATAGCGAAATTCCGTTTCTATATCCTTCTAAAAGTTCGCCAAACCTTGCGCCATAGGTGCCATCGTTCATGTCGACTTCTGAGAGATAGAAAAATCTGTCCTCCGATTTTCCAATCTGATCATTCCCGGCCAATCCGTAGGTTGCCCGCAGTTTCATACTGGTCACAAATGATTTAAGCGGTTCAAAAAACTTTGCATTGGACACCACATAGCCAAGTCCGAAAGAAGGGAAAAATCCGTATCTGTTTTTGTCTGCAAAACGTTCAGAACCATTATAACCAAAGCTAAATTCAGCCAGGTAACGGTTGTCATAGCCATAAGTAGCCCTACCCGAAAGGCCCAGATTCCTGGAAGGTAAGGAACGTTGTAAGGAACCTGCATTTCCTGAAAGGTAATTTCTCATCGTGGAGATGACCATTCCGGTAACCGCGTGTTTTTCATGGAATGTCCGGTTATAATTCAGGGCAGTTTCCACATAAAAAGTAGAATTGAGCTCTTTATCCCCCTCACCATAGCTTAAATATTCTGTACCCACTGGTACTAATGATCCTATTCCACCATCATTAAGTGCAGCTAACCTGATCTGTCCGTCTGGCTGAACATTCGAAGAATAATAAAATGGACTGTATTGCCTGCTGACATTGAAAAATGAATACCTGCGTGCATAAGCCATCATCCTCGCACTCAATCCACTGGCAAAGAAATTCAAATCCTGTTTCAGTTCCAGTTGCGTCTGGAGGGTGGAAGCATTTCTGTCTTCGTAGCCCTTTACCATTTCTGCATAAGGGTTAATGTAGGTTCCATCCCCGATTGTTCTGGCATTCCCAAACAGCGGGTGTTTGGTAAATGGAGAATAAGCAGCAGGATATACTGCCGGAAACATCACGGGATTTGAGCCGATTGCCTGACGGAAGATCTTCTCTCCCCCATTGATGCGGTTACCATTCTCGTCTCTGCCACCAACCGGCCCCCGGTAATCATCAAACTGGCCATAGACCCTGATGATGGCCTCTGTAGTTGCAGTGATGTTTAAGTTGACGTTGGACCGGATCGAATAATTTTTCATCTTGATGTTGCTGTTGAAATTGTTCAGCTGATCAACTTTCAAGACCCCATTGTCTACATTATAGGTACCGGCAACATAATAGCGTGCCTTTGCACTTCCTCCTGTTGCACTGATGTTGTATCTGCTGTTTATGGTCTTATCTTTAATCAAAAGGTCAATCCAGTTGTTATTTGGATAGAGCAATTCATTTTCGCCTGCTGCGGTAGCATCAATTTTAGTCTGTAAATATGGAAGGATGGCTAAGGGATTTCTGGTTAGGGAGGCTTCATTTGCCATTTTCATATAAGAGATGTTGTCTGCAAAGCGGAAGTTCCGGGAATTACCCGATAAGGAAGTTTCCGTTCTGAAGCTGAATTTTGTTCTCCCGTCAATCCCTGATTTGGTGATGATTAAAATCACCCCATTGGCGCCACGGGCACCGTAAACAGCAGAAGCCGTTGCATCTTTAAGAACGTTAAATGAAGCGATATCATCAGGCTGTAAACGTGCCATATCGTTGTTGCTGGATTCAATACCATCAATCAGAATTAAGGGATCCTGTTTTCCGGCACCGAAACTTCCCAATCCACGGATAAAGAAATTGGCATTGTCGCCACCCGGTTCTCCGCTTCGCTGATAGGCTACCATACCGGCTACCCTCCCCGCAAGCATGGTGGTCAGGTTACTGGTTGGTCCTTTCAGCTCTTTCGGATTAATCGAGACGATGGAACTGACCACGCTCGCTTTCTTTTGAGTTCCGAAGCCCACTACAGTGACCTCATCCAGTGAGCTGTCGTCTGGTGACAACACCACAGAGATTAAATAAATACCATCCGGATTCGGTTTATAATCGGCAACGGAAATCGTTTTTGATTTATAGCCTACAAATGAAAAGACCAGCTTTGAGCTTTTAGGAACCTTTATGCTATATCGGCCTTCCTGATCGGTAGATACACCGTTTTTTGATTCGGCATGTCTTACTGTTGCTGCAGGAATCCCACCAATACTGTCTTTAACGATTCCCCTTACGGTTACATCGGTTTGCGCAGATGCGCTAAAAGTAAGGCCCATCAGAAGCCAGCACAGACAGCAACTGTATATAAGTAGCGTTTTATTCATGTCTGCTTTGTTTTATGTGGTGAGCTAATTTTCTGTTCGAAGCATCTAAGCTTCCATCGATTTGTTTCATACTGGTTTGGTTAATACTGGTTTGGTTAATGGTTTATTTTGGTTTATGTGATTTGGTATTCGAAGCAGGCAAGTCCTGAAAAAGGAGCAGGTATTTTGCATCAAGAGAAACAGTATTCCGGTCAATTAAACGTCAATATAACAGTTATTAAATCCGGCAAAAAAATATAGCCTTACTGCAGCTATAGTTTAATTCGTTTCCTTTAAAAAATCAGGTCTGTAATCAAGAGGGAAATCAGATGGTTTAGTTGGGGTCTTGTAGTGTGGTGGTTCATATATTGTATTTGGTTGTATACAAATCTAATCAGGATACCAGCATAAATATAGGGGGTATAATGGTAAAATATAAGGGGTGAAATCGTTTTTAAGGCTCATTTTTCCCAAAATTGACTAACTTGTCTAAGTTAATTCTAACCAAATCAGGGGGTACCAAACATTTTCATGAAGAGCTATTTTTGTCTTGTTCTCATTCTATTGAGCAGTCTTTATTCGAGCGCTGTTAATCAGCCGTATTTATATTATCTGGGAATTGAAAATGGCCTTTCAAACAACGCTGTCACCAGCATCTATCAGGACAAATATGGGTTCCTCTGGTTCGGAACTTATGAGGGATTAAACCGATACGATGGGTACCGCTTTCAGGTATTCAGGAATAAGCTGGATGACAAAACTTCATTAATTGATAACCGCATTGTCTGTATTCAGGAAGATGCACACCATAACCTCATCGTAGGCACAAAAAAAGGCGCAAACTTATATGATGTGGCCACCGGTAAGTTTAGCATGATCAGGTTTCAACATCAAAAAGGTTTCAGGAATATTTCTTATGCCATCAATGGATTGGTCAGGGACAAACAAGACCGGGTTTACCTAGCTACTGATGGCCAAGGCCTGTTGGAGTATGGACGGGATACAGATATCGCGCTGCAGATTCCCTATAAAAACGGCAGCAATCAAAGCAATTCTTATCATGTGAAATCTATAAAAATTGACCGGCATGAAAATATATGGCTCTACATTCAGGAATATGGTCTGTGCTTGTATCGTCCGGAAAAAAGACAAATTATACCGGTACATGATTTTGCCATGGATGTGCAATGTATTGCACCTGATGATTTGGGGAACATCTGGATTGGAAATGAATCCGGCTTGTATAAATATGATATTGCCGCAAAAAAAATAACCCCTTACAACCGTCAGAATGGGATTCAATTGAACAATAAGGTAATGGACTTATCTGTAGATAAAGACCATAAACTCTGGATCAGCACTGATGGTGGCGGGATCATTATCTACGATATTCCAAAAGAAAGGTCAGCGCATTTAAAATCCGGAAAAGAACCGGGAATGTTGACCAGCAGTGCGGTAACTACCGTTTTTGAAGATAAAGACCAAAGATTATGGATCGGGACACTGAGAGGCGGAATCAATATTATCGATAAAAATAAAACCAGGTTTAAGACCATCAACTCCACCCCTTTCAAAGCCAGCGGACTGATCAGTAACTTTATTCTTTCCTTTTGCGAGGATCAGCAAGGGAATGTATGGGTGGGCACAGATGGTGAAGGACTAAGCTACTGGAACAGGAAAAGCAACCATTTCACAAATTATGCCCATCAACCTTCAAATCCGAATTCCTTAAGCAACAACAACATTGCAGGCATCGTCAGAGATGAAAAAAGTAACCTCTGGATGGCCACTTATGGCGGGGGGGTCAACAGATTCAATCCTGCCACAGGAAACTTTCAATATTACCCCTGCTTTAACCATCAAACACAGATCATAGATAAAAATGCCTGGAGCATTTACCAGGATAAATTTAAAAACATCTGGGTGGGCACCTGCTCTGATGGCGGAACCTATAAGCTCAATATGGCCGGCAATAAATTTGAGCTCTTTGATGCCCGACTGAAAAATGTGATTTCCATTAATGAAGACAAAAAGGGTGTGTTGTGGATGGGCACTTTCTCCTCCCTGATCCGGGTGGATCTGAAAAACAAAAAACATACTTTCTTTAATCTCAATACGGCTGTCAGGGCAATATATGAGGATAAAAAAGGGCATTTCTGGATAGGGACTGAAGGTGGTGGTCTGCTGTTATTTAACCGTCAGACAGGAGCTTACAAAACCTGGTCCCGCAAAGACGGATTGAGTGGTAATTCCGTGCTGAACATTCTGGAAGATGATGCGGGTTGTCTTTGGATCTCTACCTTCAGCGGCCTGAGCCGCTTTACCCCTTCGAACGGGCAATTTAAAAACTTCCATGAAGTGGATGGCCTGCAAAGCAATCAATTCAATTATAATGCGGCCCTGAAACTTAGCTCAGGAGAGTTTTTATTTGGCGGCATTAAGGGCTTCAACCTGTTCCGCCCCGAGCAAATCAAACCACATGCGATTGAACCCAGGTTACTCATCACAGATTTGGAGACCAACAACCTGCCCTACGAACAGGATGAAAGTTTTGAAAACAAAAAGAGCATTTTCGAGGTCAGCAAGATTACCTTGCCTTATGACAAGGCGGTACTTTCCGTTGGTTTTGCTGCACTGGAATACTCCTCTCCTAACAAAATTTCCTATGCCTATTACCTCGAGGGCTGGGACGATACCTGGAATGATCCCGGCATCAACAGAACCATCAATTATTCTAAATTGCCGGAAGGCAGCTACCGGTTAAGAATCAAGTCGACCAATGCGGAAGGGAAATGGCTTCAAAATGAACGCATATTGCTGATTGAGGTGATGCCTCCCTGGTGGAGGTCCTACTGGGCATATGCCTTATATGCGATTGGTCTTTCAGGTTCCATTTATCTTTACCTGAATCATCAGAAGCGGCAAACAGCCTTACGGTATCAGGTAGAACTGGCTCATTTAAAAGTAGAACAGGAAAAGGAACTCAATGAGAAAAAGCTGGGATTTTTCACCAACGTATCACATGAATTCCGGACTCCCCTCACCCTGATCATCAACCCGCTTAAAGACCTCCTGAACCATAACCGTCAGGTAGATTCCAAAGAGTTAACCGTTGTGTACAGAAATGCAAGCAGGTTATTGAGTTTGGTCGATCAGTTGTTACTTTTCAGGAAATCTGATGCAGAAAATTTAAAGATCACGAAGACAGATCTGGTTGTATTTTGCAAGGAAGTTTATTTTTGCTTCAGTCAACAGGCCAAATCAAGGAAAATTCAGTTTAGTTTTTCCAGCAGTTCCGAACATATTGAGCTATATATCGATCGGGAGAAAATTGAGATTTCTTTGTTTAACCTGATTTCCAATGCCTTTAAGTTTAGCCCCGATGGCAGTACGATAGAAATGTGTATCAGGGAGACGGAAGAGGAAGTAGAAATTCACATCACAGATACCGGGAACGGAATATCAGATGAGGTCGGAAAGAAAATATTTACCCGGTTTTATCAGGCGACAGAAAAAATGCAGGCCTCCAAACCCGGCTTTGGAATCGGCCTTTATCTGGTCAATAAATTCGTCAGTCAGCATTTTGGAAAAGTGAGTTATTCCAGCACACCTGGAAAAGGAACAGACTTTCTTTTGAAACTTTTAAAAGGTAAGGCTCATTTCCCCGGTCAGCTGATTCATGAACATGCGGATGAGCCTCCTGTATTTCTGGAGGAATTAATTGCCGGTCATACCGAACTGCCTGAAAAACAAGTCCAACAGGAAACATCAAATGATTTCAGTACTGATAAACCAGGCATCCTCATTGTAGATGATAACGAAGAGATCCGCCATTACATCAGGCAGCTGTTTCTTCCTGAATATCTGGTATATGAAGCGGAAAGCGGCGAACAGGGATTGGCAATGGTCAGGGCAAACATGCCTGATCTGGTGATTACTGATGTGGTCATGAAAGAACTCAGTGGAGTAGAGCTCTGTACAAAAATTAAAGAGGATCCGCACCTGAGCCATATCCCTGTGATTTTGCTGACCTCCAGCTCATCAGCAGAAATTAAGCTGAAAGGAATTGAAGGAGGTGCCGACGATCACATTACCAAACCATTTGACAGGGATATGCTGCTTGCCAGAGTGGCTAATCTTTTGAAAAGCAGAAGCACGTTACAAAACTATTTTTACAATGAGATCACCCTGCAATCCGACAATTCCAAAGTATCAAAAGAGAATAAAGAATTCCTGGAAAGATGTATTTTGATCACAGAAAGACATATGAATGATCCGGATTTCAGTATCAAGATACTTGCTGATGAGATTGGCATGAGCCATTCTGCTTTATACAAAAAGGTAAAAACCATTTCCGGGAAAACCATCAATGAGTTCATACGGTACATCAAATTGAGAAGGGCTGCTCAGCTGTTCATCAACTCAGAACACAATGTAAATCAGGTTGCCTTTCAATCAGGCTTTAGTGACATTAAGTATTTCAGGGAGCAGTTTCACAAATTATTTGGTTTGCGGCCTTCTGAATACCTAAAGAAATACCGCAAACCATTTGCTAAAGGCTACAAGCTGACCAGATGAGATTTGACCAACTGAGACCTGACATTACCTGGGTTTCCACTCCAATACCTGGATGGAACCTGGTTTGTTATTGGCTTTCCCCTCCCCGTCTATCTGTTCCACACGTTGTACAAAGAGGTCCAGCCTTCCTTTAGTTCTCCAGAGTTCGGTATCGTAACTTGGCTCCCAGTCTCCGACTGAAGCTTTGCTGAGGTCGCCGGTGATCCAGTTATTTTCTTTCAGGTTTTTGCAAAGGGCAAAGGAAACTTTACTTCCCCGCTCCATATCCCTGAAAATCAGCGCCACATTTAGAAGCCCTTTGCTTTTCCAGGCTACAACCTGTGGTCTGGATAGCGGAATCCGTTTAGTACCAGCCCCACTAAGTGTAAAGTCGGTTTTACGAAAGTTCAATACATTGGTCTGCCAGCTGTGACCATCATGATACACCAGGTGATATTGCGGAACGGCCGACTCTTTATCTCTCCAATATCCGGCTATGTAGGGATTTCCGACAGGATCAGCAAACATGGAAGTCTGGTTGATCAGGTCGCTTTTCTGAGGAATTATAGCCGCATATTCCGCATTAGCCTGGTTAATTGGCAGTTGATAAGCCTTGCCAGCGGTATTCTCCCAACTCATGCCACCATCTTTGGACCGTGCATAACCGAGGTCATGGTTGCTGGCCACGTCGGGGCTTTCCCGCCATACCCAAGACAAATGTATCGTTCCCTGATCATCTATTGACGTTTGCCAGTAGGCATTGCGCTTCCCCTCTCCATCGATCAGGTTGTCCTGTATCCTCTGCCATTTTTTTGTCGCAGCGTTGTACCGGTTGATCATCAGGTTTCCATTACCTGAGCCTCCATCTCTATACATAAATAGTAAGGTGCCCGCAGGGAGCTTATAAAATTCCGGATAACTTACCTTATTTTCCTTAATCCCCAGCATGGATTCCGGTTTTCCCAAAACCAAAGAACCAGCTGCAATCCCCCTCACATAATTGAGCGCGTTATTATGTTGCCCCCATGCCACATGGAGGTAACCTTGATCATCTACCATGATGCTGATCGATTTATGTGCATCACCTGCATCGCCTTTGTGTGCACTGCGCAAAACCACCCATTTCTTTTCATGGACATTACGTTTGGCCACAACCAGGTATTGATCTGCATCATAGTACGCGGCATACTGTGTATTTTTAAAGGTAACCAGCGAATTTTTCCGGAATACGACGGTATTTACCGAATTATTAGCCCAGCCATTTTCAGCAATGGTACTGATCACCGGTGCTGATTGCTGTGCGGAGACTTGCAGTCCGGAAAGCATCAGCAAAAACAGGGCTACATGCTTTCTCATCAATTCTTTAAGTAAACGCCCTTCAATGTCGGCTGTACAACTTTTATATTTCCGTTTGCATCGAACTCCAGTTTATCGATACATACTTCCCGGTGATAACCTGCAGATTGCCCCATCGCCAGTCCGCCAGGACGGCTGAAACGATGGTAAACAATGTACCACTCGTCTTTCCCCGGTACCTGAATCACGGAATTGTGACCCGTCGCATAGATCCCCTGTTTCACATCCTTGGAAAGAATCAGGTTGTTTTCTGGCAGGCTGATTTTACCAGTTGGTGTGTCGGAAATGCCATACCTCACCCCATAATCTGCATCTCTGGTATCGTTCTGAGACCATAAAAAGTAATACTTACCCTTCCGGTAAAACACTTCGGTTCCTTCCCTGTAGGTTTCATCAGGGGTGATCACTTTAACAGAAGAGGAATCTATGGATATCATGTCCTCATTTAATGAGGCTACCGCCATATAACCATTTCCCCAATACAGAAAACTTTTCCCGGTTTGAGGGTCTGTAAATACATCAGGATCTATTTCCTGTCCGCCTTTGATGCCTTTGTGTTTACCTGCGATCAGGGCTTTCCCACTGTCTTTAAATGGACCGGAAGGATCATCGGCAACAGCAACCCCTATTTTCTGTGCTGCAGTAAAATAATAATAGTACTTATACTTGCCATCGACTTTCTTTTCCGAGATAGTTGGCGCCCAGGCATTTTTCTTTGCCCAACTTACCTCCTTTTGCAAATCCAAAATCACTCCTTCGTCTTTCCAGTCTGCAAGATCTGAGGAGGAGAAGCTTTTGAAATAAGTACCCGACCAGTCTGTAAAACCATCACTGGTAGGATATAAATGATATTTTCCGGTTTTATGCGAATACAAAATCTCCGGATCCGCGTAATAACCATTCAAGACCGGGTTCAGGTCCTCGGCAAGGGTAACGGTGTATACTTTTGGTTTCCATCCCGGCAGACTGACCTTCAGCTTAACCGGCCCTTTACTGAAATCATAAGGTGCTTTTGGACTGACCTCCAGGCCTGGAAAGATCAGAAAGCCAGGATCAAAGGATTTAAGAGCAGTACCCTGTTTTACGGGTAAATAAACTGTGGAGGCAGTTGTATCTATAACCACATTGTTCTTTTTAATGGCGGCAGACCGGAATGAATTCAGAACATTTGCAGGACTGTACCATTTTTTTAACAAGACCTGAGCTTCCTGCGTAGTAATGGGAAGCACTGTTCCATGACGGGGATGAAAATTCATCTTCACCTCATGATCCACCACCGTAAATTGTTTCAGGTCTTTTGTTTTGGTAAACTGGTAGCGGCCTTTGGTGTATACATCATACATCAGAATATATCCCTCGCCGTTATTGAGTTTGAACACTCCGGCACCTTCCACCGGATCTTTTGTCTGCTGCACATTGCCTTCCCGCACTACATATCCCTCTTTTAGCTGATCTGAGACGGCCACACGAATGCCCAGTCCCTCTCCTTCAGTTTTAAAGAACAAATGGTATTTCCCCTGGTCAAAAATAATATCTCCATCAATGCAGGCCCCATTTGTTGGGCTAAAGAACAATTGCTTAGGTTCAGTTTCCAGATCTGTAAAATCCTTATTGGCGTAAGCCCAGTAAATTTTATCCGGATCAGTGCCATGTTTCATAGACCAATAGACCATGTATTTACCTGCTTTCTCATCATATATGGTTTGTGGAGCCCATACCCTCAGCAAGTTTTCCTGAGCCTGGAAACGTTTCTGAATATTGACGATACTCGAGCTCCAGTTGATCAGGTCCGAAGATTTAAGCAGGACCATTGCGCGGTTTGAGTCCCAGCCTTTGGCCGCCACCATATCCGTGACCACCATATAGAAGGTTTTACCATCTGCCCCACGCAAAATATGTGGGTCACGTACCCCTCCTGTTGAACTGATCGCGGCAGAGCTGATCACCGGCTGGTCATCATTCAAGGCCCTGTAGGTATAACCATCATTACTGATGGCAAAACGGATAGACTCTTCTAAACCGCCATTTCCGGTAAAATAGGTGAACAGATAAGCTGTATTTTTTGATTTCTGGGCCAGCACCGGCCAGCCAGTCAGCAACAGAAGGATAAAGATCAGTACTTTATAACAGGAAAAATTAGGTTTTATATTCATCGTGGTTCATTTGGGTTGATCTTTCCTTTACTTATAACCGACTTTTAACATGATAAAAGAGTTTGCAGGCATTTTTACGACAGCATCTTTTCCCTTCAGCTTCATCAGCGACTCTACGGGAACAATGTTTGAAGGTTTCTGTATAGAATTCTGAGCGGCAAGATCGCCTTTAACTGTTGTCAATTTCCCTTCGGCAGCCAGTTTTTTTATTCCTTCGAAAGCCAGCTGTTTGGTTCGCTCCGTTGCATTGGTATTGACCAGTTTTACGATGATCTCTTTTTTATGCTCATCCATTACTGCGGAAACATATAAACCATCCTGACCGGAAAGGGCTTTTCCATCTGCCAGGGCAGTAGAAACCTGCGTGCCTTTATTGGTAGAGAAAAGCTTCTGAACATGGTAATTTGGGGTTCCGTATATATTCAGGTTGTCTACCCAGATTAAGTCGGGCGCCCATTGCCAGCCTTCGGTATTTGCAAATAATGGCGCATAGGAAGCCATACTGATGACCGCAGCATTGCGCTCTAGTCCGGTCATAAACGCAGCCTCCGCAATTGCTGCCTGCCAGATGTTCCTGTTGCTGCCTGTCGCTTCTCCTTTAATATGTGCGGCATATTCTCCGGCAAAAATCTTTGCGCCCTGACGGTCATAATTGTCATAGCGGGCAGCATTTTTAAGGAACCATTCCGGAGAACGGTAATAATGTTCATCTATGATATCGGCCTTCATGGCACGCAATTCTTTATCCAGGTAACGGAATTCGTCATTATCAGGGCCTGTTCCTGAGCTGAAAATCAGCTTCATTTCCGGGTATTTAGCTTTGATGGCTTGCTGAAATGCTTTTGCACGTTCTATATACTGAGGCCCCCAGTTCTCATTACCCACTCCTAAATATTTCATATTAAAGGGTTCAGGATGTCCCATTCCCGCACGGACCTTTCCCCATTCAGAAGAAATATCGCCATTGGCAAACTCAATCAGATCCAGGGCATCCTGAATATAAGGATCCAGCTGATCTAAGGGAACGACCTCTGCTGTATTAAACTGACAGGCCATTCCGCAGTTCAGGATCGGCAAAGCCTCTGCACCGATATCTTCGGCCAACTGAAAATACTCGAAAAATCCAAGCCCAAAAGTTTGAAAATAATCAGGTGAGGGACGGTGTGCGAATTCCACATTCCAGCGGTTCATGATCAATTGACGTTCCTCTATCGGTCCTATTGTTTTTTTCCATTGGTAACGGTTGGCCAGGTCGATGCCTTCGACAATACAACCACCGGGAAAACGGATGAAACCGGGTTTCATATCTGCCAGCATTTGGATCATATCTGAGCGCATTCCTTTTTTCCGGCCTTTCCAGGTGTCTGCAGGGAATAAAGAGATCATGTCCATATCCAGTACCCCATTTCCTTCAAACCAGATGTTCATTCTGGCTTTTGCCGCAGAAGCATCCGCCATAAAGCTCAGTTCCTGGTTTTTCCATTGTCCTGAGGCGTCAGCCGGCTTCAGCGATCCGGTCGCCAGGATTTTATTCCCTTCATCAATCAACTCCACATGTAAAGTGATCCCCGGACTTTGTTGCCTGTACATCAGGGAAAAATCGTACCTCAGACCTTTTTTTACGCCCATCCCTCCTTTAAAGCCTTCATTGCTGATTCCTGCTTCTCCTTTTGATGCGCCTTTAATAGCTGCTCTCAGAAATCTGGGATTTGCAGGATTTGCGTCTTGTCTGTTTAGTACCAGAAGGTCTCCTTCCCCGATCTTCTTACCGGTTACCGCCCAGCCCATCAGGGGCTTCAGAAATTCAAACGAGCGGTTCTTTACCATTTCGGCATAGATCCCGCCGTCTGCCCCCATATTGATGTCTTCAAAAAATACGCCCCACATCGTAGGTGATACTTTCCCTTCAGATTTAGCGCTATTGACCACAATAACCTCCGGTTGCTGTGCGCCTGCACTAAAAAATGTCCCGGCCATGAGCAGGGCAATTAAATTGCTTTTGTATTTCATATTATTTTATGCCTTCGGTAGTCATGATGATCTTTTTCATACTTCCATCTTTATTATAGTATAACCTGTCGATACAAACAGAGCGTCTGTAACTCCCACCATTAGGGTTAATCGCACCATTGTGGTAAATGAAATAGTCCTTTCCTTTAAACTGGATGATCGATTGGTGGTTGGTATTGGAATTACCTGCAATTTCATTCAGTATGCCTTTATAGGTCCATGGTCCATTGATGTTTTTACTCATCGAATAGGCAATCTTTTCCGGAAATTCTACTGCATAGGAAAGATAATACCAGCCTTTGCGTTTATGAATCCAGGGGGCTTCCGTAAATTTTGGCAAACCCTGGATCGTATGTATTGGTCCGTCCAGCTCCAGCATGTTTTCTTTTAATTTTGCATAATAACAAGCCGTATTGCCCCAGAACAGGTAGGCCTGTCCGTCATCATCGATGATCACGGAAGGATCAATATCATCCCAGCTGATTTTAGAGGAAGTCGTCATATCATTCCTGATCAGGGCTTTACCGATTGCATCTTTAAAGGGGCCAAGCGGATGATCTGCCACTGCAATCCCTATCGCTTTTCCTCCGTTGTTGTGCTCTACGGCAACATACCAGTAGAACTTTCCCTTACGTTCGATCACCTGAGATGCCCATGCATCCCCTTTTGCCCATTGAAAAGCGTTGACATGAAGCGGAGAAGGATGTGCTTTCCAGCTGAGCATATCAGCAGAGGAATAGACGAGCCATTCTTTCATTTCATAATAGTTTTTCGAATCGGGTGCTTCATCATGTCCGGTGTAAAGGTAGACGCTGTCTTTGTAGACCATCGCCGCAGGATCTGCAGTAAACTTATCGGTGATGATCGGATTGCCTTCTTTTACAGTGCTCTGTGAGTAGCTGAAATGAGGAGCAAGAATTGCTAAAATCAACAGCACTGTCCTCAGCGTTAATACATTCATACCTGGTTCTTGTTTTGGTTTGTAGGTGATCTTCCATGGCTTCCATAGCTTTCATGGCTTTCCTGGCGAATAGCCAGGCCTGCAGTTCCACCCTGGCTAATGTATGAATTAAATATTAAACGTCAAATCAACGATTATTATTTTTGTAGCTTTGCCCTAAATTTTTATAAATTGCTCTTGATAAATATATCTTCTATATGATTACCTATTCTGAACAGACACGCGTTCTCGTTGCAGTCGACTGCATCATCTTTGGTTTTGACGGCGAACAATTAAAAATACTACTCATTAAAAGAGGTTTCGAACCCGCAAAAGATCAATGGAGCCTGATGGGTGGTTTTGTGGAAGCCAATGAAAATTTATATGGCGCCGCAGAGCGCATCCTCCATCAGCTTACAGGATTGAAGGATTTGTACCTGGAACAGCTGAAAGCTTATGGAAGTCCGGAAAGGGATCCAATAGAACGTACCATATCGGTGGCTTATTTTGCCTTAATAGACATCAACAAATACAAAACCCAGATCAGCGACCGCTATCATGCAGAATGGTTTCTGATCAACGATGCCCCTTCACTCATCTTTGACCATGACCTGATGGTGGAAGAAGCTAAGAAAAGAATTCGTTATAAAGCGGCCTTACACCCTATCCTGTTTGAGCTGCTGCCAAAAAAGTTTACCATTCCTCAATTGCAGAATCTTTACGAACAGGTATACAATACCAAAATCGACAACCGGAATTTCATCCGTAAAGTCAATTCCACAGATCTGCTCATCAAACTCAGCGACAAAGATAAATCCAGTTCCAAACGGGGTGCTTTTTATTATACGCTTGATAAAAATAAGTACAAAGCCAAGTTCCAGTCCTTCTTAAATTTCATCCCAAATCCTGAGCACCTGATCAGCATGTAAACCAGGTGATCTGAAAGAAATTTCATAATAATTTTCATTTGTCAAAAAAATAAACGTTAATTAGACGTTTATTATAATGACCATGAAACTAACCAAATATGTCATCGGTATTGACTACGGCTCCGACTCTGTGCGCTCCGTAATTGTAAATACTGAAAATGGAGCGGAGCTCTCCTCTTCTGTCTATTATTATAAAAGGTGGCAACAAAACCTTTATTGCGAAGCCTCCTCAAATCAGTTCAGGCAACATCCCCTGGATTATATTGAAGGACTCGAGCATACCATTAAAGACTGCATTGCAAAAGCCGGTGGTGATGCAATCGCAACAGCCATCAAAGGAATCTCCGTAGATACAACAGGTTCCAGTCCGGTCGCTGTCGACAAATCCGGAACCCCTCTTGCCCTTACCCCTGGCTTTGAAGAAAATCCAAATGCCATGTTTGTACTCTGGAAAGACCATACCGGAATCAGGGAAGCTGCAGAGATCAATAACCATTCGGCCAAATTTGAAACCAATTACCTTCAGTATGTAGGCGGAATCTATTCTTCAGAATGGTTCTGGGCGAAACTGCTTCATGTACTAAGAGCAGATGCCGCTGTCCGCGATGCGACCTTTTCATGGGTAGAGCATTGCGACTGGATTCCATTTCTCCTGACCGGTGGCAATGATGTATTAAATATGAAAAGAAGCCGCTGTGCAGCAGGACATAAAGCCCTTTGGGCGGAGCAATTTGACGGCCTGCCACCAGAAGAATTCTTCAGTCAGCTAGATCCCCTATTATCCGGATTCAGGGAAAGGCTTTTCGAGGACACTTATACATCAGATGAAGCTGCAGGAACACTAAGCGAAGAATGGGCAAACCGCCTTGGGCTCTCCACAGAGGTAGTTATTGGTGTTGGCGCATTTGATGCACACATGGGTGCTGTGGGTGGACAAATCGCCCCTTATCACCTGTGTAAAATCATGGGTACCAGCACCTGTGATATCCTGATCGCTCCAACAGCAGACCTGGATGGAAAACTGGTTAAAGGCATCTGCGGACAAGTAAATGGTTCTGTTATCCCGGGAATGATGGGACTGGAAGCTGGCCAATCGGCCTTTGGAGATGTGTATGCCTGGTTTAAAAATTTAATCAGCTGGCCATTAAATCTGCTCCTTTCAGAATCCGATTTGATCCATCCAACCACAGCAGCCAGGTTAAAAGAGGGACTCGAAACGCAAATCATTTCCCGTTTAACTGAGCAGGCTCAGCTCCTGCCTGATAGCGATGATGCAGAATTGGCCATTGACTGGTTAAATGGCAGAAGAACGCCAGATGCCAATCAGGAACTCAAAGGCGCCATCATCGGCTTAAGTCTGGGAACTGATGCTCCCCGCATTTTCCGGGCATTGGTGGCATCCACGTGTTTTGGTGCCAAACGCATCGTCGACCGCTTCAGAACCGAAGGTGTCCCGGTGGAAGGAATTATCGGCATTGGCGGAGTCGCTAAAAAATCACCATATATCATGCAGATGATGGCGGATGTATTGGAAATGCCGATCAGAATTCACCGGTTTGAACATACCTGCGCCCTTGGAGCAGCCATGTTTGCAGCCGTAGCGGCTGGAATTCACCCAAATATTGAAGCGGCAATGGAAGCAATGGGGACAGGTTTCGAAGCCGAATATCAGCCAAATCCGGAAAATCAAACGCGATACCGCAAGCATTACCAGGAATATCTGGCTCTGGGCAATTACCTGGAGAACGACCATAAGAAAGAGATCAAACCCCTGATGTATCATGAGCAATTATAAAACCATTCGTGAATTGGCCTATGAGGCCAATATGGAACTGCCAAAACTAAACCTGGTGCTTTTTACTTTCGGAAATGTAAGTGCTGCCGACAGAGATCAGCGTGTTTTTGCCATCAAACCAAGTGGAGTACCCTACAAAGATCTTTCGCCGGATAAAATGGTGATCGTGGATTTTGATGGCCATACGGTTGAAGGAACGCTCAGACCTTCTTCAGATACCCAAACCCATGCTGTACTTTACAAACATTGGGATGGAATCAACGGCATCGTTCATACCCATTCAACCTATGCCACTTCCTGGGCACAGGCACAAATGGATGTCCCTATTTTCGGCACTACACATGCCGACCACCTTACGGTAGACATTCCATGTGCACCGCCAATGAACGATGAAATGATCAAAGGAAATTATGAATATGAAACCGGTTTCCAGATCATCAATCATTTCAAGGAACTCGGCTATAGTCACCATGAGGTAGAAATGGTCCTGGTTGGAAACCATGCTCCTTTTACCTGGGGAAAGACTGCAGAAAAAGCGGTTTACAATAGTGCCGTCCTGGAATCTGTAGCACAAATGGCGATGCTGACGAATCAGATTAATCCGCAGTCGCCGAAACTGAAAGCCGCATTAATTAAAAAACATTTTGAACGTAAACATGGTCCGGACAGTTATTATGGTCAGTAAAAAAACAATATTGGCATGTGTGTTCCTGTTTGGAACGCTGGCCACCCTAAAAGCACAACAAAAAGATTTTCACAATTGGGCAAAGACACCTCCAATGGGTTGGAACAGCTGGGACTGTTATGGTCCTACCGTAGTAGAATCCGAAGTGAAAGCCAATGCTGACTATATGTCTGAAAACCTGAAAGCCTTCGGCTGGGAATATGTGGTTGTGGACATCCGCTGGTATTTAGGCAACGACAAAGCACATGGATACAATGAAACCAATCCGGATTATGTGCTCGATGAATATGGCAGGTTTCAACCGGCCGTAAACCGCTTTCCCTCCGCAGCAGGTGGCAAAGGTTTTAAACCGCTGGCAGATTATATCCATAAAAAGGGATTGAAATTCGGCATCCACATCATGCGGGGTATTCCGGTAGAAGCGGTAAAACGCAACCTGCCCATCATGGGAAGTAAGGCGACCGCTAAAGAAATATACAGCACGGAATTGCAATGCAAATGGCTGCGTGACATGTATACCGTCGTGGCCGGCCGTGATGGTGCTCAGGAATACTACAATTCTTTATTCCAGCTATATGCCTCATGGGGGGTAGATTTCATTAAGGTGGATGACCTTTCCAGGCCTTACCATACGGGAGAGGTAGAAATGATCCGCAAAGCGATCGCACTGACGGGCAGAAAGATCGTACTGAGCACCTCGCCCGGAGAAACACCAATCGCCAGCGCTTCACATGTTCAGGAACATGCCAATATGTGGCGTACTGTAGACGATTTCTGGGACAACTGGCCAATGCTGAAAGATCATTTTGAGGTATTTGAACGCTGGAACAAATACCGGGTATCCGGTGCCTGGCCTGATGGGGATATGCTTCCCCTTGGAAAAATAGGAATCCGTGCAGAGCGTGGAAATCCAAGAATGACGGAATTTACCAAAGACGAACAGTTTACCCTCATGACACTCTGGACGATATTCCGTTCTCCCCTGATGTTTGGTGGCAACCTACCTGAAAATGACGCCTTTACCCTTTCCTTACTAAACAACAAAGAGGTGATCAATGTGCTCAACCACAGCAGCAATAACAAACAGCTGTTCCGCAATGAGAATGGCATCTGCTGGATAGCTGATGATCCGGAAACGGGGGATAAATATCTTGCTCTTTTTAATCCGGGTGATGGAGATCAGCCTGTAGAGATTTCTGTAAACCTCCATGATCTTGGTTTTAACAAGGCCTGCAAGGTCAGAGACCTGTGGAGCAGGACAGACAAAGGTACGGTTAAGGGAAATTTCAGCGCAAGCATCAATAAACATGGAGCAGGCCTGTTCCGCATTTCAGCCATTAAATAATTAAGACAAGCTAAAAATATATGATCAACTTAAAAGAATTAGAAGTCTGGTTCATTACCGGAAGCCAGCACCTTTATGGGGAAGAGACCTTGAAACAAGTAGCGAACCACGCCAAGCAGGTCGCCAAATCATTGAATACCGACGCACAGATCCCTGTTAAGGTAATTTATAAACCCATCGTAAAAACACCGGAAGAGATATTTGAAACCCTTCAACAGGCCAATATCGCGACCAATTGTATTGGCGTCATCACCTGGATGCACACCTTCTCTCCTGCAAAAATGTGGATCAGGGGACTGAATATCCTTCAGAAACCATTACTTCACTTACATACCCAGTTTAACCGCGATATTCCATGGAGCTCCATCGATATGGATTTCATGAACCTGAACCAGAGCGCTCATGGCGATCGTGAGTTTGGATTTATGGTGACCCGCATGCGCAAAGACCGGAAAGTAGTGGTCGGACACTGGCAGGATCCGGAAGTATGGAAAGAAATTGATACCTGGACAAGGGCAGCTGCAGGCTGGCACGATTGGCAAGGCGCTAAATTTGCCCGTTTTGGCGACAATATGCGTTATGTAGCCGTTACGGATGGCGATAAAGTAGAGGCTGAACTTAAGTTCGGTTTTCAGGTGAATACATATGGGATTGGCGATCTGGTTGAGGTGATCAACAGCATTCCTGAAGAATCCATCCAGGCACTACTGAAGGTATATGAAGCTTCCTACACCATGACCGCTGACCTGCTTCCCGGAGGCGACAGGCATCGCTCGGTCTATGAGGCGGCAAAAATAGAACTTGGTCTGAAGAAATTCCTGGAAGATGGTAATTTTAAAGGCTTCAGTGATACATTTGAAGATTTGCATGGCATGATTCAACTGCCAGGTATTGCCGCACAACGACTGATGGCTGAGGGATACGGATTTGCCGGAGAGGGCGACTGGAAAACCGCAGCATTGGTACGTGCCTGTAAAGTAATGGGTGCCGGATTACCCGGAGCCAACGCCTTTATGGAAGATTATACTTATCATTTCGACCCTGCCAATTCCATGGTACTGGGCTCACATATGCTGGAAGTTGATGCCTCCCTCGCCAATGAAAAACCACGACTGGAAGTACACCCTTTAGGCATTGGTGGTAAAGCTGACCCTGCCAGACTGATCTTCAGCGTGGCTGCCGGAAATGCACTCAACGCTTCTATTGTCGATATGGGCAATCGATTCCGCTTACTGGTAAACGAGGTAGAAGCAGTAGCACCTGAACATCAATTGCCAAAATTACCGGTAGCACAGGTCTTATGGAAACCGCTTCCTGACATGAAAACCGGTTGTGCGGCCTGGATCTATGCCGGTGGCGCACACCATACCGCTTATAGTCAGAACCTGACTACCGCACATTTACTGGATTTCGCCAACATCGCAGGCATAGAATATATAAATATTGGGGCTGATACGAAGATCAACCAGTTTAGAAATGAGCTCCAATGGAACGAAATCTTTTATAAATAACCAGCTACCTGTTCAACCTAACCAAATAGAGCCATATGAACAACAATTTAGTAACTACAGATTACGTAGTTTTCATCATTTACTTTTTAGTCGTTTCCGGCTATGGGTATTACATTTATCGACAGCGTAAAAAGAACGAGCACGATGCCAAGGCCTTCTTTCTGGCAGAAGGAACGCTGACCTGGTGGGCCATTGGTGCTTCCCTCATCGCGTCCAACATATCTGCCGAACAATTTATCGGCATGAGTGGCGAAGGGTTCTTTCTGGGGATCGCGGTAGCAGCATATGAATGGATTGCAGCCATCGCACTGATTATCGTTGCAGTATGGTTTATTCCGGTCTACCTCAAGAACAAGATTTATACCATGCCTCAGTTTCTGAAGACCAGATATAATGAATCTGTTGCGCTGATTATGGCGGTCTTCTGGTTGTTCTTATATGTATTCGTCAACCTGACCTCTATTCTTTATCTGGGTGCAGTGGCCATTAACGGACTCACAGGCGGAGATTACCTGCATGTGATCATGATCGGACTTGCTGTATTTGCATTGATCATCTCCCTGGGAGGTATGAAAGTGGTGGCCTATACCGACGTGATTCAGGTAGCAGTACTGATATTTGGGGGATTAGTGACCACTTATATCGCTTTAACAGTTGTTGGGCAGAAGTTTGGTGTTGGCGCCAATGCCATCGCCGGATTCCAGGTGCTGATGGACCATGCCCCGGAGCATTTCAAAATGATCATCCCGAAACCTACTGCCGAATCCACACAAAACGAGATCAGTAAATACCTGACCTTCCCCGGACTGGCTTCTTATGTAGCAGGTATCTGGATCATTAACCTCAACTATTGGGGATGTAACCAATACATCACCCAGCGTGCATTGGGTGCAGACCTTAAAACAGCAAGAACAGGCATTCTTTTCGCCGGTCTCCTGAAGCTGATGATGCCACTGATCGTGATGTTGCCAGGTATTGCGGCCTATGTCTTGTATAAAGGCGGGCATTTGCCTCAATTGATCGGAGGAAAAGACGGCGCTTATTCTGCCATACTTACCTTTTTACCGACTGGTCTGAAGGGATTGTCCGTAGCAGCGCTTACCGCAGCCATCGTAGCTTCACTTGCCGGTAAAGTAAATAGCATTTCTACCATCTTTACCCTGGATATATATGCCAAATACTTCAAGAAAGGTACAGAAGAAAAGAACCTGGTTCTGGTAGGCAGGACAACCGTATTTGTGGGAATGATCCTGGCAGTACTCTTCACCTGGAATGACCTTTTGGGAATCGGTGGTGAAGGTGGTTTTACCTTTATCCAGAAATACACCGGCTTCATCAGTCCGGGAGTATTTGCGATGTTTATCCTTGGTATGTTCTGGAAAAGAACCACCGGCAGCGCGGCTATTGCAGGCGTACTGGCAGGATTTCTCTTCTCCGTCTTCTTCAATGAAATGGCACCCGGCCTGTTGGGCAATGATACTTTCCTGTATACAGCTTATCCAAATGGTAAAGGTGGTTTCGAGATTCCATTCCATATTTGTATGGGACTCTCCTTCTTCTTTACGATGGCCATTATGATTCTGATGAGTCTTGCCGGACCTAAAGTAAATCCTAAAGCTTTTGAACTGGATAAATCCATGTTCAAAGTTGCGCCATCTACCATGGCATTAATTGTGATCACGTTATTACTTATTGCCGCATTGTATGTGAAATTCTGGTAGCGCTTAGCTAAGCTTAATTTTTCTACTCATAAAAATGCCCCCATAAAGTGTCTTGCTTTTTGGGGGCATTGCTCTTCATCGCATCATTTTTTATGCCTGTTACTTTGTTTACTTCTTCAGGGAGAACTTATAAACTGTTACGGTTTTGTATTCCTGTCCCGCTTTTAATGTCGTTGTCGGGAAGGCAGGCTGATTTGGTGAGTCTGGAAAATGCTGTGTTTCCAGACAAAATGCAGAACGGTACGGATAACTGGCTTTACCCTTTCCATCATGTTCAGCTCCCGTTAAAAAGTTCCCACTGTAAAACTGAAGCCCTGGCTCTTCTGTTAGAATCTCCATTACGATACCTGTTTTTGAACTGCTCACTGTGGCCACTTTCTGCAGACCTGCAGCTTTTCTTAATACAAAATTATGATCGTAACCTTTTCCGTATTTCAATTGCTCGTTACTTTCATTGATTCTGGCACCAATTAAAGTTGGTTTATTGAAATCAAATGGCGTACCGGTAAGCTTCTCAATCTTTCCTGTTGGAATTAAAGTCTCATCCACCGGTGTATAGGCATCTGCATCGATGCTCAGCAAATGATCCGTAATTGTTGAATCTCCTGCACCATTCAGGTTAAAATAGGCATGATTGGTCAGGTTAATAACGGTGTTTTTATCTGTATTTGCGCTGTAGCTGATTTTAACCTCGTTGTCATTCGTCAGCTCATAGGTGACCTTAACTTTCAGATTGCCCGGATACCCTCCTTCTCCATCTTTGGAAAAATAGCTCAGTTCCAATGTCTGATCGTTGATTTTTTTAGCATCCCATACCTGTCCATAAAAACCACTGGAACCACCATGAAGGGTGTTTACACCATCATTCAGTTCAAGCTGATAAGCTTTCCCATCCAGACTGAATTTCCCTTTTGCAATGCGATTCCCAAAGCGGCCTATTGATGCACCGAAAAAAGGTTCTCCTTTTTTCTGATAAGATTTTAAGCTGTCGTAGCCCAAAACCACGTCTGTAAAGCCGTTCTTGGCATCAGGTACATATAAAGACACGAGGCGGCCTCCATAATTGGTAATTAAAGCTGTGGCACTATTCTTATTTACTAAAGTATAGA
Organism: Pedobacter caeni; assembly: GCF_900129215.1. GTDB lineage: Bacteria > Bacteroidota > Bacteroidia > Sphingobacteriales > Sphingobacteriaceae > Pedobacter > Pedobacter caeni. The sequence continues at coordinate 209,523 of NZ_FQUQ01000001.1, read as the reverse complement.
GCTCCACCGCTTTCCCTTTTACCTCAGCTTTAAAAGCTCCTGGATCGGGAATCGTTGTAACTGATACAACTGAAGTATCATTGAGGGCATGATTTCTATTTAAGGAACTACTGGTACATGCGCTTAAAGCCCCTATAAATAGTAAAGCTAAGCAAGTTGGATAGCGTCTGTTGTGCATACGTTTTTTCTGTATTTGATCGTATCCCTAATGTAGAAAAAGATTATTAAATGTCAAAATAACATTTAATAATCAGATCTTACCAGGCCTCTTTTCAGAACCTGGATTTCTCCCTTAAAATTTATATTTGATCTGTTTTTCTATTGCTGTTTCCGCTGGGTAGACTTCCGGACAATCAGCTTAGGCGTTACGTTTACGGTTTTTATGCTGTCTTTAGGTCCAAAATGATCCATTTCCTGAAAGTGCAGGTTTCCTATTGTTTTGCCCATTTCAACGCTGAACTGATCAATGGTGGTGATAGACGGACTGGTGATTTCTGTAAACGGTTCATTTGAATAACCACAGATCCCCAATGCTTCAGGAATACGGATCCCTTTATTGCTGGCCACTTCCAACACCCCTAAAGCGGCAAAATCAGAAGTAGAAGCAAAAATAGCATCCGGAGGATCTTGCATATCCAGCAGCCGGCTTGTCGCTTCTGCTCCCAGCTCCTTTGTCCAGGCATTGGCATACATTAACTCAGGAAGCACGGGAAAACCATGATCATTCAATGCTGCGATATAACCTTCTTTCCGCTCTCTGAAAATATGAAGTTCCTGAGGGCCTTCCAACAGTGCAATCCGGCGATATCCCTGTTCTATCAGGTGTACAACGGCTTCGTAAGCTCCTTTCCTGTTGTCATTCAATACCTTTAACGTTTCCAAACCTGCTACCACCCTGTCAAACTGAATGAGCTGAATATTTCGGTCCAGCACTTGCTGAAGGTGATCAGAACTTCCCTTTTCCGCAGCAATAGAAATGACAATACAGCTGACGTTCTGGTTTACTAAAGCATTTACGCCTTCCACTTCACGGGCATGGAGCTCATTAGACTGGCAAATGACCAGGTTGTATCCCTTTTTAAAAGTAATTTCTTCTAACCCGGCAATGACATTGGAAAAGAAATACTGATTGATCCTTGGCACAACCACCCCAATTGTTGGATTATTCCCTTTCCTCAGGTTAGATGCCATCGCATTTTGCTGATAGTTCATCTCTGCAGCGGTTTTTAAGACCAGCGCTTTAGTCTCTGCATTAATTTTATTGCTATCGCTCAAGGCTCTTGACACCGAAGAGGCGGCTAAATTGAGCTTTTGAGCGATGTCATATATCGTTGTTCTTTTCTGGCGCTTCATAAGTACAGTAAAAATACAAAAATATTTTAGGCAATCGATTGCAATTATAAAACATTCTCCTAAATTCGTTTCCTGACAACCAAATACTCAACCATTAAAAGCCATAAGGACAATACGATATGTTACTATTAGGAATAGACATCGGCACTTCTTCTGTTAAGGTGGCAATTGTGGACTCCACTTCGCAAAAGGCCATCATTACTGCACAATATCCGGAAAAAGAAAGCGCAATTCTGAGCCCTCAGCCAGGCTGGGCAGAGCAAAATCCGGAAATGTGGTGGGAACATGCCCGGCAGGCTTTTGCGATTTGCAAAAAGAAAGGCATTTTTAATCCACTGGATATCTCAGCAATCGGTATTGCCTACCAAATGCATGGTTTAGTACTGGTAGATCAGGAACAGCAGCTCTTGCGGGACAGCATTATCTGGTGCGACAGCAGAGCGGTAGCACTAGGAAATAAGGCTTTTGATGAATTGGGACAGGAATATTGTTTAAGTCATCTGCTCAATTCTCCAGGTAATTTTACCGCATCAAAACTTGCATGGGTAAAGGAGAATGAGCCAGAGATCTATGCAAAAATCCACAAGGTGATGCTTCCCGGTGATTTTATCGCGATGAAGCTGACGTCCAGCATCACGACCAGTATCTCTGCACTGTCAGAAGGCGTATTCTGGGACTTTAAAACCGATAGCTTGTCTGGCGCATTAATGGATTACTATGGCTTCGATGCGGAGATGATTCCGGAGATTCAGCCTGTTTTTTCAGCGCATGGAACAGTAAGTACAAGCGCTGCACAGCTTTTAGGCCTGAAACCCGGCATTCCTGTTTCCTATAAATCAGGAGACCAACCGAATAATGCGCTATCCCTCAACGTTCTGGAGCCCGGGGAAATAGCTGCAACCGCGGGAACATCAGGGGTAATTTACGGATTGAGTGATCAACTGGCTTATGATCCGCAATCCAGGGTCAATACTTTTGCCCATGTCAATTATACAACTGAACAGAAAAGATTGGGTATCCTGCTCTGTATCAATGGTACAGGAAGCATGAACCGATGGACTAAAAACCTGCTGGCATCCGGTATCTCCTATGCAGAAATGAACCAGACAGCGAAGAAGGTTGCTATAGGTGCCCAGGGCTTAAGGGTCTTACCTTTTGGAAATGGTGCAGAACGTATGCTCAATAACAGATTAATCGGCGGCCACTTTCAAAACATCGACTTCAACCTGCACACCAATGCACATATCTTCAGAGGAGTACAGGAAGGAATTGCTTTTGCCTTCCGTTATGGACTGGACATTATGCGTAGCAATGGCCTCCATCCGAATGTGATCCGTTGCGGAAAAGCCAACCTTTTCCTGAGTGAACTTTTTCTGGAAGCCTTCGTCAACAGCACCGGTGTACCTGTAGAATTGTATGAAAATGACGGCAGTGTAGGTGCAGCATTGGGTGCTGGTATCGGGGCCGGAATCTACGCCCAACCAGCGGAAGCTTTTAGCAGAATGAAGCCCATTCAATTGATAGAACCAAGCTTAACTACCAGCTATGAACCTATTTATCAGGACTGGCTTTCAGAGTTGAATTTAAAAATCATATAACAAACACTTAATACTGAATATCAATTGTTTAAAATTTTAATTAACTATAAAGAAATAGAAGAAAACAGTAAAATTGAAGCCAATTCTCTGATTGTGCTTCAGCCAGACCCAAGATTAAACCACATTAGATCAACCAAAATAAAGAACCAAAATGATTAAAGTAACAACAGGAGAAAAGGAATTTTTCAAAGGAATCGGACCCATAAAATTCGAAGGATTAGCTTCAGATAACCCACTGGCATTTCGCTGGTATGATGAAAACAGAATGATTGCAGGAAAGACGATGAAAGAACACTTGCGTTTTGCCTGTGCCTATTGGCATTCCTTTGTCGCTACTGGCGGAGATCCCTTCGGCGAAGCCACCATCATTCATCCATGGAATGAGAAATCTGATGCAGTAGCCCGTGCAAAAGACAAAATGGATGCTGCTTTTGAGTTCATCACCAAAATGAATCTCCCCTATTATTGTTTTCATGATGTGGATCTGGTGGATTATACGAATGACATCGCCGGGAATGAAAGACGGCTTCAGGCAATCGTAGATTATGCACAGCAAAAACAAGCAGCAAGCGGAGTAAAACTACTTTGGGGAACGGCAAACCTGTTTTCTCACCGCCGGTATATGAATGGTGCGGCAACGAATCCTGATTTCCATGTTCTGGCACATGGCGCTGCACAGGTGAAATCTGCTTTAGATGCGACAATTGCATTGAATGGCGAGAATTATGTATTTTGGGGTGGCCGTGAGGGCTATATGAGCCTTTTGAACACCAATATGAAACGGGAACAGGAACACCTGGCCAAATTCTTACATACGGCAAAAGATTATGCGCGTAAACAGGGCTTTAAAGGGACTTTCTTTATCGAACCTAAACCTTGTGAGCCTTCTAAGCACCAATACGATTATGATGCTGCCACAGTAAGCAATTTCCTCCGTCAGTACGGCTTGCTGGAAGATTTCAAATTAAACATTGAAGTGAACCATGCGACCCTTGCAGGCCATACCTTCCAGCATGAGTTACAGGTTGCTGCAGATGCAGGTTTGTTAGGTTCTATGGATGCCAACAGAGGCGATTATCAAAACGGATGGGATACCGACCAATTCCCTAATAACATCAATGAACTGACAGAAGCCATGCTGATTGTACTGGAAGCCGGTGGTCTTCAAGGCGGGGGAATCAACTTTGACGCCAAAATCAGAAGAAACTCGACCGACCCTGCTGACCTGTTCCATGCCCATATTGGCGGAATGGACACCTTTGCCAGAGCATTGGTTACAGCTGATCAAATACTTCAGCAATCCGACTATAAGAAACTAAGAACCAATCGATATGCCTCATTTGATCAGGGTGCCGGCAGGGATTTTGAGAATGGACTGATGGACCTGGAAACTTTACGCAACTATGCGGTTGAACAAGGAGAACCCAAAAGCATCAGCGGCCAGCAGGAACTCCTGGAAAACATCATTAACAGATTCATTTAAAACTACATAAACCCAATTACATGAACTCATTGAGTACATACGACTATGTCGTTTTCCTGGTTTATTTTCTGATTGTTGCGGTCTATGGATGGGCCGTTTACCGCAAAAAGCAGGCGCATAAAGAAAATTCAAAAGACTTTTTTCTTGCCAAAGACTCTTTGACCTGGTGGGCCATTGGAGCTTCTCTGATCGCTTCAAATATCTCAGCTGAACAATTTATCGGAATGAGTGGTTCCGGCTTCACGATGGGCCTGGCAATCGCTACCTACGAATGGATGGCAGCCGCCACCCTGATTATTGTAGCGATATTCTTCATTCCGGTCTATCTGAAAAATAAGATTTACACCATGCCCCAATTCCTGGGGCAACGGTATAACAACACGGTAGCCATGATTATGGCCGTTTTCTGGTTGCTATTATACGTTGTGGTGAACCTCACCTCTATCCTCTATCTGGGCGCATTGGCGATCAACAGCATTTCAGGCATCAATACTACGGCCTGCATGTATGTCCTGGCGGTATTTGCCATCATCATTACCCTTGGCGGAATGAAAGTGATCGGTTATACGGATGTCATCCAGGTTTTCTTTCTGATTCTGGGAGGATTGGCCACGACCTATCTCGCATTGGAACTGGTGGCCACCCATTTCGGCAGTTCCGGTGTGTTAAACGGACTGGCAATGGTTAAGGAGAAAGCTTCAGATCATTTTCATATGATCTTCCGTCAGGAAAACCCTCATTATATGGATCTTCCGGGCCTGACGGTATTAATTGGTGGGATGTGGATCGTAAACCTGAATTATTGGGGTTGTAACCAGTACATCACGCAAAGAGCTTTGGGCGCAGATTTAAAAACGGCCAGATCGGGATTACTTTTTGCGGCCGGACTGAAATTACTGATGCCGGTCATCGTAGTCCTTCCCGGAATTGCCGCCTATGTATTGTACAAAGAAGGTTATGGGGACTTTAAAACCGCCATGGTAAAAGATGGGGCTTTAAATGCAGATTCCGCTTATCCTGTATTGTTAAACCTGCTTCCCTCGGGATTAAAAGGGCTTTCTTTTGCTGCATTAACCGCAGCCATTGTGGCTTCACTGGCAGGTAAGGCGAACAGCATCGCCACCATTTTCACCCTGGACATCTACAATAAGGTCATCAACAAAGGAGCAAATGAGCACAGACAGGTTGTAGTGGGCAGGATTACCGTAATTGTGGCCATGTTGCTGGCCATTGTCATCGCTCCTCAACTTGGAATCGACAAAAAAGGAGGTTTTCAATTTATTCAGGAGTACACCGGTTTTGTGTCTCCAGGTATTTTTGCAATGTTCATTCTGGGATTTTTCTGGAAAAGAACCACTTCCAATGCTGCACTTTTTGCCACTATAGGTGGGTTTTTGCTTTCTGTAGGATTTAAGGCATTGCCGAATTTCTGTAATCTGGAATGGCTCAGCAATTTTGGATTTGCAAAACTGGCAGAACAAAAAGATGGCAGTATGTTGTACGAAATCCCTTTTCTGGACAGAATGGGTTTTGTATTTATCATCTGTGTGGTCAGCATGGTCGTCATCAGTTTATTTGAGAACAGAAATGGAGTAAATCCCAAAAGTCTGGAAGTTGACCGCAGCATGTTTAAAACCAATGCGGGTTTTGCTGCAGGTGCGTTGATCATTTCCGGGATCCTTATCGCCCTTTACAGTATCTTCTGGTAAGAATTATACTTTGTTCTTTTTCATAAATTGATATCTTCACCTTATCGTTCCCCAATTGAAATTCAGGATGGTCTGACACAAAAGAATAGTTAAACAACTTTACTATAGCTACAAATAATGAAATGGATTACCCGCGAACATCCAAAGATTGATCGAATTGCCTGTCCCTGGCTGATCAGGCGTTTTATTGATCCTGATGCTGAAATCATTTACACTCCTTCAGCGCAGGTCCTGATTAAAGCAGAGGAGTTGCGGGCAATACCATTTGACATGCCGGGCGTGGAGTATACACATTATGACGATCAGTGCACCTTTGATTATTTCATTAAAAAACACCAGCTAAAAGATGCAGCCCTGGATCGGATTGCTGCCATCGTACGTGGTGCAGACACTGATCGTCATGACTTTGCGCCACAGGCAGCCGGACTGGAAGCGATATTCTCCGGATTGGCTTATCACAGTTCAGATGACCAGGAGCTGCTGGCATTGGGTATGCAGATCTATGATGGGCTGTACAGCTGGGCAAAACACCTTTACCATAAAAAACATACGCAGGCCGGGCCGGTGGAACGCATGTTACTGGAGATCTATACTAAATATCTTCGGGAAAACAAGGGAAAGAAAACACCAGCATGGGCCAATGAACTCAGGGAAATGATACAGGATCAAATGGATACCAATATGTCGCTGAGCCTGCAACAAGCCTCAGACGAACTGGAGATTAATCCGGCCTATTTATCAAGGGAGTTTTCAAAATACTTTGACAACCTTTCCTTTGGAGATTATATACGAAAGATGCGGATTGAAAAAGCGATCATGCTGATAGAAACCACAACCTGCTCATTAACCGAAATTGCTTACCTCACCGGCTTTTCAGACCAGAGTCACTTCAACCGCATCTTTAAGAAACAAACCGGAGAAAATCCATCATCTTACCGAAAAAAACACAAAAAAGGTAAAACGGATACAAATAGTTAAATCCGTACAATTATAGCGTTCTGCGAATAGGCAATATTGTAATCAAATTACAATTTGCCTGATGAAAGAACAAACGGAAAAAACTCCCCTCCTATACTCACGAGCTGAAATCACAACATATTTCCTGAAACTGGGTACCTGGGGATTCGGTGGTCCGGTAGCCCTGGCGAGCTATATGCACCGCGATTTGGTGGAGCGGAAAAACTGGTTAACAGAAGAAGAATACAAGGAAGGCCTGGCGCTTGCCCAGCTCGCTCCCGGCCCAATGGCCTCCCAACTGGCGATCTATATCGGATTTGTGCACTATGGTTTATTGGGAGCCACTTTGGCAGGATTGGCTTTTGTACTGCCCTCTTTTATCATGGTGGTTTTGCTGGGTATGGCCTATCAGTTATATGGTGGCCTGGCCTGGATGCAGGCCGTTTTTTACGGTGTTGGCGCTTCTGTTATCGGCATCATTACCATCAGTGCCTACAAGCTGACGATTAAATCAATCAGCCGGCCAGAACCTGCCCTTATGAAAGCAAAATGGCTGTTATGGATATTTTATATCAGCGGAGCGGTGATCACCGTCATCACAGAAAAAGAGGAGGTCTTATTTTTCCTGGGTTGCGGACTCCTCTATATGCTCATTAAAGCTCCACCCAAATGGATAAAAAAGCCATCAGTACTTCCTGCAGGGATTTTAATCAGTACTGGTTTCTGGTCTTATGAGGGCAAAACTTTACAGGAAATCGGCTGGTTCTTTGCCAAAGCAGGGGCCTTTGTTTTTGGCAGCGGACTGGCCATTGTACCTTTCCTCCATGGTGGAGTGGTTAAGGAGTTCGGCTGGCTGTCTGAAGCACAATTTGTGGATTCAGTGGCAGTGGCCATGATTACACCAGGCCCGGTAGTCATTACGGTTGCCTTTATAGGATATCTTGTTGCCGGATTTCCGGGAGCCTGCGTTGCAGCACTCGCTACTTTTCTACCCTGCTATTTATTTACAGTGGCTTTAGCCCCATCATTCAAAAAGATTGCAAAAAACAACAGCATCAAAATATTTGTAGAGGGAATTACTGCCGCTGTCATCGGGGCACTGGTCGGCGCTGTAATCGTGATCGCCACACGATCCATAAAAGACTTCCCAACGGCCTTAATTGCAATAGCGTCTATGCTGGCACTCATTTACATCAAAAAATTATCAGAGCCATACGTCATTGGTATTGCTGCAATCCTGGGTCTGCTCATCAAATTCACTTATTTATGATTAAGTCCAAAATGTTCATCAGATTTATCATCAGCAATGCATTGGCTTTGGCAATAACAACGGTCTTGCAGTCCCCGACAAAGACGCAACAAATCACACAAAACCAACCTTTTCCAAAGATCACTGGTTATTTCAGTATGCTTCATCCCATCGGATCCTGGGATAAAAAAGGATTTCATGACAACTTTTCGGATACATATACCCTGGTATTTCCGTTCGGAATAAACATTTTAAAGAGTGATAAATTTGGAATCAGCTTCGAGATTGCACCCAACCTCCGTACTGAACACCATATTTCAAAAGTGAGTTCTGTTTTGTTTCATCCGGGCGCACTGTTCCGGTTTAAACATGGTTTTACGTTTATAGGACGGATGGCATTTGAGACCAATGGCCGTTATGGTCTGACGCCTGTTTTTAACCAGGTGATCAAAAAAGGAAAGGACGCGGGGCTTTATCTGGCAATACCCTTTCCACTGAGGTTCGGCAACGACCAACCTGCTTCGGTCGCCACAGGTATACAGGTCGGCGTTAGCTTTTAATTACGCTTCCTGTTCAACCTATTTAGCTTTTCTAACGCATTTAACATAGGTCCTGAACTTAACCCCAACAGCCGGATTTACATTTTCATCGTAAATAAAAAGCCGGAATTTTTTAATTTCTTTAGTGCTAAATGTCAGCAGATCACTAGCGGTCAGCGTAATAAATGCTGAATATCTATACCCGTCTTTATCTGCGTCTACATCTATTTCTTCTGTAGGTCTTGACCATTTAGTCCCATCAGTAAAGATAATATACGCACCTCTTTTTCTTACATTCAATGTCCCGGCATTTGTATTCAGGCTTAAATAATGTGCAACCTTGCCCTTCTTAACAACTTTATCAATCCCCATTTTATTCATGCGAGTGCCCGAGAACATCGGAGAATTTATGGTAATCTTTCCCGTAAAATCATCTACATATCTTTCAATTCTTGAACATAGCTCCCGCTCGTTATATTTAATCGGGGAAGTCAAAAATGGAAATGCATGTTCATATTTCGCATTGTATACATAGTAAATAAGCTGTTTACTTAATGTATCCTGAAGGACTAAAATTGGATCCTCGAGATAAATCTCGTCGTTATAATCCCCACCCGACCGATTTACAATATTTTGTACGCTAAAAACACGATTCAAAAGGCTGTCCCTTTGTGTACCCAAATGATGTTCTCTTTGCGGATAAATCATCCTGCCATCATAACTTTGGCGGACATATTCCATTTTCTCATAAAAGGAATGATTAAATCCGTAAGTCGCTTCAGGATTAAGCTTCAATAGCGCGCCTTTATAGAACTTAAAGTCATCCGCTAAATAGTTATTGGTAAATTTCTGAGCTGTTGATTTGCCTGCAATAAAAGAAAAGACAAGAATAAAAATGAAATTTTTCATCAAGAGGTTATATTTTCAGCAAAAGTAATCAATCAACAGAAATTAACTAGTGCTAAACAAAGAAACAGAAAGACTCAATATTATTTTAAGACCGTCAAATTTATCCTATAGGAGAATAGCATTAACCCTTTCTCAGAAAAGAAAAATCCAGCTATGAAGAGCGTGTTTTAAAATCAGCAAGGAAATTCTGGCAAATGGAAAAGATGATGAAGAACAGTAACGCAGCATTTAATGGCCAGGATAAATCCTGGCCATTAAATGCTGTTTCAAAAAACGTCTATTTTTCCAGCTGTATCAACCTCGCGTAAATCTCCATCATTGCAGCCTGATCAATTAAAGATTTTTCTTTATTTCTGCCTATCAGGTTTGTTCCATCCCGTTCTTCGGTCCAGATCCGCTGTGCCTCATTCCGGAAAATATTGATCCAATCTTTGTTCTTATCAATCTTGTACAACTCAATACAACCTCTCAAAAGCACCGCATTAAACCAGTAATGACCTGGTAAACGATTGTCCTTAAAGAAATAGCTTTTTGATGCTTTGGCGATCTGCTGTGCTTCCAGCAAATACTTTTTATTATTGGTAATCGTATACAATAAAGCATTGGCCTGAAGCATTGCGCCAGCATTGTACGTATAAAATTTACGGTCAATCTCACCGCCGGGTATCTTTATGTTATCATAAAACAGCCCTTCCGGAGAACGAAGCGTTTTATTGGTCCAGTCATACACTGATAAAGCCGTTTTCAGGTATTTCTTTTCTTTTGTAACCTGATACAACTGCAAGGCAACCAGTACTGCAGGGGCATTGGAACAAGTGTTTTTAGAGGTAAAGTCACCCTCCTTCCAGTACAAACCTCCACCAGCCTTCTCATCCATTCCCGTAATCATATAATCATAGACCATGATGGCATTCTTCAGGTAATGCTGCTCTTTAGTCCGGTTATAGGCATCCAGATAAGCAATCGCGACCCATTGGTTATCATCATAAAAGCGGGAGCTTAAGCGCTCGGCAGTCACATAATCCTGATAAGCCACAGGTAATTTTTCGCTGTAATACTGATCAATGGCTTTCACTACAGGCTTCAGGTGTTCCTGCTTAGGATATAAAACATCCATTTCATTTGCCGCCTGTACCAGCGCACAGAGTGGCCATAACCAGGAATGTGGGTTTTCTTTTTGTACCGCAGCTGTAGTTTCAAAATACAAACCCGTTTTAGGGTCTTTTAGCAGGAGATTGATGTTCTTACTGATGTCCGAAACATATTGCTCAAAACCAGAACCTTGTGCTAAAGCAAATTGTGTCATGGACCCGGCCATGAGCACAAAAAAAGTAAATATAATTCGTCTTCTATTCATCATTATTTCAAAATTCCGGCCGTACTTAATTGTGCTGCCGCTTCTATTAACATCATTCCACTCAGCTGAGTGGTCAGGTCTGTTTTACTTTGTGGAGCTTTGTTCCAGGCCGGACTGATGGACAATCCTGGTCTGCTGATCCCCTGTTTATACAAAGTCTGCGCATTGTATTTCAAAAATTTAATCAGCTTATCTTTGTCCGTTGCCGGAACATCCGGCTCGCTGATCAATAAGCTAAGGTAACGAACCCATACTCCTTTAAACAAACCACCGTCCCCCTGTCCTTCATCTTTCATCAGCCCACCCGGTGCCAGTTCCAGGTCGTTGATGCCGGCAATCGCTGTTTTAACCGCATCATCCAGATAGGCTTTTTCTTTGGTTGTTTTATACAACTCCAATCCCGCTCCCAAAAACAACCCCACATTATAGGTATACTTATTTTTGGAAATCACTCCGGTGCCATCATAATTGATACCATCCCAAACAGTAAAAGTTGCGGGTTCTACTAAGGTGCTTTTGAGCCAGGCATACAGCGTTTTTGCCGTCTGCAGGTCTTCCGGTTTATTCTGCAAACGGTATAACCTCGCTGCCAGAATAATTGCAGGACCATTGGCCGGGGTATTTTTAAAGTTTGGCTTCCCCTTGCTCCATCCCATTCCGCCACCCTGTACATCGGTAATTCCCTTTTTCATGTCTGCCCACAAGATGTTTGTTGCCTGAACATAAGCTTCGTCTTTTGTAGCATCATAAGCCCTTAGTCCGGACAAAGCGAGCCAGCCCATATCATCATAAAAATCATTGGGAAAAGCATTGCCGTTTTGCAGTTTAATGCCATTCAGCAAAGCTTTCATTCTGGACACATAAACCTGGTCTTTGGTTCTCCCGAAAGCATCGGCCATCACATCCAAAACATGCGCATTGGGCCAGTAATGAAAAGTGGTATTGCCCTGGTTGTCCTGTACAAAGTAATTTCCATTTGAGGACAGGTATGTACCATACAGTTGTCTTTGTAAGGAGTCTGCCAGTCCATTATAGTTGTAGTTCGTAACCACAATCTCATCATTATAAAGTGGAAACACTTCTTTCTCGCAGGAATTCAGCAGTATGGAGCCGGCAAATGTGCCGGCTACCATGATCAGTTTGATTAACTTTCTCATCTTATTTAACAGTAACAGTATGGGTATAAACTGATGTTGCATTCAGCTTTAAATTCACATCTACCTTCTTATTGTCTGCGGCTTTGATGAACTTAAATGCAAAGTCATATTGAGAATTGTTTACAGCATTAATGTAAAAATAAGGCGCCGGAGTATCTGCTGTTGGCGGTTGATTATCGCTATTTGCACTGCCCAGCCATTCTGTAGCACTCACTCCTTCCTGATTTTTCACCTTCATTTGGAACTTATAACGTTCGTCCCTACCCCATGATTCCTGTTTAAAAGCAACCGCGGCATCGGTTGCCACAAATTGCCCGTTGTTGGTATATGGGAGCTCAAAAATGACTTTATTGTCGCCACTCAGGAATAAACCAACAGAAGAGATCTCGGTATACGTTACCGAAGCACTATTGAAATCTACTTTAATCCGGTACACCTTTGTTCCACCAGTAGCGGTAATCTGTCCCAGATTTTTAAGGTTTCCATTTTCTGCAGAGAAGGTTTTTGGTGTCCCGCTGTTGCGTTCTGCAAAGTTGTAGGTGCCATCTTTAATCCTGGTATAAATCTCAAACACCCCTGTAGCAGTTTTCTTAAACTGTCGGGCAGTGGAGAGGTCGGCACCTGTTTCAGTCGCCAATCCTGTGAGGTAAAGGTCTGCCGGGATTTCCGAGAAGCCTGCCGGGCGTTCCAGTTCTATCGTCCGCACCTGTGCTGATTGCTGAACATTTATTCCTTTTGAGGAACGTACTGTCCACTTGATCTTTCCAGTACTGAGCGGCTCAATCCCTGCATTGGCAGCGATCTTGTTCAATTCTGCATGAGAAAGACCGAGTTTATTGTATAAGCCATTTCCCTCCGAAGCATAGCTGAACAGGGGATTTGAAAAATCGCCACTGGTCTTGTCAAAGACCACTTCGTATAATACCACCCCATTATCTGCTGCTCTGGCCTGTTCCCACTGGAAGTCCATCGTGCCAGCTTTAGGGTCTAATTTTGCGAACACATTGTTTGCCGGAGCAAAAAGTGTATTTACGGCCGAGACCTGAGTATGATCAAGGCCTTTGTCTTTTTTACATCCTGTGATCACAGATAAGATCAGCAGACATGTGAAGGAAACTTTATATATGAGATGTTGCATGTGATGTTGAATTAATTAAGGTGAATAAATTACCAGCCAGGATTTTGAGAAAGGTTTGCATTTAAAGCTCTTTCGTCCCTTGGCACAGGCCATAAATAGTGTTTACCAGGATCAAAGACCCTTTGATTTGCACGGATATACCCTCCATCAATAGAAGCAGGTCCATATTTAGCCCCATGAGCCCAGCCGTTCAGCACCTGACCGGCCGTTTTCCATCTCCTGATGTCGAAAATACGAAGTCCCTCCATTGCAAGTTCTGATCGTCTTTCTGCACGAATCGCTGTGCGCCATCCTCCTTGTCCCAAACCTCCATTGAAATTAAGGGCCACAGGGTCTACAAATCCAGCCCTGTTGCGCAAGGCAGTTATGGTCTTGCCCCACACATTCGCGTCCATTTCATTCAATTCATTTTTGGCTTCAGCGTACATCAGCAATACATCTGCGTAACGGATCAGCATCAGGTTTAATCCCGAAACGAAATTGGGCAGCGCAGTAGGATCATAATATTTACGCAGGTAATAGCCCGTAGGAGAACTTACCCCTCCGGCTGCATATTCATCCATCTTCCCCTGATCGGGATCCGTTCCTGGTTTGATATAAATCGTTTTGAGGCTCCCATCCGGTTTTTTCCATTGGTAATTGTGGTAAACCAGGGTATAAGTTAATCTCGGATCCCTGTTGATGTAGGGATTCTCCGGGTCATAACCAGAGCCAGATTCGTTGATCTGTTTGCCATTGGCCATCAGATAATTATCTACCAGTTCCTGTGTGGCCGACATTGCGTTTAACCTTGCCCCAACAGAAATTGGCGCTAAATCGAACAGGTTGTTATAGGTCTTGTCTGGCAGAACATACTGCAAATCCAGCAAGACCTCTTTGTTGTTTTCATTCGCAGGAAGAAAGAGTCCTTCGTAAGAAGCAAACAAGCCATAAGTTCCATTGTTGCCATTCATGATCGCTTCGCAGGTGCTGACTACTTCGGACCAACGCCCTTCATACAATAAGACCCTTGCTTTAAGACCTAAAGCAGCTCCTTTGGTGATGCGTCCTTTATCCACCTCGCCATACGCGGTATTTACAGGCAGCGCGGCACTGGCCTCATCCAATTCTCTAAGGATAAATTCCAGGACCTGTGCACGGGGCGTTCTTCCGATTTTAAGCGATTCTTCCAGGCTGATGTCTTTATCAAACAGTGGTACATCACCATACCAGGTCATCAGTTGGAAATACTGGAAAGCCCTGATAAAACGGGTTTCTGCTTTCATTCTTGTTTTCAGAACAGGATCCATACCAGGCACCTTATCTACGTTATCCATAAACAGGTTACAGGTTTTGATCCCCGTATAATGGTCGTTCCATTCATTTTTAATGCGTCCAAGAGAGGCATCGTGTATTCCTGCTGCAATAGAAGCCACTCCTTCCCCATCGCCTCTGCCGCTATATGCGTTATCAGACAAGGCCTCATTCAGGAAAAACCGGTTGTTATTGAACATTTGGGAATAGGCCGTGTTGAGCACCCCATTTGCTTTTTCCGGACTGGTCCAATAGTTCAGGTCCGTAAAACGGTCTTTAGGTACCAGATCCAGCTTCTTACAGGAAGAAACCAGGAAGACCATAAACAATACGGACAGGCTAATTTTTATGATAAATATTTTCATATCGATTCGATTAAAAGGTAACATCCAGACCCATTCCCACGTAAACAGGAGTCGGATAAGCTCTGGCACTATTTGCTCCACTGGTGGACAGGTTATTGCTAAATTCAGTATTCTCCGGATCCAGGAACTTCAGTTTCGAAAGCGTCAGCAGGTTCTGACCCGTCGCATAAATTCTCAGCTTCTGCATCCCCATTTTCTTTGCGATCCGTGGCGATAAAGAATAGCCGATCTGCACATTTTTAAGCCTGGCATAGGCTGCATCGTACAGATAGGCATCAGAGCCCTTTCTAAAATTATTGGTGTTCGACTGACTGCCATTTGCGGCCAACCTCGGATAACGGGCTTCTGGATTAGTAGGTGTCCAATAGTCCAGCTGGTGCTGATACATGACCTGTCCATAGTTGTAATGGAAAGGTTCTACCATTTCCCCGCGGATAAATGCATTCCGTTTACCTACCCCCTGAATAAACACACTTAAATCAAAGTTCTGAAAGCTTAGGGCGTAAGTAATTCCAAAAGTATATCTCGGAAAAGCATTCCCCAGTACAAAACGGTCACGATCGTTGATCACTCCGTCATTATTCACATCCACATAACGTATGTCGCCGGGAACTACCGTTAAACCTTCAGGTGCCGGCCCATTGTTTACTTCGTCGATGTTCTGGAAGTAACCATCTGTTTTTAGGCCGACATAAGAATTGTAAGGCAATCCTTCGCGGATGATGTATTGCATCTCGTCTGAACTGGAGATCTTCTCTCTTCCTTCATAGGCCAACACCTTGTTTTTAGAGTCCCCAATATTAAATCCGATCTGGTGCTTAAACCGTTCCGCATTGACGTGATAATTGACACTAAGCTCCCAGCCCCTGTTCTGCATTTTAGCCGCATTAAAGTCAGGCAATGAGGTTCCAAAGAGACCGGGCACCGTTGGTGGCACAAGGATATCTCTGGTGATTTTATTAAAGTAATCAAATGAAACGGTCAGGTTATTTTTAAAGAAAGAAGCATCAACACCCAGGTTAAAGGTGGCTGCTCTTTCCCAGCGGATATCAGGATTGGCAAAGGTAAATCCGGTACCGCTAACCACTTTATTACCGAAACTATAGGCATTTGGAAAACTAAAATAGGTCGTTTGAAACTGGTAATTACCCACGTTCTGGTTTCCCAGAATACCATAAGAGCCCCTGACCTTCAGATCGCCAAAGCGGTCGCGGTAACCCTGCATAAAATCTTCCTGACTCAAACGATATCCTGCCGAGACCGCCGGAAAAAATCCCCATCGGTTTTGTTTACTAAATTTAGAAGATCCATCCACCCTGAAGTTGACCTCTCCATAATATTTATCCTTATAGGAATAGTTTGCACGGCCAAACAAGGAATTCAGGCTGCTTTCTGAAGTACGTTGATTGCCATTTGCGGAACTGGCATCAATTACCGTTTCGGAAGTTGGCGTGCCCAGCTCCGGATCTGTAAATTTCCGGTAAATGGCCGTTTCTTTATTATCTGCCGATTCATTTGAAATTCCTACCAGGGCTGTCACCTGATGATCTTTGTTAAAGGTTTTATTGAACTCGGCCATAAACTGGGTGTTGATGAACAGGTTGTTATTGTTCACATCATCCGTATTGCGGTCTGATCCGGAAACGCCTTTTGGAAAATAGTTCACCTGTATGGTCCTTGCAAACAAATGGTTTGATGTTAGCGTCCCTCCAATTACAGCCTTCAGTTTAAGGTAATCTGTAGCTGCGAATTCTGCACTCAGACTTCCGAAAAGGTTGTCGTTATTGTATTTTCTAAAGCCTCCATTCCTTAATATCCCTAAAGGATTAAATTCCGACAGCACATCATTGGTCAGGTACCGGCCCTGCTCATCCTGAAGTTTATAAATGGTAGGCACCCTGCCTGCATCCACAATTAAGGTAGAAGTACTGGAAGCATGGTCTTTGATCTGAGATTTTACATAGGATAAGATGCTGTTGAATTTAAACTTACCATATTCATTATTCAGGTTAATCCTGTAATTGTATCTTTTTAAGCCATAATCAGGACCAACAAGGTTACTTTTCTGATCTACGTAACCGACAGAAACCAGATAGGTAGACTGACTCGTTCCACCCGATACGCTGACATTATGGTTCTGTTGCAAGGAGTTTTTCAGGATGGAATTTAAAAACCATTCTTCATCTCCTTTTTCCTGGAAAGCCCTGATCTGGGCAGCATTGTAAATGGGGGTTAATCCAGCATTTACATTTGCTTCATTTCTGAGAATGGCATTTTCATATCCTTTAACCGGTTTATACAAAATATGAGGCACCTGTACACCAGCCATTCCGTTGAGTGTGATTTTCATTCCCGAATCTTTTTTCCCTTGTTTGGTGGTGATCAGTATGACCCCATTGGAAGATCTGGAACCATAGATTGCCGCACTACCAGCATCCTTTAATACAGAAACACTTTCAATGTCTGAGGGATTGAGGAGGTTAATGTCACCACCAACCAAACCATCGATCACCACTAAAGGACTGTTGTCGCCCATTGTCCCTACCCCTCTGATGTTCAGGTTCATTGCGCCACCTGGTTCGGCATTACGCTGCTGAACGATCAGATTGGGAGAAACACCTTGTAAGGCCTGGGTCACATTCATCACCGGTTTTCCTTCGATGGCAGCGGCATTAACCCTGTCCACAGCTCCGGTCAGGCTTGACCTTTTCTGTGTTCCGTACCCTACAACGACCACATCGTTCAATGATTGTACGTTTTCAGTCAGGGTGATGTTCAGTTCGTTTTGGTTATTTACCGGCCGGTCTTCACTTACAAAGCCCAGGTAACTGAACGACAGTGTACCGGAGCCATCAGGAAGGCTGAGGCTGTATTTCCCGTTCTGGTCGGTCACCGTTCCAATACTCGTGCCTTTAAGCCTTACATTGACCCCGGGCAAAGCCACACCTTTGGTATCGCTTACTTTCCCCTTGACGGGAAATGGAGCTTCCTCACTGGCTTTTCTATTTAAAGGGGTAATGGTCACGGTTTTTTTATTGATCTGATAACTGAAGGGTTGCCCTTTCATACAGCTTTTCAGCGCCTCTTCTATAGAAGCATCCTTTAGCGATAAGGAAACGGGTTTTGCCATTTTGAGCAACTGGACCCCATAAAGGAAGTCATAACCGCTCTGTTGCCTGATGTTCAGCAATACCTCTTCCATCGGGGCATTCTCAAAATGCAGACTGATCTTCTGTGCGTAAGTTGATGCATTCACTTGTAAAACAGCAAGGAAAAATATAACGCATACAATTTTGATCATACGGATAATTTTGAGCTTTACACAGGAATCCCACCTGCTTGATGCAGTAATTTTTTTATACATTTGGTCGTTAGGTTTAATTTATATTTGGTTGTTCACGCAATCTTTAAGTTATTCTGACAAGCGATACAGGCCATACTGCTGCAAACGGTATGGTCTTTTTTGTCCGGATAACTGTAATTTTTAGTCCATTACAATAATCCTCCTTCCTTCAATTTTATAATGAATCATACCCGTTAATTCTAATCCTTTCATCAACTCATGGATGTCTTTATCCATGGAATAAATTCCTCCAAATCGTTCCTTGCTCCTGTTTCCATGGTATTCTACCTCCAGGTCGTACCATCGGCCAACCTGTTTCATAATGTCTTCGATGGTATCATCAGTAAACATGAAATACCCATTCTTCCAGGCTACAGACTTATTCTTCAGCGCGGTACTGATGCGGATGTGTTGATTTTCTTTGTTCAGATCGGCCTGTTGCCCTGGATAAAGCAAGGATTGCTGATGACCGGTGTTTACTTTTACAGATCCCTCCAGTAAGGTGGTTCTGATCATTTTTTCATCGGCATAGGCCATCACGTTAAAATGTGTACCCAGGACTTCCACTTCCTGAAAAACCGTTTTTACTTTAAAAGGCAAGCGGTCATTCTTGGCGACTTCAAAATAGGCTTCGCCAGTCAATTCGACCTTCCTACTGTCATTGCCTGTAAAGGAAACCGGATAGGTCAGTTTAGAAGCCGCATTTAACCAGACTTTAGTTCCGTCTGGTAAAAGAACCTGATAGCGGCCACCTTTGGGCGTTTCGATGGTATTGAGCAATGTCCGGTCTGAGGCCACCTGGTCTTTGATCGCATACACCAGCTGTCCATCTCTGTCTTTACTGATCTCCACTCCTGCTTCCTTAGCCAGTTGCCCTATAGCAGCATCGGTAAGTACGATCCGTTTGCCGTTCCCCAGCGTTAAATAAGCTTTATTACTTCCTGGAACAATGGCTGCATGTTTAGCGTACTCATTTTCTTTAACATCGGGATGGGTATATCGGTAAAGAAAGATCCCGACTGCCAGAAATACCAGCGCTGCGACAGCGATCTTCAAAAAGATGTTCTGCAGGGACAATACCGGTTTTACGCGAATCTGTCCAAGCACCAGCTGATCCAGCTTCAGTTTAAGCTCCTGCTGCGGCCCCATTTCAGACTCCTCCCATTCCTGAGCATTCTGGTAGGCATGGAAATATCGGTTGTACAAAGCAAGCTCGGCATCAGTCGCTTTTCCATCCGATACATTTTGTATCAGTTGTTGGTATTCTTCCCTATTCATACTTGGTGTATATGATGTAAGGCACTTGCCGGAGAGCCAGCACCCACGCTGATTTAAAATATTTTTTATATTTTGATAAAACGTTTTTTCTACGCTTCAAAAAAAAGCTACAGGCTAAGGAATACGGAAAGTTTGCCAAGGTTGGTCTTCAACTTTTTAATCGCTTTATTGATCTGGTTCTCCACCGTTTTTTCCGTGATCCCCAGTCTCAATGCAATTTCTTTATTTGTTAAATATTCGTCCCTGCTCAACCGGAACACCTCTTTACAGCGGTCGGGCAGCTCTTCTGTAAAACGGTTGATCATCTCCCGGAGTTCTTTAACTTCTAATTCTTCGTTGGGAAAAGCTGTATCCAGGTCTACTTTAGGAATCGCGTCATAGAAAGAGGCACGTACTTTTCCGCTTCTGAGGTAATTGGCCACCTTATATTTGACCGCAGTCAGCAAATACCCCCTGATAGAATTTACTTCCAGCTGGTCTCTGTGCTCCCAAAACCAGATAAAGACCTCCTGTACCACATCCAGACTACCGGCTTCTTCTCTCAGCACGTTATAGGCCGAGCGGTAGAGTGCAGACCAATGCCGCTCGTAAATTTCCTCAAAGGCCATCTGATTCCCCGATTTCATAGAGATGATCAATTTCTGATCAGTAAAGACTGCGTATGAATTCATGGTGGTAGCTCTTAATGCCTGTGATGGTAGCTACAATTTTAAATAAATATTTTCACATTCCAACGGGCAGTTCGTCCTGCCCCTCAGCAGGATTGATATGGATTAAGCTAATTTATTGATTTAAGTCATTTTAGCCATTTTGTTGTTGTGGTATCTTCAGAGATCATAAAAACCATTGCCCTTTAAGACAGCACGGCACATGATAGCTAATACGCTTTAGTTTTATACATTAGTAATAACCAACAAACCAAAATATAATCTTAAATGATATTTATTTGAGCCTTTAAGGATAATCATTCTGAACAATTTCCGGCGAATTCAAATAAATAGTGATGAAATATGATTTATAAAATGACAAAAATGAGTCTGTTTAACCACATACATATTGACGAGCATTCCTCAACGCCTAAATATTTACAAATTTCGAATGCAGTAATAAATGCGATTGAATCAGGGCTGCTTAAATCAGACGACATCCTCCCCTCCATTAATGAAATCAGCTGCAGGCTCGATATGGCAAGAGACACTGTAGATAAAGGATATAGATATTTAAAAAGTATTGGTGTGCTCATTTCTGTTCCCGGAAAAGGATTCTATGTATCTGATATTAAGCCAAAAGGAAGGCTTAAAGTACTGCTGTTGTTTAACAAACTGAGTACCCATAAAAAAATCATCTATGACGCATTTATAGCAGCACTCGGAACTGATGCCTATGTAGATTTCTATATCTACAATAACAGCTTTACCTTGTTCAAAAAGTTCATCACCGAAAAGAAGTCAGAGAACTATTCACACTTCGTGATCATTCCACATTTTATAGACGGGCATGAGTTTACTCAGGACATCATCAATACCCTGCCAAAAGATAAACTGATCATGATGGACAAGCTCGTTCCTCATGTGACCGGAAATTATGGTGCCGTATATGAGGACTTTGAACTGGATATCTTCAATGCACTCAAAAAAGCACTGAATGAGCTTTCCAAATACCAGAAATTAAAAATCGTTTTCCCTAAGAAAAGCTATTTCCCTACTGAAATTCTGGAAGGCTTTTTGAGTTTTGCCCAGGAGTACGCATTTTCCCATAAAGTAGTAAATGATATTCTGGAGGAGCCTATCGATCATGGCGACGTTTTTATTGTCCTCATGGAGGATGATCTGGTACTTCTACTGGAGCGTATCCTCAACATAAATTTCCAGATCGGTACAGATGTGGGCATCATCTCGTATAATGAAACGCCAATCAAGAAAATACTATTAAACGGGATCACCACAATTTCAACTGATTTTGAATTTATGGGCCTTGCAGCTGCAAAAATGATCCTTGAGGGTCCACTGGAGAAAATAGCCATCCCCTTTAAATACACAAAGAGAAATTCCCTGTAACCGGAAACCATACCCGCCTGATTTGTCATGATCAGTCGCGCTACGGGAAGGTGTATAAAAGCAGCGATTTCATTTGAAATCACTGCTTTTATCAGGTATTCAGAAGGAATTAATTATAGGGTATATAAAGCGTGATCTCGCCCAAAACCATATAAGATTGAGGACCGGATAAACCGACCACCTTAATGTACCTTGCCGCAGACAGATTGGTCATGTTGAAAAACTGCTGATCATTAATTCTACGGTTAAAATCAAAAACGCCCTGATCTATCCAGGTTACATTATCAGCACTGGTAAAGAACTGGATCTTATCCGGAGCACGGTCGTCATCTTTCATTCTGTAAACACCTACCTTATTGATGGAACGCAACACTCCCACATCTATCGTACAATGATGAGGATACCTGGAATTACCCGCATTGGTATGCCAGCGGGTAGTGGCATTGTCATCAATAAAGTTGGTCACTTTGTTTTCATCTCCCGGATGTTCAGATGAAAAGTTAATGATTTTCCATTCCTTTTTATCCAGCAAGAGGCTCTCGTTGGTCACGTATGGCGTATAAAAGAAATCTATCCCTGTTGTATCGGGCAGAAAAAGAGTTCTGTACCTGAACTGGGTACCCACTTTATAATCGTCTACGTTAAACTCATCGATGTTTACGCGGACTCTTTTGCTTTTCAGCTGTCCGTCATTATTGGTGTATTCTATTTCTGTTGCATAGGCACCACTGGCAATATCGGCTGCCTCCCACTTGGTAAACAGCTTATTTGTGGTTCTTAAGAGTGCTCCTTTTAGTGGCCGTGGAAGCAACCTTTCCCGGTAGTTATCTCCATATATTGCACCAGGAACCTCTACCGGCACAGAGGAATTTCCTGATTTATCATAGGTTTTGATGATAAAGGTGTAAAAGCTTTCAGGCAAATTACGGAACATGTAGCTGATCGTATCCTGCTCATTTGATATTGGAATTTCCACAGAATCTGCATAATTGTTCCAAAAAATCTTTGCCTTAATCGTTTTGGGATCTGCGTTTCTGAGCCAATAAATCCGCCCTCTTTTATTTCCCGGCTGAAACCTGGCCCCGTTTGCTCTTCCGGGATAATATTTACCTCCAGGTATCACAAACTGCCTGTAAGTACTGTCCATTTTTTTGCAGGCAGCAAAAATGACACAGCCTATCAGTAAAACGAATAAATAATATAATCTAGTTTTCATTTGAATAGTTTAAGTATTGACCATTTATAATTTTCCCCAGAAGCTGAGCTCTGCAATGGTAATCTGTGATCCTCCACCATAGGTTTCCAGGGTTTTGAAACGCAGGTACCGATAGGCAAGCGGGATCTCTTCCAGTTCAAAATCTTCTCCCTGAGTATGCCCATAATTATTGTCTTCAGCCGTTGCCCTACCCAGCGGTAGTCCTGATGGTTTGAAAGACTTGAATGTCCCCAGCAGCTTCCAGTTGGCAAATGACCCATCTAATCCGGGATCATTGGTCCCCCACAATTCAAATCTTTTAACATTGGCACCGGTATAAGTATAATCCGGATGTCTCTGGTGCATTTTCATCCTGCTGATGACTACCGGTCTGCCGAGATCGAAGGTAAACCACTGAGGGGTATTGGTGTTGTGCCTTGAAGCAAATACACCGTTATCGACCTTATCATCCCACATCCGGTCTACCGGATATTGCGATTCTACTGGTTCATATTCATCTGTCGGAAGTTTCAATCCTTTAAACGGTTTCGGGACTTTCTGTTCAAATAAAGGCGTAATCGTTTTGACCAGGCTTTCTGATTTGTTGTTCCATCTGTCCCTCAGGTAAACCGAAAACTTCTTTGGCGTGGAGCTCAGTCCTCTCACCGAAAATGTACCTGCAATCGTCTTGGTATAAAAGGTCTGGATGGGTAACAAAACATCATTGCCCACCGTGTCTGCCATAATTACAATCGCCATATTCGCTGCAAACTCATTCTTCAGCTTTATCTTGATCCCGCCAAAGCCCGGGTCCACAACCAAATCCTTAAATGAACTTTCGATCGGTGGTGTAAGCGGATGTACTTTTACCTCAACCGGTTCAGAGGCTTTTTCATTTTTTCCTACGCTATAGACCTTTACCGTATACTCTTTTGTATCGCCAAATCCTTCCAGCTTGAGTGAATCGGTATAAAAGGAGGATTTGCTTTCTCTGAATACGCCCTCCTGGATCTCATATACTGCCTTCACATAAGAAAGGTTCGGATCTGCGGGCAATTTGTAGGTAAGTATTGCCCCTCCCGGTTTACTTTCAGATTTAATACTGTTTACCTGTGCCGGAGCAGGTCCATCCGGATCGATATGATCCAGCCTTTCTTCTGTTTTACATCGAGACAGCAATAAAAGTATACATGCTGCTGCTAAATATGCTGTTCTTTTCATGTTTTTAAGTTTGTAATTACCATCCTATGTTCTGTACCAGGTTTTTATTAATTAAGAGATCACGATCCCTGATTGGCCAGAAATAATCCTTAGTACTAAAATTTTGCACAAACAATACTCTCCTCCTATAATAATAATCCGGGTTAGACTGCTCGATATCCCATCCTTCTACGGGTTTTCTATATTCCGGAATGGCTTCTTTCCATCTTCTGATGTCCCAGAAACGGGATCCTTCGAAGGCCATTTCTATCAGTTGTTCCTGATGAATGATCTGCCGCATTCCGGTTTTAGAAGCATATTTTGAAGGATTTGTAGAATAGTTTTCCCATGAAAACTGTACTGTTGGAAGCTTAGCCCGATCCCTGACCTCATTGATGTATCTGAACATTTCTGCCTGATCTCCATCTGCCTCATTTAATGCTTCGGCATAGAGCAGGTACAATTGTGCAAGTCTGAAGATCGGCCATGGATATTCTGTCACCTTGTAATCGCCAACACTGCTTCCCTGCACGTTTTCCCAGTTCACATATTTCTTTACATAATAACCGGTTGGTGAGCCATAATCTGCCTCTACTTTTCCGTTAGGCTGCCCTTTTCTTGAAGAGACAAAGAAGAGCGAGTTGGGGTTTCCATCGTCCTCAGAACCTTGTCCGTACCAGACTCCGCCATCAAAACCCAGGTTTGCATAAAAACGGGATTCTCTGTCAAAATTTAAAGCCGAACTGACATAATCTTTTCGGATGTAGCGCTCCTCTTTTGCAGTAGCCGTCCGCAAAACTAATTTTCCGGGATTCCAGGTTTTATCTTCAAAGATCGGAACACCTTTATCGGAATAGAACAGCTCTGCCATTTTTATAGGTGGTGCCAACTCCGAGATGATCCTTGGATTGTCCAGATACCTGTGGTCTACTTTTACAGCAGCCACCTTCTGGGTCAGGTTGGAAATACTTTGGGTATTGGCCCAAATGATTTCCTCATTCCATCGCTCGGCAAATGCATTCCTGATACTCAATCCTGTTCTGGTAGAATCCGAGAGTTTAAAGCGCGGAACCGGGGGGTTAAACTTATAGAGCCTGTTTCCTGCCCTTTGGCAAATCGCGATTGCCTCCTTACAGGCAGCAGCAGCCTGAACCCATTTTTCAGGAGATATTGTTGGATTAAATAAGGCTGTTCCATCATTATTTTTTAAAGAGGACATCTCTGCATTGCCATTAAAAAGCGGACTGGCAGCAGTGACCATTATTTTTGCTTTTAAGGCATAAGCTACCGCCTGAGTAATTCTGCCCAGCATTTTATTTCTGTTGCCAACGGTTAAAGACAGGTCTGTTTTGGCTTCATCCAGAAGGCTTACCATGTATTTGAAACAACTGTCTACCGGAGCTCTCGGAACCTTTGTATTTTCAATATCCTCGTCTATCTTAAAATTTTCCTTAAGCAATGGCACCGGTCCATACATTCGTACCAGGTAAAAATGATAATAAGCTTTAAGGGTTTTAACTTCTGCAATCCATTCCAGCTTTTCCTGTGCAGTGAGGTCCGGTACTTTTTCTACATTTTCCAGAAAAATATTGCAGTCTCTGATGGCCCTGTACATATTACTCCAATAGTAACCTGCGATGGGGTCAACAGTTGCCTGTCCGCCTCTGGCTAAACCCTCAAAAATATAATGGTTAAATTCAGGCCGGCCAGGCTGATAAATTGCCCAAAGCTCGTCACCTCCAAGTATAGCAGGATCGGCACCCAGATCACCATCTTTTGGCATATAAGAGTAACAGGTATATAAATACTTCTCTGCTTCAGAGCGCATCGTGAAGGCATTGTCAATGGTGGGGATATTGTCCGGAATTACATCCAGGTACTTTTTACAGGAGCTGGTTATAAAAAGTACAGCGAAGATGATGCTGATACCGATCCGGCGTTCTTTTTTAATATTTCGCATGACTAATATTTTAATTAATTGAAGGTGATATTTAAGCCCAGATTGAAAACCTTCTGAACCGGGTAGCCCAGGCCATTTCCTGACATCTCTGCATCCCACATCTTAAATTTGCTCAACACCAGCAAATTAGAAGCGCTGGCATACAATCGCAGGTTCGAAACACTCAAACGTTCCAATAACCGCTTTGGCAGGGTATAACCCAGTTCTACCTGTTTCAGTCTGAGGAAAGCCCCGTTTCTCATAAACCAGGTGCTTTGATTGTTGTTATTTGCGTTTAGTGTCGGACTTAACCTTGGCCATACTGCATAAATATTTCTGTTGTCTTCAGACCAATGGCTATCGGCATAATCTTTTAACAACTGTGTCTGGTTATTGAAAGGTGAGGTTGCTCCCTGATCTATCCAGAAAGACTGATTAGAAGAACCTTGTGCAAAGGCCGAAAGGTCGAACTTCTTGTAACTAAAAGAGAAGCCAAATCCGTAGATGACTTCCGGGACGGTTGGATTGCCAATCGGTACTTTATCTGCTTCATTGACCTTGCCATCACCGTTTACATCAAGGTATTTAATATCACCGCCACCATACTTACCTGAAAATTCCTGTTTAGGAGAATTCAGAGCATCATTGTCGTCGATAAACAATCTTTCTGCAATATATCCGTATTCCTGTTTGATAGAACGGCCAATTCTCGATCTGTAGGATTCCGGATAATTGGGCTCTTCGAAGGATACAAATTTACTTTTTGCATAGGTCAGGTTGCCACGTACAGAGATCCACATGTCTTTCGACCAGCTGTGCTGCATGTCCAGGGAAAGGTCTACCCCACTGCCCTTGGCTTTTCCAAGATTCGCCTTTGGTATAACTGCTAAGCCCACATTGTCTGGTATCGCAGAGCGATCCATCAAAATTTTGTCCCTGTTTTCGGTATAATATTCCACGATCAGATTAGCCTTACCAAACAAACTCAGCTCCATCGCAATATTTTGCTTTCTGGCCACTTCCCAGGTGATCTTATCATTGGCATACCTTCTGATCAGCACGCCCGGTCGGAATTCGTCCAGGTCTTTACCGAACCTTGCACCCCTGTTATTATTGTTTAGGTCTACATTAGACAAATAGAAAAACCTGTCCCGCTCGTCCCCGATCTGATCATTTCCGACCAGACCGTATGTGTATCGAAAACGTAAATTAGAAATAACCTTTTTTAAAGGTTCAAAAAAGCGCTCATTTGATACGCTCCATGCTACGCCGGCAGAAGGGAAAAATCCGTACCTGGTGGACTGTGAAAAACGTTCTGATCCGTTGTACCCAAAGTTAAACTCGGCAAAATAACGCCTGTCGAACGCGTAGGTGGCACGTCCGGAAAGTCCAAGATTCCTGAAGGGCAGGGATTGCTGGAGATCTCCGGCATTGGCATTCAGGCTTTCCCTGGTGATAAAAACCAACAGCCCGCTAACCACATTTTTCCCAAAAGCACCACCATAGTTCAACATCGATTGGGTATCAAAAGTAGACCTCAGGTCTTTTGCACCTTGTTCAAAACCCAGATATTCCGTTCCGTTCTCGTTAATCTTAGACACCTGATACTGATCCGTAACACTGTCATACCCTGCAAGCTGATAATAGAATGGATCGTATCCCCGCCTGTATCCAAAGGAAGCTGTTCTGGTAAGGTTTGCCATCGACCTGACCGACAGCCCCTTTAGAATCGCATCCAGTCCCTGTTTTACCTCAAACTGCGCCAGCATTTGCGACCTGGATTCATCCTTATATCCCCTAACCAGATCTACATAAGGATTTAAATAAGCATTGTCCTTACCATAGTTGCCAAACATAATGTGTTTTACAAATTTATGCTGCTCATCTATGGGATAATAAGCAGGAAAGAGTACCGGATTAGAGCGGACTACCCGCCTGTACATTTCCTCTCCTCCTTCCAGAGGCCCGTTATAGTCATCAAAATTACCGCTTAGCCGTACAATCAGTTCTGTAGATTTGGTGAGGTCAATATTTACATTGGAGCGTAAAGTATAGCTCTTCAGGTCGATGTTGTTGTTGAAATTGTTTTTGTTGTCTACTTTCAGGACGCCATTGTCTTTGTTATAAGCACCGGAAACAAAATACCTGGCCACTGTTCCCCCTCCGCTCACATTAAGATTGTAACGCTGGTTGAGTGCATAATCCTTGAACAATAACTTTCTCCAGTCGTTTGCCGGATAAACCAGGGGATTTTTACCTGCCGCCGTATTGGCAATCTTTTCCTCAGTATACAGCAAAGTTCCCAATGGGTCTCTGGTCGAAATGGCTTCATTTGCAAGCTTCATATAAGTTACAGGATCTGCAAATTCCACATCACTTGTAGAAGTTGAAGCAGAGTTCTCGGCACGGAAGGAAATCTTTGCTTTCCCTGCCACCCCCTGTTTGGTGGTAACCAGGATTACCCCGTTTGCTCCTCTTGCGCCGTATAGTGCGGTTGCAGTAGCATCTTTCATGATGGAAAAAGTAGCAATATCATCAGGCTGTAACCGGGCCAGATCTGTGGTGCTTAGTTCCACCGCGTCAATTAAAATCAATGGTTTTGTATTGTTACCAAAGGTGGTGATCCCCCTGATAAAGAAATCTGCATTGTCTCTGCCGGGTTCCCCACTTCGCTGATAAGCAATCATCCCGGCTACTCTACCAGCTAAAGAAGTGGTTAAATTGCTGGAAGGTATTTTTAAATCACCTGGTCTTACCGTGGTAATGGAACCGATCACACTTTCTTTTTTCTGAACCCCAAAGGCCACAACGGATACTTCTTCGAGTTCACTTTTCGGATCAGGTAAGAGCTTTACGTCTATGGTCTTTTTTTCTCCGGCCGTGATTTTCTGGCTCAGGTAACCAATGAAAGAAAACACCAGTACTTCCGCATTGCTGTTGCTTTGGATGGTATACTTTCCTTCAGCATTTGTGACCGCTCCCCGCTGTGTTCCCTCGATCTTAACGGTAACACCCGGTAAGCCAGCTCCCGACTCATCGTAAACAGTACCGGTGATGATCCGCTGTATGGTATTCCCAATATCAGGTGTCCTTTTAGCCGAAATTTGAGTACTCAGCAAAAGAGACACCATGAGCATCAATATTATTCTCATATCTTATTTAGTTTATAGGTTTGTAGATTACAGAGCTGGTTAGTGCTCCATCAAATTAGGGAGACTGAATATGACAAGTACTGTTTATTTCATAAACACACTCCTTCCCCTGACAAGGCTTAGATGACCCATTCGCATAAATATTTGGTTATATAATTGGTTTTTGTACAATGATATTCCAAACTGTCAGGTTCGGCAACAGGTACTGTTCTGCTCCAAACAGACAAATAAGTAATCCTCCCCTATGAGAGGTAAACTTATGATTATGAAGATTTTGTTGAAATGAGGGCGGTGTCTGTTTACCGTATTGATACTGATAGCGCGTAAACCAGCAGTTTATGACCGCCTTTGGATCTTTCTATTTGCTAAAGATCCACTTTAATATCTGGGCGATATTTCGGGCATCATCCATTCCACGGTGATGTGTTCCATCAAGGGGAACTTTAATCATTTTCAGGGCACCGGACATTCCTATTCCCTTTTTAAGTCTTTTAGTTTCAGAAAAAAGAACCTTCACATTAATGTGATCTTCTGACATCGGATAGGCCACATTAAAGCGCCTGCATTGTTCGGTAAGCATCGTTCTATCGTAACCGCCATAACTTGCCCAGGTATACTCTGCAGCGTTATATTTCTCGCTCAGTATAGTGCAGGCCTGTGCTAAAGTTATTCCCTCAGACTCCAGCATTTCGGCAGTAAGAGAAGTGAGTTTAGTGCAAAAAGCACTTACTTCGGAATGCACGGGTTTTAGTAAAATCCCTTCATTTTGCGTTACTTCACCTGTTTCCCTATCGAGGATACAAACCCCTATTTCGATAATTTCACTGTGTTTTCGTTGGTATTCGCCGGTACTACCTTCCCAGCAGGTGGATTCAAGATCAATGATAATGATCTTATTTGTTGTATTCATATAAGCGTTGAGCTATTAATTAATAAAGAACAAACATCTGAATAAAAAAGCACAATCTGAAAACCTGAGCGCTGCCTGCCACTGATTGTCATTATGGTTATTAATCAGTATTGGCCTGCCATGTAGTACCCTCTAAATTTGCCGGATAAATAAGATGTATGGTTATCAATTCAAAACAACAAATGAAAAGAATTATTTTAAGTGTGGTTACCTTCGCAATAGCGCAAACAGGCTTTGCTCAAAGTCTCGAGAAGATGCAATGGTTTAATGAGCCTCAAAAATGGGAGATCAAAGGCAATGCCTTAAATATGGCGGTAACTCCTCAGAGCGATTACTGGAGAATTTCCCATTATGGCTTTACAGTTGATGATGCGCCATTCTATTACAGTACTTATGGTGGTGAATTTGAAGTAAAAGTGAAAATAACAGGGAATTACAAAAACCGTTTCGATCAGATGGGATTGATGTTACGTACAGATCATGAGAATTACATCAAAGCAGGAATCGAATTTGTAGATGGCAAATACAATCTAAGTACCGTAGTGACCCATAAAACGAGCGATTGGAGCGTAACCACATTGGATAAAGCACCCGAATTTATGTGGATTAAAGCGGTAAGGAGACTGGATGCGGTTGAAGTATTCTATTCTTTTGATGATAAGACCTATACCATGATGCGGAATGCATACCTGCAGGACAACAGACCGGTAATGGTTGGCTTTATGGCTGCTAGTCCGGATGGAAATGGCTTCAATGCCAAATTTGAAGGTTTTACAGTAAAACAATTACCCGATCAGCGAAGGATGGAATGGTTAAAGAAAAATGCAAATCAATAAGAAGTTAAAGGTATAAAATAGCAGGACCCTTTCCCTCAGTGATGCGGAGAAAGGGTCTTGCTGATATCAGGAAAAAATAGCTTTTATCCGCTCCGCAATCTTAATCATATCATTAGCCTGAAACCTAAAGGCCGGTCCTGAAACACCAACAACCGCCGATATTCGCTTCTTGTACAGATAAGGCACGGCGATGCAATTCAGGTCTTTTTCATATTCTTCCAAATCCATAGCATAGCCCTTTTCCAGGATTTGATTCTTTTCCTTTTCCTGCTGTATTATTTCAGTTTCAGTCATCCCCTGTCGGGAAATTCTTGACAGATCGGGTGAATACGCCATAAAGACCTTCCCAATAGCCGTGTGTTTCATTTCCAGCTCCCTGCCCAGTTCCAATGATATGCGTACACTTCTTGACGGTTCACTTTTAAGTTCATATCTAAAATAACTACCCAACTGAATGGCCAGATAAGCCGTTTCCTGTGTCTCGTTACTGAGCATTTCCAGGACAGGTTTTAATTCTTTTTTGATTTGAAACAAAGGTAAATCAGGTAGAAAGAGCTGGTTGATTTTTGGGGAAATGCGGTAACGGGGTGATGCTTCATCCTGTTCCACATAGCCCATTTCTTTCAGGGTATTTAAAAAATTGTGAACCGTAGTGTTCTGCAGACCCGTAGCGGCAGCAATATCATTGAGCCGTACCAGGTTTCCATTGCCCGCAATGTATTCCAATATATCGAAGGTTCTTTTGACTGACTGTATCATTTATTCACCATTATTGAACTAATTGATGTTTTTAGAGATTTCATCTCCCTGTAGTTCAAAAATAATAGATTTTTGGACGATAAAAGAAAAACAATATGAATAAGAAAACAGCAATCATCACCGGTGCTGCGGCCGGAATTGGTAAAGGCATTGCTTCTGTTTTTGCCAGAAAGTGCTACGACCTGATTTTAGTAGACCGCAATCCATCCAGGCTTGATGACGTAAAAGAAGATTTCCTGAAACTTAATCCCACATTGAATATTCAAACACTGGCAACGGATCTATCCACTCCGCATGGCAGAGAAACACTATTCGGACAAGCTCCGGTGGCAGATGTATTGGTCAACAATGTCGGTTATTATGAAAATGTGGATTTCTTTGAGTTGGAAGATGCTGACTGGCAAAAAATGCTCAACCTGAACTTTATGATAGGAATGCAACTGTCTAAATTCTACCTCAGGAAGATGCTGGATAAAGGAAGCGGAAGATTGATTTTCATTTCCTCTGAATCTGCTTTAAATCCCGATGTGGAAAAAATTCATTACTGTGTGGCAAAAACGATGTTATTAAGCCTTTCCAGAAACCTGGCAGAGCTGACCAGAAATACTGCAGTAACGGTTAATTGCGTACTTCCAGGCCCAGCCTTGACCGCAGGAACAGAAAAATTCATTACCTCCCGCTACCATCCCGATTTGCAGGAAGCAGAAAAACAATTTATGGCAAGTCGCCCGACTTCAATAATCGGAAGACTCGTTCGTCCTGAAGAAATAGGAAATGCAGTTGCATTTCTGGCAGATGAAAATTCCGGAGCAATCAACGGAAGTAATATCCGTGTAGAAGGAGGTATCGTAACAAGTATTATTTAGAATATTAACACTCATGAAAACAATTAAAAGAAACTGCATCAGCCTTGAAATGGCGAATCACATGATCGATAAGGCCATTGAAGAAGCATCAAAAGATCACTTTTCCATTGTAGCATCCGTTGTCAATAAAGAAGGCATTTTGATCGCATTAAAGAAAATGGATCATGCCTTAACCGGTCCTGTTGATGTAGCGATTAAAAAAGCAAGAACAGCTGCTTTGTTTGGATTTGATTCAATGGCTTTTGGCGAAATTGCTCAACCCGGACAGCCGATTTACAGTATAGAAAACACAAATGGTGGAATGATCAGTTTTGGCGGAGGGGTAACGCTGAGGCAAAATGGAGAAGTAATTGGGGGCCTTGGCATTGCAGGTGCATCTGTTGCTGATGATGAACGAATTGCACAAATAGCAGCGAAAATATGTACCTAAGATCTCCAATGTGATTTAACCCGACAGAAAATAGTATATTAACGGCGGTAAACCCTGATGTTTATACGAATGCTCATGAACGAGGACATACAACGCTATAATGATGCTCAGTTGGCTGCAGATATTGAAATTTGCAATCTGTTATCCACCGGAATTAATCATAACCTTACAGAAGCAGAAAGTAAAATCTGGCATGCGCATCCGGTTTGGTTTATCAATGGGAATCCCATTGTTGGCTACAGCAAACTTAAAGCCGGTATCCGCCTGATGTTCTGGAGCGGTGCTGATTTTGAGGAAACAGACCTGAAAATAAACACCGGTAAATTTAAAGACGCTTCCATTACCTATACTGCGGTAGAACAGGTTAATCTGGACGATCTTGCCCGCTGGCTTGAAAAATCAAGGGTGATACAATGGGATTACAAAAATGTGGTAAAAAGAAAAGGCGTTTTAATCAGGTTATGAAACGATCATAAGTATACCACTTACAAAAAACAATGAAAAAAGTATTAAGCGGAATCCCAACATTGTTATTAATGGCGGTAGGTCTAAGCCTTTTGACGGCTATATTTTTAAACAACTTCATCATTCCTCTTTTCCCGGTTTTAGTCGCTGTTTTGGTAATTTACCTGACCAGATCCAAGCGTATACTATTAAAAACAAAAGAAACACCAATTTCCAATCTTACCGGAGGTCTGGTAAAAATACAAGGAACTGTGGAAGCACCGGGAATTCTGGAAAGCCCTTTTTTTAAAGAGCAATGCGTTGGTTATAACTATGAAAAAGGAGAAGTTCATTATTACGATGACGGCAATGAGCAGGTAACCATCTCTATGCGGAAAAATGATTTTCAGGACTTTTATCTGATGAACAAAACGGGCAAAATAAAAGTAATTGCAGCCGACTTAAATCTGTCTTTGTTGCCTGCACAAATAAAAACCATTCACAGCCTTAAACATACAGAAAACGACATCAGACATACCGAAAGAACATTGAAAAATGGTGATTTGATTCATATTCTGGGGAATGCAATAGAAACTAACCACAACGAGTTCGAGTTGAAGGCCCTGCCCGAAAGCCCCCTGGTAATCAGTACCCCGGCTATAGAAAGCCATACTCAAAAAGGATTTAGAGCAATTCGTCATTTATTACCTTATATCGTACTGATTTACCTCGCTGTAAACTATTTTTTGTTTTTTGCACCTGTCAAAGTACAGCTGGGGCCAAATAAGGGGTTTATCATTTTCAGCATTTTTGGAATGCCGGTATTGGCGCTTATTTTTGCTGCAATAGGCAGTAAAATGCATGGTGCTTTCAAGTTTTTTTTTACTAGCCTTGCAGGCATTTGCATTATTGTTACGCTGCTGGCTTCCCCCCTGTTATGCCTGCTGCATATGACAAAAACCGAATTTTACCGAATGTTATGCATTTGGATAAGTATATTTTTATGTACCACCATAGCTACAATAATGAACTACAACAGACTGGATGAAATTTTTGTTAGAGATGAAAGAAATATTAAACGGAATTAAGAGTTTGGTGTTAAGCTTCGCAGGACTATGCCTTGCGATCACTGTTTTTTTTACCCCCTTTATCATCCCCCTTTTCCCTATTATGGCCGCTGTCTTTGTAATTTATTTTACCAGGACACAGCGTAAACTATTAAAAACAAAGGAAACGCCCATTTATAATCTTACCGGAGGTCTGGTAAAAATACAAGGAACTGTAGAGGCCCCTGAGGTTTTAGAAAGCCCCTTCTTTAAAGAGCAATGCATCAGCTATAGCTATGAAAAAGCGAAACTTTTGTATAGTGATGAGGGGGAGGATTATGTAGCGAGTGCGACACAAACAAATAAATTTCAAGACTTTTATCTGATTAACAAAACAGGCAAAATAAAAATAATTACAAATTATTTGAATCTGTGGATGTTGCCTCCACAGGTAGAACAAGTACGAAAGATCAGACATACGCAAAGAACGCTAAAAAATGGTGATCTGATCAATATTCTAGGCTATGCAGTGCAAAATGAGGAACGGCGGTTTGAGTTAAGGGGACAGCCTAAAAAGCCATTGATTGTCGGCACTGTAGATATTGATTTCCGTACCCAAAAAGGACTTAACGCTATTCGGAATTTATTACCCTATATCATACTGATGTACATCGCTGTAAACTATTTTTTGTTTTTTGCACCTGTCAAAGTACACCTGGAGAAAAACACGCCTGTCATTCTTTTTCTTTTCTTTGGAATGCCAATACTATCGATCCTATTTACCATGGCAGGCAACAGGCAGAGTGGCGCATCCAAGCTTTTATTCTCCAATCTGATGGGCATTTGTATCGGTATTGCCGTGCTAACTTTCCCCTTATTGTGCCTGCTCTTTATTACGGAAACCGAATTCTACCGGATTCTATGCATTTGGGTTAGCGTATTTTGTTGCACCATACTAGCTGCAATCATGAATTACAACAGGCTGGATAAGATTTTCCTTAAAGACGGATCTTCCCGTTATAAATAAAATATTTTACTAAAATCTATTTCAAGTAACCAGGATGCTACCTTGTAGATCTGCACTATTATTTATATTTGGTTAACAACCATCCCTATAAATCATGAAAAATCTTAAAACCATCCTCCTTAACCCATTTCCACCACGCGTCAGTCCATACCTCACCTTAATGAGAGAAAAAAGCGAACAATGGATCAATGAAGATTACGGTACGCTGCCCCAGCCCTTCGTCAAAATGATGAAAAGACTGGATGGCGCTTCCTGGGCTGCACATTCCTGGCCGGATGCACCCCTTCCTTTATCCATCTCCTTTACCAGAGCATTGCTTTGGGGTATTGCACAGGATGATTATTATGCCCCTTTCCAGGCAGAAGAATTGTCAAAAGTAACCTGCCGGATGATGGAGGTCGCAAGGGGTACGATCCCTGGTCCTGAAGAAAATCCGATCATTCATCAGTTCTCTATCCTGATGAGAGAATTCGAAGTTATTGCTACAGAAGATTGGATAAAAAGATATATATATGATGTGTCTCAATATCTGGAAGGCATAGAAATAGACTCTTCTATCAGTTACCGTAAAAACATTAACTATCCCTCCATTAAGGAATATATCCCGATCCGCAGAAAAAATGTGGCCATGGCCACTGTAAACGATAAGATAGAACTGGTGACAGGTATTTTGCCCAATTACATTGTAGTACACCCATTTGTCCAGGAAGCCAGAAACATTGGAGGAGACTTATTCGCATGGAGTAACGACCTGATTTCATTTGAAAAGGAAAGGCAGGATGACGAAGCCATGAACCTGGTGCTCGTGATTCAGAATGAACGGAAATGTACAATGGAGGACGCTTTTGATGAAGCAGTTCAAATGTACAACTCCCGCGTAGAGGACTTTATGGTGCTCTACAACGATGTCCCCGATTTCGGTGTATATACGCCAGTGGTGAAAAAATTCCTTGAAGGTCAGGGTTTATGGATCAGTGGTTACCTGAACTGGTTTGAGGATACAAAAAGGTACAGCATGCAGGAACAGCTCAATTAAACAATGGACTTTTACGGATATATCAATACGGTTCAGTTAGAGGATCAAAAAATCACTTCCAATGAATATCCTTTTGATATTCCGTGTATAAGAAATTTTAAAAAGCTGGACTTTCATCCGAAAGTAACCTACCTGATCGGTGAAAACGGAATGGGAAAATCAACTTTACTGGAAGCCATTGCAGTTGGCTTAGGCTTTAATGCAGAAGGTGGGAGTAGAAATTTCAATTTTGACACCCAGTCTACCCATTCCGATTTACACAATTATCTGAAATTCACTAAAGGGGTTCACAGGATGAAAGATGGCTTCTTTTTAAGAGGAGAAAGCTTTTACAATGTCGCGTCCCAAATAGACGAGCTGGATAGTGAACCAATGGGAGGTCCTCCTATCGTCAATTCTTATGGAGGTAAGTCATTACACCACCAATCACATGGTGAATCCTTTTGGGCATTGTTTACCCATCGGTTTGGAGGCTCAGGATTATACATTCTAGACGAGCCGGAGTCTGCACTATCCATCAACCGTCAGATGGCCATGCTTGCTCAAATGGACAACCTGATCAATAAGCGATCTCAATTTATTATTGCCACCCATTCACCGATCGTTCTGGCCTATCCGGATGCAACCATTTACCAGATGACACCAGATGGAATACAGAAAGTGGCTTACAAAGAAACTGATACCTATCGATTGTATAAAGGATTTCTGGACAATCCTGATCAAATGATATCTATATTATTGAATGAAAGCAACACCTGAAACCAAATCCCATTAAAATTGTTATATTAAAAATGAAAGCTATATTTTATTCTCTGATGGCGATCCTGCTATTCAGCTCTGCAACATGCAGAAAAGTCCAGTCAGGCTCTCCACTGGATAAGCAATTGATTGGCGCATGGAAATACACCAAAAAAAGTGGTGGTTATGCGGGTAAATCTGAAAATGCTGATCCGGCTATGAACCTTATCCTTGAATTTAAAAGCGGGTTTAAGTATATCAAAAAAACAAACGGTCAGGTTTCCGAACAGGGATCTTATGAACTATATCAAACTAAAAGCATCTATTCAGGCAAAGAAGACCATGCGATACGTTTCAGCTCAACCTCAGATCATCCAGATAAAAACAGCATCATTTCATTAAGAAATGACACCTTAATCCTGGCTGACAATGTTTATGATGGCTTTAGTGTGGAATACATCAGGATAAAATAACCTCGTTTCCCAACTCTCTTTCTATCAACTCTATCGAGATACGAAAGGCTTTAATTCTGCGGGATAATAAGGTATGTTGAGCTGAGTTTTCTTTTAATTTGAGTATCGCTTTTTCGCATTTACCATTAGTTGAAATGATCGCTTTCAAAGCTTCCTGCAATTCTTCTTTTGTATAATTCGTCATACGCTTTAGTTACGCATTCTTATGCGGAATCTTTTTTAAAGAACAGCATAAAATGGCAAAGAATCAACTTTACAAGAACAGACACCCCCTGATAAAAAAATCTGAATAAAAAATGTCTATTTTCAGCCTGGAAATTAACATTGATTTATGCATCAACATTTTTTTAGAAACCAGGCTACAGTTTTCTTCATATTCGGTTTAATCCTATTATCTGCAATAGCTAAAGGGCAACAGCATTATATCTTTGTTTATAACAACCTTTACGGCGTCGCTGATAGCAATGCTCTGGAAGTTGTTGCTCCTACCTACGACTGGAAGCGTACCGTTGCCGGACGGGAAGAATATGAGATATTTCATCCACCAACTTCATCCAACAGCCCCACACTGAAGTTTAACATGAGAACCGGATCAAAAGAACTTTTTGACACCTACTTCAGCAACGATATATTTATCCAAAACGACTCCTATTCATTTACGGAACAAAAAGGAAAAAAATATCTATTAAATGAGAAAACGGGCAACTCCATTTTATTAAAGGAAGATTTCTGGGCCTTCGAAAATGTTGGTTCCAGGTTCATTGTAGCAAAATTCTATCCTAAAATCAAAGTCATAAAAGCATTGCCGCCAAAAAGGCAACCGATAAAAAAAGACAAAAACGGACTCCTTCCTCCTCCAAAAATCGAACGTTTGCTTCCTCCACCTCCTATATCTGAGATAGGCACCTACGACTTTGCGATTTTAAACAACGATACCACAATGAAGATACAGCTACATGTAAAAGCTTCAAAATTTTTCATGCCCTATTATTTTTTCGATGAAAGCAGCGACAGCCGGATTGACCTTAAGGCAAATCCAGCTGGTTTTGTAGCTGGCACGGGCAATAGTCAGACGGTCTACGACGCACTATTAAAACCCATAAAAAAGCTTGCCCTGAAACTAAATCCTGATAAATATGAAAGCAAAATCAACCATGAGGATCAGGAAATTTTGCTACAGGAATGCAACAAGATTCTGGGTAAAAAAGCAGTATTTTCTTTTCCTATCTATCCCTCTGCTCCTTCAGTAGGACGCCAGGCCAGCGCAGAGAAACCATCAAAACCATCAGTATACCTTTCGAAGAGTATTGAAAACGGCATTACACAGGTTTTTTTGAATCATGCAGAGGGCTATATGGACAAGTTATTTGAAACGAAGCATAAGGTAAGAATAGATGAACGCAAAAATGAAGTATATATTAATCCGGATGGCAAAACCAATTTCGCAGGGTTTGAAGTAAACATGAAAACCGGAAAACTGCTGTTACCTGTAAAATATCTAAAACTACTGGATTTGAAAGTGCTTTAACACCGTTTTCACTTTGATTCGGTCTCGATAACGAAAGCTTTTAATTCGGCCATCTTACCATCGCGAAATCGCCAGACATCACAGTAAGCGTAAACGACGGTTTCCCCGTCTTTGTTCTTCATCCTGATTTTGCCAATTGCGGTAACAAAGTCCCCTTCGGCGATGAGGTGCTCCACCATGAAATTTGGTGGCTCCAGGTACTCTTTTGCCATATACTGCCGGACAGCTTCCTTGCCATGCAGGGTTTTATCACCTACAAATGCCCATTCTGTATCCTCCGTACAAAAAGAAAGAAAGCCTTCATGATCGCCTTCGGTTATCGCCGCATTTGCCTTTTCCAGTACTGCTTTGTTATTCAGATTCATATCGTGTTGCGCTATATCAATTATAGTTGGTCCCCTATCCATCAATACAGAAAGTAAAAACAGATGGATGCTCAATAAGTATAACAACCCATAAATAATCAGTTTTGTTTTCTTTTGTCCGGTAAATCCAGTTTCGACAAAAAATAATACATTTGTAACATTACTTACTAATATCTGTGTTTTGAGAAAACGCCCTTTTTACTTAACAACTAAATAATAGCCAAATAACCGCAGGTTATTATTTCTATGCATTCAGGCTTTCTGCCTGAATCGGTTTTTTATGCCCTTAATTTATTTATGGTCGGCTCGTGATGCCCTTTTTGCAGGGTATTCCACAGCTTATCGTCAAATCATTTTTTGATTAGAAACATGCAAGTTGTTAAGAAATTTACCTGGGAGGTTACCCCAGTCAATACCCCTTTATATAAGAAAAAATGCAGTAAATGCAGAAACAGTAAACTTTATTATTGCAGCAATAAGTTCAGACTCAACTCACAAAAAAAGAACATTGATGTATGGTTGATTTATAGATGTGTAAACTGTGATGACACCACCAATATCACCATCCTGTCCCGTACCAAACCCGGATTAATTGATAAAGATTTATTCCGGAAATTTAGTGACAATGATGAAGAAACAGCATGGAAATATGTATTCGATGCAGATACCATACGACGAAACAGAATGGAGTTCGATTACAGTAATGTGGAATACACGATTATTCATGACCATACTACGCTCCAGGACATAGGTAATATGACAGAAGATCTGATTGAATTTGAGGTAAAATCCAGTTTCAACCTTGATCTTAAGCTGAGCCATGTCATTCGAAAAGGCTTTGACATTTCCTTAAACCAATTGGAGAAAATGCTAGGTGCAGGCGTAATTACTGTTATGCCCCTATGTGTGCTGAAAAAGTGTAAAGTGAAAAATGGAATTACGGTTATTGTGCATCCTGAGAAGCTGAAGGTTTATCTATAGTTTTATGAAATCCTAAAAGTTTCAGGGAACTCTCCTTTGGAGGGTTCCCTTATACATTAAGCGATAGCTACCTATGAGAGAAATTATTTATGCGCATCTTTCCTTAGTTTCACTACAGCCAGAAGGTCAGATGTTAAAAACGAGCATTTCCAATACCCCTTCACCCTGATGAGGAAATAACAAATTATTTCCATTCAACTGAAATTCAACATCTTTTATAGTATCAACCCGGATTTCAGCAGCCCCAAAATCATTCAGAACTGTGATCATTTCTTCTCTGGAATTCAAGTTCACTTTAGCCTTTATGAATTTTTCAAACATATCTATAATTGTACGGTGAAGAGACAGGGCATGCTCAGGAATATCCGTATCATCCAGGCTATAATCCATAATTACCTTGTTGTGCTTAGCCCCGGATCTGAACTGCTGAATCAATTTAACAAATTCGTGATTATGGATATAGTGAACAACTCCTTCAAGAACAACAATAGTGGGTTTTCCTGGCTGATATCCTTTGAGCAATAACATCTCCATCAGCAAATCAGTATCCGTCAAATTACATTGGATGAAATGAGTTTGATCAGCCTCCGGAATCAAATCCGAATAAATTCCTGCTTTAGTTTGGATAGAATCACTCCCATCTACCTCGAAAATATTGCTGATCCTATCTGCACGGTGTTCCAATAGAAAAATAGATAATGGGTCTAATCCTGCTCCAAGTATGCATATCTGTTGTTTAGGGCTTGAAAGCAATTGTTCTAAAAGTACTTTCCTTACATAGTTTCTCCGTATGCAAATCGCATTGCTAATTACAGTGGTAACTGCAGTCATCTGCTGACCGACTGCCATTACCTCACTGAAGTCAATATGCTCAAGGTACTTTTTCTCCAATTCAGAAGTGTATACAGACCTTGATTGTTGTAGCACCAAAGCAGAGGTAAGCGGAACATTAGTTTTAATATAATCATTCATATAGAAATAGGGTTTTAGATCATAATGAAGATACATAACATATCGTAATCATACCTGCGTCCTATTGGACATCGATAGTTAATGAACGAATTGAATGAGTTAGTTTTAGGCAATTAAGGTGTCACCTTCCTCAAACTTTCTTCTCTTGTGGGCCACACCAGTCCTCCGATCTTTCCGGAAATGTTTCCGAAAAGACCACCTTAAACGCAATACCGAGAGTTCCCTCCTAGTAAGATGAAAAAAGATGTACAAATGCAGCAGATCTATATACCATCAAAAAAAAATCCTGTTTAGATCCTTTTGAGATGCGTTGTATATCCGTTATCCTTCAATTGACCCTCATTTAACGATTAACAAAAGGTTGATAGGTCTATGATTGGTCTGACAGACCTTTTAACCATGTTTTCGAAATCAAATGACCGTTTGTTTTAGGATAACGCATATGAATACCATGTGAAAAACATTTCGTAAATTGTTTTTAATCAATTCAATCACTTACTTAAATAAATTAAAAATGGGAACATTAATAAATGGGTTATTTGGCGGATTCCATGGTAGAGTCGGCAACCTGGTAGGTTATACCTTGAAAGGTAAACATGTCATCAGAATGATAGGCAAAAGCGAAAAGCCACTTACTCCGGCAAGGAAAGCCAATTGCCAGAAGATGACAGTGGTCAATGAGATTCTTAGGCCTTCAATTCATGCGATCCGTGCAGGATTCCGCCTTGCGGTTGTCGGAACGGACAGAAACGAATACAATGAAGCCGTTTCTTACAATAAAAAGAATGCGCTTCAGGGAGTATATCCAAACATCAGTCTTGACTATGAAAAAGTATTACTGAGCATGGGAACCCTTCCTGTGGCGGTGAATCCCTCGATCAGCCAGAATGAGGAGAAAATCACCTTTAACTGGGAAGACCAGGTCTTTCCGGGAAGCCAGTATTATAACGATCGAGCGATGCTGGTGATTTATTTCCCCGATTTAAAAGAGAGTACTTACCAACTGATCGGAGCAAAAAGAGGCGAAGGCACAGATGTGCTTCCTATCGATCCGGCGCATGTAGACAAACGCATGGAAGCCTATATCTCTTTTGCCAGACAGGATGGCAGAGAAGTCTCCAATAGCGTACACGTAG
The DNA here is from genome assembly GCF_900129215.1 of Pedobacter caeni. Lineage (GTDB taxonomy): Bacteria > Bacteroidota > Bacteroidia > Sphingobacteriales > Sphingobacteriaceae > Pedobacter > Pedobacter caeni. Next base: position 166,705 of record NZ_FQUQ01000001.1, on the reverse strand, counting down.
GCTCTTTGAACTTAGATCGCAAAGTAGAAACTGCAGGCGATAGCACGCTGGAAGCTAAAGATAGTTCTGAATTTGTTCATCAACTACAGGATGAATTAAACCAAAAAATAACCGGAGACTGGGAATTAAAACTAAGTCAGCATGACGCCCGCATTGCAGAACTTAGAATCAACTCCCCTGCTAATGAACAAGTGGATATAAAAGAAACGCTGTCTCTTTTATTTAAAAAAGCAAAGATTAACCGGCTTGTGGTGAGTATAAACACAGGAAACAAGGAAATGATCAGCTTCTTAAAAGATCTGGGTTTTAGAAAGGAAGGTTATTTTATTGAGAATCGGTTTGTAAATGGCGAATGGATCAATGAATATCAATTTGCAATTTTAAAATCGGAATGGGAGCTGTTAAACTAATCGTTTAGCAAAGGAATTTTAGCTCTTTTACCGAAAGTTATATACCAGAAGATCTACATCATCTACTCTGGAGGGAATTCCTATGGATTTATTGTAAGCGGTAACCCTTTAAAATTGGACCATCCATTTAATTTGATTAGGATAGTCCAATTTTGGGATATTTTTGCAAAATCAAGCTAGTCTTGATTGTAAATCAGCAATCCTTTCGCGTTCAATATGGAGCAAACTTTCGTAAAGTGTTTCATTTTTTGATTGAAGTTCCCTGTATCCACCATAGATCGTTTTAAGTTCTTTCATCGCTTCGACTAAGGCAATGACAGGGTCGAAATTCGGAGTATTAATATTATTATCCCCATCTCCGTTGTGAACGTTTTGTTGGCTACCCTGATTAAATGTATTAAAATAATTTATTGCAGCCTGTTCATCAAAATTCTCCAACACTTGTACAGGGATTTTTAACAGTTCTGCAATCGAATTCAGCAGATTCGGATCTACTACTTCTCTCGCTTCTATTAAAGAAATCCTTTTTTGACTCCAGTCCGGCCCCAGCTGCTCAGCCAGGGCTTCTTGTCTTATTCCCAACATCTCTCTGAACCTTTTTACATTTCTCCCCTGATGAGCTTGCCCCAGTCCGTCTGTTTTAGTTTTCATATCATTTAAGTTTTGTCGAATCAAATTTATCAAACCAACATAACATAAATTATATAAAAAAGAATATAATTTACTTTACGATTAATTTTATCTTAAATATAATTTAAAATGCATGCCTTAGAATTTACAAAAGGCGTCAATTCGGACTATACGAATCGGGAAATTAACTCCATTTAATCTATTCAACTTGTTCATTCACCACTGATATTCAACACATCAGTAAATAAAAGACTGAAATGAGGTTACAGACAACAAATTAAATCCAAGTACGAACAATTATATATCCATCAAATTTGTTCATATTATTCTTTATGAACATTAGTCACAAAATCACGATTGATTCATAAAGAAACAAACATTCTCAACAGCTAAAATCAAATAGCTAAGTTTGATATTGTGTGATATCACCACTCCCATTCATCTTATTCATTACATAATGAACAACTAAAAGTCTTTCTAGTTAAATAAATTAGCATAAAAGTTTAGCAGAGTCAGAAACCTTCCGAAATATAACCTAGCCCTAACTCATTTAAAATAACCGCTATGAAAAAAGTTCATTCCCCTTTAAGTGACAATCCAACACTGTGGTACCAACACATGCGACAAGAAAATCCAATCTATTTTGATCCTGATTTCACCTTCTTTTTTGGAGCTAAAAGTGGCTGGCAGTTCTTTAATCATGATGATGTTAAGTTTGCATTCAGTGATCACCAGTCCTTCTCTAATGAATATATTCCCAGTTCAGGAGGAGATATACTTGGGGCAAGTTTAATTACCACAGATCCACCCCGTCATAGAAATCTACATGCCCTGGCAAGCAAGGCTTTTTCTCCTTCGGTAATTTCCCGACTGGAACCATGGATCCGGGAGAAATGCCGGCAACTGATTAGCCCATTTCTAAAATCAGGGGAAATGGACTTCGCAAGCAGTGTTGCCATCCCTCTTCCAATCCTTACTCTTGCACGTTTGCTTGGTGTTCCCGACCAAAATATCCAGCAATTAGGTAAATGGACTAAAGCAATTACTGGTGACCCTACTGTTATAGGCATGGAAATCTATCAGGACAGCATGAACGGGATGGGTACGTTTTTTATGGAATTGATAGAGGAACGGGCGCAACATCCTCAGACAGACCTTATAACGGATCTTGTACTGGCAGAAGTTGATGGAACCAAATTAAGCCGCCTTGAAATCCTTGCTTTCTGCATCACCTTAATTACTGCCGGAACAGAAACGACTGAAGGATGGGCAATACTTGCAATGGATACTTTCATTCAATATCCGGAAATGCAAAAACACCTGATTTCCAATCCAGAGGATATCCCCAAAGCACTTAATGAAGTACTGCGTTTCAGATCCCCGGTGATGTGTATGACCCGGATTGCGAAACAAGATATTGAACTAAAAGGCAACTATATTAAAAAAAATGACCTGATCAATTTATGGATAGGCTCGGCAAACCTTGATCCGGCTGTATTTCCCAATCCGGATATCTTTGATATCAACAGGGACAACTCCAAAGTGTTAAGTTTTGGATACGGCATCCACTATTGTATTGGTGCAATGCTGGCAAAACTGGAAATGCGGACTCTTTATGAGGTAATATTCCAGCGCATGCGGGATATTCGTCTTCAGCCTGAAACCGTTTTGAAAAGAGTCCCCAGTACCATCGTTAATAGCTATCAGGAGCTTCCTATCCTGTTTAACACCTAAATCAGCACAACAGTTACCACAAATCAATTCTCGCAAATGAGCCTTTACCATCATGGAAAAAACAGCATTCAGAAAATTATTTAATCAGTTTCCTGATTTAATAAGCCCTCACTGGCACAAGTTAGATGATACCATAAATAATTGGATAGATATCAATCCGACACTTAAAGAAGAGTACCGCATAAAGCTTAAAAAAGGATGCTTTGGTTCTCTGATTGCGCGTTTTTACCCTACAGCCAGCTACCCCCATCTTGTAACTACTTGTAAAATCATGTTGTTCTTTTTTATTAATGATGATCATTACGAACTGTACACTTCTGAACAGCTTCGGCCAGTACACTCAAATTTAATCGCAGCTTTAAGTGGAGCTCCCTTTCCGGAAGATGATGTTTTAGCCGGCATGTTATCTGAAGTGAGAAATGACCTGCTTGAGAGCCAACAGTCGGAAAAATGGCTAAAAAGATTTATAGCGAGTATGAACCTATATTTAGAAGGGGTAAGAATGGAAGCTCCCTATAGAATTGCTAAAAACCCTCCCTCCCGGGACGAATATTTTACAATAAGAAGCAAGTCTATTGGTACAGATGTTTGTTATGAACTCATAGAATTGGTAGAAAATATTGAACTGACTGAAGAAGCCCTTCGACACCCTGAAGTAAGCAAACTTAAACAATTGGCAACGAATGTTATCTTTCTGGACAACGATCTAATTTCAGTTAAAAAAGAAGCTGGTGATGTGTTAAACTATGTGACTGTACTACAACTCAGTTCCGCAATATCCCAAGAAAAGGCTGTTCAGGAAGTCGTTGATCTTCGTAATTCATTCCTGAATGAATTTGATAATCTGCTAACTATCGCCACAAAGAAATCCTTTCCTGAAGATGAAAACATAAAAAAATATTTACATGGGATCAGGAAAATGGTATTGGGTAACTTTTGCTGGCAATGTCTGGATTCTGGTCGTTACTCTTCTGATTAACATTTATGATTACGATCCTAAACAGGTGAACAAGCTATGTTATAGAAGGAGCTTAATGGAATATGATTTAAGAAACCCAAGTATCATTTTAAAACATTAAAACTATGACAACAGAACAATTTAAAGAACAGTACAACTCGGCAAATTATTTGCCTGTTGATTATTATCCATGGCCAAATCTGATCAACCCACATGTCGAACAAATGGGGAAAGATATGGATTCCTGGATCGACAATGACTATACCTTTTTGACGGAAAAGCAAAGGGAGAAGTATAAAAGGATGAGACTACAGTACTGCACTGCCAGGATGGTCCCAAACTTAAGTTATGAGCATGTAATGCCCTGCAATAAGTTCATGCTCTTCTATGTTGTGGTAGACGATCAATTGGAGTATGCCCCTATTGAAGAAATTGAACGTCAATGTGAGCGCCTTACAGCAATACTAAAAGGAGATCAGCCAAGACCAGACGAAAATGGCATGTATCTCCATGCATCACTGATAAGAGATGAATACCGCGCTTTTATGCCTGAAGAGTGGATGGAACGGTTTATAGAAGACTTTTATCGAACCTTCAAATATGGGATAGGAGTCGAAACCCCTTATAAAGCAGCTACCCGCCCTCCTTCACTTGGACTTTTTAAAGCCATCCGGCAGCATTCGGTGCTGATGTATCCCTATTTATGTTGGGGAGAAATTGAACCGGGCCTTGTTTTACCAAAAGAACTTGCAGCGCATCCGATCATGCAACACATTAAGAACCTAATGGTCAGGGTTATTGCCTGGCAAAATGATTTTCACTCTCTGCCGAAAGAAATAGCACATAAAACAGAGGTATTTAACCTTATCCCTGTATTGCAACTGGAACATAATATTTCGCTTCTTGAGGCATGTACTGAAGCCTTTAACATCCACAATGAAGAGCTTGCTGAAATTCTTGCTTTACACAAGGAATATCGTGAGTTTGGTATTTATCAGGAGCATGTAGATAAATACATTCATAATTTTGGATTGATGATCCAAGGCGTTAACACTTTTTACCTTCAGGACACCATGCGTTATTTAGTCGGAGGAGAGGGCTTTGCCTGGCCGGAAAGAGAAAATGCAGAGATAAATGCCGAAATAACGGAAAAGAAAGATTAATTTATCAGGAAGCCCCAATACACTCAGTCTCAGGAAAAGGAGATTCAAATCCCCCATGCTGAAGTTAGACTGACAACCTAAAAACCGCTGGGAAAAATTCCAGCGGTTATAAAAACGTGACGGACGGACAGGCCTATGAAAGAAATTGTTTATTTTAATACAGAACAGCCATTAGAAAAAAAATCCCTGGAGAAATTCCTTGCTGACAAATTTGAATATGCAGGCTTTCATTGGTCCGCCAACTTTTATGACTTTTTAATGGATCACGAAGTACATGATCATACCGCATATATTTCTGTTGAAAATTCGAATAGTGGCTTCAAATATCACTATTCTGTATTTGCCAGGCAATCAGGATCACCAACCTTAAACCAGCAGGTAGAACTATTAAAAGATTTATCAAAAAAGGCAGGCATCTCTATCCTTTCAACTGACGACGAAATTGACCCATGGACCTGGATATTAATAGAGCCAAACGGCGAAATATCAACAGTTCATACCGAAGGTGAAGAACTTGTAGTTGCCGGGCCTTATAATTTTACCTTTGGAGCCTTCAGTACAAAAATTAACCTGACAGATCCTGAACTGGAAATACTTAAAAAAATAATAGCTGGTTTATATCAGCATATTGAAATCAACTTCTCCACAGATGGGACTTCGATCAGTTACGATTTTGACCAATCAAAGAACAATTTCAGTCAGCTTCAGGAGTTCAGTAATTATTACGTAATAAGGCCTGTAGGCAAGAACAAATGGCTGGACCGCAACACAAAATCAGATGTTTTTACTTCGTTTATGACTGAATTTCAGAACCAGGTAAAAAAAGAGCTCTGTATTTTCCCAAGAAACTTTAGTGAAGTAAAAAACATTGAAGGTGGCAGTGATCATGAAGAACATTGTATCCTCCTTACCGCTATTGGGCATGAAAAATTTATATACAAACCAAGAAGAAAGTCCTGGAAAAGCTAGTCTTGCCGATATTATTTCCCCAAAAGCAACCTTGCCTGCGTTCCCCACTGTCCAATAAAGAGATCCGGTTTGCCATCTCCATTCACATCTCCTACGGCAATTCCCCAACTCCTGCCTACAGTAGATCCCGGAATCACTTCGCTGGTCACCAACTTAAAATTCCCTTTACCATCGTTCTGTAAGGCCTGAACCTGCATAGATTCAAAGGGAGGGATTTTGAGCGCACTTAAGATAAGGTCTGAATGTCCGTCGTGGTTGAAGTCAAAAACAGCTCCTGCATAGGTAGAATATTCCTGTTTAGGGATTCTTTTCGCAGTTTCATCCTTGAAATTCCCTTTACCATCATTGATCAGCAAACGGGCAGTAGGATCTTTCTCAAATTTACCACCATTGCTGGTTAAGTTAAGAAAGAGGATATCCGGGTGCTTGTCTCCATTTGCATCGAAGGTTAAAACTTCCCTGGTATGTAAAGGGACGGTTAGTTCCAGCTTTTCCGGATGTTCGGTAAAATGCCCTTTTCCATCATTGAATAATAAACGATTTGGGGGAACCTCATTTCCTGTAATTAAATCTGGTATTCCATCACCATTTAAATCAGCCAACTTAACTGATTGTGTTTCCCAACGGCGTTCGGGCAGTCCTTCTTTAGTGTAATCGATAAAGTATCCTGGTTTTTCGGGGTTATTGAGCCACAAAAAATTCTGCGGTGTGGGTCCGGTATTTCCAACAATAACATCCGGTAAACCATCACCGTTTACATCTCCGATATCAAGGCCATTCGCTTCACTTTTTGAAGGCAACCGTTCACTTACATTTCTAAAGGTTCCGTTTCCATCTCCTAAATAGAACTCATGCTTTTGGTCATCTTCTGCAACGAAAATAACATCCAGGTTTCCATCTTTATCAAAATCAGCGATACGTACATGTTCTGTATCATGAGCTTCTTCGGCAAAGACACCTTTCTTCCAGCCGAATTTGCCTGTACCATCGTTCAGGTACAAGCGGTTAGGTAAGTTTTCTAAAGCCAGTACGGCATCTAAATGTCCATCGCCATTCACATCAGCTAATACCACATCTAAAGTATGTGCTCCCGCATCTATGGGCAAATGGGTTGTGGTTACATCTTTGAAATACTTAGTTTCCGTATTTTGGGAAAAGACATTACAGGTTACAACGAAACTAAGTACTGCAGTAATCATGTAAGATTTTCCAGGTGAAGAAAAGGGCATAATGATCAGGTTTATGATTTTCAAACACTTATGAATCTACAAGATACGATGTTCCGAATAAATTATTGATTAAGAAGTGGTTTTACTTTTCTCAGCATTTCATCAGCTGTAGTGCCGGATAATGATTTAATCTCGAAAATTTCCAAAGCCTTATTTAGCTCATTCAACTGTTTAGTCTGCTTGTTTTTTGTATAAAGTGACCTTAAGTGTCTGATTTTCTCAAAATCCTGGGCACCTTCAATTAGTTTTTCAAACCTCATAGAACTAAACGGCCCCGGATAAACCATATAGGTATCTCCTGCCGGCCATGTCTTAAAACGACTATCTGTCACCGGATCTTTTGTCCAGCTATTATAAGCCCAACGTAAATAACCATCCATATTTTTATTTGCCGTGTACCATCCTATCCAGGCTCCTTCTGCCGGAGAGGAGAAAGTAAAACCATTTGGATAAGGCTCAGTACAACAGGTATACCAGGTACTGACTTTCCCCAGCTGATTACGCTTTTCCAGAGTGGCGGATGGAAATTCCCATTTGGAAGCGATGCAATAGGTGTCAATATCCTGTTCTATTTCGGGATGATACTCCCCTGCCAATGCAATTTTCCAGTTCTTATCGGTCTCTTTTAATAGTTTTATGACTGATTTCATGGCGTCCATTGGTCTCTCATCCATGGCAATATAAGTTTTGCCAAACCAGCCTTTTTGTTTCAGATGCGCTGCAAAATCAACAAGCATCGTTTTCCAGAAGGCATTATAAGATGCTGTTCCAATAGCATCGGTAAAAACCGCTTCTTTTTGAGAATTTTCGTCATAATAGCTGAAAGCAATTTTCCAGGGCACCATACTGTAACAGTTGATCCGTTCGGTAATGCCGCAATCCATTACAAAGGCGATGTATTTATCAAATAAGCTATAATCGTATTTCCAGCTTCCATCTTTTTTCTTAGTCCATTGAATCAGACTTGGATAATCGTCGTAAGTTTGATGTCCCCAGGGCTCATCTACGATACTTGCGGTGATGGTTTTCTGGCCTGCATCAGCCAACATTGTGTAGTAATCTTTCATCAATGAAAAATGTTCAGTACTCCATAAAGGTGTATGGTGCGTGCGTGCGATCGCTGCCGGATGTTGCCACAGATCCAAGTCATATTTCCATTTATCAGGACCAGGGAGCGTTTTGTTCAATACCTGAACGGTTATAGGTAGCGTGCAGTCCTTATCCCCTTTTATTTTAATTGTGCCTTTGTAATCTCCGGCGATTGCGTTAGCCGGAACTTTGATGCTTACCCAAATGGGTTGGGTACTGTTTTTAGTCAGCATTGCAGATTTTGTTTTTGTATCAATCATATCGGCCACATACGAAGAATCGAAATCCTGTGGTTTCCGATGGCCACAGCCATCTTTGAATTCATCGGTGATGACGTAGGTTAAAAAACCAACCGTTATGTTTTCTTTTTTAATGGAGTTGCCTTGTTTGTCTTTCAGGTCGTACACCTCGAAACTGATTTCGTTTTGGCTTTTGTTTGCCCAGGCCAACAGTTGTGTATGTATTTTTTCACCTTTCCAGGCCTTTGCTTCCCACTTCATTTCTACATCCAATTTGGGAGGTAACTCTCTTGCAAAACGAGTATTGGAAGAGGCAAAACTCACATTTAATCCATTGGGAACCTTAGCCCATTGATTGTTGATAATTTGCTGGTTCAACAGGGGCTTTTTTTGTAAAGCCAAACTTGCGTCCTGCGCCTTAACATTTAAACATAAAACGGATAGACCAATAAAAAACAGATGCTTCATATCCCGAAGTTAGCCATTTAGAGAAAAAGGCAGAACAGCCAATGCATCAAGTTTGTTACGCAAGCGTTTGCTTTAATGTAACAATATGAATAGGTTTCATTTCCTTACTCTATCCTCAGTAAAATTCTATCAGACGATATTTTAGACCTGGTGCAACCATTTTTCAATTCATCTCATCTATAGCTAAAGAACTCATGATTCGGAAATGAGAATGACCTAACAATAATATTTATGGGTAACAAGACTTTAGCTCTACTACTTATTTCTCTTTTTTCAACCCCGCTTTTCAGCCAGACAACGGATAGCAAAAAGGAGTTCTCTTACACAGCTGGATACCAGGAATACAAATTAACCGACAGTTCCAGAAACTATAAATCCGGCACGGCAAAAGGCAATCCACTTTTTTTCCGGCCACTGGAAATCGATGTATGGTATCCTGCACAAGCTGCTCCAAACCATACACCCCTAGAGTACGCTTATTTCGTATCCCTGCTTGAAAGGCGTGCCAATTCATTTCAGGACAGTGTGAAATATCAGGGACTCAGCAAGGAATTATCCCTCCATTTTGCGATGGGAAACATGCCTTCCGGCAAAGCAATAAAGACCAGGAGCTTTGCGGGTATCACGCCTGTAAAAAGTAATTTTCCATTGATCATTTATTTTTCGTCTATGAACGGGATGAGCTATGAAAACGTTCCCTTATTTGAAAACCTGGCCAGTCATGGTTATGTTGTGGTAGCTATCAGTTCTATTGGCCGGTATCCTGGCAATATGAGTACAAAGTTTCCCGATATTATGGAGCAGGTTGCGGACGCAGAGTTTGCTTTGGACTTCTTTAAAGACAAAGGTATTGACACGACTAAAGTAGGCCTTGCTGGTTATAGCTATGGAGGCATCGCCGCCATTTTTATGGCACTGAAACATCCCGATATCCGAACGATTCTTTCACTTGACGGATCTGAAAAACATTATTATGGCCGGGATAACGATGAGGATAAAGACTTCGACGAGCTACGTAACAGCACTAATTGGAGACCATCTGCATTAAAAAGCGCATATGCCTATTTGGAAAGTGACCACAAAGAGGACGAATCAACCATGGATAGTGTCTATAGTCCATCGCCCGGCGGAGTCTATAAATACGCCCAGATTAACGACGCAGAACATGAGGATTTTAGCAGCATTTCAACACCGGTCCTCAAACCGGGTTCGGCATATGAACTCATAAACCAACTGACTTTAACCTACTTTGATCAGACATTAAAAGCTAGTGGTCAGTCTTTCATTGATGAACTGATGGCTTTTTCAAAGAATGGAAGAATTACTTTGAGGCTAAAAACCAACAGGCATAAATCCGGACAAATCATTCTGACCGGCAGCATTATAGCTGCAGCGACAGGAACACCCTTGCCTTATGCGAGTATTGGTATACCCTCCGGTAACCGGGGCACAGTAAGCGATTATAATGGGCATTTCAAGTTAAATTTAGCCGATACACTGATGGAGCACACTGTTCGGATTTCAGCGCTGGGTTACCAGTCGAAGACGTATACCGTATCAGCACTGATTACTGCATTATCTGGAAAACCAGAAATCAGACTCCATGAACAGGTAAATGCATTAAATGAAGTAAACATCATTGCGAAGAAACGCCGTACGAGAATTGTTGGCAACACTAGTCAGTCTAAATTTTTCAAGGTTGGTTTTCCATTCAAAGACCTTGGTAGCGAGGTTGGAATCCAGATATCCTTCGGCAAGAAGAAAGTACAACTTCGCAGTTTTAACTTTAATATCTCAGAAATGCGAATGGATAGCTGTACTTTCCGGCTAAATATTTACGGCCTGAAAGATGGTATGCCAGCTGAAAATCTGCTCAGACAGAACATTGTCAAAACAATAGGTAATCAACCGGGCCCCTACACGATAGATTTGGAATCTAATCATATTGTGCTGGATGGTACTGTATTTGTCTCCCTGGAGTGGATAGATGGGAAAACATCTTCCGGTAAGGGAATGGTATTCTTCTCCGCAGGATTATTATCATCAAGTTACCATCGCAAAACCACAGAAGCAAGCTGGGTTAAATTTAAAGGATTGGGAGCCGCCTTCAATTTAAAAGTAATGGAAGATTAAAATCAATTTAAGCTTAGCATTATCTACAGAGATATTCCTTATTCTTGCAAAGAATTAAGCGAAAAATTATTCATTCTAAAATATGAAAGATAGATTTTCTGACCACCATCAGATTGGAGTGGTTTCTACTTTTCCTGAACTTATAAATACCAATTTTCAAGGAACAATGAATGCCATTTGCTGGTCCAGAAATCTAGTTGGAGATTTTGAAGAAATTGTGTCTAAGCTTAAATTAAAAGAGAACATTACAGAAGTTTCCATTGAAGACCTTTTGACACTTCAATTATCAGAAAAGGGCAATATGGCAAGGGAAACGATCTTGAATGATCTACAGTTATTAGCGGATTTAGGAGCATCACCTTCACTCAATTTACTGAAAAATTACGAACGGGATGAGGAATTAGATTTCATTTCAACAGATGTCTATTCTTTTCATGTAGATCGTTCGCCCATTGGAACAGATACATTTTTATGTACCTATCATGGTGCTGCAAGTGATATCATATCCAATAATCAGGTGGAACAAAAAATATTGATTCCTGAAATCCGGGAAAAACTCAAAGAATTACATCACGGTCCGGAAGCAGAATTTGAAACCTTTTTGAAGGAATATTACTTTGATCTGCATTATCAACCGAAACGCAATGCCCAACCAATAAATTTAGGATCAGGTCATCTTTGGAAATTAGCAGTAGATCATCCGGAGCAAAAAGTTTTACCATGTGTCCATCGGGCACCTGCAGAAAATGACGGTGAATACCGGCTGCTGCTGATTTGTTAAATGATGATTTGATATTCTTTTCCATCTAATCTATTTTGACCACATCAATGATCATCTCCTGTTCTCCGTTTTTATTGGCCAGGTAGGAAAAGCAGACTTTATCCTTCAGCCTAAAACTGTTGTACGCTGTACCTCCATCAAACATTTCGTTACCTACCCTGTACCAATATATTTTGGTGCGGGCATCATCATCGTCAATCTTAGAAAGTATAACCTCTGTTATTATACCGGTAACCGATATTTTTTGGTTGCACTTTTGTATGCGGTGGTTAAAAACTTCGTTTAGTCCAGCCAGATAAACAAGGGGTACTATCATAATCAGAGATATAGCAAATGATACCTCTGGTTTTGGGGTCAGTGCCAGTATAATGCCCCAAAGGCCCAATATACACAGCAAAATGTATAGCCCCTTTTTGCTCCAAATTGTCATATGAGGCTTCTTGTCTGTAGCGCTAACTGATTCTGTGATGGTACTGGCCTGAGGGATATCCGCGTAACAAATGGTCAGTATGCGATTGTTTTTTACAGAAAGAGGGAGCACCTCCAGCGTTAACTGCGCCTGGTTAAGGAAACCGTTACGTTCAATTGCATACCCTCCTGGTGCCCATACTTTTATGGTGTTGTTATTGACGGTGTACAACAGAAAAGTGCACAAAGGAAAATTTATGCCTGCTTCTAAATTTTGTAACAGGCCAGTTGTTACCTTTTTTATGCCTTTACGCAAGGCGGATTCTATTTTTGCTTTTCTTAACAATGCTGAAACAAATTTCCAGATAAAAAACGGGGCTAAAGAGGAAGCAACAGCAAGTGCAGACCTCCAAATAACGTCGGACAAAAAGAAATAACCTATTGCGGCAAACAGAAGCAACGGCAGGAAACAACAAGCCCACATCCACATCGTTTTGCGATGCGTTTTCAGCCAGTGATTCACCAATTGCTCATCTGCCGGGCTAAGCGGTTCGTTTCGTATCAGATGGCTAAATTTCATGTTGGTATGCTCTTCCATTTAATCGATTTTTGTCAGGTCCCAAAATGCCCCACTTCCCCTCTTTTTGACAGATTAACACGGCCTAACGGTACTTTCTTGTATGCTAACGAAGCTTTATGCTATGGTGTAGATGCTTTAGTGAATCGGCCAGGTCCTTGTCTTCTGCCGAAAGTGGCTCTTTTGTTTCCGCATCAATGGTCAGCCATTTAGAATTTGGCAAAATGATGTTTATTAAACCCTCCTCATATTTTACTTTTGAACCTTTAGGCAGGTGGTAGCCAAGTGCTATGTAATCGTCGGCCAGCGTTCCCCGAACAAATGTACTGTCAGCGTCAATCACTACATTACCAATACAAGGCCAGCCAAACACCGGTTGTTGATGTGTAAGCGTAACATGCCAGCTATGATATTGATCTACCCAAATCACTCCCTTTACCTGCAAATTGAAAAAACGGGTAGGTTTTGATAAACGAACCGAATCAAGATCTTTCAATTGTGCTTGTTTCCTGTTGTTCATATCAAAATCCATGGCATAGTAGATGGTATCTCCGGCCGAAAAAGCGACACCGGCTGTAGTTTCGGGCTGTTTTAAGATAAAAGTGTGTCGTATTTTTTCCCGCTCGTGCTCCCGTCTATTCATTCCATCTTCAATTAATCCACTCAGCAGGTACCATGCAAATACCGCCACCGGAAATAATAGTACGGCGGCTCCAATACCCGAAATCCATCTCATCTTCCGGCTATTCTTTTTGTGGAGGCTAGCCCAGACTAATAAAACAGCGGCAGGTACTGTAATGTACCAAAGGTAAATGGTGTAAATCAGGTATTCCCCAAAAGGGCCGAAGTTAAAATCCATAATTTTATCCGTTTATTGTAGTTGCAAAGGCGTTATCGTTCCATCGTTTTCATCAGCAAATACATACCCAAGCGGAGGTAAATTTAACTCTCCGGACCCGCATTTATTATCCCTGTATCCAGGTATATTGACCTGGCAATATATCAACCTTTGGACCTGACATTACTTTAATCATTTTCTATTAAGGCGGGTGATTAAATTAGTTTTAGATTTTTTAAAGACTATATGCAGAATATCTTAATTTAGGCTATTTGTTTTAATAGATGATAAAGGCCTAATCCTTGTCAGAGATCACAAATAATTTAGTTAAATAATTACAAATGACAGAGTCAAACCAGTTGCTCTTCTTTTTTAGTGCGCTAGGAGCTTTCAATGGTTTCTTACTTTCCTTATATTTTGCCATACATGCTAAAAAGAAAATCTTTACAAACTACTTTTTATCCTTACTCCTGCTGGTTTTAAGCATCAGAATTATTAAATCCGTATTTTTCTATTTCAATCCGCACTTATCCAATATTTTTATCCAGGTTGGGCTTTCAGCTTGTGTGCTGATTGGTCCATTTCTTTTTTTATACCTGAAATCATACGCAGAAGATGAAAAACCCAATTGGGCAAAACATGTCATACCATATATCGCTGCAATCACCATTTTAGGATATTTTTATCCTTATGTTGAACATCGTGAAAAGTGGCGTACATGGATTATATCAGCAATAAGTGCCCAATGGTTCATTTACATTATTTTATCGATAAAATACATTCTGCCGGTTATTCAAAAAATCAAGGAGAAAGAAAGTTTACGCAAAATAGATGTCTGGTTACTTAGCATCTATTTAGGGGTTACCTTTATTTGGTTGGCCTATACGACCTCAGCGTACACATCTTATATCGCCGGAGCTTTGTCATTCACATTTATCCTGTACATCATTGTCCTGCTTTTAGTTTTCAGAAACAGTAAAGAGTCCGCTTTTTTTCAGGAAAAAGAGAAATATAAAAACAAAGAAATTGACCAGAAAACGCTTGATCTAATTGAGCAAAAACTATCCATCATTATTGAAAAAGAACTGTTTCTCAATCCAAATTTCACGCTTGATGAAGCCGCAAAAGAATTGAAAGTAACAAAGCATCTGTTGTCACAATATGTAAATGAGATATTAGGTAAATCTTTCTCAAATCTTGTTAAGGAATATAGAATTGAAAAGGCAAAAAGGTTATTAGAAACCGAAAAAAACTATACCATCGAAAGTTTAGGCTATGATAGTGGCTTTAACTCCAAATCAACCTTCTTTACTGCATTTAAAACAATAACAGGCTTAACGCCCGCTGAGTATCAAAAAACACACTCAAAATGAGTTCTATTCTATAATATAGTACTCCCATTTTACGAACTAAACCCTTATGGGCAAGGTGTCAGGATACATTTGTAATCAAAAAAACAATATGTATAGACCGACATCTAAATTTTATCAGGTGATTATTATGGGCCTTTTATTCAGCTCATTGATTACACGTGCTTATGCGCAAAAAAGAATCTTGTTTGTAACATCTAATCAGGAATTTTATGGCAACAGTAAAATTGCTGCCGCTAACCACTTTGAGGAGATGGTCATTCCTTATCATCTATTTGTAAAAGCAGGGCTTACCGTTGATTTCATCAGTCCTAAGGGTGGGGCAATTCCGATTGGCTATATCAATTCATCTGATAGTATTCAGAAAAAATATCTTTATGATGCATTTTTCATGGACAAACTGCAGCATACTTTAAAGCCATCAGACATCAGGACAGACGACTATAGTGCAATTCTTTATACTGGTGGTGGAGCAGCTATGTTTGGTGTAGCAGAGAATGAAACTATTCAAAACATTGCAAGGAAAATTTATAACAAGAACGGAGTCATTGCCGCAATTTGTCATGGCACAGCGGGCTTAGCCTACCTAAAGGATGATGCCGGAAAATCACTGTATAGTGGCAAAAAAATTACAGGGTTTCCGGACAAGTTTGAAAACAAGAAAGCTGAATACTACAAAACATTTCCTTTTGTAATTGACCAGGCGGTAAAAAACAATGGAGGCAACTTCGTGTATTCTGATGAAGGTTGGGATGGTTTTACTATTGTTGATGGCAGATTTGTAACCGGACAAGACCCCAGTTCAGCATCAAAAATGGCTCATGAAGTTATCACACTTATTGAAGCTGGCAGCCCTCAAATACAGAAAGAAACAACTAAGAATATAGATAAAGTGTTTTCTGACTGGGCCAATGGTCCGGATAAACCAGGCGTGGCGGCAGGGCTCTTAAAGGATGGTAAAATTGTCTACTTAAAAGGATTTGGAAGCGCTGACGTTAATCATCAGTCAGACATCACTGCAGACACAAAATTTCAAATCGGTGCAATGTCAAAGCAATTTACAGCCTTTGCAATTTTATTGCTTGAAGAACAGGGGAAACTGTCTCTATCTGATGATGTTCATAAATACATTCCACAATTACCGGATTACGGATATCCCATCACCCTTAAGCAGTTGTTAAGCCAATCGAGTGGATTTGCTGACTTTTCAGCCTTAAAAGAAATTGCCGGTTGGAGAAGCAAAGATGTTTTTACACAGCAGGATGCGTTGGATTTAATCCTTCAACAAAAGAAATTGGATCATATTCCCGGTACAAAATTCTCTCAGACTGCGTCAGGGCTCATTTTATTGACTGAAGTCGTAAAGCAAGTGACCGGGCAAACCCTGGCAGCCTTTGCTCAGCAACATATTTTTCAACCTCTGGGTATGACCAATACCTTGTTTTATGACGACAATCAACTGATCCTTCCTAATGTGGCGCGCTCCTATCAAGTCGAAAAAAACGGGTTAAAGAATAATCCTATCAACTATTCTATTATTGGAACGACCAATCTTTACACTTCGGCTGCAGACCTGAGTCGCTGGTATCTCAATTTTGAGAACCCCAAAATAGGCAGTAAAAAATTAATTAAAAAACTGACTTCGCCCGTTACTTTAAATGATGGCAGCAGCACTTATAACCCTACTGCAGGAAGATTGCTATACGGACAGCAATATCAGCATGCAGAACGAGGTGTTCCAAAAATCTGGACTTATGGTTTAGAGGGTGGTTATGCCAGTAATATTTTCGTATTTCCACATCAAAATGTCACTTCGTTTGTTCTTGGCAACAACAATAGATACAATGGTGGTCTTACTATGAATATGGCCATTGAAGTGCTTGGGGATATATTTCCTGCACCCGCAAGGATTGATTTCAATAAGCTTAAAACCATAAAATTAACACGCCGGCAATTGGAGACCTACAGTGGCCATTATTGGGACAATGAAAATGCGACGGCTCGGAGGGTATACGTAAAAAATGACACCTTACACTACCAATCTTCAGACGGCAATAACGGAGACCTGCTGGTACCTGTATCAGAAAACGTTTTTCAAATGGTGGTTGATGGCGATGATGTGATCCTGGTGAAATTTCGTAAAGAAGGAGGCAGAATGAAAATGGTTTACACTTCCGGTGAAAGCGATGAGTATGTACACGAAGCCTACACCCCTATCAAACACACTGCTGCTGCTTTGGATGAGTTTAAGGGCACCTTCTATAACCATGCATTAAAGACAACCTACACGTTTTCCCAAAATGAAAAAGGCTTATTTACAAGCAATAAAAATCAACCTCTGATCAGTCTCAGTCCGATCCAGGCAGACCTGTTCTTAAGTAACTCCAGGAATTTTGGCAGTGTTCGGTTTGCCCGTGACCAGCAAAAAAACATTACAGGCTTTTATATAAATTCTGATAGGATTAAAAACCTGTTTTTTGAAAAACTAAATATTTCTCATCCGGGGGAGTAATTTGACCAAAGAAGAGCAAAATTTGACAAATTAATTTATTTAATATTACAGATTTTATAAACACAGAAAATCCATATATTGCTAACTTAAATTATGGAAAGTCGACTCATTTTTCTTTTTTAATACGTTAGCCTTGATTAGACCTTCAGGGTGATCCTACTTTTGACTGTACCCTGAGTAATCGGCTTAAGCATTAAATTAGAAATTTTGAGGTTATATATCATGTAATAAAACGAGGTTGATGGATCATCCATTCATAGTATACTTAAAAAACAAAACATCCCTGAAATTTGAATATAAAAGGGATGTTTCAATGGTTGTTCCTGCTGACAACGGGTATCGCATCACATTTAATAACGGGAAGAGCTATAATTATGGAGCTGACAAAGTACAATACCATCCATTTGTATCCAGACGGGAAAATGTGCGCATATATGAGAATGGCAAATTAAATAATTCATATCATGCTGTTGACAATTATGGTCGTTATTTGATTTTTCGAAATGGAGGCCGTTGTTCTCCTCCAATTGAAAACAATGCCAATATTGAAATCTGTGATATGAAAAAGAATATTGGTCAGACGGAGTCGGTAATCAATTATTTTAAGGAGATACTGAAAGAAAGTGGTGGGGTATCATTTGACATTCAATCGGAGGAGAAAGGTCCTGAAAAGCCGAATCAGATAAGCTTAGAAATATTACGCAAGGCTCTTGATGATATAGATATATTAGAATCAAGGACGGCACTATCCAACTACATTGATGGAATCAACCCGGCCGTTAGCAGTCAAAAAGAAACACTCATCTACCCTTTCGGGTGCAACGAGAGTCAGAAACTAGCGGTTGAGACTACGCTTAGAAATAGCATAAGCATAGTAGAAGGTCCTCCGGGGACAGGAAAGACCCAAACCATCCTAAATATTATAGCCAATCTTATCGTACAGAACAAAACAGTTGCAATTGTTTCAAATACGAACTCTGCAGTATTCAATGTGCGGGAAAAGTTAGAGAAATATGGCTATGGAATGGTTGTGGCTTCACTTGGAAATAACGACAACAAAACCTTATTCTTCGACAATATTGAAAAGCAAACGGTAAATCAGGATTTTAATATTCCGGAAGAAAGATTGACAGAAGCTATGAATGAGCTTCGCGAGTTGGATTCCATACTAATGAAGTGTTTTCAGTACCGGAATAAATTAGCCAACTTAAAAACAGAATTGTCGGATGCTGAACTGGAATTTCAGCATGTAAAAGCAGAACAACCACTTCAGCAGCACATAAAATCTGCGCTCGACAAGAAATTTTACCGCAGATGGAATTTCAGAAAGGCTTTAAATCTGAAAAAATTGCTTTCAGCTATTGACCTGAAAAACAAGTTATCTATCATCAACAAGTTGAGGCTTGTTCTGGGATATGGTTTATTTGACCTCAATAGCATTAATCAGCACAATGAGGCCTTACCTGTTTATGTTAACCACAAATTCTATGAATTATACATAGCAAAAATAAAAAACGAAATCCTCAAGGTTGAAGATTGGTTGGCATCTAACAATGAAGAAGGTAACCTTAAACACTTTATTGAAATATCAAAAGAGGTATTCAATGGAGTGTTATTTGAAAAATACAACCGTCTAGGCAAAGTTGCATTTAGGGCTGATGATTACCGTAATCTTTTTGATGATTTTACAAAGCATTATCCTGTGATTCTAAGCTCTACGCTTTCACTACACACGAGTATACCCAAAGGGCATCTTTTTGACTATCTGATTGTAGATGAATCTTCGCAGGTAGATATTATAAAGTCTGCCGTATGTTTTTCGTGTTGCCGAAATGTAGTTGTTGTAGGAGACAGTATGCAGCTTACCCACATTGTAGACAAGCAGAGTAAAGCAGCAGCAGAGCACTTTCGGGTCGAGTACAACATATCTCCCGCATATGACTATGTCAGGCAGAATATTTTGAACTCGCTGAAAAGCTTATATCGGGATAAGGTTAAATCGGTGCTGCTAAAAGAACATTACAGATGTCATCCCACAATTATTGGATTCTGTAATAAGAAATACTACAATAATCAGCTGGTTATTATGACTGCTACGGATCATCATCCATTTAGAATCATTGAGACAAATATATCGGGTGGAAAGGCCAACTACAATCAGAGACAGATAGATGAAACAGATTTCTATATCCGTGAGCACTATTCTGCAGATTATAAAAAAGTTGGGGTGATTACGCCATATAGAACCCATGCAGATATACTGCAAAAACAGCTGCCATCCGGAGCAGAAGCCGATACTATACATAAGTTCCAGGGACGAGAAAAAGAGGTGATTATTTTTAATACCGTTAAAAACAAAATAGGGCCATTTATTGATAACCCCAACCTGGTAAATGTTGCCGTATCAAGAGCCGTTAAAGAATTTATTGTAGTAAAACCGGAGTCGATGGATCTTCCTCACGGAACTAATATCGGTGATCTGATACGCTACATCTGTTATACCACTGACCCGGCTGAAACGATTGTCAAGGGCAGTATCTGTTCTGTTTTTGATCTTCTGTATAAAGAGTACAATAAGGCCTTCATACAGTTCCTTTTATCGAACAAGAACGTAAAAGGATCTGCCGCGGAGCTGATTATTTACAAGCTGTTGAGCGAGCATATATTGTTAAACAACATCCAATTTTCATCTATTGATATGGTCAGAGAATACAGGCTTAGAGACCTTATCCGGGATTTCCATCCATTCTCCGAAGACGAGATCAGGTTCATCGGGAATAATTCAAGAATAGATTTTCTGCTGTATAACAAAATTGACAAAACGCCCGTATTAGCTATCGAAGTGGATGGGGTTTCATTCCATGACAATGAATTGCAACAGGAAAGGGACAGCAAGAAGAATCATATTTTGGAAACTATAGGACTACCATTGCTTAGATTATCAACCGATGGACACAATGAGGAAACAAGAATTATTGAAAGTCTAAGCGTTGCAATGGGCTTGTGATGATTAACTCAAGGGCTACTGCCTTACCAGTTATTCACCTGGTTATATCACCATCCATTTCTATAAAAACATTAATCAGCTTTTCATTTTTATATAATTATTAGGCTTATTTTTTCATTTTTTACTTTTTGCGATGATACAATTAACAAATGGATTTTTAACTTAGTGCTTAAGAATCCCCCAAAAATAAATGCTCGGCAACCCGGAAATTGAAGGAAGACAAGTGCTCATTGATTTAAAATCAGGCGATGAATATGCATTCAGAAAGATTTTTGATCTGCATTATCAGAAACTCTATATGTTTTGCTACCGATTTTTAAAGAACAGGCAGCATGCAGAAGAAATTGTTCATGATGCGCTACTGAATGTATGGACAAATAGAGAAAAAATAGATGAAAATCGTTTTATTTTACCTTATTTATACACCATAACAAGGCGATTAGCGCTAAATGCATTGAGAGATATTGCTACATCACAGAAAGCAATGGATGACCTTTGGCTAAATATGAAGACATTAAGTAATGAAACTGAAGAAATAGTTTTATTGAATGATCTTAGTCAATTTATAGAAGATGCTGTGAACCAATTACCGCCACAGCAGCAGCTTGTTTTTAGAATGAGCCGTTATGAAGGACTTACTTTTGATGAGATTGCAGCTAAGTTAAACTTGTCCAGAAATACGGTTAAAAACCATCTTGTTACTGCTTTAAAAGCATTACGCACCCATCTTAACCAATCAGATACTGCCTATTTTACAGTTCTTTTTCTGGCTTTATTAAAATAAATTTTAGTCTAACTAGTCCTCATTTCATTTTACCGTGTAATACACTATATCTGCCCAATTTGGCCGATGACAAATTCTATGGCAAACCAGGAACGCTTAAACTCATTAATTAAACAATTTACTGAAGGGATCATTAGCAAAGAGGACTACATAGAGCTGATGGATCATTTTAAAAAATCAGAGGACACTGATCCGGTTTACGCAGCTATGGATAAGGTTTGGGAGCCAGAAAGACAAAGGGGCAACAAGCACCATACAGCGGAAGAGATGGATGCCCTTTTTATTAAATTGGTGAGCGATAAGCGATTTATCAAGCCGCGGAAAGTTAAGCTATGGCCTAAAATTGCAATCGCCGCTTCAGTTGTCATTGCAATAAGTGCAGGACTTTGGTTTTATATGCCGCAGCAGCGAACCGGCACTATGAATTCGCAAACAGTCGGAAATAATGATATTCCCCCTGGCCACAACACGGCCACTTTAACCTTATCCTCCGGCAGACAGATCAAGCTTAGTGATGCTAAAACAGGCATTGTTGTAAACGCCAGTAAATTAACTTATAATGATGGCATTGCGGTTGAGGAGGCCGAACCCAGCAGACAACTCACAATAACAACTCCGGCAGGAGGCACCTATCAGGTTCACTTGTCGGATGGCACTAAAGTATGGCTCAATGCAGCGTCAGTATTTAAGTTTCCTGCCAGTTTTAACCAATCAAAATATAGGAAAGTTGAGGTGATTGGAGAAGCTTATTTTGAAGTGGCAAAGGATAAAGCAAAGCCATTTGTGGTAACCTCAGCTAAACAGGAAGTAGAAGTACTCGGAACACATTTCAATATTAACAGTTATGCCAATGAGCATCACATTAAAACCACCTTATTGGAAGGCAGTGTGCGGGTATCCGTCCCCAATTCTCCAATTTCAAGCTTTCTTAAACCAGGAATGCAATCAACACTTACAAATTCAGGAATTAATATACAACAGCTTGAAGATCCTAAGGAAGCAATTGCCTGGCAGAGAGGTTACTTTACTTTTAACCGGGAAAATCTGGATCAGATTATGAGAAAAGTATCCCGATGGTATGATGTCAGCATCGATTACAAAGATGAAGAAGTTAAACAAATACCATTTAGTGGGACCATTACCCGGTTTACCAATGTCTCGATGGTGCTAAAAATGTTGGAGCTAACGGGTAAAGTAAAGTTCAAAATAGAAGGAAAAAATATTACAGTAAATCGCAAATAACGAGTTTATGTATCAACCAGAGACCAATCAAACCATGAAAAAGCCCATCAGTAGCGCATAGCAATTCCCGAAAATTGGTTTAAAAGAAGAAATGGAGCCGCTGAAGACGCCTCCTGAAATATCAACAAACCAATACAGTGTGACAAACAACGATTTAAGAAACTTAACAGACGACTGAATGTATAAAATCTATACTAAAAATTTTGGTTGGTGGAACCGCCATACCCCTACTATACTGCTTACTATGAAGCTAATTACGTTTATATTACTAACCACCTTTGTACAGGTAAGCGCTGCTACTTTTGCTCAAACCCTGAGTTACAGGCAAAAAAAAACAACGCTTGAACATGTCTTTAAGGAATTGGAGAGACAAACCGGATATACTGTTTTTTGGTCATCAAACAGTCTTGAGAATAAAACGCTGGATGTAAACTTTAAACAGTCAAATCTGGCAGAGGTAATGGAGAAATGCCTGGAAGGACAAGATCTGACTTATACTATTGATAATCATACTGTGGTGATCAGAGAAAAAGAGAAATCTATAATAGAAAGGTTCGTTAGCTATTTTAATCTTGTAGACGTTACAGGAAGAATTACTGATGAACAAGGGAAACCATTACCTGGCGCTACCGTACGGATTAAAAATGGAGGAAAAGCAACAATTACTGATGCAACTGGAAGATGGAGTCTAAACAAAATAGACGAAAGTGCAGTATTGGTTGTTTCTTTTTTGGGTTTCAAACCACAGGAGGTTGCGGTGAAAGGGAAAAGCATCATCGACGTACGGCTGATTCCATCTATGTCAGAACTGGATGACGTAGTAGTAGTTGGTTATGGAACGACCAAAAGAAAAGATCTGGTAGGTTCTGTAGCCAGCATCACTGGTGATGATTTGCGTCAACAGGTAGCCACTAATTTCACACAGGGACTGGTTGCCAGAGCCCCGGGTGTTCAGGTAAGCAGGCCCAATGGGATGCCAGGGGCAAGTGCTTCTATCCGTATCAGAGGACTTTCGACGGTTTCAGGAGTTAATGATCCCCTATTTGTAATTGACGGCATCCCTATTCAGCTTTACAATGGCGGAGGTTCGTCAGCAATGAGGACTGCGCCAGGCTTAGGATTAATGGATCCTCTCGCAGGTATAGATATGAACGATATCGAAAACATCGAGATTTTAAAGGATGCTTCCGGAACGGCCATATATGGTTCAAGAGCAGCTAATGGAGTCATCATTATCACTACTAAAAAAGGAAAGGCCGGACAAAAACCAGTTTTCAGTTTCAGTTACGATGCCTCTGTTGACAGGCAGAATAAGTTTCACGACCTGCTTTCGGGGCCTGAATACGTTAGCTTAATAAAGGGAATTTATGAAAAAGCAGGGCAGACTATTGAAGATGAGAATTTTCCAGGTAACAGCAATACGGATTGGCAACGTGCGGTTACCCAGGTAGGCCTTGTTCAGAATATAAATGTTAACCTATTGGGCGCTTCTAAAGATGGTGGTACAGTTTATGGTTTCTCAACAGGATTGACAGATCAGAAAGGTATACTGATTAAAAGTGGTTTTAAACGATATTCTGTACGTGCGAACGTAGAATCTAAGGTACTTAGCTTTTTTAAAGTAGGAACAACCCTGAATTTTAGCAGCAGTACACTTAATGGTGGAGGATTAGGGCCAACATTTATGAATTCATCTGTTTTAACTTACAGACCGGATATTCCCGTTTACAACCCGGATGGAACTTATGCCAAAGCTTCGGGTGGTGACAATCCGGTAGCAGAACGCCAAAATACTGATGTCAATGAAAGTCAGCGTTTACTGGCCTCCGGATTTGCAGAATTGGAAATTATCCCCGGTTTAAAGCTCAGGTCTTCACTTGCATTTGACATCAATAGCAATGCAGGCTATCTCTACTACCCCAGCTGGATGACTTCCAAAATAGGTTCTGGTACAAAAGGAACCCGGATGGATAGAAATTACAAGTATACGAACAGGATATTCGACAACACTTTAAACTACTCAAAATTGTTCGGCAAACATCATATTGACGTAGTTTCCGGTGCATCCTGGACGCTCAATATGAGTACAGCCGTATCTATTAGCAGCGAAGATTTCCCCAATGATGATGTCCTGAATAATCTGGGGTCTGCCGCACGTATAACCGGTGCCGGAGATATAAAGGAAAGCAGTGGACTCGAATCATTTTTTGCCCGTGCCAATTATGATTATGATGGTAAATATTATTTAAGTTTAAGTGGCAGAGCTGATAATTCTACCAAGTTTGGTCCTGAAAACCAGTGGGGATACTTCCCCTCTGTTGGCGTAGCCTGGCGCTTCTCTAAGGAGAAGTTTATGGAAAAACTGAATTTTTTAGATGATGCCAAACTGAGATTTACTACCGGCAAAACCGGAACCTCTGCTTTTGGAACTTTCGGATTTTTAACACTGTTTAATACAGGTTTTATGTTTGATGGAGTTAGTGGTGTACGCGCTAATCCGGATGCCGGACGTCCAAATCCAAATATTCGCTGGGAAAGTACCACACAAACTGATGTCGCATTAGAACTAAGTTTCCTTAAATCCAGATTGAGGGCTTCGGTAAACTATTACAGCAAATACACCAAGGGCTTAATTACGGGGCCGGGTGTTCCACTTTCCAGTGGTTATACTTTTGAAACCAGGAATGTTGGTGATCTGAGTAACCGGGGGTGGGAGTTTACTTTTAGCGGTATACCGGTAAGCACTAAAAATTTCACCTGGATTTCTGATCTGAACGTGACTTTCAATAAAAATAAAGTGGAAAAAACTTACGGAACAACCTTGTTTGGCCGAACACCTATAACGGAAGGACTGCCACTTAACGGAATTTTAGGGTATAGAACTAACGGACTTTACCAGAGTAAGGCAGAGGTAGATGCAGCGAATGAGCAAGCCAGGAAAAAGTCAGGGAACCCAAGGGCCTATTATCAGACGGTGCAAACTTCTGCAGGTGATGTTCGCTATGTAGATACCAATGATGATGGGATAATTAACGCTGCCGACCGTCAGATTTTAGGTTATGCCCAGAATCCAAAATACTTTGGGGGATGGAACAATACTTTTAGATACAAGCAATTCGAATTGAGTGCTTTGTTGCAATTTGATGTGGGTAGCAAGTTGTTAAGAGAGATGAGTATGGATAGTTTTAGGGGATGGGGTTTTAATGTATCACCTAAAGTTTTAACTGCCTGGACTCCGGAAAACCCAAATACAGATCAACCGAGAAATGTGATAAATGGTCCGCAGCAGAATGTTGATACCAGAACGGACCGTTTTGTAGATGACAGTTCATTTTTACGGTTAAAGAATGTTCAATTGAGCTATGTGTTTCAAAACGATTTGCTGAAAATGTTGTATGTACAGCAAATCAGAGTATTTGTCGGGGCAAGCAATTTGTTGACCTGGACAAAATATAAAGGACTCGATCCGGAAGCAAACAGCGAAAATTCGTTTACCGACCATGGAAGGGATACCGGCGTTTACCCACAAGCCAGAGGAATGAGCTTTGGAGTTAATTTTAAGTTTTAAACGATTAAAAATAAGATATGAAGACGATGAAAATAGTATATACAAGTTGCACCTGTTTGTTATTGTTTTTGACCCAGGCATGTGAGCTGACCGAGGTTACTAAACTAGCCCCTCACCATAAGCTGGGTGAAGAAACGGTGGTAACAGACATCCCCTCCGCTGAAAAGTTGCTTAGTGGTGCGTATTACAGTTTGAAAGATGAAGCTATGGCCAACCAAATGGGCATTTACACCAGTTTAATGGGCTTGAATGTGGTTTCTACGGCTGTTTCGGGCATAGCATATACCAACAATACGGTACAAACTACAGATGCTAACATCAATAATTATCTGTATGCAGGGCCTTATCAGTTGATACAAACCGCAAACTGGGTGATTGATAAGACCGGGGCATTGAAGGTAAACGATCCGCGAAAGATACAGATTATTGCTGAGGCAAGATTTTTAAGAGCACTAGGGCATTTTTACATCCTCCGTTTGTTTGGAGAGTTCTGGGATGTTAATTCGAAATTCGGTGTAGAAATAAAAGATGCCCCAAAACTGCCCGTTGCCCCCCGTTCAAGTGTTAAAGCTTCGTACGACTTGATTCTATCTGATCTTGACGAAGCCATTTTGAATGGTAAGGACTATGTGAAGGGCAGTAAAAAAGGTTATGCGACCAAACTTGCGGCTAAAGCCATAAAAGCAAAGGTATTACTCTATAAAAAGGATTATTCCGGTGCTGCAATCCTTGCCAAAGAGGTAATGGCAGGTCCGGCAGAACTGGCAGGTAATTTTGTTGATCTTTTTCAAAAACAAAAACATATGTCTGACGAAGTGATTCTTTCGGCCCTGGTATTTGCGACGGAGAATAGTTCCGGTACCGGTAAGAATTTTTATTGGATCAATGCCGGGAATTTCTTGTCGCCCCGCTACACTGCATTGCTGACAAACGATGCCAGAAAAGCGATTATTGTAAGAAATTTCAGAGATCCTGCTGATCCGTCAAAATGGCGTGGAAATGGCAAGTTCAGTGTAGGTGTGGATGGTACCAATTATGATACGGAATATTATTTCAGACTGGCCGAGGCCTATTTGATTTATGCGGAAGCGGAAGCGCGAAGAGATGGAGGAGTTTTAACGGATGCGCTAAATGTACTAAATGCATTAAGAGTAAAAAGAGGAATGACCGGAGTAACGGCACAGGATAAAACCCAGTTACTGGCCCTGATCAGAACTGAAAAGGAACTTGAACTGGGTGCGGAATCCGGAGAGGACTGGTTTGATCTTGTAAGGTATATTAAAAACGGAGATGTACAACCCGCTGTTGTTAAGCCAAGTTTGCAGGATGCAGGAAAACTAATATTACCTATCCCCCAGTTGAGTATTGATGCCTCAAATCATATCATTGCCCAGAATCCAGGTTATTAAATAAGCTTTGTGAACTAAAAATAGAGGATTTATCCATGAAAAGAAATGTAATACTGTTGTGCCTGATTGGCATTGTTTTCCTGGCCAACGCCCAGAATAAAAAGGATACCGCTATAGCGAAAAAAGAATATACAATTAATGGGTATATAGAAGGTTTGCAAAAACCCTACGTCTACATTTCCATAAATTATAAAAAAGATTCGTTGGCTGTTAAAGATGGAAAATTCAATTATAAAGGGAGTGTAGACGAACCGACCTCTGTCTATATTTCTTATGATAAGCCTTTTGGCCAGACTTTTTATGTTGAAAATGTTCCGGTTGAAATTAAAGGGAATGCAAATGCTCTTGCAGACGTAGAAATTAAAGGTGGTCATACGCAAAGCGAATGGCGTGTTCTTGAAGAAAGTACAAAAGAGCTCCGGGCTGAAAGAAGGGGCTTGAATAAAGAATTCCACAAAGCCAATAACGCAAGGGATTTTGAAACCCGGGGCATGGTTATGGATAAGCAGGATAAGCTTCAAGCTAAATTTAATGAGATTTCGAAGGCATATGTCGCAAAAAATCCAAAAAGTTATGTCAGCTTAAATGAAGTTAGAAATCTGCAATATTCTTATCCTGAATATCAGGAATATCTTGAGGTCTATGATATGTTAGATCCTTCATTAAAAAAAACCAAACTAGCTGAACAAATTGAAGCTTCTTTAGCGTTTTCTAAAAGAGGCGCAGTGGGACAACATCTCGCTGATTTTACTCAGAATGATCCCTCCGGTAAACCGATCAGTCTTTCTTCTTTTAAAGGAAAATATGTGTTGGTTGACTTTTGGGCTGCCTGGTGTGGTCCCTGCAGGGCGGAAAATCCCAATGTACTAAAGGCTTACAATGAATTTTCTGCAAGAGGCTTTACCATATTAGGGGTTTCTCTGGATGAGAATTTAGAGAAATGGAAAAAGGCCATTGAAGATGATAAACTGCCATGGACTCAGGTTTCAGATCTAAAAGGCTGGAAAAACGAAGTTTCAACTTACTTTGGCATCCGTAGCATTCCTGCAAATTATCTGATCAATGCAGAGGGAATAATTGTAGCCAAAAATTTAAGAGGTGTAGCGCTTGAAAACAAACTCAAGGAATTACTAAAATAAATAGAAATCGGGATTATACATTAAAAATATCTCTTAAAATCAAGGATCAAAGGCGCCGGAAAAATTACTTTTCCGGCGCCTTTTTTTGTTCCAGACCCTGGTTGGATGGAAAGGATTTTTTAGATTTAGCTTAGCTATTCTTCAATGGCAGCATCTGATAATTCCCGGCACCCAAAAGCATGATCAAAGAATTAACAGCATTGCCAAACACCCTTATGGTACCTGCCTTAACAATCGTACAATCAAGATTTTCAACCTCCACAGTAAGGACTACATTTCCCGTTCCGTTTAGTATTAATGAAAAAGTATGTCCTGTAATTTTGTTACAAGTATATAAGTCAATTGCCCCTGTAAGGATTATGCTCCTAATTTTGGTGTAGGTTATTGTGATCTTGGGAAGAGGTCTGTCTGAGCCATTATCATTGAATGGAATCGCATCAATTAAAAGTTCATTATCACGCACTTCAAATTTGGTATCTATTCCAGATCTTTTGCTGCTAATACTTACTTCGGGGCTTTCTCCTTTTTGGATCAATAGCTGACATTTACCAACTACCCTAATCGTATTAAATTCGGGCAATTCAGGTTCAATATTCATTAAGCACGGAAATTGTTTTTTTTCTTTTGTTTTTTGTATACCATGTTTTAAACCATGTTTGGGCTTGCATGTGCTTAAAACAGAAAAACAGGTTCATTTCGGTGCTGTTGCTTTTATCCATAGTTTCGGTAACCACACGGACAGCCTCGAGTTCGCTGAGCATTACAGCAATATCTTCCTTATAGAAGTAACGCTTACCATATTCACACTTTAATAAATACTCAACCGCTGCTTTGTTCGCCTCAATTGGAAAATTCACTTGATAAGAACTACTGACAATTGCCATAAAATCATTGATAACCTGGGTAGGTTTTACATCTAACAAAGCACAGAGCATTCTAAAATTTGGAGGAATGGTAAGATTTAAGGGCATATGCTTCGTTGCGTACATTTCTGGAACTTCCTGGTACTTTTTAAATACCTTATACATCTTTGTTTTATAAGTATTCTTTTTCATGCGTTTTCACTTTAATTGAGGTATCAGTAATGGATGGAATGTGAGCCTGTATGATTATGACATTATTTCGGGCCTTTTGATTGAACTGGTCAGGAGTAAATCTGGAACGTGGCGGTTGCGCCAACATGAAATTTCATTGTATTTTTATACATTTGATTGCCTGTTTAATTCTTAATCGTTGTTTGTCACACTTTTTAGGGCATCAGGTACTTCAGGGGCGTCTTCAGCGTCCCTGTTCTTTACCTTTAATATCAATTTTCGCCTCTGTTTATGAGCTGTCTATGGTCCTTTTCATCGTTCAGTTAGTTTTGTTGATCATAAAAACCGGTTATAATTTATGCGGTACTAATCAGCACTTTTCTATACACCATATTACACGGGAAAATGAAATCAGGACTAGTTAGAATTAAATTTATTTTAACTGGTTGCCTCTCCACACACAGATTGTTGCCTAAAGTTCAGATCTTCCTGGTTCTGGATGTAATCATGAGCTACCAGGACAATAAACTTGAGCCGTACAGATAAGCGCTGCAATGATCGAACGCTGATCTTTGTATCATGAAAACGATCAAAAAAATACAATTGGGGCAAAACGGCCGACTCGTGTCCAAACTTGGTTTGGGCTGTATGCGCATGTCTTCCGTATGGGGAGGTCCAACGCCAGATGAAGCTGAAAGTATAGCCACCATACAGTCTGCGCTTGACAATGGTATTAATTTTCTAAATACCGGCGACTTTTATGGTGCAGGACACAATGAACTGTTAATCGGCAAGGCCATTAAAGGCCGCAGGGACGATGCTTTCATCAGCGTCAAATCCGGGGCTTTCTTTCATAATGGCCAATGGCTGGGCCTGGATCTGCGCCCTGTAGCCATCAAGAATTTCATCAATTATTCGCTTACCCGTTTAGGCATTGAAACCATAGACCTGTACCAGCCCTGCCGGATGGATGGCAGCGTACCTGTGGAAGATATTATAGGCACCATTGCCGACCTGATCAAAGAAGGTAAAGTGCGTTACATCGGTGTTTCTGAAATCACAGCTGATCAACTGCGTGAAGCAAACCAGGTTCATCCGATAAGTGCACTGGAAATTGGCTATTCACTGGCAGACCGACAGATAGAAAGCGAATTGCTGCCTGCAGCTAAAGAAATGGGTATCGCAGTAGCTGCCTTTGCCAATACTGCCGAAGGTCTGTTAACAGGCGATATGAAAGCACCACTTGCAGCTGATGATCATCACCTCCACTTCTCGCGCTTTCAGGGCGATAACCTCGTCAAAAACCTGGAAAAAGTGGAAGTATTGAAAGCCCTGGCGAACGATAAACAGGTTACCCCTACACAACTTGCCATCGCCTGGGTAAATGCGCAAGGCGACCATATGATGCCATTGGTAAGCATGAGCCGCCGTTCAAGGCTGCCGGAAAATATCGCTGCTATGAGCATTGAATTTACGGGCGCTGAAATGGAATTATTAAATACTACTTTTGCACCAGGCGCCATCTTAGGCGGCACTTACTTACAGAGATAAATGACCAATCCAGCTGAAATACTTCCCGGCGTGATCTTCTATTCCTATCTCTCCGCTCTGCGGAGAGATAAAGTATGTTTCTGGAACCATCATACGCTGGTATTGATGGTTTCCGGGCAACTTCATTTAGAAACTGCCGACCAGCACCTGGAGCTCAAAGCAGGCGAAATGCTGCTGGTAGGTAAAAATCAGCTGGGTACGCTGACTAAAACACCTCTTCCCGGCCAAAGTTATGAGAGCATTGTCATTTGCCTGCAGGAAGATCTGTTACGCAAAATAGCACTGGAAGAACAGATCGACACCAGTCCTAAATATGTCGGTCCATTGAACGTGCCCATTCCGCCCGATCCATTTCTTCTTGGCTATTTTCAATCCATTATTCCCTATGCACACGCTGCAGCAGGGACGCTCACAGAAGATATGGGTATCCTCAAAGTCAAAGAAGGTGTTAAACTATTATTACATAGCCTGCCGCAATTGAGGTCGTACTTATTCGATTTTGCAGAACCTCATAAAATTGATCTGGAGCGCTTTATGATGGCCAATTTTCATTTTAATGTCCCGGTTGAAAGATTTGCACGGTTAACCGGACGCAGCCTGGCAGGTTTTAAACGCGACTTTGCAAAAACGTTTGGCATACCTCCCCGTCAGTGGCTGTTAGATAAACGCCTTAAAGCGGCAAAGCATCTGATCGAGCAGAAACATCAAAAACCATCGGCGATTTATTTAGATCTCGGCTTTGAAAGTCTGCCCCATTTTTCGCGTTCGTTCAAACAGAAATTCGGTAAAGCACCTTCGATGATCTGATCATACGATCTGGCTACTGCAAATTTTTAAGTTGGGCAAATAATAATTAGATTTACTATCTAAAGCCTCCGGACAATCCGGATGGTAGAGATCGTACCTAATTATGAATACCTATCGCTTCCGTTTTAATAATGGCCAAAAAAACTCAACTGTCCTGTTTTGGTTTTTCACCACGTTGTTTACTATTCCATTAACATTTTCAACCATCATTTTACAGGAAGATCCGAAGCCGCTTTTCCCGGTCTGGCTATTGCTGATCTTCGTCCCTTTAATGTTGGTGGCCATTTACAAGCTGTTTAAAACGGCCTCCGAAAGGAAGTCAACAGAAACGATCTCAGTAAGTAAAGAAGGCTTTACCAGTTCCTGTTTCGGTTCTGTTTTGTTTTCGGAAATACGCTCCATTAAGGTTCCTGTAAGAGAAATGGGGGTATTTGGGGGACGGCAGCTCGACTATTACAAAAAAACAGATGTTGATATGCCTTACCTGGAATTTTCGATCAGCACCCGGGATGGAAAAAAGTTAAGCTGGATATTGAATGAATGGGGCGGGCTTTACAACTCAAAAGAAGAATTTTCAATTTTCTTTGACTTTCTCACAGCGCTAACAGATCAGCTGCATCAACTTTATCAGGCTAATGAACCCTATAACAGTCATTTAAAAATTCTTGACGAAAAGGGTTCCTGGGATCTGAGAGGCTATTCATTGGACAATACTAACTCTACTCGTTGACCTTGAACAAAATCACCTTTTTGCATTGGTTTTGAAGGTCTGAAAACGAATACATCTAAACGTGGTTTCCCGTTATCATCCAGAATTCTTGGCATTTCAACATAGTTATAAATAGTTTACACACTGTTTCCAGAAGCGCGCGATGGCAACCAACACTTCCAGTCCATATTCCTGCAGATAAGCTGTATCGTTTGTATAACGAACGAAGTTGTAAATGGCTATGGCCTACGTGGCCATCAAAAGTTCGCTGGGAAAGGCGAGATTAACTATCAATATCGATATTAATGCATCGCCATTATTTGTTTATTAATAAAAGATAATTTTTTCAATAAAAATTACGATATTAGTAACAATACAAAAGACATTACGCTACTCAACTCCAATATTATCGCATGACTCCCTATAAATGTGTTATTATTGACCATGACCTTGATAGTATCAATGGTCTGCAACGATATTTATCGCTGATGCCTGAATTAGTATTGGTCAATACCTATACTGATCCTCTGCTTGCTTTAACTGAAATTAAATCCTGTGCTCATTTGGATATCATTCTAACAGATATAGAGATGCCTGATATTGCAGGAACTGAGTTTTTTAACGACTTGAGACATAAAGCCAGCAAACTTGTTTTCACGACAGCTAATACCCAATACGCCAGTGAGACATTAGGATTAAATGCTGATGCTTATCTTGTCAAACCCTATTCACTCATCAATTTTGTAACCATGATCGTTAAGTTGTTGACCGACCAACCGGTCGAACAGCCAGTCAGCGATCATTACCCGTTCTTTTTTGTGAAAAACAAGCAAAATAACGCGCGATTGACCAAAATTGATTTTGCAGACGTTATTGCCGTAGAAAGCAAGCTTAATGACGTAATGATCCATACGGTTCATGAAAAAATATTGACCTCTATCTCTCTTACTGAGGTCGCACGGCTGCTGCAACGGGATAATAGATTTGTAAAAGTACAACGAAGTTTTATCATCAACACACATCATATTGTCCATATAGATGGGAATACGATTAAAATGAATCAAGGAACAAGTGTAACAGTGGGTGAACAATACCGTACGCTATTTGCCGAGTTTGTAACTGGTCGGTTATTAAAATCTGCTGTAAAAAAGTAGCCATAGCGCTTTCGTCATTTATTTAAGCCGTTTCGTACCTGATCAAAGCCTTTCTATAAGATTTTTTTCAAAATTATATCGGGTATTACTAATTTCAGTTAATCGCCGGCAGGAAAATAACCGCTGGATATTATAAACGCTCCATAGTAAATTCATCTGAATTGGCTACTTGAATTGTGAAAACGATAAGATGAGAACGACAATGGATTTAAACCGAATAATTTGAATTCTTTCTTA
The DNA here is from genome assembly GCF_900129215.1 of Pedobacter caeni. Taxonomy (GTDB): domain Bacteria; phylum Bacteroidota; class Bacteroidia; order Sphingobacteriales; family Sphingobacteriaceae; genus Pedobacter; species Pedobacter caeni. The sequence continues at coordinate 132,556 of NZ_FQUQ01000001.1, read as the reverse complement.
GTCCAATAGTTTACAATTTAATTTCAAAACAATGTCAAATTTATCATCAGAAGTTGAAAAAGTACATAAGATTGTACAAAAACACATGAACGACGGTAGTATCGACGATCTTGACAAAATGACGGTTAAAGACCTGAAGTTGAAAATCTTCGGTGAAACGCAGCGCGTTTTGAGCAATGACGAAAAAGCCAGCATCATCAGCGTGGTGGTTTACGTCGCCGTAACGTAGTTAGTTAAACTACATTTCTAAATAAAAGAAGCGAGACTGGAAATATATCGCTTCTTTTATCTTTAATCATTGATTTTCAGACAAATAACTCTCTTAAACTTAATCTCCCTGAAATGGCCAAAAGAGTAATGATCGCGCTGATGCCTTGGGCAAGCATTGATTTCCCAGGATTGGGACCGGCACTTGTGCGCTCTATCCTGAACGACCAGGGCTACCCTTGCGATATGATGTATGGCAACCTTGCTTTCTGTGACTTCTTAGAAAACGATGGTTTTATCATCAATCAAATTTCCAAACTCCCGATATCCGAAATTGCCTTTTCCCCACTTTACTTCAATATCAGCAGCGACGAAGCCGCAGCCACTCTTGAAAAATTTGTTGAAGGCAGCTCGCGTGAAGGAGAAGAAAGACGTTGTTCTTCCGAATTTTATAAAAATATAGTCCATCAGGCCGAACGTTGCATAGATTACCTGTTCAGCAGCACAGCCTGGGAAAATTACGATGTGGTAGGTTTTTCGGTGATGATGCAGCAAACCGTCGCATCTCTGGCCCTTGCGCGCAGAATAAAACAGCAATATCCACATATCTCTATTCTTTTTGGTGGCCCAAGTACCAGCGCTCCGATGGGCGACGAAATGATCAGATCATTTCCAGAGATCGACTACATATTGCAAGGTGAGGTAGACTCCACCATCGTTCCATTCGTAGAAGCACTTCGAGACGATAAAAAAAATCTTACATCAGTTCCAGGACTGTTATATCGAGGTCAAAAGAACGAAATTTTAAAGACCGCGCACAATAAACCATACTTCAAAATGGATGAACTGCCGGTACCTGACTATGAACCTTATTTTTCACAACTCAATCAATACCACCTTAATAATATAGAGCCTTATCTCCAAATCGAAACCTCAAGAGGATGCTGGTGGGGAGAAAAACACCATTGTACGTTTTGTGGTATAGACGATGAAATTTTAAAATATCGCACCAAGTCTGACGACAGGGTGCTCAATGAGATCATGGAATTGGCAACTAAGCACAAAAGTCTGGAGTTTTTTCCGGTTGACAGTATCATCAGCCATGAGGCTTTTAATTCACTATTGCCAAAGATAGCCGAGTTAAGAAATGAGCTGGGATATGATCTAAGTTTCTTTTTTGAATGTAAGTCTAATCTTTCCACACATCAGCTCAACCGTTTTAAAGATGCAGGGGTACGCTCTGTACAGCCCGGAATGGAAAGCTTTAGCGACAATATATTACGGTTGATGGACAAAGGTACCACAGGAGCAAAACAAGTACAATGCCTTAAATTATGTGCAGAGCAGGATATCGTCGTAAACTGGAACCTGATCTACGAAAATCTGGATGAAACTGAAGAGGATTACCAGGTGATGATAGATCTGATACCGTTTATTACACACCTGCCACCGCTTCATGAAGAAGGTATGATCCCTGTGCAGCTTAATCGCTACGCGCCTTTACACAATACGCCCGAGAGATTTGGCATTACCAACATCACACCGAAATCCTATTACTACGACATTTTCTGCGATCCTAAAATTGATCATGAAAGCCTGGCCTTTTATTTCAATTTTGACAGGGTTACCACTCCTTCGCCTAAGCTAAAAACCCTTTACGCCAGGCTGCGCGAGGAACTTGACGCATGGCGGGAAAATTATGCCACGAAGATGCTGGTTCAAAGAAGAGGTCCTGGCTTTATCAAGATACGTGATAAACGCAAACTGGCCTATCCCGGCAAAGATATCCATCAGACCGCCCTTATTGAGATAGAAGGCATTGAAGCAGAAATCTTTGCTGCCTGCGATGAAGTTGTTCGCGAAGAAAATCTGATCAATAAATTTAATAAAAAACTGAGCGAGGACAGTATCCGACAATTTATAGATAAGATGGTAGAGCAACGCCAAATATACCGCTCGGAAAGCAAACAACTGATCAGTCTCCCTTTACGACTTGATATTCCAAAAACCAGTATTAAACAAAATGTTAATGAGCGAACGAATCTTGATTTTAGCCTCTCCCTGGACCACCTTCAATAACCACCTGCACCACCGGGTTTTGTTGCTGGCTTCATTGCTGGAGACCTTGAGTATTTCTTACCAGGTTATATTTCCTGGCCTTGAGTTAGCCTCCCCGATGGGAAGTAACGCTGATGAGCCGTATAAAACCATGCTCAACCTCATAGAAAACACGGAGGAATATACCGATATATGGCTTGTTCAGGATTCGCAGGGAGCCCAGGCCGGAGACTTTAATCATCTTTTGTCTTTAATTAGTTCCACCTGCCCTGCATCCCGGTTACTTTTCTTTTCAAATTCAACAACCCGGGTACGACCTGATATCCCGAACTTATCTCAGAATCTGATAAACTTTGATACGATGAGCACTATGGTATCCGTTTATGATTCACAAAAACCATTGTGTACCCAGTTACTGAAAATATTACCAGTTGCAGATCAAATACCTTCTGAAACGCTTAAATCTAATAAACCGGGTGATCTTAAAGTTTGCGATCTTAATTTTTTCACTAAACAGTACCGCGCGCGATACACCGGTGAGGAACCAATCGGGTTGCCGGTATTTCTTGACCACCCGCAGTTTGACGTGGTGACGCAGGTTTTTTCCCTGGCAGAAAGATACCACTCCCTCGATTTCAACCTCGGTTTTGTCGACCTTGATGATTCCTGCACTTATGAAAAGGTCTCAGAAATTGCCCAGACCTTCGCCGACATCCGTTACAGTTTTCATTTTCACTGTGAACTTCCCGAAAACTGTAATATGGAATTATTGCAGTTGTTAAAGGATGCCCGTATAAACTCTGTTACTATTCTGAACAGTGCGGAGAATATCAGCCAGCAGGATATTTACTTAAAAAACCTGCAGCTATTAAATCGCGTAAAGAGGTTACATGGCCTGGAAATTCAGGTTAGCTGGCAGTTATACGCAGCGTCATCGCCTGATGAAGAATGGAATCAATTCATAGAAGGCCTTCCCCTATTCTTTGGTTTCCCAGCTCCAAATGGATTGTTTATCAAAACCGAAAATAACGAAAAAGCACTACATCGCAGCCACATCTATGATTATATATCAGCATGGCAGGCTCACTCACCCGAAGCCAATTTATCGAAAGGTCAGGGTCCAAACTTTTCTAAACTTTTCGATAAGCGCGGCAGCCTCGAAACCTGGCGATTCCTGAACTTCAATCGCCTGCAGTCTGAACTTTATGGTTATATGGACGACATCGTCGATCTGGAGGAACTAAAGCAACGGATGATAGAGATCAGCCCGGAGAAAATCGATAATTTCATTACATTTCTCAAAGACCAGCAAGTGGTTATTTCGTTAAATAACCGTTATTTCCTAAACGCTTCACAACGAAGAACTTTTACTCAGGTTTGGGCAACGGCAGAATTATGATAACGGCGCAACGTTCGGCAACGATTTTAAGACTCGGCCCGGTATTCATCGTCCGGGAATCAGGCCTTAAAGTGGCAGAACTTGGCGCAGTCCGAAATTTCAGTCTTTCGAAAATAGCTGATGAACTGGCTCCGCTTGAAATGCTACATAAACAGCTGTCTTCTAAACTGAACGACGAGCTTTTCAGCCTGATCAACCAGGGTTGTAACAAAGAACAAAGCCAGTATTTACTAGCACTTAAGCGCAGTATATTCAATTCAAGAAACTTTGACCTTGCAGAGGCAAAAGAAAAGGTTCCCGAAAACATTTATCGCCCCCTGTCCCACTGGCACCATCAAAATACTGATATAGCCAACCTCCGGGCAGATGCAGAATTAATAGCCAATAATTTTTTATTATCGATCTCACCGGGGTTCAGAGACCTGTTCAAACAATACCCGGTACGTACCGCTATTTGTTATGCACAGCCGGACCTGTTCCGGACACTTGGTACACTACCCGTCGAAGGAACTCTAAACAAGAACCAACGCAGAGCTTTAATATCGGGTCTTGCCTATGTTTTCCGCATGGCTACCAAAACCAGCCCGTTCAGCCACCTCAGCACCATTGCCTGTGGTATGATGGAGGCTAATCCTATGGTCAGTGACCAACTTGGTTCGGAACGCGCGGTAATAGAACAACATGTTTTCAATGTCGGCCTGGTTAAGGCCTTAGTGAATCATCTGAGTAACGAACTATCCTCAACCAACACCGGACTGCCGCTGGTGTGGAATAAAACCGCAATACGCAGCAGTGAAAAATATATTGTTCTCTATGCACCAACTGCAGAAAGAACTTTGACCGATATAGCGGCCGAATCAATCAGTGAACTTCCACTGAACACGGTCTTTCTGCTTACCGAAGACATCCTACAAAACCAGAAGCGACCTTTATACCGTAATGAATTGGCCTCATTCTTAAGTGAACAACTTCCTCATGATGAAAACAGGTTGTTAGCTGCTATCGATAAAATGCTGGCTTTGCATTTATTGGTGCCGGTTTTAGACTTTGAGGAAAACGATCTTGACAGTTTAGGCGCCCTGGCCCAAAGTGAGGTGCTGCAACAAACTTTTCCTGAAGTAGCAGCGCAATTGCAAAAAATCGATGCCAGAAAAGCTGCTTTATACAATTTGCAAGCCGATGCCAAAGCAGATGAGTTGCTGGAAATTGCTGAGCAGACCCGGCAGTTGTTCGACAACTCAGGCATTTCGGGGGTAAGTATAAGCACTCAAAAAATCATTCACAACAGCGTTTACCGGATAAATCCGCAGCAGCTACCTGCTCACACACTGAAGGATTATCAGCAGGATTTTAATAAACTCCTGTCTGTACTTCCTATTTTTGATGCCGATTATCCGCTAAGGCAATGGCTAAAAGATCAATTTTTGCATAACGGACCAGCGGTAGGCAGCCGGATGCCTGCCATAGAATTCTTTAATCAGCTTTTTAGTAAAGCAGATGACGACGATCTGGTGGCCGATCAAAATGCATTGCTCAACCCGGAACTATTAAATAAATCAAAACATGCGCTAGCGCAAAACGATGCAGCCTCCGCTTTCGTGGCTGAGCTATATGCGCTCATGAATGGCGCAGGGGCAGAACTTATACTTACGGATAATTTTTGGGAGAAATGGGCTGACAGCGCTGCTTCCTTCCAGGATCAATCACTTCCGGTTTCGGCAACTTTAACTGGCCAATTCGTCGGAGGAGATGACAGATCCCAGCAGCAATTTGTGTTAAACAAGGTATTTGCAGGGTACGGTACCATGTTCACCGTTCCGCATACCGTAACCGGAGACCTTGATTTCCTTACCACTCAAATCGACAAGGAGGCCGGGCCCCGTCATTTTTCAGATATCATCGCTACCATGGCTTTTCAGGGGCAGATACGTACGCCGGTTTCAGGCAAAAGCCTTTACTACCCCGGACAACAGGTGAGGGAAAATGATCTGGAAAAATATTTGGCCTGGAAAGACCTGTACATCCAATGGGATGAGCATGGCAACCCTATGCTTTTTGACGCCCGGATCGCCAAACAGATCGTCCCCTTACATCGCGGTACACTGTCGAGTCTTTATTTTCCGCCTTTCTACAAATTTCTGACCATGTTAGGGCCGGCATTTACGCCCAACTTTCCGCTGTTTGAACGGCTATGCGATTTTGACGAGGAGCTACAAACCACTGGAATCCGGAGCTATCCGCGCATCACATCGGGCCGGGTCGTTCTAATGCGCAGGGCCTGGTCTGTTCCTTCTTCAGAGATACCCATACAAATGGCCGAACAAAGCAATTCTTCCCATTACATGGCCGTACGCGACTGGGCAGCCTCATTAGACATGCCTGCTGAAGTATTCATTGTTCCAATGAGCTATCGTGATTTCGTAAAAAGCCAGATGAGGGAAGTCCCTTTCAAACGCGTTCACAAACCCTTTTACGTAAACTGGGACGATTATGCCACTTTCCAGCTCTTTTTGAAATATACTTTATTGGATGCCAGTTTCCGCATCAGTTTTATCGAAGCACTTCCGGCTCCGGACAGCGTAAAAAGCGCCGGTCAATATACGTCAGAATTGTTATTTGAAATTTATGAAAACGAAACCTCCAGCTAAATTCTATGGTCACCTCTATCCATATCTACTATCATGGCCAACAAGATGAACTGTTGATCGACAAGATACTGCCCTATCTTACCGCCTGTCGGAATGATCAAACCATCCGCAATTTTTTCTTTTTGCGCTATTGGAACGGCGGCGATCACCTGCGCATACGTTTTTATGATGCTGTTGATAAGGCGAGGATGATCGATGAAATTACCGAACTGCTGAACGATCATGTAAATACCTATCCCAATACGCCACAAAACGCTGCACGATACCAGGCATTTGCTACAGAAATGCAGGCCTTCCAGGAACAATTGGGACTGGTACAACTTGAAAAGACCGAAGCATTGTACAATGAGGTAAAAATTGTGGAAATGCCTTACCATTTTGAATATCATCGTTACGGTCGCGGTGCGGCACAGACCATTAGTGAATCGCATTTTGTCTTTTCCTCGTCTTTTGCATTTAACCTGTTAAAACTCACCAGAGGAAATATGGCCGCCCGGCTAACCATTCTTATAGATATTTGTGTAATGATGGTAGGTGTGCTGGATGAAGGACCGCAGGAGATTGCAAAACTGTTTCATGAAGCAAGCAAAGCCAGCACCAATATAACTGCTACCGACAGCCCTGTTGAAGAGGAATTTTATGCCAATGGTTTGCCTGACTTTACAGAACAGCTACCGATGCTGGCCGACATTATCCAGCGCCTGCAAGAACTGCTGTCAAACACTTCCGGTGAACATTTAAATAACGGAATTACAGCAAAAATAACCAATATATCAGGCCAAAGCACACAGGTAGAAAAGCTGTTGCAACAATGGCAGACAGAACTATTGACGAGAAAGTCAGCCTTTAAATCTATCGAACTTCCCAGCAAAGCATCGCATATTCTGATGACTTATCTGCATTTACTGGTTAACAGATTAGGGCTTGGATATGTTGTGGAGCGATATATTTATTACCTGGTAGCCAATATCATAGATTATTCAACCTTAGACCAAGATCATCATGTTTCCACTCAATGAAGAAGAAAATGCTTTTGTAGAGCCAGAAACTACGACAGCAGCTACAGTTCCCGACTATTGGGGCCCTTTTGCGCAGTTAAAAAAAAATGAATCGATCATCACAGAAATGGCGAATTACCAGGGGCTGATGGCCCGGTTAAACGATGCTCTTTTTCTGGATCGCTTTGACCTGAAGTATTACTCACAGCTAGCCAAAGAAGCAAATGGCGCCATTTTAGAATTGGGCTGCGGCTCGGGAAGGGTAACTATACCACTTTTTGAGGAAGGCCATACCATCACTGGCCTTGATAATTCGCAGGATATGCTGGATATACTGCTTGAAAAACTAAAACAACCATTAAATGAACATTCGCGAATGCAACTTCAACTGGCAGACGCGCGTAATTATGAGTTTGCATCACCATTCGATTTAATTATATTCCCTTATTGTAGCCTGCAGCTTTTCACAGACCCATCTGACCGGAAAAAGATCATGCAATGCGCGGCCAGACACCTGGCTAAGGGCGGCATCTTTGCCTTCGATGTAACTTCACCCGAAATGGTGGTTAACGAAAGTATTCTCGAACTTGACCTCAGGCACGAGCAGCTTGAGATCACTATTACGCTGGGTATTAAAGCTTACGATGACGAAAACATCATGGTAGAAAATTCTTTTTGGGAAGTAAATGCTGATGATAAAACCCATCTGATACTTGAATTTAAGAAGCTGGCCATGCTCAGGCGGCAACAACTTGAAGATGAGCTGGAAAGTGCCGGACTCGTGATCAGCCGTTGTATACCTACGGCTGTTGATCAGGACAAGAATTTGCGATATCTATATGTGTGCAGTAAACGCGAGGATGTTGAATACCCTTTGTGGCATCCTTACCTCTGCCATCAACCTACAGACAAAGTGCTGACACTGGTAAGTGGCAAAGGCTGCATAGTGGTCGACTCGAGCGGCAAAAGCTATCTCGATGCTTCAGGGGGCTTATGGAGCGTGCAATGCGGCCTGGGTAACCAAACGATCATCAACGCAATCAACCAGCAATTAAATACCATTTCCTATGCGACACTTTTTGCCGGAAGAGGTAATTTACCCTCGATACTCCTGGCTCGAAAACTCGTTCAGTTAGCGCCCTTTCCCTTGCAATGGGTTTACTTTACGGGCTCCGGATCAGAAAGTGTAGAACTGGGAATAAAACTGGCCCGGCAATATTGGTACCTTGAAGGTAAAACAGAAAAAAACCATATTGCTTACCTCGATCAATCCTACCACGGAACCTTTTTCGGCAGCATGGGGGTAACCGGGCTTTGTCCTGAAGCTGTAGCGGTTGGACCTGGAGTCCCTGGTCTGCACGCGATTCTTACTCCACACCCTGATCAATGTCCGGACAACCAAAAGTACGAAGACTATGCCCTGCATTGCGCAGAGAGTCTGAGCGGGTTAGCGGAACAGTTTCCCGATAAAATCGCTGCCTTTATTTTTGAACCCGTACTTGGCTCTGCAGGTGTGGTGATCCCACCTCAGTCTTATTTTGATCGTATTAAAGAAATCTGCAGCCAATACAAAATTCTGCTCATTGTTGATGAAGTAGCTACGGGCTTCGGAAGAACAGGCGATTGGTTCTGTTCGACCCGGTTCGGCATCAAACCTGATATACTGCTCCTCTCAAAAGGAATTAACAGTGGTTATTTACCACTGGGTGCAACCCTTTTCTCAGCTGAAATAGGAAATATGCTTAGCAAGTCTGACGCAAGTATTGTTCATGGTTCAAGCCATAACGGCAATCCCGCATGTTGCGCTGCCGCTCTTGCCAGTATCGAAGAGATAGAAAGACTGCAACTTATCCCGGCAGCCATCGCTATGGGCGATTATTGCCGGGATTTATTAGAAGAGTTGATGAAAAAAAACAGGTATATCAGCCAGGTCAGACAAATCGGTCTGATGATTGGGATAGCCATTTGTCAGGATGATGGGAAACCGGCCTCAGACCTTCAGATAGCCGCTTTGTATGAGTTGATGAAATCAAATGGCGTACTGACATATCCTGCTGTTTCGAGTATTGTGCTGATGCCAGCGTTGATTATTAACAAAGACGAGATCAGATTGATCGCAGCAGTGCTTGAAGAAGCTTTACATAGCTTAAAATTAATTAATGACCACGTTACTTTACGCTAATCCTGCGATATGCATGTACTAATTATAGGTGGAACAGGTTTTATCGGGAACCGGCTAGCTCAGCGATTGGCTACAGAAGGCCATCATGTAACCGTACTCGGAACTGAACCACTGGATGACAAACCGAATCTTCACCAGATCATCGGTGATCGCTCCTCACTTGCTATCCTCGAAACCTTGAAAGTGATGGTTGTTGATGCAGTGATTGATCTGATTGCTTATCATCCTTCACAAGTGGAAGAAATGATCGCTGTTTTCGATGGGCGCATCAGCAAATACATTTTGCTGAGTACTATTGCCGTTTATGCGCCACCTTTTAGTTTTCCTTTGAAAGAAAGCGGACACACTTACGCCGGCGATGGCCCCGATAGTTACGGAGCGTTAAAAGCGCGTTGTGAATCGATATTGAATGAGGCATTTTCTAAAAGTGCCTTCCCTTCGGTGATCCTCCGTTCGGCGCCTATTATGGGACCCGGTGACCCGGTTTCAAGAGAGCTTTATTTCCTGAAGCGAATCCAGACGGGCGAGCCAATGATCTATCCCTGGGCGGAGCGCAGCCATGTATTAAATATTTTCATCGGCGACCTGGTCACTGCCTTTTCCCTGGCACTGAAATCCGGCAAGGCAACAGGAAACACCTATCATTTATCTTTCGGAGACAGCCCTACAATGACAGAATATCTGCAAGCCATCGCAGGTTTTGCAGGAAAGCAATCTGTGCCAATCGCAGCACTTCCCCTGACAGATCTTATGGCCCTGGGTTTTTCTGTTTATGCCTTTCCATACTTTCCGGGGGCAGAGGGAAAACTTGATCTCAGCAATGCATCGGCAGATCTGGGTTTCCGGCCAACGCCTTTTAAAGAAGCGTTGCAAGCAACGTTTGCTGATCTGCCTGCTGAACGAACTGCACTTACTAAACTACCCTCATGGCCTGGAAGAAATGCAACACAAACCCGCCTTTGCGGTACCCATGAATTTCTTCACGAAGCGCTGGAAAGACAGACTCTGGAGGCCCTTCCTAAAGCACAGCCTTCCAACATCGATCAATTGCTGGGGAAACTCATTAATGAACATCATGGATTCCACCTGTCCACAATCCAAAACTGGACCACCGGTGACGAAGTGTATGAAGAAATGGTTCTTAATGGAGCAGCCCCCCAGGTTGCAGAAGTTTTGCTGGTTGCAGATGAGATTGCAGAAAAAATTAAAGAATTCCGTTCGTTCGACATCCGCTACCTGGAAAAAGCTTCAGCACTCTTGACCGGCGTTATAGAAAAACGACCAAATCATCACTGGCTTTTCGACTGCTATGTTGTTAATCCACCTGCTTATACAGGCGATTATACCGCAGATAACCGGCCGCTCAGCTTACAATTGGTTGACTTCTGCGAACCGGAACCCAATTTTGGGTCAGCTGACAGATTTTTAATCTTTTGTGCTGCTGAGACTTCGTATCACCACCTCTGCAAGTGGCTATTAAACCAGATCTCTGATTTTCCCAAAATTAACCTGCGACTGTTGGGCAGCTGTTACCTGATGACCAACCAGGTTGACAATAAAACCGGACACGTTGTTCATCTTCCATATGTTTTCGATTTGGCGAGAGCGCTTACTAAAGCCGGTCATGCAGCCTGCAACAAATTGACTATCGGCAACGCAAATGATATTCTATTCACCCAAAATAAAACAGAGCAACCACAAATAAGCTGCGACCATTTTATAACCGACTTGCTAAAAATAACCATCGACGGTGAATATTATCTATTTGATATCACACAGAAAAAACTGTTGGCTATATCGAAGATACTTGCGTACCTGGTGGATTATTTCACTCCCACAGAAATTAACGCTGCAATGATAGGAGCCATCTTTGGATTTCCTGAACACAAGGCAGCGGAAATAGCCGGTTTTTACGACGAGTATTTTAAAAATGAACTAAAGAGTTACTACAAAGAGGCAGTAACAAATGATAATCAATACATCACAAGTCAAAAACTAAATTAATCATGGCTCACTTCATCATTGCACCCAAACAGAATACTCCAGCAAACAACCTAAAATCCATCTCAGGTAAAATATCAGAGTTCTGGTCTAAAAAAACCAATGGCAATAAGCAATCCGTTATCCATATAGAGGCCGATCCGCAAGCTGTTGAACAACACAAGAGCGAGCTTAGCGGCACGCATCACATCGAGGCCGTAATTCCGCACACCAACGGTCAGAAAGAGCTTTTGCAAAACATGGCAGAAGAACACCTTAAGCGATCAAAAGAAAACAGTCCGGTTGTCCAACATGCAACTATAGCGGCGCCAGTCCCCTCTCCTGCACCTGTGATGGTTGTTGTAGACGGAATAGCAGAAAACACGCCTCCGGTACCTTTATATGGCTCGACAGTATCTGCAGTTATTGTAGAAGCCGGCCATCTCCCTGATACCGTTACCGCAATTACCAACCAAAATGGCCAGGTAAGTTTTACGCTTGATAACAGCGGTATGAGCATCGGCATGATCATGACCGATCCTGCTGGCAACTACTGGAGCATGGCAACCTCAAGCAACGAAACCAGCTATCAAATAGACTGCCCGCTAATTGCAAATGATGGCCCCTACGGATGGTGGCAGCAATTAATGGGCCTGAGCAGTTACGATGCTACAAGAGGCAAAGGCATGAAAGTTGGGGTTATTGATACCGGAGTGGGCCCCAACCCCTGCCTGCAAAATGTGATCGACCTTGGTTCACTCATTAACGGCGTGTACGACCCCACCGGAGGCGGCGATGTTGATATTCACGGCAGCATCGTATGCGGCCTGATCGCGGCACAACCACAACAAAACGGACAATACGGAGGTACGGCCTCAGGCGCCACGATATTCTCGATACGTGTGTTTCCAAGCGATGGCGGAGATGCTAACCAGGGTGATGTTGCGCAAGCCATCAGGATGATGGTGGATGAGCATCAGGTTGATCTGATCAATCTCAGCCTCGCCTCTAAAATCCCTTCCAAAATAGAAGAGGAAGCGATCAACTACGCTTATAATAAAGGTGTGGTATGTGTCTGCGCATCGGGCAACACCGGTACCCCTGTTAGTTATCCCGCAGCCTATCCAGAAGCCATATCTGTTGGCGCCCTGGGCCTTAATACCTGGGGGCCTGCAGGTTCAGTTACACAGGTATTGATTCCGACAGATCCAACACGTATTAACCCGGCCGGTTACTATATACCTATGTTTAGCAACTTTGGCAGCAAGCTTGACTGTGTAGCACCGGCAGTAGGACTGATTTCCACGTTTCCTGACAAATATGGCATCAATCAGGCTTATGGAGATCTGGCAGGCACGTCTCTGGCCTCCCCTATGGTAGTCGGTTTCCTTTGCGGCCAACTGGCAATCGATGAGCAATATCAGAAATTAACTGGTGCAGCCCGCGCAGCTTATGTTAAACCCGCTTTGGTTGCCGCATGTACATCATTGGGTCTACCAGCAGAACTGCAGGGTGCAGGAGTTCCGAAAATCGAAAACACCTCGATCAATCCACTGCCATAATTTAACCTTAATGCCTATCAAAATGATAAAACAAAACCTGCTTCCAGGTGCAAATTGGCAAAATATGTAACCCTACACCAGCGGCCGGATCACACTATCACCAGTTTCAATTTCCGCATATCCGGCAAGCTGGTAGGAAGTTTCTCTTACTTTAAGCGTTAACGAAACCATACTTTCATTTTTAATCCTTATCCCATGCTCAGTGATCTTTATATTGAGCCTTGCTCCTCTAAAAATGAGGGAGAAAGAGAACGATTCCCATTTCCCGGGTAAAAAAGGGTTGAACTGCAATTGCCCGTTGCGGACACGCATTCCGGCAAAGCCCTCAACAATGCTCATCCAGGTTCCGGCCATAGAGGTAATGTGCAGGCCATCTTCTGTATCATTGTTGTAATCGTCGAGGTCTAAACGCGCTGTCCTCAGGTAAAATTCATAAGCGCGGGCCTCATCGTTTAGTTTTGCTGCCAGAATACTATGTACACAGGGTGATAATGAGCTTTCGTGGACCGTTCGGGGTTCATAATAGTCAAAATTCCTCCTGATGGTTTCCAGATCATAATCTTCTTCAAAAAAATACAGCCCCTGTAATACATCGGCCTGTTTGATAAAACAGGAGCGCAGGATGCGGTCCCAGCTCCATTTCTGATTTAAGGGCCTGTCGGCGGCTGAGAGGTGTTTAACTGTTAAAGGTTCCTTGTCAAGGTATCCATCCTGCTGTAAAAATATGCCTCTTTTCGAATCCTGGGGATAATACATCTTTTCGACAATATAGGCCCAGTCTGCCAGCTCTTTTTCTTTAAAGTCCAGCTTTTTCAGCAACTCCATATATTTCTGTGGCTGCTGGGCTTTCAGACCTAAGGCCACTTCTGAGGCATACTTTAAGCACCAGCTGGCCATTAAATTTGTGTACCAGTTGTTGTCTACGTTATTCTCATACTCATTGGGGCCGGTTACCCCAAGGATCACATAGCGATGTTTATCATTGCTCCAGTTTACACGCTGCTTCCAGAAGCGCGCAATGGCAACCAATACTTCCAGCCCATATTCTTGCAGGTAAGCTGTATCGTTCGTATAACGGACGTAGTTGTAAATGGCAAAAGCAATGGCCCCATTGCGGTGGATCTCTTCAAAGGTGATTTCCCATTCATTGTGGCATTCCTCCCCGTTCATGGTCACCATTGGGTATAAGGCAGCTCCATGGCTAAAACCCAGCTTTTCGGCATTTTCTATGGCCTTCCCAAGCTGTTTATACCGGTATATCAATAGATTTCTTGCTACCGCAGGCTCAGCTGTGGCCAGGTAAAAAGGCAGACAGTAGGCTTCGGTATCCCAAAAAGTAGAGCCCCCATACTTCTCTCCGGTAAAACCTTTAGGGCCTATGTTCAACCTATCGTCCTTGCCGGTATACGTCTGGAACAATTGAAAAATATTAAAACGGATGGCCTGCTGTGCAGCCACATCCCCTTCGATCAGGATATCACTTTCCTGCCATTTAACAGCCCATGCTTTCGCCTGTTCATTCAGCAAGGCCTCAAAACCAAATGCCCGGGCGGTTTGGACCACCTGTTTGCAACGCTCCATCAGCAGCGGCTTGGGGTGATTTTCGGAGGACAGGTTTGCCGCTACTTTATCAATGGTAAAGATTTCATGCTGCCCGCAATCTATGTGAAATGTCTGACCTACATACTTATCCTTCCGGATGGCTTCCAGCTCTGGCTGTACTTCGCTCCCATCTTTAAAGATGCTGATACTGCTTCCTGTACACACTTCAAAGGCTGTTTTTTTAGTCCGCAAAGTTAAATAGGCTTCATTCCCGATGATCGTCCCATCAACCTCTTCCCAAAATTTCTCTCCATAATTGCTGTCCTGGTTTTTCACATCCCCATCAGTAAAAGCGGTAATGGTTAAGGTGCCTCTAAAGTTTAGCGGACGAATGCTGTAGCGCAAAGCGGCCACTTCATCATTGGCGATACTGCAAAAACGCCTGGCAGTTACACTTACTGCCTTACCACTTTTTAACCTGGCGGTAAAACTGCGCAGCAGGTAGCCTTCGCGCATGTTCAGTTCCCTTTTAAAATCGCTCACCTGTACCTGTGCAAGGTCCAGCGTTTCCCCATCAATAGTTACATTTAAGCCAATCCAGTTGGCTGCATTGATCACTTTGGCCAGCGATTCCGGATAGCCGTTCTTCCACCAGCCAACCCTGGTTTTATCAGGGTAATAAACGCCGGCAATGTAATTGCCCTGGAGGGTATCCCCTGTATAGGTTTCTTCAAAATTGGCACGCTGCCCCATCCTTCCATTGCCCAGACTAAAAATGCTCTCAGATATTTTGTTTAAGTGCGGATCAAAGCCCTCTTCAATTATCTTCCACTCATTTGCTTTAATGTAGTTCTTCATTGATGTGTATCGTCTTTTTATTTAGTTTTTAGTCATGGTATAGCTGCCCGTTTTTCCATCTGCATTTACTGTAAGCACAAGGGTATAATTTCCCGCTGCAGTAACTTTAATATTTGCGGCCCCGTTTCCGATGGTTGTTCCCCAGTCATAATTCCTCCTGAACTTAAATTCTCCAGCCAAAAGATTGGTAGTAAGGAGGTATTGCCCCTTTCCATCGTTGATAAATTTCATATCTGTATCCAGAAACCAGCCACTGCCCGGAACGGCATCACCGATAACAGACCAGCGGCTTGCAGGTGCCAATGTCCATGTTTTGGCATTCAGGTCGACCGTCAGCAATTGTGGCCCTGCTGCTGCAGCTTTAAGGTTTCCGCCGGTATTGCTACCCAGTTTCCCTCCACCCAGATCGCCATAGGAGAAATCCCATTTTTTGGCCGGTGTTACTTTAAAATCAGAATTTGCGGCTACAAAATTGATCACCCCCGTATATATCCCATTGCCGGTTGGCGATACCAGGCTGTCTGCCTTTAAAATATCCCATCCCTGGTAGGCACCAGGCACGTAAACCCAGGATGTTAATGGAAATGGGCGTGCATTAATGGTCACCACATTGCTATAAACAGGGCTTAAAGCATTGGATATGGACGACTTAACCCTGATCTCGACATCAGAACTGCTGCCCGTCGACAAGTTCAGGGCAAGCAGCAGGTTGTTAAAATCAAAACCATTATAACTCTTGCTTTTAACTTTGGGTTCAAGTGTAAATTCTTTCGTTTGATCAGCAGCAAAATTCTTTCCTTTTGCAGATAGCTGTAACGTATTGGTAATGGCTGCCTGATAGCCAAAATCGGCATCTCCCAGCGTAAAAGTGATCACATTGGTACTAAGCATGGTTTTATCTAGAACCAGAGTTGAGGCCGATGATTGCAGCGAACCAGGAGTGCCTGCAGTAGCCACAACCGCCCCCTCATCCTTTTTACATGACCATAGCGCTGTGGCAATGAGGCCAAGGGCGATGGATTTTAAGATCAATGATTTCATATTCGTATCGCTTAAATATTAATATCCTGTATTTTGGGTAAGGTTTGGATTGGCCACCACATCTGTGGAAGGCAAAGGGAATAAGGCCCGGAAATCTTCCAGTGCTTTGCCGCCTTTTACCCCGCCTTTCCAGGGCCATAAATAATCCGATCCTGTGAATTTTCCAAAACGGATCAGGTCAGTACGGCGATAGCCTTCCAGGTATAACTCCCTGCCCCGTTCATTCAAAATATCGTTCAGGGTAATTGTGCTTACATTCCCTGAAGTATTCCCGTAGGCCCTTTGTCTGATCAGGTTAAAATAAGATATGGCCTGCCCCATATTGCCGCCTGTTCCGCCCCGCAATACCGCCTCGGCATATACCAGGTATACATCTGCCAGGCGCAGCAAAGGAAAATCCAGCGAACACAAAGTCCCATCCTGTGAACCACCAGGTTCGCCGGTAGAGCTTACATTCCGGAATTTAGTGGTACGCAGGCCATCAGTTGAGACCGCAATATCATCGTTGGCTATTTTATTTCCAAAGAACAGGGCACGCTTATCTGTGTTGCCGCTGTAATCGCCAAATAATAGTGGCAATGTGCTTTTGGTACGGTATCCGCTCCATCCACCACCTGGTATGCCGAAGGATGCCGGATTCATTCCCGGATCAACATTGGCATTGATCAGGAAAGTGGTACCTCCATAGGTTTGGGTTTTAAAACCATCATAATTGATCGTTAAAATGATCTCCTTACCAGTTTTATTGTTATCTGTCATGAACAGGTGTTTATAATTGCCTGCCAGGCTATATCCTGCTGCAATTACTTTAGCTGCATAAGTGATGGCTTCGGTGAATTTGCCTTTACCGACACCCAGGTATACTTCTGAATTCAGGTAAATGCGTGCCAGGATGGTCCATGCCGCAGCGCGATCGGCCCTGCCATATTCATTGGTCATGGGCGCCGCCAGCTCTCCTTCAATCGCTTTCAGCTCTGCTTCCACATAGTTGAACAAATCGGCACGTCTGATCTGTTTAGGGGCTGTTGTTCCAATTTCATCAGCTTCAGTCAGAAATGGGGGATTGCCGAAAAGATCCATCAGTATGCTGTACTGGTAGGCCCGCAAAAACCTTGCTTCCATGCGGTACCCTCCGATATCTGTGACGGCCTGTCCGCTGATGTTACGGCTACTTAATTTCTCGGGTGTGCTTTCCCGTAAAAATTCGTTGACCAGTGTGATCTGGTAAATGCAGCGGGCATAAAGTCCCTTGATCATATTATTATCAGCGCCAGGCATAGCATACACCGCATCGGGCACTCCCGGATCGGGCCAGGCACAGCTGGCTTCATCACTACACAGTTCCTGCAAGTTCCAGTACTGCCTTAGGAAGTCAGTCTGAGCGGGATCAAATCCTGCCAGGTCGC
This sequence comes from Pedobacter caeni, assembly GCF_900129215.1. Lineage (GTDB taxonomy): Bacteria > Bacteroidota > Bacteroidia > Sphingobacteriales > Sphingobacteriaceae > Pedobacter > Pedobacter caeni. Next base: position 114,675 of record NZ_FQUQ01000001.1, on the reverse strand, counting down.
CAATTAAACTTCCCGGGCCTTTTGTACCCACCAGTGCCCAGCCGGCATAGACTTTTGCGAAGGCCTGTTTATATCCCTCTGGCGTGCTGTATACCTGGTCGGCAATGATGTCATTGGTAGGGATCAGGTTTAAACTGTCTTTTTTGCAAGAGGCAATTACCGATGCCATGATCAGCAAAGCAGCGGTATATATTTTGTATCTATTGCTCATTTCTTTATGCTTTTATTTAAAAACCAACATTTACACCCAGCGTATACGTTCTGGGTCTTGGATATAAATTGTAATCTATGCCTGAAAAGATCTCCGGATCGATGCCTTTATAATCACTGATGACAAACACATTCTGACAGTTTGCAGAGATAGAGAGGCTGGCTGTACCGGTCCGCGACAAACGACCGGCATTGAAATTCAGTCCCAGGTTATCCATTTTCAGGAAAGAAGCATTTTTGAGGTAATAATCGCTCTTGTATTGGTTGTTCACAAACTTGCTCCTGTAGATATCTGCCGCAGCATTATTGATGTATTTCTCATTCATCATGAAGCGGCTTACCCCAAACTGGGAAGAGACATTATCGTAAATGTAAGCACCGATGTTTGAACGCAGTACTGTGCTTAAAGTCCACTTCTTATAATTAAAAGAAGTATTAAAGCCCATCACATATATCGGGGCGGGCGATTTGTAAAACCTCCTGTCCTCTTCGCTGATCCTTCCATCCCCGCTTAAATCTTCATACACCCCTTCCAATGGACTTCCCGAAGCATCGTAAACCTGCTTGTATAAGAAAAAAGCATATGGTTGCAAGCCCACGGCATGGTACTGGACATAATTGTCGATCCCTCCGGTAATGCCACGGGCGACCTGTTTATAATTGGGGTTGTTGTTAAGGGTTAAATTGGAAACCTTATTTTTATTATAGGCGAAGTTAAAACCGATATCCCAGTTTACCCGGTCGCCTTTAAGCAAGGCCACATTGATGCTCGCCTCAATTCCACGGTTTTCCATATTCCCTACGTTGGTGAGCAGCTGATTACTGAAATTGGTACCAATAGGAATTTCTATCGTAGCCAGTAAATCTTTGGTCTTTTTATAGTAAACATCTATACTTCCGGAAATGCGCCCATTCAGAAAACCATAATCCAGTCCGCCGTTATATGTGGTGGTCGACTCCCAGCGCAGGTTCTTGTCGTATGGCATCGGACTATACACGTGGTAAAAGTTATCACCAAGCTGATACTGTGCCTGGTCTGCTCCCAGGTTATAATTGGCCAGGTAGGCGTAATTTACCGGAACATCTTTGTTCCCGGTTTCGCCATAGCTGAGCCGGATCTTGAGGTCGGACACCACTTTACTGTTTTTCAGGAAAGCCTCGTCTTTAATGCGCCAGGTAAAGCCTGCTGAAGGGAAATAACCCCAGCGGCTATCCGGACTAAATTTAGAAGAACCATCTGTCCGGATGGTACCCGATAAAATGTACTTGCCTGCAAGGGTATAAACCAAGCGGCCATAGTAAGAAAGGAGTTTATTGCGTTGTATCTCAAAAGGGAAGTTAGGTGTGGCCTGTACTTGCCCCAGCGCATTGTAGGTAGGCAGGAAGTAATTCTTTTTAGAATTGTCGTAATAGCCATAGCCGGCAGTGATATTGAAATTACTGTTGATGCTTTCCAGCGTTTTGTTATAGTTAAGGTAAGCCTCAATAAACTTATCCTGCTGGGTACCCAGGTAGGCCAGCGAGTAGCCCTTGGTTAAGTAATAATAAGCCGAAGCTGCAGGCACATCTGTTTGTCCCTGGCCTTTGGCCACATCATAACCGATGTTCAGGTTGGCATGCAGTTCGGGTAAAAAATGAAAGGAATAATCCAGCTGCAGGTTACCAAAACTGCGGTCGGCCTTTCCGCGATTGGCATATTGCTCCAATAGGGAAACCGGGTTTCGGGGTGTAGCTACATTTGGGACATTACCGCTTGCCCATTCAAAATAATTACCAAACTGGTTATCGGCATGTACATTTTGTGTAGGATCAAAGGCAATGGCACTGGGTACGGCCAGCTGGTTGGCAAAGTGTGAATTGGAAACGGAACCCTTCAGGTTTAAATCAACTTTTAAATGGTCTTCAAATAATGAAGGGGTTAGACGAATGCCCCCTGTCCCCCTTTTTAAACGGTCGGTCATCAATAAACCTTTCTGGTCCAGATAGCCTGCTGAGATTCGGTAAGGGACCTTTTTAAAGGTACCCGAGAGGCTCAGGTTATTGTCTGTACCAAAAGCATTGTCGTAAATCTCGTCCTGCCAGTCGGTATTTGCCGTCCCCAGCAGTGCTTTAGTTGCGGCCAGGCCTTTTTCATTCACATAAGACCTTACCTGATCAGCCGAAAGTACATCGACCTTTTTTGCCACAGTTGCATAAGAATTATTCGTACTGAAAGTAAACGTGGGCGCAGCAGCGCCTCCCTTTTTGGTGGTAATCAATATGACCCCATTGGAAGCCCTGGAACCATAAATTGCGGTTGCATTGGCATCTTTAAGTACCGTAAAGCTTTCAATATCATTTGGGTTAATGAGGGAAAGCTGACTTGCAGCTCCACTGATCCCCTCGCCGCTTAGTGGGATTCCGTCAATTACATATAGCGGGTTATTGCTTGCATTTAAGGAGGCAGCACCCCTGATGCGGATGGTACCTGCCGAGCCCGGTTGTCCGCCCCCGGGGATAATGGTTACTCCGGCAACTCTTCCCTGTATCAGCTGATCGGGCGAAGTAATCGCACCCTTTTGGAAATCTTTTGCCGTAACCGTACTTACTGCTCCGGTAAGGTTCTTTTTGGTGGTCGTTCCATAACCAATTACCACCACTTCCGTGAGCTTTTGTGCATCGGGAGCCAGGTTAAAATTAACGGTGGTACCCGCTGAAACTACGGCCGTCTTTTCAAGTGTAATATAGCCGACAAAGCTGGCACTGAGGATCAGGCTACCGTTTTGCAGACCGCTGATCTGGTAGTTGCCCTTTGCATCGGTAGCCGTGCTCCTGGTGGTCCCTTTAACAATTACTGAAGCTCCAGGGAGGCCCTGACCGATTTCGTCGAGCACCCTGCCCGACACCGATCCGGTCTGCGCTTTCACCGCTATTGCGGCGAAAAGCAGTAGCAGGGCAAAGCCCTGTTTTAAAGGTAATGATACGTTCATACACTAAGGTTTAATCTATATTTGGCTATATTTTTAAGCATAAGCTGGCCGTCAGCAACCCAAAACCGGGCCCGACAAAAATCCTTCTTACAGGTATGATTTAATCTTCAATACGCCAAACCTGCAGCCCATAGGCAGGTATGCTGGCTTCAATTTTATCAGTATTCAATCTGAGCTCCCCAACTCCAAATTGCTGGTTCAGTTTACCCGAACCCGAACCGGTTATATTAAATTGCTGTTCCTGATCAGACAGGTTTACCGCCACAAACACCTGATCTTTACCCTGGCCCCTGCTAAAAGTATACACTTGTTTATTGTTGTTGACTAAGGTTTTATAAGCGCCGTTAACAAGGCCGGCATTCGCTTTTCTTAACGCGATCAGTTGCCTGTAGAAATTCCACAGTGAAGCGGGATTGTTTTTCTGCTCTTCATAAGAAATGCCATCGCTACTTTTCACAGTGCTGGTATCCCACCATGGGCCAGTGTTTTTGTACCAGAAGGCCATGCCTTTACCTTCGGCATTTTTATACCATTCAAAAGCTTCTCTCGAAGGGATCTCATTGGCATCGGTAATGCCACCATATTTCCCAAACCAGGTGTCGCCCAGCATGCCAATTTCCTGTCCGTAATAAATAGAGGGCACTCCTCCAATCAGCAGGTTCAGCGCAGCCCCCACACGCTCTTTTCCCGGGCTTTGTTTGACAACAGTGCCGAACCTGGCAATGTCATGGTTTTCAATAAAAACGACCTGCTGCTTGTTTGCCGGGGTCCTGGCAAAAGTAGTATCAGCATATGCTGCAATCTTTTCTTTGTTAAAGGAAGGGATGGCCTGTTGGATGCGGAAAGCAAAAACACGGTCGACCGCCGCCTTTTCGAGGTAGTCTATTCCATAGGATGCCCAGTTGGCCTGTTCGGCCATAATGGTCAGCTTAGGGTTGATCTGCTTTAATTTGTTAATGAGCGGCACCCAGAAGGTGGCAAAAAGATTACTTAGCCGCTTTTTATTATCCAGATCGTCCATCATATGGTCCAGGCGGTAACCGTCTACACCATCATCAAACTTACCATCGCCATTGGGATCGAGCCAGAATTTAAACAACTTATAATTGTATTCATGAACGGCTTTACTGTTTAAGTTAACCGTGGTAATTTTCCGTACAGTGCCATCATACCCTTTCAATTCTGTGATGTTGTAAACGATGGAGGAAGGTTTACTTTGTGCTTTATCGTCGTAAAGGATATAGTCCGAATATTTTGATGATGGGTTATTTAATGATTCCTTGTACCAGGGATGGTCTTCTGTAACATATTGGGTTTCCATATCCATATAGATCTTCATGCCTCTTTTATGGATCTCCTTTACCAGGTCGATATAGTCTTTCATGCTGCCATAGCGTGGATCGATCTTGTCGAAATTGCTGGAGTAGTAATTATGGTAGTATACGGATTCATATAGCGGGGTCATTAAAATGGAGGTGATCCCCAGGTCCTGCAAATAGCCCAGTTTTTCCCTCAGGCCATTCAGGTCACCATGCTGATCTCCGTTTGCATCGTAAAAACTGCGCTGAAAAACATGATACATGACTTCATTGGCAGGTACTTTTTGCTTTTGTACCTTACAGCTCGTGCAAAAAAATAAAATCATCAATAAAGCGGCAATGCCTCTGGTTAGTCCGTTCATAAATATATTTGGTTAGGTTGTGGTTTGTACAGTAATGCAGTGGAGGGCAGCGCAGCCTTGTTGTTTTACAACAACAAGGGGTTTAGTTCAGAGTCGGCCAAACTGCCCGGGGCTTTCCCCATCAGCCATGCCTGGCGGTCGGCTTCCTGCCATTTATGCTGTGGCTCGGTTACCCTTGCCCCATCAGCAAAGTAGATGATGGTCATTACCTCGCGCATTTTATCTGAGCTGTTTCCCGGCGCATTATGTATGGTATAGCCACGGTGCCAGCTCGCATCTCCTGCTTTCATAGATGAAGGTCTGGATATTTCGAAACCTTTTTCCTTTACATGGTCTTCAAAAGCATTCTCTGATTCATCAGAAATGATAAAATCGAATACATTGTTGTTTTTATGCGAGCCGGAAGCAAAGGTCAGCATCCCCATTTCAGGATTTGGAATATCTACCAGCGGCATCCACATGGTAATGGTATTGTTGGTATCCAATGGCCAGTAATTCTGATCCTGATGCCATGGTGTTGGCCCACCTCCCGGTTCTTTAAATAAAGCCTGGTCGTGGTAAAGCCTCACATTCTCTACGCCCAGCAGGTCGGCCGCTATTTTGGCAAACCTTTTAGCCAGTACAAACTTTTTCACGGCCTCATCTCCCCTCCACAAATTCATGATCTGCAAAAAGGCCTTGCCATACGTATCACGGTCTTCCAGCTTTCTTTTTTCTTCGTTGTATTTTGCGGCTGCAGTGCTGATGACCTGCTGGTAAACAGCAGCTTCTTCGGTGCTGATGACCTGTCCGATCAGTGTGTGTCCTTTTTCCTGAAATTCGTTGATTTTATCCTGGGCTGTTGGTCTTACCTCATTAAGATCCGGTAAATGCCTGGTTTCTGTCTTCATATGCTATAAAATTGGTTAATCCAAAGTAAAGCCAATCAACAACGTAAAAAAATGAAGAAATTATTTATAAAATGGTATATATTATCCAAATGGCTTTAAAATCAAAAAAATGCAGATAAATATTTCAATTCAAAGCGGCTAACCTTCATTAATATATCCCACCATAAACTTCTTTCTATAACCTAAAGGACTGAGGCCCATTTTTGATTTAAATACTTTGTAGAAATGCGATACATCGGTAAAGCCACTGTTAAAGGCAATATCTGATACTGGTTTATCTGTTTCAATCAATTGCTGGGTGGCATAATTGAGCCGGTACTGGATCACCATTTCCATAAAGGTTTTCCTGGTCATCTTTTTAAAGTACTTACAAAAAGCATTGGTCGTCATATTGGTCAGCGCCGCCGCTTCATTTAAAGAAACCTGTTTCCTGAAGTTTTCGACCAGATAGGCCAATACAGGGTTGATCCTTTTCTGCTCCACCAGGCTCAGGCGTGCCACATCAGGTTCTTTATCCAGCAGCACGAGTTTTGAAGATTGGGTAAGCTGATATAGGATCTTTAAAAAGCCGATCAGGGTATGGAAACTGTCCTGCTCCTTCATGTCAAGTATTGCGGCATATACTTTAGCAAAGCTCTCTGTATCGAACCAGATTCCATTTCCTGCCTTTTGAAACATCGACCTGATGGCGGCATTCTCGGGCTTATCAAAAAAATCTGCACCTAAAAAGTCGGCCGAAAACTGGATCACAATGGCCTTTGCATCACTTTGTTTTTCAGGCACCAGTTTCCAGCAATGAGGCAGGTTTGCACCTACCAGCACCATATCTCCTGCTTTAAAATCGGCCATGTGGTTACCTATATAACGTTTGCCCTTCCCACTTAAAATTAAAGCCAGCTCATATTCAGCATGGAAATGATAGGGCGCCTTGAAAGCTTCATCGCCGAATGCCCTGATCAGGAAAGACTGCTCGCTTGCAGGCTGAACAATTTCTGGTGTGGCTCTTATCATTGTCGTTTTTTAACACCAATATACTATTTCAAACCAAAATGAGACAACATATCCCACTTTTGTGACAAATTCTGCATTGTAGGTCTGATTTATTAGCCCTTATTTTGAAATAACCAGAATACCTGATCAATGAACAAGCCGATAACCTTTACCATGCATTTGTTGCTGGGTTTTATTTTCTACAGCAATTTTTCTTTAGCCCAGGAGGTTAAACTTAGTATAAAAGTGATTGCCCCTTTCAAAACTGCGGAGGGCGACAGCCTGGTGATTATCGGCGATCAGCCGGTATGGGGCAATTGGATGTACCCGCGCAGTAAAAAAATGGAGAAGCTGAACGACAGCACCTGGGTACAACAGCTTAGTCTGCCTAAAAACACAAAAGTAAATTTTAAAGTAACCAGGGGATCTTATTACCGTGAGGCCCTGTACAACCAAAGTGGACAAATCCCGGCAGCAACCTCGCTGACCTTATTGAAGGATACCGCAATTACACTGAGGCCCACCAGCTGGAACGACATTTATCAGCGCAGCATTACCGGTACAGTAAGGTATTACCACAACTTTAGCAGTCCCTTATTAAAGTATACGCGCAACGTAGTGGTATGGCTTCCGCCCTCCTATTTTAAGCAACCTGCAAAAAAATATCCCGTGCTGTATGCACATGACGGACAAAATATTTTTGACCATACCAATGGTGCCGGTGAAGAATGGCACATGGATGAAGTGGCCGATAGCCTGATGAAAAAGGGTAAAACCGATGAATTTATCATTGTGGGCATCGCCAATACCAAAGACCGCTGGGTGGAATATTCGGGCACACCCGAAGGCATGAATTACATTAAATTTATTGCAACGGAGCTCAAACCCTTTATTGATAAAAATTTCAGAACACTGAAAGACAAGGCCAATACCGCAGCCATCGGTTCTTCAATGGGCGGACTCATCTCTTTTTACATGGTATGGTACTATCCGGAAATCTTTTCCAAAGCCGCCTGCCTTTCCAGCGGTTTCTATTTTGATGATGGCCATATCCTTGAAAAAGCAGTCAAAAATAGCAGTAGATTGAATGGCAGCAAACTTTACCTGGATTGTGGCGGACAGGACCTGGATAAAGATTTTTTACCAGCAAATGAGCAGATGAATAAGATACTTTCAGAAAACAATGCCATTAAACTCAAATATCAGTATTTCCCAAATGACAAGCACAATGAACAGGCCTGGTCTAAAAGGCTATCCATTCCGCTGGTGTTCTTATTTGGGAAAACCGGTTCATTCTTAAATTAATGATCACAATGCACATCAATTGTAAAGCAGCAATCACCAATGGAAAAGGTGAATTTCAGATTACCAATATACGGGTAAACGATCCGGCCCCTGGCGAGGTCCGGGTAAAAATGGCCGCCGCAGGCCTGTGTCATACCGATTTCGATTCCCTGAATTGGGGGAAACAGATGATCATTGGCCATGAAGGTGCCGGAATTATAGAAAAGACCGGTGCAGGAGTGACTGGCTTTAAGCCGGGCGATAAAGTGATCCTGAACTGGGCAATGCCCTGTGGACATTGTTTTCAGTGCAATGAAGGGAACCAGCACATCTGCGAAAACAACTCCCCGGTTACAGGCCCGGCATGGAACAATAGTGGTGGTCATGCCCATCCCGCCGGGAGCACTTTTAACGATCAACCGATAGAACGTTCATTTAACCTGGGCACCATGGCCGAATATACGTTGGTGAAGGCCGAAGCAGTGGTTTTAAACCAGTCCGAAACCATGTCATTCCCGGCTGCGAGCATCATCAGCTGTGGCATCATGACAGGTTATGGCTCTGTAGTGAACGCCGCCAAAGTGAAACCAGGTAGCAGCGTGGTGGTCCTGGGTACTGGTGGCGTTGGACTAAGTGTAATACAGGCGGCAAGGCTCTCAGGTGCTGCCAGAATTATCGCTGTAGACATTAACCCGGAACGCCTGAAAATGGCCCTTAATTTTGGTGCTACCGACAGTATTCTGGCCAGCAAAGCAGATCAGGGACTACTCCTTGCCGCGGAAAAAGTAAAGAAACTTACCCAGGGACGTGGGGCAGACTATGCCTTTGAATGTACTGCCATACCTGCGCTTGGTGCGGCCCCTCTGGCCATGGTTAGAAATGCAGGAACCGCCATACAGGTAAGCGGTATTGAACAGGAAATCAGTTTCGACATGAACCTGTTTGAATGGGATAAAATTTACATCAATCCCTTATATGGTAAATGCCGGCCACAGATTGACCTGCCAGCCATTGTTTCCCTGTACGACAGGGGCTTAATCCAACTGGAAGAAATGATTACCAGGACCTATAGCCTTCATGAGCTGCAGCAGGCTTTTGATGATATGCTGGCCGGAAAAAATGCCAAAGGGGTCATTCTATTTAATTAAAATATACAGCTACATGTCAGCATTCAGAACCTTAGAAATATCAAACCCTGCATACGAAAGGGATCACCTCCGTTTCATTACTGTGGGTACAGACAATTTAGCGGGTCGGGCAGACATTTGCGTGTTTGTGCCACCAGGAACGGCAGACCTGCAAAATTTACCGGTGGTGATCTTATTACATGGTGTATACGGAAGTGCCTGGAGCTGGGCATATTGCGCTGGCGTACACCTGCAGGCCATGGAAATGATCCGCAAAGGAGAGCTCCCCAACATCATCATTGCGATGCCTTCTGATGGCTTATGGGGTGATGGTTCCGCTTATTTACCACATCATAACCAGGATTTTGAGCGATGGATCAGCACAGATGTGCCACAGGCACTTAAAGAAATGCTTCCACAGGTTTCTGAGCAATCTGTCTTTTTCATCTCGGGCTTGTCGATGGGTGGTTTTGGAGCCCTAAGAATCGGTGCTAAATATCCATCTGTTTTTAAAGCCATTTCTGCACATTCCTCCATCACCGAACTCGACCAGATGCCCCTTTTCACCAAAATGCCCCTATCGGTTTACAAACAATCCGATCCTGTGGAGGAAAGTGTATTGGCAACCCTGCTTAAAAACAAAGAGACTTTAGCCCCCATCCGTTTTGATTGCGGAAATAAGGACCTGCTCAACAGCCACAACCGCCACTTACATGAACAGCTCAGCTCCCATCATATTGTACATGAATATGAAGAGTTTGATGGCGGGCACGAATGGCAGTATTGGGAAAAACACATTGCCCGGTCCCTGCTTTTTTTTGCAAGCCATTTAAACACTTAAGGTCCGATGCCACCTAAATTTAACCTGAACCTAACCAAATTGTATGAATACCTTACCTCAAAACCGGATTAAACCGCAGCTTTCCCTTTCACAGATTTTTAACATGAGCTTTGGCTTTCTGGGCATACAATTTGGCTTTGCTTTGCAAACCGGCAATGCTTCGCGGATATTGCAGACTTTTGGTGCAGATGTAGAACACCTGTCCCTCTTCTGGCTGGCAGCCCCCATCAGCGGTATGCTCATTCAGCCCATCATAGGGTATTACAGCGACCATACCTGGACAAGGCTGGGCCGGCGGCGGCCATATTTCCTGGCAGGCGCCATTATTGCCGCCCTCTCGCTGGCACTCATGCCCAATGCCTCATTATTTACCCTGTTTTTTCCCCCATTGCTGATCGGTGCAGGAATGCTGATGCTGATGGACGCGTCGTTCAATGTAGCGATGGAGCCATTCAGGGCCTTGGTGGCAGATAACCTGCCCGAAAATCAACGCAGTACCGGCTTTTCTGTTCAAACCTTCCTGATTGGCACCGGTGCGATTATGGGTTCCTTTTTACCCTACGTTTTGGCCGAATATTGCGGGATATCTAAAGTTGCAGCAGCGGGAAAAGTACCCGACAACGTAGTTTACTCTTTTTATGCGGGGGCACTGGTATTGGTTACAACCTTGTTATGGACAGTTTTTACCACCAAAGAATACAGTCCGGAAGAACACCGGGAGTTTAATCCCGGAGAACAACATCAGGAAAATCACAGGGGCTTGATGAGCATTCTGACAGACTTTGCAGGAATGCCCAAAGTGATGATCAGACTAGGTATAGTGCAGTTCTTTTCCTGGTTTGCGCTGTTTTCGATGTGGGTGTTTACTACACCTGCCATTGCACAGCACATCTATAAACTCTCCCCTTCTGATACCTCCTCGGCCGCCTATGCCGATGCAGGTAACTGGACAGGTATTCTTTTTGGTATATACAATGTGGTTTCTGCAGTATACGCTGTTTTTCTCCCCTCGTTATTCAGGCTGATCGGCAAAAAGAATGCACATGTATTTTCTTTATCTGCAGCAGGAATCGGATTGCTTTCGATTTTCTATATCCATGATGTGCAACTGCTGATTTATCCGATGATTGCTGTAGGTCTGGCCTGGGGCAGTATCCTGACGACACCCTATGCCATTTTATCGAATGCCATTCCTGCCCACAAAATGGGAATCTATATGGGCCTTTTTAATTTCTTTATTACCCTGCCCCAGCTGGTCAATGGCTTTGTTGGTGGTTATATGGTAAAATACCTTTTTAACGGACATGCCATTTATGCCTTAATTACTGCGGGTGGGTTCATGCTGCTCGCTGCCTTGTCGACCTTTCTGGTAAAAGGTCACAGCCGGCAAAACAGGTAACCTGAGCAAACTGCTGACCCTATCAGTAAACAATAAACTGAACTAGAGGCATAATGAATGTCAATATGCTTCTTCAGGAAGCCAAAAGCGAGAACGTAAAATCCAAAGCAAGGTGATATCAGTCTTTGAGATAATTTTTAGGGTTCAGGCCAAATTTACCTTTAAATGCCCTATTGAAGTAAGACGCACTTGTAAATCCGGTTTGATACATCACTTCTGATACATTAGGCCCTTTGGTGGAGAGCAATTGGGCCGCCCTTTTTAATCGTATATCCAGAATAAATACCTGAATGGACATTCCCGTAAGCGCTTTTATCTTACGATATAAAGCCGGACGACTCATCCCGGATTTTTGACTTAATTTTTCTACCGAAAAATCCGGATTATCCATGTCCTGCTCTATTATAGCAATCAGGTTCTTTAAGATTTTCTCGTCGCGAGGCTCAACTTGTAATACAGCAGGTTTTAATGCAGCATCGTTGGATAACTTTACTTTTTGCAGTTCACGTTGTTTGACCAGATTTGATACTTTTAAATGTAATTCCTTTAGATTGAATGGCTTAACTAGATAATCATCGGCCATTGCCTCCAGTCCTTCTATTTTATTTTGCCCACTATCACGTGCGGTGATCATTAAGACCGGTATATCGCTGGTAGCGACATCGGATTTTAACATTTTACATAATTGCAGGCCATCCAGTTCGGGCATCATAATATCAGTAAGAATAATGGCTGGCTTAACCTTACGGATCAGCTTCAGTGCTTCCTGACCATTCTCAGCTTCAAAAACACAATAATCGTTTAGAAATTCATTCTTAAGCAATGTACGCAGCTCATGATTGTCTTCCACAATTACCAGTTTTGTCAATGACTGATCTTTATCAGGCCCTCCGGTAACAGATAAATCTTCAACAACAGCTTGTTCCTGTAAAGGCAACCTAATCGTAAACGTTGTTGTAGCATCTTCGGATAAAGTTCCATTTATGCTTTTAACTTCTATAGTTCCACCATGCAATTCTACCAGTTCCTTTGAAATGGTCAGACCCAACCCCGTACCAGTATTGCTATTGTCTTCGGCCTGGTAAAAAGGGTCAAATATTTTATTCTTTTTGTTTTCATCCAAATACGATCCCGTATTAGCTATGCTGATTATGATTTCTTTGCCCACACGATCTGCTCTTAGCGCGATCTTACCTTTTGGCTTCGAGAATTTAATTGCGTTAGAAATCAGGTTAAGTAATACTTGTTCCATTTTAAATGGATCAAGGAGATAATAACTTTGGGTACCAACAGCTATTTCATAAATCAACTCTTTTTCACGGATCAGGTCAGTAAATTGAATAAAAGTCCTTCTTAAAAACTCATCCAGGTCGACGTTTTCCTTATGAAGGATGACTTTACCATTTTCGATTTTTCTGAAGTCAAGAACCTGGTCTATTAATGACTTTAGGCGGCTGGCGTTCGTTTGTGCAATTTCCAGGCCCGACAATAAGGCTTTGGGAATATCTTTTCGATTTACCAGCTGTTCCAGTGGGGTGATGATCAGCGTTAATGGAGTGCGTAGTTCATGGGAAACGGTAGTAAAGAAATCCATTTTATCCTCATATAACTTGATCTCCTGCTCCTGCTCACTACGTTCCAATGCTGCTTTATGACGGCGCTCGATTTTCTTCAAGGTATTCCTCCTTTGTAGAAAAAACACCAGTCCGATTACCGTAATGTAAAGAGCATATCCACCTTTGCTATTCCAGAAGGATGGTAATATGATAATTTCGAGAGTCGTTGGTACCTTGCTCCAGACACCGTTACCTCCGGAGGCATACAATTCAAACATATATTTACCAGGTGGCAATCCAGTATAATTAACAGATCGTTTGAGACTACTTGTATAAACAAAATCTTTTTCGAAGCCCATTAACCGATATTTATAAGTTATTTTCTCAAAATCATGGCTATGGACGCTAATGAATTCCAGTCCGAAGTTCTTGATCGTATGGTTAAGTTCGATCTTACCAAAATACTCCAATGACTTTTCCAAAATCACATCACCGTTGACCACATCCCCTGGTTTGATGGTAATATTATTGATAATCAAACGGGTAAGAACAGGCTGTGAAATGACTAATTGCCTGTTAATCGCATTGGGATAGAAAATATTGAAGCCATTTATGCCCCCGAAGATGAACTCCCCTGTTTTGGATTTGAAAGATGATCCGACCTTTATAGAATTGCTTTGAAGGCCATCATTTGAATCAAAATACTGAAAACTCCCTTTAAGCGGATTGAATTTCGTTAAGCCAAATCCACCGATCCAGAAATTCCCTTCATCATCCTCCAGCAATGTTTCGATATCGTTGGTAAGCAATCCGTCGGCTGTTGTTAAAGTCTTAAAATAAAATTTATCACCCTTTGTGCCAGTCAATCTACTTAGCCCCCCGCTGATCGTACCCAACCATAGGTTCCCTTTTTTGTCATAATGGATAAGTGATATCCAATCGGAGTGTACCCCCAGTAAATTGTTGTCCGCTACGAAATGGGATACATTTTCTAATTTTAAGCTATTGTTATCAAAATGAAGTCTGTTAAGCCCTCGCCTGGTGGCTGCCCAAATGATCAATTGATCTCCATTTTTTTCCGTTTTTAATACAATATCATTCACAAACAGATTTGAGATCTTTGTACGCTTATCCTGATGGTCATTGGAATTATATACAAGCTGCCTGTTTTCATCAAAACAAAATAACCCACCTGATGTTGCCACCCATGTTCTCCCCTTTTTATCTGCTACGATACAATTAACCTTGTATTTGAAGGAAACACCACCTATACGTTCAAATCTGGTTTTCCCATTGATCAGATCCTGGTAAGTTCCATTAGCGGCATAAAAAACTCCATCGCCGGTACCCGCCCAAATGCCTCCTGTAGGTTCTTTATAAACTGCTGTTATGTCTGTTGCTACATTTCTTGTTAAACTACGATTTACACTCGTAAAATGATACTTCTCTGTAGTACGATCATAAAGAACCAGGAGACTTCCCCTGGTTCCAATCAGCAAATAGTTTTTATCGTCGGTAAAAAAGCATAAAGGATATTTAAGTTTAGCAAATTCGGCAGCACTGACATCTTTTGGATAAGGCTTGAATGTCAAACTACTTGAATTCAGAATGCGTACACCTTCACTCAGAATTGAAATAAATATACTGGAAAACCGATCTTTATATATGTCCTTAATAACCGCCTGCTTTTGTTCCAGATTATTTCCAAATATGTAGTGGTCAAGAATATTACCTACGCTGTTTAGAACATAAACACCCTGAGCCGAGGTGCCTGCCCAGATTTTGTCGCCACCATCCTTTAAAAGTGCCGTTACATTCAGATCACTGAGTTTTTGGGCTGAAAAATCTGAAATCGCTATTTTATATAACCCAAAGGAAGTTCCCGCTATCAAATGATCGTCATCAAAGGATGTGATGGTATTTACCGCGGTAATCGGACCCGAATTTATCCTATTAAACCTTAACTGTTCCGGCGCCTTGTAGTAGATTCCACCAGGTGTTGCTATCCAGGTTCCTTTTTTGGTATCCTGATGGATATAGTTTACTATACTTTCGTTTGACAGCGATACAGGCTTGATATTTAGCTCCTTAGTTACCCCTCTACTTAAATCCGCTACGTAAAGTCCGTATCCTGTCCCAATCCACAGCTCATCACCAAATAATCTGACACAAAACTTTTCCGTAATCACAGAATTTTTAGGACCTACAGGTAAGCGGGTAAATTGCCCGCTGATCAGATTCAGGAAGTTTAAGCCTCCGGATTGGGTAGCTATCCATAATCCTGAGCGTTTATCATCATATGCCAAACTTAATATGCGGTTATTTGACAACGAATTTGGGTTCAGATGCTCACTTCTGAATACAACAACATCAGTACCATCATACCGGCACAAGCCGTCAAATGTTGCAATCCATAAAAACCCTTTTGAATCCTGTACGGTACCGAGGGCATCAGTATGTGGAAGGCCATTATTGATGGTCAATGACTTAAACTGGGATTGTGCAAAGAGCTGATGCGAATTAAAAAACAGTAGCATGAACAGACATAATCCATAGAAATGGAAAGATTTATTTGGTAAAAAGGTGGTTCGGCAAAAATTGGTCATACCCGGTTTAAAATCAACTATTGACAATATATTAAAAATATAGATTAGCAAAATCCCATTAAAGCATTCCTGCCACTCAATAGCCAGGATTTTGGTGGCCTCTTAAATTTACATTAAGATCGAGTTCCCGTTGGGGCAATGGGAACCAGATTTTATTCTCCTTCCAATTGGCTTTTAATTCCTGAACCCTATAGTTGGAATGCAATGGCGCAGCGGAACTAAGACCGTTAAGGTAGGCGGTCATTTTACCAAATCTTATTAAATCAATTCTTCGTTTACTTTCGAAACAGAGTTCCCTGCTTCGTTCGTCAAGCAGTTCGGTAATAAAATCTGCTTTGTAATAATAAGTATTGAGATCTGCGAGCGTTTTGCCAGTCTTTACCACCCGCGTTCTCAGGTCTGATAAAATCAATCTTGCTGCAGGTTCGCTGCCGGTAAAATATAATGCTTCTGAGTATTGCAACATGATATCCGCATATCTTAATAACGGAATAGAAATACCGCTGGCCCACAATGGAATGGTCTTAGCCGAAGGCTTTACGTGACGAAACTTAGCCGCATTATTTTGCCAATGGGGCAAGCCTGTAGAGGGTCTTGGTTCGCAATAGGGAACACTGTTGATAATGACATCCGGAGTAGCAGGGCTGGCACTATAAGGCAAAGTGATGTTATGGCTTAATCTTTTATCTAAATCTTTGCCATATTTTAATACGAATTCGTTTGTGGGACGGTGTGTCCACCAGGTGCCACCGAAAGTATTTACATCACCACCTGGCGCAAATAGTTTGACAACACTTGGATAGGTAGCGGTAAGCTGATTTGAGGCCTCGGCCAGAAAGAGGCACTCTTCGTATTGTGCTGCTTTTGTCGTTTCTCTGAATAGATAATCATAATTGGCAGTTAATTTATAACCACTTTGATCAACAACCTCTTTTAAAATATTTTTTGCGCTATTGCTCATCTGACCCTCATCAACCCATGAAAAGCTATTCAGCTCAAAATTCAGATTGCTACTGACGTTATTACGTTTACAGGAGGCTAAATAATTATAAACCACACCTAAATAACCGGCAGCAGTCCATTTGTTTGCCCCACCCGACACCGTTGCCCTATGTGGCAAGCTTTGGTAACCAAACATGAGGTCCGGAATAATAAGATCCGAATAGAGTGTCTTCAAGCTCACCCTTGGTGCCAGAGGGTCGGGAGATGCGGTTGTCATTAATGGCACTCCACCAAATAAGGTAGCAAAATGATAATAATAAAATGCCCTTAAAAAGCGAGCCTCCGCAATAATTTCATCCAGGCGTTTTTTAGATTGCTCGTCAAAATTTACTTCTGTTGATTTTTGGATCAACACGTTACATCGCATAATCCCTGCATAATAGGCCTTCCAAAAATCACCGATTGCAGTATTGGTACTGCTGTACTGGGCTACCGCAAATTTTTCGGCATCAAGCCCTCCCCCGGCGCTATTGAGTGATAATTCATCTGTTCCAGCACTCAACATATACTGTAAACCAGCATTGTAAGTCCCTTCACTAACATCATCCCCTGGAAGTTCACGCGCATTTATCATTTGATAACATCCGGTCAGGGCCATCTCGAAATCTGAGATTTGCTTATAAAAATTTGAAGGTGATATAAATGATAATGGAGCTTTATTCAAAAAAGCAGACTTTTCGCATGAGCCCAATAGGAGAACGGTAATTGATAACGATATAAATTTTAATGCCTTTTTCATGTCTTAAATTTTAAGTATTCAATGCCTCTGATCGCAGAGGCTACTGGTAATTGCCTGATGACCTGTTAAAAAGTCAATTCTAAACCGAATATGATGGAACGGGACCTCGGATAAGCAAGCCTGTCATACCCAGGGAGTAACTTATCATTAGACCTCACATCGGGGTCAAATCCACTATAATTAGTCCATACATATAGGTTATCCAATGTCAAAAGCAGGTTTAAGTTTGAAATACCAGCGGTCTTTAATAAGGCTTTATTTTTCAGGTTGTACCCAAACGATAAAGTCTTAAATCGTAAATAAGAGCCACTTTCAACGTAGTAACTGGATGCTTCAGCATCTGTATTGGCTGAAGACATGCTGGCATATCTGTTTGAAGGATTTTCAGGTGTCCATCGGTTGTCCCAATATTGCTGGGTCAGATTAAAGGATACCTGTCCGCTCCCTGATTCTACCCGTGTAGGAAATTCATTAAAGATCTGATTACCATATGCCCCTTCAAAAAAAGCATTCAGAGAGAAATTCCTGAATGTAAAATTGCTGGAGAATCCACCACTAAACTTTGGATTACTATTGGAGATCACTGTCCGGTCTGATGCATTGATAATTCCATCGCCGTTCTGATCTTTATATTTAAACAATCCTGGCTGTGCTCCGGAAATACCGGTAACGCCATTCCTGAGGGTGTAAGTCCTCGACTGGTGTGGAATTGTCTGATCACTATTGTTTTGCCAGGTAAAATCATTGATCTGGTAAATACCATCCCATTCATAGCCAAAAGCTGTCCCTATGGGCTGGCCTTCCTTCACGATTCCAACATTGTTGATGTAACCATTATTAAAAATCACAGGTTTGGATTCTGTTCCACCTAAACTGACGATCTTATTTCTGTTAAAAGCAATGTTGAAAGTAGTATTCCATTTAAAATCTGTGGTCTTGATATTTACGGAGTTGATGGCTATTTCCAACCCTTTATTGCTTATTTCCCCAATATTCTGCCATTGGGTCGGAAATCCTGTTTGTGAAGCAACTTCTGAAAGTAATAACAGATCTTTTGTGGATTTATAATAGATATCAGCAGTCATATTAACCCGGTTGTTAAATAAGGAGAGGTCCAGACCAACATCATATTGTCCGGTTGATTCCCATTTTAGATTTAGATTTTCGGAGGAAACCGGAGACAATCCAAATCGTACATTCCCGTTACCGGCATAGCTTGTTGTACCGAGCTCGGACAAAAATCTATAGGCCGGAATCCTGTCATTTCCAGTTACTCCATAGCTTAGCCTTAACTTCAGATCCGAAACGATTTGATTATTTTTAAGAAATTTCTCTTCTTTAATGCGCCATGCAAAAGCGGCAGAAGGGAAAAAAGCCGATCTGTTTCCCGGACCTAATTGAGATGAATTGTCATTTCTCAATGTGGCAGTGAAAAGATATTTATTGCGAATATCATAGTTGACTCTGCTAAAAAAGGAGATGCGATTTTGCTCAATAAAATTTGAGCTGGGAAATCCTGGTGTTAATCCTTTGGAAAGATTGAAAACTCCCGTTGACTGATCCTGGAAATTTGAGATTGTGGTCCCGAAATTTTCGTAATTATAGGAATTGAATTCTGCCCCTATCATCGCTTTTAGCACCTGTCGCTTGCCCGTTTCAGTCCAGTAGTCCAGCGTGCTATTGGCCTGATAATTTCCGGTTTGCGTATGGTTATTGTTGGCCTTTCCATTATCCTGTTGCCCCCAAAGGGTATTTTTTCCGTAAAATTCAGAGAGTTTTGACGAAGTGGCTCCACCTCCTCCGCTTACTCTCAGTTTTAATTTTTTAGTGAATGCATAAGTAAGGTTCGCGTTACCTATCAGCCTGTCAAAATCTGTAAGCTTGTAGGAATTAAGAAGTTGATCCATTAGGGAAACAGGTGGAAAGGGATCATCTGCCGCCTTGATCAGCACAGGCTGGAAGGTATAGGCAGCCTGTATCAGGCCTGAGAAATTGCCTTCGCCCCCTCCACTCGATGCCACTCCGCTATTTTTGGTTTTACCCCAATTGGCGGTCAGGCTAAAATCAAATTTATCGGAAACTCTATGGTTATATTGGAAACGGGCAGAATAGGTTTTAAAATTATTGTTGATTACCAGTGCATCCTGATCAGAATATCCCAAACCGAAGGAATAACCAGATGAATTTGATCCTCCCTGTCCGGAAAGATTGTATTTCTGTGTCGCACCTCTCCTGAAAACAACATCCTGCCAATCATAGCTCTCCAAGCCACTTACATCCTTAACCACATCCGGTACGCCATCATTATCCAGATCTGTTCCAAAGCCCCTATCATTGGGCGATTTCAAAAAGCGGTACTGGACGTAATCCTGAGCACCCAATACATCGATCTTTTTTGTGATTTCGGAGGAGGCATAAGAGGAGCTCAGGTTAAATACAGGCTTTGAGCCGGATTTACCGGATTTCGTAGTCACTATAATCACTCCGTTTGCCCCTCTGGCCCCGTATATTGCAGTTGCCGAGGCATCTTTGAGGATATCAATGGAAGCAATTTGATCAGGACTGATTGTTGATAGCGGATTTAAGGTTGTACGTCCGCCAACCTTTGATGACGCCACCTCAGATTCCTGCATTTCAATCTGCACACCATCAATCACATATAATGGAGAGGATGCGCCATTGATCGAATTTCCACCTCTGATTTCCACACTCACTCCAGCCCCCGGTTCGCCAGATTGGGAATTGACCCTCACGCCCGCGACCTTACCCTGTAACGCATCTACAAAAGAGGTAGCAGTGGCGCTTTTGATGTCCTCCCCCTTTAAGCTACTGAAGGAGCCCGTCAGGTTTTTCTTATCACTTGTTCCATAACCGATGATCACGACTTCATCAAGCTTGCTCTGGGATGCGTTCAATACAATCTGTAAAAAACGCCGGGAATTTAGGGGTACTTCTCTTGTTTCCAGCCCCAGATAGGTAACTTTCAAGACCGCATTTGGATTGGATACCCTCAGGGAAAACTTACCCTCTGTATCTGTGATGCTCGCATTTTTCCCGTTTTTTTCAGAAACGGTTGCCCTTGCCAATAGTTTGGAATCGCTATCCCTTACCAAACCGGAAATAAGTATTCCGGTCGAATCGCTCAGGGCCTTCGTAGTAGTTGAGGGGTTTTGCTGACTGGCTCCAAAGCAATTCTGGACCGATAAAAATGGGATAAAGGCTATAATAGAAACACGTAATGCATGGAGTGTGGTGGCCTTCAAATAGCGCTTACAAGTATTGTTTATGGTACTCATATTCATATGTTCATAAAATATTTGGTTTGTATTGGTTACAATGTTATTGGCGTCATCAATCAATCTGATAAATCAATATCATTTACATTCCCTAATGAAAAAATTGATTGGGATGAGCAAAGTATTTGATGATCAGACTATTCTCTTATTCAGACTGAAGCTGTACACCTAAACTTTAAATTTCTTGACGAGGATTTCAGCGCCGGCACTGACTTTTACAATATATATCCCCAGAGCAAGCTGTACCGGAAGCGTTATTCGATTAATCCCCTCTTGTAAAACTACCTGCTGCTCGGCCAGTTTTCTACCAGCTATATCATATAAATAGATGGTTCCCTTAGCATTGCTCCTGAATGAAATATTTACGATTGGTCTTTCCTCAGACACCGTTACAAAAAGACTGCCCGAGCCCAGTTTGGTATGAACAGCGATGACTTCAGAATCGGAATGCTTACCATCAAAATTAATTTGTTTTAAGCGGTAATAGTTAGTTCCTGGTAAAGGTTTGATGTCATCATAAGAATAATGTTGTTGTTGATTGCTGCTGCCGGCCCCGGTTCTGGTCGCTATCTTTGAGAATTCCTTCGCATCGGAGGACCTGTACAATTCGAACCGCTCCTGATTTGTCTCACTGACAGCCGACCAATTGATCGTTATGAACTTACCTTTGGTCTGCCCCTTAAAAGTATTAGGTGGAACAGGAATTGCCGAATAGCTAAAGTCTTCAAATATTTTTGCCGTTTTCAGTAATTCCCCGTTTTTGTAAATCACATAACTGTTTTCGGCGGAGCTGGGACTGTCAAAAGTGTATAAATAAAATCCTCCCCAGGGGTAAGATGACAGCTGTGAAGCAGCTTCAATAAATTTATAATGTCTCAGATAGCGCGCGTCTTCATCAGGCACCGGAGATACACTCCGATAGCCAAATTCAGTAACATAAAGCATTTTCCCGCTGTTGCTGTTCTGAATAATAGAGTTTACAGGGCCTGCAAGCTCTTCGATTTCTTCATCTATCTGGTCCAGGGGCGTATCAGCAGAAGGGTAAAGGTGAATGCCTATGCCATCCACATAATTCAGATAATTTGTTGATGACTGTTGATTGGGATGGGTACCTTGTAATAGCTTAACCCACATATCGGAAAGCACAATTGCTGCGTTACGGGAAACATGCCAACTGGTTAGTTCACGCTCCATCACCAATCCACAAGAAATCAACTTGGGTCTACCTGTAGAAAACTGGACGCCGATTTCTTCATACATACCTTTGAGACATTCGCCATATTTTTGAATTCCCTCCCTGATTTTAATATACTGTGGGTCACTCCATGGTGTATTATAGTCGTACATCCTACCGCCAGGATAGGTATCAACATCGTTATTGAAATCCATCCAGTTCAATTCATTCCCAAATTCGATGGCCGCGATATCAATCTCAGCCACTTTTAACTTTGCCAGATAGGAAGTAAACCAGGCACGCACTTTTACCGGATCGATCTCTCTAAGCCGATACTTTTCTCCAAAACTGCCAGTTACATATTTTTTGGTGCATATCGGATAAAAATCGGGAAATGTGATCGGAATGTCGATCAAGACCTTTAATCCCTTCGAGTTGGCATATTTTAACTGCTCGACAGAGATGGCTTGCCCCTGAAAATGTGGATTTGGGTTTAAACGCACGCAGGTTGCACCTGTCGCAGCCAGCTTATCCAGGATCGCCTTCCACTCATCGCTGTTGCTCCCACTGGCATTACCATCAGGAACCCAGGATAGATTTGGTCTGTGGAGGCCGAGCGGGAAAGGAATAGATTGCGCCAATGCGGTCTTGAAAACTCCCAAAAGGAATATCAAGGCAAAAAAAACTGATTTCATATATTCAAGTAAGTTTGGGTTTCTAATTGATGGTGATCACATTTGAGCTGAAGATAGCCCCATCACAATCATATTGTTTCAACTTATAATAAGTGGGGCCAGTGCCGGGACTGTTGTCCTGCCAGTTATAGGTTTTTATCTCTGTAGAGTTTCCTGCAGCAGTTAAACTTGTTGCCGGTGCGAAATTTTGGCCATCAGAGGACCTTAACACCTCAAATCTGACAATGTTCAACTCTGTTGTAGTCGACCATGTAAGCTTAACGGCCCCACTCTCCCGAGTACCCTTAAATTCTTTTAACTTGATTGGCAAAAACACTGTATTACCAATCGTGCTCAGTTCAATATTATCCAGATGGATATCACAGCCCACCTGAACACCTGTTGGATATGAAGGAGAGTACGATGAAAATTTCAAAGACCCAAATGTTAATGTATTTGACGTTAATGCCAAATCATCACAATATTTTACCAAAACACCACTTTGTGTTTTTGCATAGACATCATAAGTGTAAGCTGCATTTGTTTCTGTGTTACCTAAAGGATTAGTGTAGGTCAGTACATTCGCTGAGTTATTAACGACGACCTGAAAGGTTGTAGAATCAGCAGTGAACGGTACCGTTACGCCACTGACATTCGTTGGGGTGGCAAATCGGTACGAAGATGCACCTGTACTTAATTTAACTGAGGTAAAAGGTAAACTCGTCAGTACAGTACCTGTTTGGATACCTGGATTGGTCTCAGTTATGACTGAACCATTATCGCCTATTTGTACAAAAAGCGCTCCGAACATGTTGACAGATCCACTGGAAGGCGTTGGGGTATTGCTATTGATGATTAAAGTGAACTTCAGCATAATGGCAGTTGGAGCCGTACTAAAGCTAAACTTTCTTAGCATACCAAATCTATTATCCCCGGCAGTAGTGAGCGGGCGCAGGATGGAAAAGAGGTGATTATTTAGGTTGACTGTTATGCCTGCAGATGCCGGGGGATTTCCTAAAGGACTGGCATAAAACTTACCCAGATTAGTGCTATTGTTATAAGTAGTCCCAGTATTTCCTTTAAGATAGTCATTCACATCATTGGAGTACTGAAAATTTTGTTTAAAAAAGACGTTATCGAACCTTTGTGCTTTTAAGGTGTAGCCGAGCAGTAGAATCCCTGCAAAGAGTAGCATTTGCTTCATTTAGATTGGTTTATTTGGTTAGATTGTAAATATCAACACACTATAGCTATTGAATTGACACTCATCGCTTGAAAAATTGCACTGAATATCAATTCGAACATAGGGAAAAGCGTACCGAACATCATACGATCAAGGGGAAGATATACAAATTGGAAGAAAGATTGCGAAATGAGTAAATTGATGCAAGGACTTATCAGACTTGGTTCAAGAAGCTACCGCAGGAAAAAAAGGATAACCGAAGCCAGTTTGAACACTGAGGAGAAACCTGAAAATTCACCCAAAGACAATTAAACCCCAAAAATCCCGCTGTACTTTTTTAAAGAGGGATTTGTACTCCTGCTGTATTAAGATCGAAAAAATTTAAGGATGATCTATTTAGAATAGCAAAATTATTCTATCCGAAAAGGGGTTTAGGATCGGATTTTGGCAGAAAAATCGTACAGGCAATTAGTTGTTAGTAAGATTCAATATTTTAGTTCTTCAGCAATTTAACGGCCTATCTATGGAAATCCAGATAGCCCAGGTTTAACCTTAACCTAGGGTTACTTTATTTCTGAAAATTGTAGCTTTAGCAGGAATCTCATCAGCAAAAGCAAGCGAACTAAGGTATCCGATCACAGCATTTGTTGTGCAAGATTCAGTTTTACGCCTCCCAGTGTGGGTGTGGGACTTACCCTCCCAATTTCAATAACTTTACAATCAGACGGTTTGCGAGGACTATATTTTACAGGTTGCAATCTCCCCCTTCATGCTCCCATAAACTCTGTATTCTGTTATTGATAATGGTCTTTCTCTAATCTAAGATTGGCATAAGTAGCCCTCTGGCTTAGGTAATGATCATTTTCCTTCTGAAAAAGATTTAAGTCGGGTAAATAATAATTGTTACACACGATTTCAAAACAAAAGAGCCGCCCGAAGGCAGCTCATGGCATTGTTATAAACACTGTAAAACGCATTACTTGATTTCAATCTGGTGGTGTGCTTATAGTTTTTTGCGGTTTTAGGCATCCGTCATAAGGTGGAATAGTAATCTAGCAGTGAACATGATAGCAGCTTTCAATTGTACAGTTTACTGATTCATTTTATGCCCGGATTGAATGACTGCCTGATTAGCTTCTTTAATGCGCTTTGTTTCCATTTTTTCAACCTTGCGATCGTAGGTGAGCACGCCATTAACTTCATGCTCCACGTCGGTGGTTTGGGTGTAAATGGCGACGCTAAGCCCTTTATATTTCATTAGTTGCTCTACACGATCTAACAGAAATACATATCTATCGGTTAATGCAGATTGGGTCGATTCGTATTCGTAAGCATTATTCTCTACCGGCCACATATGGCCGCGCACAAACAGGCCTACACCTCCAAACTCGCCTAATGATGCCGCCCGCTTATCATCAGGGACTGATGCCCCATAAGGACCAACGTATATGTGGGTGTCCACATAGTCGCCATTGCCGGGATCTCCATAGGCTTTTTGGTAGTTGGGATTGTTATTGAAACCGGAGTTTCCATTCACCAGTCTCGATGGGTCATATTGTTTTACCCAGGCCGTGAGATTTTTCACATCAAAGGCACCCCAGTTCTCGTTAAACGGTACCCAGGTAATAATGGACGGCGAATTGTAGTGATCATCAATAATAGCCTTCAGTTCCTTGCGAAAAACACGACGGGTTACAGTAGTGTCTTCATTTTGATACCAAATAGCTGGCATATCCTGCCAAACCAGCAAACCAAGTTTATCAGCCCAATAATAAAACCGTTGCGGCTCTGTTTTCATGTGTTTCCTGATGAGATTGTAGCCCGCATTTTTAGTGTACTCTATATCAAATTTCAATGCCTCCTCTGTTGGGGCAGTGAGTATACCATCGGGCCAATAGCCCTGATCGAGCAAACCGAGCTGCATCATAAATTTACCATTGATAAATGGGCGAACAACACCATTTAGCTTTGCCAGTGTAATATCGCGCATGCCAAAATAACTGGTCACCTGGTCGGTAATTTTTCCATCACTGTTATGCAGGGTTATTTTTAGATCATACAGGAAAGGATGTTCCGGCGACCATAATTCCGGTTTCTTTACCGGCAAATAAAAATAGGTACCACTGGCCGCTTTAGCTTGCGATACTTCCCGTCCATCGTTTAGCGCAATGGCAGTAACACTGCATCCGCTACTGGTGTTTACCAATACCTTTAATCGCTGGCCGTCTACATCCGGCAATAGCTTAATGCTTTTGATATGTGTGCGTGAGACAGGCTCCAGCCAGACCGTTTGCCAGATTCCAGAGCTAAATGTATAATCACCACGCGGACCGTTCTTACCAGATGGTGTTTTGCCATCATTAAGGTCGTGTGCGGCAACAACAATTGTATTGCGCCCCTTTATGAGATAGGAGGTAATATTAAAGCTGAACGCATCATACCCGCCCGAATGACTGCCTACTTTTTTGCCGTTAATAAAAACCGTAGCATCATGATCAACAGCGCCAAAATTTATCAATACCTCCTTGCCATCCCATGATGCCGGCAGTTCAAATATCCGGCGGTACCATAGGTTGATCTCTTGCTTTTTTTGTATCCCCGAAAGGAAAGACTCCGGGCAGTATGGAACCAATATTTGCTGATCTACCCTATCAAAAGAAGCAGCGCTCTGAGGGTGCAAAGCATCAGGTGCAGATTTACCACCTATATAATCCCATTTACCATTCAGGCAAAGCCAATCGGTGCGTTGCAGTTGCGGGCGGGGATATTCGTTCAGCGGTACTTCTGCCTTTTGGACTTGCTCAGTCCACCGTGTAGGAAGTTTAGCATCCTGAGCGTAAACCTGCATGCCTAACAAAAGAAAAGCTGCAAGGAGGGATTTTTTTTTATAAGATTTTTGTTTATGAAATATCATTTTTTCAATAAGTAAAAGCTAAATTATAATCGTACTAGTTCTTAAGTTCAGGGCAATATTTGTAAATCAATTGTTGCTCTGCCTCTGTTAGTTCAGTCAGCAACACGGGCTTGTCCTCCGGCCGCAGCCCCTTCTGATTAATGCGGTTGATCAGGCTCCAGTCCTTAACCGGCTGATCTGGCCGGGCGCCCACCGGCTCCTGCGCAGGCAAATCATATCGCGTAAAATCAATCACCATTGCTGGTGTGTTATGATGCCAGTCGCGCAGCAAGGCCAGCCGGAATGCTTTGTTCATAAACCACCGGATTTCGAGATTATTATAGGAATCTCCTAAACCACATCCCCGTTCTATGAATTTGTAATTGTAATCATCGTTGGATTTATAATGCTGGCGCCATATTTCGCCAAACTCACCGAAACTTACCCATTTAGTGTCCGGCCATCGCTCCAAGGTACCTGTCACCCATTTCTTCATTGCATCGCAGATAAAGTCCATCCCAAACTCATACACCATTTCTGCCTCCCAGATATTGGGTACCCATCCAAATCCATTCAACTCCAATCCCTTATCAAAATGTATCGACTGGGTATGCATTACTTCCATATGCCCGAGTTCCAGCCCCCAGCCCTTGTAAGTTTCTATGGGGCCAACGCCGCGCCTGCTGTTATAGCCTGTTAGTTCATGGCCTGTTTGTCCGCTCTGCCGTGCACAAATAAAATCCATAGACCATCCATCCAGGTTCACACAATCAATCAGGTCTTTTTTATTCTGACCAGGCTTGCAAAAATGTTCAGTGGACGGATAATAAGGATACGATAGTGACCCATCTGCGCCGCCGCCATCGATATTATGTTGGCTCCATATTACGGCTTGGGCCACATGTATGTTTTCTTTATCCGCCAAATATTTCAAAGACGCTGCCGGCAAAAATCCACCGATCACAGCTTTTGGCTTATACCCTTTTCCTACAAAACCGGCGATGATCCGCAGTGCTTCTGACAACTCCTTATTGATCCGCGCTGGCGGAAGGTACATTGCCGGAAAGTATCCTGGGAACACGGTTACCTCATCACCGTATTCTGCCTGGCAAAGTGCTGCATATTCCCGTATCTGTACATAATTTTCACGCCTGTCTTCCAATGCATTCAGCGTAAAGCCCCAGGTTAAACGACTGTCAGGGTTATTGGTGGCAAATGCTTCGCGCAGTCTTTTTACTCCCTCCGGGGTATGCCATTTTTCCTCGTCGCGTGGGTGCAGCTTTACATCCCTGGATACTTCCCAGGGTGTGGTACGAATCATAATACAGAGGGTTACAAATCGCCCGCCCATAAGCTTTGCTGGTGCCAGCATTCGAATAGGCGCAGCATCCAGCAGCTGAGCCCCCGCCAGTAGTCCTGCAGCGGTTATGCTAGTATTCTTTACAAATGATCTTCTATCCATCTTTTGTTCTTTATATCATTAAAATGGCCTTTGCGCCATAAATTCCAACAAACCGGGCTGCCTGGTGATGATTTCAATTGGCAACCCGGTATTGTAAATTCCAAAAATTATGAATCAATTCTATGATTTACCAGCCCGGATTTTGTTTCAGCTTATCCGGGTTTAGTGATATCTGTTTAGTTGGTATTGGGAGCAGGTAATTCTTATTTACATCAAAAGCCCGCTGTGAGCCAGGTTGTAATACTTTAAAACCATTCTCTAACTGATTAGCAGGTGTATTGTAGAAGTAACTGTTATAGGTGGAACCATCCAGTGTAAGTATTTGTTTGGACCATTCTGAACCGGTAACTTTCACACTCAACATAGATTTTGGCAGTATCGTCTCTGCTATTTTCCACCTGCGCAGGTCGCCCCAGCGAAAACCTTCAAATGCCAGCTCCACCGTTCTTTCCCTTCTGATTTCTGTCTGCATGTTCAGGCCATTGCCATTGACCAGTGCATTGGTAAGGTGCGGCATATTAACGCGGTCGCGCAATAAATTGATAGACTTATCCAGGTCTGCATCAGAAATTGATCCGTTACGTTCATAAGTTGCCTCCGCATAGATGGCCAGCACCTCTGCGTAGCGGATCACATTCCAGTCGAATGCACCACCACCATCACCAGGCGTAGGCATTTGTGATATAAATTTATATAGCATATAGCCCGAGTTTACGTTGCGGTTATTGTCGACACCCGGCCATTGCGGGCGGTATTTATCGTATTGCGGGCGGACTATTTTTATGGCCGGCAGGATTAAAGACTGGGCCATCCGTGGATCCCGGTTGCGAAACTCGGTACGGACGGAGTCATACCCCTTGAACAACGGCGACTTATCTATAGGCAGACCATCTTTGCTGAGATACATATCTGCAGCAGCTTTGGTTGGGTTCAGGTTGCCCCAGGATACGCTATACGCCCAGCCAGCCACATTGATATTGGTACGGTACTTTTTTGAAACTATAGTTTCGGGATTATCCATGCTGTAGTTGTCAATAAACATCAAACGGTAGCTCGAATCGCTCCTTAACTTATTTAAGGAATACGCATTGCTATTGATCACATTATTTGATTCTGCAATGGCCTGATCCAGTAACGCATTTCCATCGCCGGCAGCGTGGAATTTTCTCCAGGTACCTTCAAAAAGACATACACGCGCTTTAAAAGCCTGGGCCGCCTCTTTACAGATCCTGCCTTTTTCTGCGCTGGTTTTTACCGGTAAGTTTGCGATGGCATTGTTGAGGTCTGCCATGATAAAAGCTGCAACATCTTCCCGGGAAGCACGGCCACTAAATACCAGGGGATCTGAAGGCTGGAGCACCTTATCAATAATAGGAACTCCTCCAAATAAGTCTAAAAGACGGAAGTAATTATAGGCGCGGAAGAAATATCCTTCACCAAGAAAAGGTTTGACGTCATTCTTTAAAACAGAGGTGGTGCCTTGCTCTATTAACTTATTCGCATTGCGAATGGCTGAATAACTGTTGTCCCAATTTGCATCTTGCTCCGGCGCAACATACTTGCCGGAGCTTATGGTACTAATCTCCATGCCAAACGCAATATCAGAGTTATTGTCATTCATATAGGTACCCGAAAAATGAGGGTCCTCCAGCGACCGGTCATAGAACCAGTTTGCCGCTAAACGGAAATCATTAGCAGATTGCCAATAGGTAACATCGGAAATATCGGATTGCGGTTTAAGATCAAGATACTTTTTACAACCCGTAGCCATGATGGCCAAAAAAATTATGCTTAAAATTTTAAGTGTTTTCATTGCTACAAGATTTAAAATTTAACATTTAGTCCTACAGAAAAAGTACGGTACATTGGGTAGTTGTTCTCATAGAAATTATAGAAATCCATTTTGCCTGCATCATCCGCGATTGTAGGTGTGCGGCTTTCTTCGGGATCATAGGTTCCTTTCCAGGTGCCCTTTGCAAATTCAAACAAGTCCTGTCCGCTAACATAAACCCGGATACTACGCACTTTAATACGCGCAACCTGGAGATCACTGAAGGTATAGCCAATGGTGATATTTTTCATCCTCAGATAGCGTGTATTTTCCAGCCACATGGACGAGAACTGATAATTGTTATTCTTCACCGTTTCGTTATTAGAAAGGCGCGGGTATTGGGCCGATGGATTTTCTGGGGTGAAGGTTCTTCCGTAAAAATAATCCAGGGGCTGGAACCAGAAGTGAGCCAAAGGCACACCGAAGTTTCCATTACCTCTCCATTCATATTTATCACCGGTTCCCTGCATAATGAAACTCATGTCTAAACCCTTGTATGAAAATCCGCCTGTAACACTGTAGGTTAATTTGGGGATCTGGGAACCCAGGTATACGGCATCACCATTTAGCCCCTTCGATTTGTCGCCATAGGTAGTGATCTGTCCGTCGCCATCAATATCTTCATACATGACATCACCAATGCCTAAACCGCCATGGCCATTAGGCTGTGCAGATGGCACGATGCCTTTTCCGCCGTACTTTGCAGCATAAGCATCAAGGTCGGCCTGATTTCTGATCAGCTTACCCTTAAATCCAAAATAGGAATTTAGCGGATATCCTTGTCTGGCCTGTGTTAAGCCGAGGTTATAATTGTCATTTCCTTTCAGATCAGAAACGACGTTTGTATTGTAATTCAAGATGGTACCGATGTTATATTGAAAACTACCGATCTTGTCATTCCATTGCCCATTAAATTCCCAGCCTTTACCCTTAAGTGTTCCTGCATTCGAGGTTGGTGCAGCCGCACCCAGTGTGGTCGGATAAGTAATGCTCACCAGCATGTTGTTATTGGTTTTTCTGTACAGATCAAACGATAAAGACAGTTTGGATGCAAATAATCCAAGGTCTACACCAAGGTTCTCTGTTTCGATGGTCTCCCATGTACGCGATGGTGAAGAAAGTCCTTTCAGTGCCGCTAATCTTGCGGCCGAAGAGCCGTCAATCGGGTACTGGCCAAAAACATTAATGAGCTGTACATAATCAAATAACCCTAACTGTGAAATATCCTGATTGCCCGTGCGGCCCCAGGATGCGCGCAGCTTGAAAAGGTTGACTTTATCGTTGCTAACCAGTTGCTTAAAAAATGACTCCTCTGAAATTTTCCATGCGACAGACAAACTTGGATAAATTGAACTCCAGCGTTTATCGGGAGAGAACTTTGAACTTCCGTCTTTACGAAGGGTTCCTTCCAGGTAATATTTGCCGGCGAAAGCATAACTGGCGCGACCAAAATAAGACTGCAAAGCCCATGGATCTCTGTTCCAGTCTTTTGCATCCCCCGCCCGCAGGTTCTTACTGTTTGATAAAGGCAGCCTAAAAATCTCATTGCTGAAAAAATCCTGCCCCTGAATATATCTGGAATCCTGAGTGAATTTTTCTTGTGAGGCACCTATCATTGCTTTTATCTCGTGCTGTCCAAACGTTTTGGAGTAATTCACATAGGTACTGTAATTTTTGTAAACCGTGCTTGAGTTCCTGAAGGTAGCCCTGTTTGGATTATTACGTATCAGCAAGTTAGGGGTATTGTCCCAGTTATACTCTGTATTGGTTTTATAGTTAGCGTCGTTATCCATACGCTCCAGGTTGATACCAACCTGTCCCGTCCATACCAAGTTCTTGATGGGCTCAAAATCCAGCTTTACATTGTTGTTCCAGCGGTTGTTGGTCATCGTCTCTTCTCCCCCTTTAATTAATTCCTGCACAGGATTCTCATAACCCTGATAGCCGAAGTAATTTCCTGCCGGATTTTTTTCGGGCAGATAAGAGAACATTTTTAAACCATTACTAATGGCATCGTGCAGCTGCGAGGGTGTACGGGTATTGAGATAGTCGTATGCCGTTGTCAGTTCCAGCTTCAGGTTGCTGGTAATGTTACTCTGCAATGCAATGCGGAGATTGTCCCGTACAGAACTGTTCTTTCCTTCTGAAATGTTGCCGTTATCACGGATGTCGCCAAAAGAAACAAGGTAAGATGAGTTTTCACCACCACCGGATACGCTGATATTGTGCATAGGGCGATATGCGGTTTTAAATAGCCTGCCATACCAATCCTTGTTTTGATAGAACATGGGGAAAGATTCCAAACTACGGTTTTCACCAGGGCCAACCCCCGGATCATTGGCTGCGATCTTCTCCAGCGTAGCATCAGAGAATGTTTGCTTTTCCCCGTCGTTTCTATTGGCCTCATTAAACATCCTGACAAAATGATCTGTCGTAGCTGCCTTTTTTCTTAAGCCAACTTTCTTAACCGCCAAATTAAATCCATAGCTTATGCTTGGTGTGCCGGACCGTTTACCTCTTTTGGTCGTAACCAGAATCACCCCATCAGCAGCACGTGCGCCGTATATTGCTGCAGTTGCATCTTTTAGCACGGTAACATCCTGAATATCCTCCGGATTGATCAGTGTAAGATCACCTGGAATACCATCAATTAATACAAGCGGAACATTACCATTAATGGACGACGATCCGCGGATCGCAAGTGCAAAGCCTTGCTGACCCGGCTGACCGCCTGACCGCGTAATCGCCACACCTGGTATCAGGCCTTGCAAACCATCTAGGGTTCCGGTAACCGGCCGGTTTTGGATCTTATCGCCGTTGATACGGGATACCGATCCGGTAAGGTCAGCCTCTTTCTTACGTGTACCATATCCGATAACCACTATTTCGTTCAGGTTACTTGGTGTAGCGTTAAGCGTAACATCTATCTGTGTTTGATTATTCACAGCTATTTCCTTCGACTGATACCCTACAAAAGAAAATGTTAAGGTTCCGCTAGCGTTGGGTATTTTGATCATATACTCCCCTTTTGGGTTGGTGGAAACAGCTGCACCGCTCTCTTTATGCCTGATCGTAACGCCAGGTATGGGTTGATGATTTTCATCGCTGACAAGACCATGTATTTCTATAATAACTGAAGCCGCTGATGCTGAAATATTGGTCACATTTTTATCATATACTACGATGGTTTTGTTATCGATTTTATAACTGAGTGGTTGCGAGCTGAACAGCTCATCCAGTACCTGATGCAGTTGTCTCTGAGATACGTTTAAAGTAACTGGTCTGCTTTTTTCTGCCTGATCATCAGTGATCACAAAATTGTATCCGGTTTGCTTTCGCACATCCTTGAGTACACTGATCAGGTTTTTATTTGTTTTATTTATAGTTATCCTCTGTGCCAACGAGGTGGCGCTCACCTGCACTAAAGAAGCAATCATGATGATGACGGTAAGTCTCATAATCAGCCATAGTTTGGGTAATAGCCTTCCGGCTATACCGGTTTGAATGATATAAATTCTATACATTTGTTTTGTTTGGTGATGCAACATGCCCTTACTTTCCAGGCGAAGGCAGTTGCTGGTAAACAGTTGAATAAAGTAAATTGTGCCAAACGGCTTGCAGGGCCCGATCTGATCGGGCCCTGTTCTTTTTTAATACAGTTCTATTCTGATGCTCTTTTCATCTTCTATTTGGTTTAAATGATGTGGTTTTATATTTGGTTGTACTGGTTTCATTATTTTGTTACGTAAACTTTTCGGCCCCTCACCTCAAAATGTACCTTCCCCGTATTCTCCAGTATTTTAAGTACTGCTGATATATTTTCGAACTTTGAAATTGCACCATTGAAGCGTACATCCGGGACATCTGCATTGTAGATAACTTCCACATCATACCAGCGGGCCACCTTTTTCATGAGTGGTCTGACAGGCTCACTTTCAAACATGAACTGGTCGTTCTTCCAGGCTACCGCCAGCTCCATATCAGCATCGTCAACTTTTAGCTGGCCGGTACTGTTGCTGATCACTTGTTGTCCGGGCTTAACCATGACTTCGGCATGTTTACCCACAGCACGGATACTTCCCTCCAGCAAGGTGGTTTTGCTTCCACCGTCGTCATGATAAGAATTTACATTAAAGTGGGTTCCCAATACCCTGATTTGCTGGTCGTCTGTTTGAACGATAAAAGGATGGGCAGGATCTTTAGCTACTTCAAAATAAGCTTCACCCATTAACTCAATTTTACGTTCCTTCAGGTTTTTGAAATCTGCAGGATATTTTAGCTGGGATGCGGCGTTGAGCCATACCTTGGTACCATCGGCTAAAACCACCTTGTAATGGCCGCCATTAGGTGTACGTAGTGTATTAAAAGCATTGTGAGCAGCGATAGGATGACCATGCCTGTTCACATATTCAATCCCCCCGTCAGCTGTTTTCAAAATGCTTTTCCCTACATCTTTTCCGATAACCCCCGTGTGCTGTTCAGTTAAATCGATGCTTTTACCGTCTGATAGAATCAGGTATGCTTTATTACCTCCCGGTTTGATGTCGTTGTGGATCTTCTGCCGGGCAATGACCGGATCTGGCATAGGATCCCGTAAGAGGAAATAACCCCCGGCTGCCATCACCAGGATCACACTCGCCGCTGCAGAAACTTTTATCCACAGTTTTTTGGCCTTCCTGACGGGTTTAAGCTGTTGTTTCAGGTTGTTGAACATACGCTCATACCGTTCGTTATTTTCGGGGTGATATGGTTCAATAGCAGATGGATCGTCCAATTGCTCACGAACCATATCCTCTAAAATACGGTGTTCTGTGGTACCGAATAATTCTGTTAAAAGACGGATATCTTCGGGATTACTTTCTTTACGCAAAAATCGCTTGTAAAGTTCGTTCAGGTTTTCTCTTGCAGCCAATTTTATCTGGTTTTTTAAAGAGTACGAACGAAGCGGCAATTAGGTCTGCTCGTATGATATATATTTTTTGCCTAGTGTTTTACTGATCTGGCAATCATGGCCGCGACAAGGAGCATCAATGTCACCCCATTTTCCATGAAATAGATTTTCAGGCTTTTGGTACCTTTTACAACATGATCACGTATTGTTGAGGTTGATATACCAAGCAGGTTGCTCACCTCTTCATAAGATCTGCCCTCAATCTTCACCATCGCCATAATCTTTTTGCGCTGTGCCGGTAAAGACTCGAGTGCCTGATAAACTAATTGGCGATCAACATGATCAGCCATTGGATCATACAGTTCAGAAACTGAATTGATCAGATGTTCGCGTAAAACCTTATCATGTGCCAGCCTGCGATACAGATCAACAACTAAATTCTGAGCAATGCGATGAACAAATGCACCAAAAGACCTACTGGGGTCTATTGCGGCTTTGCGTTCCCATATCTTCAAAAATACATCTTGCGTAAGCTCTTCCGCGATTTCAGCCGATTTGGTCAGATAATGGATCTTCCGGAAAATCGGATCGACATAATGCCTGTAAAGTTTTTCAAAGGCTTTTTCATCCCCGCTTTGCAGGTTTTCCATTAGCTCTTTCTCATTGATCAGGCAAATAAAACTCATTAGGATATTTGGTTGTGCTAAACTAACAATAATTACATAGCGAACCAAATTGATGAAAATAACAACTCCGCGAAAATTTAAACAGGGTCCAGGGACATATATTTTGGTAAAATAAAGTTTAAACATAAATTTAATTCAGCTACCGGCAGCACCACTGAAATGAGGTTATATCATATTGGGATGTGACTGGTTATAGCCAGAAGTGATTTGGAAAATTTTGGGGATGTTAAAGAGATGAAAAATGTAGAGCCTTCGCCTGTTATGCGCTAACCAGATCTTTCCTTGATGACGGTCTAAGATACATTTTACAAGCCCAAGCCCTATTCGACTTCCACCGGGTTGTCCTTTATCACGAAAGACTTTTTCAGATTTACTATAAAACAGCGTTCACAAAATGATAATTTTGGATTGTTCAGCCTGTTAAACAGGGCGAGGATGATAAAGATGAGCAGTTTGCCAGGCAGGTGGAGAAAGGTAGAAGGTTCTAAAAAGATTGGAGAACGTAGTAGATAAATACCTCAATATAAATGTTATGGAACAAGTAATTTTTAGTTTTGTATTCTATAGAGACTGAAACCTATGCAAAAAAAAACATCATCCATTCCAGTTAGAATTTTAGCCAGAGAGCTTGGCAATGGGATTTTTGTAACTAACATTTCGTCAGCGGTACTTCTTATGGCCGATAAAGAATTTAACCAGGCACATCGACACGATTGTCACTTTTTCATCTTGCAGGAGGAAGGGGTTTTGCAGATGGAAATTGACTTTGAAAAATATGGGTTAGACAAACCAGCTATTTTCTATCAATCGCCAAATCAAGTACACAAAGTCTTAACAGCAGAAAATGTTGACGGGTATATACTAATCATCAACGATGAAAACCTTAACCCGGAATATTTGAAATTATTACAGGGTATCAAACACGTTAGACCGTTAGTAGTAACCGAAAGGGAAGATTTGGCTATTATTCAACAAGCCTTTGCACTGTGTAAAAACCTTTATGAAAGAAAGAAGGACAAACTTTATCATTCACAGATGAAAGACAGTTGCAATATATTGATTGCTCTTTTTATTTCGTACTATCTCAAACAATCAAAATCGATCGAAAAAACTTCACGATTTGATATTATTGAACGGGCATTTACAGCGTTGTTGGAACAACATTTTTTAATATTGAAACGACCAGCAGATTATGCTAAAAAATTAAATATTACGGCCTCTTATCTTAATGAATGTATAAAGAATGTAACAGGTTTTCCCGTTTCGTATCATATACAACAACGTGTTATTCTGGAGGCAAAACGCCTGCTTTATCATTCTGATAAATCGGTGAAAGAAATCGCAAACGAATTAGGTTATGACGATTATCCTTACTTTTCCCGGTTATTTACCAAAGTTGCTGAAATATCGGCTTTGGCTTTCCGAAGCAAAAACCACGATTAATCCAATACCTACTCTTTTCTGTTCTTTCATCTGCAATTGATTATGGCGTACTTTGCTCTAAATAAAATTGAAGATTATGCCAAACGCGCCAAAATGGATTTTCGATGTTGCCGAACGATTATTGCCGAAATTGCCCTTAATGGAAGTTGCCCACCTCGAATTATTATCACCATCTGTCAGGAAAATTCGTTTCAGCGGAGATTTCAGAAACTTAAATTATAAAGTAGGCTCTTACATAGACTTTCGGGTTGGTGAGAAAGAAGTCCGAAGATATACCGCGTCTTATGCGGATAATAAAAATGGAATTCTAGAATTAATTGTCCATCTGCATGGAGAAGGGAGTGGAAGCAAATTTATGAAAAATTTAAAAGTAGGCGACAAAGTCGATAATAACCAGCCAAGAACGTACAGGTATTATGATGAATCGGCAGAGAAACTTGTGATTTTTGGTGACGAGACTTCATTAGGACTAGCCCGTTCATTTCTTCCTGTCTTGAAGAAGAATAACCAAAAATTCAAGTTTATCTTTGAATTAGATGATGAAAATAAAGCTATTCCCGAGTTATTGGGTTTGGAAAATTGCATTGTATTTCCAAAAAAGGGTTCCTTTAGAAAGGAGGAATGGGTAAGCGAACTGCCTATTATCAAAACGTTAGATTGGCAGGAAGCTAATTTTGTTTTGACAGGAAATGTAAAATCAGCTCAAACTTTCAGGAGAGTCATTAAAGCCAAAACCAACGGCAATGTGTATCTGCACGGTTATTGGCTTGAAGGTAAGAATGGATTGTAACATTAATGTGCAATTAAACTAGACATCCAATACGCTTCAAAGTGTACACGAAATACGCTAAAAACTGGTCACTTGACTGATTTTCAGCGCCTTTAAATACGGCAACAAGGTTATACATATTCATCAATACTCCCTATCTCGGGATTTCCCAGGAAGCATTTGATCGAAAAAGTACCGTTTATTGAATGGGCAAAAGCAGTAGGATTTTGGATCAGATTCAATTACCCTTATGGTTCATTTGAATTTTGGAAGGTCCGATGTCCAAAAATGAATTGCTATTTGAAACTTACCCTCTTCCGTATTGTTTTCCTGCTCTCAGGGCTGATCTTCCAGCTTATCACTCTTTCCATTGTCTACCTCATTTAAAATTATAAAAACTAATATTTCGTAAAATTTGGCTATCATTGACGCTAGATTTTGTATATTTAAAGACAGAGTCCACAATAAATGGCAGTCCCCCCCCTTCAGAATGAATCAGACATATTGACTAAAATAGCTGAGGGCGATCAGTTTGCGTTTACCATTTTATTTAACCATTATCAAAAAGATGTATTTGTTCATAGCAGACGACTAACTCCTTCTGAAGATGATGCCCTTGAAGTTGTTCAGGATATCTTTATCAAGATATGGATTGGACGAGAGCGGCTCAAAACCATCAATAACTTCGGTGCTTACTTAAACAGAGTTGTTCGGAACCACGTGTTTGATGTGCTGAAACAACTTTCCCAGGAAAACGAATCACATGTTAAGCTTCAAAGTGCCAGCACAGAATTCGATGATTCTACCAGACAGCTGCTGGATTATCAGGATGCCATCCATATTTTGAATGAGGCCCTGACAGAACTCGCACCGCAGCAGAAAATAGCCTATAAGCTCTGCCATCAGGAAGGGATGAAATACGAAGAAGCAGCCAAAGAAATGAATATTTCTACCGAAACGGTAAGAGTCCATATGAAACAAGCCTTAAACAAAATCCGAGCGCATTTTAGAAAGCATGCGGTATTATATCCGATGTTAATCCTGGCGCTATACAAATAATCCAACTATAAATCAGTTAGTTACAATTATCTTACGATAAATTCTCCAATTAACTAACCCTGCCCCTCTGTTTTTTAAGTCATATCAATAAATGGCTATTGCCAGTTAACCTTATAATCCCAATAGATGAATAAGACAAATCACAGGCTTCGGGAACTTTTTAACCACTATGCAGATAAGACAGCATCCGGGGAAGAAAAACAGGAATTATGGGACTATATCAATGATCCGGTATTTTCCAATGAAATTGATGTCTTAATTGGTCAGGATTATGAGCGCCCGCATCAGGAAAAAGGGATGAACGATCAACAGAGGGCGGCTGTTTTAAAAAACGTACTTGGCACCGGGACTTCTATAAAACCAGCATCCACTCCACTTTGGCCACGTCTTATTGCTGCTGCTTCCATCCTGATCATCATTGGCATAGGGCTTTATTTCTATAAAACTGATGAACAAAACAGACAGGAGACGGCCTACCGGCAAGATGTATCTCCAGGCAAGAACAAAGCCACATTAACCCTCGCTAATGGAGAAAAGATTTCGATTACGGATGTCAACACCGGGAACATCGCCAGCCAGTCTGGTGTTCAGATTTCAAAAAGCCCGGACGGACAAATTATCTATGAAATCAACAGTAAAAATTCTGGTAAATTACAATTTAATACCCTGACCACCGCCCGTGGAGAACAAGCCAGGTTACGCCTGCCAGATGGCTCCGTTGTTTACCTGAATGCGGCCTCTTCTTTAAAATACCCTACATCGTTCGCCAGTCTCAAACAACGTTCCGTTGAACTCTCCGGAGAAGGCTATTTTGAAATCTCAAAAGATAAAATGCATCCCTTTATTGTACGAAGTGCCAGACAAGAAGTGGAAGTTCTGGGCACTCATTTTAACATTAATGCTTACAGTGATGAAAGGGCCTTAAAAACAACACTACTGGAAGGGAGTATCCGATTAACCAGCATGGATCGTTCGGAAATCCTGAAACCAAATGAACAGGCCATTCTGATCAACAATCAAATCACCGTTAATGAGGTAGATCCAGACGAAACAGTAGCCTGGAAAAACAACGAGTTTCTATTCAAAAATGATGATTTCAAGGCCAATATGCGGAAGATTGCCAGATGGTACGATGTCGATGTCATCTATGAAGCAAATGCTCCTGAAAACTTTCGCTTTGGAGGTTTTCTATCCAGATCCAGAAACCTATCGGCTGTACTCCGGCTGATGGAAAAAACGGGCGCTGTTCATTTCCGTGTCGAAGGCAGAAAAATATACGTGAGCAAATAATCCACCTTATAAATTTAAATCAACCAACCAATAACCTAAACCACAAAACATGAAGAAGTATTTACGACAGGAAAGCTAGTGTAAAAAACCAAATCCCGATGCTGATCGGGATTGGTCGATGTTTGGCATCGTCAATAATTTAATCAACTGTTTACCGCAATTGTCTCTGGCTTCGAAACTAAAAGACAATCGCTTGAACCAAACTAAACAAATGTATAAAATTTATACCAACAAACCCGGTATGCCCAATCGGCTTGCCGCTAAACTATGGCTGATTATGCGATTAACTACCGTAATATTAATAGCTACACTAATGCAGCTGAGCGCCAAAACACATGCCCAGCGTGTTACATTAAATCAAAAGAACACGGCCCTCGAGAAGATTTTCAGGGAAATCCATAACCAGACGGGATACGATTTTCTATACGATAAAAACTTGCTGGAAACCAAAAAACCAGTGAGCATTGTCGTGCGCAATGAGCCATTGGAAACCGTGTTGCAGAAGTGTCTGGCTGATCAATCTTTGACCTATCTGATTGATGAAAAAGCGATCATCATCAGGAAAAAAGAGAAGTCTGTATTTGAAAAAATAACTGAGTTCTATAAAGCGATTGATATTTCCGGAAAAGTTACTGACGAAAATGGACAGCCATTGATAGGTGCAACGATTGTAATTAAAAGCAGCAAAAGATCTGTCACAACCGACAAAGACGGTGCTTTTCAATTGCAAAACGTGGAAGAAAATGAGTTGCTGCTGATCAGTTACATAGGTTATCAGATCCGGGAGGTAAAAGCGGCTGTGCGGCTTAACATCCGTTTGATCCTGGCCACCAATGAGCTTTCTGAAGTAATCGTTAATAAAGGTTATTATACTGAAAGTCAGAAATTAGCTACTGGTAATACGGTAACAGTAACTGCAAAAGATATTGAAAAACAACCCGTGCTTAACCCTATGCTAGCGCTTCAAGGCAGGGTTGCAGGTTTGCAG
Organism: Pedobacter caeni; assembly: GCF_900129215.1. GTDB lineage: Bacteria > Bacteroidota > Bacteroidia > Sphingobacteriales > Sphingobacteriaceae > Pedobacter > Pedobacter caeni. Next base: position 73,742 of record NZ_FQUQ01000001.1, on the reverse strand, counting down.
ATCACCCAAACCAGCGGCGTAACCAACGGCTCTATGAATATTCTGATCCGTGGAAGGTCCTCTCTAAATAATTGGGTAGGCAACAATCCCCTGTTTGTGATCGACGGTATCCCCTATCAATCTGCACTATTGATGGATCCATTGGGAAACAATGGAGGCAATGGTATTGCAGCGGATAGCCCTCAGGGCAACCCTTTAAATTATATTAATCCCAATGATATTGCCAGTATCTCTGTTTTAAAAGATGCCGATGCTACGGCAATTTATGGCTCCCGGGGCGGGAACGGCGTAATTTTGATTACCACTAAAAAAGGTCAGATCGGTGAAATGTCCCTTGGCTTAAACCTTACCCAAGGCTTTATGCAAGCACCGAAACCACTTCAATTGATGAGTGCCCAACAATATCTTGATATGCGCCGCGAGGCTTTCAAAAACGACGGCGTCCCGGTACCAAATATCGCTACCTCCCCTGCCGATCCAAACTATGATGTGAATGGTACCTGGGGCCAGGAAACCAATACAGACTGGCAGAAAGAGCTAATCGGTCATTTTGCAGCCTATACAAATGCCAACCTGTCTCTTTCCGGAGGTAGTGAAAGTATCCAATATGCCATCAGAGGCACTTATAACAGACAAGGCAATCTGTCGCCGGGTAAATTCGACGACCAAAGAGGCGGACTAAACTTTAACATCACCGGCTATTCGAAGAACAAAAGACTGAAGATTGATTTTGCGGGCAGTGTACTCAAAGATAACAACCTGAATTCACAGAGTGATTTGACTGCCTATACCCTCAGAGCACCCAATGCACCTGATTCTTTTAACCCAGATGGGACACTGAATTTTGGCGGTCCTAACTCTGATAACGCGAATAACCCTTACGCTTATAGCCTGCGTACCTATAGTAATAAAACAGATAATACCATCATCAGTTTAAGACCAAGTTACCGCATTGCAAAAGGGTTTGACTTTACAGCAAACCTGGGATTCACCAATTTAAACAGCAATATTAAAATCAAGCAGCCGGTAGCAACTTACTCCCCTTTATATCTTTCACTACTCTCTGCTGCTTCTGTTCCCGCTTTAATCAATACCATAAATCAGCAAAAAAACTGGATTGTGGAGCCACAACTGAGCTATGAGGTAAAAATGAAAGAGGTCAAAATAAGTGCATTAGCTGGAACAACCTTTCAAAAATCAGATAATGAAGGGCATTACTTTGCGGGGACAAATTTTGTAAGCGATGTCGTGATTGGTAATTTGGCTAATGCAGGTTTGCTTGGCGTAGGAGACGGTGGATCATACCAATACAAGTATAACGCAGTTTATGGTCGTTTAAATGCAAACCTGTCCGATAAATACATCCTCAATTTTACGGCAAGAAGAGATGGCTCCTCTAAATTTGGCCCTGGTAAACAGTTTGGAAACTTCTATTCCGCAGCGGCTGCATGGATATTTTCATCAGAAAATTTCATTGAAAATGCGCTTCCCATTCTTAGCGTTGGAAAACTACGCGCAAGTTACGGTACAAGCGGAAACGACAATATTGGTAATTACGCCTACTATGATCTGTATGCCAGCAGAGGTACAAACACCTATCAGGGCCTAACGGGATTTTCCCCGCGGTCTTTGTCAAATCCAAATGTAGCATGGGAGAAAAACGCCAAATTTGAAGTAGCAGTGGATCTTGGTTTTTTCAAAGACAGGATTCTTGCTTCAGCGGCATATTACAGAAATCGCAGCTCCAATCAATTGCTAAACTATACCATACCTTCATTTACCGGTTTTAGCAGTATTCCCAGTTATAATTTTCCCGCAACAGTACAGAACTCAGGTGTAGAGCTGACTTTAAATACCCGCAACGTAATAGCAGGAAATTTTGAATGGAGTTCCGCTTTTAACATTTCCTTTAACCGGAACAAACTGGTAAAGTTTGACAACCTGGAGAATTCAAACTATGCCGGCATTCTGGAAATTGGACAGCCTGTTAGCGGCAGAAGCTACGCATGGATCTATAAAGGTATTGATCCCAACACAGGTTTATATACAGCCCTAAAAAAGGATGGCACTACAGGTTCTGATGCCGGAAATCATGTGAATTTATATGGTGAGTATCAAGTGAAGGCTATCAATACCCTACCTAAGTATTTTGGAGGTTTCAACAACACCTTCAGGTACAAGAACCTACAGCTGGATATCTTTTTACAGTTTGTTAAACAGGTAGGAAAGATTAGTCTGACAAACTATGCACCGGGATATTTCAGTACTGACATTTACGACCAGCTGTTTACCAGTCAGAGCAATGTGCCGGTTGAATTTCTGGATCGCTGGCAGAAACCGGGCGATCAGGCCAAATATCAGCGCTTTACTCAATCTATTGAAGGTTTACGCGCTTTTGGTGCCTGGTCAGAAAGCGATGCCAGTTATGTTGATGCTTCCTATATCCGTGCGAAAAACGTAACCCTTTCTTATCAGCTGCCCAAAGCTTTTAAAGATAAACTGAGGTTAAAAAGTGCAGTCATAAACCTCTCTGCTCAAAATCTTTTTACCATCACTTCGTACAAAGGTCGCGATCCTGAAACGCAGGCCTACACTACGCTCCCACCGCTCAAAGTATTTGTATTGGGCGTACAAATTAACCTTTAAATCTTAGGACAATGAAATACATATATGCTATACTCATTTTGATCTCGTTCAGTACCCTGAACACCAGCTGTAGAAAGTTTGTTGAACTCGATCCGCCTGATGACAGACTAACGGGTTCCACCGTTTATTCCACTAATGAAACTGCAACATCCGTATTAAATGGCTTGTACATACGCATTGGTGAAACCAATAATGTTATCAATTCTTTAGTTACGCCATATATGGCTATGGCTGCAGACGAACTCAAAAATTATTATGTAAGTTCGACTTCACAATACACCCAGCTGTACCAAAATAATGTAAAAAGTGATAAAGAGATTTACTGGTCGACTACTTACACGCTGATTTACAATTGTAATGTGGCCATCGAAGGTATAGGAAATAGCACGAAGCTAAATGAGCAGCTCAAACAGCAGCTTCTGGGTGAAGCAAAATTTATGCGTGCTCTTTGCTATTATTACCTGGTGAATACTTATGGTAAAGTTCCCTTATTAACCAGTCCTGATTATCGTCTATATACCCTGGCTAAGCGTGCCGAAGTCTCAGAAGTTTATGCACAGATCATCAGCGATTTGCAGGATGCCCAAACCAAATTGAGTAAAAACTATTTAAATGGGGATGCTTTAACGCTTGGCAATGAGAGGGTTCGTCCTACATATTGGGCAGCTACGGCTTTGTTATCCCGTATTTACTTGTATAACAAGCTATGGGCAGAGGCAGAGTCTGCAGCATCGATTGTGATCAACAATACCGCGTTATTTTCCATGGTGCCAACCGTCTCCGTTTTCCTTAAAAACTCCAGCGAATCGATATTCCAGTTACAAACAGTTATTCAAAGCAATTATGCCTTATTCGACGCCCGGACTTTCGTGCTGACAAACACTATTGGAACATCCTCAAACCCGGCTTCAATTAGTCCTCAACTGGAACAGGCATTTGAAGCAAAAGACAAAAGAAAAACCGACTGGACAGGGCTTGCAACCATTGGTGGAGTAGCTTACCGTTTCCCATACAAATACAAAGCGAACACTGCTGCCCTGGCTGCATCTAAACCAGAATATTTGACCTTGTTGCGCTTAGCTGAACAGTATTTGATCCGTGCAGAAGCGCGTGCGCAACAAAATAACATCGATGGGGCACAGTCGGATATTAATGCCGTCCGTAACCGTGCCGGATTGGAAAATACCACGGCAAGCACACCGTCAGAACTACTGGATGCGGTGATGAAGGAAAGGCAAACAGAATTATTCTGCGAGCAGGGTCATCGTTGGTTTGACCTGAAGCGCAGCGGCCGTATTGATGAAGTTATGAAAGTCGTGACACCGACAAAAGGCGGCACGTGGGAATCTTATAAGCAATTAATGCCTGTTCCTGCCTTTGAAATTGGCTTAGATAAATTTCTGGACCAAAATCCAGGATACAATTAAACAAAAAATATGACAAAATACACGATCATGCTCGCGGTATTAATTTCAACCGGAGCTTACGCACAGCGTAAAACACCGGGTTCTTTTGTCCTTCAAGGTAAGATTCTACAGATAAAAATCCAGATCAGAACCCAGGTTATAATTGATGATTAGTGCGATACAAATACGTAATATATCAAACATCTAAAATTATATCCTGGCTTTACACAGCAAATAATTAATAAAAACTCAACTTAAAAAATGGAACAAATTTCAAAAAAAATCGTACTTACGATAACCTTTATCGCGGCATTACATACTGCAGGTTTGGCACAAAAATCAACCAAATTTTTCATCAATGGTGCTTTTAAAAATATGGCAGCAATGCCAGACAAAGTTTTCCTGATATATCCGGATTACTTAAGTAAGAAAACTGACAGTGCAACCGTTGTTAACGGAACCTATAAATTTACTGGAGAAACAGAGAACGATGCGATAGAATTAACCTTGGCGTTGGGCCCTGAGTTGAATCCAATGCAGGTAACAGAAAGTGTTAAGGCCCGCTTGATCATTGTTAAAGGTGAAACGAACGTGATTTCGGATGGTTCCATTTCAAATGTTACAGAAACCGGAGCATCCGCTGAAGTATATCATCAATACAGTCAGATTTTCGAAAAAGCTTTCAAAGGGGTGAAAATTCTTGTAGAAAAAATGCAATCTGTGAGCTATTTGACACGTAATGATGCAAGAACGCAGGCCATGAAAGAATACGAAGTTAGTTATGCAGACCTGAATGAAGCCCAGTCACGGTTTGTTAAGCAGCACCCTGCCTCAACGTTAACGCCACTAATGGTTTACTATCTTGCTGAAGCTAGTTCAGTAAGTAAAGGCAGAGCAGATTCACTTATTGCCATTCTAGAAAGCAAAAATGAAAGCAGCAAAATAAGAAGCGTAGCTTTGACCAGGCTTAACGAAAAATCGGCCCAGGCTTCCTTAGAAATGACTGTATCGGAAGGGAAACAGGCACCTGATTTTACACAAAGTGATGTAAATGGTAAGTCAGTAAAGTTATCTGATTTCCGGGGAAAATATGTGCTGCTTGATTTCTGGGCGTCATGGTGCGGACCATGCCGTGCTGAAAACCCGAATGTGGTAAAAGCATTTAATGCCTTCAAAGACAAAAACTTTACTGTTCTGGGTGTTTCACTGGATAACCCCGGTAAAAAAGATGCATGGCTTGCTGCTATCGAAAAAGATGGCTTGGTATGGACACAGTTATCTGACCTGAAAGGCTGGGACAATGCGGCTTCAAAAATTTATGGTGTACGTAGTGTCCCGGCAAACTTCCTGATCGATCCTTCAGGAAAGATCATTGGTAAAGATTTGAGAGGTAAGGCCCTAAATGACACTTTAGCTAACCTATTCGGTAAACAGTAAATTTAAACTTGATATAGAAAATCTAACATGGACGGCAAATGCCGCCCATGTTAGTTTATGCCTAGCTAAAGGTATATAAAATTAAGCGGGTCAAGCTTACAGGCCTGGAATAAACGTAATTATAAATATGCCGCATTTTCGGGGTCGGCAATCACATTCCTATGTTGCTTTCCCCAATCAATTAAGCTTTCAACAAGTGGATAAATTGACTGGCAATAGGCCGACAGCGTATACTTTACATCCTTAGAAAAATCGGGATCTTCTGTTCGTATAATTAGTTTATTAAGTGCCATTGATTCCAGTTCTCTGGAAAGCATAGCGAAAGTAATTCCAGATATACTCCTGGCAATTTCCCTATAACGATGGTTACCATTGTAAATGGCAATTATCACATACATACGCCATTTCCCGCTGAGCACATATAAAGCATCTGCGGCATATTTGATATCTTCCTTGTCCTTGTAATTGCACAGATAAGGTTTGATGATTTTGCTTTCTTCCATTGTACGTGCTATTATGCATTATAGCATTCCAGATAGTGATGATTTACCGCTCTATATTTGAAGTAAAATTAAACATTAATTTCATTATGACACAAATTGGAAATATAGAATTTAAAGGTAAAAGCTATACCACATTACACATAAACGTATCAAGCAACGTAGCCACTGTCTCTTTAGACAATGCACCGGTAAATGCTTTAAGCGGTAAGATGATGAAGGAACTGCAACAATTACTTAAAGATCTTTCTGAGGATTCTCTGATCAAAGTAATTGTATTTGATAGCAAAAACGCTGACTTTTTTATTGCACACGTAGATATTAATATCCTTAATGAGAAGGATATTTTGGAAGAATTGGCAAATGAGGCTGCTGAAGGGTTGAACATTTTCCAGAATTTAGGAGAAGTGCTCAGGAATCAGCCACAGATTACTATCGTGAAGCTAAAAGGCATTGCACGGGGCGGGGGCGCTGAATTCGTTGCAGCCGCAGATATGAGTTTTGCATCTCTGGAAAAGGGAAAAATTTCTCAGTGTGAAGCACTCATGGGTATCATTCCCGGAGGTGGCGCCACACAGTACCTATCATCTAAAATGCCTCGCGGGCGTGTACTCGAAATCATCTTGGGCTCCGACCTTTTTGACGCAGAAACTGCCGAACGCTATGGCTGGATAAACCGTGCAGTAAAAGATTCAGAAATAGACAAATTCGTTTCCCGGCTGGCAGAAAATATTGCTTCCTTACCAGAAGGCGTAATGCATACCCTGAAAGCTGTATTGCCCCCTGAGCGTTTTACGTCAGGTTTTAAAACTGAGGATGATGGCTGGGCTAAGTTAGCGTTTGCTGCCAAAGCGGGCGACATCATGAGTCTCGCCATGCAAAACGGAGCGCAGACTATTGATGGGGAACTAAGAATTGAAGAATTATTACGGCGATTAGTCTGATCGTTTATTCCCGGAATGCTTGTAATGCATGGGTCTTACATGCATTTATAATTTTGTAGAGCACACGAAGTAAAACCTGGTAATCAGTTAAAAGCCTGACGAAATTCCAGTGGGGATAAATTCGTCTTCTTTTTGAAAAGCGTGCTAAAGGATTGCGCGTGCTCAAAGCCCAAGGCATAGGCGATCTCGCTGACCGAAAGACTGGTCGTGGAAAGTTTTTCTTTGGCTTTCGCGATCAGTTTTTCATGAATATGTTGCTGTGTGTTCTGCCCGGTATGAACCCGAAGCAGGTCACTCAGGTAGTTCGGCGACAGGTTCATCTGCGCAGCAATATATTGTACCGTGAGCAAACCCTTTACCTCACTGTTAAAGTAGTCATCGATCAACTGCCCGAACCTGGTCAGCAGCGTTGAATTGTTATTCTTGCGGGTCAAAAACTGGCGCTCATAAAAACGGTTGGAGTATTTTAGCAGGCTCTCTATCTGAGTCAGAATGATCTCCTGGGTATACTTATCGATATGCTGGCACTCCTTATCAATTTTATGGAGAATCGTGATCAGGTCATCTTCTTCCCCGGCCGACAGGTGCAGCGCTTCGTTAACCGCGTAATCGAAAAAACCGTAGTGATGAATGCTGTTTGCCAGCGTGTGCTGTAACAGGAAGTCCGGGTGAAAGATCAGGAGATAACCGGACCCGCATTCCATATTTTGCAGGTCCAGTTGTTGCACCTGGTTAGGCGCGGTAAAACTCAATACCCCTTTATCGTAATCATAATGCTGCTGTCCGTACCTGATCTTGCCTTTGGCTTCACGTTTAAGCGCCACGCAATAAAAGCGGTTAACGAAACCTTTCCAGATCTCGTCTTCCAAAAACACACTTTCTTCCAGATTGATCACGCTCACCAGCGGGTGGCGAGGTTCTGTTAAGGACAGCAAACGGTGAAATTCCGATATGGAGTTAATGGCGTTCATAAACAAAATTAATCAATTAAACCCATACTGAACTCGTCATAAGGCGCGCCGGTATCCGTACCTAAAGGCACGATGCTTTCCAGTTGTGATAGATCCGCCTGAGTGAATACAATATTTGTTGCCGTAATGTTTTGTTCCAGATACTTCCGGCGTTTCGTTCCCGGGATCGGCAGGATGCCTTTGCTCATGATCCAGGCCAAAGCCAGCTGCGACGAAGTGACGTGTTTGGCTTCAGCCATTGCTTCGATAGCTTTCACCAATTCCATATTCTTGTCGAACTGTACGCCCTGGAAACGCGGGATTGCCCTGCGGAAATCATGCTCAGGCAGGTCATCGATACTTTTGATCTGTCCAGATAAGAATCCACGGCCCAGCGGTGAGTAAGCTACAAAACCAATACCCAGTTCCTTTAAGGTTGCCAAAACTCCACGTTCTTCCACCCTCCGCTCGAACAAAGAGTACTCGCTCTGTACAGCAGTGATTGGGTGCACGGCATGCGCCCGCCTGACCGTTTCAGACGAAACTTCCGACAAACCGATATAACCCACTTTACCTTCCTGAACCAGCTCAGACATAGCCTCAACTGTTTCCTCAATCGGTGTATTTTTATCCAGTCGGTGCAGGTAATACAGATCGATGTAATCTGTATTCAGATTTTTGAGCGAACGCTCCAAAGATTTCTTTACATAACCTTTCTTAGCATTGATGGCCCAGGTTACCTTATTGTCATCATCGATCTCCCAGCCAAACTTGCTCGCCAAAATATACTGATCACGTTTACCACTAATCGCTTTAGCGATCAACTGCTCATTCTTCAGCGGCCCGTACAGATCGGCGGTATCTAAAAAATTACCGCCTAACTCAAGCGAGCGTTGGATCGTCGCGATGGCCTCCTGCTCATCCGCAGGACCATACATATGCGCCTCTTCAAAACCCGTCATGCCCATACAGCCCAAGCCTATCACTGGCACAACCAACCCCTGGCTGCCCAATGCTATTTGTTTTATTTCCATGATCCAAAGATCGATAAGCCAAATATCGCGCATGTATGCAAACCCCTGAAGCTTGTAAGCAAATCAAGGAATGATTTTTTAAAAGTCTATAAACGCTTCGAAATATATTTAGCTGCTGTACTGGTCAGCCACCTACTGAAAAGCAAAATGACCCATCGAAAAGTTATTCTGCAAATTTCATAAACATGAGGACTGGTTCTTTGTCAAGTTTGTGAAATACACGGATCTTATTATTCTTTAATAAAAGTGAGCATTAAATCTGAAACAATTTTTGATTGATCTTTATGAACTTCATGTCCACCAAATGGAATGTTCAATAATTTTCCATTTTTTAAATAGCTTGCCAATATCACTGCACTTTCACGGGAAAACAGATGATCTTCGTCTCCCCGCACTATTAATGCGGGACAGTTAATCTGTTTCACATTATTACCAGGATATCCTCCTGCTTCTGATTCGTCTAACCACATGTGCTTGAGATTGTCTACCAGGATTTTAAAATCAATGTTGGGGTTAATAGACTCATAGAGTTGATACGATTCATTAAATTTTTCCTTCCAGCTTTCGGGAGTTACTTTTAGAAGAAAACCGCGTGTTAAATCGAGGTCTTCTTTTCTCCATGGTGCTGCAATAGAAACAAGTTTACTGACCCTTTCTGAATCAGAAATTGCAATACGGTGAGCTACCATGCCTCCATCACTAAAGCCAATTAAAATAATTTTACTGATTTTTAAGTGATCTAATAATCTCTCTGCGTCATCTTGTAACAGCTTATAGTTAGAGGTTGATCTCCCAAGGTGGACTTTCCTTGTCCTCGGGCGTCCATTGCAATAACTCGGAATTCAGATAAAAAATTGCTGATAACAGGCTCAAAATCTTCAAGTGTGCCAAAGCCGCCATGTAACATCAGAATAGGAAAACCTGACGGATTACCCAACTCTTCGTAATAAATTGATGCGCCGTTAATTGATATACTTTGCCCTGTCTTATGTTTCAATATTTGCATAAATTTCAAGTTAGTTGATTGCTATAGTTACTGATATGACACTTATTTGAAGGTAATTACTAAAAGTGGAGTTCTTTCTACACGTGCAAAACGAAGTTATGAAAAAGAGAACATTACTTTGATTTCAAAAATCTGAAACTTTCGTCTATTTTTGAGTTACCTGCAAGCATATCGAAATCCCAATTCAAAAAAATCTTGTGAAAATCAAATAGTTTTGCAACCGACGTTAAACTTTTTTGTCTTATTGAAATATGGGCAATGAAAGCAACCTATTTTCTGACAAACTATTAGTAGAAAAAATATTGAGTGGCAACACGCAGGATTTTGCTATGGTAGTGAAAAATACAGAAAGATTGGTCGCCCAAATTGTTCGGAAAATGGTTGCAAACCAAGAAGATCAGAAAGACCTTGTGCAGGATATTTATCTAAAAGCCTATCAAAGCCTGCCATCATTCAAATTTCAGTCTAAGTTATCAACCTGGATTGCTACTATTGCTTACAATAGGAACATAAACTATCTTGAAAAGAAGAAAATTCCTCTGTGCGACATTGACAGCGTGCAGGAAAGCAATTTTGCACTGCAGGAAAACGTAGAAAAAGGAATTTTCAAAAAAGAAACCGCACAAATACTTAACAACGAAATCAATAAGCTCCCCCCTTTGTACAAAACGTTAATATCGCTTTACCATATAGAAGAATTGCCCAACAGGGAAATTGCTGAAATTACCGGTTTGCCGGAAGGTACCATAAAAAGTTATTTATACAGAGCAAGAAAAATACTGAAAGAAAACATTGAAAACAATTATAAAATGGATAGCTATGGACAATAATCATTTGACTGACGACATCATACAAGCCTATATTGTGCGGGAAGTAGCCGATAACAAGATAGCTTTACATATTTCAGCATGTGCTATCTGTAAAGCTAAACTGGAATCGTATCAGGTTTTAATGCGTGCAATGGGTAACATCGAACCTGAAACTTTTTCTTTTGATGCGACAGCCCTTGTAATGCAAAAAATTGAGCAATCTGAAAACAAGAAAATAACAATCGGCAGTTATGCCTTAACGGCATTTTTGGCAATTTTAATTTTGGGTGTTTTTGTAATTTGCATTCCTCTTATAAGGCCTGTTTTTCAGGTCTTTCATTCGATGATTGCTAATGCGTTAATATTAGTGTCTGCTCTTAGTGTTTTTATTTTCTTATTGACAGCTGTTTTGAGGCAATACAAGCAAAAGGAAATGTTGCTTACAGCATAAATTTTGCAACCGAAATATTAGCTGTCGGTCTAATCAGATAGAATTCAAAATTTAAATAAAATGAAAAAATTAATTTTAAGTAGTATGGGCTTTTCATCATCTATTTTTGTTTTTGCACAAGAAAAAACGAATGGTGTTCCTGCTTCCTCACTACCAAATTTAAACCAAAATATAATGGAATCAGCAAATCAAAACCTTCATATCGAAACCATTGTTTCCCTTATTATAATTGGATTATTGGTTTTTTTTACAATTTCTATATTAAAATATATTTTAGAACATCGTCTGAAAAATAAAATTATTGAGAGGGGAATTTCTGAACAATTATCAGCTTCCATTCTTGAAAAAAACGGCAAAAACAAATACGATGAAGCCATGAAGTTAGCAATTTTGCTATGTAGCATTGGAGTTGGTTTAATCTTGACATACTGCACGATGCCTTTGCACATTCATTCCCTTGCTATTATGGCATTTAGTATTGGTGCTGGTTATTTAGGTTATTTTTTCTACTTGAAAAATCAAAACAGATAGTTTTCAACCCATAACATTTTTGGACAATATCAACAACTTCATCAGGTGGTGGAGAAGGAAAGGTATTGCCTTGTAAAAACGAAAAATCAATTTTAAAACATAAAACAATGAAATATAAAATCACCTTCGTATTCCTTTTTGCTGTTCAGATACTATTTGGGCAAAAAAATATTCAAAGCATAGACAGCTTGCTAAGTTCCTTATATGCAAAGAGCAGAATAAATGGCAATGTACTAATTGCAGACAAAGGCAATATCATTTACAATAAAAGTTTTGGCATGGCTAATGAAAGTACCAGGCAAGAATTAAATGAAAATTCCATTTTTGATTTAGCTTCAGTCTCCAAACAGTTTACGGCTATGGGTATTATGCTGTTGAAAGAAAAGGGGAAATTAAAATTGGATGAGCCGTTTTCAACATACATTCCCGAGTTATCTTTTTACAAAGGCGTTAGCATAAGACATTTACTCAACCATACCGGAGGTTTACCTGACTATATGGAAATATTTGAAAAGTCATTTGACAAAACCAAAATAGCTACCAATAAAGATATCATAGATTATTTTTCCAAAGAAAAACCAAAAGCATTGTTTACTCCAAATTCCAAATGGGAATACAGTAATACCGGATATGCCCTATTGGCAAGCATTATTGAAAGAGTTTCCGGATTAAAATACGGTGATTTTCTATCGAAGAATATTTTTAAACCTTTAGAAATGAAAAATACATTTGTACAAAAAAATAAACATCTATCAAATGAAATTAAAAATCTGGCACATTCCTATGCATATTCGGATAGTTTGAAGTCATTAGTTCTTACTAATGAACTGGAAGAATATAATTACGTAAAAATGCTTAGCGGTATCGTAGGCGATGGTGGAGTTTTTTCTACTGTATTGGACTTATTAAAATGGGACAGATCCTTATATACGGATAGACTGATCTCCGCAGAAGGAAAAAAAGAAATGTTCAGACCGGCTGTATTGGCTGATGGCTCCAATTTTAATTATGGGTATGGTTGGCAACTCGACAGTAACGCAGTGTTTGGTAAGATAGTATCACATACCGGTGGTTGGGCTGGCTATCTTACTTTAAACGAGCTACATATTGATAATGACAAAACAATCATTATACTTTTTAATCACAAAGGGTCAGAAATTGTCAACAAAACCATTCGCTACGCATCATATGAGTTACCAGAGCCAAATCCGACAGGTAAAAAGGAAATAATTTTAACGCCAGAACAACTCAACAAAATCGCAGGGGTTTACCAAATTCAAGAAGGAATGGAGTTTTTCATTACTTTGAATGGAGATGAGCCTTACGCATCTATGACAAATCAAACGCCGTTAAGAATTTACGCTGAAAGCGAAACTTCGTTTTTCTTAAAAGAATTTGATGCCACAATCCTATTCGAAAAAGATGAAAATGGAAATGTTTGCAAACTCACTTTTTCTCAGGGGAAGCGCAAAATGAAGGCAAAGAGAATTAAATAGTGAATCATACCAAAATTTCAGAGAAGCAAATAAAATTTATCTGCTTCTCTGAAATTTTTGTTTGTGGTATCGATTGGAATTGAACCAGAAACGATGATTTTCAGCTATTTGCCAATACAACAAACACAAACAGCTATTAAACAGATAGTTACACTGAAAATGGAAAAAAATAAAAAACAGCCTTTTTTCATTCAATAAAGTTCCTTTTTATGTGGAAAACTGACTTTTATTTGTTTATATAAACTAGGGTTAGGCAAGTATTATAGATTTAATTTCGCTACTGCTTTCAGAATTTGAGGACGGCTTGGCGGATTTTCCCCTTCTTGTAATGCCTGTTCAAATACATGTTTCGCATTTTTCATCATCTTAAATCCTTTTTATAAGTAAACGGATATGCTAACTAGATCCTCAAGCCAAATTAAGGTCAACTCAAATAAGCGTCTGTGAGTGTATCAAGCACCACAATGGAGTAAGTTAAACTTGAAGCTGCATTCATCCAAACCTTGGAGTTATCAGGTAAGGTTAAAATATAGGTTTCGCCTTTAGCGGTACTTAAGGTATTTATTTTCATAGAAATTGTTATCGTGGATTCCATAAACTATATGGCCGGCTGTTGTCTTAATTATACTAGTGCCAGCCTCTTTTGCTATTTCACCGTCAGCTACATCGCCCAGACTGATTTTTTTACCACTAGCAAGGGTAACCGTTGCACCGACCTTCCCGGGAGCAATGTCATGTGCAATTATTATATGTAAATAATTCGGAATTATCTTTCGAAATCAGAACGATTATAGCTGCCACGGCTTTCAAGGGGACCCATTCACATGAAAACCTCTGATTGTTACCTCATCAATAGCTACGTCTTACCTAGCCCATAAAAAGTACCCGTTCTATGAGTCTAGTGCGTGCAAGGTATGGCCGAAATACGATCAAGGCCGAAAATTTTATCCTAAAAGATCCATCGAAGATCAAAATCCAAGAGATTAAGTCATCACTACTTTAGAAACGAGCATCATTAATAGATTTTTCTTGTAAAAATGCGTTACTTTATTTTTGCTAATACTCAAGCTATCAATAAAGATGTTAATCAATTTAAAAAGTTCGATACATGAATAACAAAGCTAACTACTGGATAGATCGTCTAGATCTTCAACCTCACCCTGAAGGTGGTTATTATAAAGAAATCTTTAGGTCTAGTACTGAAGTCTTTCGTAAAAACGAAAGTGAAACCAAAAAAATCGCTTTCACATCAATTTACTACTTACTTGAGACTAATGATTTCTCCGGCTTTCATCGCTTGAAGTCTGATGAGATTTGGTACTTCCATGATGGTCAGCCAATAAATATCCATATTTTGAATGCAGATGGGAGTTATAAATGTGTAGAGCTGAGTAATTCGGAAAATGGTAGTTTACAGGCTTTCATTGAGCCAAATTGCTGGTTTGCGGCTGAGATTCCATCGAAATTAGACTTTGCGCTTGTAAGCTGCGCAGTGGCACCTGGTTTCGATTTTTCGGAATTTGAGATGGCCAGCAAGAGTTCGTTGAATATCATTTATCCGCTTCAAAAAAATCTAATCGAGAAACTTTGTCGATTTTAAAATAATTCCAAAATCCAACCTCGGCAATGGTGTTTTCCGCAGTGTTCACAGATTCTTTGGATGTTGATGTTTGAACTCATTGTTTTCTTTTTTGTTCCTTCTCATTATCCCATTAGCATCCTTTTTGCACTTAAATCATCGGTAGTTATCTCTCCCTTTTTTAGCCCATTTTAGGGTAATTAAAGAGAATTAAGGGTAATTAGGTGCCATTAAGCGCAATGTTTTAACCTGAATTTTTTAAAGGGTAAAGTTTTGCGCTTGAGGTACAAATGAGGAACAAATGTGTGAAAAACTATGGCAATTACCCAAGAATCTTGACAAAAGAAATACACATAACCTACTAACAATAAACTACTTACTACTCATTGTTCAACATGATTATTCGTAATTATACAGGACTACTTGCCGATACAGAACTTACTGAATATATTCTCCAGCAAATCATCCGTCGTCACTTGTCCCGTAATCTCACCTAAGTAATAAAGCGCCTGTTTGATATCCATCGCTAAAAAATCAGAAGTTACCGGATTCAACAACCCATTCGCAACACTACTTAACGCAGTCTGCGTTCTCTGTAAGGCCTCCACATGTCTGATGTTCGTTACCATCGTATGATTCGCGGATAACTTATCTCCTACTGCAGTATTATAAATCAGTTCCTTCAATTCCTCAATCCCTTGATTCCCTTTCGCAGAGATCGCAATAAAATTGATATCAGCAGGAAGATTTAACTCCTTAACCTTATCATTATAAGAAAGATCGATCTTATTCGCTACCGCAACAAAAGACAGTCCTGGTCTGTATAAACTTACAATATCCTCTTTAATCTCAGACGCAGAAAGGTTCACCACATCAAACAAATACACCAACACTGCAGACTGACTGATCTTCTGCATGGTCTTCTCTACCCCTATTGCCTCAATCGTATCCGTAGCCTCTCTTATTCCTGCTGTATCGATCAACCTGAAATTAATCCCGTTGATATTCAGTACTTCTTCAATCGTATCCCTTGTAGTCCCTGCGATCTCACTCACAATCGCTCTATCTTCATTTAACAGCGCGTTTAGTAAAGTTGATTTACCCGCATTTGGCCGACCTGCAATTACCGTATTGATTCCTTCTTTAATCACGTTCCCCAATTCAAACGAACGGATCAGTTTATTGATCACCAAAGTGATCTTATTGATCAACTCCTGTAACTGATCTCTGTTCGCAAACTCCACATCTTCTTCAGAAAAGTCAAGTTCCAGTTCTATCATCGAAGCAAAGTGGATCAATTGTTCCCTTAACAAATTCAGTTCTGTACTAAATCCGCCTCTCAACTGGTTCATGGCTACGCTATGTGCTGCCTGAGAATCCGAAGAAATCAAATCTGCAACTGCTTCTGCCTGGGAAAGATCTAATCCTCCATTTAAAAACGCCCTTAAGGTAAATTCTCCGGGTTTAGCGGCAGATGCTCCCCTTCTGATCAGCAAAGAAATGATCTGCTGAATGATATAATTAGACCCATGACAAGAAATCTCAACGACATTCTCCTTCGTATAAGACTTTGGTGCAACAAATAAACTTACCACCACCTCATCAATCACCATATCTCCATCCTTGATCAGGCCAAAGTGTAAGGTATGAGAATCCTGCTTCAGCAGGTCCTTTCCACTAAAAACTGAATTGGTGATAGAGATCGCATCCTTACCTGAAAGGCGAATTACACCTATGGCACCGATTCCGGGCGGGGTAGATAAGGCAACTATGGTTTCATTACTGATCATAAGAAGAAATATACTGTGTTTGGATTATTTACAAAACTAGCCAAACATTTCATACCTTACCGTGTTTACCTTTTGAAAAAACAAATAAACGACAAATCAAGCCGTATTATCGCTCTAAAAGCCCAGTTCCTTATGAAAGACATGCCCCTAACCGTAAAAAGATCCATTGAACTCCTCGGAATCGTCCTCGTTGGCGCGCTCTTGGTCATTGGAAAAGACATCATCATGCCTGTAATCATGGCATTTTTCATTAGCATCGTGCTACTTCCTGTATTCCGCTTTTTAAGGAAATACAAGTTTCCTGAAATTGCTGCGATTATCCTTCCCATCCTTCTCGTGGTCATCTTTGTGGGTGCGATTGTCTGGTTCTTCTCCGCACAAATTGGCGTATTGGCAGCAGACTTCCCTCAGATCAAGAGCAATGTAAACTCTCATTTGAAATCACTGAGCGAATGGTTCAGCACCATCAGTCATGTCTCTACAAAGGAACAAATGAAGTTCATTACCGAAAAGAGTGATGATTTATTGGGAATGGCCGGAAAAGCAGCCAGTGGTGCAGCAGTAACGTTAAGCTCCATATTTGTATTTGTTGGCCTTCTGCCCATCTACATCTACCTGATGCTTTTTTACAAAGACATTTTACTACGTTTTATTTTCATGTGGTTCAAACCAGATCACCATCCAAAAGTAAAAGAGGCCATTTACGAAACTGAGGCAATCATCAAAAACTACCTGGTAGGATTGCTGATCCAGGTCACCTATATGACCATCCTTTTAGGAGGTATTCTATTATTGATAGGCATCAAACATGCCCTGTTGATAGGCGTTATTTTCGCCATTTTAAACCTGATCCCTTATGTAGGTGCATTAATCGGAAACATCATCGGTGTATTGCTGACCCTTACGGCTTCTACTGAATTATGGCCGGTAATTACTGTTTTAGGTGTAATTGCAGTAGTTCAATTCCTGGATAACAATATCCTGATGCCTAAAATTGTAGGCTCTAAGGTGAAGATCAATGCACTCTTTGCCATCCTTGGAGTGATTATCGGGGGAAGTATTGCCGGCGTTTCGGGAATGTTCCTTTCCATGCCGATCATTGCGGTACTGAAAGTAATCTTCGACAGAACAGAGATGTTCAAACAATGGGGCGTATTATTGGGGGATGAAAGGCCGGCAAAAAGCCCTATGACCTTTCCCTCTTTCAGGAAGAAGAAAACTGTCCCTACAGAGTCCGGAGTAAATAAATAACCCAAATAGCGAATATTTTACTATATTAACATCAAAAAACGCCTCCAACATCAAAATTAACAAATTTCAAACCTATGGAAACAAACTTTAACTCATCAACAGACAATGGAAAGACAGCTGCAATTGTCAGCTACCTTACACTTATAGGATGGCTTGTCGCCTATTTTGGCATGTACAAAGACAAAAAAACAGACCTGGCTAGTTTTCATCTCAGACAAACTCTGTTGCTTTTTATCATTCTCTTTGGTTTAAATATTGCACTGAGCATTGTGATTGCAATCATGCCTTTTGATGGAGGTCTGATCTATAAAATCGTATACCTGGGAATATTTATCCTATGGATCATCGGTTTCATCGGGGCTCTTCAGGGAGAAAAGAAAGAAATGCCTTTGATCGGTAAAGCGGCACAGACGATGTTCCCCAATATCTAGGTCATTAAATTTTAAGAAAAGGCAGGGCTTATATTTATAGGTACTGCCTTTTTTTATATACAACTAGTCCTCAGGCACTTTTGAGTTGTATTACATAGACAACCTAAAAACTTTGTCTATGTTAAACCCCAATAACAATTTTGAACATGCCGATCTGGCTTACCTGCCTCCTGAGCTCCACCTTTTACTCCCCTTTGCCCGAAAAAGGCTCATTCCCAAAGGAGGTTACCTTATTGAAGAAGGTATCGTCAGCCATTATTTTTTTCTTGTAGTGGATGGCATTTTCCGCACGTTCAGAACGATAGATTCCGAAGAATACATTACAGGTTTCACCTTCCCCGGTGATATTGACGGCTCTGCTTACTCTTTCTTTAACGCAGCCCCTGCAAATGAAACGATACAAGCCATAACAGAGGCAAAGATTCTGGTTTTCTATAAAGCCGATTTTACCGATCAAAAGAGAAAAGACTCCGCTTTAGAGGATTTTATACTGAAACTCCTGTCCAACTACATTAACATCCTGCAGAACCGGCTACTCGAACATCAAAGCATCACTGCCGAAGAACGCTACCTGCTCTTACTTAAACAGCAACCCATTGAATCAGCCAGAATCCCCCTCACCTATATTGCCTCTTTTCTGGGCATTTCCAGGGAACGGCTCAGCCGGATCAGAAAACTGGTCCAGGTTTGACTTAGGTCAAATTAACTGTAAAAACCAGACAATAGCTTTGCTTCAACATAAAACAAACCATGATGAAGAAACTATTTGTATTGCTTGGTATACTCTGCCAATTCAGCCCCTTAAACAGCACTGCACAAAAAAGAGCAGAGATCCCCATTGGTATTGAGTTCTATAACCATACCATTGGTCTCCCATTTGACAACCCCAATAAAAAGCCATTTAACTTTGGCCTGGCCATCACCAGCTCCTATCCGCTTCTGCTGAAAAAACACTCAAAAATCACTCTTGATGGTGAACTGGGATATTTTAAACACAAAGAACTTGCCACAGGAATCAACATCAATACCGGCCTCAGCTACACCTTTACCACCGGTATTGGAATTTATTTTGCCGCAGGGATCCCCCTGGGCTATATCCGCACCTTTAATGCCTATGACCTGTACTCCTTAAATGACAACGGGGAATATGAATTGAGTAAGGATAAGGGCAGGTCTTCTCTTTTTCTGGGTTATAGCCTCCAGGTTGGTTATGATTTCAGAAAAAAATTAAACATCCCATTTTCCTTTTATGTAAAAAACGAATGGTGGTTACAAACAAACTACAGCAAATACCTCCCCTCTCTGCTCCAAAATACCCTACGCATAGGAATAAACATTTACCCATTTAAACAGAACTAGAAAATGAGAAGTCAATTATTATCCGCATTCATCCTGATCTTCAGCATCCTGAATTTTTCCTGTAAAAAAGCCGGAAATCTTCCCGTGGACCTCAATGGCAGCATAGATTTTGAAAACCATAGCGCAGAACATCCGGACAAAGAAAAGTTTCAGAACATCCTGAATAAATATAAAAAAGATGGAATTCCCGGCGTCTCCATGCTTGTTTACACCCCTGAAAAAGGTATGTGGATCGGTACAGCCGGATACAGCTCTATAGAAGATAAAGTTCCGATGAAACTATTCAACGTTTTTCATTCCGCAAGCGTGATTAAAACCTATATGTCGGTCGCAACACTTAAACTGGCAGAAGAAGGAAAGCTGAAACTAAGTGATAAGATCGATCAATACCTGCCGGCAGCGTACAGCGATAACATTGCAAATGCGCATGAAGCGACAATTTTAAACCTTTTAAACCACTCTTCGGGTATCCCTGATTTTTTATTTGAGTCCAGTCATGAGACAGATTACTACAATAACTTCTATGCTACATTCAGCACGACCGATTACCTGAAATATATCTACCATAAAAAGGCCCTGTTCCAGGTTGGAGAGAAATTTGAGTACTGTAATACCAATTATATGTTGCTCGCACTGGTCCTGGACAAAGTCTATGGAAGTCATGCCAGCCTGTTGACAGACCGTATTTTTAAACCTTATGGATTGCTGCATTCCTATTACAAAGATGAAACAGGTTATCCTGCACCCTTTGGTACAGTAAATACTTATGTAGACCTGTACGGAGATGGGAAACTCCAGAATTCATCAGGTTGGGAACGTAATTTTGCAAAAAACAACATTGGTCATGATGGAATGTTGTTTACCACTCATGATTGCTTTCTGTTTTTTAAAGCCCTTTTTATTGACAGGAAGATCATCAACGGGCAATCCTTACAGACCATGCTTGATTTTAAACCAGCCCGGGATCCCATTAACGGATACAGTTTTGAAGGAGCTTTGGGAATAGAAAGAATCACCAGTCCGAAAGGTTTACAAAGGATTTATCATGTTGGCGCTTCCCTGGGCGGAGCCAACTGGGTATGTTATTACCCTCAAAAAAATGCGGTGATCGTCATTAATGCCAACTTCGGAGGGATTATTGACTCCCCGATTGCAAATATGTTTCTTGGATATAAAGGACGTGGCAAAACTGATGGAATCCTGGAAGCAGTTGAAGCCGCTATATTTTAACTCAGTAAAACTTATTTAAAAACTCATCATACCAGGGCATTTTCAGCTTCCAATCTGCATTAATGCAGAGTAAGGTATCATAATAAAAGCTTGCCTGTTCTTTGTTTTTTAAAAGGACATGGCAGGCTGTTATGTTTCTCAAACACATCTCTTTGCAAGTGAAGGAAGAAGTCGAAATCAACAAAGGCCAGCGGTACTTATCTAAAACCGGATGTTCTTCAAAATACTCCAGGCTCCTGGTAAAGCTTTCCAAAGCTGCTTCATAATGGTTGAGTTTTAGAAACATCATCCCTACCCTAAAACTGTTTCTATGCAGGCGTTGTTGTGTAAACAATACTACACAGAATGCAAAATATCCAAAGGCAGCTCCCCAATATTCAGGAATCACCAGGATAAATGAAAGTGTGAATATCATCGCTATCACAAAATGAATAAGCAATCCATAAACAGACAGACTCTGGTCAATTTTAAACATAGCCATCTGAAACAAAAAAGGTGCCGTTAAAAACAGCACCTTATATCTTCATACCAAAACAGGTCTTACATTCTTTCCGGAACGGTAATCCCTAAAATCCTCATTCCTGATTTAAGAATACTTGCAGTTACTGCACTGATATTTAAACGATGGTGTTTCAATTCCTCATCTTCTTCCTTCACAATTGGTGGAACTTCATGATAGAACTTATTGAACATCTTCGCCACCTCATACAGGTAATTGGCTAAACTTGCAGGGCTGTACACCTTTGCAGCAGCCACCAGTTCTACAGGATATTTGGCCAGTAACATGATCATCTCACGTTCTGTAGCTGTTAATACCACGTTTTCTGCTCCTCCTTTCGCAGCATCATATCCTGCTTTACTCAACAGTGATTTGATACGTGCATGGGTATACTGGATAAACGGACCTGTATTTCCCTGGAAATCGATAGATTCTGCAGGATCAAACAACAGGCGTTTCTTAGGCTCTACCTTTAACAGGAAGTATTTTAATGCACCTAATCCTATGTTCTTATATAAGTTCTCTTTTTCTTCTTCAGAAAAGTCGTTGACCTTTCCTAAAGCTTCGGTCTTCTGTTTAGCAGTTTCCACCATTTCGGCCATCAGGTCATCGGCATCTACTACAGTACCTTCCCTCGACTTCATTTTACCGCTTGGCAAATCGACCATGCCGTATGATAAATGGTGTAATCCTTTAGCCCAGGTTTTACCCAGTTTCTCCAGGATCAGAAACAAGACCTTGAAGTGATAATCCTGCTCATTTCCTACCACGTAAAGCGAATCATCCATTTGGAAATCATCGTGTTTCATTTGAGCAGTTCCCAGATCCTGAGTGATGTATACCGAAGTACCATCGGCACGCAATACCAGTTTCTGATCCAGACCATCTGAGGTTAAGTCAATCCATACAGAACCGTCCGGTTTTTTAAAGAACACCCCTTTTTCAAGACCTTCTTCCACCGTACCCTTACCTAAAAGATAAGTGTTGCTCTCATAGTAATATTTATCGAAGTCTACGCCCATGGTTTTGTAAGTCACGGCAAAGCCCTCATACACCCAACCATTCATCGTTTTCCATAACGAGATCACCGCTTCATCCCCATTTTCCCAATCCAGTAGCATTTTCTGCGCTTCTTTGATCAATGGAGCATTCTTTTTAGCTTCTTCTTCCGTTTGTCCTTCTGCTTTTAAAGCTTCAATTTCTTTTTTGTACTCTTTATCAAAGATGACATAGTATTTTCCTACCAGATGATCTCCTTTTAACAAAGAACTTTCAGGCGTTTCGCCATTTCCCCATTTCTGCCAAGCCAGCATGGATTTACAGATATGGATCCCTCTGTCGTTTACCAGGTTTACTTTAAATACCTCATGACCGCTTGCTTTCAGCAATTCAGCAACAGAATAACCCAACAGGTTGTTTCTTACGTGTCCAAGGTGCAATGGCTTATTGGTATTTGGCGAAGAATATTCAACCATTACTTTTTTGCCATTCGCTGGTACAAGACCAAATTCAGGGCTTAGCAAGTCCTGATTAAACAGGCTTAACCAATAGCTGTCTGCTACCGTTAAATTTAAAAAGCCTTTCACTACATTAAATGCAGTCACTTCTTCAATATGTTCTACCAGGTATTCTCCAAGCTCAGTGGCCGTTACTTCCGGTGATTTCTTAGAAAAGCGCACTACAGGGAACACCACAATGGTGATCTGTCCTTCAAATTCTACTCTGGTATCTTGTAAACTAACCTGGTTTTCAGGAATCTCCTGATCGTATAAATGTTTTACTGCAGCTATCGTTGCAGTGGTAATATGTTGTTCGATATTCATAATTTACTCGTTTCTAAAAGCGTTCGTCGCTTTAATTAAAATCTCAAAGGCATGTTCGGCCATTTGATTCTCTCTGTCGAGAGTAGGGTTTACTTCTACAATTTCGAAGCAGCATACCTTTTGGTTGGTGATCAGCCCGGACATTAGCTTTCCTGCTTCTCTTTCAGTTAGTCCTTGTGCAACCGGTGTTCCCGTTCCCCGCGATGCGGTAGGGTCCATAGAATCTACATCAAATGATACATAGATCAGGTCGCAATGGTCAAGGTAAACTAAAGTGTCGATTACTGTCCGCTCTACTCCTCTTTTCCGGACATCAGCAGTCGTATAAATTTTCACTTTGTTTTTCTTCAGTAAAAATTCTTCCGGCTTCTCCATATCCCTTGCAGAAATCAGTACAAGATCGCGATAATTAATCTTAGGTGCGATATTTCCCACGTTTTTTAGCTGATACCAGTAGTTGATTGTCTCCTGATCCAGCTTGTTCACTTTCGACTCTAAATTATCTTCGTCGAGCGCCATCGCCAAGGGCATTCCGTGCATATTTCCGGAGGGAGTTGTGTAAGGGGAATGTAAATCTGAGTGTGCATCGATCCAGATTACCCCTAATCTCGACTTCGGATAGGCTGCTTTTATGCCGGCAATTGTGCCCGCAGCAGTACTGTGATCACCCGCCAAAACCACCGGAAATTCCTTCTGGTCCAGCGTAGTTTGTACCATTTCACTCACCCGCTCCACCATGGTTAAAATACCGGAAATCCGCCGTGCATAGGGGCTGCCGGTACCTTCAAGCAATAAATGGTTCTCATTAGGCACCTCAACAGATTTGTGTTTCTTAAAAAATCTGCTCCCAAAATCCAGTGCTGCAATCTTAATCGCGTCTACTCCTAAACTAGCTCCGCGGGTACCGGCGCCGATCTCGGATTTTACCTCAATAATTTTTAAAGTCTTAGTCATAAAAAAAAATACAAGTGTATTTTATAAAGTGTTTATCTTTGGAACCGAAATTAACTCATTTTAATTTGCTACTCCTTTAAATAATTGTTCAAAAATATAAAAAATGCAGAGTTACTCCGAATTTCTTGATCTAAGTGTTGGTTTTCCTCAGGAAGGTTACAGCGTTATAGACGACGAATTATATTTTCAAGATCTCAATCTGATGGAGATGATTGAAACCTATGGTACGCCATTACGTTTCACTTACCTCCCAATGATAAGTAAGAAAATCCAACAAGCCAAATTATTATTTCAAACGGCGATCATTAAGAACAATTACCGTGGGGATTATAAGTATTGTTATTGTACTAAAAGTTCGCACTTCAGGCACATTGTTGAAGAAGCCTTGAAAAATGGCATCCATTTGGAAACCTCATCTGCGTTCGATATGCCCATGATTGAGGCATTGGAGAAAAAAGGTTCCCTTACCAAAGACATTACGGTGATCTGTAATGGATTTAAAACCTACCAGTACAAACAGTATATCATCGATATGTTGCATGATGGTTATAAAAACATCATCCCTGTATTGGACAACAAAGAAGAGTTTAACCTTTTCGATGATGAAGTAGAACTGGATACACCTTGTAACCTTGGAATCCGTATTGCGGCAGAGGAACAACCGGATTCACAATTCTATACCTCCAGATTAGGGGTACGTATGGAAGATGTAATCGATTTCTACAACAATAAGATCTCGGCAAATCCAAACTTCAGGGTGAAATTACTTCACTTCTTTATCAACTCCGGAATCACAGACTCTCCATACTACTGGAATGAGCTGGAAAAATACGTGACCTTGTATTGCAAGTTTAAAAAGATCAATCCTGAGCTGGATACTTTAGATATCGGTGGTGGTATGCCATTTAAAGATTCTCTTGTATTTGATTTCGATTACGAATACATGGTGAATGAAATCGTAAAAAGGATTAAAGAGATCTGTGCAGAGCACGATGTGGTAGAACCGGATATCATTACTGAATTCGGAAAATACACCGTTGCAGAAGCATCTGGTATCCTGTACAAGGTACTGGGTCGTAAACAACAGAACGACAGGGAAAAGTGGCTGATGCTGGATGGTTCATTCATCACCAACCTGCCTGATGTATGGGCTTTAAACCAAAAATACATCTTATTGCCGATCAACAACTGGGATGCAGAATATGAGCGGGTAAACTTAGGCGGAATCACTTGTGATGGCCAGGATTACTACAATCAGGAAGCACACATGAACAGTGTATTTATGCCTAAAACACGTAAAGTGCAATACCTTGGTTTCTTCAATACCGGAGCTTACCAGGAAGTACTGAGTGGTTATGGTGGAATTCATCACTGCTTGTTGCCAAGTCCTAAACATGTGATCATTCGCAGAAACAGAGATGAAACCTTCAACTTTGAGGTCTTCGGAGAAGAGCAAAACAGTAAACAGGTATTAAAAATTCTAGGTTACGCTTAAACCTGGATCAAAGCATAATTTCAAGAGGCTATCTCCGCAAAGGGATAGCCTCTTTTTTTAATTAACTAAATGTCTTCTTACCACCATTTCAGTGGGAATTCAAGCTGATCTACCGAGCCAACTATCAAATCCGGTTTAAAGGCATACTCACTTAAACTTTCTTTTTTTGCGATTCCGGATAGAACCAATATGGTTTTGTAACCCATTTGCACCCCTCCCTGTATATCCGTTTCCATCGTATCGCCAATTACAGTCGTCTCTGCGGTTTCCAATCCTAAATATTTTCTGGCCGAACGCATCATGACCGGGCTTGGCTTGCCGATTACAAAAGCCTTCCTTCCTGTTGCCTCTTCGATCATTGCAGTAGTGGCAGCAATACCCAGATTATTCCATCCTGGTTTTTTAGGAGATGGATCCTGATTGGTCGTGATGAATTTAGCTCCTGCAAGGATCATATCGACAGCGCGTTGCACCATTTCCAAAGTAAAATTCCGGCCTTCGCCCAATACCACAAACTCCGGATCGGTATTCACGAGGTTGATGCCATTTTCATGTAAACTGGTAATCAGTCCACCCTCTCCTAACACATAAGCAGTTCCGTTTTCGCCCTGGTCGCCCAGGAATTTACCCGTTGCCATCGCACTGGTATAAACATGTTTTTCAGTCACTTCAATACCAAGAAGTTTTAGCTTACGTACCACATCCAATCGGGTCCGTTGACTATTATTGGTCATAAAAGTAAAGGGTATATCGTTTTTAAGCAGATTGGCAATAAACTTATCCGCGCCCTCTATTAAAGTTTCGCCGCTGTAAATGACACCATCCATGTCAATTAGAAGTCCGTGTTTCATATTTTGTTGTTCGTAATAATGATTTAGAATTTTGCTGCTCAATTTACAGTACAACAAATATGCACATATAACTCAGTGATTAAAAGCAAGGTCCAACTCTTTGCAAATTGGTATTGCCGACTTAATAATGAGTTGATGATATGGATGGTTTTCAGGTTAGCAAAGGCAACAAATGCGCATTAAAATCAGCTACCGTATTCCCTCCAAAGAAGTTCGTCCCGGGACAGCTTTTAGTGACCCCAGTACCTTCCACTTTGATCCGTTTACCGGCATTCAGGTCATACCAATGGTGATAAATTACACTCTGATCGCTGGCCACAAGGCCGAAATGAGCGAGCAAACTTTTCGTCATCATTAAGATCACAGAGCGCTGCGCTTCAGTCATCACATCCTTTCCTCTATCGAAGTTCCCCACGTTCTCTATGCATATTCCATTCGTGTTCGCTCCTTTTACCCCTGCCGGGATGGTATCCATACTCCTGCAGACCATGATCTTCCCATCGGGGAAGGTGGTAAAATTCTGTGCGATTTCTGCAAAACCACGCTCAAGATGAGCGCGCTCCATAGCTTCACATAAGGCAAAATGATTGTCGCCTTTGAAATGACTGTAAGCAGGAATATAAGTGTGGTGTAATTGAACGAGTTTTATCGCTCTGCTTGTCTTTCTTTGGAGCTTCAGCCAGGAATCAAATTCCTCCGGCTCCAGCAGTATAAATTTTCCGATGGCTTTCATTGATCAGGGATTTATAGGATAACAAAAATCTTAACATTCTGTTCTAAAGCAAAAAAATAAGGACATATCTCCCGATATGCCCTTACAACCTTAAACCAAACCAATTATGAAAACTTTGTATTTTCTTGTATTAAGAAACTTTAATCTCTTTAGTAGCAGATTTAGATTCATCTTTTTTACCAATCGTGATGTTTAAAATCCCGTTGATGTATTCAGCAGCAATTTTTTCTGCATCTACACTTTCAGGCAATACGAATGATCTGGCGAAGGAGAAATAATCAAACTCTTTACGGCTATAATCTTTTTTCTCATCAGTTTCGCTTGTTTTTTTCTCAGCCCATACAGAAAGTGTATCTTTCTTTAAGTTGATCTGAAAATCTTCTTTTGTTAAACCAGGGGCAGCCAATTCAATTTTATATTCTGCTTCAGTTTCCAGAATGTTTACTCCCGGAATTTTGTTTACAGTTAAATTTTTATTTAATGCCTCACTAAACAAAGAGTCAAATACGTTGTTAAAGTATGGAGCAGTGTTTCTGGTTCTGTTGTTAAATTTTACTAGTGTCATTGTTTATTTCTCCTATTTTTTAAGTTTTAATTTTATACTAAGCATCTAATCAACACTCATACCAACCGTATTTTTTATGAATCTCAAGACATTTTGGCGCAACAAATCAAAAACACAAGACAAAAAGGCAGACATCATCAACCATTTAGACAGTTTTAAGTATAAAACAGAGATTGAAACCCGTTTTGCTGATTTTGATATGTTCGGCCATGTGAATAACGCAGTATACTTTACTTACCTGGAAGTGGCCAGATCAAAGTACTGGAATGTGGCTATTAAATGGGACTGGAAGAAGACCGGTGTTGTCATCGCAAAGGCCAGCCTGGACTATGTCGTTCCGATCCTGATCGACGATAAAATCAGCATGTATGTGAGGACTTCGAGAATCGGAAACAGCAGCTTTGACCTGGAGTATCTGCTGGTAAAACACGAACATGGAAAAGAAGTGGTTTGCAGTAAAGGGAAAACAGTCTGCGTGGCCTTCGACTACGATACAAAAGCTGCCGCCCCTATTCCTGAACACGAAAGGGCAAGAATGATTTCATTTGAACAGCTGGAGGGAAATTAAACCTGCCTAAGTTCTATTCTTAAACGGTAAAAACCCTGCACCGGGATAGTTTGAACTACCCGGCACAAAGGTTTAAACGCCCAGGGATTGGGGATTTCATTGCTGCTGTTTCATCGATACTTTTTAAAACAGCTTTAAAGGATATAAAATATATTCGCTTCATTAAGCACAGATTTATCTTTTAGATCTTCATCATGCTGATGGCTTTCTTTAAGCATCTGCCTGATGTCTTTTTCAATCGTCCGGCAGATGGTCGTGGTAGGCGTATCTGTGGGCTTATTTTCAAAAGGATCTTGCAGATGAATTGCCATTTTCTCAATTAAGAAAAAAGAACAGGAAATTGCAATCACCAGGGGAACTTCAATAATCCCAAAGAACTCAATCAGTCCGAAAGGCAGGAGCATAATAAACAGAATCAGTGAAAAATGAATGTACACCGCATAGGTAGATGGAAACACCGTATTCTTAATCCTTTCACATCCACCCATTTCATTTGAAAAGGCCGTTAACGTTTTATCGATCTGAATCTGTTGAAATTCATTGATCCAGCCCAGCTTAAAAGCATTACGCAGATCCCTTGCCTGAAGCTCCTGCAAAGCCAGCGGGATATTATTATACCTCTTTATATATGCGATATCTTCGGCACTGATAAAACGTTCCAGCTGATGAAGCGGATCCTCTCTTCTCAAATGCCTGCTAAGGCTATAACACCAGGCAATTTGTCTTTTTGCCACACGCTCACAAAATGAATGCTCATCAGATGAGCCAAAAGGCACATCAATAAATGTAATGAGCTGCCGTGTCAGCGTTCTGGAGTCGTTCACGATTGCACCCCAGATGGTTCTTGCCTCCCACCACCTGTCGTAAGCCTGATTGGATTTAAAGGCGAGTAACAGGGAAATAACAGTCCCCAGAATGGTAGGAACAGCAATTGGAATGGATATCCGGGTGATATGAAAATTCTCATACAGGACAGCAATCAGGACTGCATAAACAGTTACCCACAGCATCTCTTTCTTGATCTTGCCCAGGATATACTGAACAGGAATATTTTCTTTTAATAACATAAATTCTGGGGTTAGGAATGCTAAACAACAACTTCTTCACGCAATACAACGAGTCCTTCCGCTACAGGGATACCCGCTGGTCTTCTTCTGATCGTTACCTCCGGCAATCCCAGTTTATGCGCTAAGACATTGGGATTAATGCTGGCCCCGTTAATGCTGCTCCAGGAACAATTTGAGGGATGAAGAATACCAGTTACTTCATGAAAGTCCAGAAATTCTCTAAACAGCACAAGCGTACTTCCGTAAAAAAACTCGATTTTAATTGCTTTTATATTCGGAAACTGAACCCTCAATTCATCGCATTGCTGGTAAAATGATTCACCTACATATTCATATTCTCTGGATCTTCTGGACAACATCAGCAAGTCTCCGATAGAATCAGAAAGCTTAAACATATGAACAAAAACCAAAGTCAGCTCCTCTGAATGGTTTTGAGAACAAAGCTGAGACATACAGTCCAGACTGGAAGTGCTAAAATCTGTTGGGATTAAAATGGTTTGCATATTAATTTGTTTTAAGGGGTTAAACTTTAATTACTTATGCAATTTTACCGGACAGAAATTAGGAGGGCTTAAGGAAAAAATTATAATTTGATTAGAGTTTACAACAAAAACCTGCGGGCAATATCATGCCTGCTGACCTCTCAATGCTGTTTATTCCCAAAACGAATATTTTGAAAACCAACTTATTAGAAAGTCATTAGAAAAAGGAAGGAATAATTTGGAAAAAGCCCGGATAAATCAGGAACTGATGGGCAATACCACCCGCATTTGCGTTCCCTTTTCTACTTCAGAATTTATACCAATTGAGCCTTTGTGTAAGCGGATAATATTGAGTGTAAGTGGCAGACCGATTCCATGTCCGTTAAACTCGCTGGTATTGGATGCCCGGAAAAAAGGTTCAAATATATACTGCTGATCTTTTACAGGAATCCCGATCCCCTGATCAGTCACCACGATCAAAATTCTTTTATGCTCTAAACGCAGCTCAATCTTCACGGTCTGGTGACTGGAGTATTTACAGGCATTCAGAATAATGTTACTCAATGCCAGCTGCAATAAATTGACGTTCCCTTCTGTATACAATAGAGATTCATCTTCGGGAAGTGCAGAAAAATCAAGCTCCAGCACACTCTTTTCGTCAATTTTCTTAACGAATCCCGCCACCATCATCACCAGCTCATCAATCCTGATCTTCTGCCAGTTTTGCTTTTTTCCATCAAATCCCGATTGCGCTAAACCCAGCAAACTGGTGATAATGTGTTCCAGTTGTTCTGCATGAGAGAGAATGACCTTGGCAGATTTTTCTGCAGCTGGCAACAATTCTCCTCCCGCAAGCAGGAGTTGCACCTCTCCGGTAATGATCGACAATGGGGTTTTAAGCTCATGAGAAGCATTGCTCACAAAGTTATTCTGAGTTTCAAATGCCGTTTCCAGACGGTTCAGCATATTGTTAAATGTAAGCACCAGCTCAGACATTTCATCGTTCCCACCCAGTTCTTCCAACCTGGAATGCAGGTTATTGGCCGAAATGTTCTTTACTTTTCTCATCACAGTCCGAATCGGATTAACGGTATAATGGGAAAACACTTTACCGGCAATATAGGTTAGAAACAAAGAGATGATGAAGACAAAAATCATGACCTTCCTCAATGTTTCCAACTCGCGAAAACCATAAGGATCTAAAGCAGTCACAATTACAATATGCTTCTCCTTTTTTTCTTTAAATAACTTTCCGTAAAAAAAACGGTTATCTTCATTATAACTGGCCTTTCCTTCTTTCAGCACCTGATAGAAAAAATCACCGGGAATATTTTTGGGAACATCCCCGTTTAACCTGTTTAAAGAGTCCAGTCCGATGATGTATTGCTGCTCATCTTCCAGCTTCTCCAGATACTTTGTCCTCATCTCCTTATAGGTTGAGGAAAGCTCATCAGGATGAATGTAAATGTCGGCCGCCAGGTTTACCCTCGCTTCCAGCCGCTTAAAGAAATCCTGAAAGTTGAACTGGGAAACAAAATAGAAAATGGTGAAATTTAATAAAATGAGTCCAACGGCTCCAATACTGAAGAAAAGAAGGGTAATCTTAGTCTGAATCTTCATACCTAACGGAGCTCCTGGTGTTCAAGGGAATGTTTCATGATGTATCCCATTCCAAATACCGTATGAATCAGGCGCTCTTTAGCACCGGCATCAATTTTCTTTCTCAGGTAATTGACGTATACATCGACCACATTAGTCCCCATATTGAAATCAATATCCCATACATTTTCCAGAATCTGGACCCTTGAAAGCACCTTATTCTGATTTTTCAACAGGTATTCCAGCAAACGGTATTCAGTTGCGGTAAGCTGAACAGCCTGTCCTGACCTGCTGACCGACTTTGAACTCGTATTCACCTGAAGATCTGCAATACTTAAAACATCGGAAGCGATGTTCATATGCCCTTTACTTCTCCTTAATAAGGTTTTGATACGAGCCACCAGTTCTACGAAATTAAACGGCTTAACCAGGTAATCATCAGCTCCACTCTCCAGGCCGGTCACCACATTCTCTGTACTCCCCAAAGCAGTCAGCATCAATATCGGAATAGCAGAGTTTTTAGTTCTGACTTCCTTACATACCTGAATACCATTCATTCCGGGAAGCATAATATCTAAAACAATCCCGTCAAAATCGTATTTTAATGCCATTTCCAATCCGGTAATCCCATCTCCCGCCACACTTACTTCCATATTTTCTGCAGCCAGTCCCCTCACTATTATTGAAACCAGATCCGGTGTATCTTCAACCAGCAAAATCTTTGTTTTATCCATTATTTTTCTAAAATAGAACATGCTACATCAAAAACCAATCCCCAATTCAAAGGTCTGACCTTTATCTGACATTAAATTTTCCATAAAAAAAGGATGACCGGAAATTAATCCGGTCATCCTTTCTTATTCCAGTTGTAAAAACCTTAAAAGATTTTTCCAGGATTCAGGATCCCTGATGGGTCAAATACTTTTTTGATGCTGCGCATCAGGTTCAGATTGATTTCACTGTATTTAATCGGCATAAAATCCTTCTGTACCAAACCAATCCCATGCTCTCCGGAAATGGTTCCGCCCAATGCACTGGTCAGTTCAAACACTTCAACAATACCGTCTTTCAACTTGTTTTTCCAATCCTCATCACTCATCCCTGCTTTGATGATGTTCACATGCAGGTTTCCATCACCCGCATGTCCGTAACACACACTTTCAAAGCCATATCTGCCGCCAATCTCTTTAATTCCTTTAATCAGCTGAGGCAGGGCTGCTCTTGGTACTACCGTATCTTCTTCTTTATAAATGGAGTTTGATTTCACCGACTCAGGCATGGTCCGTCTGATTCTCCACAGTTCGTCCTTTTGCATCGCTGTATCAGCAAATAGTACATCTGTACAACCAAACTCTTCCAACACGGCATTCACCTGTTCACAGTCCTTAAAAATGGTATCCATATCATTCCCGTCAAATTCGATCAACAGAAAAGCATTCACGCCGTCTTTAAGGTCAAACTTGATGTCGTCATATTCTACTACCCACTCTACCCCTCTTCTTTCCATAAATTCCAAAGCAGAAGGAATCACCCCTGCCCTGAATATCGCAGACACTGCGCCACAGGCTTGTTCATTCTCCGAAAAAGAAGCCATCATCAAGACACTGTGCTGAGACCTTGGAATCAGTTTGGTGACAATCTTGGTCACCACCCCTAAGGTTCCTTCCGAACCGATCATCAGCTGCGTCAGGTTATAACCCGAGGCATACTTCAACGTATTTGCACCTGTCCAGATCACCTCACCTGTTGGCAGGACCACTTCCAGGTTCAGGATATATTCACGAATGGTACCGTACTTTACCACTCTTGGTCCGCCGGAGCCATGCGCCACATTTCCGCCGATAAAGCAGGAACCTTTACTCGAAGGGTCTATGGGATAAAGCAATCCTTTTTCTGCAACAGCATCCATAAATTCCTGAGTGATTACACCTGGCTCCACTACAGCCTGCAGGTTCTCCGTATCAATGTCTATGATTTGTTTGAACTTTTCCATAGAAAGCAGCACTCCACCAAAAACCGGCAATGCACCACCGCTTAATCCGGTTCCGCCACCGCGGGGAGTTACAGGAACATGCTGTTCATTACATAACTTTAATAAAGCAGCTACAGCATCCGTATTTCTAGGTTTTACCACTACTTCAGGGTAATATTTTAAATCTTCAGTCTCATCGTGAGAATAAGTATTTAAAGAATCTTCATCCGTAAAAACACTTTCCGCGCCAACAGCCGTTTTGATCAGCTCCAGCAATTCTGAAGTTATTTTAGTGTATTCCATTATATATTTGGTTTTTAATCTTTAAGCGGAGTAATTTAAAAATGATATTAATGTTCAATTAATTTAAGAGGGTTTGATCTAACAATGTATTTAATTTAAGCAGAAGCTTCTTCAGGAGCAGTATAACTTAACTGAACAAAAGAATGCCCCACTTCGCCCGGCATTGGCGGGTTCATTTTGCGGATCCCTGCCTGAGCAGTCCGCACAAAAGGATAATGGGCAATCACACGGTCCAGAATGTTTTTCACTACCGTTTCCAGCATCTTTTGGGTGCGTTGCATTTCTTCCAGAATGATGGTATTGATCACTTCATAATTCACGGTATGGTTCAGGTTTTCTGTATCTCCGGAATGAACAAAGGTAACCACCACATCTACCAAAAAGTAAATCCCGGTTAAATGTTCTTCCGGGTACCACCCATGCAGGGCGAAACACTTTACATCTCTTAACGCAACGGTCTGTATATAGTTATTTGCTGAACTCATTTGGCAAAATTAATTTTTTGGACGGTTTTCACCAGCCATTCCCCGAAATTATTACCTTTGAAGCAAAGGGGTTCGAAAAAATCCCGTTTCAAACAAAAGCAAAGCTGATCACTTAACCAAATATAGTGTAAACAATGAATAAATCTGCCAAAAAAGACCTTTACGAAGCTCCTGATTATTATTTACTCGACGAATTACTTACAGAAGAACACAAGCTGATCCGCTCTGCAGCCAGAGACTGGGTAAAGAAAGAAGTGAGTCCCATCATTGAGGACTATGCACAGAGGGCAGAATTCCCGAAACACCTGATCAAAGGTCTGGGAGAAATTGGTGCTTTCGGACCAACCATCCCAGTGGAGTACGGTGGTGCCGGACTCGACTATATCGCTTACGGGATCCTGATGCAGGAAATAGAGCGTGGCGATTCGGGAATCAGATCTACCGCTTCTGTACAGGGCTCATTGGTGATGTACCCGATCTATGCTTATGGCACAGAAGAACAACGTAAAAAATATTTACCAAAATTAGCTACCGGAGAACTGATGGGCTGTTTCGGATTAACCGAACCTGATCATGGATCTAATCCAGGTGGAATGGTAACCAATATAAAAGACAAAGGCGACCATTACCTTTTAAATGGCGCTAAAATGTGGATCTCCAATGCCCCTTTCGCCGATATCGCAGTGGTATGGGCTAAAGATGAATCCGGAAAAATCAGAGGGTTAGTGGTAGAAAGAGGAATGGAAGGCTTCAGCACTCCCGAAACACATAACAAATGGAGCTTAAGGGCTTCAGCTACCGGAGAACTGGTATTTGACAATGTAAAAGTGCCTAAAGAAAATATTTTCCCTGAAATCAGCGGATTAAAAGGCCCGTTGGGCTGTTTAAACCAGGCCCGTTATGGGATTGCCTGGGGTGCGTTAGGTGCTGCGATGGACTGCTACGATACTGCATTACGCTATTCTAAAGAACGTGTACAGTTCGGAAAACCTATCGGAGGATTCCAGCTGCAACAAAAGAAACTCGCAGAAATGGTGACTGAAATTACCAAAGCGCAATTGTTAGTATGGCGTTTAGGCGTCTTGAAAAGCGAAAACAGGGCTACTGCGGAGCAGATTTCTATGGCGAAGAGAAACAGTGTGGAGATCGCACTGGACATCGCTCGTAACGCCAGACAAATGTTAGGCGGAATGGGGATCACCGGTGAATACTCGATCATGAGACACATGATGAACCTGGAATCGGTAGTTACTTATGAAGGTACACATGACATCCACTTATTGATCACCGGTATGGATGTGACCGGACTAAATGCCTTCAAATAAACCCAATCAATCTTTCAGATAGATGCGCTCCACCACATTTCACATCAACATAAAAATGCCCCTATTGGCATTTTTATGTTTTATAGCCATCAGCACTGCATCCGGACAAGGAAAAAACTTCAGCATCGACCGTAAAGATCCTTCATGGACAGTCAAAGCAGACCGTAAAGGAGCCAGCCCTCCTGCCAAAGACATTTCTGACGGCTATTTCCTTTCTCTTTATGAAAACCAGAACCATGTAGAATTACAGGAAGAATATACCCATATCATCCGCGAGATCGTATCTGATGCAGGCGTACAAAACGGATCAGAAGTCTCTGTAACTTACGAACCGGGTTTTCAGAAGCTGATCTTCCACAAGATCCTGTTATGGAGAAATAACCAGTCTACAGACCTGCTGCAGTCCCATAAGTTTAAAGTCCTGCAAACGGAAAAGGACCTTTCTAAATTTATTTACAGCGGGACTTACGACGCTTTCCTGCTTCTGGATGATGTGAGAAAAGGAGACCGCATTGAATATGCTTATACGATCAAAGGCAACAACCCCATTTTTGGTCAGAAACATGCCACTCAACTTTACTTTGAAGGGGCCAGCAGCGTAGGTCACCTTTATACCAATATGATCTTCAGTAAAAGCAGGTCATTTCAGATGAAGAACTTCAATTTCAATAATGGGCCAAAAGTTTCTGAAAAAGATGGACTGACCTTGTACGAATGGGAAAGCCGCTTAACAAAAACCCATCGGGTGACAGATTTTGAGCCTTCCTGGTACAGCCCACTCAGAAGAACACAGCTCACAGAATATAAAAACTGGAATGAAGTGGTCAACTGGGGGTTGATGATCAATGATTACCCCAATCTGAATTCCCCATTACTCGATAAAAAAGTTCAGGAACTAAAAGCAAAATCCGGAAATAAGCCTGATAAATACCTGGAGCTGGCCACCAGGTTTGTACAGGACGAAATCAGGTATATGGGTATTGAAGTGGGCCAGTATTCCCATAAACCTAACTCGCCGGAGAAAGTGATGAAACAGCGCTATGGTGACTGTAAGGATAAGTCTTTATTATTGGTTCACCTGCTCGCTCCGATGAACATCAGCGCTTATATGGCTTATGCTGATACCTATACCACTGTAAAAACGAATGAAACACTGCCCAGCCCATTTGCCTTTAACCATGTCGTGGTTTTGGTGGAGCATCAGCAGAAAAAAATATGGATAGACCCCACCATCTCCTATCAGAGAGGCCCCGTGGATCAAATATATTTCCCTGATTATGGCTATGCATTAGTGGTTAAAAAAGGGGTAAATGCACTGGAAAGAGTGATCAGCAAGCCGACAGGCAAACAGGTAGCCAAACTCAGTTTTACCCTGCCGGATACCACAGCAGATCAACAGGCAAAACTTCTCATTAAAACAACGTATACAGGTCAGTATGCAGATAATATGCGGTCGGAACTGGCAGAGACCGGAACGGATGATTTAGAAAAATCTTACCTGGAGTATTATTCAAAACTTTACACCAATATCTCGCAAGCCGGGGAAATTGTGATCAGAGACAATGATGCAACCAATACACTGGAAGTTACAGAAAGCTATGAAATCAGTGACATCTGGGCTACAGATGCAGATGATGGTCGCCCCTATGTTTCTTTTGTGGCAGATATGATCAGTCATGAGATGCGGAATATTCCCGCAAAAGCGAGAACGGCACCACTATCGCTGAAATCTCCGGTCAATATCGAACAGTTTATAGAGATCATTACGCCGGAAAGATGGAACATGGACATCAATCCGGTTACGGTAGACAATGATTATTTCTTTTTCGAAAGCAATGGTCATCAAAAAGACAAAACACTAACCCTCAGTTATACCTTTAGGGGAAAGAAGGCCTTTATTAATGGCTCAGAAGTAAAATCATATGTAAAGGCAAGGGCAAAAGTCCTGGATCACCTCAGTTATTACATCTCCTGGGGACCTGCTGCAACTGCCGGCATAGGGAATCCCTTTCTGGTGATCATCACGATCATCACCCTTGTGATTTCGGTCATTTACGCCCTGAAAATTTACCAGTCCAACTCCCCTTACTCCTTAGAAGAGATTCAGGAAGCAAAACCAATCAGGGGTTGGCTGATCTTACTAAGCATTCAGGCAGTATTACTGCCGTTCGGATTATTAGCCAGAGTGATGTCTTTCAGACTATGGGACCATCAGGTCTGGAAAGGCCTGACTCAGGAATCTACCTTACTGGAATACAGTGTAAAAGGGATGCTTATTTTACAGGCGATCTCCTTCGGAATCCTGTTATGCGCTTCGATCTTAGGTATATTTTTACTCTTTAACAGGCGTAAAAGCTTCTCTGCACTCTATATTCCCTTCTTATTTGGATATATTTGCTTTTTAATTTTGAATTGTGGCATTTACTGGCTGTTAAAAGACGACATCGGAATCTCCCCTGTAAAAACAGAAATCAGCAGATTGATCGGTTCAATGATCTTCAGTTTATTGTGGATTTTATATTTGAAGAAGTCTGTGCGCGTCGAAGAAACATTTGTATTTCCATATTCAGAATTAGAATGGCGGACCGAAATGATGAAACATTATAACCATCAGGCTACCGCCAAACGACAAGATAACACTGATCATGAAAACATTTAAAAAATACTACTCCCTCCCTGCCCCTCCTGAAGAGGTGTACTGGGCAATGACAAAAGCACAAAGCATTCAACTGTGGACAGGCGCTGAAGCAGAATTTACCGAAGAAGTAAACACAGAATTCTCTTTTTGGGATGGCGATATCGTGGGTAAAAACCTGGAACTGGAATACGGCAAAAAGATAGTTCAGCAATGGTATTTCGGAGAAGAAAATGAACCTTCTATCGTGACCATTAAACTTCATGCAGATAAAAAAGGTACTTCACTGGAATTCGTCCAAACCAATATCCCTGATGAAGATTATGAAGAGTTCACTTCCGGATTAACCGAATATTATTTTGGTGGTCTGATCGACTTTTTCGAAGAGTAACATCAAGCCTTTATTTCTTCCTGTTTTTGAAGTGTAAAACCAGATTCATATTTCTTAACATATGGTAATGGGCAGGTCTTGATTAAAGCCGTATTTTAGATAAAAAAAATGATATGTCAAATATAGGAATCATCATCCCGGAAAAAGCAGCCAGTATCGGCAATTTTATGGTTGGCCGTCTGCTGCCTTTTATTGATAAACGCCATGTAGGGCCTTTTGTATTTATCGATCATATGGGCCCCGTTGAGGTCAGCGCAGAACAAAATGCAGATGTCCCACCCCATCCACATATCGGTTTATCGACCCTGACCTTTCTGTTTGAAGGCGCCATCATGCACCGTGACAGCACTGGTGCAGTAGCTGAAATCAAACCAGGTGCGGTAAACTGGATGACTGCCGGAAAAGGTGTGGTTCATTCTGAAAGAAGACCCGAACGCCTGCAAAATAAGCCATATACCCTCCATGGTCTTCAGATCTGGATTGCCTTACCTAAAGAACTGGAAGAAATTGAGCCCAGCTTTTCGCATGTTGAAGAAGCTGACCTTCCTTCCTGGGAACAGAATGGCCTGCAAATCAAACTCATTGCCGGCTCCGCCTTCGGAAAAGAATCTCCGGTTCCGGTGTACAGTAAACTGTATTTCATTGAAATAAAGTCTGACACTACCCAACATGTAAAAATTGGGGAACACCTGTACGGAGAAAGTGGCTTGTACATCTTAAATGGCAGCATCAATGCGGAAGGAAGCAATTTTGGAACGAAACAACTATTGGTGGCTCACGACAGTAAACTTTGTGAATTTGAAATAGAAGCAGGCACCACCCTGTATATCTTTGGAGGAGAGGAATTACCGGAAGCACGTCACATCAACTGGAACTTTGTATCTTCGGATAAAGAAAGGATCAATCAGGCACGTGAAGACTGGAAAGCACAAACTTTTCCTAAAATACCGGGTGATGATCAGGAGTTTGTACCCCTGCCGGAATATCCAAAAAAATAAGCTTATAAATCGCATACATTATGGCAAATGAAGCCGGAAAACCAGAATTCTGGGAATCAGCCTTTGAAGAAAAACAAGAAATGTGGGGCTTTGAACCTTCAAAATCTGCCCTCCTGACCAGGGATTTTTTTGTTGAAAAATCGCTGAAGAATATCCTGATACCTGGAATTGGTTACGGAAGGAACGCGCAAATTTTTAAAGAAAGCGGGATAACTGTAACCGGAATTGAGATTTCTAAAACGGCGATTGAAATGGCGGAAAAACATTATGGAACAGATATGGTGATCCATCATGGTTCCGTAACCGATATGCCTTTTGATCAAAACCAATATGATGGGATCTTTTGCTATGCTTTAATTCATTTACTGGACAGCAGCGAAAGGGAAAAATTAATCCGTGATTGCTATGATCAACTGTCAGACGATGGCTACATGGTCTTTACCGTAATTTCGAAGGCAGCACATACCTACGGACAGGGCAAGCACATCAGCAAAGACCGTTACGAAATATTTGATGGGGTACAGATGTTCTTTTATGATGAGGAATCTATAAAATCAGAATTTAGCAAAGCCGGATTATTTGAAATTACAAGCATCAATGAAAGCCAGCCCTTCTTTCTGATCAAATGCCATAAAAATTAATTAAGTGCAAAAGAAATCATCAAATGCAATAAAAAAGGAGATCGTTAATGATCTCCTTTTTACGTTTTATCTTTCTGTTTTACGTTTTATCCTTCTGTGTCGTACACCGACACGATGTTCTCTCTTAAATTGTAGTGCGAAGCCATTACTTCTCCATACGCTCCTGTACTGCGCAAAGCAATCAGGTCACCACGGAAAGTTTCCGGCAATTCTACCTCTTTACCAAAGCAATCTGTGCTTTCACAAATCGGTCCAACCACATCGTATTTTAACGCATCAGCAACTGCAAGTTTAGAGATGTTTTCAATTTTATGGTAGGCCTGATACAATGCCGGTCTCATCAGCTCTGTCATCCCTGCATCTAAAATGATAAAGTTCTTTTTCTTTCCGTTTTTCACGTAAAGCACCCTGCTGATCAGTGAGGAACACTGACCTACCAATGCCCTTCCCAGTTCAAAATGTACCTCCTGGTTAGACCTTACTTCCAGAAAATCCTGGAATACTTTGAAATATGCAGCAAAATCAGGCACCTGTTGTTCCGGATTGTGGTAATCAATTCCTAAACCACCACCAACGTTTAACACCTTCACAATAAATCCACGTTCTTCAAACCATACTGCAAATTCGTTTACACGAACGCAAAGGTTTTTATACACATCCAGATTCGTGATCTGCGATCCGATATGGAAGTGAATCCCTATAAATTCAAGATTCGGGCTGTTTTTTAAAGTATCCGCACAGGCAGGTAAATCCCATGAATTTACCCCAAATTTATTCTCATCCAGTCCGGTGGTAATGTTATGGTGCGTATGTGCGTCCACATTTGGGTTGATCCTGATCGCCACCCTCGCTACTTTTCCTTTCTTTGCGGCCAGCTCATTGATCACTTCCAGCTCCTGAATAGACTCCACATTAAAGCAGAAAATGTCATGGTCCAGGGCGGCATTGATCTCGCGGTCGGATTTACCCACCCCCGCAAAAACAACCTGCTTTTTGTCGAAACCAATTTCAATCGCCTTGTTCACTTCTCCCCCGCTTACGCAGTCTGCACCAAAACCCACGGTTTTGATTTTTTGTAAAACTGCAGGATTGAAATTTGCTTTCATGGCATAGTGCACATGAAAATTATATACCTTAGCGGCCGCTGCGCAATCACTTAACGTTTTTTGCAGTAAAGTAAGGTCATAATAATAAAAGGGTGTTTCTAAATTTGCGAAACGTGCTATATCTTTATCGGAAAACATAATGTTCAAGTATCTGATTATATTTTTTATCGTTGTTTTGAGTTTAATCTATTTCGGCAATTATCTCGATTATAAGAACAAAAAGATGAGCAGTAAAGAGTACGACCGCAGGGTCAGGCTCTTTTTTGGACTGGTCATCATTCTCTTTGCCATTGTTGTCTGGTTAAGAAAACGGTAAACCCGTCTCCTATTCAAACAAACGGTTATGTAAACTCTTTAAAGCTTCCGTTTTATCCTTCGTATTGATCAGCAGGGAGATGTTGTAATTACTCCCTCCATAAGAGATCATCCGGATAGGAATGTGTTTAATCGAATCCAGTACGCGTGCTGCATAACCATGCTTATCTGCACTGAAATCACCTACTACACAAACGATGCTCTGGTCATTATCGATCTCTACTGAACCGAAAGCATGCAGCTCTTCTACTATTTTATCCAGGTTATCGGTAAAATCTATTGTCAAAGAAACGGCAACTTCGGAGGTGGTAATCATATCGATTGGCGTTTTATACCGCTCAAAGATTTCGAATACCCTTCTAAGGAAACCATAAGCCAGTAACATTCTACTTGACTGGATCTTGATGGCCGTAATGCCGTCTTTAGCAGCAATAGATTTGATCTTTCCTTTTTCACTGTCTGTAGAAATCAACGTTCCGGCAGCCTGTGGCTCCATTGTGTTCAATAAACGGACAGGGATCTTGTATTTTTGTGCCGGGAATACCGACTGTGGATGTAAAATCTTTGCCCCGAAATAAGCAAGCTCAGCAGCTTCATCAAATGAAAGATGAGAGATGGGCTTCGTACCTTTTACAATCCTCGGATCATTGTTGTGCATCCCGTCGATGTCTGTCCAGATCTGAACTTCTTCCGCCATAATTGCAGCACCAATCAAAGAAGCCGTATAATCACTTCCCCCACGACGCAGGTTGTCTACTTCACCAAAGCTGTTTCTGCAGATAAAACCCTGAGTGATGAACAATTTGTTTCCTTTATGCTGTTCCAGTAATGGCTGCAAATGCTTGGTACTGTAAGGAACATCCGGCTCATTGTCTTCGTCAATTTTCATGAAATCCAATGCAGGAAGCAATACGGATGGAACACCGATAGATTTCAGGTAAATATGGTACAAAGTAGTAGATAGCAATTCCCCTTGTGCAAGGACTACCTTCTCTTCGATCGGGGTAAAAATATCATTCACCAACGAGCTTAAGAAGCTGAAATGATAATCCACCACTTCCTGTCCCTGACCGCGGAATTCGCCTTCAGGTAATAGCTCAACTACAAACTCATTATATTTCTGGTTTAATGCGTTAATTAAACTTAACGCCACCTGTTTATCCTCCTTCAGAAGTTTGCTTGAAATTTCCACTAAACTATTGGTTGTGCCAGACACGGCCGACAGGACCACAATTTGCTCTTCGGCCGGATTTATGATATCCAGCAACTTTTTCATGCGCTCAGGGCTTCCAACGGAAGTTCCTCCAAACTTTAATATCTTCATTTAATTGAGGTAAGAATTTTATTTTTTGATAAATTGGCTATATACTTGTAATTGGGCGTGAAATTAAAAAAATCGCCGACATTTAATGCGAAATACACAAAATAAAATTTGGAATCATCAGTTTTAACCCTATAATATGCAATTAGAAGCCGCAACCTTAGACACCATCAACCAATGGCTTAATGGTAATTACGACACGAAAACAAAAGAAGAAATTCAACAGCTTTTAGACAAAGAAGCTTTTACGGAGCTGACAGACTCTTTTTACAGGAATCTGGAGTTCGGAACAGGTGGATTACGCGGGATCATGGGTGCAGGATCCAACAGGATCAATAAGTACACCATTGGAACGGCAACACAGGGATTGTGTAATTACCTGCTTCAAAAATACCCTGGCGAAAAGATTAAAGTAGCCATTGCGCACGACAGCCGTAACAATTCAGATTATTTCGCTGGCATTACTGCTGATGTATTTTCTGCCAACGGAATCCATGTTTATTTCTTCAAGGCATTGAGACCAACACCAGAACTTTCTTTTGCCATCAGAGAGCTGGGTTGCCGCAGTGGTGTGATGCTGACCGCCTCACACAACCCTAAAGAATACAATGGTTATAAAGCATATGGTGCAGATGGTGGACAATTCACTTCACCTGATGACACGATGGTAATGGATGAGGTGGCGAAAATCACAAACATCGATCAGGTAAAATTCGACCGTGTAGCGGCAAATATTGAACTGATCGGAGAAGAAATTGATCAGCTTTACCTGGATAAGATCACCGAACTATCGGTATCTCCGGAAGCCATCGCCCGCCAGAAAGACCTGAAAATCGTTTACTCTCCTATTCATGGTACCGGAATCACACTTGTACCTCAGGCATTGGCACAGTTTGGCTTTACCAACCTGACCCTGGTAGAAGAACAAAGTACACCGGATGGCAATTTCCCTACCGTGGTTTACCCAAATCCGGAAGAAAAAGAAGCCTTAACCCTGGCCCTTAAAAAAGCTGAAGAAATTGATGCCGACCTGGTACTGGCAACAGATCCTGATGCCGACAGAGTAGGTATCGCGGTAAAAAATAACGACGGACAATTTGTATTGCTGAATGGAAACCAAACCGGAAGCTTACTGATCAATTACCTGCTGAGTGCATGGGAAGAAAAAGGAAAACTAACCGGCGATCAGTACATTGTGAAAACCATTGTAACGAGTAACCTGATCGAAGAGATTGCGAAAAAGAAAAACGTCACCTTTTACAATACCCTAACCGGATTCAAATGGATCGGGCAACTCATGACCAGCCTGCAAGGCAAAAAGACCTTTATAGGTGGTGGTGAAGAAAGCTATGGCTACCTGATCGGCGAACTGGTGAGGGATAAAGATGCAATCGTTTCCTGTGCATTCATCTCTGAAATGACCGCTTTCTACAAAGATAAAGGCAGCAGTCTGTACAATGCCATGTTAGACATGTATGTAGAATACGGTTTGTATAAAGAAGAACTGGTTTCCATCACTAAAAAAGGAAAAACCGGAGCTGAAGAGATCAAAGCCATGATGGAAAAATTCAGAAACAACCCACCTGCTACCCTTGGCGGTGCTAAAGTGGCTACCCTGAAAGATTATGAGCTCGGTACAGAAACTGATTTAATCAGCGGAGAGAAAAAGAAACTTGAACTTCCGAAATCGGATGTATTGCAATTCATTACTGCTGATGGCAGCATTGTTTCAGCAAGACCTTCCGGAACAGAGCCTAAAATCAAGTTCTATTGCAGCGTAAACGCACCATTAAAAGATAAAGAAAGCTTTAAAGAAACGGATGCCAGACTTGGCGACAAAGTTAAAGCGATTATGAAAGATTTAGAGGCTTA
Source organism: Pedobacter caeni (assembly GCF_900129215.1). Lineage (GTDB taxonomy): Bacteria > Bacteroidota > Bacteroidia > Sphingobacteriales > Sphingobacteriaceae > Pedobacter > Pedobacter caeni. The sequence continues at coordinate 28,892 of NZ_FQUQ01000001.1, read as the reverse complement.
AGCCTCTAAATCATCTTTCTATAAATTTAGTAGGTAAAATTACCTTACTTCTTTCAGTCTGGGGTAAAGATCTATCCACAGAAAGTTCCTGAAGAATGACATCAATGATCTTTTCAGCGATCTGTTCTATGGGTTGATCTACCACACTGATCGGAGGACTATGAATCCTGAATACATCCTGATCATCATAAGCCACAATCATGAAATCATCATTGATCGGTTTCTGAATGGTTTTGAAAAAGAATAAGCCCCTAACCGCGAGGTAGTTCGTAGAGAAAAACACTGCATCCAGCTGAGGATTCTCCTCAAATAACACCTTTAATCTTTCATTGGTATCTTCTTCTGTACTGTCGAAAGGGATTTTGACCAGCGTTTTCTCATTGGATTCAATGCCGTAATCTCTCAGCGCTTTCTGGTAACCCAGGAAACGGTTGTTGATCTGATCAACTTCTACATCTACCGTAACGAAGGCAATGTTTTTCTTTCCTTTTTTCAAGAGAAATTCTGCTGCCGAATAGCCTCCTTCAAAGTTGTCGACCACCACGTAATTGACATCAAGGTCAGGCAGATTCCGGTCAAAGATGACCACAGGAATCCGTTCTGCGAGCAATTGTTTAATGTCTTCTTCAATTCCCGGAACGGGTGCAATGATATAAGCATCAACTTTTCTCGACTTGAACATCTCGATCAGTTCTCTTGCTTTTACAGGATCATTCTCCGTACTGGAATAACTGATCTTATAACCTTTTTTATACGCTTTATCTTCAATAAGTCTGGCAATGGCCGAAAAAAACGGATTGGAAATATCCTCTACAATCAGACCAATGGTCTTTGTATTACCGGTTCTAAGACTTCTGGCCACCTGATTAGGCTTAAAGCCCAGCTCCAGAATGATCTCTTCGACCCGCTTAATGACCTCCTTACTGATGCGCATCTTTTCGGCTTTACCATTTAAGATAAAGGAAACGGTAGTGATCGATACTTCTGCTCTCTTAGCAATATCTTTAATAGATGGAGGTTTCATTCGTTAATTAATTTACCGCCAATCTATAGAATTAATTGTTAATCTCCTCAAAATATTTACCTGCAATTTTAACAAAAGCATCTTCATTGAGTGGTTTATGCATATATGTTACAATCTCTTTATTCTCAGAAGCCATTAATTCATCGTCAGGATTCAAAGAAGTGGTCAGCATGATCACGATTGTCCTTGCTTTATGTGCTGCATCGATTTTCCCATATTCTTCCATAAAATCCCAGCCACTCATTCCGGGCATATTGATGTCCAGGAAAATAATTCCCGGCCTTAAGGTATCGTCGTGCTCATACTTCCCTGAAAAGGTGAGGTAATCCAGTGCTTCCTGTGCCGAAGTGATCGATTTGACATTCACTTCGATATTGGTATTCTGAACGATTCTCCGATGGATGTAATTTGTTGGGACATCATCATCTACCAGCAATACACAATTTAAATTCTTAAATTTTTTCATAGGGGTACATTGTTTTTCAGACTAAAACAAAAAGTGCTGCCTTGATTTAAGACAGATTTCACAAAGATCTCCCCCCCATGGAGTTCTACAATTTTTTTACAATGAGAAAGCCCGATTCCATGACCTTCATAATCCTCATGGCTATGCAGGCGTTGAAAAATGGAAAAGATCTTCTCCTTATACTTCGCTTCTATCCCGATTCCATTATCGCTGAAATCGAAGTTCCAGTATTGATCGTCCTCTGTAGCCATAATCTGGATTTTTGGAAGCACATCCTTTTTTCTGAATTTCAGCGAGTTGCTGATCAGGTGATGAAAAAGTTGTTTTAATTCAGCAGCATAACCATAAACCTCCGGCAGATGGTCGTACTCAATCGTCAATCCGGAAGCTGCAATCTTTTCAGAAAGCTCCAGCTTCAGCGTTTCCAGTAAAAAATTACAATTCACACGTTCCCTGGGGGCGGGCGCTCCCAGTCTGGCATAATCCAGTAAACCTTTGATGAGATATTTCATCTTCTCTGTGGACTCACAGATGTATTTGAGATATAATTCGCCGTTTTCATCAAACAGCTCCCCGTAATCTTTTCTTAATAACCCTATAAAATTATTGACTGTCAGGAGTGGCTCCTGCAAGTCATGAGAAGCAATATATACGAATTGCTCCAGCTCCTTATTTCTGAATTCCAATAAGCGTGCATATTCTTTAAGTGCCTTTTCCGCGTTCAATTTATCGGTCAGGTCGCGGGTAAACTTAGAGAAGCCCATGACCTCATTGTCGTCATCATAGATGGTGGTAATGGTCACATGAGCCCAGAATAATTTCCCATCTTTCCTTACCCTCCATCCCCTGTGCTGCACCTTTCCTTTCAATAGCGCTTCTTCCAGCAAAAGATCCGGAATTCTGTTCTTCCTCGCTTCTTCCGTATAAAAAACCCTGAAATCCAAGCCAATAATTTCTTCTGAGGAATATCCTTTCATCTTTTCAGCTCCTTTATTCCAGCTGCCAACATTTCCATGTCGATCAAGAAACAGAATTGCATAATCCTCTATTTCGCCCAGCATTTTTAATAGCAGAGGTTGAGGATTGCTTAAATTATTTTGCATTTATCAGGGACAGTTTTTCTCTCATGATATTCAAAAGTCAAGCCACATACCTAAAAACAGGTAGTAATACCTATTTGTAGGTATTTTCTGATCAGTATGGCAAATATTGTCCTTCTTTTTTCCCCAAGTGGGGAATTGCATGCTATCCCCTAATTCCGGGTTTGCCCATCCCCTCTTACAATCCACTTTTCTGTGACCAGTTTTTCCAATGCAAAAGGTCCTCTTGCATGGAGTTTTTGGGTAGATATTCCGATCTCCGCACCCAGCCCAAACACCTGTCCGTCAGTAAACCTGGTAGAGGCATTTAAGTAAACTACGGCGGCATCTACTTCCTCCAGAAAACGTTCTGCAGAACCGGCATTTTCAGTGACGATGGCTTCCGAATGTTTAGAAGAAAAATCAGAAATATGAGCCAGCGCTTCTTCTATATTCTTTACGATTTTAACCGAACATTTATAGTCCAGAAACTCCCGCCCGAAATCTTCCGGAGCAGCAAGAACAAGCTGAGGGTAATTCGTTTTACTCAGGATACTGAACGCTCTTTCATCGGCAAAGATCTCGACTTTTCCTGTGGCCAGTAAAGGCGATAAGATCTGCAGAAAATCATCCGCAACCGCTTCGTCTATCAATACAGTATCCAGTGCATTACAAACCGAGGGACGGGATACTTTTGCATTGAAAACGATTTCAGCTCCTTCTTTCAGTTTCGCAGAGGTTTCGATATAGGTATGACATACACCCGCACCGGTTTCTATCACCGGAACCAGTGCATTTTTACGCACAAAGTCAATCAGTTCATTGGAACCCCGTGGAATGATCACATCAATGTATTTCTCCGCTTTGAGGATGTCCAGAATATATTTACGATCAGCAGGTAATTGCTGCACTACATTCTTATCTATCCCTGATGAAGTCAATACCTCCTGAATGAGGGAAACAAGGAAAAGGTTGGTATGATACGCATCTTGTCCGCCTCTCAGCAGGCAAACGTTTCCAGACCGGATACAAAGCGCCGCCACATCTATCGTCACATTTGGTCTGGACTCATAAATCACACCTACCACACCAAGGGCTACCGTTTTCTTTTGGATAAAGAGTCCGTTTGCCATGGTTTGCTCAGAGAGCAACTGGTTTGTAGGATCTGGTAAAGCCGCCACATCCCGAAGGCTCTCTGCCAGTGCCAGGATCCTTGCTTCGTTTAAGAGCAAACGGTCCTTTTTAGGATCTGTATCCGGCATTTTTTGCAGGTCTTTAAGGTTCTCCGTGATGATTTCTGCTGATTTCCCGGCGATCACCTTTGCCAGCCTGATCAGGATTTCCTGACGGTCATTATCACTTAAAGAAGCGATGGAGTATCTTGCTTTTTTAGCGTTGATCAATTGACTTTCTATAGTTTCCATTTGCTGCTTATAAGATCACGATGTCACTGGCATTGGCAATTTCCAGGTTATGTTGTTTTGAATCCTTCAATATGGCTGCTGAACTTTCTTTTGCCCTGGCCAGCGCCACTATATTTTTTTCCGCATCGATCACCTCGAAGATCTCTCCGTTACCGAATTGTTCCACAACAGCCACGACACCTACCGCCAGCAAGCTTTTGCGTTTCCTGATCGCCTCACATGCGCCCTCATCAACCATCAATCTGCCCGTTACCAGACTGCCGCTGGCCAGCCATTTATTTCTGGCAGAAATGGAACAGTTTTTTGGTGTACAGGAAGTTCCTGTTTTCTCCTGAACTGCATCCAGAATACCATTCACGGTACGGATGCCAAAAATCACGACTTTAATCCCCATGGTCGAAGCCAAATGGGCAAAAGTCAGCTTAGAGACCATCCCACCAAGGCCGAGGTCAGAGGTTTTCTTATTGGCCAGAGAAAAAACATCGCTATTGATGGAGTCAATCTTGTCGATCACCTTGCCATCCTTATCCAATACCCCAGGCACAGAGGTGCCCAGTAAGATCAGTGAGGCTCCAAAACCGACCCCCAGCAAAGTAGCCAGCTCATCATTATCAGAGAACTTAAGTTCCAGATCACTCACCACATCGTTCTCATTGGCAATAGGAATCACCCCGTTTTTCCATAATTCCTCATAAGTATCCTTCAATTGCAGGAATTGGGTTCTATTTGAGAAATGTCTGCGCTCACATAAGCTCTGCGCCATCTGAATGCCATAAGGATGAAAATGTTTGGAATAGGTGTTTAACAGAATGGGGTTACCGATAGCGGCCGCAGCCTTTCTTTCGGAGATCTTCCCTTTGTAACTTTTCAGGTATTGCTTTCCTGCAGCAACGGCGCCCGAGGAAACCAGAATTAACCGGTAATCTTTGGCCAGTTTTGCTACCTGGGCAGCAACATCAGCAATTACCCCCTCATCAAGTTCTCCTTTCGAAGTGGTGATGGAGGCTGTGCCTAATTTCAAAACAAGTATCGGCTTATTCATTGGTTTGGGGTTGAGATTTTTTTGGTGCCCCAAAATAAGAATTTTACCTCATTTTTTCATCCGGATTTATTGTTTTTAGAAGTTACAAAGAAATCCAGGCTTCATTTGAAACATTTTTCAGATGATCACAAAAAATACAGCCACAAAACCGCAAAAAGAAACATTTTTTCTATATTTAATGCTGAATAAAAACTTAAAAACAACAATTAACATGCCTGGCAGAGAAGATAACCTGAAGATCAATTTCAAAATTGCCTCCACTGACCATGAATTTGAGCAAATTCTGACTTTACAAAGAAATAATCACCTTACTGCAGTACAGGAAATGAACCAGGAAAATCAAGGTTTTGTATTTGCGCAACATACACTTGAACTGCTGAAGGAAATGGCCGCGGAAGAACCTCAGGTAATCGCCATCAATCAGGGTCAGGTTATCGGTTACAATTTAGCCATGCCCCTGGCTTTCCGTAATAAAATTCCTTCTTTAATTCCTATGTTTAAGGAATTTGATAAAGTCAGCTATAAAGGCAAGGCATTAAATGAGTATCGCTATATCGTGGGCGGGCAGGTTTGTGTATCTTCTGATTTCAGAGGATTAGGCTTATTGAACAGGCTTTACACAGAAACAAAGAACCTGCTTAAGGATCGCTATGAGCTCTGTGTTACAGAAATTGTATCCAGAAATTTAGTCTCTATGAAATCACACCTGAAGGCAGGATTTATACTCGCAAGTTCTTACCATGATGGTTCAGAGCATTGGAATATCGTACTGCAGGAATACTAGTTTTTAATCAGAACAGAGGTCAGGTAAAAAGAATCCGCATGGTACACCTGGAGAAAAACCTCAGACCTGGAATAAGAAAGAGCCTGAGGTTTTTCGGGTATGCTTAAACTAATGAAGCATCCAGTGTAATTTCCATATTATAGGCTTTACTTACCGGGCAATTCGCTTTTGCACCAGCAGTAATCTCCTGAAACTGATCTTCAGTGATTCCCGGAACGCTTGCTTTTAACACCAGGTGTGAGCTCGTAATCACGCCATTATCCAGAGATATGGTGGCTTTGGTTTCTAAAGATCCCGGAGTAAAACCAGCTTCAGTCAGGTCAAGACTCAGTTTCATGGTAAAACAACCGGCATGTGCAGCGGCCATTAATTCTTCCGGATTGGTACCTATCCCATCTGCAAAACGGCTGTTAAAAGAGTATTGCGTCTGGTCTAAGACTTTACTATCCGTACTCAGGTGGCCCGCACCTTCTTTGATTGTGCCATTCCAAACGGCTGTTGCATTACGTTTCATATTTTATCTGTTTTTAGGGTGGTTATTTAGCAAATTCATCAAGTACAGAAACTGCTCCGGTAAAGCAAATATCTGTACCCATTAAATAAGGGAAATTTGTATCTGTTCCCTTCCGAATAAATTTACGAATTTTGTCGTTAATTCAATTTAAGCAAGATGTTAAAAAATATGCAGATACTTCCTTCCACTATACATGATATTGACCAGATTTTCGAATTGTACGATGCGGCTATCGCTTTTCAAAAAACTGTATTCAATAAACAATGGCAGGGCTTTGAACGTAGCCTGATTGAGCGGGAACTGAAGGAAGAAAGACAATGGAAAATTCAGATTGACGGAAAGACTGCCTGTATTTTTGCCATAGATTTTAATGACCCCCTGATCTGGAAAGAAAAAGATGTGGATCCGGCCATTTACCTCCACCGCATTGTAACGAATCCGGAATTCAGAGGCGCTAATTTTGTCAATGAGATTGTGACCTGGGCACATACTTTTGCTGCCGGAAAAGACAAAGAATACATCCGGATGGACACCTGGGGAGATAATCCCAGACTGATTGCTTACTATGTAAAGTGTGGATTCAACTATCTGGGCAATATTATTCCTGAGGCATCTAACATTCTCCCAAAACATTATGAAAACATTGAACTGGCTCTTTTTGAGATTCCGGTTGAGAAAAAATAAAAAAGGGAAGAAGCTAAATATGCCTCTTCCCATCCCCCCACAAATCTAAGTTATAGTTGCCGTTAGTGTATTATTACTGATCGCTGTCGCATATATTTTCAAGGTTCTGGTATTACCGGTTGTGTTCTGAGGTCCCTGAAGCACCGTACCGTTTGTACTGTATTCAGAAAAATGCAACTGGCACTGAATCTTATTTAAGGCCTGCTTCCAGACCAACGATCCTTGTTGATGCGGACAGAGCGCTTCAGTAGCGACAAATGCACTGCTGGTATTTCCGGCAGCCACTCTAAAAAACAATACCCCGTTTGCCGTAGCCTGATCGCCAACAGCCAGCAATTGGGAAGCCAGGTTAACAGAAGCTGTGCTTCCGCCTGGGTTTGGATTGGGGTTAGGTTCTGGCGTACCAGTATCGCCCTTCCCACCACATCCCTGAAAGCAGGACCCAGAGCATACCAGTGCCAGCCCAAATCCTAATGATTTGATAAATTCATCACGTTCCATAATTTTTGGTTTTAGTTTAGCAGATATCTAATAGTCTTTGATGTTATTTGTCCAGGTCATAGCGTATTTTTAAAGAAATTCCACTTGATTTCAGGTTCACTCTACCTTCACCAACCCCCGTTAAAGGTATTTTAACGAAAGGTTCCACCCCTATTTTAAATTTTTCTGTTTTAAGCTTGATAAAGTAGGTTGCAGAAAGATCAACTACACCGAACAGGTGCTGGTTGGCATTTCTTCTCTCTACTAAACGGTCCGGCATGCCTGAAGACTGCGTATATTTAAACGTATAATCTTCCTTCAGCATCAGGTAACTCGACAGCCCCAGGTTCAGGTCTATGCTTCGTTGCCTGTCCTCCATCACGGTATAAGAGGCGATCACCGGAATTTCAAGTACAGCACAGGTCGCATCAATACCGGAAATCATTCCCTGAAACTGAGGGTTTTTAAAACGATAAGCATAGCTATCTGTTGCATAATCTTTAGCACTGTATTTAAGTCCCGTTTGCAGCCTGAAATTCTTTGCTATCCCCATGCTAAAAGTCAGGCCTGCACTAAAGCCACCTTTCCCTCCGATTAAAGAACCTGCGGAATTGAATTCAGGCCCGGCACTTAAAGCGAGGCTCATTGGGATTGCTTTTTTGATCAGGGGTTTTACTTTCAGTTTTTCCCGCTCTTTTTCCTGTGTAATCTGAACCTCTGCATTCTGTTTATTCGAAGCCGCCTCCACATCTTTATTTGCAGCAATCAGCTTATCCTCTTTTACGACCGAACCTGGACTCAAAGAAAGGGCTATAGCCGGAGGTTGAAGCAGTCCTTTAGTGATACTTAGATTATGCTGCTCTAAAGCGGACAGATTTCTATTTACACGAGTTTCAGATCCAGCGGCAAAAAAATGATTTTCCTTTACAGCCAGAAGATGGTTATTTTGAAGACCATTGTTATGGTCTGTGCTTTGAAGGCCAATACCCAGATCTCCGTTCGGCAGAACCAGCGTATCTTTTGACAAAACTGATGCTTCTTTTGTCACCACCACAGTATCTCCTGATACCGCCATCTTACCTGTATTTTTTCCTTTTTCCCCCGTTCCTGCAAGCTCAGTCCTGGCTTTACCCGACGGTTTTTTATCAAAAGAATAATAGCCGATCAATCCAATTAAAAGCAATAGCGACAATACCACACTTCCCTTCCTGAACAGAACAATACGCTCCCTCCTCCTCAACTTCCGCTCCATTTTGTCCCATGCTGCCTCCTCAAACTGAGGATCAGCATCAAACACCCTTTCCCTGAAGGCGGCATCAAACTCGTTATCGTCTAATTCCATATTGGTGTTTTAACTAGATTCATATCTTCTTTTATTCTCAAAATCTGAGCATTTCATTTTCAAAATCTGATTACATCGTTTTGAGCATCTTTTTCAATTGTTCTCTTGCCTTAAAGAGGTTCGACTTAGACGTTCCTACTGAGATAGAGAGCATGGAAGAGATCTCCTCATGAGAAAATCCATCAATCGCAAACAGGTTAAAAACGGTTCGGTAAGCAACGGAAAGTTTTTGCACCAGTTTAATCAGGTCTTCATAATGTATTTGAGTAAGGATGTTTTCCTGATCCTCCAGCTCATGTTTTGCATTTAATTCTTCCATTTCCATACGCCTTATTTGCTTTCTGTAATGATCTATTGAAGTATTGATCATGATGGTACTCAGCCAGGGCTTAAAAGGTTTTGTCTTATCGTATCGGTGAATATTTATAAATACCCTCAAAAAGCCATCATTTACGAGTTCAACAGCTTCATCTTTATCTTTCGCATAGCGAATACACATCCTCATGGCATAGCTGTAATAGCCCTGATAAAGCCCCTTCTGACTTTTCCGGTCTTTCTTCTTACAGCCATCTATTAGTTCCTGAATGATTGATTCGTCCACGTAAAAAATTTAAATCATCTATACCTACAAGTACGGAGGCAACCTGAAATAGGTTGCCTCTGTATTGAAATTTAGTGAAATATTTTTTTAGAATTGCACCAGGGTAAATAAAAGCAAGGCTATTTCCCCTTACTCCGGTTTCTGTTGAGTTTGATTTTAATCTTTCCGTCTTCCCCGTCTGTGGCCAGCAGGTGAAGTACAATTCCCTTCATTCTGCGTTCCTGAATCTCTTTCTTATCAGTAATGTCTTCGTCTTTTTTAGGGTTCCTAAGCGGCACATCAAGTTCTATATTCGTTCCGGTCGACATAGAATAGACTCCGGCGACATCCATATTCAGGATACTCGAATTGATCTGCATTGGATTGATCGTAATCCTTGGCCCGCGGATATCAAATTTACCGTTTAGGTTTTCAAAGGTGATGTTGTCCAGATCCCTGAAAGGAAAAGCAAATTTTCCAACATTTTTGATCGGATCAAACCGGAGTAAAGCACCTCTTTTAACATCAAAGACCACATTCCCATTCAGGGAGTTGGTCACCAATCTTCCCTGATCGGTGATTGTTCCACCAATTTTTGTTTTAGAATACAAGTATCCTTTCAGGTTCTTTGAAGTGAGGCTCGTCATCCCGAAGTTATCAAAAGAATAAAAGAAATTCTTAATGTCGACATTGCTCAGGGTAGTATTGATCAGGAAATGATTGAACTTCCCTTTCTGTGAAATGTTTCCATCTACTTTCAATGAGCCTCCTCCATGTTTCACACTGATATTTTTAAGTCCGATTCCGGATTCTGAAAGGAACAGGTCTGCAGTTGCATCCGTGGCCAAAAATTTATTATAATACACTTTTGCTACCCTTAAATGCATATCCACCATACTCTTCTCGAAAAGTTCATTCATATCCTGAGAGAAGTTTGTACTTTTCGTCTGTCGCTTCACTTTCTTTGCCGTCTTACGGGTGCCCAGGAAGCCCAGAAACTCTCCAAGATGCAATTCCGGACTCGTCACCTTCCAGGTCAGTAAGATCTTCTCCGGTGCCGTATAATAAAGGTTTAAAAAGTTGCGGATCGTTCCATCCATCATCACCACACTCCTGCCACTCTGCAGCCTGATATTTTTAATAAAAAGATCATTACTTGTAAAATTGAGGGAGATCGCGGTGTTCGTAAAATTCAACTTTCTTGGAACATAACTTACGTCTGCATTGGTAATGTCAACCACTCCGGTTACGATGGGTTTCGATAATTTAAAAGCGACAATATCCGCCTTATAGGCCAGCTTAACATTCGCCGTGCCCCTGGTGAATTTCAAGGTTTCTTCACCAATTGCTTTATTCAGCTTCGAAATTTCAAATTTGGACCTGAAAACACCTGTCGCAATCGGCTTATCCAGGTTATGTATAAATACCGTATCAATTGAAAAAGGCATTTCACTATAGCTCCCTTTGAACTGATAGAGCTTAATGGCCGAATTTTCATCCGTAAACCCCTTACCATTGAGGTAATTATTGGTAAAAACCCCTCTAAAATTACAGCTGTCAATTACGGCTCCCGGGGTGGTCAGTACGTTATCTTTTACCAGTGCGGTTACATTGATGGCAGGATCGCCTCCCGGCCCCATATTTCCGGCAATGGTACAGGTCACATCGATTGGTGCTTTCAGGTCGAACATGTTAAGTTTTGAGCTGATATTGGGTGCCAGTAATGCCGAAGCATCTCTCCAGAGTATTCCCGGAGCTTTAATGTTAATCTTAAAATCAGTATTCTCTTTTGAGGTGTCAAATTTAGCTCCGATGAGGAAAGGATCTTTTCCAATGTTCAATTGGTTTTCTGCTACATCAATGATTCCGCTATCCTCATTATAATTTATTTTAAAAGGACCTTCCAGCATTTTATCCTTGATGAAACTTCCTCTTCTCGTATTAAAAGCCAGACTTCTGGCCATGGTTTTCAACTTCAGCTTTGCTTCCCATCCCGAGAAGGAATAGTCCATCTCCCCTTTCAGCTCGTCGACATCAAACTGAAAAAGCTTGTGCCCTTTTTTATTGTCGACCACAAAACTCACCTGATTCAGACTGAATTTCTTAAGCCTCGCATCCGAACCGCCTTCATCAGTTTCCGGCTCTTTCTTTTTATCTTTCTTTCTGAAGATTGCCGTATTGCTATACCCGTTGCTATCTGTAAAAAGATAAATGGTTGCATTACTGATTCCGATCTTTTTAATCTCTATTGTTCCCGTTAAAAGGGCCATGGTATTTACAGAAACGTCGAAATCTTTTGCATCCAGCAGGGTGTGGTGGTGATTTTTCCAGAGGCTATCCTTCATGACAACATTTTTCAGGCTGATGGAAACACCCGGAAATCCTTTAAAAAAGGTAGGCTCCATATTGCCGATCGTCAGCGATCCATTGAGGTTCTTATTCAGCTGTTTTGTAATTGTTCCCAGCAATTCTTTCTTATTCGCATTGACATACAATCCGAGCGCGATGAAAACAATTAAGATCAGGGCCACCAGGCCACCTAATATCTTCAGCGTAATTTTAGACCAGCGAGGTAGTTTTTCCATTTAAATAGCTAACGTTTTTGAGCATTAAATTGTTTTCAGGCATTATACACAGGGAGTAATACCAATAATACAAAAAATATGCCTTAATAAATCCAACACCCTGTAACCTGCTTTCCTTTCTTCACGTCACAGCGTTATACTTACGTAAACCATGACCTTAGAGATTAAAAACCTAACCAAACAATACAACAAACAGAAAACAGGATTATCCGATTTTTCCATCCGGATAGACAAAGGAATATTGGGATTACTCGGCCCTAATGGTGCCGGAAAATCCACCCTGATGAAAATTATAGCCACCATTAGTAAACCCACCGGGGGAACCGTATTTCTAAATGGGGAAGATATTGTGAAAAAACCGGATACCATCCGGAAAACATTAGGTTATCTGCCTCAGGATTTCGGGGTATATCCCAACCTGAATGCTTATGAGTTTCTGGAATATATTGCCGCTATGAAAGGCGTTGGAGGCTCTGGTCTACGCAAACGGATTGATATGTTACTCGATGGCGTTAACCTGACCGCAGATGCAAAACGACCAATAGGCAGTTATTCCGGAGGGATGAAGCAGCGGATCGGAATTGCCCAGACCTTACTCAATGACCCCAAAGTATTGATCTTTGATGAGCCTACAGTAGGTCTTGATCCGGAAGAAAGGGTCAGGTTCCGTGAGCTGATCTCTGAAATGGCCAGTGATGCCATTGTCATCCTTTCTTCTCATATTGTATCCGATATTGAAACCATTGCCGACGATGTGGCCATCATGAAGAACGGAACCTTAATTGATAAGGCCGTACCTTCAGAACTGATCAGAAGAATTGAAAACAGGGTTTTTGAAACCAGCATTGCTCATTCTGATCTGGAGCTTTTTAAAGCAAAACACCTTGTGATTAATACCAGCAGACAGGTAGAAAAGATCCAAATACGCTATATATCCTCCTCTTCTGAAGCCGAACCCGGAGCAAAAAAAGTAACTGCCGGCCTGGAAGATGTCTATTTATTTTTAACGCAATCTCAGCACTAAGATTTTGAACTATCTATATCCCATTATTAAAGCAGACTACCTGCAACGCAGCCGCAGTTATGCCTTCCTCATTACGCTTGCCGTAACCGTTTATGCAGCTTACTCCTTTGTCCCTACTCCGGATGCAAGCTATACGACTTTTACTATAGATGGCTACAGAGGTGTTTACAACTCTGCCTGGGTAGGACATGTATCGGCAATGATGAGTACACTAGTCCTCTCCCTATGTGGTTTTTTCCTTGTGAATAGCGGGATCAAAAAAGACATTGAAACGGAGGTTGGATTAATCATTGCAACCACTCAGATCTCAAATTTCGGCTACCTGTTGAGCAAGCTCCTGAGCAATCTGCTGGTCCTGCTCACGATTTCAGCTTGTGCGCTTTTAATGGGCATCCTCATGTTTTTTATCCGAAGTCATGGCTATCCATTTCATATCAGCGACTTCCTGCTTCCTTACTTCCTGATGGTGGTTCCGGCAATGTTTCTGGTCTCCGGGCTTGCCATACTGGCTGAAGTCTTTTTAGGCCGAAAAACTGTACTGCATTGCATCTTTTATATTGCTCTTTTTGGTGGCATCATGAGTAATGTCAATAGCAACAATAACAATCCGATAGAGGTCATCACCGATGGTTTTGGAATAAGAACCGTAGTCAATAGTGTTAAAAACAAAGTGAATACTCAGTTTAATGAAAACATAGAAAACGTATCCCTGGGCTATACCATTCACCTCGGAAAAAAAGATTATAAAACGTTTGAATGGAATGGTGTTTCATGGACTGGATTCTACCTGTTCAGCAGGGCTTTATGGATAGGCATGATCCTTTCCCTGGTGTATTTATCCTCCTCTTTCTTCCATCGTTTTGATTTTAAACAAACGGTCAGAAAGAAAAAAGAAAAAGACCAGGAAAGTCTTTTGAAAGCAACGACCGCTGCCCGAACCCGTTTTGATAAATTTACACTTCCGGCAGTAGTCCCTGCTTATGGGATCTTTCCATTCATCAAAACGGAATTACTGCTGATGGTCAGGAAAGATTCAAAATGGTTATGGTTTCTTAATATAGGTTTATGGATAGCCACCCTGTTCGTTCCTTTACATTTTGCTTATACCTTTTTACTTCCGGTATTGCTCTTCCTTCAGGTGGGCAGAATATCAGAGCTCGTGACAAAGGAAAAAACAAACAGGCTTCATTATTTCACTTATGCTTCGTACAAACCGCTACAGCGAATGCTACCGGCACAAATTATTGCAGGCTTCAGTCTGCTTATTGTATTGTCCTTGCCTGTTATTTGTCGTTTATTCCTGACTTCAGGCCACATGGCTGCCATCCAGATCATAAATGGATGTTTACTGATTGTGATGCTCAGCACCTTTCTTGGTATTGTTAGCGGCAGCAAGAAGCTATTTGAAATCTTGTTTTTTGCGCTTACTTATCTTGCTTTTCAGGGTCTGGCTGTAGCGCATTATCTTGGTGCACTGCCTCATGAAAACTACAAGGGTTTCATACTGAGTATCCTGATGATCAATGTGGCTTTATTGATTTGCAGCTTTGCGATAAGAAATTATCAGACGAGAAACTTATAGTTCTTCCTGAATCTCATCCATATCCTCCTTATCCAGCTTTATCTTCCTTTTTAATGGTTGATATTGCTGATCAGGATATTTAGTAATGGCAAGCAGTAAGTATTTATCCAGTATTTTGTTCCGGAATTTATCCTTTCGGTTTAATATGTTTTCAAAAAGGTTTAATGTCTCCTGATTTGGATATTTAGCCAATGCCAGAAAGCAGGCTTTCCAGTTTGGAAAACTATAGTTATCATTTTTTTCGCCATCTTCAAATACCTTTTTCACATATGGGTAAAAGAAATTATCCGAAAATTCTGTTACCGCAGCTAAGGCATGAAACTTAGTCGTATCCTGTGCAAAGAAGGTCGAAATTAAGTTCCTGTCATTTTGATTTTTATATTTAGCCAACTGTACCAAAGCGAATCCGTTCTGCTCGTTTTCGACCAGTTTTCTGATTAGACTATAGTGTTCAACGGTGTTTTCTAATCGGCTTATCGCTGCGTTTTTCACATGAGACTTCATCGATTTGTCCAGAATAAGAACACGGTCTATCGCATCCAACTGTTGTTTACTAAACCTACTGTGTGTAGGATAAAGGTGATCGAGGCTTACTTCATCTATTAAATAGTCTGCAACAGGCCTCGTCATTTGAATACAGCCATCCATTGTGGTAACAGCGGAAGTATCCTTCAAATGATTCATTAAAACCGGAAATGCAAGATCAGCATTTTTATCTGCCAATGCGAGAAATGAATAACAGCGAACTGCGGCACTTTTGTGGTTCATAAAAGTCAGCAATTGTGCGGTTGTAGCCATTTCATGAAGCTTTTCGTACCTCTTCCATTGCCTCGGCGTTACACGGTTTTCGCCTATAAAAGCACTTTGAACTTCACCGTCTGTGGCAATTTCAGCAACAATTTGATCGAGGGCAGTGAAACCCGCTGGAACGAACAAGTCAGTCTGCTCAGCATCTGCACTCTGTTCCTGTCTCTTACAGGAACAGAGTGCAATTGCCAAAGCCAGAAATACTATTTTAAAAGATATTTTCATTAAAACCGGATGTGTTTCTAATTAATCTATGGAAGCCATATCAATCACAAAACGGTAGTGAACATCTCCTTTTAAGGTTCTTTCATATGCTTCATTGATCTGGTCCATGCGGATCATTTCCACATCTGAAGTGATGTTATGTTCAGCACAATAATCCAGCATTTCCTGAGTTTCTTTAATCCCTCCTACCAATGAACCAACAAGGCTCCTGCGTCCCATAATCAAATGAAAAGCCGATACGTCGGATGGTGTTGGTGGAACACCCAGCAAAACCATTACCCCATTGGTGTTCAGTAAAGCGAGGTATTCGTTATAATCATGCTCTGCCGATACCGTATCGATGATAAAATCAAAAGTATTGGCCAGGCCTTGCATCGTTTCCTTTTCTGTAGTCAGTGCAAAATGATGGGCGCCCAGTTCTGCTGCATCTTTGGCTTTACCTGGAGAACGGCTCAGCATGGTTACCTCAGCACCCATTGAAGCAGCGATTTTAACCGCCATATGCCCTAAGCCACCCAATCCAACAACGGCAAGTTTATCTCCTTTTTTTACTCCCCAATATTTTAACGGTGAGTATGTGGTAATACCGGCACACAACAGCGGAGCAACCTTTTCTAAAGGCAGCTTATCAGAAACATTCAGCACAAAGTCTTGTGTCACTACGATATGCGTGGAGTATCCGCCATAGGTAATTGTTTTCTTGTCCTGCTCAAAAGAGTTATAGGTTTGAGAATGGCCATTTTCACAATATTGTTCCTGATGGTCTTTACAGTTCCCACAATGTCCACATGAATCGACAAAGCAGCCTACCCCTACCGTGTCCCCCACTTTAAAACGACTCACATTTGCGCCTACACGGCTCACTTTTCCAACAACCTCATGGCCGGGTACAACCGGATACATCGTCCCTCCCCATTCATTTCTTGCGGTATGAATGTCTGAATGACATACTCCGCAATACAGGATTTTAATTTCTACATCGTCGGCTCCTGGTTCGCGACGCGTTAATTGATAAGGTTCAAGTGGTTTATCTGCCTTCTGTGCGGCATAAGCTTTTACTAGAGTCATATTTTTTATGGTTAATTGGGATGTATGGTCAAGTCAATTAGAAATATATAATAACTAAAATAGGAAAAATGTTTTCAGTATTTTTTAGTCGGAGCCTTCATCAACTCTTTAACTGCTTCTACACCCAAAGTCACACTGCTGGTATAACCTTTAACTGCTACAACACGGTTCATCATCACATCCGAGTAATCTACCATAGCCAATCCTGCTGCTTCTTTATTCTACTTATTCCATACATGAATAAAAAACACCCTAATTTGTTCGCGGTAGTTTTTTAGCCATTCATTTTTTGAGATTGTAGATCTTTAGTAATTAAAGTTTTCAGTTCTGAACAATTATCAATATGAGAAATATGCTGTTCTAAAAAAGGCATCTCCATATGATATGCCTTATAATTTTTCATGTAGATTTTTATACGTTCCGAACTGAATTTCCCTGTGTGAAGTTGAAATTCAAAACGATCAATGTGGCGAAAATAAATAAATCCAAATTCAGCGGTCCAGATTCCTTTTTTGGAAATTCTAAAAACTATTTTATTTCTTTTAAATCCTCGATAAACAGGAAACAAACTGATCAATATTATTAAAATCCCATAGATGGTATTTATTTCAAAAAGAATATAAAGCCCATATAAAAACATTAGTATACCGAAAATACTTAAAATTAAAGGTTGTTTGGTTTCATAATAGTCCCGATAAAATTGCTCTTTATCAATTTCTAGTTTGGTGGAAATATTGTTTTCATAGCTTTGTCGAAATTTAAGACGTTGCTTGCTTGTCATCTTTCAGTCTTGTTATGATCGTCAGTCTTTGATGTCACTAATCGTGTTTTATTCTGTTATTCGCTTTCTATTTACATTATACAATTCAAAATTTGGATGTTTCCAGAAATTTTCCAATTCCAATTTAGATATTACTTCAATTTCTGAAGAATATATAGGGTAAATTCCTTTAATATAAATCTTGTATTCAGCACCAATATCAATATCTTGATAATCGCTTTTATTCTTGAAAATTGATGGGGCAAACACTAAAAATCCGTCCATTTCTGAATCATCAGAAATCTTTTCTTGAAAATCAATAGGATTACCATAAGAAAATGGACATTTACCTCTTAGCCAATTTGCTAAATAACCTGAAACCCGTCCCCAGGCAAAACTATCTGATTTAACAGTTAAAGTAATTTCAGGTCTGCCATTTTTCCAGTCAGGATGGTTTCCCAAAGAAAGTCCATAAGTAAATGAGGTGATCATTCCTTTCCTGGGAATATTTTCGTATACAATTGTTGATACACCGGGAAGTAAGCTATCTAAACTATCCTCTTTGAATAGAAGGGGCTTTTTCTTAAAAATTCCATTCAAATGGTTTAAATATTGTTCAGCAGGTGATAACTTTTTTTTAAATAAATTTTTAAACATTTAATTTCTGGTTTTTCAATATTACTGACAACTTTAAAATATTTGCGATTTCGGACAGGAACAAAACATCAACACAAACCACACTCTAATATGAGAATTATTTAACAGGAAACTATTAAAAAAAAGTTTGATGATAATAACCCCTGGGCTTTTAATGTTCAATAGAATTATCCAAAACTTTTATACAACAAAGGGCCATTAGTGTGAAAACCAATGGCCCTTTTTATATATTAAGCTGAATTGTTCCTTAATCTGCAGTCAGCAAATTTAAAGTCGCTGTAGTATTTGTTCTGATTTCTTCCGTCAGCTTTACATTATTACTCAGCAATTGTCCGTAAGAAGGAATCATTTGTTTCAGTTTAGCCTGCCATTCCGGGCTTTTCGATTGTTCGCCAAAGCAACGTTCCATTAGGGTAACCATAATTGATACCGCAGTAGAAGCACCAGGAGAAGCACCCAATAGCGCAGCAATAGATCCATCAGCAGCAGTTACCATCTCTGTTCCAAATTCCAGAATTCCACCATGCTCTTCATCTTTCTTGATCACCTGAACACGCTGACCAGCTGTTTCCAGTTCCCAATCTTCCATTTTTGCGGTTGGAAGGTATTCTCTCAAAGCTTCCATCCTATCTTCCGGAGACTGGCGCACCTGATTGATCAGGTATTTTGTCAGTGGAAGATTATCCAATCCGGCAGAGATCATCGGGCGGATATTGTTTACTTTAATAGATAGCGGAAGATCCAGCAAAGAACCATGTTTTAAGAAACGGGTTGAGAAACCTGCATAAGGACCGAAGAGCAAAGCTCTTTTGCCATCGATCATTCTCGTATCCAAATGTGGAACAGACATCGGTGGCGCACCAACCGAGGCTTTACCATATACTTTAGCGTCGTGGTGTGCGATGACATCAGGGTTGATACATTTCAACCATTGTCCGCTTACCGGGAAACCACCAAAACCTTTACCTTCAGGGATGTCAGATTTCTCCAACAATGGAAGAGATCCGCCACCAGCTCCGATAAATACAAATTTGGCTTTAACCACTCTTTTATCTCCGGTCGCCTCGTTCTTCACCTTTACTTCCCACAGACCGTTCTTTTGTTTTAGTTTTTTAACTTCATGATGAAAATGCATGTTTACATTTTCTTTTTTCTGAAGGTGGTTGAACATCATTCTGGTTAATGCGCCAAAATTCACGTCCGTTCCAAGCGTCATTCTTGTCGCCGCTACCTTTTCGGCAGGATCACGCTGATCCATCACCAATGGCATCCACTTTTTCAGTTGTTCAGGATCTTCAGAATAGGTCATTCCCTGGAAAAGCAGACTTTCCTGAAGTCTGGCATAGCGTTCCTTCAAAAATTCCACATTTTTCTCCCCCCAGACAAAGCTGATATGAGGAATGCTTTTAATAAATGTTTCGGGAGATCCTACGAGGTTATTTTCAACCAGGAAAGACCAAAACTGCTTGGATACTTCAAAAGATTCTGCAATAGCTACTGCTTTTGCGGTCTCTACTGAGCCATCCTCCTTTTGTGGAGTATAGTTTAATTCACAAAAAGCAGAATGCCCTGTTCCGGCGTTGTTCCAGGCATCGGAACTTTCCGCAGCAGCAACATCCAGTCTTTCAAAAATTTCTATGGTGATATCCGGCTGCAATTCTTTGAGTAACATCCCTAGTGTTGCGCTCATTATCCCTGCTCCAATCAATACAACATCCGCAGTTTTTTCCGAATTACTATTCTTACGAGTCATTTATTTGAATTTTTGTGCAAAAATACAATACATAATCAAATAATACTTCAAAAAATCAGATGTTTTCCTAATTATTTCTCTCTTTTTTTGAACAGCCCCAAAAATGAGACACACACTTACACCAAAATTTCATTACTTCTAATTTTATTGCGTATATTGACACCCTTCTTTCTTGTGATCTCGTATTATTCACAAAAAGAATAGAACGGCATTCAACTTCAACCTTGTTCATCCCTTTGTCATTTTTAGTTTGAGTGCTAAACTTTATATCACTCCTTCAAAAAATGAAAATCCAAAGCTCCTGCTCTGGTTAATCATGAATAGGGCTGAAATAAAGGAACTCCTCCTGCACGCTCCCGGTTGAGTCCTGAATTTAATGAATACTGATTGAATATTGATTAGAGGTTGCCAGGTCCTTATCAGGTCAAATGGCCCTTTAAAAGTCGAAATAAGCTATTCCTGATTTCATAGATCATTCCGCTCAATAGCGAACTCTTCAGGGTGTGTACCAGCACCTTTCCGAAATCAATTGTTTCTTAATTGATAATTTATTTATATATTGTAGTATTATAAATTAATCTATTAATCATGGCAATTTTAAAACCCGGCCCTTATGGCCATCCAAATGGAAAAATCGGCAATATGGTATTTTATGTACTAAACGGACAAAATGTAAGCAGAACCATAGGTGATCCTGGTAAACCAAGCAAAAAACAATTGGGAAATCAGCAATCTATGAGCCTTACCATGCAACTCATCAAACCAATGAAAGATTTCATCAACATTGGTTTTGGTCTGGAGGCTGCAGGTACGGTCAAAAATGCGTTTAATCTGGCCACCTCTTATAATAAGAAACAGGCGCTGCAGGGCGAGTATCCAGACATCAGCGTGAATTATAGTAAAGTGGTATTAAGTAAAGGCACGCTACCCGCAGCCAAAGGCATCAGTATGGAAAAAACAGATACTGGTGTACTTGTGAACTGGGATCCATATTACCTGGATCGGGAACTCCGGCATGACGACTGTGTGATGATTCTGCTGTACTATCCCCTAAGAAGAAAGGTCCGTTCCTTCCTGAATGCCGCAAGAAGAGAAGAAGGAAAATACCTGATTGAACTGGAAGAAGAATGGCTGAACGAGCCAATAGAGGCTTATATTTCCTTTAAAACTGCCGATGGCAAGGAGGTTTCTGACAGCGTATACATTGGAAATCTAAACGGCAACATAGAAAGTCCGGAAGAAAAAGCCAAACAGGAAAAATATAAAAAGGTAAAAGAAAGATTTGAACAGGTTGAGGCAGATTATATCAGGTTACAACAAAAGGATGAGGGCAGGCATATGGAAAGCAAAGCCTTCAGGCATCTCGAAAAGGAATATCAGGTACTTAAAAAGAAATTAGAGAACCTCCCGGGCAAACCTGTTTAAACCATTTAAACAATGCATAAAGGATAAAATTATCCTGAATAACTGGTTTTCCTAAAAATATGTTTTTAACATTAGAAAATAACTATCTTTCAAAACAATTATAGTTATCCATTTCTGGTTTTAAACACATATATAAAATACTTATGCCCGATAAGATCTTTCCTCAGGTAACTACGTTAAGAAAATTAAGATTTGCCATATTAAAGGCTACAGAGCAATTGAGCACTGAGCAATTGAACCGGATTCCAGATGGTTTTAACAACAATGTCATCTGGAACCTGGCACATTTAATTGCCAGTCAGCAAAATCTATGTTACGGAAAAGCCGGACAGGAACCCCTTGTGCCCGAATCTTTCGTACTTAGCTATAAACCAGGGACAAAACCAGAAGGATTGGTTTCCGCTGAAGAGATTGAACAGATCAAAGCCCTCCTCATCAGCACGACAGATCAACTGGAAACAGACCTTAACACCAGTAAGTTTGACAATTATACTCCCTGGGTGAACAGCTACGGGCTGGAATTAAACAACATCAACGACATCATCAACTATATCCCTCTTCATGAAAGCATGCATTTTGGATATGTAATGGCAATGAAACGTCTCCTAAAATAAACGACATGAAATTATTACTGTTCCCCATTTTATTATTATGGCTGGCCCCCGATGAGCCAATGACCATTGAGCGCGACCGTGACAGATGGAAGCCTTATTATACGGATAGCCCGCCGAATGCCATAGCCAGCAAATGGTACCTTCCCTTTGATGTCGCAAATCGCAAAGATCCTAAACAAATCAAGGTGGTCAGCATTTTTGGTGATCATCGCGACAGCTACCTGAAAGGACATGTGCATACCGCGATAGACATCAATCCTCTAAAACCCAAGAACAAGCTGGTTACCGTTTATCCAATGGCAAAGGGCATAGTTTGCTCTGTTCATCTGGGCGAAAACCAACGAACTGTGGTCATCAAACACAAACTTCCTGATGGAAAAATCATGTTTACTTCCTACAAACACCTAAAAGAGGTATATGTGGCCCAGGGCCAGCAGGTAGATGAAAATGTAAAGATTGCGAGGTTATTTACGCCTGCAGAATCAAAAAAATACGGAGGTGATTACCATCATTTACACCTGGAAATCAGAAAAAGTTTTGACGATTACGGATGCGCCAGCTGGCTGACCATGAATAAAAAACAACTGGACCTCCGTTTTTTCAATCCACTGGTTTTCATTAAGGAAAACCTGAAGCCCTGATAAGTGTTATACCTGTGTACCAATACGATTAAAAATGAGCCTGATTTCCATCAATCCGACCAACGGAAAATTAATCAAATCCTACAAAGAAGATTCTGAAAAACAGGTCTCTGCAAAAATAGAGAAGACACATTCCGCATGGTTAAAATGGAAAGACAGCTCCTTTTCTGACCGCGCAAAATTATTAAGAAATGCCGCAAAGGTCCTTTTGAAGCGGAAACTGGATTTGGCTACCTTGATGGCCAAAGAAATGGGAAAACCCATTGCCCCTGGAATTGCAGAGATCGAGAAATGTGCGGCAGTATGTGATTATTATGCAGAAAATGGCGCAGCGTTCCTCAAAGATGAAATGATTGCAACAGAAGCTTCCAGCAGCTATGTCAGTTTCCAGCCGCTCGGTGTGGTGCTGGCCGTAATGCCCTGGAACTTCCCTTTCTGGCAACTTTTCCGTTTCCTCGCTCCTGCATTAATGGCAGGAAACGGAGGATTACTGAAACATGCTTCCAATGTTACGGGATGTGCACTGGCAATTGAAGAGGTCATCTTAGCCGCTGGTTTTCCAAAAGATATTTTCAATGTACTCCTGATTGGGAGCAAATCTGTAAAACAGGTAATCGCTCATCCATTGGTAAAGGCAGTTACCCTTACCGGAAGTACCGAAGCCGGAAAGCAGGTTGCACAACAGGCAGGCTTCCATTTAAAAAAGACGGTACTTGAGCTTGGCGGAAGCGATCCTTACCTGGTATTGGCCGATGCCGATCTGGAACAGGCTGCAGAGATCTGTATGCAAAGCCGCTTAATCAATAACGGGCAGAGCTGTATTGCCGCAAAGCGGTTTATTCTCGTTAAGGAAATTGAAAAAGAGTTCATCAGGATCTTCCTGGGGAAAATGCAATCGAAGTTAACAGGCGACCCTTTTGAAGAAGGAACTGATCTTGGCCCTATGGCCAGAATGGACCTGAGGAATGAACTGCAACAGCAGGTAACTGCAAACATCAATGCAGGCGCAAAATGTATCCTGGGTGGAAAAATTCCTGATTTTAAAGGCAAACATGCTTACTACACCCCTACTATACTGACCGGAATCAGGAAAGGTATGCCGGCTTATGAAGAAGAAATATTTGGCCCTGTAGCTTTAATTTTCTCGGCAAAAAATGAAGAAGAAGCGATCAGAATCGCGAACGACAGTCCCTTTGGATTGGGGGCAGCAATATTTACTGCAGACAGGAAACATGGAGAAGAACTGGCAGCAAAACGGTTAAATGCAGGTTCCTGCTTTGTCAATTCATTGGTTAAATCAGACCCAAGACTGCCATTTGGAGGAATTAACCAATCCGGTTATGGAAGAGAGCTCAGTGCTTTTGGCATCAGGGAGTTTGTAAATATCAAAACGGTTTATGTAAAATAAAACCAGAGCTTACATCTTATTCCAGCGCGGTAAATGTCCATAGATTCCCTGATAGATCTGGAGGATTTTCGACTTTACCGTTGCGGGCAAATCGTGGTTCTTTTCATCATAAGTTACATACCAATGGACATGCAGTGCTTCGATGTCTTCGATCATCATTTGAACAGGCCAGGAATTTTTACGTTCAATTTCACCAAACTGATACCCATTTAGTAAATTTTCCCGGAGGTCATCGGCAATGTCCTTAGGCTCTTTTACCACCCCTGCTTTCTCTGGTGGACCTGATTTATTAATGTATACCAGCTCCACCCTTCCCTTGGATAGCGCATAAACCAGGTACAAGCCATATTTATCTCTGGTCAGGTTACAAACTTCAACCAAACTGTCCGTTGCCTGAAAAAAGAAATTCCCCTGCTTGTATTTACTCAGCTCATCAAACATAAAATCAAATTTTAGAAATGGATCAGTTAATAGTGCAATTCTAATATAAAAAAATTGAACGCATATCACAAATTAACTTAGAAGACCAAAATATCATCAAACAAACTATGAATTCTTAATATTTGTTTGATCAATAATAATTTCTTAAATTGCGTCAAGATTAACTTCCCAGTGGTCTTAAACTTTAGTAATGGTAGGATGGTATAAACTGCATACCATGTTATCTATGATTTTAAATAAAGGTGAAATAGTCGAACGGATCGTTCGTAATAAAATCGGAATTAGTGAGCTTGCACGAAAACTAAATGTAAGTAGAACTTCTATCTACAACTGGTTTGAACAAGAGTACATTAGCATATATACTATATGCAAAATTGGAAACGCTATTGGGCACGATTTTTCAAATGAATTTCCTGAAGAATTTTCTAAAATAGGAAACAAGACTTTTATAGATTTGTATTTGCAAAAAAATAACACAGAACCATATGCCAGCAATTCTGTGCAGTACTGGATGAATAAATACATCTCTTTACTGGAAAAACACAATGATCTGCTGAACAGGATGAGTAACTCCAATCCTGAAAGCGGAGGACAACCGACAGGAGTTCATCCGGGCACGGTACCGGGGCCTAAAAACTCAGGACAACAATTCTCTCCGCTTTCTCATTGAGCGTTCCGGTCTAAAATACTCTTGGACAGATCAGGGCTCTGGGCACTTTTCCAAAGGCAAGGCCCATCGTCAGTTCATGAGAGCCATTTTGGTTACTTCCTAAATTGCTTGTCACATGATCATAGGAGTAGCCGATCCTAAACCGTTCGCTGACGAAAAACTGAGCAATGCCTGAAAAAGAATTCTCTGTTTCGATCCCAATGGGGCGGTCTTGTTTTTCCCGGAGGTTCAGCCCTGCCCTGAAAGATGCACCAATCCATATTTTATCGTTGAGGATAAACATGGTATTCAGATCCAGGCTGGTTGGCCCTCTAAAATCTTCTTTAATCAGAATGCTGGGCCTCATTCTGAGATCCGGAGAAAAGTTGACCAATGCTCCGGCCATCAGATAAGCATGGCGGCTCCTGATGATGTTTAAGGAAGAGGATTGATTTCTGCGGATCCCTTCTTTAGATCCCGAGAAAATATCCAGTGCAGAGATTCCAAGGTACCAGAAGTCGGAATTATAGAATACACCGAAACGCAGATCAGGGACAATATTACTTTGATTTCCTGTTGGTACAGCTTCATCGCCCTGCTCTATAGTCGTTAGCAATTGTCCTTTCAGGCTATATTGTGCAGCTCCTACCCCTAAACCGAAGCTCAAGCGCTCGGTATCATCGTCGTTGAGCTGTAAGCGATACGCATAATTTGCCGTTGCCGATGTGGAAGATTGCGCACCGATTTTATCAGTGGTGATCTGGAATCCAAGTCCCATTTTGCGATCTCTCGGATCCAGAATGCCATCAATGGAGGCGGTTGCGGTTCGTGGTGCCCCTTCTACCCCTACCCATTGTGCCCTCATCGCCAATTGCACAAACCATTCCTCTTTGTACCCTGCATAAGCAGGATTTACACTGAGGCTGTTGAAAATATATTGGGAAAACTGAATGTTTTGTTGTCCCCTTGCAACTCCGGTTAAGGTGTAGCAAATGTAAACAAGGACCGATGCATATCTGAATGTCTTCATGGTTATAATTATCTTTTAATGAGTACCCAACTTCTACGTATTTCTTCCTTCCCAGCCTTTTTTAGTCTTAAGACATAGAAATAAGTACCTTCATTTAATCCGGCACCATCCCACTCGTCTTTATAGTTTTTATTTTTATAAACTTCATCTCCCCAGCGGTTAAAAATGGAAATCTCTATCGACTCGTAATTCTCTCTTCCTTTGATCAGAAAAGTATCATTCTTACCGTCTCCGTTAGGGGTAAAAGTGTTTGGAATTTCGAGGTCTGCAGGAATGACGTTGATTGTTACGACTGCAACATTTGAAGAAAGCCCGTTGTCATCATTAACCATGTAAGTAAATGTTTCCAGACCTACATATCCTTTATTAGGATGGTAAACAACCTTCCCATCCCTGTTCAGTTGCAGCTTTCCATTTATGGGTTGTACTTTTACATCTACAGTAGCTACATCCAGCGGGAATAAGCTTGGGCGGTCGTTGTTGGTTACCGGCACCATCACCTCGATATCTGCCTTGGTTTTTGCAAAATCATCCACTGCTGAGGGATAACGAATGATATCAACTACTGTAGGATCATCATTGTTTTCATTTGTTCCGGAGATGTCGCTGACCCTGCTGCCAAGGTTGTAGGTTCCTGTAACCTTAGCTGTATTGATTACAGTCCCGGCTCTTTTTTCAATTTCTTTAATCGTGTATGTTGCCGTAACGCTTGTTGACGCACCAGGGCCAAGTTCAGTTAGATTTGGTATGCTGAGGCCTGGAAGTTTAGGGTCAGTAAGCTGTAAATCTTTAAGGGTTATGTTTCCTTTATTGGTAATGAAAAAGGTATAATTGATCGTTCTGTAATCCTGGTTTAAGACACCGGTTTTCACCAAACGGATGATTGGATTTTGCCGGATAGCAACATTTGCAACAGCAGTTCTGGGAGTTGGTGATTCTGTAGATTTCACAGTAGCTATGTTTTGTACTTCTCCAAGGTCTGTATCAGGAGCTCCATTGTTGTCTAAATCTGTCTGAGTAACTACATATGAGGTATGATAGGTCCAGAACTCTCCTTTTTCCAGAATATGATTACCATTATCGCCGGTAGGATTACTTAAATTTCCTCCGGTTAGCGGATCGTTGACGATCAGGTTATGGTGACTGGCATTTGCCACATTGCTAACCGTAATCGTATAATTGATTTGATCTCCTGGAACAGCGACTGAACTGCGATCGGCAGTTTTTGTGATTGAGATGGCCGAACATACAGGAACGAGGACCTTAATTTTAAAAGGAAGACCATCGCAGCCAACACTTAATCCCCGTGGAGTAACGGTATAAATAACTTCTTCCGGGCTCATACCGGTATTAATCAGGCTTGCAGTAATTGCATTTCCAAATCCGTCAACAGCACCGGATACAGTTGTCGGATTTACAGTCCAGGTAAAGGAAGATGGTACTCCATTCCCTCCTCTTATGGTGTTATTTATGTTAAATGACTGCAAGTTGTAGGTAAATGTTGACCTACTGCAACTCAATGTATTGATCTGATCATCAAATCCTTTTGGCACAGGGTTTACAGTAACCGTTGTTGAGGCAGAAACTGCACTTGTACAGCCAGCAGTATTTGTTACATTAACAGTGTATACACCAATTTCAGAAACATCGTAAGTTGGATGGGTAGCGCCAGGAATCAGAATTCCGCTTTTATACCATTGGTTTCCAGTTGCTGAGGAGGAAGTTAAGGTAACTACCCCACCATCACAAAAAGTAGTGGTGCCGGAAGGAGAAATACCAGGTATTACCGGGTAAAGATTTTTGGTAACGGTTATTGGTAAAGAAACAGGACTGATACATCCGTTGGTGTTTGTTTGGATCACGGTGTAAGAACCCGATTCTGTTGCAGTGTAGGTTTGAGCAGTAGCATTGGGGATCATGATGTTGTCTTTGTACCACCGGTTTCCGGTTAAAGCTGAAGAGGTGAGGATTGTGCTTCCGCCTTCGCAGAAAATGGTTGAGGTACGGCTTGTAAGCGTTGGTATGGCAGGTAAAGGATTGACAATAACTTTAACTGTTTTTGCATTGACAGAAATGTTTTCGCAGGTAATGGTGTTTTTTACAGTTACATAATAAGTTGTGGTGATGGTTGGTGTTACCGGATAATCTGAACCGGTGTACACTTTGTTTCTTAACCGGGCATCAGTATACCAGTTAAATACTGCACCAGTAATTGTACTGGTTGCTTTTAAAGTTACACTGCTTCCTAAACAGATTACCTGATCATCAACCTGAATGTCGCTGGCAAGCCCCCTGGGCTGAACTGTAACTGTCACATCTTTTACATTGACTGCAAGGTTTTCACAAACCGCTGTCGATTGAACAGTTACATAATAAGTTGTGGTAATAGTTGGGATTACCGGATAATCTGAACCGGTGTACACCTTGTTTCTTAACTGTGCATCAGTATACCAGTTAAATACTGCACCAGTAATTGTGCTGGTTGCTTTTAAAGTTACATTACCTCCCAGACAGATCGTCTGATCATCAACCTGGATATCAGCAGCAAGGCCTCTTGGTTTAACCTTTACCGTCACCACTTTAGCTTCCGCAACAACGTTCTCGCAGGTGCCAGCGTTCTTTACCGTTACATAGTATTTTACATCAGCAGTTGGTGCAACCACCTCGAAACTTGATCCGGTACCAACCCGGTTAGTAAGGGCAGCTTCACTATACCAGGTAAATACCGCTCCGGTAATTGAACTGGTTGCATTAAGGGTTACACTACTGCCTAAACAAATGGCCTGATCATCAACCTGGATGTC
>NZ_FQUQ01000010.1 GCF_900129215.1 Pedobacter caeni | reverse complement strand
CCTTCTAAAGTACCATGACTCAGCTCCACCTTACTGTAATCCACAGAAAGGTTAGGGTACTGGCCCTTTAAAGCCTTCTTTTTAATATAAGAAGTAGCCAGATTATGTGCGTTTTTAACTGTTCCCTGAGCTTCCAGGTCAAAACTGACACTGATAAATTCTCTGATGGACTTCACCAGGCGCATCGTTACCGACATCTCCTGGCGGTTGGCCAGCTGATTGATGCTTGGTTTGCCCGGATCGCCTATCGTACGACAAACATGTTGTCCGTTTAGCACATAAAATACCAGGTTGTGCAATTTTCCGTTTAAGGTCCCTAATGGACCGTTTGCTGCTTTCGCCATATTTAAAGAGTTAATTGTTTAATCACAAAAGTTAATAACCTTATACTCAACAACACTAATATAAGTAATAAATTTTATTAAAGTCAATACACTCGTCGTATACTGACTTCATTTACTTCTAATTTAGAATTAATTTTCATCCTACAACAATAGGGCTTGACAGGGCTCCAGGCCCTACAGGGCCCTACCAACCTCCCCTCAAGAAAGCAGCAAACAAGGAGCAAGTAAAAACCTGTTACGGCGACTTATGCCCCAGTAACACCCTGCTGCCCCTAGGCTACCGGAAACTAAACCACAGAAATCTCAGCGCTGCCCACTCTTCATGTTTCTGAAAATTAAATCACCTCAGAAAAACAGACTGCCATAGGGTTGACAGTGACCCCTCTTTTCTTTGTGTTACACATTTAAACAAAACACAAGATTATGGATATGATTAAAACTTTCCTGAAAGAACTGGAAGAAGAAGCACAGACCACACGTAAAATGTTAGCCATAGTACCTACAGACAAATTTGACTGGCAACCACATCCAAAAAGCATGACTGTAAAAGTTCTGGCTACACATATTGCAGAACTGCCAACATGGGTTACCCTTGCTGTCACTACCGACGAACTTGATTTTGCAGCAACCCCGTACGAAAAAAAGGAAGTCAATACGAACGAAGAGCTAATGGCATTCTTTGAAGCTTCACTCGAAGATGGAAGATCTCACCTGTTAAAAGCAAACGAAGAATTATTGTCTGGCGAATGGACTTTAAGAAATGGAGAACAAATCTATACCAAGTTCACAAAAGCAGAGCTTATCCGTCATGTTTATTCACAAATTATCCACCACAGGGCACAACTGGGGGTGTTTCTCCGCTTACTGGACATTCCTATTCCGGCCTCTTATGGCTCTAGCGCTGACGACGTTAATTTTTAGAATCCGCAGCTTTAAAATATTTTGATAGCATATATGGGTATAAATTCGGTTCTTTGTAAACTGAAATAATTTATACCCATATCTATGTCTGATTCTACTACCCGATTAAATAAATACATTAGTGAGAGCGGTCTGTGCTCCAGAAGAGCTGCAGACAGATATATAGAACAAGGAAATGTATTTATCAATGGCCGGAAAGCCAAGGTAGGCGACAAAGTTTTTTTTGGTGATATCGTGACTGTCAATGGTCAGACGATTGAACCTAAAGAAGTAGATCATTCTATCTTAATCGCTTATAATAAACCTGTCGGTATCACCAGTACGACTGAAGCCGGGGTTAAAAGCAATATGGTAGATCATGTGAACCATAGTGACCGTGTTTTCCCTATTGGCCGTCTGGACAAAGATTCTCAGGGATTGATCTTCCTGACCAATAACGGAGATCTGGTAAATAAAATCCTTCGTGCAGGAAACAACCATGAAAAGGAATATGTCGTTACGGTAAGCAAACCACTAACAGAGCAATTCATCGCTGGCATGGCCAAAGGTGTTCCTGTATTGGGCGTGATGACCAAAAAATGTAAAGTAACCAAAGAAAGTACTTTTGTTTTCAAGATCATCCTTGTTCAGGGACTTAACCGCCAGATCAGAAGAATGTGCGAATATTTCGGATTTGAAGTGACCAAACTGGAACGCACAAGAATCATGAACATTGGGCTTAAAGGAATCCCTCTGGGCGAGTGGAGAGAGCTGACTCCGGAAGAGCAAACAGGAATCTATAACCTGGTTGCCAAATCAAGCTCTTTAGCTGATACTGCCCCAAAGAGAGTGAATAAAAAACCGGTTGAAGAAGCTGAGGAAAAACCTGTACACAGAAAAACTGCTTCCGGCAGACCTTCAAGAGGTCCAAGAGCAGGTGGTCCGGGAGAAGGTACTTCAGGCCCGAGAGCTTCAGGAAAACCGAGATCAGAGCAAAAATCAGGAAGCCCGTATCGTGGCGCTTCATCTGCTTCCAGCAATGATTGGAATAAAACCAACGGACCAAGCAAAAGACCGGTAAGACCTTCCAAAGGAAAGTCAGGTACACCCGGAAAAAGCAGAGGACCAAAACGTTAACATAATTTAACCGTCATAATATGATGGTAATTCCCATAATATTAAGCCAGCAAAATCAATTTTGTCTGGCTTATTCTTTTTTTAGGTAACTTTGCAGCAAATGCTTACTACGACAAAAAAAACAGACATCCGTTCATTGGATCTTCCTCAGCTGCAACAACATTTTACAGCCATGCAGGAACCTTCTTACCGCGCCAAACAGGTTTATCAATGGCTGTGGGAGAAATCAGCACGCACTTTTGAGGAGATGAGTAACCTTTCTAAAGACCTTAGAAAGAAACTTACTGAAAATTACGCGATCAATGTTGTCGAAGTAAACAATTCTCAGTTCAGTAATGACCATACCATCAAGAATACCTTTAAATTGTATGATGGCAATATCGTAGAAGGCGTTTTAATCCCTATGGAAGAGCGCATGACGGCCTGTGTAAGCTCACAGGTAGGTTGCAGCTTAACCTGCAAGTTCTGTGCAACAGGATATATGGACCGTAAACGGAACCTTAATGCAGACGAGATTTATGACCAGGTGGTCTTAATTGATCAGCAGGCGAAGAAAAACTATAATGCCCCCCTGACGAACATTGTGTATATGGGAATGGGCGAACCGCTTCTGAACTATGCCAATGTATTAAAATCTATCGACCGCATTACTGCACCAGATGGGCTGAATATGTCGTACAAGCGGATTACGGTATCCACAGCAGGAATTGCCAAGATGATCAAAAAGCTGGGCGATGATGGTGTTAAATTTAACCTGGCCATCTCTCTTCATGCGGCTAACGACAAGAAAAGAAATGAGATCATGCCCATCAATGAGCAAAACTCATTAAAGGCATTGGAAGAAGCTTTAAAATATTATTTCTCTAAAACCAAAAATCCGGTTACCTACGAATATATTGTATTCAATCATTTCAATGATGAGATTGAAGATGCAATGGAGCTGGCTAAGTTTTGTAAACATGTACCTTGTAAAGTGAACCTGATCGAATATAACCCGATTCAGTTTGCTGATTTCCTCAATGCAGAAGGAGATAAAATTGATGCCTTTTCTAATTACCTGAAAAGCCAGGGTGTGAATACCAATATCAGAAGAAGCAGAGGAAAAGATATTGATGCAGCTTGCGGACAGCTCGCGGTAAAAGAACAAAGCTAAGTTTTTCAACCACCATATGGCTAATTCTAATAGATTAGCCTATGTCTCTGATCAGCTCATATTTTAATGATTTTTTAAGCTTACTATTCCCAAACCTTTGCTGTGGTTGCGGAACTTCACTTTATAGGGCTGAAATCCATATCTGCAGCAAATGTCTGTACAACCTCCCTTATACAGACCATCACCTCCATCCGGAAAACAAAGTAGCGAGACAATTCTGGGGCCGCGTTCCTTGTCACGCAGCTATGGCCATGCTATTCTTCAGAAAAGGAGGCCGGGTGCAACAAATCATCCACCATCTAAAATACAGTAATCAACCGGAACTGGGCGTCAAACTGGGCAAATTACTTGGAGAAAGGTTACTCCTTGCCCCTGCTTACCAACATATCGACCTGATTATGCCCGTGCCTCTCCATAAAAAAAGAGAAAGACAAAGAGGATACAACCAAAGCGCCTGTATTGCGGAAGGCATTGCTGAGGTATTACAAGTTCCAATGAGCAGGATGCACCTTCTTAGAAAATTCTCCACCGATAGTCAGACGAAAAAAGGAAGATACCACCGCTTTGAAAATATGGCCATGGCTTTTGAAGTCCGGAATCCGGAACAACTGAAAGATAAACACATTTTACTGGTAGATGATGTGCTCACGACAGGGGCAACATTGGAAGCCTGTGGTTTGGAATTGATGAAATGTGGTGTTCATCAACTGAGTTTCGCAACGCTGGCTTTTGTTGGATAAAAAAACATAGCTGATGATAACATTCTGTTGATAAGGTCGTTTATATATTTGAGAGCGTTAATTTAGATGGTAAGGGCTGATATTTTCTACACAGAAATATCGGCCCTTTACTTTTTTCAGGGCCCGAAACCTTTCCCTGATCACAGAAACCCAGATTCTTCTTTTTATTTAAAAATAAATTTTGACAAGTGATTTGTTTTATGTTACTTTGTCCCTGAGAGCGTTAATTTAAGGGTCGACAACTTCACACTCGTGGAATGTCGGCCCTTTATCTTTAAAGGACTTCTCTTCTCTCTACCCCCCTCCGTTCTCTTTTAAAGGACCTTTATGAACTGTATGCCATTTTGCAAATAAACAGAATACCCGGCTGCTGCTTAGATAGCTCAACCATCGTACGCCCTTGATCCGCTCTTTTAAGACGATTAAAAATCATAAGTTTTAATGGAATCATCATCAGCATACCGCTTATAAGCAGCAATGAAAATCAATAAAACGAACAAAAAAACACAATTATATATTAATGAAAACCATAGACAGAAACAACTTTTTTGTCATTACCGGTGGCCCCGGTATGGGCAAAACAACCTTACTCGAAGAGATGGAAAGAAGGAAATACCTTTGCATCCCTGAAACAGGCCGGCAAATCATCATAGATCAGCTCCATACCAATGGAACTGCATTGCCCTGGAAATCACCATTACGGTTTGCGGAATTGATGTTCAAACAAGCTAAAGCAGATTTTATGGATTATCCGGAAAGAAATCAACCGGTTCTTTTTGACCGGGGCATTCCGGATATATCAGGCTATCTGAAACTCAACAACATTCAACCACCAAACGAAATCACGAATGCGGCAAAATACCTGCGCTATCACCCTATCGTTTTTATCACCCCACCCTGGGAAGAGATTTATAAGAATGACAGTGAGCGAAAACAATCTTTTGCTGAAGCAGTGAGAACTTATGAAATGATGGCTGATACTTATAAAAAACGTGGATACCAGCTGCTGGAAATTCCGAAAGTGACTACTCTGGAAAGAGCAGATTTTATGATTGAAAAAATTGGCATTTAAGATTACCTCAGGTATTCCGAAAGCACATTACGCATCTCTTCCGGCTTAAAAGGCTTTAAGATATGTCCGTTCATTCCACACTCATTGAATTTATTATGTTCGTCATGAAGGGTAGATGCGGTTAACGCAACAATAGGTACATTTTTAAAATAGGCACCATCCATCGCCCGGATCAGGCTGGTTGTTTCAAAACCATCAATTCCCGGCATTTTAATGTCCATAAAGATCAGGTCATAAAAATTAACCGCCACCTTTTCCAGGGCTTCTTCTCCATTGGAAGCAAAATCCAGGTTCAGTCCCCATTTGCCAAAGATCCGCTTTGCAATCAGGGTATTGATCTCATTGTCGTCGACCACAAGAATGCGCTTGTCGCTAAACATATCCGGCTCTCTGAAGGTTTTCACCGGAGGGATGTAATCAGACGCTTTTTCAAAAGAAATCGAGAAGAAAAACACGGTTCCCTTTCCCTCTTCACTCTCTACATTGATATCAGCACCGTAAAGCTCCAGCATCTTCTTGGTAATGGTTAAGCCTAAGCCCGTACCACCATACTTCCTCGAGATATCTGTTCTTGCCTGAATAAAGGGTTCAAAAATATAAGACAATTTCTCCTGAGCGATTCCTATTCCGGTATCCCTGACTTCAAAATACAGCAATACATTTTTATCATCCTCACTGAGCTGTCGGATTTCCAGTTTGATATCGCCATCCTGAGTGAATTTTATAGAATTCCCAAGCAAATTCATCAACACCTGGTACAAGCGCGTTTTATCTCCTTTAATATATTCTGGAATCTGTTGATCGCAAACCAGTTCCAGCTTATTGTTACGTGTAGAAACCGTCATCTGCAAGGAATTGATCACATCAGAGGCCAAAGCTTTTAAGCTAAAAGGAATGGTTTCCAGCTGTACATTTCCGGTTTCCATTTTGGTAAGATCCAGGATATCATTGATGATGTTCAGCAGGTTTTCTGCAGAGAACCTCAACAGGTTAAGGTCGTTAAGTTGCGACTCTTTAGGGTCGTTATCCAATAACAAATGGGCCATCCCGATCACCGCATTTAATGGCGTTCTGATCTCATGACTCATCACAGAAAGGAACATTTCCTTAGCTGCGCTAAGCTGTAACGCCTGCTCTCTGGCTTCGATCATTTCCTTTTCTGCCTGTTTTCTCTGGGAGATGTCAGTGATCAGGTCGATCTGTTTTTCTACCTTTCCTTTTTCGTTTACGATCGGTGTATTAGACACGGAAAGCCATATCGACTCCCCTGATTTCCGTTTTGCCTGAACTTCTATGGCATAAGACTCCCTGTTGTTCGCTTTTTCTCTGGAACGTGCAATGAGCTGTCGTTGTGCCTCCCCGTTTGGTTCGAGAATATCGCCAAGCCTGAGGCCTTGTAACTCATTTAAAGTATATCCGGACAACTTTTCCAGCGACTGGTTGATCCAGGTGGTATTCCCATTTTCATCGGAAATATTTACCCCGGTATCCGTTTTACTCGCCACCAAAGAAAGCAATTGCAATTCTTCTTCTGCCTTTTTCTTTTCTGTAATATCGAGAATGATCTCTACTTCGATTTCTACTTTTCCCTCGTCATTAAAGACCACCGTATTATAAATAGACAACCAGATGGGTTGTTTATCCTTACGGTAAGCCAGCAGGTCGACTGTAAAGGACTGATTCTTCTTCGTCAGTTCTCTTGCCTGCTCAATGAGCTCAAGGTCCGTACCAGGCCCCTGAATCAGATCGCCGAGCCGGTTGCCTTTCATGTCCTCCAATGTAAATCCGGTAATCTTTTCAAAAGCGGCATTTACCCAGGTCACATGGTTATTGGCATCGTTAATTACGACGGCATTGTTTACCTTACTCGCCACAAAAGACAGCTTCATCAGCTCATTTTCTACCCGCTTATTCTCTGTAATATCCCTTCCATAAGCATACCACCGCCTGTTTTTACAGACCATATTCCAGCTTAACCAACGGATGATTCCGCTTTTACTCACAATCCTGAAATCTACATTAAACTGCTTAATTCCCGCAGAAAGTCCTGCTTCGATGGTATGGACTACCCTGTCGATGTCTTCCCGGTAACAAAGCCCCCAGGCACTTAGCCCAACAGCTTCCTCCACTTCATATTCCAATAGGTTGGTAATGGCATTGTTGACAAACAACAGTTCACCTTTATCATTCAGAATACAATGGATTTCGGGAGATACCGTAGAAATGTTCAGTAATTCTTCAAAACGCTGATTTTTAAGGTTCAGTTCCAGCGCTTTTTTGCGGAGGGAAATATGGGTAATGATTTCTTTGGCAAGAATCTGTAAACCCTCTTTTTGTTCCTCACTTAATTTTTTAGGTACCTGATCAAACACGCAAACTGTGCCTAATTTAAAGCCCTCTTCATCAATTAATGGCGCTCCGGCATAATACCTGACCTTAGTTCCATCAATGACTGCAGGATGGTTGATAAAGCGTTCATCATGATGTGCATCACAAACTTCAAACACCACTTCGCTTTGCATAACATGGTCAGCGAAGTTAATGCCTCTGGGCACTTCTCTGCACTTAAGCCCTATAACAGATTTAAACCATAACCGTTTTTCATCAACTAATACGATCAACGCTATAGGTGTGTTGCAGATCAAGCCGGCCAGCTTGGTAATATTATCGAATTCATTCTCCGGTGGAGTATCCAATATATTGTAATCGCGCAACGCCCTTAAGCGTTCTTTCTCATTAGTTGATGAATTTTGGTTATTAGTTAACATTTAAGCAATTCAGTCCCGGGTTATTTATATAAGGGGAACCGACTTACCAGGCTAATTACTTTTTCTTTTACCGCTTTCAGATTGTTTTCATCTTCTGCATTGGTAATTACCTGATCAATCAGATCAACTATGGTTTCCATTTCTTCTTCTTTAAAGCCCCTGGTTGTAATTGCGGCAGTTCCTACGCGGATACCGGAAGTTACAAATGGTGATTTATCATCAAAAGGAACCATATTCTTATTCACGGTAATATCTGCTTTTTCAAGCGCATTTTCAGCTGCTTTTCCAGTTATATTTTTATTACGAAGATCGATCAGCATCAAATGGTTATCTGTACCACCTGAGATGATGCCGTAACCTTTTGCTACAAAGGCTTTAGCCATTGCCTGAGCATTGGATTTCACCTGTTTGATATACGTTAAATATTCCTCACTTAACGCTTCACCAAATGCGATGGCTTTAGCTGCGATGATGTGCTCTAATGGTCCGCCTTGCGTTCCAGGGAATACCGCCATGTCCAATACAGACGACATCATTCTGGTTTCACCTTTAGGGGTTTTCAATCCGAAAGGATTTTCAAAATCTTTACCCATCATGATCAGTCCGCCACGGGGACCGCGAAGGGTTTTGTGGGTAGTAGTGGTCACGATATGGCAATGTGGAAGTGGGTTAGCCAATAATCCGCGGGCAATCATTCCGGCAGGGTGTGAAATATCGGCGAGCACAAGGGCACCGATTTTATCAGCAACACTACGGATAAATGCATAATCCCACTCTCTTGAATAGGCTGAAGCACCACAAATAATCAGTTTAGGACGTTCTGCTAAAGCAATTTCTTCCAATTTAGCATAGTCAATCAGTCCGTCTTCTTTTTTAACACCATAAA
This sequence comes from Pedobacter caeni, assembly GCF_900129215.1. GTDB lineage: Bacteria > Bacteroidota > Bacteroidia > Sphingobacteriales > Sphingobacteriaceae > Pedobacter > Pedobacter caeni. The sequence continues at coordinate 119,813 of NZ_FQUQ01000010.1, read as the reverse complement.
ATAATGGCTGATACAGTTTTCCTGAAAAGTTTACCGGTGAACCATGGGTTAAGTGTCCACCATGAGAAAGGTCAAATCCTAAGATTTTATCTCCCGGCTGGATAACTGCAAGCATTACCGCAGCATTTGCCTGAGCACCTGAATGCGGTTGTACGTTTACCCATTCTGCACCAAAAAGTTGTTTGGCACGGTCAATAGCCAAGGTTTCTACCTCATCTACGATCTGGCAACCGCCATAATATCTTTTTCCCGGAAGGCCTTCAGCATATTTATTCGTTAAACATGATCCTGCGGCTTCCATTACCTGTTTGCTTACAAAGTTTTCTGAAGCTATCAGTTCCAGGCCATTTTCCTGACGGTCCAATTCCCTGTCAATCAAATCAAAAATTAAAGTATCTCTAGTCATTTATTGAAGTATTAATTTGTAAAATTAATGATTTTCCTTCTTAGTTTGGCAACAAAATACCTTACTTTGTACTTCTATTCTATAAAACACTGCATGGAAGATATTACCCGTCCATTATTACCAAACATTAATTATCCTGCTGATTTAAAGCAGTATAAAGAACAAGACCTGGAACAAATCTGTCAGGAGCTACGTCAGTACATTATCGATGTGGTAAGTGTAAACGGGGGGCACTTCGGCGCAAGTCTGGGTGTAGTAGAACTCACGGTGGCTTTACACTATGCATTAAACACGCCTTATGATAAATTGGTCTGGGACGTTGGACACCAGGCTTATGGCCATAAAATCCTGACCGGAAGAAAGTCTGTTTTTCATACCAACCGCATTATGAATGGGATCAGTGGATTCCCTAAGATCAGCGAGAGTGAGTATGATACTTTTGGTGTTGGCCACTCTTCGACTTCTATTTCTGCGGCATTGGGTATGGCTGTTGCATCTCATTATAAAGGAGAAACAGACCGCCAGCATGTTGCTGTAATCGGTGATGGGGCAATGACGGCCGGATTGGCTTTTGAAGGGTTAAACCATGCGGGGATCGAAAATTCGAACCTGTTGGTGATCCTGAATGACAACTGTATGTCTATTGATCCTAATGTTGGTGCCTTAAAAGAATACTTAACAAGCATTACCACTTCTAAATCATACAACCGTTTCCGTGATGACATTTCCAATGTACTGATCAAACTTTCTGAGCTTGGGCCTAACGCGCACAAGTTTGTAAAGAAAATTGAGAAGAGCATTAAAGGAACATTGCTGAAACAAAGCAATCTTTTTGAAGCTTTAAACTTCAGGTATTTTGGCCCTGTTGATGGTCATGATGTACAACGTCTGGCACAGGTGATCTCTGATCTGAAAGACATTCCCGGCCCTAAGCTGTTGCATTGTGTAACGGTAAAAGGAAAAGGTTTTGCACTTGCAGAGAAAGATCAGACCAAATGGCATGCTCCGGGATTGTTTGATAAGATTACCGGTGAGATTAAAAAACCGGTATCCGACAAACCTCAGCCTCCGAAATATCAGGATGTTTTTGGACATACGATTGTTGAACTTGCAGAAGCCAATAAGAAGATTGTCGGGATTACTCCTGCCATGCCTTCTGGCTCATCTATGAACATCATGATGAAAGCCATGCCTACCCGAGCATTTGATGTGGGGATTGCAGAACAACATGCCGTAACCTTTTCTGCCGGACTGGCTACACAAGGACTTGTTCCTTTCTGTAATATCTATTCCAGCTTTATGCAAAGGGCATATGACCAGGTGATTCATGATGTAGCCATTCAGAACCTCAATGTGGTATTCTGTTTAGACCGCGCAGGTTTTGCAGGTTCAGATGGGGCAACCCATCATGGAGCATATGATCTGGCTTATATGCGTTGTATTCCAAACATGACGGTAGCTGCTCCGATGAATGAAGAAGAGCTGAGAAACCTGATGTATACTGCACAACAGGAAAACATGGGACCATTCTCTATCCGTTATCCAAGAGGAAATGGTGTGCTTACCGACTGGAAGCGTCCTTTCAAAGCATTGGAGATCGGAAAAGGCAGAAAAATCTGTGATGGAGAAGATGTTGCCATACTGACCATAGGTCATGTAGGGAACTTTGCAGTAGAAGCTTGTAAAGAGCTGAACAGCGAAGGCATCCATCCGGCACATTACGATATGCGTTTCGTGAAACCTTTGGATGAAGCTTTATTACATGATGTTTTCAAACGCTATAGGAATGTAATCACCGTAGAAGATGGTTGTTTACAAGGCGGTATGGGAAGCGCTGTGCTTGAGTTTATGGCCGATCATAACTACAACTCACAAGTGGTTCGTCTGGGCATCCCTGATGAATTTATAGACCATGGAGAACAGCCTGAATTGTGGGCACTGTGCGGATTTGACACCAATGCTATTATTACCGCTGTAAAAAAAACGGCTGTAAGAAGGACAACGGCAACGATCGCTTCTTAACGAAGTAATATCATATAAAACAAAAGGGAGATGTGAACACATCTCCCTTTTGTTTTATGGGTCTTTTTTATCGGTTAAAAGTAACGGCCACCAGGATCTGATGACCGTACCGGAGCGTCGGATTAATATGCTAATACTTTGAACTCTGTACGGCGATTGGCCTGATGTTCTGCAACAGAACAAGCCACTCCATTTGCACAGCGGTTCAGTAATTTTTGTTCTCCATACCCTTTGGCCGTCATACGGTCACGGGAAATTCCTCTGGAAACCAGGTAATTTACTGCAGATGTGGCCCTTCTTTGCGACAAGTCCAGGTTATAAATATCTACTCCTCTCGAATCGGTATGACTTCCCAGTTCAATTTTCAAGGTTGGATTATCACGCATGGTACGGACAAGCTCGTCCAGGATCTTAGCGGCATCCGGGCGGATATTGGCTTTATCAAAATCGTAGTGAATGTTCTCCAGACGAAGGATCTTACCTTTCTCAAACAGCGGGTTCAGGTTTAGTGCCACACTCAGGGTATCAGATTTAATCATTCCCACCGTGCTCAGACTGGCCGAGTCTGCATAAAAACCTTCCTTCGTTGCCAGCACCTTATAATCCGAAGCGGTTTCCAGCTCAAAGAAGAAAGTACCATCTGCCTTACTGCTTTGTTTACCGACAATGGTGCGTCCGTTACTAAATAGCGTTACCGCAGCGGCAGGAAGCCTTTCTCCGGTTTTCTTGTTGTAAGTAATTCCCGTTAAAGCAAGGATGATTTTCGCCTTGCGGTGGCTGAAAGAATAAATGTCGTCATTCCCTTTTCCCCCTTTGCGGTTAGAAGAGATAAAGCCAGCGGTGTTTGCCTCGTTTACAACGAAGGCAAAATCATCCGCGGCAGAATTCAGGGGGAACTTCAGATTTTGTGGTTTGCTCCAGTTTGAAGCGGCACCTTTACTGCTAAAAATATCGAGTCCTCCCATTCCAGGAAGTCCGCTTGTAGAATAGAATAATGTTCCATCAGGCCCGATAGCAGGGAAAAGTTCATTAGCTGCGGTATTGATGGCTGATCCTGCATTAACAGGTACAGACCAGCTGCCATCTGTATTTAAGTTGCAATACCAGATATCTGTGCCGCCTAAACCTCCCGGCATATCGGAAACAAAATACAGCGTTTTTTCATCTGTACTCAAAGCAGCATGCCCAACAGAATAGGCTTTCACCTTGTTATAAGGAAAGGCTTCTGCATTCTGCCATTCCCCGTTTACCTTTTTCTGAATAAACAGTTCCAGAGTATTGGTTTTATAGCTACGCTTGTTTTCTTTGTTTATTTCTCCTTTATTTCCGGGATAAGTACGGGTAATGAACAAGACATCACCTGCTTTATTTCCTGTTACCGGGCCCACATGATAGCGCTCCGTGTTGAGGGCATTTATGGCCGGCAAAGGATTGGAAAGGTTACTTTCTGTTCCGCTTTCGGCAGTAAAGATCTTCAGGTAAGAATTGCCTGTCCATCCATATATTTTATCCATAAGCCCCGTTGCAGGTTCCCCGGCATAATAAACGGTTGATCCATGAGGGAAAGCCGCAAACTCCGCATTCTGGGTATTCACAGCTGCTTCATTTCTCAATTTATAAGCGGTAGGATTTGCCATCCATACTTGTGCAGAATCACAACCCGCCAATTCATTGGCTACTGACTGGTGTTTCCCGGTTTTAGTGGCATACTCCTGCAACACTTTTTTTGCCTGCTCATATTTAGCATTTGTTTTGAGCACTTCTCCATAAAGGATCAGGTTTTCCGAATTGCTTTCCGGGCTGGCAATGATGCGGGAATACCAGGTTTCTGCATCTTCGAAATTATTCATTTTGCGGTAGCATACGGCCAGGCGCTCCATGTCTTTTAATCTGGGTTTCTTTACATCAACCAGTTTCAGATATCCTGCAGCGGCATTTGCATATTGATATTTCTGAAAAAGGCGGTCTGCCTTTTCTCTTAATCCAGGTTGTTCCTGTGCTCCGGCAGATCCGCAAAAGCCCCATAATAATGCAGTGGTCAGGAGGGTATAAGTAGTTTTTATCATGTTAGAAAAATCTTGGACTAAGTAAACGTTTGTCTTTTCCAGGGAAGGTCATACCAATGGTAATCTCATGTGTTCCATTCTGGATGCTGCTCAATTTGCTTGTGATGTAATCATATGAGTAACCGATTCTGAACCTTTCGCTCACGTAAAATTGTGTGATGGCCGATATAGAGTTCTGCTGGCTCAGGCTCTGTCCTTTAGTATAGTCCTTTTCCCATAAGGAAATGCCCGTGCGGTAGGATCCACCCAGCCAGAAGCGGTCGCCGAAGATGACCATGGCACTCAGATCCAGACTCGTGGGCCCTTTAAAGTCTTCTTTAACCAACAGACTCGGTCTTAACTTCGTGTCTTCAGACAGGTTCAGCAGGGTTCCTGCGATCAGGTAAAAATGGCGCTTACGCTTCAGGTTACCCGCCGGATTTGAATCCCATTTAAAGATCTCGTTGGATTTATTCCCCGAGAACATGTCCATCACAGAAGCTCCTACATACCATTTAGGACTGCTGTAATACACCCCAAAGCGCATGTCCGGAATAGAGCTGCTGATCTTCCCGATTGGCAATTCCCTATCGTCCGGATCTTTTGCCCTCAACTTGTTGCCATCCAGTCCGAATTGCGTTAATCCAAGGCCAATTCCGAAACTCAGGCGCTGTGTATCTTCCGCATCCAACCTCAGCCGGTAGGCATAATTTGCATAGACCGAGGTCGAAGATTGTGCACCTAGTTTATCAGCAGTCAGCTGTAAGCCCAAACCAATATTTTTGCGTGTTGGGTCTGCAACTCCATCAATAGAAAGCTGCCCCGTTTGGGGAGCTCCATCCAGTCCGCTCCACTGACTTCTTAAAGCCATTTGAGCGAACCATTCTTCTTTGTATCCTGCATAGGCAGGGTTAACACTCAGCGAGTTAAAGATGTACTGGGAGAACTGAATATTTTGCTGGGCCTTTGCCGGAAGCAACGCTGCAACCGTTAATCCAAATGCCAGTACTCCTTTTTTTATAATGTCCTTATTCATGATTTCTGATCAACTATCTTTTTATTAATACCCATCCTTTATAAACCTCCAGTTTGCTGTCCTTTTTCAATCGGATCAGGTAGTAATAGGTTCCTTCATTTAATCCCTCTCCGGTCCAGGTATTCCTGTAATTGCCATTGCGGTATACTTCATTTCCCCATCTGTTGAAGACGGTCAGTTCGGCACTATTGAATTCTTCAAGACCTACAATCACGAACTCATCGTTCTTTCCGTCGCCGTTAGGAGTGATCACATTCGGGATAAAGAAGCCTTTGATGGTGATGTTTGCTGTGGCTACATTAGTCCAGTTTCCGTTTGCATCTTTTACTTTGTAGGTAAAGCTGTCCTTTCCGGTGAAGCCACTGTTAGGCACATAAACTACGGTACCATCCGGGTTTTTCTTCAGCACGCCGTTTTTCGGCTGTTCAATGATTTCTACTGTTGGCCTTTCGAACGCAGCGCCATCCGTTTTATCATTGTTCAGTAAAGGAATCTCTACTTCTTTATTGAACGGTGTCTCTGCCACATCATCAATAGCCACCGGCTTAGAAGGACTAACCTCCACTTTTACAGTTGCAGGATTAGAAATCTGTCCGTTTTTATCGGTTACGGTATAGACAAACTCATCTGTTCCGGTAAAGCCAGGGTTTGGCGTATAGGTTACCGTTCCGTCTGGGTTTAAGGTCAATGTTCCATTTTTCGGCTGGGTAATGATCTTTGTACTTCCAGGAACGATCGGGCTGTTTCCAGGCTCGTCATTTTTCTGTACCTCAATTTTAACCGGTTTATTTTGCTCTGCTTTTGCAAGATCATCCTTCGCTACCGGTGGTTTGGCCAAAGGAATCACCGTTGGGTTATTATTTCCTGCATCTGTTCCGGATATTGCAGAGACCTCTTTGCCTTTAGGGTCTTTTGCAGTTACCGTTGCCTGGTTGGTTACTTTACCAGCGGCAATATCTGCAGCCGTAATGGTATAGTATTCCTTATGACTGATGCTTTCGCCCGGAGCTAAGGATCCCGGAACCGGAATTGCTGAGGCTCCCAATAAAGGATCGTTTAAGCTGATTCCTGTTAAGGTGGTATTTCCTGTGTTTTTGATGATGAACGTATATTCAATCTTATCGTTCAGGACAAAGGCACCTTGTTCGCCACTTCCTGTGTTGGTAATTTTCTTTACCAGGTTGATTCCGGATACCTGCTCCGTTGGGGTAACGGTACAGTCTTTACACCCTGGATCTACTGGTGCTCCCGGTACTGGTGAAGGGTCTTTTGACTCTGCATGTACATCTCCACCTTTAGGATCTTTACCATCTGCTTTGGCCAGGTTACTTACAGATCCTCTGTCCAGATCGGCCTGTGTCAGGGTATGTTTAGCAGTAATGTTTACTGTTGCATTCGGTGCCAGACTGGCAATGTTTGCCGGACTGATGCTTCCTGCATCTGCATTATCATCGGTAATGATGATATTTTTGAGGGTAACGTTTCCTGTATTTTTCAATACCAGTTTGTAATTGATCACATCACCTACTTTATTATGCGTTCCTGCAACAGCAGTTTTCGATAAGCTAAGTGCTCCTTTTTGATCTGTTGGAGTAATCGTACAATCTTTACAGCCTGGATCTGTTGGTGCTCCCGGTACTGGTGAAGGATCTTTCGATTCTGCATGTACATCCTTTCCTTTAGGATCTTTACCATCTGCTTTGGCCAGGTTGCTCACAAATCCTCTGTCCAGATCTTCCTGCGTAAGGGTGTGTTTAGCACTAATGTTTACCATTGCATTCGGTGCCAGGCTGGCAATAGTTGCCGGGCTGATGCTTCCTGCATCTGCATTATCATCTGTAATCAGGATGTTTTTGAGCGTAACGTTTCCTGTGTTCTTCAATACCAGGTTGTAATTGATCACATCACCTATTTTATTATGTGTTCCTGCGACAGCAGTTTTCGATAAGCTAAGTGCTCCTTTCTGATCTGTTGGAGTAATCGTACAATCTTTACAAGCAGGGTCTGTTGGTGCTCCCGGTACTGGTGACGGGTCTTTCGATTCTGCATGTACGTCTCCGCCTTTAGGGTCTTTACCATCGGCTTTGGCGATATTACTTACAAATCCTCTATCCAGATCCGCCTGTGTCAGGGTATGTTTAGCGGTAATGTTTATTGTTGCATTCGGTACCAGGCTGGCAATAGTTGCCGGGCTGATGCTTCCTGCATCTGCGTTATCGTCGGTAATGACGATGTTTTTCACCGTTACGTTTCCTGTGTTTTTCAATACTAAATTGTAACTGATGACATCACCTACTTTTTTGTGATCTCCTGCGACAGCAGTTTTCGATAAAGTGATGGCTGGTTTTTGATCTGTTGGCGTAATGGTACAGTCTTTACAAGCAGGGTCTGTTGGTCCACCGGGAACTGGTGAAGGATCTTTCGATTCTGCATGTACATCCTTTCCTTTAGGGTCTTTACCATCGGCTTTGGCCAGGTTACTTACAAATCCTCTGTCCAGGTCTGACTGTGTCAAGGTATGTTTGGCGGTAATATTTACCGTTGCATTCGGTGCCAGACTGGCAATATTTGCAGGACTGATGCTTCCTGCATCGGCATTATCATCCGTAATGATGATATTTTTCACTGTTACATTTCCTGTGTTTTTCACTACCAGGTTGTAATTGATGATATCGCCTAACTTTTGATGTGTTCCTGCAATAGCAGTTTTCGACAAGGTGATGGCTGCCTTTTGTACAGTTGGCACAGTTACTTCCGGTACTTTAGGGTTTGTCGGATCTTTTGGATCGGTAACTGTTGCCTTATTCACAATTGTTTCCACATTTGTTAAATCCGCAGCAACTTTTAGTGTTAACAAAACTGTTTTGGTTTGTCCAAAAGGAACATCGATGGTCCAGCTCACCTGGTTTCCATTTTTTGAACCGTTCTGATCAGCACGAACAAAGCTCGTACCTACCGGAAGATCATCCGTGATGGTTAGCCCGATCAGGTCTTCACCACCAGTATTGACCACATCAATCGCATACACCAATTCTCCTTCTGCAGGCACTTCTCCATTAACAAGTCCGGAAACTACCCTTTTTGCACTCGTAAAACTACGTTTTGCATCTGTAGGCACTTCCACCTCAGGAGTTACAGGCGTAACCGGTTTTGTCGGATCTGTAACTGTTGCTGCATTTTTGATCGTTGCAACACCAGTCAGGTTATCCGCCACCTTCACCTGGAAGCTCACTGTTTTGGTTTCGCCAAAGGCTAAATTAACCACCCAGTTGAGGGTACTACCTGTCAGGCTACCTCCAAGATTGGCAGTTCCATCAACGTAGGTGGTATGATTTGGAAGGTTGTCCGCAATGGCGATATTGGTCAATGCGGTACTTCCTGTATTTTTTACTTCAATGTTATAAGTGATGATAGATCCGGCAACAATCTTATTGTTTTGTAATCCTCCACTGATCTTTTTAATTGCAGTAAAGCTTCTGACCGGATCTGTTGGCACTGTTACTTCAGGAGTAACCGGAGTTAATGGTTTTGTCGGATCCGTTACTGTTGCTGTGTTTTTAATATCAGCAACGCCAGTCAGGTTATCCGCCACCTTCACCTGGAAGTTTACGGTTTTGGTTTCGCCAAAGGCTAAATTAACCACCCAGTTAAGAGTACTACCTGTCAGGCTACCTCCAAGATCGGCAGTCCCATTAACGTAGGTGGTATGGCTTGGGATGTTATCCGCAATGGCGATATTGGTCAAAGCGGTACTTCCTGTGTTTTTTACTTCAATACTATAAGTTAAGATAGATCCGGCAACGATCTTATTGTTTTGTAATCCTCCACTGATCTTTTTAGTTGCAGTAAAGCTTCTGACCGGATCTGTTGGCACTTCCACTTCCGGAGTTACCGGAGTTAATGGTTTGGTCGGATCTGTTACTATTGCCGCATTTTTGATCGTTGCAACACCAGTCAGGTCATCCGCCACCTTCACCTGGAAGCTCACTGTTTTGGTTTCGCCAAAGGCTAAATTAACCACCCAGTTGAGGGTACTACCTGTCAGGCTACCTCCAAGATCGGCAGTTCCATCAACGTAGGTGGTATGGCTTGGAAGGTTATCCGCGATACCAATATTTGTCAAAGCGGTACTTCCTGTATTTTTTACTTCAATGCTATAAGTGATGATAGATCCGGCAACGATCTTATTGTTTTGTAATCCTCCACTGATCTTTTTAGTTGCGGTAAAACTTCTGACCGGATCCGTTGGCACTTCCACTTCCGGGTTTACCGGAGGGAGATCTGGATCGGTTACTGTTGCGGTATTTTTGATAGCAGTAACACCTGTCAGGTCTTTTGCCACTTCTACATCGAAGTTTACGGTTGTGGTCTGACCAAAAGGAACATCAACCGTCCAGTTTAAGGTATTTCCTGTAAGTGCTCCTCCATGATCTGAGGTCTTATAAGTTGTATGTGCAGGAATCACATCAGAGATCCTGACTCCTGTTAAATCAGTACTTCCGGTATTCTTTACTTCAATACTATAAGTAATGGTAGATCCGGCAACGATTTTATTGTTTTGTAATCCTCCACTGATCTTTTTAGCAGCTGTAAAGCTTTTCACCGGATCAGTTGGCACTTCCACTTCCGGATTTACCGGAGTAGGTTTTGTCGGGTCGGTTACTGTTGCGACGTTTTTAATAGTAACGACACCTGTCAGGTTATCCGCAACCTTTACTTTGAAAGTTACGATTTTAGACAGACCCACCGGAACATCAACCAGCCAGTTTAGGGTACTTCCGGTTAACACACCTGAATTATCCGCTGATGCGGCAACATAGGTGGTATTGGCTGGTATGTTATCCGCGATTGCAATGTTTGTCAATGTGGTACTTCCGGTGTTCTTTACTTCAATGCTATAAGTGATGGTAGAGCCGGCAACAATTTTATTGTTTTGTAATCCTCCACTAACAATTTTTGTTGTCGTAAAGCTCCTGGTAGGATCTGTTGGTACTTCTATCTCTGGATTTACCGGAGGAAGGCCTGGACCCGTTACTGTTGCAATGTTTTTGATGGCAGTAACACCTGTCAGGTCTTTTGCCACTTCTACATTGAAGTTCACAGTTTTAGTTGTACCAAAAGGAACGTCTACGGTCCAGTTTAAGGTATTTCCTGTTAGGATGCCTCCGTTATCTGAGGTCTTAAAGGTGGTATGACCAGGAATCACATCGGAGATTTTAACTCCTGTTAAATCAGTACTTCCGGTATTCTTTACTTCAATACTATAAGTGATGGTTGATCCGGCAACGATTTTATTGTTTTGTAATCCTCCGCTAACAATTTTTGTAGTCGTAAAGCTTTTCACCGGATCAGTTGGCACTATTACTTCAGGATTTACCGGAGTTAATGGCTTTGTTGGATCGGTTACTGTTGCGATATTTTTTATTTCAGCAACACCTGTCAGGTTATCCGCAACCTTTACTTTGAAAGTTACGATTTTAGACAGACCCACCGGAACATCAACCAACCAGTTTAGGGTACTTCCGGTTAACACACCAGAATTATCTGCTGATGCGGCAACATAAGTGGTATTGGCTGGTATGTTATCCGCGATCGCAATACTTGTCAGTGCAGTACTTCCTGTATTTTTTACTTCAATACTATAAGTGATGGTAGAGCCGGCAACGATTTTATTGTTTTGTAATCCTCCGCTAACAATTTTTGTAGTCGTGAAGCTTCTGGTAGGATCTGTTGGCACTTCCACTTCCGGGTTTACCGGAGGGAGACTTGGATCGGTTACTGTTGCGGTATTTTTGATAGCAGTAACACCTGTCAGGTCTTTTGCCACTTCTACATCGAAGTTCACAGTTTTAGTTGTACCAAAAGGAACGTCTACGGTCCAGTTTAAGGTATTTCCTGTAAGGGCTCCTCCGTTATCTGAGGTTTTATAAGTTGTATGTGCAGGAATTACATCGGAGATCTTAACTCCTGTTAAGTTCGTACTTCCGGTATTCTTTACCTCAATGCTATACGTGATGGTAGAGCCGGCAACGATTTTATTGTTTTGTAATCCTCCACTGATCTTTTTAACAGCTGTAAAGCTTTTCAGGGGATCTGTTGGCACTGTCACTTCCGGGTTTGCCGGAGTTAATGGTTTTGTCGGATCTGTAACTGTTGCGATGTTTTTAATCTCAGCAACACCTGTCAGGTTATCCGCAACCTTTACTTTGAAAGTTACGATTTTAGACAGGCCCACCGGAACATCAACCAGCCATTTCAAGGTACTTCCGGTTAACACACCTGAATTATCAGCAGATGCAACAACATAAGTAGTATTTGCTGGTATATTATCCGCGATCTCTATGTTTGTTAATGTAGTACTTCCGGTATTCTTTACTTCAATACTATAAGTGATGGTAGAGCCGGCAACGATTTTATTGTTTTGCAATCCTCCGCTAACAATTTTTGTAGTCGTAAAGCTTCTGGTAGGATCTGTTGGTACTTCTATCTCTGGATTTACCGGAGGAAGGCCTGGACCTGTTACTGTTGCAATGTTTTTGATGGCAGTAACACCTGTCAGGTCTTTTGCTACTTCTACATTGAAGTTCACAGTTTTAGTTGTACCAAAAGGGACATCTACGGTCCAGTTTAAGGTATTTCCTGTTAGGATGCCTCCGTTATCTGAGGTCTTAAAGGTGGTATGACCAGGAATCACATCGGAGATTTTAACTCCTGTTAAATCCGCACTTCCGGTATTCTTTACTTCAATACTATAAGTAATGGTAGAGCCGGCAACGATTTTATTGTTTTGTAATCCTCCGCTAACAATTTTTGTAGTTGTAAAGCTTTTCACCGGATCTGTTGGCACTATTACTTCAGGATTTACCGGAGTTAATGGTTTTGTTGGATCGGTTACTGTTGCGATGTTTTTTATTTCAGCAACACCTGTCAGGTTATCCGCAACCTTTACTTTGAAAGTTACGATTTTAGACAGACCCACCGGAACATCAACCAGCCATTTCAAGGTACTTCCGGTTAACACACCTGAATTATCAGCAGATGCAGCAACATAAGTAGTATGTGCTGGTATGTTATCCGCGATCTCTATGTTTGTTAATGTAGTACTTCCGGTATTCTCTACTTCAATACTATAAGTGATGATAGAGCCGGCAACGATTTTATTGTTTTGCAATCCTGCAGCAACTTTCTTAATTGCAGTAAAACTACGGACCAGGTCTACAGGCACCACCACTTCAGGTGTTAAAGGAGTTGTAGGATCGATCGGATCAACCACACTGGCCACATTCTTAATTGATGTGATGCCTGTTAAGTCTGAGCCAACAGTTGTTGTAAATTTCAATTTTAGCTCTCCATTAGCAGGAACAGTAAGGTTGGTCCAATTAATTGTTGTTCCGGTTAGCGATCCGCTATGTGAAATAGCAGTGGCACCAATTAGTCCTGCCGGAAGTACATCACTGACATTTACGCCTGTTTTATCCGTACCGTTTGTATTTTTTAATATGATGTTATAAATCAGTACATCTCCTGCTTTTACTTTAGCCGGATTCCCTTCTATGCTTTTTGTAGCAGTGATTTTGTTGATGATAGTAGCTGTGTTATTTTTCTTGATGTTATTACAAGGGATAAAAAGGCCACTTAGCGGATCGTACTCCTTGCATTCAAAGTAAGGATCAGTTGGAGGGATATTTGGATCCGGGTTAGTGGCATCTATATCCGTCACATCTCTGGGACGCATAATTGTGGCCCATACCTCCATATTTCCGGAAACCATTGTTGACCCAACAGTTCCAGTGAAAACGTATTGACCTACACATCCGTTAGGCAATGTCAACGTAGACTTGCACAATCCCGTTGTAGGGTCGAAGACCACAGGAACGGTCTCTGTACCGCATGCCGATACATATTCCATTTTGGTCACGGTGAAACCTGCAGGCACTTTAAAACTAAAAGGCGCACCAGTTACATCACTTGGACCATTATTCTTTACAACAACAGTATATGCCAGCTCATCACCTTTCCCCACAATAGTCTTTGATGGGGTAATACTGGTCACTTCCAGATCTGCTACTTTTACCGCTACAGTAATATTTTTTGTTTCTTCCGCTCCAAGGATAAAAGACCAGGTATCCATTGACTTTTCATTACCAAAACTAGAGCTCCCTGTCCCGCTATTGCCACCACCGGAGCCGCCGCCATTGACATAAGTTCCCCATCTGTGACCTTCAGTACCTCCGCTTGAGGTTCCGTTTGGTAACACATTCTGGCTGGCATTAATAGGATTCGATTTTTCAGCAGCGGGTCCGGTTTGTGAAATATCAAAATCATTCCAATACACATAATCTGATTTAACAGTAGTATTGTCTATATCCAGCAATTGTAATTTGATCCCTTTGGGATTAATTTCCATATCAATGTATGGGAAGTGTACCTCCGCCCCCTGAAGCTGAACTACTAATTTAGCGGGAACTGAGCCACTAGGTAATAACTGTCCTGCACCGTCTTTTCCATCCCATAGCACTTTGTTGGTTCCGATAATGGCATTACCTTCCATTACTCTTGTGACAAAAAAATTAGGATTAGGCGCAGTGTAAGGACTTGAAATCGTAATTTTATATCTTCCTGAAAGATTCGCATCGAATTTAATATTTCCGCCTTTATTACTTACTTGCCCATCAGTCCCATCAACTCCGATTATACCGAGATTATCGACCTTTGGTTCAAGCCTGTTATTCTTTAACCAGGTTTGTTGCCCGGGAACGGCACCATTTGCGCTCAAAGGAAGATCATTTCCCGGACGTACATAAAATATTTTATGAGTGATATCTGATTGTGTATCCTCTGCTCTGGGATCCTGAACTAGAGCACCAAGGTCCTTTGATTTATCTAAACTTTTGTAAATAGGATCTCTTTTATTATCCAAAAACCCTTTATTATTAACGAAAAAGGTGAAACCAACTCCATTATTTCCATTGTTATCCACTTTATAGACGTAGCCGTCTTTCGTTAATACCTGCATCAGCCCATAAAAGCCGTTATTCTCTGCAAACGAGCTTCCACTGATGTGTAAATTGAGCACATTAGCATACACCCTTCCCGGTAACCAGGCTGTATTGGTTGGATTTCGAACAGATACATCCCAGGCAGCAATTAATTCAGTATTGCCCCCCTGAGTCCAGTTATCATCAGCTAAAACTGCAGTAACACTGGGTGTAGCTGTGCTGGTTTCACTTCCCGTAGGCAAGAACTCTATTTTCCAAATCCCTTCCTGGGTAGCATTCCTGCTAAATGCAGTGTAATAACTCCCTCCAGACTGGCCGTCAAATCTAGGTCCTGCATTTTCTTCCGTGCGACTAGCAATTTTACCAATCGCATCATTAGCAGAAGTACTCGTTGTTCCATCTGGAGCTGTTAGCCGTATCCTTCCATTACCAACACCCTGAGCACTGGAAGAGGCATAAATCACTTCTCCTGCTTTCAGATAGGCATAATGAACTCCTAAAGATTTAAACGGCCATGATGCCATTGAGCTTCCAGTAGTCCCCGTATAACTATTGCTATACAAAAAAGCCCGTCCCCCTGTTCTTTTTCCCTGAGGATAAAGATCCTTTGAGCCGTCTGCATAACTGTTAAAGTTAACTGCAAATAAAAAGCACATCAGTAATGATGCAAAATGAAAAATTCTGGTAAAGTGTTTCATGCGATAATTTTTGTCCCTATTCTGCGTTGTATCAGAATGGGCGCAAAGATGTATGAAACAAAGCCCTATAATGTGTCTGAAAAGTGGGAAGCACGACACGCCATTTAACTGGCACACCCGAAAAGAGGGTTTTACCCGCTATTTTGCTGGTCTTTATATTCTGAAGGTGTGCAGCCCATGTTCGCCTTGAAATAACGGTTAAAAGAGGTTTTGGAATTGAAGCCACTTCGGAAACCGATCTCTTCTAATTTAAAATCCAGGCTTTCATCTTTCAATAAAAGGCAGGCATAGTTCACCCGGAAGACATTCAGGTACTGGTAAAAATTTTTACCAATACGGACACTGAACAATTGAGTAAGGTGGTGTTTTGGGATGTTCATCAGACGGGCTAATTTCTCCAGTGTCATCTCTGCATCCAGATAGAGTTCATTGTCGGTCATCATTTTTTCGAGACGTAATTCGTAAGTCGCCAGAAGCTCCTCAGCAATTGCTGATTTCCGGTAAGGCAGGTTGTCTGCCTGGCTTTTATCTGCATATATGATAGGCTGCGACAGGATTTGTGTTCTAGTTTCTTTCAAAATCCTATCCACCTGATAGCGAAACGCGAAAATCACAACAACGAGCATCACAAAATAAACGATCATTCTGGTCAGAAAGGCGCTGACTTCCCCTCTCGGGAGTGCACCCGAATAACTGAGTGTTATGAATAATAAAGCCACGATAAAAACAAGGAGCAGGACACTAAAAACAACCTTTTTCCCTTCATGTGCGTATTGCTTATCATCTCTGTCATTGTAAAACAAAAGCAGCCCCGAATAGCTGATCATTGAAATTCCGACAAAAATATAGAGCCACCGAAGAATCTGCAGACAATATGCAGTCCGAAAGGCAGGAAGCAGCAAAAGCATCAGGTAAACAACCAAACCAATACCCACAGGTATCAGGTGCAGAACAACCCTGGTTCTGCCCGGCAATTTGCCGGAGAGGGCATAAAATGAGAAATAACAAAGTGGCCCATAGAGCAGACCAAACGGAGCCCCAATATCCACATAAGGCTTCAGGGAAAAGAACAATTCACACATCAGCACAAAAACCGCGTGAAAAAAAATGACCGCCACACCAACGTTAATCATCTGATCAGAAGGTCCTGCTTCTCCAGCATGGAAGCTCAGATACATCGTAGTCAACGACAACACAATAATGCAGCATACTATTGCTTCTATCATCTGGTCTTGTTAGAGGTTACGGTATTCAGATGGCGTACAACCTACCTGTTTTTTAAAATACCTGTTAAAGGAAGTTTTGGAGTTGAACCCACTTTTATAAGCAAGCTCTTCCAATGTCAGGTCTACCACCGACTTATTGATGAGCTTACAGGCATAGTCAATTCTAAAACGATTGACATAATGATAAAAATTCTCCCCCACCCTTACACTCAATACCTGAGTAAGGTGATGTTTAGGAATTCTTAACTCTTTGGCAAGGGATTGCAATGACAGTTCTGCATTCAGGAAAATCATCTGCCGGATCATAAGCGCATATAGTTTTTGCTCATAACTATCCAGAAGCGCTTCTGAAAGGGTACTTTTCTGATAGCGCTTAACTTCTTCTTTATCCTCCATCTCTGTTCCATTCTCTCCTGTCCCAATGGAGACAAAGCTATTGATCGTATATCGAAAAACAAGGAATACCATAATAAATAAGATCACGTAAATCAAACTTCCTACCGGAACACCATTCCTGTTATCTCCATAAAAGATGTTATTATAAGTAAAAATGATAAAAATCATGGCACAAATGAGCGCCAGAAAAGCGAGCAGCTGAACCAGTTTCTGCTGTGGCTTATACGCTCCCGCGCCATTTCCATGATTAAAAAAGAGAATATATAATGCATAAAAGAGCAAAAACAGTGTTTTTATCGTAAAATGAGAAGCCCTGATCCAGGGAGCATCAAACCATACGGGATAAACACACCGGAGCACATAAAAAATAATTGCCAATAGAAATGGCATCAGGTGAGCCGTTACTTTCCATGGACTAAACTTTCTATCCGAGATCGCATGTGCCGCAAAACACAGCACAGGACCATCAAGAAAGACAAAGGGTAAATAGAGAAGAAGATCCCCTTCCAGGGAAACCTCTTCGGCAGCAAACAGGTAAGTAACGTTAAGCAGGATACTTACCACCAGCAAGTTCATGATTTGCTGAAAAAGAGCATGGCTATTTTTTTTATAGCCAAGATATAACGTTACCAACGTTAATATCAAAATGCAGCAGAGAACGTATTTTACCATTTTTATATCATAACTCGTATCAAAAAAACATCCAATACCATAGTAAGGACATATTTTTTAATATATCCTGTCTCCATCTTAATCTTTAATTAATCTGTGGTGCCGGGAAGGCGCAATTATCCGCCCCAAAGATATTGTTAGAAAATCAAAACTTCGGGTCACTAGTGTGGGACATTAAACACCCCATGTGGGAGGAACGCCCCTTTTTGGGAAAAGTTAACTCATTAACTGGGTATTTTTCACCTCCCGATAATCAGAAGGAGTGAGTCCTGTTTTTTCCTTAAAGTACCTGTTGAAAGATGTTTTTGAATTAAATCCGCATTCATACGCCAGAGATTCTATCGTAAACTGGTCATCGGCCTTCTCCAGAATATCTATCGCGTGATTGATGCGGTATTCTGCAATCACCTGATAAAAGCTCTTTCCAAGGTGGACATTGAGGAGCTGGGAAAAGTGGTGCTTGGGAATATTAGTCTCCTTAGCCAGCAGCTCTAAAGAAAGGGTTGGTTTAAGGTAGATTTTTGAGTTCCTGAGGTGTTCATGTAATTTATGTTCGTAAACATTCAGGGTTTCTTCTTCCAGCGATGATTTAGCGTAACGCGAAGGCATGAACGCGGTATGGTCAGCCTGCAATTCCTTCTTTTGCAATAAAAGATAGCGGGACAAGAAGGCCATCAGCATCACCTGGGTACAATATAACAGCATCAAAGGATTAAATGCAAACTGAAGCCCTACCCCAAAAGAAGCGATCGCTAACAAGGCAACCATGAAGGCCCAGACCCCTTCAATGAGGATGAGCTGATTGATCAACCTGTCTTTTTCCGGATCAGCAGGAGGCTCAGTCCTCATTTTATATCCTACAAAAATGGAATAGAAAATTAAAGAAAGAGACAAGATCAAATGATGAAAGGAATTGATCTGTAAACGGCGGCTGTTCCATAACATCTCTTCGGGCAGACCATAGGTGAGCCTGGTATACAACAAGCTGAGCAACAGAAAAGGAATACAATGGATCAGGACCTGACTGGCAGAGATGCGTTTCTGTAGTGATGTGGAATACAAAAAATACAGTAAAGGCCCATACAAAAGTGCCATAGGACTTGCAATTTCATGGGGCAACCACTGGCTAATCAAATAATGATGCGTTAATTTATAGGTACAATGCAGAAAAGAAAGACAAAGGATAAGCCGAAGGCATTTGTTGAAATTATTCTGTGGTTTGCTTATACTGAGGACATACCCCACTATTAGAATATGAAAAACTATAATTAAGAGTATAAGTTTCATGATTTCGAGCGCAACATCTGATTTATAAGCAAACTTACACAATAATATTCAATGAGTTAACCATATTTATTTACATGGAAAGTCGCGCTTTGAAATTGACGTGCTCATCCACACGAATCAACGATTAAAACTCAACCTACGCAAACGGTTGTGCTAAATAAAACCTCTGACTGAATGCTGATAAGCTAACCCGGTTTTTACTTATAAGATATTTATCCAGAAAAACGCCTGTTTTCCCGGAAACCATTTTAGCCTGGTCAAAATCTCCCGACTCTTCTTATACCTGAAGCCAAATACCTGAATAATTCCTGGCATAAAATCCCTCATCCTCCTCAAAAGAACAAAATCTTTTTTTTTCGACATGAAGACCATCAGGTCAGAAAAAAGCCCGAATAAGCATCATTAACCATTTATATATCTGAATGTTAAACTAAAAAACAGCCTGAAAAATTAAATAAATCAGTCCAGTCATCAATGCCATTACAAATCTATATCGCCACAAAAAAACAGATCAGATTATCAGTAAGTTATCCACTAAAAGACCTCTAATGACATTTATTTGACACAACTAATTCTATTAAACCTACTTTTGCACCCGTAAATTTTACAGTTAATTAACATCTATTTAACAACAAAACACATTTATGAAAAAAGTATTACTATTTTTAGGTATGGCGATTTGCGGAGTAGCAGCAAATGCACAAGATTTCAAACCTGCTGCAGGTGACGTTACTACTGAATTCGGATTAACAGGTGGTATCAACAACACAGATTTCAAATTAAACGATGGCGCTGCTTTATTGCGTTTCCGTTATTTCAACAAAGAAAAAGTTGCTTACCGTTTGGGTTTCAATGTAAGCTCAAAAAATGAAAAAACCAATGCTTACGGAGTTGGTGCTAGCGACGGAAAAAAAGGTACTTATACTGAATCAGCAACTAACGTATTGATCAACTTAGGTATCGAGAAACATTTCACTGGTACTGATCGTTTATCTCCTTACGTAGGTGGTGATATTCTTTTCGGAACAGGATCAGCAAAAACTACTGCAGATAACACTACCGCTAAAGGTGCTGCTTATGTTGACGGAGTTTACAATGAAGTTAAAGGTCCAGGTTACGTATCTATCGGTCTTCGTGGAGTTGTAGGTGCTGATTATTATATCGCTAAACGTTTATATTTAGGTGTTGAAGCTGGTTTAGGTCTTGTTTACGAAAAAGAAGGTAAAACTAAAATCAAATCTACTGTTGCTGGAGTTACTACTTCAACTGAACAAAAATCTGCTGGAAGCTCTTTCAACATCAAACCAAGTGTAATCACTGGTGTTCGTGTTGGTTTCGCATTCTAAATAAAAAACTGATCTGATCAGTTTTTCAATAGAGAAGGCTGTCCGGATGTGATAAAATTCATTACATCCGGACAGCCTTCTTATTTCAGCCACTTTCTGAATACTTCGGCTATTTCATCCTCCACTACAGGCTTCGACAGGAAATCATTCATTCCAGCCAGGATACATTTCTCCTTTTCCCCTTTTACATTTCCGGCCGTTAAGGCGATGATGGGTACTTCTTTCAAAAAGAGCTTCTCCCGAATATATGCAGTGGCTTCATAACCGTTCATTTCCGGCATTTGCACATCCATCAGAATGAGGTCAGGAACCTGAAGTTTGCAATGGTCCAGACATTGCATTCCATTTGAAGCCTCATGAACCTTGGCATTCGGGGCGATCCTTTTGACGATGGTTTTAGCAAGCAGCATATTGATCCCGTTATCTTCGGCTATCAGTACATGGATTGGCTTTCTGCTCGCTTCAGTCTGCTCTGCCAGCTGCTGGTCGCTACCATCTTTTTTGATCTGGTATAAATGAGATAAAGCATAATACATATCCTTCATTTTGACTGGCTTCACCAAACGACAATTGATGTCGAGTTCATCACATGCACGGACCACTCTCTCGTCATCAGAAGAGCTAAACAGCAATACTACAGGTTGTGTATCCGCATTATTATTAAACTTTTCCCGGATCTGCCTGATGGTTTCAATACCATCCATTTCCGGCATATGGTAGTCCATCAGGATCACATCAAAATGTTCCCCTTTACTGAGCAATGTGATGGCCTGGAAACCATCTTCTACAGTCACTGACACAATTCCTCTCAGCAAGAGCATCTGTTCCAGAATTGTTCTGTTGTTTCGGTTGTCATCTACTACCAGCACCCTTTTGACCAGCGACAGATCACCCCACTCCAGCGGTTCCCCTTCTTCAGAATTAAGCCGTATATCAAAGAAGAAGGTACTGCCTGCTCCAGGACTGCTGATCATTTCCAGTTTACTTCCCATCAGGCCTAACAATTGATTGGAGATCGTCAGTCCAAGACCCGTACCTCCATATTTTTTAGTGGTAGAACCATCTTCCTGAGAAAAGGCCTCAAATATCTTATGTTGTTTAGCTAACTTAATCCCTATTCCGGTATCCCTCACCTGAAAACGAAAACAGGTCTCACCTCTTTTAGCTTCCGTTAAAGCGGTGATCTTTAATTCAATTTCTCCCTCGTTCGTGAACTTAACCGCATTACTCAGCAAGTTAATCAGCACCTGTTTTAGCCTGACTTCATCTGTCCATATGAATCGGGGTAAATTCTCGGATATGTTCAGTAACATTTCCAGCCCTTTGCTTTGTGCCTGATAAGTATTGATGTCTACCGCCTGACTTCCCAATTCATAGAGGTCACATTTCTCGATATCGAGCTCCAGTTTTCCTGATTCGATCTTAGAAAAATCAAGAATATCATTAATGATACCCAATAAAGCATTTGCAGACTCGTTAACAATTGTCAGGTACTGTTGCTGTGTTGGACTTAAGGTGGTCTTTAAAACCAGGTCAGTGAACCCAATAACCCCATTCAAAGGGGTCCTGATTTCATGGCTCATATTGGCCAGAAATTCAGACTTCGCCAGACTCGCCTGTTCGGCCTGCTCTTTTGCTTTTTGGAGCTCCACCCCTTGCCTGCTGCTTTCGGTAATGTCCTGGGTAAACATCATGATCCCCCCTACGCTTCCGTCAAACTGATACCAGGGCCTCACTTCCCAACGAAGATACTGATCATGTTCCCAACCTCCCGGTCGCCATATGTCCATATCTTTTTTAATCACCTCTCCTTTCAGGCACCTGTTATGAATGTCCTTCCAGGCCTGGGTAATTTCAGGGAACACCTCATAATGAGACCTTCCAAGGATTTCCACATCCTGCAAATGATATTCTTCTGTCCAGCGGTTGCTGGCCGCAATATAATACAGGTTCTTATCAAACATGGCCACTGCCGCAGGGGCGTGAGTCACGAAGGCAGAGAGCCTCGCTTTCTCTTCAGACAAGGCAATTTCTGCATTTTTCTTTTCCGTAATGTCCTGAAATGTTCCAAATATCCGCTTACAAACCCCTTCCTCAAATTCAGCATGCCCCAGTGCCCGCACCCAGCGCTCGTTTCCCTTTGCACTGATGATGATCAGTTCGAGGTCCCAGGTTTCTCCAGTACTGATGGCCAGTTTTACCGCTTTGCTGATCTTATCTCTATACTCTCCTTCCTTATAAAACTCAAGCGCGGTATCGAGATCTGGTTTAAAATCAAATTCCACTTCATGGACCTGTTTGGTGACCTCAGACCAGGTAATTTTATTCTGAACCACATCCATGTCCCATCCACCGATCTGAGCCATCTGATTCGTCTGTTCCAGCATTTTCTTGGTCCGCTCCAGGGCTTGCTCCAGACGGTGTTTTCCTGTTACATCAATAGAATTTACGATAACATAAGGTTCCCCCACCTGATCAGACTCTACCACATTATTATAAAGCCAGACCTTATGCGAACCGTTTTTATGAAGGGTGGTCATCAAACCGGAGCAGGTTCTGTTCGTTTTTATTTCTTTCAGGTATTCTCTTAGCTGTGGATGATGTTTTGGAGGAATAAGCTCTGATAAGCTCATTTTACAAAATTCGGCTGTAGTATACCCCAGCAGCTCTGCTCCTACAAAATTTACTGCTTTAAAATTGCCCTCAAAATCGTGGGTACACATCAAGCCCTGAGAATTCTCAAAAATAGACCTCAGCTTATTTTCACTTTCCTTAATCTGTTCTGTCCTGAGGCTTTCCAGTGTAATGTCTCTTGCAATGCCGAAGATGTTTCCGGTGCCTGGTTCGGGCGTTGACGTCCATTGAAGAATTTTATAATCCCCGTGAATCGTCTTACAACGACTGGTGAAATTGGTGGTATTTTGTCCGGCAGATAGCTTATCCAACTCTTTAGCACAAGCTTCCAGGTCATCCGGGTGAATCAGACTCAAAAAATTGCGACTCAGAATATATTCCTCGCTCCATCCCAATACCTTTTCGAATGCCGGATTGATACGTTTGAGCTGACCATCCAGGTCGGATATGCAGATCAGATCGTTAGACAACTCATAGAACTTCTCAAAAAAACGGTTTTCTTCTGCTTTCCTTCTCTCCAGGATCAATTCCATAGCCTGGTCGGCGAGCAGAGATAAAGCTTTCTTTTGACTGTCATTCAGCACTTTGGGATTCGGACTCAGCACACATAAAGAACCCAGAGCATACCCGGCAGGGTCAATCAGGGGGTATCCGGCATAAAACCGGATATATGGATCGCCTGTCACCACTACACTATCTTTAAACCGGTCATCTTTGCTTGCATCCTGTATTTCAAAGATTTCAGTATCTAGAATGGTATACTGGCAAAAAGCGATTTCCCTGGGCGTTTCCACCTCAGTAATCCCAACCTTAGACTTAAACCATTGCCTGTTCTCGTCAATTAAAGTAATGAGGGAAACCGGGCTTTCACAAATCAGTGAAGCCAGTTCTGTAATTCTGTCGAACTCCTTTTCTGCCTTAGAATCCAAAAGCCCATACCCCTTTAACGCAAGTAATCGTTCCTTTTCCTTTATAGGCAGATTGGGTATTTTCATAGATATGATGTTCTTTCAGGAGTAATGTGGTTCGCTCCAAAACAAATATAACATTACCCATGAACAATCAATCCATTCAGAATGTTCAAAATACAGGCTACTTTGTAACGATCAGTTCATCAGCAAATAGCCAGGCAGGTTTTCCTTCTCCGCTATGACCTTTAGGTAAAGCGTCCAGCACTTTAGCCGTTACGCGTACAAACCGGGCTTTCTGCTGTGCAAAAACAGCTTTAAAATCATAGATCAAAGTCATCTTATCCTCAGGACTAACCGGGCTGTTTATCGTTTTCAGTGTCCTGAAGTTGACACCATCATCAGAAAGCTCAAACTTTACCCAGCGGGGCATCATGATCCAGTCTTTATAATTCTGCAGGCAGCCCAGACTAATGCTCCCAATGGCCGTTTGTGCGCCCAGGTCAACCATTGCAATCAGGTCCTGTCCGCTGAAGCCATGCCAATATTTATTCACCGCAGCAGTTCCGCGAATCCCATCAGTTAATGCATTCTGACCATCAGCCAGGTAATTCGGGCTTGCCGGATGGGTATACACCACATTTTTTGCCGTTGCCTGATGAAAAACGAAGGATTGTTTAGCAGGAACCAATCCCATTACCGATCCGTTTACCGCATAAACCGCTTTCAGTACTGCAGTCGAATCAATCGCCACTGGTCCTGTATATTTAAGGCTCCCTATCGTTGGTGTCTCCCCGTTAAGGGTATAAAAGATCTCTCCATTGATGGCATCCGACAACAGTTCGGCAGTTAACTTTCCATTGCTGATCCCTGGCTTTATCGCCACGGTATAGTTGCCAGGAGAAAAACGATACCCTTTCTGTTCAAAGCCTTTAAAATGATATTTCAGTCGCCCGGAGAAGCTTTTCCAATCTTTCATTTGTGCCGGTAACCAGACCACTTCTGCCAGGGCCAGCATTCTTGGAAGCAACATGTATTCCAGGTGCTCCCTTGTGGTGATCTGTTCTGTCCAGATATTGGCCTGTGCACCCAATACATATTTTGCCTGTTCTGCATTCAATTCTTTAGGGATCGGTTCATAGTTATAAACCTTTTTCAGCGTGTTAAAACCACCGAAAGCCAAAGGCTCGCCCTCCGGTCCGGCCTGATAATGGTCAAAATACAGTGGATTATCGGGAGTCATGATCACCTCATGTTTCATCTTCGCCGCTTCAATCCCTCCGGCTTCCCCTCTCCAGCTCATTACCGTTGCTTCAGGAGCCAGACCACCTTCCAGAATCTCATCCCAACCAATCATTTGTTTCTTTTTGCTGATCAGAAACTTCTCCATTCTGGTGATGAAGTAACTTTGCAGTTCATTTTCATTTTTAAGGCCAAGTGTTTTCATTCTTGCCTGACAACGCGGACAGCTTTTCCAGGAAGTTTTATCCACTTCATCCCCTCCGATATGGATGTATTTACCCGGAAACAAGGCAACAACCTCATTTAATACGTCTTCCAGGAAGGTAAATACCTCTTCATTACCAGCACAGTAATTCGCTGCCATGCCAGAGTAATTTCCTCCTGTCATAGGAAGCTGAGCTTTCTGACTGCAGCTCAGCTTAGGATAAGCTGCAATTGCCGAAGCGACATGTCCAGGCATCTCAATTTCCGGTACAATGGTTACATTTCTGATCGCCGCATAAGCAATAACCTCTTTGATCTGCTCCTGGGTATAATAACCACCATAAGTGGCCTCCTGACCCGGCATCGCCTGTGGCCTGATGTCCCAGGGACGGTCTGTCTGGTCTACCCGCCATGCGCCAACAGTAGTTAAAGCGGGATATTTTTTAATCTCTATGCGCCATCCCTGATCGTCTACCAGGTGCCAGTGAAATGTATTGATTTTATAAGCTGCAATCAGGTCTATGTATTCCTTCACCATGTCGGCAGAAAAGAAATGACGACCTACATCCAGGTGCATCCCTCTCCATTTAAATCTTGGATAATCTGTAATTTCCATAGCAGGAACCCTTAACTCCCTGTTGGTTTGCACTTGTGGCAAAGTCTGAAACAAACTTTGCATCCCATAAATGATCCCTGCCCTTCCGTTTGCGGAAATCAAAATCCCTTCATTATTGACCGTCAGGGTATACCCTTCCGCACCAATTACCGGGTTTTTGATGATTTTAAGGGCGATTGTATTCGTTCCTTTGTTTTTCAGTTCCAAATGGTAATCAGAAATCCCTTTGACATAACTCTGAAGAAAAGCAGCTGCAGGTTTCAGTTCTTTTTTATCTCCATCCAGAAGGATGGTCGTTTCTTTATTGATCACAAAACCACCTTCCAATAAACGAAGGCTTACAGGTTGAGGGATAATGTTTACTTTTTGCTGTGCAAATCCGGATATCCCGATACTCAAAAGGATCAGGATCAGGCAGGTTCTAAATAAAGGTTTCATGGCCTTAAGGGAAGGATTTTTGACAAGTTATTATTTAACATTTCCTACAAAACATTCAGCGATTTTGGCATAAAAAAGGTTTTAGCGCCATCAAAAAAAGAGGGTGATCATGATTGATGATACACCCTCTTTAAATTTATTCAAAAGAGATATTAACCCAATAAATGAGGTCTTTCTTTATATGTTTTCCAAAGAAATTCACCGAAAATGGTATTCGTCCATGCGAACCATGCACGGGTAAATTTCTTAGGGTCATTTTTATGGAAGGATTCGTGCATAAAACCAGTGTCTCCATGTGTGGATTGCAACATCTGAAGACAGGTTTTGATTTCGTTGTCATCCGAGCTGGTTAATCCGCGGGCAATGATGCTCATTGGCCAGATCATGTCTTTACCAATATGTGGACCACCGATTCCTTCGGCAGCAGATCCCTTAAAAAAGAAAGGGTTATCATCTACTGAATGGATCATTTTGCGGGTATTCTGATAGATAGGGTCATCCGCGGATACTGCACCTAAATAAGGAAGGGCGAGTAAGCTAGGAATATTGGCATCATCCATCAGGTTAAAGCTACCCATTCCGTTTACTTCAAAGGCGTAGACTTTCCCAAATTTCTCCGTTTGAATAACAGCATATTTTTGTAAGGCATCCTGCACTTCTGTTGCCAGCGCATCCAGATCTTTGGCGGTTTGTTCATCTGCTTTAATGGCTCTGAAAATTTCAGCAGCTTGTTTTAAGCTGACCACAGCAAAGAAATTTGAGGGTACTAAGAAAGAAAATAATGTGGCATCATCACTCGGTCTGAAAGAAGAACAGATTAAGCCCACAGGTTTTACCGGATATCCGTATCCCGACATGGCAACCCCGTCAGTAGCCCAGGAAGTTTTGCGCTGGAAAGTGTAAGGTCCATCGTTTTCTTTACGCTGCTGCTCTTTAAAGGTCTTTAAAATCAACTTCACAGAAGCCTGCCAATCGGCATCGAAAGGGGTGGTATCTGCCGTTTCTTTCCAGTAGCGGTAAGCCAGGCGAACCGGGTAACAAAGAGAATCGATCTCCCATTTGCGTTCGTGTAATCCTGGTTTCATATCCGTCACATCATCTTTCCATTCCCCACGTTTATTCGGGTCATTGTAAAATGCATTTGCATATGGATCTTTCAGTACGCATTTCACCTGATGGTTGATCACGCCCTGAACAAGTTTTTTCAAAGGTTTATCTTTTTGTAAAAAAGGAAGATATGGCCATACCTGTGCTGTACTGTCCCGTAGCCACATGGCATCAATATCACCTGTAATCACATAAGTATCAGGTTTACCAGCGGTTTCGGTATAAGTAACTGTGGTATCCAAAGTGTTTGGGAAACAGTTGTTGAACAACCAGGCCAGTTCTTTGTTTTTCACTTTAGACGTAAATTCCGTGATGGCACTTTCTACGGCTTTACTTGTAAAATGACGTTTCGCCAGAGGAACCCTTACCGTAGGGAAGCCTGGTTCAGCAGCAAAAGACACCAGGTCACTGGCCAGTAAGCCCGCACCGAGTAAACCTGCTTTTTGAATAAATGATCTTCTTCTCATTTTTAAATATTTGGTTG
Organism: Pedobacter caeni; assembly: GCF_900129215.1. Taxonomy (GTDB): domain Bacteria; phylum Bacteroidota; class Bacteroidia; order Sphingobacteriales; family Sphingobacteriaceae; genus Pedobacter; species Pedobacter caeni. Next base: position 92,047 of record NZ_FQUQ01000010.1, on the reverse strand, counting down.
TAATTACTTTAAATCAATGGCACAGCTAGGCCGACAAAACGAAGATAGGAAAGATTTAAATAGTTTTAGCAACTATAAAAAGGAAGATTTACTATTGTTTCCGGATATTGATCTGGCGCTTACGTTCGCGGACTTCAAAGATGAGGTGTTCGGATTTTTTGTGAAGGAGGTCGGCATTAAAAGTATCGGAAAGCAAACGGAAATCTTCATCAAAAATATTGCTGCTGATCCTCACTTTATAAGTGTCGGGCGACAGGTTAATGAAGAATTCACCGCTTTCTGTAGTCAGTGTACTAAAACTTTCCCCTCCTGAACCGGTGATATTGATCCTGATATTTTCAGGGCGGAAGACCTGATGGGACCGCGGATCTTTTTGAACATTCAATTTGCCGGAGAGGTAATGGCTCTGGCTAAAAGGAATGTAAAAAGTTTGTGAACTACTCAGTTGATAATGCTGGCGGAAGCCATTTCTGGGCATCCAGCCTTTTACGGTATTCACCTGACTAAGGTCTACATCATATTCTCCGGCATTGATATTTTTATAACTGAGCTCTCCTTTTCTGTTGCTCAGGAAATTCTGCGAAGCAATTCCTACCGCAGCATCCGGGATGGCCTCATCCCCTAAATCGTAGATCCCGTTGCTGTTAAAATCTTTAAAAAGAACCACTTTCATCGTCAGAAAGCGCTTTATTCCGATCAAGGGAAGACTAAAGCTCTTACGGATGCTCATACTCATGTAATCAACCCGGTTTCCAACAACCGTTTTTATGCTCTTCGATCCGAAAACACGAAAAGACAAGCCTTTGCTGTTTAAGTCCAGACTGAGGTCCCCGCGTGCCATAAACTCCGGAGCCGGCAGGGAGCGGTCTCTGGTATAGTCCATTTGCAGCCTGAAATGTACCACTTCGTTAAAAAAGGATCGTTCATAATAGGGCGCCAGTTGAAATCTTCTGGTGGAATACCCATTATTGAGAAAATTTACAAAATCAAAATAATAAGAAGGGCCATTGTCCAGTCTGACAAACAGGCCGTAGTTACGGCTGCTCAGTGTGGCATAAGCATTCAGGCTATAACCTGCCGCTTTTGAAGCATCCTTCGGAGCCTTGTTTCTCAGTATATTTCCCGAAAAAGCAGCGGAGAAGTTTTTACCAAATTCTGTTCCCGCATTAAAATTCAGTTTATAGGATCTCACCAGCAACAGATCGCTGGAAGACTGCACCTGATTAATCAAAGAGCTGATCAGCATGAGGTATCCCTTATCAAATCTCCATCCGGTTTTGATGCCATACTCTGCGATCCGGCCACCCAACAACCTGGCTGATGCATTACCTGTATCTAAAGCAGGGTTTAGCTGACGTTCGTTATAATCAAACAATACACCCAGAGATACCCGCCTGAGGTTAAAGGTAAGCTCATTATTGGATTGCATTAAACCGCGGTTGATCCCCGGATAGCTGGCATCGGTAGCGGTTATCCCAAATCTGCCGGTCAGGCCCGGACTGGTATAACTATAGGCGGCCCCCAGACTACTTCCAATTTTCCTTAAAGGCTTGCGGTAACGGTAAAATTCTTCCCTGCTGACTCCTGCACGAAGAAGGAGATGGCTGTACTTCTTCCAGCTGAGGTCGTAAGTGCTCATATTGAGCAGGCTGTTGATCTTATTTTCGTGGTCAAAACTTGCTACGGTCTGATTTTCCAGTTGCTGATTCCCATTAAAACTGAAAGCCTGGTTTGCCCTGAACAGCTTCGCATCTCCAAGTCTGCTGTCTACCCCAAGAACCTCTGTCCGGTATCCTCTTCCATTGTCGAAACCAAAACGCGCTCCAAGGCCATCAATCAGAAAATCTCCAAATTCAGACTGATCCCCTACCGATATTTTCCATTTCGGAGAATTGTAATTCAGAAAAGCGTACCTCGAAGATCCGTCAGACTGGGAATTAAAATTATCCGTCCTGTAATTGAAATTAAGGGAACGTCCTCTATCTAAATTCAGGCTTCCGTAACTATTGATGTACAATGTTTTCTGAGCAGTGGTAAAATTTTGTGCCACAAACTCAACGCTCATTGGAAAGGTATACCAGCTGGAAGAATTTTCCCTGAAGACCGTCCCAAAGCTGGAAATTCTTTGCAGGAGCAACTGATTTTGCTTTTTCTGATCGGTAACCTGAACAGTCAGCTCCTGGCTTTTAAAATCATCCAGAAATTTAGCAGCGACAATAAAGCTGTAGACCAGCGAAGTGTCTTTTCCGGCAGCCAGCTTAATGGTGTTATTTTTAGCCTGCAGCAACGTCAATGAGGTATTTACACGGATATTCAGTTCTTCTGCAGCATTTCCTTTGTTGCTTAGCAATACACGGAATTGATTTTCCCTCTTTCCCCTCGACAGCAACAGGTTGGCGTTCATCAATGACGCACGCCATTTTGAATTCGTACCAACCTTTGCATAATAGGCATATTCAGACCTTTCGGAATAACCGGCCACATTGATCAGTAAACGGACGCTGTAAGTCATCGCCTCTGTCTGAATAGCGGCCGCAAGCCTTACCGGAAGAGAAAGCGTTTGGTTTGGGCTAAGCTCAAAGACCTTACGGTTATCGAAAAGCAATTGCCATCCTTCGGGTACCTGAGCTTCTATCGTAAACTTACGGGCTACCGCAGAGGTATTCCTTAAGATGAGGGTATTAAAACTATAGGCATTCCCATTTTGCTCTACCGTATCTTTTAGAAAACTAAGGTCAATAGATTGAGCGCTAACGGAACAACACAGAAAAGAAGCAACAGCCATGCAAAGCAGGCAGATACATGGGATCTTATTCATAGGATTACCGGCATTACATAGCAGGGGAAGCCCTTTTATCCGAGGACTTCCCTTATTGAATCGTGCTGATACCGGAAATTTCTTATTGGTTGGTCATGGTATAAACTACACCAACAGTATATTCACCTGTTTGATAAGTATAACCAGGCACTGCTTTATAATCAAGCGTGAAGTTACCTGTTCCACGGGTACCGGAAGCCACTGTAATCGCAGCACCAGTGCTTGGAGGCAGGGCCTGATAGGTTCCTCCGGTTTTACGGATCTGTAATACCGTAGTAGGCATTGGCGAAAGATCGGCAACTTTACTATTTGCTGTAGAAGCATAAGTAAATTCCGGTGCATTGGCGATTGCCGTTACTTTCCATAAATGGTTGGCTTTATAATTCACGGTGTTTGCCGCTGCCAACTCAATACCGCCCGCAGCATCGTAATTGGCCAGTGCATCAAAGCTGATGGTTTGTAATGTTCCCGGGGTTAAAGCAAGGTCGAAAACCTCTTTGATCACGATTTTCATGTTTTGCGTACGGGTTGAAGTAGTACCGGTTGCAACTTGTGCGTTTACTGCGGTGAATGTCGCGCAAAATATTGCAACACTAAGTAAAATTTTTTTCATCGGATAATTTTGTTTGTTGGTTAATACAAACACACAAAGACAAAGCACATGCCAGTAAAATAGGTATTAATACCTGTAAATAAGCCGAAAACAGTGGAAAAATGACACACCTCATTCTACAAAACGGGGATTTTTGAGGAATAAATTGCACACGAAAATGTAACAAGTTTGAGTTAAAGTACTATTGTTGTGACACAGTAAAATAAAAATCTCCAATATATTCCTGAGTTTCATACTGGTAACCAGGGATTGCCCTGAGGTCAAATACAACGGTGTATAAACCAGGATTATTCTGCACAAAAAAGGGTGCATTATTTTGCACAGGTGTGTAAACGGATGAGGTAGATGCCTTGATCCCGATCACACTGGCTGGCATCGGTGTAGGCGTAATTTGTGGCGACAGGGTGTTATTTCCAAGGGTAAGGGTCAATTTCCAGGGTACATTTGCCTTTACTGTAGCCGTAATCATGCCCGGCTTAGTGATCCCATTCTCATAATTGGTCAAGGCAGAAAAGTCAAACACCGAACTTGTGCTGCTTAAAGAAACATCTAACACCTTGTATAACTGAACGGTACGACTTCTTGTGACGTAACGTTGTGCGATTGACACAGAAGGGATAATGACCGTAATCCAGCCAAGAAGAATGATCGTTTTAAGGAAGCTATTCATATTAATAGTGACACAATCTATAGTGAAACTTAAGTGTATAATTGCCCGGAGCCTGGGTATAAGTGTTCATCCCTGAGAGCTTCACCGTCAGGTCAAACACATCTCCAGAGGTACCTGTGGCATTTGTACGCTGCGCAAATTGCTGATAAGCTCCGGAAAGGTTCACATTGCTAACAGTAATCCTGTTCTGGGGATTGGTGCCGACCAATACTGGTAATACCTGGAAATTAGTGAGGGGAATTGCTGTGGATGGACTTCCTGATAAGCTCAGCTCTGCGGCAATATAAACCTTGTACCTGGCAGATCTGGACAGCACATTCAGCCTGATGTTATTGGAATAAGTCTGTGCAGTTTCGAAGCTGTTTAATGTACCTAGTGTGAAGTTTAGCGTACCTTCCGACACCACCGTTAGCTTATTGCTACTTTCCGATCCCTGAGCGTTGCAAACCGCAGGCGCAGGAGGCTGGGCATTTGCTCTCAAAAAGAAACAGAAAAAGAAAATCAAGAGGCATAAATATTTCATAAAACAAAGCGCTGCTGCTCTCTCAGATTTGCAAAAATCGACCCAAAATAAAAATTGCATTATTATTGCATCGTCATCGGCAATCATCAACGATAACAAACCAATTATGAAAAGCCTCTTCTGTTCTTTTGTTTTACTATTGGGCTTACTGACCTGTACTTCTATCACAAATGCACAACGGGTAAACATCAATCCGACCACAGTAACCTTCAATGCTGCTGCCGGAGAAAGTTCCTCACAAACCATCACGGTCTCAAATATTTCAAATGAGAAGCAGGTGTTCCAGTTATCTCTGGGCGACTGGCTAAGGGACAGCCTTGGAAATCATCAGTACCTGAAAGCAGGAGCACTAAGCCGCTCCTGCGCCAACTGGATCAAGCTCGACAATTCTTTTATAGAAATAGAACCCCGCGTTTCCAAAGACATCCGCATTACGTTGAATGCGCCCACAGACTCATTACAGTTAAAAGAAATGAAATGGGCGATGTTGTTTGTTCAAAATGTGAAAGAACAGGAAAACAGCAACAAGAAAAAAGGAAAAGTAAATGCAGTAATCAATGAGATCTTCAGGTTTGGGATCCACCTCTATCAGGTTCCCCCTGGTGTGAACAGATTTGAAGCAAAAGCGATCGACCTGCGTCCCGACAAGACCATTAAAGGCACTTACAACTTCTTAATCAGGAATACCGGCAACGTCATGCTCCAGTGCCGGGCACGCCTGGAACTCACCAATATGGAAACCGGAGAAGAAATAAAGCTGGATGTGGTTGAGTTTCCCGTTTTTCCCGACGCAAAAAGAATGATCGCGCTATCTCTTCCGGGAACGCTGAAAAAAGGCCGCTATTCGGCCCTCGCGATGTTGGAATACCATGAGGACATGCCTTTGGAAGCCATAGAAACCACCATAGAGGTTAAATAAATTAGAATTTAAAGCCGATAGACAAATACATCCTCCAAGGATTCCGATCAAATCCATTGGTTTTTGCAATGGCAAAATTGATAGGTCCCATGAAAGACATATAACCTAATTTTGCGCCATATCCCAAGAGGTAATCATCATTAAAAGCCACATTGAAAGGGTTCAGGCCCCGATTCTCCCAGCCTACATTTACCTGTGGCGTCAGGTACAGGTTCCCTCTGATGTTATATTGAAGCGCTAAGCCAAAAGAGGTTACATTCGCAACTCCATACTCGCCTTTTTTTAATCCGATAAAGCTGGCCTGAGCAAGGTCTTGCCTGCCATCTATCCCTCCCATACTAAATTTTGCATTTTCGTACATATAGGGAGAATTGAACCCATATTTATCTGAATAGCTAAAACCCCATGTCGCAGAAGCATTCAGGGAGATTCTTCTGTTGATCCGCTTTACAAACGTTTCATTGAGGAAGAACCTCGCGATATTGCCAGGAAGACCATCCTTAGGGTTCAGGTAGTCATAAACAAGCTTACCTTTTTCATCATCAGCATCAGGAACTTTGGTACTGAGCTTGTTGTTTACCATATATTTCCCCTGAATGGTCAATGAATTACCACGCTTAGGAAAATACAGGTTATCTAAAGTATTTTGTCTGAAAAGCAACGTGAATGCCTGATTGCTGTGGCTATAAAGTGTCCGGATATCGTTCCCTTCCCCAAAGAACCGCTTAAAAAGATTGGGCCCCCGTTTAACCGCTTCGTTTTCATGACTCACTCCCAGGGAAATGTAACTGGAACGTCCAAGGCTGTAGCCAAGGGACACTTCCGTATTCATCATATTGTTATAATAATTCTCATCAGAAATCAACCGGTAAAGAATAGAATTGTTCTGCAATGCCTGATAGCTAAAAGACGCTTTAAGCCACATCCGATTGTTCTCGTTGATGAACTTATAATAGTCGAACCGCGCTTTAAAACGCTCCGAGAGGTCTACCGTGGCCAGGAGCCTGGATTTACTCAACAGGATGTTCCGGTAAGTATAGTTGATGATCAAACCGGCAGACTGTTCCGTATCGTAATGAACTGATGCTTTGAAGACCCCTGGTTTTCCTTGTTTCAAACGGACATTCATCGTGAGTCCGGTATCTCCTTTGTTCTCAAAAGTATAATAGACCTTATCAAAGAACTGTGTTCCATAAATGTCAGCAACCCCTTCATTCACTGCTTTTACGCTCAGCTCCTTTCCGGTTTTCAGGCCTAAACGCGATGCTGCAAACTGCTCCATCACCGGGAGGTTTAAAGGTTGCCCTTTATCGTTCAGATAGCTGATCTTTGTGACCGGCAATTTCGGATCTTTAATTTCCCTGTTGGTCGTTTCCTTAGGGTATTTCTTCTGTTCTTCTGCAATTTTAATCAGTTGGGGTAAGAATTTACGGGCTTCGTTTTCCCCAATTTCGATGATCCGTCTGTTCTGGTAAAAATCAGCGGTAGAATATCCCGTCAATGCCTGGGTAAAATCGACAACTACGTCTGCCATGGCCTCCTGCTTTTTCGAATCCTCCACAGAGCGGAAGGCATGGGTCTGGTAAATCAGCTTCATTGGATTCTCAATTTCTTTCTCTGTGAACAGACGAAATCCGGTATAACCACCAATCACAATATCTGCCCCCATCTCCTTCACTTCCTGTACAGGAAAGTTCCGGTCCAGTCCGCCATCCACGAGTAAACGCCCGTCGATATATACAGGAGCAAAAGCGGCAGGTATAGCCAATGTGGCACGTATCGCCATTGGCAAAGAGCCTTTGTGCTGCAGCACTAACCCACCATTAACGATATCTGAAGAGGTAATCGTAATTGGAATGGGTAATTTGTTAAAGTCGTTGATGTGTTTTGCCGGGTAAGTAAGGGTATTCAGGATTTCAGAAATGTATTGTCCTTCAATTAAAGCTCCCGGAAGCCTTGGCCTGCCTCCCATGACCGGAAATTCGATCATGTAGTTGTCGTACTCATCTTTTTCCTCGATGTTAATCTGGTTCAGAGGGACTTTATTACTCAGCACTCTCCTCCAGTTGATCCTTAAGGCTATTTTTTTTAAGGTATCAGGCGTATAGCCCATTGCATAAAGACCTCCGAAGATCCCTCCTGCACTGGTCCCTGAGATGTAATCTATTTTTATGCCCAGCGAGTCAATCAGCCTTAACAAACCGATGTGCGCCATTCCCTTTGCACCACCACCACTGAGTGCCAAACCAACCTTTGGCCTGGTTCCTTTATTGGATTGGGAAAAGGAGGGCTTGCTCATTGACAACAATAAGCAAAGCATAGCAGATACGACCAGGGGGTGTTTTGTCAATAACATTGTTTGTGCAATCTCTTTTCAAACTTAACGATTTTTTATTTCTCAAAAGATTAAGAATAAAAAGAGAAAAAGAGATTCCCCTGTTAATAATCCACATGATAATCTTTAGCGAATTTTTTACCGCCCCATGCTTTTCTTGCCGTCCAGTCTTCGGCTGGTGCCGACCAGAACTCATTTGTTGCTGGTAAGCCCAGTGGCAGAAAGGAAAGTGTGGCCATATAGAGGCTTCCTGTTGAAGTATAATAATCGGCGATATCCGGATCATGGCCTACAAAACCCAGCTGTAGCCATCCATTTTTATCAAATGTTCCAGGCACCTCATACATATTTTTCTTGACCAGTGTAAGCGCTGCCCGCACCTGTGCCGGTTTAATCGTCTTTGGCAACTTCTCCATTAATGCAATCTGGCTCAGTGCCTGAAGCGCACCTGTCCGGTAAGTGATAGAGCGCCCGATTGGGGGGAATGTTCCTTCAGGTGAGATCATCCTTTCCTGGCCAACGGCATATCTTTCCATTCTTGAAAGTGCAAGGTCATATTCTTTTTGTGTAGCCATGCTATGATCTACCAGTACTTTCAATGTATCGACCATCATCGGATGAATCACAAAAGAGTTGTAATAATCGAAGGCCAGGTTAGGACCATCGCCGTAATAACCATCTCCTTTATACCAGTCATTTAATTTTTTTATCCCTTTATTGAGCCTTTCCAAATCCGGTTCCTGTCCAACAGAAAGCATAAATGCTTCGGCCATAGAACCAAACAACAGCCAGTTGCTACTAAAGGGCTTCCGGTTTCTCAGCGATTTAAACGCAGTGATGATCCGGTCTTTGGTAAGGGTATCCAGCGGTTCCCATAATGCTTTCGGCGCCCTTAAAAAGGCATGAGCCAGGTAAGCTGCATCTACAATAGGTTGATAATCGGTTTTAAAGTTCAGCTGATCAGGGCTCGCAGGATCAAAACATTTAGTCAGTCCCTGTAAGGCATCATTTCTCATCTTTTTCCGGGATGCTCCCTCTTTAGTCTCGTCGTCTGGTAAGGCCAGCCATGGCGCGATACCTGCATACGTTCTGCCCACTGCTTCCAGATAGGTCACATGAATAGAACGGGAATCAAAACTTGGTGACTTCTCCACGAGCATGTTCTTTTTGAAAGTCCCATTGGCCAGGTTTGAGGTCACAGGATCAGCAATTTTATAGAGTAATTTCCACCAGAATTCCCTTTCATCTCTGGCCTTAACCTTCAGCTCAATGGGCTGATTTTCTGTAGCCATTAAGCTGGTAGGGGTCATCGCTCCGGCAAGTCCGGCCAATGATATTGCTCCTAAAAATTTCCTTCTCTCCATAATTTGTGATCTGCTATAAAGTCCGAATATAAAAGAGAAACGCTGTACCTGATTCAGCTTTCCTTGCGCAAACGTTTGATATCCATTTAAAAGCACAGTTAACAAAAACTTAACTTATTGATGCGCCCGGAGCAATAACATTTGATTCTTTTTGCAGCCGAAATAAGATAATTTATGGGTTGGGAAGATGATCTTATGATTCTGGAATTAATATCGGGCTGCGATCAGGCTTTTGCGAAAGTATACCATACTTACCATCGCCAGGCTTATACTTATCTGCTGCGACGGACAAATTCAGTGGCACTTGCAGAAGAATTACTACAGCTTAGTTTCATCAAGTTATGGAAGAACGCCCAAAATCTCAACCCTCAGATTCCATTAAACGCGCAGTTATTCAGAATATGCAGAACGGTAATGCTGGACGAGATCAAGCGCCTGAACAGCCTCAGGAACATGGAAACACATTATGCCGCACAATCACTTCCCGCTACTGAAGACAACGCAGCCTTAAACCGTCATCTTTCGGAGGATATCCAGGCTGCAATTTCTGCATTGCCACCTGCAAGGAAAAAGATCTTTGTGCTGAGCAGACTGGAAGGATATTCGCATAAAGAGATTGCAGAAATGATGTCTATCTCAGTTCGTACCGTTGAGGATCATATGGGAAAAGCATTAAAACTCCTTAGACGTAAACTGAGGGATAGCATTCTTTTTTTCTTTTAAAACAGGGACAAAATCCTGGTTAAGCCAACGTTAAGCACATTAAGTTTTTGTAAACAGCCCGTGCTTCCGCCCTTCAGCTTCGTATTCCCGGTATCAATACGAAAAGATGGACCAGCAACTGTTTCAAAAATATCTTCAACAACAATGTAGTCCGGCAGAAAGGGATTATGTGATCAGCTGTCTTGAAAAAGATCCTGGCCTGATAGAACGGTTCCTTCCCGAAGAGGAGTGGACCAATGCCGGAATCCAACCCCTAACAGCGCCTAACGCGGCATCCATATTTGCGCGGATCAAACCGAGGCGGATGATCCGTTTCAGAAACTGGACCTCTTTGGCAGCGATACTTGCCTATGCCGTTCTCAGTGCTGTGGTGGTACAATATCTTATTCCTGAAAAAAGAATCCAGCATCCGGTTCAGGCAAGGAATATGGTCTCTCCGGAAATCAAATTTCATCACACCGGAAATACTGCCCGGCTGATCCGTCTTGATGATGGCTCTCTTGTTAAACTGAGCCCTAACAGCAGCCTGCAATACCAACAACCTTTCCCTTCCCATGCACGCCATCTGACCTTAACCGGAGCAGCGACGTTTGATGTTGCTCCTGATCAAAAACGGCCCTTTACGGTGTCCGGGCAAGGAATCAATACCACTGCACTGGGAACATCGTTCCGGGTAATTGCCTGGGAAAGACGAAAAGTCGAAGTACGTCTCTTCCATGGGAAGGTAAGGGTATCAGCTCAGCCAGGTCTGACACAGAAAGTCTTTCCCGATATGGTCCTTTATCCCGGCCAGCAGTTCCGTTATGATGGCAGACTGGCTAAGCTCAGCCGTTTTGATCAGACCAGAAAAACTCAGCTTGCAGTAGTAAAAGATAAGCCAATGCCAGTTACCCCTGTGCCTATGATTGGCGGAACACTTGAATTTGATAAAACGCCATTGGCACAAGCCTGTGCGGAATTGTCCTCACGTTATGGTAAAGTGATCCAATGCGGACAGGTCAGGAAGGTTATTCTGCTCACTGCCCAGTTTAGCGAACACGATCAGCTGAAAGATATTCTAAACAAAATAGCTGCGCTCAACCAACTCAACTTAACTATACTCAAAGATGGCTCTTACCTCTTTACAGAAGAGTCTGCAGCACCTGAACACCAATAAAAAACCACAAATAGAACTTAATTATTAAACACAAAATCATGCAATTAAATTTTACTCATTTCTTCGAGCACCGGGGCAGAAAGCGACTGCTCCTCTTCCTATTCATTCTAAGCATTACCCAGGTGGCACTGGCGCAACAGGGAAGCGGGGTTACCGGGGCAGTGAACGATGAAAAAGGACTTCCTTTAATCGGCGTATCTGTAATTGCCTCCAATGAATCCATTCAGCTGAGGCGTGTTACTTCCAGCGATAGCAAAGGCTTTTTCAGTTTTACAGACCTGCCTACAGGCAAAGGCTATTCCTTTACACTCAGCTATATTGGCTTCCGCACACAACACCTAAAAAATTATGAAGTAAAAGAAGGTGAAAAAATCACATTGATCGTAAAAATGCCCGAAGACCTCAGTGACCTGAATGAGGTAGTGGTAGTTGGCTATGGTACTCAGAAAAAAGTGAACCTGACCGGAGCAGTGGCCAGCATAAATTCTAAAACATTGGAGGATCGTCCTATAGCGAATATTACACAAGGGCTTCAGGGTGCATCTCCCAACCTGAACATTTCTTTTGGTGACGGGAGACCCGGAGCTGCCGGAAAGATCAATATCCGTGGCTTCACTTCCATTAACAGTGGTAAAACAGGAGGCGGACCACTGGTACTGATCGATGGAGTCCCCGGATCGATCAATTCCATTAACCCAAGAGATGTATCAAACATTTCGGTATTAAAAGATGCCTCTTCCGCTGCCATTTATGGGGCAAGGGCAGCATTTGGAGTCATACTCGTGACCACCAAAAATGGGAAAAGCGGAAAAACCACCGTTAGCTACAGCAATAACTTTGGATGGTCCAGGCCAACAATAAGCACTGATTTCATGACAGATGGATATGATGCCGCAAAAATGAACGATCAGGCTTTCTTAAGCTCCGTTGGAGATACCTATACCAAGTATACAGATGAAGACTATGCCTATCTCCTCAGGAGAAAAACCGACAAGAGCTTACCAGACTATATCATCGATAACAGAAAAGGAAAAGACCAGTATGTGTACTATGGCAGCACCGATTGGTGGCACACCATTTTCCGAGACACCCAGACTTCAATGAACCATAGCCTCAGCATAGCCGGAGGCGGAGAAAACAGCGACTTCTTTATTTCTGGTCGTCTCTATCAACAGAATGGGATGATGAAGCTCAATCAGGATCAATACAAAGCCTACAACCTCAGGGCCAAGATCAATACTAAGGTGAACAAATGGTTATCCATTGGAAACAACCTGCAATTCAATGCTTCCAATTATGATTATCCGGGTTGGGGGGTGAACAGCAATTTTGTTTCTGTTTCCGTACATGCACTTCCCTCCTATTTACCGGTAAACCCGGATGGTACTGCTACCTATCGCACAGAGCTCAACAACTATACCATTGGTGATGGTATTTTTGCCGACCTTCTTCATGGCAAGTCAAAGGGTAATGAGAAAAAATATGAGTTCATCAATTTATTCAATGTCACTGCCAAAATTGCGGAAGGACTGGAATTAAAAGGAACCTATTCCTACACCTTTAATCCATATAGCGACTGGAGCCGCAGAACTCAGGCTCCATGGTCAATTTACCCTGGTGTCATCAGTCAATTCGGATATGATCAGCTTGGGGAAACCAATTATACCAAACAAGCCCATGTAGTAAATCTTTATGGAGATTATACCAAAACCCTCGGGGCGCATACGTTTAAAGCATTACTCGGTTATAACCAGGAATTAAACACCTACAAAAGAGTTTTTGCGCAAAGGAAAGATCTGGTATCCCAGGACCTGAATGACCTTGATCTGGGATCCGGTGATGTTCTGGCCAATGGAAACGCAAACGAATATGCGCTTTTAGGTGGTTTCTTCAGGCTCAATTATGACTATGCAGGAAAATATCTACTCGAACTGAATGGAAGGTACGATGGCACCTCAAAATTCCCTCCGGGTCATCGTTTTGGATTTTTCCCATCAGTTTCAGCGGGCTGGAGGGTCAGTCAGGAGTCCTTTTTCAGTCCGTTAAAATCTGTTTTTAATGAGTTGAAGTTCCGTGGTTCCTATGGTTCACTGGGCAATCAGCAGGAAGCCGCAACTTATGGTTATATTCCATTGCTTTCCCGGGGGCCGGCAAGTAATATACCTCCCTATATTATGGATGGGAAAAAGGTAGAATATTTGTCTTCGCCAATCCCAATATCAAATAATCTTACCTGGGAAAAAGCAAGATCGGCCAATTTCGGAATGGATGCAAGCTTCTTTAGCAACCGTCTAAGTGCTTCCTTTGATTATTATGTACGTAATACGATTGACATGCTGACCAATGGCAAAACCGTATCTGCTGTATATGGAGCCGATTCACCAAAAGAAAATGTGGCCGACCTGCGCAGCAAAGGATGGGAACTTGCCATCAACTGGAACAGCAGCGGGACACTTGCCGGCAAGCCTTTCCGCTGGAATGCCGGATTGGGAATTTCTGATTACAAGGCAGAAATCACCAGATTTGACAATCCTAAGAACCTCCTGGATTCCTATTATCAGGGACAGCAAATCGGCTCAATCTGGGGCTACCGTGTCAACGGATTTTTTCAAACAGATGCAGAAGCCCAGGCCTACCCGATCAATCAGGACTACGTGAACCAGCAAAGGTTAAGGGCTCCGGGAAACTGGTCCAAACTGGCAGCTGGAGACATGAGGTTTGCAGATCTCAACGGTGATGGCATTGTCAACAACGGACAAAATACACTGGATGATCATGGTGATCTGGAAATTATAGGAAACTCGCTTCCGCGTTATTCCTATGGCATTAATGCCGGAGTGAATTGGGGAGATTTTGATCTTTCTGTAATCTTCCAGGGCGTCGGCAAACAACAGTGGTATCCAGGAAATAATGCCGATAAATTCTGGGGCCCCTATTCCAGACCCTACTTCTCCTTTGTTCCAAAAGATTTCATGAATGATGTATGGACACCAGAGAATCCTAATGCTTATTTCCCAAGGTTAAGAGGTTATGAGGCACTTAATGACCGCGGACAACTTAATGTCAAGAACGACAGATACCTGCAGAACCTTGCCTACCTGCGTTTGAAAAATCTCACTATTGGTTACTCCCTTCCAGAAAATCTGACTAAAAAAATAAAACTCTCCAGAGCAAGAATTTATATCAGCGGAGAAAACCTGTTCACTTTCAGCAAGCTTAGGTCCAACTATATTGATCCGGAACAAGCTGCAGGCGATTACAACAATTCAACCGAAGATGCAAATGCGAGGGTCTATCCTTTCAACCGGATGTATTCCTTTGGTCTGGATATTTCCTTTTAATTTAAAACCCATAAACAATGAAATTTTCAATTTTATATCTTGCCGTTTTTTGTCTCCTGATCAGTTCCTGTAAGAAGGATTTCCTTGACCGGAAGCCATTGGCCTCCATCTCTCCGGAAGCCTTTTTCAGAACGGAAAGTGACCTTAAACTTTACACCAATTCCTTTTATTATGCCTTTCCATCAGCCGAAGGAATTTATAATGAAGCTGTAGATAATATTGTAAAAACGGACCTGGGCGAACTGATTACCGGAAAAAGAACTGTCCCAATTTCTGATGGTGGATGGAAATGGACCGAGCTGCGCAACATCAATTATTTTCTGGAAAACTACGATAAGAACATGAGCGCTGCTGCTGGTAAAAAATATGCAGGAATTGCCCGTTTCTTTCGTGCCTATTTTTACTTTGATAAAGTATCCAGATTTGGCGATGTTCCCTGGTACACTAAAACCATTAACATCACCGACGAAGGCAAGTTAGCTATGCCCCGCAGCCCTCGTGTACAGGTCATGGATTCTGTAATGGCCGATCTCGATTTCGCCATTGCCAATATGGACGCGACAAAAAATGTGGAACAGGTGACCAAATGGACTGCCCTTGCACTGAAATCAAGAATCTGCCTGTTTGAAGGAACTTTTAGAAAATACCATCCCGAATTTAGTTTACCAGGTGCAGATATTTTTCTGAGAGCAGCAGCAGAGGCAGCAAATACCTTAATGACCAGTGGCCCTTACAGCATTTATAAAAGCAGTCCTGAAAAAGCATATCAGGAACTGTTTGCTTCTAAAGCAGCTATTGATCAGGAGATCATTCTCGGCAGACGCTTTAGCGCAGGATTACAGGTCTGGCATAACCTGAATTATTATACACTTACGGCTTCCTATGGAAGACCAGGACTGAATAAAAATCTGGTCAACACCTATCTGATGAAAGACGGAAGCCGTTTTACAGATAAAGCGGGCTATGATAAAATGCAATTTTTCGAAGAAGTTCAAAACAGAGACCCCCGGTTATCTCAAACCGTCCGGACTCCGGGATATACCAGGATAGGCAACACCAAACAACTTGCTCCTGAGTTTAGCGCCTCCATTAGTGGGTATCAGCTCATCAAATTTGTGACCGGCGAAGCCAATGATTCCAATAATAAGTCGGACAATGATATGCCCATTTTCCGCATGGCAGAGGTCCTGTTAAATTATGCCGAAGCAAAGGCTGAGCTTGGCGAAGCCACACAAGCCGATATTGACCGCTCGATAAAGCTGATCCGCGACAGGGTTGGAATGCCAAATCTTGACCTTGCATTTGCCAATTCACATCCCGACCCTTATCTTGCTGCTCAATATGTACAGGTAAATTCAGGGAATAAAGGATTAATTCTGGAGATCCGACGTGAGCGACGCATAGAACTGGTGATGGAAAGCTTCCGCTGGAACGATTTAATCAGGTGGAAAGAGGGACATTTAAATGCTGCTCCTTATAAAGGGATGTATTTTCCTGGTGCGGGAAAATATGATTTAGACAATGACGGCAAGACCGATGTCGAGATTTATACCGGAACCAAGCCAACGGGATCAGGAATCCAGTTCCTAAAACTCGGAAGTGAGATTATTCTGGAGAACAATACGAATGGTGGAAATGTATTGATCAATCCGAACACCCCTAAAACCTTCCGTGAGGATAGGGATTATCTTTTCCCGCTCCCAATACAGGAACTGTTATTGAATGAAAACCTGCAACAAAACCCCAACTGGGAAGGCAGAAACTAAACATAAACCAACATACAATGAAATCCTATCTTAAATTTTCGGGCACATTTTGTCTCTTGTGCATTTATGGCCTGCTGGCTACTGCCGGACCAGGAAAACCTGCAAAACGGCTGAAAGTCATGACCTATAATATCCATCATGGAAACCCTCCGGCTAAAGCGGGGGTAATTGATCTGCAGGCTATAGCTGATGTGATCAAAAGCCAATCGCCGGATCTGGTTGCCCTACAGGAACTCGATGTGCTTACCCAAAGAGGCGGACAGGTTGATCAGGTTAAAAAACTGGCGGAACTTACCGGCATGTATTCCTTTTTTTCCAAAGGGATAGACTTTGAGGGTGGAGAATACGGAGTTGCCATCCTTTCCAGATTTAAGATCAATCGTACAGAACGCTTCCTTCTTCCTTCTCAGGAAGGTGTTAAAGCCGAACAACGTAGCCTTGCAATCGTTAACGTTACGCTCCCTAACGGAAAGTCAATGGATTTTGCCTGTACACATCTTGATCTGAAAAATGAACACCGCATGCTGCAAGTGACAGAAATCAATAAAATTTTAGGTGAAAGGAAAACTGAAGTGATCCTGGCCGGCGATCTGAACCTGACTTCTGATACACCTGCAATGGGGATCCTGGAAACACGGTTTAGCCGCAGCTGCACAGAAAATTGTGCCCCTACCATTCCTGAAGTTAACCCTACAAAGGAGATTGACTTTATTTTGTTAAAAAAAGGAAGCTCAATGAAAGTATCCGATCATCAGGTACTTCAAAATATCATTGCCTCTGATCATCTTCCTGTCGTAGCTACTTATATACTTCCTTAGCCCGACGCTCAACGATATTAGATGGAAAGCCTGGTTCTCGCAACCGGGCTTTTTATTTACAGGAAAAAAAGTACTTTCAAAACACAATGAAAAAGCTGCCTTTAACACAGCTTAAAAGCACAATATCCCTCCCTTACCTCTCAAAACTTTAAATCCGGCTAAATTAACCAATATATAAAAAATATTAGCCTTTAGTTTAGCTACCTTGTTATTATAATTTTCAACAATTCACCAATCGTTAAATTCTCATTAGGTAGCACCCTATAAAAGATTGGCTTACAGCACCAGTACGGTTTCTTTCTTTCGATTACACCAATATCTCAACTGAAAATAGTCTTTGCAAAGGCTATTTCTTGCGCAATGGCCAAAAAAGATAAAGATGGGCAGCCTTCGAAGGTAAAAGCTGCTGATTTAGAGACGATCAATAAAGTCAAAGAAGCCCGCGAAAAACAAGAGATTTCACACAGAACCCTCGAGAATAAAGCGGGACTTGCCAAAGGTTATATTTCAAATGCGGAAAATCCAAGATTAACCACGAAATATACGTTGGGACACCTGAATAAAATCGTCAAAGCCATTAATCAAACCGGAGAAGAACGGAATAAGCTTCCGGATCTTAATCTTCATGACCTCCTTCCTGAAAAACCGATTCTGTCCAGAAAGAAAACAACTAAGGTCATTAATCCAAGTGTAAAAGATATTGGTCCCAAAAATGCAATTCTTACCCTGATCACCAACGGATTCTTTGATAAAGGATTAGTAAACCTGGATGATATTGAGGCCAACTGTATCCGCCTGTTTGGAAAAAGTTTTATCCGTAAATCTCTGAGCCATCGATTAAATATCCTTTCTGATGAAGGGGTCCTCTCAAGACACAAAACCGGAGAACCAGATACCTACCATTATAGAAAAAACACCTCAAAAACACCTGCTTCTAAAGAAGAAGGTGGGATATAAATGGTCCTAAGTTTTACTATCGACGAAATAGTATGCATATTTAAGAAAATTTAATAGAAATATGCAGACCGTACTCATCTACAATGTTTACGCCATAGATCTGGAGATCATTTATAATATCTGGAGAAGAAGGGTAACCCTGGGCTTCTGGATTGCAGACATGGCTTTTCTCATGGATGAGGTTCCCCTGCATCTGAAAGAGATAGAAAACCCAACATTAAAGATTACCTCCAAGACCGTATTTAAAGATCTTGAGACCGGAATCTATTCCCTTCCACAACGAAGTATTCCGGTATATGATCTGGATCAGATCAATTTCGTACGTCATATTTTCCATGATCAGCCTTTATGGAGGATTTTACCTGCCAAAGCGCTCACTGAAGATGAAATTACAGTTAAGGTGACTTACACTAATAACAAAGGAAAACATCAGCTCCTGATTGAGAAAATAGGCTTTTATGGAGAATTGAAGAAGATGTATATTATGGATGAGGCTGTTGTTCCTAAAAATGCGGTTAAATTCATCACAGATACGGAGAAAGTTAAATCACTATTGCTCCCAATGGTCAATAGTCCCTATTTTGATACCCCAAAGCTTGCAGTAGAGATTTACAGGGATTTCATTGATTTACACCATGCTACACCACAGCCTGTAATACTTGGTGAAGCACTTGGCTTTTATACATCAAGACACAAGGGGCCAAAGTTGAAAAGATTAAAATCTAAAGGAGAATATACTACTTATGGAAGGGCTTAAATTATTTTAAAAAATAATTTGTGAGGAAGCAATATTTTTCTACTTTTGTGGCCTCACCAGAGCATCAGGCGGTATTTATCGCAATGATGATATTAATAAAAGCCTTCTTAGCTCAGCTGGTAGAGCAACTGACTTGTAATCAGTAGGTCATTGGTTCGATCCCGATAGAAGGCTCTTTGTTTTTTCTGCTCCTGCGCGCTCAATCTCATAAGATCATTAGAATAGCTTACATACAATGTTAGGTACATTATATGTAGTTGTACTTGCTGTTGGATCATCAATTAAACGATAAGAACGGATCAATGCCAAAAGTTGTGGAGCAAGCATTAAAAATATAGCTTTGTATTTTTATATAGTTTCAATTTATGCCATCAGCTGCTGCGTCATTGCTCAGATTATTTCTGCCAGATTTTATACTAGAGAATTTTGAATTCAAAGGAGTTATTGAAGATAGTGAGACTTTCCACATTGAACTCGAAGAACTGAATAGTCCTCCTTCGGAATGGGATAACATTAAAGTCTTGTCTAAAGGCTTTTTTCCTCAAATTGTGATTCAGGATTTCCCCATCCGCGGACATAAGGTGTTTTATCATATCAGAAGACGTAGATGGCTCAATACAGAGACCTCCAAGGTGATTTACCGGAATTGGAGTTTAGTAGAAAAAGGGACGCGAATGACAGGAGATTTCGCGGCTTTTTTAAAAGAAATCAATCGATACAGCCCCGAATAGTGTTGATACGATCAGTTCATTCTATGGCGTAAAAGCTAAGAACCTGCTTCGTCAGTACCGTGATTACCGAAGTGATTTTAAGAACTGGGACCAGAAATCACATGCAAAAAAATGGCTGTTATATCCGGAAAACCTGGGTGAACAGCTTTCTATTGATGAAACCAGTCTGTCTCATGGCGAACTCTATACCATCGTCACCAACAAAGCAGCTAAAGGCAAAAAAGGAGCTATAGTTGCCATTGTAGCAGGTACCAAAGCCGAAACAGTCATTTCAGTTCTGCACAGAATTCCGGAAAGAGCCAGGAAAAAAGTAACTGAAATTACCCTGGATATGGCAGGTAACATGGAGTTGATCTGCAAACGCTGTTTTCCTCAGGCAATCAGAGTAACCGATCGCTTTCATGTACAGAAATTAGCTACTGAGGCACTACAGGAGATGCGAATCAAATACAGATGGGAGGCTATGGATGCAGAAAATGAGGCCATAGAACAATCAAAAAGGACGGGTAATCCATTTCAGTCAGAAATACTTCACAATGGAGATACGATCAAACAGTTGTTAGCCCGTAGCAGATACGTATTGTATAAAAAACCTTCGGATTGGACGGCTAGTCAAAAGGATCGTGCTGAACTCTTATTTGGACGGTTCCCTGATCTTAAAACAGCTTACGGACTCAGTATAGGACTTAGCCAGTTATTTGAAAACACTAAAGATAAGGTGTTTGGACTAGCCAATCTGGCCAAATGGCATGAAAAGGTAAGACAAACAGGGTTCAAGGCCTTCAACACGATCGCCAGGTCTATACAAAATCACTATCAAACTATATTGAATTACTTTGATCATAGGTCTACTAATGCATCCGCTGAATCTTTCAATGCAAAAATAAAGGCATTCAGATCACAATTCAGAGGTGTCAAAAACATCGAATTCTTCCTATTCAGGTTAACTCAACTCTATGCTTAAAATCGAAAAAACATATCAGTGCTCCACAACTTTTGGCATTGATCCATAAGAACCTGAATAGTTATAATTCGTTTGAAAAGTATTGATATAACTCAAGTTCAGCTTGTTAGTAATGGAGTCCACATAAATAGAGCGATACTTATTCTTAACATTATTAATACTAGCAGTAGTAATATCCAATATGCTCTTATAGTTAAATAAAAATATTATTCATAAAATTTTAAAAACAAAACTAAAAAGTCCAATATTTTGAATATTGGACCTGATTTATCTTTATAATACATTATTAATATTAAAAATCCTGATATAAATTCCTAAAGGTACTACGTAATCCAAAAGTTATTAATCCAGTACTTTTAGAAATTGTATTACTTTCTTTTCTATATACCCCTCCCAATTCAATCCGAAGATTATACTTTGGGTTCAGCAGGTAAGAAACACGTCCTTCGGCAAAATATAAATTTGTCTCAATGCCTTGTCCAATGTTATTGCCATAATCGCTAACCCTTGTTCCATAAGGTTTAAAAATATCTTTTCCATAATTAGCTCCTTCCGGATCTAAACCATATCTCGCGTACATTAACTGCCCCTGGAAATCAAATCTCCTATAGGAATAGTTCATCATTCCCAGTACCTCTCTAAAATTAGCACCCAGTGGGTGAGCTAAAGGTTGATTCATTGCCGCATAATTCGACATACGATCAAAATGAGAATAAGTGTATGGTCTTGCGGTGTTAAATTCTGCCAAATAGTTTAATCCTTCGACTTTGAATAAATCAGACCCTCTAAATCCTACCTGTAATGCCCATTTATTTGCCCAATAACCTTTATTTCCAAAAAATTCTTTGGCAGTAAATTCGTCAATCATAAACTGACCATAAATGGTAGTTTTATCCAGCACTTCGTATTTGGTATTTATACCTAACCTCATTTTATCAGGGGATGAAGTATTTGATCCTTCAATCGGCCGAAGAAAGACAAAAGGATGTACGTAATTAAAATCAAACCCTCTTTTCCCTTCAACTTCAGCATCAGCCCAGGTAATTGCCTGGAAAAACCCAATAGAGAAACGTTTAGTTGCATTCCAATCTACGTAATGAATCGCAGCCCATTTACCTCTATCTCCCAATCTTTTATCATTGGTCAATTTAGGCGCACCTGGATCAAGCATATAGCCAAATATAGTCTGATAAGTCACCTGACCTAAGCTGGCTCTTATTCTAAAAAAGGAATAGTTTGCAGCGACATCCGACAGCAACATTGAGCGATATCCATCACCAATAAAGTTCTTATCATAGCCTAATGCAAAGTTTAAGTGTTTATTCGGAGTAAATGACAATAATGCGGTAACATAAGCCCAATCCTTAATGCGGTTACCAAGTTTTCCATTCATCTGACTGGGAACCACTTGCTTAGTATCGACAAACTCAGTAATATAATTAGCAAAAATAGCTTGGTTCTCAAACCCATTTGTATAAAAAGAAAACTTGTCTCCAACTTTTCCTCCTATCTGAAATCCTCTTGTATTTAGCCATGTCTGTTTTTTCTCACTGAATTCCCGACCTATTTGAAAATCAGGCAAAAAGTCGGCATAGACTTTAAAATCATCCCCATCAAAATTCAACAAATGCTCTTCCGTTATTTTTCTTCTGACCCATGACCGATGATTCAATGAATCTGTTCCTGCCTTCATCAAACTATCAAACCGGTTTTTCAATAAGGAGTCATCCTCATAGTATCCTTTAATAGAGGAATGAAATCGAGTATTCCTGTCATATACAGATTTATTTAGTTTCTGATAAAACTGGAAGGAATAGGGGATATTTATATTTGGTGTTTGGGCCTTTAGGCCAAAACACAGTGACACTAAGATTCCTAATGAAAAAGAGCTTCGTATTTTAAAATTCATAAAGGGGATTAACTATGGGGCTTATTAGGAATATCTTCTTCATGAGCAAAATCTAACTCCTCAAAGATTGAATTTTTACTTTTAAATTCAGGTACAATGATTTTCATCTGTTGAACAACTTTAGTAACATGGTCAGCACTTGCATACTTAAATAAGATGGTCAGTTGATCCTGTATATTATTGAAATCATACTCTCTTACTTTTCCGATCATTATTTTTTCATGATGAGTTGGCATTGTATTTTCATGATCATTAAGGAGCTCTTCAAATAATTTTTCTCCTGGACGGAGACCAGAATAAGAAATTTTTATATCCTCATTCGGGATTAAACCTGCAAGTCTGATCATTTTTTTTGCCAGTTCTACGATTTTGACTGATTTACCCATATCGAATACAAAAATCTCGCCTCCTTTGCCCATACACCCGGCTTCTAACACCAGCCGACATGCTTCCGGGATTGTCATGAAGTACCTTGTAATTTCAGGATGTGTAACAGTAACCGGACCTCCCTTTTCTATCTGCTGTTTAAACCTTGGAATAACAGATCCATTTGATCCCAGTACATTTCCAAAACGAGTCGTGATAAATTTGGTGATCGGTTTCACGTCTAACTCATTTATATAACTTAACCCGTTACTAAAAATATGATGTTTATCGTGTAGAGAATTGTTTAATGACTGTACATAAATCTCCGCAATTCTCTTAGAAGTTCCCATAACATTTGTTGGATTTACAGCCTTATCTGTAGAAATCATCACAAATTTTTGGACACCGTGTTTAACTGCTTTATCAGCGATAGTTTTAGTTCCAAAAACATTTGTTTTAATGGCTTCAGTTGGATTATCCTCCATCAAAGGGACATGTTTATATGCAGCAGCATGATAAACATAGTGAGGCTTATAAGTTTCAAAAAGAAATTCCATCCTTTTCTCGTCTTTTACATCGCCTATAAATGCATGAAAATTAGTATTAGCATGAGCTTCTTCCAACTCCAGATAAATATTATGTAAAGCAGTTTCGCTCTGATCACAAAGTATGATTAATCCAGTTTCAAATTTGAGAAGTTGCCTAACTACTTCACTCCCAATTGACCCCGCTGCCCCTGTAATAAGAATCCGTTTATCCTTAAGTTGGTTTTGAATACCATCTATATCAATTTGAATAGTTTTTCTATTCAAAAGATCTTCAATGTTTAAGTTCTGAATCTGCGCGGTAGTAACAGGTCCTTTTGCCCATACTTCAGGTGAGGGGATATTCAGGATCTTAACATCGTTTTCGAGACAAATATCTACAATCTGATTTTTTCGGTCAGGTGGAATAGAAAATGAGGCAAAAATAATTTCATCGACTTCATGCTTTAATATGAGGTGTTCAAGTTGACTAGCATCCAGAATCCTAACGCCGTCAATGGTTTTGCCAACTTTGCGCAAGTCGTCATCCACAAACGCAATAATTGTTTTATTTACCTTGGCATCATGATCAAATGTCCTTTTAGTTGCCACTCCAGCTTCACCAGCAGCGTAAATAATAACTCTTATCTTGTCTAGTTTAGCGTTCTTTAAGTACATAAAAAAATACTTTACTATTACTCTGTAGGTTATTAACAACAAAAAGCTAAACAGTGTATAAATTACAATGGCAACGTTACTGATTACTGGTACTCCTGAAACAACAATGATTATGGCATTCGTAAAGAAAAGGACCAATGAGCTTAGAATTACAGAAAAAAGTATTCTAAAGGAATCCTGAGCAGAAGTATATCTAACTATACCTGCAAAAGTCTTCACACTATAAAAAACCAATGAATTAACCGCGATCACCAATAATACTGACTTGTAAAAGGATATAAAATTTATCCTGTCAATTATAAAATTATGCTGTAATATAACCGCAAATAATAGAGCAAATAGGCTTAAACATATATCAATTGTAAAAATAATCCATCGAGAAACAATTTCAAGTTTAGTAAACATAGGGTTATATTAAAAACGTTCGTCAAATTTAACAATAATTAAACCAAAATATGACCAATAAAATTTTAGCACCGCTCTGATAATAATTTCCCATTCAATTATTTAAGACAGAAAGCTTGTTGTTAAAATCCTTTACAGTGATAAGCAATAATGATGCCCAAATGACACAAAAACGAATTAACGAAGAAACCAAACTCCTTTCCTGCTTCCATCCTTAACTGATTAAAACATCGGAATTCATTATTATTATATTTGTATATACTTACCTTAGAGTCGCAGTTATATTAAAAATTTGATCAATAAGTAATGAGGAGTAAGCTTGGAAATACGGGCCTGAGTGTCAGTAAAATTGCATTGGGAGGAAATGTATTCGGATGGACAGTAGATAAAGAAACATCTTTTAAAATACTAGACTACCTTGAAGATCTTGGTGGAAATTTTATAGATACAGCAGATGTATATTCGACCTGGAAGGCAGGTAATACTGGTGGAGAATCTGAAAAAATCATAGGTAGCTGGCAAAAGAGCCGGGGAAACAGAGATTCCTTAGTGATAGCAACGAAAGTTGGAGGCATTATGGATAACAATAACCGGGGACTATCAAAACAATATATTATCAAAGCGGCAGAGGCATCATTAAGACGTTTAAAAACAGACTATATAGATTTATACCAATCTCATTACGATGATGCCACTACGCCAATAGAAGAGACATTAGAAGCATATCAACAACTGATTAAAGAGGGGAAAGTCAGGTATATAGGAGCATCAAATATTTCCCCTCAAAGATTTCTTCTATCCTTAAAAATGTCCACAGACAACACCTTGCCAAGTTACGACACCCTTCAACCTGAGTACAATCTATATGACAGACAGTACTATGAGACTGCATTTGAACAAGATTGCATCAGAAATAAAATTGGTGTGATCACCTACTTTTCTCTTGCATCTGGGTTTCTGACTGGGAAATACAGAAATGTCTTGGATCTCAAAAAAAGTGAACGAGGCAAAAGAGTTCAAAAATATTTAAATGAGCGTGGACATAATATATTAAATGCACTTGATCATATCGCAATTGAGCTAAACTCAAAACCTTCCACAATAGCCATTTCATGGCTATTGTCAAAACCGAGCATAACAGCAGCCATTGTAAGTGCAACCAACTTAACTCAACTTCAGGAGCTTTTCAAAGCGGCTGATCTAAAACTAATGGATGATCATATAGAAACACTTAATTCAGCCAGCTCGTATTAATAAATTGAACTAGATGAACCATTAAGTCAAACCATATATAAATGAGCAATCCGATCTTTGAAGTAAAATCGGATTGCTCATTTATATATTTATCTCATCAGTTTAATCTACAAATTGTCTGAACCAGATTTCTAAATTCACTATAGCTCTCAACTCTCTGGTGTAATTTTTTTCTCCCGAAATATGTTCATTAACCATCTGAATAATCAGATCCTGCTTAAATATCTCTCTGGAGACAAAACGTTCATCGGACAAGGTTTCAATCAAATAACCGCTTAGTTTTGTTTTGAACCACTCTCCTACCGGGACAGTGAACATCTGTTTTTTTCGATAGACATGATCTTCTGAAAAATGTTTCAAAGCCAGCTTTTTCAAAATATACTTCGTGTCATTGTTTTTCAATTTCATGTTTCCTGGAACACGCATCATCATTTCAAAAAAGCGATAGTCTAAGAAAGGGCTTCTCGTCTCCAATGAATTAGCCATAGCCATTTTATCTGGTTTCACCAAATTATTGCCCGGCAATAACTGAACTGTATCAAAATATAAAGCTTGATTTATGTTATCCTTATTTGATGATTTAGATATGACAGTAGAAAAAAGATTAAAAGCTCCTTCGGGATTAATTTTTTCTTTGAATGCAGTGGTATAAAGGTCGTTGATAAATCCACCCTCTCTAAAAAGCGAAATCGAATCAAAGAAAGCTTTGGATGAAACATCATATTTCTCTAAAGACAGGTACTTTGTATAACCTGCAAACAGCTCATCTCCCCCATCGCCAGTCAGCACTAACTTATGATCCTTGGCAGCAAATTCAGAAACGATAAAAGTTGGAATAAAAGAGATATCACCATGTGGCTGATCATTGAACCAGGTTGTTTTCGCCCATAATTCAACTATATCTGCCTCCAGAATCTTTTCATGATAATTCAGACCATATTTATTCGTGATGTATTTTGCATAATCTGATTCATCAAATTCCTTTTCTTTAAATCCTATAGTATAAGTATTGAATGGCTTACCTGTAATTTGATGCATATATGCACAGATCAAACTCGAATCTAATCCACCACTTAAAAAGGCCCCAACCGGCACATCACTCCTCAATCTTATTTTAGTAGCATCAAGCAATAACTCGTCTATATCTTTTAAATATTCTTCGTCGGAACAAACGAGATCTTCCTTAGAGTTTTCCAGCTTCCAATACTGCGTCTTGGCTATTGAATAGTCCCCAAGATCAATTTCATAGAAATAACCTGGTTGAACATGACTGACATATTTAAAAATAGTCTCAGGAATAGGGACATAATTGTAGACTAAAAAATTATGAATTGCCTGATCGTTAATGGTATTATCGAAACCCTGATACTTTGTAAAAGTCTTGATCTCAGACGAGAAAAGAACAGTATCGTCTTTCTGATAAATATAAAGAGGTTTTACGCCCAAACGATCTCTATATAAGGAAATTTTGTTTTTAATTTTATCAATTATAGCAATCGCGAACATGCCGTTTAGCTTATTCACAAAATCGGCACCATATGCCTGGTAAGCGACCAACAAAACCTCCGTATCAGAATTGCTTTTGAAAGCATAACCCAGATCAATCAGCTCCTGCTTAAGTTCTATGTAATTATATATTTCGCCATTTTGAACAAGAGCTATGTTTTCATCATCTGAAATGAACGGTTGATGCCCGCTTTCAATGTCAATTATAGAAAGTCTTGTGTTTAAGATAAAAGCGTTTTCTACTTTATAAAACCCATGATCATCAGGTCCACGATGTTGAATTGTTTTCACAAAACTATCTATCACTGATGAATCAAATCCGTTCTTGCAAACTAATCCTGCTATTCCGCACATATTTTTTATATATATTTGCGAATATACAAGTTTATGATACTATACATATAGTTTTTACTTTTTTTGAATGATTTTATTTTTTGATAAATTAATAGCTTTTTTCGCGCTCATCCTTCTTTCGCCTGTTCTACTTATCGTTGCAATATTTATTATTATTGACTCGAAGGGGCCCATTTTCTTCAGGCAGGTGAGGGTAGGCAGAGATCTCAAAATTTTCAGAATATATAAGTTCAGATCCATGACCCACAGCCCATCCAGATTTACCGGAGAGGTCTCGGAAAATTTAAGTACTGAGGAAAAGCAAAAGCTTCGAGAAAATTTTCAGACAACGGGCACAAATGATAACCGAATTACCAAAATCGGAAAGTTCATCCGAAAGACCAGTCTTGATGAGCTCCCTCAGATCCTGAATGTTCTATCCGGAGATATGAGTATTGTAGGACCAAGACCAGACACCCCGGTTCAGGAAGTCGATTATAAACCTGAGCAATGGAAACAAAGGCACGAGGTCAGGCCGGGAATCACTGGTTTAGCTCAGGTAAGTGGAAGAAGTAACATCACGTTTGAAGATAGAATAAACGCCGACTTGGAGTATGTTAAGAATAAGTCTTTCTTATTATATCTAAGAATAATTTTCCTTACATTTTATCAGGTTATATCAAACAAAGGGACTAATTAAAAGCTCAGCCAGAGGTTTTAATTTTTTTCTCAACGAGATTATTTACAGCTCGGACAAAATCAGCATGAGCCTCTCTAAAATAGGTTTCATTTTGTTTTAAAAGAAAGGCTTCAAAAGCTCTTAATCTCTTAACCTCTTCCCCAATTCCATCCAGGTTATTATTAAATGAATTCGTCATTGATCTGGAAAGAATTGCCATTGACGAGCCCAACCTTACATGTTCTGAAAGTATAGATTTACCTGGTATAAGTCCTCCTTCCAGATTTGCAATTCCACCTATCCCAAATTTCAGTCCTTTTTCTTCAATTTTTTTTACCAGATAATCAACAACTCCAGTAGATATTAACTCAAACATAAAATTCAAACCCATTCCCAGATGGAGATCATTTAATCCAATATGAATCTCTTCTATTCCTTTAAGTGCAAGAATATTGTCTATCCGGCAAAATGCTTCAGGTGTTTCTAAAAGCAAAGTTGTACCAACTCGTCCATCTACAATCGCTAAAAAATGTTCTACTTCAAAATGTGATTTGAAAAAAGGCAGCATAATTATATCTGCGCCCCTGCCAATAATTTCATTAATCTCTGAAGAGGAGTGTTCATGAATGGGATTACATCTAACAAGAAGCTTACTTTGCTGCAGTTCTTTTTTGATAGGATCGATATCTTCAATCTGATGATGCTGACTAATCACGGTGTCTAAATGTCCTTGTCTTTCAATTTTTCCGATAATCTCTAAATCAAGGAATATACGATCAACCCCCATCTCATCGAATGCCCTTGCTCTTTCCGGTTTGTTTTCTATAATTAAGAACTCCATTTCTCTTTTTCTCCCTTTAAACTTAGATACAACATTACTAATCCAACCACCAATTGAATCATCCCTATCAGGGATGTACTATATGGAATATAAACAACATCCATTTCATTAATTAAAATAACAGAATTAAACGCCAGCTTCATCAACACCAATAAAATAGACAAATAAAGTACCGCTTTAAAGTTTTTTATAGCATATAACGAATTTATAACTATAGCATTTGCACCTGACATTACGAGCATAGGAACATAACCCATTGTGACCTTACTTATCTCCCTCATATTAGATTCATTAAGTCCTGCAATACCATAAAAGACATGTACAATTAGGTCATTAAAAATGACAAATATTAAGGCAGTAAAAAGCCCAAGAGCAGATGTTATTCCCAGTATTTCCTTAAACTTACGGATGAACTCCTTTATCTTATGTGTAGTATATAACCTCACAAAGGTAGGAAATGATGTAACCGCCATTGAAGTGAGATACACAGATACAGGGAGTAAATAAATTTTTTCCGAGTATGAAAGAATAGAAAGAGAACCACCGGAAAATCTGGACGCAAACACTTTATCAATCAATGGATTAATAAAAAGTATTCCATTACTTACAATTGAAAGCAATAACATTTTATATGAAAAAGAGGCTCCTGTTTTAACCTTTTTGATTTTTCTTAATTGTAAGCCCTCAAACTTACTATTAAAAACAATCGATCCTAACCGAACGATTGAGGCGACAATTACTCCACAGGCCAGCACATACAACTGCTTTGATAACAATAAAAAAAGTATGATCACACCATTAAAAATAAGCGTTCCCAATGATGGTATAAGAAATTTGTCTTTATGATTTAAGTAGGGAACAAAAACTGCTGTAATTGCATTTGGAATTACAGAAACTAATGAAATAGTGATTAGTAAAAAGGTATCTAACTGATAGATAGAACCCAATACAACAATCAGTATAACAAGAAAAACAGAGGTCAGGAGCAATATCCTTCTAATAGAATAATAAATAACGGCCTCCACTTCGTCTTCAAACTGAACAATAAGCGGAAGAATGATAGCGCCAACAGTTGTAACAGATAACAAATTATTTATAAAATCCGGAATGGTTAAAAGCAATATAATTTTATCAGAAGTGGCTGAAATATGATGTGTACTTGCTATTACAATTTCCCTTATATATCCACTTACCCGTCCTAATAATATTCCTATAGAATATATAATACTTGTGTTAAGCAGTAGTTTTTTTATACGCTCCACTCTTATTCTGTCAGCTTTTTAATCAAAATCTTTATTTTGTTGACAGCGCCTTTTTCAAAAAAACTCGTTAGCTCAACCACCTTTCTATCCTCCATATTTTCGATTAGATTGTTCCTTAACTCAACAAGATCTGAAGAATAAATAAAGGGATCTTTACTAAGTTCAGGCCAGTGATATAATTCGTCTGGATTTTGATTAAAAGTAAAAGACTTCTTATTAGACACAACAGATTGTACAACAATTGTAGAGCTATAGGAGAGCACATAATCTGATATAGCAATAGCCTCATAAATGCTTAACTCAGGGCAAACATTATAATGAGGTTTATCAGCGATAAACTTTATATAATTATCTGCATGGTCAGACGGATGAGGGCGCAGAATAATCTGAATTCCAAATTTCTCAGCAACTTCATCCAGAATCGCAAAAATCGAATTATTCATTTCTGTTCCATCCAGCTCTGCCTTAATGGAAAGATCTTCGTTAAAGACATAGTTTCTCGTCGGCCCAAAAAGTAAGATTTTTTTCCCGGATAAACCTCGGTTTCTTTTTATGCCTTCAATATCCAGTGAGTTAATGGTTTCTATCGTTTCATCCAGAATAGGTTGTCCATATGGATAGAATTTGGACTCAATATTACCTCTTGATCTGAGTTTTTCCGATACCGATTGATTCATGACTACGATATGATCTGCAGATGGTACAGGATAGTCATCACCGAAAAGATCCAGGATCTGAAGACTTTGTATGCCAAGGTCTTTTGCCGCCTTTAAGGCAGCTGATTCGAATCGGGGAGATGTGGTGGTAATCACCAAATCTGGTTTTATTTCACTAAAGATAGTGGTTAATACATTGTATGGATAAAAAGCCTGACGTTTTCGTTTCCTATAAATCTCGGCTGCAGTTTTTTCATCCGTCTGCAGGACCAGATCATAATATGAAAGCCCAAGATAAAACATGGATTCAAATTTGGATAAACCAATATTTGGGTTATAATTTTCAGTTAACAGACTAGATCCATACCCTAAAATCTTATCAATGTCCTTATCAAAAATTGAAGCAAACTTACTGAGTGGACAAAAAACAGCTTCATCGTATTTTTTTTTGATGAATGGAATTGCACCATTTAACGGAAGTATCAATACCTCCACTCCATCATCATTAATAAGACCTTCAGCAATCTTATCCAAAATAGTAATATGCCCCCCTCCGTAACCTACGAATAATACCTTCTTCTTAATAACACCCATTAACGTAACTTATATACTTACGGGGGATAAAAGTAATAAAAAGTTAGCATACGACTATCAACATTATTCATACCTTATTATTTATTATGTTTGCAAACTAAACAAAAATCAATTATTAAATGGATTCCAAAACTAGAATATACTCACTGGATTACCTAAGAGGACTAATGGCTTCTTCAATTATGATATTCCATTTTTGCACATGGCAGATAGGTGAATTTTCCTCTTCACATATCTTGGGGAAATTAGGTATATACGGTGTATCCATCTTTTATATTTTAAGTGGTCTCACGCTCTATAAGGTATATTATAAAAAATTTAACGCGCCTACGTTGGCAATAGATGTTAAGCACTTTTTTATTAAGAGGGTTT
Source organism: Pedobacter caeni (assembly GCF_900129215.1). Lineage (GTDB taxonomy): Bacteria > Bacteroidota > Bacteroidia > Sphingobacteriales > Sphingobacteriaceae > Pedobacter > Pedobacter caeni. The sequence goes on along the minus strand of NZ_FQUQ01000010.1, from coordinate 60,213 downwards.
TCAGAATAATACCTCTGTTATCGCTGGTGAGTATCATTACATTCTTTGCAGGCAAGCACCACGACATCGAAAGGTTATTATTAAATATAACCGGTTTATTTGGGTTTATCGCGCCAGAAAAATATGTAGCGGTGGGTGCCTGGTCAATTGGGAATGAGTTAGTCTTCTACGCCTTCTTTCCCATAGTTATCATATTATTGAAAAGACATATAAAATTATTCTTTCTTTTCTGTGCGCTCATGATGGTGTTGTCTCTCATATTTAGTGCTTACTTATTAAACCCGGCGAGCCCTCTCGGGGAACCAAATCAATGGAAATTGTATGTTAACCCGTTTAATCAGTTTTATTTATTTCTTTCGGGAATTATAATTGGTTATCTGATAGATCAATCAAAATTTGCCTTTTTAAAGACTTTAGAGACCAGGACCCAGAGTTTTCTTATTATAATTGTAGTCTTTATTCTTGTCGTAATCCCGGTAAGCGGGGGAGAAATAATGCTTGTTACAGGGTACAATAGAATTATATTTTCCATTCTTAGTATCCTTCTATCTGGATTATTTTATGTTTATAGAGGAAGTTTTGGTAGCTTAATCAATGGTTTTTTAAAATTAACAGGAGATATCTCTTATTCCATATATCTGTTACATCCTTTGTGTTTCTTTTTTTTGCAAAGGCTTCTGAAAATTAATTCTATGTGGATTATACCGGTATCAATCATCTTAACCTATATATCCAGTTACCTGATATATAGATTTTTCGAAAGTGTTTTTGTTAAGCTTGGCAATAGATTGTGTTCAAAACAAACAGACAAACAATTAATTTAAGGATTGGAATTTTTAAGAAGCTTCTACAGGAATCAGAGGCTTTGCTTCCTTCCCAATTCTGAGGTTATTGATTACAAATAGAATAAAACAATACTGGTAGGAAATAAAGCCCATTCCTTCAAACCAGAATATAATTAACATAGGAATAAAGAACCCCAGGTATTTATTCTTAACAGCCTCTTTGCTTGCAATCATTAATGCTAACATGACTCCAATGAAATAGAGAATAGCATATGCAACAGCTCGTGCGTATTGTCCTGTTTGAAGGCTAACAATCAAGGTACCACGAACCAGAAGACCCCAAATGGCGTTCAGCCCTGTATAGGACTGACCATCATCCGAAAAGCCACTGGCGCCTTCAGAAACTCCTTCATATTTATTTTGTAAAGCAACACCTATCCCAAGAACAATAAATACGGAAAGGATCTTGAACAGCAAAGGATATGTTTTTGTCAGTGATTTCCTATAAAAAAACAAGATCATAAAATAACACAATAGAGTTCCAGAGCTTAGCAATGCGAAAAGCAGAGACAAAATCAATAAATAAAGTTTCTTCCTTTCTCCAAAAAGAAAAACATAAAAATAAGCGAAGGAAGTCGCAGCCAGTGTGATCCTTATGGAAAAGAAAAAGGGAAGTATTAATATAAATAATGGTAAAAAATTGTTCTTTTTAACTCTGGAGTTGAAAGATAAAACAGGGAGTAGTATTATTGCTAGCAATAGAGCATTATAATAATTAGGAAGCTCTGACAACCAAACAAAGAAAAAAGGGTATACTGAGACAAATCGTACATAATGCATGTAACCAAGACCTTCGATTCCAGAATCAGCATTGGAAATGAAATTGATCTGAGAAAAAAAACCATCTTCCATCAGATCCGCACCAAACAAGTTGAGTTTAAAAAAAAATGATGCTACAATAAAAAAGAGAATACCTATCACAATAAAGAAGTAATTCCTCAGTATATAAACAGGTATTCTCATGTTAGTCTAGTCCTCAATGCCAGTACCAGCTACATTATGTCTTAATTTCCAATCGCCTTTTTCATCCTTACCCCATAGGTGAGGAGAGCGGAACCTGTCAGCCAATTCATTGCGGAAGTAATCAGGATCAATGTCAAGATATTCCATGATTTCGTTAAAATAGCGATCAGGAAACTCTCCATCGAATCGTTTGACTAAAGCAACCCCTTCTTCTCTTGTAATATGACTGTTTCTGATTTCCTGGGCAGCATCATAAGTAGCTCTACCTATTCCGAACTTAGTATAAGTAGTGAAGTAGTGTAGATCATCAATTTTGTCATCGATACTATTATACTTACTGTAAGTCCCTTGAGTTCTAAAAGGGCGTGCCTTAAATCCAGTATTTTCCACTGCATAATAATATACTTCCTGAGGAGTCCATTTAAGGTAATAGCCTAAGTAATGGATTTCTACGTTAGATTTCTCCAATTCAGTGGCATCCGCCGGAAGAAAAGATAATAAATCGTTCAACGGAACATTATATTTTTCTCTGAGTTCACGAATAGAAACCCCTCCAAGAAAAATTTCATCCAGATTTTTATAACTATAATATGATTTGTCTCTTAAAGATGTTGCATTGTCTGCAATTGGATTTCCATACTCAGCTTCGTTTTCTCCATAAAAAATCAATGGAATACCGTAACGTGCAGCAATTTTTGGTGCCAGGTTCTTCTGCCCAAGGATGAAGGTCTGAAATGGATGATATAAATTTTCAATAGATAGCTTGGTTAATAATTTCATGACCTTACCATTTCGATTGAAAGAGATGTTATCGAAACCGGAGTCCAGCCAGTTGTGAAAATTCTTATAGCCATAATCTGTATACAAGATCGGAGGCCAGGTACATGTCAACGGATTCATTCCGTACTTGTATTTTAAGACATGGGCCTGATAAGCACTGTCTTTTCCACCACTTCCAGGTACAAGACAATCATAACTACCGTCCTTACTTCTATGCTTGTCCAAGAGCTGAAGTAGTTCTTCTTCTCTTTTATGCCAATCGATTCTTTCTTTTGCTTCAGCAGTTCTACAAGCATCACAAACCCCATGTTCATCAAAGTTCATGGTCGTTTTTTTACTATCTTTAGTATGCTTAAATTCTATTGTTGATGCAGGACGTTGATTAGACATCACACATTTCTTACAGAACTTAACTTCTTGCGGAAGACCATAGTAAGCTTCCAATTGTTTTTTATCCTCCATTATATTAAATTATTTAGGGTGGCCCAATTTTTATATATTGATAATCCTTTAAGTGTACTTTTCTCTGGATGAAACTGAGTTGCAAAGATATTATCTTTACTGATAGCTGAACAATATTCTATCCCATCATAGTTTGTTTTTGTTAAGATATCCATATCATTTGATGGGTCTACATAATAGGAATGAACAAAGTACATAAATTCGTTATTCACTACATCCATTAATGGTGTATCGCTCCACTTCTTTTCAAATTCATAAATTGAATTCCAGGCGATTTGCGGAACCTTTACCTTTCTATCATCCAGATCTGCAGGAAACTTCCTAATAGTACCAGGAACGAGATCCAGCCCCTCTCCTGTGCCGAATTCCTCACTTTTAGTGAACAGCAGCTGGAGGCCAAGGCAGATTCCAAATATCGGTTTTTTTTCTGCAGCAGCCTTTTTTATCGTTTCAATAAGGTTTAGATCTGCCAAATTATCCATAGCCTCTATGAATGCACCTACTCCAGGTAAGATCAAAGCATCAGCATTCTCTATATCTTCTGCTTTTGAACTAATTATTGCATTGATCCCAACAGTATCACAAGCCTGCTTTACACTAAACAAATTGCCTAAGTGATAATCTATAATGGTTACTTTTTTTAAATTATTATTTATCATATCCTGCATTCTATTCCATTGTCAATTAAACATTGTTTCACCTCTGCAATCTTACAGTCCTGAAAAGTGTGATAACTTCTTTTTTGTTTTAAAAATTCAGAATTTCCCTCGTTACTATGAACGGATGAAGAATTTTCTTTGATAAAGTGGTAGTGTAATAAAGACGATATTGCAACAGCGTCTGCACCAGCTTTTGTAATTACTTCTGAGACATGGTTTTTATTACCAGCTCCCCCATGAGCAATTACCGGGATAGTTACCAAAGCACTAATTCGCGAAACAAGATCAAGATCAAATCCTTCTCCCGTTCCTTCTCTATCCACCGAGGTAATTACCAGTTCTCCGGCTCCAAGATCATTGACTTTTTGAGCCCATTCAAAAACATCTACGCCGGTATGCTCTCTTCCATTGTCAGTATAAGCCAGATATTGACCATTGCTTTCTTTAATGGCTTCAATAGCAACAACAATAGTTGATGAACCAAACATCCTTGAAGCCTCCCTGATCAGCTCAGGATTATTAATAACAGCCGTATTTAAGCAAACCTTATCCGCACCTGCTCTGAGTACTTCTTTAATGTCGGAGATCGATCTGAGACCACCGCCAACAGTGATTGGAATAAATATACTTTTGGCAGTTTCAGAAATAATATCATGTAAACTATTTCTTTCATACAAAGAAGCCACCACATCCATGAACATCAGTTCATCAGCACCATTCTCATAATAATATTTAGCAAAATCCGCAGGTTTTCCTAAAACTCTCAGACCTTCCATATGGATGCCTTTTACAAGGTTGGGCCCCTTAATATCCAACCGGGGTATAATTCTTATTGTTTTCATTTCAATGTCTTATGAAACCTCTCCCAAATGGGTAAAACGGCTTTATTAATAGCTTATATTAAAAATTTATATAACCTTGACTAATCATGGTTTCGCAAATGGACCAATCCAAAGGCGTGTCAATATCCACGGAGTACTTTTCTTCCATAAGGTATTTCCTTACCCGTTTAAATTGATTTATTGGATTCTGATACAAAGAGTTCACATTAATCAAATATAGAGATCCATTATAAAAATAAACGGAAGGACATTCTTGTCTTGTTTTATAATCCCCATCCTTTGATTTTTCCAGGAGTCCATCTTTATTTTCTTCAAATAAAGTAAAATATGGATTCTGATGTGATTTACCAACAGAAACTACCATGTCCAGATTTTCATGATACAAATCCAATACTTCTAAAAAATGATTGCGAAGACGGAATGGAGATGTAGGTTGTACAATCATAACCGTATCATAGACTACATTCTTTTGTTTATAAAAATCTAAAGCATGCAATAAGACTTCATATGTTCCCGATTTGTCATCAGAAAGATACTCAGGTCTTTTAAAAGGCACTTCCAGGTTATAATTATTCACTACCTCAATAATTTCATCACTATCTGTCGATACACAGATATCGGATTCATCAGCAACTTCCCGAACACGATCAATGCTATATTGAATCAATGGTTTTCCGGCTAAGGGTTTGATATTCTTCTTTGGTATTCCTTTAGACCCTCCCCTGGCAGGAATTATATATAAAGTCTTCATAATAACCTTAAAAATTAATATGTTTAATGTCTTCCTGCGCTTTTGTGTAATCCTGATGTTTTCCAATGTCAAGCCAGTAACTCAACAAGGGGTAATGGGCTAAACAATATGTTTTATCTGAAATAATCTTATCCATTAAATCAGTGGCGTTAAAAAAAGTTCCTTTTTCAAACCAGGTCTTCAAACTAAATTTAAGAATATAAATCCCACCATTCGAATAGTAGATATAGCTGGGCTTCTCAGTAAATGCCGATACCCTATGTTCATTCGTTTCTAACACAGCATACGGAATATTCACATGGTAGGGAATACTGGCCAAAGCCATAGTGGCTTCATGCTGTTTATAATAGCTATAAAAATCTTCGTAATCTATATTTGTGAGAATATCGGAATTCAGAACGAGTATATCTTCATATTCTATTTCATTAATTAAAGCCAAAGCTCCTAAAGTTCCCAGCGCATCTGTTTCCTCAATATACCTAATATTAACTCCTTTTGAACTTCCATCTCCAAAATAATCGATAATCTGATCTTTCAGATACTTTACACTAATATAGATATCTTTGATTCCGAATGAAATCAGGCGATCAATATTGTGCTCAATAATTGGTTTATCTCCTACTTTTAGCATAGGTTTTGGGGTATTTGTGGTTAGCGGTTTTAAACGTTCTCCCTTACCCCCAGCCATAATTAAAGCAGCCAATGGAAGCACAGTCTTAATGTGCTTTAGATCAAGTATTTCTAACAGTCTAAAATCTTCATCAATCAAAGGAATCAGATTTATTTCAGCTTTTTTATACGCTTTGATCTCCTCTATATTGTTTTTCGTTTGCTTTAAATATTTGAAATTTGGATTCATAAACAAATGAATGGGCTGAGAAATTTCCAATCCGTTCAAAAGCCCTCTCCGAATATCTCCGTCAGTTAATGACCCAACCAACTTACTGTCAGTCTCAATAACAAAAAGAACTGCATCAACTTTGCTAAGACCTTCAATATAAGCCAATGCTTCCCGGGCTGACGCTTCCTTACTGATGATATAGCTACCTATATTTTTATCACTCATAACTGTTAAATAACTCTAATTGGATTACCCACAACCGTCAAACTGTCTTCCACATCATTAAGTACAACTGAACCTGCTCCAATAGTTACGTTGGAACCAATCTTTACACCTTGCTTTATAACTGTATTAGCCCCGATAAAACTATTTTCACCAATATACACATTACCGCAAATTACTACTCCAGGTGCAATATGAACATAATCACCTATTTTACACTCATGTTCAACAACAGATCCTGTATTACAGATTACACCAGTTCCAAGCTCTGCGCATGCATTAATTTTGGCTCCGACACTCAACATTACTCCTTTCCCAATAACAGACTTCTTAGACAGGTAAGCTAAAGGGTGAATAGCGTTAACGATTTCGATGTTCTCACTAATGAGAAACTCTATGATTTTCCTTCTGATTTTATTTTCACCAATTGCAACAAAGCAAGCTTTATTCCTAAGTGATTCTAAGGCTGCTCTTTCAGGCCCTAAAAAAATCAGGTCAAAAGGATTATCTTGTTTTTCATTGCCATCACAATAGAATTTGGCGGGTGTACCACATTCTGATAGAATATCAGCGATCACGTATGCATGACCAGAATACCCCATTAAAACAATCTCTTTTTCCATTATTAATTCAATTCTTTTAAGATGCTAATGATCTTGCTTGTAGTCTCACCTGTTCCATAAATATTATAACTGTTCCTTAAGGGCAGCTTAGAAATAGTCTCAAGTACATTCATTATCGTCTCATATTTTACCTCAGTATGGAATACATTATCACCAGCTTCCCGTCCTTTTTGACGGTCACCTAAGTTAATAACATATTTACCAAATGAAGCAGCCTCTATAATTCCACTGGAAGTGTTTCCAATTAAAAGTTCTGAATATTTCATGCAGGAATAATATCCTTTTATACCCAAATTCTCTACTGGTATTACGTTAGTGCGGCCAGCACTTAATTCAAGAATTCTTTTTCTAATCTGACTTCCCATGGTGTCAGCATTAGGCATAGTAATTACAATCTGCTTATCACTGCTCGATTTAAAAACTTCAAAAAGTGTCTCAATGTATGCTATATTTTTATCCAATGAAACTGTTTCCGGATGATATGTAGATAAATAGGTAGGTTTATTTAAATCAATCTGATATTTTTCAAGAAATGCATCTTTATCAAACAGCTCCATTTGCCTAATATTATCCAATGCCAGGGCACCTACATTATAAACATGCTGGTCATCATTAGTAATCGCAATAACCCGCTGCCGATGTCCTTCGGTTGAGGTAAAATGATATGTCGACATCGCTGTGATCGCATGTCTGAAACGATCATCAATTGCTCCCAGAGTAGTTTCACCTCCATGAAGATGTGCAACAGGAATGTTAAAAGGAACAACTGCTGAGATTGCAGCAAACATCTCAAACCGATCGCCCAACACCATCACAAGGTCATACTTTTCTTTTGCCCATATCGCTGCAAATTTCATGGTAGTCAAGCCCATAGATGTTGCAATGGCTTCCTGACTGTCTCCCAGTATCAATGATTCAAGTTTGTAATTTACTTCAAAACCATCTTTATAAAACTCGTCGATCGTATGTCCATAAAAACTTGAAACATGGGTACCAAAAGCAATTATGTTTAATTCAAACATTTTTTCTGCCTGAATAGCCTTCATTAATGGATAATAGATGCTATAATCAGACCTACCGCAACTAATCAATGCTATTCTCATACCAAATCGTTAAAATCGAGTTTATAATCTTCAGGAAAAGTATTTTGGAGCTTTTTACCAATTATGTCATCCATACGCATAGGGGAAATACCATCACCTGGTCTTTTCATGACAAGATCATCCTGAGTCAGAATATGGCCGGCATCTAAATTCTTTGATAAGTGAATGCTTTTACGCGCGATTGCAATATTCTTAACTTCAGAATTACTTGGTTTCTTCTCCTCTGATCCAAGTGATTTTTCTATATTCCTTATGCAACTAACCATATTTTTAAGGTCATCTGGTTCCAGAGAGGCTAAATGATCTGGGCCCTCCATCTGATGATCGAGCGTAAAATGTTTCTCAATTACCGTTGCACCTAAGGCTACAGCAGCAATTGGAACCTCGATTCCCTGAGTATGATCAGAGTAACCTACCGACACGCCCAATTTTCTGGATATCGCATTCATTGCAAGAATATTAACATCTTCATATGGCGTTGGGTATTCCGTATTGCAATGTAAAACGGTAATATCTTCCTTTGGCGTTCCTTCTTTAACAAGCACTCCAATTGCATCCTCAATCTCCTCCATAAAACACATACCGGTAGAGACAATAACTTTCTTCTTTAATCTGCCTATAGCTTTTAAATACGGCAGATTTGTGATTTCACCCGAAGGGATTTTAAACAAATCCATTCCCAGTTTATTTAAGAAGTCTAAACTATCTAAATCAAATGCGGTTGACAAAAATTTCACATTATGAACTTTGCAATGTTCGATCAATGCATAATGATCCTGCTCTGATAACTCAAGTTTTTGAAGCATTTCAAATTGTGAATCATCAGTTTTGGTATTCGCTTGCTGGTAATCGGCTTTTACTGCTGCCTTGGTTACCAATTTACTTGTTTTAAAAGTTTGAAACTTCACATAATCGACCTTTGATGCCGCCGCTACTTCAATTAGTTTTTTTGCAGTATCCAGAGAACCATTATGATTTACTCCTGCTTCCGCGATGATTAAAACCTGATTCATTATAAAGATTTTAAAACATTTACAACTCTATCAATATCCGCATCAGTTAAGCTCGTTGAGCATGGAATAGATAAAACCTGATTATAAATTTCAAGAGAAATATCACAATGATAGGATTGACAAGAGGCATACATAGGGAGACTATTCATCAGCTTCCATATCGGCCTTGTCTGGATTTTATTCTCTGAGAAAATATCAACTAACTGTCTTACAGTATGTTTATACCCTTTCTCAAGAACTAAAGAGTACATCCAATAATTAGAGGTTGTATTTTTAGGCTCAGTGTGAATAGATAACCCATCCAAAATGTCAATTTTAGATTTATACTTCAATAGATTCGCCCTTTTAATCCTGACAAAATCATCCATTTGCTCCAATTGCCCTAAGCCGATGGCTGCAAGCACATTCACCAATCTATAGTTATATCCTACACTATCATGATCATATTCAATAGGATCAGTTTTAGCTGTAGTTGTCAGGTGTTTTGCCAGCTTTGCATACTCAGAATTGTTAGTAACGATCATTCCACCACCTCCAGTGGTCATGATTTTATTCCCATTAAAACTAAAGCATCCCAGCTTCCCAGAATTTCCGGTTTTTTTTCCTTTGTATTCAGTACCCAAGCTTTCAGTTGCGTCCTCAATCACATCAATGTTGTATTTTTCACATAACAACATCAGAGGATCCATTTCTACAGAATAACCCAATGAATGCATTGGTATTATAGCTTTAATTCTCCTTTTACTAGTCTTATTATAAGTAAACCCATCCTTTTCGAAGGTTTCATTTTTCAGAAAGCTTTCAAGTTTATCAACATCGATTCCAAAAGTAGACCAATCTGAGTCCAATAACACAGGAAAAGCCCCACAATAACTAATCGCATTCAACGGTGCAACAAAGGTAAGATTTGGCGCCAAAACCTCATCATTAGGCTTAACACCGCAAATAATCAGCGAAACATGTATTGCTGCAGTCCCATTCATACAAGCTATTGCATATGATGATCCATTATAAGCAGCAAATTCTTTCTCAAATTTGTCCACATGAGGGCCGACAGAAGAAACCCAACCGTCAGTCAGAGCTTCAGTTACATATTGTAGTTCCTTACCACTTAGGTTAGGGATACTCAGAGGGATAAAATTATTCAAAGACATCTCCACCAGTATTAATATAGTTTACATACCATTCTATAGTGTTTTTAACACCAACTTTCCAGGAAGTCTTAGGATCATATCCTAACATTTTCTGAGCTTTAGAAATATCCGGACATCTTCTCGATACTGAACCTGATGGTGCAGACTCATACTCATAAGTTCCTTTATAGTCCATCAATTCACCGATATACTTAATTAGTTCTTCAATTTTAAGTTCATCAGTCATATCTCCAATATGGAAAATTTCACCACTCACGTCTGGAGTTTCCATCGCCAATACAGTCCCATTTACAGCATCATCGATATAGTTAAACGATCGGGTCTGGTCATAACCATAGATCTTAAAAGGATCTTCTTTCTTCAGGAATCTCTGAGTAACTTGCGGAATAACGTGTTTAAAGCCCATTCTTGGTCCGTATACATTATGGTAACGAACGATTGTACATTCAAATCCAAAAACCTTCGAATAATTCATAAAACCCGACTCTCCCAGCATTTTTGTAACTGCGTAAGTAAAACGGGGATGAGTAATATCGTCAATACATAACGGTACAGACTCAGGAGTAGGGACCTGATAATCAAAGGCCTCTATCGTACCCGCATAGCACTCACTTGTAGACGTAAATACCACTTTCTTACATTGAGCGGTTTTTAACCACTCTAAAGTATTTAATGCAAGAAAGGCATTTATACGAATTAGCTCATTTGGTATTTCTTCAGTATACTTTACGCCAACTACTGCAGCCAGCATATACACCTGATCATAATCTTTATCTAGCTGATCAAATGAGGCTGCGTTTGTGAAATCTGCATTAACTACTCTTATTTTATATTTATCAACCAAGTCAGTTAATAGTACATCCATCTTACCTCTAAAGAAATTATCAGCAACTGTGATTTCATAATTTCTGTTTTCAGCAAGGAACTTTGTGATATTGAAGCCAATAAATCCGGCTCCTCCGATTAATAGTACTTTTTTCATATATCTTAATTTACTAAAGATCGCCTCTTCCAACGATTTTCAATTTGTTATTTTTACTATAGAGTTTAATTTGACGTTCGGATAGGATCAGATTGCTATCGTATATAACTTTATTATCCAGCCCAGCAATCCAATTATCCAAATCTTTATTATTTGAATAAATACTGTGCCCGGTACAAAATACGATTGCATCATAATTCCTATCCATTAATTTAAGAAGGTCAGTCTCAACCTGTACTTTTTTCTCTTCCCAGAAAGCAATATAAGGATCATGAATAAACAAGACAGCTTCTTCCGCCTGAAGACGGTTGTAAAGAACTTCAACAGGACTATACCTTGTATCCCCAACATTACTCAAATAGGAAAGTCCTAATAACAAGATCTGTTTGCCTTTAAGGTTCTGATCAAACAATAAAGATAGCTTTCTAAATGAGTGGTTTGGCATTAAATCATTAATGCGAACAGCAGTCTCACTTTGGGGCAATCCTTGAATATTAAATATATTTTTAGATGACCAGCTTGCCAATAAAGGATCTTTAGTTAGGCAGTATCCGCCAACACCTAAACCAGGGAACATCATATTATTATGAGTAGGTCTCATCTTAATTGCTTTTATCACCTCCTGTAGGTTCACTTTGGAATCTTCGGCGAACTCTGTCCATTCCTGAATAAATGCAATATTCATAGCCCTGAATGAATTCTCCATCACCTTAGCCATTTCTGTTGCAGTCGTAGAATTCAGTCGCGTAAGGGGGTAATTATCCGTACTGATAATTGTACGAAGAAATTCTTCCGTTGCCAATGCGCTTTTATCATCTATACCAGAATAGACCCTATAAAAATTTTGAATAGAATCGATATAGTTAGGTCCAGGCATTACCCTTTCGTAAGAATGACCCAATTTATAATTTAAATCGAGTCCTCTCTTACTCAGCTCTTCATCAAATATTGGCTTAACAATATTCAAACACGTACCAGGAGGCACTGTTGTTTCAACCAATACCAGCACATCAGATTTGCAGGATTTGGCAATCGCATGAATTCCACTTTTAAAAGCATTCAGATTTACTTCATAACCCTTTAGGCTATTATCAAATTCATCCGTTTCCTTTTGAACATCTAAATTTATATCAACGATAACAACATCTGCTTTTGTATATGCGTAGGGGTCATAAGTTGCGTACAAATTCTCTTTTTTCTGAGATCTGTCAAAAAATTCTTTGACTTTGTTGTCAGATGAAATAATTGGGAAAACGCCTTCGTTTATTGCACAGATTTTCCAATAAGACTGTTCCGAGGCTAAATCGATACCAATAACAGCATACTCTTCCGTTAGAGCATTAGCTACTATTAACGACATTACTGCGCCAACAAAACCAAGTCCCTGAACAACAACAACTTTCTTTCCTTTGTTTTTTTGAAGAAATTCATCAATTCCCGATTTATCATCAATAACTTCAGGAATGGTGTATACCTTATTATTAATTTGATTGATGGAAGATTTTAAAATCATTTTTAATATTTAATATATGCAGTAATATAGTTATCTAGTCTTTCAATAGATCTTTAATCGCCTTTGCCAAAAGCAGATAAATAGCTGCTAGAAGTCCAAATGCCATTCCTCCTAAAACAATAAACTTTACTCTACTGGGTTTATCATTATCAAGAGGAAAAATAGGTTCATCAACAATTTGTATTAATGGTGTTTCTTTTCTCAAGGAGATTTTTGATAGTTCAAGGTTTTTAACCAATTCACCTAAAACAGTTTTATTCGTTTCTATCGAAAATTGAGAGCGTTGTATTGGAACGCTTCGTTGAACTTGCCTTGTGGGGTTTAAATTCGGTGTAGCATCTGCAACAACAGCAGCTGAATATATCGCGCCATTCATAACTCCTCTTACTGAATCGGTTTTTTGCTGGAGAATCGCAACATTTTCCATCGATTTTTTTGTCTTAGTCCTAACATAAAAATCGTTTACGTTTTTAACAATCTGATCATTAAAATCTTTCGCAAATGACTCGTTCGGAGCACTCACGATAACTTTAATGATACTCAGTTTTTTATCTAGTTTTGCAACTGAGAGATAATACTTATTTATGTTATTAACTACATCGCCCAGAATACTATCCTGAAGTCTGGAAAATCTCGATCCTGCGGAAACTTTAAACTGTATTGCACTAAGATCGGGCTTATTTTTCCAGCGATCTCTCAAATGATTAAAATTTATGTAGGAATCTATTAAAAGAATATTCGAGTCACGCTTAGAAGGGCTAAGCAATGTTTCCTCTATCATGGTTCTTGATTTGTAAAGCTCGATAATATTATCGCCTTGAAAGATGCCTCCTCCACCAGCTCCAACATCAATTCCAACCATTGATGCTATACCAGCATATTGACCTAAACCACCACCACTACCACCACCATCTTCAAGAACAAAAGTACTCGCTGCAGTATAGGTTGTCTTTTTTAAATAGGTATAAACAAGCCCTATAGCAGCCCCCAATAGAATAGCGAGTATGATTTTAATCCAATTCACTAAAAGATAGCGATACAAATCCCGAATCTTAAGAATAATCTCTCTTAAGCTTATACCTTCATTTTCTTCTTTTAAGTTGTGATTGAGACTCTCAGTCGTCATGTAGTTTCCAGTCGTTTATATAAAAAATTCATTTAATAATTAAAGGGCTAAATTCAGCATTAAAATGTAATCTTCAGTTTTATATTTCCCTAAAGCATTTTATCTAAGCAATGACACTACAATCGCTGCCATTGAAGCAACAGCTGTTCCTATTCCAATCCAGCTTTGCGCAGTCATTCGTTCCCTTTCAGCTCGCTTAGGGACCAAAATTTCCGCTCCCGGTTTGACCTTTGGATAGTTATTAAAAAACAGAAACTTTCTTGCGGACTCCACCGAACCATTGGCATACTTAATGTACGCTCCATTTTTAAATGCACTAGCCGTAAAACCCCCAGCTCCATTTATGTACTGTTTAAAGCTCTTGCTTGGTAAGTAAACTATACTGTTTGGATTAAGTACTTCACCAGTAACTTTGACAACCTGTAGTTGTCTTGGTATACGAATCACATCACCGTCCTCCACAATCAGATCATATCTAGATTGGGGCTTTTTTAAGATCCGGGTCAAATCTATTCCAACCAGATCAGATTGAATCAGTTTTTGCTCGATTTCTGCCTTAACTGTATCCTTTACGCCACTTTCCTGAACACGTTTTAAGCTTAAAAATTTTTTATCCTCTTCTTCTTGGTTATTTATAGCATTTTTATCAGCAGGCTTTACTTTTTCTGCACCTGGTCTTTTTAAAGAAGCTCCATCTGAGTATGCAGTAGGAGTCAGCCCACCTGCTCTTTTAACTAAGTCGGAAATTCGCTCATTCTTCTGTGTAATCGTGTAAGTACCTGGGTACAAAACTTCACCTTCTAATTTAACCTGCTTCTGAACCTGATATCCTTCAGAGCTTCTAATCGAAACTACATCAAATGGCTTCAATATAAACGTTGTATCCGCAATTTTAAGATTCTGATCAACACTAACATTAAATACCTCAGCCGTTCTTGCAGATGCAGACATCGCATCACTATTTTTTATTCTTCTGGAAATCTCAATCCTATTCGGCGTTGCTCCTTCCTTGAAACCACCTGCCATTTGAATTACATCTTCCAATTTCATATTATCAGCGTAATCAAAAGTCCCTGGAGCTCTGACTTCTCCCTGGATACTCACCTTATATTCATCACGTAAATCGAATAAAGAAGAAATAGTAATTTTATCCTCTCTTTGCAAAGAGATGTCTGCTTCTGTACCAGCCATTATTTTAGCAACATCAAACGAAAGTAAATTCTGGGTATTATCGAAATTTAAACGCTGAATATAACCACGGTTTAAAAAGGCATCTTCTTTTAAGCCATCAGCTTTAGCAATCAGACCTTTTAATGTTAAGCCTTTATCCAGCTGGTATGATCCCGGACGGAAAACCGCTCCCGTAATCTCAACCTTATTCTCAAACCTATCTAAGATCGCTTCAACAACAAATTTATCGCCATTTTTGGGATTATATGAAGTATAATCAGGCATTGAAATGTCAGTAATCCGACGTTCCTTATCTGTATTTTGGAAGGATTTTATTTTGGCAGTATATGCCTGAGTAGTAAATCCACCAGCATAATTGATCAGATTTTGTAAAGTTTCTCCTCTTACAATTTCAAAAAAAGCTGGTTGTTTAATCTCACCTGAGATCTCTACCCGCTTCTCAAAAACCGGAATATTGATTACATCCTGATCCTGCAAACGTATGTTATCTTGTTGAATCCCTTTTAATAGAAAATCATAAACATCAATAGTTGCAACAACTTTATTATTACGAACCACCTGGATATTACGATAGGTACCATTCTGAGAAGGTCCACCTGAAGAATATAATGCATTATAAACTGTAGCAAGAGAAGGAAGCGTGTAAGTACCTGTTTTTACAGCTTGCCCAGTGATAGTCACTTTAATACTTCTGATATTTCCTAAATTAATAGATAAACTAGTACGGCCTGAACGCAAAGCCGGATAAGTTTTAGACATTGAAGTTTTGATTTTAGAGATTGCCTGATCAATCGTTAATCCTCCAACAGCGATCCTACCAACAAATTGAAGATTGATTACTCCATCAGGACTTACCTGAAGATTATAACTTGCTTCGTTATCACCAGTAAGATCAATCAGTAGTTTGTCATCAGGGCCAATTACATAACCTTTTGGCGTAGCCATTCTTAAGTTAGGCTCAAAGGTAATTGCTCCGTTTTTGAAAAGATCAGCACCAAATATTTTTGGACCAACTTCTTCATCTTTTACTTTTTTCTCATTATCAACTGCACCACCATCCGTAGTTTCGCTGGTTTCACGACCTGTGTTTGTAGTTTTATTTTCAGCCTGAACACCTGAACCTTGTTTACGAATTTTCTCTACCCGAAGTTTCAATTTCTGAACCTCATCAGCTTTCATTCCTTGTGCAGCTGCCATTTGTTGGAGCTGAGCTTCATTATACCCAATAGACTCTGCTTTTTTGATCATTTGCAAAATCTGCGCATCAGAAAGCTCATCTACTTTAATATTGGCATAATTTGTTTGGGAATAAGCGCTTTGTGCGACAAGCACAGTAAGAAAAAAAAGTACAGCGGTTATCGTATTTTTAAAATTCATATATCAGATTTTGTGACCCCCACCCTGAACTTAATCAGGATCTTACAGTAAGATGCAGAAATAAACTAACATCCTACGCCTTAGCAGTTTTTATATTTTATTCAAAGTAATTTAACGTCTTAAACCCTCCTTGTTTCAGGTATTCATCTTTCTTCATCAAATGAAGATCGGAATGAACCATATCCTGAACCAATAGTGGAAGATCATATTTAGGTTTCCAACCCAATTGAGTATTTGCCTTCGTTGGATCTCCCAATAACAAATCAACTTCCGTTGGTCTGAAATATTTTTCGTCCACCTGCACAACAATTGTACCCGGTTTCAAATATTCATCATTTAATCCCAGTTTTTGTACCAATTCCTGGTCAACATCAATAATTACTCCCCGTTCATATTGATCTTTGCCACTAAACTCAATTTCTATGCCTAATTCTGCGAAACTCATTTTCACAAAGTCTCTTACTGTAGTGGTTACCCCTGTCGCGATCACATAATCCTCAGGTTTTTCCTGTTGCAGAATCAACCACATGGCTTCCACATAGTCCTTTGCATGCCCCCAGTCCCTTTGTGCAGACAAATTTCCCAGGTACAAACAGCTCTGCAAGCCTAAAGCGATTTTGCAGGCAGCACGGGTAATTTTTCTCGTCACAAAAGTTTCTCCCCTTACCGGGCTCTCATGATTAAACAAAATACCATTGCAAGCATACATATTATAGGCTTCCCTGTAGTTTACAGTGATCCAATAACCGTACATTTTTGCTACAGCATATGGAGAACGTGGATAAAATGGTGTGGTTTCACTCTGTGGTACTGCCTGTACCAATCCGTATAATTCTGAAGTAGAGGCCTGATAGATTTTAGTTTTTTCAACAAGTCCTAAAATTCTTATCGCTTCAAGTAATCTCAGCGGACCGATACCATCTGCATTAGCCGTATACTCAGGGGTTTCAAAGCTCACTTTAACATGGCTCATTGCCGCCAGATTATAGATCTCATCTGGTTGTGTCTCCTGAATGATTCTAATCAGGTTCGTAGAATCAGTCAAATCACCATAATGCAATTTGAAGTTTAAATTCTTTTCGTGCTGATCCTGGTATAAATGATCTATACGCTCCGTATTAAAAGATGAAGAACGTCGCTTTAAACCATGGACAAAATATCCCTTTTTTAGTAGAAATTCAGCAAGATATGCTCCGTCCTGGCCAGTAACGCCTGTAATTAATGCAACTTTCATTTGGTATAGTATAGGTTTAATTTTAAGACAGCAAATATATATCAATTTATTGGAATTGTAAGAAAATGATGACAATCCAAAACGAGGTTAAAAGAAATTGAGAACCCGAACCATATATGACCAAAATTTCGCATTTTTGATAAAATTTTAACGCCATTTAAGCCAAAAGAAGCCAAATAACAACAATTAATAAAATCAAACAACACCACCACAAAAGTATGAAGAAAATTTTACTGATTATTATGGGGATCCTTGTCTTTGGATGTAGTAAGGACAAAGAAACGACCAAGCCTGGAGCAGAAACCATCAAAAAAGAGAAGATTGGCGGCTTTATAGAAAAGGGCCCATTTGTCCGCGGATCCAAAGTCACGCTAATTGACCTCGATAATGATTTAAATCCCACTGGAAAAACTTACGAAACCCAAACAACTGACGATTTAGGTGCTTTTGAATTTAAGAACATTGCATTGAGCTCCGGCTATGCGAAATTTGCCATTGATGGATTTTACTTTAATGAAGTAACCGGAAAGTTATCCGCCTCAAGAATTGTGCTCAATTCAATCGCCCAGGTAAATGAACTGAATAAAATCAATGTGAACATCATCACCCATCTTCAGGCCGCCCGGATTTTAAAGTTGGTGAAGCAAGATAAGTTAACCTTCAATATGGCAAAAAAGCAAGCCACCAAAGAACTACTTACGGGTCTTGGAATAAGTGAAGATTTAATTTTAGCGGCCGATCAGATCAGTCTTACAGACGGGAGTCAAGATGCAGCCACATTGCTTGCACTATCCGTAGTATTACTTAGCAATCCGGATCATTCCGATGCATCATTTACAGAATTGATGAGTAAAATGAGCGGTCAGTTAGAACTGGATGGCAAATTAAAAGAAGATGTTAAATCAAAACTTAGGTCCTATGCAGCCAAAGTGAATCCGGAGCAGGTTGCCAGCAACCTGATTAATCGCTACCATTCATTGGGACTTTCTGTTAAAGTCCTCGAGGATCGGCTGAGTGATTTTCTGGAAAATATTGAAATCATGCCTCCAACAAACTCCATTCCACCTGAAACAGTTTGGGGAGAAGAATCTATGATCGTAGCCGCCTGGGGCGCAGCATGTGAAAGTTATGCTACAAGTATGGAAAAATATTATGTAATAGAAGCTTTGTATGCGCCAGCAAAAAGCTATGAAGGAATTACAAAAAATGGCCTTACCGACTTTTACAAACATCAGCAAGACGCCAGGAACGCTTTTGTCGGCGAGCTTTGGAATGCGACATATACTGCACTAACCCGCATCAATCAAATTTTAAAATACACAAAAGACAACACCAGTTCCAGAGTTGTAAGTATTCGCAAGGATGCGTTAATCCTGACAGGTCATTTGTACTACATTCTAACAGAAACCTGGGGAAATGTTCCATTACTTGATCCCTACAAAGATCCGAAAGATCTTACCGCACCTAAGTCATTTAGCGTAGCAGAAATACGACAAAGCAACCTCACCGCAATTCAAAATCTGTTGAACGGATCTACAATTTCTACACTCAACATGAGTCAGTTTGGGAAAATGGGTTTCATGGCAATCGGACTACAGGCAAAATATAACCTTCAGTCGGGGAATTATGCTGAAGCCATAAGATATTTGGAAATACTCTTAAATGAGCCGGGCTTTAAACTGGCCAACAAGTCAAACATTTTCGCAGATGACCGCCAATTGAATGAAGCCATTACCGGATATTCGACCAATATGCCTGGCAACCTGTTCAAAAGCGAAAACTTTATCCAGATTGCAAAAAAAGGAGCTTATGTTTCGTTTATGAGGTCAACCGAAATTTTACTCGCCGCTGCCGAAGCCGAAATGCAATCAGGCAATCTGACAAAATCTATCGCTTATCTCAACCAGGTAAGGTTAAGAAACAACAAAACAACCATCAGCGCAACCAATAAAGAAGTGCTGATCAACTATCTTCTGGAAGAATACAAGGAAGATCTAGGTATGGAAGGGCTCTACTTCTCCGCGTTAAAGCGATTAGGCAAGGCTGAATCTGTTTTAAACATTCCATCTGCTAAAAAGCTGATGCCTATTCCGCAAATGGAACTCTTGACTAACCCTTTCATCGCTCAAAATCCAGGTTATTAGCTGATTCTGAATAAACAACTACATGCCCTGCTATTTAGATATAGCGGGGCTTTTTTATGAGTACAAGTTATCCCCTATTTGAGTAAATATTCTACGGTTCAACCCCACATCTCAACGAATAATCGCCGGGGGTCATTAAAATTTCATATGGCCGAAATTTTGCAAATAAAAAGAAATAAAACAGAAACAATAAAATAAACCCAAGCAAAATACATGAAGAAAATTCTACTTTTAGCACTCAGCATTCTCATTTTTGGCTGTAGTAAGGAAAAAGAAATAAAGCCAGAAGAAACAAATCTAACAAAACAACAAATTAGCGGTATTGTAGAAAAAGGGCCTTTCATCCAGGGGTCAAAAGTGACTTTAATCGATCTTGACGCGAACTTAAATCCAACAGGAAAAATTTACGAAACCACTACAACAAGTGATCAGGGTACGTTTGAATTTAAAGACATCACCTTAAGCTCATCTTATGCAAAATTCTCTGTTGATGGTTATTTTTTCAACGAGTTAACAGGAACCTTATCTGAATCAAGAATTATCCTGAACGCCTTCTCTAAAATTGGCGACAAGAAGCAAGTGAACCTGAACCTCATTACTCACCTGGAAAGCGGCCGGATCATGAAACTGGTTAAGCAGGAAAAAATGGACTTTTCGGCAGCAAGGAAACAGGCAGAAAAAGAAATACTTCTTAGTCTTGGAATAGAAAGAGAATTGAGCAAGCCAGCTGATGAGCTGAGCATTACTGATGGAAATCAGGATGCCTCAACACTATTAGCCATATCTCTAATCTTATTGCATAATCCCGCACAAAGTGACGTAAACCTCTCCAGACTACTTAGTATCATGAGTAACCAGCTTGAAGCTGAAGGTAAATTTAATGAAGAAACAAAAAAAACCTTTAAAGCCTACGCTCAAAACATCAACTTCGATCAGATCAAATCTCTCCTGATAGAGAAATACAAGTTGATGGGGAAAGAGATAACAGTATCCGATGATCTGAAAACACTTTTAGCTTCATTTCAGTTACCTCCAATACCTGACAAGCCCGCTTTTGAAACGGAAGAAAAACTGATTGATGCCTGGAATACTGCGACAGACGAATACACTAAATTTTTAGAAACATATTATATAATCGAGGCATTATATGCTCCCGGAAAAGATTACTCATCTATAAAAGATAGCTACTTATCATCTTTTTACAACCATACCCTTGACTCAAGCAATCCAAATATAAATCGATTATTTGCAAATGCTTATCGAGCAATTTACAACATAAATTCGATTTTAAGATTCACAAAAAAAGAGAACGGAAACGCAATTTCCAGAATTCGAAAAGAAGCTCCAGTCTTATTGTCACACATTTATTTTATTTTGACAGATACCTGGGGAGACGTTGTTATGCATGATCCTGACAACACCGAAATTATTTTGCGACCTATCTTCTCCCCAGCAGAAACTGTTCGTCAATATTGCATTCAGGAACTTAAAAAAGCAATTGATGGGGTTGACATCAACACTCAGGGGAACACTAGATTTGGTAAAATAACAGCTATGGGAAATGGAATGCTAGCTAAATATTACCTACAGGCTGGTAACTATACAGAAGCAAGAAGGTACCTGGAGGCATTATACCATTCCTCATCATTCAAGCTGGCAGAGAAACAAAACATATTTATCAATTCCTCAAACAACGAAACCTATGCAGGATATGACGGTAGCTTCGGCAAAGCTTTCAACTCTCCAGACTTTAATCTGATAGCTAAAAAAGGCAGTTATCCATCCTTTATGCGAGCTACAGAAACCGTACTAAATCTTGCAGAGCTGGAAATACAAACGGGCAACTTAAACAATGCGATATCTTATTTAAATATTGTTAGAGTAAGAAATCAGAAATCCAAAATCACTAACGGCAATAAAGAGCAATTGACCAATCATCTGGTAGAAGAGTATAAGGAAAACCTGAGTATGGAGGGCGTTTATTTTTCTGCTTTAAAAAGATTAGGCAAAGCCGAAAGTGTCTTAAAAATAGAGAGTTTCAGAAAATTATTCCCCATTCCAGGTAGCGAATTTATGTATAACCCAGATTTGAAACAAAACCCGGGGTATTAATTCATAGGGATAACGGGGCGTAAGAAAACTTACGACCCTGTTTCCATTTGAGCTTAGAAAGAATCACATTCCTGGCTTCTTTTATAATCGGACTATTTGATCTTTCATTACCTATGTTATTTCTTTACCATTAGTTCATACGTTTTGATAAGGACATAGAGATTCCTTTCCCGTCCATAGAGAGCCCGATCTTAGGCAAATACCTAAAATAATTCACACATTTTCAGACATAGAATTTCATTTTTCTCAGACATGAAATCCCAAAAAACTCAATTACCCGAGATCAGGATGGAGGAGAGAAAATATCCCTCCTTTTTGGCGCTAATAAATCGGAACTAAAGCTGGATTGCAGGGAAAAAATAGTGCCGAATTTCTTACCTGACTTCTTTTCATCCTCATTCTGGATGGTCAGCTCTCCTGTACCGGAAACATCTACCTCTTCTTCTGTCTTTATATCAGTAATAACCTGGGAGCTCGCATTCAATGAACCAGCATAGACACTATTTGAGACTGCTTTTCCATTGTCTTTAGCAAAAGAAATATAAGCCTCCATACGTTCATTTATATGTTCATGACTGATCAGAATCTCATCCTTTCCCTCAATTCTTTTTGCCCCGATCAGCTGGTAGCAGGTTTCTTTTATATCAGGAAAATAAATCACCAGCATCGTACGATCTTTAGCGTATTCGCTTCCCGGAAAGACGGATGGGTTCCATGTGAAGGTGATTTTATCCTCAATCTGAGTAATTGATGGATTAACTGCCACAGGAAGTGTTCCCATACTCATTAATACTTTTGTATAGTCCAGACTAATGTTTGGATATTCTCCCTGAAGGGCATTCTTTTTATTGTAAGAAACTGCCTCATTGTACTCATTTTTGTACGTTCCGACCACTGCCAGACGAAATCCGGCCCTGATGGCATGAATGGAAGGACTAAGGATCTCATTGACCACTGTCATCTTCTGGCAATTGGCTTTCCTTGCAGGAGTAAGCGGTTTTTCGCTTTTGCCAATCATTCTGATGACGTATTTGCCTTTTAAGGTATAACCTACCAGATTGCCGACTTTCCCGTGGAATCCGCCAAATAACCCACTTTTTAATGTTCCCATTTTCGTGTTTTTTAATTAAAGTTTAATTGATTAGCTGTAATTTACACAATATTTTCCATTTCGTGTTGACATGCGCTCCAATAGAATTCACCATCACTTGATTGTAAGAACAACCTTAAAAGGTCTGCCAGACCAACCACTGACCTATCAACCTCCTGTTAAAAACGAAATGATGATCAATTTTAGGAAAAGAGATATCGGTCACATTAAAACCCCATTTTAAAACGACAAAAAACTTTATTGTCGCAATCTCCCCCGAACTTTGTCGCGCATCCACTATTAAAATCAACAGGATTCCTATTAGATTTGTTAATATAAAACAAACCATAACGCGATGTCATTTCAAGCTTACTTAAAAACTATTAAAGAAAAGACAGGTCTGGGACCTGCAGATTTCAAAAAAATTGCTGACGAGAAGGGGTTCAGCGAAAGCGGACAGCTTAACGCCAATATAAAAGCTACAGAAATCGTAAACTGGATAAAACAGGATTACGAATTGGGTCACGGACATGCCATGGCAATATACGCGCTATTAAAAGGACTAAAAGATGAGAACAGTGCCTAAAAGGCACCATTCTCACTTCATCAGCCTGTACAAATTAAAATTCCCCTTCGGAGCCTTCTTCACTTCGACCAATAAACGCCTTGGCCTCTGATGCAAGATATCAGAGACTCTCGTAGACACGACCTCAAGCCCAAAGCGCTCTTTTAGTTCCGCAACGATTTCATTAATCAGCTTCCATTCTTCAAAGAAATCACTTTGTAACAGTTCATCCATGTAGCTGGCCAGGCCCGGAGCCTTATTTTGCATATAACCAACTTCAATACCAGCTGCTTTAACGTAGGCTTCAATGCTTTTCCACAACTCCTCCCTGGACGGGATTGGAAATTCCGGATCTGCAAGCTGATAATACTTTACCCCAAAACAGGTGGCAATGTCTTCCTGTTTATCTAAACCGATGCTTAAACTGCCTCCTTCGATAGAGGCAATGTAAGGTTGGTAGATCTCCAGGGCTAAAGCAAAATCCTCCTGAGAGATATTTACTTTTTTACGATACGCTTTAAGTTGTTCAGCGTATTCTCTGCGGGCATTCCTTAATTTTTCTGACATAATCACAAATAGAGCAATAGAAACTATATTAATTAATATGACATTAAGTATAATATACAGTTTATTCGTACATTTACTACATATATTTAACTATAGATGAATGTAAAACAATTATTTGAGAATTTATATAAACTTATAAAATAAAAAGCAATGAAATCCAGCTTATTTTATCTGATCAAATGCCCACCGGTTTAGCCGCAGCTTTCTGCCGCTAATTCTATTATTCAACTAAAACTTTTTAAAATGAAAAAAACGACAACACTCATCGTAATGGCTATGCTATGCCTGATTTTTAATACCGATGCACAAAATTTAAAGTCAACTATAAAACCGCTAAAAGTAGGAGACAGAGTTCCTGAGGAGATTTGGAACAGAACTTTCCAGGTGGTAAACCACCCACAGGGAAAAGAAACCATGACTTTAAAGGAATTTAAAGGTAAACTGATCATTCTTGACTTCTGGGGTACACACTGTGGATCATGCATTTCAGCAATGCCCCGGACAAATAAACTGGAAAAGCAATTTTCTGATCAGATGGTAATTATTGGAGTTACTGATGAAAACAGAGAAAAGGTTTCTTCCTTCATCCCCAAAAATAAAACCCTTAAATCAATAAATCCCTTTTCTATAATTGGAGAAAATGTCATCCAGGGCTTTTTCCCTACCAATTCGATTCCTCATTACGTCTGGATTGGAGAAGAAGGTTTAATTGAAGCCATCACCAATCCAGATCAGATCACAGAAGAACACATCATTCAAGTTCTCAAAAAAGCACCATTGACAGTTGAACCTAAGGAGTACATTGACACAGACAGGCCCATCTTTGCAGGAGAAGGTTTACAACAACATCAACTTTTTCATTATTCCGTTATGGTTAAAGGCCGTCAAAATGGCTTGTCCTCCGGATCAGAGGCCAAATCGTTTACTGAAAGTATGTGCAGAAGGGTCTTTACAAATTATGACATCAAGGGAATGTATCATATAGTTGCCTGGGAGTTATTCCAGCAATTAGGCTTAGGCAAGTTTAGTATGAAAAGACTAATCATAGAATCTGCTTACCATGACCTTCTGGAAGATACAGTAAGTAAACACAGGCCTGACTGGTATAGGAACAACCTATACACCTATGATAAGATCATTCCGATTAGTGAATCTCCAAATTTATACCATTACATCCTTGAGGATCTGAACCACTACCTGAATTTCACCGGAACAATCGAAAAAAGGAAAGTCAAATGTATGGTACTTGTGAAAAGGAAGAAAAACAAAGAAGTCAAGGGAAGCCTGGCACCCAATAGTTTTCCCCTTCATAATTACGCAGGAGGACTAAACTCAAAGGAATTTATTAAACCACAGGTTTTGAATGAAACAGGTATAAAGGACGAAATCAATTTAATAAAATCCGAAAGCAAAAATATGAAAGAGCTCCTTGAGGAACTTCATGCGCTCAACCTTGACCTGAAAGAAGCCTTTAGAACGATTGACGTTTTTGTCATCCGGGATAAAAAACCTACACAATTGTCCTCCTTTTCAAATAAATAAAGACGTATGAAGGCTTACTTATTCCTCCTGCTAACCTTTTGTGGATACTTATCTGCTAAAGGTCAGATCAACATTAACGGAACAGTTCAATCCGCAAAAGACAAATCTCCTCTCCGGCAGGTATCCGTAAAAATAAAGGGCAGTAACAACACGATCCATACAGACCACCTGGGAAACTTCAACATCAAGCATAATGGCAACAGC
Organism: Pedobacter caeni; assembly: GCF_900129215.1. Classification (GTDB taxonomy): domain Bacteria; phylum Bacteroidota; class Bacteroidia; order Sphingobacteriales; family Sphingobacteriaceae; genus Pedobacter; species Pedobacter caeni. The sequence continues at coordinate 34,308 of NZ_FQUQ01000010.1, read as the reverse complement.
ATGCTCCTTGAAATTAGTCATGTTGGATATCAAAGCCAGGAAATCGTGGTACTCTCCAATCTAAAAAACCGCTTAATCATCTTGCTGAAGGAAGACGTTCAGGATCTTAAGGAAGTCATGATTTCGACCGGCTATCAACAACTTCCAAAAGAACGGGCAACAGGCTCTTTTACCATAATCGATCAGAAGACCTTGAATCAACAAATGGGACCAAATATTCTGGACAGACTGGAAGGAGTGGCCAGCAGTGTGCTTGCAGATCGCAATACCAGTGGGTCTAATGGGAGATTAATGATCCGGGGCCTCAGCACCATTCAGGGGCCTAGAGAACCACTGATTGTCCTGGATAATTTTCCTTATGAAGGAGAGCTCAACAACATCAACCCAAATGACGTAGCCAACATCACCATATTAAAAGATGCCGCGGCAGCCTCTATCTGGGGTGCCCGGGCAGGTAATGGCGTTATCGTCATCACTACAAAAAGAGGGAGATTCAACCAGAAGCTTAACATCGATTTCAACATCAATCATACCATAGGTAACAAACCTGACCTTTCTTATTTACCTCAGATTGCTTCCTCGGATTTCGTTGATGTAGAAACAATGCTATACAACAAAGGCTATTACAAAGACGACATCAACTCTCCCTTTCAACCGGCTTTATCTCCGATAGTTGAATTATTGATTAAACGGTCGGCTTCCTCTCCTTCTGAACAAGAACGAATAGATGAACAAATCAATGCCTTAAAAGGTACAGACGTACGGGATGACTTTAACAGATATTTTTATCGAAGATCACTTCATCAGCAATACGCCATAAATTTAAGTGGGGGTTCTGAATCGATGAACTGGTTGGTTTCCTCAGGATACGACCGGAGCATTTCTCATTTAGATGCCCCATCCAAGCGTTTAAATTTTCGCGTCCAAAACACCGTAAAACTATCAAAGCATCTTGAATTAAGCACGGCCATGACCTACACCAAAAATCAGTTGGAAAATGGTCGGCCTGCGTACGGTGAAATTACAGGTCATAAAAACAGCCTGGCTCCTTATGTAAGATTTGCAGATGCAGATGGGGCATCATTAGCCTTATCAAAAGCATGGAAAGCATCCCATGTTCTGGAAACAGGAAAAGGCAAGCTACTGGATTGGCAATACTATCCACTCGAAGATTATAAACATAATAAAAGCAGGAATAATCAGCATAGCCTGATTGCAAACGTTGATATAAATCAAAAGTTGCCACTTGGGCTAAGTGCTAATGTCAAATATCAATACCAACGTCAGCAGAATACAAACCAAATCCTTAACGATGAAGAAAGCTATTTCTCCAGGAATCTGGTTAACAGTTTTAGTCAGATTTCAAAAGCAGGTGAACTGACTTATAAAGTACCTCCAGGTGGAATTCTTCAACTGCAAAATCTACTCATACAATCAAATAGCCTGAGGGGGCAATTAAATCTGGACAGAGATTGGAAAAATCATAAAATTACTGCCATTGCAGGTGTGGACTTTCGAGAAACGGTCAACACCGGCAATATGAATCGCCTCTATGGATATGACGAGGAGAACATTACCAATGGCTTAGTTGATCACACACAGGAACACCCGCACTTCATCACCGGATCAAAATCATTTATTCCCTCTGTTACCGGAATCAGTGACCAAAACTCCAGCCTGATATCTCTTTTTACAAATGCTGCTTATACTTTCAAAGATAAATACAGCATATCCTTAAGTGCCAGAAAAGATGCTTCAAACTTATTTGGTCTCCATACCAATGACAAATGGAATCCACTCTGGTCATCAGGCCTGGCCTGGGAGGTCTCTAAAGAATCTTTTTATAAGAGCGCTATTCTCCCTTACCTCAACCTAAGGTTAACCTATGGCTTTAATGGAAATGTTGACGTTGGCAAGAGTGCAGTTACCACCATTGAATACTTTGATACTTCTCCTTACACCTTAATGCCAATGTCGAGATTTAATAAATATGCCAACCCCGAACTCAAATGGGAAACCAGCAGAACAATTAACATCGGTCTCGATTTTAGTATGATGACAAACCGGATTAGCGGAAGTATCGAATACTACCTGAAAAAAGGAACGGATTTATTTGGCACCAGTCTTCTGGACTATACCGGAGGAGTAGGCAGTTCTATTATTAAAAATGTAGCTTCTACAAAAGGTTCAGGAGTAGATTTAGCATTGAATAGCAAAAACATTGATGGGACATTTAAATGGAGTACCAATCTCAATTTCAGCATAAACAAAGATGAGATCACTAAATACTATTTAAAGAACAGACAAGGAAGTAATTTCTTAAACAATGGGATATCCGGTATAGAAGGTAAGCCAACCTATTCCATCTTTGCCTACAAATGGGCAGGACTTGATCCTCAAACCGGTGAGCCCAGAGGATATCTGAACAATGAAATCAGTAAAGCCTATAACAAGATCACTTCCGCAGGAACACAAATAGAAGACCTCCGGTATTATGGCTCCGCAGTTCCAACAGTTTTCGGCTCAATGGGGAATACATTTTCATACCGGAACTTGTCACTGACTTTTCGTCTGATCTATAAATTCGGCTATTATTTCAGAAGGAACAGCATCGACTATCCTGCGCTTTACGCACAGGGCAGGGGACATTCAGACTTCTCAAAAAGATGGAAGCAGAGTGGAGATGAAGATTTTACCACTGTCCCTGCTAATCTATATCCTTTTTCCAATCAGATGCAGGCGCTTTACACCTTTAGTGAAGCGCTTGTTGAACGGGGAGATCACATCAGACTACATTACATCAACCTCAACTACGAACTCAATAAAGACAACTTCAAGAGAATACCTTTCAAAAGCCTGAATTTATACTTCAATATTAACAATCCAGGCATCCTTTGGAGGGCAAATAAAGAGAACATTGACCCAGACTATTATGGAGAAAGGACAATGCCCTTACCAAGGAGTTATTCCTTTGGTGTTCGTGCCAATTTTTAACCTGATTATCTCATTTAATAACTAAGACGATGTCATCAAGAAAAATCTATATTATACTTTTCACCGGCCTTCTGATTTTAGCTTCCGGTTGTAAAAAATTCCTGGAAGCAAAGCCCGATAAAAAACTGGCGGTCCCGGTAACCATAAAAGACTTTCAGTCGCTAATGGACAATGCTGCGATCTTCCTGCCTGAGCCTCATGAAGGAGAATTCAGTAGCGATGATCACTATTTAACCAATGAGCACTGGGAATCCCTCTATTCCGAAGAGGAACGAAGAATCCATATCTGGGAAAAGGATTTTCTATTTCAACCAAATGTCAACAATTGGGATAACGCCTACAAAGTCATCTATTACTGCAACTCAGTCTTAGAAGGACTGAACAAAGTAGATAGGAATCAAAACAACGCAAAAGAATGGGATTATGTCAAAGGGCAGGCTTTGTACTTTCGGGGGAAACGCTTGTTACAGGCAAGCTTAATATGGACTCCGGCATATGGTTCCAACACTGCAGATTTGGATTTAGGATTGCCCTTGCGTTTAAATACTAATTTTAATGAGAAATCCAGAAGAGCTTCTGTTAGGGAGACTTACCAACAAATGATCATAGATATTAAATCTGCTGCTAATTTGCTCTCAGCAACTGTGACAACTAAGATCAGACCCTCAAAACCCGCGGCGTACGCTTTACTTTCCAGAATTTACCTATCCATGGGAGACTACGTCAATTCCGGTATTTATGCAGACTCCTGCCTGCAAATACGTAACGAACTGATAGATTATAATGACCTGGATGCAAAACAGCCAAGTCCATTAAAAAGATTTAATGCAGAGGTGATTTCAGAAAATGGGATTGCCGAGGGGCAAACACTCAACCTCACCAGAGGAAGAGTAAACCCCGACCTTTATAAAATGTATCAACCCGATGATCTCAGAAAGGAAATTTTGTTCACCAACAACTCAGATGGCTCCCATGGATTTAAAGGAAGATTTGCAGAAGGGCTTTCATTATTCGGAGGTATGGCAACAAATGAAGTTTACCTAAACCGGGCAGAATCCAATGCAAGAATGGGGAAAATGGATCAGGCCCTGGATGATATCAATTTCTTACTCAAAAAGCGTTGGCTGAAAGATAAATTTATACCTTTTTCAGGATTAAGCTCGTCTGAAGTATTGGAATTAATCCTCAATGAGCGAAGAAAAGAACTCTTATTCCGGGGAATCCGATGGATGGACCTGAAAAGATTAAACAAAGAAGGTCGGAATATCTCTTTAACCAGAAATTTAAAACATAGAAATTATGTTCTGGCCCCTAACGATTTAAAATATACTTTACCTATTCCAGAAGATGTAATTATACAATCGGGAATGCAGCAAAACCCGCGATAATACGATTAGTTATTAAATCCCCCTAAGCTTCATAGGGGGATTTATCCGGATAATCAACTCTATTTAGTTGGGAAGAGATCTTCTCTTTAGTGCAGCTTTTATTATCTCAGACGCCACGTCGTTAAATTGAGTAAAGAAATAAGCATCTAACTCTGCCTGAGTCATAACTGATGCGTCAACATCCAATGAACATGGCAAAATCCCTAAATTATGACCGCAACCAGGTTTACTAGGATCAATTTGCGTCCAGTTGTTCCCATCAGTGATATCTGTCGCAAATGGTGAATCTGAGTTATAATACCAGATTACACCTGCTCTTTTCACTTCCTCTTTTTCTTTTGTAGAAGGTTTAAACGCAAGCCCTACGCCTATTATCGTTACTAAAATTATTGCGGCCATAGCACTTAGCCAGGCCTTCTTATTTGTTTTCATGTTGATTTATTAAATTAAAAATATTTAGCTGTGCCTGTAAAGTAGGCTTCCCGGAAAGCACCTTATGCTCCACCAAATGCAATCCTTTTATTCTTCTGATACGGCTTTTAGCCCGGGAATACTGCAAACTTTCTCATGTCATCTTTTTTTTAGAAGTACATAACGTTTCAAAGCTTTGTCATACCGGATGTCATGGCCTTCCCTCTTCAGTTGAGCCACCAGATATTTGACTGTTCGCTCACAGCATTCCATCCGCCTCGCTAAGAAATTGACACCTTTGGCTTGTTTTGAACTAATCAGCTCCAATAAGTGCTGAAGCCGTATTCTGTGATTGACATTAAACATATGATGAACGTTTGTCCAAACTAATTTAGGGGGTCAGGGGGCAATAAGAAATCAATTTTAGAAGCATTAACAGCTCCAAAAAAATCAAATAAGTTGATAATTCAGCAGGACGTTTTAAGGAAAAATGCATTAAAGCTTTGGAATGACCCTGTTCATTGCCTGTGGAGTGAGATGAAAAAGGCTGGCAATACTTTTTTGCGTTACCACATTTAAAATACCTGGATAAAGCTTACACAAGTAAATCACCTTCTCTTTTGTCTTGCTGGAATTAAAAACGCTTAAATGCTCGATACTCTCAATTAGCTTATGAAGGGTAATATTGCAACAAATTTTATTAAAGTCCGGATCTTCATTACACATCGACTGCCAGGCAAAATAATTCAAACAAATAATTTCAGCCTTACTTTCGCAGACAATTCCTTCCTTAGACAACACCTGATTAAAGAAACTATCGGCAGAAGTCATATGTTCAGCAAGACCATTAAAACCAACTGTCCTGTCCTTTTTATTTACAAACCGGTAACGTCTGAAGAGGCCCTTGTTAATGAAATAAAGGTTTTTGCAAACCTCTCCCGGGATAAGCAGATGGTCTTTTACGGAGATAGTCCGGGATTCCCCTCTTTCCTTCAATAAGCGGATACTGTTATCCGTCAGGGTTCCATATTTTTTTAATGATTCAATAAGAGCAGCGTATTTCATAGGGATGATTTTGATTTTAGCCAATAAGTTTTAGTACCTACTCCGGGATGAATAGGTAACTGATAGAATTGTTCTTTCCTTAAGAATTAGAGTTGGTTATTCAGGAGGCCAGATCAGCATGACATCAGACATAAGCATTAATTAAGATAAAGATCATCCCTACAATATAGATAGTTTCTTTAAAAATTAAAAACAGACCTATAAGGTGCACTTAAATTGTACAATTAAACAATTGTAGTTTACACTTTAATTAAAATCAGGCTTCTGAGCACTGTACCGTTCATCACATCCAATGCTAATTACCAGGTTCCTGGGGGCCCCTGACTGACACAACAAGATAAATAAATAAAAAAAGACATAAAATGTTGTTATAGTTAAATAATAGATATAGATTCAACATGTAACGACTGAGATATGCAGAATGACATGAACAATCCTAAGCAGGGTGCCAAGTTTGACAAGGTTCTTCGTGAAAATATGGAAGCCAACCTTCCCGGAATTATTGAACATGTTCTGGGCATGTCCATTGTCAATATTGAAGAAATTCCTGATGATCTGCAAAAAACCAAAGAACGAAAACCGGATTTATTAAAGAAAGTAAGAGATGGAACAGGTAAGGTTTTTATCCTGCACATCGAATATCAGAAAAAGCATGATAAAGATATGGTGTATAGGATGGCTGAGTACTCGATCCTGTTGCAATGGAAATACCACCTGCCGGTAAAGCAATTTGTGATCTATATAGGAATTGGTAAATCAAGTATGGTGACCAGAATCAAGGCGGAAAATTTCTGGTTCAGATATCATTCCACGTCATTGTCTGCAATTGATCACCGGATATTTTTAAAGTCGGATGTGATGGAACAGAAACTATTGGCCGTGTTGGGTAATCCATCGGAGCAGGACCCTACACAGATATTAAAAGAAGTGCTCAACCGAATATACGAACTGGATATTGGAGACCTTTCCAAAGACAGGTATATAAATCAATTAAGAGTATTAGTCCAACTACGAAACTTAGAACAACCACTGGAGGAGATTATGTTAAAATTATCAGACTTTTTTAAAGTAGAAAGAGACCCTTATTATAGGATAGGGGAAAGAAATGGTGTTGAGAAAGGGATCAAGCTAGCGATGAAAGATAAAGCGGAAGTCCTGGAGAATCAGGCTACGGCAATTGCCCGAATATTGAAACTTAAGGGTCTTTCTACGCTCTTGATTTCAGAAGCAACAGAACTTAGTATTGATGAAATAAAAAAACTATAGCATTATGGCATTAAAATTATCCGACTTTTTTAAAGTAGAAGGAGACCCTTGTTATAGGATAGGGGAAAGAAAAGGAGAATTAAAGGGAGAAATAAAGGGTAAGAAGAAAACAACTTTGACCATTGCCCGAAAAATGAAGTCGGAGGGTCTTTCAATCTTACTAATTTCAAAAGCAACAACGCTCAGCATTGATCAAATAAAGAAATTATAGAATTGTGGCGTCGAAATTAGCAGATTTTTTAAAAACACAAAAAGACCCTTGCTATAAAACAACGGTAAAAAAGAGTAGGAAAAGCAAAGAGGAATCCCAAAAGAACCGGACTTTGAGAGTTACCCGAAGAATGAAGATGCAGAGGCTTTGTTTTCTCCTGATTTTACAAGCAAAAAATCTCCTCAAAAAAAACAAAGAATACACTCACAACTAAACAATTGTAAACAAACACTCAACATATTATGGAAAGAATATCAGTTTTTTTAAACGTAGAAGACGACCCATATTACCGCATAGGCATTTGCATTGGTGTAGAAAAAGGGATGGAAAAGGGAGTTAGAATCAATATAGAAGTAGCCCGGGCAATGAAACGGGAAGGACTTCCAACATCTCAAATCATGAGGGTAACAAAACTCAGTTCTGAAGAGATAGAAAAATTATAACCAAACAAATCACATGATGGCAAGAATATCAGACTTCCTAAAAATAGACAAAGACCCGTTATATCGGGTAGGCAAAAGAATTGGCTTTGAAAAAGCCATGAAGATTAACATTTTCTGCATTGTCAACGACATGAGAAATGAAGGCTTTACCACCTTTCAAATTGCAAAGCTGACAAAATTTAGCATCGAAGAAATAGAGACATTTTCTAAAAAGGCTTAACTTGCAGCGGAGCCAGTCTTACCATAGACTTAATTCTCTTACATGGATAAATATGCTTTAGTAACAGGTGCTAGTAAAGGGATTGGAAGAGAAATTGCGTTATTACTGGCTCGCGCAGGCTACCACCTGTTATTGGTTGCCCGTTCTGAAGCCGAACTTCAGCAAGTTGCAAAATTGGCAAGTGAATATAAAGTGAATGCTTTTTATTTACCAATTGACCTTTCTATGAAGGATGCGGCTGAGGAGGTGGCAACATGGTGTAAAAATAAAGCTCCTTCCCTATCCATTCTGATCAATAATGCCGGTTATGGGGTATGGGGTAATTTTGATCAGCTTGCACTCGCTGATCAAATGAATATGTTAAAGCTCAATGTGGATGTTGTCCTGGAGCTAAGTCACCATTTACTTCCGGTTTTAAAGCAACAGGAGCAGGCCTATATTTTAAACATTTCCAGTACCGCAGCCTATCAGGCGGTACCTACCCTTTCTTTATACGCTGCGAGTAAGACCTTTATTCTTTCTTACAGCCGTGCTTTACGTTACGAGCTTAAAGACAGTTCTGTTTCGGTCAGCTGTCTATGTCCTGGACCTACGGCAACGGGTTTCTCCAGTCGCGCGGGGATGGATGCTTTGGCAGAGCTCGCTGAAAAGTTTAACATGGCTGCAGAGGTGGTCGCTAAGATTGGCCTGAAAGGAATGTTTAGTAAAAAGGCGGAGATCATTCCTGGTTTCCTCAATAAAATTTCTGCTTTCGGCACGAGGTTTCTCCCTAAGTCATTGATTGAAAGGATCACCGCCCGTTTGTATCAGCAATAAAAATTAGTCCTCTTTTTTTAAAATAAATTTGATAAGACAATTATTTTCCTACATTTGTAATGTCTACTAAATTAATAGACTTTATTTCAATGAAGAATAACAACCATATTCATACCGCACACACCATGCGAATGCTCTTCTCCGAAAGGGCAGGTTGTTGCTATTGTTGTTGTTGATCTCTAATACATTTTCGATTTCATCATTCACCAGCTACTGACGGCCTATCCCGCAGATGGCATTGTTTACCTCAACATTTAGCATTAAAAATTCATCATCATGGAAAATCTATCTATAAAATTCACCTTAGGGGATAAAATAACTACAGAACAAACTGACTTCTTTAACAAAAACGGATTTATTCATTTCAAAAATTTCATCAAACCGGAAACTGTGAACGACATCATTCAGGCTTCTATTGAAGTTCAGCAGAAATGGATTACAGATCAAAAAATTAAAATCAACGGCATCCCTATCAAATATGGCAGAGACCTCGACGGCTCTGCTATTGTTCAACGTTTTGCTTTTATCAATCAGCATCATCCATTATTCGCTGAACTTCCCAATGACCCTCGTTTTGAGACCCTGTTATCATTAATCGGTCCAGGAGCAAGATTAGGTACAGCAGAAAAAGACGGCATGGTGCTCAATCATTATGTTAATGGCCCGGAAAGTAAGTTTACCCAGATGGGTTGGCATACCGATGGACTCCGTGATATTTTCCAGGGTCAAAAGCTCAATCCAATGCTCAATGTAGGCATCCACCTGAGTAGTCTGAAACCAGAAAACGGAGGGTTGCGTGTGCTTCCTGGCACACACAAACAGAGTTTATATAGCATGCTGTTTCGAAAAAAATATTTTCTGGACAACAGGCCTGATGCGGCAGAAGTGGCGATAGTACCAGAAGCCGGGGACCTCACCATTCATGATGGCCGTCTGTGGCATAGGGTTGCACAATCGTCTGTAGTAGGGGAAGAAAGCCGTAGAAGGGTAATTTATTTACCAATTATAGCAGGCAGGTATGAACCAAAACATGAGAAAAGCCCGACTGCTTTTTATCAGCGTTTTGCAAGTCTTGTTAAATAACCTGGTCATGTTAATTGCTTTAGCAATCAGCTACCTGATCCGTTCGGGAAAGCTGCACACCCTACAAAAAGGGATTGACCAATGGCGGCGGCTCAGTTTTATAAAAATAAGAAACAAGCCATAAATGATCCAGTTAAACTACCTCGCATTTGCCATTCCTGCATTTTTTCTCTTCCTCTATCTGGAATACTGTCTGGCTATTTATCTGAAAAAGCCGGAAGTTTTTAAATATGAGAGCTCAATTGCGAACCTCAGTATCGGCATTGCCGAAAGGTTGCTTAACTTATTTATCTCCGCAAGCTTTTACAGCTTGTTTTATTGGGTATATGAAAACTATGCCCTGTTTCATATTCCGAATACCTGGTGGGTATGGGTGTTGCTGATCCTGACCACAGACTTAGTTTGGTACTGGTATCACCGCTTAGGCCACCAGGTAAACTTTTTATGGGCTGCACATATTGTCCACCATCAAAGCGAAGAATTCAACCTGACCGTATCCGCCAGGATCACTGTTTTCCAGGCACTGATCAGAAATATCTTTTGGTGTGTCATCCCTTTTCTGGGATTTCATCTTGCAATGGTCATCACCATTCTCATGGTTCATGGTGCTTACTCCTTTTTCACCCACACCCAACTGGTTGGAAAGCTCGGTTGGCTGGAGCACATCTTCATTACTCCTTCTCTTCATGGAGTTCATCATGCCAGCGATGATAAATACCTGGATAAGAATTACGGAGACGTTTTTGTCTTTTGGGACAAGCTATTCGGAACTTTTCAACGGGAAGAAGAAGCGCCCAAATATGGCCTTACCCACCCTGTCAAAAGCTATAGCTTTTTATGGCAGCACTTTCATTATTACCTGGAAATCCTTGAAGCCTGCAAAAAAGAAACACATTTGAAGGCAAGACTAAAAATCATTTTTGGAAATCCTGCTACCCTTGATCAAAACATCAGGCCCATCCTGGAGAAAAGATACCTGCAGCAAAAAGCAGAACCAGCTTACCGCTTTAAATTCAGGGTTTACTTAAATTTCCAACTCCTACTTTGTGTTGCTTTACTCAGCTTTTTTACCGCTTTTTATGCTACTCTGCAGCTGGAAGACAAATTGTTCAGCGCCACCTTTATTATGATTACCTTAATCAATTGTGGTGCATTGCTGGAACAAAGGAAATGGATTTACTACCTGGAATGCTTCCGCCTGATCTTATTATTCGCTTATACTTTCTGGAAGTTTCAAATTTTTGAGCTGGTGATGCTACCTGTTGTCATTCTGGTGATTCTCGAAAATGTTTTTAGACTGAGCAGGCTATACAGACAATATCTGCTCAGGTATGAAAAAATCTAAACTTATATCCCTGAATACAGGTAGAAATAAAACCTGATTTCCGGGTATTGATTGAAAAAAGGGTCTATGATAGATTTGTAGGACATAATAACCTATTAAAAAACAAAAATCTCATGAGACTTTTACAACTTAAAAAAAACCTGTTCACAAAGATTGCCTTCATGTTTCTGGTTGCAGGCCTAATCAGCTCCTGCTCAAAAGATAAAAACAACGTTGATGATCCCAGAGCCGGATACCCAAAAACCGTATCTATTGAATATAGAGTGACCGCTTTAAGTGCTGGCCTAACCAATCTGGACATCAGGTACACCAACGAGACTGGCGCTGATACGGAACTGACCGCTCAGTCTCTGCCATTTAGCAAAATAATCAGAAAATCAGTCACCTATGCTTCAGATGTAGCCGTAAGTATCACTTCAAATGCACCGGGTTCAGCGAAACTTGAAATATTTGTGGATGGCAAATCTGTTGCGTCCGCGAGCCCGGTTTCTCAGCAATATCTTAACGGAATTGCGCTATACGCTTTTCACTAACTAACCCTATCTCATCGTTGCTTGTTGAAAACGAGTAACAGTTCTATACCCTTGTATCATTTGATAAATTCACATGGTGCAAGGGTATTAGAATTTGTTTAAAAGCCTTATCTTTTGTTTTTTAACCAAAGAGATTCAGGCATGAAAACAAATATTGAGCAGGTTCATCCCGAAAGCGAGGATGACAAAATATCTCCCCGCCGGTTAAAAGCCATCTTCGGAGGTTCTGTAGGAAACCTCGTAGAATGGTATGACTGGTACGCTTATTCTGCCTTTGCTATTTATTTCTCCTCTGCCTTCTTTCCCGAAGGAAATGACACCGTAAAGCTCCTGAATACCGCCGGAATATTTGCACTGGGTTTCCTTATGCGCCCTCTTGGTGGATATATATTTGGAAGAATAGCAGACCAGATTGGCAGGAAACAATCCATGACACTTTCTGTCTTACTCATGTCTTTAGGTTCCCTTTTAATTGCCCTGACACCTACTTACACGACGATAGGCATTCTTGCTCCCATCCTTTTGTTAACCGCCAGATTACTTCAGGGATTGAGTGTGGGTGGAGAATACGGCGTATCGGCTACTTATCTGAGCGAGATGGCCACAAAAAACCGCCGTGGGTTCTATTCCAGTTTTCAATATGTCACACTTATCGGCGGACAATTACTTGCTCTTGCCCTCCAGCTTTTGTTACAAAAAGTACTGCTCTCAGAACACCAACTTCAGGAATGGGGTTGGCGCATTCCATTTGTTTTTGGGGCTGTACTCTCCATTGTGGCACTTTACCTGAGAAAGAACCTTGATGAAACCACCGCTTTTGAGCATCAAAAAAAGAAGAATACAGAAAACAAAGGGACGGTAAAAGAACTGTTAAAACACCCAAAGGCAGTCATCACTGTGATCGGACTCACCCTGGGTGGAACCCTGGCCTTTTATACCTACACCACCTACATGCAAAAGTTCCTGGTCAACACCGTAAAGATGACTAAAGAAGAGTCAACCCTCCTTTCCTTTCTTTCTCTGTTCCTGTTTGCCTGTCTGCAGCCCCTCTTTGGTGCTTTATCTGATAAGATCGGTCGAAGGCCGCTGCTAATTGGCTTTGGCATACTTGGAACCTTCTGTACGGTTCCATTGCTTACAGCATTAAGTCAGACCACAAGCCAATGGACTGCATTTTTATTGTTGATGGCTTCATTGATCATTGTCAGTGGATATACCAGCATCAATGCCGTTGTAAAAGCTGAATTGTTTCCGGCAGAAGTACGAGCCCTGGGTGTTGGTCTGCCTTATGCCTTAACGGTTGCCATCTTCGGCGGCACGGCAGAATACATTGCTTTGTGGCTAAAAGACTGGGGCCATGAGCCTTATTATTATTGGTACATTACATTTTGCATCTTCTGCTCCCTGCTTGTTTATGTATTTATGAAGGATACCAAAGATACTTCTAGGCTCAATCAGGATAGCTAAATCTATTTAGATTTATTAAAAATAATTTGGATTACTAAAGAATCATCCGCTACTTTGCAGCTGTTTAGAATTAATCCAGATTACTTAATATGCATAAACTTTTATTCTCCTTATTTCTGCTGTTTTCCAGCATGACCCTAAGTGCACAACAACTCTCCACCATCAAGGGCAGGATTACCACCTCTGATGGACAACCCGCAGCCTACGTCAGTGTAGGATTAAAGAACAAAGGACTGGGAAACCTGAGCGATGAAAACGGTAGTTATACCATTCCCCGCGTTAAACCAGGAAATTATATCCTACGTGTTTCTGCTGTCGGATCAAATGTGATAGAAAAGAACATAAAAGTTCTTCAGGGAGAGGAGCTGACCATGGATTTTATCATCACTGAAAACTCAGGCCAGCTCAAAGAGATCAATATCAACAGCAATAAAACCAATAAGTACTCGACAAAAAAGAGTCCTTATGTATCAAAGATGCCACTCAGAAATTTGGAGAATTCACAGGTTTATACCACCATTTCTAAAGAATTGATGGCAGACCAGCTGGTTTTCTCTATAGATGATGCCATCAAAAATGCTCCGGGCTTACAGAAAATGTGGGAAGCTACGGGACGTGGCGGAGATGGGAGTTCTTATTATAACATGAGAGGTTTCATTACGCAAAGCAAACTTAGAAATGGTATTGCCGGAAACGTAACCAGCAGAATTGATGCCGCAAACCTGGAAAGCATCGAAGTGATCAAAGGCCCATCGGCCACCCTTTTCGGAAACTCCTTAACTTCATATGGAGGTTTAATCAACCGGGTAACCAAAAAGCCTTATGATCATATTGGTGGAGAGGTGACTTACGCTGCCGGAGGTTATGATTTTAACCGTATAAGTGTCGATTTCAATACCCCCCTTGATACGGCTAAAACATTACTGTTCCGTCTGAATGCGGCATATAACTATGACGGTTCTTTTCAGGATCATGGATTTAGTAAAGGATTTGTGCTGGCACCAAGCCTTTCTTACAAAGCCTCTGACCGCCTGTCTTTCCTGTTCGATGCAGAAATCTACAGCAGCAAAAACACAGCGAATCAGATCTTCTTCTTTCCCTGGGGTCAATCAGTTGCAGACCTTGGTGTGGACCGCGCAGATCAATTGAATTTGGATTATAAAAAATCTTATTTTTCAAATGACCTGACCCAGCAATCCAAAAGCACCAACCTCTTTGGTACCATGGAGTACAAGTTTTCTGATTCCTGGACCTCACAAACCAATATCACCTATAGCAAGAGTTACTCAAATGGGTTCTCTCCTTACTTTTATCTGATGCCAAACAACATGCTTTCGCGTGAGGATCAGTCTACAGAAAACAGCAAGATGAATGTATTGGAAATCCAACAGAATTTCAATGCGGATTTCAATATTGGCTCACATAGAAACAGATTGGTTGTTGGGTTGGATTTTCTCCGAATCAACTCCAATCAGCTTTTCTTAAGCAAAGCGCTTGATACGATCTCCGGAGGAATTACTTCAGGACCGCTATATGACAACTTTAACAAGACCAATATGGAGGCTGTTTATGCAAATGGCAGAACAGTGTATCCCGATATCTACAAGACCAATACCTATAGTGCCTATGTTTCCGATGTTTTTAACATCACCGACCAGTTTATGGCGCTGGCCGCAATCAGGGTAGACAGATTTGAACATAAAGGAAGTTACTCAGAGAAAAGAGACAGCCTGACAAAACAACCTTATAAACAGACTCAATTTGCTCCTAAATTCGGTCTTGTCTATCAACTTCTGAAAGATCAGCTTTCCCTTTTTGCAAACTATCAGAACGGCTTTACCAATATCCAGGGGATAAATTACCTGAATAAAACACTAAAACCGGAAGAGGCTACTCAAATAGAGGGTGGAATAAAGATGGACTTATTTAACGGGAAACTAAGCGGAACGTTAAGCTATTACAACATCAAAGTGAAGGATAAAGTAAGACCTTACAGCGATCCGAAATTTGTGATTCAGGACGGCACTCAGGTAAACAAAGGTTTTGAGGCGGAAGTAGTTGCGAGTCCTTTAAAAGGGCTGAACATTATTGCAGGATTTGCATACAATGACTCTGAACTCACAAAAGCTGACGACCCCAATTTGGAAGGACTTCGTCCCGCAACTGCGGCCTCGCCATATGCTGCTAATCTTTGGGTCAACTATCGTCTGCCAGACCATTTTATTAAAGGCCTTGGATTTGGATTCGGAGGAAACTATGCCAGTGACAATAAAGTAGTAAACAGCAAAAAGGATGGGGTATTTATTCTACCAGCTTACACCATTCTTAATGCCAGCGCATTTTATGACCATCCCAGGTTCAGGCTTGGTGTTAAAGTCGACAACATAACCGACAAGAAATATTGGATTGGCTACACCACTGTAAACCCTCAAAGGTTAAGAAATATAGTCGGAAGCCTGACCTATAAATTCTAAGGCATCCCATCTATGAAAAAAGCCTGTTGTCTGGATTTATGATCCGGGCAACAGGCTTTTTTATGAATAGAGAAAATCTATTTATTACTTCCCAGATGAATAGAGATACCTACAGATACCGGGTTTAACAGAAACTCTGCTTTATTGGTCTTGAACAATGAACGCGTATTACTGGCGTCCTGAGTTACATATTCCTGTCTTTCATAAGAATAAAAGAAATCAAGGCTACTTTCAACGAATAAGGAAACTTCATTGATCACATTAAACTTAATACCGATCAAAGGAGTACCGACAAAACCAACTTTACTTGTTTCCACTTTATTTGATGGAATTGCAGAATCTGCCAATGTGCCCTTCAACGTGTTTGCATTTTGAGACAATCCAATAAACTTACTAGATCTGAATCCCATATCGATACCAAAATATGGCTGAATCCTGGAAAAGTTAAGGTTCTTTTCAAAACCTACTTTGAAGGAATAGTCGGTAACATCACCATTGATGACTTCACAGGTATTACAATTGTTATAGAATTCTTTTGATTTTTTAAGGTAACTACCCCCTAAACGATAGCTGATCTGATTGTCATTAAACTTTAATACCAACCCTGTGAAATAGGTATTTACGTATTTGCTATAATTCGTTTCATTTAAAACCTTAGGCATTTGCATCATCCCGAAGCCTCTTGCAGCAATAGAATAGTTGTAATCGCCGTTCATTTGCGAAAATGCTGATCCACCAGATAAGATCAATAAAATAATCAGTAATTGTTTTTTCATTTAGATACCCCCCCGGGTTGATTTTGAGCCATAAAATTAGCAGAATAATTCTCATTTCCAATGAAAAACTTATCCATCTCCGGATTTATCTTAAACCAAGATTGTCCTGACAGGAACAATGATTTACAATAAATTAAATGTCCAGAAAAGAGATCAAACCTAAAAATGGATGCAATAACGCTAGAATAAGGCATTAATTTTTTTCTTTTCAAACACTCGTCTAAAAACGTGCCACAAATGAGATTTTTTTACCGAAAGAGATAATAATTTCTTATTTAGAAGCTATAGCCTGGCATCAGTGTACTTTCTTTCAATAAATGATTTCGTATCGAATACAATTGCCCCCTCTTCCTTATATTTTTTATAATCAAGTGACAGGAATTCATGATGAGAAACTGCCAATATAATTGCTTTATAGTTTTTATCTATAAGGACAGGATCAAGCTCAAAACCATATTCTTTTTTAACCAGCACAGGATCTGCCCATGGATCAAAAACACTGACCTCCATTCCAAACTGAGTTAACTCTTCGTAAATATCAATAACCCGGGTATTTCGGATATCAGGGCAATTTTCTTTAAATGCAAAGCCCAGAATCAATACTTTTTCTCCCTTAACCGGGTATCCTTTGGCAATCATCAGCTTAACCACCTTATTGGCAACGAACATCCCCATATTGTCGTTTACCCTCCGGCCAGAAAGAATCACCTGCGGATGGTAACCTAAAGATTCCGATTTATGCGCCAGATAATAAGGATCTACACCGATACAATGTCCTCCTACCAATCCAGGTTTATATTTCAGAAAATTCCATTTTGTTCCTGCAGCTTCAATAACATCAGTAGTATCTATTCCAATCCGGTCAAAGATCAGCGCAAGCTCATTTACAAAAGAAATATTGACATCTCTTTGTGCATTCTCAATCGCTTTGGAAGCTTCCGCAACCTTGATGCTTGGTGCTTTATGGGTTCCTGCTGTAATGATCTGTGAATAGAGCCGGTCTACTTCTTCGGCCACTTCTGCAGTAGAGCCTGAAGTTACTTTTTTAATCTTTGTAAGTGTATTTACGCGATCTCCAGGATTGATCCTTTCCGGAGAATAACCGCAGAAAAAATCTGTGTTAAATGTCAGACCAGAATATTTTTCCAATACAGGGACGCAATCTTCTTCGGTACAGCCCGGATATACAGTAGATTCATAAACCACAATATCTCCCTTCTTTAACACACGGCCAACCATCTCAGAAGCATTTAACAGCGGACTCAGATCGGGTGCTTTAAAACGGTTTATAGGCGTTGGAACAGTAACGATAAAAATATTGCAGGATTCCAGGTCTGAGGTCGCAGAAGAAAACTTCAATCCTGAGTTTTCCTGATCTGGGTTCAGCAACTTTTTCAATTCCTCCAGATCAGCTTCCTTTGTCCGGTCTTCGCCATTGCACAGCTCTTCAATTCTTGATTGGTCAATGTCAAATCCCAGCACCTCATATTTTTTCGCAAATTCTATTGCGAGGGGTAAGCCCACATATCCCAAACCAATAATTGCAATTTTATACGCTTTGTCCATACACATCTTTCTTTTCCTTTAACTGCGGATCTAAGAAAGTTTTAAAGGTAGCAAGAATTTTATTTGTTCTCAGGTATGGTTATTGAAATACACTGTTCCTAAGTTTTAAATAAAAATAAAAAATGAAAGCTTTATCCTCTGTCATCTTCCTTGTTGTTTTAAGTTTTTTCAACTCGTTTAGCCAGGACCAGATTCCGGTAACACCGGTACGCAAATCTCCGGTACCATTGAACAGGTCTGCGGAAGCACTGGGCATCTCCGGGGAGGTTCAGAAAAAAATAAAGGCCATGACCAATCCTCCGGTTAACATTGCCTTATTTGCGGTCGACAGGCGTACAGAACAGGAGGCCGGAAACTCCGATGTGGTGATGATCATTTCCATCGACCAGCTCAATAAAAAAATCAAAATGTCGTCTATAATGAGGGATACCTATGTTAAAATCGAGGGTAAAGGGATGGATAAGATCAATGCAGCCTTTGCCATTGGTGGCCCGCAGCTGGCCATCAAAACCATCAATCAGAACTTTGATCTGGACATTAAAGACTATATGAATGTGGACTTCTATGGGGCTGCTAAAATCGTGGATGCGCTGGGTGGAATTATCCTGAATGTGAAGGCTGCGGAGCTTCCTTACCTGAACAATTACCTGGATGAACTTGCCATCTACGATCAGGTTCCGGCCGTACATGTTGATGCTCCGGGTCTTCAGAAACTGAACGGAAAACAAACCGTTGCCTATACCAGAATCAGAGCAGTAGGGAATGGAGATGCAGAACGAACCGAGCGTCAGCGCAGCGTTCTGATCTCTATTTTTGATAAAATTAAAGGCTCAGGTCAGGAAATTTTTCCCGTTTTTGCCACAGAAATCCTCCCTAACATAGAAACAAGTATGGCCAATTTCACACTTTTAAACTTTGCTGGAAATATTCTTAAAGCCAAGAACAACGTGATCGAACAAGCCCGTTTTCCCCTTGATAAGGAGAGTGCTGGAAAAAGAATCAACAACATCTGGTACCTCAGCACCGACTTAAAAAAAACCACCCGTTCCCTTCATCATTTCATCTATAACACACCGAAAAAAAACAACGTGAAAAAATAGGCAGGATACAAAAGATCAGGATGCCAACTGGCATCCTGATCTTTTGTATCCTGATTATCTAAATTCTTTACAATGGATTATTTCCTGACTTCCTCCAGCAGAATATCGATCTGCACCGCCAGTTTATGTTCCAGCTCAGCGCCCTCAAAGCCGATTGTCCGGAACTGTAAAGCACCTTGCTGATCAATTACAGCAATAGTAGGAATCAGTGTAAATCCTACTTTCTCCCCTATATCCGGATCCGAATTAAAGTACAAAGGGAAGTCATATTGGGGATTCTTTTTACCCCAGTCAATTGCATCCTTAATCGTGTTCTTAGCTCCAGTATTGACCACCATGAACATCACATCCGGATTGTTTTTGTATTTATGATATACTTTCTGCAAATAAGGCATCTCCTGCATACATGGAACACACCAGGTAGCCCAGAAATCCAGCACAACAACTTTACCTTTCCTCATTTCTTTGGTCTGTACATTTCCTCTCAAATCAGTGATGGCAGTAAGTTCCGGTCCTGGGGCATTCATTTTCTGCTTTTTCAAAGCATTGGTAAGGCGTGCGATCTTCTTACCTTCCAACTCTTTAACTTTGGCCTTAAATTCTGCTTCAGAAGGATTAAATTTCAAAAAGTTCAGTTTCGCCAGATGAGTAACGGTCGTATCTTCAGGGGTATCCAGCAGGATCTTCCATAAGGCATCAAATGCTTTCCTGGGATCACCGGTCTGTTCATACACTGTAGCAATATTGATCAGACTTTCCCTGTTTGTCCCTTTCTCTGCCGATTGACTGATATAGTCTAATGCAGCGATCCGATCTCCGAGGTATAGTTTATTGAGGGCAATAATAGAAAGTAGTGTTGATCTCGCTTCCACAACCGCTTTCAACCTGGTACTATCGGCAACGAAAGAAGGAATATGTCCATACTCAGGGAAAAAACGAATGACGCCTACCGGCCATTGATCTACCATACGCAGGGAACGTTCCGCATAGGCAATTGCAGTATCAGGAGCCAGTTTTCCCGCGGTTAGCTTTGCTGCGATCTCCTTCAGTCTCAAAGGGGTCTGCGGACTGATTTCCTTCATCGTTTTTCCTGCATGGTAAACGGCTTTCTTCGCCTGCCCCGTACTCAGGTAATGGTCGAACAAAATGGAATGGATACCCGTAGACCCCTCCTCACCTTCCTGATCATTCTCTTTGAGCACTTTTTCAAGTTCTGCAATTTTTTTAGTCACATCTTTCTCCTTTGCAAACAGGGTAGTCATGTAATCCCTGGCCACGTCCGACTTCGGATAACGTTCCAACACCACCCGGCGCAGGGAATCGAGTCTTGATTTTTCGCCAATAATCAGGTAGCCCATCGTCACTTTATTCAGGTTGGCCATTATTGTAGGAGCTTCCTCGAATTTGGCAGCAATAATCCTTCTGGCTTCATTCCGGTATTTTAGTTTTTCTTCAGGTGTTTTTGCCAGTATCATTTTTGTAGACTGGACCCTGACCCTGGCTTCGTAGTTCTCAGGGTAAAGAGTCAGTTCCTTTTGCAATA
Organism: Pedobacter caeni; assembly: GCF_900129215.1. Classification (GTDB taxonomy): domain Bacteria; phylum Bacteroidota; class Bacteroidia; order Sphingobacteriales; family Sphingobacteriaceae; genus Pedobacter; species Pedobacter caeni. The sequence continues at coordinate 13,607 of NZ_FQUQ01000010.1, read as the reverse complement.
AATCCAATTGCAACCCAGGCAGTGATCTTGATTTTGGCATCTGTGCATTCAGACTATAAGACTCATGGAGGTAACCATCCCGTACCCGTTGAGCGCCATTATAAACAGCGATGGTATAATGCCTGTCTGCCGCAGGCTGGTCTTTTTGTGTCCCGCTTTGGAAATAAAAACTGGCAAACGTAGCATAGCGTTGCAGCTTAAAGGAAGCCACCCAGTTATCTCCTTGTTTTTTCATCGGTAATTTCGGCGGCAATTCGTAAAAAGTAGAATAGGTAAAAACGATGTTCAATTCCGGAGCTTCTTTGCTGATCAGGGCATCTGCTGCTCCGGAATGATAAGTAACCGTAACCTCATCTCCCCTGTTTGGCCTTTCCGGTTTTATTTCTACCCGCTGCCCCTGTACCCGCAAAATCACGGTTAGCAAAAGGCAGAGTAAGCTAATTCTCTTCATCATATAAATAATTACTATAAGTCTTATTTTTTAATTATACCCCTTATTCTGAACCAGGTTCAGATTGGTACGTAATGCATTGGTAGGAATTGGAAATAAGATGGCTGTAGATTTCCATGCCGGTTTTATAGGTCCCAACACATCATCCGCCCGTGTTTTACCGGCATCACCGCTTATACTTTTCCAGCGCTTGAGGTCGAACCAGCGATGTCCCCATTCGGCAAACAACTCCACTCTCCGCTCCTGTTCCACTTTCCTCATTCCTTCTTCCTGACTGGCAGGTGTGGCCAGGCCAGCCAGGCCTGCACGATCGCGCAGCACATTCAGGTCCTGAATACCAGGCTCCAATTTATTTTGCATGATCCTGGCTTCTGCACGGATCAGGTACAGCTCTGCAAAACGGATTACCATAGAATATTCTGTCACCGGAGTTCCGGTACGCACCTTATACTTGAAGGGATACCGGTGGGTTAATCCTGGCGTTGTTGTAGTGGTATAACTTCCTACCCAGTTTTTAAATCTTTTATCACCTGATTCAAAAGCGTTCTCCAATCCGGCAGCTTCTTTGGTAAGCCGATATAAAGGAGCTGCTGTAGGGACAAATAAGTTACCCTCCCAGGTGTTTCTTCCTCCTCCGGTATTTACCGATTGTAATTGCCACAGTGCTTCCGGACTATTCATCAGGAATACATCTTTCATTCCATTCTTTGCTGGTTCATCTTTCAGCAATTTATAATTGCTGTTATTGATCACTTCTCCGGCTTCCTGTTCTGCCATGGCATAGTTCTCTATGTACAAATAAACTCTAGAAAGTAAAGCCGTAGCTACAGCTTTGTTAGGACGGATGCGCTCCTTATTTCCGGGATAGTCATTAGACAGCAACTCCTTAGCTTCCTTCAGGTCTGCAATGATTGCCGTATAAACTTGCTCTTTTGCAGTTCTTGGGAGATTCGTATTCTTTCTTACATCAGCATCAAGAATTAAAGGAACATCACCAAACATGTTCACCAGATAGAAATGGCAAAAAGCACGTACAAATCTCGCGTCACCGAGTAGCTGTGTTTTAACCGCAGGACTCAATGTCGTAGAAGCGGTTAGGCCTTCAATGATTGCATTTGCGCTATAGTTCAATTGGTACGCTTGTTCCCAGATATTATTGACCCGGGTGTTTCCTGGTAAGAGTGCGTTTTCCCGGAATTCCGAGAAATCAGCCAGAACAGCAGCATAAGCAAATTCATCCGCACTCATGGCCGCCATAAAGGTGGTCAGCACGTTTGCAAACTGATAATTACCAGTATTCATCCCACTATACACACCGACCATTGCCGCAATGGCGGTATTGTCGTTCAAAAAAACACTGGATTGGGGCAATTCGGTTCTGGGTTTATCAATATCCACTAATTTCCCGCAGGAGACGATCGTATTTAGAAGGAGCGCACTCAATATATAGTAAATGACTTTCATTGTTTAAAAAATTTAGATTAAAATGAAACTTGTATGCCCGCAGTGTAAGCACTTAGCGGCGGTAAGGCAAAACCTTTTGTTTCCGGGTCTATGCCTTTATAATTGGTAATGGTGATGAGGTTTTGCCCCTGAAGGTAGACGGTAAAGTTTCTCAGTTTCCAGTTTTTAAACATCGTATCGAAGTTATACCTCAGGGAAACATTCTTTAACCTGATATAAGAGGCATCTCCCCAATTGGCATCGGAATGGCGATAGTTTTTTTGATAAGCCTTATAGATTTCGGTGGTAGCGGTTCTTGTAGCTCCGGGAATATTGCTTTGATCTCCGGCAGTTCTCCAGCGCTCCAATGCCGTCAGGTCTTTATTTTTCATCGCTGCCCCATTAGCGTAAGACTGGTATCCGAAGTTGATACCCGGCCCTTCCTGTTTTACAAACTGTACAAAGAAATCCAGGCTCAGCTTTTTGTAGCTGAAACTATTCTGAATCCCTCCAAAAAAATCCGGGCTAACGGTCCCCAGAACCATCATATCATCAGGATCATCGATGCTATTGTTTCCGTTGAGATCGGTAAACTTAGGAACACCGGTCTGAGGATCAACCCCTGTAAAATGAAATCCTGTGGTTACATTCAATGGCTGGCCGATAAAATACTTATTTGCAAAAGCCGTTTTTTCCAGTCCAGGGTATTTAAGGAGCTTATTTTTTGTAAATGTAAAGTTAAGCGCGGTGGTCCAGTTGAAATCATTTCCCCGGATATTGATCGTGTTCAGTTCAAATTCAAATCCCTTATTCTCTACCTGTGCAGGCAGATTCGCCACAAAACTCGAAAATCCGGATTGCGAAGAAAGCGCAAAATCGATCAGCTGATTATTAGAACGGTTACGGTAAAAGCTGCTGTTCAGCATGATCCTGTCTTCCAAAAAGCCCAATTCTATGGCTGCCTCCAGCTTATTATTTACTTCCCAGCTGTAATCAGGGTTGGCAAAACGACTTGGGGTAAGTCCGCCGGAACCACCATAAGGATAGGATGATGCCATCCAGCTGTCGTAATATTGATAGTCGCCGATCTGATCACTACCTACCGTACCAAAACTTCCCCGAAGTTTACCAAAGCTAAGGAAAGGGAGTTTTTCCTTTACAAAGGCTTCATTGCTGAATAGCCAGGCTGCACCAATAGCACCAAAATTTCCAAACCTTTTATTTGGTCCAAACCGGGAAGAACCGTCTCTCCGAAAGGTTCCATTAAGGATATATTTTTCATCCCAGTTATAGGTGATCCTACCAAAAACAGAAGCGTAACGATACTCAGAATAGTTATAATTTTTGGTTTTTAAAGAGACTGCAGCATGTGGATTTGACAACTGTTCATCACTGGGAAAGCCTTCCCCTATAGTGTATAGCCCCTCTTTGGTTCTCTGCTGAATGCTTCCACCAGCCAAAACCTGTAGTTTACCTTTACCAAGCTGGCGGGAGTAATCCAACTGAGGTTCAATACTATAGGAATTAAGGTCGCTATTTCCATAATATGCCAGACTGGCCAGGTACTTTTCAGGGTTAAATGCGCTCCTGGGAACTCCCTGTACCTGATCCATAGTCATCCGGTTATATCCCATGTTTACGCTGGCACTAAAATCAGGAAGAATGGTATACTTCGCTGAAGCACTGGCCATCAGGTTCTGCGTCTGAGAGGTAGATTTTCTTTCCAGATAGGACATTGGATTTTGTTCGTCTCCAAACCAATAATATTCTCCGGAGGCATTATAAATGGGATAATTGGGTGCTGTATTGAAAAACTGAGTGACATCAGCTGCCAATAAATTATTACGGTCTCCCACATACTTAACCGAGGCATTTAACCGAAGTTTCTGATCTGCTGAGTTGTGGTTTAGATTCAGATTCACAGCTCCTCGTTTGTAGTTTAAGTTTCCTGGTAACACCGTTCCTTCCTTGCGGTAGGTTCCGCTGATCAGGAAATTCGTCTCTGGTGATCCTCCGCTAACCGAGAGCTGTGCCTCCGTTAAGGGTGCAGAATTGCCAACGAGTAAATCCTGCCATTTGTTGTCTACACCGGGATCCCACTCCATCAGATCTCTGGCGTTTTCCAGCGATGGGGTAATCCCGTCATTTTTAAAAGCTTCCCGACGAAGATCGAGGTACTGAGCGGTACTCAACATGTCTATTTTCCGGGTAACATGAGAAGCACCACTAGATACATTCGCACTGATCTCTGTTTGTCCGGATTTCCCCTTTTTTGTAGTGATGAGGATCACGCCATTTGCTCCTCTGGAACCATATATGGCGGTCGCATCGGCATCTTTAAGGATGTCTATCCTTTCAATATCTGCGGGGTTGATGCTACTTAAAGGACTTTGATTCCCATTAGCACCCGTAAACTGAGACATGGATTCTGAGATAAAGGGAGTTCCATCCACAATATATAAGGGATCATTGCCTCCTTTAATAGAATTCAATCCACGTAGCCTCACCGTATACCCTGATCCCGGATAACCGGTAGTTCCGGTAATGTCTAAACCTGCAACCCTGCCCTGAAGTGCCGCCAGTGGATCAGACACCGGTTGTTTGCTGATGTCTTTCGCGCTAACCGAGCTTACCGAGCCGGTATTGTTTCTTTTGGTAGTGGTTCCATATCCGATCACAACAACGGCATCAAGTGTCCCTACATCAGGAACCATGACCAAATCGATCGGATGATCGCCATCAGCCTTCTGCTCCACCGTAGTGTAGCCAATATAACTGAATTGCAAAATGACATTTGCTTCTGTCACTTTCAGGCTAAACTTTCCGTTTCCATCAGTACTTACCACGATTTTCTGGCCTTTAACCTTTACCGAAACCCCTGGCATAGGCATTCCTTTTTCATCTTTTACTGTTCCGGTAATTGGGGCATTCATGGCTTCGGTTACCTGCAGGACAGGTTCCCTGAAAACAAGAATACTGTTGTTGAGTTGTTTATAGCTCAGACCAGTTCCTTTCAGAAGTTCATCCAGTGTACTTTTCACCGAACGGCTTTGTTCTGAGAGGCTTATATCTTTCAGCGATGAAATCAGTTCATTCTGATAAGCAAATCTAAAATCCGTTTTATTCTCAATCTGAGAAAAAGCAGCGCGTAGTGTTCCCTTATTTATTCCGAAGGAAATCTGTACCTCAGAAAGTCCCTGAGCAACACCAGTAGAAGCGGTAAGGCTACTGACCGCAAAAAGTATAGCCATCAATATCATAGCGTTCACCTTCATAAAAAATCGTATTTTTTTTAAGTTAAACAGGTAACGGCAAGCCGGTAAATACCACCTTGCAAAAGGAGTAGAATTGTAATACATTGCATTGGTTTTAAGTTGAACTGATAGAAAATTTAAGACCTGTTGCGAACTCCGGCTGCAACCGGGGTTCGCTTTTTTATATGGTCAGCTTATAGAGAATTGTGGTTCTTCATGTTGTGGTTCTTTTGGTTTATGTATTCGTTGAGTTATAAGGGTTGGTTTATATAAGTTGATTCTTCTTTTATTGCTGATTCTTCTTTTATTGCTGCCGATCAATTGTCACCTTATTTTGTACCAGGCTCAATCTGGTGCCGGTAGTCTGGCCAATCACTTCAAGTACCTGAGCAATCCCATTTCGCTTTAAAAAGGCAGCAGTAAACCGGACTGATTTCAACTGTTCATCCTTAAACTGTACTTTCAGGCCAAAGCGTTCAGAAATCATTTCCGCAGCAGTCTCCAGTGTAATATCGTCCATGATGAGGTCTGTTTTTTTCCATTCCGTTGCCACAGATGAATTCACATTTAGCTTAACAGGATTGGGCTGTTGAGCTGTCCATTCCAGTTGCTGATCCGGGCTTAATATGGCCAGGGTTTTCTGATCATCCTCTACCTTTACCTTTCCATGCGTAACCGTAATCATCACAGATTTACCTGAACGATAGGCATTGATGTTAAAAGCAGTTCCTAAAACGGTGGTTTTGATTTTTCCGGTATGAATAATAAAGGGATGTAGCGGATCATACTTTACTTCAAAATATGCCTCTCCAATCAGCCTGACCTCCCTCTTCGCCATTCCATCAAAAGAATCCGGAAATTCCAACCTACTGCTATCGTTCAGGTGGACAGCGCTTCCATCAGGCAGTTTCAACCACTTATGTACAGAATCCGCAGCTACAGACGAGAAATTCGCAGGCAGTACTACCTGTTCCGGCGTTTTACGAAGGGAGTTAACAGATAAAAAACCTATCCCCAGTAAGAGGATCACAGAAGCCGCATAAGCCATCCATTTCCATGGAAAAGACTTGCGCGCGGTACGAAGCTCAATCTGCCTGAACATCCGGTCTTCATCAATCCCAGGATCAGGGGAATCCTGAGCTGCAAAAAAAGATTCCACTTCTTCCATCGCTTCCATCCATTCCTGTTCGTGTCCCCCTTGCCTGATCAGCAAGATGACCTGATCCAGCTCCTGCTGAGTACATTCATTTCTGATGTAGTCTATAAATAATTGTTTGATGGACTTTTCCAAGTTTTACTCCTGTTTTTATAGTAATACACTTAACAGGGGCACTACATGTACCCGAAAGAAAAATAAATTTGCTTTTTTTATTACGGCCGGTATAAAAGGAAAATCAGAGACAAGGCCCCATTCCTAATCATGTACTCCCTGATGCTCTTTACCGCCTTTACCATCTGGCTGTTTACGGTACTCTCTTTAATCCCAAGCTGTTCAGCTACCTGCTTATAGGAGTAACCGGAATTACGACAAAGTTCATAAATCTGCCTGCGCTTGGGAGGAAGCTGATCAATGGCCATCAGGATAAATTCATTGGTTTGTTTACGTTCCGTGTACTGAAGCCCACTCTCGCCATTATGATGGATATATGCAGAGATATCATCAGAAATCCAGGTCTCCCGTGCTGCCCGCCGGATCATATTCAAGGACTGATTTCTGGCAATGGCATAAAGAAAAGCCTGTACAGAGCGGTCAGTATGAATGGATGCCGACTGCTCCCAGAGCTTTACAAAAGTATCCTGGGTAACATCTTCTGCAAGAGCCGGGGATTTCAGGATCCCGAGGGTATAGGCATAGATCTTCCTGACATACATTTTGTACACCTCAGAAAATGCCCCCGCATCTTGCCCTTTAAGTCTTTCTAATAACTCTATCTCCTCTATAATAGACAATTGCATCCCGGACAAACTTAGTAGATTTTTTAAAGAATTTGTATAGAAATTAAATTCCATAGATTTGCGTCAACTCGATTAGCTATTAAAAACTAAACCATGACATATCAGGAAAAATTAAGCGAGATACGTAAACAAATGAAGGCCGATCATGTACAGGCTTACATCATCCCCTCAGCAGACCCACACATCAGTGAATACTTACCCAACCATTACAAGTGTATTCCTTTTGCTTCCGGATTTACAGGATCAGCGGGAACCTTAGTCATTACCCATGATTTTGCCGGTCTGTGGACAGACTTCCGTTATTTTGAACAAGCTACAGAACAACTGGAAAACAGCGGTTTTGAACTCGTTAAACAAAAGATACAACATGCCCCGGAATACATCCAATGGCTCCAGGAGAAACTGGACAAAGGTGCCGTGGTAGCCACAAATGAGAAGCTACTTTCCATTCTTTTAGGTGACCTTCTTACTCAGCAGTTCTCTATCAAAGACATCAAACTGAGCCATAAAGATTACCTGAGTACGATCTGGGAAAACAGACCAGGGCTTCCGGCAGAAAAAGCTTTTCTGATCGAAGACAAACACATCGGGCAATCTGTAGCTTCGAAATTAGCTGAAGTAAGAGCAGAACTTCAGAAAAAGGGCGCAGCTTACCACCTGATTTCTTCCCTTGATGATATGGCCTGGTTGTTCAATATCCGTGGAAAAGATGTGAGTTACAATCCTGTAGTACTTAGTTTCGCACTAATCACTCCCGATAAAGCAACCTTATTCATCAACCCGGATAAGCTCAGCACAGCCGAAAAAGAATTGCTTGCTGCAAGTGGTGTTCAGGTGATGCCATATGAAAATATCGAATCTGCATTGTCGGAAGTTCCGGAAAACACAACTATTTTTATTGATCCTAAGCGCAACTGTTTTGCCTATGCAAAATTATTGCCTGCCTCAGTAAAAGTGATCAAAGATACCAACCCATCTACCAACTTAAAAGCTGTTAAGAACGAAACAGAATTGGCCAACACCCGTATTGCCATGGCAAAAGATGGGGTTGCAATTACGCGTTTCCTAAAATGGTTGTCGGAAAACATTGGTAAAATCACCATTACTGAGCTTTCTGCTGCTGCGGAACTGCGTAAATTCAGAGCTGCACAGGAAGGTTTTGTAGGTGATAGCTTCAATACCATCAGTGCTTACAAAGCACATGGAGCCTTACCTCATTATGGTCCTTCGGAAGAGAGTGATGTAGAAGTTAAAGCTGAAGGTCTGTTCCTGGTAGATTCCGGAGGTCAGTATTTTTATGGTACAACGGATATCACCCGTACCATTCCAATGGGAAACAATACCGAAGAAGAAAAAACAGATTATACCCTGGTGTTAAAAGGAATGATTGACGGTTGTAAATTACGTTTCCCAAAAGGAACATGTGGTTATCAGATTGATGCGATTACACGCAAACCACTATGGGATTATGCGATCAATTACGGACATGGAACAGGACATGGCGTTGGTTATTTCCTGAATGTTCATGAAGGCCCTCATACTTTTAACCCAACTGCGGTTCCTGTTGCCATAGAGCTTGGAATGATCACTTCTATTGAGCCCGGAGTGTACCGCCCGGGAAAACACGGTGTGAGAATAGAAAACCTCGTAAACACGATTCAAGACGTAAGTAACGAGTTTAACGAATTCTATGCTTTTGAATCTTTAACAATTGCCCCGATCAGTACAGCTATTGTGAAAAAGGAATTGCTGGAGCAAGGCCAGATAGATTGGCTGAATAGTTATAATGCATTGGTATTTGAACGTTTAAGCCCTCTTTTAAATACGGAAGAAGTGGCTTGGTTAAAAACGTATACTGCTGCAATTTAGTTCCGGAATATTGCCCGGAGAGATTAAATTATAAAAAGGTGTATATGATTCGAAGGCTGGAATCTTTTGTCCTGAAAAAGGACAAAATTTACTAAGGCCTTCTCACAACATACACCTTTTTACATTTAATATTTTTTGAAGGGGTTAAGGATTAAACATGTTGCGATCATTAAAATAGCACAGGAACTGTCAGCACCTTTTTTTAGTAAGTTCAGAACTTTGATCCAGCGCTAAAAACCGATAGGAATGTATCCTTTTATAGAGCTTCCCTGCCTGAATAATTGCCTGCATTCCTACTTAAGCACTGCCCTCTTCTTTGATGCATACCCAATTTTGCATATAAGGAAAGGGCTTCACGTTTAAATTCGCTGCGTTTTTTTCATCATAAGCCATTTGCTGATACTGAAGCATGGGCAATCCGATATAGATCCCTTCTTCAAAATTACGGATGAGGTGTTCAGAATCCCCTTTATAACCGTCTGCGTGAAAAACTATTTCAGGAGTGAGTTGAAGTTTCAGGCAGGCAGCATAACTCCAGGCCAGGCTCATTAACTCTGCTCCCCGGTGCAAGTCAATATCCGGCAATACTCCATCCAGCTCAGACCTTACTGCATAAGGAACTGTGGCCAGATGACCAGCTTCGTGGAGGATATCTCCGGGATAAAGCACTTGGGAAGGATCAATACTTAATCCTCCTGATTTAATCCGGATACCGGGAAGAAAAGAGTCCCCTTCATGTTCCTCTAACAAAACGTCCAGCCCTATTTCCCGGAGGAATTCAATGATGGTGACTATAATTTTCTGATGATCGGGAGGGGTTATTGAGGCGTTCATTTTATAAAAAAACAAAAACAAAAGCACATACATGCAGATATTTTAAAAAATATAATTTAGTGTATGTTTTTTTTACTAGTTTTATATTCAGTTGGTGACATCGTATTTTCAAATAGCGGCACCACTACAGATAATTAACGCCTTAACTCTCTTTATCTTATGTGCTTTTTTGTTTTCACGAATCCCCGTTCGTTTCAACAATTTTTGGTGCTTTCGCGCAGCCAATGGATTTTGAATGGAGCTTTAACCGCGTTAAGATCTACTGCTACCTCAAGGGATGACTATCCCAATCTTCTTACGATTAAATTAACCAATCAATTATATAAACACAATTATTATGGAAGAGTTCATTGGAGTCGTTAAAATTTTTGCCGGCAATTTTGCGCCAAGAGGCTGGATGTTTTGCCATGGCCAAATCATTGGTATTGCCCAAAACACGCCACTTTTTTCCCTTATTGGAACTACTTATGGCGGAAATGGTCAGACAACTTTTGGTTTACCCGACCTTAGGGGCAGAGCTGCTGTTGGATGGGGACAAGGCCCGGCCCTGAGTAACTATGTTTTGGGTCAGTCCTCTGGTACAGAGAACACCAGTATTCTAATCAACAATATGCCTGCACACAACCACGTTGCTACCTCTACTTTAACACTAAATGCAAGCAATGCTGCTGCAACTATTGCAACCCCGGTTGCAGGAAATGCACTTGGTGCAGGTAAGGATGTAAACACGGATCCTGTATCTATGTATACAAGCTCAGCGCCAAATATCCCTCTGGCGGGAGGTACAGTCGCAACCACAGTAGGCATCAGCGGAGGAAGCGTTCCGATCAGTATTCTTCAACCTACACTAGCCATTAGTTACATCATTTGTTTGGAAGGTGTTTTTCCGAGCAGGAATTAATCATCCTGACCGTTATTCTACCAAATATGCCAATCAAATTATTACACACATAAATATTATCCCAATAAGGCTCTGCCAGACAACCACCGTCATTTTTTCAGAGAAAAAACGTCTTCCGCTATGGAAAGGCGTTTTTTCTCTTCTTTCATCAGGGAAATTGTTGACACGAGCCAAAAAAAAGCATCAGGGGCAGAATCATTAAAAATAAATCTAAAATATTGCTCAATATTTACTTTTTTTTACTAATTTCATCGCAAATTAACATTTCAACCTACTGAAGGTCAACATCTTTAGACAAGTTGAAATACTGATTGGAAGATAATAACGCCTCAACCCTCTTTATCTTATGCACATTCTTGCTTCTACAAATACAATTGTATCGCAAAAAACGGATCAGCTCATGAGCCCGATTGATTTCATATGTAGTTTATGTGCTGAATAACATCAGCACGTAAACTACATCTATAGAAATTCATCAGAAAGATACCTGTTGATGACCATCAGGGCTCCGGAAAAAGAAGTTTAAGCACGTTACTATCTGAAAGTACCTCGGGAATTTTATCCTGAGCATCGGCTTATAAAAAATAAATTAAATAACTATAAAAACTTAAAAACAAATCATTATGGAAGAGTACATGGGAATGGTAAAAATTTTCGCAGGAAACTTCGCACCCCGAGGTTTTATGTTCTGCAATGGTCAAATTATCGGTATAGCCCAATATTCCGCTCTTTTTGCACTTTTGGGAACTACTTACGGTGGAAATGGCCAAACAACCTTTGGCTTACCTGACCTTAGGGGCAGAGCCCCTATTGGATGGGGACAAGGCCCTGGCCTCAGCAATTACAACCCGGGACAAGTATCCGGCAGAGAGAATGTCAGCATTTTGATCAACAATATGCCTGCCCATAACCACATTGCCACCTCGACTTTGACACTGAATGCGAGCAATGCTGCTGCAACGATTCCGATCCCCGCTGCAGGAAATGCATTGGGAGCCGGTAAAGACGTAAACACGGATCCGGTATCCATGTATACAACTTCAGCACCCAACATTCCTCTAACAGGAGGTTCTGTTGCTACGACAACAGCACTTAACGGAGGAAATGTTCCTATCAGCATCCTGCAGCCTACACTCGCAGTTAGTTATATCATCGCCACAGAAGGACCCTTCCCTAGCAGAAACTAGATGTACCAATAGAATTTATCAGAATTAACGCTCTCACATGAAAAATTTATCCCTCCGCTTTTTAGCGTCTTTATTTATCATCTGCTGCTTTTGCTTTTCTGCAAAAAAAAGCACGGCTCAACTGACTCCCGGGGATTTTGCCATCGTAGGCTTTAACGGGAACTCATCTACAGTGAATATGGCTATTGTAGCCTTAAAAGTGATCCCTTCGGGTACGGTACTTAAGATCACCGATCAGGGCTGGGATCAATCCGCATTGGTCGCTAATGGTTCTGACGGGCTCATTACCTGGACCACTACCAACAGCATTCCTGCAGGAACAATATTTAACATTGCAATAACAGGTGGAGCCTCTCCAACCGCTACAGGACTCGAAGCCTATGGAACTGTTACAACTACAGGTTGGAGTATTGGAACCGTCGTTGCAGGTGGTGGAGACAATTGGTTTCTTTATACCGGTAGCGATGCCAGTCCTAATTTTATCTACGGATTTGCAAACTGGTCTACTGCGCTCCCTGGCACCAATGCTCCTGATCCGGTTACCGGGTGGGAAGCAGCAGGAAATGTTACTGGTGCTGTCTCTTACCTGCCAACAACCCTTGCCGCAGGAAATTTTTATGTCACATTAACGATTGCAGGCACTCCGCCAACAGGTTATCACGGAGATTACAACAATTATTCCGGTACACTTACCGGAACAAAAGCATCCATCCTGACTGCAATCAATACAAAATCAAACTGGACAACGACCGAACTACTTGCCAACAAGAAATCTCTCGACCCAGGTGGAGCAGCATTTCCAGGTGTTAACCCTATTTTTCAACTCGGAACAAACGTAAGCGGAGTAACTTCTTCTACGGCCAATGGAACTTATAAAACAGGGGATGTTATTGCTGTTAATGTCACTTTTTCAACTATCGTAAACGTAACCGGAACACCAACGTTGAGCTTAAATACCGGCGCAACTGTTAATTATAGCGGTGGAACCGGCACAAATACCCTTACGTTCAGTTATACAGTAACCAGCGGACAAAGTTCTGCTGACCTCGACTACTCCTCTACTACTGCGCTAAGCCTCAATGGAGGAACGATCAAGGATGCAGGGAGTACTGACGCGACACTTACACTTGCCAGTCCCGGAGCTGCTAACTCCCTTGGCAATAACAAAGCGATTGTCATAGATGGAATTGCTCCGACTGTGGCTTCTGTAAACTCAAGCACGGCCAATGGTAGTTACAAAGCGGGAGCAGTCATTAATGTGACCCTGAATTTTTCTGAAGCGATTACCGTTACAGGAACGCCTCAGCTTGCTTTAAATTCCGGTGCTACGGTCAATTATGCCGGCGGAACAGGAACATCTTCACTGGCCTTTACCTATACCGTACAGCCAACAGATGCCAGCCCTGACCTGGATTACACCAGTACTGCAGCGCTCAGCCTGAACGGTGGCACACTTAAAGATGCCGCAGGAAACGATGCCACCTTAACCCTGGCTGCCCCCGGAGCTGCAAACTCTTTAGCTGCCAACAAAAATATTGTCATCGATAACACTGCTCCCCTGGTGAGCTCGGTAAACTCCAGCCTTGCAAACGGGACCTATAAAATTGGGGACCTTGTACCGGTAACAGTCAATTTTTCTGAAGCAGTAACCGTAACAGGAACACCAACACTGAGCCTGAATTCAGGAGGAACCGCAACTTATGCCAGTGGAA
>NZ_FQUQ01000009.1 GCF_900129215.1 Pedobacter caeni | reverse complement strand
AAGTTGGTGTAGGATTAAACGTCTATCACGAAAGTGCTGGTCTGCAAAGACAGATCAGAGTGGTGGGAAGTTATGCCTACCACCTCAAGCTCAATGAAAAAAATGATCAGTTGCATTTTGGCATATCCCTGGGTTTTATGAACCAGCGGCTGGAAACCAGTGACATGTATGGCAATCCCAATGATCCCATGGTAGGTCAGTACAATGACAGAAAGACCTATCTCGATGGTGATTTTGGTGTGGCCTATACCTCCAATGGACTGAATCTGCAGGCATCCATCCCAAACCTGAAAAGCGTCCTTAAAAAGGATGTCATCAAGCTCGCAGATGTCACCACATTCTATGCAGCAGCTAGCTATAAGCTGAACATCAGCGAGGGCTTGAATGGGCTCGACCTGGAGCCTAAGGTTGCTTACAGAGGGGTGAAAGGTTTTGACAACATCTGGGATGCAGGTGCTCAACTGGAAATTGCCAATAAACAGGTATTCATTATGGGATTGTACCACAGCACTGAAAGCGCCACGTTTGGTCTGGGGATGGATTTCAGAAAAAAATACATGGTCAGTGGAATGTATACCACACAAACTTCTGCATTGAGCGGATATACAAATGGTAGTTTTGAACTTAACCTAAGATTAAGTTTACCTAAATAATCGCTTTTCCTTTTTAGGAAAACAGCATTTTATGAGGGCGGATTCAGCAAGAATCCGCCCTCTTTTTATTTAGAGACAAAGTGATTTCTTACCCCTTCTCGTCTACACCTTTTGAATTCTATTTCAGGTTCCGGAGTTCATATCTACGTTTCATAAAACCAACTCTCAGCATCGTTATCCACAAAAAAACATATTCACATACAGCTGAATACATGATACTTGCAAGCATAAAACATAAAGTTATTCACAATTCATGTGGAAAACTAATGCCCATACAGAAGCCAGTCATTACCAGGCTTGCTCCCACCAATATACACTATCCCCCTTCCCCCACCATTACGAAGGCCGCAATACAGGTTCTGCGTTTTGCAAAAAAAATCAAATGTGCTTCGACGACATCCAAATGTTTGCCCTTCAGCAAAACATTTGAGGAGAAGAAGGACGTTTGATTTTTTTAATTTAAAGCGGGCTGATAGAGCGGTCGAGATGCACATAACCACCATCAACGTATACCAGTTGTCCGGTGGTATGGCTCGAAGCTTCAGAAAGCAAAAACACTGTTGTATTTGCAATTTCCTCTGCCGTTGTCATTCTGTTACCAAAAGGAATTTTCGCTTTTATGGAAGCCAGTTTCTCTTCAGAGTTAGGAATAGAATTGATCCAGGTCTGATACAATGGCGTATAACATTCTGCAACGATAACCGAGTTTACACGGATACCATAAGGCAGCAATTCTACCGCCCATTCTCTGGTTAGCGCGTTTCTGCCACCATTAGAAGCTGCATACGCTGAAGTTCCTCCCTGTCCGGTATCTGCTACTTTAGAGCCGATATTTACAATTGCACCTTTAGATGCTTTCAATGCAGGTAAAGCATGGTGAGCCATCAGGTAATAATGGATCACATTTTTGTGCAGACTTTCGAGAAAGCTTTCATAGTTGCCGCTTTCCAGTCCGACGCCATCATTTACACCCGCATTATTTACCAGTCCGTCGATTCTTCCAAATTTTTCCAGAACGGTTTTAATGGCTTCTTCACTAGCTGAGGGCTTAGTTAATTCGGCGACCAACTGAAAAACCTTTCCACCCTCAGCAGTAATATCGTCCGCAAGCCTTTTGTTATCGGCTTCATTTCTTCCTACGATTACAGGTGTAGCCCCTTCTTTTGCCAGTAACCTTACGATAGCTTCTCCAATACCTTTGGCTCCGCCTGTTACGATGACTACTTTATCTTTTAATTGCAGATCCATTGATTGCTTATTTTAAGTTATAAAACTGACTTGCATTTCCTCCCCAGAACAGGTTTTGTTCATGTTCAGAAAGCTTTGCAGTATAATTTTCTACCACGTTCAATACTCTTCCATAATCACCTGCCAGCAGGCATACCGGCCAGTCTGAACCGTACATCAGCCTTTTAGTGCCAAAAGTTTCGAACACCAGGTCCAGATAAGGATCAAAGTCTTTTAGCTTCCATCGTTTCCAATCTGCTTCGGTGACCATTCCCGATACTTTACAGCTTACATTTTCATGTTTCGCCAATCGTTTGAGGTCCTCTTTCCAGGGGCTGATGTTGCCATCTTTGATCTCGGGTTTAGCGATATGGTCCAGGACGAAAGGCTGGTCAGGAAATCTGGCAGCCAGTTCTTCCGCATATTTCAATTGATGCGGGAAGATCAGGATATCGTAAGTAAATCCATACTCCCGCAGCTTACTGATTCCGTTTGTAAATTCCGGCTTCAACATTAAGGCAGGATCGGGATTTCCCTGAAGAATCTCCCTGAAGCCTCTTAGCTTTTCATACTTGTGGAGTTCCGCCAGCTGATCACTGATGTCGCTTGCCTGAAGGTCCACCCATCCCACTACTCCTTTAATAAAAGAATGTGCTGCTGCATGCTTCAGCTGGAATTCATTTTCCTTCTGACTCTGATCTGATTGCACCACCACACACCCATCAAACTGATAATGGTCCAGGATGGGCTTCAGGTGCTGGGGTAAGAAATCATCACGGAGCACATCCATATCGTCTGTGATCCAGCTGTCTCTTACCTCATCATAGTTCCAGAAGTGCTGGTGGGAATCAATTTTTAACATAGTTCTTTACCTGCTGTCTGGAAGTACCAAGGCCATCAATACCAAGCTCCACTACATCACCTTCTTTAAGGTATACCGGAGGTTTAAACCCTAAGCCTACACCTGCCGGGGTTCCTGTAGAGATCACGTCGCCAGGTAATAAAGTCATAAACTGACTTACATAAGCCACTACGAAAGGGACGTTAAAGATGAAGTTGGAAGTATTGCCATCCTGCATTTTCTGACCATTTACCGTTAGCCAAAGACGAAGGTTGTTTACATCAGCAAGCTCATCTGCTGTTGCCATGAAGGGGCCTAAAGGAGCAAAAGTATCGCAACCTTTTCCTTTGTCCCAGGTGCCATTTCGTTCGATCTGGAATTCTCTTTCTGAAACATCGTTGTGCAGCACATAACCTGCTACATAATCCAGGGCATCTGCTTCTTCCACATAGGAAGCTTTTTTACCGATTACTACGGCAAGTTCTACTTCCCAATCTGTTTTTACAGAATTTTTAGGGATGATGATGTCATCAAAAGGACCTACTAAAGCGGTGGTCGATTTCATGAAGATGACCGGTTCTGGTGGAAGTGGGGCATTGGTTTCTTTTGCATGGTCAGCATAATTAAGACCAATACATACAATTTTTGAAGGGCGTGCCACCGGAGAACCCAGACGGGTATCTGCAGGGACTACCGGCAATTTTGCTTCATTCTCTTTTACAAAAGCAGACAACCTTTCCAGTCCGTTGTTTTGAAAAAACTGCTCATTATAATCTTCGCCAAGGGCGGAAGTATCGTACCAAATATCGTTTATAATTACACCGGTCTTTTCCTGATCGGCCGCTCCCCATCTGATTAATTTCATTGCTGTATTTTTAATTATTTAATTTAATAAATCCTCCATCAAGGGGATAATCATTTCCGGTAATAAATCCTGCTTCTTCAGAACACAGGTAAAGGGCCAGTGAGGCCACTTCTTCGGGTTTCCCCATACGGCCTACAGGCTGACTTTTCGATAATTTCTCAAAGACCTCTGCTTCCTGTCCGGCGTAATTTTTGGCAATAAACCCATCTACAAAAGGCGTATGTACCCTTGCCGGGGAGATGCTGTTGCAACGGATGCCATCAGCCATATAATCCCTTGCCACAGAGAGTGTCATTGCAAAGATCGCCCCTTTGCTCATTGAATAGGCAAAACGGTCTGTGATCCCTACTACCGCAGCAATAGAGGCCATGTTTAAGATCACTCCTGATCTGCTTTTCTTTAAAGCAGGGATTGCTGCATATAAACAGTTATAAGCACCCTTTACATTCACGTTGAATACTTTGGTAAAGTCTTCTTCGCTCGTGGTGTCTGCTTTACCGATATGGGCAATACCCGCATTGTTTACTAAGATATCAATTTCCCCGATTTGGTTGAACGTATTCACTACTGCCTCCTGGTTGCTCACATCGCAACCATAGGCCGTTGCGGCTCCACCTTCGGCTTCGATCTCTGTTACCGTTTGTTGTGCTGCATCGGCATTCAATTCAATGATGTGCACTTTTGCGCCTTGTTTCGCGAAAAGCACGGAAATGGCTTTACCTATTCCACTGCCTCCACCTGTAATAATCGCTGATTTTCCTTTTAAACTGAACATATGTTTTTGCTATAATGAAACGCCTCTTTTCCATGGGATAAAATCATCCTGATTGAGCAGTACTGCTTTTGGCGTAATTTCCCCACTTGCAGCTTTGATACAATATTCCAGGATTTCTATGCCCATCTCTTCAATTGTTTTTTCTCCGCGGATGATGGCACCCGTATCGATATCGATGATGTCGCCCATCCTTGTGGCCAATTCGGTGTTGGTTGCCACTTTGATCACCGGACATACCGGATTTCCTGTTGGTGTTCCCAGGCCTGTTGTAAACAAGATCAGGGTTGCACCACTTGCTGCTTTCCCTGTTGTTGCTTCCACATCATTTCCTGGAGTACATACCAGGCTTAAACCTGGTTTTGTAACCGGCTCAGTATAGTCCAGTACATCTACCACCGGCGAAGTTCCTGCTTTTTTTGCTGCTCCCGTACTTTTGATCGCATCTGTGATCAGGCCGTCCTTAATGTTTCCCGGCGAAGGGTTCATGTGGAAACCGGAGCCTACCGCATGTGCCTGTGCATCATATTCCTGCATCAGGCGGATAAATTTATCGGCAGTGGGTTTATCCACACACCTGTCGATGATGTTCTGTTCTGCACCGCATAATTCCGGAAACTCAGCCAGCAACACTTTAGCGCCTAAGGCAACCAACAGATCAGAAGTATAACCTACCGATGGATTGGCAGAGATGCCACTAAATCCATCACTACCGCCACATTTTACGCCTACGCATAATGCGCTCAATGGTGCCGGAGCACGTTCTATCTTGTTAATTTCTGTCAGCCCCACAAAGGTTTTCAGAATTGCTTCCTTGATCAGTTGTTCTTCACTCTGACTCTGCTGCTGTTCAAAAATTAAGATATTTTTATCGAATGCAGGGTTTCTTTTCTTTACATCATTCAACAAATCCTGTGTCTGCAAATGCTGACAACCCAGGCTCAGTACTGTAATCCCTGCAACATTCGGATGATCTGCATAAGCTGCAAGCAGGTTACTCAGCAAAGCTGAATCCTGTCTTGTACCTCCGCAACCTCCCTGATGGTTCAGGAATTTAATCCCGTCTACATTTTTAAACACCCTCTTTTTTGCAGGCTGTACTGCTGAGAGGCTATCAAGTTGAAAAGATCCAATGCTTTCTCCCTCGTTAAAAGCCGTTAGCAATTGATCAGTAAACGATCTGTATTTATCCGTTACCGCATAACCCAGGGTATGGTACAAGGATTCTTTGATCACATCCAGGTTTCTGTTTTCACAAAACACAGTAGGAACAAACAACCAGTAATTGGCCGTTCCTACCCTTCCGTCTTTACGGTGATAGCCATTGAAAGTGCGGTTTGTCCAGGTAGAAACATCAGGCTTTTGCCATTGGTAATGTACATCTCTGAAACTATAGTCCTGAGAAGCATGGTGAATGTTATCGGTGGTCATCAAACCACCTTTAAGGATCGGAGTAGTGGCTTTTCCAACCAATACGCCATACATCAATACCTCGTCGTCTATGTTCAGGTCTGTGATAAAGAATTTATGTTTTGCACGGATATCATCCTGTAAGATGATCTGTGAATTGTTCCATTCGATAACCTGTCCTTTAGGCAAATCCTGTAAGGCTACCAGAACATTATCATCCGGATGAATTTGTAAAAAACTACTTTTAGTGCTTGCTGACATTACCGTTTATAATTGAAATATTTTATCCATCATCATCCATTTCTCTCCGGGTTTAGCTCCCGGTACCGCTTGCTGATATTTCCACATTAATGTTTCCCATTCCTGTACTTTTTCATTTCCGGCATCCATTGCTGCTTTTTGCTCGAAACTAAAGTTCTCAGTCACCTCCATGATCATGAACAGGCGGTTACCTGTTCTGTAGATCTCCATATTCAGGATTCCTGAGGATTTGATGCTCTCTATAATTTCCGGCCAAACGGCCTTATGCATTTCCTCATATTCTGCGATCAGCTGGTCATCCGCTTTCAAATCCAGCGTTAAATAATATTGCTTACTCATAACTTTTAATTTCAATCACCTTATGGCCTTTTATGCCAAAGAGGAATACCACTACAAAACAGATTAAAGGGACGATATATCCCACTTGAATATTGTGTGTCAGGTCGCTGATATAACCCATTACCGGAGGTAATATGGCGCCACCAACGATGGACATAATGATTAAACTACTTCCAAATTTAGTATCCTTACCCAGGTCTTTGATTCCCAAAGAAAAGATGGTCGGGAACATGATCGACATAAAAAAGGCAATTCCTATTACTGCATACAACGCAATAGTTCCAGTCGATGTTATGGCTACGATACATAAAATGACATTAATAAAAGCATAGATAGACAGGAGCTTCCCTGCGCTGATGAATTTCATCAGGAAGGTTCCGAAGAATCGTCCGATCATAAATGCCATTCCCATTCCATAACCTGCATATTTTGCCGCCTGTTGTTCATCTATCCCTGCGGCTTTTGTCGCATAAAGGATGAAGAAACTGAACACACAAACCTGTGCACCCACATAAAAAAACTGTGCTGCAACAGCCCAGCTCAGGTGACGGTGTGCCAGTGCATGAAAGATCCCTGTTTTCTCTCCTTCTTTTTGCTCTGTTTCTTTAATTTCAGGAAGTTTTAAGAAGAAGAAGATGACGGCAATTACCAAAATAATACTGCCCAGTACCAGGTAAGGCATTTTCACACTGGAAGCTTCAGCCGCAAGGGCAACCTGTTTTGCAGATTCCGTCATTGCACTCAGTTCCGTATCGGAATATCCTTTTGTAAGGATGATCTTCGCACCGATAATTGGCGCAAGTGTTGCCGCAAGGCCATTAAATGACTGTGCAAAATTCAGGCGGAAGGTTGATGTTTCCGGCGGTCCCAGCAAAGAGGCATATGGGTTTGCCGCGGTTTCCAGGATCGTGAGTCCACAGGCAATGATAAAAAGGGCAATCAGAAAGAAAAAATACAACTGTGTATTCGCAGCGGGAATGAATAAAAAAGACCCGATTGCAAATAAGATTAAGCCGATGATAATCCCTGTTTTATAGCCATATTTCTTCATGATAAAGCCCGCAGGTAATGCCATTAAAAAGTAAGCAATAAATACCGCAGAGTCCACGAGCGAAGCCTGTAAAGTAGAAAGGCTGAACGACTTCTTCAGGTGGGGAATAAGGATCGGATCAAGATTGTGCACGAAACCCCACATAAAGAACAGGGACGTAATCATGATGAATGGAAAAAGGTATTTATTTTTAGTCATCGGTTTAATTTTTTGGTTACTCAAAGGACGCGAATATTGTTACATTTTATTTTATGATTTTATCATATCATTAAATGATTTTGGCTACTTTATATGGAATTTAAGGGCAACATTTGACAATCCAAGCGTAGTATGAGGAGATAAGGGGCGGTGCAGCTGCCAGCTAAAAGGATAGTATTTTCCCTTTTGCACATTTAATTCCGGCAGGTCTTTGTAATATACCTGCTGTTTCAAATTATTGCTGATTCCGAAGATGATGTCTTTTTTGTATCCATTGAAATATTTAACCAGCAGCTGATTCTTTCCCATTTTTAAAGGCAACAGGATCACATCATTCAATTTTGCCTCTTTAAAAGGGTTGTTGTGTTTCGCCAGGATTTCTCCGTTCAGGGTAACGATTACACCATCAGTACTGGTTATTCCGGCAAGGTAAGACTGATCCGCTTCGGAATTGATTTCCTGTAACAGGTAAACGGCTGTCTCTGATTCTGCAGGTAAAGTATACTCCTGATTATTTTTCCATTCCGTTTTCTTTGTCCAGCTTTGAGCTGCATTTTTCCCCCATTGGCTTTCAGGATTCAGGGAGCGGATATCCCCCGGAAATCCATCAATACCAGATCCTGAAGGACCGGACAAATAGATTGGCCCCCAGTTTAATGACCCAGACTGTGGGAGCTGCTCAGCTATTCCATCAGCTAAAGAAACTGTTGAAATTTTCCCATTCAGCTCCAGGTCTATCGTTTTCCCTTTTTCCTGATCAGAATAATACATTTTTGGAATATACTTCGCAGTTTGAACGGATTGTAAGGTCCAGGATTCTTTAACTGTACTCTGGTATCTGGTATTGTAATCAATTCCTGAATTGCTGTAATGTTTAAAAGCATTATGGGAGTTCAATACAAGCTCTGCCTTATTTAGTTCGATAATATTTGCCGGTGGAACCTGATACCCGTTTACGAAAGTGATTGTTATGACTTTAAATTCTTTACTGATGTCCAGTCCTGCGGGAATATTGATCTTTACACCCGACTGGTCCTGCGAGAAAGCTATTTTTTGTTTTGCTTCTCCAAGAACTGCTACGCTTTTAATCTTTCCCTGAAGTCCGGGTAAGATGATTTGTCCGTTTTCAGGATGGTCAAGCAGATGTAAATAGATTTTATTGGTTTTGCTTGTTAAGCTACCCCATTTAAAGGAAATATGGAAAGGATCCGGATCAGCCCCATAAATTGCTTCTCCGTTTTTGTTCAGCCATTTTCCGATTTTCAATAGCACATCTTTTTCAAAATCTACCACGCTACCGTCTCCCTTAGGGCCGATATTTAACAGGAAGTTCCCACCTCTGCTCACTACACGGATCAGACTGGTTAGCTTTTCCTTTATTTTTTCATCTTCGCTTCCGCGGTTCTGCCAGGAACGATAGCTCCAGGTTTCGTCAAAGAAAGAGGCAGGGGATTGCCAAGGTACACCGATCGTATAATCCGGCTCCTGATTATCACCCATCACATTGAAATCTCCCATATCATTCCCAATCCTGCTTCCGATCATACAATCAGGCTGAAGGCGGTGAACCAAATCTCTCAATTCTTTACTTTCTGTAGCACTCTGAGAGCCCATATCGAACCATAATTCCGATACAGGGCCGTAATTGCTCAGCAATTCTGTAATCTGTTTTTTGTTGTATTCCACATGCTCGGGAGTAATGTAATCCGAATTGCTGCTGGAAATTGGCGAAGCCTGAGGATAGTGCCAGTCGATCAGGGAAAAATATAGACCGAAACGCAATCCACCACGTTTACAGGCTTCAGAAAGTTCTTTTAAGACATCTCTTTTATAGGGAGTCGCATCTACGACATTGAAATCAGTTGTATTGGTTTTAAACATGCAAAAACCATCATGGTGTTTGGAAGTGATCACGATAGAACGCATACCGGCCTTTTTTGCCAGTGAAACAATAGAATCAGCACTCCATTTTTCGGGATTAAACCTTTTAGCGACTTTAGCATAAGTATCGCTATAGATTCCTGCATGAGCCTGAATCTGTTCGCTCAATCCTTTAGTTACCGGTTTTCCTTCCCATACTCCTCCCAATACAGAATAAATACCATAATGGATAAACATGGTATATTTCTGATCCTGCCATGCTTTTAGGGCTTTAGGATCATGTTGAGAAAAACTAATACCACTCCAAAGCAGGAGCATCAGCAGCAGGATACCTGATTTATGTTTCATCTTCAATTCTATTTGGGTTTAGGGGGTAATTAAACCGTATTCAATTTAGTTAAATGCGGTTAATTCAAAGAAAGGAAATTGAGGGGTCCAAAGTTTTCTGAATTTGTCAAATGATTAAGCGATTTTGGCAGGCATAAGATTGTTACCCAAATGCAAAAGGCCCTGGTAATTACCAAGGCCTTTTGTTATTCTTTGTTTGTGATTACTTCACTATCTTCAACAGATAAGCCCCATACCCACTCTTTACCAGTGGCGTTGCCACTGCTTTAAGCTGTTCTTTATCAATAAAGCCCATCCGGTAAGCAACTTCTTCAATACATCCGATTTTCAACCCCTGACGTTCTTCGATTACCTGCACAAACTGACCTGCCTGCATCAATGAAGCAAAAGTTCCGGTATCCAACCAGGCTGTTCCCCTGCTCAATACGCCAACTTTCAGTTTCCCTTGTTCCAGGTAAACCTTGTTCACATCTGTAATCTCATACTCTCCACGTGGAGAAGGTTTGATATTTTTAGCAATCTCTACAACACTATTGTCATAAAAATAAAGTCCTGGAACTGCATAATCTGACTTAGGTTCAACCGGTTTTTCCTCTATGGATACCGCTTTGTTATTTTCATCAAATTCCACCACGCCGTAACGTTCAGGATCAGAAACGCGGTATGCGAATACAACACCACCTTCCGGATCAGAACTTGCCTGTAACAGTTTCGCCATTCCGTCTCCATAGAAGATATTATCACCCAAAACCAGGGCTACTTTATCTTTACCGATGAAATCAGCTCCGATTACAAAAGCCTGGGCTAATCCATTCGGGTTTGCCTGTTCTGCATAAGAAAACTCACAGCCCAAAGCCTTTCCATCTCCTAAAAGTTTTTTAAAATTCGGAAGGTCATGCGGGGTAGAAATGATCAGGATTTCCCTGATTCCTGCCAGCATTAAGGTCGACAGCGGATAATAAATCATCGGCTTATCGTACACAGGCATCATTTGCTTGCTCATCACTAGGGTTAATGGGTGCAATCTAGTACCGCTTCCCCCTGCTAAAATTATTCCTTTCAATTTATATCGGTTTGGTTTGTAACGATCTACTCTTCATCCTTTTTTAAGGACACGCTATTTTCCAGTTCGGCATACCATTCTGCACCATACTTTCTAATAAGTGGTCCTTTCAAAAACTGATAAACGGGTACTTTTAACTCTCTTCCAAAAGTACAGGCATCATGACAGATATGCCACCTGTCGTAATTTAAAACTTCAAACTCCGGGTACTGTGTAACTCTGATCGGATAAAGATGACAGGAGATTGGTTTTTGCCAATCCACCAAGCCTAGCTCATATCCTTTCTCAATTCCACATTTGGTAATTCCATTTTCGAAGGTCACATAGGCACATTCCTTATTCCCATCCACACAAGGGGTAGTCAGATCTCCATCTGCATCTACTACCGAAGTGCCCTGTTCTTCGATTGCTTTGATTCCTTTCTCTTCCAGCAAGTGTTGGATCTTTGGGTAAATATCCCTTAGTATCGCCGTTTCTGCAACATCCAATGGTGCTCCTGCATCCCCTTCCACACAGCAAATGCCTTTACACTTGTTCAGGTTACAGACAAAGCTTTCGCTGATCAGGTCCTCATGTACGAGTGTATTCTGTACTTCTATCATTTTTTTATTTTACTATAGCCAGAGGATACTTTAATCCATCGGCCGATTTAATTTCCATCGTCACTGCTCCTACCAGGATTTCCACCTGAGCCTTTACAGGCACCCTGTTACCATCATCGGTAATCCAGAGGTATAATTTACTATCTTTTCTAAAAATTCGCCCAGGCTTAATAGAAGGGCTAAATTTCAGGCATCTGATTTTTCCTAATTTAGTTTTTACCGTTTCGCGTCCTACAAACTGTATTTCCAGCTGATTGATCTCATCACCCAGAAAATAATTCACTTTTACCTCGTCCCCGATATTCATCTTAGAAATATCCAGGCTTCTGGCAAAATAATAAGTAGATACCAGATCAAAGGTCTGGCTGTTTGGTGTTTTAAAAGTACCTTTTGTGGCCACTACTTTTTGCTCTGCCTGAGAAAACCTTGCTTTATCTTCCCTGCGGTAACTTCCTTCGCGGATGTTCTCCTGATAGAAATAAGGCTTAAGATTTACTTTATCAATATAAGAATCGTAATGATCTCTGATTTTATAAAAAATATCAAATGTTCCTGAAGTTGCCGCATCAACGGATAACTTAAAAGTAGGCTTGCCGTCAAATTTAAGGTCAGACTCCGTCACCTTTAATGTTCCTTCTGCCGCGGTGATGAAGCCATATCTTAATTTATATTTAAGTACTTCTCCTGCCTGAAAAACGGGTTCTTTAACAAAAGGGAGCTCCTGGGCCATTCCCCTGAAACTTAGTAATGCAATAGTGATGATCAATAATGATTTCTTCATATCAGGGTTAAAACAAAAAACAATCCAAACTTAATCCTTTCGCTTATAAATCGGCACCGTAGAGCAAGGCTCACCATACATGATGCTCTTTACTACAGGTGTGAGCAGGCTGGTAATTTCCACATAAGCAGAAATGGGTACTTCAATATCAGCACATCCTTTTACCACTACCCTTTCTCCTTCAAATGCAGCCAGGTCTATCTTAGCCAATGCTTTCGCGAAAAGCACTGATTCCAGTGTCTCTAAGCTACCAAAAACTACCTCATTTGCATAAGGTTTTAATTTATTGGCCAGCAGCATATAAGCCCATGTCGGTACAATGGCATCTGCACTACAGATAATGGCTATATTTTTACCGGTATATCCGGCCCAGTCGTGTGCTTTTATAAACTCCCTGAAATCTTTCTCCCTCAGCATCAATCCATGAAAAAGGTTATCCTTAATGTCATAAACAACCCTTTCTCCGGTATGATAGTATTCTTCCAGATTTAACGTGATCAAGCCACTTGCAGCTACTTTATTTACGAAGTTCTCCTGAATGTCCATGGTAATTAAAATAAAAAACCGGAAGCAAAACTACTTCCGGTTACAAAATTACGTAAAATAAGATTAATAGAATTTCACCCTATTGTCTTTTATCTTGGCTTTATCCTGTAAAGCCTGGAATGCCGATCCTAAAGAGCGCTGAGCAGCTACCTGCATCATTGCTTCTTTTTGTTTGTAAGTGTTTGCCAGAGGAGCCGGGTTACCAAATCCATCAACAGTAAACACATACACACCACGTTCGCCATCTACAGGTTTAGACAGTTTACCTGGCTGAGAACCGAAAACAGTTCCTACCAGTTTATTTTCCTGTGCTGCACCTGGGATAATCGGGTTAGCGAATACCATGTTCTGAACCGGAGCTACCGGTTTGCCTAATTTCGCGGCTACCTGGTCGATATTTCCTGCACCTTGTAAAGCAGCATTAATTTTTTCTGTCAGTTGTTTTGCTTTTACGGCATTACGAACCATTGGTTCGATGTCTTTTTTCACTGCTTCCAATGATAAAGGGCCTTTAGGATTGATACCAGTTACGCGGGCAACTACGAATGAGTTGTCCATCTGATAGATCTCTTTAAGCACGTCACCTTTGTCTGCTGCATAAGCATCACGGATCAGCTGGCGAGGGTTATCTAATCCTGGAGCAAAACCTTGCGATCCTGTTACTTTATCAGCTACACCTACTGTATATTTATTTTTCTGAGCAAGTTCGCTAAAGTTGTTGTCTTTCACTTCAGCTAAGAAGTTACTTGCTTTTTTATAAGCAGCATCTTTAGTTTTATTACTTGCAGCAAGGCTTTTCTCTACGTAAGCCAGTTTAGCTACTTTCGAAGAACCGATTTGTTTTTCAATTTTGATTAAGTGAACACCGAATTGAGAAGTAACCACTTTAAGATCTCCGGCTTTACCGTCGAACGCAGCATTTTCAAATTCAGGAACCATTTGTCCACGGCTAAAAGTACCAAGGTCACCACCTTTATCTTTAGAACCGTCTTCGCTATATTGTTTAGCCAATGTTGCGAAGCTCGCACCACCCTGTACCAATGTTTTTAAGGAATCAGCCAGCTTTCTTGCCTTATCCGCACCGCCTAATTTAGTAGGGTTGATCAGGATATGACTCGCTTTAACAGAGTCAGGAGAAAAGCGGGTATCAATTACTTTAACTAATTTATAAGAGTTACCAGAGAATTTAGGACCGTAGAAGCTACCTGCAGGAAGATTGAAAACTACAGAGTCAACAGCCGGATCTAATTTACCTTTGCTCAGATAAGTATAAGGAACTTTAACATCAGAGTTTAATGCAGCGAATAAAGAATCATTTGGTGCAGTTCTGAAATCAGCAGCTAACTTTTCTACCTGAGTTTTCACTGCAGCAGAATCTTCTTTCGTAGGGCTAACACTGAAAGATACATATTCGAATGAACGTGTTTCTGCAGGGTTCTCAAAACGTTTTTTGTTGGCATTGTAATAATCAGAGTAATCCGATTCCGTTGGTTTTACGCTCGCATCAGGAATCGAAGCATAATCAAGGCTTACATATTTGAAGTTCGCCAGTTTGTTACGGTTCTGATATTCATCGTTTGCTTCCAGCGTAGTTACGTATAATGAGTTACGAACCAGGTTGGCATATTTTTGTTGTAAAGCCTGTTTAGTGATTTCGGTTTCCAATAAAGCCCACTGTTGGTTTAACTGAGGATTTTTTGCCCTTTGTTTAAGGGAAGCGATCACATCAGCACGGTTCAGCTGACCAGTCTGAGGGTTACCAAAATACTGAACGATAAGCGGGCTAGGATTCTGACCCTGCATTAAATCAAACAATTCATCACTGGAAACGTTTAAGCCTAAGCGGCTGTATTCTTTACCAAGAAGCACTGTAGCAATTTCACCGTTCCAAACGTTGTCTACAGCCATGGCTTGCATCTGGGCATTTCCTGAGCCACCATATTGCTGTTTAAACTGTGCTAAACTCTGGTCTACTTTAGGACCAAAAGTATCGATGTTAATTTCTTCACCATCAATCGATCCGACAACCTTTTGAGATTCCGCCCAGAAAGGCTTACCTACTTGAATTGCATCACCAACCAAAAATGCAACAATTGCAAAACCGATGGCACCGATCAGAATGTACCCTGCGCGATTCCGCAAAAATGTCATTAATCCCATAATATTCTTATTTATAAATCTTTTTTAAGAGGGCGCAAGATACAACTTTTGCGAAAAAAAGAAAATATTAAATTGTTTTTGATTAAGTATTTAAAAATTAAGGAAATATGGGCTTTTGAATCTCCTGATTATTCCCCGAATTTTTTGTCCAGATAAGTCTCTCCGGAGGCATTATTGAACTTAAAAATGCTGAAATCCTGCGTTGCGCTGAAGTTTAGCGCATTCATCACTGTACCATCTGGTTTGGTTACCACGCCCTGGGGAGAGAAAAACATCTGTTTATTCTGATCCCAGGTCAGCTCTTCGGTATTGAAGACCATCTCTTCGTTCACGACCACTACATTCCGCTTAAAAATAACCAGTTTTTCGCTTTCCCGCTGAATGGCATAATCGGAAGTTATAGATCCTTTATTGCCTTGTTGTTCATTCAGAAAATTGATTTTTACGCCCTTAGGCATCTCCTGATAGATTGCTCCGTTTTTAGGAGTAATCTTATCCATGATGGGTGCGGTGCCTTTTGCCTTCACCACGGCCGAATCGCTATAGATGATTTCGACCCCTATGGTCCGGTCTCTGTTCAGGATCAGTTTATCCTTCGCAGAAAGAGCAGCCGCTTTTTTCAGGTCATCCTCTCCACAGGAGCTTAAACAGAGCTGGAATAAGCAAAGTACCACTATACCAGATAGGAATGCCGGAGATCTCATGATCATTGTATGTTAAAGGTTCCGGGCTTAAACCCGGAACTCACTAATAAAGTTTGTTCTTAATGAACCAGGTATCGTTAAGGGTAAAGCCTACATGAAAGTTGATGTAATTCTCTTTAACCAGGCCATTAGACAGGGTTCCTCTTTGTCCGATTTCGGTGGTAAAGTTCAACTTGTAAAATGAATATCTGGATGGCGCTAAAGGCAAACCAAATCCAAGTGTGATTGCTTGTTGCTTGATATCCTGACCAGATCTCTGGATATAAGTCTTGTCGTACATAAAGCCCAGACGATAGTCTATTCGTTTAAAATAACTGCCGATTGAGGTCACATCCGGAGTATATTGTCCGCCGGCAGAAACACCCCAGCTGTCCTGTAATCCCTGATTTTCACCATCAATGGCTAGCTTTTTCCATCCACCCATTCTATAGTCGGCCCCAAACATCCATTTGTTATCTCTTTGAATGGTAAATCCAAAACTATGTGTCAATGGAAGTTTCAATTTCGTTTCTTTTCCTTTGATAGAAGTAAGCGTATCTATGAAGGCATCCTCATCACCCGTACTATTTTTAAGGTATTGACTGGCAAGGTAAGTTCTTGTAGAATTAACTGTTGAAGAAGAAGAGCCTGAATATCCAAGCGTAATTCTCTTTTTAGTTCCCAAAGGGATCTCATATTGAGCACCATAAGAGAAAGCCACACCACCAACACTGTTTTTATCCTGTATCCTCGTATACTTGGCTCCTACCAGATCCATTTCAATAGAGCTGCTTTTTACCAGGTTTCCAAAAAGATATTCCACATTTCCACCCACTCTGAAATGACTACCAATTTGCTGACCAAAACCCAGATAGGCTTTCGATAAACCACCTTCTCCGGAGTAAATGCTCGTATAATTGGTGCCACCAACAGATGACTGTTTGGTATACTCGTATCCTACCTGACTGTAAGGCAATAAACCAAAGCTAATGCCTGATTTACCGTTTACGATTGGAAAAGCAAGGGCAATATGGCTTAATGCACCATTGAAGCTTTTTTCCGAAAGACTTCCCTGTTTTAAGGTAGTAAAAGAGCCAGACATCCCTATATCAACCGTTGCCATGCTGATTCCGGAGTAAGAAGCCGGGTTTTGCATATTGATATTGTTATATCCACTTGGTTTGAAAACACCACTGGCAATTCCTCCCATAGCCCTCAATTGCGGAAGCGCCAATGGTTTGATATTTCCAAGTCCATACTCGGAATAAGTTGACTGGGAATTCACCTGTGCCTGAGCAGTAATGCCTGTAAACAATACCAATACGGCTGCTATATAATTAATTTTTTTGTACATATTCAAATGCAATGACTTCATTTAATCCTCTTAATACCAAATACGGTTCGTGAGTAATTTGAGGCGCAAAGATGCTGTTTTTTAATTGTTTCAGCAAAAATGTAGCGCTACCCCCCGTTATCAACACCGTCAGGTCGTTATTTTTATTATTTTGTTGGGTGATAAACCCTTCAACTTCATTAATTACTCCTTGTAAAACACCACTTTGAATGGCGGTAATTGTATCCGTTCCCTCTGGCACCTCTCCTTCTTCCCTGTCCCAATCTACCAATGGCAGCCGGCCTGTATAATGATTTAATGCTTTAAAACGCATGTCTATCCCTAAACTTATGCTTCCTCCAAAATATTCACTTTGGGCATTCAGTAAATCGTAAACGATGCAGGTTCCGGCATCGACGATAAAACAGTTCTTACCCTGGTAATAACGATGTGCAGCAATTACTTTTGCCCAACGGTCTAAGCCTAATGTGGAAGGTGTTTTATAATTATTTTTTATTCCTATGTTAATTCCCGTTGAAAAAGGGATGTAAGTCGTATTTGCTTTTAAAACACCTATTACCTCTTCTAATTCAGGGCCTACACTGGATATGGTGGAGCCGGCTATTTCGTATTGTTTAATAAAATCCAGGATTACATCTGGTGTAATTTGCTTCAGAACCTGAGCATGAACCATTGTCCTGTCTTTAAACACCCCGACTTTAGGGTTCGTATTTCCAATATCTATAACCAGATTATGCACTCAGGACGTGTTCTAATACATAAACAAACTTCATGTCACAAAGCTATTAATCTTTAGCAAAGAATAGGGTTTCAAATTGTTAAAAAAAGTTAAACAAACAAAAAGTATTGAATAGCGAAAACCAAAATGAGGAACAAGCTTTCGTAAAACCACCTCTTTTTTGCGTTTGAGAAGTAATATGCCAGTAAAACCGATCCCGGAGGCACACACAACAGGAAGTGGTAAAGCCTGAAATCGGGCTTGGTATACACACTGACAATGGCAACCAGAAACATGATAAACAACATCTGAAAAGCCTTTCTTGTACTGATAAAACTCCGGAAAAAATTCTCGCGCAGCTGAATCATTGCCAGCACCATCATCACCAAAACCGGAACCAGTACCAGGTAATCATTGTAATTGATTTTAAAGACCGAAGGGAACTTATTGCCCAATGGCAACCAGATTTTGTAGAACATGGAAAGGCTGTCGTTCCAGTAATAAAAAACCCAGACAAAGAAAAAGATAGTTAAAAAGCCAACCAGACCTGCAATCCACTCTCTGCCATTAAATGAACGGTACAACAGGAGCGTAAACCAGATCATCACCAGCATCACAATAAAAGGGAAATAAATCAGGGTTCCCAGGGCAATGATCATTCCGATATCAAACATGATCATCAGCGCATTCGGTGATTTCCCGACTTTCAGCAACTTATCCATGATCCAGATCAGCAGGAAGTTACAGATCAGCGTAGGGCTCAATACCAGGAAAGGCATAAATAAACCAGCAGCAGTAACATATAACAGTGCAGGCAGGAAACCGGGCTTGTTTAACAAGCCGTGATTGTTAACGACCCTATTGAACAAAATCGCCTGAACATAAATGATAATTGCAGCAAAAAAGGCATTCGCAATAGGAGAAAACGTATTTTGAACAGGAATCTGAATAAAAAACTTGGTATAAGGTTCCAGAAACTCAAAGTTCAGCTGTGCCGGAGGATCTGCAAATATAGCCATGCGCATAAAAAAAGTATATGCGAATAACAGGAGCAGGTTTATAGGGTTTAAATTTCTAAATTGATTGATCATGCCTGTATATTAAGGCAAAGTAAAGCAAATTATCTGGCAAAATCCTTTACTACTTTATCAATTACGGCAGCGGTTTCATCCGGAAAATGGAACTGGTGCTCCTGAGGATTGTTTACCCAGTTTTTTATGATGGGCAGCCAATTCCTGTTGCTTCCCCAGATCACCGGCAAGCCGAATTTCTTGAGCGCAAAAGCATTACATTGCTGTTCATATTGAAATTTCATCGGTGCAACAAGCAGCTTTTTCCCCAGGAATAACGCTTCTGCCGGGCCTTCAAAACCTCCGCCCGTAAACAAACCTGCGCAGGAAGCCAGGCTTTTGTTAAACAATTCATTATTTACCGGACTCACCTCTACATTTCCATCGGTATAACTGATTTTGGTATGCTTGGAAAACACCTCCCACTTTACCTGTGGGATCTGTTTCAGAATGGGGACTAAGAATTTATCGTCTATTGCAGGAAGGTATACCGCATAATGGCCCAGATTGCTGACCACCATATTTCTGATTTCTGCACGGATGACAGGCGTATAGATGAAATCATCATAACGCTCAAAATGAAACCCTACGTAATGACTTGCCGGAGCATAATATTTCATCACGAGCTGTGCCCAGTCGATACTTTTAGGTTTAGGTACTTTTCGCGATTGAAAAGAGGCCTGGTGGCTCAAACCCACACTTTCTACGCCCTGCGTTCTGCAAGCCCAGGCCGTTACGGGTTCAAAATCATTTAAAATCAGGTTATAATCTTTCAGCGGAATGGTCTTCATGTCTTTGACAAAACGCGGAAGATTCATTGTTTTCCAGGTTTCATAATGATTAACCCCACCTTTTTTTCCAAAGATGAAGCTGAAACCATGGAGTTGATATTTTACTTCCTGAACCAGCTTCACATCAGCCTGCGTACCGCTGACCAATAAATCAACCTCACCATACTGCTGCAATAAAGGAACGATTTCCCTTGCCCTGCTGATATGTCCGTTCCCTGTACCCTGAATAGCGTATAGTATTTTCATTCGCACCGAATATCTACAATTTTTACGCTTTAGACAATTTCTAATTTAATCTTTTGAAGCAAGGTATTGATATCGAGCTTGCTGTGAAGGTCTTCACTGTCAGACAACTCTCCTTCTTCCACTTCATCCTTTTCAAAATCCTTATGGTCGTATTTGAAAATTTTCCATGCTTTATCGCTGTATTCCAGGGCGGTCAGGTTTTCCACCCAATCCCCACTGTTTAAATACATTACCGATCCTTCCTCTGTGGTAACAGTTCTCATTTCCGGTTGATGGATATGGCCGCAGATCACATATTGATAACCGTTCTGAACGGCCAGCTCTGCCGCTGTGGACTCAAACTTATTGATAAACTTAACGGCATCTTTAAATGCTGCTTTTATTTTTTTGGAAAAACTCATTTTATCCCTGCCTACCAGTTCCAGGAACCAGTTTACAAAGCTGTTGATCAGGATCAGGGTATCATAACCTACTGCGCCTAATTTGGCCAGCCACTTGGAATGTTGCATGGTTACATCAAAGATATCTCCGTGGAAAAACCAGGCTTTTTTGCCATCCAGTTCAATGACCAGCTTATTTTGAAGGTGAAAAGCACCCATGTGCATATCTGCGAATTTCCGCAGCAGCTCATCGTGGTTCCCTGTCAGGTAATACACCGGAACTCCTTCTACTACAAATTTCATGAGTTTGCGAACCACTTTCATGTGGGTTTCCGGCCAGTACCGCTTGCTAAACTGCCAGATATCGATGATATCGCCATTCAGCACGAGCATCTTTGGT
This sequence comes from Pedobacter caeni, assembly GCF_900129215.1. Classification (GTDB taxonomy): domain Bacteria; phylum Bacteroidota; class Bacteroidia; order Sphingobacteriales; family Sphingobacteriaceae; genus Pedobacter; species Pedobacter caeni. The sequence continues at coordinate 150,846 of NZ_FQUQ01000009.1, read as the reverse complement.
TTGATGCTCTTAAGATATTTCAGTAATTCTTTTGCGTGGCAGCCATAAGTTCCAAGATGAACATCTGAAATTACAGCAATATCCACTTCTCTTTTAGACATCATCTTCCTCCATCATCAGTTCGTAAGGACTGAAAAAGAATGCAACCAATACAATTAAGCATACCAGTAAAAACAACTCCTGCATAGGGATAACAGTTTAAGTTTATGATGCAAAGGTGCAACTCAAGGATTAACAGGCTGTTAAGGAAATATTATCTGTTACCTATCACTCATGAATTCTTCTACCATATCCAATTTTTATACCTTTAAGCAACATCTAAAATGAATTCCTTTGGGTACAGTCAAATATATCGTCAAAATCATCTGCATCTATTTGTTATTGTCTGCGGCAACTTTTCTCATGCTGAAGGGCATTATACGTTACTATCCATTGGATGATCATATTGGATTTCTGCAGTTTAAACAAGATTTCATCCATATTACACACTGGAAAATTGCATTTTACATTCATGTCTTCACGATCATATTTGCCTTACTGGCAGGCTTCACGCAGTTCTCCACTTCCTTACTAAAAGAGTATAGAAGCATCCACAAAATCATGGGAAAGATATACGTATACGATATACTACTAATCAATTTCCCGGCTGCCTTGATTATGGCGGTCTACGCAAACAGTCTGCTTCCAGGCAAATTGGCTTTCCTCACACTCGATTGTTTATGGTTCTTGTTTACATTAAAAGCAGTTCTTGAAATCAAAAAAGGAAACATTCGGCAACACCGGGAATACATGATCAGAAGCTACGCCCTGACCCTTTCGGCCGTTACTTTACGTGTATGGAAAATGGTGTTGATGGGATTTGCAGAGATTGACCTCTTGCACCTCTATATGATCAATGCCTGGCTGGGTTTTATTCCCAACTTATTGTTTGCAGAATGGTTAATCAAAAGAAACAGGAAGCGGTTATCTTTCAATAGTGATATTGGAAATAATCAGAAGAAAAATCGCAAAGAGGATTGATAAGAAACTGACGATAAAAGTAGCTATACTGATCCATATGGCATATTTATTCCCGGATTTATCCAACTTTTTCTTTGTAAAAAAAGAAATGAGCAGGGCAACAACTCCCGAGATAAGAATAGGGATTACAAACAGAAGATCCATTTTTTTGTGATTAGATGTGGTAAGGTAGTTATTTTGAAAATAAAAAAAGCCCGACACTTCGCAGTATCGGGCCTTAGAATTTAAAAGAACAAGCTTAAGCTGCTTTTTTCTTTGATTTATTTTCTGAGTAAAATGCAAATCCTAAACCTGCAAGCAACAAGATTGAACCTGCAAGGGAGATTTTCTCACCCATATAGTAGGATACCGGTTCGAATTTAAACTCTACTTTATGGTTTCCTGCTTCCAACTGAGCTGCACGCAATACGTAATCCGCTCTGAAATAAGGTTTTTGAACACCATCTACATACATGTTCCAACCTTTGTCGTAATAGATCTCAGAGAACACCGCAATGATGTCTCTTGGAGCGCTGTAAGAGTACACCAGGTGATCCGGGTGATAGCTATCCAGTTTAATCGTTGCTGATGGATCTGCACCTACGCGTTTGGTATCAATTAAAGATTTATAGCGGATGTCTACGATTGCTTCTTTTTTAGGATCAAAACTGCTGATCGCTTTCATTTCCTCATCCGCATCTTTTGCGAATTGTACATTCTGAACGATCCATGCATGTCCTGCTGCAGTTTGGTTACGCTGCATTTTATAAGAACCATTTTGCGGATCCTGTGTGATCAGGTATTTGGTATTCAACATATCCAATACATCCTGATTGATGCTTTTCGAGAATTGGTTATCGATCAGTTCCTGATAACGTTTCAACTTAGCAGCATGGTAACCACCTACTGTTTTATGGAACTGAGAAGCGCTCGCATCCTGGAAAGTAGAGATACTTAAATCCAGCACTCTGAAATCAGGGTCTTTATCAGCAAGGATAAAGGTATCCACATCACGTGGCTGGAAATGGTTTTTCAGATCACTTTTGCTGGCAAAATTGCTGTTGTTTAGATAACGGCGATCTACCTGCCACATATCAACCATAACCGCAAGTCCAAGCAGAATTACTGCAGTCTGAACGTTTAATTTTTTAGTTAAGAAAGCCCAAACCAGGCCATAACCAATTGCAACGAACAATAAAGAGCGCAACGCATCTGCACGGGCAATGCTTACACGGTCTTCAATCAATCCATTGATGATGTTCTGTGCCACTCCGGCGTTGTTTTGCAACATCTGAGTCAAGGCCTGAAGCATTTGAGGGTGATTTTCAGCCCTGAAGCTAAAGAATAAGGTAGGCATGATGGCTACCAATAAACAGAAACCACCGGTAATTCCACCCGCGATTGTTAATTTTTTAACTAGCGTCTTTTGATCATAAGTTCCTTCCTGAGCTTCTTTAATGGCAAGGATCGCAAGAACCGGAACCATCAGTCCAACTAAGGCAAGGATCGATTCTACCGCCCTGAACTTATTGTACATTGGGAAGTATTCGAAGAAAAGATCCGAAATCAAAGGGAAGTTTCTACCGAAAGACAGCAGCATAAACAAAATGGTTGTACTTAAGATCCACCATTTGAACCTGCTTCTTACGATTAAGAGACCAAATACGAAAAGGAAGCAGATAATCGCTCCGAAGTAGTATGGTCCTGAGGTACCCGGTTTCTCGCCCCAGTACTGTTGGAAACCAATCTGACCAGCCAACTGTTGAATGGCCTGAGTTGGATCACCACCTGTTACACTCTGTAATGCTTTAAAAGTATGACTTTCTGGTTTCACCATTTCGTCAATGCTTGTAGGGCCTCCATAAAGGTTTGGAATAAGGAAAGTGAAACTTTCGCCTACCCCCTGGCTCCAGCCATAAGCATATTCTTTTGACAAACCGTTTTTCTCTTCGGCTTTATCTGTTGTTAAGTTTGATTTACCGCGGTTAGACTCCTTACCATATTCGTAAGTTGTCCATAGTTTTCCGGCGTTCACCATAAAAGCCAGGACCAAAGCGACTGCCAGGAAGCTGATTGCTTTCCCAAATGAGGCTGTTTTCTTTTCTTTTACTGCATGATATACTTCGATCCCGATAAAAATCAGGAGGGCAATCATCAGATAATAGGTCATCTGAATGTGGTTCGCCCTGATCTCTAAAGCCAGGAATAAAGCCGTTAAACTTCCTCCCAACCAGTATTTACCCCTGAGGGTGAGGATTACCCCTGCAATGATCGGCGCACAGAAAGCAATGGCCAGCGCCTTATTGCTATGCCCTGCGGCAATGATGATAAAGTTATAGGAAGTAAAAGCGAAAGCTATTGCTCCTGCCGCTGCCAGCCAGGGATTAACCCGGAGTACACAAAAGAGCAGGTAAGCTCCAACAAGGTACAAAAGAACTGCATCTACAGGATCCGGAAAGATCGCTTTTACGAAAGAGATGACATACGTTGCTCCATTAAGCGGGTGTTGAACCCAAATCTGATAAGCGGGCATACCTCCAAACATCTGGTTAGTCCAAAGAGGCCCTTTGCCATCTTTAGCCTTGTAATCCATAATTTCTTTGGCTGTGGCCTTTGCCTGGATAACGTCACTTTGCGAAGGTGCTTTTCCTTGCAATACGGGACTGAAATAGACAAAACAGATGATAACAAAAAATCCAATGATGGCCAGGTGTATGCCATTCGCTTTTAACCAATTATTCATTAAGGTTTGTTTAAGATTAAACTAACCCCAAAAATATAAAATTGATACAGATTAGGAAGTAAATTTATCGATAAGAATAAAATACCTTTATTTTACCTCCTCATAGTCTACGAAATCACCCAGTTTATCCGTTCTCCCACCCTTAGGTTGTGGAGGCATATAATCGATAGAAATAGCACCTTCCGGTCTGCTATTGCGTTGTCTCGCCTGGTTTTCAGCCTGTTGCTGAACCTTGCTAAACATGTTTTTCAGTACCATCGGAAATACCAGACGGAAAATAATCCGGATGATATAGAGTACTAAAAAAGCGATAAAAAGAAATTTTAAAAATCCCATTTTTGTTAATTTAATGTTTACAAATATAGACGGAATTAGATTTTCATTATTACAAACCCCTTCTGATTATTGCATTTTGATTACATACCTCGTATTAATCTTCTACAATTTCGGCCACACGACCTACCTGTCCATCTTCCAGACGCACTTTAATTCCTCTGGAATGGTATGCAGAAGAAGTGAGCAAATTGGCTACAATGCCTCGTGTTAGCTGACCACTTCTCTGGTCTTTTTTCAGGATGATGTCTACTTCCAATCCCGGGTAAATGTCTTTTCTATTCTTTCCGTCCATCTTATTTACTAAATCTTTCTTCAAATACTTTTTCCATGGCAAACATCTCATCACGCAACCTGGCGGCCATGAGGAAATCCATTTCTTTTGCCGCTTTTGCCATGTCTTTGCGGGTTTTGTCAATTGATTTCTGCATTTCCGGTTTGGTCATAAACTGAACGATCGGATCAGCAGCCATACTGATTTCATCTACCTCAACATAAGCCTTAGCCCTTGCAGCGTTTCCTGAGAAATCCAATACGGAGGTTTGCTCCAATATCGCCTCTCTGCTTTTACCCACGGTTTTAGGCGTAATGCCATGTTCCAGGTTATATTCGATCTGTTTCTCCCTGCGCCTGTTCGTTTCGGAAATGGTCCGGGCCATAGAATCCGTAATGTTGTCTGCATACATGATCACTCTTCCCCTGTCGTTACGCGCTGCCCTTCCGATGGTCTGGATCAGGGCACGGTCTGAACGAAGGAAACCTTCTTTATCTGCATCCAGGATTGCCACAAGTGAAACTTCCGGTAAATCCAGTCCTTCTCTTAACAAGTTGATCCCGATCAGCACATCAAATTCTCCCAGACGGAGTCCGCGTAAGATTTCTACCCGCTCCAGGGTCTTCACCTCTGAGTGAATGTAACGACATTTTATATTTAGGCGGTCCATGTACTTGGCCAGTTCCTCCGCCATTCTTTTGGTCAGGGTAGTGACCAGGACGCGGTCGCCCATTTTAATGGTTTTATCGATCTGCTCCAGCAAATCATCCACCTGATTAACTGCGGGTCTGATTTCAATCAGCGGATCAAGTAGCCCTGTCGGACGGATCACCTGTTCAATCACCACACCTTCGGTTTTCTGCAATTCGTAATCCGCCGGAGTCGCACTTACATAAATCGTTTGTGGAGCAAGGCTTTCAAATTCGTCGAAGTTTAAAGGGCGGTTGTCCAATGCCGAAGGCAATCGGAAACCATATTCTACCAATGACATTTTACGGGACCTGTCTCCTCCATACATCGCACGGATCTGAGGTACAGTTACGTGGCTCTCATCAATCACCATCAGGTAATCATCCGGGAAATAATCCAGCAAACAGAAAGGACGCATTCCTGGTGAACGGCCATCAAAGAAGCGGGAATAATTCTCAATTCCTGAGCAATAGCCTAGCTCTTTCATCATTTCGATATCAAAGTTGACCCTTTCTTCCAGTCTTTTGGCCTCCAATACATGGCGATCACCAATCAATTGATTTTTGCGGATCTCCAGCTCTTCCTGAATTCCCCAGATGGAAGAGGTAAAACGGTCTTTTGGCGTCACAAACAGGTTGGCCGGATAAATGGCCATATCTTCCAGTTTTTCCAGTGTTTTCCCTGTAACAGGATCAATTACACTCAATTCTTCGATGTCATCGCCAAAGAAGGAAATGCGGTAGGCATTGTCCAGGTAAGCAGGAAAAATATCTACAGTATCTCCTTTTACGCGGAATGTTCCACGCTTAAATTCATTCGTAGTCCGGGCATATAAAATCTCTACCAGGCTATGTAAAAAGCTATTTCTTGAAATTCTCGTTCCTACTGCAAAACGGAAAACTGATCTGGAAAAATCCTCCGGGTTTCCCATACCATAGATACAGGAAATAGAAGAAACGACGATCACATCCCTGCGTCCGGACATCAAAGCAGAAGTAGTCCGCAGCCTCAGCTTCTCGATTTCCTCGTTGATGCTCAGGTCTTTTTCTATATAGGTATTGGTGCTGGGCATAAATGCCTCAGGCTGATAATAATCATAATAGGAAACGAAATAATTGATCGCATTTTCAGGAAAAAACTGTTTAAACTCTCCGTAAAGCTGCGCAGCTAGTGTTTTATTATGACTCAGAATTAACGTAGGCTTCTGAGTTTGCTGAATCACATTGGCTATGGTAAAAGTTTTACCGGAACCGGTTACCCCGAGCAATGTCTGATAATTCTCTTCGTTGTTTACCCCATCTACCAGTTGCTTGATGGCACTGGGCTGGTCTCCTGTTGGCTTATAGTCTGATACAAGTTGAAATTTCATCTGTAGATTTTCTATTTATCGCTCACGCTCGGTTCGTAAAGATCAAAGATAAGCAATTATTTATGCGGATTATTCTTTCAATGTATAGCTTGTCTTTCTCCACAATAAAAAACTCCCCTGAACGGGGAGTGTCCAGAGGAGGGCATTAGGGGGGGTATTATGATCTTTTTGCAGCAATTTCTGCTGAAAACTCTTTTTTATGTCTTCTGTCCCCAATCGGGACAGAAAGATCATTATCTTATATTTTGTGGGATTCCCGATTTCATAATGATCTGATCAGGAATAGGCAATGCATATTTCGGATCATTTGGTAGTAAAACATATTCCTTACCTCCTGCAGTCCGTTTTAAGGTGACCTGAAATTCAGATTCTTTATTCAGTCGTTTTAAATCCATCCAACGCGTTCCTCTCAATACCAGTTCTTTTCTTCTTTCCTGAAGGATTAACCGCAGCGCATCAGCCGGATCAGTAGCTGTTAGCGGAACAAAACCATTGATTCGTTTTCCCAGCAGTGTATTCAGGTCCTTCATTGCATCGCTTACCTTGTTTCCTCTTGCAGCACATTCTGCCCGATTCAGGTACATTTCGTCAGTCGCCACTCCCGTGAAGTAGGCATAGCTCCCATCATAGCTTCCTTTAAAACCCATTGATCCATCTCTGTTTTCTTCAAAGAAAACGGTCTTTCTGTAATCATTATCAGCATACAGATCGTATAGAGACTGATCAATCACAGGAGTAAAAGAAGTCTCCATGGTAAAGAACATGATGAGTTCCGGATTCGTGATTCCAGGCAAAGGATAAAAATCAGTATCGTCCAGGGCTGCATAATCAATCAGTTTATCATTCAGCTGCAGCGCAGCATCGGCATATTTGCCTGCATTCGGGTAATCCCGCATGGCCAGATACACCCTGGATAAATAGGCATAAGCTGCTCCTTTTGAAGGGCGGATCGGGTGATCCGGATGCGCTGGTAATAAATCTGCGGCCTGTTTCAGATCATTCAGAACCTGTGCATAGGTTTCCTGAACATTCGGTCTTGTTGTTTTCGCATTAAAATCCGAAGTCATCCTTAACGGGATACCGGGATCAGTATTTGCAGAAGCCGCATCATAGGCCTTAGCCCAGATTAAAGCAGCCTCGAAAAAGGCCCTTCCACGGAACAACAGCGCTGAACCTTTAACATTATTCCATTTTGATTCATTAAAGGAGGCCTTAGTGATTTTCTCTACTCCCTCCAGAGCAACGTTGGCATTATAAACTTGGGTATAAACAGAACCCCAGTCGTTAACCCTCACTTCTGAGAAGCTCTTATCTTGCCAGGTATACATATTACGCTGATCAACATCAAGTTTGTTGTAAGCATCATTACCAAGTGAATAATCATCCGAGCTGATCAATCCGGCAGAAGTTGAGGCGAGGTTCATTTCAAAATTACCGTCCAAAAGGCTTTGAAAATCTTCCAGTGTTTTTGGCACCATTAGTTTTTGATCCGGCTTCTCATCCAGAAATTTCTTACAGGAAGCAAGAGTACTAAAGGCAAACAGTAAGAGGATATATAAATTAATATTTTTTTTCATCATGTTCTTTATTAAGAATTAGAAATCTGCTTTTAGTCCAAAGGAGAAACTCGCCTTCGGGTTGAACTCATTGTTATACTCAGGATCAATACCGAACTTGTTTGCTCTCCATAAAATCCCAAGGTTATTTGCATTGGCAAAAAACTGAACCTGCTGAACAGGTAATTTTGACCATTCGCTCTTTTTCAAATTATAAGCAAGATTCACAAACTGCAGGCGGATGTGATCCGCTTTGCTGATCAGCACTTCCGAGCTATTGTAAAATCTATTTCTATCGATATTATTTGGATACACAAATGAGGGAACATCAGTATGTTTTTCATCACCCGGCTGTTGCCAGCGATTGGCATAATCTGAATGCCCCCCTTTAGCCTCAAAGGCAACCAATCTATTATAGTCTACTGATCCTCTTCTAAAATAATGACCCATTTTATAGGTGATGTTTACCGTTACTGACAGTTCTTTCCAGCTTAGGGTATTCATGAAATTACCGAAAACTGTAGGTACTGCAGAACCCGAAAATACCATATCAGAGATCTTGCTGTTTACTCCTGTAAATTCCTTATAATTTTTTGAGGGCTGGCCATTCAAATACCCTTGCGGATCACCGGTAAGCGGATCCAGTCCGGCCCATTTATAAGATACAAGTGCAAAAACAGGCTGCCCAACCAAAGGCAGAGGAGCGAGTTGCAGACCATCGCTGATATAGTCAGTTCCACTGGTACTTCTCAATAAGTATTTAGTGACCTTACTCGTATTATAGCTGAAATTAAGATGTTGTGACCATTTAAATTTCCGGTCAATCAGCTTGGCGTTCAAATCCAGATCAACCCCATTCCCTTCCATATTAGCTACATTTCTAAGAATTCTGGGTACTCCTGTAGTGGTATAATCCATATCGTCCAGACCAAAAAGATCCAATCCTTTTTTATGGTAATACTCAATGCTTCCGGAAAGCACATTGTTAATCAATCCAAAGTCAGCACCGATATTGAACATTTTTACTCTTTCCCAGCGAAGTTCCTGATTGGGAAGCTGACTGATCACAGACTGTGGATAACCCGTATAAAAAGCCGCACCTGCGCTTTGTAGAGTAAGAACAGCTGTTCTTCTACTGTCCAGATTTCCACTGGCACCATAGGTGGTCCTCAGTTTTAAATAAGGCAAAAATTCCAGGTTGTAAAATGACTCTTCAGAGATGTTCCAGGAAGCCCCTGCAGACCAGAGTGGAACGCCTTTCTCGTTGATTTTCACACCAAAGAGGTTAGACATATCCTTACGTAAACTACCCGAAAGGGTATATTTATTTTTATAGGTATAGGAAGCATTTCCAAATAAAGAAACATAATTGTTTAGCAGTCCATCCGCCCTCAGTCCTTCTTTTATAAAGTCTGCATCTCCGGAAATAAAATTCGGAAAGGGACTCACATAATCAACTTTTCCGGCTCTCAGCGTTTCTTCGTCATAGCCATATGTAAGGCGGCCGTCCAATGTGGTAGAAATCTGCCTTACTTCTGTTCCTGCCAATGCGGCAATCTGATGGTCGCCAATTGTTTTGTTATAATTTAACTGCAAACGGCCGTTCTGAGAAATCATGCTGTTTACTTCATTATTTCTGACAGCCCCATAAGGAATATTATAGCTCAGCGTGCCTGTCTTGCGGTTCAGTTTTGAATAGCTATTGATCAGGTCACGGGTCTCAAAACTATTGAGGGCCTGTAACAGGTTTGTTTTCCTTTGTTGATTCTCATATTGATACTTCAGATCCACATTTAAGTCTTTAGTGACCTCATAGTTCAGGCCTACGTTTGCCATGATACTCTGGAGGTTTACTTTGGTTACTTTATGCTGATCATTGTCGAGCGGATAATATTTCCAGTCCAGCAGTTTTCCCATTCCGGCAGTATCTGTATACGTTTTTCTATACACATTAAATGGAACCGCATTGCCCTGATCATCTGCCAGACGGGTATAAGGATAGATTTTTCTTCCATCAAGGGAATTCATGTTATATCCAGGCCTCCCTGAAGTGGTCTGGCTGTTTGTATAATAAAGTGAGGTGCTGATCTGTAATTTATCGATCGGCCTGAAAGTATTCACTGCGCGGAGGTTAATGCGGTTGTATTTTTCTGAACGTACCGAAAGGTTTCTGTCGTAACCTCCGGAGATCATATAGGTCATCTTTTCTGCTCCGCCTTGAAAATTCAGCGCATATTGCTGGTTTACCTCCGTATTGTATAGGTATTTAGAAATTTCATTTCTAACATCAATCCCTCTTAAAGCATCAATTCCGGCCTTCGCCTCTGCATTGCTGATCTTTTTATCTCTTGCTGCGATGAGCAATTCCAAAACTTCCGATAGCTCGGGTTTTCTCTTATCACCCTCCCGCACTTTATAGGCCCCTGCGGCGAACAGCTTTTGTTCCACATCAATAAAATCACTGGTACTCATCTGCTTCAAATCAAACAGATTAGGTTTCCCTGTAATCGTTACGTTAGAGTTGAACTGAATTTTGAGCGGTTGATTGAACCTTCCTTTTTTCGTTACAATGACGATCACTCCGTTAGCAGCTCTGGCTCCCCAGATAGACGAGGCCGCAGCATCTTTCAGCACACTTACACTTTCGATATCATTAGGATTGATGTTATCAATATCTCCCTCAAAGGGGAAATTATCCATCACAATCAATGGCGCCATTAAGCCGTTGATTGTACTTAAGCCACGGACAGTCAGTTTGGCCCTGTTCTCCTTTTTATCAAAAGAGACACTGTTTGTAACTCCATCTAAACGGTTCAGGATATTCCCTCCTACCTGTTTATTCAGCATTGCATTATCCACCAGTGTAAAAGAACCTGTTGCTCTTTCTTTGGGAATTTGCTGATAACCTGTGTTGACCATCACACTAACCTCTTCCAATTCTCCGGCCCGAACCTGAAGCTGGATGGAAGGATTTGATTTCAGTTCGGCAACACTGATTTCTCTGGTTTGATATCCGATATAAAACACCTGTAAAATGGCATTTTCGGCTATATTGCTCAGCTGAAACGCTCCTTTTTCGTTGGTTAATACCATATGCTCGCTTCCTTTGATCCTGACAGTGGCTTTAGGAAGGCCCTGTCCTGTTTCATCAAGAACCCGGCCTTTGACATCCACAGCATTGATGTAAGCCAACACTTTATCCACAATGGATTTCTCCTTAATGCGGATCACAATGCTTTTATCTTCTATTGCATAAGATAAATTTTGCTTTTGCAGGCATAATTCCATGACCTCAGCCAAGGTGGAATTCTTAAAGTTAACATCTATACGTTTTGCAGCGTCCATGCCTTTATCTGCATAAAACACCTGATAGCCGGTCTGTTTCGAGATTTCTCTAAAAATTTGTTCCAGGCTAATCTGTTTTTTGCTCAGCGTTAATTTCTGTGCAAAACCAGCAGCACTTACCTGTAACAAGCTGAAGGTCATTATAATTACAATTAATTTCACAATTAATAGGAATTTGGGTGGCAGCCAGGAGCATAGCATGCCTAGGTTAAAAGCTTTTAATTTCATAGTTTTGGTTTAGTTGGGTTAATGCCCGGAATGGGTGCGATCTTATTTCTCCCGGTATAAAAACCGGAAGGGGTTAACTCAATCTTTTAGCCGGATAGTGTTCGTAGCATTATCCGGCTTTTTTATTGGAGTCACCTTAGGAGTGGTGGATGTTAACGTAAATGTCTATTCATTCTTGAGTTGGTTGGTTTATATGATTGTTTTATTTCGAGACGATGATCTTTTTTCCCTGGATCTTAAAGCTTACTTCTCCGGTGAGTTCCAGTCTGCGCAACACCTTGTTTACATTGTCGTACCGGGATACAATTCCACTGAAAGTTTCTTGTCTTGGGGCGGCTTGTTCGTATACAACCGTGACATCATACCAGCGGGAAACTCTCCGCATGATCTCTTCCAGACTTTCATTTTTAAACATAAAAATGCCGTTCTTCCAGTCTGTATTTTTGTCTATATCCGCATTTTGCACACTCAGCCCTGTTGGTTTCAATAGCGATTCCTGTCCCGGGTGCAGCATCATCACCGCTCCGGTTTTTAAAGAAGAGACGCTTATCGATCCTTCCAGGAGGGTAGTTTTGGTATAGCCTTCATCCAGATAGGCATTGATATTAAAATGTGTACCAAGGACCTCCACCCGCTGTTTATCTGTGGTCACCACAAAAGGGGTCTTGAGTTTAGCTACTTCAAAATAGGCCTCACCGCTCAGTTGTACATTACGCTCATTTAGTCCGGAAAAAGTGGTAGGGAATTTTAAAGATGAGGCCGAGTTAAGCCATACTTTAGTCCCGTCCGGCAGGCTCAGCATATATTGCCCGCCCCGGGGTGTACTCATGGTATTCAGACTGCTTTTTACAAGGCTGGCATCACTGATCTGGTAGAGCAGCTGTCCTTCTGCGGTCTTAGAGATCTTTACCCCTGATACTTCTGTGAGCTTACCCCGATGAGCACTATGCAAGTCGATCACACTTCCATCTGCCAGGGTTAAAATGGCTTTATTACCACCCACAGAGATTTCTGCAGCAGCTTGTTCCCTCTGTTGTTCCGGCCCTTTAGATTTGAAATAATAAAGGCCGGTACAGAGGGTAAGAAAGAGCACCGCAGCGGCAGACCAACTGCGGTAGTCCCATCCCCTGACAGGTTTATACCCGGGGGCGGCTAGCTCTTTGTATTCGAAGATATACTGAAGCAGTTCAGATTCCTGGTTTGCGCTCAGCTGTTTTTCATCGGTAGATGTACTTATAGCGTCGTCGAGCAGGTCACTCAATTCCATATTATTTGCAGGATCATCTACCAGTACATAAAATTCTGCCAGCTCCCGATCAGAGCATTTATCATTTAAATACTGGTTTAGCAAATAAGGAAGTTTCTGATTCATATATTTTATGGAAACGGTTTATTCATCTCTTCACCTTCTTTAGCAACCGTTTCCTATATACATAGACACCTAAAACAAGAGGTCGGGGGAGTCAAACAGAAAATATTTTTAAAAACATTCGAAAAAGAGCCTTAAGGCAAGATCAGGGCTATAATCACCATTGGGATTCCCATCTTCTTAAAGTAAACACGGATCCCGCGGAGGGCTCCTTTCATATGGGAATGCACGGTAGAGGGCGCAATATTTAATCGCAGGGCAGCCTGTTCGTAAGTAAGCCCTTCTTTATGGCACAATCTATATACCTCTTGTTGCTGGGCGGGGAGTCTTTCTATGGCTTTCTGTACTAAAGACACTGTATCTTTATACTCCAGGGCATGTTCGGTAGAATGGTCGGGAAAGTTTTCATCTGCTCCGAAATCAGTAACCAGAACTTTATGTTTGGCAATGTTCCGCAAGGCATTTAAAGACAGGTTCCTGGTCATTCTATTGAGGTAAGCCTGATAATTTTCAACTTTATCAAGGTTAGCCCTGTTGAGCCATAGGTTGAGAAAAACATCCTGAATGATCTCTTCTGCCAATACCTGAGACCGGGTAAGCTTCAGGGCAAAAGCATACAACACGGGATACCTGGCTTCAAATACCTGGCTAAAAGCGTGTCGGTTCCCACTGATAATTTCTTTCCACAGTTCCGGCTCTTCGTATATCGGCTTAATTGACAGAAATTATCCTCCCTGCTAAAACAATTTGAAATTTCATATGTATATTTACTGTGAGATCCAAAGATAAATTTTATATACTAAATTATATACTATGAAGCTTCTGGTTTATAGCCCCCTGATCACTCCGCGCATTAAATATATCTTTAATTTCATCTTTAAGGATATATTGAGGGTAGATCTGGACTTTAGCCAGAACTTATCCGAATTTATCACTGCAGACCGGCCGAAGCTTTGTTATGGAAAACAAGCGATATCCGGGGCTTTATTTTTCAAAGGCAGTGGTTTACTGACAGATCAGAAGATCAGCCCCCAACGCATTGGAATTACCACCTTTGGCGATCAGAAAGTCCCTTTTCCGGTAACGGGAAGCCTTTTGCCTTTTGATATCTTCGCCGCATCTTTCTATTTTCTGACCAGATATGAAGAATACCTTCCTTTTGACGATCGGAAAGGCCCTAATTACCATGCTTCGTTAAGCCTGCAACATAAACTGGGGCTGCTTCAGGTTCCGGTGATTGATGAATGGGCGTTGATTTTGAAGAACATCCTACTCAAAAACTTTCCTTCCCTCCTCTTTGGAAAGAAAGATTTCAGCTTTCGGCCAGCCTACTCTCCCAGACCTAAGTCCAGGTCGGAGGATAGCAAGCTAAAGAAAGCTTTACATTTCATGAACGCTTTATTAAAAGCAAAGCTCCAGGGAAAACATTATGAGCAGCAAATCAAGGGAATTCATAGCCTGATGCTGGAGATGAATAAAAAGGGCATCTCTGATAAGCCTGAATTTTTGCTTCCAGACCCGCAGCGGAGTAGCAATTGGGAGGAACGCCTCAGGATTCCGAAAAGCTATCTCCGCCTAACCACAAAAAATATCAATCAGGATTACAGCATGTATTATCCCGATACTCCGGGTTTCAGGGCAGGTACCTGCAGTCCGTTTTATTGGTATGACCTGCAGATCGAGGCACAGTCGCAATTAAAAATTTACCCAATCGCACTGACAGATAAGTCATTACGATCTGATAAACGTTCAAAAGACCTGCTGTTACAATTGAATGAGCTAATGGACCATGTGAAACTGGTGAATGGAAGTTTTTACAGTCTTTGGCATGATCAGGCCATTGCTCTTGCCTAATCTTTTATCTTTACACCCTTCTAGACCTTTACACGATGATATTTAACCTTGACAAAACGACTTCCATTGCCAATGTTTTTCTTGCCGAACTCCGCGATGAGCACATCCAGAAAGACGCCATGCGCTTCCGAAAAAATATGGAACGCCTGGGCGAATTCTTCGCTTACGAGATCAGCAAGACGCTTGAGTTCGAACGAAAAGAGACACAAACCCCTTTAGGCGTAGCAAAGACTGCTTTTTTAACACAGCAACCCGTGCTGGCAACAATATTAAGGGCAGGAATTCCGTTACATCAGGGATTGTTAAATGTTTTTGATCAGGCAGAATCTACCTTCATTACCGCCTACAGAAAAAACCATAAAAACGGGAATTTTGTAATTCAGGTGGAGTATATCTCTACTCCCGACCTGACAGATAAAATTGTGATCATGGCCGATCCCATGCTGGCCACCGGAATGAGCATGGTGCTATGTTGTAAAGAACTTTTAAACCGTTATCAGATCAAGGAATTGCACATTGTTGCGGCAATTGCCAGTACCGAAGGGGTAAATCATGTGCGGGCTAATTTACCTAAAGCAAAATTATGGCTTGGGGCAATCGATGAGGAGATGACCAGCAAATCTTACATTGTTCCCGGTCTGGGTGACGCTGGGGATCTTGCATATGGGGTAAAACAATAATATTAAAAAATGACTACAGAGAAGAGACCCGTTATCAAGCTCCAACTTTCCTTTTTCGACAAGATAATCGAAGCTTTTACCCTTTTATTGCTATTGGCCACCTGGATTTATGTATTTATACTCTATTCCAGACTCCCTGATTCCATTCCTACCCATTTCAGTATTAATGGAAAACCCAATGCCTTCGGACATAAGTCTGATCTTTATCAACTATTGACCGTATTGACTTCTCTTTATATTTTGCTGAGCATAGCAGCCCGGTTTCCACAATACTTCAGTTACCTGAAACCGGTTACACCTGAAAGTGCGAAAAAGCAATATACCCTTGCCACTAGGATACTTCGGTACCTGAAAGTATTGATTGTTCTTATCTTTGCGGCATTCGTGTTCATTACCACAAGGTATTGACACCAGCATAACCCCCTGAATAATGATTAAACATATCTTTTTTGATTTAGACCATACCATCTGGGATTTTGACAGAAATGCAGAAGAAACCCTGACAGAATTATACCATCAATATCAGCTGGAATCACTTGGACTACGTTCATCACGTGAGTTTATTGATACCTATACAGAAAACAACCAGATCCTCTGGGCAGAATATCATTTAGGAAAAATTACGAAAGAAACGTTAAGATCTGAACGTTTTAGTAAAACTTTTATCCAGTTAGGCATACACCCGGCTCATGTTCCGTCTCAATTTGAAGACGATTATGTGCGCATCACCCCCACAAGAACCAATTTATTTGAAGGTTCAGAAAAAGTATTGACTTACCTGCAAAAAAAATATACTTTGCATATCATTTCCAACGGATTCAAAGAAAGTACACTTACAAAAATGGATAAATCAGGCTTGAATCCCTTTTTTTCAAATGTGATCATTTCGGAAGATGTAGGCGTTAATAAGCCCGACAAAGCCATTTTTGAGTATGCATTGCAAAAGGCTTCCGCGCTAAAAAAAGAAAGCATTATGATTGGGGATAGCCTGGAAGCCGACATCCGCGGTGCTCAGGATTATGGGATGAAGGCGATTTATTTCAACCCGCTGAACAAAGAAAAACCGGAAGATGTGTTATGGCAAATCACACATCTGGAAGAATTGCTGAATCATTTCTAAAGGCGATATATTTTGGTATGGGATTCGCATTCCTGAAAGACACACAAATAAAAAACCTTATGAAAAAATTAGTTTTACTGTTTGCCGTTTTGCTGCAGACATCCTTCATCTTCGGGCAGAGCCGGAGTACCTCTGAAGTATTTGTCGAAATTCCGGACCGGGGGAATTATGTGGTTTATCTGGACGACGATTTTGCCGGATCAGCTAAAGGCCGCTTCCGGTTTTATGATGTATACAGGAATTCTCCTACACTGGTAGTGATGAAAGATAGCATGGAAGTATTCCGCAAACGGGTTAATGTTGCTCCAAATACCCGTATGATCCTCAGCTATTCCAGAAGATCAGGATTGCGCAATGTGCTTACCCTTCCGATATTTGACCGTGGACAGTATGCACTGGACAACTGGGACAGAAGTTTTGCAAACAATAACCAGGGGCCCGACTATGAATACAATGAGGCCATGACCGATGAGGAGTTTAACGATGCAATCGGAATTATTAAAAATGAAGCGTTTCCAAAGAACAAGCTGGCACTGGCAAAAACGACCTTAAAAAACTCAAGGATCACCACCAATCAGCTGCTCACTTTATTGAAAGTCTTTCCCTTTGACGAAGAGAAAATAGATCTGGCACATTTTGCATATCCTTATGTAGTAGATCGTAAAAACTATATCAAGGTTCCTAAGGCACTGATGTCGCTATTTGCCCAGGAAGACATGATCAACTGGATCAATAAACAATAATATTTATCATCGATGAGCGCTGCCAAAGACTATAAAAAGATTCAGGATATTACAGGCAGCTATCGAAGCCGTCTGGCCCAAACCGATGAAGGGACTTTCTTACTGAGTCCTCCTATGGGAGGTTGGTCGTACAGTGAAGTTTACTTTCACATCTTCGATGCAAGCATTCTTTCCCTCACTGAAATGACCAATACCATTTCCGGAAAAGGAGAAAGAAAGCCAACTGCCTTTACCGTAAAACTGATTTTATTCTTTGGCAGCCTGCCACCCGGAAAATATAAAGCGCCTAAAAAGCTGGCCGTCCGGTTGAAGAAAATCAGTAAGACAGAAGCTTTGGAATTAATGGATGAGTTTCTTTTGCAACTGGACATTGCCTGTAAACAGATCGAAAATGCAGATAAAGCACTTAAAACGCCTCATCCTAAACTCGGTTATTTAAATGCTTTTCAGTGGTTAAGATTTATTGAAATCCATTTGAACCACCATTTGCAACAATTACGTAGGATTGAACGGAGCTACAGAAGATAACCCAACAAATTTTACATCTTTGTCTTTCTGTTATCTTTAAAAAAGAGAATAAAAATATACGCTTATGAAAAGGATCCTTTATATCAGTTGCGTTGTACTGGCACTTTCTGCTTGTAATTCCAGTCCAAAGCAAACACAATCGGTAATTACCCCAACTCCTGCAGGTCTTCCTTCGGCTTCGACACCGGTGGCTGCCACTGGAGAAAAACCAGCTAATAATCCTGCTCATGGGCAACCATATCACGATTGTGCGCTTCCGGTAGGAGCTCCTTTGAATGCGAAAAACAATACACCTGCAGCTCCGGGTACACCAGTTGCTGTACCGGCTACCCCTGTTGCAACTCAGGCTACACCTGTTTCAGTAACAACCAGCCCCGCAACAACCCCGACTTCAGTTCCTAAAAATCAAAAAGAGGTAAGGCTTAACCCTGCACATGGACAACCAGGACATAGCTGTGCGATTGCAGTTGGTGCACCTTTAACTTAAAAATAAGTAAGGCTAAACAAGAATGAAAATCCCAAGTATTCCTGGTTTTGATCAGGGGGCGTTAGAGAAATATGCTAAAAATGCCGGCTGGTTAATGATCGCCAGAGTGGGCAGTCTTGGAATAAAGATTCTGATTGGCATTTATGTCAGCAATTACCTGGGGGCAACCCAATTCGGTATATATAATTATCCATTGGCATTTGCGACTTTTTTTATCGCCGCAGCAGCATTGGGTCTGGATGGCTTTGTGACAAGAGAATTGTTACGCTTTCCTGAAAAAAAAAATCAGCTTCTGGGAACAGCATTCGTCCTCAAATTGATCGGGGGATTGGCCATCCTTCCACTTATTTACTTCGCTTATCAGCTTCTTAATGGGATAAAACCGATAGAAGCTTCTTTTTCCTATGTGCTGATTGTCAGCTTTACGGGGGTATTCCAGTCGTTTAACATTATTGACAGTTATTTTCAGTCCAGGGCACAGGGTAAATTTATCATGAGCGTTCAGGTGCTGGGAAATTTAGTTTCAGCCGCCTTTAAGCTGGCACTCATGTTATGCGGAATGAACCTGACCTGGTTTATATTTGCGCTGCTCCTGGATGTTATTTTACTTGCTGTTGGGTATATATATGTTTATCAAAAAAACGGTTCGTCTATTTTTCAGTGGAAATATGAAAGTGGCATTGCTAAGTTTTTATTGAAAAACTCCTGGCCAATGGCCTTTTCTGCAATTCTGGTTTCTATTTACATGAAAATAGATGCATTGATGATTCAAAGTTATCTGGGCTCTAAAGAACAGGGGATTTACTCGAGTGTCGTACAGTTGTCGGAGTCCTGGTATTTTATACCTGTAGCCATAGTTACCGCTGTTTTCCCTGCCATCATGAATGCAAAAAGAGATGATCCGGAAAGATATCAAAAGAGAATGCAGAACATGTATGACCTGATGGTTTGGATCAGTCTCAGCATTGCGATTTTCATGACATTTGCCTCTCCCCTGATTTATCACCAGTTCTATACTCCGGAATACTGGAAAGCTTCGCATGTTTTATCAATACACATCTGGGCAGGTATATTTACCTTTCTGGGCACTGCAAGCGGACAGTTTCTCATCGCCGAAGGTCATACCAAACTATCGATGGTCCGGACTGGAATCGGTGCGCTGATCAATATCGTTTTAAACATATACTGGATTCCCGCATACGGCATCACCGGTGCTGCTGTGGCCACACTGATCGCCTATTTGTGCTCTAATTTTATGATTCTGCTCGTCCCTAAAACGCGGCCGCAAGGCATTATGATGCTCAAATCCTTATTCCTGATTACCCTTGTGCAGAAGATCAAAAACAGGCCAGGTTCCCCTAAACCTTAAAGGGATCATCATTGCAATCAATAATTATACTGATATATTAGCTTTTTGCGTTTAACATTTTAACTTTGACTATTAAAGCTCATGGCAACCACCATATCAGCAGGCTTCTGGCCATTGCTGACAAATTAACAATATAACCATTACAGATGTCCTTAAGAAAGGTAGTAAGATCAATCGTATTAAAACCAATAAACATGCTGGACCTTATTCAGTTAAAGTCCAAAATAAAGAATTCATCTGCGCCTTTGAACATCATCATTGGCTCTGAGAAAACTGCTTATCCCAACTGGCTGCCTACAAACATAGAAAGCTTAAACTTGTTGGAAAAAAGCTCTTTTCAAAACCTTTTCGGCGAAAAGAAAGCGGCAAAATTCCTTGCAGAACATGTATTTGAGCACATCAGCTATGCCAATGCACTAATCGCTTTAAAAAACTGTTTCCAGTTTATGGAAAAAGGGGGTAGCATCAGAATTGCCGTGCCCGATGGTTTTCATCCCAACAAGGATTATATCGATATGGTAAAACCCGGAGGACATGGTGAAGGTGCCGACGATCATAAACTACTATACGACTATCATCAGTTATCGAAAGTGCTGGAAGATGCCGGTTTCAGAGTTCAGCTTCTGGAATACTATGATGAGCAACAACAGTTTCATTTTACAGACTGGAAAAGTGAAGATGGCCATATCCTGAGGTCCAGAAGGTTCGACAAAAGGTTTAATGAGCCTTTAGGTTATTCTTCTCTCATCATTGATGGCATAAAAGACTAATAGAGATGGCACTAATCACAGAAGACATTGTTGCCTCCTATAATGATTTCTACACGGATAGTGATGTAGAATGGCGCATGCTTGGTGCAAAAGCCAAAGCAAAGAACCTGATAGAAGTTTGTGAGGGGATTAAGCCTAAAAAGATACTGGAAGTAGGTGCCGGAGATGGCAGTATTCTGCATTATCTGAATGAATGGAAATTCGGTGAGGAGCTTTATGCCCTTGAAATCGCAGACAGCGGCGTTTCTTTAATCAGAGACAGAAAGCTGGAACGCTTAAAAGAGGTGAACAGCTTTGATGGATATACCATCCCTTATGCGGATGACAGCTTTGACCTCGTGATCCTAGCCCATGTTCTGGAACATGTAGAACATGAACGCATGCTTTTACGGGAACTGAAAAGGGTAGCGAAATACCTGGTGATTGAAGTTCCTTTGGATTACCGTTTCGGGGTAGACCAGCGCATGAAACATTTTCTGAACTATGGGCATATCAATATGTATACGCCTACACTGATCCGATTTCTATTGCAAAGTGAAGGCCTTTCAGTGGAAGCAGATAAAACTTCACTTACAGCTATAGATACCATCAAGTTCTGTGAATTTAAGGTGAAGAAAACACCTAAAACCCTGGCTAAGACCTTAAGAATTGAACTGGAATACCGGATCAAAAATATATTAGGTGCAATTTTAGGAAAGCACAAGCGGGAGCAATTTGGAAATGCGTATACGGTTCTTACAAAGAAATCAACCCAAAACCTCGAGATCTTCTAACTATGCAAAGCTTTGCACCAATCGCGTTATTCGTTTACAACAGGCCGCAGCATACAGAGCGCACCATAAAATTCCTTAAACAGAATCAACTGGCAACTGAAAGCAGGTTATTTATCTTTTCTGATGGGTTTAAATCTCCGGAGGATGAGGCTAAAGTATTGGAAGTACGTGAATTGCTCAGGAACGTTGATGGATTTAAATCTGTTGAGGTCATAGAACGCAAAGAAAATATGGGTCTGGCAAATTCGGTGATTGCCGGAGTAAGCCGCCTGGTAAAAGACTATAAACAGGTGATCGTTATGGAGGACGACCTCATCACCTCCCCTTATACGCTGACTTATTTTAATGAAGCCTTAAACCGCTACCGTAACGAAGACCGTGTGATGCACATCGGAGCTTATATGTATCCTTTAAAAGAAAACAATATCCCTGAATCTTTCTTTTACCGCGCTGCGACCAGTTGGGGCTGGGCAACATGGGATCGGGCATGGCAACATTTTGAACCCAATATTGATACGCTGATGGGACAGTTTGATGCCAGAAAGAGATCAGAATTCTCTATTGAGCATAAAATGAATTTCTGGAAACAGATGCAGGACTTCAAAAAAGGGAAAAACAACTCCTGGGCCATCCGCTGGTATGCTTCCATCTTCTTGAAAGGAGGAATAACGTTGAATCCTGCGCAATCCCTGGTGAACAACATCGGGCACGATGGGACTGGAATTCATTCGGGCATCAACGACATTTACAATGTGATCATTAACCCTAAGCCAATCGGCCATTATCCTTCGGAAATAAAGGAAAATAAAGACGCCTACGAGGCGATCAGGGAGTTCTTGTCTACCAGGAAGGGGAATTTATGGGAGCGGCTTAAAAGGTATGTGAAGCAGCGTTTAGGATAAGCTGCCTTTTCTTTCTACTCTTTATCTCCATCTTTTACGACAATGTTATTCATGTCAGCGAGCAATCGCCTGATTTGGTTTAGGTATGGCGCATCGTCTGCCTGATAATTTCTGACCATAAGCAAAGATACCGCATGCCCTCTTCGTGCCTGAATAGCCCGAAACTTGATAGCTGCTTTATCTTCCTCCAAAAGCAGTAGTTTCTCCATTTTTTTAACAATATCCAGATTCTTCTTCCAGGCTTCCACCCCATCTGTGGTGACCAGTCTGATCTTGTCTTCTTTAGACATACTATTGTTTATGGTATAGATCTTCATAAACCTGCTGTTATTTTCCAGGTATTGCTTTACCAGTTCTTCATATGCTTCCTTCTGATATCGGGGAGTAAACTGAAATATAACGGCAGCAAGAGTCAGCACCAATAACACAGCCACTACAGCCCTTTGGTAAATATTGGTTTTAAAACCAAGGCTCGTAGGCTGGTACAGCAAATATCCAATCAGGAATCCGGAAACAAGTCCGCCAATATGGGCAGAATTATCTACCTGTCGTTTCATCAATCCGTTAAACAACATCAAAGCAACGACGATGAGCGTGCTGATCAGTAATGCCCTGTTCGCGTTCTTCTCAAATGCTTTACATAGTAAGAGTGCAAGAAAGGCCCCAAACAAGCTCGTAATGGCACCTGAGGCACCCCCCATTACTCCTGTTCTATGACCAATCACACTGATCAACCCTCCACAAATACCACCCGAAAGATATATAGCGAGGGTTTTCCAGCCCCCCAGTTTATTTTCGACCATTAATCCGATGTAGATCAAGGCATACATATTGAAAAACAAATGAGAGAGATTAAAATGAATAAACTGATGACTGATCAACCTCCAGAACTGCCCATTCAGTATCGCATCTCTTGAATTCACTCCAAATGTGGAATAAATATGATTAGCTAAATCAATTATATTTTCCGGAGCTATTTCACCGCGCTGTACGGAGAAAGAGAGGAAATAAAGACGGACCGTAATTGCAAGATAATAGCCAATATTGAGGTAAAGGAGAATTGGTGTAACCAGGTATCCTTTTCTGGGAATGAACAAATAGAATACATTCCTGATTTTATCTTTTGCTGCTAAAGGTGCTTTTTCAAAATACTGGTCGTCCTGAAGTGCCACCTCTTCATGAAATTTAATCAGTTCCTCCTCCCAGGTATCCTTCAGGTGATATTGAACATACTCAAATTCATCAAAGAATTTTTGCAGGTTCTGCTCATTTTTGCCATAGTCGTTAAAGAGCATCTGTATGCCTACACATTCACTTTTAAAAATAGCAAAGTTCAATTTTATGCGAATGGAAATCTCTTCACTATAGGATTGAAGAGAAAGGCCCGTGTAAGCGATTAAGCCAGATTCAGACACATGGCTCAGCTTCCAGCCAAGGTTCTCTACCACCTGCCTGACAATGATCAGGTATTTATCGGCTGGGTATTCCCCTAGTGGAATAAATTTTTCGACTTTAGGTGAATACCCCCAGCTGATAGACATATGTTTATGATTTTCTTGCTTCTAAGATAATATAAGGGGACAATTGTTTCGAATTAAAAGGGAAAATTTTAGTGAATACTTTACCCGTCAGCCACATTGTTTTCTTTAACAGACGAACACCTGCAGATTTCTGTTTTTCATTTTCCAGCCAGAGGCTAAAATATCCGAAGTATTTAGACTGGACTACTTCCAGACCTGCTTGTTTACAGATATTGGCCAATAAGGCGGGATCCATACAGTCGATATTGTGTTTATCGTAGTTCTCTTTATCGAAAGTCTTTTGCAACCAACCGTTTAATGCTTTAAAATTAGGAAGGGTGATGAGTAAGGTCCCTCCCGGTTTCACAAAAGCAATGTGCCTGTTGATGATATCTGCGGTATCATTAAAATGTTCGATCAGACCACAAGATAAAACGAGGTCAAACTGTTGTTCCGGCTGATAATTAAACAAGTCGGTTTCAATGATGTGAATGTCTGATGCCTTAAGCTGATTGGCTTCCAGCAAAGCATTCGTTACCGGCTGATGTACAAAATAATCCAGCAGGGTAACATCCAGCTTGAAATATTTCTTCAGGAACACGGCATAATAGCCCGGAAATCCTCCGAGCTCAATTGCTGTTTTTACGCCTTGCTTATTGATGATCTCTCCAAGTTCCTTATGAAAAAGGTAGTTCGACGGAATGTTAACCGACAAATCGGTCTTGCTCTCCCAATAATTCACCCAAAACTGTCTGTCCGTTAACAGGTTTTCCATATTATTTTTTTAAATCTTTTAGTATTTCTGATACTGCACGTTCCAGTTGAGGATCTTTGTCTTCCAAACGGTCCTGAAATGTATTTTTGACGTAAATATCAGGAGATACACCTTCACTTTCTAAATTTTTTCCATCAAGGGTATAACAGCCCCATGCAGGAAGGCGATAAGATGAACCATCAACCAGCCCTTTGGCAGAGGTAAAGATAATCCAACGATAGGTTTCTGTACCAATTATCTTTCCTAATTTTAATTCTTTGAATCCCGCAGCAGTCATTTCGGCATCACTTAAGGATTGTTCATTGATCAGGAGCACGATTGGTTTTGCGGCAGGGCCAAAATTACTTTGAGGCGCCATTTTTCCGCCACGGTATTTCCATTGAAGGTAGGGACGCTGTGCTAAAAACTTCAACACTTCGTCATGAACGTTTCCTCCGGTATTGTAACGCAGGTCGAGGATAACCCCCTCTTTATTGTTCTCCTGTGCCACCATATCCAGCAGAAAGTTTTCCAATTCTCCGCCACCCATATTTTTCATATAAGTATAGGCGATCCGGTTATTTCCCAGCTGTTTTACCCGCTCGCGGTTTTTGGTGATCCATTCATCATAAAGGTTGCCACGCAAGGCTCCAGAGCTTTGAGGGTGTACTTTTGTCTGGATCACTTTTCCGCCACGCTCCACGGTGAGGCTCATTTCCTGTCCGAGGGAAGGGCTGGTAAAGTAAGCATCACGGTCTGCAGATTTATCAATCTTTGTTCCATCTACCATGGTGATCACATCTCCTGCCTTCAAGTCAACGCCAGTGTGTCTGGCATTACTTCTTGCCACAATCCTTTCTACTTTAAAAGGGTCTTTATCAGAGAAAATGATTCCGGTTTCGTTGGTTGCATAGTTGAGGTTTTTACGTTCTTCATTACCAAAGCTATTGAAGCCCAGGTGTGAAGAGTTCAATTCTCCCAGCATATCGTTTAACAGCACCCGAAGGTCGGTCCGGTTGTTCAGGTATGGAAGATAGCTGGCATAGTGCTCGCGTGTTTTTAACCAGTCGATGCCATGGAAAGTTTCGTTATAGAAGTTTTCTTCCAGCCCGGCCCAGGTTTCGTAGAACATCTGATTAAATTCTTCATTGAGGTTTCTGTTGAATTTAAATCCAATATCCAGGCGGTCTAATTTATTCGCCTCCAGATTGTATTTATGGATCACTCCACGAACCACCATATAATATTTGCCTCCTGCTTCAACAAGACCTCCTCCATACCCTTCAGTCACCTTTTCTGTTTTAGTGTTTTCAAATGGTTCTGTAACGGTACGGTAAATTCCGGGAACTCCGGCTTCATGATCAGAAGAGAAAAACACATATGTTTTATCTCCTTTTGCAAGAACTTCAACCCCTTGCTGTGTTCCGAAAGTTGGCCCCTGAAGGTCGATCCGGTCCATGATATTTTGAGTATTGATGGTAATTACTGCCGGAGTCTTTTCTTTCTTTTCTGCAGGTTTTGTTTTGGTTGTATCTTTTTTAGCAGTGTTTTTTACTTCTGGCTTATCTTCTTTTTTCTCTGTAAACAGTTCGTCGAACTTGTCTATGCGGTAAGGTTCATCATAGTCGTCCAAAGCCATTCTGTAGATATGCGCATTTTGCATTCCTGTAGGATAGGAAGGTTTGGTTCTGGAACTGTTAAAGTAAATGTATTTTCCGTCCGGAGACCACCTTGGAGAGGCTTCTGAAACGCCTGTATTGGTTAAGTTAAGCGTTTTATTCTCCTTGATCTGGTAGACAAAAATATCTTGTTCAAAATTACGGTAGGCGGTGAACAGCAGGTATTCCCCGTTAGGCGAAAAGGAAGGTGAAGAGTTCCCGAAGGCCCAGATTTCATCCTTTACAACGGTTTTGCTTTCCAGGGATTTAAGGTCAAGCAAGCGGACCTCATCCCTGCCACTAAGATAAACAGCCTGGGTGCGGGCTTTGTTAAAGGCGATATCCCTGTTATTTCTGCTGTCTTTTGTGAGCTGTTTAAGTGTCCCTTTTCCATCTGCAGCAATGGTAAACCAGTTCTGATATCCTTTATCGGTCTGGTTAAAAATCAGGGTACGGTTATCAGAAAGCCAGTTCACTTCCATTGCGCGTTCGGCTACGGCTGTTCCTCTATTAATCATTTTAACAAATTTTCCCTCTGCATCAGACACAAAAAGCTCTCCTCTGGAGATGAAAGCGATTTTTTTACCATCAGGGGAAAGGTCAAATGAAGTAATAGCAGCCCGGACATCAAACTCCTGCTCCTTTTTCAGGATGTCATTTCTGGAAATACTGATATTGATCTTCTCTGATTTCTGACTGGCTACATCATATAGATAAAGTTGATAATCTCTCTCGAAGACTATTTTATTTCCATTGGCAGCAGCCACAGGACGCTTTATAGCAGTCTTAAAATCTGTCAGCCTTGTTTTTTTCCCTGCTTTAAAAGTGTACAGGTTGTATTCATCGTTCCATTCATCCGAAGCAAAGAAGACATTGCCGTTTTTATCCAGGGTAGCCCATAGGTCCTTGCCTTTATAATCGGTATATTGTTTGTAAGTTTTTGTTTTAGGGTTCCAGGATTGGATATCCGGATTATAAGCTCCTTTATAACGCTTGCGGTTAGCCGCACTTTTGCTTTCCCAGGTATCATTGAAAAACAATTCTCCATTGGGTGCTTCGGCCACGTTATGAATGGTATTAAAATAATGATCAAACAGACGACTTGCCGTACCCCCTTCAATTCCAACTTTATAGGCTGTGTAGTTATTATACCTTCCTGAAGTAAAATAAATGGTTTTTGAGTCCCAGCTCCAGTTTTCCACTTCGTCTGCCGCATCATGAAAAGTAAGTTGTTTTACAGTCCCCCCTGCCATTGGCATCAGGTATACATCATAATTTCCAAACTGATTGGACGAGAAAGCAAGCCATTTTCCGTCTGGGGAAACTTTCGGATTGATTTCATTGCCAGTCATTGCAGTAAGCCGGCTGGCAGCCCCCCCTGTGGCCGACACTTTCCAAAGATCACCTTCGTAACTAAATACGACAGTCTGAGCATCCGGAGTTAATGCAGGATTCGAGGTAAAATAAGGTTGATCCTGAGCCTGGGTAACCGTATTGGAAAACAACAAGGCAGCAGTAAGGGCGTAAAAAACTTTTTTCATTGTATATATTTGGTTCTATTTAGATTTTTTAAATTATTTTTATCGGCATACAAACAATGTTTTTTCTATTATACTGTTTTAAAAAGGATATATCTGTTAGGCATCAGGTAGAAAGCTGAACATCAGTTTCGGCCTGAAGGGAACATCTTTTTAATAAATACTGGTAGAAACCAACGAAAATACATAAGAATTTAACAATGGTTCACAATAATAGATAATTTTGATAAATTGAAAGTAGTACACCTAAATACATATGAAGGGAACGGAGGTGCCGGAAGGGCCTGTTTGCGACTAAATGATGCATTGAAGGCACAAGATGTCGATTCAAGTGTGCTGGTCTATTTTCAGTTTAAAGAAAGTAAGCTTACGGAAACTTTCAGTAAAAGCCCTTTTCAGAAGGCGACGGCTGTTTTCAACATCCTTGCTGAGCGCTATTTGTCAAAGGCATTTTCGAAAGCGGTAAAAACCCCCTTTTCTTTGCAGTGGTTTGGCCGTTCGGTGATCAAACACCCAAAGGTTAAGGAAGCAGACATCATTCATCTGCATTGGATTAACCATGGTTTTTTATCTCCAAAGTTCCTTGCTGAGATTGATGAACTGGAGAAACCGGTAGTATGGACCTTTCATGACAGCAATGCATTTACCGGCGGCTGTCATGTGCGCTATTCCTGCGAAAATTACCACAAAGAATGTGGCTCCTGTCCGCTATTAAAGTTTAGCGGGAAGGACGATTTTTCTCATAAAACATGGTTGCGCAAGAAAAAGGCATATTCAGAGCTCAATTGCCATATTGTAGCCCCAAGCAACTGGATGGCCGAGTCTGTAAAACTAAGCAGTTTGCTGGGAACCCGCAACATCACTGTTATTCCAAATACGATTGAGACGAACGTTTTCAAACCTTATGTAAAATCTGAAGCTAAAAAAGTGCTAAAGATCAATCCGGATAAATTTGTCCTGATGAGTGGTTTTATGCCTTCAAAGAACGATAAACATAAGGGAACCTCCTATCTCATCGATGCATTGAATGACCTGGCCAAAAGACCGGGGATCATCAAAGAAAATATAGAACTGGTCATTTTCGGGAATAAAGACAATGTTGATATGCCGGAATTTCCTTTTAAAACCACATTTCT
Source organism: Pedobacter caeni (assembly GCF_900129215.1). Taxonomy (GTDB): domain Bacteria; phylum Bacteroidota; class Bacteroidia; order Sphingobacteriales; family Sphingobacteriaceae; genus Pedobacter; species Pedobacter caeni. The sequence continues at coordinate 122,108 of NZ_FQUQ01000009.1, read as the reverse complement.
GGGGACCATCAACAATGACGAACATCTGGCAAAGTGTTATTCCGCTGCAGACGTATTTATAACGCCCTCACTGGAAGATAACCTTCCGAACACGGTAATGGAAAGTCTGGCATGCGCAACACCTGTGGTCGCCTTTAAAACAGGTGGTATCCCTGATATGGTAAGACATTTAGAAAATGGTTATCTCGCAGAATATGAATCTTCCGAAGACCTGGCCACAGGAATAGAATGGTTATATCATGATGAAAATGCACCTGATATTCAAAAAGAAGCAAGAAGAACGATTTTAACTCAGTTCTCTGAGCCTGTTATTGCAGAAAAACACTTATTATTGTATCAATCCCTTATTAATTTACAGCCGCGCTAATTTTTTAGATTTTATCTCCATGCAACCAAAGCTAAGTGTCATCACCATCGTTTATAATAATGTAAAGGATATTGAACGCACCATGCTTTCTGTATTGAATCAAACGTACCCGAACATTGAATATATTCTGATCGACGGGGCTTCTAATGACGGCACAAAGGACATCATCTATAAATATAAGTCGAGATTGACTCAGTTTATTTCAGAACCGGACAAAGGAATCTACGATGCCATGAACAAAGGACTTACCCTTGCAACAGGGGATTACGTGCTGTTTATGAATTCCGGAGATGAAATTTATGCACCGGTAACTGTTGCCGAAGTTTTTGATACCGCTGCCGCAGCAGACATCTATTATGGAGAGACAGAGATGTTTAATGAAAAGTGGGAAAGTCTGGGACAAAGAAGACATTGCTCACCTGAAAATTTCGACTGGCAGAGTTTTAAATATGGGATGAGCATTAGTCACCAGGCAATTTATGTGAAACGCAGCCTGGCAGAACCGTTCAATCTGCAGTATAAGTACAGTTCTGATATCGACTGGATCATCAGGGCGGCAAAAAATGCATCCAGCATTGTGAACACCCATAGTTACGTGGCCAAATACCTTGTTGGTGGGGTCTCTAAGAAAAAGCATCTGGCAAGCCTGAAAGAACGTTTCCGCATATTTACCAAGTATTATGGACTCGTTCCAAATCTGATCAATCATATTTTCATTGCAATTAATCTGGCACAATACTACATCCGCCACCGCAGAACCAATGATTAATTATGCCTTTTCTATCACATATCAGCCTGCCTAAAACGACGATAGCAGAATATCCATTTTCTATCCCTGCGTTTAAAGAGGGACTAACCCTCCGGTTACGCGATAATGTAACTTTCTTTGTGGGGGAAAATGGTTCCGGGAAGTCAACGCTATTAGAAGCAATTGCGGATCAGTGTGGATTTAGCCTGCGTGGCGGAAACCGCAATCATCATTCAGGTGCAGAGGCCCAATACGAGGGCTATAATACCCCTCTCAGCAAATCAATTACACTTGGATGGACTCCTAAGCGCATCAGCAATGGCTTTTTTATGCGTGCGGAGAGCTTTTTCAATTTTGCAGACTATATTGATGAAATGGCGATTGAGGATTCCAGCATTCTGGATGCCTATGGAGGTAAATCTCTTCATGAACAAAGTCATGGAGAATCTTTTTTTTCGCTTTTCCAAAATCAATTCAACAGGGGTATTTATATTCTGGATGAGCCTGAAGCTGCACTCTCTCCCAACAGACTGATGACCTTTATGTCTGTGATCAATAAACTGGAACAATCGGGCAAGGCACAATTTATCATTGCCACGCATTCCCCTATGCTACTTTGTTATCCGGAGTCCACGATATTTAGCTTTGGAGAATCCGGACTGGAAGAAATCGGCTACAAAGACACCGAACATTACCAGATTACCAAAAGCTTTTTAGATAATCCAGATGCTTATTTTCGTTTTCTATTTGACTAAGGCTCGTCTACATGACAATATCATGACATTAGCTTAACTCCGTCTTTATAGTGCTGCGCTATATTTGAAGCAAAGCAATACAGCGCCTCAAATGTTACAACGAATTTTCAGACTACCCTGCTATTTCGGTTTTGTCATCCTCCTGCTGACTTTCTCACTCCTTTTTAATTGTTGTTTTTCGAAGGCTGATGGCTTCCTGATGCTTAACAGTTACCATCCTTTATGGCTGGATCAGTTTTTTCTAATGGTCACAAACCTTGGAGATGGTCTTTTTACCCTGATGATCATCGTTATTCTTATTTTCCTTAAAAAAAGAAAAAAGGCAACAATTCTATTAATGGCTTTTCTCAGTTCAGGCTTGATGGTTCAAATGATGAAAAGGGTGTTTAATATGCCGCGTCCTGGCTTATATTTTGAACAGATTGGCTTCAATTACCCTCATTTCGTAAATGGCTTAAACCTGCACAGCTCTAATTCCTTCCCTTCCGGACATACTGCCTCAGCTTTCGCCCTTGCCACAGTAATGGTACTTGTTTTCAAGAAAAAACGGATTTCATTATACTGTCTTTCTTTTGCTGTGCTTTGCGGATATTCCCGCATCTACCTCGCTCAACATTTCTTACAGGATGTGGTTATTGGAGCCCTGGTCGGAATTTGCTGTGCACTATTGAGCTATCAATGGATGTATAAATCCAGAATTTTCAAAGAGAACCGACTCCTGGCACACCGATACCGGGCAGCATAGAACAGCTGCTCTCCTACACAAGAAAATGCATACCAAACATATACTTTTATTACAAAAGAGTATAGGAAACTTACAAAGTGTCTGCTTTGGTAGGGTTAATATCCAAGATTAAGTATCATTACGAATATCAGCTAATTTATCCTATGGCTATACTTTGTAATGATATGTAATTATTCCTAATCACCAAAAACCAATCATCCCAATGAAACAAACACATTTAAAAAAATTACTCGCAGCGGTCTTAATCACGACCAGTGTTGCTGCGTGTAAAAAATCTAGCGAAGGTGAGCACAACCTTTCAGATCCGATTTCTGCGAAGGGGCTTAAAGCAGAAACCTATCAGCCCAAAACTACAGGAGCCAGTATAAAAGGATACTATCAGGGAGAACTCGTAGACCTTCTGGAAATCGAAAACGGAAAATACCTGTTTTCAAATGACGTTGTCTTAAACGCAGCTGATGTATCTCTGGCTGGAAAACCATCAACGGAAGGCGCTGTAGAGGGAAAATTATGGACGAACAGAAAAGTCTATTATAAGTTTGCGACCGGCATCTCCGACACCCTAAAAGCCCGCTGGATCAGAGCCACGGCTTTCTGGACAGTACCAGGCCTTGATTTTGAATTTATAGTAGCCGATGCCAATACTTCAGATTATATTGAACTCAATGAAAACAGCGACAATTCTGCTTTCAGTAACTCAATAGGAAGAAAAGGAGGTCCCCAAATCATCTCCGTGGATCCGGATTCTTATCCTGTGGGATCCATCGCCCATGAAATTGGTCATGCTTTAGGATTACACCATGAGCAACGCCGGCCTGACCGCGATTTGTTCATCAATGTAAATACCACTAACTCTCAGTATATCCCTGCACCAAGCGCGTTTGGGGTTGGACCATTTGACTATACTTCGATCATGATTTATCCCTCAGGAACTTCAATGAGCAGAAAAGATGGGACCGGATGGAATATGCAACGTACACAGCTTTCTGAAGGGGACCGTTTGAGTACCAACTACAAATACAATCAGGGGACACATATACAGGCAGGAACTTATGAGATAGAACCTCAGCATGCTGAAGGAAAAAATCTTCAGGTAGCTGCCAACAACAAAAGTATCACTATTAAAACGGATGATGATGGCCTGAACCAACGTTGGCAGATCAGCCATGTGAGAGATGGATTTTATAAGCTTGTTCCTCAAAATAACACAGGAAAATCCCTTGATGTGGAAGGAGGCTCAACCGCATCCGGAACGAATGTCATTGTATATACTTCTTCAACAGGCAACAATCAATTGTGGCAGATTGTGCCTTCGTATACCAATGATTATTTCAGGCTTATTCCTGCAAGTGCAAGAAAAGTGAGTTTAGATGTGCAGGATACTGCAACTGTTGATGATTCTGCCGTAAAGATTGGAGATCTAAGTCTTTCAAAGGCACAACTCTGGAAATTTAAGAAAATAAACTAGCGCAATTATATGATCCCCTGAGATCCTTAGGGATTCAGGGGATTTTTATGTTTTGTTCTTTACGATTTAAGGATTTGTTGACCACAATCCGGCTTCTTTCAGGAATACCCTGCGGTTAAGCTTCAATTGTGCAACCACCAGTTCCGCAAAATCTTCCGGTTGCATCACACGGTCTGGATTTCCATCTGTTAGTTTGAGGTCCTTTGCCATATCAGTGGAAATGGTACTTGGAACCAAAGTGCTCACACGGATATTGTGTTTACGTACTTCCTGCATCAATGATTCGGACATTCCGATCAGGCCGAATTTAGAAGCGCTGTAGGCACTGGTCACTGCGGCACCATTTTTACCTGCAGTGGAAGAAACATTGATGATGTCCCCTGCTTTTCTCTCGATCATCTCGGGAAGCACTGCTCGGGTGACATGATAAGGGCCAAATAGGTTGACCTTAACGATCTCTTCCCATTTTTCGGGCTCCAGCTCCATAAAAGAACCAAAAGCACCAATCCCTGCATTGTTAATCAGAATATCTATTGCACCCAATGAAGATTTTATCGAAGCAATGGCCACATTGACAGCGTTAATATCAGTTACATCTGCTGTTGCGATTGCAGTTTTGACCCCATACTGCGCCAATTCTGCGGCTACTTTTTCTAAGTCAGATGTTGTTCTTGCCACTAAACCTATATTCACACCTTCCTGTGCCAGGCCAATAGCCATGGCACGTCCGATTCCTTTTCCGGCACCGGTAATGATGGCATTTTTTCCCTTCAATGATTCCATATTGTCTTGTATTAGGTGCCAAAATTAAGAAAAAAGAAGAGCAGCCAGTAAGAATTGGCTACTTATGCTATATAAATTGACAAAAGAAAAGGATTTCATAAAAAACGCGTTGGAATATGAATCAGCTTGCTGATTCATATTCCAACGCGTTAATAATAATTAAGGACCCTTACTATGACGCACCACCTTTAGGTACACAGGTCATGTATGTAGTTTGTCCACATGGCTGAGATCTACATACATATCCAGTCTGGCATTTATCGTCTGTATCACAATCATCACTGCAATCAGGCTCAACTTTACCGCCCAATACTTTTTTTAATTGAGTTCTTGTTAAAATCTCAGCATTCAGACCTCTTGATGGGGTTAAATTTAATTTTTCCATTGTTTTGTTTAAATTTTAGTGGTTAGATTGTATAGCTTTTTCACGCCTAGCTATTGTTAGCTGCATTTCTTTTTTAACATTCATGCTGGTTATCACGTTCGTATATTCGCAATCGCCCCCCACTTATAATATAATAACACCTCGTTTATAGATGATTTTATCAGAAAAATAAAAATTACACAGTCTCTTACGGATTGTTCTTAAATCCTTTTCGCACTTCATCTTTCACCTTAACCCAGCCTTAAAATCACCTTAATTAATTCAAGAGGAAATAAACACATGATTTAAAAAAAACATACCGCACAATAATCAATAATAAATTACAAAAACTAAATTATAATATAATTATTGCATTATCAAACATTATTTTTATCTAAAAAGAATTTTTATACACGTAAAAACAGCTTATTGAAATTAAAACTAACATCAGGCAGCTATTTTATCGAAGAAAAAATTTATTCGTTTTCTGATGGTGGTTCAACCTAAGCTGAACAAAAAGATAAGTATTTTGATGCCGCTCTGAAGCTGCCAGCAATAGTCGATTACGACCAAATTCCGGTATACAAAAAAAGCCCGCAGGTGTTGACCTGCGGGCTCGTATTTTCTGATCCCGAAGGACTAGAAGTTTTTACCTTTTATTTTACGTTCACCTTCAGTTAAGTAGATTTTACGTAAACGCATGCTTACCGGGGTAACTTCGATGTACTCGTCAGCCTGGATATATTCCATACACTCTTCTAAAGAGAATTTAATTGCAGGAGCAATACGTGTATTGTCATCAGTACCTGAAGCACGCATGTTGGTTAAAGCTTTACCTTTAACAATATTTACTACCAGGTCATTGTCACGGATGTGCTCACCCATAATCTGACCTTCATAAACATCAACACCCGGATCAACGAAGAAACGACCACGATCCTGTAATTTGTCAATAGAATAAGCGGTAGTTGTACCTTTTTCCATAGAAACCAATACTCCGTTTAATCTTCCCGGAATAGTTCCTTTCCAAGGCTCATAAGCTTTGAAACGGTGCGCCATAATCGCTTCACCACCAGTAGCAGTTAATACGTTATTTCTTAATCCGATGATACCACGTGCAGGGATTTCAAACTCTAAATGTTGTAAATCTCCTTTAGGCTCCATGATCAGCAATTCACCTTTACGTTGTGTTACCAGCTCAATTACTTTACCAGCAACCTCACCCGGTACATCAACGATCAGGGTTTCAACCGGCTCACATTTTTTACCATCAATTTCTTTGATGATTACCTGTGGCTGACCTACCTGAAGCTCGTAACCTTCACGACGCATGGTCTCGATCAATACTGATAAATGGAGAATACCCCTTCCGTATACTAAATAAGCATCAGGAGACTCTGTTTCTACCACTTTAAGTGCTAAGTTTTTCTCCATTTCTTTGTAAAGACGCTCTTTGATACGTTGAGATGTAACAAATTTACCTTCTTTACCGAAGAATGGTGAGTTATTGATGGTGAACAACATGTTCATTGTTGGCTCATCAATTTTGATTACCGGCAATTGTTCCGGAGCATCAAAATCAGCGATAGTATCACCGATATCAAAACCTTCGATACCTACAACAGCGCAGATATCTCCTGATTTTACTTCAGTAGCACGGATCTTTCCTAAACCTTCGAAAGTATATAATTCTTTTACTCTTGATTTTACAATCTTACCATCACGTTTAATTAAAGTAACCGGTTGGTTTTCTTTAATTGAACCACGGTGAACACGTCCAACCGCGATACGACCTACGAAAGAAGAATAATCTAAAGAGGTGATCTGCATTTGAAGTGTACCATCGTTGGTAGGCGCAGGAGGGATATTGGCAACAACTGCGTCTAAAAGTGCGAAAATGTCTGTAGTAGGCACTTTCCAGTCAGTACTCATCCATCCTTGTTTCGATGAACCATAAATTACAGGGAAATCCAATTGATCTTCTGTAGCTTCAAGGTTAAAGAACAATTCGAAAATCTGTTCGTAAACCTCTTCAGGGCGACAGTTTTCTTTATCAACTTTATTTACGACTACGATTGGTTTTAAACCCAGAGCCAAAGCTTTTTGTGTAACGAAACGAGTTTGAGGCATTGCACCTTCAAAAGCATCACACAATAACAATACTCCATCAGCCATTTTCAATACACGTTCTACTTCACCACCAAAATCGGCGTGACCAGGGGTATCAATAATGTTGATTTTTACATCCTTATACATAACAGATACGTTTTTGGAAACGATGGTAATACCACGTTCACGTTCCAAATCGTTATTGTCAAGTATTAAATCTCCCGACTGTTCGTTATCACGGAAGATTGAACAAGAGTGTAAGATCTTATCAACCAGTGTAGTTTTACCGTGGTCAACGTGGGCTATGATAGCTATATTTCTTATTTTTTGCATAAAATGCGTGTAAATTTTGGCGCAAAGATACGTTTTATTATCGACATATCAATCAATTAGTTAAGAGCAAATAATGAAAAATAACAGCTGCTTTATAATATAATCGTTATGACCATTTTATTGAAGATCACTATTGATGTTCCCCCCGTTAATGTTTACTTTGTTGAAGCATAAATCAGGATCAGATCATCAGAAAAAACTGACATCAGAAAACCCTGGCAAGAATAAAAGATGGAAAAGAAAGCAGTTTTACTTGGGGCAACGGGATTAATTGGAGAAAGTTTACTGGAACAGCTGCTCAGCAACAGTCGTTATAAAGAAGTGCTGATTGTTGGAAGGAAAAAACTGGAACGGCAACATCCCAAACTAAAGCAGCTGGTGGTTAATTTTGACAAGCTACAGGAATATGCGCCACAAATTCAGGGGGATGTCGTTTTCTGTTGCCTGGGAACCACAAAAAGTAAAACACCAGACTTAGTACAATACAAAAAGATAGACTATCAGTATCCGCTGGATGCGGCCACCATTGCTGAAAACAACGGAGCAGAACAGTATCATCTGGTATCCGCTTTGGGTGCAAATCCTTCCTCCAGCATCTTTTACACGAAAACAAAAGGAGAAGTAGAACGCGACCTGAAAGAAATCCCCTTTAAAAGCATCCACATTTATCAACCTTCCCTATTGGATGGCGACAGGAAAGAAAGCCGTAACCTGGAAAGTCTGATGACCGTAGTGATGCGAATCCTAAATCCACTGTTAATTTCCGGTTTACGGAAATACAGGAGCATCAAAATAGAAAAAGTAGCACTGGCTATGTTAAAGAAATCTCTGGAAGATGCTCCGGGAACTTTTATTTACCCTTCTGATAAAATTGAAGAAATCAGTAGAAATGCCTATAAATAGGTCTTTCTGCCAAACGCCCAGGTTAAAAATGCAGGCATCGCTTTAGCCCAGCTAGGAACCTCATGTTTCCCGCCTACCATTTCATAATAAGCGATGTCTTCAGGACGTTGGTATCCTTTATCCAACAACGCTTTGATCACATCAATGGTATCATCAATAGAATCAATGATAAAATTCCGGTTCCTGTCGGCAGTTTCGTCTTCTGTACCTGTCATCAGCCAGAATTTCAGCTCAGGTTTACCATCGGTCTGTCTGATCATCTGATGAAGAATACGGTCGTCATCGGTATACCCGTCTTTAAGGTCTTTTTTCCTCCACCAGAAAGATCCGGAAAAGACACCAACAGCATCGAAGTAATTGTCGTTATTCCAGGCAATATCAAATGCGGTTAAACCGCCAAGAGAGCATCCTGCAAAGGCTCTTTTTCCGTTGATGGGCATCGCTACCTCTCCCTGAACAAAAGGAAGCAGCTCGTTAATCACAAAATCAGTATAGGCAGGAGCTGAAGCGCCTCTCCCCACGAAATCAGGAACACCGGCAACACCGTACTCCTGAACCCGGTCTTTGGAAGCTTTAACAGCCACCACCACCAGGGGTTCTATTTTATAAGTCTGGTATAATCCGTTCAACGTATTTTGTAAATCCAGGCCATCAGCATCTTGCCCATCATTTAAGATCAGCAGATTCAACACTTCATTTCCCAGCAGATTGTCTGGCATAAAGATTTCTAATTCGACCTCTCTTTTTAAACTGGCAGACTTTAATACGTTTTTAGTTCTGATCACTTCCGGAAGTAACATGGTAGTATACATAATGCGGCAATTTCCCCTTTCTCACAAATAGTTTGCAAAGGTACTATTCCTGAGAAAATATCTTCATAAATACCAATGTTTTTTAGCTAATGTGCAGATTTATAGAAAGAAATGTAAATATTCCTTTGGCTTTGAAAATAGTTTTTTATACCTTAAAGCAGCTAATTTTCGCAACATGGTTGAAGAGTATAAAAAATGGTATAGCCATAATCTAAGCGCGGATTTTGAGCTGTTGACCTTCGGACAAAGTGGTTATCCGATCCTGCTCTTTCCCACCAGTATGGGGCGGTATTTTGAGAACAAAGATTTCAAATTAATTGAGTCTGTACAGCACTTTATTGAAGAAGGAAAAATTAAGATCTACTGTGTAGACAGTATCGATAAACTAAGCTGGTACAATAAGGAGATCCATCCTGCAGACCGGGTAAAGAACCACATCTGGTATGATCAGTTATTGCTGGAGGAAGTCTCTTCCATGGCGAGACATGAGACAGGGCATGATAAGGTCATCACTGCGGGATGTAGTTTTGGAGGGTATCACGCCGCAAACTTCGCTTTCAGACACCCATGGCTGGTGAGCCATATGTTTAGCATGAGTGGTGCTTTTGATATCCGCGGGCAAATGGATGGTTTTTACAATGATGATGTATATTTCAATAATCCGGTAGACTTTTTGCCACACGACCAGAACCGGGAACTGTGGAACATGAAGATCATTCTGGGAACATCAGACCGGGATATGTGTAAAGGAGATAATGAAAAGCTCTCCGGCATCTTAAACGCAAAAGGCATCGGGCATTGGCTTGACATCCGGCAGAATGCGGATCATGACTGGCCCACCTGGCGACAAATGTTTCCGGAATACCTGTCTCAACTGTAATCCATAAAGAGATATTTATCAGAACATTAACCTGCTTTTGTTGTTTCATCAATAAGAAAATATAGAATCATAGGGGATTCGAAAAACAAACCAAAACAGCAATGAAACCAGCAACCTTGTCGGACAGAACCAACAAAGGGGGCTTAAATAACGTAAAAACCAACACGACCTATAAAAACTACGCTAATTATATGAAAAAAATTGGAATCTTATTTGGGCAGGAAAGGTCATTTCCGGAAGCCTTTGTAAAACGAGTAAATGAACTGGCAGGAAAAGACATCAGGGCAGAATTTGTAAGCATCGACAAAATATTCCAGTCTGAACCCCTGGGATATGCCGTAATTATAGACCGGATCTCTCAGGATGTTCCCTTTTACCGTGCGGCCTTAAAAAATGCAGCCATGACAGGCACTGCGGTGATCAACAATCCATTCTGGTGGAGTGCAGATGAGAAATTTTTCAATAATGCACTGGCGGTAAAACTAGGAGTTCCTGTCCCTAAAACCGCATTGATCCCTTCTTATGATCAGCCTGATGATACCACCGATAAATCATTCAGCAACCTTGCTTTTCCGATGGATTGGGATGGGATCTTTAAATACACAGGATTTCCGGCCTATATGAAACCTTTTGATGGCGGAGGCTGGAAAGAGGTTTATAAGCTGCATGACAAGGAAGACTTTTTCGATAAGCACAGTCAGACGAAACAAACGGTAATGATGCTTCAGGAAGAAATCATCTTTGATGAATACTTCAGGTGTTATTGTATTGGTGGCAAGTATGTGAAAATTATGCAATATGAACCAAGAAACCCGGCTCATTTACGTTATGCGGTAGATAAAGCACCATCAAGTGAAAAATTATTACAAACCATTCACGACTATGTACTCCTGCTCAATCAATACCTGGGTTATGATTTCAATACAGTAGAATTTGCCGTGCGCGATGGTATTCCTTATGCCATTGACTTCTGTAACCCGGCACCGGATGCGGAAGTGACCAGTGTGGGTCAGGAAAATTTCGACTGGGTAGTGGAAGCCTCTGCTAAATATGCAATAGAACGTGCATTAGCTCATGTTGATGGACAGGATAACCTGACCTGGGGCGAATACGTCAGAACGGCAGCAAATGGTAATCCACTAATTGGAAAAGCTAAACCGGCAGCAAAGGTTAAAGCAGATGCAAAACCCGCTGCAGCCGCAAAAACACCGGTAAAAAAAGCAGCAGCAAAAGCGCCGGCAAAAGCAAAAAAAGCAAGTACAGCAAAGAAATAACAAGGCATCAAACCAATATATAATATGATGAACGATTTTACGCTTGGTGTAGAGGAAGAGTACATGGTGGTCGATCCCGTAACACGCGAACTGACCTCACACGATCAAAAGATCGTGGAGGCCGCACAAAAAATACATAAGGATCAGGTAAAAGCAGAAATGCATCAGGCCGTAGTAGAGGTAGGCACGGGAATCTGTAAAAATACAGAGCAGGCCCGTGCGGAGATTTCTCAATTGAGATATACGGTATCTCAACTTGCAGGAGAACAGGGTTTAAGAATCGGTGCTGCCGGTACACATCCTTTTTCCCATTGGGAAAAACAATTGATTACTGAACATCCTCGTTATAGCGAGATTGTAAACGAACTGCAGGAGGCAGCCAGGTCTAACCTTATTTTTGGCCTGCATGTCCATGTTGGCTTCCAATCCAGGGAATTGGCCATTCATATCGCCAATCAGGTCCGCTATTTTCTGCCCCACGTTTTTGCATTGTCTACCAACTCCCCTTTTTGGGAAAGCAGAAACACAGGATACAAGTCTTTCAGGACAAAAATATTTGACAAATTCCCAAGAACAGGGATTCCTGACATCTTCAACAGCATCGAGGATTACGACAACTATGTGAAACTATTGATCAAAACGAACAGTATCGACAACGCGAAAAAGATCTGGTGGGACATCAGGGTGCATCCATTTTTTGAAACCATTGAGTTCAGAATCTGCGATTGTCCGATGTTAATTGATGAAACCATGGCTTTTGTGGCCTTATTCCAGGCGCTATGTGCCAAATTATATAAGCTCCGCCTGCAAAACATGAAATTCATCAGCTATTCCAGGGCTTTGATCAACGAAAACAAATGGCGTGCAGCAAGGTATGGCATTGATGGAAACTTGATCGATTTTGGAAAAGAAATGGAGGTAAATTGTAGAAATCTAGTTTTAGAATTATTGGATTTTGTAGACGATGTAGTGGACGAACTGGGCTGCAGGGATGACATCAATTATGTGCACAAAATTCTGGAAAATGGCACCGGAGCAGACAGGCAATTGGCTGTTTACGAACAAAATGGTAACTTTGAGGCGGTGGTAGATTACATAACCACACAAACGTTAATAGGTGCTAAATAAATATGACAAGGGATAGAAATAAGATTAAGGTTGCCGTAATTGATATGAACAATGGGGTAACCAACCAGGGGATGCGTGGGATACAGGAAGTCTTGTTGCGTTATCAGAAAGAAATGTCAGTTGAATTGGCTTATGATGTATTTGACCTGCGGCAAAAAGGAGAGATTCCAGGCATGGAATATGACATCTATATTTCGAGCGGAGGTCCGGGAAGTCCTTTTGATGGAGAAGGACAACAATGGGAAAATGATTTTTTCGCCCTGCTGGATCAGATTGAAGCTTTTAACCAGGCAAATGAACAGGAAAAGAAACATGCTTTTTTAATTTGTCATTCTTTCCAGATGGCTTGCCGGAAGTTTGGAGTAGGAAAAGTGATCAGAAGACGTTCCACAGCGTTTGGCATCTTCCCCATCTACCTTACAGAAGAAGGCGAAGATGAATTGGTATTCAACGGCCTCCCTAACCCTTTCTATACCGTAGACAGCCGGGACTGGCAAGTGATCAACCCTGAAGATGTCTTTTTTTCTAATACGGAGGCACAGGTACTGGCATTGGAAAAGGAACGTCCGCATGTAGACCTGGAACGTTGTGTGATGGCCATCAGGTTTACCAAAGAGATTATAGGAACACAATTTCATCCGGAAGCAGATCCGGTAGGAATGAAACAATACCTCTTACAGGAAGACAAGAAAAAAGCAATTATTGAAAACCATGGAGAAGAAAAATACCTGGACATGCTGGAAAGTGTGGACGATCCGGGAAGAATTACCCTCACCAGAAGTATAATTTTACCGAACTTTTTAAATGAGGCTTTAAACACCTTACAGGAAGCATAAATATGATCAGCAGCTACAGAGCATCATTTAATGAACATTTTTCTGAAGAGAAATATAATGGATTTTTGGAGAATCTTGAAAAAGGTTTTGCAAAAATCCCTTTTAGAGTTGCTGAAACACCCATATTTCTTCCAGCAGCATTAAAAGAGAAACTGATCGCAGCTGGTGCTGAAATTGTAACCCTGATCCAACAGCCAGACTTTAAGCAACTGACGGAAAAGGCAATTCCGGAACAATGGCAAGTTCCCGCAGAAAATACTCATCCTCATTTTTTGACCTTCGACTTTGGCATTTGCAAAGATGAGCAGGGTGAATTAACACCCAAACTGATAGAAATGCAGGGATTTCCCTCACTTTATGGATTTCAATCTCATTTAGCGGAAACCTATCAAACAGCTTACTCACTTTCAGAGGGACTTACGCCTTATTTCAACGGAATGGATCAGGCGGCATATATCGCCCTGCTAAAAGAAGTGATTGTCGGAGACCATCAGCCGCATGAGGTTGCCCTAATGGATATCGATGCACCAAACCAGAAAACTGCCATTGATTTCCTGGTCACCGAACAATATCTGGGTATTAAAATTTTAAGCCTTGAAGATCTGAAAAAAGAGGGTAAACAACTCTATTATATACAGGATGGGCAAAAAGTAAGGTTAAAAAGGATCTACAACCGTCTGATCTTTGATGAAATAGGCGACAATACCGGGCTCTTTAAAAACAGCTTCGATCCCCGCGAGGAATTGGATATAGAATGGATTACCCACCCCAATTGGTTTTACAGGATCAGCAAATACACCATGCCTTTTCTGAAAAGTGAGTTTGCTCCGGAAACCTTTTTCCTTCATGAGCTGAATGCTATTCCCACAGATCTGGAAAACTATGTATTGAAACCTTTATTCTCATTTGCAGGAATGGGTGTGATTATTGATGTAAAAAAAGAAGATATTGAGGCGATTACCGATCCTGAAAACTGGATTCTACAAAGAAAAGTAAACTATGAACCGGTGGTTCAGGCCCCGGATGGAGGGGTAAAAGTAGAAATCAGGCTCATGTATTTATGGCCGGAAGGAAAAGAACCTGTACTTTGCATCAATCTGGCGCGTCTGAGCAGAGGAAAAATGATCGGCGTGCGTTATAATAAAGATTTCGATTGGGTAGGTGGAACCGTAGGCCTGATGGAAAAGTAAAATTACATTTAACAGACCTGCCAAAAGCAGGCTTTAATTAGCTTTGTAACATGGACATTCAAACCATATTAATCGCCATTCTATTTATTGCCGCGATATTTTATATCGGCCGCATGATATACAGATCAGTATCTCCAAAAACAGGAGGCTGCGCTTCTAACTGTAAATGCGGTGTAGATTTTTCCAATATCGAACCTAATAAGAAATAGATTTCATCTATATCACCTATGATTGAACAGTTCAAACTCTATTTACAAAGGAAGGTAGCGATAACAGATGAGCAGTTCGACCTGATCTCCAGCAAGCTTAAAGTAAAGAATTTCGATAAGAATGAAATGATCCTGATGAAGGGAGAAGTCTCTCCCCATGGTTATTTCGTATTGGATGGATTATTACGCAGTTATTCCATAGATGCCAAAGGTAAAACACACATCATTCAGTTTGCACCGGAACAATGGTGGATGTCGGACCGCAATGGAATGTTCAATGAAGCCTCAGAGTTTTTTATTGACGCCATAGAACCTACACAGGCCATCGTCATGCCCAAAGCTTTCATTGATGAGGCAGCAAAACATGTTCCCTGTATGTATGATTTTAACAACAACATGTTGCATAACTCGATCCGCTTTATGCAGAAAAGAATCAATATGCTGTTGAGCGCACCTGCCGAAGAAAGATACCTGAACTTCATTCAGCTTTACCCTAACCTTACCCTAAGGGTACCGCAATGGATGATTGCTTCCTATCTTGGCATCACGCCGGAATCGCTGAGCAGGGTCCGTAAAGACCTGGCACATAAGCATTTTAAAGTATAATCTTTTCTTATCATACATCAATGTGCAGCTGATGTCCTTGCCGTAATTTTGTGTTGTTAACTAAAGAAAACAACTTAAAAAAAATATTATGGCAACTACACAATGGGCATTAGACCCAACTCATAGTGAACTACAGTTTAAAGTAAAACACTTAATGATCACTACTGTAACCGGTAGCTTAAAAACATTAAATGCTTCCTTAACTTCTGAAGCAGATGATTTTCATAATGCTCAGGTTTCCTTTAATGCAGAAACTAACTCAATCGATACAGGTAATAAGGACAGAGACAACCATTTAAAAAGTGGCGATTTCTTTGACGCGGAAAAATTCCCAAACATATCTTTTGATTCCACCTCTTTGAGCAAAGATGGTGATGATTATACCTTACATGGAAACCTGATTGTTAAAGGAACCAGCAAACCGGTAAAATTAAATGTTGAATTTGGTGGTATCGCAACAGATCCATGGGGAAATACTAAGGCTGGGTTTACATTGAACGGTAAAATCAACAGAACAGACTTCGGGTTAACCTGGAATGCAGCTTTAGAAACAGGCGGTGTAATGGTGAGTGAGGAAGTAAAAATATTAGGAGAATTACAATTCGTAAAACAAGCCTAAAATAACTCATGCATCCAGGTCAAATTACAAAACAAAGACGAAATGGAAGCAAATATTAAACAGGTGTCGGCTGTTTTAAATCCGCCGGCACCTCATATGGTTGGAGATGGCTTTAGGGTTCATAATTTTTTTCCAAAAGGGCATAAACTTAAAATGAGTCCTTTTTTCTTATTGGACTATAACTCTAAAATAGAATTTTCTGCACGGAATGAACCAAGAGGCGTTGGTGTACACCCGCATCGGGGTTTTGAGACGGTTACGATAGCTTATCATGGGGCGGTTGCCCATCATGACAGCGCCGGAAACAGTGGAATTATCCAACCCGGAGATGTACAATGGATGACCGCTGCAAGTGGAATCTTACATAAGGAACATCATGAGGAAATGTTCAGCAAAAAAGGCGGACCTTTCCAAATGGTACAGCTATGGGTAAACTTACCTGCTAAAGATAAAATGAGCAAGCCTAAATACCAGGCGCTCTGTCATGGCAGTATTGCCAGACACCAGCTGGAGCATGGAACAGTAGAGGTAATCGCTGGAGAATATCTGGGTACAAAAGGCTCTGCGAGCACTTTTACCCCCATACATGTCTACAACCTGCGACTGAATAAAAATGGAAAAGCACCTTTTAGTTTTCCCTCCGGATACAACACGGCATTTGTGGTTATCGAAGGGAAGATCAGGGTTAACGATAAAGAAGAAGCAAAGACTGACCAGCTGGTTCACTTTAAAAATGAAGGCGAACAGATTCAGATTGAAGCATTGGAAGACAGTACAGTCCTGATTTTGAGTGGGGAACCGATAAATGAGCCTATTGCACAATATGGTCCGTTCTTAATGAACAAACCAGAAGAAATTCAACAGGCAATAGCAGATTATAACCAGGGGAAATTTGGTTATTTAGAAGAATAAGGTTTAAGATGCCGGTGATTCGGATCACCGGCATCTTTTATTTTTATGGTTTCCCGGAGATGGAATTCCGTTAGATTTTTTGAATCAGACAAACCGCATAAGCAACAACACCTTCTTCTCTTCCGATAAAGCCCATTTGCTCGTTCGTAGTCGCCTTTATCGAGATGTCTTCTATATCGATACCAATGGCGGTTGCGATGTGCGCCTGCATCGCCGGAATATGCGGATTGATCTTAGGGGCTTCCAGACAAAGCATGGCATCAATGTTCCCAATTTCAAAACCTTTTTCTTTTACCAGTTTCACACTTTCCTGCAACAGGACAATGCTACTGATGCCTTTCCAGCGCGGGTCAGTATTTTTAAAGTGATAACCAATATCCCGTAAATTCGCCGCACCAAGGAGCGCATCGCAAATGGCGTGCAACAACACGTCTGCATCGGAATGGCCAAAAGCACCTTTATGGTGTTCCAAATCTACTCCTCCCACAACAAAAGGATGATTCTCCTTCAGCTGATGTACATCAAAGCCAAACCCTACCTTAATCTTCATGTCTATATGTTTTTTGTTTTATTAGTATTCCGGTCTTCTTATTTGGCCTGGCCAAAATTGAACAGCAAAGAGAACCTCAGCGTATTTGCCAAAGGACTTTTTTGCGGACTGGCCAGCAAATATGCAAAGTCTATGTTAAATACATTGTATTTTAAACCTGCACCCAAAGTAAAGTAACGCCTGTCGCCCTTTTTAGGGCTTTCATAAAAATAGCCGGCACGAAGGGCAAACTGTTGATTGTACCAGTATTCCATACCTGCAGCAATATTAATTTCCTGCATTTCTTCTTTAAAGCCGCCCGGAGCATCTGTAAAGGAGCCAAAAATACCAGCCGGAACCGATTTATCAGGATCTTCACCCTTGATTATTTTTCCATCAGTATTGTAAACCGGCTGAGTTGGAACCAGTAATTTATTAAAATCAAGTGCGAAAGTAAACTGATTAAAATCGTCAATAATAAATGTTGACGCCCCGCCAATCTTTAAGTTTGTAGGCAGGAAGAAGCCTTTATCTCCGTCTACATAACTCATTTTTGTACCAATATTGGAAATATTCATTCCGGCAGAAAGGATGGCATCTTTACCCAAAAATCGGGTTGGTTTCTTGAAATAGGCAGAAACATCAACAGCTACAGCATTGCCTGCCCGGGTTTGTTGCCCGGCAGAAAACTGTCCGGAGAAAAGATTGGAACGGACATATCTCGCAGTTGTTCCTAATGAAAAGGATTCTCCCATTTTCCTTGAAAAAGAGAAATCAAAAGCCAGCTCATTCGGGGTGTAAACACCAAGATCCTGTTGACTAATATCTGTGAGCTGAATCTCTCCAAGACTAAAATATCTGAGAGAAGTCGAAATCGTATTCCTGTCGTCCAGTTTATAGTAACCACTAAGGTAAGTCAGGTTCACATCAGGAATCAGACTTTTTAACCATGGGCTGTAAGAAACGGAAAAGCCATAACTACGGTCTAAAAAAGCCAGCTTTGCAGGGTTAATGCTCATGGCATTCGCATCCGGCTGAACAGCGACCCCGGCCTCGCCCATTCCTCCTGCCCTTGCATCTGGTGTAATGAGCAAAAAAGGTACGGCAGTAAGGATATTGCTGGAGCGGCTTCCATTGGTCTGGGTTCCAGGCTGCACACTTTGTGCAGATAAATCAGCTCCAACTGTTAATAAATAAAATAAACTAAAAACAGTTTTTGCCAGTCTACTACTCATTTGCCAAATAATTATACCTCTATTGTATGCAAGTTAACATAGTGTTTAATAAAATCAAAGTATTATGAATTTTCTATACGCTCTGAGATATCTTCCATAATCCATTAAACCACACCAATATATTTCATTGAATATGCTTCAGAAGCATACAAAACAGCATTTATTAAAGAATATTTTCATTTAAAGCATCCCTTTTGTTGTTCTATAACTCTTTTTTTATGTAATTTTAACAGTTAAAGCATATATCATATCCATCTATATGAAAAAATCATACTTATATCCAATTGCAGCTATTGCAATTATAGCTTCCTTAGCTTCCTGTAGCAAGACAAAATCAGGAACCTCGGAGAAGACAGGAATGGCATATAACAAACAGGAGTTTGGAGGCTTTGAAGTAAATAAAAAATTTAAACGCGGTCCGGGTCCCGGATTAGTGGAAATTGAAGGCGGTGTTTTTGTCATGAGCGGAAGTGCAATCAATGTACCCGGCGAAGAACTCAGCAATTATAATCATAAGAGAGAAACTACAGTTTCTTCCTTTTATATGGATGAAACAGAGGTTTCCAACACCAACTGGCTGGAATACCTGAATTGGATTCGCACCAGTTACCCAACAGATCATGAGTATTACTATAACGAGCTTCCTGATACACTGGTTTGGCGCAGGCCGTTATCGTATAATGAGCCCTATGTAGACAATTATCTAAGACATCCGGCTTATCAGGATTATCCAGTGGTGGGCGTAAGCTGGGAGCAGGCAGAAAGGTATTGTGCCTGGAGAACAGACAGAGTGAACGAGCTGTTGCTTCGTGAAAGAGGTTACATGACGAGTTTCAAGGACCTTAATGGTGGAACCTCAAAATCTGCGGCTAATGCAACTGCTACTCCAAGATCAACAGAACCCTTTAACACCATAATGTATCTCAATGGCCAGATTGATGATAAGGGTAAAAAAGCGATGAAAGACCTTAATCCATCTAACGCTACCGGTACAAATGGAGCTGCTACTGGTAAAAACGCAGCCACAAGAAACGTAAGATTGGAAGATGGTATTATCAAACAACCTTATCGTCTGCCAACAGAAGCAGAATGGGAATATGCCGCTCTGGGTTTAATCGGAAATACACAATATGAAAATATTACAGCCAATAAAATCTATCCATGGAATGGCCTCGGTCTGAGCTCTGCGAAAAGAACGACAAGAGGATTGATCCTTGCCAACTTTAAGAGAACCAAAGGAGACTATATGGGTGTTGGTGGATCATTGAACGATAAAGGCGGACTTACCGTTGCAGTAAGGTCATATATGCCAAATGATTTTGGTTTATACAACATGGCTGGAAATGTAAATGAATGGGTTGCTGATGTTTATCGTGCCAAAACATTCGAGGCGGCAGACGCTTTTAACCCATATAGAGGAAACTATTATAAAGATAAAAAAATTGCAGATCCTGTTAGCGGGAAGATTGAAAAAGACAAATACAACAAGCCTGTACTGACAGATGCCATTTCTTACAAGAAACAGACCTGGGCAGAAAAACAGGCAGCTACGCCTCCTCCGGCAGTCAACACTTACGCTGATCAAAGGGGTTATAGAGACAAAGCAAATGAATTATATGGAGAGATTACCCTGGTAACCGATAAATCCAGAGTATATAAAGGAGGCTCATGGGAGGATCAGGCATTATGGCTGAATCCTGCAACGAGAAGGTTCCTTGCTCAGGATGAATCTACCGCTGACATTGGTTTTCGCTGTGCAATGACCATGTTAGGCGCTTCAGAAATCAGGTCAACAGGAAAACCACAATTCAAACCCAGAGCCGCAAAAGCATTCAAAGCGGGAAGGTAAAATTAGGAGCATAAAAAAAGGGAGCAATGATCATTGCTCCCTTTTTTTATGCAAACTGCAGTAGGATTTCGTTCTTTTCTACTTTGTCCCCTTTCCGGACCAGAATCTTTTTCAGTATCCCGGCAGTCGGTGATTTAATGATGTTTTCCATCTTCATCGCCTCCAATACCAGCAAGCTGTCTCCTTTATTGACTTCCTGTCCTTCTTCTACAATCACATTCAGTACCAATCCAGGCATAGGAGCCTTAATTTCCAGAACCTTGTTGGCGGAAGAGTTATCTAACCCCAGTTTTTTGAGCAATTCATCATACTGGTCTTCGATTCCTACCTGATAAAGACGGCCATTTACCTTTACTGTGACCGTTTTTCCATCTTCTTCACGTTCTACAACCTCCACATTATAGGATTTATGCTGATAGATGATGTGTTTCTGTGATGCAGACAAATCTCTGGAATCGATTTGTAGTTCTGCTCCATTAACTTTTAATGCGTTTTCTGCTACTTCTACCTCAAAATTATACTGCTCGTTTACTTTGACCTTCATAGTTATTGTGTTAATGCATATTGAACTAAATTTGCGCCCATTTTTAGCGCGCTCAGACGCTTATCTTGTGAATCCTCAGGATACGTACCAAAGTCTTCCCAACCATTCCCCAGATCGCATTCAAATGTGTAATAGCAAACCACTCTTCCTTCCCAGATCAATGCAAGTCCCTGAGGAACCTTACCATCATGTTCATGAATCTTTGGAAGTCCATTCGGAAATTTAAACTTTTGGTGATAGAGCGGGTGATTTGGCGGAAGATTTACAAAAGAAAGCTCCGGAAAAACTTTCTTCATTTCTTTTCTGATGAACTTGTCCAGTCCGTAGTTATCATCGATATGAAGAAAACCACCACCAATGAGGTATTTCCGTAGATTCTGGGCTTCATTGGTACTGAAAACAACATTCCCATGCCCGGTAAGATAGATAAAGGGATAGTTAAAAAGCTCCGCGCTCCCTACTTCCACAGTTACATCCTGCGGGGCAAAATTCGTATTCAGGTTTTTATTACAAAAATCGATCAGGTTTGGAAGCGCGGTTCTATTGGCATACCAGTCTCCTCCACCATTGTATTTTAATTTTGCCATCTTATACGTTGGTGGTTTAAAACCACTCAACAGGACCAGTAATCCGGCAACTAAATAAAGCTTAATTCTCATCTGTTTAAATAATTCACCTCGAAACAGGCAGCCAATGCAGCAGTTTCTGTTCTCAGACGTGTATTACCTAAAGTTAGGGGTTTAAACCCGCTTTGCAAAGCAAGTTCAATTTCCTTCGGACTAAAATCGCCTTCAGGACCGATAAGAACGATATAACGCTGATGTGGTTCCAGCACCTGACTGATATACTGACGGGGTTCTCCATCAATACAATGTGCAATCATCTTAACGGAGTTGTGCTCCATTTTCAGAAAGTCAGTTAAAGAAACCTGTGGATTTAATACCGGATGATAAGCCTGCAAAGACTGTTTCACCGCTGAGGTGATCACTTTGTTTAACCGGTCTTCTTTAATAATTTTACGTTCCGACCTTTCGCAAATGACAGGGGTGATTTCGTCAATCCCAATTTCAGTTGCCTTTTCAAGGAACCATTCCAACCTGTCAATGTTCTTTGTAGGTGCGACTACAATATGAAGGTGATGGTTTCTTTTCTGATACTCCTGAACGGATTGCGTAATGCGAAGCTGAACATTTCTCTTACTTTCCCCAATGATCTCAGCTTCATAAAAGCCTCCTCTTCCGTCAATCAGATTGACCACATCGCCCCGTCCTAACCTCAGAACTTTCAGACAATGCTTACTTTCTTCTTCATTTAAGCTATACTCACTGGAATCAATATCGGGCGTATAAAAAACATGCATTGCTCAAAGGATTAGTGGTTGTCCACCATATCGCTTTTAGCAATAACCAGTTCAAGCTTTATGGTTTCAATATTTTGCTCGGTTTTCTTTAGGATCGTGAATAAATAACCGTAACACTCTTCGCTGTCTCCTACTTCCGGTATTTTACCAAAAGCATGGGACACCAACCCTCCTACTGTATCGAAATCTTCGTCCTCAGGAAGATCATGAGGCAAATGTTCATTCACATCGTAAACAGTAGCATAAGCGTTGATGATGAATTCCGTTTCAGAGATTTTTTCTACTGTTGGTTTTTCCTCATCATACTCATCCTGAATCTCTCCAACAATCTCTTCTACGATATCTTCCAGTGTAACCATACCTGCAGTTCCACCAAATTCATCGATAACAATTGCGATCTGAATGCGCTTCTGCTGAAGTTCACTCAACAGGTCGTTAATTTTTTTAGTCTCAGGAACGAAATAAGGCTTTCTGATGATGTCTTTTAGCGCCCAGTCCTTCTTATCTGCCAACAGCGGCAAAATGTCTTTAGCGTGAATAATACCAATGATCTTATCAATGATTTCATCATATACCGGTAACCTGGAATACCCTTCGCCAATGATTTTTGAAATCACATCGGCAGGGGCAGCAGACAATTCAATTCCTGATATTTTGGTTCTGGGAACCATAATGTTCTTTACAACCCTTTCATTAAAGTCAAAGACATTTTTAATTAATTCATGCTCATTGGTATCCAATGCACCACTTTCCTTACCCTGATCCAGGAGATAATGAAGTTCCTCTGTACTGTGAACGGATTCGTGTCCGCCAACATTAGAGATTCCAAACAATTTAAGGATCACATTGGCAAAACCGTTCAAAACCCATATAAAGGGTCTGAAGATCAGGTAAAATGCCTGTAAAGGTACTGCAATAAACAATGTTGTAGCTACCGGTCTCTGTATCGCCACTGATTTAGGCGCCAGCTCACCAAACACAATGTGCATTACGGTGATCAATAAAAAGGCGATGGCAGTGGAGATGGAAGTAATGTATACTTCAGAAAAGTTAAACCTTACCAGGAAATCGTGGATCAGGCTGTGCATGACAGACTCACCAACCCAACCTAGTCCAAGTGAAGCGAGTGTGATACCCAGCTGCGTTGCAGCCAGGTAACCATCAAGATGCTGGGTAATATATTTTGCAATATTTGCGACCCGGCTTCCTGACTTTGCTTTAATTTCAATTTGAGAGGCCCTGACTTTTACAATTGCAAACTCTGCTGCAACGAAAAAGCCGTTCAGTGCTACTAAGAAGAATGTTAAAAATATCTTAAAACCTTCCATTAAGAATTGTTATTTCTAAACTTTTGGTCATAAAGTATGATACTTTCCTGTATCACTTTATGTGCATACCGAACGCCCAAAAGATGTTCAATAGTTACTTGTTTTTCTTCTAATGCCTTATAGTCCTGGAAGAATTTAACAATTTCTTTCATCGTATGAGGAGGCAATTCTGCTAAGTCATTGATGTAGTTAACAGACATGTCATTTTTTGCTACTGCAATAATTTTATCGTCCTGCTCACCATTATCCACCATGTGCATTACACCTATTACTTTCGCTTCAACAATAGACATCGGATAAACGTCTACAGAACATAGTACAAGGATATCTAAAGGGTCATTATCATCACAATACGTCTGTGGGATAAAACCATAATTTGCCGGATACATTACAGAAGAGAAAAGTACTCTGTCTAATTTAATCAGGTGGGAATCTTTATCAATTTCGTATTTAGCTTTAGATCCTTTAGGAATTTCAATAATTGCATTTACGGATTCTGGTAGGTTTGCACCCGGAGAAACACAGTGCCACGGATGATGCTCGTCTTTAATCATTTTTATTGTTCAGTGTTTGATATATGGTCATTATCATCTTTCACAACCTTCTTTTTTACAAATGTATAAACAAGAGGTATAGTGGTGATGACAATGAAGCCTATAATTATATATAATAAATAGTCGTTAATTTCTTTTTCAAATCTCTTGCCAAGGAAATAACCCAGCAAAGTTAAGGAAGCAATCCAAATAATTGCACCTGCAAAGTTATATAATGCAAATCTTTTAAAGTCTAATTTTACTACACCAGCAAAAATCGGTGCAAAAGTTCTTACAATCGGAACAAAGCGCCCCATTATAAGCGCAAAGGCTCCCTGTTTATTATAATAATCCTCGGCAGCCTTTAAATAGCGTTTTTTAAAGAAAAAAGAGTCCTTTCGATCGTACAGTACGGGGCCCGTCTTTCGACCAAACCAATAACCGGTAAAATTCCCGGATACCGCTGCAACAATCAACCCTGCAATCAAAACATATAAGTTCACGTCCAATTTGCCTGTAGCGACGAACATACCTGCGAGGAACAACAGATAGTCTCCGGGTAAAAAGAACCCAAAGAACAAACCCGTCTCAGCAAAGATGACGAACATTACAACATAGAAACCACCTTCTTTAAGTAGTTTTTCGGGATCAATGAAGTGCTGTAATGAGTTCCAGAAATCGTGCATAGTTCAATTATTCGTAAAACTACATATAATTATCTACAGAAATGATTATATCAGATTTAAAATTACTGAAGGATATACCCCAAGGAAAACAGTGATGATCAGCGATAAGACCAATACAACTTTATATTGCACAGGGGTTTCCAGCTCAACCTCAGCTCCATCTTTGAAATACATCGCCACAATCACCTTGAAGTAATAGTAAAACCCTACCAATGCATTTAAAATTGCAAATGCGACAAGATAAAACTGATAATCGTGCATTACATTCAGGAACATCAGGTATTTACCCATGAATCCCGCAGTTAAAGGAATACCCGCTAAAGACAACATCGCTACCGTAAGCACAAATGCGGCAAAAGGATTGCGTTTTCCCAAACCGTTGAAACTTTCAAAATTGTCATTACCTGTTTTCTGTTTCACCAGGATCAATACGCCAAAGGCGATGATACTTGCAAAAGTATAAGCAGCTGCGTAAACCAATACATTGTTCGCGGAGTTTGCAGTCAATGCAATTAAAGAGAACAACAGGTAACCTGCATGGGAAATACTGGAATAGGCCAGCATTCTTTTGAAATTCTTCTGAAACAGCGCCGTAACGTTACCAATGAATAAAGTCAGACAAACGATCACCATCAATGGAGGTAACCAGAAGTCATGTAAAGGCGCAAACGTATCTGCAAATAAACGAAGGAAAGCTGCAAAACCAGCAGTCTTCACAACGGTAGACATAAAGGCGGTAATCAATGTCGGAGCGCCTTCGTATACATCAGGTGTCCAGAAGTGGAATGGTGCTGCACCAATCTTAAAACACAGACCTACCATCAGTAAAATCACTCCAGGATAGAATAAAGGCGAGATGCTCTTGTAATTAGTCACCAAGTATTGATTGATCACTCCAAGATCAAAAGATCCTGTAGCGCCATAAATCAGGGTAATACCGAACAATAGGAAACCTGTGGAGAATGCACCCATCAGAAAATACTTCAGGGAAGCTTCATTTGATGCAAAATTGTTCTTCCGGATACCCGCAAGAATATAAAGTGCAACAGACATGATCTCCACACCGATGAACAACATCGACATGTTTTTATAAGAAACCATGATTACAATCCCTGCCAGGGAAAAGAGAATCAGGGTAAAGTATTCAGCAATATTTTCACTGTGTTCTGCGAAATAGTTCTGAGTCAGCAGGAAAATGAAAAGTGTTCCTAAAATGGTGATTCCGGCAAATGCCAATGCAAAATTATCCATTTGCATCATTCCATAATAGGTTTGGTTTGTGTTCCAGGAGGTAACGACAAAAGCCAGTGAAGTAAGCAAACCAATTAAGGTAAGGGGTAATAACGCTTTTTTAGCTTTAAACAAACCTGCGTAAAGCACGACTAAAGCTGTAACAGTAATTGTTATGATGATATTCATTTGCTTAGTTTACCGATGTTAATTTTTGTGTTACCTGTTCTATTAATTGTTGTACCGAAGCTTCTGACAAATGCAGAATTGGTTTAGGATAAACTCCCAAAACGATGATCAAGGCACAAATGATATACAATACGACTTTCTCAGATCCTTTAATGTCTGTAAATCCTATGGTAAGGTCGTTGGTTTTGCCAAGCATAATGTTCTGATACATCCTGAACATATAAACGGCGCCAAAGATGATCGACAATCCGGCAAAAACACCAGCCCATACTTTGTACTGATATACTCCGATCAACAATAAAAACTCTCCAATAAAACCATTCGTTCCCGGAAGTGCAACTGTTCCCAGTACAATGATCAAAAATACGATGGCCAGTTGCGGTGCCTGTTTCGCAATCCCGCCAAGTTCAGCGATTTTATTTGTTTTCATCCTGCGGGCAATGATGTCCAGCACAAAGAACAAACCAACCACATTGATACCATGACTTAACATCTGTACCATTGCACCCTGCATCCCCTGCGTGTTTAGCGCAAAGATACCGGCAGAGATCAAACCAACGTGGGCAATAGAAGAATAAGCAACTAATCTTTTAGCATCCTTTTGGGTAAACGCAATGATCGAAGCATAAACCACTCCAATAATAGAAAGAATAATGGCTACATTTCCCCATTGCTGAACACCTTCCGGTGCAACAGGTAATAACCACCTGATTACCCCATAAATACCCATTTTCAACATAATTCCCGACAATAACATCGTTCCTGGAGTTGGTGCCTCAGTATACGTATCCGGCTGCCAGGTATGGAAAGGAAAAACAGGCATTTTGATTGCAAAAGCAATAAAGAAAGCCCAGAAAATCCAGCTCTGCTGAACAGAATCAAGGTTTAAGTTATAGAAAGCCTGGATATCGAAGTTATGAGCAGGATTCTGTAAGTATAAATAGATGATACCCAACAGCATGAATAAAGATCCCGCTATCGTGTATACAAAGAATTTCATGTTTACTTTAATTCTGTCTTTACCACCCCAGATCGCACAGATGAAATAGATTGGGATTAACGCCGCTTCCCATCCGATATAGAACAAGAAAGCATCCATTGCAGTAAATACCAATAGCAAACCAAACTGCATGAATAAGATCAATGCAAAAAAGGCATTGCTGTTTTTATAGTCATGCTGATAAGCGGAAAGGATAATGATCGGAACCAATACATTGGTCAGTAAGACCGTAATCATACTGATGCCATCAATTCCTGCATGGAAATTGATTCCCAAATCCTGGATCCATGGATAATTCACTGCAAACTGCGTACTGGCATCCGGAGTGAAATTACATACCGTGATTAAAGTCAATGCCAGAGAAAGGATTGCTGAAACCAGAGCAACATGTTTTGCTGCACTTCCTGTGAAGGCAGTAACCACGGCGCCAACCAATGGTAGAAATATAAGAAGTAGTAAAAGTTGTTCCATTATCTTTTGTTGAACGATCTTTTATAGAGATAAATAAGTATACAATAACAATGAGATGATTCCTACCACCATCATAAAGATATAAAAACCAACGTTTCCGGACTGAACCAACCTTAAGCCTTTACTTGCTTCCGAAGTACTCCATCCTAAACCGTTAACTATACCGTCTACAATTTTATTGTCAATAATTTTGTAGAAGAAAGTAGAAAGTGCATCCAAAGGTTTTCTGATCAGCAAATCATAGATCTCATCAAAATAGAATTTGTTGTATGATAAGTTGGCCAGTGCCGATCTTTTTCCTTCATCAGGAATTGGAACATGATTTTGTTTGATATACTTCACATAAGCAAAAGCAATTGAAACCAATACACCAACTACAGAGACGGCCATTAAAGCATATTCAGTAGCATGATCCGGAGCTTCAGCAGTATGTTTGATCACCGGAGCCAACCAATGCGACAGCCAATGATTTCCATGCAACGCCTCAGGAATGCCAATCGCTCCACCAATGGCAGAAAGAACCGCAAGAACGATCAAAGGAATCGTCATTGATTTTGGTGACTCATGGATTTTCTCTTCAGCATGGTGTGTTCCACGATATTTTCCGTAGAAAGTAAGGAACAACATTCTGAACATATAAAAAGCCGTTAAGAAAGCACCGAAGACTGCAATCGCCCACATTACTTTATCATGCATGTATACATGCGCCAGGATCTCATCTTTTGAGAAGAAACCAGAGAATGGAGGTAAACCTGCAATGGCAATGGTACCAATCAGCATGGTCAGGAATGTTACCGGCAATTTCTTACGCAAGCCCCCCATATGTCTCATGTCCTGCTCATGGTGTAAAGCATGAATCACAGAACCTGCACATAAGAACAATAAAGCTTTAAAGAAAGCATGTGTAATTACATGGAAGAAAGCACCATTATAAGCACCAACGCCCAAACCAAGGAACATATAACCCAGCTGTGAAACTGTGGAATAAGCCAGTACCTTTTTAATATCTGTTTGCGTCAAAGCAATAATCGCTGCAACAATTGCTGTAGCCAGACCAATGATGGCAATGATGTGTTGTACCATTGGGGCCAAATCAAACAATACGTTTGATCTTGCAATCATATAAATACCAGCCGTTACCATCGTTGCTGCGTGAATCAATGCAGAAACAGGAGTCGGTCCAGCCATCGCATCAGGCAACCAGGTAAACAAAGGCAACTGTGCCGATTTACCGCAGGCACCGATGAACAATAACAAGGCAATTAAAGCAATGGTACCGTTTCCGGGAAGCATATTTGCTGCCTGAGGGAATATTTTAGAAAACTCTACACTACCGAAAGTAGTAAAAATGAAGAACACACCTAACAGGAAGCCAAGATCACCAATACGGTTCATGATAAAGGCTTTCTTTGCAGCAGAAGCATAACTACTGTTGGTATACCAGAATCCGATCAGCAGGTAAGAACAAAGACCTACCCCTTCCCATCCGATAAACATCACGATATAGTTGGAACCTAATACCAGCAATAACATGAAAAAGATAAACAGGTTCAGGTAACTGAAAAACTTACCAAAAGCCTCGTCGCTGTGCATGTAGCCAATCGAGTAAATATGAATCAGGAAACCTACTCCTGTGATGATCAGCAGCATGATCGAGCTCAAGGGATCTACCAGAAAGGAAAGTGGAATACTAAGCTTACCAGCACTGATCCAGTCAAACAAGAAGATCTCATGAGACTTATTTGCATCTGCTCCCAATTCGAAGAAGATACCTAAACTAATGGCAAAGGAAATGAATATCACGCTGCTTCCGATAAAACCGATCAGGTTTTTAGAAAGCGTATTTCTTCCCAGCCCATTGATAACAAAGCCTAAAAGAGGAATTAAGGGAACCAGCCAAACTAAATTTATCATGTTATTACTTTATTCTTATTAATTACCACTTAAGGCGATTCAACACATTTACATCTATAGATTGTGTATTTCTGTACACCATTACAATAATACTCAGGCCGATTGCAACTTCAGCGGCGGCAAGTACCATGATAAAAAACACAAACACTTGTCCTGAGGGATCATTGCTATGTACCGAAAAAGCAGTAAGCAACAGATTCACTGCATTCAGCATCAATTCTACCGACATAAAGATGACGATGGCATTTCTGCGGGTCAATACACCAATCACACCGATGGTGAAAATAATAGCACTTAGCCAGATGTAATGGTTAAGTGGTACGCCCTGTAATCCTTGAGTTAAATTATTCACTATGCTTTTTCTTTTTTAGTTAATAATACTGCACCTACCATCGCGGTTAGCAATAAGATAGAAGACAGTTCAAAAGGCAACATGTAAGGACCAAACAGTTCCTTACCTAAATTCTTTACCAATCCCAGATTCGGATTCTTCAATAAAACAGGATCAGAGATTGCAGTTGCTTTTAAGGAACCGATAATGGTCACCACTAAACAACATCCGGCAATTACCCCAACGATCTTGACCAGACCTGATTTCAACGGCTCATTGTCCTTATTGAGGTTGAGGAGCATCAGCACAAAGAGGAACAGTACCATAATGGCTCCCATGTAAACGATGAAGTTTACTACCGCCAGAAATTGTGCATTCAGCAGGATGTAATGAACTGTTAATGTAAAGAAAGTAACAATTAAGTAAAGCACACTATGCACCGGGTTCTTGGAAAAGATAACCATCAGTGAAAAGATGACGCTTAATGTTGCTACAAAATAGAATACCGATGTACCCATTTATTTATGTTTAAACTGTTTATATTAATAACCCTGAGGTTATGTATGCTAATTATTTCTTATTCAATGGTTGTTCTACCAGTTTATCCTTGCCGTAGATAAAATCTTTACGCAGATAATCTGAAGGGACAATTGGTCCGTCTAAGTAGATGGCTTCTTTAGGACATGCTTCTTCGCACAATCCACAGAAAATACAACGCAGCATGTTGATCTCATATACTGAGGCGTACTTCTCCTCACGGTAAAGGTCTTTCTCTTCCGGCTTACGCTCCGATGCAATCATTGTGATCGCTTCAGCAGGGCAAGACAAAGCACAAAGTCCGCAGGCAGTACAACGCTCTTTACCTTCTTCATCCCTTTTCAGTGAGTGCATCCCCCTGAAATTGGTAGAGAATTCTCTTTGTACCTCCGGATATCTGATCGTCGCCTCTTTCTTAAAGAAGTGGCTGATGGTAATAGACAACCCTTTGGTGATTGCAGGCAAATACATGCGTTCTGCAAACGTAAGGGGTATTTTCTCTAATACTTTCTTTTTACTGGTTAATGGTTCCATTAAACCTCCTTATTATACCGCTAAATGCGGACAGTTAAAATTTTTCAATTACAGCAATCACAATACTTGTGACAATGATATTCGCAATGGCCAAAGGAATTAAGACCTTCCAGCCTAAATGCATCAGTTGATCATAACGGAAACGAGGAATTGTCCAGCGCACCCACATGAAGAAAAAGATAAAAGCAAAGATCTTCAAAAAGAAGACAGCAGTTCCAATCAACGGACCAATTACCTGACCTGTATGTGCCAGTACCCAATCCATTCCGGGATAGTTATAACCTCCAAAATATAAACTTGCCATTACCGCTGCAGAAACAAACATATTGATGTATTCTGCGAACAAATAGAAACCAAGTTTCATAGAAGAATATTCGGTGTGGTAACCACCAATCAGCTCAGTCTCACACTCCGGTAAATCGAATGGTGCCCTGTTTGTTTCTGCAAAAGCACAAATCATAAACAGTAAAAAGCCTACTGGTTGATAGAGTACATTCCATCTCCATCCATGTTGATTGGCTACGATTTCGCCAACGCTCATGGAATTGGTGACTAATAACAACGCAATGATGGATAAACCCATTGCAATCTCGTAACTGATGTTTTGAGATGCCGCACGGATCGCACTTAACAAAGAGTATTTATTATTTGAAGCCCATCCACCGATCATGACACCATAAACACCTAAAGACACGACGCCGAAGATATAAAGGACACCGACATTGATATCAGTTACCTGTAAAGGAATTACGCGATCACCGATCGTAATAGGCGTACCCCACGGAATCACAGCGGTACCAATACATGCCGTTAACATCGCTAAACCGGGACCAACCATAAATAACCATTTACTGGCATTTGTAGGGATGATCTCTTCTTTCATGAACATCTTTACACCATCCGCCAAAGGCTGAAGAATCCCGAAGGGACCCGCTCTGTCCGGTCCTAACCTGTCCTGTAAAAACGCAGCCACTTTCCTTTCTGCATAAGTGGAATACATGGCTATCACTAAACTTATACCGAATATAATCGCTACCAGTACAAATTTTTCTATTACAAAAGCTATATCCATTAGAATTTAGTGGTTTTTTCTAGTTCTACCCTGTTTGCTTCCTGTAATCTGGCATTGTCCTGAATTACCGGCAAAGGTTTTAAAGTATCATAGTGATTTGAAGCAATTACAGAAGTATCGCTGATCTGTGTAGGGTGCTCAATCGTCCAGTCTGCAGTTTTCTTTTTGTCAAAACGACAAGTATTACAAATGAACTCTTCTACCTCACCATAAATGTCTTTACGGGCAGTTACACGCAATACATCCTCGCCTTTATACCATAGCGTTACTTTTCCGCTGCAGGTAGGGCAATCTCTGTGTGCATCAATAGGTTTAGTAAACCAAACCCTGTTTTTAAACCTGAAAGTTTTATCTGTTAACGCACCAACCGGACAAACATCGATCACATTTCCGGAGAAATCATTGTCGACAGCCGTTTGGATATAAGTAGAGATCTCTGAATGATCCCCACGGTTTAAGATTCCGTGAACACGTTTATTGGTAATCTGATCTGCGGTAAATACGCAACGATAGCAAAGAATACACCTGTTCATGTGCAACTGAATCTTATCGCCGATGTCTATGCGTTCGAAAGTTCTTCTTTCAAACTCATATCTTGTTTTTTGCAAACCATGCTCGTAACCCAGATTCTGAAGGTCACATTCACCGGCCTGGTCACAAACAGGACAGTCCAGCGGGTGGTTGATCAACAACATTTCCACTACACCACTCCTTGCTTCAATCACTTCCGGAGAGGTGATGTTCTGCACTTCCATTCCATCCATTACGGTGGTCCGGCATGAAGCTACCAGTTTGGGCATCGGACGGGGATCCTTTTCAGAACCTTTGCTCACCTTAACGATGCAGGTCCGACACTTACCACCACTACCTTCTAATTTGGAATAATAACACATCGCCGGAGGAACAATATCGCCGCCGATTTGTCTTGCAGCATTCAGGATGGTGGTTCCCGGTGCTACTTCTACTGTTATTCCGTCTATGGTTACCTTAACTTTATCACTCATTGTTAAAGATATTCTTTTATCATTCTTCTGCTTTCCTGGTTTTGCAACCACTTAAACTTCAGTTTGATCGTTAATTTTCTGTACTCACTGCTTTAGCTATTGGCTCAGCATAATTTGCCAATCCATAATTTGTATTCAGGCTTTTCACCGGTTCTTTAACATGCCATTCGAACTCATCTCTGAAATGTCTGATGGCACTTGCAACCGGCCATGCTGCTGCATCACCTAAAGGACAAATGGTATTTCCTTCAATCTTTTTGGAAACGTCTACCAATAAGTCAATATCGCTCATTTTTCCATGACCATATTCCAGGCGGTGGAGCACTTTCTCCATCCACCCTGTTCCCTCTCGACAAGGAGAACATTGGCCACAGCTTTCATGGTGATAAAAACGGGAGAAGTTCCAGGTATTTCTAACGATACACTGATCTTCATCAAAAGCGATAAAACCTCCCGAACCCATCATCGTTCCGGTAGCAAAACCACCTTCAGATAAAGACTCATAACTCATCAGACGGGGATCACCGTTAGCAAGCTTTAAAGTAAGATTCGCAGGAAGTACCGGAACAGAAGACCCGCCGGCAACTGTTGCCTTCAATCTTTTGCCATTGGCAATACCACCACACCATTCATCAGAATAGATAAACTCTTCAACAGGCAGCCCCAGTTCAATCTCATAAACTCCTGGTCTTACCAGGTTCCCCGAAGCGGAGATCAGTTTAGTTCCTGTACTACGGCCGATTCCGATTTTTGCATACTCATCTCCCCCGTCATTAATGATCGGAACAGTAGCAGCAATAGATTCCACATTGTTAACCACCGTTGGGCAGCCATACAATCCTGCAATAGCAGGAAATGGAGGTTTAATCCTCGGATTACCACGTTTACCTTCCAGCGACTCTAATAAAGCGGTTTCTTCACCACAGATATAAGCACCACCACCCGGCTGAACGTATAGTTCCAGGTCGTAACCTGTTCCCAAAATATTTTTACCTAAAAATCCGGCATTCTTAGCTTCAGCAATTGCTTTTTCCAGAATACGGATCTGAGGCATCATTTCTCCACGTACATAGATATAAGAAGTATGTGCACCCAAAGCAAAACTGGATACGATCATTCCTTCGATCAGTGCATGAGGGATATGGGTCATCAGATAACGGTCTTTGAACGTTCCCGGCTCCGACTCATCGGCATTACATACCAGATAACGGGCTACACCTTCCGGTTTCGCCAAAAAGCTCCATTTCATTCCCGTAGGAAATCCTGCACCTCCACGACCGCGTAATCCGGACTTTTTCACTTCTTCCACCACTTCATCAGGGGTTAAAGTTTTCAAAGCCTTTTCCACAGCGCGGTACCCGCCTTTCTGGCGATAGACATCAAATGTATGAATGTCCGGTACGTTTATATGTTCTAATAATAGTTTACGGGCCATTATTTTTTGCGTAAGTCTTGTATCAAATCGTCTACCTTTTGTTCATTAAGGTTCTCATAGAAGGTATATTCAGGACCTATCTGTAAAACCGGGCCATAGCCACATGCCGCTAAACACTCAACACCTCTCCAGCTGAATAAGCCATCGGAAGTCACTTCGTTTTCTTTCACACCAAGGCTTTTTTCCAGGTGATCCATCAGCTTTTCCGCACCCACTAAACAGCAAGGCCCTGTTCTGCAAACTTCCAGAACATATTTCCCCTGAGGTTTTAAAAAGTACATGCTGTAGAACGAGGCTACTTCATATACTTCAATGGGTTCGATACTCAGAAACTCCGCAATTTTATCCATGGCATTCGGGCTTAACCAGCCCAGCTCTGCCTGTACTTCATGCAATATTGGCAATAAAGCAGACTTTTGCTTTCCTTCCGGGTATCTCTTAACGATCTCTTCAGCCTTTTCAATTAAAGCTGCTGAGAACTGCACAGGTTGTTGTTCTTCTACTTTAAGCATCTAATTCTCCTGCAATAATATTCATACTACTCATGTTAATAATGGCATCTGACAACAGCATACCTTTACTCATGGGCGCAAACATTTGATAATTAATAAAGCTTGGTCTTCTGAAGTGTAAACGGTAAGGTGTTCTTCCACCATCATTAATCAGATAGAAACCCAGTTCTCCGTTACCACCTTCAACAGCATGGTAAACTTCAGCTTTAGGGGCATCGATTTCTCCCATCACAATTTTAAAGTGATAGATCAATGCTTCCATATTGTTGTAAACTTCTTCTTTTGCCGGCAAATAAAACTCAGGAACATCTGCATGGAAAATCCCCGCAGGCTCGCTCTTCAGTTTTTCCATTCCCTGTTCAATCAGGCGAAGACTTTGCCACATTTCCTCATTACGTACCCGATAGCGATCGTAAATATCGCCAGTTGTACCTACAGGAATCTCAAAATCGAAATCCTGGTAAGAAGCATAAGGTTCACTTACACGAACATCATAATCTACACCTGTAGAGCGTAATAAAGGACCTGTCCATCCGTAATCCAAACCTTGCTCAGCAGTTACGCAAGCAACACCGGAAGTACGGTCTATAAAAATTCTGTTGCGGTTTAAAAGACTCTCAAATTCTTTTAATGCAACCGGGAACTCTTTTAAAAATTTATTGATTTTCGCAAAGGCGATGTCATTGAAATCTCTTTCAAAACCACCAATCCTGCCAATGTTTGTCGTTAAACGTGCACCACAGATTTCTTCAAATATCTCATAGATATGCTCTCTGAACTGAAACAAATAAAGGAAAGTGGTGGTTGCTCCCGTATCCTGTGCAATGATCGTATTACAGATGATATGATCTGCGATACGTGAAAGCTCCATGATGATTACCCTCAGGTAATCTACCCTTTTAGGCATCTGGATATTTAATAATTTTTCTACGGTCATGTGCCATCCCATGTTATTGATCGGCGAAGAGCAATAGTTCAACCTGTCGGTCAATGGGGTGATCTGATAGAATGGACGGTGTTCTGCAATTTTTTCAAAAGCACGGTGGATATAACCAATGGTAGAAACACCACTTACTATACGCTCTCCGTCTAATTGAATTACATTTTGAAAAACACCATGGGTTGCAGGGTGAGTAGGACCTAAATTCAGGGTTACCAACTCATTCTGAGGATCGTTATCTGTATATACCGGTTGATTGTGATTCATGTTCTTATCTACCAAAGTATTCGTCTTTTTTATCTACTCTGTTTGGATCTTCCAAAGGATATTGCTTCAGCATCGGATGAACACCAAGTTCGTCCATGTTCAATATTCTTCTCAGATCCGGATGACCTTCAAATTTTACCCCGAAGAAGTCATATGTCTCTCTTTCCATCCAGTTTGCTGAATTCCAAAGAACGGTAGCAGTAGGAATGGTTGGATGATGCTCATCTATGAACACCTTTACCCTGATCCTGATTTTCTGTACCATGCTGTGCAAATGGTAAACCACTGCAATGCCATGTTTTTTCTCCGGATAATGTACCGCAGTGATATCAGTCAGGAAATTAAAATTAGTGGTGGTATTTTCTTTCAGAAATCTCAACACCTCGATGATCACATCTTTGGTGGTTTCAAAAGTAAGCAAGCCATATGGCTCGTTCACCCCGATGATTTGTCCGCCGAACTTTTCTGTCAGCGCCTGAACGATTTCATTGTTTGTAACTTCTGCCATTATAGTATTCCGTATGAAGCCAACATTTCTTTGTATTGATCTGAATCCCTTCTTCTGGAAGACTCGTTTCTAACCAGCTCCTGGATCTTACCAAAGCCATCTAGGATTGCTTCTGGTCTTGGCGGACAACCTGGAACGTAAACGTCTACAGGAATGATCTCGTCAATTCCCTGAAGTACAGAGTAGGTATCGAAGATTCCTCCGCTTGATGCACAGGCACCTACAGCAATCACCCAGCGGGGTTCTGCCATTTGTAAGTACACTTGCTTTAATACAGGGCTCATTTTTTTAGCGATGGTTCCCATCACCATCAATAAATCCGCCTGACGGGGAGAAAAACTTAAACGTTCAGAACCAAAACGGCCGAAGTCATAGTGAGAACCCATGGTAGCCATAAACTCGATACCGCAACAAGAAGTAGCGAATGGCAGAGGCCATAATGAATGGGAACGTGCCAAACCAATTACTTTGTCTAAAGAGGTGGCAAAAAAACCAGATCCTTCTATGCCTGGAGGCGCGTCTACTATATTGATGTCACTCATGATACAAAACGAAAAAAGGTTCATCCTTACAGAGAATGAACCACAAATTTACAATATTTTGGAAGCAAATGACCTAAACTAACATCATTTAGAAACAATCTAAATAGGTTAATTCCAGTCTAAAGCTTTCTTTTTCAAAATGTAGATAAAACCGAGTAGCAGGGTGCCCATGAAGATAAACATTTCAATCATACCGGTCATTCCAAGCTCCCTGAAGTTAACTGCCCATGGATACATGAAGATGACCTCAATATCAAACAGAACAAACAGGATGGCTACTAAGAAGTACTTAATAGAGAAGGGCTGACGTGCATTTCCAACTACTTTAATCCCCGCTTCAAACGTTGACAATTTATCTGCAGTTTTCCTTTTAGGACCTAAAAAATGTGTCGCGATTAAAGTCACAACAACAAATCCTAAAGCAACAATAACTTGAAATACAATAGGTAAAAAATCTACAGGTACACTTTGGGTTTCCATGATATTAAATTTGGGACAAAATTAAAAGAAAAAGGCAGGATAACAACCCTGCCTTTTTCTTTTATTCGAAATTATTACTTTTTCTTTACCGGAGTCTTAACTGCCGGTGCAGTCAATTCTTTGATTTTAGCCGGAGCGAAAGTACCTGCAGGGTTTGCAGCAATACTTTTATTTAAATAATCCAGTGCTTTAGCTTTATCAGTCAGCGCATAGAAACTACCAAGCTCATCATACGCTTCAGCTAATTTTTTTGCATTAGCAGTAGCCAATTCAGGTTTATCAACCGTTACTTTTTTAATGAATAGCTCATAATGAGGAACCATTAATCCTTTTGGATTGTTTTCATCATCTAATAACTTATTGATTCTGCTTCTGTATAAATAGGCTTCTGTTGTCTCAGGAGCAAGTTCTATAACTTTTGCAATTGAAGCATCAGCATTTTTCAAGATTTCCTTTGAAGGATTTAATTTGGAACCATTCGCAATCGCGTAATCAAAATAATTTGCTACCGCATTATAATAATAGCTGTATAATACTCCTTTTGCATTAGGACCTGCTTTGATTACTTTAGCGTAAGTCGCTGCTGCTTTAGCATATTTTTTAGCATCAAAGTAAGACTTAGCTACCTCAGCAAGTGCATCAACATTTGTTGAATCTTTCTCTACAGCCTTAGTGATGTTAATTACTGCTAAACTATCATTTCCTGATTGAAGTTGTGCCTTACCTAAGTAAAGGTAATCTGAACCTATAATACGTGCTGTATCTTTTACTTTCGCAAAGAAATCATTCATGTATTCTAAACTTTTTGGATAGTTCTTGTTTTCATAAGCTGAATATCCGCGTAGTCTTGATACCACTAAATTTTTAGAATCATTAGGGTTCATGGTCGCCAATTCACTGGTTACCTGCTCTAGAGTCTGGAAATCCTTAGCATAGAACAAGAACATCGCATAACGAAGTTTTGATTCGTAAGACAGATCAGTCAGATCTAGATATTTTTTATAGTTTGTTAATGCTAAAGCAGATTTAGTTGCTTGTTCAGCAGCAACCTGGTTTGCCCATTGCATATATAACTCAGCAATTTCTCTGTATGCAGGACCATAGTTTGCATCTGCAGTGATCACTTCTTTTAATTGGTCTTCAGCTTCAGGGAATGCTCTTGATTCAGTATACATTCTTCCAATCTGAACTTTAGCTCTTAAAAGATTTGTGTTCATGCTCAAAGCTCTCATATAATTCACTAAAGCATCAGAATTTTTCTTTTGTAAGGCATAATAATCACCTAACGCTACAAAAACCTCTGCGTCTTTATCATCTTTATCAAGTTCGTCTGCTTTTTGAAGATAAGGCAGAGCAGCAGTAAAATCCGGTTTATCAGTTGCTATGTATGCTTTACCGATATACAATTGAGGGATATAATCTTTTTTAGAAGATACCTCTACTGCTTTTGCAAAATTAGTGCTTGCTGAAGTTGGATTGTTTGAAAACAAATCAGCTTCTCCTAAACCAATATAGTTTAAAGAGTTTTTTGGATCAGCAGTAACGCCTTGTGTAAATACTGCTCTTGCAGAATCCACATAATCCATTCTTAGATAAACATCACCTAAATTAAAGTAATTTTCTCCTTTACTAGCTTGTGATTTCACCAATGCTTTAAGCATGGTAGTCGCTTTCTGGTACTGTTCGGCATCTATCGCCTTTTTTGCATCATTTAAGCTTTGAGCAAAAGAGGCAGAACCCATCACTACTAAACCTAAACCTAAGGTTATTGCTTTCTTTGTCATTTTCATGGTTCAAATATAAAATTTAGTTTGTATTCTTAAAATTAAATTCTCTCGGCATCATCTTATGTGGGCCCAGTCCTGATTTGAGTACAATCAGTTGCCCCCTCTGGCTTACTAACCAGTTTGCAAAACCTGTGCCTAAACCCTCACGGCCTTCTGCATTGATGATATAAATATTTCTTAAAAAAGGGTAAATCCCAGTAATCAGATTCTTCTGATCAGGCTTATAAAAAGCGCCATCCCCTTTTTTTCCCGGTAAATTTTTCAGGCCCATTACTTTTACTTTAGCAACAGCCTCGGTCATTCCTTTTTTACTAGATATCAACCAGTTAACACCAACTACACCAATAAAATCTTTCTTATCAGCAACGTATTTTATAACATCATTATTGTTCTCCAGCGTATAAACTCCTTTTTTAGGAAGCTCTTTAATCCCTGCCAGATCTTTAAAATATCGTAAAGTACTGGAATAAGCATTGTCAAACACCAATTGCTTCCCAGTCGTTGATGTTCCTTTTAAAATGTCAATAACTTCCTGTACAGTGATATTGCTATCAATGTTAGCGGCATTCGTGACTAAAGCGATGCCATCGATTGCAAATCTGGAAGTCTTAGGTACAATACTTCTATTCCTGTACATTTTATCCTCATCTGGTCTCAACATTCGGGACAATATAATCACTCTTGTGCTATCATTCAGAAAGGTAGGAACAATTTTGTTTTCATTCCCTTCTACAAGGTTAAATGTTGAATTAGGATAGTCTGTCTTAAATACAGCGATCTGATCTGCTAAGACCTGTGAAAAGGACTCATCTACCAGAATTTTCACGCTCCCAGAGGTACGTGTTTGCTCTACAGTATTTTCCTTGCTTGCTTTACGTTTACACGACACAAACACAAATAACAATAATATCAGACTTAGATGTTTCATTTGATTTCAACTATTTAATGGTGATAACCCTATTGTATATATTAATCCTCTTTGGGATTGATCAGGCGGGTAAATCTAATTGCAGCATAGGCAATTAAGAGTAGACCAAATAAGATCCGGTAGGTTTTTTCAATTTCAAAAGGAATGTCCTTCCAGAAGATCAACAGTAACCCAAGGACCAGGTAAAAGCTGAACATCACTAGCCCTAAAATGAACAGAAATCGCTGTTGAGGCGATTTCTGTTTAAATGTTTTCAAGTTAAACATTCTTTATTCTATTGTGATAAGGTAAAGCTGATTGGAATATTGTACTTCACACGTACAGGTTTTCCGTTCTGGATACCAGGAGTCCAACGCGGACTGATTTTCAATACCCTGATTGCTTCCTCATCAGTACCACCACCAAGTTTTCTTTCTACTTTGATATCGGTTAATTCTCCGTTTTTCTCAACTACGAAAGACAAGAATACTTTACCTTGAATGTTATTCTCCTGAGCCATTGCAGGATATCTAACTGTTTTTTTCAGGTAAGCGTAGAATTTATCCATACCTCCAGGGAAATCTGGTTGTTTTTCAATACTTACAAAGTCATAAACCTTAGTATCTTCTACCACTGCTGCTTGTTTAGGGCCATCTCCAACCGGACCGGCAATAACAATATCAGCATCCGGATCTCCGGCGATAGTTTTCTGACCTGGATCTGCCTTTTTCAAATCTTCGATCTGAACAGGTTCCTTATCAACTACCTCATTATCCGGTTTAACAATCGGAGGAGGGAATTTCACCTGATCCTGTTTCGGTGGCGGAGGCTCTACCGGTGGCGGTGGAGGGGTATCCGGATTCACCGGTGGCGGTGGTGCAACCACTACCTCTACTTGCTTAATCTCTTTGTCTTCGGGAAGACTGCCTTTGATCAAGCTAAAAATTTTAGGGGATACAAATGCGACTACAAAGATTGTAGAGGCAATCAGTAAAGCCTTTGTGGTATTTGCGCCACTTGTGCTGCGAAGCTCATATGCTCCATAGCTTTTGTTCTTGTTTGCAAATACTACATCAAGCCATTCCCGTTTCAATAAATCTATTTTAGAACCTAACATAGCTTACTATTTAATATTATTAATTCTCTTATTATAAAATTCCAGCACCTTTCATGAAATCTTTTTCAGCATCAGTAATGTTCTCATCATCGATAGCTGGAGCAGTAGTGATCTTAGTGATCGCTAATTCATCCATAATATCAACGAAGTTCTTGTAGGTAGCTCCTGAGGTAGGCTTGATCACCATGATGATCTGTCTTCCGCCAGTGGTTTCCGAAACTTTCTTTTTATTATCTAATATTGATTTTCTGATATCGCTGAAACCTTCCACATTAGGAGTTGACTTCCCAGCCTCTCCCATATACCAAGCTACTTTGTTGTTTTTACCCAATAAGATGGTCATCGTTTCAGAAGCACGTAATTCGTTTTTCTCCTGAGACTTATCGTCTTTATCTGGCTTTGCAATATCCATTGCAATTGGTTTCGACAGGGAAGTGGTCAACATAAAGAAGGTAATCAATAAGAAGGCCAAATCCACCATCGCCGTTAGATCGACTTTGGTATTCGCTTTCTTACTCCTTACTTTTTTGCCTTTTTTCCCCCCGCCGGAGGTATCTAATTCTGCCATAATATTTATCTATTTAGCATCGCCTTCGGCAGATGTGATTAAACTAAACTTGTTGATTTTTTGTTTCTGCAGAATATCCACGATTTTCTTAACGGTAGGATACTCTTCCTGTCCATCACCTTTGATGCTCACACGCATTGAAGTCGAATGTAATTCTGCAACAGCGGTACGGGATTGTAAAATCCATTCCGCCAATTGATTGTTTGTTGAATCAGCTGGGATACCAGTATCCATTTTAGATTTAGTCCTCTCATCGCTGCTCATCATTATAAATTGCTTTAAACTCTGAACAGGCACACCGAAAGCACCAATAACACCAAAACGCTCTCTCTCTTCAGGAGTGAATTTAATGCTGTATTTCTCACCCATTTTATCCAGGGTTGACATCTTAATGTCTTTCCCTACGATCTCATAAAACACTTTGCCTTTACCTATCGACAATATACCCATGTCCAAATCAGGAACTTTAAGTTTATAAGTCGATGAAGGGATAATGACATCCAAAGGATCAGGCTGGCGTGCTGTTGCTGTTAAAATAAAGAAAGTAAGCAATAGGAAAGATACGTCGCACATGGCGGTCATATCTATCGAAGTACTCTTTCTTTGAACCTTTGCTCTTGGCATAATTTTAAAAATTATTGATGTATTTAACTAATGATGTTAATTCTTCCGGTTTTCCATAAAAGCCGGTAAAAAAAAATACATTATTTTTTATTTATGCGTAGAAGCGTAAGTTTGGATGATGCTGAAACCTGCTTCATCAATTGCATAAGTTAATTTATCAATTTTTGAAGTCAAGATGTTGTACATGATAATTGCGAAAGTAGAAGTACCAATACCAGTTGCTGTGTTAATCAAAGCCTCAGAGATACCAGTTGCTAATGCAGCCTGATCCGGAGCACCAGAGTTAGCCAAACCACCGAAGGCCTTGATCATACCTGTTACTGTTCCTAATAGACCTGTTAATGTACCTACTGATACTAATGTTGCAATAACGGTTAAGTTTTGCTCTAACATTGGCATTTCTAATGTAGTTGCTTCTTCGATATCTTTCTGGATAGCTAAACATTTCTGATCTGTATCCATGTTCGGCTCAACTTCCATTTCTCTGTATTTTTTCAAACCAGATTTGATTACGTTAGCTACAGAACCTTGTTGTTTATCACACTCAGCCATAGCACCTTCGATGTTATTTGAGTTTAAAAGTCCTTGGATTTTTTTAACAAAAGCATCTAAACTACCTTTACCTGTTGCTTTACTAATAACGATCATACGCTCAATAGAGAACACGATAACCATTAAGAACATACCCATTAGTACCGGTACGATTACACCACCTTTGTAAGCCATACCCATATAGTTACCTACTTTTGGCATAGTGTCATGCAAATCCGGATCTGCACCATCAATAAAGTTATTTCTATCACCCAGGATAAATTTGAAGACTAGTATCCCGATAATGATACAAATAGGAATTGTTAACGTAGCGAATAAATTTGAAGCAGATGAGCTTTCTTTTTTAACTGTTGTTGGTTTTGGTGCGTTTGCCATTTTTTTTTAGTTTTTTAGTTTTTAGTACTTGTGTTTTTTTTAAATTTAGATTAATATTCTGTAATACACACAACGATCATTACAAACAATTGTTGTAAGAACAAATTTATAACTTTGATTTTAATTCCAAATTAAATAATCGTTAGTTCCTTCCCTTTGAGACTTCTCCCCCCTGTCCGTATCGGCGTATATTAAAAAAGATTGTCTCGGTGCGGAGACAATCTTTCACAATTAAAACTAAAAAAAAATTGAAATGCAAATTTTTGA
This sequence comes from Pedobacter caeni, assembly GCF_900129215.1. Classification (GTDB taxonomy): domain Bacteria; phylum Bacteroidota; class Bacteroidia; order Sphingobacteriales; family Sphingobacteriaceae; genus Pedobacter; species Pedobacter caeni. The sequence continues at coordinate 77,840 of NZ_FQUQ01000009.1, read as the reverse complement.
GCAAAAAAAATGCTTTAAGGCGCGTTTTCGACAACTTTAGGGAATGAAGCAAGCATTTCTTCACTCGCGTAAGCCTCAAACTGTTTAAAATTGTTCACAAATGCCAGCGAAAGTTCATTCGCTTTTTGGTCGTATTTTTTCTTGTCTTCCCAGGTATTTTTAGGATGTAATATTTCTGATGGGACACCCGGACATGCATCCGGAATATGTAAACCAAAGACAGGATCCGCATTGAAGCTTTCTTTTTCCAATTCACCTTTTAAGGCAGCGGTAATCATCGCTCTTGTATAAGCCAGTTTCATCCGCTTTCCAACGCCGTAAGCACCACCACTCCATCCAGTGTTCACCAACCATACGTTGACATTGTGTGCACGCATCTTTTCGCCAAGAAGCGAGGCATATTTTGTCGGGTGTAAAGGCAGGAATGCCTTTCCAAAACAGGCAGAGAAAGTCACTTGTGGCTCAGTTACACCAGCTTCCGTTCCCGCAACCTTCGCCGTATATCCCGAAATAAAATGGAACATCGCCTGACCAGGGGTCAATTTCGAAATCGGAGGCAACACCCCAAAAGCATCTGCAGTCAGAAAAAATATATTTTTAGGAACACCGGCAATAGATGGTGCCACTGCATTCTCAATATAATTGATCGGATAGGCTACCCTTGTATTTTCTGTTTTATCAATATTTGTGAAATCTACTTCCCGCGTTCCCGGAAAATAATTGGTATTCTCCAGTAACGATCCGAATTTGATCGCTCTAAAGATCTGAGGCTCCTTCTCTTCGGTAAGGTCTACACACTTGGCATAGCAACCACCCTCAAAGTTGAAAATCGTTTCTTTTCCCCAACCATGCTCATCATCTCCGATCAGCCCTCTTTCAGGATCAGCAGAAAGCGTTGTTTTCCCCGTTCCTGACAATCCAAAAAAGATTGCGGTATCACCAGCTTCTCCCACATTTGCGGAACAATGCATAGATAAGGTATTCCTTTGCTCAGGCAAGATGAAATTAAGCACAGAAAAGATTCCTTTTTTAATCTCCCCGGTATAACCTGATCCTCCGATAAGGATCATTTTCTTAGAAAAATTCAATAAGGAGAAATTTCCCTGACGGGTACCATCAATAGCCGGATCAGCAAAAAATGTTGGTGCAGCAATGATGGTCCATTCCGGTGTTTCTCCAACTTCCTCTTTTCCAAACCTTAAAAACAGGTTATTCGCAAATAAATTCTGGTAAGCAGTCTCTGTGACTACTCTGATTGTAGTTTTATAACTCTCATCCGCACATGCATAAGCATCCCTTACATAATATTTCTTTTGATTAAGGTGTGTCGTTACCTTTTCCAGAAGGGCGTCGAAATTCTCCGGGCTAAATTTAATATTTATATCTCCCCACCAAACGGAATCTTCAGTCAGTTCATCACAAACAATAAATCTGTCTTTTGGAGAACGACCGGTAAATTTACCTGTATCAATTGCCAATGCTCCGGTGTCGGCAAGTGTTCCTTCTCCATTCTTTAAGGCTTCTTCAACCAATTGTGCTACATCAAGCTGGTATAAGGATTGATCTGAATTTAGATTCAAATAGCTTAAATCCGGCTTAAGCGTAAGTGCTTTGCTCATAAATAAATAAGTTAGTGAGGCAAAGTTATACAGATAAAAAGGGAAAAGCAGTGCTTTTGCAGGAAAAATTTTACTTATTGTTCCCCGTACACTAACAGAAAACAAGCTAAAAACCAGTTAGTTACAAAATAATCCAGGCATTTTATTAACCTCCGGATTTTTTGACTTTATAACCTTCTTTCTGAAGAAGAAGTAAAACCTTGTCCCTAAAGTCACCCTGAATCAGAATCTCACCATCTTTTGCAGCTCCACCTACTCCGCATTTAGACTTTAACAGCTTGGCAAGGGATTCTAATTCCTCCGTACTGCCAATAAAACCGGTCACCAGCGTTACTCCTTTTCCAGCACGGTTCTTCCTATCCAGCATTACCCTCAGGTCCTGCTGTTGATTAGGAAGAGGTACGGCTACCTCTTCAGTCTCTGATTCATATACAAAAGAAGGGTCTGTAGAAAACATAATCCCTCCAAAATCATTCAATATTTTCTTTTTAGCTTTCATAATCAGGTGTAATGATATTTAATGATAACGGGACAATAGAAACATCTATTTCCTTACCCATAAAAAAAGGCTCCCCATCAATATGTATGGCATCATTAGACATTCTTTTAATCCGGATATCTTTTCCCTGAATGATCTCGACCATATTAGATTGATCTGTCGAAGCATTCAGCATATGATAAGCCAATACCGGAATTTTGTATATCGGGAACTCTTTAATGATACAGACATCGAGTAAGCCATCAGTAATAGAAGCATTGGGCGCGATATGTGCGTTATTTCCATACTGAGAAGAATTGGCCACACTCACTACAAATGCTTTCCGGATATATTCTGTCCCATCTATAGTGATGTGATAGGTCTGTGGCTTATAATTGAGCATTTCTTTAAATCCAAGCTTCAGGTAACCGGAAAGCCCCCTTGATTTATTCCCTGCAAAAACAGAACTGATGTGTGCATCAAATCCCATTCCTGCCATATTAAAGAAACACTTATCATTAAATTTTGCCGTATCAACTACCCTTACTTTACAATCATTGATCACTTTAATGGCCTGGGTCGTGTTCATAGGAATCTTCAGAAACCTCGATAACCCATTTCCGGAACCAAATGGAAGAATCCCGAGAATCTTATTTTGCTGCATCACCTTTGTTCCGATTTCATTAATCGTTCCATCTCCTCCAACGGCAACGATAATGTCGAAATTTTTATTCGCTGCTTCCTCCGCAATTTCTGAGGCATGACCAATATACTCCGTGAAGCTATAGTTCGCATTAAATTTGGTACGGTCCAAATTTGCATCGATCAGTGCCGGGATCTTCAGTTTATCTTTTCCTCCTGAGATGGGATTGATAATAAATAAAATATTCGATTTTGACAAAACGCTGGTTTAAATACGGTACAAAATAATTGATATTTTTTGACTATTTGAATATATATAGTAATTTTGCAGCATTAAAGTGGACTGATTTGCGATGCTATCATCAAAAATAGCGGGATTGCAACCACGTAAAAAAAAGTGCTAACCTATTATTCACTTCATTTTACGACCTGTATTGCAGGATCAGAGGCCATTTTATATAATTGTTTATTAAAAAATTAATTATTTAAGATGTCATACTTATTTACATCAGAATCTGTTTCCGAAGGTCACCCAGATAAGATCGCAGATCAAATCTCAGACGCATTAATTGATAATTTCCTTGCTTTTGACGCTGAGTCAAAGGTTGCATGTGAAACACTAGTTACTACCGGCCAGGTGATTTTAGCTGGTGAAGTAAAGTCCAAAACTTATCTTGATGTGCAACAGATTGCGCGTGATGTAATCAAAAAAATTGGCTATACTAAAAGTGAGTACATGTTTGAGGCCAACTCTTGCGGAATTCTTTCTGCAATACATGAACAATCTCAGGACATCAATCAAGGTGTAGACAGAAGCAGCAAAGAAGAACAAGGTGCAGGTGATCAGGGAATGATGTTTGGTTATGCAACCAACGAAACCGAAGATTACATGCCTTTAGCCCTTGACCTTTCTCATAAGCTTTTACAGGAACTTGCTGCTTTAAGACGCGAAAATAACGAAATCACTTATTTACGCCCTGATGCAAAATCTCAGGTAACCTTAGAATATGACGACAACAACAAGCCTGTCCGCATTGATGCCATTGTAATTTCTACTCAACATGATGATTTTGATGAAGAATCAACCATGCTGGCAAAAATCAAGACAGACCTTGTAGCGATCCTGATTCCAAGAATTATTGCTAAATATCCTCAATATGCACATTTGTTTAATGATGCCATTGAATACCACATCAACCCAACCGGTAAATTTGTGATCGGTGGCCCACATGGTGATACCGGCTTAACCGGCCGTAAAATCATCGTGGATACTTATGGTGGTAAAGGTGCACATGGTGGTGGCGCGTTTTCTGGTAAAGACCCAAGTAAAGTAGATAGAAGCGCGGCTTATGCCACACGTCACATCGCTAAAAATCTGGTAGCTGCCGGTGTTGCAGAAGAAATCCTTGTTCAGGTGAGTTATGCGATCGGTGTAGCTAAACCAATGGGAATTTACATCAACACTTACGGAACGTCTAAAGTAAACAAAACAGATGGCGAGATCGCGAAAATCGTAGAAGGCTTATTTGATATGCGTCCTTATTTCATTGAACAACGCCTGAAGTTAAGAAACCCGATCTACAGCGAAACTGCTGCCTATGGTCATATGGGGCGTAAACCTGAGACCGTTACTAAAACTTTCAGAACACCAAATGGAGAAGAAAAAGTAGTAACTGTAGAACTATTTACCTGGGAAAAACTTGATTTCGTAGATAAAGTAAAAGCTGCATTTGCGCTATAAGCAAAACTAAAATTGCAAAATGGCTGAATAAACATCATTAAGGTGTGCATTCAGCCATTTTTGTTTTAAAACCTTTCCAACATCTTCCGGGCTTACAAACCCAATCCGGTCAATAAATCCGCATCCTCTTTCAATAAATGTCCATCGTCGATCAGGTAAGATTTAACATCCGAAATCTTCATTTCGTCCAAAGCATCTACAAAATTTTTATAGGTAGATTTTTCAGTCGGTTTAATGATCACCACCATAAATTTCGAAGGATCGTTACCATGTTGCTTGGCAATGGCCAACTTATTTGCGCTCAGAACTTCATGAATTGTGGCAAAAGTCGTTTTCTGCGGCTCGGCCTTCCCTGGTTCCCCTCTATACCAAACAATATGATTCGCTTTCCCCAAAAGTAAGGTAACGGTACGTGAGGCCGGATAAGGCTGACTGGGCACATCAATTACCGGTTTGGCAATCTCCATCGCCTGAGACTTAGACAATGACGTAGTGAGCATAAAAAAGGTGATTAAAAGGAAGGCTAAATCTACCATTGCAGTCAGGTCTACTGAAGGAACTGGTTTACGGGTTCTGGATTTTCCTTTCATGGCCTGGCCATTTTGAGGAATGCTTAAGGTTGCCATAGTTTTACGTTTTAACCATGATGACAAATCTGTCCCGATTACATAAACAAAAAACCTTTTTTACTTCTCATTGTTTAATTAAGTATAAAACATCAAACATTATGGAACAGCCGGTAGAAATGAATACGCTTAGCCAGATTTTAGAAAAGTTAAGGCTTAAAGGCCTGGACAACGAAATTAAGATGACAGATCATGGTAAAATGCAAGGTGTTGGTCTCAATAAGATTTATAACCCTGAAGATTTAACCGTCATAAAAACATACCGCTTTGAAGGGGCTTCCGATCCGGGAGACAATTCCATTCTATATATATTAGAAGATAAAGATGGACAGATCGGATATATTTTAGATGCCTATGGCATGTACAGCTCTCAGGAAGGAGCTGGATTCGACGACTTCCTGAAAAAAATCCCTACCGCAGACAGGGATCTTCAGGAACTCTTCACCTAACCCTCATTATGAACAGCAAAAAGGCCAATCAGTGATTGGCCTTTTTGCTGTTAAATTTTTTTATCCATAAAGCTTAGCCCCAGAACAAGCACCCCGTCTATAACTGCTAAAACTACAATTACCCATTCATGTAACTCCATACGTCTAAGTTTTAATTAGAAAATCTATATAAAAAAGCCCTCCTAAATATGGTTTGACTATTTTCTTGCATAAGCCTCGAAATTCCCCAGACAAGGGTAAGGTGACCCAGCCAACAGGGTGATCTTAACATAACGGATGGCAACAGGACTGGTTACACCAAACAGCTGTTCTTGCTTTGTTCCCGGGCTAAAAACCTTTTGTCCACCACCACCAATATCATTAAAGTCAACCCCATCAGTACTACCTTCCAGCCTGAAAGCTGTAAAACCCTGATTCGCATCAATATGCGCATTCAATCCAATTTTAGTGATCTTTTCAGCCTTTTTCATATCAACAATCAGCCAGTGTGGGTAAATCAGCATCGGCTCAGCATTATAGTTTGTTTGCCAAAAAGAGGGTGTACCGGCTCCGGCAGACAAACTGGGTGCTTTTACATCATCTACGATGTTTTCAGCACCGTTAAATTCGTTATCAGCATCGTTAATCTCACTGGAAGCAGAAGCAGTCCATCCGGTCTTTACCAACTTAACTTCGGGCAACAACTCAGGGAAGATTGCCATTGGTCTGTTGGCAATGGATTTCCCGCCTACATTAGAAACAAAAACAGAAAAAGAGGTTCTGCCACCGATTGGAATTGTTAACGTTCCAATCGCATCAATGCTCTCCGCAACTAGCTTTTCTTTTGACAAGCCATCTTCCACGTACTTAATCTTAATGGCAACAGGCTTTTTTGCCGGGTTCTGCCAATCAAACTTTGCTCCTCCCAATACTGCAGAAACAGAAAAAGTATTTGCAACGGCCTCATAATTGCTGTCTTCTACCACCACAGGCGCAGGAGGTTCCACCTCAACAATCGGTGCAACCTTATCTTTCTTGCATGACACCATCGCCATAGCAATACAAATCACAAATAAATAAAGGCATTTTCCTTTCATGGTATTTAAGTTATTGTTTATAAGAATCATTTTTGCCCCTATTTATGGTTTTAAGAATTCGATCTCAAATTTGGACAACCAGGTCGTTGCATCCAGTCCCCAATCTGGTTTTATTGGGATTTTTAACCAATACAGCAATTGCGAAGCAACATCAATATTCTGAAAAAGTACCGCATTTGGATCTATGTTGGCATAACTTGCTGGCACAGCCGCCCCTAAAAGCGCCCAGTTATAATTACCTGAGACCTTGAAATTTGCCGCATTCGCCACGGTTGCCTTATTCAAAAAGATATTGCCCCCTCCTTCATTTGCAGGCCAATAGCCAATCAGATTACTATAATTAGGATCTGTAACAGGGACATCAGCAACCGCTACATTGTTTTTTATGGCATCATCTGATAAAACTTTGTTCCATATTTTTACATCAGCCATATGCATATCAACATAACCACCTGAGAATACACTAGGTTGGTACCCCATAACCACCGGCGAAGGTGAGGTCACGAGGTTGGTACCTGCATTGCTAATGATGCCTTCTGCCACTGCTTTACTTCCATCTACGAAAAAATTGACTTTATAATCAGCTCCAACACGGGCTATGGTCCCTGTAATGGTATGCCATTTCCCATCTGTACCTACTGTCGGCGCAGTTATTTGTTGATTAGCGGCCCCATTTGCAACATAAAAAGTAACCCCGTTATTATTTCTAAAAAAGGACCAACCAGCAATACTGCCGGTACGGTCATTTGTTTTACTTAAGAAAGGAGGAACGTTATAAGAATAATTTCCACTCGCATTTTTATTAAACAATACTTTAGCTTCGATTGTCATTGAGCCACTTCCCGGATTGTAGATCCCAGCAGGGTCATCCGCAGTGGCCCTTACCACACCACCTGCAGCAACAATAGCAGGATCATCTCCTTTTCCGTACAGTCTCACCGAGTAAAATGGCTTAACATTCATTTCAAAGGGTTTGAAAGCAGGATTATAATAAATGCTAAAAATATTACGCTCAACTGAAGAGTTTCCTCCAAATGATTTACCTATACCACCGTGATTGGACGTCACAATAACCAACCAGTCTTCTTTTCCGAAATTTTTACGCTTTTTTAAAGACTCCATGATCTCACCGAGATATCCGTCTGTTTTTACAATCGCAGCTTTATATTCCGGCACATCAGCAGAAAAACCAAATCCTGTTCCTGCCATTTCCACTTCTTTAAAATTTGCAATTACAACACTGGGATCTTCGGCTTGCAAAACCTTTAATGTGGAGTCTTTTGTTGCCGCATCGTTTGAACTGAGAATCCTATGGTCTGCCTCTATAAAGTATTTATTTAATGCGGCATCAGAAGTAAGGGTAACCGTTTTAAACTCCGGTTTTATATCAAGAATTCTAGATAAAAAACTTGGATAATATTTAGGCGCAGCATGTTCATCCGGTCCCGGAGCCGGCTTGTAACTATCGTCTATTATACCATGCTTGGACATAGAAACTCCCGTCATCATACTTACCCATGTTGCGCTGGCATTAGTTTTCGCCTCGCTAACTGCACTAAAACTATATTTACTGGTTTTAAGCATTGCAGCGATTGTAACGGGATTGACTTTTTTAACCTCTGCCCCAACTGCCCCATCAATGCTAACAATCAGAACCCTCCTCGACGGCTTTACCACCACCTCACCATATTCTTCAAAATAAGGTGCCGGATTCGCATATTTCTTACAGGCACTGATAGTGGTACCAAGAAGCAACACCATCCCACAGAAAGCCAGTACCTTGTTTGTATTTTTATATCTCCTCATTATCTTATTTTCAATCATGAACACTTAATTAATAAAACCTACTTCTGACATGGCGACATTCGCTCCTGTAGACCACATGTCTTTAATCACAAAGCGATAGAACCGTGCTTTCTGAGCCTCCGGAAAATTGAAATTATGTCTTTCAAAAGCGTTTGCAATCACTGTTGTACCCACCAGTGTGTAGGTAATGTTATCCTGGCTCACAAACACATCTGTTGTTTTTGGCCTTTGAGCCGTAGAATTTCTCGGAAAAAAGTACATCCCTTTTGCTGCCGTCTGTTTTTTGGTATCAATAGTCACTGTATATGGCTTCAGTTGTGCTGCAGCCGGTGCAGGACTATATTGAGAATGCCAGTAAGTTGTGTTATTTCCATCAAACATCGCCGCTATAGAACCTTCATTACTTTGGGTAGAACTCGCGGTATAAGTTGGAACAATAGCCGCTGTTCCTCCGGTCTGGGTCAGAGGATTATAAGTCCAGATCTGCGTTGTTAATTCGGGATACAACGTAGCCATCTTCGTTCTCGACTGGATACTGATTTTGATGTTATAAGCATCGAAAAAAGTCTGCAGGTCTTTTTGAGCAAACGCAGAAAACTGTTCATACACAAAATCCTGACGGTCCTGATCATTCACAGAATAACGTTCTGCATCCCTTGCCTCGGTATACAGGCGGGTCATTGCACCATACCCCAACTTCTCAAATACCTGAACAAAAGGTAGAATTTTGAAAAAAGGATCGGCATTGGTATTAAAATTCTTTGCTGCATCAGGGGTAGAGCTTACCGCAGCCCAGGCTAAAGCAAGAGGAAACTGTGTTTTTAAAGCATCATGTTTTGCAACAGTTCCGTTTCTCCTGGCGCCTTTGAATACAAACAGGTTATTGGTCGTTTCTCCTAAACCTCCCCAGCTCCACATTGCATTTTGCTGGCAATTGTGTCCAATCTCATGATAATAACCCCAGTTACCTCCGTTTTTTAATTCCGCAAGGGTGGTAAACTCCGTAAACCAGTTGTCATCAAGCTGCGCAACTACAGGATAATTAGAGTGTGCATAACCTAAAGAAGGCTGAATGTCAAGAACCACCCGCCAAGGCATCTGGGGACTCCTGTGTTTCATCTTCGGACTATTGTCAGATAAACCCATCCATTCGTTATAATCTTTCTCCATAACCACATCCCACTCTGTCATTAATGCAGTAGGGTTCAGCAGCGGAAAGCGTAGAAATGACTCTCTTGGCAAAGTAAAGATCACATGTTTACCACGCAACTCCAGCCATGGAACTGAAGAGGCCTTCACCATCCCCATAAACTGAGCATCTGTGGTTTCTCCTAAAACAAAGTCAGGAGCTTTAATAACCCCGGTAAAACTCAATTCAACTGGCTGGGCAATTGCTACAGACGCATTAATATAAACCGTTCCCCCATAAAGGTTCCGGACATAGTTCACTCCCGGAAACAATTGCTTCTTGGTCGTGATTAAAGGATCTCTTTTTAAAGGTGATTTAGAGGACAAATCATCTGTGTGTGCCCCTACCTGAACGTTCAGTCCCAAGGCTCCTTCAGGAACCACTATTTTAATCAGCTCTCCCGCAGGTGCCCAAAAACCAGTGCTAAACTGTGGCAAAGGAACAATAGACATGCGTAAATCCGTCGCGGACACCAAAGTGAAGTTGAAGTTCATCGTCAGCTTTGCATCTTTTAACCGAACTTCCTGCGCTTCTGCCATTCCAGGAAAAATTCTTGCCCGGGAATACAAACTACGGTCAATTCTGGACATAGCAGTATCAATCTTGATTTCTGTTGGCGGATTGTCATTTGGCTTATTTGTGCCATCTTCAAAATTATAGCCATACTTTTTACAGGAGACAAAGCTCAGTAAAAAAGCAAAACAGCTGATTTTGAACAATAAATTATAGCTTTTCATATTAAAGTTAATAAGGAAGTTTAACATCGTTAAAAGTTGTTTTCCATAGTTTTCCTTCCAAACCAAGGCTTGCCGGAGTAGGAATACCCATCCATTGATAAATCTGATAAGGAATATCTACACCATTTGGAACAATCTGGAAGAAAGCATTAGAGATTGGTGCGTCTATAAACGGGCTAAAATCATTAAAATTGGACCAGACTGCATTTCCTTTCATGCTAAAGTCTTTACCTTGTCCTAATGGGGCTTTATTCTTCATCAGCGTTCCTGTACCTTCATTTAAAGGCCAGTAACCAATCAGGTTGTTATAATAAGGGTGACTAGGCTCCACGGTTGTTTTCCGGGCGTATGCAGTAATCACTTCATCTGGAATGGCCACATTGTACATCTGTACATCACTATACAGTACATCAATAGTGCCACCGGAACCCGCAGTATATCCAAGGGTTAATGGCGCAGGAGAATCCTGATTTCCAAACGCAGTGATGTCTAAAGGAGCTCCCTGCAATACGCCATCCGTAAAAATCTTAGCCCTGCGACTGGATCCGTCTTTATAGAATTTCGCAGTTAGTGTATGCCATAATCCATCTCTGATCTTTCCACCATTCCTTTGCGTATTTCCTCCGCCTACACGTCCAAGATTAAGCTGCCACACATCTCCCTCCAGAAAAAACACCCAGCCCACAACACCGCTGGTAAAACTCTGTCTTTTACCAACAATAGTAGGGTAGTTACTTGCACCACTGTTTATTTTAACTTTCAGCTCGAAGGTATAGTCTCCGTTTGCTCCGATATTATACAGTCCGCCATCATTACCCATTGTGGCATTCCCCGCAGCGGCATCACTTCCTGCCAAACGCGGCCCGATCCCGGTAAAAGGGATTTTATCCGAATCTGGCTTTGGGATAAAACTCGTGGTATACCTTGGGTTATAAAACACCACAAAACTATTGCGGCTGGCATCTGCATAGATTGTTTTATCTGTACTGCCAGGTTCAGGAGGCATCATGCCACCTTTATTAGAAGCGATAACAACCAGCCAATTCTCATCAGCAAAGGTTTTTCTTTGGGAAAGCGCATTCACAATCTCTCCTACATAAGTGTCCAGCTTGAATATCGCATTGGCATAAGAAGGAGTCATATCGCTATACCCCGACTGCTGACCAGCTGCCTCTGCAGAATGAAACTGTCCCACAACAACTGTCGCATCCGGATTTTTCAATTCATTAATCACACCGTCTTTGACGCCCAGGTCATTTCCTTCCAGTGTTTTAATTTCTGTTGCGTCTGCGGCCAGATTAACCGAAAAGGTAGTCGAAGCACTAATCGCTACCGTTCTTGTTTTCCCCTTACTCTCTTGCTTGATTCTGGAAAATAAAGTTGGATATTGATTGAATTTATTTCCTGCGAAATCTTCGGTAACCACCCCATGTTTAGACCGGGTAACTCCGGTAAGCATATTTGCCCAGGCACCCGCATTCGTTATTCCTGTTCCATCATAATCTGAAAGCCCGTCAAATGCATAAATTGATTTTTTATAAATCTGCGTCAGATTTGGCGCTTCAAGTGCTTTCAATGCCTTTCCCCTTACCCCATCTAAAATCAGGTACAATACTTTCGCTTTTTTTGGAGTAACACCAAGTGTATCATTTTTAAACTCTTTCTGTAAAGTATTTGGGAAATCTTTATTACAAGAAGAACCTGCCATTAAAATGACGATCCCCGCCACAAAAGAGAGCCATCTTTTCCACCAGCCTCCGACAGTATATTTTTCCATTCCGTTCATATCATTTATAATTTATAAGATCCTGCTATTATTTTATTTCCACACGAAGGACATTGCCAACCCTTTTATTATCAAACTTGCTGATGAAACCACTCAGGATTACTGCGGGATTTCCCAGAGAAGAACTGGTTTCAATTACCTTAGAGATATACCCTTCAAAAGCTCCGCTATTGTTATATCCCGGTGCCAGTGAACCATTCTGATTCAGGATCATGAAGCCTTGTCTGACTACATTATTGTACCTGCTAAAACCTCCGGAAAGAATGATTTTACCGCTGCTCAGCTGATGAGCAAAAGTGACAATCCCTCCCGAAATGGTTCCCAGCTTAAATGAATTGTCCGTACTCCCGTCTTCATTTAGCATGACTACTCCATTGGCAGCAGTCCCGTTAAAGTTCTTAAACAGACCGGTCAGCATGATTTTACGTTTGGTTTCATTGTAAGTAACAGAGGTAACGATGTTATCTGCCCCGGAGCCGGTATTAAATGTATCGTCACGGCTACCATCCAGATTTATTCTTGCAATACGATTAACGGGTTTACCATTAAAAGAGGTGAAATCTCCGGTAATCACGATTTTACCATCCTGTTGCATAAAAGCACCTTCCACAGAACCATTAAGACCTTCGTAACCCTGTCTTGTTGCCGGATTAAAATTAAAAGTAGAATCCATCGAACCGTCTTCCTTCATCCGGACAATCTGGTTCATCGTCGTGATATCAATTCTTTTGGAATCACGGGTCGAACGTTCATAGAAATAACGATAGTACCTGGTGAAATTTCCAACTACAGTGATCTTATTGTCCCTTACAAAAGTTTTGCGGATCAGTCCGTTAACGCCCCCGTTAAATGTAGAAACAGTATCGAATCCCATCTGAGGCTTCTCAGGTGTTAAGTTAATGAGCTGAACTCTTGTTGAATCCAAGGAGCCATCACTATTCAACCTGGCAATGCTACTGATTCCCAACCTCCTGTTATAGCTGTTAAACAGGCCGGCAACGATGAACTGACCTCCTGAAAGTTGATTTGCTGAAAACAGTACTCCCGAAACTCCTTTTCCGGAATTAAGAGACTGAAACTCCCCCTGACTGTTCATCATGGCAATGGCGTTCACCGGCTTTAATGCAGCTTTACTATCAAAATCAGAAAATCCGCCAACCATCAGGTAACCATTATTGGCCGGGATCATATCGAGAATACTTCCATTGGAACCACTAACCACTTTAAATGACGCATCCAGACTTACCTTTCCTTCTATACCGAAGGATGGCCCAAAGAAAGTTTGTCCTTCAGCAATCACCGTGATTCCTCCGGTACTGGCATTAAGTGGGATCTTTACTTTTACGGTACTATCCGTTAAGGTCAGTACTTCAGCTTCTGTTTCATTAATCAGCACTTTAAACTTCCCTTCAAAAGGTCTCAGCCCTCTGATTTTAAAAGTAGCCTCTTCTCCCTGAATCCCTACCTCAGGGTCCGCAGCCTCGTTGGCAAATTTTATTCCCAATGGCTGTTTCCCTCCATCATAGGGATCCTCCCCGATAACAGTACTCTTTTTACAAGAAAAAACAGTTAAGGAAACCAACAGGATGAATACGCTGAAAGGCACCAACCTAAATCTTTTTTTATGAATTGATATCATCATTATTTCTTTTAATATTCCTTTCTAATTAATCCCGTTTATTTTTTTGGAGAAATTCCATTTGAAATTGCCAATAGCACAAATGAATTAGCATCAAATCCAAAATATTGAGGATACCAAAAACTTGCAATATCCCCGCTTGTTAGTTTTACTTGTCCTACACAGTTAATGTTCAATGCATGGATGATACCGTTTGTAGGTGCAATGTCTGAACTGGCTACCTGCGCGTAATTCAACCGCGTACTTGGCTTAGACATATCCGGGATATAAGACAAAACCAATTGCCGGTATCCGGCATACTTTACTCCGGCAGCGTCATTATGGACCACACCGATATTCATTGTTCTGTTCTGACTCTCCTCCAGATTCCCATATCCTCTGTAACCCTGTCCCGGAAAAGCAATGATCGAGGTCGTATCGATCTGCGGATAATCCTTTAAGCGATATGTTCCTTTAAAAGTATATAGCGCAAGCATTTCACGCCAGACTTCAGGTTTAACCTGCTCTAGTTGAGAGACGGTATCCCTTCCATTATCTCTTAAATAGTCATTCAACTTCAGGACAGACTTATGAACCAGAGAACTTGGTGGGGCAAAAAAAGTCAGATTTTCTTTTGCATAGACCTCATTCATTCCGGCAATGTTGATGATTCTTACCAAAGAATCGAAATGGCCGGGTTTTGATTTCAGGTAATCAAGGATTGATCCCCGGAATTCTGCTTTATGAACACCGGTGTCATAAAAATATTTGTCTTTATTACAGGCCGCCAGCATCAACAAGATGGGCAACAAAAGCAATACGGGGGTTTTTAATATTTTAAACATGTCTTTTCTGTTATTTAGCGAAATCATCCATTTTCTTATTTCCAAAAGTCAGTTAACTGCATATAAGGATTATTGGTCATTGCGGCGGCAAAAATCGGCCATGTCCAGGCACGTTGATTAAAGTCTCCTACAGACATAGGGTGAGTATTGAATTTGTCATTCAGGATTCTTTTAGTCCTTACCAGGTCATTGTAAAAATGGCCCTCCCCAATCAGCTCGCGACAACGTTCCATAAAAATGTCATCTTTCAAATCTGAGCCTACTGTAGTAATAGGTAAGGCACCTGCTCTTTCCCTGATCAGATTTACCAAACGCTGGGCTTCTCCATCCTCTCCAAGCTCAGCTGACGCTTCCGCTGCCAATAAGATGGCGTCTGAATAACGGAATACGATGATGTTGTCATCATTTCTCACGTCTACTCCTTCTCCCCCATATACATTGATGAATTTCAAAAACTGAAACTTGGCCCCTCCAACATAAGGTTGATCAAACCAGATGGTTAACCTTTTATCTGCGGCTCCCTGAGGGAATAATGTTTGCATATATTTTGTCTCATACCAGGCAGTACTTGTCGTCGTCGTTGCTCTTCCACGGTAAGGATAATAGGTCATAAGGTTGGCAAGATTAGAGCGAACATCAAAAAATTCCCCATAGTTCGAATTTTGAAGAACCTCAAAAAGCCCTTCTTTGGTCCTCCCTTTAAAAATTTCTTTCGTTCTTTCCAGAGGCAGCAACCCATAATTGCCCTGATTATCCATCAACTCGGCTCCCAGGGTTTTCACAGTAGTGTAGTATTTTGAAGAATTTCCCTGGTCAAATCCTGCAACCCACATATTCAGGTGCATCAACAGCGCCAATGTCCCTCCACGCGTAGCTCTGATGCCTACAATAGACGGATCACCATAATTCCATGGTAAATCTTCCTTAATAACATTCAGATCTGCGATACACTTGTTCAACACTTCCAGCATTGGCGTTCTTGGCAATGGATCAGTATTATAGGCTTTGGTATAATAAGGCACATCACCATATAACCTCACCATAAAGAAGTAAGCAAGGTTTCTCAGAAAAACAGCTTCCGCACGGTAACGCTTTCTGTCTTCAGGAGAAAAAGCGGGATCAGGGATCTTATCTACCTGTACGTACAAAATATTTGCAGCCTGGATAATATCATAGAAACCTTTCCAATCGCTGAGGTTATAGTACCGGTAACCTTCACCCTGAGAACCGGTATTGTTCCAGTCTGTGGTTTTCTGCAAACCTTTGATGTCATTATTGACCAACAGGCTAATGTGTGTTTTTGTGCTGGAAATGGCATTGGAACGCAGGTCGAAAGTCAGGTAAAATGCTCTGGCATCCGGTCCGGCAACTTTCTCCCGGAACTGTCTGTACATTCCCGATGTATAAGCTTCTACATCTTTTTTATTTTGCCAGTAATTATTCCCGGTAAGGTTATCTACCGGAACAACATTTAAAAATTTCTTACAGCCCGAAAATAAGGTTGAACTGCAACAAAGAATGGTCATTATATATATTAAACGTTTCATCTTAATGCGATTTAATTTTAGAACTGAACATTTAAACCAAAGGTGTAGGAGCGGCTATTTGGATAGCCTTCCGATTTATCTCTGCCTAAAGCATCTACACTTTCCGGGTTTGGTCCTGTATAATTGGTAAATGTGTAAAGGTTTCTTCCTGTCAGATAAATGCGTAGTCCGGTGATTCCGATTCGTTTTGTGAGCTGACGATCAAAGGTATAACCAAGGGTAACGTCGTTGATTTTCAAATAGGAACCATCCTCCTGGAAGAGTGTCTGATCAAAGCGGAAAGGCTTGATCACCCGTTGGCGGGTAAAATCATACGGATTCGGATACTGCGCAACATCTCCGGAAGTTTCCCAGAATTTATAGCGGTCCAGAGGAACTAATGAGCCAGGGACATTTGGCCTTCCAAAATTCTGAAAGCGTTCTGCAACAGCATTGTTAAGGATGTCTCTTTTCATCGTAAAGGAAAGATTGAAATTCAGGCTAAACTGTTTATAGATCATCGAAGAGTTTATCCCTCCCGTAATTGCCGGCTGAGCATTACCCACGCTGACATAATCCCTTTCATCCAGTATGTAATCTCCATTCAGATCGGTCCATCTTGGATCTCCTGCCTGAAAGTAAGTCACATCACCACCTGTTCCGGTGCGATATCTTAACCCAGTCATAGGATCTACAGGAACGTCTTCATTCGTAGAAAAAATTCCATTGGTATTCAGCAATACATTAGAAAGTGTATTTCTGCCCAGGCGATACAGGATATTCTGACCGGTATTGACATCTTTAAACATTAGTTGTCTTGCTCCATCCGGCAGACGGGTCAAGACTTCCTTTCTGTAATCTCCATTTACCATCAGGGTCCAGTTCAACTTGCTCTTTTCAGGTAAAGGCTTGAATGAAACGGCAATTTCGTATCCCCTGGTCATGAAGCTGATTTCATTCGTAGAGATTTTCTCAAATGAGTTGATGTTTGGAAGATCTTTTGCTTTTAGCTCGTTATCTACATACTTCCAATAGGTATCAAACGTAACGTTAACCTTATTTTGCAGTACTCCAAAGTCAAATCCAAAGTTTAACTGCGTTGTTGTTTTAGGACTTAATGCTGTATTGGGAACGGTCCTCAAATCCAGGTTTACAGTTGGATTGTTATTATAACGGGCGCCGGACAGATAACGGCCATACACATCATAAATCGTTCCTGTAGGAACAATGTTTCTTCCATAACTTCCTCTTAGGGAACCGAAATCCAGCCAGCTGATGGTAGATAGAAAATCTTCTTTGTTAAAGTTCCACCTCAATCCTACAGAGGGGTTTTTTGAATAACCTGCATCAGGACCATTTGTAGATGTTCCATCCAGACGGTAAGTTAAATCCAGGACGTACTTCTGCATATAATTATAGGAGAAGGCACCGGCAAACGCAAGTGAACGCCGATCTGAAAAATTATCTAAAGTCCCTCCCGGTGAAAATGGATAAGCATATCCCATCGTAGGGCCATGGATGTAATCATTCACGGTATTCCTGTTCAGCATGGCATCAGCTTTAAAGGTGGTAGTGGTTAGCTCGTTGAAAACGTTGGCACTAAAGTTATGTTTCTCCCCTAGTGAGAGGACATATGCAAGGGTACTTCTACTATATAAAGCGATTTGCTTATCATTATACAGGTAAAGTTCACCCGCATTATTATTAATCGCTGCCGGTATAAAATTATCTTCCGTACCGGAATTATAGGTATAACTAAAATTAGTTGATGCAGCAAGGCCTTTTAAGAATTCATAACGAAGATCTACGTTGGCCGCAATCTTGACGGTCTTATTATCATTTTGGGTCTGCATCGCACTGAGCACAGAATTCACTGCAGTGTACTGGGAGGGTGCCGGCAGTAATGAGGTTTGGGCCCCTCCTTTTGCTGCATCTCCCTGTAGCAAACTATTTCCACTCCCCTTGCTGTTTTTTGCCAATGCGTTGGCAATACTGGCAAACAACCTGAATTTGGGACTTGGCTGATACTGCATGTTCATGTTTAAACTGAACCGGCTGAGCCCGGTGTTTTCGACAATTCCCTTCTCATCATAATAACCTGTATTCACTTTATAGTTGAAAGTATTATCCCCCCCGGAGATATCTACGTTTTGAGAATGATTGTAAGTTCTGCGATAAAAATAGGATTGCCAGTTGGTCGAGTTATTATAGTAAGCATTTAAACTGTCTGACAAAAAAGGGTTTCTGTTGATCATATCTATACCATGGTAATAACTGGTATCGTTGCCCATGATTTGATTAATCCTCATCCTCCGTTCATCCATACCTCCGATCACATCCCTCAATTTTGGAATGGCATTCATAAAGTAATTCGAAGTGTACTTAATGATCGGAACTTTTGAATTTCCTCTTTTTGTAGTAACGAGGATAACTCCATAAGCACCACGGGAACCATAAAGAGAAGTAGCCTGGGCATCTTTCAGGATTTCGATCCTTTCTACATCTTCTGCAGGGATAAGGGACAATGGACTTATTCCGGGCCCACCCTGCTGAAAACCATAATCAAAATTATTCGCATCTTCGATGGGCACCCCATCCACCACAAACAAAGGAGAGGTCGGAGTCAGAAAAGCACTACCTCCTGATTCTGAGATATTGATACTGGATAATCCACGCAGGTTAATCGATCCACGCATCCCGGGTGAACCATTGTTATTCTGAACATTCAAGCCCGGCACTTTACCCTGAATCAGTTCCATAAGGTTCGCTACGGGTACATCCTGAATCATCTTAGCGGTAATCACTACACTTGACCCGGTACTGGTTTCCTTTGTTTTGGTCTGATAACCAATAATAACGGTTTCCTTTAGTGCATTTTGTTCCTCTGCCAGATAAACGGTTATTTTTGATTTGCCATCTGCCTTCCTTCTCGCAGTAGTGTAGCCGATATATTTAAAGAACAACTCCGAATTTTCTGCTACACTTACAGAAAATTCGCCTTTTTCGTTCGTCACTCCCACACTTGTTAAAGGACTTCCTGCCTGGACATTAACTCCTGGAATCCCCACCTTATCGGCCTTGTCAAGAACAGTTCCCTGAATGACCACTTTCTTCTGCTGCGCAAATACCTCTTTATTAAAGCCGCATAGCAGGAGTAAAGAAAATACTATAATTAGATACCTCATGTCTGATATAAATTAAAAACGATATACTTTGTTAGTCATTGGTGAATTTTGGAGACTCGCGGGTAAACCTGAAGGTGACCTCCCAATCCCCCTTCTCATAAATGTTGAAGTCAAACCCGATAGCAGCCTGGATCAACTGATTTCCAAAACCTTGTCTTTCGTATCTGAATACAGCCCTTGCCTGTGTGCCACCAGGGTTGGTATAGATGGTAGGGAAAGCAATCGCCGGAATTGGATAGGGAACATCATATTTCACCGACTCATTGGTTTTGACCATGTTAAAGCCATGCACCAGACTCTCCCATTTCGTTTTGGAGAATTTATTCGGATCGATAGGTTTATATAGTGAGTCTACGAATTTGAAGGAAAGTGACTTCCCGCTGGTATTTATCTTTTTAAAATAAACATCAATATCACCAGGACCGATAAAACTGGAAGTCCGCTCACCACTGAGTCCCTGAGTAAATGAAGGATGAACTGCAACAGACTGAGCCTGGCCGGTAATCGGATCAAGATTGGAGGGTTCATACGCCCTTTCCCTATATGGGATTAATTTAAAATCCCTGAAATATCTCCTTCCTCCGGAGTTAGAGACTTCCACGTCAAATACATAACCTGAATCAGGTCTCGATTTGATAAAAGAAGAGCTGGAATTCGCCCACATCAGAAATTGCCCTGAATGTTCCCTGATCTCAAACAATGGATGGTTTTCAATGGCACGTTTTGCTTCAATCTCTTCCAGAGATTTTTCATCCCCCATATAAGGTTTTCTCCATACAGAAACCGGGAAATTTTCTGTCAGCTCAGGGGCGGCTGAACCATCCCTTTTACGCAAATTGATGATTTTAAAAGATAAGGGAAGACCAGATCCTTGTCCAGAATTGAAATTATTCGTAAAAAGTGTGTTTCTTCCCAATACCGGACTATAAGTAAAGGTGGTAAAAACTGCATCCGCCCCCAGTGGTAAACGATCATCAGGAAGATTCTTTTTACAGGCGGCAGTCATCATTACTGCCAATCCCATGAAGAGCATATAGAGTGATGCTAATGAGTATTTATGATTCATATCTTATCGCCTTATTTGTTTATTCTTGTTGTAAAATCATTGAAACCAAACTCATGTCCCGGTGCTACGACATGGATAATGGAGTTATGGGTAGCAATATTGACCGCATTAGTTGGGCTGCGTTGCCAGAATTTCACGAAGATGGAGTTCCTGGGATCGCTGTAGGTCAGAATCTGAGGTCCGCCATTCACCAAGCCTGAAGCACTTGCTTTCGTGTACAAAATGTGCATGGGATATCCGAATTTCAGGCTCTTCACGAAAGCACCATCAGAATAATTCTGGAAATCCTCAGACCTGAATTTCTCCCTGACCAGGTATTTACACATCATCGTGTCCAATTGTGCCAGATCTGCTTCAGCAAGGCTGATTGGCTTTTTATTTTGTGCCTTCCTTGTCGTATTGAGATTTTTAACCGCTGTTTCGAAGCTTTTGTTCGTCACGGCAAATACCGTCAGATTTTTTGTCTTTAGTGAGTCTTCCAGGTGAGGCAAGCGTTTCAGAACAACCAGCATAGAATCATAAATCCCGTTTTGTGCCTGTAGGTAACTTAATGCATTACCATCAAATTCCTGAATCTTATTCTCATATTCATAATAGGTTTTATCGGTCTTTTTACAACCCTGAAGGATCATAAAAAGAGCAATAGCCATTACTCCAGGCAAGAAAAAAAGATGTTTTATATTTTTCATCATTATTTTTTTAAGTGGTGATCAGCTTAGTTCCAGTAGCTATTCTGAACAATTAATTTGTTCGCATTTAAAACATCTCTTGAAATAGGCCAGTAAATGCCATTTTCATCAAGTAACCTATTGAATGCCGGATTATTCCTTTTGATTCTGTTGTAGCGCACCAGGTCATACCAGCGCCATCCCTCTCCCATCAATTCCCTTCTGCGTTCTGCAAAAATGGCATCGATCACGTCTGCGTTAGAGGTGTTGGAGAAACCGGTAGCACCACGTCTGGATGAGGCCGTATTTAAGGCATCAATGGCTTCATTACGCGCCCCCAGAACGGCAAGTGCCTCAGCTCTTAACAAAGTGATTTCTTCCAGTCTGGTAAACAGCACAGCGGAACTGAATACGGCAAAAGTCCCGTCATTCCCCAGATCCCCGTTCTGTCTCACATTGATCTTTTTGAAAATCGGCATCTCGGTATTGTAGTTTAGAAAATAGTTGGTCCGGTAAAGCTTCGTAACCGTGTCCAATCCGAAACGCAAATCTTTTAAGTCTTTAAAAGCACTGCGAATGGTGTCTTTCGGGACGAACATGTCCGGAACCGGTTTTCTGATCAGTGGAGCGGCCAGGGTGAGTTGCTCAATATGTCCGTTTGCAGTGGCTTCACCATTTCCATATTCAAAAGCAAAACCAACGATCTGAACCCCTCTTTTAAACGCAAAAGGACTATAAAACCCATTTTCAGTCAGGTCATCCATAGAAATATACCTCGGCGAAGATTGTGAGCCGTCTTTCTGATAGTTGTCCATCACAAATTTGGTATAGACCTCCGTGTCTACATAGCGTCCCTGCCATGCAGACAGATGAGACAAAATAGAATAGGCAGAGATTTTAGTCAGTAAAACCCCATTCCAGGAATCACGGTTTCTACCATAATAATCTCCCGGAAGCTGAGGATCATTTAAACCATAATAGATAGGCAATACTTTTGCAGCTGCCAGTAACTCTGCTTCTGCGAATGCAAGTACTTTTTTCTGATCAGTCTTCGCATGCTCCTCAAATTGGCCGTCATGCGAAGAAGTGATCAATGGTACATCCCCCCAGATGCGTACCATATAAAAATAAGCAAAAGCCCTGAGTGCTCTTGCCTGAGCAATATCAACATCATTGTTGACTTTTGTATAACGCTTGTCTTTTGCCAGAATCTCACCAGATCGCTCAATGAATAAACTGGTTGAATTGATCACAGAATAAAATCTGCGCCAGTTGGTGATCTCATTCATGATGGGATAAGAAGCTTTCAAATCCCCTCTGATGATCGCTTTCAGATCTGATCTGCTCGTGGCCTGAAAATCCCCTAATCTTAATTCCCCCATCAGCCAATGGGTATTGTTACTTGCCATAGCTGTACGCATGAGTGCATACATGCCCAACAAACCCGATAAACCATCCTCAAGGGTTGTCCACTGCGTCTTTTCAGTAGACAACCTTGTCGATTGAACGTCAAGTGCCTTTTTACAAGAAAAGTTCATGGAAATAACAGCAATTAATAATACAGTAATTACTGCTTTATTAAAAATCGTGTTCCTGTTTATAAAATATATCATCTTATTATTCTGTTTAAACTATAAATCAAACTTTATCCCCAGGGTGTAGGTCTTAGGAATAGCCATTCCATAACCATTGTACATTCCGGTATAATCGATCAACTCCGGATCACTTCCGGAAAAGGAGGTAATCGTTAGCAGGTTATTTGCAGTCACATAGACATAGATCCTTTTAAAATCAGCTTTCATTTTACTGAACAACCGTGTTTTAGAAAGGTCATAACCCAGAGAAACTGTTCTCAGTTTCACATAAGAAGCATTTTCCAGAAAGATATCCTGATCCACGCGATAAGGAATCACATCACTCCATGGATTATAAATCGGATAACTTTTCACCTTGCTGCTCGTTTGCCAGGAGTTCACCTCTCTGATAGAGCCAATATTATTGGAAGTCTCTCTATTGATAAAATCATAGCGGTTAGCATCGTACTGGTTCAGTGCTTTTTGCCCGATTGCGGCAAAAAGCTGAATGTTCAGATTAAATCCCGCATAGTTGAATTCATTTGACCATCCTCCTGTTATTTTAGGAAGGCGATTACCTTTCAATACTTTATCCGCATCGTTAATCACATAATCTCCATTCTGATCTTTCCAACTTGGATCACCTGCTTTTAAAGCATTTCCGTCGAAAGTAAGCGGTTTATTGGTCGCGGGATTAACAGGAATTTCGGCCGTAGAATTAAATATTCCATTGTTCTCATACAACCAGAAGGCATCAATTGCCTTACCTACCTTTAGTTTTCGGTCCCCGATGATCAACTCATCAAGGCCACCAGGCAGGGCTGTCAGTTTATTGCGGTTAAAGCTCAGGTTGATTCCTGAAGTCCAGCTTAAACCTTTGTTATTCTGAAGAACAGCGGCATTCAGGTTAAGCTCAATCCCGGTGTTGCTAACGTCCATTCCACTGGAATTGATGCTGGCATACCCGCTTTCTGTAACCAGTGGTAAATTCAGGACCATTCTTTTATCGTCTTTTTTATAAAAGGTTAATCCCGCATTCAGGCGCCCTTTTAAGAAAGCTGCATCAACACCAACATTCAGCTGATCAACATAAGGTAGTCCAATCCCATACCCTACCCATCCGGAGGTATAAGGTCTCATGATTCCCCCACGCCCACCATAAGTAGGTAAAGTAGGTTCCTCATTCCAGCCCATTTGCACACGGTACTGAGGCCCACCGGCAAAGCGGTCATCATTAAAGGGCTTCATCATCCGTGACCAGGAGGCTGTTAGGTTTAATGCATCAAAAAGGGTGTTTTCTTTGAGGAACTGACTTTTTAGGTTAAACTCTGCGCCAATAGCGGGGGTAATCATCCAACGGCTGTCGGGCTGACCATTAGAAGTTCCATCGTTTCTCAGGCTTCCTCTTAAAGTCAGAAGGTCTTTATACTTATATTTTACGCTTCCGTAAAAAGAAAGCAGTTTACTTTTTTCACGATCATTGAAACGGAAAATATAAAAACCCCCATAAGGAGATTCCAGATAATCATCATGATCTTTATTCCCGTCTACTTCATTGATCTTGATAAAATCACTTGGTCCGTTATAGGCTTTTGCATAGTTATACTTATAGGTATCATCTTGCAAAGACTGTCCAAGTTCAAAATCAAAATGATTATTTTTATTCAGATCCAGCGCATAAGTAAATGCATTGTTAAGAATCATACGCTGATTGAACCCAAAATAGTTGGACACATAATTATTGTCTTCCATTAAAGTTGAAGGATAAAAGACATCTCTTACACCCTCCATATAGTCAAAAAGCAGGCTTGTGGTGAAATTAACCTTATTCAACTTGATATTCATCGATACCGCTCCCTGTAAAAGGGTATTGGTATTGTCGTCGATCACCTTATCATACTCATTTAAGAAACTTTGATAAAGTCCTTTATTTGGTGCAAGGGGGGTACTGAAGTCAGTCAGATAGGTCGTTTCCCCGAAATGATCCCTCACACTCCGGTTTCTGTCCCGGTCTAACCTGGTTGCATTAATTTTGGTAGATAAGGTAAACCAGGTAAATGGGGCCATATTAATCTGAAATGCAGCAGTATATCTGTTCAATGCAGTTTGATCTGCATTTCCTGCACTACGGGTATTTCCTCCGAAAAACCGGAAATTGGCGCGTTCTGATCCACCAGTTAAACTCAAATCGATAGAATGGATCGGCGCTGTTTTAAAATAAAGGTCATTCCAGTTGGAGGGGCCATAATAATCGTTACTGGTAGAGTCCCTTAGGTAACTCGCATAATTCGCCCGATCGGCAGTAGTTGCATATTTCTGATAGAACGGCTGGCGGAACTTATTCTCAAATGCCCCGTTTACAGTATTGACATTAGTAGCCTGAACCATCCCAAAATAACTGTTGACACTAATTTGTCTGCTACCCGATTTTGCATTCTTCGTTGTGATCCAGATCGCACCATTTGCTGCATTGGGACCCAGTTTAGCTAAGGTCACCGGATCTTTAATCACCTCAATGGAATTGATGTTATTAATGTCAATAGCAGACAGAAGATTCGTTGCCGGACCAATGCGGTTGTAGTCGTATTTTTGTACTTCAAAGGCAAAGGGATTATCCTGTGCAAGAGGAATTCCATTTAAATAAACTACTGGTTGCACAGCATACACATCTTTACGACTAAAAATCGGAGCAGAAAGCCCCCTGATCAGCATGCTTTGCTCAGTTCCAGGCTCTCCTGTGATTTCCTGAACATATAATCCGCTGGTATTTCCCTTCAATATTTGTTGCAGGGAAAGATTAGGACTCAGGGCAGACATTTTAACGTTAACAGAGTCTCTCGTACCTTTTAATATGGCTATACTGCTGATTTTCTTGGATATCGCCATATCTATCTTCTTTAGCTCAACAGAGTCTTGGGGTACCGTATCCTGTCTTAAAAGAATACTGTGATAGTTCAGTGGAGCAGTATACGATTTTGCTTCTGCCTTTGATAAACAAAGCATAAAAAGCAAGACCGTATAAATCGTACTCGCAATAATTCGGACCATTTTCATTCGTATTAATTAATTATTAGATTGTTAGCTTAGATTGAGCCCGGGACATAGCATTCCCATGACGACAACTACTCGTAGTTGCGATTGGATTATTTAATTAAAAAACATGCAGATAGATACTAAACCACAGAAAATGCAGTTATATTTTTAGTACCTAAGAATGAATAATTGAATAACCTAATGGTTCTATGGATTGGAATATATTTTAATTCCTGATAGAACGATTGAGATCTGAATTTTGATAAAAAGTAGAGATTTTGGTCATGGTCGGTTTGTTTAGGTTGTTGGGTCGGTTATGGTTTAAAAGAGATTGCTCTCCTGGTCTATATTTGGTCGCTTTATCTTATTGTTGCAGAATAAATTACTCTGATGGTCGGTCAACAATGAAGATTGGTTCTAATTATTAAATCTAATTTAGGTCATTTCAATCAGCTCTTTATTTCAATTTATAGCGCAAACGTTTGATATCCCTGCAAGTATTCTTATGTATATTTTATTTCACAATAACTAAAATATTGTCACTTAATTACAGACAAAACATTAACCAAAAATCAACTATTGATTTAAAGCTGGGATTAACAGAATAGACAACAAGAATAAGACACGAACCTTGCTTTCTGCACTTATTCATCTGATCCGCTTCACTTGCCGGAACATCTGATTTAAGATCAGGCAAGCACAAACAAAAAACAAACCACAAAACACTGAAATACTGACACTTAACATACAAACATTTGTTTGAATAATCAGACCTTCCAGCTCCCTTTTCCCCCAGCCTCTAAAGGTTTTATGATATTATTTTCCTGCCAGACTCTTAAATTAAATTATGACGTTAAATCAACACAAACGTTTGCATATCCTCTTTTGACCAATCCCTATTAGCTTCCTGCTCATCTCGTTATGATTGATAAAACCTGTTTTTTTCTATTAAGAAGGCATTTTATCCACCAATTAAATAGACATTCTGAAAAACCAGCAACATATTGAGATCGTATCCAAAAAGTTGAATGCTAAGGATCCAGCGTCCTCAAATGTTAAAATTTTATAATTTGAAGGATAATCACCACTAAAACCCACAATTTTTCATGCTTTTTTCCTGTTTTTTAGTGTTCATTCAGAATTTAAATGCAGAAGATCGAATACCTGCAAAAAAAAGCTACATCCTTTTTTTCCTCATTATCCCCAGTAACAAACTAAAAATATGACACTTAGGTAAGTCCACAATAACGAAAACAGGATATGTATGATGGTTTCCAGTCGCTTACCTTTCCAGAGTTTCGGCGAATATCCAAAGAATTGTATAAACAACCTTGCCAACCAAAAGAGACCGATTCCCAAATCAACCCTCCGGCCAAGAGGGGTATAAATCAACTCTGTTGAAGAACTAAGACATAATACCCCAATTAAAAGCACAACAAATGCGATAAAAAAAGTATGCACATACATCATTTGCCGATTGATCAGACTCAACGATTCAAACTCCTTGTTCCAATTAAAATACTTTGGAAAAACCAGGTGAGCAAAAGACAATATAATTAACAGGACACCAATAATTCTAAAATGTATCTCCATTCTTTTGCAGTATAAATGTTGAAATAAATGGCGTCTGCCTGATTTCGCACTGAACTTTAAGCCCAGCCTCCCGAAAGGTTTTACACCAGGTAGATTTTGAATAAAAATGGAAAAACCCAATGTTATAGGCCAGGAAGTTCGTCCAGTCTCTCAGGTGTTCAATAATGAAAACCTGTCCGTTTGGTTTTAGTGCTTTCTTTAGTGCCTTAAAAAAGATGATCCGCTCACTTTCATCTCTGATTTCATGTGCAGACAGGATGACAAATATCTTATCCGCAGAATCATCTTCCAGCCCCAGCTCAGTGGTGTTCACTTGTCTGGTCCCCTCAAACACGGGATAAGCTTTTCTGGCCCGCTTTATGGAAACTTCAGTGTGTTTCTGTGGATCATAAAAATCAAGGACGATCAGCTCTCCTTCTCTAAATCTATTTCTCAGCAAATGACTGGTTTCATCAAAGCCGGCACTTATATTCACAATCCGGCGATCCGTTTCTAATACCTTCAACCAACTAAAATCGTACAGTCCGGATAAATCATATACATAATAAGAAACTAAAAGGGAAATGACACTCATCCCCAGGATGAGGAAACAAAGCCCATAAAAATACCTTTGGTTATACCCTGGAAGAAAACCTGCCAGAAAAAACAACAAAAACAGGACGCCCAGTGACAATAAATAAAAATGCCAGTTAAAGCGAAGGATATTTAAAACTCCCTGAAATGGCCTTCTTATTTGTTCCATATTTCTGTTTTTCCTTTCTTCCAATGATATGGGATATCTCTAATGATAAAAGCATTAGCCAGGACTACGTTTTTTAGCCCTAAATCATCAACAAATGAAACCTGATGTTCCATCACATTTATGGGTTCCGGGATCCAGTTCTCCCTGACTCCTTCAATAATTAAAACTTCTTTAGTGTCCTTACTGTAAGTAAATGTAAAAGGTAAAGGGCCGGCAAATCTTCTTGCGGTCTTCCAATCCGGAAATGGGGACTGCGGTGGTAGTGAAACGGTTCCATCAGGTGCTTCAATTTTCACAGAAAAACGAGAACCTAACGATTTAATTTCAGTGGTATTCCCCTCCTTGACATGGATGATATCAGTAGTCGTATAATTATAGTGGGTAAAAATATTGCCCAGAAACTCCATCTTCTTTTTGTCTGTTTCGGACTTAAGGATGTAAAGACCTCTTAATTTTTTCCCTGCAGCATTGGTATATCTGACAAATACCCGATACCCGATTAAAAAGAAATCATTTCCAAGAATCTTTGGAAAGCCTTTAGGACGTAATCCTTTTGTCTGGACCATAGCCAATGCTATAAATGCCCATTTTTCATCAAAAGTATCAAGCTCCAGACATTCCGGTATAAGTTTCTCCAGTTGTTCTTTTGCTACAGCAAAGGTCAACACTACAGAACTTTCAAAAAAGGCCTCAACAGGAAATGGATGGTTCTTAAGAAATGAGTTCATATCAGGTGTGGGAAAGCGATTTTTTATTCAGATAAAACTCGTTAAAATAAACCAAAAGAATAAACGAAGCAGCAAATATCGAATTCATTTTCCCCCATAAAAGCAGATCAGGAACAAGGAAAAACTCCAACAGGTTCATGACACCAACGATGATCATCTGAGCAATGGCATTCAGACGGGATCTTAAGCCTGTTAAAACCCAGATCGACATTCCGATCTCGGAAAGGCCAATCAAAAGGGTTAAAGGCCTTGAATATTCATCTCCTAAAATGCTGGAAACAATCAGCTCATGCCGCGGAACAAGGTTCAGTACTTTACAAAAAAGACCATTTATGAACCAGACTGTAGCAATACAATAGTTTATGAGATGATGTAGTTTTATAAGTCTCATGTATAAAGATTATTTCTTAATGCCAAGATACTTTTTCTACTGATGACTGGATCTGTTACCTGGATAAATTTTTACTCTTTTATTTATGAGCCCGAACAGAATTCAAGTCAATAAAACTTTATCTTTCCAAATTGTAACAATTACTGTAAAACAATACAATGATATTCATTTATCAGGTCAGAACCTTACCACATAAAGTCGTCCCTTGTCCTGAGTTAAACTGTCCGTTATGTGGAGCAAGAGGAGGAATAGAATTGGCAATATTTCAAAAATATGCCTGGTTTCTCATGCCTATGTGGCCAGAACATAAATATGGAATGGCATGCTGCTTAAGATGTGATCAGAAAATACCCAATCTTAAATGGACAGATGAACTGGAACAGAGTTATTACCGACTGAAGAAAGAGATTAAAACACCACTAAGCTTATGGAGAGGTCTGTTGATCAACCCACTTTTGTTTGCTGCCTTTATTGGACTTATTGCTGGAATTGTTTTTCTACTTGCTAAAGGAAATAAACGAAGCCAGATTGAAAACAAAGCCCTGTTATCTGAATACATAACAGCACCTAAGACAGGTGATCTGTACCGGGTCGCATTATTGATCACCGAACCATCACCTTCTTATAACTATACCTATTTCCGCTATATGTCCCTTTCAGCGGATACCCTATTCGTAGAAAAACTAAAAAAAGGATCAGACATATATGGCGATTGGGATCAGCTCAACACAAAAGAGGCAAATGCTTTTGAAGGCAAAAAAATCGCACTGAAATATGCTGTTTTTAAGAAGAATCAGGATTTTCAGCTTATGGGAGAAGAAACCATCCACATCTTCTTTAAGGGGTTGGAGCGAGCTGACCAGATCATAAATAAAAATTAAACACAACAAACGATAGCATGCAAATACCGGCAAACAACCCAAATGAGGATTATGAATTTGTAAATCACAACTCCAGAAAACCAAAAAAAGCCATATCTCCCTTATTAATAGGTGTGTTATTCATCGCAGCAGGTCTGCTCAGTAGTTATTTTTTTATTTATCAAAAGTTACAGCAAATGGCAGAACACGCCCCTTCCGTTTCTTACTCAGTAAAAACGATGATGCTTGGCCCGGTATTGTTGATATTTGGTCTTTACTATGTGCTGGTCCGCCCCAGTGATCTCAATGCGCAATCTCCCCGGGATAAAAAATGGTTGTATATTTTTATCGGGATCTTCATCGTAGCAATGATTATCCTCCATGAATGGTTTAAGGCACAGGCGAATGGCTACGGTTACAATTTTTAACCAAAAAACATCTTGATGAAATGCTGATATTCAACTGGCATCTCCCGCCATTCAAAACTATTGGTATAGCCTAAAATGATCAATGCAGCAGCAATTATTCCGATAATCGCAATACCATAAGAAACCATTTTCGATTTCGTCTTTAGGTAGTGTAGTGATGCAACATGCAGAGTGATCGCAGTTACAGCCAAAAAATAATAGGGAATAAACACAAAAATTGCAGGTGACAAATTCATTCCGGCTGCTGCAAAATAAAAGTTAGTGTCTAATTGAATTTGTCTGCCAAACATAACTGCCCCCACATGAACAATGAGAAAAACAGACAGGTATAAACCTGAATAAAGCTGAACTTTTTCCACTCCTGTTTTTTTGTTTTTATTAAACAATAGTTTAATCCCTGTAATCACCTGAAAAAAAACAGCTAATAACAATATGAATTCGAAAACAGGCTGACGATAGACTTTCCTGAATTGATTCATCCATTCTATATGTACAGAGGGTCCTAAAAGTGAAAGTAGCTGGTTCACCAGATGAAAGGCGATGAAGACCGATAAAATCAACCCGGATATATAATGTATTTTTTTAACATTGAGCTTCTGTAACCACTGTTTTAAATTCATCTCCTGTCATTAATGCATTATACCTGTAGCCGGCGCTACTTATTTTTGCTGAAATTTTCGTCCAGAAACTTTTTTAGATCTGTAACATAACCATCGTAAAAAGCTTCGATGATCTGCTTGTTGACCGCATTCACGACCTTACCTTCGGCATCAAAAACACTGTCCGGATATGCCAGTCCTGGTCTTTTTACTTTCTCCTTCATTTTGCCAAGTAATCCACCGGTATTGCCCGTTTTATAGCCACTGGGCTGAACATATCTGTAATCTCCAAAAGGAACATCACCTTCAGACACAACTGCATCTGAAGGACTGATTTGAAGTTTAGCATCATTGAGTGTCGCAAAAATTTTCGAATCAAGGCCAATGCGTATTTTGATCATGTCATCTAAAGGAACAGCGTAGATATAAGTAAGGGCCGTGATATCAGAATAACACTGATTTTTATCTCCTATGCTGGCAAAATCCCTATAGCAAATATAGGCGCCCTGACCGGCTACGACTTTGTCAACTTTAAGGGCCGGACGACTTTTAAGATAGCTTTGCAAAAGCTTCATCAGCTCCGCCTTGCTTTTACTTTTGTTGGTAAGTTGAAAAATGATCTCAGGTTTATTACCCAAAGGACGCACAAAACCGTAAAAAGCATCCCCAAACATGCTGTTATTTGATTTTTCGCAGACCACCTCAAAATATCTTCCCTGCGCATAGGAGAACTGCACAAAAAAGGCTAATACCAGTGCAAATATTATTTTGTGAAATTTCATTTTGTCTTTTTTTATTGAGTACCGGATTGGCTATGTGTCGTTTTTTGGTCTATGCTTTGGATTAAATTGTCTTTACCAATATGTACTGTCGTTACTTCTACATACTGACTGGCCCATCTGGTATCTTCCGCCTGTTTGCTCCCGGTTAAAACAGTTTGTCCGAATCCATTAACCCCAGTAGTAAAATATCCCGGCTTGTAACTCCCACCTGCATAATTGCTTACCTTTTCATATACGACAACCTGTCCTCCATCCCCATTGGGGAAAGCTTTTGCGGGTGCACCCCAGGCTTTAAGTAAATCAGTATACTTTACGCCAATCCATGATTTTTTCCACTCCATCTTGTCGAAGATGAATCTTTGTGTCTTAGCTGTTTGCTGATCTGTTGAGTAACGCATCTCCAAAGCTTCCTGCATCTCTTTATTGATTTTCACCTTCTTTCCCTGCGAATAAGCAGCAAAGGTGACCATAAGAGACATAACGGCAAGCATGGTTAAAAAGGCCTTGGTTTTCATCTTCTATCTGAATTTAGAATTATAGGGATATTAAAGCTAATATTTTGCTTAAAGAAGCTCATCCTTTACCCTAAAACTAAATTATATTTGCACGTAAAATTCAGTTGACAGCCAGACAAGTAGTTATCATCGACAGAAAGTAGTTTACAGTCGACGATTTTTACCTGATTTTCTAACTCAGCCTTTCAGCAAGATTGAATTAAACAAGTCAGTGATCATAACGAGAAATTACTAATGGTAGAAAAAAAATTACGGTTGGGTCAAGAACGTTCTATGAGTCCTTTATTACATAAAACATTGAAATGAAGAGAGCAGGTATCGGAGATAAGAATTTAATAGTTGATATACTATGCGAATCATTCAGAAACAATCTGAGTGTAAATTATATACTAAATCAATCCGGAGATAAAACCAAAAGGCTTAAAAACTTAATGGATTATTCCTTCGAGGTTTGCCATGCTTTCGGAGAAGTTTTTTTATCTGATGACCATAAGGCATGCGCACTGGTGCTTTATCCCGACCAGAAAAGAACAACCTTAAAATCAATATTCCTTGATGTTAAGCTGATCGTGGGAACCCTGGGTATTCGAAATATTTTCAAAGCCATGAGCAGGGAAAAGGTAATTAAAAGCAATTACCCCAATCAGCCATTTTATTACTTGTGGTTTATTGGTGTTTCGGTTCCTGATCAGCATAAAGGAATAGGTTCTAAATTACTTGAAGAACTTATGGAAGATGCAAACCAAAAAGGACGGTCTGTTTATTTAGAAACAAGTACAGAGAAAAATTTATCCTGGTATAAAAAATTTGGCTTTTCCAATTACAACAAGCTTGATTTTGGTTATACGCTCTTCTTGTTTAAAAAACATTGATAAACAATACCAATTGTTTCTTGCTATTCCATTTTGGAAGCGCAAGATTTTAAACTACCTTAAAGAATGAAACATTTTCTCATCATCTTAATCTTAACCATGTTATACGGTCGCAACAGCGCACAACAACATCAGCCATTTTTAGATAATGAAGAATGGATGCTAACCCAATCACAGTTGACGCAAGGGTTTGGCAAAGGTTCAATCTGGCAATTTTTCAGTGACCATACATTCATGGCTACACATTGGTATTCGGGCGGGGCTTATTGGAGACACCAATATAAAGGAACTTACCATTATGAACCGGCTACAGAAACAGTTTATCTGAAGTATAAGAAAGATAAAAAACTACCTGAGGTAACAAAGAATCTCTGCCTTCAAATCGTTTACGAAAAAGCGGATAGCAACGTCTATCATGCTGTTCTTTACGATAACTGGAAAAAACAGAAGGGGAGGTATTCTCCTTTTGGAGAACAACAAATTATAAAACAACATGCAAAACGACCAGATGATGAGGCAAAAGAATCTGCCTTTTCCGCCCCCGTTATCCGTTTTAAAAAAGGAAAAATACAGTAGGTAATATGTTTTCTGCCTGATCAAAGGCTATCCGGTTTAAACCCGATTCTTATTCCAGGAGGGCTCGGCTGCTCCTTGTTTTAAGGTGCCTTTTTGGTACCTTAAGATTTTTTGGCTTCATTTCCGGGTTCAAACATAGAAACCAGTAATAGCTCAAAAAAATGAATACTCCGGGGTGTCCGGAAAACGAAAAGGCATGCTATCGTATGATAACAGGCCTTTTAATATTTTGAAAGATTTGCGGACCGGACGGGACTCGAACCCGCGACCTCCGCCGTGACAGGGCGGCATTCTAACCAGCTGAACTACCGGTCCGTGTTTCCCTCTCGGGTGGCTTTTATAGTAGAGCCTCTACTTATTAAAAATAAAAGCACCCTTCTGAGTGCTTTTGCGGACCGGACGGGACTCGAACCCGCGACCTCCGCCGTGACAGGGCGGCATTCTAACCAGCTGAACTACCGGTCCGTTGTTCCCTTTCGGGATTGCAAATATAGAGCCTTTATTTATATTCACAAACTATTTTTTAAAATAATCGTAAGTCCCTAAGCTACAGAACCTTCTTTCATTTTCTCTGCGTTTTCTGCAAACTGTAACGCGTCAATCAGCTCCTGAACACCACCATCCATCACGCCACTTAGGTTGTAAAGTGTCAATCCGATACGGTGATCTGTTACCCTACCCTGTGGATAATTGTAAGTTCTGATCTTTGCTGAACGGTCACCGGTAGAAACCATAGTCTTACGTCTTGCAGCAATGTCTCCATTTTTCTTCTGCAATTCAATATCATACAATTTACTACGCAACATCTCCATTGCAATCACCCTGTTACCAAGCTGAGAACGTTCCTGCTGACATACCACTACAATCCCCGAAGGTCTGTGTGTCAACTGTACTTTTGTTTCCACCTTGTTCACATTCTGACCACCAGCTCCACCTGAACGGGAAGTCTGCAAATCAATATCCGCAGGGTTCACATAAAGGTCAATCTCTTCTGCTTCCGGCAATACTGCCACTGAAGCTGCCGAAGTATGTACACGCCCCTGAGTTTCTGTGTCTGGTACACGTTGTACGCGGTGAACACCTGATTCGTATTTCAATTGTCCGTAAACATCTTCTCCGCTTACCTTCAGGATCACCTCTTTATAACCACCGGCAGTACCTTCAGTTACATCTACAGTTTCCACCTTCCAGCCTTTTTGCTCAAAGAAACGGCTGTACATACGGTATAAATCGCCGGCAAATAAAGCCGCCTCATCACCACCAGTACCACCTCTGATCTCAAACACTGCGTTTTTAGCATCTTCAGGATCTACAGGAATCAGCATCAAACGTACTTTTTCTTCCAGTTCTTCCTGTTGCTTCAATAGCAGGTCCAGTTCTTCTTTGGCCATCTCACGCATTTCAGCATCCTTCTCTGTGGTCAGGATTTCTTTATTTGCATCGATATTGCTCATTACATTCTTGTAGATCTTATATTCATCTACAATCTTGCCTAAATCTTTATACTCTTTATTTAAAGCCGCAAAACGCTTCATATCCTGCATCGTATCAGGATTACTCAACTGCTCTTCTACATCTTCCCAGCGCAGCTTAATTGCTTCTAATTTCTCTAACATATTCTTTTTTCAGAAAATTAAAACTTGTTGCCTTTTCAATTAAAATCCGTCCTGCGGAGATCTATCCTGGCAATTGATTTATTTGGGCAGCAAAAATACGGCTTTTTCAGTGAATGATACTAAAAATTTATTCCTTGCCGGATTCTTTTCTCCCTGTTTATTACTTTTCGAAATAGTTCAGTGTTAAATCTTTGCCGTCAAATACCGCATAAGAATTAAAATTAATCCATTCCCCGATGTTTACATACCTGCTTTTGTCTGTCAGCTGAATATCCAAAGGAAGGTGCCTGTGTCCGAAAATAAAATAATCGAAATGCTGTTTTTGCAATTGTTCTTTTGCATAAACTGCCAGCCATTCATTTTCTACACCGCTAAAAACCTCTTCTTTACTGTTGGCCAGCCTGCTGCTCCCCGACCACCAATTTGCAATCCCCAATCCGATTCTGGGAGGAATAATAGAAAACAACCACTGACAAAGCGGATTTCGAAAAATCTTCCGCAGCACTTTATATTTCTGGTCGCCAGGACCAAGCCCATCTCCATGATGAAGATAAAAACGTTTTCCGGCCCTTTCCATCACCAATTCATCACTAATGATTGCTATACCCATTTCTTTTGTGAAATAGTCATTCACCCACATGTCATGGTTCCCCTTGAAAAAATAAATTTTTATTCCCGCATCGCTCATCATGCCCAGCTTCCCCTGTAAACGAACAAAACCTTTGGGAACCACCTCGCGGTATTCAAACCAGAAATCAAAGATATCTCCCATCAAAAAAAGCTCACTGCAAGTGCTCTCTATAGCATTTAACCAGCGAATGATCCGATCTTCACGCTTTCTGCTTTCGGGATGACTGGGAGAGCCCAGATGGAAATCAGAAGCAAAATATATGTTTTTTGTCATCAGTATGAACAAAGATAAGTAAAAAAATTATCGGAGTTTTGTCAGAAGTTCTACCAATTATCTAGAATATATCTAAACAACCGCTGTTATTAAAACAAAAGTTCGTAAATTCGCCAAAAATTTAAACACATGATTTCTACTGATATAGCCATTATTGGCGCCGGACCCGTTGGTTTATTTGCAATTTTTGAAGCAGGACTCCTTAAAATGCGTTGTCATCTGATCGATTACTTACCTCAGGTAGGTGGTCAATTGTCTGAAATATATCCTAAGAAACCTATTTATGATATCCCTGGTTATCCAACAGTATTGGCACAGGAACTCATAGACAACCTGATGGAACAGGGAAAACCTTTCCACCCGGGTTTCACTTTAGGAGAGAGAATCGAAGGTTTAGAGAAACGTGGAGAAGGAGATTTTGTATTGACCACCAACATGGGCACAATCATAGAATCTAAAGTGGTAGTTATTGCCGGTGGACTGGGATGTTTCGAACCTCGTAAACCAGCAGTGGCAGGATTAGAGCAATTTGAAAACGGAAGAGGTGTCAACTATATGATCCTTGATCCTGAACAATACCGTGGACAAAAAATGGTAATTGCAGGTGGTGGAGATTCTGCCCTGGACTGGACCATTTTCTTAGCCGATATTGTTGAGGAACTAACCCTTGTTCACCGCAGCGAAAGCTTCCGTGGTGCACCAGACTCTGTAAATAAAGTTATGGCTTTAGCAGAAAGCGGAAAAATCAATCTGGTATTAAACAGTAACCTGAGCTCCGTAACCGGAAACGGAAAACTGGAAAATGTAGAATTGGTACACAACCGCAGCCTGGAAAAAAGCAATATCGCTGCTGATCACCTGATCCCTCTGTTTGGTTTAAGCCCTAAATTAGGTCCTATCGAACAATGGAACCTGAACATCAACAAAAGTGCAATCGAAGTAAACACCGATGATTATTCGACCAATATTCCGGGCATTTACGCAATTGGCGATATCAATACTTACACGAATAAATTAAAATTAATCCTTTGCGGTTTCCATGAAGCAGCTTTGATGAGCCATAGTGCCTATCAATACATGAACCCTGGAGTTAAATATACCATGAAATACACTACCGTTAACGGAGTATC
This sequence comes from Pedobacter caeni, assembly GCF_900129215.1. Classification (GTDB taxonomy): domain Bacteria; phylum Bacteroidota; class Bacteroidia; order Sphingobacteriales; family Sphingobacteriaceae; genus Pedobacter; species Pedobacter caeni. Next base: position 40,440 of record NZ_FQUQ01000009.1, on the reverse strand, counting down.
AGAATTCTAAAATGGAAGAAAACAACATTACCCTGCACGTAGAGAATCCGGACGGTAGCAGAACAACGCTTGAGGCCCCTGTTGATATGGGCCTCAGCTTAATGGAATACTTAAAAGCTTGTGAATACGACATTCTGGCCACTTGTGGTGGAATGGCACTCTGCGCAACCTGCTGCGTAGATGTACTGGAGGGAGAAGACAAATTAAAAGAGATGAGTGATGACGAATATGCCATGCTCGATACCCTCCCGGATTTGCTTCCAAATTCAAGACTGGCCTGCCAGCTTCAGTTAAACCATGAAATGGATGGCCTTGTGGTTAAACTCCATGGCGTAAACTAACAACTAATTTTCTATAGGTGCAGCCGCAATTGTCTTGATTGGGCTGCCTATAGTTTTATATTCGCCCTCCCCTTTCAATATCGCCAGCATCTTGGTATTGTTGTTTAAAACAGCTTTAGCCGCATTCAATTCCTTATCGTACTGAAAAGCCTGAATCACTTTCCCCTTTTCATAATAATAGCGGCTCACAATCTGGGTTTCCAATACTTTTTTGATCTCAGATTTAAAAGTAGTCAGGTCTGTCTTCTTCGCACCCAGCATTTTAGCCTTAAGGTCTTCCAAATCTGCTTTTACCGCAGGGAGCTTATTTTCTTTTTCTGCTTCAGTACGCAAATCAGACAAAAGTCGCTCTGTACGCGAAGTATAAGAATAATCTTTCCCGTCTAATGAACTTACAAAAGCTGCATAATCATTGTCGGTCAGCTGGAAACTTGCAGCAGGTGCAATCGTTTTATTGCTCTTTTTGTAATTATTGGCGTAATCAAAGAACAGGCTCTTGTTCAATAAGGAGATCGTAATCGGGCTTAGCTTAGAGGCCTCCACCACCACATCAGGAAAAACTCCATTTCCATCATAGACGCTTCTGCCGGTACGGGTACTAAATCTGGTCATCACAGAATCGGCCACCTTAGGCGTCTTTCCATTCGCATCTTTATGGGCATAATCCAGCGCCTGAATGCATCTTCCTGAAGGGGTAAAGTATTTGGCCACCGTTACCTTCACCAGGCTGTTATAAGGCAGGTTAAAGGTCTGTTGAACCAACCCCTTACCGTAACTGCGCTGACCAACGATAATCGCTCTGTCCAGGTCTTGTAATGCACCTGCAACGATTTCCGAGGCAGATGCCGAAGAACCGCCAACAAGGATCACCAAAGGGATCTGAGGAAGGATAGGCTCAGCTAATGTTTTATAAGTAATGGTTTTCTGAGGGTTTCTGCCCTTCTGGGTAACCACCAGAATATCTTTATTCACAAACAGGTTCACGATCTTCACTGCTTCCTGTAAAATCCCCCCCCCGTTATACCTCAAATCAATGATTAAACCTTTTGGCTGCTGCTTGCTTAGATTCAATGCTGCATCTTTTACTTCTTGAGCTGCATTTTCCAGGAATTTGTCCAGACGGATATAACCAATCTGATCATCGGTCATTCCGGAATAAGGCACATTTGGTTGTTTAATCTCATCTCTGGTGAGGCTTTTGGTAATCACCGCACCATTCCTGATCAGCAACAACTCTACAGTGGAGCCTTTTGGGCCTCTCAACAGCTGACTCACCTGTGCCCGTTCTTTTCCTTTCACCTCCACATTATTGATCTTTACCACCTGATCACCTGGCTTCAGGTCCTGCTTGTCTGCCGGATAACCTTCAGAAACTTCGTTTACGAACAATTTGCCTTCAATAAAAAGCGTAGTTGCCCCAATGCCCCCATATTGAGTGCTTACATATTTTAATTTATAGTCTTCTATTTCAGACTCCGGAATATATTCTGTGTAAGGATCAAGGTTCCCCAGCATCGCATCAATGCTATTGCGCATCAGATCCGATGGATTGGTTTCCTCAACATAGTTGATATTGACCTCCTTATAAAGAGAAGCGAAGATATCCAGGTTCTTGGAAACCTGGAACAAGTCTTCCTTAAAAGACCAGCTAAAAGAAGCAAAAGCAATAAGGAAGAAGGCTGCGGCAAGTCTGTATTTTTTCATTTTACCCATCTGTTGAAAGGTAAATTTACAAAAAAGCCTTGTAACTCAATAGGCTATTAAAGATTTATAGCCTGTTTCCATCAGGATCGGCCAATGCCTTCTCGATGGTAAACTCAACATACTCCCGGTCTCTTTTCACCAAAGTCATCAATTGCTGTACCAGCTGATCCTCCTGTCCGGGAACAAAAGAGATATCTACGTTTGCCAGCTCACGATATTTTCTAAGAAATTTGATTTTAACCTTTTTCCAGGTTTCAGGAGTAAGTGTAAAACTTGCCATAATATATACTTTGAGGCAAAAATAGGAAAATAACTAATATAGCGTGTGCTTTAAAACAACTATTAAACACAGAGAACAAGAAGGAACCATAATAAGAATGCCCCTGAATTATAGGGACATTCCTGGTTTTAAGTCGTATCTAGCGGTTTGGCGTACTGTCTATAAATGTTCTGTTTGTAGCAGTAGTCCCCCCAACGTTAATATCACCCCTCAATGTAAAAGTATAGGTATTGGATTTGGTGACAGACACCTCCGTTCTGCTGTATACATTAGTGGGACTGCCGGGATAACGTAAAATCAGATCATAAACAGCCTGAGGCACCTTAACAAAGGTTGTTGCTGATTTATAGGAGCGATTAGTACCAATAACAATTTCAGCCTTACTTGTCCTGTCCTGCATAATCATATCTACCGGATTTGCATTTGGAGAAGTGTGAACAAACCGCACATATGCCGCTGAAGAATCTATCGGAGGCAAAATATCCTCAAGAATAAAGGCATCACTGCTCTTAGCTGTAGTATTATAGAAACCACACATGTACAAAGAATAGTTTTTACCTTCTTCCAGATTTGCAGTCAGCTTATTGATCACCAGTTTTGGATCGGCAGCCGCAGTAGAAGGTCGCGTAGCTTTCAAATCATAAGATCCGCCGGGCAATATCGCATAAGCGTTAGTAGCAGGATAAACTGCTGCATAACCAAGTCCCGTTGTCCCACTCTCTGCACCTGTCGTAGACACCGCAGCAGTAACCTTAGTGTCATTGGCATAATAGTTAACCACAGGACTATTGACTGCAAAATTAAAGAATTTCACAGAAGTTCCTTTTGCCGGACCGTCGATCGTCTGAATGTCGGTCTTATCGCAGGAATATATAAAGATAGACAGCAGAAGTACTGCTGATAATAAGAAATTTCTTTTCATATGATTAAGGTAAGGTAATCCACATTTCTTTGGTATGATAATCAGTTGTTAGTCCACCTATTTTATCTAAGGCTTCTCTGTTCCAGATATACTCAGAATTGTAACGCGGACGAATGCGGTAAACCAGTTTACCTCCATTATCCGGATATAAACTGTTCGGGGGATTAAATCCTGCAAAAACCTGAGCCCCGGTTGCATTATCAAGATCTCTGTAATGATACCTTCGTAAATCCATCCATTGCTCCAGATGACCATAGCCCCACTGGGCAATATATTTCTGAAGCATAATATTGGTTAGCGTAAGATCGTTTGCTGCAGCCGGAATAACCAAAGGAGAAGCCATATAAGCATCTTTCTCTGGACCAGAGATCTGGGTAGGTGACTGCCCGTCATCTGAGTTTCTTGCATTTACAAAATCAAAATGTGCCGAAATCCCTTTTTTGTAAGCATCCAAAGCCAGTCCTTTATCTCCCTTTTTAAAAGCAGCCTCAGCCTTCACAAACTGAAGTTGGGAATAAGTAAACAGGGGAAGCTTAGACTTCGCCGAAAAAATATACCTGGACGGATTTCTCAGAGAAAGTGCCAATGTCTCGTATCCCCAGAAATTTTTCGGCTGCTGAGCTGCAGGCAATGCACCGATACCCTGTGCAATTTCCAGACCCCGGTATTGACCATCTGGCGATGGAGATAACATCCTGCTCATTCTTGGGTCAACTACACCTGGATATTGTATAACTCCATTCACTAAACCAAGAATAAACCTTGTTTGGCGGTAATTGGTTAAGTTATCCCTATTGCTCGCATAAAAATTAATGTCATCATTGGCTGTACCAGTATAAGCCAGCAAAGGCTGCTCCGAATCAGCTGCACCTATTGAAGCATCTACCGCAGCAATTACCTCGTCAGGCTTATACAAACCCGCTTTATTGGAAAAATGATTCAGTGCCATCGCTTTCAAACCATTGGCGAATTTGATCCACATAGCGGTTTTTCCCTTGTAGATAATGTCTGTTTTCGCTAAATAATTATTGTCAACAGCACCATCCGTTCTCTTTAAGTTGGCAATAGCAAGATCCAACAGTCGAAAAGACTCCTGATAAGCAAATTCCTGAGTATCATAGTCAAATGCCGTTTTTCCTTCAAAAGCTTGCTTGATCGGGATTTCTCCATGAATATCAGTCAATGTTAGCCAACCCCAGGCTTTCAGAATCTGCCCTACACCAAGTAAGTCCCAGCGCTGCTCTTTTTCAGCAAGTGCATTCATCGTGACCAGGTTCTGCCCAAGGCTCCAATAAACATCCCTGAATAGTTGTCCCGCATTGTCCGAAGCAGGATCATAACCCTGTCTATCCCACGAAGTAGCGGTAGTGGTAATGGTCCAGTTTTGAGTATAACGTCCTATAAAACGGGCATCATAGGTCGGAGAAGTCACCATCCAATGAAGCATGGGCGACAGGTATAAATTTGCTGACACTACCTGTGGAGCATTCGGATTGTCATTTACGTCCAGAAACTTTTTGCAACCACCAAGAGTCACCATCCCGGCCATGACCAGTAATATATATATCTTTTTCATCTTAATCTTCTTTAAAAGCCAACCTTAATACCAAAATTAAATCCTTTCGGAATAGGGAAATTTCCATAATCGATCCCCTGAGAGCCTGAACCACCAACTGCTGCCGTGTTACCATTCACCACAGGATCAAGACCGGTATAATTCGTAATCAGAAACAGGTCGGTCCCAGTAAAGAATACACTTGCATTCTTGATAAACCCTTGTTTCTTCAATAAAGAGGCCGGCAACCTATACTGAAGTGTAACATCTTTCAGCCTGATCCAGTTGATGTCCTTTTCAATAAACAGCTCCTCACTCATTTCAGTGTAGTATCGGTTCTGATAAAATGGAACCACGCTAATATTATTTTGTGTAGGATTTGCCGAATTTTCCAGACCATCTCTCAATACCCCTTTAACAATTCTTGGCTCCAGCCTGTCTAGTGTCATTGGCGACAAGCCCAGTTGAGTCAGTGCGCTTTGTGTTGCATTTAAGATATCGCCCCCCTTTCTGATGTCCAGTAAGAATGACAATGAAAAATCTTTATACCTGAACGTATTTGTGATCCCCAAAGAAAAATCAGGCTGACGATCATAACCTCCTTCAACAAAGATGGTAGACCTAGCCGGCAAACCATCAGCAGGGTTAATCAAAATTTCTCCCTGATTGTTTCGCAGGTAATAAAGTCCGGTAAGTGTTCGGGTCGAAAGTCCAACAGTCACTCCATTCCTAACATTCCCAAATAACCAGGTATCGGATACATAGGACTCAGGAAGATTACCTGGCAATGCAAGAACTTTACTTCTGGCCATATCGAAATTAGTCATGATATCCCAGCTGAAATTTTTGCTCTTTACAGGTGTTCCTCTTAAACTAATCTCCAATCCCTGATTTCTGGTTTCCGCTCCATTGAGGTTAAACAAAATATATCCTGTAGCATAGCTTCCCCTCACATCATTCACAATCTGGTCTGTGGTTTTTTTACGGTAAACGGTCAGGTCAAGCCCTAATCTGTCCTGGAAAAAGGCAAGCTCTGTTCCCAACTCATAAGAACTGGCAAACTCAGGAACAAGCCCTGGATTAGGCCCTGTAAAACCATATCCATATCCACCACCCACAGTGGTTTTGCTTTCCAGCGCTGGGGTATAAGCATAAGGTCTGGCATCTTTACCAACATTCGCAAAAGCAGCCCTCAACTTACCTGAAGTAAATATTTTACTCAAACTATTCTTAAATGCCGGCACCTCAGTAAACACAAAACTTCCCGACACAGAAGGGTAAAAGAAGGAATTGGCTCCTGTAGGAATGGTCGATGTCCAGTCATTTCTACCGGTAACGGTAACATATAGGTAATCCTTATAACCCAGTGTAGTCCGGGCAAATAAACTAAACACACGCTGTTGTGCTTCCAGCGACTTCCCATTCCGTAAAGTACTGGTCGTATTGTTGATAGAAATGAAATTAGGATCAAGAAAATTTTCCCCATACTGACTTTCAGTTTTAGACTTCAGTGCTTTTATGGCGTTACCGAATGTGGCATCAATAGTAATGTCCTTCGTAATCTTCTGTCTGGTTAAATTAATCAGGGTTTGTGAATTGATGTTACGGGTATTGTCGTTCGCGACATCCATAAGCCCTCCTTTAAGAAAACCTCTTTTACTTTCCGGGTGACTTAACACCAATGCGTTATTATTATAAGCATCTATTCCAACATTAGTTTTAATATTCAGCCACCCCACAGGAGTAATCGTAAACCCCAGATTAGAAATGATCCTGTTATTCTTCGTGCTGGACCTGTTTTTATTCACATTGAAATAAGGATTTTCAATTTCCAGAGTCTGATCACCACCATTAAGCAGCCTCCTTCTCGTTCCGGAAGCCGTCAGGTAATCCTTTGCATCGTCATCCTGGGGCCAAACCAGCAGTCCCATCAATGGGCCACCATCCCCTTTAAATGACTGATTATTGTTTGCATAGGAATAATTCATCGATAGATCCATGCTGAGCCACTTGTTAACTTTCCCTCCGGTAGACCCCGTCAGTGTAAACCGATCATAATCAGAACCTGGAACCACTCCTTTCTGGTTAGTGATGGAGGATGAAACACGGTAGTTAACTACCTCGGAACCACCTTCGACAGACAAATTGTGCTTTTGAGTGAATGCAGTTTGAAAAAAACCATCCACATTATCATAGAATTTTGTGCCATCTGCATACCTTGGCCCGAAATATCTCAAACGATCACTAACAGGAGTGCCAAATGAACCCAAATCAAACTCCTTCTGCAGCTCCGGAACTGTAGTTGTTTTTTCTATACGGAAACTATTATTGTAATTGATCGCACCAGCACCTGCCTTTCCTCTTTTTGTGGTAATTACAATCGCCCCGTTTGCTGCATCAATTCCATACAAAGCCGCCGCTTCTGGCCCTTTTAAGACAACCAGAGTTTCAATATCTTCTGGATTGATATCCGCAGCCCTGTTGGTAAAATCAACACTTCTGTTGAAAAGCGCAGTATTCGCACTGTTATCCGAATAAAATGCACTGGTATTCAGGGTTTTATTGTCAATCGGCAATCCATCAACTACAAACAAGGGCTGATTACTTCCACTGATTGAGCTGATCCCCCGGATGGTAATTGAGGATGAAGCTCCTGGCACACCGGAAGAACTGGTCACCTCTACCCCGGCAACACGCCCCTGAAGTGCATTAATAAAGTTCTCTCTTTGTGTTTCGGCAATGGCCGCTCCACTCACTTGTTGCTGAGCGGTACCGATAGACCGTTTCGAAGACTTTTGCCCCAAAGCAGTAACCACAATTTCATTGAGCGACTGTGCGTCATCCAGCAAAGTGACATTTATTGCCCCTGCACCGGTAACCAGCTTACTTTGCGTGATCATTCCGATATAAGAAAAGGCAAGTACATCCCCACTGCTGACCTTGATGCTGTAAACCCCGTTCGAGGAGGTTTGGGTCACAGCAGCTGTTGTTTTGGACTTTACAGAAACACCCGGAACGGGCACCCCGTCAGCAGATCTGACGGTACCTGTCACTGTTATCTGCTGCGCAAACGTTTGCGTAACAAAAACAGAAAGGCCCATAAAAAGTAAAAGTAGTTTTCTTTTCATAAAAGCTTATTTGGTTAAAAATTTTTAGTTGGTTGATTGGTCCCCCTGAAATAAACACGCAAGTAAACGCAAAATAAGTCAGTACATTAGTAAATATCACAAATGTTTTTCATTATTTACAGAACTAATTAAGATTTGTCATTATTTTGTTACACACAATACCGCACAAACACGCATAAAGCCGCAAGCTTAATTTTCCTTTTTTTCAGTACTTTAGCCCAAAAAACACCCAAATGTTAAAAAAAGAAAGACACGACTCCATTATGCGACAAATCAATCTGCACAACCGGGTGCTGACCTCTGATTTGGTCCAGTTGTTAAGTGTTTCTGAAGATACCATCCGCAGAGACCTGCAGGAGCTTGCAGAACGGGACCAACTGTACAAAGTACATGGAGGTGCCCTTTCCAAATCTTATCAATCCTCTTTTGATGATAGTACCGTCTATGCCAAGGATGCGAAAATCATCATTGCAAAAAAGGCGATCAGCCTGATCAAAGACGGTATGGTGATTTTGACCGGAGGAGGCACCACAATCATCGAAATGGTTAAACAACTTCCGGAAAATCTTCATGCCACCTTTTTTACCATCAGCCCCTTTGTAGCCATCGAACTGGCCAACTACCCAAGGGTGGAAGTGATCCTGATCGGAGGCTTGTTTTCTAAAAACTCTCAGGTTACTTATGGTGGCCATGTGATCAACCAGCTATCAGAAATTAATCCGGACCTTTGTTTATTGGGAACCAGTGCCCTTCATCCTGATGATGGCCTTACGGATACCGATTGGGAGATCAATCAATTGAAAAAAACAATGCTCAACTGCTCCAAGAAAACTGCAGTATTGTGTATCTCAGAAAAATTAGGCATTTCATTGCGGCTAAAAGTAGCCCCGATTACAAATATCCAATACCTGATCACAGAACTTCCTGCAAATGATCCACAGCTGGATGACTACCAGATAAAAAGCCTGCAGATATTATAAAGTGCTTTAAGCCAAACAGCCTTTCTGAACTAATTCAGAAAGGCTGCTTCACGAATAATTCCGTTAATCCTGTTAAAATGCAGGATTAGCAGGAACATTTGGATTTCCTCCATCTGCCTCTACAAGAGGATAAGGGAAAAAGTTTCTTTTCCGATCCGCCATCGGCTTACCAAACCTTCTCATGTCTTCGATTTTTAAACCAGACAGATAAAGCTCAATACAACGGTGCTTATAAATTAAATCCAACAACTGGGCTTGTGAATAATTCCCTGTTAATTCAGGCAAAGCTGCACCCAATTTAAAAAGATCCTTCTCAGCAGTCTTCGTTACCACCTTATTCAATTCAATCAGTGCATTCCCAGGGTCCGGTTGCCTTGCAAGAACTTCTGCTTTGATCAGCATCATTTCTCCGGGTAAATACACCGGAATGGAAGTCGCTGTGGCTACGCCAAACCCTTTCAAACTGATCAATGGGGCCTTTGTTGAAAATAAAATATAAAAAGGAATCCGCTGGTCATTAGCATCCGGCACATCAGCACCTGTCAACCCTAATTTCTCATTCAAAGGCTGGAACACATTGTTTGTGGAAGTCGCGATATCAAAGATCGGATTTGGAGCATTTCCATCAAAGTCAAAGGACGACTTCACCGTTAAATCGACATTCCCTGCAGCAGCTAAAGCAAGCGGATAATCTTCCGAAAACAATGCATAACGTGCCTTTAAAGCATAAAGGGTGTTTTTAATATCAATGCCTTTAGGAACATTCCCCAGAAATTTATCACTAATCTTGTCTGCTGTCATCACAGACAAAGCATTATCGATCACAGCAATGGCCTTTGTAAAACCCGCTTTCCTGCTGATAAAAGAAACCTGTTTGCCTGTGCCTGCAGGAACTTGTTCCCAATATTGAGCTAAATTACCCATCGCTAATGCTTTAAAAACACTGGAATAAGCAATCAATCCTGAAGCGTAGGATTTATCCGGCAAATTTGCGGCATTACTGATCACAAGATCTGCCTCATAAATGATTTTATTGGAGCTTGCCCATAAATTAGTCAGGATGGAGTTGGTTCCATCCACCTTACTGCCACCAGTAAACAATTGCAATTCCGGAATATTTCCTGCATTGGAAAGCAACAACTCATTGGTCACAAAACCATTTGCAGTAATGGAGCTGAAAAACACCCCTGGACGTCCAACCGTGTATACCCTTTGCAAACCTACAGCTACTCCGGTCAATCCTCTTTCAGATTTTAATACATCTGCTACAAGGGCCCCATTTGGATCTTTAAAATCCTTCTTACAGGAAGTCATTGCCAGCACCATGCTCAGGGCAACTCCCATTTTTAGGGCATAAAATTTATTTATATAATTCTTCATGTCTGATCTTTTTGAAATTAAAACTTAACCTGTACACCTAAAGTAAAACTGCGTGGAATCGGCACTGAGCCAAAGTCAATGTTACGCAGAATAGTCGACTGACCGCCGGAGTTCAACTCAGGATCATAACCTTTGTAATTATCCCATGAAACCAAATTCCTGCCACTCAGATTAATCGTCATATCCTGGATGAATTTCACTTTGCCTACATTATAGCTGATCGCAACTTCTCTCAGTTTAACAAATGAACCATTATCGATCCTCCATTCTTCAATTGCATACTGTCCGGCAACAAATCCCCTTGGCACTAATCCCATTTGTTCCTGTTCTGCCACCTTACCACTACCTACACCCTGACGTGTCCGCCAATCTGCATTCCAGACATCTGAACCCTGAACAGCATCGACCTGAACATGAAGGCTCAGTTTTTTATAAGTAAAGTCATTCACAAACGACAAAGTATAATCCGGATTTGGATCTCCGATCACCTTCCGAACGACATCTCCTTTAGGCATCCCGTTTTCATCCCTGAGCGGAGTGAAAGTTGTTGCAGAAGTCTGAATTCCAGCCTCTTGCTGAGGAATACCTGCTTTATTTGTCAGCACACTCCCATCCGGATTTCTGGCAAAAAAAGTACCGTAGAAAACACCGATCGGCTGTCCGTTAATAATCGCAACAGGCGCACCAGGATTGGTAGAAATCAGCCTTAATCCACCTGTTCCCACTGCTTTATTTCTATTTCTGTTGAAGATAAAGGTCGTATTCCATTTAAAATCTTCTCCCGAAACAGGCATAGCAGTCAGCATCAACTCAATCCCTTTATTCTCTAATCCGCCATTGTTATCCAATAAGCTGGAATAACCCTCTGTTGGAGAAATCACCACCGGAATCAACAGGTCCTTTACTTTCTTATTGTACCAGTTAAAAGTCAGGCCTAAACGGTTATTAAAGAAGGCCAGATCTGTACCAATCTCCAGTTCCCTTTGGCGCTCTGGCTTTACGTTTTCATTGGCCAGTGTAAGACTGGATAAAAATGCTCCTTGTTGCAACAATGGGTTAGAAGAGTATTCGTTAAATCGGTCATAAGCGCCAATTCCGGTTAAGTTCCCGGATTCTCCATAAGCAGCTCTTACTTTAAAAGCGGTCCACCATTTTGATACGCCCAGGTTCTTCCAGTAATCAGCAGAAGAGAGGACATAACTCACATTTCCTTTCAGGTACTCCTGAGTTCTGTGTTTCGATCCAAATACCGAAGACTGATCTACCCTTAATGCTCCTGTTACAAACAAGTGATCTTTATATTTGAAGTTCTGTTGTAAATAAGCGCCCATAATACTGAATTCAGACCGACGGTCAGCATTAGGAAGAACCGTACTTGCTGCATTCACTGTTTCAATAAAAGGTGCCAGACCACGGCCATTTAATAAGGAATACAGGTCTTTTTGATATTGAAAAGATCCGCCAAGCTGAGTCGTAGACAACAAACCTTCAGAAATTTTCGAATCATAGGTAAAGTTCAATTCATTGTTAAACATGGTTGTAGTCGCATTTGCAGCACTTGCATAACCATTTAACGATGGTCCACCCCCGTAAAATCCAGAACTCACATTATAAGCAAATGGCGGAATCAATGTCGTTCCGTTTTGAATGGTATTGTCGACACCCATGGTGTAGTCAATACTCAGATTTTTTACCGGAGTCAGCTTTAATCCTGTATTCGCCATGATACGGTTTGTAAACTGCCGCTGTTTGATGTCTTCGATTACAGAAACAGGATTCACCCTTCCCCGTTCACCAACAGACTTTATATTCCCAAAAACATCCCTGGTAAACAGGTCATGGAAGTTTCCGATAATGGTAACCGAGTTCATCGGAGAGAAAAAGGAATTGCCGTCCGGTTTCTCATCGGCATCACTATGCACATAATTAAAACCTACCGTTAATTTTGCCCAATCCGTAATCTTCTGATCTACGTTAGCGCGGAAATTGTAACGCTTAAAATTGGTATTCTTGATGATCCCCTGGTTAGAAAAATAACCCGCAGAAGTGTAAAACTTAGTATTGTCGTTACCTCCGGATAAAGACAAGGCATTATCGGTACCCAGGGCTGACTGGAAAATATAATCCTGATAATTGTACCTCGTTACCGCAGATCTGGTCGTATCTAACTTTGGAGGAACACCCACCAGCTGAATCACATCCTGGGTAAAGGCATCTACAGAGCCGCCAAACTTAACCGGCGACTGGTTTACCTCCAATTGCTTACGCAACTTACTCGAGGTGATGCTGGTAGAAAAACTCACTACCGGAGTACCACTCTTTCCTCTCTTTGTAAAAATCTGTACCACGCCTGAATTCGCGCGGGAGCCATAAATAGCCGCCGCAGCTGCACCGTTTAAGACCTCAATCCGCTCAATGTCATTCGGACTAATGTCTACCATTCTGTTCTGACCGATGCTACCTACAAAATTTCCGTTTTGCCCTACAGCACTTCCTGAATTGTTACCTCCATCATAGTTGGCAGAGGTATTGGTTACCCTCGTAGTGGAGTTGTTCACAATCACCCCATCAATGATGTACAATGGCTCTGAAGAAGAGTTGATCGAACTTACACCCCTCAATCGTACAGACATACCCCCTGCAGGATCACCGGAATTCTGGCTGATCTGCGCACCGGCAGTTTTCCCTTGTAAAGAAGAAAGCACATTTCCACTTGGCGCCTTATTCAGGTCATCCCCTTTCACTGTGCTGACATAACTTCCCATCTGCTTCCGCGTTGTTCCCTGAGAAGTTCCGGTCACAATCACCTCATCAAGCCCAATGTTATCTGTTGCCAGCTCTCCATTGAGCACCAACTCCAGCTTATCCCCTAAGGTGATGCTTTTTTGTTGTGACCGATAGCCTATAGAAGAAAAGTTAACCTGATAGGTTCCCGCAGGAAGTTCCGCAGAGACACTGAATTTACCGTCCCCGTTTGTCGCAGCTGCAAATTTTGTATTTTGAATCTTAACTACTACTCCGGGAATACCCTGACCCGCGGGCCCTTCTGTTACTTTGCCGGTCAAAACATAACGCTTATTTTGCGCAAATGCCGCCTGGCTAAACAGGATTAGAAAAATCGGCAACCAGAAAGCCAACAGGTTTCTGGAATAACCAAAAACGTAAAGTTTTTTCATAATATTTGGTTTAGTTTGGATAAATATAGCCTTTACGCAAGTTATTTATACAAAAAACCAAATATGTTACTTCGAAATTTACTCGGGCAAACAGATTTTCCCCATGGTAATCGAAGGTACTCCTTCCCTGTCTCCGAAGTTAGTTTGCTCGCCCACAAGGGTTTCATTTGCCAAAACTGCAAAGAGCACCGCCTCTTTTGCATCTGGATTAATATCCAGATCTTCGGTGGTATAAAATGTCGCATTTGGCAAACCTTCCTTTAAGGCAGCCACCAATAAAGGATTATGCATTCCTCCACCGCTCATATAGATAAAAGGTGTTTGTGACTTGCCAAAACATTTCTCAACAGCCGCAATGATCACCAGAGCGGAGAAACGACATAAAGTAGCTAAAATATCTCCCTTGCCCAGTCCTTCAGTTCCGGATGCTTGCTGCGCCTGCTCCAGATAAGGAAGATTAAAAAGCTCCGGCCCTGTCGTTTTAGGGAAATCTGCCTTTAAAAATTCCTCTTGCATCAAGGCAGCTAACAAATCGCTATTGACCGTCCCTGTACTTGCAATTGAGGCGTTTTCATCAAAATACAACCCTTCATAATGTTTTTGAATAAACTGGTCCATCAGGGTATTTCCTGGACCAACATCTGTGGAAAACACTTTTGAAGCATCATTATCTGCCGGAAGATAAGTAAAGTTGGCGATCCCGCCGATATTCAACATGATCCGGTCTTCCCCCTTTTTGGAGAACAATAAATAATCTCCATAAACCGCCAGAGGGGCACCTTCCCCACCCGCAGCAATATGTTTTTGCCGGAAATCACTGATGGTAATAATCCCGGTTTTCACCGCGATATGATCCCCATCCCCAATTTGCAGGGTTGCATTTGGATAGGCTGAAAGTCCATGTAGTGAAGCAGGAGCATGAAAAATCGTTTGCCCATGACTGGCAATCACATCCACCTCTTCAGGTTTTCTACCCCAGGAGCCCAGCGCTTCCAAAATCAATGCTGCATGCAGTAATCCGATCTTTTCATTCATCAGACAGACCATCTGTAAATCTGCATCTCTTCTGGAAAAAATAGATTTCACTTCTGCTTTGAAAGCAGGCTCATAAGAAATCGTATTGAATTCCAATACCCTCACCTTCGTTTCGGCACCGCTCCCTTTAATCGCACAGAGTGCGATATCCAGACCATCTAATGATGTTCCCGACATTAACCCGATGATCAGGCGTTCCTCCTTTTCCAGTATTTGAAATATTCTCTTCCAGTTTGAATTCATATCCGCAATTGATGTGATGTAACACGATAAACAAAAGTAAACAATCCCTATAAGAGATCTCGTAACGAAATCAGGGCAAAGCCGATGATTTACAAATAGCGAAAATCAACGCCCATAAACCACAAAACCAGGGCTTCAGCAGATTTCATAAAAAATTAGTCAAAATCGCGATAAAAAGTACCAAATTCACAAAAAACACCTCCCCAAATTAACGATTTTAAACAAAAAACCGCTTCAGGTTAAAAAACTTTGATTAAGTCAATAGAGTCACTATATTTACTGCTCCGTACAAAATTTAAGAACAATTAAATGGCAAGATTAAATCTTCTGGAAGAAACGCGCTTTGAAAAACTGCCCGTTTCTGTCTTTGAAAATCCTAAAGCAGCATCTTTAAGTGTTGCTCACCGCATCGGGGACCTTATTAAAGAAAAACAAAAGAACAATTCCAAGGCTGTCTTAGGCCTAGCTACCGGAGCTACACCAATAGCGGTGTACGCGGAATTAGTTAGAATGCATAAGGAAGAAGGTTTGAGCTTTAAAAACGTAATCACGTTCAATCTCGACGAGTACTATCCTATGCAGCCAGATGCTGCACAGAGCTATGTCTCTTTCATGAATGATCACCTGTTTGATCATATCGATATTGACAAAAACAATGTAAACATTCCTGATGGAACATTAAAGCTGGAAGACATCCCTGCTTTCTGTCTGAATTACGAAAAGAAAATTACTGAAGTAGGCGGACTGGACATCCAGATCCTGGGTATCGGTCGTACCGGTCACATTGGTTTCAATGAGCCGGGTTCTGCACCTAACTCGGGTACACGTTTAGTAACCCTTGATGACCTGACCAGAAGAGATGCAGCCAGAGATTTCGGTGGTAAGTCTTTTGTACCTACAAAAGCCATTACCATGGGTATCGGCACCATTTTCAAAGCCCGTGAAATCATCCTGATGGCATGGAACAAAAAGAAAGCATCTATCATCAAAAAAGCAGTAGAAGGAGAAATCTCAAGTGAGGTTCCGGCTACTTATCTGCAACTTTCTGATCATGTAGAATTTATTCTGGATCAGGATGCAGCTTCTCAATTGACCCGTTTTGATACCCCATGGTTGGTAAAAGACTGCGTATGGGATGACGTGTTGACCAGAAAAGCAGTAATCTGGCTGGCAAATACTTTAAATAAACCAATCCTTAAACTTACTGAAGACGACTTCAATAACAACGGTATGGCGCAGCTGGCTGTTGAAAAAGGACCGGTATACAACATTAACATTCATATCTTCAATAAACTACAACACACCATCACCGGATGGCCGGGAGGTAAACCAAACGCAGATGATTCTCAAAGACCTGAGCGTGCGGAACCTGCTAAAAAACGCGTGGTGATCTTCTCACCGCACCCTGATGATGATGTGATCTCTATGGGCGGTACTTTTATCCGTCTGGTAGATCAGCAACATGATGTACATGTGGCTTATCAGACTTCCGGAAATACAGCAGTATGGGATGATGATGCACTGCGTTTCGTAGAATTCAACATTGACTTCTCTGAAAAAATGGGCATGGGACAACAGGGTATGAAAGACCTGTACCAGAACATGCGTAAGTTTATCGAGAAAAAACAACCAAATCAGGTAGATACCCCTGAAATTCAATCGGTAAAAGGACTGATCAGAAAAGGAGAAGCCATTGCTGGTGCAAGATATTGCGGTTTAGAAGATGACCATATCCATTTCATGGCGCTTCCTTTCTATGAAAGCGGTAAAAACCAGAAAAATCCGGTTACAGAGAAAGACATCGAACTGACCATGGAACTTTTACAAAAAATCAAACCGGAGCAGGTATTTGCTGCAGGAGATTTTGAAGATCCACATGGTACCCATATCGTATGTTTTAACATCATCTTATCCGCTTTACAAAGATTGGCAAAGACAGAAAGCTGGGTTAAAGACTGCTGGCTATGGTTGTACCGTGGCGCATGGTTGGAGTTCGAAACCTATGAGATTGAAATGGCAGTGCCATTGAGCCCTCAGGAAGTAGAGCGTAAAAAATTCGCAATCTTCAAACACCAGTCGCAAAAAGACCGTGCTGTATTCCCTGGTGATGATGCAAGAGAGTTCTGGGAAAGAGCCGAAGACAGAAACAGAGAAACTGCCCAATCTTATGACAGCCTGGGACTTGCGGAATATGAGGCGATGGAAGCCTTTGTTCGTTACAAGTTTTAAATTTATATTTATAGCCGCGACTGATCACAGTCGCGGCTTTTTTGTTTTTAAACCCTGTTGATATGACCGCTTCTCCAAACCTGCAGGATGCTCCTGCCAGATTATTATCTCTTGATTTTTTCAGGGGCGCAACCGTTGCCGCTATGATCCTGGTAAATAATCCGGGCGACTGGGGGAATATTTACGCTCCCCTCGAGCATGCCAACTGGAATGGATGTACACCAACAGACCTGATCTTTCCTTTTTTCCTCTTTATCGTAGGCGTTTCCATCGCGTATGCCATGGGCAGCAAGAAAACAGATCCGGCAACACATCAGAAAACAATCGGAAAAGCCGTAAAAAGAGCATTGACTTTATTTGCACTAGGCTTATTCCTTTCCCTATTTCCAAAAGTATTTACAGATCCTATAGGTGCTTTCCAACATGTCCGTATCCCGGGCGTATTACAACGGATTGCCATCGTTTTCCTGATTTCTTCGGTCATCTTCCTTAAAAATTCAGAAAAAAACATCTTCAGAATCATGATCATCCTTCTGGCCGGATACTGGGCAATCATGACTTTTGTCCCTGTACCGGGTGTAGGTTATGCCAACCTGGAAAAAGAAACCAATTTAGGGGCATGGATAGACCGGGGCATCCTCACAGAAGCCCACCTTTGGAAATCCTCAAAAACATGGGATCCTGAAGGACTTCTAAGTACCATTCCGGCAATCGCAACTGGTCTGTTTGGTGTACTGGTGGGTGTTTACCTGAAACGTAAGGACCTTGATGCGCCGACAAAAATTGCCTGGTTATTTTCTGCAGGCTGCTTCGCTGTAGTCCTGGGATTGGTATGGGACCTGCAATTCCCCATCAACAAGCAATTGTGGACCAGCTCATTTGTACTCTATACCGGAGGATTGGCAACCGTCATTCTCGCCCTCTCCTACTGGATCATTGACATCCAGCAATACAACCGTTTTACCAAACCCTTTGTGGTTTATGGCGTAAACGCAATCACGGTATTCTTCCTTTCCGGCCTCATTCCACGTATCCTGCAAATGATTAAGCTGGATCAGCCCGACGGAAGCAAGATCAACCTTCAGTCCTGGTTATACTCCGGCTTTACAGCCAGTTTCTCCCCTATCAATGCCTCTCTGGCCTGGGCGGTTACTTTTATCCTTTTCTGGCTCGTTATTCTTTGGGTGATGTATAACAAAAAGATCATTATAAAGGTTTAAATTCTCATCATTAACACTCATTAACTCTTGTTAACTCTTTTTAAGTAACAGATATCCCTATTCTTTCTTAATTTAGCAAACCTATTACCTACCCATCCCAGAGGCTATCCACCATATTTGTAACAACTTATGTGCTCATCATGCTTCATAAACATAAAAAAACAAACCATTACCAATGAAAAGAAACCTTAAAATTCTGGCCATAGGTCTTGTTGCTCATCTGGCTGTTTACAGTCCGGGTTATGCACAAAAGAAACCTGTTGCCAAAAAAGCATCAACCACAGTAACAAAAATAAACGGCACGCTCATCCCCAATGACCCCGATGTAAAAATTGGCAAACTCTCTAACGGGCTTACCTACTATATCAGGAAGAATACTGAGCCCAAAAAAAGAGCAGAACTTTATCTGGCAACCCGTATTGGTTCATTAATGGAAGACGACGATCAGCAGGGACTGGCGCACTTTACAGAGCACATGGCTTTTAATGGCTCTAAAGATTTCCCTAAAAATGAAATGATCAATTACCTGCAGAGAGCGGGTGTGCGTTTTGGTGCAGACCTGAATGCTTATACGAGCTTTAACCAGACGGTTTATCAGCTGCCTATCCCTACAGACAGTGTTGACGTATTCAAATCCGGTTTTAAAATTCTGGCCAACTGGGCAGGAAAAATCATCATGGAAGGCGAAGAAATCGACAAAGAGCGTGGTGTAATCATCGAAGAAGACCGTCAGCGCGGAAAGAACGCACAGGAAAGAATGAGCAAGCAATTGCTACCCTTGCTATTGAAAGGTTCCCGTTATGAAAACCGCCTGCCAATTGGTAAAATTGCCCTTCTTCAAACCTTTAAACATG
The DNA here is from genome assembly GCF_900129215.1 of Pedobacter caeni. Lineage (GTDB taxonomy): Bacteria > Bacteroidota > Bacteroidia > Sphingobacteriales > Sphingobacteriaceae > Pedobacter > Pedobacter caeni. Next base: position 21,393 of record NZ_FQUQ01000009.1, on the reverse strand, counting down.
ATAAAATCAGGAATTTCTACAAAGACTGGTACAGACCTAACCTTCAGGCAGTAATTGCAGTAGGTGATTTTGATGTCAATGAGGTAGAACAACTGATCAAACAGAACTTCTCTGAACTGACCAATCCTGCAAATCCAAGACCACGTTTAGCTTATGACCTTCCGGACAACAAGGAACCATTGGTTAAAGTGATCACAGATCCGGAGCAAGCTTATAATGTAGCGATGGTGATGTACAAACAACGTGGTGGCGTAACTAAAACCACAGCAGATTTCAAAAAAAGCATGATGTATTCCATGATCAATAGTATGCTTGGTGCCAGGTTCCAGGAAATCCTTCAGAAGGGTAATGCCCCATTCCTGTTTGCCCAAACGAGCTACGGTGCATATCAGGGTGGTTTGGTACCTGACCTGAATGCTTTTCAGACAACCGTAGTATCTGCCACAGGAGCAACCCTGGAAAAAGCGCTGATTGCCGGTCTTGCAGAAAGTGAACGTGCCAATAAATTCGGATTCCTGCAATCAGAACTTGAGGTGACCAAGAAAAATATAGCCGCCGGAAATGAAAAACGCCTGAAAGAAAAAGACAAAACCGCATCTTCCAGCTTTGTACAGAAGTACCTGAATAATTTCCTGGAAGGAAGCAGCATTGCCTCCACAGAATATGCGTATGAATTAACAAACAAAACACTGGCACAAATTACACTTGCAGAAGTAAACGCACTGGCAAAAACACTGATCACAAAAGAGAACCAGATCATTGTAGTTCAGGCTCCTGAAAAAGATAAAGCAAGCCTGCCTACAGAAGCACAACTTATTGCAGCACTGAAGAGCGCAGGCAATGGCGTTACTGCTTATGTAGACAACTCCGTAAATAAGCCCCTCTTAGAGAAAAAACCTGTTGCGGGTAAAATCCTTAGTGAAAAGAAAGTTGATGCCATAGGCGCCACCGAATTGACGCTGAGCAATGGAATAAAAGTGTTATTAAAGCCCACTGATTTCAAAAACGATCAGATTATTTTCAGTTCCTTCTCTAAAGGAGGTACTTCCTTAGCCGGCAATGACGATTATCAATCGGCCGAAATGGTGAGCCTGATCAGCCAAAGCGGAGTTGGAGATTTTAATCCTTCGCAGCTCAATAAACTCCTTGCCGGAAATACAGGCAGCGCAGGTTCCTATGTTAGCGAACTTTACCAGGGCTTTAGTGGCAGTGCCGCTCCAAAAGATATCGAAACCGCTTTCCAAATGGTTTATGCCTATGCCACCAACCCAAGGAAAGATGTAGAGATCTTCAACAAAAACATCAGCGATTACAAAGTGGTCCTGGCCAACAAAAATGCCAACCCTTCCAGTGTATTCGCAGATACGGTACAGGCTGTCCTGGCTTCTTACAATAAGCGCGGAATGCCAACCACCCTATCCGATCTGGATAAGATCTCACTGGATAAAGCATTTGCTTTCTATAAAGACCGTTTTGCGGACCTGGGCGAACAAACCTTCGTATTTGTAGGGAACTTCGAGGCAGATAAACTGAAGCCTTTCATTGAAACTTATATTGCCAGCCTTCCTACACAAAACAAAAAACAAAACTTCGTAGACAACGGCGTGAATCCTCCGGTAGGAAAGATCAGCAAGACCGTATACAAAGGATTGGAAGATAAAGCCGCAGTAGAATTGTACCTGCATGGTGATTACGAATATACTCCGGAAAACAACATTCAGCTGGAAGCCCTTAAAGCTGCCCTGGAAATTAAAATCCTGGAACGTTTACGCGAAAAAGAAAGCGGTGTCTATAGCCCTAACGTTGGCCTGAGTGTCAATAAACTGCCTAAATCACATTATTACTTCACCATCTCCTTCAGCTGTGCAACGGCCAATGTAGAGAAGCTAATTGCTGCTGCTCTGGATGAGGTAAGTAAGATCAAAGGCAGCGGTGCAACAGCCGACGACATTAAAAAGTTCAAATCTGAAGAACAACGTCAGATGGAGCTGAGCCTTAGAAACAACAACTACTGGTTGAGTTACATCACCAGCTGTTTGCAAAACGGAGAGGATCTTGACTTGTTCCAAAAGGAAAAACAAATGATAGAGAAAGTAACTGTAGAAAGCACCAAAGCAACTGCAGGAAAATACCTGAACGAAGACAATTACATTCGTTTTGTATTGGTACCACAAAAATAAATAAATCTTCAATACAAAAACGGCCAGCTCATCAATCAAATGATGGCTGGCCGTTTTTTATGTTCGGGTTTCCTATTCCAAAAATGTTATTCTTCCTGACTCGCCAGCTCCTTTGTCTGGATTCCCACAGGGCCGCTAGGTTCGCTCTCGTTTTTCAAACGATCCAGTGCAGTAACAAGGTAGTTATATCTTTTTCCTTTTTCTGTGGTTGTGTCGATAAAAAAGGTGAAATCTTCAAAACTGATTTTAAGAATGTTCTTCGCATCCAGCACATCGATCTTTTCCCCTTCGTTAAAACGGTAAACTACATACCCTGAGGCCGTCTCTCCATCACTTGCCACAAATGGTTTTTCCCATTTCAGATGAACACCATCACCCTTAGCTTCTGCACTCAGCTGCTGAGGTTTATTCGGTACGATCTCATCCAGCCATGGCATCTGCGGAGGAAGTGCCGGATACCGGTATAAATCGTTTCTCAGTGAATCCCCCACCGCGCGTGCTACCGTGGAAAAAGATTTTGAACTGAAGAAGACACTGCCCTGAACCCGGTTATTGTCGCGGATATACCTGATCTGTGAAGGAATCTGATTTGGCAAACGCCATGCAGCTTCCATCTTCTGGTTCACCAGATAAGCAGCCTGCCCGATGTAAAGGTGCCGTCCATAGGTATTGTTTCCCCACCAGTCTACCAAAGTGCCAAAAGGGGCTACACGGCGGGTAAAGCTGAAATAAATCTGAGGATTGATGTAATCTACCCACCCCTCTTTAACCCATTTTCTGGAATCAGCAAAGAGCTCATGATAATTGGAAAGCCCTCTGGTTGCAGAACCCTGGCTATCTTCATTGTCGTTCTTCCAGATCCCGAAGGGACTAATCCCAAATTTCACATATTTTTTATGGTGATGAATGCTGTCATCCAGCTGTTTGATCAATAAGTCAACATTATTCCTTCTCCAGTCGTTGATATCGGTAAAGCCATTTGAATATTTGCTGAACGTTGCCTCATCATTGATGCGCTGACCGGCAATTTTATAAGGATAGAAATAATCATCAAAATGAATTCCATCCACATCGTATCCTTTAACCACATCCAGAATCACCTGGATAATGTATTCTCTTACCTCAGGAATTCCCGGATCGAATTGTTTCTTGCCACCATAAGTAAAGAACCATTCGGGGCGTTTTCTCGTCATATGGTCAGAACTCACCACAGTATTCACACTCATCGTTGCCCGATAAGGATTAAACCAGGCATGAAGCTCCATTCCTCTTTGATGTGCTTCCTTAATTGCAAAGGCCAGAGGATCGTAACCAGAACCAGGAGACACCCCTTGTCTGCCGGTCAGCCATTGGCTCCAGGGTTCTCTCGATTTCGCATAAAACGCATCTGCTGCAGGCCTGACCTGTAATAAAATCGCATTCATTCCGTTGGCTTTATGCATCTCCAGAAGACCAATTAATTCCTGTTTTTGCTGATCCGGACTCAAGCCTGGTTTCGAAGGCCAGTCAATATTCGCTACAGTCGCAACCCAGACCCCGCGAAACTCTCTTTTTGGAGCAATTTTTGATGTGCTCTGAGCGTAGAGAATAGGAGGAGTTATTATGAATAGGGATAATAGCGCATAGATAGTGGTTTTAAACATCTTATGTAATTTGTTCTTTTATTAAATTAGTTTCATTTGTGGTCCTCAGTATACACTGATATCTGAGATCCTAGCAAGTAAACGATTTTTTTTAAAGTCTCATACAAATAGGCCTTTTTTTTTGCTATTTCCTACATTTTTATGTTATGTTCGCGGTTTAAACACATTTAGAGAAGAATTGAAGAAATGTCAGACGAAAATGAGATGGTGAATAAGGGCGATCGCAATAAGATTTATTTCCTGATTGTGGTTATTCTTGCTCTCCTTGGTACAAATGCTTACCTGTACTTTAAAGACAGACATCAAAGTCAACGTTTTGTTACAGTGAACACGGAAAAGGACAGGCTAAAACTTGAAGTAGAGAAAATTGAAGCAGAACTGGACAAAGTAAATGCGATCAATGTTACTTTAAGCGAAAAACTCCAGGAAGAACAAAAACTGGCAAGGGCAAAAATCGCCGAATTGAAGCAGGCCCTTCAAAATGGGAAACTGACACAGGGAGACCTCGTCGCTGCTCAGAAAGAAGTGAAGGAACTGCGCGAATTTGTAAAAAACTATAATGAAGAAATCATTCGTCTGGAGAAGGAAAACACTTCCCTCAGAACGGAAAGAGACAGCTTAAAGGAATTTGCATATACCACCGGCCAGAAAGCCAGGGAACTGGAAAAGAAAAACACCGAATTAAGGGAAAAAGTAAAGACCGGTGCTGCACTTAAAGCCGGTAATGTGACCGTAATTGCCTACAAAGTTAAAAGTAGTGGCAAAAATGTCGAAGTAACCAGAGCGGGTACCGCAAAGAAGCTCAGCATTACCTTCAACATCGTTTCGAATCAACTGGCACAAAAAGATTACCATAAGATTTACTTACGCGTTTTTGATCCTGCAGGCAACCTGATTGCCGATGGAGAGAACCTCTTCGAAGCAGATGGAGAGCAAATGCAATACAGTTCTTCCACTTCCATCTCTTACAACGACGACAATACTGCTTATACCATGGATTGGATCAACCCTAATCCCTTCATTAAAGGTATTTATTCGGTTATTCTATATGCAGACGGCTTTACCATGGGGAAGGCCACGCTCCCATTAAGATAAAGGGAAACTCAGATAAAAGGTCGTTCCTACCTCTGCAAAAGATTTGAAGGAAACTGTTCCACCGGCATTTTCTACTGCCTGTTTCACAAATGCAAGTCCTAAACCTGTTCCTGACGATTTTGTCGTAAAGTTAGGCACAAAGATCTTATCCTGCTGTTCCGGATCGATCCCCTTGCCATTATCGGCAACCTCTACAAACACGTTTTCCTCATCGTTCATCAGGTTGATCTTGATCACACATCTGGCTTCCGGATCGGCAGCCTCAATGGCATTCTTCAGCAGGTTATTAAAGGTACGCAGCAGCTGATCTTTATCTCCCAATACCACCACTTCTACTGTTGCATGGTTAAAAATATAAATCTCTACATTTTGGGTATTGGTAAAAACATCCCTTGCCTGTTGAATGATCGGCAACAAAACAAGTTTCTCCAGCTTCGTATCCGGCATCTTTGCAAAGTTTGAAAACTCTGAAGCTATCGAGGCCAGGCTATCAATCTGCTCTATAAATGATTTATTGAACCGCTCAAATTTCTTCTCAAAATTAGGGTCCTGCTCCCGCCAGGATTTTTCCAGCAATTGTACCCCTAGTTTTAAAGGGGTCAGCGGATTTTTAATCTCGTGTGCCACCTGCTTGGCCATCTCACGCCAGGCAATCTCCCTTTCAGACCGGGCCAGTTTGCTCGCACTCTCTTCCAGTGCAGCAATCATTTTATTGTATTCCTTGATCAAAGAGCCGATCTCATCATGACGGGACCATTGAATCGGCTGATTTTTCTGTCCCAGCTTCGTCTTTCTGATGCTGTCCTGAATAAAAGTAAGCGGGCTGGTGATCTGGTTGGCCAGAAATACGGCAAGGATTCCGATCGCCACAAATACAAGGGCATAAATGTTGATCAGCGTGTTGATATACAGCCCTATTTTCCGCTGATAATCCGCTTCATTTGCATAATAAGGCAATCCGATATAAGCTACGGTCTCGTTCATGGAATTCCTGATCGGTGCATAGGCAGAAGAATATTTAAATTCCCCGATCCGTTCATTAGGGTCAATATACTCCGACCTTTGCATTTGGCTAAGGTAAATATAAGCCTCAGCCCCCATTTTACGCCCTATGATCCCAAAATCATAAATCCTGGGCAAAGAAGTATACAACAGGTTTCCACGGACGTCAAAGAGGTTTAAATAGGCTGCATTCACATCTGCAAACTGATTGAAATCACGAATAGATTCATCACTCGCTTTTGGAAGGCCTGAATTGAAAATGCTTTTCTCATAAGAAAGCTGCACTTTCCGTATTTTTTCCTGAATAAAGTCTTCCTGTTGCCTGCGGTACTCATCTCTGATGTAGAAATAAGTGGTCCAGCCAACGATCAGTAATGTAGCCACTACGGAAAGTACAATTGAAAACTGAATCCTCGTCTTATACAGGATCTTATTCGCATTGATCATCAGGGAGCGGTTGATGTTGAACCAGCCACCCCAGCTTTCATCAATGTTCTTTAAAACCCAGATTAAGGAATATAAAGCGACAGAAAAGATGATAAAAACCAGAAAGAAGAAGGATAAGGTTGCTAAACGTACCACGTAAGACACCTTTTCCTTGCTCACAACGATCATCTTGGAGGCGATGGGCATATACACCAGATGGGTGTATCCAATGCTGTCTGTGATGATCTGAGCCTTTTTAGGTTCTGCCCTGAACTCCGATCCCGAGAGTTTATAGGTATATTTTCCGGATTGATTGGCTAACCTGCCATAATTGTAAAAAGCAAAAGAATAATTACTGTAGTCGTCCTCACTCTTATTCCTCCGGTCGATCAGTATATCCGGTAACTGGCTATTGTAATTGTATTGTTGTGATTTAAGCTCAATCACCAGCGTGCCCAAAATATGGTTGTCCTGAAAAATAGGAATGATCCCAAAATAATTCTGATAGCCAAAAGTATCGTTCAGGCGGTAAAAGAAATTAGATTCAGAAGCCTTTACCGAACCTGATTGCACCAATTGTTTATAATAGCTTAAAGGAACCCCCTGACCATTGATGGAAGAGTCCAGGCTATTGTATTCGTAAAGGTTGTATTCAAACTTGGACAGATACCCGCCAAGGAATTGTTTATTGATGTGCCGCTGTAAAATATCAGATCTCCTTAAAGCAGGCTGTTTAAAATAATCCGCTACAAAACTGTCTGTATAGATCCCTACTTCCAGGCTTTCGATAGAACTGATGATTTTCGGATCATCGGTAGATTCCAGCTTCTGGGCAATGGCTTCCCGCTTGTTCTTTTCCTTGGAATCGATAAAATTCAGGTACTTGATCGAAGAAATAAAAGCCAGACAAAAGAAAATCCCCGTAAACACCCCTATAGAGAATCTGCTGTTCCGAAGGTAAACGTTCCAGCCAATGATAAAAATAAAGAAAGCGTAAACGATAAAAAAGATATTGAATCCCGTGGCCAGTCTATAGCCAAGATAGCAGGAAAATACGGCAAGAAAGAGGATCAGACGCTCCTTATTGGTCACATTTAAAACCCTGGTCTGCTCTAAGAGAATCACAATGATCAGGTAGATGTTAAACCAGACCAGGCATAAGATCACAATACTGATCCAGCTGATCCAGCCCAGATTGATGATGTTGGTGATGTCAAAGTTGATCTTGGAGTTGATGATCAGTCCGTAAAAAATCTGATCAATCACAAAAGCCATTAAGCCAAAAACCACCAGCAATACCAGATAAAGCAGCAATCCGGCAAGTTTGTTCCTGACGAGCCAGGAGGGCAGCCTGTACTGATCCCTGTGTTTATATACAAAATAAATCAGCCAGGTCAGGACAATCACATTGAGCAGAAAATCACCCAGTGAAGGTAAAAGGAAACTTTCCCCGTAAATGGTGGGGCTGAAGATCAGCAAATTAAACTGATGGTTGAACCAGCCATATTCCAGGTCGGTGACCCTGAGTGTGACAAAAAACAAAGCTAAAAGCAAGGTTGCCGGCATCAGGTTCCCCCTTTTTGCCAGCCATACACAGAAGGAATTGAAGAATAAACAGAAGCTGAAAATTCCAATCGTCCATAACCAGACCTCTATAGTTGCATAAATACTCTTCGTATAACCTTGTTTCAGTTTCACTTCAAACAATAAGGTTCCATCAAACTTATTGATGCCGTAAACCTCTGTATCAGTAAAAGAAGCAAGGGATAAAGATTGGGAAGGGAGCAGGTATGGGGAAATGTCGTTACTCAGAAACTGGTTCTGAATCCCGTATTGGCTCTTCACCTCAATCAGAAATACCAGGGAATAATTGCCCTTGGTTTTCCGGATCACCTCATACCAGCCATTGGGGAGCTGCAAAAAGGTAGAACCTTCCCTGATGCCATCCAGTCCGGTTGGAAAGGCGGTAAAAGAACTCCAGAACTTGAGTTCGGAGTTCTCATAAGTCAGCAGGTTGATCCCTATATTGCGGTAGAAATTGATAAAATCAAGTCCGTACCTTTCATTCAGGTGGAACTGTTTTGCCTGTTCAATTTTCTGGGGGTCCGACAGGAATTCATTGACAATGTTTTCCTTTTGATGCAGATTGTCCTGAAGCTCGGCCGCTTCGTGGGTAAGTAAATCTTTTTTACTGATCGTGTTTTTTAAAGAAAGGGCCGTACCAATACAGCAGGCCCCCAGTATCAATAATAAAAATCTGATTTTACCCGCGATGCTCACGTTAATCTTAAGCTGTAGTAGTTGCCGAAGTTGTTGCAGAACTGGTTGGAATTGCCCTGTTCACCTTTTTAACCAGGCCTTGTAATACATTACCCGGACCAACTTCAACAAATTCAGCAGCACCGTCAGCAATCATGCGTTCGATCGTTTGCGTCCATTTCACCGCTCCTGTTAACTGAGTAATCAGATTGGCTTTTATCTTTGCAGGGTCTGTATTCGGAACCGGATCTACATTCTGATAGATCGGACATACCGGAGAAAGAACCGTTACATTTTCAATGGCTTCCTGTAGCTCGACTCTTGCCGGCTCCATCAGTGGAGAGTGGAAAGCACCACCTACATTCAGTTTCAAAGCACGTTTTGCACCTGCTTCTGTTAATTTCTGACAAGCGATGTCTACCCCTTCAATGCTTCCGGAAATTACGATCTGTCCCGGGCAATTGTAATTTGCAGCCACAACAACTTCGTCAATCTCTCCGCAGATCTGTTCTACCACCTCATCGGCAAGGCCTAAAATAGCAGCCATCGTAGAAGGTTGTAACTCGCAGGCTTTCTGCATCGCATTAGCCCTGGTAATCACCAGTCTCAAACCGTCTTCAAAAGATAAAGCAGAAGCCGCTACCAATGCAGAAAATTCACCTAAAGAGTGACCTGCAACCATATCCGGTTTAAAATTATCACCCAATGTCTTAGCCAGGATCACAGAATGAAGGAAAATAGCCGGTTGAGTCACCTTGGTTTCTTTTAATTCTTCATCCGTTCCGGAGAACATGATGTCACTGATCCGGAAACCGATGATCTCATTTGCTTTTTCAAACAGTTCTTTGGCGACTTCATTTTCGTACAATTCTTTACCCATGCCCGAAAACTGAGCGCCTTGTCCTGGAAATATATATGCTTTCATTTTTTAATTTGTGATTGGTTAGTGTAAGTTGGCAGTGATTAACCTCAAAAACTCTGCCCTAGTTTTATCTTTTGCAAATTCTCCTGTAAAAGCAGAGGTGGTGGTTACCGAATTTTGCTTCTGAATTCCACGCATCGCCATGCATAAGTGCTTACACTCAATTACTACGGCTACTCCTGCCGGGTTTAAAGTTTCCTGAATACAATCTCTGATTTCATTGGTTAAACGCTCCTGTACCTGTAAACGGCGGGCGAAAGCATCCACAATTCTCGGGATCTTGCTCAGACCTACAATATGACCGTTTGGAATATAGGCCACATGCGCTTTTCCAAAGAATGGCAGCATATGGTGCTCACACATAGAGAATACCTCAATATCTTTAACCACTACCATTTGGCTGTAATCTTCTTTGAACATCGCTCCTTTAAGGATCGCTGCCGGATCAAGGTCGTAACCATGAGTCAGGTATTGTAATGCCTTAGCCACACGCTCAGGCGTTTTGATCAATCCCTCACGTGAAGGATCCTCACCAAGCTGGGTTAAGATATCTGAATAATGGTGTGCTACTGAAGCAATTTTACCTTCGTTATAACGGTCTATTTTGATGTAGCCGTTTTCTGTTTCATTATCATCTAAATGATCTGTATGATTATTCATGTCTAAAGGTTATTAACCGAAGTACTCCACAAAGTTGTTTTCAGTTTCGTAAATTTTTATGCAATGAAGTTTTGCGCCTGATTCTTCGATAAAAGGCAGCAATTCATCCCATATCGCAATCGCTAAGTTCTCTGTAGAAGCCAGTTTACCCTTCATGAAATCCACATCAAGATTCAGGTTCCTGTGGTCAATTTTATCTACTACGTAAGTATTGGTGATGTCTTTCAACCATTTCAGGTCTACAAGAAATCCTGTTTCAGGATTGATTTCTCCCTTAACAGTCACATACAACTGATAGTTGTGTCCATGCCAATTTGGATTGGCACATTTTCCGTAAACTTCTGTGTTTTTATCTTCAGACCAGTCTGGTCTCGACAATTTATGCGCAGCGTTAAATGATGCTTTTCTTGTTATGTATATCATTCTCTGTTATATTGTTGACAAATATACGCAGAAAGCTTAAAGTAGAAAGGTTTAATATCTAACTTAGACCTTATGAAGATTCTTTTAGTCGCGGCAACAAGTGCAGAAATATCCATCTTAACGGATCATTTTAAATTGAGGGATGCTGCATTCCAGCAAACGGAGAAGTTTGATATCCTCATTACCGGGGTAGGAATGACTGCCACCGCTTTCGCATTGGGCAAACACCTGTCCGGCATTTACAACCTGGTGTTGAATCTGGGGATTGCAGGGAGCTTTGACCCCACTATTCCTCTGGGCACCGTTCTCAATATCGTTACTGACGAATTTTCTGAACTGGGAGCAGAAGATAAAGACGCTTTTCTTTCCATTGAAACACTGGGCTTCGGAAAGAGCAGCTACCGGGCCCACAACAACCTGCTTCACTCCTCATTATCCGGATTGTCAAAAGTAAAGGGCATCACAGTAAACACCGTCCATGGGACTCAGCATAGCATCGATGACATTAAAAACCGACTGAAACCCGTCACAGAAAGCATGGAAGGCGCCGCAGTACTCTACTGCTGTGAAAACGAAGGCATCCCATGTCTACAAATCCGAAGCATCTCCAATTATGTGGAACCAAGAAATAAGGAAAGCTGGAAAATCGGACCCGCCATCAAAAACTTAAATGAATGGGCGATTGGATTTTTGACAAACAGCTAACCAAGTCGCTTTGGATAGTTGCTACCTTTGAAACCGATAAAACAGAGAAAAATGACTTTAAGCCTTGGATTTTCCCCCTGCCCGAATGACACCTTTATCTTCGATGCCCTTATTCATCATAAAATTGATACCGAAGGGTTAGATTTCAAAGTATCATTCGATGACGTGGAGACCCTCAATCAAAAGGCAATTAAAGGAGATCTGGACATCACCAAATTAAGTTTCCATGCCTTTGCTTATGTATATGAACAATATGCATTGTTAGATGCAGGCAGTGCCTTAGGTTTTGGTGTAGGCCCTTTATTGATCTCTAAAAACGAATACCTGGCCAATCACCCGGATAACCTGAACAAAGATTTAAGAGTCGGGATTCCGGGAAAATATACCACCGCCAATTTCTTATTGGGCATTGCTTTCCCTCATTTAGTACAAAAGCAGGAAATGACTTTTTCGGCGATCGAACAGGCAGTTCTGGACAATGAGATTGACCTTGGATTGATTATCCATGAGAACCGTTTCACCTACATGGACAAAGGGCTGCACAAAGTGATGGACCTTGGCAACTACTGGGAGCAACTTACCGGGTGTGCCATTCCTTTGGGTGGAATCGTGATCAACAGAAAACTGGATCAGGAAACCAAGGAAAAAGTGAACAGGATATTGCGCAGGTCTGTGGAATATGCTTTTGCCAATCCCAAATCGGGAATTGAGTTCATCAGGCAACATGCTCAGGAAATGAGTGAAGAGGTCATGTATAAGCACATTGAACTCTATGTCAACAAATACTCCATTGATCTTGGCGTTGAAGGCAGAAAGGCAATAGATGTCTTGTTTACCATGGCACAGGAAAAAGGACTAATTCAACCGATTCAGAAAGACCTGTACCTCATCCCTTAAAGGCCTTAATTACAAGGCCCGTCCGGAATTTCTTTACTGATCTTCAATAGCTTCGTGACCACCATGGTAGAGTCAAAGTCTGCAGATACCATCAGGCTGTCAGACTTGATCACATTACATTCTACTTCAATATATACCGGCTCATAAGGTTTTTCAAAATTGAAATTGCTATAGGCCAGTTCCAGGGTTTTTGCACTATCGGCCACCCAGTATTCATTCCCTTCTTCGCAATCCGTAAAGGACTTCATCTCAGGACCATAGGTATATAGCCCCTTAATTACCCTCTTTGCATGTTTTTCAACAGATACAGGTTTGGTATTACAGGCTACAACGATCATAGCCAGCAAAATCAATAGGGGTAATGGTTTTATAGATATATTCATGATGTTAGAGATCTTGATTTAAATGGTCTATTTTCTTCACGCTCAGATTAGCTGACAAAGCTGATGCCATAAAAGAAAATACCGTTACTGTTAAAAATACTAATAAAAAATCCGTCCATTTCAGTCCGATTGGGTAGCCATTGGTCAGGATTGGATTGTCTTGCGCCATTTTGACAAAGCCGAATTCCTGTTGCAGCAGACAGAAGATCAGGCCAACGATCAACCCCAGCACACAGCCGGTCATGGTGATCATCATCCCCTCGAATAGAAAGATCCTTTTGATCAGGCCTTTACCTGCTCCAAGACTACTGAGAACGGCAATATCTTTCAATTTATCGATCACCAGCATGGTCAGTGATCCGATAATATTAAAGATAGCAATAATTAAAACAAAAGTCAGGATGATGTAAACCGCCCATTTCTCGGAACCAAGAATGTTATGAAGGGCAGTATTTTGCTCTATCCGGTCCTTCACCTGAAAGCCTTCCCCGATTCCTTTTTCCACCTCCGATTTAAACTTGTCTGCATTTACCCCCTTATTCAAAAGGATCTCTATAGAAGAGACTTTCTGAGGTTCATCCAGCAGTTTCCTCGCAAATGCCAAAGGTACAATCGCCACATTGTCAAAATCCTGCTGTACTTCAAAAACTCCTGAGACAGGAATAGAGAGCACCGTAAAATCATCGCCCGGGTTTAAAGACCCTGTTTTCCTCCCCTTCTTAGGGGAATACACCTGTAAAGGAAGAAAAGGATCTGTGGTATTTACCATCAAAAAATTCTGAAGTGCAGAACCGATCACCGCAAAATGATTCCCGGGGCCATCCAATACAAAATGGCCATCGATGATGGTACTGTCCAGACTCTTATTTTTCAGGTAATCAGGGCTTACCCCTTTAACCAGGCCAACAGATTGCTGATCATTATACCTGAGCAATGCATTTTCAGAAAGGACCTCCACATAGGAATAAATACCTTCAGCTTTCTTCAACTGGTTAAAGTAAACCGTATTGGGCTCAAAAGTCTTCCCTTTTACCGGAGTGATGACCAATTGTGGTGTCATGGTATTGAACATTTTCAAGACCAGGTCTTCCAAACCGTTAAATGCAGATAATATGATGATCAACGCAGCACTTCCCACAAACACCCCTAACACGGAAATCGCGGAGATGATGTTGATCGCATTGGTAGATTTCTTTGCAAAAAGATACCTGCGGGCTATGTAAAAGGCTGTATTCAAATCTATTCAGGTAATTATGACTGTAAAAAAGGATTGTGTTGTTTCTCAAAGCCGATGGTCGTAGACTGACCATGTCCCGGATAAACTGTGCAATCATCGGGCAATATAAACAAGTTATTCCTTATGCTATTGATCAATTGTGAATGATTTCCACCCGGAAGGTCTGTACGCCCGATACTGGTATAGAAAAGGACATCCCCACCGATCAGAAAATTGTCTGCCGCGGCATAGAAACACAAATGTGCAGGGGAATGTCCCGGTGCATAGATGATCTCCAGCTGACTCTGACCAAATTTAATCGTTCCACTCTCCCCCAAAAACACTTCCGGCTCCGGAGAAAGCTCATAATGGAAGCCCATTTGAGGCGCATATCCCGGAACAGCATGTAAAATCGGTAGTTCACCGGGATGAAACTGAGGTTTCAGGCTCCAGTTGTCAAAAACGAATTTATTCCCCAATACATGGTCGATATGGCAATGTGTATTTAAGAGCAATACCGGTTTCAGGTTATTTTCTTTGATGAATCGAACCAGTTCATTTTGCTCATCAGCATCATACATTCCCGGATCGATGATCACACATTCCTTTGTTTCATCGAATAAAACATAAGTATTTTCCCGGTACGGATTAAAAGCAAACTGCTGAATACTAATCATAATAGTTAGATATTAAAAGGTATTAATTTTTCCATTTGAAGGACTCGATCATTCGGTCAATGTCCTTCTTTATAAAAGTAACCACAGGCTGAATAGAGTCGTACTGTGGCCGTTCATTAAAATATAAAGCGCCACGGAAGTAATGTTTCGCACTATCAGTCAGAAAAAACTGTACTGAGGAAGCGGTATTTCCTTCTATGGCATAATAGATTCCATATACTTTCTTTTCAGGGTAATTGATCAGCTTCTGATCGATCGCATTGGCTTTTACGGTATGTTTAAATGCAAAAGTCCGCGCATCTTCTATCAGTCCTTCGTATTCCTTTTTTGAAGAAACATCGTAGTAAGTGAGGTGCAACCGTGCATTAAACTGAGGAAAGGAAAGGTTGTTCCAACAAGGTTGAGTGCCTTTACTGCTGTCCGGGTTTAAAGTAGCATACAGGGGGTAATCAAAAGTGAAAGCACATCCCCCATCATAATTTTTGTAGGCTTTCTTTGGAAAATCAATATGAAAATACCCCCTTGGTTTTGGCGCATAGTCATTGCTATGACAAGCAGAGAAAGCCAATATGATGGCAAAAAGGCAAACTGGAAAGTATGTTTTCATATGTTAAGAATTCCAAATATACCAGGAACGTTCCGCCTGAAGGTATAACATTTCCAGTCCGTTTTTAATTGCTGCTCCGCGGGAACTGCATTGGGCCAGAAATCGGGTTACTTCAGGATTATAAACCAGATCGTAGGCAAGGTGTCTTTCTGATACAAACTCATAAGGAATTTCCGGATAAGTATCTGCATTCGGCGACATGCCCAATGGCGTGGTATTGACCAGTAAGGTATGTTCCTTCAGGATTTGTTCCGATACTTCTTCGTATAGAATACTATTATCCGATGGCTTCCTTGTCACAATTACAAAAGAGATGCCCAGCTTATTCAGCACATATTTAATGGCCTTAGCCGCTCCTCCGTCTCCAAAAATCAGGGCCTTGGTATGGTGTTCCTTTAAAAAGGGTTTCAGAGACTCTTCAAATCCATAAGCATCAGTATTGTATCCTTTGAACACCGCTTTTCCATTTTCTCTGCGGATATCAATACAATTGACCGCTCCGATTTTTGCCGCAGCATCGTCAAGATCCTTTACATAGGCCAAAACACTTACCTTATAGGGAATGGTGACGTTAATCCCGCAAATCTCCTCATCAGAGGAAATCAGCTGAGGAAAAAGTTCAATATTCTCTATAGGATACAACTCATATTCACAGTTGTCAATATGTTCCTGTACGAATTTCTCTGTAAAGTGTTTCTTTGAAAAGGAATGTGATAAAGGGTAACCAATTAAGCCGTATTTTTTCATTAGGGTTTATGTGTCTTTTATTGGCTATGACGCAACCATAAGCATCTTCATGCTTAGGATTACAATTTATCCAAATTTAAAAAATGATCAAAAGTATCACCTCTTAAACCCAAACGAATGGTTTCCAAAGGAATAGTTTCCGCCGGAGCAATATTTCCAAGGTTTACATTTGCACCTAAAAGCTTGATGAACCATACTTGTTGTTCCTTTTGCGGAGCTTCCCAGATAATGGTTTCTTCAGGAATTTGCGTCAGAATCTCATCAACTAAACCTTCTCTCACCTCTCCTGAACCTCTGTAAATACCTACATTACCACCTTCGCGCGCTTCGGCAATTACTTTCCATGAACCGGCTTCAATTTCCGCATTCATCAATTTAATCCATTTGTAAGGCGCGAAAATCTTGGCTGCATCTTTAGATCCAACTTCCGAAATTACAGTAACCTGCGTTGACAATTTACGGATGAATTCACATTTAAGGTCGTGCTCAATGGTAATCGAACCATCTGAAACCTCGGCATATTCCATATTGAACTGATCCAGTACTCTGCGGTAGTCATCAAACTGATTACGGATGGCAAATGCTTCGAATAATGTCCCTCCAAAATAGGTAGGAATTCCTGCATCTCTGTAAATTGCCAGCTTTTCTTTTAGATTAGGGGTAACAAATGAGGTTGCCCAGCCTAGTTTTACGATATCAGTATGTACTCCGGCAACTTCTATAAAATCTTCAGTTTGCCTTAAGCTTAGTCCTTTATCCATGACCATTGTAATGCCTTTACTTCTTGGCTTTACCGATCTTTCGGGTATATTATTTAATGGGTAGTTCATATTGCTCACAAAGGTGGAAAAAAAACGGACAGTTTTTATCAGCTATTTCTAATAAAAAATGGTACAATTATTTAACATAACGGTTAATTACTTCGATTATTGAGCCGTTGTCCTGTAATTGTGGCAAATATTCAAATAAAATATAATGCTTATCCGGATCGGTTACCAAAGCGGTTTCCAAATAAGCCAGTGCATCATTCTTTTCACCCAAAGCAAACAGGTAAGCCACCATCCGGTAATACAGTTCTGCTGCATCCGGATTGTTCTTGATCCCATCTAAAATCGTCTCTGAAGCTTCCAACAATCTACCTTGTTCATACAATACCGTAGAAAAGTCCAGCCATGCCTCGATGTCTACCGGATTAAATTCCAGCACCTTATAATAAGCTTCAATAGATTGTTCTATCTGTCCGAGTTTATAATAAGCATCTGCCATCGCAAACCAGAAATCCGGATTTTCGCCGTCCAGCTCTAAAGCTTTGCGGTAAAAATGAAGGGATTCAAAATAGCGTTCCTCAAAATTAAGGGTCACACCAATCCCAAACCAGGCATCAGCCATCTTATGGTCCATCTTCACCGATTTCTTGTAATAAGCACGGGCTTCGTCCATATGTTCCAGTTTTTCATAACACTCACCGATGGCACAATACGTATCCGCATTAGGTGGTTCGTATTCAAAAGTCTGTTTATAGACCTCTATGGCTTCTGCAAAACGGTCCAGCTGAACCAATGCATTTCCTTTGTTATAGTAAGCGGAAGCAAAGTTATCCTTGATCAGGATGGCATAATCATAGGCATCAATCGCTTTTTCAAAGAGATCGAGCTTATGGTAAGAATTGGCCAGGTTATACCATGCGGCATACGAATAAGGATCGTTGTCGATGTATTCCTGATAAAACTGAATGCTTTCTTCCTGTTTGTCCAGGATGTCATAACAAAATGCCAGCTCATATAGGCCGTCTTTGTTTTCCATATTCTGTTCCAGACTTTGCTTGATATAAACGATGGCCTGTTCATAATCCAGCATATTCTGGTATACATAGGCAATCTGTAACAGAATTTCATCGGTCGTTTCGGCGAAACCCAATGCGATCTGAAAATTATCCAAAGCTTCTGAATAACGTTCCAGACTGTTATAAATGTTTCCACGTAAAATATAGATCTCTGCCTCTGAAGCTTCCAGCATCTCGGCCTTTTGCAAGGCGAGAAATGCCCTTTCGATCTGGTCGGTCACAAAGAACAACTGTGCTTGTTTTACCAGAAAGACTGCTGCATAAGGGTGTTGGTTTACGGCGTACTCTATTACCTGAAGGGCCTTTACAGGATCACTCTTCTCAATGTAATAATCAATAATATTTTCAAAAGCCTGGGCATCAAAAAAGTACTGATCCTCGTTACGTATCATCTCTTCGTAACGTTCTACCGAACGTTGCGCATCATCACTAAAATCAAATAAAAACTCCTCTTCCATGTCGCGAATAATTAAAGAACAGATCCCATATTTTAAAACACATTATAAGTTTACAACATTTATGAATAGCATAAACGAAATAATTTTCAACATACACACACCCGAGCTCCTAAATGACTGATAGTATTAATTTTAGCAAAAGGCGTCGGGAGAAATTAGCTGACTTATTTTTTGCAATAGAGATTCATGATCTGAATTATAATGCAAAATAACGGAACTTTAATTGAAAACAGGTAAAATTCAGGTCATGAAATGGTGGGGAAGGCAGAAAAGAAAATTACGGAGCTTAAGCTGACATTCGTTCCATTATTTTTTTGTTGATTTGTAATATTACATATAGCGCTCAACAGCTTTATTATCATTAAAAAACCAAATATTAATGAAAACAAACATCAGTTCCGTTTTAAAAAACTTAGGGATTCAGGAATTAAATCCTGCGTACAGCACAGGTAATCACTGGGCTGCTTCATCAAATGCAAAAACTATAGACAGCTATTCTCCGGTTGACGGAAAAAAAATCGCAAGTGTACAGGTCGCTACTGCAGATGACTATGAAACCGTAATGAAAAAAGCGGAAGAGGCATTTGTTTTCTGGCGCAACTTACCGGCACCAAAGCGTGGTGATATCGTACGTCAGTTTGGCGATGCATTAAGAGAAAGTAAAGAAGACCTGGGTACACTGGTATCTTATGAAATGGGTAAAAGTTTACAGGAAGGATTTGGTGAAGTACAGGAAATGATTGACATCTGCGATTTTGCAGTTGGCCTTTCCCGTCAGCTTTACGGATTAACCATGCATTCTGAAAGACCAAACCACCGTATGTATGAGCAATGGCACCCAATGGGTATCGTGGGCATCATTTCTGCGTTCAACTTCCCTGTAGCGGTATGGAGCTGGAATACAGCTTTAGCCTGGGTATGTGGAAACGTATGTGTGTGGAAACCATCTTCAAAAACTCCTTTATGTGCCGTTGCCTGTCAACACATCATTGCGAAAGTATTAAAAGCCAACGATATGCCTGAGGGAATCAGCAGCCTACTGATTGGAAATGCAGTTGGCGACATGATGAACAACGATAAACGCATCCCATTGGTTTCCTTTACAGGATCTACCAGAATCGGCCGTATGGTCTCTACCGCAGTTGCCGGCAGATTTGGAAGAAGCATTCTGGAATTAGGAGGAAACAATGCGATCATTATTTCTAAAGATGCAGATCTGGACATGTCCATTATCGGTGCTGTATTTGGCGCTGTAGGAACAGCCGGACAACGTTGTACCTCTACCCGTCGTCTGATCATTCACGAAGACATTTATGAGGACTTCAAAAACAGACTGGTAAAAGCTTATGGTCAGCTAAGAATAGGTGATCCTTTAGATCAGCACAACCATGTAGGCCCACTAATTGACGTTGCCGCAGCAGATATGTATACGGAAGCGATCGAAAAAGGCAAGAAAGAAGGTGCTAAATTTGTTGTTGACGGAGGAGTGCTTAGTGGTGATCAATACAGCTCAGGTTGTTATGTAAAACCATGTGTGGCAGAAGTCGAAAATCATTATGAGATCGTGCAGGAAGAAACTTTCGCTCCGATCTTGTATCTGATCAAATATAAAACACTGGAAGAAGCAATTGCTTTGCAAAATGGTGTTCCTCAGGGATTATCATCAGCAATCATGACACTTAACCTGAGAGAAGCAGAGCAGTTCTTATCAGCAGCGGGATCTGATTGCGGAATTGCCAATGTCAATATCGGCACCTCAGGAGCCGAAATTGGTGGTGCTTTTGGTGGTGAAAAAGAAACTGGTGGTGGTAGAGAAAGCGGTTCTGATGCATGGAAAGCTTATATGCGCAGACAAACGAATACCATCAACTACGCAAATACCCTTCCTTTAGCACAAGGAATCAAGTTTGACCTGTAACCCGAAGATCTTAATCCTAAAAAAGGCCGGTCTTCAGATTAAGACCGGCCTTTTTTAGGATTAGTTTTTTATCCCCCAGTTGGTAGAAATGTTTTACTGTGGCAGGTTTCATTTGGCAAGAACCTAAAAATAAGATTATTCCTGAAGCAATAATTAGTTTGTGAATTTGATTTGATCTTGCGTTAAGGATAGAAGCCATGTAGAGCCAGACATGAAGATATTCTTTATTTTTTTTGGTTCAAAAATTTGGCATGCCTGCTTCTGAGTTCTTCGGTATAAGCCTTTTCTACATACTGATCATTGATTGCATTCCCTTTATAATATCCTTTTAAGATTTCTTCCCTCGCCAGACTGGAAAGTAAATACAATGGAACAGGGCTGTTTTTATCATTCCCCAGTCTTTCTCTTGGAAACACCAGGTTGGGGAGCGACAGGAAATAAATGTTCCAGTTATCCTTTTCCAAAGCGGCATACATTACATATACATAGTCCAGTTTTGCATCCTGGGCCTTATCCTGAAGTAACAGCAACAAATACCCACGATCTTTCTTTGTATTGAAAAAAACCGCGTCATCGACTTTCCAATTACAGTCCTTCAAAACCTGGACTTCTTCAAACCCCTCTGAAAGCCATTTTTCCAGCTGTTCATTAGCAACATTTTGTACATCTTTATAAGTCTTCGTGCCTTTCATTTCTTCGAGTTGCCCTTCAAACATTTTTATACGATTTTGTCCATTTAAACAACTTGTCAGAAAAACAAAAAAAAGAATGAATAGGGATGTGTTTATATTTTTATTCATCAATGAGTCTGTTAAGAAGAGCAATGGTTGTCCCAATTCTTATAAAAAACAGAAAGTCCCGACAAGCCAGGACTTTCTGTTTTTTATAAGCATGCTTATGGTGTGCCTGCCCTACACGGATCACCCGTTCACAGGACTTTTTTATCAAATGGATGTTAATATTTTTCTTATACTAATTTAAGCAAATTCCAGGCTTATCAGTGTACAATTTTTATTAACAAATTCACAATTTATTGTTATCCCGAATTGCATTTATAAGAATCTTAGAATAGTTACCAAAATTCTGACACAAGAATTCACTACTGATGCTGAAATTTCAGCATCATCAAGGAGCAAAAAACTAGTTTAACATCTGTTTTCAACCAGGCTTCCCTGGCAAATGTTCCAGTTTATTCTTCAATACCTGATATTCTTTTTCCAGGGTTCGGAAAGCTTTGCTATCGACGGGATTCCCCCTGTTGTTCTTCATTTGCTGTAAATAATCAGCTTCTACTACGTCAAACCGCTGTTTTACTTCAGCATATTTCTTTTT
>NZ_FQUQ01000014.1 GCF_900129215.1 Pedobacter caeni | reverse complement strand
CGGAGATCAACACTACTGAAGAAGAGGCCTTCCCGACAACCGGTCCAAATGGAGCATTGTATTATTCTTCCAAAGGAAAAACAGGGATGGGTGGATATGATATTTACAGCAGCAATGGAGAAAAAGGTCAATGGAGCAAAACTCAAAACCTGAAATATCCATTGAACTCTACCAGTGATGATTTCTATTTTGTGAGCCATGATGGCAAGACCGGATATTTCTCTTCCAACAGGGAGGGGGGAGCTGGTGATGACGACATCTACAGTTTCAACGATCAGACTGCTCCGGCGATGATTCTGGCCCTGGATGGAACTGTTTATGACCAAAAGACCAAAGCGACCTTAGACTCGGTACTGGTGACCTTAACAGACGGTAACGGACTTGCAATGAATCGTAAGGTGACCACAGGGAACGGGAACTTCTTTTTCGGTTTAACAAAAGATCAGGATTATAAGGTAGAGATCAGTAAACTGGGCTATACTTCGGTATTGAAAACGGTAAGTACAAAGGGATTGACTAAATCTGATACTTTAACCATGCAGGCCTTTTTGGATAAAGATAAGTTTGAACCCGGAAAAACCTATGTACTGAGAAACATCTATTATGATTTTGATAAATCGAACATCAGGCCTGATGCTGCCAGAGAGTTGAATAAACTGCTGGCGATCTTAAAGGAGAACCCGGCGATCTGGATTGAATTGTCATCACATACTGATAGCAGGGGAAGCGATCAATACAACCAGTGGTTGTCGCAAAGCAGGGCAAACGCTGCCACACAATACCTGATCGACAGAGGGATTGAGAAAGAGCGGATCAAAGCCAGAGGATATGGGGAAACAATGTTACTGAACAGGTGTTCGGATGGCGTAAAATGTAGCCATGCAGAACATCAGCTCAATAGAAGAACAGAATTTAAAGTCATTAAATAAATTGTAGTAAATAATGTTCAGGTAGACAGAATGTTGTACATGTTCTGTCTACTTATTTTTAGTCGAAATAATATTTTTGTTTACCTGTCTGATATATTGAGGTGAGTTGTTGGTTTTTTGAAGGTATTGAGAGAGTTTTGCTTTTAGATGTGTTAAATGATATTTTTTATTGGGATTTTGAGGTTAGGTATTATTGGGCAATAAAATTCCCGAAAATTTGTTTGTGGTGATTGTAATAAGATTATTACGATGCAGGTAGAGTAAATGGGTTTTTTTTAAAGGTGGAACGTTAATTGTGATAGAGATGATAATCGTTGCATAACGAAAAAAAGCATAATTTATTACATATACCATATCTACCTAATATGAGTACATCTTTACCTCTCTCAGCAGTTTCTGCTGTACAACGCTCGTTTCTATACTTTTTAAGAAAAATTTCCCGAATGGTGAATGCTTTACCGATTTCTCAATGGAAGTTGTTGATGTGTTTGCTGTTGTTTGGGCTTTTTGGAAATCGGGCTGCTGCGCAGTTTACTATCACGGAGAATTTTAAAGGAAGTTCTGCCGGAAGTAATATTATTCTTGGAGGAGATCCTAATGGAAATCAAGCCACGTTAACTTCCGGAGGAGTTGATCCGGTAAATAATGGGTGGCTCAGGCTAACATCTGATGGAACTAACCAGAGGGGATTTGCCTATATAAACTCGCCATTTCCATCTACCCTTGGAATTTTCGTTGATTTTGAGTTTAAAACCTGGAGAACCCGTGCCGATAGTTTTGGCGGTGCTGATGGTATTGGGGTATTCTTATTCGATGCGGCCGCAAATTTTGCATTAGGTGGTTACGGTGGTGCGTTAGGTTACGCACCTGGAAGTGCGGGAGCAGGATTAGCTGGCGGATATGTGGGGATAGGTCTGGATGAGTTTGGTAACTTTTCTTCCAATGGAAATGGAAACCTTACCGGTCCTGGACAAACAGCCAACTCGGTGGTACTTAGAGGACCTACTACGACCAATAATACCAGTTCAGTATCAGGAGGTATAAGACCATCAAATGAATACCTGACGGGAGTTCAGACGCAATCCAGTACCACTTCAAATACCAATTCGTTGGATTATTATGTCAACGGTCAAACCACAAGACCAACTGATGCTCAATTTTACAGAAGAGTTCAGATAGAGATATTACCAGTAGCGGGAAATTATCAGGTTACCGTAAGGTGGGCTACCACTCCAAACGGACCGTTTACAGATCTACTTACCAGAACATTAACCAGCCCTCCTCCTGCTAACTTAAAGCTTGGTTTCGCTGCTTCTACCGGAGGAGGATTTAATTTTCATGAAATCAGAAACCTTTTAATCACTACACCCGGAGGTGTCAGAACAGATAAAACCGTAGATAAAGCGAATGCATTGGTGAATGATCAGGTTACCTACACCGTAAATGCCTATAATTCTACTACGGCAGCAATCACTAATTTGAAATTTGCAGATACCCTGAAAAATGGAAATAATGTGATTATTCCTTCTTCGGATTTCACCATTAACAGCATTACGTTTAACAATAACGGAAATACCGGAAATATTGCTGCCGGATATGTTAGCGGAACACCTAAAACAACCGGTCTGACTAATCCATTCAACACCACCCTGAATATGGCGGCTAATGGGAAGGCCACATTTACAGTGGTTGGAACTTTAAATGTAGTTCCGGCAGGAGGGGTAATTACCAACACTTCAGCTGTTGATCCTGCGTTAACTGGAATCACTGATCAGGATTTAACCAATAACCGCTTTACCGTTAGTACCAACGTACTTTCACCTAACGTGGATCTTAAGATTGATAAGAGTGTAGATAATACTTGTGAAGATCCGGTAAATGGAAATAATTATACGATTACGGTAACAAATGTTGGCTCGACGGCAAGTGCTGCGCTCAGGACTATATCGGTAAGTGACATCATTCCTGCCGGGATGGTCCTGAACGGAACACCAACTGCTCCAGGATGGATTTACAATGGGATCTCAACTGCTCCTACATTTACCAGAGTAGGCTCTCTGGCCTCTGGTTTCTCTTTTCCTACAATTACACTAAATCTAAAACGCTCGGGAACACCTGCAGCAGGGGCCAGTTTTGACAATACGGCCACAGTGACTTACCAGGGAGCACCTCCTGAAGCCAATACGTCTAACAATAGAGTTACCACTACAGTTTATGTTAAACCCAATCCACCGGTCACAGCTCCGGTTAGCTATTGCCTTGGAGCTACTGCAACTGCATTAACCGCTACAGGAACCAATCTGAAATGGTATACAGTAGCTGTTGGCGGAATGGGAAGCAGCACTGCACCCGTTCCGGTAACTACCACAGCGGGAAGTACTACTTATTATGTAAGCCAGAGCAATGGAACCTGCGAAAGTACATTAACGCCAATTACAGTAACTGTACAGCCTGCATTAACTAATAATACCGTTACTGCCAGTCAAACCATTTGTATCGGTACTACAGCTACGGCTTTAGCAGGAAGCCTTCCAACGGGAGGTTCGGGAACCTTTATCTATCTGTGGGAACAAAGTACAGATGGAGGAGCTATCTGGACAACTGCAACAGGAACCAGTAATGCACAGAATTACAGCCCCGGAGCACCAACGGTTACGACTCAATACCGTCGTACGGTAACAAGTGGAGCTTGCTCAACTACCAGTACGGTGGTTAGCATTACAGTTCAGCCTGCAATTACAGGGAATACCATTACCGGACCTTCCATACTTTCTATTTGTGTAACAGGTGATCCCGGACTGATCACTGGTGCTGCACCCGCAGGAGGAAGCGGAACAGCTACTTATCAATGGCAAATCAGTACTGATGGGACCACATTCAGTAATATCGCTGCCGCAACAGGTATCAGCTATGATCCACCAGGACCTGTTACTGTAAATACCTGGTATCGCCGTTTGGTGCAGTCAGGAGCTTGTACAGTAGCAAGCATTAGCAATCTGGTGAAATTTACAGTATATCCTGCATTAACCCCAGGCTCCATAGGGGCAAACCAGGTTTTCTGTCAGACCGGAACACCTGCTGTCTTGAATGAACTAACTGCTGCGACTGGTGGTGATGCCATCTATGCTTATCAGTGGGAAAGCAGTACTACAAGTGCCACTACCGGTTTCACACCTATTTCCGGCGCTACCCAAAATACCTATACTGCCTCTGCAGCCATTACACAAACCACTTATTACCGAAGGGTAGTTAGCTCTGTGGGTTCAAGCTGCGGAGCTCAAACAAGCAATGTGATCACTGTTACGGTAAATCCTGTCATTACAGGGAATACTTTAACCATTGCCGGAGCATCTGCATTCTGTATAACCGGAGATCCGGGTAACATTACCGGAGCAACGCTGTCTGGTGGAAGTGGTACTTATACCTATACCTGGGAACAAAGCATAAATGGAGGAACCAACTGGACAGCTTTACCAACGGTAACGGCAAACCTTGATCCTGCGGTGATTACCACCACAACGCTATACCGAAGAACGGTAAGTTCAGGAACCTGTACTTCAACGAGTGCTCCGATAATGGTAACTATTTATTCAGCACCTACAGTGGCTGCTGCCGGACCAGATCAATCAAAATGTAATACCAGTGCATTTACGATGGCAGCTAATGCTGCAACATCAGGTACAGGAGTCTGGGCTGTTGTTTCAGGAACTGCAGTAATTGCAAATACAGCTTCGCCAACAACGGGAGTAACACTTGCTGCCGGACAAACGGCAACCTTATCATGGACCATCAGTAATGGAAATTGTGCGGTGAGTACAGATCAGGTAACCATTACTAACTTCGCATTGCCAACTACTGCAAATGCAGGAACGAATGCAACACAATACAATTCAGGTGTCTTTACCCTGAATGGTAATTTACCAGCTTCAGGAACTGGAGTATGGACCGTGAAACCCGGAAGTACGGCAACAATTGCCAATCCGGCCGATAGAAATACAACTGTTACCATCGCTGCAAATACTTCAGCCACATTAATCTGGACCATTTCTAATGGTAATTGCGGAGTCTCTTCTGCTGAAGTGACGGTTACTTATACCCGGTCAGCAGATTTGAAAGTCGTTAAATCTATTGTTACTCCAGGACCTTTTACCGCAGGTCAGCCTATTGTATACCGGATTGTGGCTACCAATGATGGCCCAACTGATGCACAGGGCATTAAAATTTTGGATAACGTACCAGTAGAGATGGTCGTGTCTACGATTAACGCCAGTGCTGGTGGTGCTGCGTCGATCGGACAAAATACTTCAGCAGGTAATAGTATCAATGTGACTGCAGATATTGCTGCAGGCGCAGGAAATACGGTAACTATTGATGTGAACGGAACGATTGCGGCTAACTATGCCGGAACGTTGACAAATACGGCTACGGTGACTTCTCCGAATGTTCCCGATCCTGATGGTGCAACTTCTACGGTAACCAATCCGGTAGAGCGGAAGCCGGTATTGGTGGTTGATAAACAAGGGCCTTCAAATGTGATTGCAGGCGACGCCATCACTTATAAAATCATTGTAAAAAACACAAGTAACAGCGATGCAATTGGTACGACCATCAGAGATAATATTCCGGCTAAGATTACAAATGTAGCCTGGGTGGTTAGTAAAACAGGAACCGCAAGCTTTGTGGGGAGTGCATCCAATACCGGCAGCAATATCAACTTTACAGGAACTATTCCTGCAGGCGCAGGGAATACCATTGTGATTGATGTGACCGGAACAGTGTTGCCTGCTGCAACCGGAAACTTTAGTAACGTGGCAATAGCCATCCCAACGGAACCAGTGCCTTCGGTGAACTCGAATACAGTAGTTACCAATATTTCCAACCAATCGGGATTGGTGATGTTGAAAAACGGACCTGCTACTGCACAAGCAGGAACAGCGATATCCTACACTTTAAAAATTACCAATAACGGGTTAAGTGATGCAGTGAATGCATCGATCACTGACCTGGTTCCAGCTGAAATCAAAACAGTGAGCTGGAGCTCTGCCACCCAGGGTTCTGCTACACTGAATGGTACGGGTAGCGGTACTGGAAATTCAGTTTCCGTTAGTGGTAATATTCCTACCGGAGCCGCAAATGCAATACTGGTTACCATCAATGGAACTGTTGATCCATCATTTAGTGGGAACATCAGCAATACCGCTACTGCAGATCCTTCGGAAGTGGGTAGTCCTTCTTCGAGTTCTACGGTAACGACACAAGTAGGTCGTACACCAGTGGTGACGATTGCAAAAACAGGACCAGCGACTTTAACTGCGGGTCAGAACATCAGCTATACCATAGAGGTCAGCAATACCAGTGTTGCCGATGCAAAAGCATTGGTGATTACGGATGCTGTACCTGCAGAAGTTACCAACGTAAACTGGAGTACTGCTACTGCTGGTTCAGCAGGATTGATCGGTACAGGAACGGGAACAGGAA
>NZ_FQUQ01000011.1 GCF_900129215.1 Pedobacter caeni | reverse complement strand
TTTATCACTCTCAATCTTTCTCTTCCTCCGAAGCGGGATGCAAAAGTAGGAAAATTTAACCGTTCTCAAAACAATCTTACCATTATAATTGTATCACACCCCTAACTGCATGATTTACAAGCACAAAAACTTCATCCATACTTAACGTAAAATATACACCAAGGCCAAATCAATGAAAAATGAAGGGTACACGCCAGCAAAGAAGCTGATTCGGGAAGAAATAGATTATATATAACATAGCGGAAAGGCGCAGGCCACAAATTAACGTTCCGAAAACAGTAAAAACTTATTGTAGTATAGGACAGTATATATACTATCTATATATAGTCCGAGGTTGGGAGGTAGTTGAGAGGGAGTTGGAAGGTAATTGAGAGGTAGTTGAAAGGTTAAACAGCCTTCCAAGAACTACTCAGATACCTCTCAATTACCTTCCAACCCCGGAGAGTCCCCGGAGCGTATACCCATTATATATAGACTATGTAAAGGTCAATCAGGAATATACTATACAGACAACGCAGCGCGTATAGTATATATAGTAAACAAGAAAGGGCCTGCTAATAGCAGGCCCGGATCTGATCTTCAGAGCAAAAAGCAGGTCTTTATCAATATAATGCCTGAAATCACCTTGTTTTTACGTTAATACTAAGGATTGATTTGCTTCAATGCTTCTCCATTTAAACTTACTGTTGCACTATCCGATAAGTTATAGCGGGTTTTAATAATTTTCGGATTCAAAAGTTCTATTTTATTCGTTCCCGGAATACTTAAATCTGCAAACGCGATATGATTAGCAGAATCCACCGTCAACGACGAACCCTCAGATCCAGCCTCTCCTACCCTGGCTTTTAAGGTCGCCACTTTTACATGGTCCATATAGACAGAAGTGAATCTGCCAATCCTAAGATCCAATAAATCTCCGGTCAGCCCCTTAATCCTGATTTCCCCATTATTAAAGAACCACTTGTTTTCCATTTGTTCTTTATTAAAATAAGCAACAGTATTGATTGTACTCAAGCTATTCGAGAAAAGAATGATGTCCCCCTCGTCGATTCTATAGCCAAGTTTTTTAGCCTCATCAGTCATGTCAATTGTCAGTCTGCCTTCTACCTGAGTCACTTTGATCAATTCCTTCAGCTCATCTTTAATCCATAATCCTTCCTTCGGTCCCTTTTCTACACTGATATTAAATTTATTGGCACAATTGATCTGCAGTTCAGTCAAATCTTTTACATTACTGAACTCAAGGTTATTGAAACGATCCTTATAACCACCTTTTTGATAAGATGCTTTTAAAGAAAAGTTATAGGCAGTCAGCATTCCCAAAGAAACAATCGCTGCTGCAATAATACATATGGTACTCAATTTCATCTTTTCTAATTTTATGATTAACGATTATGACTGATAATGCTCCGATTTAAACCGCTCAAAGCGTTCTTCAATTTCTTTCATGCTGATGTTCAGGAGAAATATGGTTCTGAAAAACTCAGGAAGCTCATTCCCCAGGAATCGTTCTTTGCTATATCCCTTTATTTTCTCTTCAGCATCCGCTGCAATAAAGAAGCCTATACCCCGCTTATTCAGGATCACTTCTTTATTCTGCAGGAATTCATAAGCCCTGACCACCGTATTCGGATTAACCTGCAGATCCATAGCCAATTCTCTAACAGAGGGAATCTTCTCATTTAGTGGCCACTTACCCAGCATAATATTTTCTCCAACATAAGCTGCAATCTGCAGATATATAGCTTCATTCTCTCTAAACTCCATCTTAGACCTCTTTTTCTTTCAATTTAAAATAAGCACCCACCCACAATAACACCACTATGGTTAAGGATAAGCCAAACATCACCGGTTTAATGGAAGGTAATGGATCAACAATATAATACCGGTCACTTTCTCTAATGCCAAGACTAACAAAAGGTACAACCTTCTCCAGTTTCACATCGAACAACGCACTTACCATAGGTTGATTAATTAAAACGATGACCCCAGTTAACAAGAATACTACAAAAGCCGTTTTTATAAAATGTATTTTTTCGAAGAAGATGGCTCCAAGAAAAGCAAGGCTGTGAAAAACCATATAAAACAAAAATACAAACAGGTATTCCCCTCTTGGCGAAAAGACATTTAACACTTTAATTTCATGATCTCTCCATGACTTGCCAATCAACAAAACAATCAAGTCAACTGAATAAAAACTTATTAAAAAGACCACCTGAAAAATAACAAAAGAGTAAAGCCAGGCCACTAGATATTTCTCAAAATGAGAAACCGGTAAGGTAAGTATAGATATTGATTTTCTTTTATCTCCAAAATCGGCGAAAATCATACTTGTAAAAATAGATCCCGCACCCAAAAAGGTAAGTAGGAAAGTCGCAAACTGGGCCTTCTCAACAATGGCTCCACCGGTCTGATAACAAATAAGTCCAAGCCCCAAAGTCAACAGGCAGACCAGTACAATTACCGACAGCAGATACGTTTTATAATACTCGGTAGTGTGTTTACTAAAAAGAAGCGAAAATCTTCTAAAGCTAAATGTATTGTTCATAAGGCGTTATTTTAAAATGTCAATTACTGGTTGATGACCACTGATGATCGCATTGAAAAGCATTTCCATATCCACTTTACTGAAAGCACCGTTATGGTTGGCACTAATGGTGCTGATTCCTATCGAATTCGACTCTTCATACAGGACAGCCGCTTTGTTGGCCTGTGCGGCATTAGTAAACTGAATCCGCTCCGCGATTTCCTCCAGGCTAAGGTTCAATACGATCTCCTGTTCATGCAATACCAACAAGCTATCGATCAGGCTATCCAGGTCACGGATTTGATGAGTAGAGATCACAATGCAACGATTATCGGTTAGTGCTCCCGCGATGATTTTTCTGAATTTAACTTTAGAAGGGATGTCCAGGCCATTGGTGGGTTCATCCATAATCAACAAACTTGTGTTCGTAGCCAGGCCAAAAGCAATCATTACTTTTTTCTGCTGACCAAAAGAAAGTTTCCCCAGCACACTGCTGGTAGGAACATCAAATTCAGTCAGCATCTTATAATACTGCTCCTCATTAAATTTAGGATAGAAATGTGCGGTACTTCTAACAAACTGACTGGCAGTAATCGATGGCAAGTGCATTTCCTCAGGAATAAAAAACAATTCCTGCAAAAAGCCTGGTAAACGGCCTGCAGAGTTGTACCCGTTCAGGGAGCAAAGTCCTTCCTGAGGAAAGACAAGCCCTGCAAGGTTCTTAAGAAGAGTAGATTTACCCGCTCCATTCTTCCCCAGAAGGCCATAAATATGGCCCATCTGAAGTTTCAGGTTAAGGTTTTTGAATAACAGTTTCTTTTTGCTGTATCCAAAAGTCAGGTTGGAGATTTCTATCATAGCGTTACAAAATTAAGTGTACTACTTTACTAGTACACTACAAATGTATACAATAGAATTACATCTCCAAATATTTTAGGCTTTTTTTATTTTCCAACCCCCCAGCTGCTGTTGAATTCCCCAGAGATGATGGTACAAACCTTTCTTATCCATCAGGTTGGAATGTGTCCCCTGCTCGTCTAAACTCCCTTTATTGAGCACAAGGATCTGATCTGCATTCCTGATTGTGGCCAGTTTATGCGCCACAACAATGACGGTTTTATTCTTCACCAGTTCCTGAATTGCCTTTTGAATATGAATTTCATTTTCAGGGTCCAGAGAAGCTGTCGCTTCATCCAGCAATACAATTGGGGCATCTTTCAGCAAAGCACGCGCGATACTGATCCGCTGTTTTTGTCCGCCGGAAAGCAGATTTCCTCCTTCCCCTGTCCTGGCTTGCAGGCCACCTGGCAGTTCCCATGCAAAATCAAGTACCTGTGCTAAATCCGCAGCACGGATTACTTCTTCCTCTGTGGCATCCATTTTTCCAAAGCGGATATTGTTGTATATGCTGTCGTCAAACAAATACACCTCCTGAAATACCTCACTAATGAGTTTATACACCTCCCCGGGTTCCATATCTTTCACATCAATTCCACCAATCGTGACTTTTCCTTTTTGTACATCCCAGAAGCGGGCAATTAAAGCCGTCACCGTTGTTTTTCCTGATCCTGAAGGCCCAACCAATGCCATCATGCTGTTTTCGGCCACCTTAAAAGAGAGCTGATGAAGCACTTCTTTATCCTCCTGATAACCAAAAGACACTTCTTCAAAACAGATCTCGTATCCTGTTGGCTTACGTTTCGTCCCAGAGCCCTGCTCCGGAATCTGAAGTACCTCTATTACCCTGCTCAAACTGATGTTCATGTACCGAAGAATTACATAATCCACCAACACTATTTTAAGCGGTTCATACAAGCGGTAACCTATAATCAAAAAGGTAATCAATACAGCAGCAGACAAGCTCCCCTGGGCAAAAAAGGTAACCGCAATCCCCAGCATGAGTAGAAAAAACAATTCCAACACCAAGCCACCAGTCAGTACAAAGGGTCCTGGAATGGCTTCTGTACGGATGCTGGCCCTCCGAAAATCATTCAGCGCTTTATCCAGACTGCCAAAACGGGGGCCTGTCATTCCAAAAGATTTGATATGCCGGATTCCCTGTATGTATTCCAGAAAGCGGGCACCAATTGCATTCCTGGCCTCCACATGTTTTCCTCCTTGCTGTACAATCAGGTAATTGGAAATACGAATCATCATCCAGCAAAGCGGAAGAGCGGCCAGTAAGACAAGTGCCAATCTCCAGTCGGTCAGAAATAAAAATACAGAAATGATCAGTGTGGCAAAAAAAGCAGCAGCCATATTGCCCACAGTATGCCCAAAAATCATCTCGAAATTGGCCACATCCTGAAGTACCACAGAAGCCAGGTCGCCTGGATCACGTTGCTTAAAGGTTCCCATAGATAAGCGTTGCAGGTGATTTCCTAAACGCAGCCGCAAATTGGTAGACAAGGTATAGGTCATGGTATTGGTTCCCACAATTGTTTTTACCGAAACAAACAATTGTACCATCAGCAGGCTCAGCATGATCAGGACATAAGACCATAAACGTCTCTGATTCACCTCACCGGAAAACAATTCCTGCACAATCAGCAGCAGAAATCCAGTAGGAACGGCAATGAACATACTGTGCAGCAATTCTAAAAGAATGTTTTTCCGGACCATCGCCGGAGCAGTCTTAAAGACTAAGAAAAGATTTTTTATCATTTTATTTTAGACTAGATACTGGTTCTGTAATCGTAAATTCTTTCGCACGGGTATGTGCATTCCACATATTAAGGTACAATAGGCAATCCATCAGCAAGTCCTCATGTGTTCCTATCCCAACTGCAGCACCTTGTTTCATCACCACAATCTGATCACAACTGGTAATTGTGCTTAACCTGTGGGCAATCACGATCACGGTTTTATTCCCGATCAGCTCGTTAAAAGCCTGCTGAATAAGGTATTCGTTTTCCGGATCGCTAAAAGCAGTCGCTTCGTCCAGGATAAGAATGGGTGAATCTTTCAGAATGGCCCTTGCCAGCTGAATCCGTTGCTGTTCACCACCACTCAAATGAACCCCATCACCTCCCCAAATGGTATGGTACCCCTTCGGCATCTTTTCAATAAAGTCATGGCACTGCGCTGCCCTTGCTGCAAGAATCACTTCCTTTTCGGTCTTTTCCATTCCCATCCGGATGTTTTCATAAATCGTTTGCTGAAACATAAAGCTATCCTGGAAGACAAAAGAAACCTGTTTCATCAACTCCTCTGGTTTTAGTTTGCGGATATCTGTCTCTCCAATAAAAATACAACCATCCTGAGCATCCCAAAAACGGGCAACCAATTGTGCCGCAGTAGATTTTCCAGATCCTGAAGGCCCAACCAATGCGGTGATACTTCCTTGTGGTACCGTGAAACTCAGCCGGTCCACCGCTTTTATTTTTCCATCATAGCTAAAGGATACCTGTTCAAATTTTATCGTAAAATCTGTTCCCATTTTTTCATTTCCGGGAGTTTCCTGCTCCTGACTAAACAGGATTTCATCCAGGCGTTTCACCCCATGGTTGATCAGTGATATCTGAGAACCCAGATTGCTCAGCGCAAACAAAGGCCTGATGTAACCGACCCCTAAAATCAGGAACAGGAACAAAACAGAAAGGCTTACTCCACCTGCAAAATATAAATAGAAGCCCAATGCCAGAATAGGCAAAGATGCGTTGCTGATAAAGCTGATAAATACACCATATACTGGGGAAGAGCTACGGATATAGGCCATTACCATCTCTTTGAAACGGTATACGGAACCACTGTATTTATCAAAGCTGTCGGCCGTATGTCCAAAGATCTTAATCACCGGCATTGCCCTCACGAATTCCACAATTCCGGAATTCATCCCCTCTAAGGAATAATGATAATCAGAAAGGACTTTATTTCTTTCTTTACTGAACATGATGGGCATAATGATGGCCAGCAGAATTACCGGCAAACAACTGCTCAATGCCAACAGCCAGTTCACACTAAACAGGTACCCCAGGGTAATGAGCGGAAGTGCAATTCCCTTCACAAAGTCAGGAATGCTATGGGCAATAAAGTTCTCTATCCGCTCCACATCATCAGCCATGATCTTCTTCAGCGCCCCTGAATTGTTCTTATTGATAAAGCCGAGTGGCAGGCGCCCCAGCTTTTCGGCCATTTGGCGGCGCAATTCATACAGGATATTAAATGCAGCCACATGGGATGCCATTCCCGAAGCATACAATAAAGCATAGGCAGCAATCAGTGCAAATACCGCTTTCTGCAGATAGGAAATGATCAAGGCCGTATTGACCGGAGGGGCAAGCATAGCCTGAATGATATAATAGATCAATATGTAAGGGATCACGGCCAGCAATACATGGACAACCGCAAGCACTGCAGATAACATCAGGAGCCTCTTTTCCTTTCCGGCGATTTGCAATAACCTGCTGATGCCGCTTTTAGGTGTTTTTGTTTTCATTCAAATTCTTTTAAACCTGTCAGCATTAAAGATTATTTATACGTCTTCTAAATAATACTAACTTTGTACAAAGATGGGGTCATCTCTAAAAGAACTTTTACACCAAAAGGATAACTTTTAACATAAAAAGGATTAATTATGGGAATGAGCGTATGCGATGAACAAGGACGATGGACTGATTTCGGGGGCACCATTCAAAACTTCGAACTCATGCCTCCTGAGGTAATGGAACTAAGGGAAAAATACAACCTTCATTTCGGAGAAGTGGAACTGGTTCATTTGTCTTTACCCCACATTCATATTGTATATGGCGACATGTCGCTGAAGAAACATCAGGTCCGTTTCCGGTCTATGGACATGCCTGAGTATGTAGAATTACACTTTTCATTATCCGGAGGAAGCCTGATTGAAAACCATGCCAATGGCCGTAAATATGAATTCAATGCCATGCAGCACAATATTGTTTATACCCAGGATTTCGACGGCGTTGGTCAGTACAAAAACAACGAATCTTATAAATTCTTTGAAGTGCACTTTGCCCGTGAATACTTCCTGCAATTGGTAAAAGACAGCCCAGGCGTTCTAAGTGATTTTTGTGAACACGTGGATCAGCAAAAATGCACCAACCTTTCCGAAGACAACCTCAGCATTACCTTTGCCATGCAGCAGTGCATTTATGATATTATGAATGCTACTGTTCAGGGAAGCTTAAAAGTATTATTTCTACAGTCTAAATGTATAGAACTCCTTAGCCTGCAGGTCGAAACCTATGAAAACGCTGCATCAAATTCGGTCAGATCGGTACTCAGGTCATCTTACGAGAAAGATGGTGTCCGGCAGG
Source organism: Pedobacter caeni (assembly GCF_900129215.1). Taxonomy (GTDB): domain Bacteria; phylum Bacteroidota; class Bacteroidia; order Sphingobacteriales; family Sphingobacteriaceae; genus Pedobacter; species Pedobacter caeni. Next base: position 30,582 of record NZ_FQUQ01000011.1, on the reverse strand, counting down.
CAAGGGCTTACCTGAACCTTCATCTGGATAAAACCCCAACCTTAGCAGAGCTTTCAAAAATTGCCGGAATCAATGAATTTAAGCTTAAAAACGGTTTTAAAGAACTCTTTGACACTACCGTTTTCGGATATTTAAGCGACCTCAGATTACTGGAAGCAAAAGAGCAATTGCGTTCCGGAAAAGCGATTAAAGTAATTTCGGATAATCTTGGTTACTCTTCAGTTCAACATTTTGGTACTGCATTCCGGAAAAAATTCGGCACCTCACCAGGTAAAATGAAAGGCTGAAAAACAGATATCAGAAGAAAAATCAACAGCTAATGGGACATTCAGACCAAAAAACAGCAGACTTTCTGCAAAATAAATCAGCAGCCAGCATTGCGCTTTTCGATCATCTGATCATGACTTTCAAAAGCATCGGTGATGTGGAATACCATGCTGCAAAAACGATGATTGCTTTTTCCAACAGAATAAATTTCGCTTATGTGATACAGATGGGCAAAGATTTCATCGATATCGTACTTCCATTTAAACAGCCTTACGAAGACAATTTGTGCTTTCGAAAGATCAAACCAGTACCCGGAAGTGATGACTATAACCATCACCTGAGGATTTACCACATGGAAGACTTAAATGAAGAAGTGACAGGCTACCTCAAAATGGCCTATGAAAACGGAAAATAAACTCCTTCACTTAAGGTATAATTTCGAATTCCTGTTTTAGCTTGATATCTTCCGAAGACTGACCAATCATTACCCTGAATTTTCCAGGCTCTACTTTCCAGTTCATGTCTTTATCCAGAATAGAAAGGTCGTCCGGATGAAGCACAAATTTCACCGTTTTTTGCTCTCCTGGTAAAAGTGTCAATCGTTCAAAACCTCTAAGATCTGAGTCATAGGTTGTCACACTGCTCACCAGGTCTTTCAGATACAATTGCACCACATCATCTCCTTTAACTTTTCCGGTATTTTTCACTTCCACACTCACTGCAATGTCGGAACCAGCTTTTTGCGTAGCTTGTTTTACCTGTAGGTTGCTATATTCAAAAGTGGTATAACTCAAGCCATATCCGAAAGGATATAACGCTCCGTTTACACTCGTTTTGCCATAACCATTATTTCCACTACTTGGCTGACCAGCCTGTGAAGCGGGCTTAAAAGGAAAATTATATTCCAGCTGACCCACAGATTTAGGGAAGGTGATTGGAAGTTTACCTCCCGGGTTATAGTCGCCGAACAAAGTTTCTGCAATGATTTTTCCACTTTGCGGACCAGGGAACCAGGCTTCAAGAATCGCCGGCAAGTACCTGTTTTCCCAGTTGATGGTCAGTGGTTGTCCGTTGACCATCACCATCACCACCGGTTTTCCTGTGGCATGAAGTGCCATGAGCAATTGTAACTGTCTCCCAGGTAAATTTAATCCCGTTCGGGTCAGGCTTTCTCCTACCCTTTTTTCATCCTCTCCAACAACAGCAATGATCACATCTGCCAGCCTGGCCTGTGCTACGGCCTCCTCAATTCCTGCCTGTTCTGCTGCAGAAAGTGGACTGGGAATAATTTCACTTTCCGGCCAATTGGGATCTATAATGTCACAGCCTTTCACATAATTTACCTGAGCATTACTTCCCATGTATTTTTTAATGCCATCAACTACCGAAGTAACCGGGTTATTCGATGGCCCATATCTGCTCGTTGTATAATTTACTTCTGCAGCTAAAGGTCCGGTAACCAGGATATTCTTCAATTTTTTTGGATCTAAAGGCAACAGGTTCTGATCGTTTTTAAGCAACACCAGCGATTCCCGGCTCAACTGAGCGGAAAAGGATTCATCCTTTGCGGTATGTACCAGTTGATCCGATCCTTTGGTATTTTGTACGTATGGCTGATCAAACAACCCTAATCTGAATTTTACCCGCAGCACATGAGATACCCTTTCATCAATTGTTTTCATGGATACCTTTCCTTCTTTGATCAATTCCCTTAAAGGCATGATGTATTGCTCAGGCATGGTGAAATTGGTCCTCACATCAAGTCCGGCTTCCACCACCTGTTTGATTGCTCCTTTATAATCATCCGCGACATGATGTTTGGAATAAAGATATTCTACCGCTTCACTATCGGAAACGATGTACCCTGTAAATCCATATTTTTCTCTTAGTAATTCCGTCAGGAAATAATGACTTCCAGTAATAGGTACACCATCATAGTCGTTGTAACTGCTCATCACACCCATCGGAGCAGCCTCCTGAACTACCCTTCTGAAGGGGTAAAGGTGAATCTGATGTAATTCTCTTAATGCCACATGGGGATCTGTACGGGCATCACCGTCCCTGCCGCCTTTAGGCACACTATATACGGCAAAGTGTTTTAAGGTTGCTGCAACTCCATTTCCCTGAATTCCGAGGACCATTTGTTTTCCAAGTTCCGCAATATGAAAAGGGTTCTCTCCATAACACTCTACCACCCTTCCCCAACGCTGGTCTCTGGCCGGATCCAGAATAGGTGCGTAGACATTTGTATATCCCAATGCTTTCGCCTCCCTCCCAACGATATCCCCTGCCTGCCTTACCATGGCTTTATTCCAGGTACTTCCTATATTTATAGGAGCAGGTAAAGGAGTTGCCCTGTCGTGGCAAAGTCCATGAATCCCTTCGTTGGTAAAATCAACAGGAATTCCCATTCTTGTTTCTTCAATAAACCATTTTTGGAGTGTATTTATGGCATCTGCATGTTTGCTGAAAGGATAAGAATAAGCAGTTTGAGCCTTTTTATTATAAGCCAGACTATTTAATGCTTCATCAATATTTGCAATCCCGTCTTTCCAGACTTTCGTTTTCCATTCCAGAGTAGGCATCTCATCTTTCAGGACTCTTCCATAACCATACAAAGTAGCCATCTGACAGGTTTTCTCTTCCATTGTCATTTGAGAAATCAAATCAGCTATTCTTTTTTCTATTTCCTGTGAAGGATCTTCAAAAACATCTTTCTTCCCGTTTTTATTAAAGTCAATCCAGTTCTTATTGTAGATATTTTTATGTTGGCCAAATGAAGCACTCTCTAAAGACAAGAGGGCAGCACATAGCAACAGCGTCTTTTTCATCATCATGAGTAATTGCGGTACGTGGTTCTAAAATCTTACTAAAATAAGATAATTTAATTGTTCGGGAATGGCATTTCCTTCAATGATTTTAGCATTTCTGTACCCTCATTTTCTTAATTCCCAGATTTAAACTTCCGAAGGTTGGATTTTACAGACATCATCAACTGATAATCGGACATCCGTAGCAAGCTGTCTTTCGCAGGGCGATACTTATCCATAAACAGGTATAAAGAATCGCCCTCAAGCCGCGTAAGGTTTCCTACCAGCTCCGTGCTGAACCTGGAATCCACATAAGCTAAGGATTCGTCCTGGAGCAGCTTCCGCTTAAATTTATTGTCTTTGTTGTTTTTTCTGGTCAATAGCCGGGCAAGGCCGATTAGATCCAGGCTGACCATCTCAAAGGGCAGGACCTTTCTGCTTCCCGAAACAGGTACAAATACATCTTTCAAACCAGGTTGTTTGTAGTTGAAATTCCGGGCATACTCCTTTCTGAGTTTCAATGAATCTTCTTTGTGATTTCTCTTTGAAAAAATAGCCACCTCATTTAAGGAAAAGGCCTGCTCAGTCATTTCGATCAGAAATTCGGTTTTCAAACCCGCTGTATAAAACAACTGATAAGGGGCGTAATTAAATCCTGAAAAACGAAGGGTATCATTTTTTGAGGGGATCAAGGCAAATTCCCCATTATTTCCGGTTGTCGTTTTGCCATATCTTATCCTGATCAGGATATTTGGTATAGGTCGTTTTGATTCTTTATCAATCACTTTCCCCCTGATTACCTGTCCCTGAACAGCAGCGAAGACCAACATACAGCAAATGAAACTAAGCGCCTTCATATTCCTGTAAATATAAACGCCTGTTTATCTGATTTTTATAAATTAACAGTCTTTAACTTATTTGTTAACAGTTGTTAAACCTCCTTTGATTTCCAGCTCATTTTCATATATACTGTTCCATTTTTCAGTTCAGTCAACATTTGCTGAAGCCGCTTCTTTTTTGTTTCCGGAAGCTTTGCTCTTCCTATCCATCCCAGATAATCGTTCTGCTGATAAGGAGGCCTTGCCTGGTAGAGATCAAAAACTTCTGCCGCTATCAATGCTTCTTTAATATCATCCGGCATTTCATTAAGCGCTCTTTTTAAGTCTTTCAGTTCCTTTTTCATATGGAATGGCTTTTGACCTGAAATTACAAAAAATCACCATAATATTGATATCACTTAACTCATAGGATCACCCTGTTTCAATTGAAAACTATACAAGGATCAGACCGCATCCTGAACAAATATTTTTTTGCTTCCGGACTGGTCTTAACACGGTTTTACCTATACACGCTCTAACCTCGGTCTAAGCTCGGTCTATACTCGGTGCAGACTCGGTCAGAAGCGTGTTAAAGGCGGGTAAGCAACGAGTAAGAATTGAGCATAAAACGAGGCTTTCTGCAAGCTCTCCTTACCTTGAAAAACAAAAAGGTCCGAACAGGAATTAACCAGAACTTCAACACCCTATAAAAACACTATGTATCAAAAAAACAGCATATGGAAATCAGCTCCTGAAAACCTCATTTGTTAAATTATGTTAAGGGTTTGACAGGATGAAACGCTTTACATAGCTTAGCGTCCTATTATTTTTAATTGACGTTATCGTATTATTAACTTATCTTTGCAGAATGTTTAAAATTAAACACGTATTACTATTAAGTTTCACCATCATAGCCCTGACTATAGCGGGTTGCAAAAGCCAGTTTGAAAAAATCAGATTGAGCAACGATGTAGCCAAGAAATATCAGGAGGCAATGAAGCTTTACAACAAGAAGAATTATTCAAAAGCGATCATTCTATTTGAAGACCTTTCTCAGAAATACAGGGGAAGAGCGGAAGCGGAAGACTTAAATTACTATTACGCCCTGACTTTATATAAATTAAGGGATTATACTACTGCAAGATATCAATTCAAGTCATTTGCTGATACTTATCCAACCAGTAAATATGCAGAAGAATGCAGATACCTGGGTGCTTATTGCTATTACCTGGAATCACCAAAATTTTCTTTGGATCAGGAGAATACTTATAAAGCAATTGATGCCTTACAGTTATTCATCAACTTCTATCCTAAGAGTGAGCGTGTGGCTGATGCCAGTAAATATATTGCTGATCTGCGTTCGAAACTGGAAACCAAAGCATTTGAAAATGCTAAATTATATTACGACTTAGGCGCATGGGACATCAGCAATTATAAATCGGCCGTTATCGCTTTGAAAAATGCGCAGATTGATTTCCCTGATATTAAGTATGCAGAAGAGATGGATCTTTTGATCGTTAAATCTCAATATTCATACGCTAAAAACAGTATTGAATTACGTCAGGAAGACAGATATAACGAAGCCATCACTTATGCTGATGAATTTGTAGAGGCTCATCCTCAGAGTAAATTGGTTGATCAGGCTAAAGCTTTAAAGAAAGATAGTGAAGCCGGTATAGAACATGCAAAACGTGTAATTGCCGAGTTCCAGAAGGACCAGGAAAAATATAAAGCAATGCTTGAAAAAGAAGCTAAAGCAGATAGTACCAATACCAAAATTAAAACCCCAATCAAATAATGAACACGAACAAACCTGCTGTACCGAATACTACGGTTACTAGAAATGTTAATGATTTAGATCAAAAAACTGAGAATATCTATGAGTCTTTAGTAATTATTTCTAAAAGGGCTAATCAGATTTCAAACAACATTAAAGAAGAATTACACGGTAAATTAGCCGAATTTGCTTCTTCAAATGACAACCTGGAAGAGATCTTTGAAAACAGAGAACAAATCGAAATCAGTAAGCATTATGAGCGTATGCCTAAGCCTTCATTGATTGCAATTGATGAGTTCCTGAATGATAAAATTTATCACAGAAACCCTGCTAAAGAGCAACAATAAGATCAGGCATAGGTATTAAATTGCATTCTTGCATTAAAAAACCATGCTAGAAAATAAAAACATCATTCTTGGCGTTTGCGGCAGCATTGCAGCATATAAATCAGCGATACTGGTCAGGTTACTGGTAAAGGCTGGCGCAAACGTTAAGGTTATTCTTACAGCTGATGCGGCGAATTTCATTACTCCGCTTACTCTGGCTACCCTTTCAAAAAATCCTGTTTATACCCAGTACTTCGAGGCCGAAACCGGTGTCTGGAGTAACCATGTTGAATTGGGCCTTTGGGCTGATTTTATGGTGGTTGCCCCGGCAAGTGCAAACACATTGGCTAAAATGGCTACAGGAATTTGCGACAACCTGTTAACCGCAGTTTACCTATCGGCCAAATGCCCCGTTTTTGTTGCTCCGGCAATGGACCTGGACATGTGGAAACATGTGAGTACACAACAGAACATCGAAAAGCTGCTGTCTTACGAAAATCAGGTCATCGCTCCCGGAAACGGAGAGCTGGCAAGCGGTTTATATGGGGCAGGCCGAATGGCAGAACCAGAAGAGATTGTTTCCTTCCTGAACGAAGCGGCAAAAAAAGGACTTCCATTACTGGGTAAAAAAGTACTCGTTACTGCCGGCCCTACTTACGAAGCGATCGACCCCGTGCGTTTTATCGGAAATCACTCTTCCGGAAAGATGGGTTTTGCAATAGCGGAGGTATTTGCTGCTTTAGGTGCAGAAGTAACACTGATCAGCGGACCTACAGCAGAAAAGGCAGGTAAACAGATCAAAAGAATCGATGTGGTCAGTGCTGCCGATATGCTGAAGGCCTGTAAAGCAGAATTTCCTGCAGCTGATATCATGGTAATGAGTGCGGCCGTAGCAGATTATACCCCTGTTACCGCAGCCAGCCAGAAGATCAAAAAGACAAACCCTGAATTTAGCCTCGAACTCAAAAAGACAGAAGATATCCTGGCTACACTCGGGCAAACAAAAACAGAGGGGCAAATCCTTGTTGGATTTGCACTGGAAACAGAAAATGAAGAAGCTTATGCAAAAGCAAAGCTAAGTAAGAAAAACCTTGACCTCATTGTACTGAACTCCCTCAACGACAAAGGTGCAGGATTTAAGGTAGATACCAATAAAATAACTATATTTAATAAAGCTGCTGAAAAAGTGGTTTTTGAAACAAAATCAAAGGCTGAAGTTGCAAAAGACATCTGCAATGAAATATTAAAATTAGTTTTATAAGCTGCTCAACTGTAAAAAACGCTTCAATGAAAAAACGCCTCGTCCTCTTTGTCCTCTCTTTCTTTTTTTGCCAGACCTATGTTTTTGCCCAGGAACTAAATGCCAGGGTAACTGTGATGGCACCTACAGTTCCTAACATCGATAAGAGAAACCTGGAGGTTTTGCAAAATACCATCAGAGAGTTTTTAAACAACAACAAGTGGACAAATGAAACCTATACTCCTCCGGAACGTATAGAGACTAATTTCGTGATCACCGTGACCGCCTTTGACGGCAGCTCAGGCTATAAAGCAGAAGCACAGATCCAAAGCAGCAGACCTGTCTATGGAACAGCCTATAACAGTACCATTTTAAACATCAGCGATAAAGATTTTGATTTCAATTACAATGAAGGACAATCTTTAGACTATTCAGATCAAAACTTCATTTCCAACCTGAGCTCACTGCTTGGCTTTTATGCCAATACCATTATCGGATTGGATAAAGATAGTTTCAGCAATCTTGGGGGAACCCCATTTTACAATAAATCCCAAAATATCCTCAACCTTGCACAACAATCAGGTAACAAAGGATGGAAAGCTTCTGATGGTTTAAGAAACAGGTTCTGGCTCAACGAAAACCTGCTCAATAAAAGTTTTGAAGATTTGCGGGTATTTATCTACAATTATCATTTTAACGGAATGGACCGCCTGCAGGATGATATGGACAAAGGCTCCAAAAAGATCGTCTCTCTCCTCTCCGGCCTGACAAGAATGGACAGACAAAAACTGGGTTCTATCTTTCCCAATGTATATTTCGCGACCAAAGCGGATGAGATTGTCAACCTGCTCTCTATTGGAAATCCACAGGAAAGGTTAAAAGCTTATAACCTTTTGGTAGACATCGATCCGGCAAACATCAGTAAATACGAAGCCCTAAAACCAGCCAAACAAGGCCTTTAGCTCCCTTTAACAGAAACCTCCTTCTTTTTTAAACAAAATATTTTGTTTATACGAATTCTTTCGTACATTTGATTACGAAACAATTCGTATACAAAAAGATATGAGCGCAGCGAATCCCCTTAAACCTACCGAAAGTGAATTAGAGATCTTGCAGATATTATGGGAGAAAGGAAATTGTACCGTAAGAGAAGTGCATGAGATTTTAGAAAAGAATAAAGAAGCCGGATATACCACTACCCTGAAACTGATGCAAATCATGTCGGAAAAAGGATTGGTGATCCGTGATACTTCCTCCAAAACCCATATCTACAAAGCGCTTGTTAACCAACAGAAAACAGAACAACACCTGGTCAATAAAATGATCGACAATGTTTTTAACGGTTCGGCAGCTCGATTGGTCATGCAGGCATTAGGGAACCACAGTGCCAGTCAGGACGAAATCGATTCTATTAAAAAATACCTGGACGATCTAAGCAACAAATAAATTATGGAAGCATTAGTAAACAACCTGATCAAAGCTACCGGCTGGAGCATCTTTCACTCTCTATGGCAAGGTGCCATCATTTACGCCGTGTTATTCTTAACCGTTATGGCAGTACCAAAGCTGAGGGCTAAATTAAAGCATGATCTTGCCTATGGAGCGCTTTGCCTCATATTTGTTTGTTTTTGTGTGACCTTCTTCTCCATCTTTAAACTTCCCATAAACGAGGGAAGTACTACCGGAGCAGAATTGCACATCAGCGCCGTCTACTATGAGTACCTCAGAACCATCCCACAGGAAATCAGCAGCAAGACTGAAACTATGTTCCCTTATATTGTCGGTGTCTATGGTATCGGGATCATCTTTCAACTGTTTATTATTATTGTAGGTTACCAAAAAATGCGGCAGCTTAAAAATGCTGCACAGCTGGCTGTACCTGAAGTATGGGCAAACGTTTTTGAAACGATGGTTTCCCGCTTGAACCTGAAACAACAAATCGGTTTTTACTTGTCAGAAAAAGTAAATGTTCCCTTGGTTATCGGATATTTTAAACCGGTAGTCCTCTTTCCTGTTGCCCTGGCCACTCAACTTGATATCCATCAGGTGGAAGCCATTCTGATCCATGAACTTTCGCATATCCGCAGAAATGACTACCTCCTCAACCTCATTAAAACGGGGATAGAAACCATTTTGTTCTTTAACCCTTTCATTTGGCTCAGCGGCAGGTTCATCAACATAGAACGTGAACATGCCTGCGATGATCTTGTGGTACAACTTACCGGGACGCCGGTAACTTATGCCCATGCTTTGCTAAAGCTGGAAATCCTGAAAGACAAATCCGCCCCTGCCCTTTCTATGGCGGCGACAGGGAAAAATCAACACTTGTATCAACGTATTAAAAGAATCACAGACATGAAAACGAATTATATGAATGCAAAACAACAGATTTTTGCAATCACGCTCACCATTGCAACGGTGATCTCCTTAGCCTGGGTTAAACCCAGCAAAGCAGAAAAATCAACTGTAATCGTAGCACCAGTCACAGAAGACATGGAAATTGCCGGTGTTGGACTAAAATTCAAGGTGGAGGACTTAAAGGCTTTGAAACTCTTGCAAAAGGACACCCCATTACATCAGGATACCACTAAGAAGAAACGTAAGTTTAAAATCATAACAGTGGATGCAATGGGGAATAAGCACGAATATAACTCTATTAAAGAGGTTCCCGATAGCTTAAGAGCAGATGTTTTTAACGATACTTTTGTCAGCTTTCCTCAATCCCGTCATTTCAATGTGATCATTGACAGTTCTAACCATGCAGCTCTTGCCTTTTTAAAATCTCCGGAATGGAAGAAAAACATCGCTGCCATTCAGAAAAACGGAGAGGAGATCAGTAAACATTTCAACTCACCGGAATGGAAGAAAAGTGTAGCTGAGATACAGAAAAGCGGAGAAAGAATCAGTAAGTATTACAACTCTCCGGAATGGAAAAAACAACAGGAAGCCATTCAGAAAAATGCACAGGAAATCAGAAAATATTATGATTCTCCAGAATGGAAGAAACAACAGGAAGCCATCCAGAAAAACGCAGAAGAAATCAGAAAATATTACGACTCTCCTGAATGGAAAAAACAACAAGAGGGAATCCAGAAGAATGCGGAGGAAATTAAAAAGTATTATGACTCTCCTGAATGGAAGAAAAATGTAGCTGATATGCAGAAAAGTGCGGAAGAATCAAGTAAATACTTTAACTCACCGGAATGGAAAAAACAAGTGGAAGACATGGGCAAAAGTTTTTCTGAAGCCGGCATATCCTATAACTTCTCAGAGCTGATGAATAGGTCCAAAGAAAACAAGGAAGTCCGCAATTCTGCTGAGTATAAAGCACTCAAAGAAAAATTCGACAAAGAGGTAGAAGCGCTGAAAAAGAAAAAGGCAGCAGCAGCTCCGGCAAAAACAAATAACTAAAGCATTAAAACCACAAACAGACCAGAATTAGGGCAGGAGATTTTTCTTCTGCCTTTTTTGTGGAAAAGAATAAACACCCATTGCTTAAGTTTTCATATTTTAGCAGCGTATATGCTACAGAAACTTTCTATTCGTAACTACGCTTTAATAGACAGTGTTGAACTAAACCTGGACAAGGGGCTGAACATCATCACTGGAGAAACTGGTGCCGGGAAATCCATTATGCTCGGGGCGCTCTCGCTGATTTTAGGCCAGCGCGCAGAAACCAGATATTTCTTCAACCAGGAAAAGAAGTGCATTATCGAAGGGCAGTTTCTGTTGACTGACCATAACCTTCAACACTTATTTGAAGAGCATGACATTGATTTTCATGAGGAAACCATCCTGAGAAGAGAAATATCTACCGATGGAAAGTCCAGGGCATTCATCAATGATACCCCCGTTACCCTGGTTGTGATGAAACAAGTTGGTGAAAAACTGATTGACATCCATTCACAGCATGCTACTTTAGAGATCAATGACCCTGGATTTCAGCTTTCTGTTGTAGATACCCTGGCAGATCATCAGCCATTGCTATCCGAATACCGTCAGGGTTACAAACAATATAAAAAACACCTGCAACTGCTCGCAGCTCTGCAAACCGCAGCAGACGAAGCAAAAAGCAGACAGGATTATGAACAGTTTCTTTTCAATGAGCTGGAAAGTGCAGATTTAAAGCCTGATGAACAAACACATCTGGAAACAGAGTTGCAGACGTTAAACAACGCAGAGAGCATCAAAAGAAGTTTGGTGAACGCCTATAACCTCTTGTCTGAAGAAGAAGCCTCAGCTCTTCCTATTCTCAAGGAAGTGATTGTTCAGCTTCAAAGTATAGAGCGATTTAATCCTGACTATGCCAACTTAAACGAGCGTTTACGCTCCGCATTGATCGAATTAAAGGATATCGCTGCAGAAACGCTGAATCTGGAAGAAAGCATTGTTTTCAACCCTGTGCGGATCGAAGAAATCAATGGCAGATTAGATGTGATTTATACCCTTCAGCAAAAACATAAGGTGAACAGTGTGGAGGAATTGATTGGCATTCGCCAGCAATTGTCAGACAACCTGAATACACTTCTGAGTGGCGATGAAGAAATCGACCGCCTGAACAAGGAAATTACGGCATTAAAAGCCACTTTAATTGAAATGGCAGATACCCTTTCGGCTGACCGTAGTCAATCGATCATCAGTACCGAAAATCAGGTAGCAGCAGTCTTGCAACAGGTAGGAATGCCAAAGGCCAGAATCAAAATAGAAAAAACCGTTCTGGAGGAACTGAACAAAGACGGGAAAGACAATATTGTCCTGCTGTTTTCTGCAAATAGCGGACAGCCACCTGCACCGGTAGGAAAGGTAGCTTCCGGAGGAGAACTTTCCAGGCTCATGCTGGCCATCAAATCTATCATGGCTAAACATACCGCCTTACCTACCCTTATCTTTGATGAAATTGATACCGGGATTTCCGGAGAAACTGCATTACGTGTAGGTGATGTAATAGGAGATTTAGAAAAGAACATGCAGGTGATTTGTATCACCCACCTTCCTCAGATTGCCGCCAAAGGAGAAGCACACTATTTCGTTTATAAAAATGAAAAAGGCGTACGTCCAACTACAGGTATCCGCAGGTTAATTCCCGAAGAACGCGTTCAGGTCATCGCAGAAATGCTGAGTGGTAAGGACCCGGGAAATCCGGCTATCGCAAATGCAAAAGAACTTCTGGGCTATTAAAAAGTAGTATAATCTATCCTGTGTTTGTTAATTTTTATTACTTTCGACGCGAAGTAATATCTAACAAAACAAGAAATTATGTACAACTTACTAAAAGGTAAACGCGGGATCATCACTGGTGCGCTGGATCAAAATTCCATCGCCTGGAAAGTCGCTGAAAAAGCACACGAAGAAGGTGCAGAATTTGTCTTAACCAATGCTCCTATCGCCATGCGTATGGGAGAAATCAATGCACTAGCAGAAAAAACAGGCTCTAAAATCATTCCTGCTGATGCAACCAGTATAGAAGATCTGACCAACCTATATACCCAGTCGCAAGAAATATTAGGCGGAAAAATAGATTTCGTCCTGCACTCCATCGGAATGAGTGTGAACATCCGTAAAAAAATCCCCTATACAGAATCCAACTACGATTATTTTATGAAAGGCATTGATGTATCCGCTCTTTCTTTTCATAAAATGCTAGCGGTAGCAAAAAAATTAGATGCCATCAGTGAAGGTGGTAGTGTAGTGGCCCTGACCTATATGGCGGCACAAAGAACCTATCCTTTTTATACGGATATGGCAGATATTAAGGCGATGCTGGAATCTATTGCCAGAAGTTTCGGCTACCATTATGGCTTAGAGAAAAAAGTAAGGATCAACACGGTTTCTCAATCTCCGACAAAAACTACAGCTGGCACAGGTGTTAAAGGTTTTGGCGACTTCTTCGATTTTGCCGACTCTGTTGCCCCGCTGGGCAATGCCGATGCAGAATCCTGTGCAGATTACTGCATTACACTATTCTCAGACCTGACCAGAATGGTCACGATGCAGAACCTTTTCCACGATGGAGGTTACTCCTCGACCGGAGTAAGCGACGATGTGATGAAAAGACTGGGGATCGAGCCTGAATCTTAAACTACTCCACACTTACATAAAAAAAGCCCTTTAGGGCTTTTTTTATGCTTTCAAATCTTTAAATGATTGGCTACATTAGCCAGATGATGAAATGGTATTGCTGCATCGTGCTGCTTTTATTTACAACGATTAATGGCTTCGGACAAAACGGATTCAGCATTTCCGGGACCATAAAAGACAAGGAAGGAAAACCTCTTCCCGGAGCAGGGATCTATTTAAGCGGATATAAAGCCGCGACCGTATCAGATGGTAACGGACAATTTATCCTGAACAATATTGGGGTAGGAAATTACGATGTACTCATCCAGATGATGGGCTACCTTCCACTGAGTAAAAATGTGCTGATTACAGATAAATCCGTCAAAATTGAAGTCATATTAAAAGACAATACCATTCAACTCAAGGAAGTCATCATCCAGGCAGATCCCAACAGGGCACATTACCTTCAACTTTTCAGGGAGTATTTCATCGGGAAGACACCCAATGCTGAAAAATGTAAAATCCTGAATCCGGAGGTCATCCAGACTGAATATGATAAAGCAAGGAAGATACTGAGGGTAACGGCCAACGAATTTCTTCTCATTGAGAACAAATCGCTCGGCTACCGCATCAAATACCTTTTGGAGTATTTTGAACGGGATTTCACAGAGAATGTGGTTTACTATGCCGGCCATCCTTCCTTTGAAGAATTACCTGCTTCCTCTTCAAAAAAAAGAAACTGGCTGAAGAAAAGAGAAATCGCCTATGCAGGTTCTTCTCAGCATTTTTTCCGCTCCCTCTATCAGAACACCACCAAAAAGGAGGGCTTTCTCATTTATAAGATGAAAAGTATCCCGAACCGCAACAGACTTCCGGACAGCCTTATCAATGCCAATATCAAGCGTTTATATAAACCCGGAAACACCATTGTAAGAATTGGTCCGGGATTCACTTCTCCGCTCAACGATTCCATCAATTACTGGCTCACACAAAGAGCGGTCCCCAAAGCTTTGAATGTGCTGGACAGGTCGGAAATTTTAACCGATACCCTCGCCACTCAATTGTATAAAGATGTAAAAACGATGAATTTCGATGGAGACCTGTATGTGGTCAATACCAAAGAACGGGAGACTGAAGACTACACTGCTTTCTCAGGTCATTCGATTACCCGTCCACTGGACATTCCAAATTACCAGATTTCCACCCTCCATATTCTAAAGGGCCCCATTCACTTTTATGCCAGTGGGGGTATTTTTAACCCGAAATCAGTGCTGCTGGCCGGTTTTTGGGCATATGAGAAAATTGCCGACATGGTTCCGATGGATTATATTCCCAATGTAAAAGAAGAGTAAGGATTTGTAAATTACTAATATTATTAGTAATTTCAACTAATGATATTAGACGAGGAAGCAAAAGACAATTACTTCAAGGGCAGAGGGGCACAGGTAAATCCACACAACAGATTTGCAAAGGACGATTATGTAAAAGAGCACCAGGAAGGAATTGACGACTGGGAGGAAGAAGACCATAAAACTACTTTTATCATGGGTCAGAGCAAATCTATCGTCAATAAGGTAGAGAGTCCGGATGTAGGGATGGCTTATTCACTGAACCCTTATCAAGGCTGTGAACATGGTTGTACCTATTGTTATGCCCGTAATGCCCATGAGTATTGGGGATTTAGTGCCGGCCTTGATTTTGAAAGAAAGATCATTGTCAAAAAAGATGCCCCTCAATTGTTTAAAAAATTTTTGGAACGCAAGGGCTGGAACGCTGATGTCATTTCACTTTCCGGCAATACGGATTGTTATCAGCCTGCAGAAAGGCAATTTAAGATCACCAGGCAATTGTTGCAAATTGCACTGGAGTACCGTCAGCCTATAGGGATGATTACCAAAAATTCCCTGATTCTCCGCGACCTTGACCTCTTATCTGAAATGGCAAAGCTCAACCTTTGCACGGTTTATGTATCAATTAACAGCCTGAATGAGCAGTTAAGACAAAAAATGGAGCCCCGTACTACCACCGCAAAACAACGTTTGAAAGTAGTGGAACAACTCAGTAAGGCAGGAATTCCTATGGGGGTCATGGTTGCCCCGCTGGTTCCGGGTTTAAGTGACCATGAGATTCCGGCGATCTTAAAAGCAGTGGCCAATGCAGGTGCACAGGCAGCGGGTTATACGGTAGTCCGTTTGAATGGGGCAATTGCCGGTATCTTTGAAGACTGGCTCAGGAAAAACTATCCGGATCGCTTTGAAAAAGTCTGGCATGCCATTCAATCCTGTCATGGGGGAAATCTAAACGACAGCAGGTTTGGAGAAAGAATGAGAGGGGAAGGCAATATCGCAAAACTGATCAAAGACAGTTTTAAACTCCATTGCCGGTTGAACCATTTGAATCAGCAAGTGGTAAAACTGGACTCAGGACTCTTCAAGGTTCCTCAAGCCCAGTTTAGCCTGTTTTAAGCGTTTTTAAGACAAGAAGTCGTCCGACTCGCGATAAGCCTGTATCACGCGTAATTCTCCTTCCTTACCCCCCTTAGAATTACCGTGCTCCATTCCCATCACGCCTTTATATCCTTTATTGTAAAGGTGCTTAAATAAATTCTTGTAATTGATCTCTCCGGTAGTCGGTTCTTTCCTTCCCGGATTATCCCCAATCTGGATATATGCGATTTCTTCCCAGCAGCGGTCCATGTTCACAATCAGGTTCCCTTCGGTCTTTTGCATGTGATAAATATCGTACAAGATTTTACAGGAAGGGCTGTTTACTGCTTTACATACATTATACGTTTCGTGAGTCTGCTGCAGGAACAGCTCCGGAGTATCGCTCAGTGTTTCCAGCACCATGATCAGGCCATGTGGTTCAAAGATCTCAGCTCCCGCCCTCATCGCATCTACTACATTTGCCATTTGGTTTCCATAGGGAAGTTTCCGTTCATAAAATCCAGGAACAACGGTCATCCATTTGGCATTACATCTCTTTGCCGCTTCTACCGATAGTTTACAGGTTTCTACAAACTTATCTTTAAATTCTTTCTTTCCTGTAGTGAGGGAGGTCTTCCAGTTATCGCCACCATCTACCACAAATACGCCCATTCTCATGCCTAGTTTAGCCAGCAGATCCCCGATTTTCTTTTGTTCTTCAACAGGTCTGCCCAGGTATCCGTTGTCTTCAATAGAGCGGAAACCCTGATCATACATGTATTGGATCTGATCGAGGAAACTTTTTCCTGCATGGTTGGCAAACATTCCCTGGTGTGGTGCATAATCCAGGTTAAAGGTTTTTCCGGCAAGCCCGGTTGCCAGGCCCGATTCAGATGTACTGGCCGTTGCGTTTAGCGTAGATCCTGCCAATGCCGCTCCTGTGGCAATAAAGCTATTTCTTAAAAATTCTATTCTTTTCATAAAGTATGCTTTGGTTGGTCTGGTTTTAAATCATTGTTTAAGGTAACATCATTTTTTTGAAACCCCTGCTCAGGGTATCCGCTACTGTTCCGTCTTTACGGTGATAAATCAGGTAAGCTTCCATGTCCTTTCTGGCGGCTACAAAGGCCAGGGCCTCTTCCATGCTCATCGCCATGACTGCATTATCATAACCATCTGCAGTAATTGCATCTTTGGCATAAATCGTCGCGCTGATCAGCTGGTTATCTAAAGGATAACCGGTTTTAGGGTTGATGAGATGGGCAATTTTCCTTTTTCCTTTTTGCAGGTACTTCCGGTAATTCCCTGAAGTCGTTACGGCACCTTTGCTGAAACTCAATACATGTCTGATCTCCGGTTCTGAATCAGCAGAAGTTGCAGGTCCTTCAATGCCGATCCTCATTGCAGAACCGTCTGGCTTTGGGCCAAGCACCCGCAACTCTCCTCCGATCTCCACCACAAAAGCAGAAATGCCTTTCTTTATCAGGTAATCTGCAACGACATCAACACTGTAGCCCTGGGCAATGCCATTCAGGTCTATGGTTACTCCAGGTTTTTTTTTTCTTAAGTAATTGCCTTCAAGCTCCAGATAATTCATGCCTACATTACCGAGTAAAGCTTTCACCGTTGCGCGATCAGGAAAATGGTCAACAGCCTTCGGGCCGAAACCCCAGGCCTGAACAAGGGGCGCAACTGTCACATCAAATCTGCCCTGAGTTGCTTTATAAATCTCAAAAGATTTCCGGATTACCCTGGCAAAATGAGCATCCAGCAATATTCCCTTTTCCGACCTGTTGAATTCACTAATGAGGGAATAGGGCTTGTAAAGGGACATGGAAGAATCGATCTTTAAGAGGATGCTGTCTACCGCCCTTTTTGTCACGACGCTATCTTCCGCAAAGTATTTAATGGAATAATCGGTACCCTGGGCATAGCCATGAATACTATACTGCTGCTGGTCTTTCTTTTGAATAAAAAGAGAGACCAGCAGCGGTAATAAAAGGATAGCCGATTTAGGGACGATTGCCACAAGAAGGCCTTTTGTTTAAATGATTTTTGATTTCCCCGGAGTAGGAATCGGGTACAAGCCATTAGCATCCGGCATCAGTTTTGGATTTGCCGTCCAGCTCAGCTGATCTGGCATCAGGCTGTTCTCCGCTTTTAAAGCCTCATCCCATTTGATCGTTTGTCCGGAATAAGTGGCGTATCTGCCTATGATCGAGGTAAAGCAGCTTTTGGCACCACGTTCTGCATCAGCAAATTTATATTCACCTTTTGCAATTGCAGCAAAAAGCTCATCATGTTCTGTTTGATACGGGTTGGCGTTCCCTTTGGTCGGATGGCTAAATATTTCTTTTCCTTTATGGTCCCAAAGCACGCCATTATTACCTGCAGACAGGTATACACGGCCTTTAGTTCCCTGGAAAGTCTCATCTACACGGTTTGCAATCCCTTCGAAATGGCGACACTGGCTATAGATCACCGATCCATCAGCATAGGTTAGCTCTACCGCATGGTTGTCATAGATCTCTCCATAATCTTTGCCCGTTCTCCAGGCGCGGCTACCAGTACCCTGAACGGATACAGGATAAGCATTCTTAACCCAGTTTGCAATGTCAATATTGTGTACATGCTGCTCTACAATATGGTCTCCGCATAACCAGTTGAAGTAATACCAATTTCTCATTTGATATTCCATCTCCGTTTGTTGTGGTTCGCGTTTTTTAACCCATACCCCACCACTGTTCCAATATACCTGTCCGCTTACAATATCGCCTATCGCGCCATCTTCAATGCGTTTTACGGTTTCTCTATAGTTTGCCTGGTACCTGCGTTGCAGACCAACAACAACGTTTAATTTCTTCTGTTTGGCCAATTCTGCTGCTGCAAGTACTTTGCGGACTCCAGGTGCATCTACTGCAACCGGTTTTTCCATAAATACATGTTTACCTTGTTTAACGGCTTCTTCGAAGTGAGTTGGCCTGAATCCCGGAGGAGTAACCAGTAGCACGACATCTGCCAGGGCAATTGCTTTCTGGTAACCATCAAAGCCTACAAACCTGCGTTCCTTAGGAACATCGACCTTGTCCTTATATTTTTCTGAAAGTGCTTTATAACTGTTGTCCAGACGATCCTGGAACGCATCAGCCATTGCCACCAGTTTAATGTTCTGTTTGGTATTCAAAGCCTGAAAAGCAGCACCGGTACCACGGTCACCACATCCGATCAGCGCAATTTTAATGGTATCATCCGTGGAGGAATGACCGCCTGCAAAGGCAAATTGATTGAGCATTACGCCACCTGCCACAAGTGCAGATGCCTTTAAAAATTCACGGCGCTTATCGCGCAATTCTTCCTTGTTCATAGTTTTTGTTGGTTGGTTTATATTTGGTTGTTAGTGTGAGTTCTGGTCTTTAGTAATCTTTGATTACCGGTTTATTGTAATAAGCATCAATGGCTTCTTTTGATGGAGATGTTACCGGTCGTACCAGTCGCATTCCAATAAAAGGGGCTTCAGGAAACCACCAGTTGCTCTTTGGTATTTGTGGATCCAACTGCTTCCATACCGGATCTGAGGCCAGTCTGGCTGCAGAACGCAAGTCTTTTGCTACATCGTCATAGGAACCTCCACGGATCACATGGGAGTACAGTTTTTCAGGCACGGCAACCGGATTCTTAGCTTTCGCTCCACTGATCCCTGCATAGGTATCAGGAGCATACTGGTCGTAAGTCCATTCGGCAACATTGCCATACATATCGTATAAACCCCATTGATTTGGCTTCTTCTGTCCGACAATATGAGTCTTCCCTTCGCTGTTCTCTTTGAACCAGGCATAAGCAGCAAGCTGAGCCGCATCATTACCGAAGGCATATTCTTCAGTACTGCCCGCCCTGCTGGCATATTCCCACTCAGCTTCTGTAGGTAAACGATAAAAAACACCTGTTCTGGCATACAACCATTTACAATACTGTATGGCATTGTAATGTGTCATTGCCAATGCAGGATGATTTTCTTTCCCCATACCAAAGGTCATGTCCAGGTATGGTTTTGTAGGTCTGGTTACCGCATCAACATTAGCAGGAACAGGTCCCGTGCTATGTGTGGTTTCGTAATCTTTGTATAAAAATGGCTCGTAAATGTCCCAGGTCACTTCCACACTGCCCATCCAGAAAGGATCAATACTTACCTTGTGGACCGGCTGTTCATCTGCCTTTCCTTTTTTGCTGCCCATCTGGAATTCACCACCTGGAATGGCTTTCATTTCGAAGCTTAATTTAGTGCCGTCAATTTGTTGTGTGTAAGCGCTGTTCTTCTCCTGAGCGGAGGCACAAAAAGCAGAGATTAAGAGTGGTATTGTCAATAATTTTTTAACTTTCATCTATAAGATTTTGATACAACTGATATTTTAACCTGACCTATTTAATCTCTAAAATAGAAGCATTTAGGCTAAATCCCAAATCTACAGCTGCATTAATTTGCAAAATGTGTTAAAAACACACTAAGTTGTTCAAAATATTGCCTTTAACAGTTCATTGAACGCGTTTTTTTGAAAGCTCTTTTTTAATTAATACCTTGTATCCTTCAACGCTAAAACCAACCAAAATGAAAACGACAGACCGTAGAAACTTCATCAGAGATCTGGGCATTTTATCTGCTGCCGCAAGCATCTCTTCCCTGCTTCCCCTGGAAGTATTTGCCGCAGATAAAAAAGAGTTTTTTCAGATCTCACTGGCACAATGGTCACTTCATAAAACCCTGTTTGCCGGAAAACTAAGCAACCTGGATTTTCCGTTAAAAGCAAAAAAGGACTTCGACATCCATATTGTAGAATATGTGAGCCCTTTCTTCAAAAAGCAGGAAACAGATAAAGCTTACTTAAAAGAACTGAAAGACAGAACGGATAGTGAAGGGATCCAGAATCACCTGATCATGATTGATGGAGAAGGTAACCTGGGCGATCTGGATGACAAAGCGAGGCTGATTGCAGTGGAAAACCATTACAAATGGGTGGATGCAGCGAAATTTTTGGGCTGTAAAACCATCAGGGTAAATGCCGCAGGAAAAGGAACCGCAGAAGAGATCAAAACGGCCGCTATTGACGGATTAGGAAAACTAACCGAATATGGTAAGAAAAACAAGATCAATATCATCGTGGAGAACCATGGTGGCTATTCTTCGGATGGGAACTGGCTGTCTTCAGTGATCAAAGGAGTAAACAGCTCTTATTGTGGTACCCTGCCTGATTTTGGAAATTTTAAAATCAGTGCAGATAAAGAATATGATAAATACCAGGGTGTAAAAGACCTTTTACCTTATGCCAAAGGCCTGAGTGCTAAAACCCATAATTTTAAAGAAGACGGCGAAGAACAGGACATCGATTATACCCGTATGTTTGAAATCGTAAAAGCCGGCAAATGGTCTGGAATTGTAGGAATAGAATACGAAGGATCGGTGTTATCTGAAGATGAAGGAATCAGAAAAACAAAGGAATTACTGGAGCGTGTAAGGAATAAATTTTAGATCAGATTTCCTGATATGCAAAAGCGGCTGCTTCCCTTCGGAGCAACCGCTTTTGTGTTTATAGGGTATTTAAACCAGTAAGGTGGTTAAACCAGTTTTTTATATTTCAAACGGTGTGGAGTCACATCTCCAAGACGCTTTTTACGGTTTTCTTCGTAATCGCTATAGTTTCCTTCGAAGAAGTAAACCTGTGAATCACCTTCAAATGCAAGAATGTGTGTACAGATACGGTCTAAGAACCAACGATCGTGACTGATCACCACTGCACATCCGCCAAAGTTTTCCAGTGCTTCTTCCAATGCCCTCAACGTGTTTACGTCAATATCATTGGTCGGCTCATCCAGTAACAATACATTGGCTCCTTTTTTCAGGGTGATGGCAAGGTGTACCCTGTTGCGCTCTCCACCGGAAAGCACTCCTACTTTTTTCTGCTGGTCGCCACCATTAAAGTTAAACTTAGAAACATAGGCTCTTCCGCTTACCGCTTTATTGCCCAGCTGAATGTTATCTAAACCATCGGTGATGTTTTCGTAAACAGTTTTATTAGGGTCAAGGTCATTGTGCATCTGATCCACATAACCCAGAGCTACGGTTTCCCCTACACGGAAAGTTCCGGTATCCGGAGTTTCCTGCTCAGTGATCAAACGGAACAGCGTAGTTTTACCTGCACCATTGGGGCCAATAATCCCCACGATACCTGCCGGAGGTAAAGAGAAACTCAGGTTCTCAAACAATAGCTTATCGCCATATGCTTTGGTAATGTTATTGGCTTCAATCACCACATTTCCTAACCTTGGTCCTGCAGGGATAAACAGCTCCAGCTTGTCTTCTCTTTCTTTCGAATCTTCAGAAGCCAGTTTGTCATAGTTTGACAAACGTGCTTTAGATTTGGCATGTCTGGCTTTTGGCGCCATACGAACCCATTCCAACTCACGCTCCAGTGTTTTCTGACGTTTGCTCTCTGTTTTTTCTTCCTGTGCCAGACGTTTTGCTTTCTGATCTAACCATGAAGAATAGTTTCCTTTCCATGGAATACCTTCACCCCTGTCTAATTCAAGGATCCAGCCCGCTACATTGTCAAGGAAATACCTATCGTGGGTTACTGCAATAACAGTTCCTTTATAGTCTTTTAAGAATTGCTCTAACCAATCGATACTTTCAGCATCAAGGTGATTCGTAGGCTCATCCAGCAACAATACATCAGGTTCCTGTAACAACAAACGGCACATCGCCACACGACGGCGTTCACCTCCTGATAACACACCGATTTTGGTATCCGGATCAGGGCAACGAAGTGCATCCATGGCGCGCTCCAGCTTATTGTCCAGCTCCCAGGCATTTGAGGCATCAATTTTATCCTGTAATTCACCTTGTTTGGCCATCAGTTTATCCATTGCATCTGCATCCTCATAAACTTCAGGTAAACCAAACTGCTCATTGATGGATTCGTATTCTTTAAGGATCGCGGTAATTTCTGCAACTCCTTCTTCTACTACTTCTCTGACTGTTTTATTTTCATCCAGTTCAGGTTCCTGAGCCAGGTAACCAACGGTATAGCCCGGAGAGAAAACTACTTCACCCTGAAAGGATTTATCTAAACCTGCGATGATTTTTAAAAGGGATGATTTACCAGATCCGTTCAAACCAATTACACCGATTTTGGCGCCATAGAAGAAGGAAAGGTAAATGTTTTTTAAAACTTGCTTTTGGGGTGGATAAATCTTATTTACCCCCGCCATTGAAAAGATTATTTTTTCGTCTGACATATTTGCTTATTATATTTTATGCCTTTAGCAGGCTTTATAGAATTAAAATTAATGAAATAAGGTTAGGGGCACAAAGATAAGGATGTAATTCCCATTAAAAAATTGTTTAGCAGATATCACAGGAATATTAATCTTCTGGCTCTTCTATATAGGTTTTATAAGTATTTTCCTCTCCTTGCTGCACCAATAACCTTTCGCAGTTTTCACAAGTATAGATCGTACTCACCTTCAAATTGCGTAGCCAAAGGTCATGGATAAGGCTGGAATCACTCAATTCAAGGGCATACGCTGCATTGCCAAAGTTTTGTATGATCCATTCTTCTCTTTTATCTGCTTTGATGGCATCAATCAACTGATCTATATGATCAAACCCTTTATAAAGTTCTTCAATATGTGTATCTTTAATATAGTACCCTTTATAAGGAAGGTCATCAGTTTGGTCTACAATTATATGTCCGCATTTACAGGCTATCTTACTCATAAGGGTTATAGGGCTTAAACTTTGAAAATTCTGATCAATAGGGATTTAGCAGCCGTTAGAAAAATGTCGATCATTTCCATCTGACATATTTGCTTATCGGATCGTAAATATCACCAATAAAGTCAGAACTTAGTAAGATTTCTGAAATATCGGCAGTCTCTACATCCGTTTCTGCCGCTATGGCGTAATTGTTGATAAAATAAAAAAATCAGGGGTGCCTTTTTATAAAACAAATTTTATAGTTTAGAGCATTCCCGATTTAGAAAGGTATATATGGAAGCTAAATTTTCTCCACAAGTAAAAGACGTGATATCTTTTAGCAGGGAAGAAGCCCTGAGATTAGGTCACGATTATATAGGCGCAGAACATCTTTTGTTGGGCCTAATTCGCGAAGGCGACGGTATGGCCATCAAGATATTAAAATCACTGGGTGTTGATACCTCAAAACTTCGTCGTTCGATAGAAGACTCTGTCAGAGGTACCTCTAGTGTGACGGTTAACCTGGGTAACATCCCATTGACCAAACAAGCCGAAAAGGTTTTAAAGATCACGTATCTGGAGGCAAAGATCTTCAAAAGCGATTTGATTGGAACAGAACATCTGTTGCTGTCCATCTTGCGCGATGATGATAACATTGCTTCTCAAATCTTACTGCAATACAGCATCAATTACGAGATTTTCAAACAGGAAGTTGAAGTGAATAAAAACGGTTTCAGAGATGAGACTCAAAATAGCGCATCAACTGGTGGTGATGATGATTATCGTGAAGAAGAAAGCTTCAGCAGCCCTAAGAAAGTTTCAGACATCAAATCAAAAACTCCGGTTTTAGATAATTTTGGAAGAGACCTGACAAAAGCAGCTGAGGAAAACAGACTCGACCCTATTGTAGGTCGTGAGAAAGAAATTGAGCGTGTGTCTCAGATCTTATCACGTCGTAAAAAGAATAATCCGATCCTGATCGGTGAGCCAGGTGTAGGTAAATCTGCAATTGCAGAAGGACTGGCATTACGCATTGTTCAACGCAAAGTTTCCAGAGTATTGTTCAACAAACGTGTGGTTACCTTAGATCTTGCCTCTTTAGTGGCAGGTACCAAATACCGCGGACAGTTTGAGGAACGTATGAAAGCGGTGATGAACGAGCTGGAAAAATCTACAGATGTGATCTTGTTTATTGATGAGATTCATACGATTGTAGGTGCCGGCGGTGCTTCAGGTTCGCTGGATGCCTCGAATATGTTCAAACCTGCTTTGGCAAGGGGCGAAATTCAATGCATCGGTGCCACTACTTTAGATGAGTACCGTCAGTACATTGAGAAAGATGGTGCATTGGACCGTCGTTTCCAAAAGGTAATGATTGAGCCTGCTACACCGGATGAAACCATTGAGATCTTAAACCGTATCAAAGAAAAATACGAAGATCACCATGGGGTAACTTATACTGATGAAGCCATCAATGCCTGTGTGGCTTTGACTTCAAGGTATATTACCGACAGGTTCTTACCAGATAAAGCGATTGATGCTTTAGATGAGGCCGGTTCAAGGGTGCATTTAACAAACATCCATGTTCCTGAGAACATCATTGAGATTGAAAACAAGATTGAAGAAATCAAGCTTGAAAAGAATAAAGTGGTAAAAAGCCAGAAATACGAAGAGGCTGCGAAATTAAGAGATACTGAAAAGAATCTTTTAGAGGAGCTGGATCGTGCTAAGGCTGCATGGGAAGCAGAAACTAAAACCAAACGTTATACCGTAACGGAAGATAACGTGGCAGAAGTGGTTTCCATGATGACCGGTATTCCTTTGCAACGTGTCGGACAAACAGATAGTGCTAAACTATTGAACATGTACGATACTGTAGCAACGAAAATTATCGGACAGGATGATGCCATTAAAAAGCTGACCAAAGCCATTCAGCGTACCAGAGCCGGATTAAAAGATCCTAAAAAACCAATTGGTTCATTTATTTTCTTAGGCCCTACAGGTGTTGGTAAAACAGAATTGGCAAAAGAATTAGCCCGCTTCATGTTCGACAGTGATGATTCATTGATCCAGATCGATATGAGTGAGTACATGGAGAAATTTGCGGTTTCCCGCTTAGTGGGAGCGCCTCCGGGATATGTGGGTTATGAAGAAGGCGGACAGCTGACTGAAAAAGTTCGTCGCAAGCCTTATGCAGTAATTCTTTTGGATGAGATCGAAAAAGCACACCCTGATGTATTCAATATCCTGTTACAGGTATTAGACGAAGGACAGCTGACCGATAGCCTGGGCCGTAAAGTAGATTTTAGAAATACCATCATCATCATGACTTCGAACATTGGCGCACGCCAGTTGAAAGATTTCGGACAAGGGGTTGGTTTCTCTACTACAGCAAAAACAAATCAGGTTGATGCACATTCAAGAGGAGTGATTGAAAACGCGTTAAAACGTGCCTTCGCTCCGGAATTCCTGAACCGTGTGGATGATGTAGTGGTCTTCAATACTTTGGGTAAAGAAGAAATCTTCAAAATCATTGACATTGAGTTGAAATCTTTATTCGGTCGTGTACACAACTTAGGTTATGAAGTAAAACTGACTGAAGTAGCTAAAGATTTTATCGCAGAGAAAGGTTTCGACATCAACTTTGGAGCAAGGCCACTTAAACGTGCCATCCAGAAATACCTGGAAGATCCGATTGCTGAAGAAATCCTGAAAGGCGAGATCAATGATGGTGATACACTGGAAATTGATTACGACAAAGAGAGCGATCAAATTGTGGTAGAAAACAAAAGCCCGGGCAAGAAAAAGAAAAAAGAAGAAGGAAGTGTAGAATAACAATTCCTGAATAATAAGACAAGAAAAATCCCCTGCCATATGGTGGGGGATTTTTTTATGGGATGGGATTTTATTTATTTTATCAGTCCTGCCTCTAAGTCTACGCTGATAAATTTATACCCATCTTCCGTTCTTAAAAAAGTAAGATTATCCTGATAAAAATCCTTTTCGTTTCCTTTCCCATGGCTAACCACGATATTCATTACCGGATAGATCCATTCTTTGGCTTCTCCGCAATTATTGTAAAAACGCTCAAAATTCGCGGATTCAAAGATAAAAGGGTTAAGCCCGTCCTGAAAAACCTGATATTTACAATTCGGACGATTCAGCTCCAGAAATTTCGCTTTTATAAGCTCAAAATTTCTATTTATAAAAGCACTGCTTTCCTCAGCTTTCCATCCATCTGTGAGCTCTTTAAAGGATGCTGCCAATAAGCGTTCTTTTGTAAAATCTTTTAATAACGCCGTTTTTAGCCAGGCATCAAATTCTTTCCTGACATCTATAAACGAATAATATTTCCCTTGTAAGGTCTTGAAATTCTTTCTTATGGGACTTGGGTCAGGTTGGTCAGAAATCAACAAAGAGAAGTAGTCTAACCGGCCATCAGACTTAAAATCATCAATAAGCACCCGGTTGTTTGTATCAATCAATATTTGCTTCCCTCCTTCCCAACTGAAATGATGGTCACCAGATTCCTTACCCCAGCTTTTCTTTTTTGCCCCTTGCAATGCGATAACCATTCCATTTATAACCCTTGTAAGCGAGTTGTAATTGGCCGGGATCGCAATGTCACCCTTACGGTTAAACATTCCTTCCTTGTCCGTCTTAGCGTCTCTGAAGCGAATAAAACCTTCAGTCTCACAATCCACCCCATTGTCAAATATATGGAGGCTGTCCCTACCCACAATTCGTCCGGATTTGGTGATATAATAGTTTATCCATTTTTTATTTACCGTCTCACTTACCCCAATAATATCATCAAACTTCTTTGCACTGATAAATCCTGTGAACCGGGGTTCAATCTTTACAGTATTTTCACTATCCTTAAAACCGATCAGCGTGGAGTCTTTGTTCCAGAAAGAAAGCCAGGGCTTATTATTTTGCCCAAATGAACTGAAACCAATCAAAGTAAAAAGGCCAGCGAAAATATAATGTCTCATAGGTAGTGAAAATAGTCAAATCTTAATTACATACAACGCAGATTAATCTAAAAAACTATCCTTTTATAAAAATAATTACCGGAAATACCAATCGGGTTTATTTAAAACTGAAAAAACAAATCAGGCTGACGACCTCATTTTTACCAATCAACCGGTAACAAATGAGAATCTCAAATTTGCTCAAAAGTTCCGGCTGAAGCCTCTGAATACCCTTGCTAAAATAAAAAACAGATAACTATACTTTATTGAAAAAATTACTGAAAAACATCAGTTGGAATCCTATTGCGTTTTTCCAGTAATTCCAGTTATGTGCACCCGGTCTGATGGTAAAATCATGAGGGATATTGTGGTATGATAATTCCTCATGGAGCTTATTATTTACCTGATAAAAGAAATCCTCCTTTCCACAGTCAATGATCAGGGCCAGTTTATCGGGAACAAGCAAATGTGTCATATTGACCACACTGTTTGCCTTCCATCGCTCAGGCTGTTGGTCATAACTGCCTAATCGTTTGGCAATCTCCCATTTCAAAGGGAAAGGTGTCATGTCTACTCCTCCACTCATGCTTCCTGCTGCGCCATATACGTCCTGGTGCTTGAAAGAGAGGTATAATGCGCCATGTCCACCCATACTCAGACCGGTGATTGCCCTACCCTTTCTGTCTTTGACCGTTTTATACTGCTGATCGATCTGGCTCACCAGTTCTGTGGCCACATACGTTTCATACTTCCATTCCGGATCTAACGGACTATCCATATACCAACTGGAGGTATTTCCGTCCGGGCAAACGATGATCATCTGAAAATCATCAGCATACTTCTTGATTACCGGCACCATATTTACCCAGGCCAGATAACTATCACCATACCCATGCAACAGGTATACCGTTGGAAAGCTTTTTCCCTGCGGGTAGTTGTCGGGGACAACAACCACTGTTTTTATTTTCTTCTTCATTGCAGCACTATAAGTCAGCACCGTATCTACCTTTGCCGCAAGGGCCTTTGAATAGTTCAGCAGAACCAATAATCCTGCAATAAAAAAGTATTTCTTCATTTATCTTAATTTTAAGCCCATGCGCTGGCTGCACCTACAAGAGCTGCATCCTCCCACATTTCGCTTTGTCTGATGGCTACAGATTTATCTGTGATTTTTCCCTTCAGTGCATCAATAAAATGATCCCATGTTTTGGCAATATTGCCACCAATCACGACCACCTGAGGCTGCTCCTGTGCGATTAAATCGTTCAGAAAGATACTCAGATTGTCTGAAAATTCTTCAAAAATTTCATCTTTAACAGAAGCTGTTGCCGTAGATAGCAATTCTTCTACGTTTTTAACATCTGTTCCTGTAATTTCCTTATACCTTTTTAAGAACCATCTGGTAGAAATATATTCTTCAGCAATGCTTTCTTTAAAAGGACGGAATGCCCAGTTCATATCTACGGTAATCCCACTGGCATTACTGGTTGATCCTAATCCTGTACCCAGTGTTACCCCTATCGCCCGTTCTTTGTCTGCTGCGGCACCTGAGGCCAGTTCCCCACGAAGAAAAGCTTCTGCATCATTGATGAATACGATATCCTGCTCCGGGATTTCCAGGCGTTTAGCCAGGATTTCCTTTACGTTGATGTTGTACAAAGCATCATATTTTTGCATGCCTTTCATCAGGGAGATCCCATGCTCATAATCAAATGGCCCGGGCATCGCAATTCCTATTTTAGAATTTTCCCCATTGGTTCTGATGATAAGGGAAGAAAGCACGTTTAACCAGGATTCGATGATCACTTCAGCGGAGTCCATTGAAGCGACACGCTCACGTTTCATCGTGCTGTCAATTACTTTGTATGTGGTTGCATCTACATGAGCAGCGGTGATGTGGGAGCCACCTATATCTACTCCTATATAGGGAAGTTTAGAAGATGTTGAATTCATTTAGCCGTTATCTATATTTTAAAATCTCAGCAAATTAATTAATAACTTTTGTATATTCTAATAGTTGTTAAATAGTTTTAGCAATATTTTTAACGAACTTATTTAATTTTGTTCCGGATTAAAACAGAGTTGCTTTTACCCAGCTGATAAATGGCCCGACAGCTATAAAAAAAACGGGATACTCCAAAAAGTATCCCGCTGAACATAATTCGTGTTTAAATGTTAATTTTTAAGGTCTGAATCCTAATTTTTTATGACCTTAAATTCTGTTCTTCTATTGAGCTGATGTTCAGCATGGCTGCATTTTACACCATCCGAACACCTGTTCAGTAACATTGTTTCCCCATATCCTCTGGCTTTGATCCGCTCTTTCTCAACTCCTCTGTCGATCAGGTATTGTGTGGCAGCGTTTGCCCTGCTTTGCGACAACCACTGGTTGTATTGATCGCTTCCCCTGCTATCAGTATGTGATGACAATTCAATCCAGATCGCCGGGTTCTCCTTTAAGATCGCCAGCAGTTTATTCAACTCTCTGGCAGCATCAGGCCTGATGTTCGATTTATCAAAATCATAATAGATGTTTCTCAGTACATAGGTTTTTCCTGGCTCAAATTTATCTTTATCCAAAAAGGCCTGCATGGTTAAAGTATCAGATTTAGTCAATCCTTTTGTACTTACCGTTTTCAATACCGAAGTATAGCCCAGTTTACTGATCTCTACCTTATAATCCTGATCTTTTGTTAAACCGAAAAAGAAGTTCCCGTTCCCTGTGGTCACCTTACGATTCATTGCAAGTCCGTTACCGTCTGTTAAGGTCACCAGGACCGAGTCTAAGGTCGCTTTGGTCTTTTGGTCGTAAACAGTTCCATCCAGGGCCAGAATCATCGCCGGAGCAGTCTGATCGTTGAAACTGTAGATGTCGTCATCACCAGCTCCCCCTTCCCTGTTGGAAGAGAAATATCCGGTCTTGCCATCATGGCTCACAAAATAGAAATCATCACTGGTAGAGTTCAATGGATATTTCAGGTTTTGAGTTTTGCTCCATTGACCTTTTTCTCCATTGCTGCTGTAAATATCATATCCACCCATCCCTGTTTTTCCTTTGGAAGAATAATACAATGCTCCATTTGGACCGGTTGTCGGGAAGGCCTCTTCTTCAGTAGTGTTGATCTCCGAACCGCAGTTCT
>NZ_FQUQ01000013.1 GCF_900129215.1 Pedobacter caeni | reverse complement strand
TGGTCAGTGGAATGTATACCACACAAACTTCTGCATTGAGCGGATATACAAATGGTAGTTTTGAACTTAACCTAAGATTAAGTTTACCTAAATAAAATTATAATATCTTTTTTTATACCTTAGGATCATAAAAAAATGCTCCCAACACATATTAAATTCACAACCCAATACGACTGCAGGCAGCTTCAGCAAGAGCTGAATTATTGCCTGCAGCGCGAATGGCCACTCCATTTCAATTCTCAGGATTTCAATGGGGACTGGAGAAGTATTGCGCTCCGCTCCATCAGCGGAATGCCGGATGACATCTATGCACACACTGGCCAGGGCGCGTATAAAGACACATCTTTATTAGCAGAAACACCTTACATCAAAGAAATTATAGATTCCTGGAAATGTGAAAAAGAAGCTATCCGCTTACTCGCGCTGGCACCGGGAAGTATCATCAAGCCACACCGGGATCCTGGATGCGCCTATAAAGATGGTGTTTTAAGAATCCATATCCCGGTGGTTACCAATCCTGGAGTGATGTTTACGGTGAACAACCACAAGCTCCATCTAAATGAAGGAGAATGCTGGTACATGGATTTTAGCAGTACACATAGCATCGTAAACGAAGGCTTAAGCACCAGGGTTCACTTGATTATAGATGGAATCAGAAATGAATGGACAGACCTCCTCTTTGAAAATCATGGTTACAAAATAGCTAACGAGCCAAAGGCAAATGAATTTGATGAAGAGACCAGAAATAAAATTATAACCGAACTGGAACTTCAGGATACCGACACTGCACGCAGCATCATTGCAAGTCTAAAAGGAATCATTTCATAATGAATACAACAGAACATCCTTTAAAAAACTGGCTGCCCCACCAACTGTCATACAAAGAAAAAGACGGATGGAAACTGGCATGGATGGACCTGGAAGATATAAAAATAACAGCACCTTTCTTTGAGCAGACCATTAGTGAATGTAGTATTAAAAGAAAAGAAAAATACAGAATTGCAAGCTGCAGTTCGATCGATTTTCTGACCAGTGTAGCGGAAGAGGTTCCCCATCTGAAACCCAACGCTTTCATTTTTCATGTATCACGCTGTGGTTCGACCCTGATCACACAAGCCTTCTCTGAGGAGGAGCAGAACATTGTCATCTCGGAAGCACCGCTATTAGATGAAATATTAAGAGCTGAAGAAAAAGATCCAAAAATAACTTTAACCGAAAAAAAACATTTATTCAAGGCCGCTACAAACCTGATGGGACAATTCAGAAATACGAAAGAATCAGCCTTCATCATCAAACTCGACAGCTGGCATCTCCATTTTTATGAACAACTGAGAGCCTGGTTTCCTGACACTCCTTTTTTCTTCCTATCCAGAAAACCTGATGAGGTATTGGCTTCGCATAAAAGACTGCCAGGATTGCATAGCATCCCGGGAATGATTAACAAAAAATTGCTTCAAATCGATCCTGAAGAAGAATATGGAGGTGACTTTAGCCGGTATACTGCTGACGTTTTACAACAGTACTATCAGCAGATGCTGGAGATTCAAAGACAGCAACACCCCAAAAATGCCTTTGCCGATTATGCAGATGGTGCTGCTGAAATGATTAGACAGTTCTCTTTATTTAGCGGGATTGACATCAAAAATCCGGAAAACATTAAAATCAGACTAGGCTACCACAGCAAAGCCCGATCAGAACCATTCAGAAAAGAACCATCGATAGGTCCGGAGAACCAATATGAGCAAGCCAACAGGGCTTATGAAAACTTCAGGACAATATAATTCAACAAAGACATAGGACAATAAAAATGACAGATTGCAATTTCACCACACTCTTTTATGAAACACATCAGCAAAGAAGGATAGGAAAGAATGAACCCATACCTGAGAATTTTGACCATATGGAAACCATATGGCTTAATTTTTACGGACTAGGTAAGTTTGAAACCTATTTTTTTCTATACGCTGATTGTAAGGATTTCCAACACTTTAAAGACTGGGTAATCCAGCTTAAAGGTCAGGACTTCGTTGTTGAAGCGGACCAAAAATTCAAGCAATGGCAGAACAACCAGTACCAGGAAACCGAAAATCCGGGAGCCTTTCCGAAAGTACTCAGCCCTGAACAAATCCAATTCTGGGAGGAAAATGGGTATTTAAAGATTAGCAAAGTGGTTGATGGGCAGCGCTGCGATGAGGTAACGCGACAGATCTGCCGACACCTGAATGTAGACCTGAATCATCCGGCAACCTGGTATATGGAACACCCGGACTGGCAAGGCATCATGGTTCAACTCTATCAAAATGAAGCTATGGAAGCCATTAGAGAACAGGAAAATATCAGACAAATATTTGCCGATCTCTATCAAACCGATCATTTGGTAGCAAACATAGAAAAGCTGGGTTATAATCCCCCTGAATGTGAAATTTGGGGATTCAATCATGGAAAATTACACTGGGACCTGGATTTGGACAAGCCTGTTGAATTTGAAGTTCAGGGAATACTGTACCTAAATGAGGTTCCTGAAAACAGAGGCCCGATACAACTTGTACCGGGTTTTCATCAACGTTTTGAAGATTGGATAGCACCGTTTACCTCTCTGGAGAGGGCACACACATCGATGCGGTTAACGGAAGTTCCTCAGCGGATCGCGGGAGAACAGGGAGACCTTATTCTCTGGAGAAACACGATTCCACATGCTGCCACCAATAACAATTCAAATCTTCCAAGATTTGTTCAATACCTAAGTTTCTCTAAATTATAATCAGGTAGAAATTATCCTTCATTGTGTTCTTCCCAAAGCGGAAAAAATACAATGAAGGAATATTGGAGTTTAAGCGCAACGCATGGCCATACGTCTAAGCGCTGCATAAGTATCCTTAGGGCTTAAGTGATTCGGCGCACCAGATATATTGAAACGGTGATGAAACCCTGTAACCATATTGACATGGTTAAATTCAAACTTCATTTCCCCAACAGTTCGCCCCTCAGATGCAGATTGACTCAGGTATACGGCCCATTTTTTTGCATTTTGTAACGCTTTCGCATTGGTCATCAGCTTTTTCTCCTGACTTCCGATAATCAGGTCTATATACTCAGACGCAGCAGCAAGCTTTTGATCATCATATTTTTTATGCTCATCATCAAGCTGAGACAAGCAAATTACAAAATCACAGTTCAATTCCTTTTTTAGCATTTTTGCCACCTCATTTACGCATTTGAAAGGATTTGAAACCGCAACACCAGGAATGTTTACCATAGCGCCTAGTCCTGTAATGCCTATTTTCAGATTTCCTGATTTCAACACGAGGTACTTTTTAATTCTGGAAGACAGTTCACTGTGACTGAAATCATAGTTACAATTCAGTAAAGGAAAACTGATCGAAGGCAGTAAGGCAGCAAAATGCTCCTGCCCCATACTTAATTCCTGCTCACCAACATTTACCGCATGGTAGCCCAGTTTATTCATCACTGCAATCATCGGGAGCTGATCCTCTTGTGTTCCCTCTTTTTTCAGGAAATTTCCTGAGTCAAGAATCAGACCCGAAATCGTCGTGCTTCTGAACAGGCTATTCACCCTTATTAATTCGTTAAACTGTCCTTTACCTGAATTGATACATCCTGACAACCCACCTGTATGAGAGATTTTAAGCAATTCTGTGGAAAGCTTATTGGGGGTTTTACCGGAAGCAGCCAATGTATTTAGCGGTTTGCCGAACAGGACTGTTCCTGCAAGAATTGAAGAATTCTTTAAAAATGATCTTCGTTTTGATATCATAGAGCGTTAATTTTTGAAACAAAAATTAGAAAAAAAAGCGATACAACGTAATAAATAAAAAATTATTACCAACATTGGCATTTTTAAACTATTTTTATCAAAATTATTGTCAAGGGGGACAATAACAGCTACTTAAGGAATGATTTTCTATGCATTCTTATGTAGCAATACAAAATAATTTATCTACGCTCTCAAGTCATGGAAATTATTATTTTCACCAGTAGTTCATTATTTGTTAAAACAGTGTCGGGTTTAACCAGCCATTGTGTACTTGCCGGAATCGTAATTCCAGAAGAGTTTAATTACGATTTATCAGGTACCATTCAGTATGCCGAAACAAATAATATTCCGTTATTAAGGATCAACAAAAACGATCTGCAAGCAGGCGGCAAACTGACATCCTGGATGTCTGCGCTTCATGCTACAGCAGTCTTGGTGATGACCTTTCCTTTTAAAATTCCGGAACACATCTTAACACTTCCTGAAAAAGGGATCTTTAATGTTCATTTCAGTAAGCTTCCTGCTTACAAGGGATCAGCTCCGCTATTCTGGCAATTAAAGAATGGAGAAAGCCAGAGCTGTCTGACGGTTCATCAAATGACACCCGAACTGGACGAAGGCCCTGTTGTTTTTAGTCAGGATATGCCATTCATGTCAGGAGAAAATTATGGGATCGCAAAAGCTCGTTTAACTCAATTACTGACCCTGAATCTGGGGAAAATCATTCAGTCCATTGCTGCTGGCAAGTACGATCAACCGCAGAAAACAACCGGTGAGAGTTTCTTTAAAAGCCCGGAAATAAGTGACCTGACGATACAATGGGATCAGCAAACAGCAGAGGAGATTGAAAATCTGGTGAACGCAGCGAATCCATTGTACAACGGAGCAATCACCACGATGAATGGCCAGGAATTACGAATCCTGGAAGTATCCCTGATGAATGTAGAATTTAATCCCGGAACAACCCTTCCAGGAACAGTCTTCCATGTTGACCCCCACCATGGACCTATTGTGCTGACTACAGATCAAAAACTACTGCTAATTAATATTTTGGAAACCCCTGAGGGCGTCTTCAGTGGAAAAAAAATATGCGCAATGGGCTTAAAAGCAGGAGATCAATTTTTGAATTTAAATTAATCTATAAACACCACCACCTTAGTATTTCCTTCACGGAATTAACTGAAATTTTAAATTAACGTGCCACTCAAAATGAAAAATCGATTCATGAGATCTCTCACCACACTATTCATCTTCTGTTTTTTCTGTCTATGCGGATTCAAAAGCATCGGACAAATAACAACAGGAGACATTGCCATCATTGGCTACAATGGAAACTCCAATCCAGCCGAACTGGCGATCGTCACGCTTGCGGCTATTCCCTCAGGGCAAATCATTCAGATTACCGACAGGAGTTGGAATCCGAGTACAGGTTTCGATGAAACCAATGTCGTAGCGGAAGGCTTAATCACCTGGACAACAACCGCTTTAATTCCCGCAGGAACGATTATCAAAGTTTCGATAACGCCCGGCGTAACACCTACCGTAGCCGGACTTAGTTCTTATGGGACAGTCAATGCTACCGGATGGGGAACGCTCGTTACTGCCGCCGGTGGTGACAACTGGTTTATCTACACAGGCGCTATTAGTAGTCCGAACTTTCTTTATGCCTTTGCCAACTGGTTTACAAACTCTCCGGGAGGAGCCGCTACGGTAACCCCATGGCAAACCGGCGGAGCGATCAACGCCACAACCTCCTATTTGCCCCCTGTTTTAGCTGCCGGAAATTATTCCGCGGCCTTTACAGGAAACGTTCTTCATGGAGACTTCGTTATTTATACCGGTACTATTCAAGGTACCAAAGCGCAAATACTCGCAAGCCTGGCCGGAACAACCAACTGGTCGCATAACGAAGTTACTCCGGTTGTCTTAACTCCCGGAGGCACGGGTTTCCCGGGAACCAATCCAATTTTCAAATTGCCTCCTACGGTAACACAAGTCACCTCATCGATCGCGAACGGAACGTATAAAATTGGAGATATAATTCCTGTTAATGTCATTTTTTCAGCGCTCGTAAACGTAACCGGAACACCAACCCTGAGCTTAAATACCGGCGCAACTGTTAATTATAGCGGTGGAACCGGCACAAATACCCTTACATTCAGTTATACAGTAACCAGCGGACAAAGTTCTGCTGACCTCGACTACTCCTCTACTACTGCGCTAAGCCTCAATGGAGGAACGATCAAGGATGCAGGGAGTACTGACGCGACACTTACACTTGCCAGTCCCGGAGCTGCTAACTCCCTTGGCAATAACAAAGCGATTGTCATAGATGGAATTGCTCCGACTGTGGCTTCTGTAAACTCAAGCACGGCCAATGGTAGTTACAAAGCGGGAGCAGTCATTAATGTGACCCTGAATTTTTCTGAAGCGATTACCGTTACAGGAACGCCTCAGCTTGCTTTAAATTCCGGTGCTACGGCCAATTATGCCAGCGGAACAGGAACATCTTCACTGGCCTTTACCTATTCCGTACAGCCAACAGATGCCAGCCCTGACCTGGATTACACCAGTACTGCAGCGCTCAGCCTGAACGGTGGCACACTTAAAGATGCCGCAGGAAACGATGCCACCTTAACCCTGGCTGCCCCCGGAGCTGCAAACTCTTTAGCTGCCAACAAAAATATTGTCATCGATAACACTGCTCCCCTGGTGAGCTCGGTAAACTCCAGCCTTGCAAACGGGACCTATAAAATTGGGGACCTTGTACCGGTAACAGTCAACTTCTCTGAAGCAGTAACCGTAACAGGAACACCAACACTGAGCCTGAATTCAGGAGGAACCGCAACTTATGCCAGTGGAACGGGAAGTGCA
>NZ_FQUQ01000015.1 GCF_900129215.1 Pedobacter caeni | reverse complement strand
TTATCGGTGATTACCAGGCCTTTTGCATTGCTGAGTCCGGTATTGCCGGCAGTAATCACATAAGTAATGGTCGAGCCTGCACCAATGGCTGCAGGACCTGTTTTACTGATCGTGATGCCCGGTTTCTGATCTGTAGTGGTTTCTACCGGCGGGGTTACCACTGGTGGATTTCCTGGTTCTACAGGAGTCGCTGTAGCAAAATTGCTGATGGAACCAGAGAAAGCAGGGTCAACCGTACCGGTAATGGTAATGGTGATTTTATTCGCCGCTCCGGCAGTAATGTCTCCTTTTACAGAAACTGAATTACCTGATCCGGTAGCTCCGGCCGTTACACCTGCTGTTCCTGAAATGCTGGTGGTCCATTGTACATTTTTAATTTGTGATGGTACATTGTCCGTAATCACCAGGTCTTTTGCATTACTTAATCCGGTGTTACCGGCAGTAATTACATAAGTAATCGGAGCGCCTGCAGTAATCGTTGCAGGACCTGTTTTACTGATCGTGATGCCCGGTTTCTGATCCGTAGTGGTTTCTACTGGTGGGGTTACCACTGGCGGATTACCTGGCTCTGCAGGAGTACCTGTTGCAACGTTGCTCAGTTTACCAGAGAAAGCAGGATCAACCGTACCGGTAATGGTGATGGTGATTTTATTTGCTGCTCCGGTGGCAATGTCTCCTTTTACAGAAACTGAATTACCTGATCCGGTAGCTCCGGCTGTTACTCCGGCCGCTCCCGAAATGCTGGTGGTCCATTGTACATTTTTGATTTGTGATGGTACATTATCGGTAATCACCAGGTCTTTTGCATTGCTCAGTCCGGTGTTACCAGCCGTAATTACATAAGTGATCGGAGCGCCTGCAGTAATCGTTGCAGGACCTGTTTTACTGATCGTAACGCCTGGTTTCTGATCCGTAGTGGTTTCTACCGGTGGCGTTACCACTGGCGGATTACCTGGCTCTGCAGGAGTACCTGTTGCAACGTTGCTCAGCTTACCAGAGAAAGCAGGATCAACCGTACCGGTAATGGTAATGGTGATTTTATTTGCTGCTCCGGTGGCAATGTCTCCTTTTACAGAAACGGCATTACCTGATCCGGTAGCTCCGGCCGTTACACCTGCTGTTCCTGAAATACTGGTGGTCCATTGTACATTTTTAATTTGTGATGGTACATTATCGGTAATCACCAGGTCTTTTGCATTACTTAATCCGGTGTTACCGGCAGTGATTACATAAGTGATCGGAGCGCCTGCAGTAATCGTTGCAGGACCTGTTTTACTGATGGTGATGCCTGGTTTCTGATCCGTAGTGGTTTCTACCGGTGGGGTTACCACTGGTGGATTACCTGGTTCAGCTGGTGTACCAGTTGCAAAATTGCTGATGGAACCAGAGAAAGCAGGATCAACCGTACCGGTAATGGTGATGGTGATTTTATTCGCCGCTCCGGCAGCAATATCTCCTTTTACAGAAACTGAATTACCTGATCCGGTAGCTCCGGCTGTTACTCCGGCTGCTCCCGAAATGCTGGTGGTCCATTGTACATTTTTGATTTGTGATGGTACATTATCGGTAATCACCAGGTCTTTTGCATTACTTAATCCGGTGTTACCGGCAGTAATTACATAAGTAATCGGAGCTCCTGCAGTAATCGTTGCAGGGCCTGTTTTACTAATCGTAATGCCTGGTTTCAAGGTCGTTTCTGTTTCTACCGGAGGAGTCACCACTGGCGGATTTCCTGGCTCTGCAGGAGTACCTGTTGCAACGTTGCTCAGTTTACCAGAGAAAGCAGGATCAACCGTACCGGTAATGGTAATGGTGATTTTATTCGATGCACCAGCAGCAATGTCTCCTTTTACAGAAACGGCATTACCTGATCCGATAGCTCCGGTCGTTACTCCTGCTGTTCCTGAAATGCTGGTGGTCCATTGTACATTTTTGATTTGTAATGGTACATTATCCGTAATCACCAGGTCTTTTGCATTACTTAATCCAGTGTTACCGGCAGTAATTACATAAGTGATCGGAGCACCTGCAGTAATCGTTGCAGGACCTGTTTTACTGATCGTGATGATTGGTTTCAAGGTAGTTTCTGTTTCCACTGGCGGAGTAACCACTGGCGGATTACCCGGTTCAATTGGTGTTACCGTTGCCGTATTACTTAATTTACCTGCAAAAGAAGCACCAACTGTACCTGTGATATCTATCGTGATCACATCGTTCAATCCGGATGGAACCGTTGCTGTGACACTCAGGTTATTTCCTGTTCCGTTATGCCCAATGGCTATCGTTGCGTTTCCTGCTCCTGAAGCAATCCAGCTTACTCCCGTTAACTGAGCAGGAACAACATCACTGATCACTGCATTCTGTGCAGTACCCGGCCCGTTGTTACTTACTTTAATCTGGTACTTCATCACCTGGCCTGCGGTTACTGTTGCAGGTCCTGTTTTAGTGATTTGTAAGCTTGATACGTTTTTGACGGTAGTACTCACTTCTGAATTGATCACTGGTTTAGCAGGATCTGCAGGAGTCAGTGCCGCTTTGTTAAGCAGGATACCGGCAAAAACAGGACTCACCTTACCGGTGATGGTCACCAGAATACTTCCGTTCGCTGGTACATCTGCAGTGATGTCTACATCATTAACCGCTCCGCTTGCACCCGAGCTGATGGTCGCACCACCCGCAAGTGTACTGGTCCAGGAAACTCCTGTCACCTGAGCAGGAACAACATCCTTCACTTTTACTCCCTTAGCATCTGATGGTCCGGCATTGCTGATCGCCAAAGTATAGCGGATCGCTTCTCCGGAATTCAGTGCAGCAGGGCCACTTTTCACAAAGCTTAATTGTGCATTGTTGACAATATTGGTGGTTACCGGATCAGATGGCACTGCCGGATTTCCTGGTTCAACAGGGGTAGCAGTAGCGGTATTGATAATGCTTCCGTTTACTGCATTTGCAGGAACCTGTGCGGTAATGTTAACCGTTACCGTACCGCTTCCGGCAGGAAGGTCAACGTTAAGGGCAACTGCATTTCCTGTACCTGTTGCTCCCGACCTGATCACAGCACCTGAATTCGCTGTTGCGATCCAGTTTACACCGGTCAACTGAGCAGGAACAGCATCTGTTACAGCTACATTCATTGCATTTCCAGGACCTGCGTTGCTCAGTTCAAGGGTATAATTGACCGTTTTACCCGCTTCAACACTCGTAGGTCCTGATTTCACAATCCTGACTCCTGATTTATTCGTCACCGTTGTCGTTACATCAGTTGAAGTTACCGGAGGGTTGCCTGGTTCTGATGGCGTAACTGTAGCATTATTTAACAGCTGACCGCTAAAGCCAGGATCTATTGTTCCGTTAATAATGATATTGACCTCATTGGCTGTACCAGCAGGGATGTTTGCAGAAACATTCACTGTATTTCCTGTTCCCGCAGCTCCTGAATTGATCAGGGCAGCACCCGCTGAAGTTGCAATCCAGCTCACTGCTTTAATTCCTGCCGGCACGACATCCTTGATCTGCGCCTGACTGGCATTACTTGGACCGCTGTTTCTGACTTTAATCGTATAGGTAATTGCAGAGCCGGAAACTCCATTCTGAGGACCTGATTTGCTGATACTCAATCCGGAAACAGAACTGATCTGTGTATTCACCGTACTGGTATTGTTAGCCAGGTTGAAATCAGAGATGTCGCTCGGCATAGTTACACTAGCCACATTGCTGATGCTACCTGATGGCGTATTGGCATTTACCACCCCATTCACGGTAATCAGAATATAGTTGGCTGCACCTACAGGAACATTTGCGGTGGTTTGAATTCCGTTGGTTGTTCCGGCTGCAGGGCTGCTGATTGTTGCCGACCCAAAGGACTGCACATTCCAGCTGATCTGACCAATCTCTGCAGGGATGTTGTCGTTGATCGTCAATCCGGTCACGTCTCTAGGTCCCTGATTGCTTACTTTAATGGTGTAAGCAATAGCAGACCCTGAGGTTATGGCCTGAGGTCCTGTTTTTTCTATTTTAATATCGGTCGACTGATTTACGGCAGTGACCACTGAGCTTTTTCTTTCTCCATTGGCTGTTACCGTTACCGTATTGGTAAAGACGGCACCCGCTGTGGTTTTAACTGTTCCCTGAATTTCAATAGTTATTGCAGTTAAAGGATCATTATCCGCCGGAATATCTGCTTTGAAATTGATGTTGTTTCCAGTGCCTGTAGCTGCTCCGATAATTGTTGCTCCGCCTGTTCTGGTGGCAACCCAACTGCTTACTGCTACATCTGCCGGAACCGGATCAGAGATATCCGCATTGGTAATGTTACCAGCACCTCCGTTTCTGATCACAATGGTATATTTGATCGGATCCCCGATATTCACCGTTGCAGGTCCGCTTTTCGATACTTTCAGTACAGGATCATTGTTGATGATGGTTGGTACGGTACTGGTGTTTGAGTTCAGTTCAGGATCTGTAATCGGGCTTCCCACAGGGAAGAAAGCAGTAGCGGTATTTGTAAATAGAGTTTTATCCAGGTTGCTGGCTTTCACTGTTGCCTCAATATCAATACTGATGACTCCCGTTGTTGCAGGAATATTTCCTGTAAGGTTAAGGTCTCCTGTACCAT
This sequence comes from Pedobacter caeni, assembly GCF_900129215.1. Taxonomy (GTDB): domain Bacteria; phylum Bacteroidota; class Bacteroidia; order Sphingobacteriales; family Sphingobacteriaceae; genus Pedobacter; species Pedobacter caeni. Next base: position 871 of record NZ_FQUQ01000015.1, on the reverse strand, counting down.
TAGCCGCACTTAATGTAGCGCCACCAGTTAACGTCGAGGTCCAGCTTGCATTTTCAAGATTTCCAGGGATGGCATCTTTGATCAACACGCCGATCGCATCACTTGGTCCATCATTAACAATACGAAGGTTATATTTGATTTTTTCTCCTACTGCAATATCTGCAGGTCCTGACTTGGTAATTCTCACATTCGCTATCCTGGTTACTGCAGTAGTTACGGTGCTGGTTGCAGGTGTCGGATCTGTAATTCCTGCTCCCGGGGTTGCCGTAGCAGTATTTACCAGGCTGGTGCCGGTATGAGCAGCATCAACTGTTCCTGTGATCAGGATCTGTACGGTTGCATTGCCTGCAGGAATGGAAGCATTTAAGCTGATGTTACCTGTTCCTGTATTCGCTCCGCTGATCACCGCTCCGTTCTGAGCAGTTGCAGTCCAGTTTACTCCGTTGATATCTGCAGGGATCACATCTGTGATGTTCACCGCAGTGGCATTACTCGGACCTGCATTTTTAACAGTAATGGTATAGCTGATTGCAGAACCGGCAACGATTGTTGAAGGGCCTGTTTTCTGGATCTGGATGTCTGCTGTTTTAACGACATTGGTGGTCACCTCTTCAGATGGAACAGCTGGATTACCTGGTTCAGATGGAGTGGCAGTGAAGCTGTTTTTCAGCGTTGCTCCGGTATAACCAGGATCAACATCTCCTTTGATCAGTACCGTTACTGAATTTGCCGCTCCGGCAGGGATATTCACAACAGGATTTACGGTATTGCCTGTTCCTGTTCCAGCGGAAACAATACTGGCAGTACCAGCAGTAGTCGTTGTCCAGCTCACATTGCTGATTCCCGCAGGAATCGCATCATTTATTGCCAG
>NZ_FQUQ01000016.1 GCF_900129215.1 Pedobacter caeni | reverse complement strand
TATTCTCTATCTTCCCGGTAAATGATTTTGAGATGTTACCGGTAATGGTCAGGATCACTTTGTTTCCTGTTCCTGCCGGGATATCTGCACCAACATTGACATTGCTGCTGCTGCCCGTTCCTCCGGAAAGGATTTTTGCTGTCCCTACCGCTTCAGTAGTCCATTTTACATTTAAGATGTCACTGCTGATCAAATCGCTAATGGTCAGGTTATCTGCATTACTCAATGAAGTATTACTCACCTCTACCACATAGGTAATCAGGTCACCTGATTTAAGGTTGGCAGGTCCGGTTTTGGTAATCGTCAGGACTGGTGTTTTGCTCACTTCAGTTTCTACCGGCGGGGTCACCACTGGCGGGTTACCTGGTTCTGCAGGAGTACCTGTTGCGGTATTGCTCAGCTTACCTGCGAAAGCCGGATCAACCGTACCGGTAATGGTAATGATCACTTTATTCGCTGCTCCGGCAGTAATGTCTCCTTTCACAATAACCGAATTACCTGATCCGGTAGCTCCGGCAGTAACTGCTGCCGCTCCCGAAATACTGGTCGTCCATTGTACATTTTTGATTTGCGATGGTACATTATCGGTGATTACCAGGCCTTTTGCATTGCTGAGTCCGGTATTGCCGGCAGTAATCACATAAGTAATGGTCGAGCCTGCACCAATGGCTGCAGGGCCTGTTTTACTGATCGTGATGCCCGGTTTCTGATCTGTAGTAGTTTCTACCGGCGGGGTTACCACTGGCGGATTACCTGGTTCTACTGGAGTCGCGGTTGCAATGTTGCTCAGTTTACCAGAGAATGCAGCATCAACCGTACCGGTAATGGTAATGATGATTTTATTCGCTGCACCAGCGGCAATGTCTCCTTTTACAGAAACTGAATTACCTGATCCGGTAGCTCCGGCCGTTACACCTGCTGTTCCTGAAATACTGGTGGTCCATTGTACATTTTTAATTTGTGATGGTACATTGTCCGTAATCACCAGGTCCTTTGCATTACTTAATCCGGTGTTACCAGCAGTAATTACATAAGTAATCGGAGCGCCTGCAGTAATCGTTGCAGGACCTGTTTTACTGATCGTGATGCCCGGTTTCTGATCTGTGGTCGTTTCTACCGGTGGAGTCACCACTGGTGGATTACCTGGCTCAGCTGGAGTACCTGTTGCAACGTTACTCAGTTTACCAGAGAAAGCAGGATCAACTGTACCAGTAATGGTAATGGTGATTTTATTTGCTGCACCAGCGGCAATGTCTCCTTTTACAGAAACCGCATTACCTGATCCGGTGGCTCCGGCCGTTACGCCTGCTGTTCCTGAAATGCTGGTGGTCCATTGTACATTTTTGATTTGTGAAGGTACATTGTCCGTAATCACCAGGTCTTTGGCATTACTAGGTCCTGTGTTACCGGCAGTAATGACATAAGTGATCGGAGCACCTGCAGTAATTGTGGCAGGACCTGTTTTACTGATCGTAACGCCTGGACTCAAGCTACTCACCGTTTCCACCGGAGGAGTAACCACCGGAGGATTACCTGGCTCTATTGGGGTTACTGTTGCCGTGTTGCTTAGTTTACCTGCAAAAGAAGCACCAACAGTACCTGTGATGTCTATCGTGATCACATCGTTTAATCCCGATGGAACCGTTGCCGTTACGCTCAGGTTATTTCCTGTTCCGGTTAACCCACCCGATACTGTTGCATTTCCTGTTGCTGAAGTGATCCAGCTTACTCCGCTTAACTGAGCAGGAACCACATCGCTGATCACTGCATTTTGTGCAGTACCAGGTCCTGTGTTGCTTACTTTAATCTGGTATTTCATCACCTGACCTGCGATCACTGTTGCAGGTCCTGTTTTAGTGATTTGTAAGTTTGATACGTTTTTAACAGTGGTACTCACTTCTGAACTGATCACTGGTTTAGCAGGATCTGCAGGAGTAAGCGTTGCTTTGTTCAGCAGGATTCCGGCAAAGGTTGGATCAACCTTACCATTTATCATTACCAGGATGCTTCCGTTTGCCGGTACATCTGCAGTAATGTCTACTGTATTTACAGCTCCCGTTGCACCCGAGCTGATGGTTGCACCACCCGCAAGTGTACTGGTCCAGGAAACTCCTGTGACCTGAGCAGGAACAACATCCTTCACTTTTATTCCTTTTGCATCTGATGGTCCGGCATTACTGATCGCCAATGTATAGCGAATCGATTCTCCCGAATTCAGCGCAGCTGGACCACTTTTCACAAAGCTTAACTGTGCATTGTTGACAATATTGGTGGTTACCGGATCAGATGGCACTGCCGGATTTCCTGGTTCCGCAGGGGTCGCAACGGCCGTATTGGTTATGCTTCCGTTTGCTGCATTTGCCGGAACAAGCCCGGTAATCCTAACCGTTACTGCTCCGCTTCCTGCAGGAAGGTCAACTTTAAGGGCAACGGTATTTCCTGTACCTGTTGCTCCCAACCTGATCACAGCACCTGAATTCGCTGTTGCGTTCCAGTTTACACCGGTCAGCTGAGCAGGAACCGCATCGGTCACATCAACATTCATTGCATTTCCAGGACCTGCATTGTTCAACTCAAGGGTGTAACTGACCGTCTTACCTGCTTCAACACTTGTTGGTCCTGATTTCACAATCCTGACTCCTGATTTATTCGTTACTGTTGTCGTTACATCAGCTGAAGTTACCGGAGGGTTGCCTGGTTCTGATGGCGTAACTGTAGCATTATTTAACAATTGACCGCTAAAGCCAGGATCGATGGTTCCGTTAATGATGATATTGATTTCATTGGCTGCACCAGCAGGGATATTTGCAGAAACATTCACTGTATTTCCTGTTCCGGTAGCTCCCGAATTGACCTGGGCAGCACCTGCTGAACTTGCAGTCCAGCTGACCGCTTTAATGCCTGCCGGCACCACATCCTTGATCTGCGCCTGACTGGCATTACTTGGACCGCTGTTTTTTACTTTAATCGTATAGGTAATTGCAGAACCGGAAACGCCGGTCTGAGGTCCTGATTTACTGATACTCAATCCGGAAACAGAACTGATCTGTGTATTCACCGTACTGGTATTGTTAGCCAGGTTGAAATCAGCAATACCAGCTGGCATGGTTACACTGGCCACATTGCTGATACTACCAGATGGCGTATTCGCATTCACCACCCCATTTACCGTAATTAAAATGTAATTGGCCGTACCCACTGGTACATTCCCCTGGGTTACAACTGCATTTGAAGAACCTGCAGTGGCACCTGTCAGACTTGCTGTTCCGAAGGCCTGAGCACTCCAGCTAATCTGACCGATTTCTGCAGGTATGTTATCATTAACTGTTAGTCCGCTTACATTTATAGGTCCCTGGTTGCTGACTTTAATCGTATAAGCAATGGCAGATCCTGAAGTTACTGCCTGAGGCCCTGTTTTTTCTACTTTAATATCTGTAGACTGATTGACAGCAGTGACTACCGAACTGGTTCTTACTCCATTCGCAGTTACCGTAACCGTATTTGTAAATGTTGCACCAGCAGTAGTTTTAACTGTTCCTGTTACGTTGATTGTAATGGCGGTATTTGGATCACCATCTGCAGGAATATCTGCCTTAGTCAAAATATTATTATTCGTGCCTGAAACTGCTCCTGTGATCGTTGCACCTCCTGTTTTAGTGACTACCCAATTGCTGACCGCGATATCGTTAGGTACCGGGTCAGTGATATCGGCATTGGTAATGTTACCAGCACCTCCGTTTCTGATTACAATCGTATAACTGATCGGATCCCCGATATTCACCGTTGCAGGTCCGCTTTTCGATACCCTAAGCACCGGATCATTATTGATGATAGTGGATACACTGCTGGTATTTGAGCTTAGCTCAGGATCTGTTATCGGACTTCCCACAGGGAGAAGAGCAGTAGCTGTATTTGTAAACGTAGCCTGATCAGGATTACTTGCTTTGACTTTCGCAGTGATATCAATACTGATGACTCCTGTTGTTGCAGGAATATTTCCTGTAAGGTTAAGGTCTCCTGTACCATTAGCTGCGCTTAATGTAGCGCCACCAGTTAACGTCGAGGTCCAGCTTGCATTTTCAAGATTTCCAGGGATGGCATCTTTGATCAACACGCCGATCGCATCACTTGGTCCATCATTAACAATACGAAGGTTATA
>NZ_FQUQ01000021.1 GCF_900129215.1 Pedobacter caeni | reverse complement strand
ACAGATCAGTTGCCAGCGGGTATCATCAATGCAAACTGGAGCACCAATGCAACCGGAACTGCATCAGTGGTTTCCGGAGGTACAGGTAGCGGACTCGCATTGAGCTTAAGGGCGAATGTTCCTGCTGGTGCAGGCAATGTGATTCTGGTAACGGTAACCGGTAAAGTGGATCCATCTTTTGCGGGAACACAATTGGTGAACACCTTTAATGTGACCCCTTCAGAACCTGGTAATCCAGCAGTAACTTCTAATACCACAACTACTTTGATCAGTAAAAAAGCAGATCTTCAGATTCTGAAAACAGGGCCGTCAACGGTAATTGCTGGTCGTGCGATAACCTATACCATTACCGTAAATAATGCAGGCCCTTCCAATGCTGCTAACCTGAGCATTTCGGATATTGTGCCTTCGGATATCGTGGTGAGTAACTGGGTTGCAACTGCTCAGAATGGAGCTGCTGTAAATGGTACATCTTCAGGAACAACCAATACGATTGCTGTTCTGGCTGATCTTCCTGCAGGTACAGGCTCAGTGACCATCAATGTATCGGGAACAGTAGCGGCTGATTTTACCGGCACATCATTAGTAAATACCGCTACTGCAACACCACCGGCAGGTACTACTGATCCTACACCGGCCACAAGTACGGTAACGACTACTGTTAGCCGTGTAGCCAATGTGAGAATCATCAAATCTGGTCCTGCAAATATTATTGCAGGTGCGCCAATTACCTATAGCCTCAGAATTGTTAATGATGGTCCAAGTAAAGCCATTGGAGTAGTCATAGCAGATGCGCTGAAATCCCAAATTACGGGTGCAACCTGGACGGCAACTGCCAGTGCAGGAGCTTCGGTAAGCACTGGAACCGGAAGTGGAAATGTAAACCTTACTGCGGATATTTCTGCAGGTGCAGAAGTGAATGTAGTCATTTCGGCAACTGTAGACCCTGGCACGCCAAACCTTACGGAGATCATCAATACGGCAACGGCGAATTTCCCTCCCGGAAGTCCGATTACGGACCCGGATCCTTCTTCAAACACCAGTTCAGTGCCAACCAAAGTAGGACTTCAGACAGATATTCTGGTTTCGAAAAGCGGACCTGCTACCATTGATATCGGAGATAGAATAGATTATACCATAGAAGTTAAAAACGGAGGAATCAGTAACATCACCAATGCCACAATTGAAGACATTGTTCCGAATTCAGTAGCAGTAACGAGCTGGACGGCTACCCCATCGGGTGGGGCAACTGTTGGAGGTGGTGTGGTACCAATCAATGGTACAGGAAATTCAATTCTGACCTCCGGAGATATCCCGACGGGACCAAACGGACTTATTCTGATCAGAATTCAGGGAACCGTGAAAACTACTGCTGAAGCAAGTTTTACCAATACCGTAAAGGTAACAGCAAACGGTGTAGAAGAAAGTTCTGTAACGACTGCAGTAAACCAATCTACTGATGTTTATGTAGAGAAAAGTGGTCCACAGGAGATCACTGCGGGATCTGCGATCACCTACCAGTTAAAAATTGGTAATGACGGACCTGTAAATATTACAGGTTTGACCATTGCAGATAACATCCCTGCAGATATCAAAAATGTAAGCTGGAGCAGTACCCTTGTTGGTAGCGCTTCACTTACCGGAGCTACAGATGGAACCACCAATACCATTACAACCACTGCAAATATTGCGGCAGGTGCAGGCAACTATATCCTGATCAATGTGAAGGGTACAGTAGATGCAGCAACTGCGGGTAAAAACATCACCAATACAGCTAACATTACCTTACCTGCTGGTAAGACCGACTTTAATATGTCGAACAACAGCAGTTCGGTAGTGACCAAAATCATTTCGAAATCGGGACTGTCGGTGCGTAAGATGGGACCTTCGAATGCAGTATCAGGATCTGAGATTACCTATACTGTGATTGTGGCCAATGCCGGACCTAGTAATGCGGTTGCCGCAGTAATTACCGATGTGGTGCCGTCAAATATCAAAAATGTAAGCTGGACTTCTGCACAAACCGGAACAGCGAACATCACTGCCGGCGGAACAGGAACCAATAATAACAATGTCAGCCTTACCGCTGATATCCCTGCAGGTGCAGGAAACGAGGTGACCATCACGATTAAAGGAACGATTGATCCTGGATATGTGGGGCAATTGATCAATACTTCGGTAGCTACTCCTTCAGAAAGTGGTAACCCTCCGGTAACTTCAGAGAATGTAACCACCAA
>NZ_FQUQ01000018.1 GCF_900129215.1 Pedobacter caeni | reverse complement strand
ACAGAGAAGTCAAGCCCACCAGAGCCGATGGTACTGCGGTAACACGTGGGAGAGTAGGTCGGTGCCAAATCTTAAAAGAAAGCCTGTAGGAAACTGCAGGCTTTTCTTGTTTATCAGCTTTTTGCTTAGGGGTACTGGTTTTGGAACAGTACCAGAAATTGGTTTGGCCCTGATTCCCTTTAACGAATAACAGTAAGGTCAGTGCACTTCCCTTTCTTTGCATTATTCATGACTTTTTTATCTTCATCCCTTCATGATCTCTTCATACAGTTTTCAAGACCTGATGTTTTCCTTCTCTCCAATCCCTTTAATAAAAGGAAAAGTTAATTTAATAATATGGGATGAAGGCTGGGCTTTTATTCTTGCCTCTGTAAGCATCTGTTAGAAGCCGACTAGCTGGACGAGTTTAACTCCTGTCCTTAATTTCTTACTTTAGGGAAAAGAAAAGATATTAGAGGTATGTTTGATCTGAGATGAACTTAAGTGTTTTTTATACGCCAACTGCTAAAGATACACTGACTTCTGTTTATGACTTCATAGATGAAAAATTTGGAAGGCGTTCAGCAGATAAGTTTTTGCTAAAAGCAGAAAAAACAATTATAATAATTACCTCGAATCCTTTTTTATTCAAAGCCTCAGAAACAGATGAGAAATTACGGATAGCTTTGGTCACCAAACAATGTTCATTGTTTTATCTGGTCCGCGATTCCCAGATCCATCTGTTGTTTTTTTGGGATAACCGGCAAGAGCCAAACTCTTATTGAGCTTAGCCGGTGTTGTAAATAGCGTAATTATTATTTACGGGTCACATATTTACTGCTAACCCATCCTCTTAGTTTCTGATCTTTAAAATTGAAATCCACCGGATGATTCTTCCCTATGAGGGAGGCGGAATCTACTTCGATAAATAACCAGGTCTTATCCTTTTGAATTAGTTGGGATAGAATATTAATTATGGACCCCATTTTTATCTGGGCAATTATATTTGTGCCTTCAGAAGTCCCATAAGTAAAGGTCTCTTTTTCTTCCCCCTGTAGTAAGTCTGTACTGGGAGAGAACCGTAAGTTATAGTCGCTGGTATTGATGACTGCAGTTTCAGATTGGCTGTTGTAAAAGTCCGGACTTAACATGCTGCTGCCAGTATATTCTATATTTGTCAATACATAGTTGTCCTTAATTACAGCCTGACTGTTACTAAATTCAAATGATCTGATAGATACATAAGGACTTTCTCCGCAACAATGGCCTAGTGTTAATGTTAATTTTTTCTTGTTGTTTACACTCGATAATTCGTAACTCCAACATTGTTCACTAATCTGCTCCGTTAGAATACCCTTTATATTTAAATATACTTTTATGCATTTGGGTTCTCCACATTGATATAAGTAGATGTAGTCGTCAACCTGGTCATTGTTCAGGTCAATGATCTGCTTTTCGAATTTATTTCCTATACCATTATCCCTGATGGAATTTTCTATCTTTTTTAACTGATTTGTTTGTGCCTGGCTTTGTATATATGCGAAAAGCAATAAAATGGTCAATAGCTTTTTCATGATGGAGTTTTATAAACCTGGTATATCCTGAAGTAGATGATAAAACCCTAAGATCAAAATTAGAAATTACAATTAGGGGATGGGTTTAAGCCTTGTCTGTCTTTTTTCAAAAGAGAAAGGCCATTAGGGAAAGTGACGATCCAGATGCTGTCGTAATCATTTGAAGCCCATTTTTGAGTGGCAGATTTTACACCCAGGGCGCTGATCAACTCCTGTATGTCTTTATGTTCCCAAACAATGATTACAGTGCCTTTCTCTTTCAACAATGCTTTACTGATGTGTTTATAGTCGCCTTCTTCATAAGCAGAATTGATAGACAGGTTGTATTTAATGGCAAAGGGAGTAATGGTCTGAAACATCCTTGCTCTTTTAGTGTCTTTACCAAGGTTTATTGCAGGTACATAAATATTAGAGGGCTTCCCAAATTTTTTGTACAATACAGCTGGTAATTGTAAGGAACGGTTAAAACCTTTACAAGTGAGATTATTCCCATCTTCGGGACGCTCGGCATGCCGTATAAATACTAGTTTTAAGTTTTTATCCTGTGATCTGGCGATACCGCTAAATAAAACAAGCGTTAACAAAAGGAGTTGAGTGAATAAGTGAGGAGTTTTCATGGTGTACTAAAATAGTATATATAGGTCGCTTGACAAAAGTTTAATGACAGCTTGATCCAAAAGGATTAAATTTGGCCTGATTAACGTTGAAATGTGACCATAGATATGGATGCCAGGAATCTTTTCGATTTATATTCAGCATGATTCTTTAGAAATAGCTTCTTTTTTCTTTAACATCAGGGTTGGAAAAGAGGGAATTTGATCTTTTTTGCCGGAGTAATGGGTAGGAAATGATCATATAGGATCGCATGACCTGCGCTCATGATAGACTGATTAGCGGTTTTTTTGGTTTAATCTATATGCTG
>NZ_FQUQ01000022.1 GCF_900129215.1 Pedobacter caeni | reverse complement strand
AGGGGTTAGACACCGAATACAAAAAGGGTGGTATTTCAACGTTGACTCCAGAACGCCTAGCGACGCCCCTTCATAGTCTCCCACCTATCCTACACATCTTGTATCCAATGTCAATGTTAAATTGTAGTGAAGGTGCATGGGGTCTTTCCGTCCCGTTGCGGGTACCCGGCGTCTTCACCGGGACCACAATTTCACCGAGCTCATGGCTGAGACAGCGCCCAGATCGTTACACCATTCGTGCAGGTCGGAACTTACCCGACAAGGAATTTCGCTACCTTAGGACCGTTATAGTTACGGCCGCCGTTTACTGGGGCTTCGATTCAATGCTTCTCCGTGAGGATGACATCCCCTCTTAACCTTCCAGCACCGGGCAGGTGTCAGGCCTTATACTTCATCTTTCGATTTTGCAAAGCCATGTGTTTTTGTTAAACAGTCGCCTGGGCCTTTTCACTGCGGCTGATATTGCTACCAGCGCCCCTTCTCCCGAAGTTACAGGGCCATTTTGCCGAGTTCCTTAGCCATGATTCACTCGAGCACCTTAGAATTCTCTTCCCGGATACCTGTGTCGGTTTGCGGTACGGGTTTTTATAACCTGAAGCTTAGCGGTTTTTCTTGGAAGTCTGATTACCTGCGCTATCTACGCCCCCGAAGGTTTGCAGTACTATCGGGTTTCAGCTAGATCTGCGGATTTACCTACAGTCCTAATACCTACGCCCTTTAACGATCTATTCCGTCAGATCGCGGCAGTGTCACTACTCCGTCCCCACATCGCAGTTATAAAAAGTACTGGAATATTAACCAGTTGTCCATCGAATATCCCCTTCGGGTTCTCCTTAGGCCCCGACTAACCCTGATCCGATTAGCGTTGATCAGGAAACCTTATCCTTTCGGTGGGCGGGTTTCTCTCCCGCCTTATCGTTACTTATGCCTACATTTGCTTTTCCAGAAGCTCCACCACAACTTACGTCATAACTTCGCTGCCGCTGGAATGCTCCCCTACCGTAATATTAATATTACCCATAGCTTCGGTGTATAGTTTAATGCCCGTTTATTATCCATGCCCGATCGCTCGACTAGTGAGCTGTTACGCACTCTTTAAATGAATGGCTGCTTCCAAGCCAACATCCTAGCTGTCTATGCAATCGGACCTCGTTAGTTCAACTTAACTATAACTTGGGGACCTTAGCTGATGGTCTGGGTTCTTTCCCTCTCGGCCCGTGACCTTAGCACCCCGGGCCTCACTGCAGTGTATATTATATAGCATTCGGAGTTTGTCTGGATTTGGTAGGATTTGACTCCCCCGCACCCAATCAGTAGCTCTACCTCTATATAACTT